>NZ_JACHGU010000032.1 GCF_014202435.1 Pseudoxanthomonas broegbernensis | reverse complement strand
CAGGCCGCGCTGGACTATCACCGCCATCCCCGCCCTGGCAAGATCAAGATTGCGGCGACCAAGGCGATGCTGACCCAGCGCGACCTGTCGCTGGCGTACTCGCCGGGCGTGGCGTACGCCTGCGAGGCCATCGTGGCCGATCCGCGCCAGGCCAGCGAGCTGACCGCGCGCGGCAACCTGGTGGCGGTGGTCAGCAACGGCACCGCGGTGCTGGGGCTGGGCAACATCGGCCCGCTGGCGGGCAAGCCGGTGATGGAAGGCAAGGGCGTGCTGTTCAAGAAGTTCGCCGGCATCGACGTGTTCGACATCGAGATCGACGAGAACGACCCGGACAAGCTGGTCGACATCATCGCCTCGCTGGAGCCGACCTTCGGCGGGATCAACCTGGAGGACATCAAGTCGCCGGAGTGCTTCATCGTGGAGCGCAAGCTGCGCGCGCGGATGAACATTCCGGTGTTTCACGACGACCAGCACGGCACCGCGATCATCGTGGGCGCGGCGGTGGTCAACGCCCTGCACGTGGTGGGCAAGCGGATCGAGGACGTCAGGCTGGCCACCACCGGCATGGGCGCGGCGGGCATTGCCTGCGTGGACATGCTGGTCTCCCTGGGCCTGAAGCCGGAGAACATCACCGCCTTCGACCGCGGCGGCGTCATCCACAGCGGCCGCACCGACCTGGACCCGGACAAGGCCCGCTACGCGCGCCGGACCGACAAGCGCTCGCTGGCCGAGATCGTCGAGGGCGCGGACGTGTTCCTGGGCCTGTCGGCCGGCGGCATCCTCAAGCCGGAGATGGTTGCCACGATGGCGGACCGGCCGGTCATCCTGGCGCTGGCCAACCCGTATCCGGAGATCCTGCCGGAAGCGGCCAAGGCCGTGCGCCCGGACGCGATCATCGCCACCGGCCGCTCGGACTACCCGAACCAGGTCAACAACGCGGTGTGCTTCCCCTACCTGTTCCGCGGCGCGCTGGACGTGGGGGCCACGGCGATCAACGAGGCGATGAAGATCGCCTG
>NZ_JACHGU010000031.1 GCF_014202435.1 Pseudoxanthomonas broegbernensis | reverse complement strand
GCTGCCGGATCTGCGCGTCGACGGCGGCGATGGCGGTCATGTTGAGGATGCGGCGCGGGCTGGCGCTGGTGGTGAGGATGTGCACCGGCTTGCCGATGCCCATCAGGATCGGGCCGATCGCCACCCCGTCGGTCATCACCCGCACCATGTTGTAGGCGATGTTGGCCGCGTCCAGGTTGGGCAGCACGAACAGGTTGGCCCGGCCCTTCAGGGTGCCGTTGGGCATGATCTTCTGCCGCAAGACCTCGTCCCAGGCCGTGTCGCCCTGCATCTCGCCGTCCATGTTCAGCTTGGGCACGCGCTTGAGCAGCAGCTCGCGCACCCGGCGCATCTTCAGCGCCCCCGGCGTCTCGTGGCTGCCGAAGTTGGAGTGCGACAGCAGCGCGATGCGCGGCTCGATGCCGAACAGCTTCAGCCGGTAGGAAGCCTGCAGGGCCGCCTCGGCGACCTGCTCGGCGGTGGGGTCGTCCTGCACGTGCGTGTCCAGGAAGAACCACACGCCCTGGGAATTGATCACCCCGGTCATCGCCGAGGTGGACTGCACGCCCGGGTCCAGGCCGATCACGCTGCGCACGTAGCCCAGCTTCTTGTGGAACCGCCCCACCACGCCGGTCAGCAGCGCGTCGGCCTCGCCGCGCGCCACCATCACCGCGCCGATCAGGGTGGGGCGCGAGCGCATCAGGTTCTTGGCCGCCGACACGGTGACCCCGCGCCGCTCGGTCAGCGCATGGTAGTGCTGCCAGTAGTCGTTGAAGCGCGGGTCGTCGTCCTGGTTGGTGATCTCGAAATCCGTGCCGGCCTGCATCCGCAGGCCCAGGCGCTTGATCCGGGACTCGATCACCTCCGGACGGCCGATCAGCACCGGGAACGCCACGCCCTCGTCGATCACCGTCTGCACCGCGCGCAGCACCACCTCCTCCTCGCCCTCGGCATAGGCCACGCGCTTGCGGTCGGCGCGCGCGCGGTCGTACACCGGCTTCATCATCAGGCTGGTGCGGTACACGAACTGGCCCAGCTTCTCGCGGTAGGCGGCCATGTC
>NZ_JACHGU010000030.1 GCF_014202435.1 Pseudoxanthomonas broegbernensis | reverse complement strand
GTGCCTGGATCCGGGAGTGCCTGTTGCCGTCGGCGGCTCGCAGCTCAGGTGCGCGCGTCGCAATGGCCTGCTGAAGCGGATACTTCAGGGGCGACGAATTAACGAGGACGCTTCAAAACTGCATAGCAGAAGGCAACGGCAACAGCGGCCGTCAAGAAGAAGCCCCGCGTGTGCGGGGCTTTTTTCTTTCTATCTATTTGGAACTACTTACAGCTAACAAGCAAGTTCTTCCTCGTTATAACCTTCTCGACTGCGTGCAAATCGGGAGCCATAAACATTACGTATACCGGCCCCTCCTTATCGCCTCGCTCGTAGCCAAACAGCAGCTTATCCAGCCCGTCACTTCTTTCCCTGCCAAGCAACCTGAACCCATCCGTTGCTTCTACGCCCCTCTTCATCACTTGGTTGGAGAACCTTGGATGTCCACCAATAAAAACATCTACAGTCACCCTTTCTAATTTCAATGCACCTAGATCAAAGTCTGGACCAGGTGTGTGACTTTGAAAGTAAACACCGCGCGGAAGGTTTGCACAAACCCGATACCGCTCACTGAGGGTAGTGGCATCTTGATCCGCATGGCACCCAGACAAGAGAACTAGGGCCGCAGCAGCAAAGGAATTAATTATTGCACCCGCAGCCATGTCTAATCGCCTCGTTTCCGGACTTTAAAATGTCCTTAATGTTCTGCTCGTTGACAGGAACGGTGAGGTCTCTCCCCATAATCCCTGGGCCATAGTCACCCAAACCAAGCAAGTGGCCTGCTTCATGCGCAAAAGTCGCATCGCCCCACTGGCCGGGCATATACCAAACGCCTTCAATCATCCAGGGCGTCTGGACATACGACGTCCCGTCACCTTCCCGCACAGCAATGCCGTTGGTGGTACCGACATGCCATGTCGGGATCGACTGAACCACCGTCTTGACGTTATAAGAGCCAAACTTCCCACTCCAAGCACTTTGAATAGCATTTGTAACTTGAGCAATCTGAGCTTGCGAAGCACCTTGGAAATTGATCGGAATGGCGATGCCAATGTTGTTGCCTTTTTGACATAGGTAGCCGATCAATCCCAGCGGATCAATCGTATCGATTGGATTCCCTCCGACATAAACATACGGATTCAACCCACCCGCCAGCCCGACCGGGTCGACCTGCGTATAAGCCCCCAGCCGCGCGTCGTAATACCGGTTCATGTTGTACCAGAGGTTGGTTTCCTGATCGTAGTACTGGCCCGGGAAGCCGATGTTAAGCCCGCCGATGCTGTCCACGGTCACCGCCCGGTCCCAGCCGTAGTTGCTGGCCCGCCACACCACCGCCT
>NZ_JACHGU010000029.1 GCF_014202435.1 Pseudoxanthomonas broegbernensis | reverse complement strand
GTGGACAGCATCGGCGGGCTTAACATCGGCTTCCCGGGCCAGTACTACGATCAGGAAACCAACCTCTGGTACAACATGAACCGGTATTACGACGCCCGGCTGGGGGCGTATACGCAGGTCGATCCTATCGGGCTGGCGGGTGGGTTGAATCCGTATGTTTATGTGTCTGGAAATCCGATCTCGAGGATTGATTCACTCGGGCTGACACAATGCGATATCGATACCGCATTTGAATTCGCAAAAAGAATGAATCCCGATGTTAGGTTTGGTATGGGTACCCCGAAAGCGGATATACCTCGCAGTGGAGTTGAGGGTCAGGCGCAATTGCGTGGAGGGGATGGGTACATTCATCTCAATGAGAGATATCTAGATATACTTGATTGGTCTGGAATATATAACTTGCTTGATACAATTATTCATGAGGGTTTGCATTTCACTCGTCCTATAGGGCTTCAGGAGAAGTTGAATAATTATGATCATAACTATATTAGTCCTGAGGCTACTCGGCGAGCGCATGAGCAAGTCTATGACTTCAATATTGAGCGTAAATCAAAATGTGGATGTGGGCAATGAAATCACTAACCTGGATTGTACCTTTGACTATTTTGCTGGCTTCCTGTCCTGCTCATACGGGCGCCACAGAAGGTGAAAGTTATGAGTGTATAGTAGTGGATGATGCTGAAATTTCAGTAGCCACATCGCATGGGTTGAGTGAACTGGAAAGAAATATTTCGACTGCTAATTTTGGTCATCGTATTCAGCCGGGATCAGGTGCTGTTCTGTCTTTAAGGGTTTTTTCCGACAAGGATGGATTTTCTGATTCTCAGTATTTCACCAAAATTACTGGGCATTTGGAGGATGTCGAAAACATTAAAGATGGAGTTCGCTTACATGGTGCTAAATTTTCTAGTGGTTGGTCTGGGTTTATATACAAGGCTGATTTCTGGATGTCAGATAATGCATCTGTTTCCATAGATCCATTGCAAGGGGAAAGGGATGTTGTTGAGGTCAGCGGCCTGATTGATGCAGTGAATTATTATAGGAAGGAGGAGAAGAGATTCGATCTTAATTTTACATGCAAACTATCCAGGCGCACGGTAGGGGAATTGAGTCCTTGGCAAGGTGGTGATGGCAATGGGTGGGAGTATTTCTATCCTTAATGCGTAAGTGAAATTGGATAGTCCATAGGGTTTGGTAATTTGCCGAATCAAGACCCAGCACCAGTGGACCACCAACGACCTGCTGACGGTCAGTACCGGCAACAACCGCACCACGGCCATGGCCAGCCACGGCTACACGTACAGCGGCCGCGGCAACCGGGCCACGCATACCTATGGCGGCTCGGTGGCCA
>NZ_JACHGU010000028.1 GCF_014202435.1 Pseudoxanthomonas broegbernensis | reverse complement strand
ATGGCCGTCAGCACGTTCGACCTGTTCAAGATTGGCATCGGGCCCAGTTCCTCGCATACCGTCGGGCCGATGCGCGCGGCCGCGCGCTTCGTCCAGCACCGCCTCGCCGAGCCCGGCCTGCTGCCCGCCGTGCACCGGGTCCGCGCCGAGGTCTTCGGCTCCCTGGCCCTGACCGGGCGCGGCCACGGCACCGATACCGCCCTGCTCCTGGGCCTGGAGGGCCAGCGCCCGGACGCCGTCGACCCCGACGCCATCCCCGGCATGCTCGCCCGCATCCGCGCCGACAAGACCCTGCGCCTGGCCCCCGACCGCCTCGTCGCCTTCGACGAGAAGCGCGACCTGGCCCTCAACAAGCGCCAGAAACTGCCCTTCCACACCAACGGCATGCGCTTCACCGCCTTCGACGCCCAAGGCCAGGTGCTCGCCACCCGCGACTACTACTCCGTCGGCGGCGGCTTCGTGGTCAACGCCGACCAGGCCGCCGAGGACCGCATCGTCCCCGACCGCACCCCCCTGCCCCATCCCTTCGCCAGCGGCGACGAACTGCTGGAGCGCTGCCGCCAGTCCGGCCTGTCCATCGCCGCGCTGATGTTCGCCAACGAGCAGGCCTGGCGCAGCCCGGACCGGATCCATGCCGGCCTCAGGCAGCTCTGGGCCGCCATGCAGGCCTGCGTGGCCCGCGGCATCGACGCCCAGGGCGTGCTCCCCGGCGGCCTGCGCGTGGTCCGCCGCGCCCCGGCCCTGCACCGCGAGCTGGCCGCCAAGCCCGAGGCCGGCATGCGCGACCCGCTCACCACCCTGGACTGGGTCAACCTCTACGCCCTGGCCGTCAACGAGGAGAACGCCGCCGGCGGCCGCGTGGTCACCGCCCCCACCAACGGCGCCGCCGGCATCCTCCCGGCCGTGCTCCACTACTACGACCGCTTCTGCCCCGGCAGCACCGAGCAGGGCATCTTCGACTTCCTCCTCACCGCCGCGGCCATCGGCATCCTCTACAAGCAGAACGCCTCCCTCTCCGGGGCCGAGGTCGGCTGCCAGGGCGAGGTCGGCGTGGCCTGCTCGATGGCCGCCGCCGGCCTGGCCGCGGCCCTGGGCGGCACCCCCGGCCAGGTCGAGAACGCCGCCGAGATCGGCATGGAACACAACCTGGGCCTGACCTGCGATCCCATCGGCGGGCTGGTCCAGATCCCCTGCATCGAGCGCAACGCCATGGGCGCGGTCAAGGCCATCAACGCCGTGCGCATGGCCCTGCGCGGCGACGGACAGCACAAGGTCTCCCTCGACAAGGTCATCAAGACCATGCGCGAAACCGGACGCGACATGCAGGACAAGTACAAGGAAACCTCTCGCGGCGGACTGGCCGTCAACGTCATCGAGTGCTGAGGGC
>NZ_JACHGU010000027.1 GCF_014202435.1 Pseudoxanthomonas broegbernensis | reverse complement strand
GAGCAGGTCAACCAGACCATCGTGCAGATGGACGAGACCACCCAGCAGAACGCCGCCCTGGTCGAGGAAGCCTCCGCCGCCGCACGCGCCATGGAAGAACAGGCCGCCGCACTCTCACAGGAAATCGCCGTGTTCCGCATCGACGCGCAGGCGCCGGCCGCCGCCGCGCCGGCCGCCAGCGCACCGCCGGCCGTGCCGCTCCCGGCGCGCAAGGCGCCGGTGCGTACCGCCACGCCACCGCGCATGGTCGACAACACCGCCACCATCATCAACGAGGCCGACTGGGCCGAGTTCTAGCCCGCACGCCCGCTTCCTCGCGGCATCGCCCGATGGCCCGGCAATCGCCGGGCCATCGGCTTTCCGGCCGCCCCGAAAGCCCGGCAGCCGGCCACGCACGCAGGCGTGCCGCCGCACCGCCGCTTCCGACGACCGCGAGGCGCCTGGCGGCCCCGCGCTGGCCTTGCCGGTGCCGACGATGGCGAGTGCGCCCGACCCCGGGCCGCGAAAGATTCCATGGCGGCGGCCGATATCCACCATGCCCCCAACCGTCCCGCCCTGCCCCGGACAAAAGCCCATGAACCCGACACGCGCGATCCACCGGCTGCTCTCGCGGATGCCGATGAAGCGCAAGTTCCTGATGCAGAGCGCCTTCGTGGCGTTGGGCATCATCGCCCTGGCGATCGCCGCCGCGCGGCTGCAGTACGTGGACCTCAACCAGACCCGCAAGGCCGGGCTCCGCTCGCAGATGGAGATGGCCATGAGCGTGGTGGAGGGCTTCGCCCGCCGGGCCGAGTCCGGCGAGCTGGACCAGGCCGCCGCCCAGGCCGCCGCCCTGGACGCGCTGGCCTCGATGCAGGCCTCCGGCGGCGTGGACTACTTCTTCGTCACCGACCAGGAACCGAGGATGCTGATGCATCCCTCGCGCCCGGACCTGATCGGCAAGCCCATCGCCGACGTGCTCAGCCCGGACGGCAAGCGCATCTTCCCGGAGTTCGTCCGCGTGGCCGGCGAAGGCGGCGGCTTCGTCGACTACACCTGGGCCAAGGCCGGCAAGGACTCCCCGCAGCCCAAGATCACCTACGCCGCCCTGTACGCGCCTTGGGACTGGGTGATCGGCACCGGCGTGTACGTGGACGACACCCGGCTGCAGGCGCTGAAGTTCACCGGCATCATGACCCTGGCCGGCGGCCTGCTGGTGCTGCTGAACATGGCCATCGGCTGGGCCATCGGCGGCGCGGTGCTGGATTCGGTCGGGCGCGCGCTGAAGGCGGTGCTGGGCGTCTCCCGCGGCGACCTGGAGGTGCGCACCGGCGAGCACGGCGCCGACGAGGTCGGGCAGATGCTCAAGGCCACCGACGAGATGGTGCAGATGCTCAAGCGCTTCTCGCAGGAGACGCGCCTGATGATCGCCCAGCACGCCGGCCAGGACATCTCCCACCGCATGCCCGAGGACTTCCCCGGGGTCTACGGGGAACTGGCCGTCGGCATCAACACCATGATGTTCGAGCACCTGGACGCGATCACCGACGCGATCGACGTGCTGCGCTGCTACGCCGACGGCGACCTGTCGCGCGACGCGCGGCGGCTGCCGGGCACGCGCGCGACCCTGCACGAGTCGATGGACGCGGCCAAGGCCAGCCTGCTGGCCATCAACGCCGAGATCCGGCGCCTGGCGACCGCGGCCGCGGCCGGCGACCTCGCCGCGCGCGGCGACGAGACCGCGTTCCGGCACGACTTCCGGGCCATGGTCCAGGGCCTGAACGCGATGATGGCCACCAGCGACCGCAACCTGTCGCAGTTGTCCGCCCTGCTGGGCGCCATCGCCACCGGCGACCTGA
>NZ_JACHGU010000026.1 GCF_014202435.1 Pseudoxanthomonas broegbernensis | reverse complement strand
GCCACGAACATCAGCGCACGGCTCTTGCCCGATGCGGGCGGCGACTTGATGAGAAGGTATTGCTCGCCCCGCTTCTCGTAGGCCCGTTCCTGCATGGGTCGCATCCCAAGCGCATTGGCCTTGGTCGACGCGCCGTTGCGGGCGTAGGTGACGGAAACGGACGGTACGGACTCAATCTTGTCGCTCACGCGTTGTCTCCCGCTTTGCGCTTCTTGCCCTTGGCCGGTGCAGCCGAAGCGGTCATCTTGGTATAGAGGTCAAACAGCTTTTCCAGCCGCTCGGTGTCGTTCTTGAAGCGCCGACCGATGTAGATGCGCTCCAGCACTTCGTCGTTGCGATCATGGGCGGCGCGCAGGTCAGCAGGCATGTTCTCGGGGTGGTACAGGTCCGCGATGGTCGCGGGGAAGTGATGCTCCCGCGCCAGCAAAATGTCCTCAGCGCAGCGCGTGAGGTCGGCCTTGTTCTTATCCGTCAGTGCCGGAACGGGAAAGGTGTTCCAGCCGACAGTGTTGGAGTAGGAAAAGTCGGTTCGCATGCGAACGCACACGGTCCCAATCCAAACCCAATGCAACTTCGACACAATTAGCGCCATATTCCACAGCGGGGCGTCATATAGTGCAAAACACTTGTTTGACGCTATGACGTCAGCCGTCAAGTAGTCGCAGGGCAAGTAGGGTCGGTTCTCCGAGCTAACACCAGGAACAAGTATTTGATCCCGTCGCGCCACACCCGCGATTTGGACGAAACGGTGTGGCTGCGTGGCGAACTGACGTGTAGATTCGGCATCTGACTGCTTGCGATTCTCCGCCACCAACCGCAAGCGCTCAGCAATGAAGACGCTTCTCTTGGCAGACTCCACGTCCTTGTCCGCAATCCACAAGCAGTACCGTAGCTTGCCGTTTATTAGCTCGGTCGAACCGACAAATCGCTTGACGAAGGGGCGCACATCAACGTCCTCGGCAATGACCTTCTCTGCCAATTCGGCATCAAGAAAAAGGTGTCCGCCATCGCGTGGCATGTTGCCGAACAGCATCGTGGACTGCTCGCCAATCGGATCATTTGCCTTCTGAACATATGCGAGGCTATCCGGCACAAGGTACGGACCGATAGCAGAGCATTGCTTGAGTAACTCCTCCTGATAGAGCCTCTTGGGTAGCGTCGATTTTTCACCCAGACCGACGATCACTACCGTCACGCCAGCGTTGTGACTGGCAAGGTTCGCCCACTTGAACGAGGTGTGTGCAAAGCGGATTTCGTAGCCACGCTGGAAGGCTATCGGCCAAACGTCAATGGCCTGCTGGCCCTGGCATATGCTGTTGGTTGCCACGAAGGCGGCAACTGCATTTGGAACGCTGTCAGCGTAGTCGAAGAAGCGCGCAAACCATCCTGTCACGAAGTCGGTCGTCTTCGCCAGCTTGGGGTGCTTGACCCAAGCGTTCGCCAAATCGGCCTTTTGTTCGTCACTCTGCCATTTGCTGCCCTTGTACGGCGGATTTCCGCAGATGTACGTCTCGCCGCCTTCGTTCTGAAAGTCGATCTCGGCTTGATCGAGCGGCGTTTCAAAGAGGTCGTCCGCCTGCAGCTTCACGCCAGTACCGGTCGCAGGGCACATGCTCAACCAGTCGATTCGCAGTGCGTTGTGACACGTGATCCAATTCTCGTTGCGCAGAGGCAGAAACTCAGCCAGCGCCAGCTTTTGGCCCCGGTACAGCACATCGCACTGGTACTCGGCGATGACCAGTGCGAGACGGGCGATTTCGGCCGGAAAGTCGCGTAGCTCGATCCCGCGAAAGTTGGTGACCGGGATTTCTGATGCGCGATCCGGTTCGCCGCGCCGCCGGTTGATCTCGGCCTCGATGGCCCGCAATTCCTTATAGGCGATGACCAGAAAGTTGCCCGAACCGCAGGCCGGGTCGAAGACCCTGATCTTGGCGATGCGCTTGCGCAGGTTGAGCAACATGCGGACGTTATCGTCCGCTTCGTCCAACTTCTCCCGCAGGTCGTCGAGGAACAGCGGATTCAGCACCTTTAGGATGTTGGGGACACTGGTGTAGTGCATCCCCAGCTCGCCGCGCTCCTCGTCC
>NZ_JACHGU010000025.1 GCF_014202435.1 Pseudoxanthomonas broegbernensis | reverse complement strand
GTGTGGCGGGCCAGCAACTACGGCTGGGACCGGGCGGTGACCACGGACAGCATCGGCGGGCTTAACATCGGCTTCCCGGGGCAGTACTACGATCAAGAAAGCAACCTCTGGTACAACATGAACCGGTATTACGACGCGCGGCTGGGGGCGTACACGCAGGTCGATCCGATCGGACTGGCGGGCGGGTTGAATCCGTATGCCTATGTTGGGGGGAATCCAATATCGTTTGTCGATCCGCTTGGTTTGCGAGCTTTGACTGATTGCGAGAGCGGCATTCTCTCCAAGTACTTCCCAAACAAAGACCTCAGCAAGATCGACATCAAAGATGGCATCCCCTACCTCGCGAGGAAGGGCGGTGCTGAAGGTGCTGATGCGTGGACCTTCAAGAACACCATCTACATGGCACCTGGAATCGATGCTCCCGATACGATTGGGGGAATTTCGTTGATCGGTCACGAGATCGTGCACTCTACGCAGTACGACCAATACGGCGTGATTGGGTTGGCACGTCGCTATAACGCCGCATACAAGGCGAATATCAGGGCGGGCATGTCTGAATACGACGCCTACCGAAACAATCCCTTCGAGGTTGCAGGCTTTGATATGGGCGCGAAGATCCTCAACGATCTTCAATCTCAGGGAGGCGATCCTTGTGGCTGCGCGAAATAATGCTTTCCTTGTACTGATGCTGCTCGCAGTCAATGCCTGTGCGAGTGAGCCGTCCGGGGGGAAGTTGATGGAACTGCGTCAGCTTCCCGAAGGCGAGAGAACACTTGCGTTCAGTCGGTTGGATGCAGGAGAAAAGGTTGAGTTGTTCTTCCAAGCCAACCGGCGTCATCCGCCATACAGTGGCTTGAACGATGCCTTCGGGAAAGAGGGCAAGGGCTTCTTGGCGCGCCTCCGCGGTGAACTTGATGTGCGTGGCGGTGTTCCTGAGGTGCTGTCATTCATGGTGATCGCTTCCGACCTGAAGCGTCGAGGCGAATTGTCGAGTGGCGACATGCAGGACTTGCGAATCAACGGCATCTGCCAACTTGCTAAACAGAGTGAATATTGCCCAGAGCTTGAGGCAAAACTCTTGGCTCCATGAATCAGAAACCCCGCCCTCACCGGCGGGGTTTTTGTTTAGCGGCCAGCCGTTTGCTGTTGCAGCACGGTGTCGATCATTTGCATGACGAACCGCTGCTGTGCCTTGGGCAGGCGGGTGATGCGTTCGAGCTGCTGTTGCAGCTTCGGCGCCGGGCCGCGCTTGGCGGGTGTGGTCGGCGCGCCGATCAGTTCTTCCACTGACACGCCCAGCGCCCGCGCGATCGTCGGCAGGGCAGAGACCTGGATGCGCCGGCGGCCGACCTCGTAGGCCGTGATGGTCTGCTGCGAGACCCCTAGCCACTCGGCAAGCTGGGCCTGGGTGATGCCCTGGTGCTTGCGCAGTTGCGCGATGCGCGCACCCATCTGCACGAAAAATGCGGTCTCTTCTTTGCTCAGGGCCACGGCGGCAGGCAGGACAGTGGAGGTGTTCATACGCTCGATGGCCTCGGCCAGATGTGGAGCCGGACCAGCCCGGAGACGGGCACCACCACCTTCACCCACACCGCCAGCGGCCTGATGACCCAGATGACCCGCTCCGGGGGCGGTGTCACCGACTACGCCTATGATTCCGTGGGACGCCTGAAGAGCGCCACGGTAGGCACGCAGGTATTGGGCTACGCCTACGACAGTTGCACCAACGGCAAGGGAAGGATCTGCAGCGCCAGCAGCCCGGGGACCACCACGGGTTTCACCTACGAGCCCGATGGCCGCCTGCGTCAGCGCACCGAGGCGATCACCGTCAGCGGCGTCCCGACCAGCCATGCCACCACCTATGCCTACGATGTCGTGGGCCGCCTGGGTGCCATCACCTATCCCGGCGCAGTGGCCACGGGCTACTCCTACACCCACGGCAGGCTGACCGGGATGACGGTCACCATCGGGGGCACGACGAGCACCATCGTTGCCGGCGCCCAGTACCGCCCCTTCGGCCCGGCCACGGGCTGGACCTACGGCAGTGGCTTAACACGCAATTACAACTATGATCAAAACTACTTCGTGGGCGACGGACGCCTGACCGGCATCACCACCATGAACGGCGGCACCACGCTCCAGAGCCTGCTGCGCACCTACGACGCCAACGACCGGGCCACCCAGACGACCCACTACATCGATACCAGCCTGACTCAGGCCTATGCCTACGACGCCCTCAACCGCCTGACCGCGGTGACCTCGCCCTCGGGCAACCAGGTGCTGGAGTGGGACGCCAACGGCAACAAGACCCGGCACCAGTGGACCACCAACGACCTGCTGACGGTCAGTACGGGCAACAACCGCACCACGGCCATGGCCAGCCACGGCTACACGTACAGCGGCCGCGGCAACCGGGCCACGCATACCTATGGCGGCTCGGTGGCCAC
>NZ_JACHGU010000024.1 GCF_014202435.1 Pseudoxanthomonas broegbernensis | reverse complement strand
GAAACAGCGCTCAGCGTAGCGAAAACGGGGAGTGCCGGCACGCAGGAAATGCGCGGAAACGGCTATACCTCATGCGTGGGATGGGTTTTTCAGGGGCGACTCAGTAATCACTGGTACGGCCAGTGGGGGCAGGTCAGAACGGCGCTGACAGCAGCCGCTAAGAAGAAGCCCCGCGTGAGCGGGGCTTCATCGCTTCATCGGGGCGAGTCAAGACCCACCCTATAGTTCTTGGGTTACGGGACGTTCTCGACAAGCGTTCCCAGATTAAAATTCCTACTGTACGAACTGCGACTGCTGACAGTAACCGTATCCGAGCGGAACTTGCGGCCATCGCCGCATTCGGCGACGAAGTAGTAGTGCTTCGGCTGTGGGCCAGCAACCACCAACATGGTCGTAGAAAAGTCAGCAGGTATATTCCGTGTTGACGACTGCTCGCCAGTCTCTGCGGAGACCATGCCAAGCTCGCATTGTTCTCCCGACTTTCCCGCCGATCCTGATATCGGCACTGATCCGGATACCCGAACGATCATGTCGCCGCCGAAAGAAGTGCATCGAGTAGCCATCAATGCTCCCAGAAGAATTGCCAGCACAGTCTTCATTTGCTGCACTCCTCTGTTTTCTTCAGGCATTCCTTGAGCGCCTCGGCATGGCTCTTGGCGAACGAATTTGCAGCATCCTCGAAGCGGTTTCCATCGGCTGATCCATTCCGCATGAACTCTGTCGCATAAGCCCTTCGGGATAACTCGCGCGTATTCCACTGCTGCAGCACATGCCTGTCCTGCACGCCCCGCCCTTAGGCCAGCAGCGTTAGCCGCCCTATCGGCATCGCACTCTTCTTTTGGATCGCCGTGTCGATAATGCTGATTTAGCTCGCGCACTTCACCAGCGATACCAGCGATGGCTGCTGCTTTCTCGCCAAGGCTAGCAGCTTCACACATAGCCATACAATGATAGAACTTATCGGCCCCAATCCAGTTCTTTGCCTGCATCTCATTGGCATGTCTGTACAAGATTCCCCTCACGACATCCGCCGGGAATCGTGGGGGCGGGCCTGGCGGCTTGAATCCCCCTGATGGGTCTTGCAAGCCTAGAGGATCAATCCGCGATATAGAGTTACCCCGACATAGGCATACGGATTCAACCCGCCCGCCAGCCCGATCGGATCGGCCTGCGTGTAAGCCCCCAGCCGCGCGTCGTAATACCGGTTCGCGTTGTACCAGCGGGTCATTCACCGAAGAGCCAAAGGCCCGCTCCGACTACCAAAAACACCACACAAGCAATGTGGGAGACAGCAAAAGTCAGAAGCATGCACTTGTCGAAATATGATGAAAATCGAAAAACATGCCCCCACCCTATGTATGGATACTTTTCAAAAAAATAATCTATTTCCAGAAATTCCGGAGAACCAAGATCAGCCCAAAGATCTTTATCCACGATCCTGAGCCTAGCTACCAGGTACTCTCGTGACACGATAGCTACCGCCAGGGATAGTAGAAATACAGATAATATCAGAATGAGATTCATTGTAAGCAGCCACACTTGCTCCAAGAAATACCACCTTCTCCTCCTGCAATTTCAGACGACCCCATCAAGTACATTGCTGAATCATCCCATCCAGCCTGACCACCAACGCCAATCGAAGATACATCTCCGATTTTTATGGAGGACATTGCAGCCCCTCCGCCAAGCCGCCCCTATAGATAGGGTAGAGGATTTCCCCACCAATTCATTAGGATCAATAAAAATTAAATTTCCGCCCGCCCGCTCAATTCTGGAAACTGTTGCTGATACTGGGGACCCAATGGACAACCCGCCACCCTTGAAATTAATAATCACGGAAGCTTGCTCTCTGTTCAAACATTCAGATTGAAGTTTGAGTCTCACCACTCCTCCACCAATTACAGCTCTTCCCGCACTCCCAATGGTGATAGTGCCGGTCCATTTGGCCAACCCCAGCGGATCAACGAACGAAATCGGATTCCCCGACACATAGGCATACATGTTAATGCCGCCCGCAGACGCGATCAGATCACTTTCCGGCTCATCTAGTCCTCTACCGGAAGCAGGTTTACCTTAATGGCGTCATCAGACATTCCGATTGTCATTTCCTCAGAGCGATAGATCCGATCGTCAGGACAGCGCGCAACGAAGTAGTATCGTTGCGCGACGCCTCCCGAAAGAACGACTCGAACGCCAAAGTCTCCCTGTGTCGGCTGCGTCATCTTCACCCGCCCTGTATCAGCAACGACGAAATCGAGCAGGCATTTACCTGCTGACGCAGGGAGCGCGCCGCGAACACCGATCATCTTGGATCCGCCAGTTATCGCACAGCCTGAAATTGCAATGACTATAGCCACAACAGAAATTGCCCATAATTTCACTACTTCGTGCATTTCGAAGCCTCCAAACATTTGGTATACGCTTCCAAGTTCAAATTTGCGAAGTCGTCAGCTTCGATCTCATACTTATTCCTTTCAGGATTGAATCCAACGCTTGCATGGTGAGCTACGTAGTCTGCCCTAGTTACGCCATTGTTGAATTGGTTCACTACGTGCGCGTACTCATGAAGTACCCACCACCGGCCGCTTGACGATGTGTCCGCAAGAAACTCTTGAGGAGTCAGTCCTCTTGGTAGCGAGATCTGATTCACATTGGCGATCGCTCGACCACCAAGCCTTGTCTTCCGCGTGAAGATCTTGATATCGGCAACAGATTCGATGCCAAAGATCTTCTGCAGGCAATCGGCGACAGCTCCAGTGGCACTTGCGGAATTAGCCTTCAGGCCGAGTGGATCGGTGTAGCTAACTGGATTGCCGCGAGCATAGGCATACGGATTCAACCCACCCGCCAGCCCGATAGGATCGGCCTGCGTATACGCCCCCAGCCGGGCGTCGTAATACCGGTTCATGTTGTACCAGAGGTTGCTTTCCTGATCGTGGTACTGGCCCGGGAAGCCGATGTTAAGCCCGCCGATGCTGTCCACGGTCACCGCCCGGTCCCAGCCGTAGTTGCTGGCCCGCCACACCACCGCCTTGCCGGTACTGGTCACGATCTCCGGCCGGCCCAGGTGGTCGCCAT
>NZ_JACHGU010000023.1 GCF_014202435.1 Pseudoxanthomonas broegbernensis | reverse complement strand
AAGGCGAAGCAGTCCAACACCCCAAACGACTCCAAATCCAGATGAAAAATCTCGGCTCATGGCTTGGAAATCACTCGCGGACAGTGTGGACGGGAAACCTCTGCATTTTCCTGAGCGATCGAAATTGCACGCTCGATCATTTTCGCCGTGATATATGGCACGAACCCCATTCTATCGCCCTGGTCAAAGCTTTCCTTGTAGCCGTGCAGCCGTCCCACATCTCCCGATAACGCCAGCGCGGCCAAATGTCGCAGCGGCCTTGCACCCTTGGCATCGGTTGGCAAGCTTCGATACGCCGCCAGCCCAGCCTCGACATCCTGCATAGAAGCCCAGGACAGTGCCCGTTCAGCGAGTCGGACGACATCTTCTCTGGCAACGCTTGGAATCTTCTCATCTCTTAAGTTACTCACGATGATCGGCTCATGATCTATCGGCTCACCAAAAATTTGCGCAGCTGCTGCACTGAACTCCTTGGTGGAAATAGAAGGCATCAACGAAACCCTGAAATGATCGGATAACTTACGGATAGTCGGAATAATTTGTAACTGCTTGCCGCCCTGCTCTAACTGACAATAGACATCACCCGCCTCATCTTTACCGCATTTCCAGCCAAGCTCTTGCAGGATAGACAGCACCACCTTGTCTTTCATCACTTCATCTTTCATCATTGTGCACCCGGGAAATTTATGATCGGGGCGGATTCAACTCTCGATCGCAACACCAACGGTTGTGAAGCGGCCCAGGCGAAACGCTTCAGGCGCCTGGCCCGCGACTACGAACGCCTGCCCGAGACACTGGCCGGACTGCATTTCGTCGTCTTCACCATCCTCATGCTCGGCAATGCAGCTTCCATTTTTCAAAGTTCATAACACGCTCTAGTCTGACGCAGGGGGGACCTCAAGGGCGCCGAAGGCGACGCGCTGCACGTGATCGCCTGCGCGGCCGGCTACAACATCCGCTGGCTGCTGCGATGGATCGTGTTTTTGCGCGCCTGGATACGGGAGAGCCTGCTGCCGCCCGTCGTTCGCCAGCCAGTCCCGCGCATTGCAATCGCTTGCTAAAACATATTCTTCAGGGACGACTCATAACACGCTCTAAAAATCAGTATCGATAAATACAGTCCCAACTGGATAGTCCTTAATTTGACGCGCAATCTTTCCAAGCTGCAGCATATGAATTGATTTATCACATATATATAGATTATCTACCGACATTTTTCCACCAAGGGCCGTTTCAACCTTTAATGAAAAATTCTGATCGTGATTTGGCTTGCCAATTTTAGCTACAGCCTCAATATAAAGTGAGTAATTAATCGTAGAATTGGGATCCTCACATACAAGCATAAAGAACTCATCCCTCGTTATTCCAATATCCTCCAAACACCCAGTCTCCGTCCAGAATATTGATACCACCCCCCCCTCATTTACCCCATAAAGAACTCCAAATGCATCTGCAGCAAAGAAATCTAGCCCCGGGAGGCAGCCCTCATTACCAGCGGCCCATTTAGAAATCCAATCAATATCACCCTTATCCAGTAATCTTAGCGCACCACAATATGCCGTTTTCCCATCGTAACCTGGCAAAGTCTCAATTTTAACTTTCTCTTTCATTACATCTAATCTCCATCCCCCTCAATTATTACATCAGTATATCTAGTGCCTATCGGGTCATCCTTTACATTATTTTTCAATTTACTACCAGAACTTCGATTTCGCCTACTCTCCAACCACTGACCGTTGGTCGCCGCACAATCCTTACCGCCAACGCACAATTCGACTTTGTGATCAGCATCGTACCCCTTGCCCGGCGCCGGCCCCTGCTCCCTTTCTAACTTCCTTCGAAATCCACTGCCTCGAACAGTTGAGGGATCGGTTCTAACCAATGTCCCTTCTTCAGCAGCCTTCTTATAGTTATCAAGAAATTCTGCCTTTTCTTTTGGAATAACAAGTGTCTGCCCCTTCGGCGCCGCATCCGCTGCATCCACCTTCTTCTTAAACCCACCCCCAGCTGTAACGACACCCTTAGCGCCGGCTTTCGCGCCTTGAATGCCAAGGGCCGACAGGATCGCATCCACCATCATTGTGGATACCGCCATGCTGGCCGGCTGTACATTCTGTCGATCCGAATCCGTCTCGGCCCCAAAGCCATATGGGGAAACAATGTTATTGGACAGCGGTTTGGTCAGGTATTCATCCTTTGCACTTTGCAAGCTCTGACCGATCGATGAACTCTCGAACACATAGCTGGCCCCTGTCTTAACGGGACCACCTAAAGCAGCTATTAGAAGCAAAGCCGCCGTCTGGGCATTCTCTTCGCCCAGCCAGTTCGTCACCTGCTCGACCTTCTCGCCACCTGTAATCACCAATCCTGAAAGCACCGTACCGAACTGCTGGCGAAGCCCAACTTGCTCATCGCTCGGTGCCTCGCCCTGAGGGACGGGCTTCATCTCCTGCCTACTGCCGTCTGAAGTCAGATCCTCAATCCACGATACGCTCACCGTACCCGTTCCCAAGCGAGCGATAACAGCTTCTTGTTCAGCCTGGCTCAGCTCATTGAATCCCTTGCCATACATGGCATAGGCGGTGGTTTCAGGCTTGGCTAGACTAGTCATCACCTGAGCTGCATCAGGCGACTGCAGCAATAGGTTCAATTGCGATGGGTCACAGCCAAGCTTGACGCAGTTGTCCAGCAGCGCATTGACTCCGGCTACAGTGGCATCGTCGGTGATGCCCATGCCTGCCAATGCTTGCGCTGCGACTTCCTGACGATGCGCTCGACCATCACGGTAATCGTAATACCCAAACTGCTGTGCAACCGAGCCTACCGCAGCGCCGGTGGAGGTATCTCCACCCAAAGCACCACCGGCCGCACCGAACACCACGCCCATTAGGTTCATGAGAGTGTCATGAGTGCCACTATCCGGGTCCGAGCCTTTCTGCTGCAGGTAGGTGCTGAACCTACTCAACAACTGCTCATTCATCATCACGCCGCTAACAGCACCTAGCACATCTCCACCACCAGCCGCTGCCGTCAACACTCCCGCCAGTGCCTGTGTAGTCTGCTTATATGCGCCTCCATCGTTCCATTGTGACAACCGCTGATTGGCATCAGCCAACTGCAGCTTGGCGGCCTCAGTAGCTTCCACATCACCTTCTGCTGCCAACAGCGCCGTTTGCGCTGTCTTGGCATCGGCTTCGGCCTGATCACGCTGATAGCTGATGAGATCCCTGGCCGCCGTAAAAGCCACCTCTCCGGCCACCTGCCCCATCTCCATCCGCTCGGCCACCTTCTGAGCGTCGAAGATCTCCTTCAGCCCCTCTTGCTGCAGCTCGGTGACCCCACGGGCGATGTCCGTACCACTGCCGTCGTGCACGATCAGCGTGCCGTCGGCAATCCCCGACTGCGTGGTGCTGCTGGCCTTCTCGTGCTGCGATACGCCCACCGACGGACTACC
>NZ_JACHGU010000022.1 GCF_014202435.1 Pseudoxanthomonas broegbernensis | reverse complement strand
GGATGCGCGAGACGATGGAGGTGAGCTGGGCGACGGTGGCGTTGGCGTCGTCGCGCATGCGGGCGAACACGCCGTGGAAGTCGCCCTCCATGCGCGTGGTCAGGTCGCCCTGGGAGAGCGCGGTCAGCAGGCGCGAGACCTCGTCCAGGCTGGTCTCGTTGGCTTCCAGCAAGGTGTTGAGCTGCTGGGCCAGTTGCAGCAGGAAGCCGTGCTTGTCGTCGGTGCCGACCCGGCCGGCGAGGTCGCCGTCGGCGGCGGCCTCGACGATGCGGGCCACTTCCTGCTCGACCTGCACCTCGACGGTGCGGTCGCGCCATTCGCACACGGTGCCCACGCTCTCGCCCTCGTCGTTGCGGATGACCGACACGTTCTGGGCGAAGCAGGCGCGGCCGTACTGCATCTCGCGCTGGGCACGGCCGTCCTTCTCCAACTGGGCGACGAAGGCCGGGTCGACCTTGCCGTCGCGTTCGAGCACCGCCAGCGGCTGGCCGGCCAGCGGCAGTTCCGGATCCAGGTCGGGCAGGGCGGCGGCGATCTCGTCGGAGTAGCTGTCGACCATCTGGTTGAGCGCCGGATTGGTGTAGACCACCTGCAGTTCGTGGTCGGTGATGATCAGGCCGATGGAGGAGCTTTCCAGCGCCGTGCGGATGCGCAGGTTCTCGTTGGCAGCCTTCTGGTCGCGCTCGGTACGCTCGCGCAGGTCGTGCTGCATGCGCTGCATGGCCTTGAGCAGGTCGCCGATCTCGTCCTCGCGCGAGGAGTCGATGTTGCTGTCCAGCTTGCCGCCGGCCACGTCGTTGGCCACGCCCACCGCGTCGCGCATGGCGCGGGCCAGGCTGCGGGCCAGGAACCAGGCGATGGCCAGGCCGCCGCCGATGCCGACCAGCATGATGACCACGATCAGGGTGCCGGAGGCGGTATAGGCGCTGCGCGCGTTCGAGCCGGCCTCGTTGGCCTGGCGATCGGCCTCGCCGACCAGGCCGATGATGGCGGTGGTGGTCTGGTCGTGGAGGTTGGAGGTCTCGCCGAGGAAGGTATCCAGGGCGTCGTCGGGCAGCTCCAGGTCGATCATCTCGTTGACCGACTCGTAGGAGGCGTGGGCCTGCTGCCAGGAAGCGGCGAACTCGTCGAACAGCTTGCGCTCGCGCGGGGTGGTCACCAGCTTGTCGTAGGAGGCGCTGGCCTCGTCGATGGCCGTGGCCAGCTCGGTGGCGCGCTTGCGCGCGTTGAGCTTGGCCGCTTCGCTGGCGCGGACCAGGCCGCGGTAGGAGACGATGCGGTACTCGTTGATCAGCGCGCGCAGCTCGGCGGCCGTGGACACGGTGTCGATGGTGTTTCCGGCCAGGTGCGTGGTCGACCGGTTGAGCGAGGCCAGTCCGAGGTAGGCGCCGACACCCTGGACGACCATCAAGGCCAGCACCACGCCGAAGGCCAGCATGAGCTTGGGGGTGAGCTTGAGGTTCTTGAGCCAATGCATGGAACGTATTCCCCTGGACTTCGCGGCGGGGCCGGCCGGGAGGCTGTCGTCCCGGCCGGTGCGGCGGTTCGGTTACTTACTTGATGGTGGCCAGCTTGATGCTGGCGGGCGAGGTCACCTCGACCTCGGCGCGGCTGGCATCGCGTTTGATCGTGCCGATGATGCAGACGTCGCGGCCCTCCAGTTCCTCCGGTGTGGGCTTGAACTTGTTGCGCTGGTCGCCCGGGATGCGCGCGGAGAAGGTGTGGCGCGGGAACGCGCCGCCCATGTAGAGGAAGGTCGGCTCGCCCTCGGAGTTCTGGGCATAGCGCGTCTTCTCCACCTTGCCGCAGACCATGCCCTCCTTGCCGACGTGGCGCACGGCCTGCTCGGCGGGTATCGCCTCCTGGGCGAAGGCGGCCAGTGGCGAAGCGGCCAGCAGCGCGATGGCCGTGGACAGCAGCGTGGCGGTCGGTTTCATGCTCGGGACTCCAATGGCAAATGGAAAAAATCCGGGCCTCTGGCGGGGCCCTGTACCAGCGCTATCGGCCTGTGGATGCCGGACTTTAGGAATCAGGCCACCGCTTCCAGCGGCGATTCGGGCCCAAGGTCGGCGCTGTCGAGCAACGTTTCGATGTCGAGCAGGATCAGCATCTGGTCGTCCACGGTGCCGATGCCGCAGATGAAGCGGGTATCGACCGCGGCGCCGAACTCGGGCGTCGGCCGGATCTGCTCCTCCGAAAGCGGCACCACGTCAGACACGCCGTCCACGACAATGCCGACCACCCGGTCCTCCACGTTGAGCACGATCATCACCGTGAAGCTGTCGTAGCGCGCCTCGCGCAGGCGCAGCTTCAGGCGCAGGTCGATCACCGGCACGATGGTGCCGCGCAGGTTGATCACGCCCTTGATGTACTCCGGCGCGTCCGGGACCCGGGTCACCGAGTCGTAGCCGCGGATTTCCTGGACCTTCAGGATGTCGACCCCGTAGTGCTCTTCACCCAGGGTGAAGGTGAGGAATTCTCCGGTGTTGGGGGCCGGGGTGCTGCTCATGGACGCGCTCCTGCAGGACATGGCCGCGCCGCGGCGCGGGAGGACTACCCCGGAGATCGGCCGGCCCGGCCGCAACTTTAGGCGGCGCGGTTCACACCGCCCGGCGCTCGCGCGCGTTGCGCTGGCGCTCCACCCGGAAGATGTACTGCAGGATGTGCTTCTCGGCGGGGCCGGGCAGGGCCAGGAAGCGGCAGCCGGCGCGCAGGGTGGCACCGGCCAGCGGCGGCTCGCGCCGTGACAGGTGCGCGACCTGCACCTGCACCGGGATCGGCTCGGCGTCCGGCAACTGCAGCAGGCAGCCTTCCAGCACGGCGCGGGCCGGGAAGCGGTGCTCGTCCTCGTCCCGGATCGACAGGGCCAGGCCGCCGCCGCTCAGGTCCAGCACCCGCAGTTGCAGCGGCGGGGCGTCCTCTTCCAGCGGCGGCACCTGCAGGGTCACGGGCGGGCCGGGGATCAGCGAAAGCCGGTAGAGCTCGCGCCGCTGGAGCTTGAGCAGGGATTCCGGGGCGGGCGTGGAGAAGGCGGCGCGGCCTTCCACCTCGACCCGGACCAGCCCGGCCAGGCGGAACTGGATGCGCACCCGGTCCAATTGCGAGATGCAGGTGAGGTGATGGGCGCCGGCGATGCGCTGGTTGATGGTTTCCTGCTGGCTGCCGTCGATCAGGATGTTGCCGTCCGCGCCCACTTCCAGCAGCGCCGTGGGGCAGGGCAGCCCGCCGGGCATGATGTGGGCGCTGATCAACGCGCGGCTGTCGATCAGCGCCTGCAACACCCGTGCGATCTCGCGGGGATCGTGCAGCGTATAGCGCGCGTCCTCGAGATCCAGCGGTTCCGCGAGGGATTCGTGGGCAGCCGGCATCGGTCAGGGTGAGCGGATCGGGATGGGAAGGCTCCAATGCCTATCGGCACGGCCGCGGGAAAGTTGACCGTGCCGCGCCGCGGGCAGCGTACTGCGCGCGGCGCGGCGGGATTCACGCGGCGTGAGGCAGCGCCATGGTGCCACCGTTGGCGTCGATGCGGAACACGGCGATTTCCTGTGAGAGTGCGGCGGCCTGTTCCTCCATGGCGCGTGCGGCGGCGGAGGCTTCCTCGACCAGGGCGGCGTTCTGCTGGGTGGTCTCGTCCATCTGCACGATGGTC
>NZ_JACHGU010000021.1 GCF_014202435.1 Pseudoxanthomonas broegbernensis | reverse complement strand
GTGCCTGGATCCGGGAGTGCCTGTTGCCGTCGGCGGCTCGCAGCTCAGGTGCGCGCGTCGCAATGGCCTGCTGAAGCGGATACTTCAGGGGCGACTCATTACATTGCGCCAGGCCAACGAGATCCTGCGCAAGGCGTCGGCGTATTTTGCCCAGGCGGAGCTCGACCGCCGGTTCAAGCCATGACGGCGTTCATCGACGAACACCGAACGACGTACGGAGTCGAGCCGATTTGCAGGGTGCTGCCGATCGCTCCGTCGACCTACTACACGCACGCGGCCCGGCAGGCCGATCCGGAGTTGCAACCGGATCGCTGGTGGCGGAATGAGGCGCTGTGCGTGGAGATCCGGCGAGTCTGGGACGAGAACCGGCAGGTCTACGGCGTGCGAAAGGTGTGGAAGCAGTTGTGCCGCGAAGGCTACCGGGTGGCGCGCTGCACGGTGGCACGGCTGATGAAGCGGCTGGGCCTGAGGGGCGTAGTCCGTGGCAAGGTCGTCAAGACCACGCGCGGCGACAAGGCGGTGCCGTGCCCGCGCGACCGGGTGAACCGGCAGTTCCGGGCCGACCGGCCCAACGCGCTGTGGGTGAGCGACTTCACCTACGTCTCGACTTGGGCGGGGTTTGTGTACGTGGCCTTCGTGATCGACGTATACGCCCGCCGGATCGTGGGCTGGAAGGTTTCCAGTTCGGCCCGGACTGACTTCGTCCTGGACGCGCTGGAGCAGGCCCTGCACGACCGCCGGCCGACGCAGGGCGGCCTGATCCACCACTCCGACCGCGGCGTGCAGTACGTGTCGATCCGCTACACCGAGCGTCTGGCCCAGGCAGGCATTGAGCCGTCGGTGGGCAGCGTCGGCGACAGCTACGACAACGCGCTGGCCGAGACGATCAACGGCCTGTACAAGGCCGAGGTCATCCATCGGCGGTCCTGGCGCAACCTGCAGGACGTCGAACTGGCCACGCTGGAGTGGGTGGACTGGTTCAACCACAGGCGACTGCTTGGACCGATCGGCGACATCCCACCGGCTGAGGCCGAAGCAAACCACTATCAGCAGACCCGTGAGCTCGCCATGGCGGCGTGACTCACACCAACGAGTCTCCGGGATTCCCGGAGCGGTTCAAAATCGCCTGCGGCGATTTAACATAACGCTGCGTTACGCAAACCGCCGGGCTGTCACGGCGCTTGCGATGCTGCAATGGGCCGGGGCGAGTTCGCAGGCAAGCGCCGCGCCAGCCCGTCGCTTCGCGTAACAAGCGTTCATGTCTTGCGCCCCCGGAAAAGCAAGATCAAGCAACGGCGGGTGTGGCCGCGTGTGCTGCGCACACCCGCCCACGTCGTGCTGGTGCGCGTTCCGCGCTTGCTCCGGTCAGGTGCGCGGGTTGCGCGTGGGCCAGGCCCATCGCTTCGGCCACACGCCGGCCACGCGCCCGTGCGCGTGCTGCGCACGCCCACACAGCCGCGTGCGCGCTTCGCGCCCACGTGCGCGACCCGACGCACGCCCGGCGCGTCGGCTTAACCGCTGGCGCGGTTCAAGCCGAACGCGGATCGGTATGCGGCGGTTACGGGCAAAAGCCGGCAGCTAGGGAAAACGCTTGACGGCGGGGCCACCGGCGGGCGAAAAAGCGCATCAAGGGAATTTTTACCGGGACAGGAACCGCCTCAATGGCCGCAGCGTTGCTAAGTCCAAGTCGCGTCAGGGAAAAACGCCGCCGGGTACGATGGGGCGCGTCAGGGCGAACTATCTATGTCTATGTTGGAGGGAATCCGGTCAACTTCACCGACTCGTTAGGACTTTCTAAAGACATATGGGTTTCGCCTATTCGGGATCGGACGATACATCCAGGTGCGCGTGCTGATCCTGATCGACCAGGCATACATACGATTTACGCGCATGGAGATCCGAATGCGATGAATGGGCCTTCCTTCTTTAGCAAGTATGGAACCCCATTGAATGCTGCGCAGGCGGCAGAGGTAATTAGGAATCGCAATTGGAATGGCAAGGATCCGATATGGCTGAAATCTTGCAATACAGGCAAGGATCCCAACGGCTTCGCGCAGCAGCTAGCCAATGAGCTTGGAGTAACGGTGTACGCGCCGAATACGCAAGTTTGGTTCAACACGCAAGGCGTAATTGGTCCGATGCCAAGGGTTGGCGGTAATGGCCCTGCCCCGGATTACTCCAATCCTGGTCAATACACGCCCTTTTATCCGATGTCCCCGGTAGGGCCATGAGTATGAAGATGCTCCCATCCCTGTTGGTTATGTCATTCGCAGTCGCAGCTTGCAGTGGTGGCCTCAAAAGCCCTAGCGATGCCTTCCTGATACCTCAAGAGCAAATAGCGGTCGTGACGAAGGACGCTAGTGCTGGGAACTTGAGTGCGATAAAGCGTCTAATCTCACACTATGAAGCAACGTCGGGAGATGATGCGATTGCCGAAGAGTGGAGAGCGAAGGCTAGATCACTCGGCGATGCGCAAGAGTTGTATTACTACGCAGCGAGATTGTTTACAGGGGCCAGGAGCGAGTCTGATCCAGTCAAAAAGCAAAAGATGCTTGTCGAGGCTTTGGAATCTGCTCAGCGTTCATACGCGAATGGCGCAGATGCATCTACTCAGCGGTTGATCGATGAAATCAGCCAAGTCATTAATAGCAGATAAGAGAACTCCTGAAGCCCCGCGGTGCGGGGCTTCTTCTTAGTCGCTGCCGTTGCGGTTGTCGTTAGACCCCGCGCGAACTGATGGCGTGCCGGTAGTCGTGATCCCACGCCATGCGCTTCGATGCCTGCGCGGCGTTGGCCATCCACTGGCTGATGCCGTCCTCGCCGTGCTGTTGCAGCCACGCCGCGCCCTCGCGCTGCGCGTTATCGAAAGTGCCGCACTCGCGCTGTTCGACGGCGTTGTTCTCGATGTTCAACACCAGCCGCCAGCCGACCACCGGTGGCGGGATCGCGGGCAGCGGCGCGTAGCCTACGCGTTCCCACGCTTCTTCCCTTAGTTGCATGATGTTGTCGCTGGCGGACGACCTGCGGATCGGTTCGATGGCATAGGTCGCGCTCATACACCGCTACCCGCATGTTGTTCGGCCAGTTGCCGGGTGCGGTGCTTGACGATGAGGCCATCGAGAACGGCCTGCACCACGCGCTGTTCGTCAGCAGGCAGGCTGGCGACGGCCTCGAACAGCAGGTTCAACCGTTCGCCCTGCGGCCCCCGCTCGCTGGGATCGAATACCAGATCGTCCAGTGGCACGTGAAGCGCCACCGCAATCTTCTTCAAGCCATCGAGCGAGGGCTGTGCTGCACCGGTCTCGTAGCGGCGCACCTGGTTGACGTGCAGGCTGGCCAGCTCGGCGAGCTGGGTCTGGGTGAGGCCCTGTGCCTTGCGCAGACGGACGAGGTTGGCGGCGATGCTCATGCGGAAGCGATGCAGCGGCGTGGAGTGCATGAGGCTAGCCCTCGGTTCTGAGTGGGTTTGACAAAACTACCTGTTCGGGTATCAAAATACCACCCCAGAAGGGTATTGAGTCGCCCCTGAAAAACCCATCCCACGCATGACGTACAGCCGCTTCCGCGCATTTCCTGCGTGCTGGCACTCCCCGTTTTCGCTACGCTGAGCGCTGTTTCCTTGCAGTCTGGAACCAGCGCATGCGCAAGCAGCCCGTTGCCGTGGATAGTGCCGCAGC
>NZ_JACHGU010000020.1 GCF_014202435.1 Pseudoxanthomonas broegbernensis | reverse complement strand
CCGTCTGACCGCTCAACTGCGCGTTCTGCCAGGTGGTGCTGTCCATCTGCGAGCTGTGGCTGCCCACCTGCGCCTGGGCATAGGCGTACACGCCCATCTGCGCGCCCACCGACACGCCCACGCCCACCTCCACGCCCGCGCTGCGGCCGCGTTCATGCTCGCTGCCCTGGGCCCGGCCCGCTTCCAGCATCAGGTCGCCCGCCGCATCCAGGCGCAGCGTGTCGCCCGCACTCAGGGTGCCCTGCACCACGTGCAGGTCGCCCTGGGTGGCGGTCAGGCTGACGTTGCCGCCACCGCTGATGGTTGAGCCCTGCGACACCTGGCTCTGGCCCTCGTACTGGTTCTTGCTCGTGGCCACGCCCACGCCCGCCTCGGCGCTGAACAGCACCGCGTCGCCGCCGTTGGCGGCGCTGCGGACCGCACTGGCCGCCTGGTAGGCGCTGCCCGCCGCCGCCATCCCCTGCATCGCCTGCAGCCGCCCATCGGAATGGCGTGCGGCATCGACGTCGTTCACCAGGTCGATCAGCGGCGAGTTCACCCGCGCGAACACGCCGAACTTGAAGTCCTGGTCCTGCGCGCGGGCGCTGCTGGTTTCGTCGGCGGTGAGGATGTCGATCGTGGCCGCGGTGATGTCCACGTCCTGCGCCGCCACCACATGGCTGGCGGTCTGGGTGTAGGCCCCGCCCGCCTCCAGGCGCACGTTGCCGCCCAGGCTGCCCACCGTGCTGGCCACCTGCGAGACCAGCGTGTCCTCGTCGCGGTGGCGCTCGGTGTGGTAGCCGGAGAACCGCTCGGTGTCGGAGATCACCACCGTGCCGACTACACTGGCATCGTGTCCAAGGAGCGGATCGAAGATGGTGCTGTTGGCGTTGTGTGTGCTGGTGTGGACCGTGGTGTGGCGCGTGGCCGGATATCGTCCACGCACTTGGTGGACAAGGCCGCGACGCGGGACGATCTTCATCCCACCTGCGCGTACCGGCCGCAGCCAGTGCAAGCCACCCTGGGTGCGGCGCAAGCTGATCCGGCTCAAGGCGCTCTCGCCCGACCTGGGCTGCCGCACGCTGGCCGAGGTGTTCAACCGGCGGTTCGCGCATCGGCGCGTCAGCGTGGGCAAGAGCTTTGTGGCCACCGTGCTACGCCAGTCCGGGGCGGAGGTGGTACGCCTGCGGCGGGAGTACAAACACCGCATGCCCCGCCCGATACCGTGCAACCGCACCTGGGGGCTGGACCTGACCGGCAAGGCCGACCTCTCGGGCCGGCAACCGATGATCCTGGGGTTGGTCGATCATGGCGCGCGGGCCTGCCTGCGGCTGTCCGACCTGGCCGACAAGCGCAGCGCCACGATCCTGCGGGAACTGTGCAGCGCGTTCAGGAGGTTCGGTCCGCCTGCGCGCATCCGGGTGGACAACGAGGCCTGTTTCAACTCGCTGCTGATGAAGGCAGCGCTGGCGACGCTGGGGGTCAAGCTGCAAACCATCGAACCCCATTGCCCCTGGCAGAACGGGCGTATCGAGCGGTTCTTCGGCACGCTCAAACGGCATCTGGACAGGATCGCCATCGTCGATGGCGACGACTTGCGCCACAAGCTGGTCGAGTTCCGCTGCTGGTAAAACCATGCGCGGCCGCATCAGCACCTGGGCGGACATACGCCGGCGGAAGTCTGGGGCGGCAAGCGCAAATCCACGCGAGGCCCGAAGTTCGTAAGCATCTGGGATGGCGCGATCACTGGTTGGTGGTTCCCGCCGTAGCCGGCGGCCGGGATTCCAACGGGACGCACGAAGGGCAACACTGACTGTCCACGGGCGGGCTGCGCGGCGTGCGCGAAATCATCCATGAGTGGACAAAAGTTCACCCGCAATCACCCGACGAGAGGAAAAAGACAGGAAGGCGAAGCAGTCCAACACCCCAAACGACTCCAAATCCAGATGAAAAATCTCGGCTCATGGCTTGGAAATCACTCGCGGACAGTGTGGACGGGACACTCGCTGCTTAGCACCCGAAAAATCCTCCCGTTCGACTGAAAAATCCTGGCTCATGGCTGGAAAATGTTTGCGGACAGTGTGGACGGGACATCATGGCTGGAAAAATGCTTGCGGACAGTGTGGACGGGACAACGGGACATCTATTCTTTCGGAGTTTTCCAATTCTTATCTTCTTGGGCACGACGAACCATATACCATAACAACCAAATATGAATTACCAACGCCAACAGAGATCCATACTTGTCTCTTCCAAGCAACATGACAAAGATCAGACCAATATACACTCCACCACTAATTAATCGCGATCGCAGAATTCCAACCCCCGCTCCGCCGAGCAAGTGACGACACCTCTTATCAATCAGCGTTGCCACCCCCCACCCTATGATCAACGCAGCCAAAATCAGAATGAAGGAGCGATTCCTAATATCTCTAAAATTATCAGACTGATAAGTCAGAAATGACTCAATAATAGGTAAAACATTGAGAATCCAATTAGAAAATACTGCTATCAGCATCATGGAAAATAATGCAAACCACACTGCCACTGCAAACATTCCATAGAATGCCCTTTCCCTCTGAGAATCCCCTCTTGCAGAGCGCCCCGTGACAACATAACAATATTCAAGGGCACCCCATAAGGAATTTATAGACATATTTATCAATTCCTCGCTCGCTCGAGCTTCCTTACCATCTCTTGCATATCATAGATATTTTTAGCTTCCTCCAAAGAATATTCCGGATTTCCAGCCTGAATTCGCCTAGCCCCAAATTCCCTATTATCTATTGCCATAGCACGCATTGCCTTCCAGCCGCTTACCTCTACTCCAGTCAACTCTCCAAACACAGGGGTGTAATGCTGTGATTGGGCAACAGTGTCCAACCCCGCCCAAGTGACACCAATCGCTACTCCTGGCAGCCCGCCCACGGCAAGCGAGGTGTATGTCACGCCGCTAGTAACTCCCAAATGCCCGAGATCGCCCCCGGTTATCGGCTCGTTCTTGAGAAACATCCCGCCTCCCTCAATAAGAACTCCACCCCAAGCAGCAGCAGCCCCTATTCCTTTAGCGTAACGGGTTGCATCACCCCATCCGAAGAGCATCCCTATTGCCGATTCAGCCGTCATCTCGACCGCATAAGCACCAGTACCGGTCCCAGCCATACCCAAATTGAGGTAGTCGCTGGCACCCAGCTCGGTCCTGAGTTGCCCCGGCACAGGCGGCACTATCGAACTGGTCATGCTTGAAGTTGCATCCTCGGTATTCCATCCCGGTAGATAGACACTCGGACCTGCATACACCACACCCGGCAATCCAGACCGCTCCACCCCTGTCATGGTCCATTCAAATTGCCCCGTATTTGCATCCCGATACGGTGCGAACACGACCTCATCGCGAGGCAGGCTTTCAAAGTAGTCAGCAACGCGCTGTTCGTACTGACTTAGGGTCAGGGTTCCACTCTCTGCAAAGACGTACTGAAGCATCTCGGCATCTCGGCGGCGATTAGTCTGATCCAACTCTTGAGCACGCTGGCACCCTTGCGCATCACCCAGAGCACACTGTGCCTGAGCACTCATCAACTCTTCACGCTCAGCGTGCAAAAGCCAATTATTGGCCGTTGCCGATGTCGCAACCCCGGCGCCTGTACTTCCACCTACCGCACCACCTATTGCGGCACTGGCTATTAGCAATAACGCGCTACCTTCGGCACTGGTGGGATCAATCCCATTATCCCTCAACACCTGGATCATCTTCGGCAAGGCCATCTGAGTGAGACCGGCGCCAGCCAGCCCCTCCAGCCCATCACTGCCCCCCAGTACCGCAACTCCCGCGCCCACAATGCTGTGCAGGACTACCTTATGTGTGCCCCCTTCACTCCAACCATCTACTCGGACTTGAGCTGCCGTAATGGCAGTTGGATCGCCATTTTTCTTGGCAGCGTCCAGAGCGGCTTCAGCTCTGCCCTTCATCGCACTACTAAAGTCGCCTACCGCTTGGAACCCCACCTCTCCGGCCACCTGCCCCATCTCCATCCGCTCGGCCACCTTCTGAGCGTCGAAGATCTCCTTCAGCCCCTCTTGCTGCAGCTCGGTGACC
>NZ_JACHGU010000019.1 GCF_014202435.1 Pseudoxanthomonas broegbernensis | reverse complement strand
GACAAGCAGACGATCCTGGCGATATCGCAGGCGATCGGAGCGCTGGCCGGTGGGCTGGCCGGAGGCAACCTGGGCGAGGCGGCGACGGGGAGCAACATCGCCAGGAATGCGGTGGAGAACAATTGGCTGACCCGGTGGCAGTCCGATGTACTGCAAAGGGCAGAGAGTGCCTGCGAGGGAGGCAACAAAACCGCCTGCAGCAGAGCGGAAGAATTGCGTGCGCTGGACCAGCGAAACCAGGAGGAGATGTTCGGGTATGTGGCCTCGGTACGCGAGACCATGCTGGCCGAAGGAGTGCCATTCACCGAAGAAGAGTTCGGTCGCCGGATGGACGCGTACTGGAAAGACGCTGGGGTAAGCGAGCGCGATGTGGTGTACACAGGGGAGGGGCACAGGGCCACTCACCCTACCGATGGTCAAAAGCTCTATGAGCTCATCGGTGCTGCGCCGGATATCCTGCCGGACTGGTATCCGGGTAAAAGCTCGGCAGCGCTCAATGCCAGCCTTGGGCAAGGCGTGCTGGGGCACATAGGTGACGTGTTTGCTGCTTGGAACCCGTACTCGGGCGACAGCGTCAATTGGTTCACGGGCGAGGTCGTGTCAGGGAGCGACGCCAGGGACATACGGATCGGTAGCGCTATTGATCTGGCTACCTGGGGATGGAGCAAGGTGCTTGGCTCCGCCAAGGTTGCGACGAAGGTGACCAATATAGGGAATGCTACGCCACGGGTGCCTGAACTCCAGCCTGGTAGCTTCTCGATTTCGGATTGGACGGGATACCCCTCGGGCGTGCCTCGCCCGCAAGGTCCGTTTAGGATCGTGGAGGGTACAGAGTATGATGCTGCACGTACAGTGGCGAACAAGGCGAACAGCGCCATTCGAAGGGACCAAGGGCTTGTCGGGCAGCCGGTTGACATTCATGAGGTTCAGCCAGTTAAGTTCGGTGGTAGCCCGACAGACCCTGCTAACAAGGTTGTTCTGCCCCGTGATATTCACAGACGACAGGTCACCCCTTGGTGGAATAAATTGCAGAAAGATATAGGGAAATAGCATCGAGGAGCAGGAGCCGATGATTTACCGACTTACGGAAGGGCAGCTCGACCCGCCTGCTGATCCCTATCTTGTTGAAGGGCTTTCCTCCAGCTTGGGGTTAGTTCTTCCTTGCGACTACTTGGATTTTCTAAGGCAGCATGATGGAGGCGAGGGATTTCTTGGGGAAAATTACGTAATATTTTGGAAGGCATCTGAATTGGCTGACTTCAATCGTGAATACGAGGTAGAGAAGTATGCGCCTGGTATCTTCCTCTTTGGCTCTAGTGGTGGTGGAGAGGGCTATGGGTTCGACATGGAACTGACTGAACGGCTGGTCGTCCAGATTCCGTTTATTGGCATGGATAGGCGGTTAGCAATACCTGTAGCTAAGAATTTTCCAGACCTTTTTGCTCAGTTTTCCTCATCGCAATGAATAGACTTCAAAACAGTCGCCCACGGAGTATGGAGTTGGTGGAGCTAACGCCTGTCATTGTCGGAGGGAGTTCGACCGATCCGAATAACAAAGCTTGGGTGACGCGGAAGCAGCATTTTGAACTCGTGCGCTATTGGAATAAGACGATCAGCGAGCTTCGTAAGCAAGAGAAATAAGGTGTCCCGTCCACACTGTTCGCAAGCATTTTCCCAGCCATGAGTCAGGCTTTTTCAGTCGAGCGGGAGAGTTTTTCAGGTGCTAAGCCGCCTGTCTTCTCTTCCTGTCTTCCGGCCTCCGATTGAACGCTTCCTGATGAATTCCTGCCCACGCCCAGGCATTTCCCTGCTCATCGCGCAGCCTGCCCGTGGACAGTCGTCGTTGCCCCTTGCGCGTGCCTTGCTGGAGCTTCCGTTCCCAGCTACGGCGGGAACCACCAGCCGGTGATCGCGCCGTTCCAGATGCTCACGAATCGAGGGGGTCGCGTAGATTCGCGCTTGCCATTCCAGACCTCGGCCGGCGTATGCCCGCCCAGGTGCTGATGCGACCGCGCATGGTTGTACCAGGCCCGGAACTCGACCAGCTTGCAATGCAGGTCGTCGCGGTCGGCCACGGCGATCCTGTCCAGGTGCCGCTTGAGCGTGCCGAAGAACCGCTCGATGCGCCCGTTCTGCCAGGGGCAATGGGGCTGGGTGATTTGCAGCCTGATATGAAGCAAGGCCAGCGCCGCTTTCATCAGCTTGGAATTGAAACACGCCTCGTTGTTCACCCGGATACGCGCAGGCAGGCCGAACGTCCGGAACGCACCGCACAGTTCCCGCAGGATCGTGGCGCTGCGCTTGTCGCCCAGGTCAGCCAGTGTCAGGCAGGCACGCGAGCCTTGATCGACCAGCCCCAGGATCATCCGCTGCCGGCCCGAGAGGTCGGCCTTGCCGGTCAGGTCCAGCGCCCAGGTACGGTTGCACGGCATCGGGCGCGGGATGCGATGCTTGCACTCCCGCCGCAGACGAACGATGTCCGCCCGGGACTGGCATAGCACGGTGGCGACGAAGCTCTTGCCCACGCTGACGTGCCGATGCGCGAACCGCCGGTTGAACACCTCGGTTGGCGTCCGGCAGCACAGGTCGGGCGAGAGCGCCTTGAGCCGGATCAGCTCGCGCTGATCGGTGGGCTCGTTGCAGCCAGTTCCGAAGCAGTTGCCCCGGCGTTGGCGAAGTATCTGTACAACAAAGATGATCGGGAGTTGACGGCTGAACAGAAGGAGGCTATCAGTTCGATCGTCAGTGTTGGGGGAGCAATATTGGCTCACTTCGAAATGACGTTTCTTCAATTGTGACTGCAGGTTCGATTTCCTAGAATGCTGTAGATAACAATTGGGGGGAAGTAGGACATTATTCGACTATGGCGACTGTGCTGTATCTGGCTGGGTTCTCGGAGCAGGATGCAAAAGCTATTGCGTTAGCAGCATGGGCGCCGGATACAGACAACAGGAACGCTATTACGGTTTTAAACTTGGTCGGCTCGGCTCTTCCTGGAATGCCACAGCAGAGTAATCACTTACTTGATGGTGAAAGTGATCCGGGGAAGGTAAAGGCTGTGCAGGAATACTGGGCCGATCAGGTTGGTGAAATTCTGAAGTTAATAAAGACCCTTGAGAATAATCCTGTCGGGAAATCTGCTGTACTCTCGGACCCTGAAGTGCAGCGTGCACTTCATGCATTCGGTGACTCCTTTGCTCATGTGAAGCCGGATGGAACGCATTTTGATGAAGGGCATGGACACCTTATTCCGTCAATTACGGGTGGCGATCCGGATAATCCATACACAAATAAGGACGCATTCCTTAAGTATGCTATTACTATCTATGATTTGGGTGCTGCAGCCACGATTGGTGCGGCTCGTAGAGATGCAGGGTACGTCAATGATCTCGCATCACGGATCGTTTCCTATGAGTCTGAAGCTACTCAGAAAGGTATTCTAGATAATGCGGCTTTATTGTCGACGGGTAATTGGCCATCCGGCTTGGTAAATTCCCCCGTCAGTGAGTGTGGAAAGATAGAAAACTGTAATAAGCGTACGCCCACAAATACAGTTAATCCGGTGATCCGCAAGATATACAATCTGGATCCGCCACCGAAATATCACGCTCCAGTGGTCGACTGGAGCAAACTTCCACATTAATGGTGGCGTTGGGTTATGGCCTCAAAATCAACGTTAGGCTGCTTAATGTATGGAGTGTTCTTAGTATTTTATTTTACTGGCTGGACACTCTGTCTGTCTCTGTATGGGTTGATTACCTATAATCGAAGAACTCATGATTCTCTGGGTTTATATGGTGTCCTTAGTAGCCCTTTCGCTAAGTTGTGGGAGGGGGTGGTAGCTATCAGTCTTTTGCTGATTCCATTGCTGTCGATAATTCTGATTTTTCGGCTTAAAACATGGTCATGGCTTCGTCTTATGGAGGTTGTTCTGTCTATTATCACTTGGTCATTTTTTCTGTACAATTTTTCTTTTTATAGAGGTTGAGCAAATTTTTCTTGCTACGTTATCTGTAAGCGTTTCACTTGGCGTGAGCCGTGGTGTCTGTCGACACAGGCCGTAAGAATTTCCACATTCATGAGCCAGAATTTTCAACCAGATAAGTGGATTCCTTGGGTGGTAGATTTCTTGCTCTTTGTCTTTTCGCCTCAGTTTGACTTGAACGGTCCTGGTTACTTCCTATCTACGCTAAGGTATTTCGCACCCGCCGCGTAGCTCGCCCGTAGACGCTTGTCGTTCTTGCCCACGCTTTGCCGGAGTCCGCTGCTGTCTTCGACTGCGGTACGCCAACCAGTGATCGTGCCATTCTCAAGTGTCGCTTACTGCAAGGATCGCTAGTTGTGTTTGCCTTATGGGTATTTCCTATCCCTCGAGGAGTACATATGAAAAAAAGCGTCGTTTGGAGACATGAATTCGCATTCATGCTGGGCTGTACACTTCTGGTGGCCAGTACCATTGCCGTCGCTGGCCCCTTCTCCAGGGCCAAGACCGAGGGCCAGCGTCTGGATGGGGCGGGAGTAGTAGAAATTGAAGGTATCCATGTCTACTCGTTCCTGCAGGAAGGGGCAGGTGGTAACGGCCGCCTTTCCCGCGATCTGGACAAGTTTCTCACTGTTGTGGGCGAGGCATTGCGGGAGAAGGGCATTCCCGTAGAGACGAAAGACTTGCCGGCCGGTACGTTGGTCATGGAGGTGGCGGCCCACGGACCTGGCGGAGTTGCCGGGTCAGAGCGGGTCACACCCGAGTCCAGCCGCATACAGGCAACGGAACTGGTACGGGAACGCCAATCTGGCGAACCGATCTCATCTTCTGGCCATCGTTTGCTGCTATTGCCCGACAAGGTCGTTCATAGCACCGGGCTGCAGTGGGGCACCCGGACCATCCGCACTGGTTCGGGGGCGTTGTTCCGCGCCGGGCCGCAGACATCCGGTGTGCCTTCCTACAGTTTCCGCGTGTACTGGCTGTTGGAAGATGAGAACGATCGGCCGGTCGCTGCGGGTACTACGACAGGTATTCTAGATGTGCGTGGCTTCCCACATAAGCCTATGGCCGAACAGATGCTTGCCGAACTGGAACGACTTGGGATTAGCTGGCCGAAGTGATGTTGGTAGCCGGGCGCGACGTGAACCTGACCTCCGTGGGAGAGACGCACGCGGTCGACCAGACCACGGTCACCCAGAAGAAGAAACTGCTCAGCACCAAGAC
>NZ_JACHGU010000018.1 GCF_014202435.1 Pseudoxanthomonas broegbernensis | reverse complement strand
GACTCGGCTGTCAGCTCGCTGTTGTCGGCGTTGGTGCTGGTAATGGCGCCGCCCACCAGGTTGACCGCTCCATCCACGTTGACGTGGTAGCCGCCGTCGCCGGCGAACAGCCCGCTCTGCTGGCCCACCCCCAGGTACTGGCCGTCGGCCTTGGACGAGCTGGCATTCCCGCTCACGTTCCAGGCCGTGCCGAACGAAACCTGCACCCGCCCTCCGACGCTGCTGGACCTGGCCTGGCTGCTCACCTCGTCCTGCAGCGACTCGATGGTCAGGTCGCCCCCGGCCTGCACGTCGATCCGGTCGCCCTGCACCACCGCCCCGCGCAGGGTGGTGTCGCCCCCGGACACCAGTTCCACCGTCTGACCGCTCAACTGCGCGTTCTGCCAGGTGGTGCTGTCCATCTGCGAGCTGTGGCTGCCCACCTGCGCCTGGGCATAGGCGTACACGCCCGTCTGCGCGCCCACCGACACGCCCACGCCCACTTCCACGCCCGCGCTGCTGCCGCGCTCGCGCTCGCTGCCCGTGGACTGGCCCGCCTCCAGCACCAAGTCCCGGGCCGCATCCAGGCGCAGCGTGTCGCCCGCACTCAGGGTGCCCTGCACCACGTGCAGGTCGCCCTGGGTGGCGGTCAGGCTGACGTTGCCGCCGCCGCTGATGGTCGAGCCCTGCGACACCTGGCTCTGGCCCTCGTAGCGGTTCTTGCTGGTCGCGATCCCGATGCCTGCTTCGGCGCTGAACAGCACCGCGTCGCCGCCGCTGGCGGCGCTGCGGACCGCACTGGCCGCCTGGTAGGCGCTGCCCGCCGCCGCCATCCCCTGCATCGCCTGCAGCCGCCCATCGGAATGGCGTGCGGCATCGACGTCGTTCACCAGGTCGATCAGCGGCGAGTTCACCCGCGCGAACACGCCGAACTTGAAGTCCTGGTCCTGCGCGCGGGTGCTGCTGGTTTCGTCGGCGGTGAGGATGTCGATCGTGGCCGCGGTGATGTCCACGTCCTGCGCCGCCACCACGTGGCTGGCGGTCTGGGTGTAGGCCCCGCCCGCCTCCAGGCGCACGTTGCCGCCCAGGCTGCCCACCGTGCTGGCCACCTGCGAGACCAGCGTGTCCTCGTCGCGGTGGCGCTCGGTGTGGTAGCCGGAGAACCGCTCGGTATCGGAGATCACCACCGTGCCGACTACACTGGCATCGTGTCCAAGGAGCGGATCGAAGATGGTGCTGTTGGCGTTGTGTGTGCTGGTGTGGACCGTGGTGTGGACCGTGGCCGGATATCGTCCACGCACTTGGTGGACAAGGCCGCGACGCGGGACGATCTTCATCCCACCTGCGCGTACCGGCCGCAGCCAGTGCAAACCACCCTGGGTGCGGCGCGAGCTGATCCGGCTCAAGGCGCTCTCGCCCGACCTGGGCTGCCGCACGCTGGCCGAGGTGTTCAACCGGCGGTTCGCGCATCGGCGCGTCAGCGTGGGCAAGAGCTTTGTGGCCACCGTGCTACGCCAGTCTGGGGCGGAGGTGGTACGCCTGCGGCGGGAGTACAAACACCGCATGCCCCGCCCGATACCGTGCAACCGCACCTGGAGGCTGGACCTGACCGGCAAGGCCGACCTCTCGGGCCGGCAACCGATGATCCTGGGGTTGGTCGATCATGGCGCGCGGGCCTGCCTGCGGCTGTCCGACCTGGCCGACAAGCGCAGCGCCACGATCCTGCGGGAACTGTGCAGCGCGTTCAGGAGGCTCGGTCCGCCTGCGCGCATCCGGGTGGACAACGAGGCCTGTTTCAACTCGCTGCTGATGAAGGCAGCGCTGGCGACGCTGGGCATCGCACTGCAAACCACCCAGCCCCATTGCCCCTGGCAGAACGGGCGTATCGAGCGGTTCTTCGGCAAGCTCAAACGGCATCTGGACAGGATCGCCATCGTCGATGGCGACGACTTGCGCCACAAGCTGGTCGAGTTCCGCTGCTGGTACAACCATGCGCGGCCGCATCAGCACCTGGGCGGACATACGCCGGCGGAAGTCTGGGGCGGCAAGCGCAAATCCACGCGAGGCCCGAAGTTCGTAAGCATCTGGGATGGCGCGATCACTGGTTGGTGGTTCCCGCCGTAGCCGGCGGCCGGGATTCCAACGGGACGCACGAAGGGCAACGCTGACTGTCCACGGGCGGGCTGCGCGGCGTGCGCGAAATCATCCATGAGTGGACAAAAGTTCACCCGCAATCACCCGACGAGAGGAAAAAGACAGGAAGGCGAAGCAGTCCAACACCCCAAACGACTCCAAATCCAGATGAAAAATCTCGGCTCATGGCTTGGAAATCACTCGCGGACAGTGTGGACGGGACACCTGCATGGTCAGCTTGCAACCAACGGCCATCTGAAGAATTGAACCCGATCCCACTTTCGCCTTTTCCGGCTCCATTTATGAAAATAGCGCGGACGAAGCAACACGTATCACCGACGCCTATCCGACCCAAGCAGCAACCGCGACAGCCAGTTCCGGGCTGGGCGTCCATGCGTAGCGCTTCCGAATTCAATCCGGCTCATGTCCGTCCCGGTCGCGGGCACCGGATCCGAATAGCGCGGGCTGCGTCCGTCTTGGACTAAGTCTCCCGGATAGTACGGATGATCCAGACAGTCGGTATCGTCAATGCCGAACGATTTGACTGCGGCTACGGCTTCGATGCACCAGCGACCGAAGTAGCTACCCTTTTCCAAAGGATGCTTCACCGGATCTCCATAGTCGTACCACCACAGCCGTTGCTTGCCAGTACGAGCAAGTTCGGGATACCAATGGTCCAAGAAATCCCGCAACAACCTTGCCTGCTGATCGCCACCCAACTCCAAACACGTCAACAGACGGCCGTAAGGCCGATCATGCAGCAATGCTGATCCTATTCGGCGTCCGGATTGGCGGCAGGCAACCACCTTGTCCAGCAGCACATCTTCACCCTCCTGCCCCACCAGCGCCAGCAACCGCTGCCAATGGACATCCGGCACCTCCAGCGCCAAGGCCAGACCTATCAGCCCAAAGCACCACTGGTAGTGGTTCAGGTTGGAAAGGTCAAAGACCCAGTTACGGCAGGTCGCTAAGCCATGCTTATCGCACACCTCCACAGCGAGGCGATTCGATAGTTCCCACATCTCCAAGATATTAGGAAACAATGGCGCTAGTTCACTCAACACATCGCCACGGGAGTAGCAACGCAGCAACATCCGCAGCGTGTCTTTACTGAGATCGAATGTGAATTGTGGATCATATGTTGGATTATCCGATTTCCCCTCCAGCAATTTTCTTGCTTTTGCAATCCATTCGCCATCCTTAGATATACGAGCATTCCAATAGCCAGCACCTCCAATTGAAGATCGCATTACCCCCCCCCACCTGGAAATCCCGGTAATACGCGTGATGAATCTACGGACTTTGGCTTACCAGCCGCATCTAACACCTGAAACTGAGTGGATCCATCCGGCCGAACAGTAACAACCCAGGACTCCACCCTTCCCTTCTTAAGAGACTCTCTAATATTCACAGCCTCATCAAATCCCACGGCATGCTCCAATCGGTCAGATCCCAGCATCCATTGTTCGGAGCCCTGCAAACCGTCATTGGTTCTACCAAGTCGGTCCGCACCTGACTTATTAGGATCAGTAACGAACTTGTACTCAACATGGATGTAGTCGACATCTGTTCGGTTGACGACGTATAGCTCATCGATTCCGTTGGTTCCAGTTCCCTGTGGAAGAGCAAGTTGCCTCCCATCAGGAACGACTCCTTTTACGGCATCCGGCCCCAGTACCTCGCCTACGACACGTTTCTGGTCATTGCTCAAGTTCCTGAAATCCATCAGCGGCTTGCCGTCTGACCCATACATGCCCTGGGCCTTCCGGAACGCATCCTCGGCCAGATCGTCGGCAACCTTGCCTATAGTCTCCTTGGCAGGCCCCTTCAGCTTGGCGACCAGTTGCCCCCCTGCCGCCCCGAGTCGGGAAAGCAGGATCGCCGTCATCACATCCCTTGCCGCACCTTCCTCATCTCCCGACAGAAGCTTCTTGGACACGTCCGCCACAAAGCCGACATCGCCCGTGAACATCGTAAAGGCTGTCCACGCATCCTTGTTCAATACGTCGTTGACGAAGTCGTCCCGCCAACCAGCATCGGTGCGATTCAACGCCTGCAGCAGGTGGCGGGCCTGAGCCTCATCCTTGGCCGTATTCAGCACCGCTCCATACAGTTGGGACAACGCCTGCGTGCCACGCAGTTCGTCCGAAAAAATGCGGCTGTCGTAGTACTTTTCGCCTGGCGCGAAATACGTAAATCCGCCCTTGGCATCAGTTACGTAGTTGGTACTCAGGAAAGATTGTGCAGGCCCGTCCTGCGCCAACAGACCGTCATAACTCAGTATGTCATTCCAGCGCTTGTCCACTTGCCGCATCGCTTGAATGGTCAAACGCTGCTGCGCCGCCGCAAGTTGCTCCGGGGTACATGCATCACCGCAATCAAACTCCTGCGCGGCAAACGCTTCGGTATTGGCATTGATCCAATCGATCTCCTTGGGATGCAACTGCCGGTTGAACTTCTCACCGGCCAAGCCTGTTGCTGCTCCGCTGCTGCCACCAACCGCTCCCATGCCCAGGCTCACCAATTCCTGGACAAACCTGCTTTCATCAGCTGTCAGGGAACGCCCCAGCTCCGCCACACCCGCCCCCAACGCACCACCCAGCGCGTCGCCACCGCCCAGGCCAGCCACCAGTGCGCCCGCAGCTACATGCAACAGAGTCTTGCCGGTACCGCCGTCCTTCCACAGGTCATACTGATGCTGCGTGGTCTCGATTGTTGCTTGGGCAGCCGTGAGCAACTGCTGGGCTACCGCGCGATCCGCGTCGCTCGCGGATGGATTGTCCAAGACGGCTTGTGCTGCCTTTGCTTGCAGCTCGGCATTGGTGTATTCGCGGGTCAGCGCTTGCGCGATGTCGCCCACCGCCCGGAACGCCACCTCGCCGGCCACCTGCCCCATCTCCATCCGCTCGGCCACCTTCCCGGCGTCGAAGATTTCCTTCAGCCCCTCTTGCTGCAGCTCGGTGACCCCACGGGCGATGTCCGTACCACTGCCGTCGTGCACGATCAGCGTGCCGTCGGCAATGCCTGAGTGCGTGGTGCTGCTGGCATCTTCATCCTGGCGGACCGCAAGGCTAAGTCCGCTGCCGATGCCGTTGCTGATCGCATTGCCCGCCGCTCCGCCGCTGCTGCTGAAGCTGGCCCCCATGCTGCTGGCGCTGTACGCGGCCGTGTTCTCCAGGTCGCTCCAGCCCAGACTGCCGGTCTCCAGCCGGTTCAGCGACGC
>NZ_JACHGU010000017.1:4414-10370 GCF_014202435.1 Pseudoxanthomonas broegbernensis | reverse complement strand
CAGCGTGGGCGCGTGCGCAGCCATCTTTCGCTCGACGATGCCGGCAGCCGGGCCACCGGCAAGCTGCAGGCCGGCGCGACGCTTTCGCTGGACAACGGGCTGCACCTGAACGACCTGTTCTACGTGAACCTGGGCCGCGGGGTGTTCAACGGCGGGGGGCGGGAGACGTCGAGCTGGACGGTCCATTACGACCTTCCCTACGGCTACTGGCTGCTGGGCGCGACCGCGGGCGGCTACGAGTACGGGCAGACGGTGGCCGGCGCCTACGAGTCGTACGTGTACTCGGGCACCAGCGGCAATGCGGAGCTGCGCGTGGACCGCCTGTTGCTGCGCGACGCCGACAGCAAGACGGGGGTCCATGCGCGCGGCTGGCTGCGCCGGTCGAACAGTTTCATCGACGATACCGAGGTACTGGTCCAGCGCCGGCGCACGGCGGGCTGGGAGCTGGGGGTGTCCCACAAGCGGTTCCTGGCGGCCGGCGCGCTGGACCTGGGGCTGGCCTACCGGCGCGGGACGGGGGCGTTCGGCGCGCTGCACGCGCCGGAAGAGGCGTTCGGCGAGGGCACCTCGCGTTCGGGCGTGATCCTGGCGAACGCCCAGTGGGGCATGCCGCTGCGGTGGGGCGGGCAGCGCCTGCGCTACGCCGCGTCCTGGCGCGGGCAATGGAACCGCACGCCGCTGGTGCAGCAGGACCACTTCGCGATCGGGGGGCGCTACAGCGTGCGTGGTTTCGACGGGGAGAGTTCGTTGTCCGGCGCGCGCGGATGGTGGTTGCGCAACGACCTGGGCCTGGCGCTGGGCGGCGGGCAGGAGCTGTACCTGGGCGCCGATTACGGGCGTGTCGGCCGGACCGGTTCGCAGCGGTTGCCGGGCGGTCACCTGGCCGGGGCGGTGGTTGGCCTGCGCGGCGGCTGGCGCGGCCTGTATTGGGATGGGTTCGTCGGCGCGCCGATCCACGCCACTGCTGGTTTCCCGGCTTCCGGCACGGTCCTGGGCTTCAGCCTGGGCGGGTCGCACTGACCTCATCGAGATCGAGAAGGAACGAGATCCATGAATCGCATCTATCGCCTGGTGTTCAATCGTGTCCTGCGGGTGTGGCAGGTGGCTTCGGAGCTGGTGCGCGCCTCGCGCGGCGGGGCGGAGGCGGGCGGTGGGGTGGCGACCGCGGCCCTGCGCCCGGTCGGCTTCGCGATCTGGGTGGCCTTGGGGTGGGTGGGGCTGGTGGCCCCGGTCTTCGCCCAGCAGGGCAGGATCGTGGCCGACCCCAACGCGCCCCGCCACGAGCGGCCGACGGTGCTCCGGGCCCCCAACGAGGTGCCCCTGGTCAACATCGCCGGGCCCTCGAAGGCGGGGGTATCGCGCAACACCTACCGCCAGTTCGACGTGGGCCAGGAAGGGGCGATCCTCAACAACTCGCGCACCGAGACCTCGACCGAGCTGGGCGGCTGGGTGCAGGGCAACCCGTGGCTGGCCAACGGCACCGCGCGGGTGATCCTCAACGAGGTCAACAGCGCCGACCCCAGCCGGCTGTACGGCTACGTGGAGGTGGCCGGCCAGCGCGCCGAGGTGGTGATCGCCAACCCGGCCGGCATCCAGGTGGACGGGGCGGGCTTCATCAACGCCAGCCGGGTGACCTTGACCACGGGCGTGCCGGTGGTCGAGGGCGGGGTACTGGGAGGCTACCGGGTCGAGCGCGGGCAGATCCGCGTGGAGGGTGCCGGGCTGGACGCGAGCCGGGCCGACTACACCGACCTGATCGCCCGTTCCCTGCAGGTCAACGCCGGGATCTGGGCGGACCGGCTGCAGGCCAGCCTGGGCGCCCAGGCGGTCGGCGCCGACCGCGCGCCGGCGGCCGCCCTGCAGGGCGGGGGCGCTGCGCCGACGTTCGCGCTGGACGTGGGCGCACTGGGCGGCATGTACGCCAACAAGATCTGGCTGGTCGGCAACGAGCATGGCGTGGGCGTGCGCAACGCCGGCCAGATCGGCGCGCAGGCCGGGGACCTGGTGGTGACGGTGGACGGGCGGCTGGAGAACAGCGGCGGCCTGCAGTCGCTGCAGGACACCCGGCTGGCGGCGACGGGCGGGGTGGACAACAGCGGCACGCTCAGCGCCGAAGGCGTGCTGTCGGTCGATGCCGGGGCATGGCTGGACAACCGCGGCGGCACCCTCACGGCGCGGCACCTGGAGGTGGACGCCGGCGCGCTGCGCAACCAGGACGGATCGATCGTGCAGACCGGTGCGCAGGGGCTTTGGCTGCATGCCGGGACCCTGAGCAACCGCGACGGCGGCCGCATCGGGATCGTGGCCGCCGCGCCGCAGGAGGAGGCGCCGGACGATCCCCTGGCCGGCGGCCCGGCCCCCGAGGGTCCCGGTCCCGGCATCGATGATCCCGCGCCCGAGGCCCCGGGTTCCGATGACGGTTCCGTGCCCGATGTCCCGGCCGCCCCCGGTTTCCTGCGGATCGCCGGCACCTTCGACAACGACGGCGGCGCGATCCAGGCCGGCGGCGCGATCGCGCTGGAGGTGGGCAGCGGCCTGGACAACCACGGCGGCCACCTGGGCGTGGACCGGCTGGCGCTGGCGCACGGCGCGCTGGACAACACCGACGGCGAGCTGCGGGTCGCGGGCGACGTGGCGCTGGCGCTGGCGCGGGTCGTCAACGACGGCGGGCTCCTGGAAGCGGGCGGCGTGCTCGCCCTGGACGTCGGCGCGCTGGGCAACCGCGGCGGCACCCTGGTCCAGGCCGGCACCGGCGCGTCCACCCTGGCGATCGCCGGCACGTTCGACAACACCGACGGCACCGTGTTCACCCAGGCCTCGGCCCTGGACCTGCACAGCGGCGCGCTGCTCAACGAGCGCGGCCGCATCGAGCATGCCGGGGCGGCGGGGACGACCCTGCGCACCGGCCAGTTCGCCGGCCGCGACGGCACCGTGGCCACCGCCGGCGCCCTGGTGCTGGAAGCGGGCGCGGTCGATCACCGCGGCGCGGTCCTGTCCGCCGCCGGCCTCACCGTGGAGGCCGACAGTTTCGACAACGGCGGCGGCCTCGTGGCCAGCCACGGCGCCCTGGACATCCGCACCGGCGTGCTGGGCAACGTGGACGGCACGGTGCAGCAGGCCGGCGAGGGCGGGCTGCGCATCCATGCCGACACGGTGGACGGGGCCGGTGGCGGCCTGGTCAGCGAGGGCGCATTGGAACTGCAGGCGCGCACGGCGGACCTGGGCGGCGGCCTCACCCAGGCGGCCTCGATCGTGCTGGACACCGGGGAACTGGTGACCGCCGGGGGCGGGGTGATCGCCACCGGGGACGCGGCCCTGGCGATCACCGCCCGCGAGCGGCTGGACAACACCGGCGGCCAGATCCACGGCAACGGCGCCCTGCGTCTGGACGCGGGCACGCTGCACAACCGCGACGGCCTCATCGTCGCGGCCGGCGCGGCGGACAGCCGCGTCCAGGTGGCTGGCCGGCTGGACAACACCGGCGGCCTCCTGGCCACGGGCGGCGCGACCGAACTGCAGGCCGGGGAACTGGCCAACCGCGGCGGTACGGTGCAGGCGGCCGGGCCGCTCCGGGTCGAGGTGGCCGGGCGCCTGGACAACGCCGGTGCCGGCGTCCTGGCCGCCCGCGGCGGCCTGCGCCTGGAGGCCGACACGGTCGTCACCACCGACGGTGCCATCTTCAACGCCGGCAGCGGCGAGCTGACCCTGCGCACCCGGCACCTGGAGGGCGCCGGCGGCACCTTCGCCAGCGCCGGCGCGTTCGTCCTGGACAGCGAAACCGCCTACCTGCGCGGCGGCAGCGTGGCCGCCGAGCGCATCGCCATCGCCGCCGGCACCCTGACCACGGCCTACGGCAGCCTGACCGCGACCGGCCCCGAGGCCCTGCGGCTGGACGTGCGCCAGGCCCTGGACAACACCCACGGCGTCATCGCCGGCAACGGCGTGCTGGAGGTGTCGGCGCAATCGCTGGACAACCGGGGCGGCACCCTCAGCGCGGCCGGCGCCGGCGCCAGCCGCGTCGCCGTTGGCGGACTGTTCGACAATGCTGGCGGCACCCTGGCCGTGGCCGGCCAGGCGAGGGTGAGCGCCGGCGAGGTGAACAACCGCGGCGGCACCCTGGACGCCCGGGGGGCGCTGTACGTCGATGCCCACGGGCGCCTGGACAACGGCGGCGGCGGGCTGCTGGCGTCCGGGGGCGGCATGGCCCTGTCCGCCAACGTCCTGGTCAACACCGGCGGCACCCTGCGCCATGCCGGCACCGGCCACCTGTCGCTGGTGGTGGCCACCCTGGAAAGCGCCGGCGGCACGATCCTGAGCAACGGCACGCTGGCGCTGGATGCCCGCGATGTGGACCTGCGCGAGGCGACCACCCAGGCGCGCCACATCGCCATCGCCGCCGACACGCTGACCACCGCCGGCGGCACGCTGACCGCCACCGGGCGTGGCCCCCTGGTACTGAACGCCAGCGGCTGGATCGACAACACCGACGGCCGCATCGAGAGCAACGGTGCCCTGCGGCTGGACACCGCACACCTGGACAACGCCGGCGGCACCATCGCCGCGGTCGGCACCGACGCCTCCACGGTGACGGTGGCCGGCACCGTGGACAACACCGGCGGCACCCTGGAGACCGGCGGCGACACCACCGTGCGCGCGGACGAGCTGCGCAACGCCGGCGGCACCCTGCGGGCGGGCGGGAGCGCGGCCCTGCAGGTGGACGTGGATGGTCTGATCGACAACTCGGCCGGCGGCCACATCGCCGCCGGCGGCGACCTGCACCTGGCCGCCGACGTGCTGGACAACACCGGCGGCGCGATCCGGCATTCGGGCGAGGGCACCCTGGCCATTTCCGCCGACACCCTGGAGGGTGCGGGCGGCACCCTCGCCAGCAACGGCGCGCTGGCCGTGAGCGGCGAGGACGTGAACCTGCGCGGCGGCGACACCTCGGCCCGCCGGGTGACCATCGACGCCGGCACCGTGGTCACCGCCGGCGGCGTGCTGGCCGCCAGCGGGCCCGACGCGCTGGTGATCGGCGCGCGCCAGCGGCTGGACAACGCCGGCGGCCGCATCGCCAGCAACGGCGCGTTCCAGCTCCAGGCGCCGGTGCTGGACAACCGCGCCGGCACGATCGTGGCCGCGGGCATCCAGGACAGCATGCTCACCGCGGCCACCCAGTTGGACAACCGCGGCGGCGCCATCGTCGCGGCCGGCGACACGTTCGTGCATGCCGGGGACCTGTCCAATGCCGGCGGGCAGCTCCAGGCGGCCGGCCAGGCGCGCCTGCAGGTCACCGCCGACGGCCTGCTCGACAACGCGGCCGGGGCCCTCGTGGCCGGCGGCGACATGGCGGTGAGCGCGCAGCGGCTGGACAACACCGCCGGCGCCATCGAGCACGCCGGCGACGGGCGCCTGGACATCGTCGCGCAGGTGCTCGACGGCCGTGGCGGCACCCTTGCCAGCAACGGCGACCTCACCGTGCAGGGCGACCGCACCGACCTGGAGGGCGGCACCACCCTTGCCCGCGGCATCGTCGTGGACACCGGCGTGCTGACCACCGCCCACGGCCTGCTGCTGGCCACCGGCACGGACGCATTGTCGCTGGCGGTACGCGGCACGCTGGACAACGCGGCCGGCACCATCGCCGGCAACGGCACCCTGGCGGTGACGGCCGGCGCGCTGGACAACGCCGGCGGCTCCCTGAGCGCGGCCGGCACGGGCAGCAGCACGGTGGAGGTGGCCGGACGGCTGGACAATGCCGCCGGCACCGTCGCCACGGCCGGCCACGCCCGGCTGAGCGCGCACGACCTGGACAACCGCGGCGGCGTGCTGAACGCAGCCGGCGCCTTGCAGGTGGATGCGGGCGGCCACCTGGACAATGCGGCCGGCGCGATCGAAGCCGGCGCCGACCTGCGGCTGGCCGCCGCCCGGCTGGGCAATGCCGGCGGCACGATCCGCA
>NZ_JACHGU010000017.1:0-4318 GCF_014202435.1 Pseudoxanthomonas broegbernensis | reverse complement strand
CGGGCGGCCACCTGGACAATGCGGCCGGCGCGATCGAAGCCGGCGCCGACCTGCGGCTGGCCGCCGCCCGGCTGGGCAATGCCGGCGGCACGATCCACAGCGCCGGCGGCGACCTGCGCATCGACGCCGCCGTGCTGGACGGCGCCGGCGGCGTGATCTCCGGGCAAGGCACCCTGCACCTGCAGGGGACCCACACCGACCTGGGCGGCGGCACCACCGTGGCCGAGCGCATCGTCCTGGACACCGGCACCCTGGTCACCGCCGGCGGCACGCTGGCCTCCACCGGCACGCAGGCGATGGACCTGACCGCGCGCACCGGCCTGGACAACCGCGGCGGCCGCATCGCCAGCGGCGGCGGGTTGGGGATCGACGCCGGCGCGGTGGACAACGCCGGCGGGCAGATCGATGCCCAAGGCACGCTCGCCGTGAGCGCGTCGTCGTTCGACAACCGCGACGGCCGGCTGCAGCAGGAGGGCGGCGCCGGGCTGACGCTGTCGGTCGCCGGCGCCTTGGACAACACCGGCGGCGGCCTGATCGGCACCACCGGCACGGCCACCGTGCAGGCCGGCGCGCTGGACAACCGCGGCGGCCTGCTGGTCTCGCGCCAGGCACTGGCGCTGACCACGGCCGGCGCGCTGGACAACCGCGATGGCGGCCTGCTGCAGGGCGATGCCGGGCTGGCGCTGCAGGCCGGCGGCCTGTTCGACAACCGCGGCGGCACGCTGGATACCCGCGGCGCGGCGACGGTGGAGGCCGGGTCCATCGCCAATGCCGGCGGCCAGCTCCTGGCCGGCAGCCAGGCCGACCCGGACAGCGACGACACGCCCACCCTGGTGGTCGTCGCCAGCGGGGACCTGGACAACCGCGGCGGCACGATCGGCAGCCGCGCCGGCGACGTGCAGGTGAGTGCCGCGACCCTGGACAACGGCGCCGACGGCCTGCTGGCCACCCCGCGCGACCTGGTCCTGGACGTGGGCGTGCTGAGCAACGGCGGCACCGTCTACGCCGACCGCGACCTGCGCTACGAGACCGCGGCCGGCGTGCTGGACAACACGGGCCGCTTCGGTGCCGGGGAGAACGCCTGGATCGGCGTGGCCAGCATCCGCAACGGCCTGGACGCGCTGCTCCAGGCCCGCACCGTGGACCTGGTCGCCGGCACCCTGGACCTGGCCGGCGGCCAGGTCGCCGCGCAGACCCTGCGCATGAACCTGGGCACGCTCAGCGGCACCGGCCGCCTGTACGGCGCGCAGTGGCTGGACCTGGACATTGCCGGCGACCTCACCTACGGCACCGGCCAGTTCCTGGAAAGCGACGGCGTGCTCGAGCTGACCGTGGGCGGCACCCTCACCAACCTGGGCACGATGCAGAGCACCACCGCCTTGCTGCTCAATGCCGGCAGCTTGGTCAACCAGGGCGTCATCAACGCCAGCAACGCCGACGGCAGCGGCCTGCTGGACGTGCATGCCGGCAGCGTGGACAACCGCGCCGGCGCCCGCCTGGAAGGCGACACCGTGCTGATCGAGGCGGCCAGCGTGAGCAACACCGGCAACATCATCGGCAACCGGCTGTTGATCGAGGCCGGCACCCTGACCAACGGCCGCGACCTGGGCACGGCCGATGCCGCGCGCGCCTACGGCGAAGGGTTCATCGGCGCGGCCGAGTACCTGGACCTGCGCGTGGGCCGCCTGTCCAACCTCGACGCCGAGCTGTACAGCGGCGGCGACCTGGTGGTCGCCGGCCGCACCGCCGGCACGCGCGCCACCCGGGTGGACAACGTCTCCGGCCGCATCCAGGCCGAGGGCGGCCTGCATGTGGGCGCCGGGACGATCGACACCCGGCGCCGGGTGGTCGAGTACGTCAACCGCGAGCTGACCCCGGAGGAGCAGGCCGCCGGCCGGCGCGAAGTGCCCGCGGCCGAGCACGCGTTCTACGAGGTGGTCTACCAGCGCGAGCACGACATCCGCTGCAGCGCGGACTTCGACTGCCAGTTGACCTTCTCCAACTACCGCGAAACCCTCACCCCGCTCAACGAGGTGGCCATCACCCGTGCCTCGGCCGCCGCGCAATTGCTGTCCGGCGGCGGCATGACCCTGGACACCGGCACCCTGTACAACCGCGCCTCGGCCATCGCCGCCGGCGGCAGCCTGTTCATCAACGGCAGCACTGCCGGCGAGGATGCGCCGGGCGTGTTCAACGAGTCCTTCGCCGCGCTGCAGGCCTGGGACGTGCATGCCAGCTACGGCTACCAGTACCGGCAGTGCACCCGCACGCTGCTGGAGTGCGCGTTCGACAACGTGTACCCGACCGTCGGCGGTTCTGGCAGCTACGCCCCCGGCCTGGCCCAGCGCCCCTACGCCCCGGAGGAAGGCCGCGCCACCATCACCGCCGGCGGCGGGCTGTCGATCGTCAGTGGCGGCGACGTCGGCAACACCGTGGTCATCGCCTCCGGCGGACCGGACGCGGTCGATGCGGTGGCCGTGGACCCGGCCTCGGGCCCGGTGGACTTCGACGGCCCCGGCACGGTGCCCGGCGGTGGCGGCGTCCCGGGCCCGACCCCGGTCGGCCCGGTCCCGTTCCAGGCCGAGGCGGTCGGCACCATCGCCAGCCCCGGCGCCGTGCGCACCGCGTTGCTGCACGGCCTGGCGCTGGACCCGCTGCAGGCCGGATGGGTGACGCCCGCGCCGGGCCCGGACGTGGCCCACGTGCCTTCGGACGCGACGCCCGCCCCGGTCCCGGTCCCCGGCCCGGGCCCGGCGATCGACCCGACCGTAGGCACCCCGGAACACCCGCTGCCCGGGTGGGTGCCGCCGGACAACGGCATGTACGCGCGGACGCCGGGGGAGGGCGCCGCGTTCCTGGTCAACACCGCGCCGCGGTTCGCCCGGGGCGAGCAGGGCGGCTCGGACTACCTGCTCGATGCCCTGGGCTACGACCCGGCCGATCCGCACAAGCGGCTGGGCGACGGCTACTACGAGCGGCGCCTGGTACAGGAGCAGGTCCAGCAACTGACCGGATACCGCACCCTGGCCGGCGTGGCCGACGACGGCGACGGCCTGGCCCAGTACACCGCCCTGATGGACGGCGCGGCGGCGGTGGCCGGCCGGCTGGGGCTGTCGCTGGGCGCCCCGCTGACCAGCACCCAGGTGGCGGCGCTGGAACAGGACATCGTCTGGCTGGTGGAGCAGGAGGTGGCCGGCGAGCGCGTGCTGGTGCCGGTGGTGTACCTGTCGCGCACCACGAGCGAGCGGCTGGGGTCCAGCGGCGGGCTGATCGCCAGCGGCGAGCGGTTGAACGTGCAGGCCGCCGGCGCGGTGCGCAACGACGGCACCCTGCAGGGGGGCCAGAGCACCTGGCTCGGCGCCGACACGCTGATCAACGACGGCACGGTGCGCAGCGCGCGGGTGACGGTCACTACCGCCGGCGACGTGCTCAACCGCGGGCAACTGAGCGGCGGCACGGTCATGGTCCAGGCCGGCGGCGACTACGTGCAGGGCAGCGACGGGCGCCTGCACGCCACGCAGGACGCAGGCATCCAGGCCGACGGGCGGATCGCGCTGGACGCCACCGAGGTGAGCGCCGGGCGCAACGTGGTGCTGATCGCCGGGCAGGACCTGGGGGTGAGCGCCAGCCGCGTGCAGGCCGGGGGCGACCTGACCCTGGCGGCCGGGGGCGACCTGGACCTGGTCCAGCGCAGCACGGTGACCGCGGACGGCGCGATGGTGCTGCGCGCGGACCGCGACCTGAGCGTACGCGAGGTCACCGTGGTCGCGGGCCAGGATCTGACCGCCTATGCCGGGCACGACCTGACCGTGCAGTCGGGGGTGAACGATCCCACCTCGCGCATCGCCACGGTCCGCGAGGGCAAGACCCGGGTCACCACCACCGTCACCACCCAGACCCTGGACGTGCAGGCGCTGACGGCCGGCGGCAATCTGGCGCTGGGCGCGGGCCACGACGTCAACCTGGTGGCCGCGGAGTTGAACGCCGGTGGCGCACTGACGGTAAGCGCCGGCAACGACCTCAACACCACCACCCTGACCACCGCCGATAGCAGCCATACCCTGGAGACGCGCAAGCGGTTCCGGCAGACCACGACGACCCGCGACGAGACGGTGCATGGCACCACGTTCAACGCCGGTGGCGACATCGGCCTGGTGGCCGGGCGCGACGTGAACCTGGCGGCGGCCACTGCGATCAGCGACCAGGGTGGCGTCGCGATCGCGGCCGGGCGCGACGTGAACCTGACCTCCGTGGGAGAGACGCACGCGGTCGACCAGACCACGGTCACCCAGAAGAAGAAACTGCTCAGCACCAAGAC
>NZ_JACHGU010000016.1 GCF_014202435.1 Pseudoxanthomonas broegbernensis | reverse complement strand
GCCTGGATCCGGGAGTGCCTGTTGCCGTCGGCGGCTCGCAGCTCAGGTGCGCGCGTCGCAATGGCCTGCTGAAGCGGATACTTCAGGGGTGACTATCTAGAGCGCTTCTTAGCCCAGCATTTCTCTACGGCGAGCATTTCAGAAGCCAAGCTTTAATTCTTACAAAAGGCGCAACTTCTACCAAGCCAAGATCATGCTGCTGCTTTCGTGAGACCAGGAATTCTCAAACTTAATTCCATTCGCAACAAGTTTGGCCATACGCTCAGTCCCGAGCTCGAAATGGGCGAGCTTGAGCCTCTCAGCAAAGTGCTGCGGGTAGTCCGCGCTGGCGCTAGTCTCCCTGAGCCAATCGACGTAATTGAGGCATTCATTACAGTTGCCTGTACATGGCTGATCATTGTTCCAGAGCATCTGTAGCAAGCATGGGCTGACGCGTTCTCACATGTTCGCGTTGAGCCCTAACAATTCATTCAAGCCGACGCCGCTTCGCAGCGCGGCCTAATTTAGGCGTTAGGCTGAAAATGCAAGATCCCAACAAGCCACTCGCCATCGTTCTGAGCCTTACACGCCGCCTGCTGCTTCAGTTCATCGGCCTGGTCGCGGTCATCTCGCTTGTCTGCGTAGCTCTCTACCTGTGGAGCGGAAACCCCAAGCTTCTTTGGGTGGTTGTGGTGGCTATCTATGCGCTTGCGCTCTTCTCCGCTCCCATATCTGCCTCCATCGCCCGTGCCCAGCAGGGACTAACTTGGCTGAGCCGCTCATGGGCTAAAGTCTTGGCTTTCTGCTTGGTATGGTCTGGCACAGTCGCTGCTCTCTTCATTGCAACACTGCAGTTCGGACAGGGCATGGAGACTTCAGCTTTCGATTACTTTGCAATAATCGCTGCTGGCGGCATGATTGGCGTGGTAGTTGCATGCATACCGGTTGGCCGTTAGTCGGTTTGCGGCCTAACAATTCATTCAAGCCGACGCTGCTTCGCGGCGCGGTTTAATTCAGGCGTTAGCTGTCAGGACAAGCATGCAAGGGACCATTTCACAAATCGTCGCCCTCGTGGTCGAAGGTAACGCGGCACTCCGCGGGACTCCTTCAAATGGCTTGAGCGATCAGCACAGCACTATGACGTTCTGCGAGTTCGTCCGCTTCGTGGACCTGGCGAAAACAGCAACAGGATGGTCTGAGAGACCGATCGCGGACTCGCCAAACGCATGGTTCCAGTACCTGCTGGAGCGTAATATCACAGCGCTTCACATGGCATATGGCCCGTCCGAAGACCCCAATGTAGATGGAAAGACGGTCACAGACAGGATGCTCGTCGGCTTTGTCGGTGGTGGTGGCCGGTGGCTAATTCAAGCGGACAAGCCGAACGGCTCTGACTACTGGGAGAGCCGCTGGAGCGTTGGAGACCAAAAGCGGCAAGACCAGCGAATTTGGCACGTAACGTATGGGAGAATCGCAAGGAACCGGCCGGTCTCGTTGCGTGACGAGCCAGACCTGGCAGCTCTTCGCGACGAGCTTGCCGCGGTTCTGAAAGACATTGGCGAGTTCGCCTCAGAGCAACGCCTAGATGGATTCGCCAAGTGTTTTGAAAGGGCGCTCGAAGACCTCTTCGCCGAATCCGACTTCAATGGCTTTCACAAGGATCTCGCTAACCCGGAGCTGATACCACTGATCGCAATCCAGCTTCTTTCAGCAGCCCAGTCCGCTTGGGTTTTTGGTGGCATGGGGTCGTGGAACGATCTTGGTTTCGAGGGAGAGGTGCAGGACCGCTACGAACAGCTATCTGAGGCGCTTTATAGCATCATCAATCAAGCGATCGTGGGTGCCACCAACAGCTCGGCCCCTCAACTCCGCTCGTCGGTTGGAGTCAGGGCCGCGGGCGGAGCGGCGAAGCAACGGCCGTGGTGGAAGATCTTCGGCTGACAGCTAACAATTCGTTCAAGCCGACGCCACTTCGTGGCGCGGCTTAACCTGGATGTTAGCTGTAACAGGAAGCCATGAGCATAGATTACAGAATCAACATCCCCATAAGTGCGGATCAGTTCATTGATTTGCTGACCAGATCAACCCTGGGTGAGCGTCGGCCAATTCATGACCGAGAATGCATAGAAGGCATGGTCGCAAATAGCAACCTGACCATAAGTGCTTGGGAGTCGAACAGGCTGGTAGGCATTGCCCGGTCAATGACTGACTTCCATTACGCTTGCTATCTTTCTGATCTCGCCGTTTGCCAATCTCTTCAAAGGAGCGGCATCGGCAAGCAGCTACAAATCATCACTCAAAGTCAACTTGGCCCGCAGTGCAAGCTAATTCTCATCGCAGCCCCGGCCGCCAATACTTACTATCAGCACGTCGGATTCACGAATAATCCCCGCTGCTGGGTACTTGATCGTGACTCCTGTATCCGCAGCTAACAGTTAGCTCCAGCCGGCGGCAAACCGCCATGCGGTTTGCCGCCGGCTGAGCTTAGGCGTTAGGCACCAATAACACGATGCTGATGACTGACAGAACTGAGAAAGAATTCCTGGCCTTGACATGCCCTCGGCGGCATGACGCCCGCCGAGTGCCGCATCCAGCACGCCGGAATCTCTACTTCCGAAGTGCCTGCTTGACAGGGAGCTTGCGAATGGGCTGAGGGATTGGACTCCATATCGCTGGGCTACTCAAAACCGAGGGGCGTCGAGCCCGTGCGGATGGCCCTGCCGGCGGCTCAGTGTCGTTCGGCATGCTGCGCATCGCGGGCAGCCTTGAAGGGGTTGCCTTCGTACCAGTTCGGCCAGGTGCCGCTTTCCGCCAGGCGCTGGCCGATGCGATACAGCGCATCCAGGTCCTCGACGATGCCGTCGTAGCGCCAGCCATCGTGGATCTCGTCGCTGGGTCGATGGTAGCGGCTGGCGTATTCCATGCTGGCGGCCTTTCCGGCCTTGGCCCCGCCCTCGACCAGGTCATTGCCACCCTTGGCGTATAGGGCGGGAACGCCCGCCTTGGCGAAATTGAAATGGTCGGAACGGAAGTAGAAGCCGCTCTGGACCGAGGCTTCGCCCACCAGCCGGCGTCCTTGCTCCGCGACGATGGGCGCGAGGATGTCTTCCAACTCCGAGCTGCCGATGCCGGTAACCACCATGTCGCGCGAGCGACCGGCCACGGACATGGCATCGAGGTTGATCACCCCGGAGATCTTGCCCAGGGGAAAGGTGGGATGGGCGACGTAGTACTGGGAGCCCAGGAGGCCGGATTCCTCGAGGGTCACGGCCAGGAAGACCACCGACCGTGCCGGGCGCTGCGCCTGGTGCGCGAAGGCCTCGGCGATCTCCAGGATGCCGGCCACGCCGGTGGCGTTGTCGACGGCACCGTTGTAGATCTGGTCGCCTTCGCCCTCGTGCCTGCCCAGATGGTCCCAATGGGCCATGTACAGCGCGGCCTCGTCGGCGTGGCTGGCGCCGGGCAACACGCCGACCACGTTGCGCGAGGTCTTGTGGGTGATGGTGCTGGCCAGGTCGACCGAAAGGGTGGCGTTCAGGGGTATCGGCCTGAAACCGGGCTTGCCGGCGATGCGGTACGCCTCGTCCAGGTCGAGCCCGGCATCGGCGAACAACTGCCGGGCGGCGTCGGCGGTGAACCAGCCCTGCACCGGCAGGCGCGGATCCGGATCGTCGCTGGCGGGCAGGTCGTATTGCGCGCCGGACCAGGAGTTCCTCACCACGTCCCATCCGTAGCTGGCGCCGGCATCGTCGTGGACGATCAACGCGGCAGCGGCGCCCTTGCGTGCGGCCTCCTCGAACTTGTACGTCCACCGGCCGTAGTAGGTCATCTTGCGGCCGTCGAACAGGGTGTCGTCGCCGGCATGGAACCCGGGGTCGTTGACGAACATGACCACGGTCTTCCCCGTCCAGTCCTGGCCCGCGTAGTCGTTCCAGCCGCGCTCGGGCGCGTCCACGCCGTAGCCGACGAAGACCATCGGGCTGCCGTCCACCGCGACCTGGGTCTTGCCGCTGCGGGTGCCGATGACCATGTCGCTGCCGAAGGCCAGCTCGACCTGCCGGCCATTGCCGCTCAAGCGCAGCCGGGTACCCGGTTCGGCCGTGGTCTCCACCATGGGCACGTCCTGGAAGTAGCTGTCCCCGTTGCCTGGCTGCAGGCCGATGCGCTGCATCTGCGCGCGTATGTACTCGACCGTGAGTTCCTCGCCAGGCGAGCCGGGCGCGCGGCCCTCGAACTCGTCCGAAGCCAGCGTCTGCACCATTTCCGCGAAGTCTCCGGCAGTGATGGACGCCTGGAATTCATGGGTGGAGGCAGGTGCGGAGGCCTGCGCCGGTGCGCCGAGGCCGGGACTGGCGGGGGCTTCGACGCGCTCGCCGCATCCGGCCACGGCCAGGGTGGCCAGGATGCCGATCAGGATCTTGCCTGACATCGCAACTCCGATATCGACGAGGACGGATCGATTCTAATGGCAAGCCGGGACTTTCCAACCCGGACGGCCGTCCATCGGTACCGCGGATGCCGGTGGGCGCTCAGTTGCGCGGGGCGGTATCGGAGTCGTACAGCATCGCCTCGGCGCCGCTGACCGGACCGATCCGGGCGCTGCGATGGACGTGGAGATCGACCTCGCGGCGGAACACCAGTGGCCCTTCGACCACGGCGTCGGGTCCGATCACCACGCGCGTGCGGCGCCGGGGCATGGCCTGGAACCAACTGCTGCTGCGTTCGATCAGGATGCCGCCGCGCACGTGCGAGCCCACGCCGATGGTGACGTCGCCGTTGACGGTGCGCACGCCCCCGCCTACCCGGGTGCCCACCAGGCCGATGGCGCCGTTGACCGTCTCGACGTCGCCGCCGACCGTGCCTCCGCGATCGACGAATACCCCGCCGTTGACCGTCTCCACGCCTTTGGCGACTTGCGCATCGCGTGCGATGCGTATCGCGCCGTTGACCGTCTCCAGGCGCTCGGCCTGGGCCGAACGGCCGAGATCGATGCTGCCGTTGACCGTGCTCGCGGCCCCCGCGCGGGCTGCGTCGGCGATGCGGATGGCGCCGTTGACGGTCTCCAGGCTGCCGTACGGGCGGCCCGCTTCTGCCTGGATGCTGCCGTTGACCTTGCTGATGTCCTCGCCGGCCCATGCCGCGGCGGCGGACAGGGTGACGCACAGCGTGAAAACCATGAGATGGATGGAGCGGGACACGTTCGACCTCCTGGCGGATTGCCGGTAGGCCAGCATGGGACCATGCCTGGCTACAATCCACATCTGTCCGAAGTCACCGGGATATCCGGCGTGACCCACCCGCGTGAACGCTGCTCCCCACGGCTCGCCCGGCACCGGCGGGTGGCGTCCGTGCTGTTGGCGTGGATCTTCCTGGTCCTGGCCGCCGCGGCCGCGGGCGCCCAGGAGAAGCGCGATGCCGGCGCGGCCGAGCGCGAGCTGCGCAAGGTCCGGGCCGAGCTGCAGGAGATCGCCCGCGAGCGCCGGCGCCTGGAGGCGGAACGTGGCGACGCCGCCGTGCGCCTGCGCCGGGCCGACGAACAACTGGGGCGCTCGACCCGGGAACTGGCCGAGACCGAAGCCGCGCTGCAGCGCGAACAGCAGGCGCTGGCCGCGCTGCGCCAGCAGCGCGAGCGGATGCAGCACGACCTGGAGGACCGGCGCGAGCGCCTGGCCACGTTGCTGCGCGCATCCTACGCCCTCGGGCCGCAGGTGCCCTTGAAGCTGCTGCTGGCCCAGGAGCGGGTCTCCGAGGCGCAGCGCACCCTGGCCTACTACCGCTATGCCCAGCGGGCGCATGCGGACCAGGTGACCGGCCTGGCCGATGCGCTGCATGCGCTGGAGGCGACCGAAGCGCAGATAGGCGAGCGCACCCAGGCCCTGGAAATCCTGCGGGCCGAGCAGCGGCAGGCGCTGGAAGCGACACGGCGCGACCGCGGCCACCGGGTCGCCCTGGTCGGTGAATTGGACCAGCGCTACCAGGACCGCCACCAGCGGGAAAAGGCGCTGGGCCAGGATGCCAAGTCGCTGGAGTCGCTGTTGAACACGCTGCGGGCCGCCGCCGCGCGGGCCGAGGCCGATCGCCGTGCCGCCGCCCGGCGCGCGGCGCAGGCGCAGGCCGAGCGCCCGGCCGGACAGGGCAAGGTGCCGCCGCGGGTCGCCTCGGCGGCACCGCCGCCGAAGGTCGGCGGACTGGGTTGGCCGGCCAGCGGCGACCTGCTCGCCCGCTTCGGGGGGCGCCTGCCGGACGGGCGCAGCAGCAACGGCGTGCTGATCGGCGCGCCGGCCGGCACCGCGGTCACCGCCGTGGCCGACGGTACGGTGGTGTTCTCGGAGTGGATGACCGGCTATGGCCTGATCCTGATCGTCGACCACGGCAACGGCTACATGAGCCTGTACGCGCACAACGACACCCTGCTGCGGGATGCCGGCGACCGCGTGCGCCGCGGCGACGCCGTCGCCCGGGTCGGCAGTTCCGGCGGACATGGCCGGCCGGCGCTGTATTTCGAGCTGCGCCGCAACGGCCAGCCGGTGGATCCTTCGTCCTGGCTGCAGCGCCGCTGAGTCCCTCGGCGCGGACGGCGGTTCAAGCGGCGTTCGTTTCGCCATCGCATAATCGATCCACGCGCATCCGCGCGCCCCGGAGACCCAGATGCGCCGCCTCTTCCACGTCCTGCTGCTGTCGGCGCTGTTGCTGGGCAAGGCGCCGCCGCTGGCCGCGCAGACCGGTCCGGTCGAGCCGCCGGCCGCCGCCGAAGACGCCGCCGGGTCCCTCCCGGCCGACGGCGCCGCCGAAGACGGCGAATCTGCACCGGCGCCCCCGGATCGGGATGCCGATGCGCCCGTACCCGCCAGCGACGACCCCGACGCGGCCGACACGCGCGCCTCCAAGGTGCCGCTGGCCGAGATCCGGCGCTACGTGGCGGTCTACAACGCGATCAAGGAAGCCTACGTGGACCCGGTGGACGACCGCGCGCTGATGCAGTCGGCCATCGTCGGCCTGCTGCTGGACCTGGACCCGCACAGCGCCTACCTGGACCGGGCGCAGAGCGAGTCGTTCGAGGAACAGACCAGCGGGGCCTACGACGGCATCGGCGTGGAACTGCTGCAGCAGCCGGACAACACGCTCAAGGTGATCGCCCCGATCGACGGCACCCCGGCCGCGCGTGCCGGCGTCCTGGCCGGCGACACCATCGTGGCCATCGACGGCCGGCCCATCGCCCAGGTGGAGGGAATGGAACCGCTGCGGGGCGCCTCCGGCAGCCGGGTCACCATTACCGTGGTGCGCGCCGGGCAGGACAAGCCGTTCGACCTGTCGATGGTGCGCGAGACCATCAAGGTGACCAGCGTGCGCAGCCGGATGCTGGAACCGGGCTATGCCTACGTGCGCATCAGCACCTTCCAGGCCGATACCGGCACCGACTTCCGTCACCAGGTCGACCAGTTGCAGGAGCGCGCCGGCGGCCGCCTGCAGGGGCTGGTGCTGGACCTGCGCAGCAATCCCGGCGGGCTGCTGACCGCGGCGGTGCAGGTGGCCGACGAACTGCTCGAACGTGGCGGCATCGTCTCCACGCGCGGGCGCATCGCCGTGAGCGACTCGCGCTTCGACGCCACCCCGGGCGACCGCCTGCACGGCGCGCCGGTCGTGGTGCTGATGGATGCCGGCTCGGCCAGTGCGGCCGAGGTGCTGGCGGGTGCATTGCGCGACAACGGGCGCGCGCGCCTGGTGGGCAGCCGCAGCTTCGGCAAGGGGTCGGTGCAGACCGTGCTGCCGCTGGACAACGGCGATTCGGTCAAGCTGACCACGGCGCGCTATTACACGCCCAGTGGCCGCTCGATCCAGGCCAGCGGCATCGTGCCCGACGTCGAACTGCAGCCGGACCCGGCCCTCATGCGTCCCGATGCGCCCGCCAGCCTGGGCGAGCTGAGCGAAGCCATCTTGCCGGGCCACCTGCAAGGCGAGGACGAGGACGGAGAAGGCCACCGCGCCGGCTCGGCGCTGCCGGGGGAGCAGCCCATCGCCGCGGCGCTGGCGGAACTGAAGAAGCTGGCCGCCGCGGCGGCGACCGCGCCGGCAACGACGCATTGAGCCGGCCTCCGCGGCCCACGCGGTGCCCGCGCCATGCGTGGGTACCCGGGCATCGAGGCGGCATGCGGACCGCGCCGCGCGGGCGATCCGGCCGGCGGGGGATCAGCGCGGTGGCTTGGCCGGCATCGGGAACGGGGTGACCACGCGTTCGCCGGTGGCCGCATCGCGGATGGCCGACTGACCCTTCCGCTCCACTTCCTCGACCCGGACGATGCTCTGCATCGGCAGGTGCAGCACGCGGGTGGCGCCGAACTCGTCGCGCAGGCGCTCCTCGGTGGGGTCCACCACCAGGCCCTCGTGCACGTCGAACACCAGTTCGCCGACCTCGGTGAAGCCCCACAGCGAACTGCCGGCCACGTGCCGGGCATACAGCTCGTAGACCTTGCCGTGGTTGAGGAAGGTGACCTTGTAGAGCGGTTTGGCCATGGACGTCGGAAGCGGATGCGTGTGGGCAAGGATGGGGTGGACGCGGCCCGTTTCCAAGAGCGGCCCGGCGCGCGCGCGTCTCAGTACCCCTTCTGCCGTCGCAGCCGGCGCGCGATCCCGGCCCGCAGGACGAGCGCGAACAGCACCCCGAACAGGAAGCCGGCCACGTGCGCGGCCCAGGCCACCGCGCCGAAGGCCGGGCCGATGTAGGCGAACACCACCTGCAACGCCGCCCAGATGCCGATCAGCAGGAAAGCCGGCGCGCGCACGAACTCCAGGAACAGGCCCAGCGGCAGCACCACCCCCAGCCGCGCGCTCGGGAACAGCGCCAGGTAGGCGCCGATCACCGCCGAGACCGCGCCGCTGGCCCCGATCACCGCCCGGTCGGGGTTGCCGATCATGGTCACCGCGGCCAGGTTGGCCACCGCCCCGCCCCACAGGAACAGCAGCAGGAAGCGCCACGGCCCCATCGCCCGTTCCGCGGGCAGGCCGAAGATCAGCAGGAACACCAGGTTGCCCAGCAGGTGCGCCCAGTCCGCATGCAGGAACAGCGCGGTGAACAGGCGCAGCACGCTGCCGTCGCGCAGGGCGGCCAGCCAGGTGTCGCTGCCGGCCAGGCCGCGGCCCAGCGCGCCCCAGGCCAGCCACAGGCTGCGCCGCGCCTCGTCCGGGCGCCCCAGCATCCAGATGAAGGCCAGCCACAGCGCCGCGAACAGCAGGGGCGTGGCCCAGCGCATCGAGGCTTTCCGGCGCGACGGCAGGGAGACGAACATGGCGCCACTATCGCCGAAGGCGGGGCCGGCGTCTGCCCGGCCCCGCGTACCCGGCACCGATCGTTATTGTCCGGTTAAACGCGGGAGGTATACTACATACGGCGTCGTATGTCGGGAGGGGAATCCGATGAAGGCGGGCGGCCCTGGGGCGGGCGTCCACCGCGCGCTGGCGATCCCTCACTCATGTCATCCGGAGAAACCGCAGCATGCATTACGCCCAGACTCTTACCCGCATCACCGCCCTGGCCCTCGGCATTGCCGGCGTGCTCGCCTGCGGGCACGCCCAGGCCGCCGCCTTCCAGTTGAAGGAGAACAGCATCAAGGCCCAGGGCCGCGCGATGGCCGGTTCGGCCTCGGCCAAGGGCGATGCCTCCGCGGTGGCGAACAACCCCGCGCTGATGTCCACCTTCGACCGCACCACGGTGCAGGCCGACGTCAGCGCCATCGACCTGTCGTTCGAGTTCAAGGGCAGCGGCTCGGCCGCGGCGGGCACCCCGCTGCAGCAGCCGCTGACCGGCGGCGACGGCGGCGATGCCGGCGCGCTGGCCGCGGTGCCGGCGATGTCCTTCATCCTGCCGCTGAGCGACCGCTTCGAGTACCTGACCCTGGGCGCGATGGTCAGTGCGCCGTTCGGCCTGAAGACCGAGTACGACGATGGCTGGCAGGGGCGCTACCACGCGCTGAACTCGGACGTGCAGATCATCGACCTGACCCTGGCCGCCTCGGTCGAGCTGAGCGACCGTTTCTCCGTCGGCCTGGGCGTGATCTACGAGCACTCCGACGTCACCCTGTCCAACGCGATCGACTTCGGCTCGGCCCTGTGCGCCAACCCGCAGACCCAGGCGCTGTGCTTCATGCCCAACCCGGTCACCGGCCCGTTCGGCCCGCAGAAGAACGACGGCACGGTGAAGGTGCACGGCACCGACAACAGCCTGGGCTGGCTCGTCGGCCTGAACTGGCGCCCGACCGACACCCTGTCGCTGGGCTACATGCACCGCTCCGAGATCGACCACGAGCTGACCGGCACCGCCGACTTCACCGTGCCGGGCAACGTGGCCGCGGTGCTCTCGTCGACCGGCCAGTACGTGGACACCGGCGCGCTGGCCAAGCTGACCACGCCCAGCGTGGACACCTTCAGCGCCACCTGGCAGGCCAGCGACCGCTTCGCCCTGATGGCCGAGGCCTCGCGCACCGACTGGCGTTCGCTCAAGGAGATCCGCATCCAGTTCGACAACCCGGCGCAGGCCGATACGGCCGAGGACTACAGTTGGGGCGAGAGCTGGTTCTACACGGTGGGCGGCGAGTACGCGCTCAACGACCGCTTCACCCTGCGTGCCGGCGTGGCCCGCGACGAGTCGCCGGTCAGCCTGCCGCACCGCACCCCGCGCATGCCCGACCAGGACCGCAACTGGTACTCGATCGGCGCCACCTGGGCGGCCACCGACAACTTCGAGCTCAGCGCCAGCTACGTGCGCGTGGAACTGGCCGAGGACCCGCAGATCGACCTGCTCTCGTCCAGCCGTTCGCGCCTGACCGGCGTCTACGACGGTGGGGTGAACATCTTCGGCGTCTCGGCGCAGTACCGGTTCTGAACCCGGCCATTGCAGACGAAAGGCCCCGCGAATGCGGGGCCTTTCCGTTTGGGAGCACTCTTGGGCGCGCATGCCCGGGAGGCAGGCGCGAAAGACACCGCGCCCAAGGCGCTCCCCTACGGGCGCGGAGGGCGGTGCCTCAGTACGGCAGCCCGGCCACGTCCAGGTCGATCGACCACACCGCGCCGGCGCCGGTCAGGTACAGGGTGCGGCGCTGCGGGCCGCCGAAGGTGGCATTGGTGAGGTTGGCGTCCACCGTGATGGTCGCCAGTTGCTCGCCCTGCGGTGAGATCACCCGCACCCGGCGCTGGGTGTGTTCGGTGAGGTAGACGTTGCCCAGGCAGTCCACCGCCAGGCCGTCGGGGACGGTGGTGGAGGCCAGGTCGTGCCCGGCCTGGGCCTGGCCGTCGACCAGCGCATAGGCGCGCAGCACGCCCTGCTCGCCGCCGCCGGCCACGTACAGGGTGTCGCCGGACGGGGACAGGGCAATGCCGTTCGGGTTGGCGATGCTGTCGTCGACCACGGTGACCTCGCCGTCGGTGCCGACCCGGTAGACCCGGGTCCGCTCCTGCCCGGTCGCGTCCCCGCGCTGGAAATCCGGATCGGTGAACCAGATGGTGCCGTCCTCCGATACCGCCAGGTCGTTGGGCGAATTGAACGGCTGGCCCTGGTACTCGCCGACGATGCGCATGCGCGAGCCGTCCATCAGGTCGTAGCGCGACAGCTCCTTGCGGTCGTGGGTGGCGGCCACCAGCGCGCCGTCCCGGCCCAGGGCCAGGCCGTTGCTGCCGCTGGGGTCGATCGCGGTCTCCAGGCGGCCATCGGCGGTGAGCCGGCGGATCTTCGAGGGGAAGCCCTCGCTGAAGCGGAAGTCGGAGAAGTACAGCGCATCGCCCGTCCACACCGGACCCTCGTACAGGCCGTTCGCGCCGTCGCCGTCGGCCGCCGCGATCCGGGTGGCGGCCAGCTCGCCGCTGGGGGCGGTGCCGGGATCGGCGGGGCATTGGAACGGATCGGCGGCGGCATCCACGTCGGCGGTGGCGTCCGGCTGGGCCGGTTCGACCGGCGCGGCGGGCGGGTCCGCGTCGCGCTGGCATGCGGCCAGCGCGATGGCCAGCAGGGAGGTGGACAGGAGGGTAAGGACGGTAGGGGTCGAGGTGCGCATCCCAGGGATTCCGGTGATAGGTCGCCGCCATCCTAGCTTGCCGCGCCGCGGGCCAGGAACGCATGCGCATGGTCTCCCGCCCGGCGCCCGGGGGAGCCTCAGCCCGCCAGCAGGGTTCGCAGCATCGCCTTGAGCGAGCGCCCTTGCCGGTGGAAGTAGTCGCGTTCCTCGCGCCATGCGGGGAAGCGGGCTTCGACCTCGCGCCAGAACGCCGGGGAGTGATTGGCCTGCAGCAGGTGGCACAGTTCGTGGACCAGCACGTATTCGAAGGCTGAGGGCCGCGCCAGTACCAGTGCCAGGTCCAGCGCGAGGCTGTCGTCGGGCGCGAGCGAGCCCCATTGCGAGGACATCACCTTCAACCGCAACTGGCGTGGCGCGCGCGGCAGCCCCGGCAGGTAGGCCGGCAGCCAGCGGCCCACGTCGGCGCGGGCCTGGGCTTCGTAGAAGGCGCGCAGCGCACGCCGCAGCGCCGCGTCGGAGGCACGCGCGGGCCATTGCACGCACACGCCGGCGTCGTCGCGTTCGATCCGCAGGTAGCGGGCTTGCCGCCAGTGCAGCGGCACCGTTTCTCCGCGCAAAGGCAGGGTGCCGGTGCGGCCCGGCAGCAGCGGCGCGGCCAGGGCGTCGCCGGGCGGATGGCGGTCGAGCTGGGCGGCCAGCCATTGCAGGTGTTCGTGCAGGAAGCGCTCGCCGCTGGCCAGGCTGGCGCGCAGCGGCAGGGTCAGCCGGGCGCCGCGCTCGTCCACGCTCAGGCGCAGGCGTCGCGCGCGCGGATCGCGCACGCGCTGCACGGTGATCCGGCGGCCGTCGTCCAGATCGACATCCACCGCATCGCGTTGCACTTGCCGGGGCGTGCGGGCGAGCGGGCGGAGAAGCAGCGAAGGCATGCGGGCGATTGTAGGAGCAAAGCCGCGCGCGTGCGGGCATCCGCGCCGCGGGTGCCCGGGGATGCGCAAGTGGCGGCCGGGCCGCCGCAGGCGCTGGCGCGCGGACCGGTCATACCGGTTCCGCGCGTGGGTCAGGCGTCGGCCTTGCTCAGCTTCAGCGCCGATTCCAGCACCAGGAACAGGCGCCGCACCTCGCCGGCCAGCAGCGCGAAGCGCGCGTCCAGCTCGGCGCGCAGGTCGTCGCGCTCGGTACTTTCCAACTGGTCGACCGCGCCTTCCAGGAACTTGAGCTTGCGCACCACCAGGTCCTCGCCGAGGACGAAGGAGACATGGTCGTCCAGCACCAGCGCCAGCTTGGTCACCTGCTTGCCGGCTTCCAGGTGCTTGGCGATCTCCTCGCTCAGCAGCTCCTGGTGCTGGGCCTTGACGATGGCGCCGCCGTCCATTGCGTCCTTCAGCTCGCATTCCTCGCCCAGCGACAGCCCGTCCGGCAGCGGCTCGCCGGCGATCCAGCCGGTCAGCACGCTGCGCGGGGCCACCTCCGCGTTGGGCGGGATCGCCGGGAAGCTGCCCAGGGCGCGGCGGATCTCCGAGGCCACCGCCTCGCCGGTCTTGCGCGAGGACGTGTCCACGGCGAGGAAGCCGTGTTCCAGGTCCAGCAACGCGTCGGTGCGCGAACTCTTGACGAAGGCGCGCGGCAGCAGCTCGTGCAGCAGGTCGTCCTTGAGCCGCTTGCGCGCCCGCCCGCCGAGCTTGCGGCCTTCCTGGTCCTCGATCTGCGCCACCTTCTGCGCCAGCAGGTCGTTGACCACCGAGCCGGGCAGGATCTTGTCCTCGCCGCCCACTGTCAGCCATACCGCATCGCCGATGCGGTGCGACAGCGCTTCCTCGCCGCGGCCGAAGGGCGCAATGAAGCCGCGCGAGGACAGTTCCAGCGGGCCGACCGGCTTGAGCACGGCCTCCGGCAGCAGTTCGTCGAGCCGGGCGAAGTCGTGCGAGGCGGGAAAGCGGAAGAAGGTGAGGTTTCGGAAGAACATGCGCTCGTCGTCTGGATGGGGTGTGTGCTTCCGTAGGGCCGGCCTGCCGGCGACAGGAAACCGGCGCCACGGGATGGCGGGGGATGCCGGCGCGCGTGCCGCCGGCAGGCCGGTCCCTACGGGGGAGGTTCGGCGTCGTCGTGCGGTTCGCCCGCCAGCCAGGCATGGGCGTCGGCGCGCGCGGTGCCGTCGCGTTGGCCGAGGGCGAGGAAGTCGAACAGCTTCGGGTCCGAAAGCTGCGAGGGGCGAATGTCGCCCAGGGCGCGGGCGATGGTCTCGACCCGCCCCGGCGCCTCGCGCTCCCACTGCCGCAGCATCAGCCCGACCTGCTTGCGCTGCAGGTTCTCCTGGCTGCCGCACAGGTTGCAGGGGATGATCGGGAACGCCTTCGCTTCGGCGTACTCGACGATGTCGGCTTCGCGCACGTAGGCCAGCGGCCGGATCACCACGTGCCGGCCGTCGTCTGACAGCAGCTTGGGCGGCATGCCCGAGAGCTTGGCGTGGTGGAACAGGTTGAGGAAGAAGGTGGCGACCAGGTCGTCGCGATGGTGCCCGAGGGCGATCTTGGTGAAGCCGTGCGCGGCCGCGTACGCGTACAGCGCGCCGCGGCGCAGGCGCGAGCACAGCGAGCACAGGGTCTTGCCTTCCGGCACCACCCGGCTGACCACCGAGTAGGTGTCCTGCTCGATGATGTGGAACGGCACGCCCAGCGCACGCAGGTAGTCGGGCAGCACGCGCTCGGGGAAGCCGGGCTGCTTCTGGTCCAGGTTCACCGCCACCAGCTCGAACGGCACCGGCGCCTTGCGCTGCAGGTGCAGCAGCACGTCCAGCATCGTGTAGCTGTCCTTGCCGCCGGACAGGCACACCATCACCTTGTCGCCGGCCTCGATCATGCCGAAGTCGGCGATGGCCTGGCCGACCTGGCGGCGCAGGCGCTTGGCCAGCTTGCCCCGCTCGCGCTGGGCCGCGCGCGGATCGGCGCGGCGGGGGGCGGGTTCGGGCAAGGGCAGGACGGCGCTCATGGGAGCGCGCATTCTACCGGTGCGCGTGCGCCGCTGCCGTTCGCGGCCGGAAGCGGCCGGTCGCGGGTGTAAGCTTGGTGCTCGTGGAAGCCTTCGATCCCGCCGCCGTCACCGAACGCATCGCCCAGCTACGGCGCGAGCATCGCGCGCTGGACGAAAGCATCCACCGCCTGGCCGCCAATCCCGACGACGACCTGGAAGCCAAGCGGCTGAAGCGGCGCAAGCTGCAGATCAAGGACTGCATCGCCAAGCTGGAGAACCTGCTGATCCCGGACGAGCCGGCCTGAGCGCGTCGCCCCCGCTTCAGTCCGCCGGCGCCGCTTCCGGTTCGCTGCGCGCCGCCTCCGGGCTGACCCGCTCGATCGTGTGCCGCAGCTCGCGGCCCAGGATCAGCTTGGCGTCCTTGGCCCACACGTCCAGGCGGTCGTCGAACAAAAGCTTGCTGTTCTGGTCCGGCCATACGAGGCGCAGTTCGCGCAGCTTCTGGATGAAGCCGCGGAACAGGCTGCGGTCGAAGAACTCCGGCGCGGCCGGCGCGTAGAGCAGGCTCAGGCGCTGGGCGGCCAACTGGCACAGGCTCTCCAGCTCGGCCGCGCCGAGCGTGCCGGGACCGTTCTTCACCAGCACCGAGATGGCGATGTAGTAGCGCTCGAACGCCTGCTGCAGGGTGTGGCCGATGGCGCGCAGGCGGAACACCTCGTCGCTCTGGCCCTGGTTGCGGTGGAGGACGCGGTCCTCGTCCTCGCCTTCCTGCAGCAGCAGGCCCTCGCGCACGAACACGTCGGCGATGTGCTCCACCCGCACGGCGAACTCGTCCTCGCTCCACGGCAGGAACAGCTCGGCCTGCAGGAACGGGTAGAGCGTGCGGCCCAGCCGGGCCAGGGTGCGCCGGCTCATGCGCCGGTTGTGCTGGAAGCAGCAGGCGATCCACGAGGAGGTGGTGAACAGGTGCACCACGTTGTTGCGGAAGTACGACAGCAGCACCGCCTTGTCGCCGTCCACGCTGAGCACGTCGCCCAGCGGGTGCGGGATGCGGTTGAGCACGCCGATCTCCTCGCCGTGGGCGATGATCTCCTCCGGCGAGTGCGGGGTGACCGTGCAGCGGTCCGAATACGGCAGCTCGGCCAGCAGGGTCTTGGACAGCCAGATCTGCGCCAGCAGGTCGCCCTCGCCCATGGCGTGCTTGGGCGTGGACAGCAGCGCCAGGGCCAGCAGGTTGATCGGGTTGACGTCGGCCGCGCCGTTGACGTTGACCTGGATCTTCTGCGCCAGCGCCTCGACGGTGCCGGCCAGCCAGGAGGGCTTCTCGTCCTCGCTCACCGGGCGCCCGTCCCAGTCGGGCGCGCGCTCGGCCAGCACCTCGTCGAGCCGGACCGGCTCGCCGAAGTTCACCACCACCTGGCCGTAGTTGGAGCGCAGCACCTTGGGGATGCCCCACAGCAGCGACCAGATCGACTCCTTTTCCTTGGGCTTGCCCGACAGCTCGTCCAGGTAGCTGTTGCCCTCCATCAGCTTCTCGTAGCCGATGTAGACCGGCTGGAACAGCACTGGCCGGATGGGCTGGCGCAGGTAGGCGCGCACGGTCATGGCGATCATGCCGCCCTTGGGCTGCAGCAGCCGCCCGGTGCGCGAGCGCCCGCCCTCGATGAAGTACTCCAGCGAGTAGCCGCCGGACACCAGTTGCGCCACGTACTCGGTGAACACGGCCGAGTACAGCGGGTTGCCGCGGAAGCTGCGGCGCATGAAGAACGCCCCGCCCTTGCGCAGGATGGTGCCCACCACCGGCAGGTTGAGGTTGATGCCAGCGGCGATGTGCGGCGGCACGATGCCGCGCTCGTACAGCAGGTAGGACAGCAGCAGGTAGTCCATGTGGCTGCGGTGGCAGGGCACGTAGACCACCTCGTGGCCGGGCGCGGCCTCCTTCAGCTTCTCCAGGTGGTGGACCAGCACGCCGCGGTAGATGCGGTTCCAGATGGGGGTGAGCACGAAGCTGGCCGAGCGCACCACCGGGTGCGAGTAGTCGGCGGCGATCTCCCAGGCGTAGGCATGGGCCTTCCTCCAGGCCTCGGCCGGCTTGCCGCCGTCGCGGCGGGCCTGGTCGGCGATGGTCTCGCGCACCGTCTCGGCGGCCAGCACCTTGTTCACCAGCAGGCGCCGGGTGGACAGGTCCGGGCCGATCACCGCGGCGCGGATGCGGCGGAAGTGGGCGCGCAGCACGCGCTGCAGCTTGCGCACGGTGCGCTCGGGCGGCAGGCCCTCGGCCACGGTCTCGCGCAGGGATACCGGCGCGGCGAAGCGCACCTGGGTGTCGCGGCCGTTGAGCAGGATCGCCAGCAGCCGGCGGAAGCGGCCCACGATCGCCCAGTTCTCCGAGAACAGCACCGAGAACCAGCCGCTGTGCCGGTCCGGAGCGCGGCCGACGAAGATGGATACCGGCACCAGGCGCACGTCCAGCGCCGGGTCGGCGCGATGGGCCTGCAGCAGCCGGGCCAGCGAATCGGAATGGGTGCGCGCGGCCGGGCGCTGGTCCGGGATCAGCGGGGCGGCATTGCGCCGGGACAGGGCCAGGTAGGCGCGCTTGCGGCCCAGGGGGTCGCCCGGCAGCGGCACCAGCGGCGAGGGCAGGCCGGCCTGGCGGCAGGCCTTGTCCAGGATCAGCGCGTTGGACAGGCCGTAGTCCTCCAGGACGTAGCAGATCGGGCGCGGGTCATCGTGGGCCAGGGGACGGTCGGTGGGCTCCAGCTTCAGTTCCAGCCAGGGGTCGGCCAGCCAGCCGAGCAGGCGTGCCCACACCGGCCGGCGGGCCGGCGGCTGCGGCCGGGCGGGGAGCGGCGAGGCGGGGGACGCGCCGGTGCCCGGTGGAGCGGCGGGCGGCATCGCGTCCGTGCCCGGTGGGTCGGCCGGCGCCGCCGTCCCGGCGCCGGGCGAGGCTTGGGAAGCGGCGCCGTCCGGGGTCGGGGCCGATTGCGGGGACGCCGGTGCGGTGCCCGGCTCCGGTGCCGGGAAAGGCAGGGGGTTCTGTTCTGGCATGGGGCGATTATCGCGCAGGCGCCGGTCCGCTCGCCTGCGGTTCGCCGGGCGGCGGTTCCGGCAGGGCCGGCAGGGCGTCCGCATCGTTGTCGCGGTCGGCGGCGGCGGCGGCCAGCAGGGTGTCGGCATGTTCCAGGTAGTCGCTCAGGTACCAGCGGCCGCCCCGCCGGGCCAGGGTGACCACGGTGTCGATCTCGGTGGTGCCCAGGGGATAGTGGATGCGAACGGTGGCCCGGTCGCCCTTCTCCTCGACCAGGCCGGTGCGCAGGTCGGCCAGGCTGCCGTCCAGGTCCAGCCCGTAGTCGGCGACCACGGCCTTGAGCGCGGCCAGGAACGGGCCGAGCCGGCGCAGGCTTTCCTCCATGCCGGCCTGGCGCAGGCCCTCCTCGCCGTCCAGGCCGGTGGCGCGGGCGACGGCGGCCAGGCGGTCGATGGCGGCGTAGGCGCGCTTGCGGTCGCCCAGCGGCGCCTGCGCGGCCCAGGTCCCCAGGGCGGCCACGATCTGGGCGTAGTGGGCGCGTTCCTCGGGGCTGTAGTCGCGCTGCTGCTTCAGGTACTGGCCGCCGAACAGGGCCAGGGAGCGGGCGGCGTCGCGCAGGGCCACGTCCTGGCCGGCGAACTGGCGGTCGAATTCGCGCCGCAGCGTGCGTTCGGAACCGGGCCGGGCCAGCGCGGCCAGGATCGGCTCCACCTGGCTGTCCAGCGGCAGCTCGGACAGCGGCCAGCGGCTGCGGTCCTCGCGCCACGCCTCGGCCAGGCGCGCATGCACCTCGGGCGGCAGGGCGTCGCGGGCGAAGGCGGCGAGATCGTTGTCGCGCAGGTGCGCCACCAACTGGCGGACGGCGCCGGCCGGCTCGCTGGCCGCGCCGGGCAGTTCCGGCGGCGTGGACTTGCCGCAGCCGCCGAGCATCAGCAGAAGCAGCAGGCCCGCTCCCAGCCTGGATGAGCCGCGCACTGGCGGGTGGAGGCGCGGTCGATGCATGCGGCGCTGTCCCGGTCGGTTCCCCGCCGGGGAGTGTGGCCGCTGGCACGGCCGTCCGGCAACCCGGCCGGAAACAAAAAGGGGAGGCGCGAGCCTCCCCCAATCCGGCCGGAGCCGGAGGACATCGTGTCATGGCACGGTTCCGGCCAAGGGCCGGACGGGATCATCCTAGCGCCCCGCTGGACCTGAGGCAATACATGAGATTTATGTTCTCAAGTATTTGATTTGGATGAAATAGAAGTCAGTATTTCCGACTGGATGGCGGCGGCGGCGGCACGCGGGTCGGGCGCCTGGCGGATCGGCCGGCCGACCACGATGGCGTCGGCGCCGTCGGCGAAGGCCCGGGCCACGCCGACGCTGCGCTTCTGGTCGTCCCCGGCCGGGCCGCCGGGGCGGATGCCGGGGCAGACGATGGAGAAACCGGCCCCCGTCGCGCGCCGGATCGGGCCGGCCTCCAGGCCGGAGGCGATCACGCCATCGATCCCGGCGGCCTGCGCCTTGAGTGCGCGATCGACGACGATGGCCTCCGGTTCGCCGGATATGCCCATGGAGCGAAGGTCGTGGCCATCCATCGAGGTCAACACGGTGACCGCCAGCAGGCGCATGTCGCCGGCATTGGCCTCGGCGGCGGCCTGCATCATCGCCGGGTGCCAGCCGTGGATGGTGCAATAGCTCACCGGCCAGCGGCCCAGGCCGCGGACGACGCCGGCCACGGTGGCGGGGATGTCGAAGAACTTCAGGTCCACGAACACCCGCTTGCCGCGCGCGGCCAGGTCGTCCAGCACTTGGAAGTATTCGCCCGAGGCCAGCAGTTCCATGCCGATCTTGTAGAAGCGCACGCTGTCGCCGAGCCGCTCGACCCACTCCAGCGCCTGCACCCGCCCGGGCACGTCCAGGGCGAAGATCAGCCGCTCCTCGGGCGCCAGGTCCAGCGGTGCGCGGCTCACGGCGCCACCTCCAGCGCGGCGCGCTTGGCCGCGCGCCGGGTCTGGCGCGGCTGCGACCAGGCGTTGTCGAACAGCGCCGGCTCCCAACTGCCGTAGGTCGGGTTGGGCAGCATCCACCAGCGCCGCCCGAACCAGTCGCGGTAGCGGTCCAGCAGGCGCTGGCGCCCTTCCGGGGTATTGGCGTCGATGTGCACGAAGTCTCCCAGTTGGTCGCCGAACTGCATCAGCACCCGGTAGCGCTGGCCGACCAGGCGGCGCCGGCAATCCTTCTCCGAGCCGTGCTGCTCGCAGCCGTCCACCGCCGTGCCCAGGCCCAGGAACACGCTTTCGTCGGCCACCGGCAGGCCCTGCGCGCGCAGGTTGTCCAGGGTGGCCCGCTTCAGGTGGGTGGCGCGGTTGGAGATGTAGACCAGAACGATGCCGCGCGCGCCGGCCGCGCGGGCGAACTCGACCGCGCCGGGTACCGCGGTGGCCTTGCGCTCCTCCACCCAGGCGTCCCAGCTCGGATCGTCGTACTCGCCGCCGTCGCGGACCAGGCGTGCCTGGTAGGGCGAGTTGTCCAGTACGGTCTCGTCGATGTCCAGGACCACGGCGGGCGGGCGGGCGGCAACGGCCGGGCCGCGCTCCTCGGGTACCAGCGCGTCCCAGTCCGCCTCGGCCAGGGCCGCGTCCAGGTGGTCGGCGGCGGCACGGTAGGTCTGCTCGGCCAGGGCGCGGTACTCGGCCGAGCGCTGCAGCCACAGCACGGCGTTGAGGTTGTCGTCGGCGGCGACCGCCACGGCCGCGGCGGCCGGCGCGGCCGGTCGCACCGGCTGGCAGGCGGCCAGGGCCAGCGCCAGGAGGGCGCAGGTCAGGGGGAGGCGCATATCGGGGCCGGGCTCGGGCAAGTCGATGGAGGCGGCAGTTTACCGGCTTGCCGCCCGCCCCCTTTCCGGCGGTGTGCTCCGGGGATGAGGTGGGGAAGCGCGGAATGCGGATAATGACTGCGCCACCGTGGGCCGATTGCGCGCTCGCAGCATGCATCCGCCCCCCGATACGTGATAGAACAGCACGAAATGGTACCGCTAACTTTTTCCGGTCGAGGCGGCATGCGCGCCCGGGAATCCGCGTGGCCGCAGGGTTTGTTGCATTGCAGCAAAAAAGGCGGCCCTTCCCGAAACCGAATCTTGCCCGCGCAAGGGGAGCGCCCGACATGACAGCGCCAGTCATCCCATCCATCCGCCGGCCCGCCGGCCTGTACGCCGTCGGCGCCCGAACGGAGCGCCGCGCATGAGCCTGTACGCCGGCCTGGACGTGGGCACCCAGAGCGTCAAGCTGGTCGCCTACGATCCCGAGACCCGCCAGGTGGTCGCCACCACCGGCCATGCGCTGGAACTGGCCGCCGGCGACGATGGCAGCCGCGAGCAGCGCGCCGAGTGGTGGATCGATGCCATCCGCGCCTGCTTCGCCGCGCTGGACCCGGGCGTGCGCGCGCGGATCAAGGCCATCGGCGTGTCCGGCCAGCAGCACGGCTTCGTGCCGCTGGACCGCGCCGGCAACGTGCTGGCTCCGGCCAAGCTGTGGTGCGACACCAGCACCGCGGCCGAGTGCGACCTGATCATGGACGCGGTGGGCGGTGCCGGCCGCAGCATCGAGATCGCCGGCAACCCCATCCTGGTGGGCTACACCGCCTCCAAGCTGCCGTGGACGCGCGAGCACCGCTCCCAGGTCTATGCGCAACTGGCCACCATCCTGCTGCCGCACGACTACGTGAACTTCTGGCTCACCGGCGAGCGCTGGATGGAGCACGGCGACGCCTCCGGCACCGGCTGGCTGGACGTGCGCGAGCGCCGCTGGTCCGACCGGATGATCGCGGCCACCGATACCGGCCGCGACCTGCGCGACTGCCTGCCGCCGCTGGTGGAGGCCGACGCGATGTTCCCGATCGCCCCGGCCATCGCCGACGAGCTGGGCCTGCCCCGGCAGGTGCAGGTGTCGGCCGGCGGCGGCGACAACATGATGGCCGCCATCGGCACCGGCAACGTCAGCCCGGGCGTGCTGAGCATGAGCCTGGGCACCTCCGGCACCCTGTTCGCCTACGCGGACCGGGCGATGGTGGACGCCGAGGGCCGCTGGGCCGCGTTCTGCGATTCCACCGGCGGCTGGCTGCCGCTGATCTGCACCATGAACTGCACCGTGGCCACCGAGGCCGTGGGCAAGCTGTGCGATTTCTCCACCAAGGAAGGCGACGCGCTGCTGGCCGGCACCCGCCCCGGCGCCGGCGGACTGTTGATGCTGCCGTTCCTCAACGGCGAGCGCACGCCCAACCTGCCCAACGGCCGCGGCAGCCTGTTCGGCATGACCGCCAGCAACCTCACCCCCGCCAATCTCTACCGGGCGGCGATGGAGGGCGCGGTATACAGCCTGAAGAATGGCTACGATGCCTTCGTCGACGCAGGCATGCGCTTCGAGGCCATCCGCCTGACCGGCGGCGGCAGCCACAGCGCGGTGTGGCGGCAGATGGTGGCCGACGCGTTCGGCCTGCCGGTGGACGTGCCCGAGCAGGCCGAGGGCGCGGCCTTCGGCGCCGCCCTGCAGGCGCTGTGGGCCAGCCAGCGCGCCGGCGACCGGGGTGCGGACCTGCCGGCCCTCGCCGCCGCGCACGTGCGCCTGGACCCGCGCCTGTCCACGCGTCCCAACGCCGAGGCCACGGCCGCCTATGCGGCGCAGTACCAGCGTTTCCTTTCCCACCTCGATGCGATCCGCCCGCTGTACGCGGGCTGATCCTCGTCCCCACGCCTCCACCATCAAGACGGAACCCAAGATCATGAGCAGCAAGGCATTCATCGGCGCCAAGGAATACTTCCCGGGCATCGGCACCATCCCCTACGAGGGCATCGGTTCGGACAACCCGCTGGCGTTCAAGCACTACGACGCCGACAAGGTGATCGGCGGCAAGACCATGCGCGAGCACCTGCGTTTCGCGGTGTGCTACTGGCATACCTTCTGCAACGCCGGCGCCGACCCGTTCGGCCCGGGCACCCGCCGCTTCCCGTGGGAGAAGGAGTCGGCGATGGCCACCGCCGAGGCCAAGGTCGACGCGGCGTTCGAGTTCTTCACCAAGCTCGGCGTGCCGTACTACTGCTTCCACGACGTCGACCTGGCGCCGGACGCCGACGACATCGGCCAGTACGAGAAGAACCTCAAGCACCTGGTCGCCCTGGCCAAGGAGCGCCAGCAGGCCACCGGCGTGAAGCTGCTGTGGGGCACGGCCAACCTGTTCTCGCACCCGCGCTACATGAACGGCGCCTCGACCAACCCCGACTTCAACGTCGTCGCCCGCGCCGCGGTGCAGGTCAAGGCCGCGATCGACGCCACCGTCGAGCTGGCCGGCGAGCACTACGTGTTCTGGGGCGGCCGCGAAGGCTACGCCTGCCTGCACAACACCGACATGAAGCGCGAGCTCGAGCACTTCGCCCGCTTCCTGACCGCCGCGCGCGACTACGGCCGCAGCATCGGCTTCAAGGGTTCGTTCTTCATCGAGCCCAAGCCCATGGAGCCGATGAAGCACCAGTACGACTTCGACTCGGCCACGGTCGCCGGCTTCCTCAAGGAGCACGGCCTGCACAACGACTTCAAGCTCAACATCGAGGCCAACCACGCCACCCTGTCCGGGCACACCTTCGAGCACGACCTGCAGGTGGCCTCCGACCACGGCCTGCTGGGCAGCATCGACGCCAACCGCGGCAACCCGCAGAACGGCTGGGACACCGACCAGTTCCCGACCGACCTGTACGACACCGTCGGCGCCATGCTGGTGGTGCTGCGCCAGGGCGGCCTGGTGGGCGGCCTGAACTTCGACGCCAAGCCGCGCCGCGAGTCCACCGACATGGAGGACCTGTTCATCGCCCACGTCGGCGGCATGGACGCGTTCGCGCGCGGCCTGGAAGTGGCCCATGGCCTGATCAACGATTCGCCGTGGGAAACCTGGCGCAAGGAGCGCTACGCCAGCTTCGACGGCGGCGCGGGCAAGGACTTCGAGCAGGGCAAGCTGGGCCTGGCCGACCTGGCCGCGCTGGCCGCCAAGAACGGCGAGCCCAAGCAGACCAGCGGCAAGCAGGAGCGCTACGAGAACCTGCTCAACCAGTACCTGCTGCGCTGAAGAAACACCGCCGGGCGTCCGCGGACCCCGGCAGCAGAGGATGCGATCGCGCACCGGCCCCATGGCCGGTGCGCGCGTGAACAATCGAGGGAGGGGTCCCCGAAATGGCTGGTATGGGAACGACGGACACCGGCACCGGGATCACCGGGGCCGGCGCGGAGAACACCCGGTTCATCATTCTGATCAGTTGCGTGGCCACCATTGG
>NZ_JACHGU010000015.1 GCF_014202435.1 Pseudoxanthomonas broegbernensis | reverse complement strand
CGGGATTTAACTACGGCGAGGGTGGCTATGACGCGGACCGCTGCAATGTCGGTGTCAATGAGCAGACAGGTGCGTACCAAATTGAGATCAGGGGCCTCGCCGAGCCCAAGAGCAAGGAGGCAGCGCGAATCTGTCAAGAAGACCTGAACGAAGTCATCGCGGCTTTCGTGCAGGACAAGCCCACCATCGAGCGTGGCCTATTCGATGAGGAATTGGTGCCGGAGGAACTGACGCAGGTTCGCATGGGCAAGATCATCAAGGACAAGTATCCCGAACTTGACGCGGAAGATCAGGAGGCTGTGCGACAGCATGCCATCGCTGCCCTCAACCTCACGCAACAAGCCAAGCGGCTTGTCACTGAAGGGGACAGCGACGGATCGCCCAATACCGCCCTGATCGACGGTGTGCGCCGCTTTGCGATGGATGTGCGCGAGCTGGACATCGACCTGATCGACCGCATCAACCCATTCGGGGAAGCCTATGCCATCCTCGCCAAGACCATGAGCGAGGACAGTTTGAAGCAGGTTGCGGCGGCTATCTCGGCCAAACGCACCTCAATCACGCCTGAAGATGCCAAAGTGATTGCCAAGCGCGCGGTTGAGTTCAAACGCGAGCGTGGGCGAGCTCCATCGGTGACGTCGCAGGACGCCTGGGAAAAGCACCTTGCCGAAGGCGCGGTCGCATTCATGCGTTTCAGGGCGGAGGGGCGCTATGAGTAACTCCGATCTGGACGATCTGGCGGCAGAACTGGCCGAGTTCGCACCATCTGAGAAGAAAAGTGGACGCCCAGCCAGCGAGGAACGTGTCATTGCTGGCTTCGAGGAAATCCAACGGTTCACCGAGCAGCATGGGCGTGCGCCGCAGCATGGCGAAGACCGCGACATATTCGAGCGCTTATATGCTGTGCGCCTCGACCGTCTACGTGCGCTCCCGTTTTGCCGCGCCTTGCTTGAGCCACTGGACCATCAGGGCTTGCTTGCTGGGGCGCCGACCGTTGCCACTTCGGCAGATGAAACTATCGATATCGACGACCTAGCTGCCGAGCTGACGGATGTTGCTGGCACGGATGACATCACGGTCTTGCGCCATGTCCGTACCAGCGCCGAAAAGCGCGCCGCCGAGGAGGTCGCGGATCGCAAACCCTGCGAGGACTTCGAGACCTTCCGACCCTTGTTTGAGCGCGTGCAGGCGGAAGTCAAGACCGGCATGCGCCAATCCCAGCCCATCGAAGCGGGCCGCCGCGCGATTGAAGCCGGGGACTTTTTCGTTCTCGATGGCCTTACGCTCTACGTCGCCGAGGTCGGCGAGCCGCTGAAGACGACGGCAGGGGAGTTGGACCGTCGCCTGCGCCTCATCTTCTCCAACGGCACCGAAAGCAATCTGCTGCTGCGCTCGCTCCAGCGTGCGTTCTACAACGACGCCGCCGCGCGGCGGCTGACCTCGCCCGAGAGCGGGCAGCTTTCCTTTGGCGGCGAGCTTGAGGCCGATGATGTTGAAAGTGGCACGATCTACGTCTTGCGCTCCCTGTCCGATCATCCCTATGTCGCGCAACACCGCGACATCATCCACAAGGTAGGGGTGACTGGTGGCAGGGTGGAGGCGCGCATCGCCAACGCCGAACACGATTCTACCTACCTGTTGGCGAAGGTCGAAGTGGTGGCGACCTACAAGCTCGCCGGCATCAACCGCACCAGAATGGAGAACCTGTTCCACAGGCTGTTCGCGCCCGCGCGGTTGAACATCACCATCAGCGACCGCTTCGGTCACCCTGTGCAGCCCGAGGAATGGTTTCTCGTTCCGCTGTTCGTGATCGACGAGGCTGTCGCGCGCATCAAGGATGGCAGCATCACTGGCTACATCTACGATCCCAGGGCCGCGAAGCTAGTGGAGGGATAGGAAAGCCCAAATGCATGAATAGCCCTGGCTGCCTGCCAGGAGGGAGGCAGCATGACGAAACATATCAGGAACAGAAATAGCCGCTTTTTTCGAGGACGTGGTGGCCGAAATGGCCCCGTGCCGCCCAACGTACCTGACTGGTTAGCTGCGTCCTGTGTTGCGTACTGACGAGCAGGTGCTTTCTTCAGGAGGGCGGCCCGAAGAAAGCGAGTAAGACTGTGAGTAAGGCCATCTCCGGACTTCACTAAAGTCTTTCTAATTCAGTAATTTACTCAGCCAGTGCGATTGCTGGTGGGCCCATTTCCCCTTCGATCAGGCGCTTCATCCATGCCCGACCGCCAGGGAAGACTTGCCCGGCACCGACGTCGCCCGCCACGCCAAGCGGACCTGGAGCCCGCCAAGCCCGGACTTGCCCAGGGCCAGCGTGCCTTGCGTGGCTTCGATGATGTCGCGGGCGATCGATAGGCCGAGGCCGTGGTTCCCGCTGCCGGTTTCGTCCAGGCGGCCGCCCCGGGTCAGGGCTTCTTCGGTGCTGATGTTCAAGCCCGGGCCGTCGTCCTCCACGGTCAGTTCCACCCCCTGCGCCGTGGCCAGGCCGGTGATGAGCACCTGGCGCCTTGCGAAGCGGGTGGCGTTTTCGATCAGGGCGCCGAGAACCTCCATGAGGTCGTCGTTGGCGATGGGCAGCCTGAGCGTCGCGTCGATGTCCGCGTTGAACACGAGCGCGCCGCCCCGCTCCGTGCGCTGGACGACCGCGATGATCCGGTCGGCGATCCCGTTCGGGTCGGCCTGGGCGGCGTCGATGCTGTCGCGGATGGCGGCGGCGCGCGAACGCGCGAGCTCGGCCTCGAGCGCGGCGCCGGCGGTGGCGATCACGCGATCGAGATCGTCGGCCAGCGCCGGCTGCCCGGTGGCGCGGACGCGCCGGCTCAGCGCGCCCATGGCGGCCAGCGGCGTCTTCAACGAATGGGCCAGGTCCGCGGCGCGCCGGCGGGCGCGGAGGACGTCGCGTTCGCGGGCCTCGGCCAACCGGTTGATGGCCGACGTCAGCGGGGTCACCTCGCTGGGGTAGCGCCCGTCCATGCGCTCGCTGGGGCTGCGCTGCATGCGCTCCAGTTCGTTGCGCAGCCTTCTCAGGGGCCTCAGGCCCAGGTGGATCTGTATCCACGCCGCGGCCATCAGCATCAGCCACAGCACGATCAGGAACCGGCCGAGCTCGCGGCGGAACTGGTCGCGCGCCACGCGCAGCTCGGCGGTGTTCTGGGCAAGTTGGACGGTGATGGGCGCGTCGTCGTCCTGGACGCTCACCTGGCGCTCCAACAGCATGATCCGCTGGCCGAAGGGGCCGTTGGCCTCGCGGACATGCCACTGGTTGGGCCGTACCGTCGCCGGGGCCGGCAGGCTCTCGTCCCACAGGGAGAGCGAGCGGCTGGTTCCCGCCGGGGTCGACAGTTGCCAGTAGCGGCCGCCGGCGGGGGTGTCGTAGCGCGGGTCGGAAGGGGAGGTGCCCGGTTGGGCCAGGCCCGCCGGGTCGAGATCGAGGCTCGCCGCGATGCGCAGGGCGTCGCGCTTCAGCTCCTCGGCGACGCGCCGCTCGATATGCCGGGAGAACAGCAGGCTCATGACGAACAAGGCCAGCGTCAGCGCCGCCAGCATGGCGGCGGCCGCTCCCAGCATCAGGCGCCATCGCAGCGAGCCGGAGTTCATCCTGGGTCGTCGCTTCCTATCTGGTATCCGAATCCGCGCCGGGTGACGACGATGTCGCTCCCGAATTTCCTTCGCAGGCGCAGGACCAGGGCCTCGATGGCGTTGGTGTCGCCCGATTCGCTGGCGCCGTAGAGGTGCTCGGCGAGCTCGCCGGCCGACACGGCCCGGTCCGACTGGTGGGCCAGGTAGTCGAAGAACCTGAATTCCAGCGCGGAAAGCCGGATCGGGCCGCCGTCCAGCGTGGCGCTCATGCGCCGGGTATCGAGTACCAGCCGGCCGCATTCCAGGAGCGGCGAGCTGCGGCCGGCCGCCCGCCGCACGAGCGCGCGGGTCCGCGTGACCAGTTCGCCGATCTTGAATGGCTTGGAGAGATAGTCGTCGGCGCCGGCCTCTATTCCTTCCACTTTCTCTGTCCAGTCGCCACGGGCCGAGAGGATCAGGATGGGGAAGGCGCGCTCGGCCGAGCGCCAGCGCCGCAGCACGGAGAGGCCATCCATGCTCGGCAGGCCGAGGTCCAGGATGCAGACATCGTAGTCTTCGGTGTCGCCCAGGAACCAGGCGCGCCGGCCGTCGTCGGCGCATTCGACGATGAAGCCGTTGGCGGCCAATGCCGAGGCGACGTCGGCGCTGACGTCCGGATCATCTTCGACGAGCAGGGCGCGCACTCATTTGTCCTTGATCTTGATGACCTCGCCCGTCCTCGCATCGAGCTTGAGTTCCCGGATGCGGCCGGTGGCGGTGAGGATCTTGATCTCGTACTTGGGCCCGGCCTTGTACTCGATCTCGATGATGTCGCCCGGGACCAGCGAAGTGGCGATCTGCATGATGCGGGCCAGCGGAAGGATCTCGCCGCGCTGGAGCGCCGCCAGCGCGGCCTCCTGGGCCTGCTGCTTGGCGCGGCGTTCCTCGGCCTTGCGGTCCTTGTCCTTCCCCAGGGAGGGGGTGGGCGCGACGGCGAGGGCCAGCGAGGAGGCCACGAGGAGGATGGGGAGGAACAGGCGCATGCCGCTAGCATTCCACTCCTTGCCTGACACCAAACTGACGCCGCCGCATGGCCGGATGTCAGCTTGGACCGGCTAAAAGGATAGCCATCCTAGCCTCCCCCCGGGACGGCCATGGTGGCAGCGAGGCGCTCCATCGTCGTGCGGGCCGCGCGTTCGGGCGGCGCGGTTGTCTCCATGCGTCGTCCCGGGTTCATCATCCGCAGGGCCGTCGATGAAGCCGATCCGCATTCCCGCCGTACTCCGTGCCCGATGGGTCCTGCCCGCGCTCGCCGCCGCGGGGGTCTTCGCCGCGGCCGGGTATCTCCTGTCCGGGGACGCGGTCAGCGCCAAGGTCTCCGACGGAAAAGCCCCGCCCCTGGTCGAGCTGGTGACCAGCACGATGATGGACCTGCCGCACATCGTCGAGGCGCAAGGCCATGTGGTGCCGGTGAACGAGGTGGAGGTGCGGCCGCAGATCGACGGCATGGTCGCATCGCTGGACTTCCAGGAAGGGCAGGACGTGACGGCCGGGCAACTGCTGTTCGTGCTGGACGGGGGGGATGCTCCGGCGCTGGTCCGCCAGGCCAGGGCCAGGTATGCGCAGGCCAGCGCGGAACTGGACGACGCCCGCCGCAACCACGCCAGGTCCAAGGAACTGGTCGCCTCCAGGTACATTTCCCCCAGCGCGCTGGATGCGGCCGCCAGCAAGGTGGAGATGCTGCAGGCCCAGCAGCAGGCCGCGCGCGCCGAGATCGAAAGCAGCCAGGTCAGGGAAGGGTATTCCCGCATCGTCGCGCCGATCTCCGGCCGTGCCGGGGCCATCGCGGTACGGCGCGGCGCGCTGGTCAGGCCGTCCGACAGCGTGGGCCTGGTGAGGATCGTGCAGATCGATCCCATCGCCGTGGAGTTCAGCCTCCCGGAGCGCGAGCTGGGCGGCCTGACGCAGGCGCTGAAGCGAGGGCAGGCCGCGGTGAGCGCGGACACCGCGCAGGGTCCGATGGACGGGACCCTCGTGTTCACCGACAACAGCATCGATCCGGCCACCGGGACCATCCGCCTCAAGGCCCGGTTCGACAACGCCGATGAGCGCCTGTGGCCCGGGGCGTTCGTCAACCTGAGGGTGACGGCCGGGGTGAAGCGCGACGCCGTGGTGCTGCCTCCACAGGCGTTGCTGGAAGGGCCGGACGGGCATTTCGTCTACCAGGTGGACGCCGACGGCCGGGCCCGCATGCGCCCGGTCGCGTTCGCCGGCATCCAGGATGGCCGGGCCGTCGTCACCGGGCTTCCGGCGGGCGAGGCGATCGTGTCCGAGGGCAACCAGTCGATCCGTGACGGGATGAGCGTCCGCGTTCCCGCCGCCGCCGGCGAAGCCCAATGAACATTTCCACGCTGTGCCTCAACCGGCCCATCGCCACCCTCATGCTGTGGCTGGCCGTGGTCGTGCTGGGTGTCGTCTGCTGGCTGCGGCTGCCGATCTCGGCGCTGCCGCGCTACGAGACCCCGACCATCGAGGTGGAGGCGAAGCTGCCGGGGGCGAGCCCGCAGAACATGGCGACCTCCATCGCCACGCCCCTGGAGAAGGAGTTCTCCGCCATTCCCGGGCTGGTGGGCACCACCTCCACCAGCATCCAGGGCGAGACCAAGATCCAGTTGGAGTTCGAGGCCTCGCGCAGCATCGACGCGGCGGCGGCGGACGTGCAGGCGGCGCTGTTCCGCATCAGCCGTTCCCTGCCCTCGGAGCTTCCCGCGCCGCCCAGCTACAAGAAGATCAACCCGGGCGACGCACCGATCGTCTCGGTGGCCTTGAACTCGCCGGCCATGCCCTTGTCCAGGCTGAACACCTACATCGACGAGGTGGTGGTTCCCGCGCTTTCGACCGTGCCCGGCGTGGCGCAGGTCACCGTCAAGGGCCGCAAGCGCTATGCGGTCCGCGTGCATGTCGATCCGCACAAGCTGGCGGCGCTGGACCTGACGCTGCTGGAAGTGGCCTCTGCGCTCAAGGCGACGAATGCCAACACGCCGCTGGGCCAGCTCGATGGCGACCGGCAGGTGCTCATGCTGCAGATGGACACCGGGCTGATGCGTGCGGAAGACTTCTCCGGCGTCGTCATCGCGGCCCGCAACGGAAGCATGGTGCAGCTCGGGGACGTGGCGCAGGTCGTCGACAGCGTCGAGGACGCGCAGAACACCAGCGAGGTCAATGGAACCTACGCCATCGTGCTGGACGTGCGGCGCCAGCCCGGCGCCAACACGGTGGCGGCCATCGACGGCGTCACCCAGGCCCTGGAGCGGCTGCGCGGGCAGATGCCATCCTCGATCCAGGTCCGCATCCTGGGCGACCGGTCGCTGTCCATCCGCCACGCCATCCACGACGTCAACCTCACCCTGGGATTGACGGTGACCCTGGTGGTGCTGGTGATCTTCCTGTTCCTGCGGCGGCTGTCGGCCACCGTCATCCCGGCGATCACCGTGCCGGTCTCGTTGCTGGGCACGTTCGCCCTCATGTGGGTGCTGGGCCTGAGCCTGAACAACATCTCCCTGATGGGGCTGACGATTGCCGTGGGCCTGGTGGTTGACGACGCCATCGTCGTGCTGGAGAACATCATGCGCCACCGGGAGGACGGGCTGCCCATCCGCGAGGCCGTGGACCGCGGCAGCCGGGAGGTCGGCTTCACCGTTGTCTCGATCTCCGTCTCCCTGGTGGCGGTCTTCATCCCGATCTTCTTCATGCCCGGGACGATGGGGCTGCTGTTCCACGAGTTCGCCATCGTGGTGTCCTCGGCCATCCTGGTCTCGGCCGCGGTCTCCCTGACCCTGATTCCTGCGATCGCCCCGGCGATCCTGTCCGCATCGCGCCCGGGCCGCGCCCGTCCGGGGACGCCGCAGGCCCGGCCAGGCCCGATGGAATGGGCGGCGGCGGGCTATGCGCATGCCCTGCGCTGGGCGCTGGGGCACCGTGCCGTGGTGCTGTGGGTCGGGCTGTCCACCATCCTGCTGACGGCCCTGATGTACCACTGGGCGCCCAAGGGCTTCTTCCCGCAGGAGGACACCGGGCAGGTGGCGGTCAAGCTGAAGGCGCCGCCGGACATGGCGTATGCGGCGCGCCTGAAGGCGCTGCGCGAGGTGCAGGAGATCCTGCTCCGCGACGATGCGGTGCGCACCATCTCATCCAAGGTCGACCACGACAGCACCAAGCTCGACATCGACCTGAAGGCCCGCGGCCAGCGCCCGCCGATGGCCGAAGTCCTGGCCAGGATGAGGAAGGACACCAATGTCCTGCCCGGCATCTCCGTGTCCTTCAGCCCGGTGCAGAACCTGAAGGTGGGCGCGAACACCTCCTCCAGCGCCTATCAGTACACCCTGCAGTCCATCGGCTCGGACCAGCTCGACGCCTGGGCCCACCGGCTGCTGCAGGAGCTGAAGGCGTCCGATGTCTTCGCCGACGTGGAGTCCGACGCGGAGGACCTGGGCCTGGAAGCGTCGATCCGGGTGGACCGCAACAAGCTGGCGATGCTCGGCGTGGACATGGCTTCGTTCCGGAACACGATGTACGCCGCCTTCGGCGCGCGCGAGGTGTCCACCATCTATGCGCCGGAAGCCAGCTACAAGGTGATCATGGAGCTGGCCGATGCGCAGCGGCGCGACGAACAGGCGCTGGGGCGCGTCCACGTGCGCGCCGCGGACGGGTCGATGGTGCCGTTGGGCGCCATCGCCACGTTCACGCGCGGCGCGGGCAAGACCCTGGTGGCCCACAAGGCGCAGTTGCCGTCCCACACCCTGTCGTTCGAGCTGGCGCCCGGGTACTCGTTGTCCGACGCGCAGTCGGCCATCGCGCAGGCGGGGCAGGCCATCGGCATGCCGGATACGGTCTTCGGATCGTTCGACGGGCAGGCGGCGCTGTACGAGAAATCCCAGTCCACCCAGGTATGGCTGCTGGTGGCCGCGGTGGCCGTCATCTACCTGATCCTGGGCGTGCTGTACGAAAGCTGGATCCACCCGGTGACCATCCTGCTCGGCATCCCCTCCGCGGCGGTCGGTGCGTTGCTGGCGCTGCGCCTGGCCGGTCTGGAGCTCACCTTCATCGCCATGGTCGGCATCCTGCTGCTGATCGGCATCGTGAAGAAGAACGCGATCATGATGATCGACTTCGCCCTGGAGGCGCAGCGCACCAGGGGATGGCCGGCCGAGCGGGCCATCCAGGCGGCGTGCAGGCACCGGTTCCGCCCGATCATGATGACCACGATCTGCGCGATGGTCGGCGCCTTGCCGCTGGCGCTGGGGTTGGGCGCGGGCGCCGAGCTCCGACAGCCGATGGGCGTGGCGGTCGTGGGCGGGCTGGTCCTGTCCCAGGTGATCACGCTGTTGATCACGCCGGTGCTCTTCCTGACGTTCGATCGATGGGCGCAAGGCTTGGCCCGGAATCGCGGCACCGCCGGCGATGCCGCGCCCTCGCCCCTGGACGGCTCGCCCGCCTGAGACTGGACGCCCGGCATGCGGCCGGACGATCAGGGCCCTCGCGTGGCTGGAGCCTTCTGCCGTCGCATGCGCCTGCCCCGTTTTATGAGTGCCGCTTCGCCCGTATGCGGCAAAGGAGCCGGAACCCGGGCCCGGCGGCGGCGACCACCACCGCCAGCCGGACGATGTGGAACGCGGTCACGACCGGTACGCCGAGCTTGAGGAGCTTGGCGGTCAGGCCCATCTCGGCCAGCCCGCCGGGTGCGGTGGCGAGCGCCATCGTCGCCCAGGGAATGCCGGAAAGCCCGGCGACCAGTGTTCCGGCGCAAAGACACAGCGCGATCAGCGCGCACCCGCTGACCAGCACGCCCAACAGGAGCCGGGGCGATCCCCGGAAAAAGTCGGGCGTGAAGCGCACGCCCAGCGAACACCCGATCAACCATTGGCCGAGGTTGACCAGCGCCGAAGGCACCGCGGACGGTGCGTGCTCGGTGGCGGTCAGTGCCGCACTCAGCGCCAAGGGTCCGAACAACCAGCCGTTGGGCACGCCCAGCCGCGAGGCCGCCCCTCCGGCGAGCAGGCTGCCGGCGAGCAGGGCAGTCAATGCCAGCGGCCGGAACGGGAGCGACGCGGCGTGGTACACATCGTCGCCCTGCAGCCCGGTGAGCTGGAACCCCAGCGGCAGCAGGAGCACGACCAGGAGCACGCGGGTGACCTGCGATGCGGCCACCTGGTCCACGCGGGCGCCATGGCGCTCGGCCTGGTTGGCCATTTCCGCGGCCCCGCCGACCGTGCCGGCGAAGAAGGCCGTGACCGGATCCACGCGGCCGATCCGCACGAGGATCCGCGAGGCGATCAGCCCCATGCCCAAGGAAAGCACGGTGGCCAGCGCGATCCACCCCAGCAGGCCGACCAGGCGATCCACCACCGCCGCGGTGAAGTAGAGCCCCAGCGCGGTGCCCACCAGCAGTTGGCCGGCGTAGCGAAGCGAGCGCGGCACATGCAGGCCGGCATGTGCCGCGTTGGATGCCGCAAACGCCAGGATGGGGCCGATCATCCACGGCAAGGGCCCGTTCAGCGCCTGGATCGAGGTGCCGGCCGCGATGCTCGCCGCCACCGTGGCGAACCCCCTCGTCCCGCGGCTCATCCGGCGGATTTCCTGGAAGGCCCTAGAAGTTCATCAGGAAGAACAGGCGGATCCTGTCCAGCCAGTCGTCCGGGGCGTTGCTGCCGGCATAGGCGGGGTCGTTGGGCTTGTGGTGGTACCAGATGGCGCTGATCATCGTCTTGGGCATCGGCGTGTAGTCCACCGTGAACGCATGCAGCTTGTAGTTGGTGGCGATGCCGATGTTGTCCTGCGAGAACGCCGCCATGACCGCATCCACGTCCGTCTGCGCGTAGCCGTAGGTGAAGCGCCAGTCGCCCGGCTTGCTGGCCCGGCCCAGGCTCACGTCCACCCCGAAGCCGGTGTCCTGGTCGTCGATCGCGCCCAGGTTGCGGACGTAGTCGCCGACCACGCGCAGCGGCCACTTCTCATGGGTCCCTTGCCACGTGGCCCCGACGAGCAGGTTGGCCAGCTCGTAGTCGGACTGGAAGCTGCCATCGGGGTTCAGCCGGTTGCTGCGCCAGTCGCCCGCGTCCGCCCCGGCCAGGCTGCCCAGGCTGTAGCGGTAGTAGGCGCCGGAGACGTCGTACTTGAAGCCGCCGTAGTCGGGCGAGTCGTAGCCAAGCTGCAGGCCGCCCATGGTGCTGTCGGGGCCGGCGGCCTGCTCGTCGACGACGAAGAACAGGGTATTGACCCGCAGCGCGCCGCCGCCATTCAGCGCACGCTTGTAGGTGGCGCCGAGGCCCTGTGGGTTGACGTCGCCGTCCCAGACCAGATCGGTGCGCGCGAAGGGTTGCGGGAACTTGCCGCCATAGACCTTCAGGTCGCCGAAGTCGAGCTGCGCATAAGCCAGGTCGAGGCTGAGTTCGAAATCGTCGGCCCAGTTGGAAAGCTGCACGTCCGAGCTGTTGGGATCGTCCGCGTCGCCGGTCACCAGCCGGCCGCCCACGGTGACCCGGTCGTTGACGGCATAGGTGGCGCCCAGGCGCGCCCGCACCTGGCCGCTGGTCCGGTCCGGACGGTCGCTGTCCGAGCGATCGTGCTGGCTGCGCAGGCGCAAGTCGCCCGTGACCTTCAGCCGGTCCAGTGCGCCGCTGGCCGCGGGCGCGGGTGATCGCGTCGCGACGGCGGATTCGGGCGCCACGGCGGGAGGCGCCACGCCGAGGCGTGTTTCCAGCGCCCGCATCGCGGCCTCGTTGCGTTGCTGCATCCGGGCGATGCGCGACTGTTCTTCGCGCAAGGTGTTCAGCTCCTCGCGGATCAGTTGCGCTTCGTCGGCCGTCTGGGCCAGGGCCTGGACCGGCGGCAGCGCCACGGCCAGCGCCAGCGCCAAGGGCGCCAGTGCCAGCGTGCGTGCCTTCGTGTTCGGAAGAGCGGTACCCATGTCGGAGGTCTCCTCTTGGATCGGCGGCGCTGCCGGGCGATGCGCGCGGTGCGTGGGCCGATCGGTTCGGGTGCTGCGTTGCAGCAACAAGAAAGCGGGGCATCAGCGCGCGAAAACGCGCTTCGCGCTGCGGCTCCACACCTGCGCACACCACCGTGTACGATGCTGGGAAGCTAAATGCGGAAGCTGTCGTGAAGCTGACACGTTGGCTGTGTGTTGCGTCAGCAACGGCATCGCGGAGAGGGCCTCGGCGTGCGGATACTGGTGGTGGAAGACGATGCCGACCTGGGCGATGCGGTCCAGCGTCGGTTGAAGCGGGAAGGGTATGCGGCGGACTGGCAGCGCGACGGCCAGTCCGCGGACGAGGTGCTGCGCTACCAGCGCTACGAGCTGGTCATCCTCGACATCGGCCTGCCCCGGCGCGACGGGTTTTCCATCCTGCGCGGGATGCGCGCGCGGGGAGAGCGCACGCCGGTGCTCATGTTGACGGCGCGCTCGGAGATAGAGGACCGCGTGGGGGCGCTGGACGTGGGCGCCGACGACTACCTGTCCAAGCCGTTCGACTTCCGCGAGTTCGATGCGCGTTGCCGGGCGCTGCTCAGGCGCGCGCAGGGCATCGCGTCGGGAAGCACCGCGATCGGCGAGCTGGTTTTCGACCGCACCTCCAAGACGGTGACGATCGGCAATACGCTGATCGACCTGCCCAGGCGCGAATACCGCCTGCTGGAGATCCTGATCGGCAACCTCGGACGCGTCCTGAGCAAGGAGGACATCTCCTCGCAGCTCTTCGACTTCGACGACGAGGCCGGCGCCAACGCCATCGAGGTCTACGTGGGCCGCCTGCGGCGGAAGCTGGGGGACCACCTGGCCATCCGGACCATGCGCGGGCTGGGCTACGTGGCCGAGGCCAGGGCCGCGCGGGATGCGTGAGCGGGTCCTCTCGCTCAAGGCGCGGCTGGTGGGCACCATGGCGCTGCTGTTCCTGGCGGGAACGGTGGCCATGTACTTGGCGGCGCGCGCGTACGGCTTGCGTGCGGCGGACCTTTCGTACGACAGGTTGCTGGCGGGTTCGGCGCTGTCCATCGCCGAGACCTTGTCGGTGGACGGCGCCCAGGTGCGGGTGGACATCCCGTACGCCGCCCTGGACATGCTGTCGGCCGCGCCGGAGGACAAGGTCTTCTACCGCGTCTTCGGCCCCGGCGCGCAGACCGTCACCGGCTATGCGGACCTGCCGCAGATACCGGCCTCGCGCTTCAGGCGCGACGAACCCTCCGAGCTCCCCGCGCCGCGGTTCTTCGATGCCACCTTCCGCGGCGAGGTGGTGCGCTTCGTCCTGCTGGGCCGGCAACTGGCCCAGCCCGGCCTGCATGGCTGGGTATGGGTGCAGGTCGGCCAGACGCGCCAGGCCCGGGAGGAACTGGCCGGCGAACTGGTGCTGGGCGCGCTGCTCCCCATCGCGCTGCTGACGTCGCTGGCGCTGGCGCTGGCGTGGTTCGGGGTGGGCCGGGCATTGCGCCCGCTGGAATCCCTCAGCGCCGACCTCGCCGGGCGGGAGCCGTCCGACCTGCATGCCCTCGGCGTGCCGGTGCCGGCGGAGGTCCAGCCCATGGTGAACGCCATGAACGGGTTCATGCGCCGGCTGGAAGGCAACATGGCGGGCCTGCGCTCGTTCATCGGCGATGCGGCGCACCAGATCCGCACGCCGCTGGCGGGGCTGCGCGCGCAGGCGCAGCTTGCGCTGGAGGAGGACGACCCGCGCGAGATGCGGCGCGGCCTGGCGAACGTGGAACGCAATGCGCAAAGACTCACGCGCCTGGTCAACCAGCTCCTCAGCGACGCGATGGTCATGCACCGCGCGGACCTGAGGAGCTTCGAATCCTTCGACCTGGTCGACGTGATCAAGCGCGCGATGCGCGATGCCGTCCCCATGTCCGGCGACGTGCAGGTGGGATTCATCAGCAGCATGGCGCGTGCCCGCATGCGCGGCGACGCGGTGCTGCTCGGGGAGGCCATCAAGAACCTGATCGACAACGCCATCCGGCACGGCACGCCCGATGCGTTCGGCCCCGATGCCGAGGTCGAGATCGCCCTGCGCCAGGAGGGGGACACCTACGCGCTCACCGTGTCCGACCGCGGCCAGGGCATCGCCGAGGCCGACCGCGCGCGCATCTTCGAGCGGTTCGAGCGCGCCGGCACCCGGTCCTCGGGCGCCGGCCTGGGCATGGCCATCGTTTCGCGCGTGGTGAACAGCCATGGCGGAACGATCGAGCTGATCGACCGGGAAGGCGGCGGCCTGACCGTGCGGCTGAGCCTGCGGGGGATGCGATGAGCGCGCGCTGGTGGCCGCTTGCCCTGTGTCTGCTCGCCGCGGCGGCGACCGGCAAGGAATACCCGGCCCGTGGCACGCCGGAAGGGACCATCGCCCTGTACAGCACCCTGGACACGGCGGTGTTCGAGCCGCTGCTGGTGGATTTCCAGCGGCTGCATCCGGGCATCGGCGTGCACTACGAGAACCTTGACGCCACCCCCCAATACGAGCGGTTCGTCCGCGAGTCCGACCAGGGCATCCGGCGCGCCGACCTGCTGATCAGCACCTCCATGGACCTGCAGGTCAAGCTGGTCAACGACGGATACACGGCCAGGCACCTGTCCGGCAGCGTCGCCGCATTGCCGGCCTGGGCGCGTTGGCGCGACGAGGCCTTCGGCTTCACGTTCGAACCCGCCGTCATGGTCTTCAATCGCGAGGCGATGAAGGGCCGCGTCGTGCCCCAGTCGCGCGCCGAGTTGATCGACCAGATACGACGGGACCCGGAATTCTGGCGGGGCCGGATCGGCACCTACGACATCTCCAGGAGCAGCGTCGGCTACCTTCTGGCGTCGCAGGACGTGCGCCACAGCAGCGAGTTCGGCGCGCTGGTCGAGGCGTTCGGCGACATGAACCTGCAGGTGGAGGAACACACCGCCACGCTGCTCGAGCGCATCGAGAAAGGCGAGCTGGTCGCCGGCTACAACCTGCTGGGGTCCTACGCGCGCGCGCGGCCCGGAAGCGACAGGAACTTCCTGCTGGTCTACCCGCGCGACCACACCCTGGTCGTGGCGCGCACCGTGGTCATCGCGAGGAACGCGCCCAATCCCGCGCTCGCCCACAAGTTCCTGGAATACCTGCTGTCGGTGCGCGGCCAGCGGGTCATGGCCTCGCAGTGCGGGCTGCCGCCGATCAGGAAGGAACTCGACGGCGTCTACGAGCGGCTGGGCGTCAACGAGTCGCAGGTCGGCGTCCTGCGGCCCATCAGCCTGGGCCCCGGCCTGCTGGTGTACCTGGACCAGCACAAGCGCCGGCAGATGCTCGAAGCCTGGCGCGCCATCCTCGGCGACGCCCCGTGAACCCGTCCGCGATGCCCGCGCCGGGGCATCGCCGAATGGCTTGCTAAGCCGGGGTTTCCTGCCGGGCCGATGCGGCCCGGCTCGCGGGTGCCGGAAAACGCCTGTTTTCGCCGCATTTCCTCCCATGAGGGGAGGCGGCCGGAGGCTGGCGGAAATGCTGCGCTGCAATGTCAGGTGGTCGACAGTAAGCCCTGCCTAGTATCGCTCCACGCTCAGCGCAGCCATCGCGGTTGCGCATGAGGGGACGCCAGGCAGGTGCCTGTCGTGACCACGGCTGTCCCTGGGGATGGGGATAAGGAGCAGGCAGTGCTGACCTTGCTTGGATTTGGGATGGTGATCGTCTTCATGGCGCTGATCATGACGAAGCGGCTGTCCCCGCTCGTCGCGCTGATCACGATTCCGATTCTGTTCGCGCTCATCGGCGGATTCGGCGGGCCGGGGCTGGGCACGATGATGCTGGACGGCATCAAGACGCTGGCGCCCACCGGCGTGATGCTGATGTTCGCCATCCTGTACTTCGGCGTGATGATCGACGCGGGCATGTTCGACCCGGTCATCCGCCGCATCCTCAAGGCGGTGGGAGGCGACCCGCTCAAGGTGGTGATGGGCACGGCCATCCTGGCCGCGTTCGTCTCGCTCGACGGCGACGGTTCCACCACCTACATGATCACCGTGGCCGCGATGCTGCCGCTGTACCGCCGCCTGGGGATGGATGCGCTGAACCTGACGTGCGTGACCATCCTGGCGGGCGGCGTGATGAACCTGACTCCCTGGGGCGGCCCCTTGGCGCGCGCGGCCAGCGCCCTCCATGTCGAGCCGTCGGACGTGTTCGTCCCGATGATCCCGTCCATGGTGGTGGGCGTCGCCGGCGTCATCGGCCTGGCGTACGTGCTCGGCAAGCGCGAGCGGCTGCGCCTGGGCACCATCGACCTGCACGGATCGCCCGAAATCCAGGAAGGCGCGCTGCTGCCGTCCGAGGACGACGCGCAGCTCCTGAAGCGCCCGCGCCTGCTCTGGTTCAACGTCCTGCTGACGACGGCGCTGATGGCGTGCCTGATCCTCGGCGTGCTGCCGCTGTCGGTGCTGTTCATGGTGGGCTTCTCGATCGCGGTCGTCGTCAACTATCCCTGCGTGAAGCTGCAGCGCGAGCGCGTCTCCGAGCACGCGAAGAACGCGCTGCCCGTGGTCGCGGTGATCTTCGCGGCCGGCGTGTTCACCGGCATCCTTTCGGGAACGGGGATGGTGGAGGCGATGTCGGGGAGCTTCCTGGCGATCATCCCGGACGCGTGGGGGCCCTACCTGGCCTCGATCACGGCGCTGTCCAGCATGCCGTTCACGTTCTTCATCTCCAACGACGCGTTCTACTACGGCGTGCTTCCGATCGTCTCGCAGGCCGCGCAGACCTATGGCATCACCCCGGTCGAGATGGCACGCGCCTCGCTGATCGGGCAGCCGGTGCACCTTCTGAGCCCGCTCGTGCCATCGACCTACCTGCTGGTCGGCCTGGCGGGCGTCGAGTTCGGCGACCACCAGAAATTCACCCTCAAGTGGGCCGTGCTCATCTGCCTGCTCATGATGGCCACTGCGATGGCCTGCGCCGTATTTCCGCTCGTTTCCCGATGATTCGTTTCAATTCCACAAGTCGTAGCTTGCTCGCGGTACAACCGAAGTATTCCCACATTTGATTGGTGTTTGGTCGCCTTGGGAGGGGAGATCATGGCTCGTAAGAATCTGCTGGCAGTCGCTGTAATGATGGGCCTGGTGCACATCGCAGGTGCACAGGAGGCGTCCGCCGAGGAATACGCGGCGGACGGGGCGGTAGCGGCCAGCCAGGACGCGACGTCCCTGGACACGGTGCAGGTGCAGGCCAAGTTCGTGGCCCAGGGCGCCAAGAGCGCCATGAAGCAGGACATCACGGTGATGGAGACGCCGTACTCGGTGGCCGCGTACAGCGACTCGTTCATGAAGTCGATCGAGACCACCAGCATCGCCGACCTCTACAACTACATGACCGGCGTGCGCCGCGGCGGCAATACCGGGTACGACATCTCCATCCGCGGCTTCAAGAGCACCCAGTCGGACAAGAACGCCATCATGGTCGATGGCTTGCCCGGCGTGGCGGGGCGCTTCGGCTCGCCGCCGACCTTCGCCGCCGAAGGCGTGGAGGTGGTCAAGGGGCCGGCCTCGATCCTCTACGGCGCCGCCCAGCCCGGCGGATTCGTCAACATCATCACTAAGAAGCCCAAGGCCAAGTCCGCGGCCGTGGTCGACATCCGCGGCTCGACCTACAGCGGGTCGGGCCTGTCGTTCGGCGACCGGAACGGCTACGGCATCGGCGTGGACTTCACCGGGCCGATCGATAGCGAGCAGCGGCTGCTGTATCGCCTGGTCGCCGAGCGCGCCGACAAGGATGGGTTCCGCCACAACAGTTGGGACGAATCCCTGTACGTGGCGCCGAGCCTGACCTGGCACGCGACCGACGCCACGCAGCTTACCGCCGCCTTCGAGTACCGCAAGCGCGAGAACTCGTACGAGAACAACCAGTTGGTGGCGCCGAACAAGGACATCCGCCGCATCGCCGACATCCGCACGCGCTACCAGGAGAAGGAGGACACCGCCGACGAGGAGGCGTACTCCGGCACCCTGACCCTGTCGCACTACTTCCACAATGGCGCCACGCTCAACCTGGCCAGCCGCAGCGTGCGCGGCGAGGACCACGCCAAGGGATTCGACAACGTCGGCGTGCTGGCCGATGGCGTGACGTTGCGCCGCCGCGCCCGCCAGCAGTTGAACAAGCGCGACTACGACTACTTCGACGCGAACCTCTCCATCCCGTTCGCCACCGGGCCGGTCGAACACAAGCTCCTGGTCGGCACGACCTACGGGGTGGACACGACCGACTTCGAGCGCATCCAATTCCACGACGGCCCGGCCACGGGCGCCGCGTCGCTGCCGGGGCCCGGCCGCATCAACGTCGACATCTACAACCCGATCCTGGGCCAGACGCCGCCGCTGAGCAGCTTCCCCACCGGCCCGGTGAACCGCCGCTACACCGAGAACACCTCCGCCGGCGTCTACGTGTCGGACCTGATGACGCTGTCCGAGCGCTGGAAGCTGAATCTCGGCGTCCGCTACGCGGACGAGAAGCAGAAAACCGAGGAGCGCAAGACGCCACCGCTGACGCGCAACCAGACCTCGTCCTCCGCGGTGCTGCCGACGGCCGGCCTGCTGTTCCATCCCCTGTCCCACTGGACCCTCTACGCCAGCTACGCCACCTCGTACATCCCGCAGGCCGCGGGCGTGCAGGACGCGGCGGGCAACCCGAACCCGTTCGACCCCCAGGAGGGGCGGCAGTACGAGGTCGGCGCCAAGACCGAGCTGCTGGACAACCGCCTGACCGCCACGCTGGCCCTGTTCGATATCGAGAAGTCCGGCACCGTGGCCTCCATCGCCTGCAACGCGGGCGTCGGGGGCACCTGCTCCCAGCAGGTGGGCGCGGAGCGGTCCAAGGGCAGCGAGCTGGAGATCAACTACCAGGCCAGCGAGAACCTGCAGCTCATCGGTGGCGTCGCCTACACCGATGCGTACGTGTCGCAGACCCATGCCGCCGCCTCCGCGCCATTGGTGGGCTCGCGCCTGACCAACTCGGCGCTCAAGTCGGCCAACCTGTGGACGCGCTACGACTTCACCGAAGGTCCGCTGCGCAACCTGGGAGTCGGCGCCGGCGTGTCCTACAGCAGCGAAGTCGCCGGCAGCCTGCCCAGCGCCAACGACGGGCGGGTGCTGATCCTGCCCGCGCATACCGTCGCCGACGTGGCGCTCTACTACCGCATGGCCGACCGCTACGACCTCACCCTGAAGATCGGCAACGTGTTCGACAAGCTCTATTTCGAAGGCGTGAACTCGACCACGAACGAGAATGGAATCGTGCCGGGGGTGCCGCGCAACATCACCTTCTCCGTGAGAATCCCCCTATGGTGAGCCGTCGCAAGGCTGCCTCCCTGCTGCTTGCGGGCCTGGCGGCCATGACCGCCACGGCCCAGGCCGGCGACGCCTCGCCCAACCGGGCGGGCACGGCCCGGGCCGGCATGGTGGAGTGGCCGGAGCCCAGCCAGCCCTCGCATACGCCGCTCACGGAGGAGGAGAAGGAGAGCGGGCGCACCCAGGGCCGCAAGCCGCCGCGCGCCGAGGTGCTCCAGCCGAGCGTCGACGAGCGGTTGCCCAGGTACGTGCCCACGCCGGGCGTGGAGCTCGGCGGCAGCTTCTCGGGCGCATCGTCCGACGTTCTGGTGGGCCTGGTCGGCCTGTGGTTCGAGCGCTTCGCCAGGTACCACCCGGGCGTGAAGCTGCGCATCGATCCGCCGTACGCCGGGAGCCTGGGCACCAAGGAGCTGATCAAGGAGTCGGTGGACTTCGTCTTCGTCTCGCGCGAGCTCAAGCCCGAGGACCTGGTCGAGTTCAATGCGCGCTTCGGCTACGGTCCCACCAGCATCCCGATCTCCGGCGGCAGCTATCGCCACTACGGATTCCTGGATGCCATGGGTTTCTTCGTCCATCCCGACAATCCGATCCGGCAACTGACCTACGACCAGATCGATGCGATCTACTCCCGCACCCGCCACGGCGGCATGGCGCCGATCACCACGTGGGGCCAACTGGGCCTGACCGGCGAATGGGCGGACAAGAGGATCAACGCCCACGGCATCGAGCCCTGGAACGGCTTCGAGGAATTCATCCGGCAGAAGATCCTGGATCGCGACGGAAAGCGCGGCGAGTGGCGCGAGGACGTCCATTTCGAGAAGGTGGTCTTCCCGCTGGCGTCCAACGTGGCCCAGGATCGCTATGCGCTGGGCTACTCCGGCCTGGCCTACATCGACGCGCCGGTGCGCATGCTTCCGCTGGCCCGGGCGCCCGGCGCGGCGGCGGTGGCGCCATCCTACGAGAACGTCGCGCTTGCCAGGTACCCGCTCACGCGCCTGGTGTACTTCAACGTCAACAAGGAGCCGGGCAAGCCGCTGCCGCCGGCGCTGGATGAGTTCGTGCGCTTCATCCTGAGCCAGGAAGGGCAGCAGGTCGTGCGCGAGCACGGGATATTCCTGCCCCTTCGCGAGTTCCAGGCGGCCCCCGGCCGCCAGGCGCTCGGCCACTGAGCCGCACGGCCCGGACCCGACCACCACAGGACCCATCATGAGATCGATACCGGTTGCATCGACATTGCTGTTCCTGGCCTTGGCGCTCGTGCCCGCACCGGCGGCGGCGCAGGACTACAAGGTCGTCTCGACGCTGCGGAGCGAAGGCCCGGGGCGCGTGCAGGCGCTGCAGGTGGACGCCGCCGCGCGCAGGCTGTACGCCGGGCGGCGCGGCGGCATCGACGTGTACGACATCGACAGCGGCCGGAAGACCGGCGCGGTCGCCATCGAGGGCGACGTCGGCGGCCTGGCGCTGGCGCCGGACCTGCGCCGCGGCTACGCCACCAGCGTGGACCACGGCACCGTCTCGATCTTCGACCTGGACGGCCTGGGCACCGTGGGCACGGTGCCTTCCGGCGGCACCGAGCCGCGCGAGCTGGAGTACGACGCCAAGGCGGGCGTGCTCTATGTCTCCAACTCCAGGAGCGGCCAGTTGGCGGCCCTGGATGCCAGGAGCGGTGCCGCCAAGGGTGCGCTGTCCCTGGGCGGCCGCCCGCGGCAGGCCTCGGCCGACGGCCGCGGCAACCTGTTCGTGGCCGACGAGGCGCGCGACGTCCTGCACGTGGTCGACACCGCCTCGCTCAGTTCGCTGGGGACCATCTCGGTATGGCCCGGCAAGGCGCCCGTCGCGCTGGTCAACGACGTCAAGGAACGCCGCATCTACGTGGCCACCGGCAACGGCAAGATGATCGTGGTGGACCCGGACCCGGGCCAGATGCTGAGCGTGGTCGACACCGAGGGCACGGCGGCCGCGGGCATCGCCATCCAGTACGCGCCGGCACGCCTGGTGCGCCTGTACATGCCCAATGCCGACGGCACGCTGGACGTGGTGCAGAACGCCAAGCTGACGCCTTCGCTGGAGGCCAGCGTGCCGCGGGTGGCCGGCGGCACGGCGGTGGCTTTCGACGAGAAGACCGGGCACGCCTTCGTGGCCGGTCCCGAGGGTATCCAGGTGATCGGCAAGTGAACGCACATCGAGATAACGCCATGCTCAAGACCGTTGGAAAAATCGCCCTGATCGCCTGCGCACTCCTCGCGCTTCCAGCCGTGGCACAGGATGCCGTGCGCAGCGACGCGCTCAAGGGCAAGCGGGTGCTGTTCGTGATCGGGCAGACGGCAAAGGGCGTCCCCAACGACGACCCGCTGATCCGCGACTACCTGGGGACCCTGGGCGCCAAGGTGACCACCGCGGCGGCAACCGACGCGGTGCAGGCCGCGGGCAAGGACCTGATCCTGATCTCCTCCACGGCCGATGCCCGCGAGCTGGGCGCCAAGTACCGCCACGTCCAGGTGCCGGTCGTGACCTGGAACGCGTACAGCTTCCCGTTGCTGGGGATGACCGGCGACAGGCTGCATGAGGACTTCTCGGTCGTGCGCGAGAAGCCGTTCCACAACGCCAACCACGCCAACTACTACGCCCACGCCACCAGCGCCACCGACCCCATCCTGAAGGCCGCGCGCATCCCGCACGGCATGTTCGCCCCGCTGCTGTTCAGCGGCGGCGTCACCGATCCCAGTTGGGGCAAGCCCGGCCGCGGCGCCGATGTGGCGGTGGTGTTCGAAGGCGACTACGAGAAGGCGGCCGTGTTCTCCTACGAGCGCGAGGCCATGATGATCGGCGATGCCGTGGCGCCGGCGCGGCGGGTGGGCCTGTTCCTGGGCCACAACAGTTGGTCGATCCTGTCCGATGCGCAGGGGCCGGCCGCCGCCGACCCCAAGGAGTACGCCTGGTTCAGCGGCCGCCGCCTGTTCGATGCGGCGCTGAAGTGGGCGGTCAGCCCCCCGCAAGCGCGGGTGACCGCTTCGCGCCAGGCGCAGCGCGCCGCGCTGGAGCGCGCCGCCCGGGGCAAGAAGGTGCTGTTCGTCCGCCGCTACGACCTGCCGTGGCCCGAGAACGAGGCCTCGGACATGGCCCAGTTGGCATGGCTGGAGTCGCTGGGCTTCGAGGTCAGCACGGCCGACCACATGGACCCGGACAGCCGCGCCCAGGGCATGGACCTGGTCATCATTTCGGCCAGCACCAACAAGTACAAGCTGGGCGTGAAGTACGCCGATGCCGCCATCCCGGTGCTGTTGCTGGAAGCCAAGGCGGTGGACGCGCTCGGCATGGTCACCCGCCGCCGCAACACCGACTACGGCGTGAACGACCACAAGGAAAGCCTGTACCCGCCGGAAAACTACGTGAACCTGGTGCGTGCGTACCATCCCGCCGCGGCCGGGCTGCCGCCGGGCCAGATGAAGCTGTTCCGCACGCCGGGGGTGCTCGCCTGGTCCCGTCCGCCGGCGGGCGCCCAGGTCATCGCCACCATCCCGAACCAGCCGGATCACGCCACGATGTTCGCCTTCGAGAAGGGCGCCACGATGGCCAACGACGTGGTGGCCCCCGCGCGCCGCCTGCTGTTCCCGCTCGATGCCCCGCGCTTCCCGGACCTGACCGAGGACGGCATGGCCATCTACGGCGCCGCCCTGCAGTGGCTGCTGTCCGCGCCGGCGCCCTGAACCGCGTTCCCCGGCGTGGTGCCGGCACTCGTCGGCCGGTGCCACGCATCCTCTCCCGCAACGGCTTTTCCTTCCTGAGTAGGTACGCGAAATGAAAACTGCCCCGGTCGCGCGCTCACGCGCCTCACGCTTGATGTCCGCCAGCGCCTTGGCCTTGTTGCTGCTTCTTGCGGGTCCGAACGCGAAGGCGGCCGACGATCTGATCGTCGTCGTGCCGGAAGGCGCCGCCAAGCCGGCAGTGCTGTCCGGCCAGGTGGACCGCTGGCGCCAGGAACTGGGTGCCGGGAACGTGGTGTGGGTCGACAGCGTGAAGCGGGACAAGCCTTCCGGCTTCGGCTCCATGGCTGTGCTCAATTTCGCGGACGAGGCGCGCCGGGCGGCATGGGAGAAGGCCAACGCCGCGTCCCTGGCCGCGCCCCTGGAGGTCGTGCGGGCCGATGTGCTGACCGAGGGCGGCGCGGTTCCCGCCGCCGGCAGCAAGCCGGTCTACAAGATCAGCTACTACGAGCTGACGGCTCCCCGTGCGGACTTCCAGGCATGGGTCGACGGCTACCTGGCGAAGTACCTCCAGGCCCAGCTCCGGCACGGCATCCTGACCCGCTATGCGATGTACCTGGAACACGGGCAGGGCGGACGGGCGCTCCTGGTCCTGGAATACGCCGATGCGCGGACCGAGCAGGGCGCCGAGCCGATCAAGGAGAAGCTCAGCGAGGACATCGCCCGCGCCGATGCCGAGTACACCCGCCAATCCCGGCTGAAGGAAACGCTGCGGACGACGCAGAGCTGGACCCTGGCGGTACCGGCGCGCTGATCACCCCCCGTCCGCACAGCCGGACACCACGGCCCCGCACGGCCCCGTGCGACTGGACCATCCACCGTAAGCGGAGAAAGAAAATGAAAACCCTTGTGCAAGGAAAGGCAACGAAAGTCTTCGGCATCCTGCTGGCCTGCATGGCGGTGGTCGCCTGCGGCCAGAAGGAAGCGGAAACGATGGCGGCCGGCGAGCGGGCGGCGCCGGCAGCGGCCGAGAAGCCGGCCCACGTCCTGCTGTTCGTGATGCCCGACAAGACCGCGCCCGCCGGCCTGGCCCAGATGCTGGCCGGCTGGAAGTCGGCCGGCGCCCTGTCCGACGTGGTCCTGGTGAAGAAGTACGGCCACGAGGAGAAGCCCGGGTACGACGAGGGATTCAACGAACTCGCGATCCTGGATTTCCCCAGCGAGTCCGCCTACGAGCAGTGGAGGAACAGCGAGGCCGCGCGACTGGGCCCGGATGTGGTCGCCAGCCGTGCCGACGTTCTGCTCGACCGCCGCACCAAGAAGAACGACCCGTCGAAATCGATCTTCGTGATCAGCCAGTACGAGTCGCTGGTGTCGCCGCAGGAATACCAGGACTACACCGACGCCTACATCGAGCCGAACATGGCCAACCAGATGTTCTCCGGCATCATGACCCGCTACACCATGTACCTGGAGCGGGAAGCCACCGGCGGGCTGGCGCACCCCAAGGCCGTCCTGGTGACGGAGTATGCCAACCAGGCCGAGTTCGACCGCAAGAAGGCCGTCAAGGACGCGTACAAGGCCGTGCTGCTGTCCGGCACCCACCCGGAATGGGCGCACATCAACGACACCAAGAAGGCGCTCCGCACGGACAAGTCCGAGACCTACGCCCACCCGGTCGAGCTCTGACGGTTCCATTCCCCCCGCCCGTGCGCGGGGGGATCACCTCCCTCCGCGCGCCAACCCTGGCGTTGGCCGCACCCGCCACCCCGGCACCGGGCCGCTTCCTCCCCCACGCTCGGCAGGCGCCAGACCCTTGGCGCCTGGCCGCGGCCGGCCCCAAGCCGTGACCCCTCGCACGATGTCCCAGAAGAACGACGAAGCGCGCCAGGCCGCGCTGGACTATCACCGCCATCCCCGCCCTGGCAAGATCAAGATTGCGGCGACCAAGGCGATGCTGACCCAGCGCGACCTGTCGCTGGC
>NZ_JACHGU010000014.1 GCF_014202435.1 Pseudoxanthomonas broegbernensis | reverse complement strand
TTGTGTGCCTGGATCCGGGAGTGCCTGTTGCCGTCGGCGGCTCGCAGCTCAGGTGCGCGCGTCGCAATGGCCTGCTGAAGCGGATACTTCAGGGGCGACCAAGTACCTGACCCAGAAGCTGTACGGCGACGACCCCCGGGCCATCGATCCGGTGACGGGAGAGTTCAACCCCAACCTGCTGCCGGAAGAGGACAAGCAGACGATCCTGGCGATATCGCAGGCGATCGGAGCGCTGGCCGGTGGGCTGGCCGGAGGCAACCTGGGCGAGGCGGCGACGGGGAGCAATATCGCAGCGACAATTGTAGAAAACAATCACCTAGGAAGAGGTCTAAACCTCTTTGGCCGGCAGATTGCAGAAGACCAGATCAAGCAGTTTGGTGAAGAACTGCAAGAAGTTTGTACTGGAGGGAGTACGCAGGCTTGCGGGCAGGTCTATGACAAGTGGAAGGAGGTTTCTTACCAGCAGGGCGGGTTGGAGACACAACAACAGCAGGAAGGCTGGGAAGAGTTCGTGCAGGCGATGTACGGGGAGCATGTGCTTCCCTTGTGTAAGGGCGACGCTGCCTGCGAGCAAAAAGTGACTGCGAACATGGCTATGACTATGGTCGTGGATGCAGGTAATGTGGATGGTGTTCGACACGCCATCGGCTCAGCGACGCGGGCCGTTAATATTGCTGAAGGGAATTGGGTTCGCTTAGGGCTTCAGGTTGTAGAAGATGCAGGATTTTTGGCCCAGTTCGCTGGGATGTTTGGAAAGGCTGGAGGTATAGCTGGCAGGGCGCCGGAAGTGGGCGGTGCTGCGGGCAAGGTGGAGGTTGTTGCAAAGGATGTAACCAGGCGACCTTCCGGTTTCAGAAAGAAGACCGTACAAGATTCTTGGGATAATGCTGCTGATGGAAGCAAGTCCGGCACTAAATCTTGTCCAACTTGCAGGAAGGATGTTGAAGTTGCGCCAGGGCAGGGGCATCGGGATTGGGACATTGATCATCAGCCCAAGTGGAAAGACAGAGACTTGAGCGGTATGGAAAGAAAAGAAGTCTTAGATGAGTATAACAAAGGTGTACGGTTACGATGCTCAGGTTGCAACCGTTCTGACAATTAAAGAGTTGGTAATGAATATTATTGGACATGCTGAAAAATTCCTCGGGAATATTTCGCAAGGATGGAAGGAAAAATCATCATCTGATGGTTTGCGCGTGGTGTGTTTCAGGGGGGCGCCGCTTGAGACAGTTGATACCTATATGACAGTGGGTTTGAGTCGACATGAGCTGAGAATATCTGATGAAAAGAAAATTCGTCAGGAGTTAGTTTGTCCCGTATCGGGAGCAGGTCTTTCCGAACGAATAATTTCTCTTCTTCTATTTATAAGTGAATATATTTTAGTTGGGCATAATGCTGTTCTTCGGGGGCATGTAATACGACTTCCCGAGGATGCAGTTAATAAGCTTGGTTTTGATGCGGTGTATTGTGCAATCCCAGTATTTATGGATGATGATTTTGCGACTATTGGCGGTTCGCAGCCGTTGACGGTCATTGTCTGGGCTGTCCCCATCTATGCTAGTGAGGCTGATTACGTTGATGCGAATGGTTGGGGTAAGTTTGAGGAATTGCTGGAGGAAGAATCCCCAGATCTATTCTCTTTGAGGCGTGAGCCGATAATTTGATGTTGCAAAGAGTGGTGTCCCGTCCACACTGTCCGCAAACATTTTCCCAGCCATGAGTCAGGCTTTTTCAGTCGAGCGGGAGGGTTTTTCAGGTGCTAAGCCGCCTGTCTTCCTGTCTTCCGGCCTCCGATTGAACGCTTCCTGATGAATTCCTGCCCACGCCCAGGCATTTCCCTGCTCGCCGCACAGCCTGCCCGTGGACAGTCGTCGTTGCCCTTGCGCGTGCCTTGCTGGAGCTTCCGTTCCCAGCTACGGCGGGAACCACCAGCCGGTGATCGCGCCGTTCCAATTGAGGGATATGAGCAAGGCGCCGCAAGAAAGCTAGGTGTGTAAACCCATGACGTTGTTCAGCGGCAGTTGGAGTCGGCTGATGGAGGGGGGCTTGTAGCCCAGGCTGGCATGCGGTCGATGCCAGTTGTAGCGGTGCAGCCAGTCAGGAAGTGCCTGCTGGCGCTGGTGGGAGTTGTCATAGGAACGGGCGTAGGCCCATTCGCGCAAGGCGGTCTGGACCAGCCGTTCGGCCTTGCCGTTGGTGCGTGGCGTATAGGGCCGTGTGCGCAGGTGTCGCAGCCCCAGGCGCTGCAGGAGTCGGCGGAACCGGCGGCTCCTGTAGCAGGCCCCGTTGTCGGTCATCACCCGGGTAAAGGTGACGCCGAGGGTTCGGTAGTAACGCAGTGTCTGCAGCAATGCGCGACAGGCGCTGGAGCCACGCTCGTCGTTCTCGATGGTGCCGAAGGCGACCCGGGAGTGGTCGTCGATGGCCAGATGGACGAACTCCCATCCGGCGCCGTCGGATGCGCGTTGGCGATCACCGGTGACCCGGTGTCCGGGCCGCCAGAAGCGCCCCAGCTTCTTGATGTCCAGGTGCAGCAGGTCGCCCGCCTGCGGGTACTCGTAGCGGTTGTCCGGGCGTGCCGGCGCGAGCTCCGCCAGTCGGTGCAGCCCGGCACGCTGCATCAGTCGGGCGATGGTGCTCGGCCCGACGGGCAAGGCCAGCGAGATCTGGCGATAGGTCTGTCGCTGGCGGCGCAGCATGATCACCTGCGCAACCCCCCCTGGCGGGGTTGCCGTGGGGGATCGGAGAGGACGCGAGGAGCGGTCATGCAACCCGTCCGGGCCCTCCTCGCGGAAACGGCGGAGCCACTTGTACGCCGTACGGATGCTCACCCCGGCGGCATGGGCGGCTTCCTCGACCCGCAGGCCGTGATTGATCACCCGCTCGACAAGCAGGGCTCGACCGCGAGGCGTAAGACGGGCATGTTTATGCAGGTTCATCCGGGGCTCCTGGGTGCTGGTTGGGTCGCACCTCCAGTCTTCCGGGATCACCCCGGATGAACAACCTACTGAGAGATCACAGCTAGGGGAGAGAGTTAGGCATGATCATTTCGGTGACCCGGTTCCAGTTAAATGCCCTACAAATAAATGCGATTAGGGGGCGAACTTATTCATGGATATCAATTTTATTGTTGGTCCTGTTAATTTTACTTGGAGTCGGATGTCGATCTGATTCAATCTCTAATGGGGAGCATTGTGATCAATGTAGATATATAATCCACTATCGTAGTTTCAATAAAATTTACATTGTTTCATATTCTTTAGATGATTTAATTGAGTTAAGTTCTCCGCTAAGTATTAGTGATGATCGAGATAAATCCAAAGTGGAAAGAATATTAAATTTCAATTGCAATTTAGATAAAGAATTTTCTTATAATGACATTGATGTATATTTATCTATTGAAACAATTAAAGATGGAAGTTCACCGGAATATTGGATTGCGTCACCAACGCTTTTTTACTCATCAAAGAGCGGGCATGTTTGCGATATGAGTAATCGGAAAAGGGAAGAAATAAAAAATATAATGAATAGCCTGCTGATAAAGGCGGAGGAATAGTCATTGTTCCGTTGTCACGTCCACTCATTCCGCAAGCATTTTCCCAGTCATGAGCCAGGATTTTTCAGCCGAATTGGAGGGGTCTTCGGGTGATGAACCGGCGGGTTGCCTTCGTTCCTGTCTCCGACTGAGCCATTCCTGGTGAATTCTTGTCCATGCAAGGCGTCTTCCCCGCTCATCGCGCAGCCTGCCCGTGGACAGTCGTCGTTGGGTGCCAGCGTGCCCCGGCCCCCCCCCACGCCGCTTTCCGGTGGACCCAGGGCGGCGATTTGATAGGCTTTGCCGCCGTCATTCCGCAAGGTCGCCCGGTGTCCTTTCTGTTGTGGTTGCGCATCGCGCTGATCCTGCCGCTGGTCGTACTCAACACGCTGGTCCATGCATTGCCGTTGCTGGCGGTGGCGCTGTTCAAGGCGGCGCTGCCGTTCAGGCCGGTGCGGCGGGCGGCCAACCCGGCGCTGACCGGGCTGGCCGAAAGCTGGATCGCGGTGAACAGCGCGATGATCGGCGTGTTCACCGACACCGCCTTCCAGGTCGACCAGGATGCGTCGCTGCGGCGCGATGGCCACTACCTGGTGCTGGCCAACCACCAGAGCTGGGTGGACATCTTGGTGTTGCAGAAGGTGTTCAACCGGCGCATTCCGCTGCTGCGTTTCTTCCTCAAGCGGCAACTGTTCTGGGTGCCGGTGCTGGGGCTGGCCTGGTGGGCGCTGGATTTCCCGTTCATGGGCCGCTACACGCGCAGGCAGATCGCCCGGAACCCCGAGCTGGGCAAGCGCGATATCGAGGTCACCCGGCGTGCCTGCGCGAAGTTCCGCGACATCCCGGTATCGGTGATGAATTTCGTGGAAGGCACCCGGTTCACGCCGGCCAAGCACGCGGGCCAGGCTTCGCCCTACCGGTACCTGCTCAAGCCCAAGTCCGGCGGGGTGGCCTTCGTGCTCGATGCGATGGGAGATGGGCTGCATGCGATGGTGGACGTGGCCATCGCCTATCCGGCGGGGCGCCCGACCATGCTCGACCTGATGGCCAACCGCGTGCCCCTGGTGCGCGTGCGCGTGCGGCAACGCCCGATCCCGGCCGAGCTGGTCGCGGGCAACTACCAGGACGATCGCGCTTTCCGCGCGCGGTTCCAGCAATGGATGAACGGGGTGTGGCAGGAGAAGGACGCCGACTTGGCGCGGTTGCTGGATGAGGGAAGTGCCGCCGTCCCCGGCGCTGGCGGCGTGGACGGGGCATAGGCGTTCCCTTGCGCGGCATCCGTCCGCCGCGGTCGGTCCGGGTGGCCGTCTCGGGAGCGATGGGTGAAAAGCCGCGTGTATCATTCGGCCGCAGGCCGCAGCGAAGGACGACATGGTCGACCCAATCCCCGTCTCCGGCGCGCCTTCCGCGCTCGCGTCGCAGGCCGATGCCGACGAGGCCTGGATGCGCCACGCCTTCGCATTGGCCGACCGGGCCGAGCGCGAGTTCGACGAGATTCCCGTCGGCGCGGTACTGGTCGGCGGGGACGGGCGAGTGCTGGGCGAGGGCTGGAATCGCAACATCGCCGATCACGACCCCAGCGCGCATGCGGAGATCGTGGCCCTGCGCCAGGCCGGTGCGGCCATCGGCAATCATCGCCTGGTCGGCTCGACCTTGTACGTGACCCTGGAGCCGTGCGCGATGTGCGCGATGGCGATGATCCACGCCCGTGTCGCGCGGTTGGTCTACGGCGCGCCCGATCCCAAGACCGGCGCGTGCGGCGGGGTGTTCGACCTGGTGGCCGATCCGCGCCACAACCACCGGTTGCAGGTGCGCGGCGGGGTACTGGGCGAGGAGGCGGGACTGCGCCTGCGCAACTATTTCCGGGCCAAGCGCGGGCGGCCGCCGCTGTAGCGACCGCCCGGGCGGGCGTCGTCGCGCGGCGCGACGGGCCTGCGCGAGGAGGCGGATCAGGCCGGCGGCGTGCGCTTCACCGGCCGGTGGTCCATTTCCTCGTTGATTGCGGTCACCGCCAGGGTGGACTCGCGGGCCAGCAGCAGGCTGGCGGCGAACATGGCCAGCACCCCCAGCGAGGCCAGCCACAGCGGCAGCGCCCCCAGCCGGTGGTCGGTGAACGTGTCCACCGCCACCGCCAGGCTGGTGCCGACGAAGAAGCTGATCGCCGTGTACAGCAACTGGCCCACGCGCAGGATGGTGAGGCTGCGCAGGCGCTGCAGGGCGATGCGCTTCTCCAGCAGGCTGCGCTCGGCCTCGTCGTCGATCTCGGCCAGCTCGCGCAGCAGGGTGCGGGCGCGGTCGATGATCCGGGCCAGGCGGTTGTTGGCCGACAGCAGCAGCGACGCGGTGGCGGTGAGGAAGAAGGCCGGCGCGAGCATCGCGGCGAGCACGGCGTGGGTGCTGGAGGTGTACATGGGCGGCCGGTGCGAAGGTCGTGCGTTATCATGCCAGCCCGCACGCGCCAGGCAAGCGTGCATCCGCAGGAGAAGCACCGGGTATGGGCAGCAGCGCAGTGGCCGGGCACGACCGCCTGATCTGGATCGACCTGGAGATGACCGGGCTGAATACCGACCGCGACTCGATCCTGGAGATCGCCACGGTGGTCACCGACTCGCAGCTCCAGGTGCTGGCCGAAGGGCCGGAACTGGCCATCGCCCATCCGCTGGCCGCGCTGGAGTCCATGGACGAGTGGAACCGCAGCCAGCACGGCCGCTCGGGCCTGTGGCAGCGGGTGCTGGACAGCGAGGTGGGCATCGCCCAGGCCGAGGCGCGCACGGTGGCGTTCCTGCAGCAGTGGGTGCCGGCCGGCGCCTCGCCGATGTGCGGCAACTCGATCTGCCAGGACCGCCGCTTCCTGCACCGGTTGATGCCGCGCCTGGAGACGTACTTCCACTACCGCAACCTGGACGTGAGCACGCTCAAGGAACTGGCGCGGCGCTGGGCGCCGGAGGTGCTGGCCGGGGTGTCCAAGCAGGCGGCGCACACCGCGCTGAGCGACGTGCACGATTCGATCGCCGAACTGCGCCACTACCGCAGGCACCTGGCGCAACTGGCCGCGGGGTAGGCGCGCCGCGAATCCGTCGCCCCGCCTGGGCGGGGACGACGGTTGCATGCGTTGCCTGTGAGGAGCGGGCCTGGGTGCCCGCCCGTCAGCCCGCCTTGCTCTTGGCCAGGCGCAGCCAGGTATCGACCACGGTATCCGGGTTGAGCGATACCGACTCGATGCCCTCGTGCATCAGCCATTCGGCCAGGTCCGGGTGGTCCGACGGGCCCTGGCCGCAGATGCCCACGTACTTGCCCCTGGCGCGTGCGGCCTGGATGGCCATCGACAACAGCCTCTTCACCGCCGGGTTCCGCTCGTCGAACAGGTGGGCCACGATCGAGGAATCGCGGTCCAGGCCAAGGGTGAGCTGGGTGAGGTCGTTGGAGCCGATGGAGAAGCCGTCGAAGATGTCGAGGAACTCGTCGGCCAGCAGCGCGTTGGACGGCAGCTCGCACATCATGATGATCTTCAGGCCCGGCTTGCCGTCGGTGCCGGGGCCTTGGCGCAGGCCGTTGGCGGCCAGCACCTCGATCACCTTGCGGCCTTCGTCCAGGGTGCGCACGAACGGGATCATCACCCACAGGTTGTCCAGGCCCATCTCGTCGCGCACCTTGAGCACGGCCTTGCACTCCAGCGCGAACGCGTCGGCGAAGGACGGATCGACGTAGCGGCTGGCGCCGCGGAAGCCGATCATCGGGTTCTCCTCCTCCGGCTCGTAGCGGCTGCCGCCGATCAGGTTGGCGTACTCGTTGGACTTGAAGTCCGACAGGCGCACGATCACCGGGTTGGGCGCGACCGAGGCGGTGAGGGTGGCGATGCCCTCGGCCAGGCGGTCCACGTAGAAGCCGACCGGATCGGAGTAGCCGGCCATGCGCGCGTCGATCTTCTTCTTGGTCTCCGCGTCCTGCTTGTCGTATTCCAGCAGCGCCTTGGGATGCACGCCGATGTGGGCGGCGATGATCATCTCCAGGCGGGCCAGGCCGATGCCGGCATTGGGCAACTGGCCGAAGTCGAACGCGCGCTCGGGGTTGGCCACGTTCATCATGATCTTCAGCGGCGCCGGCGGCATGTTGTCCAGGTCGGTGGTGGTGCGCTCGAAGGGCAGGACGCCGGCATAGATGTAGCCGGTGTCGCCTTCGGCGCAGCTCACCGTGACCTCCTGGCCGTCGGCGATCCGCTCCAGCGCGTTGCCGGTGCCGACCACCGCCGGCACGCCCAGCTCGCGGGCGATGATGGCCGCGTGGCAGGTGCGGCCGCCGCGGTTGGTGACGATGGCGCTGGCGCGCTTCATCACCGGCTCCCAGTCCGGGTCGGTCATGTCGGCCACCAGCACGTCGCCGGGACGCACGCGCTCCATGTCCTCCAGCGAGCGGACCACGCGCGCGGCGCCGGCGCCGATCTTCTGGCCGATGGCGCGGCCCTCGGCGACGATTTCGCCGCGCCCGCCCAGCGCGTAGCGCTCGATCTGGGTGGCTCGGGCGCGCGACTTCACCGTCTCCGGCCGGGCCTGGACCACGAACAGCTTGCCGCTGATCCCGTCCTTGGCCCACTCGATGTCCATCGGCCGGCCGTAGTGGCGTTCGATCACCAGCGCCTGGCGGGCCAGTTCCTGCACGTCGGCGTCGGAGATGGAGAAGCGGCCGCGCAGCTCGGCCGGGGTGTCCTCGGTGCGCACGCGCTCGCCGGCCGCCTCCGAGTACACCATGCGGATCGCCTTGCTGCCCAGGGTGCGGCGCAGGACGGCGTGCTTGCCCTGGCGCAGGGTGGGCTTGTAGACGTAGAACTCGTCCGGGTTCACCGCGCCCTGCACCACCATCTCGCCCAGGCCGTAGCTGGCGGTGACGAACACCACGTCGCGGAAGCCGGACTCGGTGTCCAGGGTGAACAGCACGCCGGCCGCGCCCACGTCCGAGCGCACCATCAACTGCACGCCGGCGGAGAGGAACACGTCCTCGTGCTTGAAGCCGTGGTGCACGCGGTAGGCGATGGCGCGGTCGTTGTAGAGGCTGGCGAAGACCTCCTTGACCTTGTGCACCACGTCGTCGGCGCCGGCGACGTTGAGGAAGGTCTCCTGCTGGCCGGCGAAGGAGGCGTCGGGCAGGTCCTCGGCGGTGGCCGAGGAGCGCACCGCCACGGCGACATCGCCGCCGCCGTTGCCGGCGTTCTCGGCCGACAGCTTCGCGTAGGCGCTGCGGATGTCGCGGTCCAGGTCGGGCTGGAGGGGGGCGTCGGTCACCCAGCCGCGGATCTGGCGGCCGGCGGCGGTCAGCGCTGCCACGTCCTCCACGTCCAGCGTGGCCAGGCGGTCGTAGATGCGCTGGTGCAGCTCGTTGTGGGCGATGAAGGCGGAGAACGCCTCGGCGGTGGTGGCGAAGCCGCCGGGCACCGAGACGCCCAGGCCGTCCAGGTGGCCGATCATTTCGCCGAGGGAGGAATTCTTGCCGCCGACACGGGCCAGGTCGGACAGGCGCAGTTCGTGCAACCACAGGATGTTCTGGTTCAAGTGCGATGCTCCGTGGAGCCACCGCCCGGACGGGCCAGTGGCCGTGCCCCGAGGTATGAGGGGGCGTTATGATGCTCTGCGCAATCGCCGCATATCAATGTTGATCACGATGCTCAACACGTGTCCGAGGGAGCCCGCGCCGTGACGGCGATCCGCCCGGTGTTCTACGTTTCCGATGGTACCGGTATCACCGCCGAGACCATCGGCCACAGCCTGCTCACCCAGTTCAGCGGCTTCAGCTTCCTCACCGACCGCATCTCCTTCGTCGACGACGCCGACAAGGCGCGCGAGGCCGCCGCCCGCATCCGCGTGGCCGGCGAGCAATACGGGGTGCGCCCGATCGTGGTCAACTCCTGCGTGGACGAGCAGTTGAGCGCGGTGCTGGCGCAGAGCGGCGCGCTGATGCTGGACGTGTTCGCGCCGTTCATCGGGCACCTGGAGCGCGAGCTCGACCAGCCGCGCCAGGCGCACGTGGGCCGTGCCCACGGCATGGTCGACTTCGACAGCTACCACCGCCGGATCGAGGCGATGAACTACGCGCTCACCCACGACGACGGCGTGGGGCTGGACTACGAGGAAGCCGACGTGGTCCTGGTCGGCGTGTCGCGCGCGGGCAAGACGCCGACCTGCGTGTACCTGGCGCTGCACTACGGGCTGAAGGCGGCCAACTACCCGCTGACCGATGGCGACCTGGAGAGCGACCGCCTGCCGCCGCGGCTCAAGGCCTACCGGCGCAAGCTGTTCGGGCTGACCATCGATCCGGAGCGGCTGCACCAGATCCGCCAGGAGCGGCGCCCGGACTCGGGCTACGCGCGGCTGGAAACCTGCCGCCGCGAGGTGCAGGCGGCCGAGGCGATATTCGGCTTGGAACGCATCCCGATGCTGAGCACCACCTACGTCTCCATCGAGGAGATCTCCAGCAAGGTGCTGTCCACCCTGGGCCTGCAGCGCGGGATGTTCTGAAAAAAGGCGCCGGAACGCCTTCGGGGACTCCGCCAAGGTAGGGGCACCGCATGCGCAAATCAATGCTGCCGCGGCCGCGCGCCAACGTGTAGCATCGATCGCATGCAACACGTCGCCTCACTCGCCGCACGCGTTCCCAGGCTCAGCCGCTTCGGCTGGCTGATGGGGCTGTATGCGGAAAACCACGCCCGCCTGGTGCGGCTGTTCGCCCCCGCGGGTCTGGGCGAGGGCAGCCACGTGTCCTCGGTGGGCGACGGCCTGGACGTGCGCCTGGACGTGCTGGAACGCCACCGCTACACCCTGGAGCTGCGGCTGACCTACGACCTGCGCGACCCCCTCACCGGCGAGCCGGACCCGTCGGCCTACCTGCGCCTGTACCAGGACGCGCGCCAGGTGGAGACCACCCACTGCTACGTGGGCCGGCGCTGGCAGGACGTGATGGGCATGTACCCGCCCCCGGCGGAACTGGTCGACCATCGCCTGCGCATGAATACCTTCCTCGGCAAGTGGCTGGAGTACCTGGCCGAGCGCGGCCACGGGGTGGCCACGCTGGCCCCGGCGGCGCGGGCCGGCCTGCCGCTGCCGCCGGCCACCGTGCCGCTGCGCTCGTAGGCGCGGGGTGGGTCCGATGCCGTCCGCCATCCCGCTGTCGGTACTGGACCTGGCGCCGGTATGCGAGGGCAGCGACGTGGCCGCCGCCCTGGGCAACAGCCTGGACCTGGCCCGCCACGCCGAGGCGCTGGGCTATCGCCGCTTCTGGCTGGCCGAGCACCACAACATGCCCGGCATCGCCTCGGCCGCCACCGCGGTGCTGATCGCGCACGTGGCCGCCGGCACCCGCAGCATCCGGGTGGGCGCCGGCGGGATCATGCTGCCCAACCATTCGCCGCTGCAGGTGGCCGAGCAGTTCGGCACCCTGGCCGCGCTGCATCCGGGGCGGATCGACCTGGGCGTGGGCCGTGCGCCGGGGACCGACCAGGCCACCGCTCGCGCCCTGCGCCGGTACTTCGAGGGCGCCGACCGCTTCTCGCAGGACGTGCAGGAGCTGCTGGGCTGGTTCCAGGCCGCGCAGCCGGGGCAGGCGGTGCGCGCGGTGCCCGGCGCGGGGCTGGAAGTGCCGGTGTGGATCCTGGGCTCGAGCCTGTTCGGTGCGCAGTTGGCGGCCGCGCTGGGCTTGCCGTTCGCCTTCGCCTCGCACTTCGCCCCGGACGCCATGGACCAGGCGCTGCTGCTCTACCACCGCGACTTCCGCCCGTCGGCGCGGCTGCAGCGACCCTACGCGATGCTGGCGGTGAACGTGGTCGCCGCGGACAGCGACGAGGAGGCCCGGCGCCTGTTCACCACCCCGCAGCAGGCCTTCGTCAACCTGCGCCGCGGGTTGCCGGGCCTGATCCCGCCGCCGCTGGACGACATCGAGGCGTACTGGACCCCGCAGGAGAAGGCTGGGGTGGAGCGGGCGCTGGCCTGCAGCGTGGTCGGCGGGCCGCAGGCGGTGGCCCGCGGGCTGGCCGACTTCGCCGCCCGGCACCGGCCAGACGAGCTGATCGTGGTGGCCAACCTCCACGACCACCAGGCCCGGAAGGCGTCCTACCGGATCGCCGCGCAGGCCTGGGGCCTGGCCGGAGCCGGCTGAACGCCCGGAAACGGGGCGGTGACCGGCGGTACTCGCTATCCGGACCGAATACGGGTATTGTGCGCCCACTGTGTTTGCCTGGGTCACCGTGGTTCGTGGCCTGATGCAGTCGATCCGACGATCTGCTACATCGATCCGCTTTGCCTAACACCTGCAATCCAGTACCGTCTGCGGATGTGCCGTAGCCGGTTTTCCATTTCAAACTGTATTTTGAGGAGTTAGCAACTATGTCCGATCGTCAGACCGGCACCGTCAAGTGGTTCAACGACGCCAAGGGCTTCGGCTTCATCACCCCGGAGAGCGGCGCCGACCTGTTCGTGCACTTCCGCTCCATCCAGGGCAACGGCTTCAAGTCGCTGCAGGAAGGCCAGAAGGTTTCGTTCGTCGTCGTGCAGGGCCAGAAGGGCCTGCAGGCCGACCAGGTCCAGGCGCTGTAATCCCGCGCCTGCCGGCTCGTCCGGCAGACCAGAAGAACGCCGGGGGCGCGAGCCTCCGGCGTTTTTCGTTTGCGGGGCGGGGACAGGCGGGCGCTTGCCAGGCCGGGGCGCCGGTCGTTCCGTGGCGCCGGTGCCTTGGGTCGTCGATTGGGAGCCTTGCCGGACCCGCGTCCCGGCCGCATCTGGGGTCCATGCATATCGAATTCGACAACACCTTCCTGCGCGAACTGCCCGGCGATCCGGAAGCCGGGGCGCGCGTGCGCGACGTCCAGGCGGCCTGGTCGCGGGTCGACCCGACGCCGGTGGCGGCACCGCGCCTGCTGGCCTGGTCGCCCGAGGCGGCGGCGCTGCTCGGCCTGGGACGGGACGACATCCAGGCCCCGGGGACCGTCCAGGTACTGGCCGGCAACGCGCTGCTGCCGGGCATGCAGCCCTGGGCCGGCAACTACGGCGGCCACCAGTTCGGCAACTGGGCCGGACAGTTGGGCGATGGCCGCGCGATCTCGCTGGGCGAGGCGCTGGGCGCGGAGGGCGGCCGCTGGGAACTGCAATTGAAGGGCGCCGGGCGTACGCCGTATTCGCGCTTCGCCGACGGACGCGCGGTGTTGCGCTCGTCGGTGCGCGAGTTCCTGTGCAGCGAGGCCATGCATCACCTCGGCATCCCGACCACGCGCGCGCTGTCCCTGGTCGGCACCGGCGAGGACGTGCTGCGCGACATGTTCTACGACGGCCATCCGCGGGCCGAGCCCGGTGCGGTGGTGTGCCGCATGGCGCCCAGCTTCCTGCGCTTCGGCAGTTGGCAACTGCCGGCCTCGCGCGGCGATACCGGGCTGCTGCGGGCCTTGACCGACCACGTCCAGCGCCATCATTTCCCCGAGCTGGCCGAGCGGGGCGAGGCCGGCGACGCGGAATGGTTCGCGCAGGTGTGCGAGCGCACGGCGTGGACGGTGGCCGGCTGGATGCGGGTGGGCTTCGTCCATGGGGTGATGAACACCGACAACATGTCCATCCTCGGCCTGACCCTGGACTACGGCCCCTATGGCTGGATCGAGGACTACGACCCGGACTGGACGCCCAACACCACCGATGCGCAGGGCCGCCGCTATCGCTTCGGCACCCAGCCGCAGGTGGCGTACTGGAACCTGGCCCGGCTGGCGCAGGCGCTGGCGCCGCTGTTCACCGACGCGGCGCCGCTGGAGGCGGGGCTGCAACGCTTCGGCGCGGCCTGGGCGGCGGCCGAGCGGGACATGGTCGCGCGCAAGCTGGGCCTGGAGCGCTGCCGCGACGCCGATCTGGGGCTGTATGCCGACCTGCGGGGATTGCTGCGGGCCGGGCAGGTCGACATGACCCTGTTCTTCCGCGCGCTCGGCCGGCCGGGCGCGGCGGCGACCGATACGACGGCGTTCGCCGATGCGTTCTACGATGCGGACGCGCGCGCGCAGGTCGAGTCGCCGCTGCGCGATTGGCTGGCCCGCTATGCCGCGCGCCTGGCCGACGATGCACTGGACGCCGGGCAGCGCAGCGAGCGGATGCGACGGGCCAATCCGCGCTACGTCCTGCGTAACTGGCTGGCGCAGGAGGCCATCGACCGCGCCGAGCAGGGCGATCCCAGCGGCATCGCCGAATTGCTGGAGGTCGTGCGCCGTCCGTACGAGGACCAGCCGGGCAGGGCACACTACGCGCAGCGGCGCCCGGAGTGGGCGCGGCATCGCGCAGGATGCTCGATGCTGTCGTGCAGTTCCTGAGCACGTCGTGGTCCATGGCAAGACGGCCACTGCCTGGGCCGGGCCGCGCTCCAGGCATGCGCGAGGGCGGCGGGGACGACGCTTTCCTTCGATGTGTTGCGTTTCCCATGCGCTGCCCGATCGCCCCGGTTCCGTCCGGCCGTCCGCGGCCGCCTCGTGGCGCGCGCGCGATGCCGCAGTCGGCGCTGCGCTAGGATTGGGCCGCCTTCCGACACGGCTTGCGCATGGACGAACCTGCAGATTCACCCGCCTGGGCCGCCGCGATCCGTGACATTCCGGATTTCCCGTCGCCGGGCATCGTGTTCAAGGACATCGCCCCGCTGCTGGCCGATGCGGGCGGGTTTGCCGCGATGCTGGCGGCGCTGGCCGCGCCCTGGCGCGAAGCCGGGATCGGCGCGGTGGCCGGGATCGAGTCGCGCGGCTTCATCCTTGGCGCGGCCCTGGCGCGGGAACTGGATGCCGGCTTCGTGCCCCTGCGCAAGCCGGGCAAGCTGCCGGGCCGGGTCCTGGAGGAAGGCTACGCGCTGGAGTACGGCAGCGACCGCCTGCAGATGCAGGCTGATGCATTGCCGCCAGGGGCGCGGGTACTGCTGGTGGACGACGTGCTGGCCACCGGCGGCACCCTGGCCGCGGCGGCGCGATTGTTGCGGCGGCAGGGCGCGGTGCTGGCGGGCGCGGCGGTGTTGATAGAGCTGCACGCACTGCCGGGGCGCGCCCGCTGGCCCTCGGAGGCGCCGTTGCAGTCGCTGCTCCGCCTGTAGGCGCCGGCAAGCCGGGGCCTACAGAGACGGCGCATCCCGCTCAGAGCGGGCGCACCCGGAAACGGCGCCCCTTGATCTTCCCGGATTCGAGCCGGGCCGATGCGCGCTCGACCTGCGCGCGGGCGATGGCGACGTAGGAACGGGTGGCGTGGATGGCGATCTTGCCGATGGCCGCTGCCGGCAGCCCCGCTTCGCCGGTCAGTGCACCGAGGATGTCGCCGGGGCGCAGCTTGTCGGTCTTGCCGCCGTCGATGCGCAGCGTGGCCATGGGCGCCTGCGCCGGCTGCGACGGCCGGCCGGTGGCCAGCGGCGCGTTCTGGCGCGAAGGCGACGGCTGCTGGACGGCGGCGATCATCTCCGCGCGCGCGCGTTCGCGCGGCGCCACCAGGCTCAGCGCAAGGCCCCCGCGCCCGGCGCGGCCGGTGCGGCCGATGCGGTGGCGGTAGGCGTCTACGTCGGTGGGCAGCTCGTGGTTGAGCACCACCGCCAGGTCCTCCACGTCGAGGCCGCGCGCGGCCACGTCGCTGGCCACCAGCACGTTGCAACTGCGGTTGGCCAGTTGCAGCAGCACCTCGTCGCGGTCGCGCTGCTCCATGTCGCCATGCAGGGCCAGGGCGGAGAACCCGAACTGGCGCAGCGAGCCGGCCACCTCGTCCACGTCCTTGCGGGTATTGCAGAACACCACCGCCGATTCGGGCCGGTAGCGCAGCAGCAGGTCGGCCACGGCCTTCTGCCGGAAGGCGGGGTCCACATCGAAGAAATGCTGCTCGATGGCCGGTGCGCCGCCGGCCGCTTCGGCCGCGACCTCGGCCGGCGCGCGCAGCAGTTGCCGCGCCAGCTCGCGGATGCCGTCGGGGAAGGTGGCCGAGAACAGCAGGGTCTGCCGATGCGCGTCGCAGCGGCCGGCGATCTCGCGCACTGGCTCCTCGAAGCCCATGTCCAGCATCCGGTCGGCCTCGTCCAGCACCAGGACGCGCACCCCGCCCAGGTGCAGCACGCGCTTGCGGGCCAGTTCCTGGATCCGGCCGGGCGTGCCGACCACCACCTGCGGGTCGTGCGCCTGCAGCGAGGCGGTCTGCGGCTCCAGCGACACCCCGCCGGTGAGCACGCTCAGCTTGAGGTTGGCGATGCCCGTGGCCAGGCGGCGCAACTGGCGGCCGACCTGGTCGGCCAGTTCGCGGGTCGGGCACAGCACCAGCGCCTGGGTACGGGTGCCGGCCGGGTCCAGCCGCTGCAGCAGGCCCAGGCCGAAGGCGGCGGTCTTGCCGCTGCCGGTGGGGGCCTGGGCGATGAGGTCGCGTCCATCGAGGATCGGCGGCAACGCCAGGGCCTGGATCGGCGTGGGCGTGGTGTAGCCCAGGGCGTCCAGGCCCGGATGCAGGGCCGGGGACAGCGGCAGCGAAGCGAAATCGGTCATGCACTATTCTCGCAGGTCGCGGCCGCGGCGAGGCGCCGATTCACGCGAGTGCTTCCGCTTCGGCCAGGCGCGCGCGACGAAGCGCCGGCGCGCGCCCGTACAATACACGCATGCCCCTGATCACCTTGCAGAACGTCGACTACAGCGTCGGCGGCCCCTTGTTGCTGGAAAAGGCCGTACTGGCCATCGAACCCGGAGAGCGGATCGCCCTGATCGGCCGCAACGGCGCCGGCAAGTCGACCCTGCTGAAGCTGTTGGCCGGTGAACTGCCGCCCGACGACGGCCAGGTACGGGTCCAGGCCGGGGTGCGCATCGCCCGCCTCGAACAGGAGGTGCCGCTGGGCACCGACGGCAGCGTGTTCGACGTGGTCGCCGCGGGCCTGGGCGAGCTGGGCGCGTGGCTGGCCGAGTTCCACCGCCTGAACCACGCGCCGGAATTCGACGCGGGCGCGCTGGCGCGGGTGCAGGCCCGCATCGACGGCGCCGACGGCTGGACCCTGGACCTGCGCGTGGCCGAGGTGCTCAGCCGCCTGGAGCTGGAGGGCGAGGCCGCGTTCGCGCGCCTGTCCGGCGGCATGAAGCGGCGCGTGCTGCTGGCCCGCGCGCTGGTCTGCGCGCCCGACCTGCTGCTGCTGGACGAGCCGACCAATCACCTGGACATCGAGGCGATCGACTGGCTGGAGGCGTTCCTGAAGGAGTGGAACGGCAGCGTGGTGTTCGTCACCCACGACCGCCGCTTCCTGCGCGCGCTGGCCACCCGCATCGTGGAGATCGACCGCGGGCAGGTGAGCGACTGGCCCGGCGACTGGGACAACTACCTGCGCCGGCGCGAGGAACGGCTGCACGCGCAGGCGCAGGAGAACGCACGCTTCGACAAGCTGCTGGCCCAGGAGGAAACCTGGATCAGGCAGGGCATCAAGGCCCGCCGCACCCGCGACGAGGGCCGCGTGCGGCGGCTGAAGGCGATGCGCAGCGAGCGTGCGCAGCGGCGCGAGCTGGCCGGCAACGTGCGCATGGAGGCGGCGCAGGGGAATGCTTCCGGGAAGAAGGTGATCGAGGCGCAGGAGGTGTCCTTCGCCTTCGGCGAGCGGCCCATGGTCCTCGACTTCTCCACCACCATCCTGCGCGGCGACCGCATCGGCCTGATCGGCCCCAACGGCAGCGGCAAGACCACCCTGCTCAAGCTGCTGCTGGGCGAGATGGCGCCGCAGCGCGGCGAGGTGCGCCGCGGCACGCAACTGCAGGTGGCCTATTTCGACCAGTACCGCGCGGTGCTGCGCGAGGACTGGAACGCGATGGAGAACGTGGCCGGCGGGCAGGACTTCATCGAGATCAACGGCAGCCGCAAGCACGTGCTGGCCTATCTGCAGGATTTCCTGTTCACGCCCGAGCGCGCCCGAGCGCCGATCACCCGCCTGTCCGGCGGCGAGCGCAACCGCCTGCTGCTGGCGCGGCTGTTCGCCCAGCCCTCCAACCTGCTGGTGATGGACGAGCCGACCAACGACCTGGACGTGGAGACCCTGGAGCTGCTGGAGGACCTGCTGGCCGACTATGCCGGCACCCTGCTGCTGGTCAGCCACGACCGCGACTTCCTCGACAACGTGGTCACCTCGACCCTGGTGATGGAAGGCCAGGGCCGCGTGGGCGAGTACGTGGGCGGCTATGGCGACTGGCTGCGGCAGCGGCCGGCGCAAGCCACCGTCGCGGCACGCGGGCCGGCGCCGGAAAAGGCCCCGGCCGCCGCCGCGTCGCCGGCCCCGGCGCCGGCCGGCAAGCGCAAGCTCAGCTACAAGGACGCGCGCGAGCTGGAGCGGTTGCCGGTGCGCATCGAAACGCTGGAAGCCGAACTGGCGACACTGACCGCGGCCATGTCCGACGCGGCCTTCTACCAGCAGGAGGCCGGCGTCGTGGCGGCGCATACCCAGCGCATGGCGCAGGCGCAGGACGAACTGGACACGGCCTACGCCCGCTGGGCCGAACTGGACGGCTGAGCACGGTATCGGCGCGGGCATCCGCTGCGGTTACCGCGGCCAAGGGGCGCCGCACGGTCCATCGCCTCCAGGGGATCGGCGCCGCGACGGCGCGCCGGATTCAGTGAAGCCGCGGCGCCCCGGCTTCGTCCTGGTCCTCGGCATCGGTGGCCAGGAACACCCAAAACGGCACGTCCATCGCGGCCCAGGCCTGCGAGGCCTCGTGCAGGATGTCCAGCAGCGTGTCGTAGTCGCCCGGGCAGGCCGCCTGCAGTTGCCCGGCCTCTTCCAGCAGCAGCGCATAGCCCGGCGCCGGCAGCCAGTCCAGGTCGCGCAGCGCATCGGACAGGGCATCCCAGTTGCGGCCGAAGCCTGCGGGCAGGTCCAGCACGGCGGACAGGCGCAGCAGCAGCGTGGCCTTGTCGCGGCAGCCGTCCAGGTCGATGTGGCGCACCAGCAGCCCGGCGTCGCGGGCGGCCGCGGCCAGGGCCGGCAGGCTGTCCGCGTCGGTCTCGTAGAGGCCGGCCTGCGCGGCATCGTCCAGGCCGAGGTCGAATCCTGATTCGCTCATTGCGGGGCCTGCGCTGCGAAAGGCTGGAAGGCGCGGAAACTCTCGTAGTGGTCGTCGGTATAGAACCATTCGACCGGTGGCTGGCCGCCGGTGACGATGCGCCGCGCGCCGCGATGCGACAGCCCGGGCGTGGGCACGGTGTACTCGCGGTAGTGGCCGTGCGTCCGCCGGGGCAGGCGGCGCTCGCGGTTGCCGAACACGCCGCCGTCCTGGCGGTGCGGGAACGGGCCGCCCTGCAGGATGCGCCGCACCACCGGCGCCGCTTCCGGCGGCAGGAAGGCGGGGAGGGCATCGGCATCGTGGCCGCGCCGCGCGGCGGCGGCGATGCCCGCCCCGGCCTGCGCCACCGCGGCCGCAGGCGGCTGCGGGGCCTGCGCCTGCGGCAGGGCCAGCCATGCCATCGCGGCCACGGCGATGACGATGGCAAGCAGGCGCCCGGTACGCGATGCGGTCATGTGCGTGGCGTCTCCATGGATGCACAGGGCGGATGCGCAAGAGTATGCGGGAGCGTGGCGTCCGGCGCTCGAACCGGGGCCCTCGCGCGGCGCCGGCACGCTTCACGCCGTCGAAACCGGGGTGGCGGCATGCTCGTTCTCCGCATGCCGCCCGGGGACCGGGACGCAGCATTCCCCGCCGCATCTTGGTTGCGCACGCCGGCATCCCTACACTGTGCCCGCCGCGCCCGCGATCGCCGGGCACGAAATACCAAGGAGACCACCGTGGCCTATACCCTCCCCGAACTTCCGTATGCCTACGATGCGCTGGAGCCGCACATCGACACGGAGACGATGAAGATCCACCACACCAAGCACCACCAGACCTACATCAACAACGTCAACGCGGCGCTGGAAGGCACCGAGCACGCCGGCCTGCCGGTCGAGCAACTGGTGGCCAAGGTCAAGAGCCTTCCGGAGAGCCTGCAGGGCCCGGTGCGCAACAACGGCGGCGGCCACGCCAACCACAGCCTGTTCTGGACCGTGATGTCGCCCAAGGGCGGCGGCGAGCCCAAGGGCGGGGTGGCCAAGGCCATCGACCAGGACCTGGGCGGCTTCGACAAGTTCAAGGAGGCCTTCACCAAGGCCGCGCTGAGCCGCTTCGGCAGCGGCTGGGCCTGGCTCAGCGTCACCCCGGACAAGAAGGTGGTGGTGGAGAGCAGCGCCAACCAGGACAGCCCGCTGATGGACGGCAATACCCCGATCCTCGGCCTTGACGTGTGGGAGCACGCCTACTACCTCAAGTACCAGAACCGCCGCCCGGACTACATCGGCGCGTTCTACAACGTGGTGAATTGGGACGAGGTGGAGCGCCGCTACCAGGAAGCGGTGAAGTAATCCCCGCGCGCCATCGGCGAGGCATCCGACGCTCCGGCCAGGCCGGAGCGTTTTTTTTTGGGGCGGCATGGCGGTCGCCGGCCGTACCCGGCTCCCGCATGGGCGTGGTGCAGAAAGCGGGAAGCCCCGGCGTCGCCGCCGGGGCCTCCTAGCACTGGCTCGCGGCCGGCGACGCTCAGTGCGTCGCCGCCTCGCCTTGGCGCTGCTTCTTCAGCCAGTCCTTGGACGGCTCGTCCAGGCTGTCGCCGAGCATGCGCCGGACCACGATGAAGAACACCGGGATCAGCAGCAGGCCCAGGAAGGTGGCGAATACCATGCCGCCGATCACGCCGGTGCCGATCGCGTGGCGCGCGTTGGCGCCGGCGCCGCTGGACAGGGCCATCGGCACCACGCCCATGATGAACGCGAACGAGGTCATCAGGATCGGGCGGAAGCGCAGGCGCGCGGCCTCGATGGTCGCCTCGCGCAGGGTCTTGCCGGCCAGGCGCTGCTCCACCGCGAACTCCACGATCAGGATCGCGTTCTTGGCGGCAAGGCCGATGATCGTGATCAGGCCGATCTTGAAGAAGATGTCGTTGGGCAGGCCGCGGGCCAGGCTGAACAGCACCGCGCCGAGCATGCCCAGCGGCACCACCAGCAGCACCGCCACCGGGATCGACCAGCTCTCGTACAGCGCGGCCAGGCACAGGAACACGACCACGATAGACAGCACCAGCAGCAGGGTGGCGGTGTTGCCGGCCAGGATCTCCTGGTAGGACATGCCCGACCAGTCGTAGCCGAAGCCGGCCGGCAGGTCGTTCTGGACGATGTCCTCCATGGTCGCCATGGCCTCGCCGGAGCTGTGGCCCGGGGCGGGGGAGCCGACGATGTTGACCGCCGCGTACCCCTGGTAGCGGTTCAGCGACGGCGGGCTGGTCTGCCATTGCGCATCGACCACCGCCGTCAGCGGCACCATGCCGGTGCCGTTCGGGCTGGGCGTGTAGTAGCTGCCCAGCGACTCGGCGCCCAGCCGGTAGGGCGCGTCGGCGCGCAGGGTCACCCGCTTGATGCGGCCTTCGTAGAAGAAGTCGTTGGCGTACACCGGCGCCAGCATCAGGCTGATCGCGTTGTAGATGTCGCCCACCTCCAGGCCCATCGACTGCGCCTGCATGCGGTCCACGTGCAGTTGCAACTGCGGCGCGTCCTCCAGGCCGTTGGGACGTACCCCGGCCAGCGAGGCGTTCTGCGCGGCCGCGCCCAGCAGGGTGTTGCGCGCCTGGGTCAGCGCCTCCTGGCCCTGGCCGGTACGGTCCTGCAGCCACATGTCGAAGCCGCCGAACTGGCCCAGGCCCTGCACGGTGGGCAGGTTGACCACGAAGATCGTCGCCTCCTTGATCCCGAACAGCGCGCCGTTGGCCTGCTGGATGAACTCCGGCGCGGTCAGGTCGCGGTCCGCCCAGGGCTTGAGCCGGATGAAGGCCATGCCCACGTTCTCGCCGGAGCCGACGAAGCTGAAGCCGGCCACCTGCATCATGCTCTGGTAGCCCTCGATGTCCTGCAGGCGCCCGCGCATCTGGTCGAACACCTCCTGGGTACGCTGCAGCGAGGCGCCCGGCGGCAACTGGACGATGGCCATGGCATAGCCCTGGTCCTCCTCGGGCAGGAAGCTGCCGGGCATGCGGGTGAACAGGAAGCCGCACAGGATCGCCAGCACCGCGAACAGGATCATCCAGCGGGGCGCATGCCTGACCGCGCCGCCGATGTGGCCCACGTAGGTGTGGCTGATGCGGTCGTAGTACTTGTTGAACAGCCGGAACACCACGTTGGAGTTGGCCTGGTGGCTGGGCTTGAGGAAGGTCGCGCACAGCGCCGGGGTGAAGCCCAGCGCCAGGAACGCCGAGAAGCCCATGGCGATGGCGATGGTCAGCGCGAACTGCTTGTAGATCTCGCCGGCCGCGCCGCCCTGCAGCGCGCTGGGGATGAACACCGCGGCGAGCACCACGGTGATGGCCACCACCGCGCCGGTGATCTGGCCCATGGCCTTGACCGTGGCCTCGTAGGGCGGCAGGCCCTCCTCGGTCATGATCCGCTCGACGTTCTCGATCACCACGATCGCATCGTCGACCACGATGCCGATCGACAGCACCAGCGCGAACAGGGTCAACTGGTTGATGGTGAAGCCAATTATCGACAGGCCCAGGAACGTGCCCAGCAGCGCTACCGGGATGACCAGGGTGGGGATGATGGTGGCGCGCAGGTTCTGCAGGAACAGCAGCATCACCAGGAACACCAGCACCACCGCCTCGAGCAGGGTCTTGACCACTTCCTCGATGGAGATCTTCACGAACGTGGTGCTGTCGTAGGGCGACATCCAGGTCACGCCCTGCGGGAAGGTGGCTTCCAGCTCGGTCATCTTCGCGCGCACCGCCTGCGCCACGTTCAGCGCGTTGGCGCCCGGCAGCAACTGCACGGCGAACGCGCCGATCGGCTTGCCGTCGTAGCGGGTGTCGAAGCCATAGGCGCCGGGGCCGAAGGCCACGCGGGCCACGTCCTTGAGGTACACGGCGGTGCCGTCTGCGTCGGCGCGCAGGATGATGCGCTCGAACTCCTCGGGCGAGCTGAAGCGGCCCTCGGCCGAGACGGTGGCGGTGAACGCCTGGCCTTCGGGCGCCGGGTCCGCGCCGACCGAACCGGCGGCGAACTGCACGTTCTGCGCGCGCACCGCGGCCAGCACCTGGGTGGCCGACAGGCCGTAGCCCTGCAGCTTCTCCGGGTCCAGCCAGATGTTCATCGCGTACTCGGCGCCGAACTGCTGCACGCTGCCCACGCCGGGGATGCGCGAGATCTGGTCGATCACCCGCGAGCCGTTGAGGTCGTTCAGCGCGTTGCGGTCCACCGCCGGGTTGTCGGAGATCAGGCCCACCACCATCAGGAAGCCGGCGTTGGCCTTGGCCACCACCACGCCCTGCTGGATCACCTCGGTGGGCAGGCGCGGCGTGGCCAGGGCGACCTTGTTCTGCACCTGCACCTGGGCGATGTCTGCGTCGGTGCCGGTCTCGAAGGTCAGGGTGATGCTGGCCCGGCCGGTGGCGCTGGAGGACGAGCTGAAATAGAGCAGGTGGTCGATGCCGGTGAGCTGCTGCTCGATCACCTGGGTGACCGCCTTCTCGACCGTGGCCGCGCTGGCGCCGGGGTAGTTGGCGCTGACGGTGACCTGCGGCGGCGCGATGTTGGGGTAGGACTCCACGCCGAGGCCGAGGATCGCGATCACGCCCGAAAGCGAGATCAGGATCGCCACGACCCAGGCGAAGACCGGGTGGTTGATGAAGAACTTGGGCATGGGGAGTCCTTACTCGGCCGGCTGCTCGCCCGCGGGGGCGGCCGTGGCGGCCTCGGCCGCCTGGGCGGGGGCCGCGCCGTCGCCGGCCTCCGGCTTCCACGGGGCGGGCTGGACCTGGGCGCCCTCCTTGACCTTCTGCACGCCGGCCACGATCACCTGGTCGCCCGCGGCCAGGCCGGAGGTCACCAGCCAGCGGCCATCGTCGGCGGTATTGGCGGCCACGGTCTTGCGCACCACCTTGTCGCCGTCGCCGACCACGTACAGGTAGGCACCGTTGGCGTCGCGCAGCACCGCCGGCTGCGGCACCAGGAACACGTCGTGCAGCTCGCCCAGGTTGGCCTTGAGGGTGACGAAGCTGCCGGGGAGGAGCGCCCCGTCCGGGTTGGGCAGCACCGCGCGCAGCGAGACGGTGCCGGTGGCCGGGTCCACCGTGGCGTCGGAGAAGTCCAGGGTGCCGGGCTGGGCGTAGACGCGCCCGCCCGGCAACAGCAACTGCACGGTGGACTTGCCGGCGCCGGACAGGGCCACGTTGGATGCCGAGCGCAGTTGCTCCAGCTCGGTCGAGCCGATGGAGAAGTTGGCGTACAGCGGGTCGAGCTGGTCGACGGTGGCCAGCAGGGTGGCGTCGCCCTGGCCGACCAGCGCGCCCTCGGTCACCTGCTGCTTGCCGGCGCGGCCGGCGATGGGCGCGGCGACCCGGGCGTAGCCCAGATCGATCTCGGCGTTGCGCACGGTGGCGCGCGCGGCCTGGGCGGCGGCGGCGGCGCTGCGCTCGGCGGCGACCGCGTTGTCCAGGTCGTTCTGGGAGACGTACTTCTGCGGCGCCAACTGGCGCGCGCGTTCGGCCGCGGTGCGGGCGTTGGCGTAGGTCGCCTCGGCCTGGGCCAGTTGGCCGCGGGCCACGCCCAGCGCGGCCTGCAGCGGCGCCGGGTCGATCTCGAACAGGACCTGGCCCTCCTTCACGTCGCTGCCTTCCTGGTAGGTGCGCTTGAGCAGCACGCCCGGCACGCGGGCGCGCACGTCGGCGCTGCGGTAGGGCGACAGGCGGCCGACCAGGTCGCGCTGCAGCGGTACGGTCTGCGGTTGCGCCTTGACGACGCCCACTTCCGGCGGTGGCGGGGCGGCGGCTTCCTCGGACGAGCAGGCCGCCAGGGCCAGCAGGCCGCAGGCCAGGAGCAGGGGACGATGGGTGGTCATGGGAGAGATGCTCCGGTGCGATGTTGGGACTGTGTCAGGTGAGGGCGCAGGGCGGTGCGAAGGCGCGCAGGAAGTTGTCGATGGCGAATTCCGCCCAGCGCGACCTGGCCTCCGGCGCGGACCGGTGCGGCGCCAGGTGGCGCTGGCGGTCGAAGTCCAGGCCGACGATCATGCCCAAGAGCAGTTCCGCTGCGCAGTGCGGATCGTCATGCCGCAGCAGGCCGCGGCGCATGGCCTGCTGCAGCCAGGCGGCGAGCTGCGCCTCCAGGGCGCCGACCCAGCCGGCGAACAGCTCGGCCACTTCCTCGGGGAACTGCTGCGCCTGGGCGGTGACCAGGCGGGCGGCGCCGATGGTGGCGGGCTTGGCCAGGTGCGCCAGGTGCTCGTGGGCGAAGGCGAGCAGCGCCGGACGCAGGGTCGATGCGGTGGGCGTGGCCGACAGGCGGGCCACCGCCATGCCGTCGTTGGCCACCCGCGCCAGCAGGGCCTGCTTGGAGCCGTAGCGCGCGTACAGGGTCTGCTTGGAGCAGCCGACCCGCGCGGCCACCGCATCCATGCTGATGTGCACGCCGTGCTCGGCCACCAGCGCGCGCACGGCATCGGACACCCGCCGGTGGCGGGCATCGTCGCGCGGGCGCGGGGGCCTGGGCGCGGGGTGGGGGGAGAGGGAGGGTGGCATGCGGGCTGGACTATACCGTCCAGTTCACTATTTTGGAAGTGCCGATTCTTCCGCTATGCAGCACGGTTTTTCCCGACCCCAGGACTACAATCCCCGCAACTTTTCCTGCAGGCGATCGCGCCATGAACTCCCGACCCAAGGCACCGCGCGCTGCCAAGCGCGCGCCGGCTTCCCCCTCCGGAACGGCTGGCGGGAAGGCCGCCGGGAAGGGGGCGCGCAAAGGATCGACGCCCGTGTCGCGGGCCAGGGAGGAAGAGGGCGGCATCAGCCTGGAACCGGTGTTCGCCGCCGTGCGCAAGCGGGCTCCGGCCGCCGGCCAGGCCGAGGCGCGCGAATTTCTCGCGGCGTTCTACCAGCGCATGGAAGCGGACGAATACCCGCAGCACGCGCCGGCGGCGTGGGCGGCGATCGGCATGGACATGCTGGCGTTCGCGCGCCGGCGCAAGCCGGGCACCGCCAACGTGCGCGTGTTCAACCCCGTCCTGGAGGCCGATGGCTGGGAGTCGCCGTACACGGTGCTGCAGATCGTCAACGACGACATGCCGTTCCTGGTCGACTCGGTGAGCATGGCCCTGGCGGAGATGGGCGTGGGCGTGCACGTGCTCGGCCACCCCTTGGTGCGGATGGAGCGCGACCGCGCCGGCCGGCTGACCAAGGTGGGCGAGGGCAGGCCCGAGTCGCTGATGCTGATCGAACTGGACCGCCAGCCGGCCGAGGCGATGGCGGCGGTCGCCCGCCGCATCGAGGCGGTACTGGCCGAGGTGCGCGCGGTGGTGTCCGACTGGGGGCCGATGCGCGAGCGCATGCAGTCCCTGGCCGACGACCTGGCCACCCGGCACCTGCCGGTGGGCGACGCCGCCCGGCGCGAGGCGCGGGAATTCCTGCACTGGGCGGCCGACGACCACTTCATCCTGTTCGGCTACCGCGAGTACCGCGTGGTGCGCCGCGCCGGGGAGGACGTGCTGGCGCCGGTGGAAGGGTCGGGCCTGGGCCTGATGCGCGGCAAGGACAAGGCCGCGCCGCGCCCGGTACGCACCCTCGCCGCGCAGGGCCTGAACGAATCCGGCGCCGGCGAGCCGCTGATCCTGACCAAGACCAACGCGCGCTCGCGCCTGCACCGCGCCGGCTACATGGACTATTTGGGCGTGCTGGAGTTCGACGCCCAGGGCCGGATCACCGGCGAGCAGCGCTTCCTCGGCCTGTATACCTCCAGCGCCTACAACCGGCGTCCATGGGAGATCCCGCTGGTGCGCGAGCGCCACGACTACGTGATGCGCCGTTCCGGCCTGGCGCCGGACAGCCACAGCGGCAAGGCCCTGCGCCACATCCTGGAGACGCTGCCGCGCGAGGAACTGTTCCAGTCCAGCCAGGAGGAACTGTTCCGCACCGCCACGGGCGTGCTCGGCCTGCAGGAGCGCGTGCGCAGCCGCCTGTTCCTGCGCCGCGACCGCTACGGCCGCTTCTTCTCGGCGCTGGTGTACCTGCCCCGCGAGCGCTTCAACACCGATGCGCGGGTGCGCATCGAGGCGCTGCTGAAGGAGGCGCTGCACGGCGAGCACGTCGATTCCAGCGTGGTCCTGGGCGAGTCGCCGCTGGCGCAGGTGCACCTGATCGTGCGGCCGCGCACCGGCGAGGCGGTGGAACTGGACACCGCCGAGCTGGAGCGCCGCCTGGCCCACCTGCTGCGCAACTGGCGCGACGACCTGCGCGAACTGCTGGTCGCCCGCCATGGCGAGGCCCAGGGCCTGCGCCTGGCCAATGGCTACGGGCGCGCGTTGCCGGCCGGCTACATCGAGGACGTCTCCCCGGAGCTGGCCGCCAACGACGTCGAGCGGCTGGCCGCCCTGGCCGGCCCGGACGACCTGCGCCTGAGCCTGCAGCCGGTGGCGCGCGAGGGCGCGGCCGGGGTGCGCCTGAAGCTGTACCGCCAGAACGACGACATCCCGCTGTCGGACGTGATGCCGCTGATGGAGAACATGGGCCTGCGGGTGATCTCCGAGCATCCCTACCGGTTGCAGGCCGCGCTGCCCGATGGCGGCAGCCAGACGGTCTACATCCAGGACTTCGAGGTCGAGCGCATCGCCGACGGCGGCGACGCGGCGACGCTGGCGCCGGCGTTCGAGGACGCGTTCGCCGCGGTCTGGTCCGGGCGGGCCGAGAACGACGCCTTCAACCGCCTGGTGCTTGCCGCGGGGCTGGAGTGGCGCCAGGTGGCGCTGCTGCGCGGCTACTGGAAATACCTGCTGCAGACCGGGGTGCCGTTCTCGCAGGGCGCGGTGGAGCAGACCCTGGGCCGCTATCCGCTGCTGGCGCGGTTGCTGGCGGAGCTTTTCCAGGCGCGCTTCCAGCCGGAGCCGGAGCGCCGGACGGCCGCGCAGGCGCGCGCCGAGGGCCAGCGCCTGGCCGATGGTCTGCTGGCGCTGGCCGGTGGCGACGCGGCCGTGGCCAAGGTGCTGCAGGCGCTGGCCGATGCGTGGGACGGCGACCGCCAGGCGCGCACCGGTGCGGTGCGCGAGGCCCTGCTGAAGCTGCTGGACCGCGTCGACGGCCTGGACGACGACCGCATCCTGCGCGGTTTCATCGGCGTGATCGACGCCACCTTGCGCACCAGCTACTTCCAGGCCGGGGCCGATGGCCAACCGGCGGAAACCGTCAGCTTCAAGTTCGATCCGGCACAGGTGCCCGACCTGCCCAGGCCGCGCCCGTACCGCGAGATCTTCGTGTACGGGCCGCGGGTGGAAGGCACCCACCTGCGCTTCGGCCCGGTGGCCCGCGGCGGGTTGCGCTGGTCCGACCGGCGCGAGGACTTCCGCACCGAGGTGCTGGGCCTGGTCAAGGCGCAGATGGTGAAGAACTCGGTGATCGTGCCGGTAGGCGCCAAGGGCGGCTTCTTCGTCAAGCGGCCGCCGGCCTCCGGCGACCGCGACGCGGTGCTGGCCGAGGGCGTGGCCTGCTACAGGCTCTTCATCCAGGGCCTGCTGGACATCACCGACAACATCGTCGACGGCACGATCGTGCCGCCGCGCGGGGTGGTCCGCCACGACCAGGACGACCCGTACCTGGTGGTGGCCGCCGACAAGGGCACGGCGCGGTTCTCCGACATCGCCAACGGCCTGGCCATCGCCCACGGCTTCTGGCTGGGCGATGCGTTCGCCTCCGGCGGCTCGGCCGGCTACGACCACAAGGGCATGGGCATCACCGCCCGCGGCGCGTGGGAATCGGTCAAGCGCCACTTCCGCGCACTGGGCCGCGACAGCCAGAGCGAGGACTTCACCTGCGCGGGCATCGGCGACATGTCCGGCGACGTGTTCGGCAACGGCATGCTGCTGTCCAGGCACATCCGCCTGGTGGCGGCGTTCGACCACCGCCACATCTTCCTCGACCCGGACCCCGACGCCGAGCGCTCCTACGCCGAGCGCGAGCGCCTGTTCAAGCTGCCGCGCTCGAGCTGGGCCGATTATGACGCCAGGCTGATCGGCAAGGGCGGCGGGGTGCACCCGCGCAGCGCCAAGGCGATCGAGATCACCCCGCAAGTGCGCGCCGTGCTGGGGCTGGAGGAGGGCGTCCGATCGCTGCCGCCGCACGAACTGGTCGCCGCGATCCTCAAGGCCCCGGTGGACCTGCTGTGGAACGGCGGCATCGGCACCTACGTCAAGGCCTCCGGCGAGCAGCACGGCGACGTCGGCGACCGCGCCAACAACGCTCTGCGGGTGGACGGCAACCAGTTGCGCTGCCGGATCGTCGGCGAGGGCGGCAACCTGGGCATGACCCAGCTCGGCCGCATCGAGGCGGCCCAGAACGGCGTGCTGCTCAACACCGACTTCATCGACAACTCCGCCGGCGTGGACACCTCCGACCACGAGGTGAACATCAAGATCCTGCTCGGCGAGGCCGTGCGCGCGGGGCAGTTGAAGACGCCGGCGCGCGACCGGCTGCTGGCCTCGATGACCGACGAGGTCGCGCGGCTGGTGCTGCTGGACAACTACCGCCAGAACCAGGCCATCAGCCTGATGGAGCGGATGAGCGTGCGCCGGCTGGGGTCCAAGCAGCATTTCATCCGCACCCTGGAGGCGCAGGGCCTGCTGGACCGCCAGATCGAGTTCCTGCCCAGCGACGCGGAGCTGTCGGCGCGCAAGGCGCGCGGGCAGGGCATGACCCGGCCCGAGCTGGCGGTGCTGCTGTCCTATTCCAAGCTGGTGGCCTACCAGCAGTTGCTGGACTCGGACATCCCCGAGGACCCGTACCTGTCCAAGGAGCTGCAGCGCTACTTCCCCGGGCCGCTGCAGAAGAAGTACGCCGGGCAGATGCAGCGCCACCGCCTCAAGCGCGAGATCATCGCCACGGCGGTGACCAACGCCACCATCAACCGGATGGGCGCGACCTTCCTGCTGCGCATGCAGGAGGATACCGGCCGCAGCCCGGCGGACGTGGCCAAGGCCTACACCATCGGCCGCGAGACCCTGGACGCGCGCCGGCTGTGGGCGCAGATCGACGCCCTGGACGGCAAGCTGCCCGAGTCGGCGCAGATCGACGCCTTGCAGGTGATCTGGAACCTGCAGCGCTCGTTCGTGCGCTGGCTGCTGCACCGCCCCGGGCCGATGCCGAGCATCACCGACGCGGTGGAGCGCTACCGCGATCCGTTCAACGACATCCGCTCGGCCTCCGGCGTGCTGCCGGCCTCGCAGCGCCCGGGCTACGAGGCGGCGGTGCAGGGATGGAAGGACAAGGGCATGCCGCCGGCGCTGGCGCAGGAACTGTCCGAGCTGCCCTACCTGGAGCCGGCGTTCGACATCATCGAGCTGGCGCACGCGTGCCGGCTCAAGCCGGTGGACGTCTCGCGCGTGCATTTCCGCCTGGGCGACGCGTTGGGGCTGCCCTGGCTGTTCGAGCAGATCGATGCGCTGCAGGTCGACGGGCGCTGGCATGCGGTCGCGCGCGGGGTGATGCGCGACGAACTGGCCGCGCACCAGCGCACGCTCGCCGGGCAGGCGGTGGCGCAGCCGGGCGCGGATGCTGATGCGAAGGTCGCGCAGTGGCTGCGGCGCGACGACACGCGCCTGCGCTTCACCCTGGGCATGCTCGCCGACCTGTCGGCGCAAAAGACCCTGGACTACCCGACCCTGTCGGTGGCGGTGCAGAAGCTGGGGCAGTTGGCGGCGCACGGCTGAAGGCGCGGCTTCGGACGGAGCCGCCGTTTCCCGAGGGCATGGTGCATCGCTCGGGACGGCATCCATGCCCTTTACTCGCGAACGCAGGCCATCCATGGCCTGCTTGCGCCATGCCCGGGGGAGCGGCGTCCTTCGCAAGCGCGTGGTTTTCCTTAAGCGTGCAAAGACGCATCGGTGCCGGGGTATCGCGGCAAGCGGGCCATGGATGGCCCGCGACCCCGAGTGCGGGCAGGATGCCTGCCCGAGGGGAGAGCGATAGCCCGGCACCGGCGCGGCTCCCGCCGAAGCCACGCACACCCGTGCCGTGCCGGCCATCCCCGTTCCATAGCATGGGCGAAGGACGCCGAACGCGAAGGTTGCGCCATGGCCGCCGACCCACGCGGACGCATCGCCGGCCGCGGGCGGTTATCCTTCCGCGGCGGACGCATGCCGTCCGGATGGAGAACACGATGAATTCCCGCCCTTGCATCGCCTTTCTCGCCAGCAGCGCGCCCAACGCCCAGGAGGCGCTGGCCGACCTGGTCGCGTGCCACGGCCAGTGCGCGCTGGAGGAGGCCGACGTGATCTGCGCGCTGGGCGGCGACGGCTTCATGCTGCAGACGCTGCACCGCTACGGTGCGCTGGGCAAGCCGGTGTACGGGATGAAGCTGGGTACCGTGGGTTTCCTGATGAACCACCATCACCGCGAGGACCTGCTCGAGCGCATCGCCACGGCCGAGCCGGCCAAGCTGCGCCCGCTGGAGATGCTGGCCCTGACCGAGTCGGGCAGCAGCGTCGGTTCGCTGGCCTACAACGAGGTCTCGCTGCTGCGCCAGACCCGCCAGGCCGCGCACGTGCGCATCGGCCTCAACGGCCAGACCCGGCTGGACGAGCTGATCTGCGACGGGGTCATGGTCGCCACCCCGGCCGGCAGCACCGCCTACAACTTCTCCGCGCACGGGCCGATCCTGCCGCTGGGCTCGCACACCATCGCCCTGACGCCCATCGCCGCCTTCCGCCCGCGCCGCTGGCGCGGCGCCATCCTCAAGGCCGACACCGAGATCCGTTTCGAAGTGCTCGATCCGTACAAGCGCCCGGTCAGCGTCACCGCCGACTCGCACGAGACCCGCGATGTGGTCGAGGTGGTGATCCGCGAGTCGGCCGACCGCACCGTGACCTTGCTGTTCGACCCCGAGCACAACCTCGAAGAACGTATCCTCAGCGAGCAATTCGTGGTATGACGGGACTGCGCCCTTCAGTACGGGGGCGCATGCGGCCACCGGCGGCCCGCTGCCGGCCCGCACGTTCCGCAAGGCTGTAAAAGGGGGGGATCCCGTGAAGTCGTGGTATCTGATTCTGCTTTGCTGTGTCTGGCCGGCGCAGGAGGCGGTGGCCGCCTGTGCCTTCACCAGCAATCTTTCGTCCTTCGCGGCGGAAACCTCGCGCCTGGTCGACGATTCCTCGTTGCCCGCGCCGGAAGTGGAGAGCGTGCACGTCACCCGCGGCCTGAACGGCGGCGCCAGTTGCGACCAGATGGGCTTCCTGTCGGTCAAGCTGCGCTGGCCGCGCGGCAGCGGCTACGGCCTGGACGAGATCGGCTTCGAGTACCGGCTTGCGCAGGGCACGGCGCCGGAGGGGCTGATGCCGCCGGGCCCGGTGGTCGCACCGGTCAGTGGACGCAAGACCGAGCACCTGTTCACCTGGTTCGACGGCACGCCCGCCCAGCAGCAGGCACTCAACCTGATGCTGGAGGTGCGCGCGGTGACTCCGGACCAGCGGCGCGGGCCGGCCATGCTGCTGCAGGTCCCGGGAAGCTGAGCCGGCCGCCGGGCGCGCAAGGGACCGGCCCGGGGCCGGCCCCGATGCGATAATCGCCGCATGCCGCCGTCCATCCGCCCGCTCGACGACCACGCCCCGCGCCTGCTCACCGTGGCGGTGACCTCCCGCGCCCTGTTCGACCTGGAGGAAAGCCACTCGCTGTTCGAGCGCGAGGGCGTACAGGCCTATGCCGAATACCAGCACCGGCTGGAGGACGAGGTGCTCGAGCCGGGCGTCGCGTACCCGGTGGTGCGCAAGCTGCTGGCGCTCAACCGGCAGTTGCCGGACCAGGTCCCCAAGGTCGAGGTGATCCTGCTGTCGCGCAATTCCGCCGATACCGGCCTGCGCATCTTCAATTCCATCCAGCACCATGGCCTGGACATCGTGCGCGCGGTGTTCACCGCGGGCGAGCCGACCTGGCCCTACGTGGCGCCGTTCGGCACCGACCTGTTCCTGTCGGCCAACCCCGAGTCGGTGCGGCGCTCGCTGCAGCACGGCGTGGCCGCAGCCACCATCCTGCCGGCGTCGCGCGCGGCCGCCGCGCACCGCGACCAGTTGCGCATCGCCTTCGACGGCGACGCGGTGATCTTCGGCGACGAGAGCGAGCGGATCTCGCGCGAGCAGGGCGTGGAGGCGTTCGGCCTGCACGAGCACCAGCGCGCGCACGAGCCGCTGTCCGGTGGGCCGTTCCGCGGCTTCCTGTCGGCGCTGCACGACCTGCAGGCGGCCTTTCCCGCCGGCGAGGACGCGCCGATCCGCACCGCCCTGGTCACCGCGCGCTCGGCCCCGGCGCACGAACGGGTGATCCGGACCCTGCGCGAATGGGACGTGCGCCTGGACGAAGCGCTGTTCCTGGGCGGGCGCGCGAAGGGGCCGTTCCTGGCCGCGTTCGGCGCGGACATCTTCTTCGACGACTCGGCGCACAACATCGACAGCGCACGCCTGCACGTGGCCGCCGGCCACGTGCCGCATGGAGTGGCCAACCCGGATTGAACCGGCGAGCGGCGCTTCAGTCGCCGGCGACGGTATCGGTGCCGCCGGCCAGCTCCAGCAGCCGCGCAGGGATGCGGTCCAGCGGCAGGATCTCCTGCGCGGCGCCGAGCTTGACCGCGGCGCCGGGCATGCCCCAGACCACGCTGGTGGCCTCGTCCTGGACCAGGGTGGCCGCACCGGCGTTGCGCAGCTCGAGCAGGCCGCGGGCGCCGTCGTCGCCCATGCCGGTGAGGACCGCCGCCACCGCGTTGGCGCCGGCGCTCTGGGCGACGGAGTGGAACAGCACGTCCACCGCGGGACGGTGCCGGTTGACCGGCAGGCCGCCGTCGATCCGGCAGCGCCAGCGGGCACCGTCGCGGATCACACGCAGGTGGTGGTCGGCCGGCGGCAGGTAGGCGTGGCCGGGCAGGATCGCTTCGCCATCGGTGGCCTCGCGCACCAGCATCTGCGAGTGCCGGTCCAGGCGCTCGATGAAGGCGCGGCTGAAGCTGCCGGGGATGTGCTGGGTCAGGACGATGGCCGGCGCATCGGGCGGCATCTGTTCCAGCACCACGCGGATGGCTTCGGTGCCGCCTGCCGAGGCGCCGATGGCGATCAGGCGGTCGGTGGTGCGGAAGCGCGCGGCCACGGGCCGCGGTGGGGCGCTGGCCGGTTGCAGGCGCTGCACCGGCCTGGGCAGCGCCTGGACCCGTGCGCGGGCGGCCGCCTTGACCTTGGACACGATCTCGCCGGCGTATTCCTCCAGGCCCCGGGCCACGCCCAGCTTGGGCTTGGTGACGAAGTCCACCGCGCCCAGCGAGAGCGCCTGCAGGGTGATGTCGGCGCCATGCTCGGTCAGCGAGGACACCATCACCACCGGCATCGGCCGCAGGCGCATGAGGTTCTCGAGGAAGGCCAGGCCGTCCATGCGCGGCATCTCGACGTCCAGGGTCAGCACGTCGGGGCTCAGGCGCTTGATCTTCTCGCGCGCCAGCAGGGGATCGGCGGCGGTCCCCACCACCTCGATGCCGGGGTCGCGCGACAGCAGCTCGGTCATGAGCTGGCGGACCACGGCCGAGTCGTCGACCACCAGCACCTTGATCGGCACCATCAGAACAGCTCCACGCCGCCACTGACCGGGCTGCGCGACAGGCGCGCGCGGACCACCGATTCGGCGGCGGCCACCTCGGCGTCGTGCGCGTGCGGCAGCCGGTGCACGATCACCTTGCCGGTGTGGGGGAAGAACCAGACCTTGCGCGGCTGGATGCCGCACAGGTCCTCGGCCGCCACCGGGATGCGCTCGGCGTCCAGGTAGCCGCGGACGAACTCGGCGTTGCGCGTGCCCACCGGGTTGCTGGTGAAGCCCTTGAGCACGTTGGCGCCGCCGAACACCTTGGCCTCCAGGCGCTTGCGGCTGGCGCCGCGCTTGAGCAGCTCGTTGATCAGCACTTCCATGGCATAGCTGCCATAGCGTGCCGGCGCGCCGTCGCCGGCGTTGCCGTCGGGCAGCAGGAAGTGGTTCATGCCGCCCAGGTTCAGCAGCGGGTCGCGGATGCAGGCGGCCACGCAGGAGCCGAGCACGGTGACCAGGGCGGTGCCGTCGTCCACCACCAGGTACTGGGTGGGCAGCAGCTTGGCCGCCGGCACCTGGAACTGCGGGTCGCGATAGCGCAGGATCTCGCCGGATTGGAGCGCGGCGCCGCTCATGCGCGGGCCGCCGAGGGATTGCGCTTGTAGAGGGTGCGGCCGCAGGACTGGATCAGGTCGGCCGCGTGCAGGTAGTTTTCCGAATGCCCGGTGTAGAGCAGGCTGTGGGCGTCCATGTGGGTGATCAGCCGGGACAGGATCGCCCGCTGGGTCGCCTTGTCGAAGTAGATCATCACGTTGCGGCAGAACAGCGCCAGGAAGGTGCCGCCCACTTCGTAACGGGGTTCCTGCAGGTTCAACTGCCGGAACTCCACGAGCGCCTGCAGTGCCGGGTTGACCCTGCAGCGCCCCTCGTTGGGGCCGGTGCCGCGCTGGAAATAGCGGCGGCGCAGGCCATCGTCCAGGCCGGCGATCCGGTCGACCGGATACACGCCGCGCTGCGCGGTGGCCAGCACCTGGGTGTCGATGTCGGTGGCCAGGATGCGCACCGGCGGGGAGAGCGTGCCGAAGGCCTCGCAGGCGGTGATCGCCATCGAGTAGGGCTCCTCCCCGGTGGAGGCCGCGCACGACCACAGCCGGAGGGGGGCGCCGCGGCCGGCGCCGGCCAGTTGCGCGCGCAGGCGCTCGAAGTGGTGCGGCTCGCGGAAGAACGCGGTCAGGTTCGTGGTCAGCGCGTTGGTGAACGACTGCCATTCCTCGCCGTCGGGATCGGCGTCGAGCATGTCCAGGTACTGGCCGAAACTGTCGATGTCCAGTGCGCGCAGGCGCCGTGAAAGCCGGCCGTAGACCATGTCGCGCTTGCCGGGTGCCAGGGCGATGCCGGCGCGGACGTGGATCATCTGGCAGACGCGGCGGAAGTCGCGGTCGGCGAACTCGAAGTCGCGGTGGTCGGGTGGGTGGGGCAACTGTGCGTTCATCTCGGGTCGGCGGGCTCGGGACGAATTGGGCGCGGCTTTCCGCATCAAAGGGTATCGGCCCGGGACGGGCGAAGTTGATGCGGGCCGGTCGTGCGGGGCGACGGACGGCGGTGCGCATGGCCGGCTGCCCCGGCGGCCCGCGGCGCTGGCGGCACTGGTTCCGATGGCCGGCATGCCGCCCGGGCAACCGCCGCGCGCGCCGCGGGCGGCGCACCGGGGCGGCCGCTGGCGGAGAACGCGCCTGGGGTCCATCGATGGCTGTCCGAGGGGCGATGGCATGTCCCATCGATATCGGCGACGCGCGTGAAATCTTTCGGGGTCCTTCCCGCGCCTGCGGGTGCGAAGGCGGTTCCCGGCCGCCTTCGCACATGGCGTATTCAGCCCGGCGGCACCAGGCGCAGCGAGCCGCGTACACCGGGCCCGACCGCGGGCTTGGCGGGGGCGGGCTCGTGCGAGCCCAGCCTGAACATGGTCACGGCCTGGACGAGGCCGGCGGCCTGTTCCTCCATGGCGCGTGCGGCGGCGGAGGCTTCCTCGACCAGGGCGGCGTTCTGCTGGGTGGTCTCGTCCATCTGCACGATGGTCTGGTTGACCTGCTC
>NZ_JACHGU010000013.1 GCF_014202435.1 Pseudoxanthomonas broegbernensis | reverse complement strand
CAAGACCATGCGCGAAACCGGACGCGACATGCAGGACAAGTACAAGGAAACCTCTCGCGGCGGACTGGCCGTCAACGTCATCGAGTGCTGAGGGCCATGCGCGGCCATTCGACTCAAGCTGGCGGCCGACCCGCCGCTACCGACCTTGGTTCATTCTGAAGATCATGGGGAACGGGGAAATCCCGATCGACGCTCCACCCGCCATCCGCTGCCGGACCCGGTCGCACGCCGGCGCTTCCCGCGTGCGCATGGCCGCCCGTGCCTGCGCCCGGCTGCTGCTGGCGTCATGGGCCGCCGTCGCCCTTCCGGCCGTGGCGCTGGACGCCGACAAGCCCTTCCGCGACTACGTGTCCGACACCTGGGGCGTGGAACAGGGCCTGCCGCAGATCAGCGTGCTGTCCATCGCCCAGGACCCGTCCGGATACCTGTGGTTCGGCACCCAGGGCGGCCTGGCGCGATTCGACGGCACCCGCTTCTTCCGCTACACCCAGCACGACGCCGATGCCCTGGGCAGCCACGTGCAGGCGCTGCGCGCCGACCCCGGCGGCCGGCTCTGGATCGGCACCTCGCAGGGCCTGCTGGTCCTGGAGCAGGGCCGGTTCAGGACCCTCGACCCGGCGCGGGCGCCGGACGGCCCCAGCGGGACCTTCTCGGTCGCCGCGCTGGCGCTGGACGGCGACGGCCGCATGCTCGTGGGCGGCCCGGACGGCGTGTACGTGGCCGAGGGCGACCGCCTGGCGCCGCTGCACGCACTGTCCGGCCCGGCGCTGAGCCTGCTGCCGCGCGAGGACGGCCTGTGGATCGGCGGCATCGGCCAGGTGCTGCGCACGGAGGCCGACGGCCTGCATCCGCTGCCGCTGCCGACGGCCGCGCGCGGCGCCCAGGTCACCGCGCTGGTGGAAACCGCCGACGGCATCTGGGCCGGTACCAGCCAGGGCCTGTTCCACCTGCGCGATGGCGCCTGGCGGCGCCTGGGCGGCGGCGAGCGGGAGGCGGCCGCACCGGTGGAGGCGCTGTGCGCCGACCGCGACGGCAACCTCTGGGTCGCCACGTCGGGACAGCTCAAGCGCATCCGCGACGGACGCATCGCCGAGCGCATCGAGGACGCACCGGCCGGCAACGCCATCCGTGCCCTGTTCGAGGATCGCAACGGCAACCTCTGGCTCGGCAGCATGATCGGCGGCGTGACCCGGCTGTGGGACGGCTGGACCCGGCGCCTGAGCGTGCCCGAGGGCCTGGGCAACCCGGTGCTGTGGGCGATCGCCGGCGCACCGGACGGCGAGATATGGGTGGGCGGCAGCGACGGCGTCGACGCCTGGAGCGGCGGCCACTTCCAGCGGCGCGTGCCCGGCGCGCGCCTCCCGCACCCGGAAGCCTACAGCCTGCTGGCCGAGGCCGACCGGACCTGGATCGGCACCCGCGCCGGTGCCGCCGTGCTGCGCCACGGGCGGGTGGAAACGCCCGCGGCCCTGGCCCCGATGCGCAGCGCGCAGATCAACGGCATCGTCCGCGACCGCGCACGCAGGCTGTGGTTCGCCACCACCCAGGGCCTGTTCATGCTGCCGCCCGGCGGCGGCTCCCCGGTCCACTACACCACCCAGGACGGCCTGGGCGATGTCCGCGTGCGCCTGGTCCACGAGACCGGCAACGGCCGCATCCTGCTGGGCACCTATCGCGGTCTTTACGAATGGCGCGACGGCCGCATCCTGCCCCTGGGGCGCCAGACCGGGCTGATTGACGACACCATGATCAGCGCCATCCTCGAACTGGAGGACGGGCGCTGGGTGGTGGGCAGCACCACCGGTGAGGACCTGCGCGTGTTCGACGGCCGCCGCTGGCACCAGATCGGCCGTGCGCAGGACCTGCCGACCAACGTGGCCTTCTTCCTCGCCCAGGCCTCGGGGCAACTGTGGGTGGCCGGCATGCGCGGCATCTACCGGCTGCCGCTGGAGGAACTGGACCGCGCCATCGCCGACCCCGGGCACCGCGTCGCCGCGACGATGGTGATCAACTCCGGGTCCGACCGCCCTGGCGGCCAGCAGGACAAATGCTGCAACGGCGCCGGCAACAGCCGCGGCCTGCTGCGCGACGGACGGCTGTGGCTGCCGACCCGCGACGGCGCGCTGCTGGTGGACACCGCGCCGGCGCCCGCGCACGTGGTCGAACCGGCCGTGCAGATCGAGCGGGTGCAGGCGCTGGGTTCCTGGCTGCTGCCCGATGCCGGCGCGCCGATGGCGCTGCCGGTGGACGCGCGCGAGCTGAAGTTCGAGTTCACCGTGCCGGTGTTCCGCCCCACCCACACCCCGCAGTTGCGCTACCGCCTGGCCGGCTACGAACAGGCCTGGCACGAGCTGGACAACCCGGCCATGCGCATGGCGGCCTACAGCCACCTGCCGCCGGGGCGCTACACCTTCGAGGTGGCCGACTTCAGCCGCGCCAAGCCCATGGCCAGCGCCGCCCGGCTTGAACTGGAGATACCGCCGCGCCTGCACGAGACCCTGGTCTTCCGCCTGCTGCTGCTGACCCTGCTCGGCGGCATCCCGTACCTGGGCTACCTGTGGCTGCAGCGGCGCCATGCGCGCCAGCGCACCGAGCTGGAACTGCTGGTGCAGGAGCGCACCCGCGACCTGCAGGCCGTCAACGCCCGGCTGGAGGCGATCAGCTTCACCGATCCGCTCACCGGCCTGCACAACCGCCGCTACCTGTCGCGCCAGATCCCGGCCGACCTGTCGTTCTACGAGCGCGACGCGGGCTACCGCGACGGCACCGACGCGCTGGTGTTCGTGCTGCTGGACCTGGACCACTTCAAGTCGATCAACGATACCCACGGCCACGCCGCCGGCGACCGCGTGCTGGAGCAACTGGCCGACGTGCTCGGCGGGCTGGTGCGCAGGGGCGACTACGTGGCGCGCTGGGGCGGCGAGGAATTCCTGCTGGTGTTCCGGCCGCTGCCGCGCGGCCAACTGGCGCAGATCGGCCAGCGCCTGTGCGAGCAGATCGCCAACCACGACTTCGACCTGGGCAACGGCATGTGCCACCGCCTGACCGCCTCCATCGGCCTGATCGAATGCCCGCTGTTCCCCGAATCGCCACGGCTGCTGGGCTGGGAGCAACTGGTCACCCTGGCCGACCGCGCCCTCTACCGGGCCAAGGCCTCCGGCCGCAACACCTGGTTCGCCTACCGCCCCATCCCCGGCGCCCGCCCGCCCAGCGGCATGCTCGCCTTCGAAGGCGACCCCTGGTGGCTGGTGGATGCTGGCCTGCTGGAGATGTACGGCGAGGACGGCCCCGCAGCGAAGGAATGACGCCCACCGGCATCCGGCCCTGGCGGCGGTTGGAGGCAACGGTGCCCTGGCCGCGGGCGCCATACCCGTGCGTGGCTGCGCCTCCGTGCCGGCCATCGAACGGCAACAGCAAAACCTTCGGTGATGCCGCGGCAAGTGCGCCATGGATGGCGTGCGCCCTCGCAGGAGCAGGACGTCCCTTCGAGGGGAGAGCGGCATTCCCGGCCCGGCACGGCTGCTTCCGGAGCCGCCCCTGCCCAACGCCTTCGCCACCGCCCCCCCATGCAGGTCGCACGGAACCGAATCGGGCGTTGGCGTTGGCGTTGGCGTCCGATGCTCGCGGCATCGGCCACCCGCGCGCGCGCCTGTCAGCCCGCGCCGATCCTCAGCACGTCGTCCAGCAGTGCGGCCGCCGTCACCTCCGCGCCCGCGCCCGGGCCCTGGATCAGCAGCGGCTGCGCACTGTAGCGGTCGCTGCCGATCGCCACGCGATTGTCGGTACCGCTGCCGCCGCACAACGGATGCGCCGCCGGCAGCACGCGCAGGCCCACATCCGCGCCCTGCGCATCGAAGCGCCCCACGAAGCGCAGCTTGCCGCCCTGTTCCCGCGCGTCGCGCAGGCGCTCGGCCAGGGGCGCATCCAGCAGCGGCAGCGCCTGGCGCAACGAGGCTTCGTCCACGCCGGCAAGCTCCTCCGGCACCAGCGATTCCACCCGCACCTGGCGGATCTCCAGCGGCAACCCGGCCGCACGCGCCAGGATCAGCAGCTTGCGGCGCACGTCCTCGCCCGACAAATCCGCGCGCGGGTCCGGTTCGGTATAGCCGGCGTCCATCGCCTGCGCCACCAGCGCCGAGAACGGCTGCGCGCCATCGTGGCGATGGAACAGCCAGGCCAGCGAGCCGGACAGCACGCCCTCCACCGCATGGATGCGGTCGCCGCCGGCGACCAGCGCGCGCAGGCTGCTCAGCACCGGCAGCCCGGCGCCCACCGTGGCGCTGTCGCCATACTGCGCGCCGCTGCCGGCCTGCGCCTCGCCGATGGCCTGCGAACGCGCCAGCAGGCCGCCGTGGCCGAGCTTGTTGGCGGTGACCACGTTGACCCCGCGCGCCAGCCATTCCGGATGCCAGTTGGCGACCAGGTCGCTGGCGGTGGCGTCGACCACGATGTCGCCCTCGCGCAGCGCCTCGGCCTCGGCCCAGCCCTGCAGGGCCGTGGACCGCGGCGGCGCGGCCACCGCCTCGGCCAGCACCGCCTCCAGCGCTCCCTCGGCGCGCAGCACCGTGCGCGAGTTGGCCAGCCAGGCGATTCGCGGCAGGCGCAGCCCGCGCGCTTGCAGCAGGCCGTAACGGGCCACGAACGCGGCGCCCACCGTGCCCGTGCCCAGCAGGGCCAGGCGCCGCGGCGGCGCGGCCACGGGCCTGCGCAGGCCCGTGGGCTGCACCCGCAGGCCGGCCGCCGCGCTCACGCGTCCACCCGCTTGCGGCCGGCGTCCGCCACCGCAAGCTCGGCCGCGTGCAATCCCGCGGCCACGTCCTCCAGCAGGTCGTCGGCCGCCTCGATGCCGATGGACAGGCGCAACAGCCCGTCGCGGATGCCGGCCTGGGCGCGTGCTTCCGGGCTCATCGCCGCGTGCGTCATCGTCGCCGGGTGCGCGACCAGGCTCTCCACCCCGCCCAGCGACTCGGCCAGGGTGAACCAGCGCAGCGAGTCGACGAAGGCGCGCACCGCGTCCACCCCGCCCTTCAGTTCGAAGCTGAGCATCGCGCCGAAGCCGGACTGCTGGCGCGCGGCCACCGCGTGCCCCGGATGCGATTCCAAGCCCGGGAAGTAGACCTTCTCCACCGCCGCATGCCCATCCAGCAGCGCGACCACCGCCGCCGCGTTCTCCTGGTGCACGCGCATGCGCGCATCCAGCGTGCGCAGGCCGCGCAGGGTGAGGAAGCTGTCGAACGGCGAGCCGGTCAGGCCCAGCGCGTTGGCCCACCAGGTCAACTGCTGGTGCAGCTCGTCCCGGCGCGCGACCACCGCGCCGCCGACCACGTCGCTGTGGCCGTTGACGTACTTGGTGGTGGAATGGATCACCAGGTCCGCGCCCAGCGCCAGCGGCTTCTGCAGGGCCGGCGAGAGGAAGGTGTTGTCCACCGCCGCCAGCGCGCCGGCCTTGTGCGCGGCGTCGATCACGAAGCGCAGGTCGGTGATGCGCAGCAGCGGGTTGGAGGGGGTCTCGATCAGCACCAGCTTCGGCGAGCGGCCCAGCGCATCGGCCAGCGAGCGCGGGTCGGTCAGGTCGGCGGTGATCAGCTCGAAGTGGCCCTTGGCGGCCAGCGCGTTGAACAGGCGCCAGCTTCCGCCGTACGCGTCGTGCGGCACCACCAGGCGGTCGCCCGGCTGCAGCACGGCGGCCAGGACCAGGTTGATCGCGCCCATGCCGGTGGCGGTGACCACGCCGCCGGCGCCGCCTTCCAGCTCGGCCAGCGCCTCGCCCAGCAGGTCGCGGGTGGGATTGCCGCTGCGGGTGTAGTCGTACTGGCGCTTGTTGCCGAAGCCATCGAAGCTGAAGTTGCTGGACAGCACGATCGGCGGGGTCACCGCGCCGTAGGCGGTGTCGCTGTCGATGCCGGCGCGCACCGCGGCGGTGGCGGGGCGGCAGCCGGGGGCGTCGTGGGCGGGGGTGTCGTGGTGGCTCATGCGGGGGCTCCGGTGCCGCGCAGGACGGCGGCGAGAATGAGGTCGATGCGGTCGGTTTCTTTGAGGAAGGCGTCGTGGCCGTACGGCGAGCGCAGCACGCGCAACTGGCCACGGCCGGCCAGGCCCTCGACCAGGGCCACCGAGTCGGACAGCGGCACCAGGCGGTCGCCCTCCACCGCGACCACGGTCACCGGCACCTGCACCTGCGACGGGTCGATCCGGTGCAGGTCGATGGACTCGGACAGGCGCAGGAAGGCGTCCACCGGCGTGCGCGCCACGTAGCGGGTGCCGGCCACGTCCAGGTAGTCCTCGGCGGCGCAGCGCACGCGGCCGTTGAGGATCTGCGGGGCGACGTCGAAGCGTTCGCCGAACTCTTCCGGGGTGCGGTAGCTGAGCATGGCGAACTGGCGCGCCAGGGCCAGCCCCTGCGCATCGGCGCACTGCAGTTGGCCCAGGGCGACGGCGCGCCGCTGCAGCGCGCGCCAGGCCGAGGCGTACGGGTGCGGGCGGTGCGCGCCGCTGACCGCCACCAGCCGGTGCAGCCGCGGCGGGTGGCGCAGGGCCAGTTGCAGCCCGACCATGGCGCCGTAGGAATAGCCGACGAAGGCCTGCAGCCGGCCGATGCCCAGCACGTCCAGCAGCGCGGCCACGGCATCGGCCTGGTCGGCGGTATCGATGGGCGCGTCGAGCCGGCCGTCGGCACCGACGTAGTCGAAGGCCAGCAGTCGATACCGCCGCGGGTCCAGGGTGCGCTCGGGCCCCGCCAGCGCGTTGGCCCACCCCGGCTCGGGAAAGGCGTCGCTGGCCGCGACGTGGCGGTGCGCGGAAATGCCACCGGCCACGAACACCACCGGGCCGTCCTCCACGCCCTGCAGTTCGTAGCGCAGGACCACCCGGCGCGTGCCGGCGTGGCGCATGGGCAGGTCCACCGCGGCCTCGCCGCGTCGCGCGCACGGCACGGCGACGCCGGGGGATGGCGTGGCGGGGGCGGCGATGGCGGGGTCGGGCTGCACGGCGGCGTTCGCTACTCGAGGCGGGTCGGTTGGAACCGCCATCGAGCCTGGAAGCCCGTGTTCGTCGCGCCCGGGAGCGCGGTACGAACCATCTTCCGAAGGGCGCAAGCCCCCCGCAGGATTTGGCACCTACGCGTGCGCTTGCGCGTCCGCGGGCTGCCCCGGCATCAAAGGGCCTGTCCCTCCGCCGGTCTCGATGGCCGGCACAGACTGCCAGCCCCCCGCCGCACTGTCAATCGCTCCATCCGGATGCAGCGATGAAAAACACCCTTCCCGTCGTGGCCGGTGGCTGGGGATAATCCACCGATGCATCCACCGTCCCTCCTGCGTCCCCTTGCCCGCGTCGCCGCCGTGGCCGCCGCGCTGCTGCTGGCCGCCTGCGCCACCCGGCCCGCCGTGCCGCCGCCATCGGCCGAGGCGGCCCCGCCGGCGCCGGTGCCGGTGGTGGTCGCCGAGGCCTGGGCCTCGCCGGCCGTGGAAGCGGACGAACTCGACTCGCTGGCCGCCTGGCAGGCCGAGGACGGGCGCGTATGGCTGTACGCCACCGCCAAGGGCAGCGAGCGGGTGGTGGTGTTCGACGCCGCCACCGGCGAGCGCGTGCGCGAGGCCGGGGGACCGGGCGCCGCGCCCGGCCGCTTCGCGCGGCCCAACGGCATCGCCGTGTTCGGCGATCTGCTGTTCGTGGTCGAGCGCGACAACCGCCGGGTGCAGGTGCTGGCCCTGCCCGGCCTGGAGCCGCTGGGCGCCTTCGGCCAGGACCGGCTGCGCACGCCCTACGGCCTGTGGCTGTACGAGCACGCCCCCGGCGAGCTGACGGTGCTGGTCACCGACAGCTTCATGGCCGACTTCAAACGCGGCGTGCTGCCGCCGCGCGGGCAGTTGGCCGAACGGGTCAAGCGGTTCCGCGTGCGGGTCGACGAGCACGGCCTGCACGCTGACGACGCCGGGGCCTTCGGCGACATCGGCGACGGCGCGCTGAACATGGTCGAGTCCATCGCCGGCGATCCGGCCGGCAACCGCCTGCTGATCGCCGACGAGGACCACCGCGTCGGCTCGGCGCTGCGCGAGTACGCGCTCGACGGCCGCTACCTGGGCCGCAGCCTGCCGGTCTTCCAGGGCGACGCCGAAGGCGTGGCGCTGTGGGAATGCGAGGCCGGCGTGGGCTACTGGATCGCCGCCGAGCAGGTGCGCCCGACCCGCTTCCACGTCTACGCGCGCGACACCCTGGCCGCGGCCGGCGAGTTCGTCGGCGCCCGCACCGCGCTGACCGACGGCGTGGCGGTGTTCGCCGCACCCAGCGCGCGCTTCCCCGGCGGCGCCCTGTTCGCCCTGGACGAAGACCGCGCGGTGACCGCCTTCGACCTGCGCGAGGTGGCGCGCGCACTGCAGCTTTCGCCGCATTGCGCGCGATGAAGGCGGCACGGCCATCCGCGGCGGCCTGGCTCCTGGCCGGCCTGATCGCGCTGCTGCCGGCGCATCCGGCCGACGCCGCGCGCCTGTGGCGCTGGCGCGACGCCGACGGCGTGTCCCACTACGGCGACCGGCCGCCGCCCGGCGCGGCGGCCGAGGACGCGCAGAGCCTGAACTTCCGCCGCGACCCGGGCGCGGCGGTCGCGCTGCGCCTGGTCGACCGCGGCAGCCACTACGAGGCCTGGGCCGACAACCGGCTGCCCGGCCCGACCCAGGTGCAACTGCGCCTGCGCAGCGGCGACAACATCACCGTGGCCCCCGCACTGCCGGCCCGGACCACGGTGCCGGCCGACGGCAACGGCCTGGTCGGGCGCATCTACCCGGCGGACCCGCGCGTGGCCAGCAGCTTCGACCTGATCCTGGACTACCTGCCCGGCGACCCGCACGCGCGGCCGCTGGACTTCGAGTACCGGCTGCCGTTCGACTACGCGCAGGTGCGCGTGGACCAGGGCTTCGGCGGCGGCTTCAGCCACAACGACGCGCAGAATCGCTACGCGATCGACTTCGCCGTACCCGAGGGCACGCCGGTGCTGGCCGCGCGCGAGGGCACGGTGCTGCAGGTGGAATCGGACTTCGCCCGCGCCGGGCTGGACCGCGAGCGCTACGGCGGCCGCGCCAACTACGTGCGCATCCTGCACGCGGACGGCAGCATGGCCCTGTATGCCCATCTCAAGCCCGAGGGCGTACTGGTGCGCCCCGGCCAGCGCGTGCGCCAGGGCCAGCGCATCGCCCTGTCCGGCAACACCGGCTTCAGCACCGCCCCGCACCTGCATTTCGTGGTCCAGGTCAACCGCGGCATGCGCCTGGAGGCGGTACCGATCCGCATGTTCGGCGCGCTGGGCGAGCTGAAGTTCGCGCGCGACGCCTCCACCCCCGCACGCTGAAACACGCTCCCTTGGCAGAAGCGCCTTCGGGCGCGACCGCCATCCCCCCGGGCGGGCGACCATCCCGCCGACCCTCGAACGGCAACGGCAAACGGCCTCGGGGGGCACGGCTGCGGACGGGGCCGCCGCGCTCTGGAGGGCATGGCCCACCCCTCGGGACGGCCTCCTTATCTTTGACTCGCGGCCGTGGCACATCCATGTGCCGTTGCAGGAGCATCCTGCGCCTCCGGCACACGGAGGCGGCCCCGTCCGATCCTGGCCACCCCGTATAATCGCCGGCTTTCCGCCCGCCAGCGCGCCCCACGGCGCCCGCCCCCATGCCCGAAGCCTCCACCGAAGCCGCGCGCCGGCGCACCTTCGCGATCATTTCCCACCCCGACGCCGGCAAGACCACGCTGACCGAGAAGCTGCTGCTGTTCGGCGGGGCGATCCAGATGGCCGGCTCGGTGAAGTCGCGCAAGACCACGCGCCACGCCACCTCCGACTGGATGGCGCTGGAGAAGGAGCGCGGCATCTCGGTGACCTCCTCGGTGATGCAGTTCCCCTACGAGGGCCGCATCGTCAACCTGCTCGACACCCCCGGCCACGCCGACTTCGGCGAGGACACCTACCGCGTGCTCACCGCGGTGGACTCGGCGCTGATGGTGATCGACGTGGCCAAGGGCGTGGAGGAGCGCACGATCAAGCTGATGGAGGTGTGCCGCCTGCGCGACACCCCGATCATGACCTTCATCAACAAGCTCGACCGCGAGGGCAAGGACCCGATCGACCTGCTGGACGAGATCGAGACGGTGCTGGGCATCCGCTGCGCGCCGGTGACCTGGCCCATCGGCATGGGCCAGCGGCTGAAGGGCGTGGTCCACCTGGCCTCGGGCGAGGTGCACCTGTACGAGCCCGGCCGCAACTTCACCCGCCAGGATTCCACCATCTTCCCCTCGCTGGACGCGCCGGGGCTGGAGCAGAAGATCGGCGCCGGCACGCTCGCCCAACTGCGCGAGGAACTGGAGCTGGTGCAGGGCGCGGCCGATGTCTTCGACCACGGCAAGTACCTGCGCGGCGAGCAGACCCCGGTGTTCTTTGGCTCGGGCGTGAACAACTTCGGCGTGCAGCCGCTGCTGGACTTCTTCGTCCAGTACGCACCGCCGCCGCAGCCGCGCGCGACCACCGGCCGCGAGGTGGGGCCGGCCGAGCCGAAACTGACCGGCTTCGTGTTCAAGATCCAGGCCAACATGGACCCGCAGCACCGCGACCGGGTGGCGTTCATGCGGGTGTGCTCGGGCAAGTTCAGCGCCGGCATGAAGGCCCTGCACGTGCGCAGCGGCAAGGAGGTCAAGCTGGCCAACGCGCTGACCTTCATGGCCTCCGACCGCGAGATCGCCGCCGAGGCGTATCCCGGGGACGTGATCGGCATCCACAACCACGGCACCGTGGCCATCGGCGACACCTTCACCGAGGGCGAGGCGCTGAGCTTCACCGGCATCCCCAACTTCGCCCCGGAACTGTTCCGCCGCGCGCGCCTGCGCGATCCGCTCAAGCTCAAGCAGTTGCAGAAGGGCCTGGCCCAGCTCTCGGAGGAAGGCGCCACCCAGTTCTTCCGCCCGCTGATGAGCAACGACCTGGTCCTGGGCGCGGTGGGCGTGCTGCAGTTCGACGTGGTCGCCTACCGGCTGAAGGACGAGTATGGCGTGGACGCGATCTTCGAGCCGGTGGGCGTGGTCACCGCGCGCTGGATCCGCTGCGCCGACGAACGCAAGCTGGAGGAGTTCCGCGAGAAGAACGCCAACAACCTGGCCATCGACGCGGCCGGCGAGCTGGTCTACCTGGCGCCCACCCGGGTCAACCTGCAACTGGCCCAGGAGCGCGCGCCGGACGTGACCTTCCTGGCCACCCGCGAGCATGCGCACGGCATCGCCGCCGACCCGGCCAAAGCCTGAACCGCGCCACGCCGCGGCACTGCACCGCCCTGCGGCGTTGCGTTAACGTACCCGGCGCCATGATCGAGCCCCCCGCCTCCGGACCCTTCGCGCCCGCAAGCGGGCCGACCACCTGATGGACATCCGCGACGAAATCGCCAGCGCGCTGACCCACGGCCTGGGCGCGGTGGCGGCGCTGGCCGCCGGGGCGGTGCTGATCACCCTGGCGGCGATCTACGGCGACGCCTGGCAGCTCAGCGGCGCGATCGTGTTCGGCGTGGCCCTGCTGCTGCTCTACGTGGCCTCCACCCTCTACCACGCGATCCAGCACCCGGTGGCCAAGGGCCGGCTGAAGGTGTTCGACCACTGCGCCATCTACCTGCTCATCGCCGGCAGCTACACGCCCTTCACCCTGATCGGCCTGCGCGGGCCATGGGGCTGGGGCCTGTTCGCCGCCATCTGGACCCTGGCCATCGCCGGGGTGGTGTTCAAGCTGTTCTACACCGGCCGCTTCAAGCGCCTGTCCACCGCCATCTACATCGCCATGGGCTGGCTGGTGATCGTGGCGATCAAGCCGCTGCTGGTCTCGCTGGACGGCTGGACCCTGGGCTGGCTGCTGGCCGGCGGCGTGTCCTACACGCTGGGCACGTACTTCTACCACCGCGAATCGATCCCCTATTCGCACGCGATCTGGCACATGTTCGTGATCGGCGGCAGCGTGTGCCATTTCGTGGCGGTGACCGCGCAGGTCCTGTGACCTCGCGGCGGCGGCGGCGCTGCGCTCGCTGAACCCTTGCCGCGCGCGTTCGCATCGCGTCCACGCGGCCTGCCGATACTGGCCGCATGGACCCCGCCCCGCCCACGCCCGGCCGCATGCGGCGCCTGCGCCGATGGCGCCCTTCGCGGCGCACCGGCATCGTGCTGGGCGCGGTGGCCGCGGTCCTGCTGGTGCTGTGGCTGCTGTTCGACTGGAACTGGTTCAAGCCGCCGCTGGAACGGGCGGTCGGCGCCGCCACCGGACGCGAGCTCCGCATCGAAGGCGACCTGGACGTGGACCTGGGCCGCACCATCACCGTCTCCGCCGAGCGCCTGCGCCTGGCCAACGCGGCCTGGTCGAAGGAGCCGCGCATGGGCAGCGCCGAGCGCGTGGAGATCGACATCGCCCCCTGGCCGCTGCTGGCGCTGCGCCTGCGGATGAAGGAAGTCCGCGCCGTCCGGCCGGACATCCGGCTGGAGACCGCGCCCGAGGGCGCCGGTGGCAACTGGGTGTTCGGCGACGGCCGGGCCAAGGCCGACCCCGGCCCGCCGCGCTGGCGCCTGGACCGGTTGTGGATCGAGGACGGCCGCCTGCGCTTCACCGACGCGGCCCAGAAGACCGACATCGACATCGCCCTGTCCAGCGTGGCGCCCGCAGCCCGGGAGGGACGCGATGCCGGGTCGCCGGTGCGGGTGGACGGCAAGGGCCACTGGCGTGGCGCGGCGTTCCGCCTGGAAGGCCGGGCGGCCTCGCCGCTGGACCTGGCCGACACCGACACCCCCTACCGCGTCGACCTGGACGCGCGCGCCGGCGCCACCCGCGCCAGCGCCAGCGGCACGCTCACCAACCCGTTCCGGTTCCAGGCCTTCGACCTGCGGATGAAACTGTCCGGGCAGGACCTGGAAGACCTGTACCCGCTGCTCGGCCTGGCCCTGCCGCCCTCCCCGCCCTACGCCCTGGACGGACGCCTGCTGCGCAGCGGCGACCTGTGGCGCTACGAGGGTTTCGAAGGCAAGGTCGGCGACAGCGACCTGGCCGGCGACGTGAAGGTGGACGTCTCCGGCGCGCGGCCGATGTTCACCGCGCAACTGCTCTCGCGCCGGCTGGACTTCGACGACCTGGCCGGCTTCCTCGGCGCACCGCCGTCCACCGGCGCCGACGAGACCGCCAATCCCGCGCAGAAGGCCGAGGCCGCGCGCCGCGCCGCCAGCCCGCGGCTGCTGCCGGACACCCCGTACGACCTGGCCAAGCTCAACGCCATGGACGCGGACGTGCGCTGGCGCGCGCAGAAGATCCACGCGCCCAGCCTGCCGATGATCGAGGACATGGACGCGCGCCTGCTGCTGGACACCGGCATGCTGCGGCTGGAGCCGCTGAACTTCGGCGTGGCCGGCGGCGACGTGCGCGCCACCCTCCGCATGAACGCCCGCGGCGAACCGATCGACACCCGCGCGCGGATCGCGGTGCGCGGCGTGGAACTGCCCAAGCTGTTCGCCCAGGCCGAACTGGCCCAGGGCGCGGTGGGCCGCATCGGCGGCGACATCGTCCTGCACGGCCGCGGCAACTCCGTGGCGGCCATCCTCGGCAGCGCCGACGGCGAGGTGGGCCTGGGCATGGGCCGCGGCCGGATCAGCAACCTGGTCATGGAACTGGCCGGCCTGGACATCGCCGAGGCGCTCAAGTTCCTGCTGACCCAGGACCGCCAGGTGCCGATCCGCTGCGCCTTCGCCGACTTCGGCGTGGAGGACGGGCTGATGACCTCGCGCGCACTGGCCTTCGACACCACCGACACGATCGTCGTCGGCGAGGGTACGGTGAGCCTGAAGGACGAGCGCCTGGACCTGCTGCTGAAGCCGCGGCCGAAGGACCGCAGCCTGCTCACCCTGCGCTCGCCGCTGCGCGTGGGCGGCACGTTCAAGGACCCGTCCTTCCGCCCGGACATGGCCGCGCTGGGCCTGCGCGGCGCCATCGCCCTGGCCCTGGGCAGCATCGCGCCGCCGGCGGCGCTGCTGGCCACCTTCGAGACCGGCCCGGGCGAGGACAGCGACTGCGGCGGGCAGTACGCACGCTAGGAAAAGGCGCTGCCTGCTCCGCACTCGATGCGGGGGAGGCCCGGCAAGCAGACAAGCCCCGGCGGCGCAGGCCGCTCAGCCAGCGATGTAGCGCTGCAACTGCTCCAGTTCCAGTTGCTGGTCGGCGATCACCGCCTTGACCAGGTCGCCGATGGAGATCACGCCGACCACGCGGCCACTTTCCATCACCGGCAGGTGGCGGATGCGGCGGTCGGTCATCAGGCGCATGCAGCGCGGCACGGCGGTGTCCGGCTCCACCGTCACCACCTGCGCGGTCATGATCGCGCTGACCGGGGTGTCGGCGGAGGAACGCCCCTGCAGCACCACCTTGCGCGCGTAGTCGCGCTCGGAAAGGATCCCGGCCAGCATCTCGCCGCGCAGCACCAGCACCGCGCCTATCGACTTGTCGGCCATCAGCCGGATCGCCTCGACCACCGGCGCATCGGGCGCCACCGCGTAGACTTCAGCCGGCTTGTCCGCCAGCAGTTGACGTACCGTGCGCATGAACGCCTCCGTCATCAGCGTGCTGCCCACAGCATACCCCCGACCGCGCCGGTTGCCACGCCTCCACCAGGTACAACGGCCGCCGCTTGGCCTCCTCGTACAGGCGCCCGAGGTATTCGCCGATCAGGCCCAGCGCGATCAACTGCACGCCGCCCAGGAACAGGATCACCACCATCATCGTCGTCCAGCCGGCCACCGGGTCGCCCCACAGCAGGGTCTTGGCGAACACCACCACGCCGCCGGCGAACGCCGCCAGCGCGCTGAGCAGGCCCAGGTAGGTGGCCATGCGCAGCGGCGCGGTGGAGAAGCTGGTGATGCCTTCCAGGGCGAAGTTCCACAGCCGCCACAGGCCGAACTTGCTGCGCCCGGCCAGGCGCGGCTGGCGCCGGTATGGCACCGCGACGCGGCGGAACCCGACCCAGCCGAACAAGCCCTTCATGAAGCGGTGCCGTTCGCGCAGTTCGCGCAGCGCGGCCAGCGCCCGCGCCGACAGCAGCCGGTAGTCGCCGGTGTCGGCCGGCACCGGCGTGCGCGACAGCCTGCCGATCAGCCGGTAGAACACCGCCGCCGCCCCGCGCCGCACCCAGCCCTCGCCCTCGCGCGCGATGCGGGTGCCGTAGACGTCGTCGTAGCCTTCGCGCCACAGCCCGACGAACCGGGCGATCAGTTCCGGCGGGTCCTGGCCATCGGCGTCCAGGATCATCGCCGCGCCCTCTTCCACCCGGTCCAGACCAGCGGTCAGCGCCGCCTCCTTGCCGAAGTTGCGCGACAGCCGCAGCAGCGACACCTCCGGATCGGACCCAGCGACCGCCTGCAGCACCTCCCAGGTCCCGTCGTCGCTGCCGTCGTCCACGTACAGCACCCGCGTGCGCAGGCCGTCCAGCGCATCCAGCGCGGCGCGGATGCGCGGATGCAGCAGCGGCAGCGACTGCGCCTCGTCGTGCGCGGCCACCACCACGGTCAGCGCGTCGTGCGCGGGGGCGCCGTTCCGGGAAGCGTGGGCGGGGGGAAGGTCCATGCGCCGATGGTAAGGAACGCCCGCGCTCAGTCCAGCCGGCGCAGGTGGTCGGGGCCGCCGATCTGGCGCATCTGCCGCTGGATCCAGGCCGCGCGCCGCTGCACGTAGGGCCCGGGTCGGCTGGCGCTGTAGCGCCGCGGCGCGGGCAGCACCGCGGCCAGGCGCGCGCTCTCGTCCATCGTCAGCCGCGCCGCGTCCTTGCGCCAGTAGCTGCGCGCGGCCGCCTGGGCGCCGTAGATGCCGTCGCCGAACTCGGCCACGTTGACGTGCACCTCCAGGATCCGGCGCTTGGGCCACATCGCCTCGATCAGCAGCGTGTACCAGGCTTCCAGGCCCTTGCGCAGCCAACTGCGGCCCTGCCACAGGAACAGGTTCTTGGCCACCTGCTGGCTGATGGTGCTGCCGCCGCGGATGCGCTTGCCGCGCGCGTTGTGGTCGATGGCCTGCTCGATGGCGTCCAGGTCGAAGCCCCAGTGCGAGGCGAAGCGCTGATCCTCGGCGGCGATCACCGCCAGCGGCAGGTGCGGGGAGATCGTGTCCAGGTCGCGCCAGTCGTAGGCCACCCGGAAGCGCCATTCGCCCTGGCTCCAGGCTTCGGCCTGCCGGGCCAGCATGAACGCCGAGGTGGGAGGGTCGACGAAGCGCAGCACCGCCACCTGGGCCACGGTCGCGGCGACGAACGCGACCGGCAACCACAACAGCCGGCGCAGCCAGCGCCATCGGCGCGGTGCCTGAACGGGAGCGAGGGGGGCTTCGTCCATGGCTGGCTCGGTGCGGGCCTCTCCGGTTGCCGGCCTGCGGGCCGGGCTGGTAGCGATGGTAGCGGCTGGCGGCGGTATCCACCCGGTGCCGCGCGGCACCGGCATCTTGGAAAGCGGCCGCGATGCCCGCATTGTGGGGGCATGGACACGATCGAGGGCGCCCCCGTCGCGGGAGACATGGAAGCCGGCGGCGACGACCGCCGCGGGCGGTTCCTGCTGCCCCGGGCCGGCGTGCGCGGCGTCTACGTGCGCCTGCGCGGAAGCTGGGGCGAACTGCTGTCGCAGGCGCAATACCCGTCCGGCGCCCGCGCCCTGCTGGGCGAGGCGCTGGCGGCGGCCACCCTGTTCACCGGCCACGTGAAGGTCGATGGGCGGCTGTCGATCCAGGTGCGCTCGGACGGGCCGCTGCGCACCCTGTTCGCCGAATGCACCGCCGCCGGCACCGTGCGCGGCATCGCCCAACTGGAGGAAGGCGCCGACGCCCCGCGCGAACCGTCGCGACTGGGCGACGGCGCGCTGCTGGCGGTCACCATCGAGAACCCCGGCCTGGACCCGCGCGAACCGCAGCGCTACCAGAGCCTGGTGGCGCTGGACGCGGCCGGGTCGCTGGCCGAGGCCTTCGAGGACTACTTCCGCCGTTCCGAGCAACTCCCGACCCGGCTGCGGCTGGCCGCCGACGGCGATGCCGCCGCCGGCCTGATGCTGCAGAAGCTGCCCGGCGAGGAAGGCGACAGCGACGGCTGGGACCGCGCTGGGGCGCTGTTCGACACCCTGGGCGAAACCGAACTGCTGGCCACCGCCCCGCCGCTGCTGGTCCACCGCCTGTTCCACCAGGAGCGGCCCACGCTGCTGGAGGAGCGCCCGATCCGGTTCGGCTGCTCCTGCTCCGACGAGCGGGTGGCGGGGATGCTGCGGGGCCTGGGCCAGGCCGAGGTCCATGCCGCCGCCGAAGCCAGCGGCGTGGTAGAAGTACGCTGCGAGTTCTGCGGCCGCCAGTACCTGATCCCCCGCGACCGGATCGACGCGCTGTTCGCGCAACCGGAAGCCAATGCAGCGGCCTCCGAGCGCCTGCAATGACGGGTTTCCGGGGGCCGGCCAGGCTCCCGTCCCGGGCAAAACCACGCGGCTTGTTAATCAATTGTGAATCCCCTAGCATGGGATTCCCTGCGTCTTCCGGGTCGCCTGGGGAACTGTCCCTCCGGTTTCGGGTCTGAACGAATTGCCATGTCCCTGCGCCGCCTGCCCCTGCTGGCTTTCCTGCTGACCGCGCTTGCCGCGGCCACGGGAGCGCATGCCCAGGGCAGGCCCGCCGGCGCGCAGGGGCAGACCGTGCTGCCGGTGTGGAACAAGGGCAGTGGCAAGGTCGAGGCCGTGCTGCTGCTGGAGCCCACCCGCGAGGCCGGGCAGGACACCCGCTGGCGCCTGGGCAACCACTCGCTGGACGCCGCCTTCGGGCTGAGCGCGGGCGATTCGCTGGGCCTGCTGTGCAGCAGCACCAGCGGCGCCAACATCGGCAACCTGGCCAGCCGCTGCCTGCTGGCCAGCCTGGGCGACGACGAGCACGACGCCCGCGGCCGGCGCCTGGCCGCGACGACCACCATCGGCCACCAGGGCAGCCGCTTCGGCTTCACCGCCGGCACCGCGCAGGAAGCGACGGCGACGCTGCCGTCCTGGCTCGACGCCGATGGCCGCCCGGCCCTTGCCGGCGCCGGCCGGATCGAGCAGCACGACCTGCAGGTATTCGGCCAGAAGGCCATCGGCACCGAGGCCTATGTCTCCATCGCCGGCACCTATGCCCGCGCCCGGCTGATCCCGCTGGCCGAAGTCGCGCCGGGCCTGGTCGAACGCTGGGACAGCAAGAGCCTGAGCGTGGGCGGCGGCTACGGCCCGTTCAGCGCCAACATCATCGGCCGGGTCGTCGACATGCGCGACCAGCCGGGCAGCAAGTGGGAAGGCCTGGGCCTGGGCCTGACCTGGCGCACGCCCTGGAGCGGGCAGCTCACCGTCGGCGCCGAGAACGTGGTCACCCGCGGCCGCAATCCGTTCGCGCCGTCCAACGGCGAGGCCGACGAGGGCACCGTGCCCTACGTGCGCTACGAACAGGGCCTCTGAAGGCCGCTTCTCGCGTCCGGGCCGGATCTCCTGTGCGCGGGACGGCCGCCGGGCCAGCCGCGGCCCTACTGCCGCAACGCCTCGATCGGGTCCAACTGCGACGCCTTGCGCGCCGGGTAGTAGCCGAAGAACAGGCCGGTGGCGATGGAGAACGCGGCCGCCAGCCCGACCACCTTGCCGTTCAGCGCCACCGGCAGGTCGCTCACTTGCCCGACCAGCAGCGCACCGGCCACGCCGATGGCGATGCCGATGGCGCCGCCGATCAGCGAGATCAGCATCGCCTCGGCCAGGAACTGCCGGCGCACGTCCGACGGCCCGGCGCCCACCGCCATGCGCAGGCCGATCTCGCGGATGCGCTCGGTCACCGAGACCAGCATGATGTTCATGATGCCGATGCCGCCGATCACCAGGCATATGGTGGCCACCGCGCCCAGCAGCTTGGACATCAGGTTGGTGGTGGCGGTGCGGGTGGCGACGATCTCGCTGATGTTGCGCACGTTGAAGTCGTCCTCGTCGCCGGGGCCGATGCGGTGGCGCTGGCGCAGCAGCGACTCCACCTCGCCCTGCACGTAGTCCAGGTTCCTGGCGTCGCCGACGGTCAGCGCGATCTGCATCACCGCCCCCGCGGGCAGGCCCATCGCACCCATCAGGCGGCGGCGCCCGGTCTCCAGCGGCACCATCACCACGTCGTCCTGGTCCTGGCCGAAACCGCCCTGTCCCTTCGGCGCCAGGGTGCCGACCACGGTGAACGGCACCCGGCCCAGGCGCACGGTCTGGCCGATCCCGCTGTCGCTGCCGAACAGGGTCTTGCGCACCGTCTCGCCCACGATCACGGCCTTGTTGGCGCTGGAATAGTCCTGGACTTCGAAGCCCTCGCCCTCGGCCAGGTTCCAGCCGTTGATGACGAAGAAGTCCGGCTGCACGCCCTGCCAACTGGTGGAGGTGTTGTTCTCGGCGAACACGACCTGGGTGTTGCCGCGCAGCGCGCCGGCGACGTACTGCACTTCCGGGATCTCGTCGCGGATGGCCTGCGCGTCGCCCTCGTTGAGGGTGAAGAAGCTGCTGGCGCTCTGGCGCGCGCCGCCGCCGCCGCGGCGCGCGCCCGGGCCGACGTCCAGCCGCTGCGAGCCCAGCCCGGACACCAGCTTGTCGATCTCCTGCTGGGTACCCTGGCCGACCGAGACCATGACGATGACCGCGGCGATGCCGATGATCACGCCCAGCGAGGTCAGCGCGCTGCGCATCCAGTTGCCGCGCAGGGCGAACACCGCGGTGCGGATGATGTCGGAAAAATTCATGCGGCCGCCTCCTCGTGCGCGAACAGCACGCCATCGCGCATCACCACGATGCGGTCCGCGTGCGCGGCGACCTCGGCGTCGTGGGTGATCAGGATCACGGTGTGCCCGTCGTCGCGCAGGCGCTTGAACAGGGCCAGGATCTCCTCGCCGGTGCGGCTGTCCAGCGCGCCGGTGGGCTCGTCGGCCAGCAGGATCGGCGGGCTGTTGATCAGCGCCCGGGCGATGGCCACGCGCTGCTGCTGGCCGCCGGACAGTTCGTTGGGCCGGTGGCTGGCGCGCTCGGCCAGGCCCACCGCGGCCAGCGCACGGCGCGCATGCGCCTCGCGCTCGGCCGGCGGCACCCGGGCGTAGCCCAGCGGCATGGCCACGTTCTCCAGCGCGCTCATCCGCGACAGCAGGTTGAAGCCCTGGAACACGAAGCCGATCTTGTCCAGGCGCAGCGTGGCCAGTTGCTCGGCGTCCAGGCTGGACACGTCCAGCCCGTCGCAGCGGTAGCTGCCGGCGGTCGGCTTATCGAGGCAGCCGATCAGGTTCATCAACGTGGACTTGCCGGAGCCGGACGGCCCCATGATGGCCAGGAACTCGCCCGGCTCCACCCGCAGGTCCACCCCGTCCAGCGCCACCACCTCGGCCTCGGTGCCGGCGGCGTAGACCTTGCGCAGGCCATGGATGTCGATGACCGGCACGGGTGCGCTACCGGAAGTGGCGCCCATCAGCGGGCCCGCTCGCCGGTGACGATGGCATCGCCTTCCTTCAGGCCGCCGCCGGAGACTTCGGTGCTGCTGCCGTCGCTGGCGCCGATGCGCACCGTCACCGGTTGCGGCCTGCCGTCCACCAGCCGGTAGAGGGTGCTGCGCCGGGCATTGACCAGCGCCGCCAGCGCCGCATCCCAGCGCGGCCGTTGCGCCGGGTCCAGGCTCTCGCGGAAGTCCGCGAAATCCTCCTTCATCCGTGCGGCCATGCGCTGGCGCATCTGCGATTCGACGTTGGCGCCGCCGCCCATCGCCGCCATTCCCGGCGGACCGGAGCCGCCGCCCTGCGAGCGGGTGCGGCGTTCTTCCTGACGCTGGCGCAGCGCGGCCAGGGCCTGGTCGAACCTGGCCTGCTGGGCGGCATCGAGCTTCAGTTCGGCCGCCGCGCGCGACAGGTCGTCGGCCAGCCCCTCGCCGGGCGTGCGGCCGGCGGCCGCTGCCGCCGGCGCGGCGGGCGGACCTAAGCCGCCGACCGCCACGCCGCCTGCCGGCTTGTAGCGCAGCGCGGCGTTGGACACCTTGAGCACCTCGTCGCGCCGGCTGACCTCGATCTCGGCGTTGACCGTCAGCCCCGGCAGCAAGGTGCCGTCGCTGTTGTCCACGTTCACCACCACCGGGTAGGTGACCACGTTGTTGGTAGTGGTGGCGGCCAGCCGCACCTGCTGCACCTGGCCGCGGAACTGGCGGTCGGGGAAGGCGTCGGCGGTGAAGGTCACCGTCTGCCCCGGCTGCACCTGGCCGATGTCGGCCTCGTCCACCGCCAGCTCGATCTTCATCTGCGAAAGATCCTCGGCGATGGTGAACAGTTCCGGCGCCTGCAGGCTGGCGGCCACTGTCTGTCCCGGCTCGATGCTGCGGGTCAGGACCACGCCGTCCACCGGCGAGCGGATCACGGTGCGGTCCAGATTCACCTGCGTGGTCTGGGTGGAGGCGGTCTGCTGGCGGATCTGCGCCTGGGCCGAGGCGACCTGGGCATTGGCCTGGTCCAGCGCGGCGCGCGCCAGGTCCACATCGCTGCGCGCCACCAGTTGGCGCTCCGCCAGCTCGGCCTTGCGCCGGTAGTCCAGCTCGGCGTTGCGCTGCGTGGCCAGCGCCTGGTTGAGCCCGGCGCGCGCGCTGGCGACCTGGGCGTTGCCCTGCTCGATCTGCGCCTCGTAGGTCTTCGGGTCGATCCGCGCCAGCACCTGGCCCTCGGTCACCTGGTCGTTGTAGTCGACCAGCACCTGCAGCACCTGCCCGGAGATCTGGCTGCCGACGGTGACCGTGGAAATGGCGCTGAGTGTGCCGGTGGACGAGATCGCCACGCGGATGCCGCCGCGCTCCACCGCCGTGGTCCGCCATGCGCCCTCCGCGCCGGCGGCCTTGTGCCTGTGCCAGTAGCCGGCGCCGGTGCCGGCCACGGCCAGCACGGCGAGCACGATGAGGCCGCGCGGCAACCACTTGCGCGAACGGGAAGGCTGCGGGCGGATGGCTCGGCTCATGCGTGGGCTGTCGTGATGGGGGACTGCATCGGATAACGCGCCGCGACCGCGCCGGTTGACAGCCGCCGCCTCGGCCCCGGGGCGGCCGAGGCTATGCCGGAGGAACCGCGCCCGGCACCTGCTGCGTGTCGCCGCGCACCGGTGCAAAGTGGATGCTGGCCGTGGTGCCCGCGTCCTGCACGCTTTCCAGTTCCACCCGCCAGCCGAACCGCTCGCACAGCCGGCGCACGATCGCCAACCCCAGGCCGGTACCGTGCGGCCGCTCCGGCACGCCGCGGAAGAACGGCTCGAAGGCGCTGGCCAGTATCTCGGGCGTCATCCCGATGCCGGTATCGCTGACCACCACCTGGGTTTCGTCCACGGTCACCCGCACCCGGCCGCGGTCGGTGTAGTGGCAGGCGTTGCGCAGCAGGTTGCCCAGGACCACGTGCAGCACCCGCGGCGGCGCGTACAGCATTGGCTGCTGCAGGCAGTCCACTTCCACGACCACCGGCTTGTCGCCCAGCAGCAGGCGCGCGTTGTCCGCCTCCTGGTGGACCACCTCGCAAACCTGGAACCACTCGCTCTGCGGCGCCACGTCCGGTTCGCGCGCCAGGATCAGGAAGGCATCCACCACCGCCTCCATGTCGCGGCCGGCGCGCTGGATCCGCTGCAGGCCGCGGGCCACGCGCGGCGGCAGCTCGTCGCCGGCCAGCATCACGTCGCTGGCCATGCGGATCACCGTCAGCGGGGTGCGCAGCTCGTGGCTGGCATGGCGGGTGAAGTTGCGCTCGCGGGCGATGTGGGCCTGCACCCGTTCGCCCAGCCCGTGCAGGGCCTGGGCCAACTGCCGGGCCTCGCCCTGCACGTCGGCCGGGAGCAGTTCCGGCGCCAGCTCGGTCACGTCCGGACGGCGCGGGTCCCAGCGGCCGACCTGCCGCGCCAGCCAGGCCACGGGCGAAACCAGGCGCTGCGACGAGCGGTAGGTAAGCCAGGTGGCGCCGTAGATCGCCAGCAGCGTCAGCATCGCCGGCAGCACCGCGAACCACAGTGCCATCCGGGTGGCCTGCGAGCGCAGGAACACCAGGTACAAGGTGCCGGCCTGGCGCCGGTCCACCCAGACCAGTTGCCCTTGCTGCTCCAGGTCGTGGAACCCGGGCCGCAGCTCGCGCAGGTCGGGCGGCAGCGACAGGCTGGAATAGCCGGCCTCGACCAGGTAGCCGCGCAGGTTGTAGGTGTTGGGCGGCGGCTGCGCCGGCGAGGCGTCGTACAGTTGCCAGTAGTGCTGCGCCTCTTCCTGCAGGGTGTTCTGGATGAAGCTGTACTTGAACAGGATGGCCACCACGTAGAAGGCCACCACGATCGCCAGGCTCGCCATCACCATTTGCAGGATGAAGGCGATCCGGATCTTGCGGGGCAGGCCGTGGGGCATCGTGCAGAGTCAGCGCAGGGTGCACCGAGTGTAGGCATGCGCGCATCGCCGCACCGTGATTGCCGGCAATGCGTCGCGACACCCCCTCGCGGCGGTGATCACCGCCATTCCCCCTCCCCCCGTTACGGATACGCAATCAGTTGGCGGCGACGGGCTGGCCGATATCGGCCACCCGGTAGCCGGCGCTCTGCACCGTGTGCAGCAGCGGCCGATCGAACGGCTTGTCGATCACCTTGCGCAGGTTGTACAAGTGGCTGCGCAGTGTATCCGAGTCGGGCAGGCTGTTGCCCCAGATCTCGCGCTCGATCTCCTGGCGGCTGACCACCCGCGGCGACTCGCGCATCAGGATGGTCAGCAGCTTCAGGCCGATCGGCGAGAGCTGCAGCTCGGTGCCGCCCCGGGTCACCCGCATGCTCACCGGGTCCAGCACGAGGTCGGCCACGGTCAGCACTTCCGAACCCACCTGGCGGCGTTCGCGGCGGATCAGCGCGCGCAGGCGCGCCTCCAGCTCCTGGATCGCGAAGGGCTTGGTGAGATAGTCGTCGGCGCCGTGGCCGAGGCCGGTAAGCTTGTCGTCCAGGGTGTCGCGCGCGGTCAGCATCAGCACCGGGGTGGACTTGCGCGCGTCGCTGCGCAGGCGGCGGCAGACCTCGATGCCGTCCAGGCGCGGCAGCATCAGGTCCAGCACGACGGCGTCGTAGCTGTTCTCGGCGGCCAGGCGATAGCCGTCCAGGCCATCGGCAGCGTAGTCGACCTCGAAGCCGCGGCTCTCCAGGTACTCGCCGATCATCTCGGAGATGTTGCGGTTGTCCTCGACCACCAGCACCAGCCCGGAAGTTTCTTTGCCCTGCCGCATGACGCCCGCTCCGTGGTGTTTTCAGGTTTGTGAAACATGCCGGAGCCAGGGTGGATGGCGCGTGAAGGCCAAGAGGGGCGGGCCTCCAGACCGCCGGCGATGGCAGAGGATGCGGCCGCGCTCAACCGCAGGAGCCGGCTTCGGCCGGCGACAAGACCGGATGGCGGAACGGTCGTCGTGCAGGCATGGCGGGCACCGGTCGCACCGCGCCTACAGCAGCGGCTTGAGAGCCGGCCAGACGTTGTCGAGCAGGCGCGGCTGGGCCGCCTGGGTGGGGTGCAGGCCATCGGCCTGCATCAGGCCCGGCTGCAGGGCCACGCCTTCCAGGAAGAACGGCACCAGCGCCACGCCGTGGGCGGCGGACAGTTCCTCGTAGGTGCGGCGCAGCCGCTGGCGGTAGGCCGGGCCATAGTTGGGCGGCACGTCGATGCCCAGCAGCAGTACGCGCGCACCGGCGCCCTGGCCGAGTACGATCATCTTCTCCAGGTTGTCGCGCAACTGCGCCGGAGTGAGGCCGCGCAGTGCGTCGTTGCCGCCCAGTTCGATCACCAGCACCGAGGGCCGGTGCGCCCGCAGCAGCCCGGGCAGGCGGGTCAGGGCGCCGGCCGTGGTCTCGCCGCTGATGCTGGCGTTGACCACCGCGGGCGGCGAGGCGAGTTCGCGCCGCATGCGCCGCTGCAGGAGGCTGACCCAGCCCGAGCCTGCGGGTATGTTGTGCTCGGCGCTGAGGCTGTCGCCGACGACGAGTATCGCCTCGCCGGATGCCGCGCCGGCCGGGCCCTGGGCGCAGGCCAGCGCCGGGGCCAGCAGGCAGGCCGCCAGCAGCAGCCACGCCGGCACGAATACCCGTCGCCTGCCACCGGGGCGGCGCGCTCCCCCGCCGTCCGTGTCCATCCAAGCCATTCCGACCATCCGCATTCCGGAGCCTCCCATCGATACCTTGACCGCATCCGTTCCCAGCACCACCGCCACGCCGGCCATCGAGGTGCGAGGCGTCGGCAAGTCCGCCGCCGGGCCGGAAGGCGAAGTCCGGATTCTCGACGGCGTCGACTTGACCGTCGATGAAGGCGAGAGCGTGGCCATCGTGGGCGCGTCCGGCTCGGGCAAGACCACCCTGCTCGGGTTGCTGGCCGGGCTGGACCTGCCCTCGCGCGGCTCCATCACCCTGGCCGGGCAGCGCCTGGATGGCATGGACGAGGAACGCCGCGCGGCGCTGCGCGCGCGCGCGGTGGGCTTCGTGTTCCAGAGTTTCCACCTGCTGCCCTCGCTCACCGCCGAGGAGAACGTGGCCCTGCCGCTGGAGCTGGCCGGGCGCGAGGATGCCGCGCGCGTGCGCGAGGCGCTGGAGGCGGTGGGGCTGACGCAGCGGCGCAGGCACTACCCGCGGCAGTTGTCCGGCGGCGAGCAGCAGCGCGTGGCCCTGGCCCGCGCCTTCGTCGGCCAGCCGCGCATCCTGTTCGCCGACGAGCCCACCGGCAACCTGGACCAGGCCACCGGCCAGCACGTGAGCCAGTTGCTGTTCGATCTCAACCACCGCAGCGGGACCACCCTGGTGCTGGTGACCCACGACCTGGCGCTGGCCCGGCGCTGCCGGCACGTGTACCGCCTCGACGGCGGCCGCCTGCATCCGGTCGGCCCTGCCGGCGCCGATGCCGGGGATGCGGCATGAATCCGCTGCGTCACGCCGCGCGCTCGCTGCGCCGCGAATTCCTGGCCGGCGACCTGCTGACGGTATTCGCCGCGCTGGTGCTGGGCGTGGCCGTGATGACCGCGGTCGGCACCCTGGTCGACCGGGTGACGCTGGCCCTGGGCGCCAGCGCGGCCGAAGCGATCGGCGGCGACCTGGGCGTGCGCGGGCGCGAGGACCCGCCGGCAGCGTTCGCCGAGGAAGCCGGCCGCCGCGGCCTGCGCAGCGCGCGCATGGTCGGCTTCCCGAGCGTGCTGTTCCATGGCGACGCCAGCCAGATGGCCACGGTGAAAGGCGTGGACGCGGGCTATCCGCTGCGCGGGCAGTTGCGCGTGGCCCGCGACGCCAACGGCCTGGCCCCCGAGGCGGCGCGCGCACCGCCGCCGGGCCAGGCCTACGCCGACCCGCGCATCCTGGAAGCGCTGGGCGCGACGGTGGGCGAACGGATCGAGTTCGGCAGCGGCCACGTGCGCATCGCTCGGGTGCTGCTGGCCGAGCCGGACGCCTCGGGCGGGCTGATGGAGATGGCCCCGGCGCTGATCGTCAACCGTGCCGACATCGACGCTGCCGGCCTGCTCGGCCCCGGCAGCCGCGCCTCCTACCGGCTGATGTTCGCCGGCCCGGGCGACGCCATCGCCGATTTCCGCCAGTGGCTGCGGCCGCAACTGGACGGCGGCCTGCGCCTGGTGAGCATCGAGGACGCGCAGCAGGGCCTGCGCGCCGCCTTCGACCGCGCCGGGCGCTTCCTCGCCCTGGCCGCGCTGCTGGCGGTGCTGCTGGCCGGCGTGGCCACCGCGCTGGCGGCCAACCGCTTCGCCCTGGGCCGGATCGACACGGTGGCGGTGCTGCGCTGCCTGGGCGCGCGCCAGCGCGACATCCTCTCGGCGCTGGCATTGCAGTTGCTGCTGCTGGCCATCCCGGCGTGCGCGCTGGGGATAGGCATCGGCATGCTCACCCAGATGGCGCTGGTGGAGGCGCTGGGCAACCTGATCCCGGCGCGGCTGCCGCTGCCGCAGGCCGCACCGATGCTCAGCGGCGCCGGCATCGGCCTGCTGCTGTTGCTCGGCTTCGGCCTGCCGCCGCTGCTGCGCCTGCGCGGGGTGCCGCCGATGCGGGTGCTCAACCGCAGCTTCTCCGCGCTGCCGCCGGCCTCGCTGCTGGCCTACGCCGCGGCGCTGGCGGCCACCGTGGCGCTTGCCGTGTACGCCACCGGCGACCTGCCGCTGGCCGCCTGGGTGCTGGGCGGGCTGGGCGCGCTGGCGCTGCTGGCCGCCGCGGCCGGCACGGCGCTGCTGTGGGGATTGCGCCGAGTGCAGCGGCGCCTGCGCGGGCCGTGGAAGCTGGGCCTGGCCGCACTGACCCGGCGCCGCGGGCTGGCGGTGGTGCAACTGGTCGGCCTTTCGCTGTCGCTGTGCGCGCTGCTGCTGCTGGCGGTGATCGGCCCCGGCCTGCTCGGCCAGTGGCGCGACCGCCTGCCTGCGGACACGCCCAACCACTTCCTGCTCAACGTGCAGCGCGACCAGGCCGAGGCGGTGGACCGCACCCTGCGCGGCCTAGGCGTGGCCGAACCGGACCTGCAGCCGTTCGGCACCGGCCGCCTGCTGGCGATCAACGGCCGGCCGCCGCAGCACCGGCAGCGCGATACCGACGACGACGACGATGCCAACCGCCCGGTCAACTTCTCCTGGCGGCATACCTTTCCGCCGGCCAACGCGCTGACCGCCGGCCGCTTCTGGGAACCGGGCAGCGCCGCGGCCGAGGCCTCGGTCGAGGAGGGATGGGCGCAGCGCTACGGGCTGGCGCTGGGCGACACGGTGACCCTGCAACTGGGCGAGCAGGAGCGCAGCTTCACCGTCACCAGCCTGCGCAAGGCCGACTGGGATTCGTTCCGGGTCAACTTCTTCCTGCTGCTCAACGCCGGTGCGGTGGGCGATGCGCCGTACAACCTGATCTCCGCCTTCCACCTGCCCTCGGGCAGGACCGCGCTGCTGGCGCCGCTGGCGCGGGAGTTCCCCAACGTGTCGGTGCTGGAGATCGACGCGATCCTGCAGCGCGTGCGCGAAGTGATCGAGCGGGTGAGCCAGGCGGTGCAACTGGTGATGGGCTTCAGCCTGGCCGCCGGGGTGCTGGTGCTGTTGGCCGCGCTGCAGGCCACCGCCGGCGAGCGCCGCTACGACAGCGCGGTGCTGCGCACCCTGGGCGCGCGCCATGGCCAGCTTCGCGGCGCGGTGCTGGTGGAGTTCGGCGCCCTGGGCCTGCTGGCGGCCATCCTGGCGGTGGCGGCGGCGGCGATCATCGGCGTCGTGGTGTCGCGGCAGTTGTTCGAACTGGCCCTGGTCCCGCCCTGGCCGGCGCTGCTGGCCGGTGGCGCGGGAGGCGTCGCCCTGAGCGTGCTGGCCGGCTGGTCGGGCAGCCGCCGCATCCTGCGCACGCCACCCGCCCTGGCGTTGCGCGCTTTCCTGTAGCGGCTTGATCCCCATCCTTTCGGCAAAAACCGAAGGGATGGGAAATAGGATGCTTTCCGCTACCGTTCCAGGGTCGGCGCGGATGCCCCCGCGCGGGGGATGGCGGTCGCGCCAAGGGCGCTGCTACGGGGCGCGCGGATCGACCCGGCGGCCGTGGTGGCCCTGCCGTATGCTGCGCTCCCCTCCCCACGGCGCTGCGCCATGCCTGCCCTGTCCCTGTCCGGCCACCTGGCGCCGGTGCTGTTGCTGCTGGCCAGCAACGTGTTCATGACCTTCGCCTGGTACGGGCACCTGAAGCACAAGAGCGCGCCGCTGTTCATGGCGATCCTGGTCAGTTGGGGCATCGCCTTCTTCGAGTACGGGCTGATGGTGCCGGCCAACCGCATGGGCAGCGCGGTCTACTCGGTGGTCCAGCTCAAGACCATCCAGGAGATCGTCACCCTGGTGGTGTTCGCCGGCTTCTCGGCCTGGTACCTGGGCCAGCCGCTGAAGTGGAACCACTACGCCGCGTTCGTGCTGATCGCGGGCGCCGCGTTCCTCATGTTCCACGACGGCGGCGCCCCGGTGCGCTGACCGCGCCGCGCGCCTTCAGAAGCGGATGCGCCCGGTGAGGATGTCCTTGAACATCACCCAGTCGCCCATGAACGAGTAGAACGGGTGGCGGAAGGTCGCCGGCCGGTTCTTCTCGAAGAAGAAATGCCCCACCCAGGCGAAGCCGTAGCCGCACGCCAGGGCCGCCAGCAGCCACCAGGCGTTGCGCTGCAGGGCGGCCACCGCCAGCAATGCGAGCACGCCGCAACTGCCGATGAAGTGCAGCCGGCGCGAGGTGCGGTTGCGGTGTTCGTCCAGGTAGAACGGATAGAACTGGCGGAAACTGGCGAACCGGCGCATCGCACGCCTCCCGGTAGCACGACCGTCCCCACCATAGCAGCCGGCACCGGCGCGGGAAGTGGCGCGGTGCCCGATTCGCATCAGCCCTGGCGAGGGGCGAACATGATCACCGCCATCCCGGCCAGGCACAGCGCCGCGCCGAACAGGTCCCAGCGGCTCGGGCGCACCCCGTCCACGCCCCACAGCCAGAACAGGGCCACGGCGATGTACACCCCGCCATAGGCCGCATACACGCGGCCGGCGGCGGTGGGATGCAGGGTCAGCAGCCAGGCGAACAGCGCCAGGCTGGCCGCGGCCGGCAGCAGCAGCCAGGCGCCACCGCCGTCGCGCAGCCACGACCACACCAGCCAGCAGCCGGCGATCTCGGCCAGCGCGGTGACCAGGAACAGCAGGAAGGTGACCATCCGCTCAGTCCGCCTGGCCGCGTTCCAGGCGCTTGGCGCGCTCCCAGTACGCATCCTGGCGCGGCAGGTCCAGCGACGGCAACGGCGTGCCATCGGCCTCGGCCAGCCGCTCCATGGCCCGGAAGCGCCGCTCGAACTTCAGGTTGGCCTGGCGCAGCGCCGCGCCCACGTCCACCTTGGCGTGGCGGGCGAGGTTGGCGCACACGAACAGCAGGTCGCCGATCTCGTCCTGCAGGCGCGCGTGGTTGTCGGCCACCTCGCCGCGGGCGAACTCGGCGCGCACCTCTTCCAGTTCCTCCTGCAGCTTGGCCAGCACCGGCTCCGGCCCCGGCCAGTCGAAGCCGGCGCGCGCCGCGCGCGACTGCAGCTTCGTCGCGCGCTGCCATTCCGGCAGGCCGCGGGCCACGCCGGCCAGCGCCGAGCGGTCCGCGTCGCCGGCGGCGGCGCGCTCGGCGCGCTTGATCGCCTCCCAGGCCACGGTCTGCTCCTGCGCATCGGCGAAGCGGGCATCGCCGAACACGTGTGGATGCCGGCGCACCATCTTCGCGCCGATGGCCGCGGCCACCTCGTCGAAGCCGAACGCACCGCGCTCCTGCGCCATCTGCGCATGGAACACCACCTGCAGCAGCAGGTCGCCCAGTTCGTCCTTCAGCGCATCCAGGTCGTTGCGGTCGATCGCGTCGGCGACCTCGTAGGCTTCCTCGATGGTGTACGGCGCGATGGTGGAGAAGTCCTGCTCCAGGTCCCACGGGCAGCCGCCCTGCGGGTCGCGCAGGCGGGCCATGATCCGGAGCAACTGGTCGATCGGTCGAAGCGGTTCATCCATGCGCGAGACTCTAGCGTGGCGCGGCGGCGATGGCGATGGCCGCGCGCCCGGCCGACGCCGGTTACGGCCATGTTCCTACCGCAAGGCACGGCCTCTTCCTCCTCCCGCCATCGCCGCCCGCGGGCGACCGGCGATCCCGAACGGTATCCTTTACCGCATGCAGGAACGACTCCACGACGCCGCCGGACACGGCATCGCCGCCCACGCCCCCCCTCCCGACGCCACCGCGCTGCTGCGCCGGGTGTTCGGCTACGACGCCTTCCGCGGCCAGCAGCAGGCCATCGTCGAGCACGTCGCCGGCGGCCACGACGCCCTGGTGCTGATGCCCACCGGCGGCGGCAAGTCGCTGTGCTACCAGATTCCCTCGCTGCTGCGCGCCGGCACCGGCCTGGTGGTCTCGCCGCTGATCGCACTGATGCAGGACCAGGTCGAGGCCCTGCGCCAGCTCGGCGTGCGCGCGGCCTACCTCAACTCCACCCTGGACGCCGCCGAGGCGCGCCAGGTCGAGCGCGACCTGCTCGACGGCAGCCTCGACCTGCTCTACGTCGCCCCCGAGCGCCTGCTCACCCCGCGCTTCCTCGACCTGCTGGAACGCAGCCCGATCGCCCTGTTCGCGATCGACGAGGCCCACTGCGTCTCCCAGTGGGGCCACGACTTCCGCCCCGAGTACCGCGAGCTGGCCGTACTCCATGAGCGCTGGCCGCAGGTGCCGCGCATCGCCCTCACCGCCACCGCCGATCCGCCCACCCGCCGCGAGATCGCCGAGCGCCTGGCGCTGGAGGACGCGCAGTGCTTCCTCAGTTCCTTCGACCGGCCCAACATCCGTTACTCGGTGGCGCACAAGGACAACCCGCGCCGGCAACTGCTCGACTTCCTGGCCGGGCACGCCGGCGAGTCGGGCATCGTCTATTGCCTGTCGCGGCGCAAGGTGGAGGAAACGGCGCAGTTCCTCGCCGGCCGCGGCATCTCCGCCCTGCCCTACCACGCCGGCCTGCCGGCGCAGGTGCGTGCGCAGAACCAGCGCCGCTTCCTGCGCGAGGACGGCATCGTGATGTGCGCGACCATCGCCTTCGGCATGGGCATCGACAAGCCCGACGTGCGCTTCGTCGCGCACATGGACCTGCCCAAGTCGATCGAGGGCTACTACCAGGAGACCGGCCGCGCCGGCCGCGACGGCGAGCCGGCCGAGGCCTGGATGGGCTACGGCCTGGGCGACGTGGTGCTGCTGCGGCAGATGATCGAGCAAGGCGAGGCCGGCGAGGAGCGCAAGCGGCTGGAGCGGCGCAAGCTGGACCAGTTGCTGGGCTACTGCGAATCGGCGCAGTGCCGGCGCCAGGCGCTGCTGGCGGCGTTCGGCGAGACCTACGCACCGGCCACGGACGGCGCCGGGAGCATCTGCGGCAACTGTGACAACTGCCTGCAGCCGGTGCGTACCTGGGACGCCACCGAGGCCGCGCGCAAGGCGCTGAGCTGCGTGTACCGCACCGGCCAGCGCTTCGGCGCCGCGCACCTGATCGACGTGCTGCGCGGCGCCGACACCGAGAAGGTGCGCCAGTTCCGCCACCACGAGCTGTCCACCTACGGCATCGGCGGCGAGCTGGACGCCGGCGCCTGGCGCAGCGTGTTCCGGCAACTGGTCGTGGCCGGATTGCTGGAAGTGGATGCCGAAGGCCATGGCGGCCTGCGCCTGGGCGCGGCCGCCAGGCCGGTACTGCGCGGCGAACAGGCGGTGCACCTGCGCGAGGAACCGGCGCGCACACCTGGCCGCGGCGGCGGCGAGCGCCGCAGCGAGAGCACCCTGCACGTGGACGCCGGCGACCGTCCGCTGTTCGACGCCCTGCGCGCCTGGCGCGGCCAGTTGGCGCGCGAGCAGAACGTGCCGGCCTACGTGATCTTCCACGACCGCACCCTGCGCGACATCGCCCAGTTGCGTCCCGCCTCCCTGAGCGAGCTGACCCGGGTGGGCGGCATCGGCGGCAGCAAGCTGGGCCGCTACGGCGAGGCGGTGCTGGAGATCGTGCGCGAGCAAGGCTGACGCGCAGGCCGCCGGCGCGTAGGCGCCGGTTTCAGCCGGCGACGCAGGACGCCCCCGTACATAACGGGCACCGCCATCGCCCGCCTGCCCGGCTACGGCACGGCACCGGCATGGAGGCGGGCCAGCAACGCCTCGGCGCCGGCTGCCGGCTCGCGCAGCAGCGCACGGCGCACGGCACCCTCCTCGGCCGGCGACAGCTCGGCCATCGCCCGGACCTCGCCGGCCACCAGCGAAGCCAGCGGCATGCCGTCGCGGTAAAGCACCCGTGCGCCGGCGATGCGCGGCACCTTGTCGCCGACGATCACCGTGCCGGACAGGTTCAACGGATCCAGCGCGCTGACGCAGACCAGGCTGCCGTCCATCGGCTTCTGCCGGGCCTTGCGCAAGAGGCCGATGGCCTCCGGCAGGGCGAACTGCTCGCCGGACAGGCCATCGATGAACCGCCCGCCGCGCACCTCGCCGCGCGCTTCCAGCCGGCGGTAGACGCGCAGCAGTTCGCGCCAGGGCGGCAACCAGGCCGCCTCGCGCTCCAGTACCCGCCAGCAGACCACGCCATAGCGACGCAGCAGGACCCGGGCGACGTGCTCCACCGCCTCCGGATCCGGCTTGTGCGCCCGGGCGGGGCGCATGGCCGCTGCGGCGCGGCGCGGGGAGGAAGCGGCCACGGCCCGGGCCGGAGCGCCGGCCTGCGCGCTTGCGCCAACGTCGGCCACGCCCTGGATAGCATCGCCCGCATCCCCGGTGTCACCGACGGGGGACGGCGGCGTCCGTCGCACCAGCGTCCAGCGCCCGGCATCCTCGATCCCGAACAGCGCGGCGCGGCGGCGGCCCTGGCCCGGGCTCGGCCGCTTCGACGCCGGCACCAGCAGCGCGCGAAGGCCGGCGAAGCTGTCGCAATGCACCCGGCCGCGGGCGACCAGTTCGGCCAGCGCATCCTCCAGTTCGGTTCGCAGCAGGCGCGTGCCGGCGATCATCTCGTCGAAGAACGAGGCGCCGTGCGCGGCGAGGAAATCGGCCAGCTTCTGCGCGCGCGAGGACAGCGCCGCGCCGTCGGCCTGCGGCGGCGCCAGCGCGGTCCAGTGCGGCGCGCTGCGACGCGGCAGCAGCAGTACCGGCGTGCCGCGCAGCGAGGTCCCGGCGCGCGCCGCGCCGGGCTCGGCCTCGGAGGCGCGCAGCCGCGTCCATAGCGTCCGCCCCGCGGTGCACAGGTCGTCCAGCCAGCCGATGGAGTAGTCGCGCACGCGCGCCGGCAGCAACTCCCCTTCCCAGGCCGCGGCCGGCGCCTCGTAACCTTCCAGTTGGGCCAGCACGCCGGCCAGCGCTTCCGGCCCGCTCACCCGCGCGTCCTCCGCGGTGCGCTGCCAGTCGAACAGGAAGCGCATGAAGTCGCGCGGCGCCACCGGCTCGATCTCGCGGCGCAGGCGCTTGAGGGTGTAGCGGTGAATGCGCGCCAGCAGGTGGCGTTCGCACCATTCCGGGTCGCCGCCGGCGGCGTCCGGCGAGAACCTGCCCTGCATCGCATAGCCCTGCGACTGCAGCGCGAGCAGGGCCATGTCCGCCGCCAGCGGCGCGATGCCCAGGCCGTCGGCCAGCGCAGCGGCGGTCACCGGCCCCAGGCCGGTCAGGCGCGAGCGCAGCAGCGCGGTCGCCGCGGCCTCGGCGCTCCATTGGACCGCCGCGAATTCCTCCGGCACCGCGACGCCCGGCTGCAGCAGCGCGGACGGATGCAGCGCCAGCATCTGCGGCAGGCGTTCGGCAGCCACCCACCCCTGGCGGCCGGCGGCGCTCACGCGGGTGGCGCGGGCGTCGCGCGCAAGCCGCTGCAGCAACGGTTCCCAGGCGGGGTCGCGCGCGGCCTCGGCGGCGGTGACGAAGCCCAGCCCGGTCAGCGCCTCGTGCATCTCGTCGGCGTTGCGCGGCCGCGGCCAGGCCTCTTCGCGCACGCGCCGCACCGCCTCGCCGTCCAGCCGGCCCAGGTCGGTGGCCGACTGCGGGTCGGCATAGCGGCGGGTCTGCACCGCCTGGGTGCGGCGCTCCTCCAGCGGCGCATCGTCGAGGAAGGCATAGGGCCGCGCGTTGAGCGCCTCGGCCGCCAGCGGCGAGGGCGCGGTGAGATCGCGGGCGAGCACCTGGATGGCGCCCGATTCCAGCCCGCGCAGCACCTCCAGCCAGCCCTCGGCGTCCATCGCCTCGTGCAGGCAATCGTCCAGGGTCTGCGCGACCAGTGGGTGGTCGGGCACCTGGCGCTCGCCGACGATGTTCTCCAGGCAGGCGACCTGGTCCGGGAACACGGTGGCCAGCAAATCCTCGGACTTCATCCGCTGCAGTTGCGGCGGCACCTTCTTGCCGCCGACGAAGCGCGGCAGCGCCAGCGCGGTGGTCGCGTTCCAGCGCCAGCGCACCGGGAACAGCGGTGCATCCAGCAGCGCCTGCACCAGCACGTCCTGCGCGGACGAGGAATGCAGGTACCTGGACACCTCGATCAGCGGGAAGCTGTGGCTGGTGGACAGCGACAGCACGATCGCGTCCTCGGTGGCCGCGGCCTGCAGCTCGAAGTTGAACTGGCGGCAGAAGCGCTTGCGCAGGGCCAGGCCCCAGGCGCGGTTGAGCCGGCTGCCGTAGGGGCTGTGGATCAGCAAGTGGGTGGAGCCGGTCTCGTCGAAGAAGCGCTCCAGCACGATGCGCCGCTGGGTCGGCATCGCGCCCAGGACAATGACGGTGGCGCCCAGGTAGTCGACCAGTTGCCGGGCGGCGGGGGCGTCCAGGCCGACCGCCTCGTGCAGCCATTCCATCGCGCCTTCGGTGCCGGCCAGGCGCAGCGGCGCATCGCCATCGGGAGGAAGGCCGGCCGGCACCAGGCCGTCGTCGTCCGGAAGCGGGGCCGCCTGCCGCGCGCTTCCATCGTCATCGTCCCGCGCATCGCTCCGCCCACCCGGCACGGACGACAGAACCTCGGATTCCGATGCGGCGACGCCCGCCGCGGCTTCCTGCCTGTCGTCCAGGGCAGAGGGTTGCGCGGCCCGCTCCACCGGCGCCACCCGCAGCCCGTCCATCCGCGAGGCCAGTTCCTGGCGCAGCCGCGACACGCCGAAAGACAGCTCGTCGCTGCGGCCCGGCGCCTCGCCCAGCCAGAACGGGATGCTCGGCGGCATCCCCTGCGCGTCCTCCACCCGTACCCGGCCCGGCTCCACCCGCAGGATTCGGTAGCTGGCGTTGCCCAACTGGAAGATGTCGCCGGCCATGCTCTCCACGGCGAAATCCTCGTTGACGCTGCCGATGAAGGTCGACTGCGGCTCCAGCACCACCGCGTAGTCGCCGGTCTCGGGGATGGTGCCGCCGGACATGGTGGCCACCATGCGCGCGCCCTGGCGCCCGCGTAGGCGCCGGTTCACGGCATCGCGGTGCAGCCAGCCGGCGCGCGGCCCGCGACGGTCGCTGAAGCCGTCGGCCAGCATCTTGACCACGTCGTCGAACCGGCCGCGCTCCAGCTTGGCGTACGGCCAGGCGCGGCGCAGCCAGTCGTACAGTGCGTCCTCGTCCCATTCGGTCGCCGCGACCTCGGCCACGATCTGCTGGGCCAGCACGTCCAGCGGCGCCGGCAGGATTCGCAGCGCATCCAGCTCGCCGCGGCGCACGCAGTCCAACAGCGCGGCGCACTCGACCAGCTCGTCGCGGGTCTGCGGGAACAGCCGCGCCTTGGGCACGCCGCCGACATGGTGGCCCGAGCGCCCGGCACGCTGCAGGAAGGCGGCGATGGAGCGCGGCGAACCGAGCTGGCAGACCAGGTCGACGTCGCCGATGTCCAGGCCCAGCTCCAGCGAGGCGGTGGCCACCAGCGCCTGCAACTGGCCGCGCTTGAGCTTCTGCTCGGCCTCCAGCCGCAGCTCCTTGGACAGGCTGCCGTGATGGGTAGCCACCTGTTCGCGGCCGAGCAGTTCGCCCAGGTGGAAGGCGGCACGCTCGGCCATGCGCCGGGTGTTGACGAACACCAGCGTGGTCCGGTGCGCGCGCACCAGCTCGGCCAGCCGCGCGTAGACCTGCTCCCACTGGTCGTTGGACATCACCGCCGACAGCGGCGTGGGCGGCAGTTCCAGGGCCAGGTCGCGCCGCTTGGCGTAGCCGATGTCGACGATGGCGCAGTCGGGTACCTCTTGGGTGGCGGTGCCGCCGAGTACCGCATCGCTTCCCGCCAGCGGGTCGTTTCCCGGCCAGCCGGGCAGGTCCATGCGCGTGGGATAGACGTTGGCGGCGCCGACCAGGAAGCGCGCCACCTCTTCCACCGGCTTCTGCGTGGCCGACAGGCCGATGCGCACCAGCGGCCGCCCGCACAGCGCCTCCAGCCGCTCCAGCGACAGCGCCAGGTGGCTGCCGCGCTTGTCGTCGGCCAGGGCGTGGATCTCGTCGACGATCACGCTGCGCACGCCGCTCAGCATGGTCCGGCCCGAGGCCGAGCCGAGCAGCACGTACAGCGACTCGGGCGTGGTGACCAGGATGTGCGGCGGCTTCTTGCGCACCTGCGCGCGCTCGGACTGCGGCGTGTCGCCGGTGCGCACCGCGGCGCGGATATCCACCTCCGGCAGGTCCAGTCCGGCCAGCGCGGCGCGGATGCCGGCCAACGGCGCCTCCAGGTTCAACGCAATGTCGTTGGACAGCGCCTTCAGCGGAGACACGTACACGACGCTGGTGCGGTCGGGCAGCTCGCCGCCATTGGCCAGCCCCTCGCGCACCAGCGCGTCGATCGCCGCCAGGAACGCGGTCAGGGTCTTGCCCGAACCGGTCGGCGCGGCCACCAGCGTGTTGCGCCCGGCCATGATCGCCGGCCACGCCGCGGCCTGGGCCGCGGTGGGCGCGGGAAAGGCGCCACCGAACCAGCGGGCGACGGCGGGATGGAAGGCATGGATGGGCATCGGCATGACCAGCATGGAAAGCCGCAGCCTGGGTCCGGGCGGTCGCAACGGCCGAGACACGCGGGTGCTGCGGAGGGAACCAGGCATTCGTGGCGGGAGTGGGCGAATATGCGCCCGCACCGGGGCCGCCTCAACCGGATGGCCCGCCATCGGGGCAACCTGTTCAGGGATGTCGTGCGGCGGTAGCCGGGCCGTCGGGCGGAGAAGCCCGCCCGGGACGTGTCGCATGCCCCGAAGCATCCTAGCCCAGGAGGCTTGCGGACCCGCCTTTGCGGATGCGGCTTGGCGACGGGCACGAGCCTTCGCGCATGCTGGTGGGCCGTGCTGGATTCGAACCAGCGACCAGCGGATTAAAAGTCCGATGCTCTACCGACTGAGCTAACGGCCCACGGGTGCCGGCGCTCGGCCGGTCGGGCATTTTAACTGATCGTGTCGCGGCTGCGGCCGAGAAAGCCGGCCGGCGCGGTATCCGTTCTCCCACACCGGTCCCTTCAACCGCGCGATTCGGCTTCGTTCCTGCGGGAGCCGACTTCAGTCGGCGACGGGGTCGTGCCACCCGCCATGGCCGGCGTCCCGGCACGGCGGTCGCCGCCGTACCCGGCTCTGCCACGGCGGCGGGATGATCGGTTACGCGTAGCGCGTGGGATCGGCCACGCCGGCGGCGGCGAAGCCGGCGGCGCGCAGCCGGCACGCGTCGCAGCGGCCGCAGGCGCGGCCCTGCGCGTCGGCGCGATAGCAGGAAACGGTCTGGCCGAAGTCCACGCCCAGGCGCAGGCCCTCGCGCACGATCTCGTCCTTGCCCATGCGCATCAGCGGCGCATGCACGCGGATGCCCGCGCCCTCCACGCCGGCCTTCGTGGCCAGGTTCGCCAACCGCTCGAAGGCCTCGACGAACGCGGGGCGGCAATCCGGATAACCGGAATAATCCACCGCGTTGACGCCGCAGAAGATGTCGGCCGCGCCCAGCACCTCGGCCCAGCCCAGGGCGAGGGACAGCATGATGGTGTTGCGTGCCGGCACGTAGGTCACCGGGATGCCGGCCTCTTCCGGCGCATCGCCGGCATGAACGGGTACCTCGATGTCGTCGGTCAGGGCCGAGCCACCGATGCTGCGCAGGTCCACGTCCACGGTCTTGTGCGATGCCGCGCCCAGCGTGCGGGCGACGCGGTCGGCCGCATCCAGCTCGGAGGTGTGGCGCTGGCCGTAGCGCACGCTCAATGCGTGCACGGCATAGCCGCTTTCGCGGGCGAGGGCCAGGACCACGGCCGAGTCCATGCCTCCGGATACGAGGGCGACGGCGTTCTTCATGCGGGGCATTGCGGTGCGGGGCAGGCCATTGTAGGTCCTGGCGCTTGCCGGCGCCTCGGCGGCATCGGCGGCGGACCATGAGGATAACGACCGTTCCCGTTACGCGGTCGCCGGCTACGCCCGGCCCCTACCGCCGTCCAGTTCGACGGCTTCCTGCAGGAGCCGGCTTCGGCCGGCGACAGGATCGGCGAGACCGCCGCAATGCACCTGCACGCTCAGCGACCCGGCTCGTCGTTCCAGAGGATCTTGTGCAACTGCATCTGGAAGCGCACCGGCAGGCGGTCGGCGACGATCCAGTCGGCCAGCTCGCGCGGATCCAGTTCGCTCTTGCTGGGCGAGAACAGCACGTCGCAGCGCGCGGCCAGGCCATGCTCGGCCACCATGTCGCGGGCCCATTCGTAGTCGCCGCGGCCGCACAGCACGAACTTGACCTGGTCGCGCGCGGTCAGCAGCGGCAGGTTCTCCAGCCGGTTGCGGGCCACTTCGGCCGAGCCCGGCGTCTTCAGGTCCACCACCCGCGACACGCGCGGGTCCACCCCGGCGATATCCAGCGCGCCGGACGTTTCCAGGGAGACGTCGTGGCCGGCATCGCACAGGCGCCGCAACAGCTCCAGGCAGCGCTTCTGCGCCAGCGGCTCGCCGCCGGTGACGCAGACGTGACGGACGCCGTAGCGGGCCACCTCGGCCAGGATGTCCTCGATCTCCCACCACTGCCCGCCGTGGAAGGCGTAGGCGGTGTCGCAATACTGGCAACGCAGGGGGCAGCCGGTCAGGCGCACGAACACCGTGGGCCAGCCGGCGGTGGCGGCCTCGCCCTGCAGCGAGAGGAAGATTTCGGTCAGCCGCAGGCGGTTCTGCGGCGCGGGAACGTCCATGGGGAAATCGTACCTTGCGGAGCGGGAGCGCATTGCGCCCCCGGAGATTGCGGTCGTGCTTGGGAGCGCCCTGGGGCGCGATGGGGCCTATCGGTGCCGCGCGGAGGGTATCGCGGTCAAGGCCGCCCTGCGAAAGGCCGCGAAGTCGTCGCCGCAGCCGCTCCCTTGCGCGATGGCGCCCGCCGGTACCGCGTACAGAGAGGCATTGCGACCCAACCGCTGCCGCGACGAACCGTCATGCGGCGCTTCCGCGCGAACGACTCCGTGCCCAGGGGGCGCTCCTGGGGGAAGGCGGGTTGGAGCGCGGGACCGCCTGCCGGCGCGGCAAGGCCGGTCAGCGCAACTGGCCCAACTGGATCGATTGCAGCCGGTCGGCCGCGATGCGGGCGGCGTCGGTGCCGGGGAAACGCCCGACGACCTCCTCCAGGGTGCCCTCGGCCTGGCGTACCTGGCCGTCGCCGTACTGGGCCAGGCCCAGCTTGAGCAGCGCGCCGGGCGCCTTGTCGTGGGTCGGGTAGCGGCCGATCAGCGATTCGAACTGCTGCCCGGCCAGCCGGTAGTTGCCGGTGACGTAGTAGCTCTCGCCCAGCCAGTACAGCGCGTTGGGCGCGTAGATGCCGGCCGGATGCGTGTCCAGGAAGGCCTGGAACAGTTGCGCGGATTCGTCGTAGCGGCCGTCCTTGAGCGCATCGAACGCGGCGTTGTAGGCGGCGCGCTCGTCCTCCGAGCGGGCCAGCGAGCCGGGGTCGCCATGCACGCGCGGCGCATCGGCGGCGGCCGGCGGCGATGCCGTGTCCGGGGCGGGCTGCGATGCCGAGGGCGCACCCGCGGCGGGCGCTTCCGGCGGAGCCGGCAGGTTGCCGCCTTCGAGGCGGTTCAGGCGTCCATCCAGGTCCAGGTACTGGTCGCGGCTGCGCTGCTGCAGTTGCTGGTTCTCGTGCTGCAGGCGCTCGACCGTGTCGCGCAGCGACTGCACCTCGTTGCGCAACTGGGCCAGTTGCTGGAGCAGGTCCTGGTTGGCCTGGGTGTTGTTGGCCTGGGCCTCGAGCCGGCCGACCCGGTCGGCCAGGCTGAGTTTTTGCGCATGCGCGGGCGTGGGGGGCCCCCGGGCCCCCCCCCCCCCCGTACTAGCGAGGGGCCGGCGCCGGACCCGGGCGCCGCGCGGGGGGGGGCCGACAGCCCCCCCCCGGGGCGGCGCCCCCCCGGAGGCGCCCCCCCCCGGGTGCAG
>NZ_JACHGU010000012.1 GCF_014202435.1 Pseudoxanthomonas broegbernensis | reverse complement strand
GTGCCTGGATCCGGGAGTGCCTGTTGCCGTCGGCGGCTCGCAGCTCAGGTGCGCGCGTCGCAATGGCCTGCTGAAGCGGATACTTCAGGGGTGACGAAATACGATGAAAAAATATTGCCGCTGCGCCGATGATGGACTGGGCCGACAATTAGATAAAGTGGTTTTAATTCAATTATTTGCGGATTGTGTTGGCTCGCGTATTATTCCCACGCTGCCGGTGCACCTCGCTGTCATGCGTGTCAGCGCCTAGAATCGTGGAGGGGGCGTCCTGGTGCGATCTATGCCTTGAAGTACAGGGGCTTACTGGCCGGCTGGACGCCTCCGACCGCTCGTAAGCCTTTGCATTCAGGACCTCTTCCTCTGTGGCAGCCCTTTCCCAACTCCTCGACACCCTCCGCCAGTCCTCAATGACCGAGCGCGAAAAGGGCACCTACTTCGAAGAACTGATCCTCGCCTACCTGCGCAACGAAGCCACCTACCGCGACCTCTACAGCCAGGTCTGGACCTGGGCCGAGTGGGCGCCCGCCCATGGCTTCAGCGCCCGCGACGACGGCATCGACCTGGTCGCCGAGGAAGCCGACACCGGCGCCATCCACGCCATCCAGTGCAAGTTCTACGCCCCCGGCCACCGGCTGCAGAAGAAGGACATCGACAGCTTCTTCACCGCCTCCGGCCGCAAGCCCTTCGCCCACCGCGTCATCGTCAGCAGCACCGATCACTGGTCCGGGCACGCCGAAAACGCCCTCGTCGACCAGCAGCCCCCGGTCAGTAGGATCACCCTGCACGACCTCGAAACCAGCCAGATCGACTGGGCGAAGTACCGGCCCAGCGCCACAATCGCGCTGAAGGCGAAGAAATCGCTCCGCCCACACCAAGAATCCGCCCTCAAAGCCGTCACCGCCGGCCTCAAGGACACCGATCGCGGCAAGCTGATCATGGCCTGCGGCACCGGCAAGACCTTCACCAGCCTCAAGATCGCCGAAGCCATGGTCGGCAAGGGCGGCCGCGTGCTGTTCCTCGCGCCCAGCCTGTCCCTGCTGCAGCAGACCCTCACCGAATGGACGCAGGAAAGCGCCATCCCCCTGCACAGCTTCGCTGTGTGCTCGGATAGCGACGTGGGCAAGAAGAAGGGCCGCAAGGAAGACGACGCCGTCCAGACCCTGGCCCACGAGCTGCGCTACCCCGCCACCACCGATGCGAAAGCGCTGGCGAAGGGCGTCATTTCCCGCCACGGCGCCAGCCACATGACCGTCGTCTTCAGCACCTACCACTCCATCGAGGTCCTGCACGACACACAGCACTCACACGGGCTGGACGACTTCGACCTCATCGTCTGCGACGAAGCCCACCGCACCACCGGCGCCACCTTCGAGGGCGACGACGAGAGCGCCTTCGTCCGCGTCCACGACGCCGCCTACCTGCGCGCAGGCAAGCGCCTGTACATGACCGCCACCCCGCGCATCTACGCGGACAGCGCCAAGGCCGTGGCCGAGCGCGACAACGTCGCCCTGTACTCGATGGACAACGAAGCTTGGTACGGCAGGCAACTGTTCGTTATCACCTTCTCCGAGGCGGTCAAGCGCGGCCTGCTAGTGGACTATAAGGTCATCGTGCTGGCGGTGGAGGAAGGCCACATCAATCGCCGCCTGCAGGCCCTACTCAAGGACGAGAACAACAGCCTACGCGTGGATGACGCAGCCAAGATCGTCGGCTGCTGGAAGGCTCTGGCCAAGCTGGGCATGCATGAGGACGGCGGCGAACGCCCCGCGCCGATGCAGCGCGCCGTCGCCTTCTGCCAGGTCATCGAGCCGGGCAAAGGCGGCAAGACCCACAAGACCAGCTCCAAGGAAATCGCCGGCATGTTCCAAGCGGTAGTCGAGGCGTACCAGGACGCCGAAGACATCGAGGACGCCGCCCGCCTCACCTGTCAGGCCGAGCACATCGACGGCAGCATGAACGCCGGCCAGAAGGAGGCCAAGCTCAACTGGCTCAAGGCTCCCACCCCGCCCGACACCTGCCGCGTGCTGTCCAACGTGCGCTGCCTGTCCGAAGGCGTGGACGTACCCGCGCTTGATGCTGTGCTCTTCCTCACCCCGCGCAACTCGCAGGTGGACGTGGTGCAGTCGGTCGGCCGCGTCATGCGAAACGCGCCAGGCAAGAAGCGCGGTTACGTGGTCCTGCCCGTCGTCATCCCCGCCGGCGTCGAGCCGCACGAAGCGCTCAACGACAACCGCACCTACGCCGTCGTCTGGCAGGTGCTGCAGGCGCTGCGCTCGCACGACGACCGCTTCGACGCCATGGTTAACAAGCTCGACCTCGTCGGCCCCGACCGCAGCCGCATGGAAGTCATCGCCATCGCCGACACCGTCCAGCGCAAGGCCGCGCGCCTGATGGACGGTAATGCCCGCAAGGCCGCTAGGGCCAAGAGCAGCTTCGGCATCGGCGAGGCACAGTCTGGCTACGAGGCGGAAGTGCAGGGCGAGTTCGAATTCGAGATCGGTGAAGTCGAGCGTGCCCTGTACGCGAAGGTGGTGGAGAAGTGTGGCAACCGCCATCACTGGGAAGATTGGGCCAATGACATCGCCCGCATCGCCCAGACCCACATCGACCGCATCCGCGCCCTACTCGAAGACCCATCGCAAGCCCGCACCCGCGAAGCCTTCGACGCCTTTGCCGCCGAACTGCGCGACGACCTCAACGACAAGGTCTCCAACGCCGAGATCGTCGAGATGCTGGCCCAGCACCTGATCACCAGGCCGGTGTTCGACGCCTTGTTCGCCGACTACAGTTTCGCCAGCCACAACCCCATGTCCAGGGCCATGCAGGCCGTGCTGGACGTGCTCGACGAACTGCATCTTGAAAAGGAAGCAGACACCCTGCAGGAGTTCTACGACAGCGTGAAGCTTCGCGCCGAAGACATCGACAGCGCGGCGGGCAAGCAGAAGATCGTGGTCGAGCTGTACGACAAGTTCTTCCGCAACGCCTTTCCGAAGATGACCGAGCGGCTAGGCATCGTCTATACCCCGGTCGAAGTGGTGGACTTCATCCTGCACAGCGTCGACCACCTGCTACGGCAGGAATTCGGGCAGACCCTCGGCAGCAAGGGCGTACACATCCTCGACCCCTTCACCGGTACCGGCACCTTCATCACCCGGCTGCTGCAATCGGGCCTGATCAAGCCTGAGGAGCTGGAGCACAAGTATCGGCATGAAATCCACGCCAACGAGCTGGTGCTGCTGGCCTACTACATCGCCGCCATCAACATCGAGGCGACCTACCACGGCATCGTTGGTGGTGATTACGTGCCCTTTGAAGGTATCTGCCTGACCGATACCTTCCAGATGTACGAGAAGGAGGATTTGGTTGACCAACTTCTGGTGGACAACAGCAAGCGGCGCAGGCGGCAGAAGAAGCTGGACATTCGCGTGATCGTCGGGAATCCACCATATTCAGTTGGACAGAAAAGTGAGAACGACAATAACGACAACGTCGAGTATCTCGCCCTCGATGCGCGTATTCGTTCCACCTATGCAGCGCGCTCCAATGCCACTTTGTCCAAGGGGTTATACGACAGCTACATCCGTGCCATCCGCTGGGCCAGCGACCGTGTTGGAAATGCGGGGGTTGTGGGCTTTGTCACCAATGCCGGCTGGCTGGAAGCCAACACTGCGGATGGTCTGCGCAAGTGTCTCGCTGAGGAATTTTCCAACGTCTACGTCTTTCACCTGCGTGGGAATCAACGTACTTCCGGAGAGCTTTCTCGCAAGGAAGGAGGGAAGATTTTCGGCAGTGGAAGCCGGGCGCCCATCGCTATCTCGCTGCTGGTCAAGAACCCGGACGTGAGTCAGCACGGGAAGATTCAATTTCGCGACATCGGTGACTACCTCAGTCGTGAAGACAAGTTGGAAAAAATTACCAAATACGCAAGTGTGGCTGGCATCCCTGATTGGCAAGCCATCACGCCGGATGAGCATGGTGATTGGCTGAGGCAGCGCGAGGACAGCTTCGGCAAGTTCATTGCCTTGGGCGACAAGAAGGGCGGTGGCGTGAAGTTGTTCGACAACTTCTCACAGGGTGTACTGACGGCGCGAGATGCCTGGGCCTACAACGCCAGCTTCGACAGATTAGGCGAAAGCATCTCCAGCATGATTGGGTTCTATAACGCAGAAGTAATGCGCTTCGATCAGGAATTTTATGGCCAGTCGAAGATAACCCGCGATCAATCGGTGGACGGATTCATCGATACGGATGCCACGCGGATCAGTTGGACTGCGAACCTCAAACAGGAGCTGGGGAAAGGCCGTACATTCGAGTACGAAACGGCTTGTCGGGCGCCTAGCCTCTACCGGCCTTTCACTAAGCAGTGGGTGTATTTCAGTCGGCGTTTCAACGAAAGAGTCTATCAGATGCCGAAAGTGTTCCCTGTCACGGGTGAACACAATCTGGCGATCTGTGCCATGGGTAGCGGTAGCAAGAAGGACTTTACCGTCCTGATGGCAGATGCCTTGCCGAATTATGATGCGATGGAGAAGGGACAGTGTTTCCCACAATCGCTGTATGAGGACGGAAATGCAGCAATAGCAGCGAGCAGCGAGCAGCGAGCAGCGAGCAGCGAGCAGCGAGCAGCGAGCAGCGAGCAGCGAGCAGCGAGCAGCGAGCAGCGAGCAGCGAGCATACCGGATGGCGGCCTGAAAGCGAAGCCGCGGAATCTAGCTATATGCCTGACGCTCAGCGGCACCAAGGGCTTCTCAGTGCTAATGACAGATATGTTGCCGGACAATCACATGGTGGGCGACACGCAGTGCTTCCCGATGTTCCTCTACGAGGAGCAGGAGGACGAGACATGAGCGGCGCAGCACAGTCTGACATGTTCGTCGCCGACAAATCCGAGAACGGGAAGCTTGTCCGCCGCGATGCCATCACCGACGCCGGCCTCGCCCACTTCCAGTCTGCCTACCCGAGTGAGACGATCACCAAGGAAGACCTCTTCTACTATGTCTACGGCCTCCTGCATTCGCCCGACTACCGCGAGCGCTACGCCGACAACCTGAGCAAGGAGCTGCCGCGCATCCCGCGCGTGCGCAAGCCGGAAGACTTCCGCGCCTTCAGCCAGGCTGGCCGCAACCTCGCCGCCCTGCATCTGAACTACGAGACGGTGGACAAGTACCCGCTCGCCATCGAGGCCAGGGGGCAACTTACCGACGCCGACTACCGCGTCGAGAAGATGAAGTTCGCCAAGAAGAAGGACCCGGACACCGGCAAGTCGGTCAACGACCGCGGTACCGTGATCTACAACAGCAAGATCACCCTCACCGGCATTCCCGAAGCCGCGTGGGACTACGTGGTCAACGGCAAGGCCGCGCTGGACTGGGTGATGGAGCGCCAGGCCGTGCGCGTGGACAAGACCAGCGGCATCGTCAACGACGCCAACGACTGGGCCATTGAAACCATGGGCAACCCGAAGTATCCGCTTGAACTGTTCCAGCGGGTCGTGACCGTCAGCCTGGAAACCCAGAAGATCGTCGCCAGCCTGCCGCACCTGGATATCAGGGAAGATGGTTGAGTGATTGACGACGACGAGTTCCACGCTACAGCGGGCAGGGCTTCGTGCGCGCGCACCGATCAGTCTTGCTTGACTTCTACCGAAAACTTGAGACAAGTCGTTAGAGTACGACAATGTCCGATCCCCTTCCTATTGTTGAAATCCTTGAGCGCAGCGAACAGGGGCGGACGCGGCCGTTCCTGTGTCGTTGCGGCGATGACCGGCTCTACTTTTTGATGGGCGGGGTGCCGGCCAACGCAGTCTCTTGTGCGAATGGCTGGCCGGGCATTTGGCGCGGGCGTTCGGGCTACCCGTGTAGTACCACGTCGGGCGGCTCTGTCGGACTACCTCGCAGGCTCGGCGCACGCCAATGCGGGCGAAGCGCACGATGCGGCCCATCGGGATGCTCAGGCGGCGGTTGCCGTCGAAGTGGTCGAGCAGGCGCTTGATCTCGTCCGCGGTCGGGCGCCGGTCGCGCTGGCGTGACTTGCCGATCAGGCCCGGGCGCTTGAGGGCGACGCGTGCCAGATCCACGGGCTCGACCTTGACGTCGATGCCGTGCACGGTGGCGGTGTGCGTGAGGACCAGCTTGAGGTAGCCGAAGTCCGCGCTCAGCGTGACGGGCCGGCGCCTTCCTTCGCCCGATCCTTGCCGAACTGGATCAGTCGCTCGCGGGTCAGGTCCTTGAGCTTGAGCTTGCCGAGCTTGTCCTTGAGTGCGTTGAGGGTGAACTGCTTGGAGCGGCGGGGCGCCTTGCCGACCTCGCACATGTCATTGACGTGCAGGTCGACCAAGTGGGCGAAGGTCGTCGAGCGTGGATTCGCCAAGATCGATCCGGCGTAAGGTCTGGCTGACATACGATTGTTTGCGTCGGACCTGGACCCGCCAGTGGCCCGACCGCAGCCGGATGATCGTCGCCATGTTTCGTGTGCGCTATGTGTGCACTGAGCCGTCGTAGAGGGGCGAACCGGGGCGAAATCCAGTGCACACGGGAGTGCACACGCCCGATTTATGCACATGATTTTATTGGATAAGCAATTGAATTACAATGGAAAAATGATTGCCGTGGCCCCGATGATGGACTGGACCGACCGCCACTGCCGGTTCTTCCATCGGCTGCTGGCGCCGCATGCGCGGCTGTATACCGAAATGGTCCATGCCAACGCCGTGGTCCTGGGCGACCGCGAACGCCTGCTCGGCTTCGATCCGGTCGAGCACCCCGTCGCGCTGCAACTGGGCGGCAGCGAGCCGGCACTGCTGGCGCGGGCGGCGCGGATCGGGGCGGAGTGGGGCTACGACGAGATCAACCTCAACTGCGGCTGCCCTTCCGACCGCGTGCAGGCTGGCCGGTTCGGCGCCTGCCTGATGAAGGAACCCGCGCTGGTGGCCGATTGCGTGGCGGCGATGGCTGCGGCGGTGCGCGTGCCGGTCACGGTGAAGTGCCGCCTGGGCGTGGACGAGGAGCACGACTACGATCGCTTCCGCACCTTCGTCGACACCGTGGCCGCGGCCGGCTGCGGCAGCTTCGTCGTCCATGCGCGCAACGCCTGGCTGCAAGGGCTGTCGCCGAAGGAGAACCGCGAGGTTCCGCCGCTGCGCTACGAGTGGGCCTGGCGATTGAAGTCCGAGCGCCCGGACCTGCAGGTGCTGGTCAACGGCGGCATCGCCAGCCTCGAGCAGGTGCAGGCGCAACTGGCGCGGGTGGACGGGGCGATGCTCGGCCGTGCGGCGTATCACGATCCCTACCTGCTGCACCGGCTGGACGTGGCGCTGTACGGTGGCGAGCTGCGCGAACGCGCGCAACTGCTGCAAGCGCTGCGTCCCTACGCGGAGGCGCGCATGGCCGAGGGCGGCGCGTTGAAGCACATCGTCCGCCACGTGCTGGGTCTGTTCCATGGCCAGCCCGGCGGACGTGCGTTCCGGCAGGTGCTGAGCGAAGGCGCGCACCGGCCCGATGCCGGGTGGGCGCTGGTGGAGCGGGCTTTGCAAGCGGCCACCGGGCAGCGCCGCGCTGCGTGACCGCGGGCCTTGCCGCGACGGCCGTCCGTCCGTCTCTGAACCGCCACAAGCCGCATGTGGATAAGTTCAGACCGGATTCACCGCTTCATAACGAACATCCCCTGCATCCAATGCCCGTGTCCCGGCCTGCGCACCTTGCCGGGAGGCACCGCCAATCCGTTAGGATGTGATCGATGTCCCGTTCGCTTTGCCGTCTCGTCGTCGTCGTGTTGTCGCTCGTGCTGCCCGTCGTGGCGGGCGCGCAGTCGCCTGCCCGCAACGCGATGCCGGCCCAGCCGCCCGTCGCCGAGCCGCCGCCGGCGCCCCGCCCGGCGCCCTCGTTCCGCAATCCCCCGGCCGAGGCGCGAGCGATGGAATCGCGGCCGCAGCAGCCTCGCTCGATGTCCGAGGCGGTGCGCCGGGTGCAGCGAAGCACGGGCGGCCAGATCCTGGGTGCCGAGCAGGTCCCGTTCGAGGGCCGCAGCATCACCCGCATCAAATACATGGACGATCACGGCCGGGTCCGCTATATGGACGATCCAGGCCCCGTGCGCGCCGCCCCGCGACGCGGCGATCACGGCGATCCGTAGACGATGGTCCGCCGGCTCGGCCGGGCCCGGGTTCCCCAACCACCGCAACTCAGGGAGAGTGCATGCGTATCCTTCTGGTCGAAGACGAAGCGCCATTGCGCGAGACGCTCGCTGCGCGGCTGAAGCGCGAAGGCTTCGCGGTCGATGCTGCGCAGGATGGCGAGGAGGGCCTGTACATGGGCCGCGAGGTGCCGTTCGACGTGGCCATCATCGACCTGGGCCTGCCGAAGATGTCGGGCATGGAACTGGTCAAGGCGCTGCGCGACGAGGGCAAGAACTTCCCGGTGCTCATCCTCACCGCGCGCTCGAGCTGGCAGGACAAGGTCGAGGGCCTCAAGCAGGGCGCCGACGACTACCTGGTCAAGCCATTCCACGTCGAGGAGCTGCTGGCGCGTTTGAACGCGCTGGTGCGCCGTGCCGCCGGCTGGAGCAAGCCGGTGCTCGAATGCGGCCCGGTGGCGCTGGACCTGGCCGCGCAGACGGTCAGCGTCAACGGCAGCAACGTCGACCTCACCAGCTACGAGTACAAGGTGCTGGAGTACCTGATGATGCATGCCGGCGAACTGGTCTCCAAGGCCGACCTGACCGAGCACATCTACCAGCAGGACTTCGACCGCGACTCCAACGTGCTGGAGGTCTTCATCGGCCGCCTGCGCAAGAAGCTGGACCCGGAAGGCGAGTTGAAGCCGATCGAGACCGTGCGCGGCCGCGGCTACCGCTTCGCGATTCCGCGCACCGACGGCTGAGCCGGCGGCAGCACGGAGCCGCCGCATGATGGACAAGGTGGCAGGGGAAGGCAGCGGATTCAGGCCGTGGCGGCCGCGTTCGCTCAAGGCGCGGCAACTCATGGCCGCCAGCCTCGGGCTGATCGCGTTCCTGATGCTGGCCGGCTACGCCCTGGACCGCGCCTTCGCCGAGACCGCCCAGAACAACCTGCGCCAGCGGCTGAAGAGCTACGCCATGGCGTACGCGGACAACATCGACTTCGGCCGCGACGGCTCGCTGTACACGCCCGAGCTGGGCCCCGACCCGCGCTTCCACCGGCCCGGCAGCGGCCTGTACGCCGAGGTGGTGCTGCCCAACGGGCACTGGGCGTCGCTGTCGGCCGAGGGGCCGCTGCTGCCGGAGGTGAGCGGGGTGCTGCCGGCGCGCGAGGAACGTTTCGAAGGCCCGCTGGCGATCACCCAGATCGACGGCAGCCAGGGCGAGGTCTACCGCTACGGCATCGGCCTGATCTGGGCCGAGCGCGAGCCGGAAGCCGAGTTCCCCTACACCATCTACGTGATGGAGGACGCGCAGACGCTGGCCGCGCAGGTGCGCGTGTTCCGCGGCGCGCTGTGGATCTACCTGGGCGGCGCCGGCCTGATCCTGCTGCTGCTGCAGACGGTGATCCTGCAGTGGAGCCTGCGCCCGCTCAAGCGGGTGATCGCGGAACTGACCCGCGTCCAGCGCGGCCAGTTGCAGCGCATGAGCGCGCGCCACCCGCGCGAGCTGGAGCCGCTGACCGAAAGCATCAACGCGCTGATCGACAGCGAGCGCGAGCACCTGGAGCGCCAGCGCAACACCCTGGCCGACCTGGCCCACAGCCTGAAGACGCCGCTGGCGGTGCTGCGCACCCAGCTCGATGCCGGCAGTGGCGAGGACAGCCCGGCCGAGGCCGTGCTGCGCCAGGAACTGGACGCGCAGCTCAAGCGCATGAACGACCTGGTGTCCTACCAGTTGGCGCGTGCGGCCTCCGGCGGCCACAAGCTGTTCTCCGCGCCGGTGCCGCTGGAATCCACCGCCGAGGAAATCGTGCGCGGGCTGGAGAAGGTGTACGCGGCCAAGGGCGTGCTGTGCGAGTTCGACATCGCTCCGGGCGTGCAGTTCTACGGCGAGGCCGGCGACCTGCAGGAACTGCTGGGCAACCTGCTGGAGAATGCCTTCAAGTGGGCCAACCGGCGCGTGCTGCTGACCGCCCGGCCGGGGCCGGCGGCACCGAACCGCCGTGCCGGCCTGCTGATGGCGGTGGATGACGACGGCCCCGGCATCGCCCCGGAGGACGTGGCCAAGGTGCTGCAGCGCGGCGTGCGGGGCGACGAGAGGGTACAGGGCCACGGCATCGGCCTGTCGATCGTGCAGGACCTGGTGCGCGATTACCGCGGCGAGCTGCAGGTGACCCGCGCGCCCGAACTGGGCGGTGCGCGTTTCGAGGTGACGTTGCCGCCCGGATTGTGATCCGGGCATCCAGGCCCGCCGGTTGCCGGTTGCCGGCCGTACCCGGCTCCTACAGCGGCGCGGGAGCGGGGCGCTGGGCGGCCATGCGGGCACAGGTGGCCACGGCCGCTTCCAGGCTGGACGGATCGGCCAGGCCCCGGCCGGCCAGGTCCAGGGCGGTGCCATGGTCCACCGCCACGCGCGGGTAGGGCAGGCCCAGGGTCAGGTTCACCGCGCGCTCGAAACCGCTGTACTTGAGCACCGGCAGGCCCTGGTCGTGGTACATCGCCAGCACCGCGTCGAAGCCGCGCAGCTTGGCCGGCAGGAATGCGGTGTCGGCCGGCAGCGGGCCGACCAGGTCAAGGCCCTGCCCGCGCAGTTCGTCCAGCACCGGGACGATCGTGTCGATCTCCTCGCGGCCCAGGTGGCCGTCCTCGCCGGCGTGCGGGTTCAGGCCCAGCACCGCGATCACCGGCGCGGCGATGCCGAAGTCGGTCCGCAGCGCCGCGTGGGTGGTGTGCAGCACGTGGCGCAGCAGGCCGGCGTCGATCGCGTCGGGCACCTGGCGCAGCGGCAGGTGGGTGGTGGCCAGCGCCACCCGGACGATGTCGTTGGCCAGCATCATCACCACCTTGCGGCCGGCGTGCTCGGCCAGCAGCTCGGTGGTGCCGGTGTAGGCGATGCCGCCCTGGTTGATGGTGGCCTTGTGCACCGGCCCGGTGACCATCCCCGCGAATGCGCCGCCCAGGCAGCCGGTGGCGGCCTGGCGCAGGGCGTCGATCACCGCCCCGGCGTTGCGCGGGTCCGGCTGGCCGAAAGCCACCGCGTTGACATTGGGGAACATGCGCAGCGGCAGGTCGCCGGGCGCATGCGCCGGGTGGTCCTCGTGCAGCAGGTTCAGCGGCAGGCCCAGGGCCTGCGCGGCCGCTTCCAGGGTGGCCGGGTCGGCGAAGGCGACCAGCGAGCAGTCGTTGCGCGGGCGCTGGGCCAGCCGCACGCACAGCTCCGGCCCGACCCCGGCCGGTTCACCTGGAACCAGCGCGAGCCGGGGCATGGCCATGGTCAGCCGCCGGGCACCGAGGCGCCGCCCACGCTCTCGGCGCGGTCGCCGACGCGGAACACGACGTAGGCCTCGCCCCGCATTTCCTGCAGGTAGCGCTCGTATTCCTCTTCCAGCTTGCGGCGGCCGATGGTCTCGCGGACCTGGCCGCGGCGGTTGAGGTCGGTCACGTCGCTCTGGCGCTCGCCCACGCGCTGCAGCAGGTGCCAGCCGGCCTCGCTGCGGAACGGCTGGGAGATGTCGCCGTCGGCCAGTGCGGTCACCTGCCGGCCGAAGTCTTCGCCGTAGGCGTCGGCCGGGAACCAGCCCAGGTCGCCGCCCTGGCCGCGGGTGCCGTTGTCCTCGGAAGATTCGCGCGCCACTTCCTGGAAGTCGGCGCCGCCGTCGATGCGTGCGCGCAGGGTGTCGATCTTGGCGCGCGCGGCGGCCTCGTCCTGGCGGTCGTTGACCCGGACCAGGATGTGACGGATGTGGTATTCGGTGATGCTCTGCGCGGAGGTGTCGTTGGTGTCGCGCACCTCGGCCAGGCGCAGCAACTGGAAGCCGCTGGCGCCGCGTACCGGGCCGAAGATCTCGCCCGGCTGCAGTTGCCGGATCTGCTGGGCGAACGCCGGCGGGATCTCGTCCAGCGTGCGCCAGCCCAGGTCGCCGCCCTCCAGCGCGTTGGGGCTGTCGGAGTAGCGCACCGCGGCCGCGGCGAAGTCCATCTCGCCCTTCTCGATGACGCCCTTGATGCCGTCGATCTTGCTCTGGCCGGTGGCGATCTGCTCGGCGGTGGCGCCGTCGGGCAGGGCCACCAGGATGTGCGACAGGCGGTACTGGTGGCCGCCGGAGGCCTGCTGGGCCAGGGCCGCGTCCACCTCGCCCTCGCTCACGTTCACCCGCTGGGCGAAGCTCTGGCGCATATGCTGCACGGTGATCTCGTCGGCCAGCGAGCGACGGAACTCCTCGAAGTTCAGGCCGTCGTCGACCAGGCGCTGGCGCAGGCCGTCGACGGTCAGGCCGTTCTGCTGGGCGATGGCGGCCACCGTCTGGTTGATCTCCTGGTCGCCGATGCGGATGCCGTTGGAATGGGCGCGGGCGACCTGCAGCTTGACCAGCACCAGGCGCTCCAGCACCTGCCGCTCCAGCACCGCGCGCGGCGGGAGCTGGTTCTCGCGCCCGGCGTACTGGGCCACCACGTTGCGCAGGGCCAGGTTCAGCTCGCTTTGCAGGATCACGTCCTCGTCGACGATCGCGGCGATGCCCTCCAGCGGCTGCGCCTGTTGGGCGACAACGGCGAAGGGGACGGACAGCAGGGCGGCAACCGCCAGCAAGATCGCAGGAAGGCGTCGGCTCATGGGCTCACGGAATCAGGTTCGGATCGTAGTCGTCGCGATCTGGCGTGGTGTTGCTGGGAGGCACCAGGTACAGGTCGTCGCGGTGGTAGCCGAGAATAGCACGGCGCAGGGTGCGCTCCGTGTCCTGGCCGGCCGAGCCCAGGCCCTTGAGCACGAACTCGACCTGGATGGCGTTGTCCAGCTCGCCCTCGCGGTTGTGCACGTAGCGCCGGGCCAGGGCGCGCACCGCCATGCAGCAACTGTCCCACTGCACGCCGGCGATGGCCTCCAGCAGCTTGTCGTCCTTGATGGAATGGTAGTAGCGGCCGACGATGCTCCAGGTCGGGCTGACCGGGTACAGGAAGGAGAAGTCGGCCTGCTCCAGCAGGTCGCGGCGGTAGCGGTAGCTCAGGTTGGCCACGCCGTCGTCCGGCCACAGGTAGCGGGCGCGGATGCTGGCCAGGTCCTCGCGGCGGAACTTGGGGTCCCACTGGTAGGAGGCGCCCAGGTTCCAGCGGTCGTTGATGACGTAGTTGGCGTCGGCCACCCAGGCCGACTTGCCCTTTTCCACCGGGATCTCGCCCGGCGCCACCACCCGCGAGTCCTCGAAGTAGCGGATCTGGCCGATGCTGGCCGACAGCTTCTCGCGCCCGTCGGACTGGCGGATCAGGCGCGTGCTCAAGGCCACGGTGAGCTGGTTGGCGTCGGTCTGGCGGTCGGCGCCGGAATAGCGGTTGTCGCGGAACAACTGGCCCCAACTGAACGTGAACGGACGGGTATCGAACAGCGGCAGGCCGCTCTGGTCGCGGTAGGGCGCGTAGAGGTAGAACAGCCGCGGTTCCAGGGTGTGCAGGTAGGCGGCGTCGCCCAGGGTGGTGGCCCGGTCGAAGTACACCCCCGCGTCGAAACTGGCCACCGGCAGGCTGCGCGAGGGCGAGGCGTCGCCGCCCAGGCGCTGCGCCAGTTGCTGTTCCAGCCGGTAGGCGGTGTGGCGCCAGGCCAGGGTCGGGGTCACGTACCAGGAGGGGCCGGCCAGGCGCGCCGAGACGTAGGGCTTCAGGTCCAGGCGGCTGCCGCCGGGGCGTTCGCTGTGCTCGAAGCGCACCGCCTCGGCCCATACGCCCGCGTCCAGCCAGTGGTTCAGCGGCCGCTCCCAGTTGGCGAACACGCGCGGCAGCCGGCTGTAGGGCAGGTTGGCGTCGCTCAGGGTGTAGTCGGTGAGCTGGAAGTGCTCGGCCATCGCCCCGGCGTTCCAGTACTGCCCGCTGCCGTACACCCCGGCGGTGCTGCGCAGGTAGGAGGCCGACACCCCGGCCAGGCGGTTGGCGAAGTCCTCCACGTAGCGGGTGTCGCTCACCCAGCCCAGGCTGGCGCGCGCCTGCCAGTGCCGGTCGATGTTGTGGTAGCCGGTGAAGGTCAGGCGCCCGCGGTCGCGGTCGCGCAGTTCGTCGCTGGGCATGTACGCGGCGGTGACGATGCCGCGGCCGCCCTCGTAGAGGTAGCGGAACTCGCTGTCCAGCATGAGGCCGCGCTTGCTCATCCAGCGCGGGGTCAGGGTGGCGTCGTAGTTCGGCGCCAGGTTCAGGTAGATGGGCTGGCGGTAGTCGAAGCCGTTGCGCCCGGAGGTGCTCACCGACGGATACAGCAGGCCGGTGTGGCGGCGGTCGTCGATGGGGAACTTGACCCACGGCACGTACAGCACCGGGAAGCGTCCCATCCGCAGCACCGCGTTGCGGGCCACGCCGAAGCCCTCGTCGCTGTCCACGTCGATCTGCTGCGCGCGCAGTTCCCAGGCCTGCTGCGAAGGGTCGCAGGTGCTGTAGGTGGAATGGCGCAACTGCCCCAGCGGCCCCTGCAGCTCGATCGAGTCGGCGCCGCCGTTGCCGCGCCGATCCACCAACTGGTAGCGGATGTTGCGGATGACGTGGGTGTCGGTGTCCTGGTCGCCCTCGGCGCGGTCGGCCACGATGCGGATGCCCGAATCCTGGTAGCGCACGTTGCCCTCGGCCACGTAGGTACCGGCCTCGGTGTCGAAACGCATGTGGTCGGTGCCCAGGAACTGGTCGCCGCGGATCAGCGACACGTTGCCCTGGTATTGCGGCTGCGACTCGGTGCCGCTGAGCAGGTCGCCCTCGATGTCGGTGGGCTGTTCGTTGCGCGCCGGCGCGCCGGGCAGGGCGGCGGCCGGCGCGCCCTCGAACGACGGCAGCACGTCGCCGGCCGGGCACAGGGACCAGCTCAACGGTTTCTCGTCGGCCAGCGCGGGGGCGGGCAGACAGACGGCAATGCTCAGGGACAGCGGCAGCAGGCGCGGGAGGAGTCGCACGGGCGGGGGGCATCCGGGCCAAAATCGCCGGTAGCTTGCCGGATGGAGGTGCATGCGGGCAATGAAGCCGTGTCCGCCGCGCAGGCGAGGTTCAGCGCAGGGCACCCACGTGCGCCACCGCGCATTCGGCCAGGGCGCCGACGTTGTAGCCGCCCTCCAGCATCGACACCACCCGCCCGCTGGCGTGGCGCAGCGCCAGCGCCCGCAGTTCCGTGGTGAGCCAGGCGAAGTCTTCCGCGTCCAGCATCAGGTCGGCCAGCGGGTCGGACATGTGCGCGTCGAACCCGGCCGAGACCAGCAGCAACTGCGGGCCGAAGCCGTCCAGCGCCGGCAGCAGCGTGTCCAGCCAGACGTTGCGGAAGCGGAAGCCCCCGCTGCCCGGCGGCAGCAGCACGTTGTGCATGTTGCCCATGCCGCGCTCGTGGGGGCTGCCGGTGTTGGGGTACAGCCCGGACTGGTGGCTGCTGAAGTAGGCCACGGCCGGGTCGTGCTGGAAGATGGCCTGGGTGCCGTTGCCGTGGTGCACGTCGAAATCGACGATGGCGATGCGCTCCAGCCCGTGCCGGTCGCGGGCGTGGGCCGCGGCCACGGCGATGTTGTTGAACAGGCAAAAGCCCATGGCCGTATCGGCGGTGGCGTGGTGGCCGGGCGGGCGTACCGCGCAGAACGCGGTGGCGTCCTCGCCGGCCATCACCGCATCCACCGCCGCCAGGCCGGCCCCGGCCGCGTGCAGTGCCGCCTGCGCCGAGCCGGGCGACAGCACCGTGTCCGCGTCCAGCGGCCGCAGCCCGGACGGCAGCGGTTCCAGCACCTGGTCCACCAGTTCGGCGTCGTGCACCCGGCACAGGTCGCCGCGCTGGGCCACCGGCGCCTCCCGCCAGGTCTGGTCCGGGTAGGCCCGGTCCAGCGCATCGAGCACCGCGCGCAGCCGCGCCGGCTGCTCCGGGTGCCCCGGGCCGGGGTCGTGGGCAAGGCAGGCGGGATGGGTATAGGCAAGCATGTGTCCACCGTAGCCCGCCGTCGTCGCCCGCGCCATCCACGGGCGCCGGTCCGCCTGCCTCTATCCGTAGTTCTTGTGGGCGCCGGCTTCAGGCGGCGTCAGGGTTCCGTCAGCCCAGGCCGCTCAGGCGCAGGTACGCCTCCAGCATCGCCTCGCCCCAGAAGAAGAACAGCCACCCGGCGATCGCCAGGTACGGCCCGAACGGGATGGGGGTGGTGCGGTCGCGGCCGCGCGAGTACAGCCAGATCGAGCCGACGACGGCGCCCACCAGCGAGGACAGCAGGATGATCGGCAGGATGCCCTTCAGCCCGCACCAGGCGCCCAGCGCGGCCAGCAGCTTGAAGTCGCCGTGGCCCATGCCCTCCTTGCCGGTGAGCTGCTTGAACAGCCACCACACGCTCCACAGCGACACGTAGCCGGCAATGGCGCCCAGCAGCGCAGGCTTGGCCGGCATGTACAGGTTGTCCAGGCTGGCGATCAGGCCCAGCCACATCAACGGCAGGGTCAACTGGTCCGGCAGCAGCCGCGTGCGCAGGTCGATGCCCGACAGCGCCACCAGGAACCAGGTCAGCACCATCGCCCCGAAACCCTGCCAGCCGAAGCCGAAGCGCCACACGCAGGCCACCGTCAGCAGGCCGGTCAGCAGTTCCACCAGTGGGTATTGCAGCGAGATGCGCTGGCCGCTGTAGCGCGAACGCCCGCGCAGCGCCAGCCAGCTCAATACCGGGATGTTCTCCCACCACTTCAGCCGGTCGCCGGTGACCGGGTCGTGGGACGGCTCCACCACGATGCCCGGCGGCGGCGGCTCGTACAGCTCCGGCTCCTCCAGGATGTCGCGCGCGTCCCGCCGCCACTCCCACTCCAGGCGCCGCGGCAGGCGCAGGATCACCACGTTGAGGAAGCTGCCCACCATCAGGCCGAGGCCGGCCGCCAGCGGGTAGCCCAGGGCGGGCTGGGTGTCGAGGAACGCCATTCGGTCAGATCGTCGCGGCCAGCTTGAAGATGGGCAGGTACATGCCGATCACCATCGAGCCGACCACGCCGCCGATGAAGATCATGATCATCGGTTCCAGCAGGCTGCTCAGCGCGTCCACCGCGTTGTTCACCTCCTGCTCGTAGTACTCGGCCACCTTGAACAGCATGGTGTCCAGCGCGCCGGCCTCCTCGCCGATGGCCGCCATCTGGATGACCATGTGCGGGAACAGGTTGGTCTGCTTCATGGCCATGTTGACCGGGTAGCCCACCGCCACGTCGTCGCGGATACGGTACACCGCCTTCTCGTAGACCATGTTGCCGGTGGCGCCGGCCACCGACTCCAGCGCCTCCACCAGCGGCACGCCGGCCTTGAAGGTCACCGCCGTGGTGCGGGCGAAGCGGGCGATGGCGCTGTTGTGCATGATCTGGCCGATCACCGGCACCCGCAGGATCAGCCGGTCGAACCCGTGCTGCATCGAGGGCGAGCGCTTGTAGGCGAACAGCAGGGCGAAGGCGCCGCCGCCGATCACGATGAGAAACGCCCACCACCAAGCCACCATGAAGCGCGAGGCGCCCACGATCAACTGGGTGAAGGCCGGCAAGTCCGCGCCGAAACTCTGGAAGGTGGCCTCGAACTGCGGCACCACGAAGATCAACAGGATGGCGCTGACCAGTATCGCCACGACGATGACCACCGCCGGGTAGAACAGCGCCTTCTTGATCTTGCCCTTCAGCGTCTCGATGTTTTCCTTGTAGTTGGCGATGGTATCGAGCACCGTTTCCAGCACGCCCGCGCTCTCGCCGGCGCGCACCAGGTTGCGGTACAGCTCGTCGAACTGCACCGGGTGCTTGGCAATGGATTCGTACAGCGAGGAGCCGCCCTCGATGTCGGTGCGGATCTGGTCGACCATCGCCTTCATGCGCGGGTTCTTCTGCCCGCCGCCGATGATCTCCAGCGAGGCCACGATGGGCACGCCGGACTTCATCATGGTGGCCATCTGCCGGCTGAAGAAGGCGATGTCCTTCGGGGTGATGGTCGAACCCGCCTGGCCGAACAAAGGCTTGGGCTTGGGCTTGACCGTTCCCGGGGTGATGCCCTGGCGTCGTAACTCGGCCTTGAGCAGGTTGGCGTTCTTGGCCAACTGCTCGCCCTTCATCTTCACACCGCGCTTGTCGGTGCCCTCCCAGACGAAGGGTTGCATCTGGCTGGTGGCCCGGTCCACGGGAGTGGGAGCGGGCTTCCTGGCGGCGCTGCGAGTCGCGGACATGCTGTGGTCTCCCCGCCGGTATCCCCTCGCCGGCACGACCACCGCATGGTAGCCGGTTATTTGACACCTGACACGCCACCCCCATCACGCTTCCGCCGCCCTTCCCAAGCGCACTCCCTCTCCTTGGACGCCATGACCCCGGCCCTGTACAGCCCCTTCTTGCCGTCCTTCGGTTATAGAGCCGACTTCAGTGGGCGACCCCCTCCCAGAGTCATTCTCACCATCCTATGAGACATGAGACTTCCAAGGGTTCCTGCCATCAAGCGTCATAAACTGCCCCAAAAAGTCACTTCCAAGCCTGTGCCCACGATCACACCCTGAATGTGCCCGCCAGCCGGCCGTCGCTCGCCGATGACTGGTAGGATGAACGCGCCGTCACGTACCAGAACTTGGCACATAATCTGCGTACCTTCCGGCACGTGGCCTCCGCCGCGCGAAACCCGGGTTCCGGCAAGGGGACACGGGTCCAGGAAAGGCAAGTGTCCCTACCACCACCGCTTTGAGGGGAAACATCCATGAAGAAGAACATGCAGGGCTTCACCCTGATCGAACTGATGATCGTCATCGCGATCATCGCCATCCTGGTGGCCATCGCGTTGCCGGCGTATCAGGACTACACCATCCGTACCAAGGCCGGTGAAGGCCTGAGTGTCGCTGCCGGTGCCAAGCTGGCCGTCGCCGAGACCGCCCAGTCCCTGGGCAACCTGTCGTCGGTCACGCAGTCCAACTCGGGCTACAGCTTCAGCGCGTCGAAGTATGTGGCGAGCGTCACGATTGCCAACGGCGGCACGATCAGCGTGTCCACCCAAAGCACCGGCGCGGATACTGCCATCACCTACACCATCGCTCCGACGGCTAACGATGGCCGTATCGACTGGACCTGCGTGGGTAGCGCATCGAAGACCTCGCAGTTGCCCGCGAGCTGCCGCTGATTCTTCAGAGTTAGTCGGTAGAGTCACGCGTCACCTGGGCCCCGGCATAAGCCGGGGCCTTTTTTTTCCGTACCATCAAAGCGCGGGGATTCGATGATGGCTGGGTTAATACAGCGCATGCGTGCGATGGCGCCGTTCCTGTTGCTGGCGGGCTTGGTCGCGCTTGCCTATGGGGCGGCCATCGACAACGAATACGTCTGGGACGATCGCTATTTCCTCGTCGACTTCGCCTGGATGGACTCGCTCGCGTCGGCTTGGCGCACTGCTTTCTCGCCGCTGTTCATGGCCGAGGCTTACGTGCGCCCGCTGCCGCTGCTGACCCTGTATGCGGACAACTTGTTCGGCGTACACCGCGCTGCAGTGTCCCACGGAGTGAACATCGCGCTGCATTTTGCGACCGCGAGCCTGGTATTCCTGCTGGCGCGTGATGCGGTAAGGCAGATGGCGCATGAATCCCAGGGCGGAAGCAAGCCGGCGCTCGCCGCCGCGGCGTTGTTTGCGGTTCATCCGGCGCTGACCGAGGCGGTGGTGTGGGTATCCTCGCGTTTCGATTTGCTTGCAACGCTATTCATGATGGCGGGTTTCTGGCTATCCACTCGCGACCGGTTACGCGATGGAGCGCTCGCTTCCGGCGTTGGGGCTCTATTCCTACTGGCTGCTTTTTCGAAAGAGCTGGCCGCAGTGTTTCCGGTAATTCTGGTCGCTTTTATCGTCCTGCGGGAGGCCGCCCGGCGGGGTGGTCCTCCTAGCCTCAAGGTGCTCTTGCATCGCCGCTGGAAACTGACCTTCGGGGTGCTGTTCTTTGCGGGCTTGGCCTATCTTGCAGTTCGCTTCCATGTGCTCGCCGGATCGGCTGGCATCAGTCGTCCTTCGTACGATCTTGAGCAGTGGGTCCGCACCTGCGCTGCCATCGCGCGCTATGTGCAGTTGACTTTCCTTCCGTTTGCCGGCAACTCGCCGCAGCATACGTTTATCTGGAATGCACAGCGCACATTGATTGACTACTTGCCCCACATCGCGATATCCGTGCTGTTCGCGCTCTCGGTGGCATGGCTGCTGATGCGCCGGACACGATCCGGATGGGTCTTGGCGGCGTGGTCGGTCGGTTATCTGCTGGTGATTCACCTGGTGCCTATCAGTATCGGTAACAACGTGGTGCAGCAACGCTTCATGTACCTGCCAACGGCAGTTTTGTTTTCGCTTGCTCCATATATGCTCGCAGGCATCAAGCTCTCGCACGCGGCGAAGCGTGCGGTGCCGGCCTTCCTGCTGGTATTGCTGTTGGCAGCGCTGGTGGTGGTGCGCTCCATCGTGCCGGCATGGAAGGCCGACCTCAGTTTATGGGCATGGGCCAGGAAGATGGACCCCGCCTCTGGAATGGCGCGCGAGAACCTTATCTGGGCCTATTTGGACCGCGGCATGTATGAAGAACTGGATCGCGAGGTAGAGCTGCTGAGTAAGGATGGAATATCGACCTCCATCAATGCGCCGATCAATGTAGGCGTGAGTCATCATAATCGCGGCGATATGGAGCTTGCGCTCAGTTACTACGAGATGGCCAAAGCCAAAAGTGATACCGCTACGCAGGCACAGCGTTCTGCGCTGTTGAACAACATGGCGGGAGCTTATGCCCGCCTGGGTCGGGATCAGGAGGCCGTGGATGCGATCCGGAAAGCCATCGCATTGGACCGGAATAACCATATGGCACTCGCTAACCTGCTGGCGTTCTGTGACGGCTATACGGTCAATCTGGCCGGGTACGACGAAGTCGTTCTGCGGCGCGCGGCAGAGAGGAGGGCGACAATCCTTCGCACGCTGAAGGAGTATCGTCCTGGCTCCAGCCTGGCTGGCCTGTGTCCTGTCGAGCTACAGAAAAAGTAGTCGATGCAGAGGCCGCATATGCGGGTCATCTTGCCTTGCAATTTTTGCGCATGCGGATCGGGTGTATCGATTGCGATTCCGGCAGGCGTCTAGGGCAAGGAGATATCGCAATACTCCCTCTTTAGGGTTTTGTACTTGTTGAGGAGTTGAATTCATCGTGATCCCTGGGGCAAGATCCACCTCGTATCTATATCTATGGGCATGCCTGATTTGCGTGGTGCCTGTGCTGCTGCCCATTTATCCGCCTATGGTGGATATACCTCAGCATGCGGCCCAAATTTCAGCGATAAAATCCATCCTGGTGGAGGGTGACTGGCCTTTCAGTCACATGTTCGTACTCAAGCCTTTCACGCCATACTGGTTGGGGTACGGGCTGGTTCTGCTGATTTCTTTGGTAACCGAAGTAGTTTGGGCGATCAAATTGGCGGTAGCTGCAGCCGTATTCTTGTTCGTCTGGTCGGCTGCTCGTTTCTGTACCCGTATGGGTACAGACCCGGCATGGAACTGGATGCTGCTGATACTGCCGTTTGGATTCGCATATCAGTGGGGGTTCCTTAATTTCCTCGTTGCAGCCCCATTCGGCTTCCTCTTCCTATGTCGCCTACTCGACATGAATGGCCGCAGCGACTGGCGCGCATGCATGCGAATCGCCTTGTGGCTCCACTTCCTTTTCTTCGCCCATGTCCTGACCACGGCATTCTTCTGCGCGATTGGCATGTTGCTAATGGCCAATCCATGGCGTGGCTTTCGTGAATGGTTCCGCAGATGCTTGCCCATCTTCACCATTCTTCCACTGGCTGGACTATGGCTCTGGGTCAGCCTTAACAATTCACCCGAGGCAAGTGGCCCTACCGAGTGGTCCGTTGGAGCGCATCGACTTACCTCGCTTTTGCCCTCGCTTGTATCGTCGCCACCATCTTCGTCTTGGTCCGGGCAGTTGATCGGCCTGTTTGTCCTGATCGTGCCTTTCCTGTCTGGCGCTACTCCAAAGCGCTCATGGCTGGCTTGGAGCCCTTTCGCACTTTACGTTGCCTGGATGCTGTTTTTCCCCAACTGGCTTGGTGGAACTGCTTTTGTCTACCAGCGTTTTGGGATCTTTGGTCTTCCCCTTTATCTTATTTGCTTTGAGGGAAGGCGGGGGGCGCCGCTCCTGAGCCATGCGGCTACGCTGCGTGTGGGCTTGATGACGATGGCCTTGGCTGTATTGAGTTGGCAATCGCTTCGTGCAATTTCCTTCAATTCCGAAGTAACCCAGTACCGGGAGGTCATCGCTTACGCTGAACCTGGCAAGCGCATGTTGATGCTGGCGTTCGATCCGGTGAGCAAAACAGCGGCTGGCGCGCAAATGGTCCATTTCGGTTCTTGGTACCAAGCCGAGCATGGTGGGTTAACGGAATTCAACTTTGCTCGGAATTGGGTGCAGCCGTTACAGTATCGCGATGGTGCTGACTCGGCGATCAGGCAAGGTTTCGAGTGGTTTCCCGGCACCTTCGACTGGGATGCTCATCACGGCAGCCTCTATGACTACTTTCTCGTCAGGCACCCGGCCGATGCATCGCAGTGGCTGGATGAGGAGTCCAAGGGGGCTGTTCGTGAGGTTGCCAGGCGCGGAGAATGGCAACTCTATGGGAGGAAATGAGATACGGTTCCTGGAATTCGATAACGCAGTCTGGCGACTGGACACGCTGGGTTCTGTACACGGCCTCGATCGGTATCTCTCACGGAGCCATGCAGTATGAGTCAAGAAGAGAAGCCGCAGTTTGACGCCTATGCGGGAAGCTATGACGCACTGCATAAGGGCAGCATCAAGACGAGTGGGGAAGAGCCGGCATATTTTGCAGAATACAAGATCAAGTACATCGCCGACTCCCTGGGCGCGAACGCCACGAAGAAGCGTTTATCGGTCTTGGACTTCGGTTGTGGCATCGGAAATTCGCTTCCGCACTTGGCCCGGGTATTCCCGAACGCGGAGCTGCGTGGTGCCGACGTGTCAAGCGAGAGCCTGCAGGTCGCCCGGCAAAGCAATCCTCAGGTTGAATTCTCCCTTCTGACGGATGGGAGGATACCCCTGCCGGATCAGTCACAGGACCTAGTAATGGCCGCCTGCGTCTATCACCACATCCCGCCGGGTGAGCGCCAGCTCTGGACGAAAGAGATCCGCCGTGTATTGAAGCCCGGGGCCACCTTCTTTATCTTCGAGCACAATCCCTTAAATCCACTTACACGACATGCGGTCAGGAGTTGCGAATTTGATGAGGATGCAATTCTTCTGTCCCGTAAAGAGTCGCTTTCACTGTTGTCGCAGGCGGGTATGAAGGACGCTTCGATCGACTACATAGTGTTTTTCCCAAGATTCCTTTCCCTTATGCGTCCTTTCGAGCGGCACTTGGGGTGGCTTCCACTGGGCGCCCAGTACGTAGCGTATGCGCGTGCGTAGTCGGCGATTAACAATATTTGCGCTAGTGGGGTTGCTCGTCACTCTAGTCGGGGCGGCGATAGTCGTGGTGGTTACCGCAACCATCGGCAATCCGATCGTTGCCAACGCAGTCGGCTATGCCTTTGGTTTGCTTTTGAGCTATGCACTGAATAGCCGATATACATTCGGCCAATCGCAAACGCCTAGGAACGCACTCAGATTCATCACCTGTTTTGCTATCGCGTTCGCCGCTAATCTCATCGTCGTGTATCTAGTGGTCTATCAATTCAGCATCCAAAAGATCATAGGCAGTCTTGCTGGACTGCCGATCTACACCATCACCTTCTATTTTCTCTGCGAAAAATGGGCGTTTGTTGAACGGGCCCGAGATTGACCAAAGGCGGATGACTTATGGCTTGCCAAGATGAACGATCATCTGGGAGAGGGGGAAAAACGGCTTCCGCGCGAAGTCGAGCGCAGCGCCTGCCGCCTGCAGCAGGGGCATGATGGGGTGGTATACCGCGGGCCTTTCTGCAGACACCGTGGCTATCCCCGCACGCCGCAGAGCATCCAGCATGGAAACGCTCCAGAAGGGGGCTCCTTGCGTGTAGGAAAAATCGATGACATCCAGCCCCGCCATTTGGGCGGCAGTACGGAAGCTTTTGCGCGAGAAGAGTACGAAATGTCGTGGGCAATGATATCCACCCCAGCTACCGTGCCTAAAAATGCGTGCATCCCATGCGCGGAAGTTCGGCGTTTTGATATATATCCGCCCGCCAGGAGCCAGCAGGCCAGCCGCTTTCCGCAGTACCCCGACTGGGTCGTCGACATGCTCTATCAGATTAAGTAGCAAAATAACGTTGTAGCGATCAGAGGTTTCGAATTCCTCTATGCGCCCACAAAAATAGTCATGTCCATGCCTTTCGGCGACAGCTTGAGCACCTGGATCTAGATCTACGATCTGGGTCTTCGAAACCCGTGAGTCAATGCCGCGGATCAGGTCGGAAAGCCAGCCACTGCCGCCACCTACATCGAGGACATTCAGGCGAGGTCCTGGAATTCCGGACAGGAATCCACGAAAGCTTCGCTTGTCCAGCCACTCCTTAAATTTAGTGACCAAATTTTTCCCGGATTCGTTTGCAACGAAGGAATAATAATTATCCGGATAGATTTCATTCAGCCTGTCGGCCGGAACGGGGTCGATAAATAGCAGGTCGCAAGTGCTGCACAGGCGATAATCGAATGCTTCGGGAGTGGAGAAATATTCAATGTCGCGCGCTTGTGCGTAGAGGGTGCCTTCACTGCCGCAAATCGGGCAGGTCCCGCTTTTAGTGGACATGGAACAGCTTCCGAAATGCGCGAAAATATGTGGTCCTTCGGCTTTCGATTATGGATTTCAAGGAAGTGCCAAGGAGGAAATTTTCGAGATCGCCCAGGCGCGTATAAGAAATCATGGGCAGCCAATGATGCAGCAAGTGGCGATTGAAGCCTGCCCCGCCGAATGTCCTATCGAACCAGTTGTCGCTGAACATCCGTGTGTGGGGGCCATGGTCCGTGGAGGTGTAGTCGATGGCGGAACTCGCCAGATCGGAGCGATGCTCCAGCAGTTGCCGCATTGCTCCAAAGAATGGGAAGAACGCGCCAACTCCCATGACCCAGCCTATGGCGACTCCCCAGAGGCCGAGATAAAGCATTGTGCTCACGATGGTGGCGTGTATAGCGACACCTGCCGCGATTACACAAGCACGGATGGATAAGCCGCCTGCCGATTGCTTTTCGCGGGCCTGGACTTTTGTGTCGACGATGGATCTACGGGTCGTGAATACCGCCAGAACCAGCAGTCCTGATATCCCTTTCATGATGAAAGCAGGATTGAGGGGGGAGAAATAGGTGCGTTCAGAATCATCGGTCTTTCCCAGTGAGCGATGATGCTGGAAGTGGATCTTGCGATACGCATTGATCTCTTGGCCGGCCCACCAGGCGATCAGCAAGTTGGCGAGAAGATCGCTCCTTGCGCGATCTTCGGCCAGATTCCAGTGGGCTCCTTCGTGAATGAATAGCTGGAGGTATGCTATCCAGTAGCCAATGGTCAGGCCGGAAATCAAAGCAACGGCGGCGATCGGCATTCCGCCTTGCTCGGCAATCGCCGCAAGAATGACGGTTGCCAATATCAGAACATACCCTGCGCCAATGTCGCGGTAAACAACCCAATAACGAGGGGCAAGGGTCTTGATGAAATCATCCAGCGCAATATTTTCCCCGTTTCTGATTTCCCTTCTGATCCTGCCGAAATTGGCCGAGAAATCCTCCTCCGTGCTCCGCACCGAAAGGCGTTCCGGGGGATCGGTAGCTGAGTTCATGCCTGCGCTCCAAGGGTGCTCATCTACACGGCCTCACTTGTTCTTCGTGGCTATTCCGCATGCTGCGGATGTTTTGCCAACCTTGATTTCATCGATTAGAAAAAGTGGACGTCGCTTGGATTCGGTGAATAGGCGTCCAAGGTATTCTCCGAAGATTCCAAGGCACAGGAAATTTGCGGCCGAGAAAATCGAGATGGCGATTAACAGACTGGCCCAGCCCTTTACCGTGTCGAACAGCAGCCAAGACACGAACGTGTAGACGATGAGCGCGAGGGATGCCGTCAACGCCGCCATCGCGAACCAGATGCTGATTCGCAGCGGCCTTACGGAGAATCCCGTAATCGCATCGATGGCCAGCCTGACCATCTTTCGCAATGGGTATTTCGTAGTGCCGGCGAAGCGCTTCTGCCTGACGTAAGGGAAGGCATATTGCTGGAAGCCGAGCCAGGCAACCATGCCGCGCACGAAACGATGGTGCTCAGGCAGCGAAAGCAGGGCATCCAGCACCTTCCGGTTGACGATGCGAAAGTCGCCGGTGTCCTGGGGGATATCCACCTCGGTCAGCTTGCTCAGCACACGGTAGAAGACGCTGGCGCTGGCCTTCTTGAACCGGGTTTCGCCTTCTCGTTCGATCCGCTTCCCATAGACCACGTCGAACCCTTCGTCCATCTTGGCCAGCATGCCCCCGAGCAACTCGGGAGGGTCCTGCAGGTCGGCATCGATCATCATTACCCGATCGGCACGCGCCAATTGGAGCCCGGCGGTCAGGGCCGCTTGGTGCCCGAAGTTCCTCGACAGCTTGAGGGCGACGATCCGCGGGTCGGCGTGTGCGATGTCCTCCAGCTTGGTCCATGTCGAATCGTTCGAGCCGTCGTCGACGAAGACGATTTCGTAGTCCTCTCCGCAAATTTCCCGGCACACGCCGGTCAAGCGCAAGTAGGTTTCGCCGATGACATCTTCTTCGTTGAAGCAGGGGGTCACGACCGACAGCCGCAGGTGGGAACCCGGAACGTCAGTGGTCCGTACCGATTCCTCGAGGATAGCCATCGTACCCATCCTGCTCCCCGCAATCATTCGCCAAACCTTACCCAGATGGGCCGTTCTGCCCCACTCGATCACATCGTCCCTTAATCACCGAAAGCCTGCAATCAATAGCTCCGGTTGAGGTGCCATCGCCATGCGCTGGAAACTATCTGGTCGATATCGGAGAGGGCGGGGGCCCAGCCCAAGGCCGTGCGTGCCTTCTGGCTGGATGCAACCAGTATAGGTGGATCACCTGCGCGCCTGGGAGCCGATTCCCATCGAACCGGACGGCCCGTGACGCGTTCCGCGGCTTGGATCACTTCCATGACGCTGAAGCCGGTGCCATTGCCGAGGTTGAACGCGTGGGCGCCTTCGGCGTTTTGCAGGAATTCCAGGGCGCCTAGATGGGCGTCGGCCAGGTCCAGCGTATGTACGTAGTCCCGGATGCAGGTTCCATCTGGGGTCCGGTAGTCGAGTCCGTAGAGCCTCAGCGGCTTGTCTGGTTCCGTAATCGAAAGAAGTACGTTGGGGATTAGGTGGGTCTCTGGGCTGTGGCTTTCGCCTATTCCCTGGTCATGCGCCGATCCTGCTGCGTTGAAGTAGCGCAGGCTCACGGACCGCAGGCCGTAGGCGTGCGCTGCGTCGGCAAGGATGCGTTCGACCATGAGCTTCGATGCGCCGTACGGGTTGATGGGCGATTTCGGGTGGTCCTCGCCGATGACATCGGTTTCAGGTTGGCCGTAGACAGCGGCCGTAGAGGAGAACACGATCTTGTCCACGCCATGACGGCGCATGGTTCTGAGCAGGTTCAAGGTGCCTTGGACGTTGTTCTCGTAGTAGGCGTATGGATCCGTACTCGACTCGGCGACCAGGGAACGGGCACAAAGATGCAGGACCGCATCGAATCGGCGGGAAGCGAAGGCCTGGTCCAACTGCGTCATATCGAGCAGGTCGGCCTTGAACAGCGGTCCCCAGCGCACGGCCTCGCGATGCCCGGTACTGAGGTTGTCCAGGACCGTCGCCGAATGGCCTCGCCTGTGCAGGGCGAGGGCAACATGGGCGCCGACGTAACCAGCGCCGCCACAAACCAGCAGGTGCATGAATCGTCCCCAATGCCGAAGGCTGCTTCCGGAAGTATGGCTGGATTCTTTGGGTGAGAGGCGGTGACGTCGATGGCGTGCGTGCGCCTAGTGCCGGCTTGAGAGTGGCCCCCGGCGGACTGTGGGTTGCGGACCTCGCCGGGCTGGTAAATCATCTGCTTGCTGTGGCTTGGGGGCTATTGGGCCTAATCGGTGGGATCGTGACCCGGTGCCCAGCTTGCGCGTGCGGCCCGGATATGTTGGATAGACATCGCGCTGCCCTCTTGGAGGGCAGGACAACCCTGCTCGGAGTGCTCGATTCTTGAAGCCCTTCAATGCTGTTAAGCCAGGCTCTGACACCGCTGAAGCCGAGGGCATCCAGCTTGGCGGTGGGCGAGTGCTGTGTGTCGACCTGGACGGTACCCTCCTGCACGGCGACATGCTGTACGAAACGGTGTTCGCCCTCCTGAAGAGGAACCCGCTGCTGGTATGCCTTTTCCCGTTCTGGCTGCTCAGGGGCAAGGCCTATTTCAAGGCGGCCATCGCCAGCAGGGTATCGCTGGATGTCGCGCTGATGAGCTATGACGGCCGTGTTCTGGACCACCTTCGAGCGACGCAGGCATGCCGCCGGGTGCTGTGCACCGCATCGGACGTGCGGGTGGCGACCGCAGTGGCCGAGCATCTGGGGGTTTTCGATGAAGTCCTGGCAAGCGATGGGGTGACCAATCTGGGCGGGCGGGCCAAGGCAAGGGCATTGGTCGAGCGCTTTGGTGAGGGAGGCTTTGACTATTTCGGCAACCACCGGTTCGATCTGCACGTCTGGCGGCATGCGCGTCGGGCCTGGGTGGTCAACGGTTCCCGTTCCCTGCTGGATGCCGCTGCCCGGGTTTCGGAAATCGGGGGGCATCTGCCAAGGGAGCCAGTAGGCGCGCTGGTGTGGGCCAAGGCCCTGCGGTTGCACCAGTGGCTGAAGAATCTTCTTGTTTTCGTGCCGCTGTTGGCGGCGCACCAGTTCCTCGACGCCGCCTCGGCGCTCAAGTCGACGCTAGCCTTTCTTGCCTTTGGCCTGTGCGCCTCGGGCGTGTATGTGCTCAACGACTTGCTGGATTTGCAGGCCGATCGCCAGCATCCGCGCAAGCGCAACCGGGCCTTCGCCTCGGGTCGGATCCCGATCCTGCATGGGATGCTGATCGCACCGTTGTCGACGGTGGCCGGTTTTGCCTTGGCCTGGTGGGTGGCACCGAATTTCGCTGCAGTGCTTGGGGTCTACTGGCTCACCACGGTGGCCTACTCGCTGTGGCTCAAGCGCGTGGAGATGCTGGACGTGATGGTGCTGGCCGGGCTGTACACGCTGCGGATCATCGGGGGCGCGGTCGCCATTTCGGTACCGCTGTCGTTCTGGCTGCTGGCGTTCTCCATGTTCGTGTTCCTCAGCCTGGCCATCCTCAAGCGCTATACGGAACTGGCGGCGCTGGCGGCCGATGGGCGCGACCAAGCCAGTGGCCGTGGCTATGCCACCACCGACCTGCCGCTGCTGCAGTCGCTGGGCGGGGCGTCGGGCTATATCGCCGTGCTGGTGCTGGCGCTGTACATCAACAGTCCGGACAGTGTGGCGCTGTATGCCCGGCCCAAGTTCCTGTGGTTGCTGTGCCCGCTGCTGCTGTATTGGGTCAGCCGTGCCTGGTCGGTGGCCCATCGCGGGAAGATGCATGACGACCCGGTGGTCTTTGCCGTGACCGATCCGGTCAGCCAGGCGGTGGCCGGGCTATGCGCGCTGGCGGTATTGGGGGCGATCTGAGGCAGGCTGCGGCCGTTGCGAGGGACGCGGGTCCGATCGAGAAGAGGCCCGCCCGTACCCGGCGTGTAGGTACGGTGGGAGCGGCCTCAGCCGGACGGATGGCATCGCCGCAGAAGGCATGCGCCCGAGAACGCCCTACAGGTAGCATGGCGGATGCTGCGTGGGGGCGAAATCCGGTGGGAATGGCGACGGGAAATATGCAGGTCGTGGGCCCGCCGGCAAACGCAGGGGTGGTGTTCCGGCCCGCCAGCCGGTTAGGCCGGGGAGTGCACTGATGCCCGCTGCCGGCACTTCCTGGGGCCGTTATCCGCTGCCTGCGCCCGGCACGCAGCGGATCGCGCCGCTGCAGGATCGCAATGGGCCCTTGCCGGGGTTCGAGAGGCATGCGCTGCCCTACGGCAACGGCCGCAGCTATGGCGACAGTTGCCTCGACCCTGGCGGCGTGCTGCTGCATGCACGTGGGCTGGACCGCTTCATCGGCTTCGATGCCGAAACCGGGGTGCTGGAATGCGAGGCAGGGGCATTGCTGGCCGAGATCACCGACCTCGTGCTGCCCAAGGGCTGGTTCCTGCCGGTGTCCCCGGGGACGTGCCTGGTCACCGTGGGCGGGGCGGTCGCCAACGACGTGCATGGCAAGAACCATGCGACCGCCGGCAGCTTCGGCGACCACGTGCTGGAGCTGGAGTTGCTGCGCAGCGACGGCACGCGCCATGTCTGCGGTCCGGCGGTGGAGCCGGGCCTGTTCCGGGCCACGGTGGGCGGCCTGGGATTGACCGGTGCGATCGTGCGCGCCCGGTTGCAGTTGCGGCGGGTACACGGGCCGGCGATGGAGGTGGAGACGCGGCGGTTCGGGCGTTTGCCGGAGTTCTTCGCGCTGTCGCGGGAAACGGCCGCCAGCGAGTACCGGGTGGCGTGGGTGGATTGCCTGGCGCGCGATGCGGCGCTGGGCCGGGGGGTGTACTCGCATGGGTCGCATGCGGCCAGCGGAGTGCGGGCGCCCGCACCGCCGCGGCGCGTGCCGGGCATGCCCTTCGTGCCGCCGTTCTCCCTGGTCAACGGGATCAGCCTGCGCGTCTTCAATACGCTCTACTACCGCCGCGCACCCTCCGAGCCGCGCCGGCGGGTGCAGCATTACCGGCCGTTCTTCTATCCGCTGGATGGCATCGGCCACTGGAATCGCATGTACGGGCCGCATGGCTTCCTGCAGTACCAGTGCGTGGTGCCGCCGGCCGCCGAAGAAGCGGCCATCGCCGAGATCCTCGACCGCATCGCAGCCAGCGGGCAGGGCTCGTTCCTGGGCGTGCTCAAGCAGTTCGGCCACCGGGTGGCGCCGGGACTGATGTCGTTCCCGCGCCCGGGCACGACCCTGGCGCTGGACTTCCCGTTCCGCGGCCGGCCCACCCTGGATCTGCTCGATGCGCTGGACGGGGTGGTGATGGCCGCCGGGGGCGCCGTCTACCCGGCCAAGGACGCGCGGATGTCGCCGGCGATGTTCCAGGCTTCCTTTCCCAACCTGGGCCGTTTTCGCGAGCATCTGGACCCGAGGTTTTCCTCCGGCTTCTGGCGCCGGGTCACGGGGTAGGCGAGAGTCGCAATTTGTATCCCATCGTTGATATTCCCCAGGAAGCACTCATGATGAGCAACAGTCCCCCGTCCCGCCGACAAGCCCGCCCATGCGCTCCGCCGGTGGCATCGCGCCAGCGCTTGCGGCGGCTGCGCAGGCGACTCGAATCGGTGGAGCAGGCATGAAGAGGATTCTCATCGTCGGCGCGGCCTCGGCCATCGCCGAGCATTACGCGCGGCGGGAGGCGGCGGCTGGCAGTGCGCTGCTGCTGGCCGGGCGGTCGGCGCAGCGGCTGGAGGCCATCGCCGCGGATCTACGCGTGCGCGGTGCCGGGCAGGTGGCCACCTTCGTGCTGGACGTGAACGCGCTGGAGCGGCACGAGGCGTTGCTGGACGCGGCCTGGTCGCAGTTGGGCGGCAGCGTGGACGTGGTACTGCTGGCGCACGGCACGTTGCCGGACAACGCGGCTTGCGCGGAGGATCCGGCGCTGGCGCTGCGTGAATTCGCCACCAACGGCACCTCGACCCTCGCCCTGATGGCGGCGGCCGCGCGGCGCCTGGAAGCACAGGGGCAGGGCACCCTGGCCGTGATTTCCTCGGTGGCCGGGGATCGCGGGCGCGCAAGCAACTACCTGTACGGCAGCGCCAAGGCGGCGGTAACGGCCTATGCCAGCGGGCTGCGCCAGCGCCTGCGCGGCAGCGGGGTGAACGTGCTGACGGTCAAGCCGGGTTTCGTGGATACGCCGATGACCCGGGAGTTCCGCAAGGGGCTGTTGTGGGCCAGCCCGCAGGCGGTGGCGCGCGGGATTGCGCGGGCCATCGCGCGGCGGCGCGCGGTGGCGTACCTGCCGTGGTTCTGGTGGGGGATCATGCGGGTCATCACCCACATCCCCGAACCGGTGTTCCGGCGGCTGCGGCTGTGAGCGCGGCGTGGCGCATCGCCGGGCTGTACGCGCTGTTCGCGGCGTTGTCGATCGCGGTCAACATCGGCACCCAGGCGGCATGCATGGCCGTGTACGGCGGGCCGGGCGCGGTGCTGCTGTCCCTCCTCGGCGGCACGGCCACCGGGCTGGTGGCCAAGTACGTGCTCGACAAGCGCTGGATCTTCCGCCACGTCTCCCGCGACCGGGTGCACGAGGCGCGCACGTTCGTGCTCTACACGGTCATGGGGCTGGCGACCACGGCGGTGTTCTGGGGCACCGAGCTGGCGTTCCACCTGGCCTTCGCCAGCGACGCGATGCGCTACCTGGGCGGTGTGCTGGGGCTGGTGGTCGGCTACGTGCTCAAGTACCGGCTGGACCGCCGCTGGGTATTCGCCCCTGGCACGACGTAGGAGCGCCCTTGGGCGCGATGGGCTTGCCGGGTATGCCTCGCGAAGGCATCGCGGCCAAGGCCGTTCCTATAGTGGGGTGCCGCTGCTCAAGGCCGCACCACCTTGCCCGGCTCGCCGGTCTTCGGGTCGATCGACATCCAGGCGTCGTCGTCGCGCGAATAGATCGGCAGGCCGCGCGCATCGGGGCCGATGCGCGCGGCTTCCTGGCCTTCCAGCGGCTGGGCCTTGCCCAGGATCACCGGTGCCACTTCCGCGTAGGGGCGGTACTGGTCGGGCAGTTGCTCCTGGTCGCGGCCGGTTTTCATGAAGGTCTTCAGCAGGGCCTCGCGCTGTTCCGGGTCGGCGGGCGGCAGCACGCCCACCAGGTGCGGGCCGTTCCACGGCAGGCGCCGCCATTCCGGCCGCGCGGCCTTGGCCAGGTCCTCGGGATCGATGTCGGCGGCCGACACCAGGGTGAAGCGCACGTCGGTGCCCACCAGGAACACCGGCCGCGACTGCCACAGCGTGTGCAGGCCGTAGGCCAGGAAGGCCGCCTGCACCAGGGCGATGACCTTCAGGTCGAAACGCAGGCCCCACTTGCCGGGCTTGTAGATCATCAGGGTCAACAGCGGCCCGGCGGTGACGTCGATGCACAGCATTACCAGCATCAGCCGGTCCAGGCCGGAGATGCGGTACAGGCCGTGCGGGTACCAGATCAGCAGCGCGGCCAGGGCGATGCCGGAGATCAGGATCAGGCTGAGCAGCAGGTGCAGTGCGAAGGCTTTCCAGCGGTTCATGGAGGTTCAAGACGGTGGGTTCGGGGCGGACTACCGGGCTCGGGTCCCGGCGGCAGATACTGCCATGCTGCCGGCCGGGGTTGCACTATTCTCGGGCCGTGTGTTCGCGGTGCCGCATAAGCTGCGGATTCCGGGCGCAATGGGCGCGTGATAATCCGATGGCGGCTGCGACCGTGCTCCGCCCAATGGTCGGTTATATGCGCTGGCGGTAACGCGGTTGACCCAACTTAAGCTGCAGTGTGGCTGGGGGAAGGTACATATGGTCGGTCTGGACCGGATGCGTGCGCGGTTGCGTCGCTGGCGCGAAGCCTGGGACGAGGCCGAGTTCGACGGCCTGGCCTGGATCGCAGGTGCGCTGGTGGTCATGGCGGTCCTGGTGGTCATGGGCGTGGCGATTCCCTATTGGTGGTTCGTCGGCGGGCGTATCAGCGGCAACGCCACGGATTGGGCCCAGTTCGGCGACTACTTCGGCGGCGTGGCCGGGCCGTTGCTGGCGGTGTTCAGCGTAGTGGGCCTGGTCTTGGCCCTGCTGCTGCAAGGCCGGCAGATCCGGCAGGCGGAGGAACGGTCCATTGCCGAGCAGCACCTGCGCAGCCTGCAGGCGCTCTCGCGCGAGATGGAGCTGTTGGAGGCGCGGCTGCTGACGGTGCCGGCTACCGGAGAAGGGAACCCCGCCCTGCCTGTGCCGCAATCGATGGCCGACGTCCTGGACGGGCTGGCGCCGCTGCATCCGGCGCACCGGCCAATGTTCCGGCGGCTGGCAACCTTGTATGCCCAGGTCCTGGGCGAGTACGCCGCTACCGTGGCGATGTACCGCGAGAACGTGCTGCCTTACTGGGACGTCCGCACGTTCGAGCGGCGAGGCCGCGGCTGGCTGGCCCGGCTGCAGCCGCACGCCGGCAGCCTGGAGGGCATGGGGGTCGTGGCGCTCGCGGTGATCGAACACCACTTGCGGGGAGAGTAGGGGGCGGGTGCCCGGGGTGGGAGCGGCCTTGGCGATGCGGTTGGTGGGTCGGGGGCGTCGCGTACGAGGGCGCTCCTGCGGGGAGGTGCGCGTGCGTGGCGGCTTTCCGCGTGCGGCGGCACTGGGCAAGCCTGTCGCGGCCAAGGCCGCTCCTACGATAGGGTTGGGCGACAATGCACGGCTCGACCCGGCGCCAGTGGGCGCTGGGGCGCCGCGGCTGCGTTCGTGCAGGGCGCCCGCCGGGCTCTGTCCTTGGAGAATCAGGAAACATCATGAGTGGTGCCATTCGTATCGCAATCGCCGGCTACGGCAACCTGGGGCGCGGGGTGGAGGCGGCCGTCGGCAAGAACCCGGACATGTCGCTGGTCGGCATCTTCACCCGGCGCTCGCCGCAGGACGTGGTGCCGCTGCAGCCGGGCACGCCGGTCTTCGGCATCGATGCGCTGGACGGGCGCGATGGCGATATCGATGTGCTCATCTTGTGCGGCGGCTCCAAGGACGACCTGCCGGTGCAGGGCCCGGCCTTCGCGGCCAGGTTCAACACCGTCGACAGCTTCGACACGCATGCGCGCATCCCGGAGTACTTCGACGCCGTCGATGCGCAGGCGCGCGCGGGTGGCCGGACCGCGCTGATCGCCTGCGGCTGGGACCCGGGCCTGTTCTCGATCAACCGTGTCTTCGGCGAAGCGTTGCTCCCGGACGGCGCCACCTATACGTTCTGGGGACGTGGGCTGAGCCAGGGGCATTCGGACGCGGTCCGGCGCGTCCCCGGCGTGGCCGGCGGGGTGCAGTACACGATCCCGTCCGAGGAGGCCATCGCCCGGGTCCGTGGCGGGGCACGTCCCGAGCTGTCCGTGCGCGAGCGGCACGTGCGCGAATGCTACGTGGTGCTGGCGCAGGATGCGGATGCCGAGCAGGTGCGCCAGGCCATCGTGTCCATGCCGCACTACTTCGACCAGTACGACACCACGGTGCATTTCATTTCCGCCGAGGAACTGGCGCGCGACCATGGCGCCATGCCGCACGGCGGGTTCGTCATCCGCAGCGGCAATACCAGTGCCGACCAGGCCCAGGTGATCGAGTACGGCCTCGCCCTGGGCAGCAACCCGCAATTCACCGCCAGCGTACTCGTGGCCTACGCGCGTGCCGTGCACCGGATGGGCCTGGCCGGCCAGGCCGGTGCAAAGACGGTGTTCGACGTGCCCCCGGGATGGCTGTCGCCGAAGTCGGCGGCGGAGTTGCGCAGGGAGTTGCTCTGAAGGGGTGGGACGACACGGCGGAGCGCGTGGATATCCCCCCCTCGGTGCGTGCTGAAGCGGATCGATGCCAGGGCCGCGGCGGCAGGCGAGCCGCGTTCGCGCCACATCGCCAACATGGCGGATGGCGCATGACTGAGAGTGCTGCCGGCGACGTGGCAAGGCCGGCCGGCTTCGCTGGACGAACTCAAGCGCGGCACGCGTCTGCGGGGACGGCGATGAAACCGGTCGTCCACCTGCGCGTGGCCTTGGCGGGCCGGTACGTGGGCGAGCTGGTGATGGCGCCGCGCCGGGGCCTGTTCTTCGCCTACGCCCCGGCGTGGCTGGCGGATGGCTTCGCCTTGTCGCCGTTGAACATGCGCTTCGACGCCGCTCCGCAGATTTCCAGGGCTTGCATGGCGCATTCGCCGATTCGCTCCCCGATGGCGGGGGCCTGCTGCTGATGGACAGGTCTTCCGGGAACGGGGGATCGAACGTCCTGCGGTTTCGCCCCTGGATCGGCCGGCCTACCTGGGCGACCGCGCGATGGGGCCCTGGAGTACCGGCCGGCGCACGAGGCGCCGCTGGTTGGCCGCTTGGACCTGGCGCGCCTGTATCAGGCGGCCCAGGACGTGTATCGCGACGCTACGGCGCGGGTGCTCGACTCGCTGCGCATGGGACGACCATGCGAAGAACTTCGCGTTCCTGCACGACGAAGGACGATGGCGCCTGGCCCCGGCCTACGACCTGACGTTCTCGCACTTCCAGGGAGCGGCCAGCGAGCACACGACCGCCTTCGCGGGTGCGGGTACCCCCTCGCGCGCGGCCTTGCGCAAGGTCTGCCAGCCCTTCGCCTTCCTCGACGTGGACGGCTACATCGAGCGCACGCTGGAGGCACTGTCCGGCTGGGACGGGCAGTGCCGCGAACTGGAGATCGCGCCGCGGGAGGCCAGGGAGGTGGCCGATGCGCAGGCGCGGGTCCGTCGGGGCCCGTAGGCGGGCGTCGAGCGGGCCGGTTCGCCGCTTCCGTTGCAGGCGCCCCCCGAGGCTGGTGAGGGGGCCGCAACGGGTCGTGCCGGTGTACGGCTGCGCCGGCATCCACGGAGTGCGCAAGCCGCAGGCCAGGGGTGCGGCAGGGGCCATGCGTCCGGCCTGGCTCCCGGGTCGCCCACGACGCATACATGGGTTAGGCTGCGCGGGCACGTGTCGACCCGGCCAATCGCCGAAGGGGGTAGGACATGAGCGGTAACGCCCCACCGGGCGGTGACAGGATGTTCGATTTCCGGCCCGAGCCGGTCGACCGTGAGGGCGCCCCGTCGTCCGCACCGCTCACCGTGTTGAGCGTGGACGACGATCCCGCGTTCCAGCAGTCCCTGCGCCTGGCGCTTTCCGATTTCCGTTTCGACGACAGCCCGCTGCGGCTGCTCACCGCTTCCTCCGCCGCCGAGGCCGAGGAGTTGCTGGCGCGCACGCCCGATGTCTCGGCGATCCTGCTGGACGTGGTGATGGAGAGCGACGACGCCGGCCTTCGCCTGGTGCGCAGCGTGCGCGAGCACCTGGGCAACGCCGAGGTGCGCATCGTCCTGGTCACCGGGCAGCCCGGCATGGCGCCGATGAAGCAGACGCTGCAGCAACTGGACATCAGCGACTACTGGCTCAAGACCGACCTGTACCGCGAGCGCCTGCAGGGCATCGTCACCGGCACCTTGCGCACCTGGCGCGAGATCCGCGCGCTGGGCCGGGCCAAGCGCGGCCTGCAGCAGATCGTGCAGGCCGGGCGCCAGTTGGCCGGGCTGCACGACCTGGGCGAGTTCTCCGGGCACATGCTGCACGAGCTGGCCGAACTGCTCGAAGTGCCGCCGGACGGGGTGGTGTGTGTGCGCACCGAGCGCCGCGACGCGCCCCTGTCCAGCGCGCGCGTGGTCGGCGCCGCCGGCCGCTTCGCCGGGCTGCGGACCCGCCCGCTGGAAGACATCGACGACCCGCAGATCCGCGGCCTGTTGCTGGAGGCGCTGGGTACGCGCGCCTCGATCGAGACGCCCACCGGGCAGGTGCTGTTCTTCGACGGCGGCGAACTGGCGCCGCAGGCGGCGGTGTACCTGGCCACGCGGCGCCTGCTGGACGAGGAGGAACGCGAGCTGCTGCGGGTGTTCGCCACCCATGCCAACGCCGGCCTGGTCAACGTGGACCTGGCCGCGCGGCTGGACCAGGTCGCCTACTGCGACGCGCTGCTGGGCATCCCCAACGGCAACGCGCTGCAGCGCGAACTGGAGCGGATGCTGGCCATGCCGGTGCCGCGCGGCTGCGGCCTGCTGGTGGTGGATCTGGACCAGTACATCCACAGCAGCCTGGCGCTGGGACCGGAGCAGGGCGACCTGCTGCTGGAGCGCATGGCCGGGCGCCTGCGCCAGTTGTATCCGCCGCCGTGCATGGTGGCGCGGCTGCACGAAGGCACCTTCGCCGTGCTCGGCCCCAGCGCCAGCCTGGTCACCGACCCGGTCGCCGAGCTGGAACAGGGCGAGGACGACCATGCCCTGCCGTTCCTCGGCGTGGACGCGGCCCGGGTGGACCTGGATGCCTATCGCGGCGCGGCGAGCGGCGCGGTTGCCACCGGCCTGCTGCTGCTGCGCCGCGCCCGCGCCGGCGGCCACCACGAGGTGGCCGAGTACCGCGCCGAGGGCGAGGCCGAGAACCGCGCGCGCTTCCTGGAGTCGCGCGCGCTCTACCGCGCGGTGCGCGAAGGCCGCATCCACATCGCGCTGCAGCCGCAGGTGTGCCTGGAGGACGGGCGCATCGTCGGCGCCGAGGTGCTGGCGCGCTGGTCCGAGGGCGGCGTGCCGGTGCCGCCGGCGCGGTTCATTCCCATCGCCGAGGCCAGCGGCCTGATTGTGCCGCTGGGGCGGCAGGTGATCGAGCAGGCCTGCCAGGCGTTGCAGGCGATGGAGCGGGCGGGGTTCCCGGACATCCCGCTGTCGGTCAACGTCTCGCCGCTGCAGTTGCGCCGCCGCGAGTTCGACGAGGAACTGGTGGAATTGGTGGCGCGCTACCGGATCGAGCCACGGCGGCTGGAGCTGGAGATCACCGAGGGCGCGGTGATGAGCGACTACCAGGCCGGCCGCGAGATGCTGGCGCGGCTGCGCCGGCTCGGCTTCCCGCTGGCGGTGGACGATTTCGGCACGGGCTACTCCTCGCTGCGCTACGTGCACTCGCTGCCGGTGAGCCGGCTCAAGCTGGACCGGCATTTCACCGCCGAGATCGACGAGGAGGGCGCGGGGAACAGCGTGGCCGACATGATCATCGCGCTCGGCCGCCGGCTCGGCCTGGACGTGGTGGCCGAGGGCGTGGAGACGCAGGCGCAGGCGCGCTGGCTGCAGCGGCATGGCTGCCCGTGCGCGCAGGGCTACCTGTACGCGTGGCCCGAGCCGCTGGACGCCTTTCTCCTGCGCCTGCGCGGGCAGGGCCGGAGCGGCTGAACATGGACCCGGGACGGGGCGCGCTGCGCCGATACCTGGGCGAGTCCTGGGCCGCCGTGCATGCCCACCCGCGGCGGGTGGCGATGGTCGCCGCGCCGTGGCTGCTGGGGCTGCTGGTCGGGTTGCCGCTGCTCTGGTACGAGGTGGACCGCGCGGTCAGCGCGCCGGAGCGGCGGGCCGGGCAGGATGCGGTGGACTACGCGGCACGGTCGGTGCTGCGCTGGGCCATGCGGCTGCGCGACGATACCCGCTTCCTGGCCAACCTCACCCCGCGCCTGGTGGAAGCGGGCTCGGCGTCCGATTCGCCGCTGGTGGATACCTACACCAGCTTCCTGTCGGCCGGCGGCGAGTACCACAAGGTGCGCTGGATCGACGAGCGCGGATTCGAGCGGCTGCGGATCGACCAGGAGCGAGGCCGGGTGCGGCAGGTGCCGCCGGACTCGCTGCAGGACAAGCGCGGGCGCCCGTTCTTCGAGAACGGCCTGAACCTGCGGCCCGGCCAGGTCCACCTGTCGCCGCTGGACTTGAACGTGGAGAACGGCCGCATCGAGCGCCCGCTGCGTCCCACCCTGCGCGCGTCCTCGCCGTTCGCGCTGGCCGGCGGCGGCAGCGGCGTGGCCGTGGTCAACGTCCATGGCGAGGTGCTGCTGCAGCGGCTGCGCGACCAGGCGCGGCAGGGCGGCTTCGATCTGTACCTGGTGCATCCACAGGGCTACTGGCTGATCGGCCCCGAGCCCGGCGACGCCTGGGGCTGGCAACTGGGCCATCCCGAGCGCACCGTGGAGCGTACCCGGCCCCGGCTGTGGCAGGCGATGCTGCGCCGCCCGGCCGGCCATTGGCAGGCGTGGACCTTCTCCACCCTCCAGGCCGCCTGGGGCGGCAGCGAGGGCGACCTGCTGGCCCATGCCGACCCCACGCTCGCCCAGTTGCGGGTGCTGGTGCGCCGGCAGGCACCGGCGCAGGCGCGCTGGAAGGCGACCCTGGTCGGGCTGGCCGCGGTCGGCACCGCGCTGGTCCTGCTGGTGGTGCTGGGCCAGGCGCGCGGCCTGGCCCGCGAGGCGGCCTACGTGCAGCGCCTGCGCCAGGCCAACGACGCCCTGGCCCTGGCGAACGAGCGCCTGCACGCCGCGCAGGAGGAACTGGCGCGCGCCGAGCGGCTGTCCTCGCTGGGCCTGATGGTGGCCGGTGTGGCCCACGAGATGAACACGCCGCTGGCCAGCGCACGCTTGGCGCTGAGTACGGTGAGCACCGGCGTGGCGGCGCTGGAGCGGCAGGTCGGCGCGGGCCTGCGCCGCTCCGAGCTGGACGGCTTCCTGGCCTCGGCGCGCGATGCCTGCGCGCTGGCGGACGGCGAGCTGCAGCGCACCTCGACCCTGGTGCAGCGCTTCAAGCAGGTGGCGGTGGACCGCGGCAGCCTGGAGAAGCGCAGTTTCGACCTGGCCGAGGTGGTGCTCGATGCCGACCCTCGCCTGCGCCGCGGCGGGCCGGTCGATGGCGTGGAGCTGCTGCTGGACCTGGAGCCGGGCGTGGGCATGCACACCTATCCCGGCCCGTTGGAACAGGTGATCGCCAACCTGCTGGCCAACGCCCTGCTGCACGGGTACCCGGACGGCGGGCCGGGCCGCATCCGCGTGACCGCGCATGGCGAAGGGCCGCAGCACGCGCGCATCGAGATCGGCGACGACGGGCGCGGCATCGCCGCCGGCGACCTGGCGCGCATCTTCGAACCGTTCTTCACCACCCGGCGCAACCGTGGCGGCACCGGCCTGGGGCTGCACATCGTCCACCAGATCGTCACCGAGGTCCTGGGCGGGCGGATCGACGTGAACAGCGTCGCCCCCGGCGAAGGGCGCGCGGGCGCGAGGGGCACCGTGTTCACCGTGCGCATCCCGCGCGACGGCCCCGAACGCCCCGCCGACCCCGCCTGGCCGTAGAGCCGGGCATGGCCGGCGACCGCCCCGTTGGCGGGCCGATCGTGGCTGGCTCCCCGGCCTTGTCGCCGACTGAAGACGGCTCCTGCATGAGGGGGCGGGGCGGTGGCCCGGCTACGCTACAGCCGGCGGCCGCCATGCCGATGTATTGACCACCGCCGTCCCCCTCCGGCGGGGCGGGCCGGCCCCGCCGCGCCGGTCCGCCCCCCGGGAATGGCCTCGCCGCGCGCGGTTTGCGTTATCTTTTGCCTCGCAACCCTTGGGGAAACACCGAATGAACGCAGTGGTATCCGCCAACCTGGTTGGCATCACCGGCATTGCCCGTCGCCTGGTGATGGACGGGGCGATGGACGAGGCCGCCGCCCGCGCCGCGATGGCCGCCGCCGCCGAAGCCAAGGTGCCGCTGGCCCAGTGGCTGGCCGATAAGAAGCTGGTCGCCCCGTCGCACCTGGCCGCGGCCAACGCGATCGAGTTCGGCATGCCGCTGCTCGATGCCACGGCCTTCGACTCCAGCCACAACGCGATGAAGCTGGTCAGCGAGGAGTTGCTGCAGAAGCACCATGTGCTGCCGCTGTTCAAGCGCGGCGGCAAGCTGTTCGTCGGCACCAGCAACCCCACCCAGACCGCGGCCCTGGCCGAGCTGCAGTTCCACACCAACCTGGCGGTGGAGCCGATCCTCGTGGACGAGGACCAGATCCGCCGCACCCTGGAGCTGTGGCACAGCGCGGGCGACCAGTTGTCCGGCGCACTGGGCGACGACGACGAAGAGGGCCTGGATTCGCTGGAGGTCGGCAGCGACGACGAGGGCGCCTCGGATTCGGGCGTGGACGCCAAGGGCGACGACACCCCGGTGGTGAAGTTCGTCAACAAGGTGCTGGTGGATGCGATCCGCCGCGGCGCCTCGGACATCCACTTCGAACCCTACGAGACCGACTACCGCGTGCGCCTGCGCATCGACGGCCTGCTCAAGAGCGTGGCCCGCGCGCCGGTCAAGCTCAGCCCGCGCATCGCCGCGCGCCTGAAGGTGATGGCGCAACTGGACATCGCCGAGAAGCGCGTGCCGCAGGACGGCCGCATCAAGCTCAACCTGTCCAAGACCAAGCAGATCGACTTCCGCGTCAGCACCCTGCCGACCCTGTTCGGCGAGAAGGTGGTGCTGCGCATCCTGGACGGCAGCGCGGCCAAGCTGGGCATCGAGAAGCTCGGCTACGAGCCCGACCAGCAGAAGCTGTTCCTGGATGCCATCCAGAAGCCCTACGGCATGGTCCTGGTGACCGGCCCGACCGGCTCGGGCAAGACGGTGTCGCTGTACACCGCGCTGGGCATCCTCAACGACGACACCCGCAACATCTCCACCGCCGAGGACCCGGTGGAAATCCGCCTGCCCGGCGTCAACCAGGTGCAGCAGAACAACAAGCGCGGCATGACCTTCGCCGCGGCCCTGCGCTCGTTCCTGCGCCAGGACCCGGACATCATCATGGTCGGCGAAATCCGCGACCTGGAAACGGCCGAGATCGCCATCAAGGCCGCGCAGACCGGCCACATGGTGCTGTCCACCCTGCACACCAACGACGCGCCGCAGACCATCGCCCGCCTGATGAACATGGGCATCGCCCCGTACAACATCACCTCGTCGGTCACCCTGGTCATCGCCCAGCGCCTGGCCCGGCGCCTGTGCGGCAAGTGCAAGCGCCCGGTGGAGCTGCCCGAGCACGCGCTGCTGGCCGAAGGCTTCACCGAGGCCGAGATCAGGGCCGGCTTCACCGTGTACGAGGGAGTGGGCTGCGACGAGTGCACCGAAGGCTACAAGGGCCGCACCGGCATCTACCAGGTGATGCCGATGAGCGAGGACATCCAGGCCATCGTTCTGGCCGGCGGCAACGCGATGCAGATCGCCGAGGTGGCCGCGAAGGCGGGCATCCACGACCTGCGCCATTCCGCGTTGTTGAAGGTTCGCCAGGGCGTCACCAGCCTGGCCGAGATCAACCGCGTCACCAAGGACTGAAGCCGCCGCCGTGCTCTTGCAGGAGCGGCCTCGGCCGCGATGCCGTCCGGCCAGGCCGCGGCGATACTCCATCGCGCCCGAGGGCGCTCCCACAGAGGCGCCGCCGCTTCCGTAGGAGTGCCTTCGGGCGTGCGCTCCTGGGCGCGGCCCGCCCGCCTGGCGCGCCCACTGGCCCGTCACGCCCACAACGGTCATGCTTTGCGGGTTTCCCCTGCCTGCGGCCAGCCGATGTTCAGCATCCCGATACGCGTCTACTGGGAAGATACCGATGCCGGGGGCGTGGTCTACCACGCCCGCTACGTGGCCTTCCTGGAACGGGCGCGCAGCGATGCGCTCCGGGCCATGGGCCGCGGGCAGCAGGCGTTGCAGCAGTCCGGGCTGGTGTTCGCGGTGCATTCGATGCGGTTGGACTTCCTGCGCCCGGCGCGGCTGGACGACCTGCTGCAGGTGACCGCGGAGGTGGCCCAGGTCCGGCGGGCCAGCGTGGTGTTTTCCCAGCGCATCCTGCGCGGGGAGGAACTGTTGCTGGCCGCCGAGGTCAAGGTCGCATCGCTGCGCGCGGCGGATTTCCGCCCGTGTCCGATCGAGGCCGCGTTGCACCAGGAACTCGAATCGCTGCTGGCCGGTCCCACGGCATGACTTTCGCCCACGGGCGCCGCCGGTTCCGGCCACGGCGCCCGCGGCGGCAGGCGGCGACCCACCGACAACACGAAAACGCGACAGAAGGAATCGAAGGATGATCGGACCGACCCTGGCCCTGGTGGCCGCCGTGGTGGAGGCGCTGCCCGAGGACGCGGCCGCCGTCGCGGTCGATGCGGCCGCCACGGCCGCCGCCCATGGCGGCATCAACTACCTGGACCTGATGCTGCGGGCCAGCCTGCCGGTCAAGCTGATCGTGCTGCTGCTGCTGGCCGGGTCGCTGATCAGTTGGGTGATCATTTTCCGCAAGCTGGGCAACTTCAAGCGCGCCGACCAGACGGCCGACGAGTTCGAGAACCGGTTCTGGTCGGGCGCAGAGCTGGGCAAGCTGTACGCGGCGGCGGCCGACCGCAACCGGGTGGTCGGCGGGCTGGAGGCGATCTTCGAGGCCGGCTTCCGCGAGTTCTCCCGGCTGCGCGACAAGCGCCGCCATGACGGCCGCGCCCAGCTCGAAGGCGCCCAGCGCGCCATGCGCGTGGCCTACACCCGCGAGGTGGGGCTGCTGGAGGGCAACCTGGAACTGCTGGCCAACATCGGCGCCAACGCGCCGTACGTGGGCCTGGTCGGCACCGTGTTCGGGATCATGGTGACCATGCACGACATGGTCAACCAGGGCCAGCAGATGGGTATCGCCGCGGTGGCGCCGGGCATTTCCGAGGCCCTGTTCGCCACCGCCATCGGCCTGTTCGTGGCGATCCCGGCCTCGTGGGCCTACAACCGCTACACCGCCCGCGTGGAGCGGCTGGCGCAGCGCTACGAGAGCTTCGCCGACGAGTTCAGCTCGATCCTGCAGCGCCAGGCCGGCGGCGAAGAGTGATGGCGCCGCACCGACCCTGCCGCACCGAGGGGAGCTTCCCATGAACCCGACCATCGTCCGCAAGCGCCGCAAGCTCAAGGCCGACATCAACGTCGTGCCCTACATCGACGTGATGCTGGTGCTGCTGATCATCTTCATGGTCACCGCGCCGCTGCTGAGCCTGAGCGTGGACGTGGACCTGCCGCAGTCCAAGGCCCGTGCGGTGGACAGCAAGAAGGACCCGGTGATCGTCACCGTCGACGCCGACGGCCGCTATTTCCTCACCCTGCAGGACGGCAAGGCGCAGGCGATAGACGCCACCGAGCTGAGCGCGCGCCTGGGTGCGTTCGTGGCCCAGAACAAGGACGTGCCGGTCTTCGTCGCCGCGCCCGGCGTGACCGAGTACCAGAAGGTCATGGACACCATGGTGCTGGTGCAGGCCGCCGGCGTGCCGCGGGTGAGCCTGATGAGCCAGCCGGGCGGGGACGCGCGCTGAGCGATGCACGCGGACGCCCTCCACCATCGTTCCCAGGATCGCGAGGGCGGGCTGTTCGGCCCGCTGGCGCTGGCCGTGGGCCTGCACGTGGCGGTGGCACTGCTGTTCTGGCTGGCCTGGTGGTGGTCGCCGCAGCGGCACGTGGAGCCGGCCGCCGGCGTGCCGGTGATCGAGGCCTCGCTGGTGATGTCCCCGGCCGACCTGCGTGCCGCACAGCAGCGGGCGCAGGATGCGCCCAAGCCCGAGCCGTTGCCGCCCCCGGTGCCCGAGCCGGCGCCCGAGGAGACGGTGCCGCCGCCGCAGCCGCTGCCCGAATCGCGCCCGCAGGACGCGGTGGTCGCCCCGCAGCAGAAGGCGCAGGACTTCATCCCCGAGCCGGATACCGCCGACCAGGACGCGGCCCGGCGCGACGCGATCGCCCGCGAGAAGGCCGAGCGCGAGCAGGAGGAGCGCCGCCGCCAGGAGCAGATCGACCTGACCGAGCGCGAGCGCCAGAAGGAGGCGGAGAACCAGCGCCGCCTCGCCGCCCAGGCCGAGGAAGCCGAGCGGCAGAAGAAGCTGGCCGAGATCCGCCGCCAGCGCGAGCAGGCCGCGCGCCAGGCCGAGCTGGCCGAGCAGAAGCTGCGCCAGTTGCAGCAGGCGCAGCAGCGGCCGGCGCCGCCGGCCGCGTCCAGCCAGGGGTCGCCGGGGCAGGGCGGCACCAGCGAGGACCTCACCGCCAAGTACGCCGCGGCGATCCAGCAGGCCGTGCTCAACCAGTGGATCCGCCCGGACACGGTGCCGCTGGGCCAGCGGTGTTCGCTGCTGATCCGGCAGTTGCCCGGCGGCGAGGTGATCGACGCCAAGGTGCAGCCGGGCTGTCCCTTCGACGAGGCCGGCAAGCGCTCGCTGGAGGCCGCGGTGCTGCGCGCGCAGCCGTTGCCCTATCGCGGCTTCGAGTCGGTGTTCAACCGCAACCTCACCCTCAACTTCGAGGCCCGGGACCGCTGATCCCGGCCGGGCGGCGGGCCAGCCCCGCCCCTGCCGTCCCCCGTGCGGGAGCCGGCTTCTTCGGTCGGCGACTCCCCGGCACCGGCCGTGGCCCCGTCCACGGCCCCAGGCGGTGGTGCCCCCAGCCCCGCCGCCGCCCCGTTCCGAAACCGCGTGCAGTCGGCGTTCACCCTACTTTCGTTCATGATTGCGAAAATGTTCACGCGTCGGCTGGTATCCCTGTAAGTCCCCCAAGTTCCCTATGGCCTCGCCCATGAAAGCATCGCTGCGCTGGTTCTGCCTGTTCGTCTGCCTGCTGGTCCCGGCCTTGGCCATGGCCCAGCAGCAGGCGCTGGAGATCGACATCATCGGAGGCAACGCCTCGGCGCTGCCGATCGCCGTGGTGCCGATGCCGTACCAGGGCAGCGCCGCCGCGCCGGAGACCGACGTGGCCAAGGTGGTCCGCGACGACCTGGCCCGCTCCGGCCAGTTCCGCACCCTGCCCGAGGCGCAGTTGGTGGAGCGGCCGACCCGCGGGGGCGAGATCAACTACCCCACCTGGCGCCAGCTCAAGCAGGACTACATCGTGGTGGGCCGGGTGCTGGACGCCGGCGACGGCGGCTACCGGGTGGAGTACGAGCTGTTCGACGTGGCCCGCTCCGAGCGCCTGCTGGGCCTGGCCATGACCGCCCGCGCCAGCGCCATGCGCGACGTGGCCCACCAGATCGCCGACGCGGTCTACGAGAAGATCACCGGCGTGCGCGGCGCGTTCTGGACCCGCATCGCCTACGTCACCGCCAACGGCGCCGGCAACGCCATGCGCTATGCGCTGATCGTGGCCGACTCGGACGGCTGGAACCCGCAGACGGTGGTGCGCTCGGCCGAGCCGCTGCTGTCGCCGGCCTGGAGCCCGGACGGCCGCAAGCTGGCCTACGTCAGCTTCGAGCGCGGCAATTCCTCGATCTACGTCCAGGACATCGCCACCGGCGCGCGCGAGCTGGTGTCCGCCTTCCGCGGCATCAATGGCGCCCCGGCGTTCTCGCCCGACGGCCGCCGTCTGGCCCTGGCCCTGTCGCGCAGCGGCAACCCCGAAATCTACGTGATGGACCTGGGCAGCAAGCAACTGACCCAGTTGACCAACCACTTCGGCATCGACACCGAGCCGACCTGGAGCGCGGACGGCGGCACGATCTACTTCACCTCCGACCGCGGCGGGCGCCCGCAGATCTACCAGGTGCCGGCCAGCGGCGGCAGCGCCAGCCGGGTCACGTTCCAGGGCAATTACAACGCCACCGCGTCGGTCTCCTTCGACGGCAAGAAGATCGCGGTGGCGCAGGGGGCCGGCAACACCTACCGGGTCGCGGTCATGGACACCAGCCTGGGGTCGCCGCGCTGGAGCACCGTGTCCACCGGCTCCCTGGACGAATCCCCCAGTTTCGCCCCCAACGCCGGCATGTTGCTGTACGCCGCGCGCGAGGGCGGGCGCGGGGTGCTGTACGCGGTATCGGCCGACGCCCGGGTGCGCCAGCGCCTGGTTCTGGCAGACGGCGACGTCCGCGAGCCGGCCTGGTCGCCCTACCGCAGTACCCGTTGAAAATAGGTAATATTCACAGCGTTGCACCACCCGTAAACCACCCCGAGTGCATCTTCAAGGAAATGATCATGAACAGCTCCACCCGCGTCCTGCTGGTTTCCCTGCTTTCTGCCGTTGCCCTCATCGGTTGCTCCAAGAAGGTCAAGGAGCAGCCGGCCGCCGAGCCGGCTCCGCAGACCACCCCGACCGCGCCGGCCACCAGCAGCGGCCTGTACGGTCCGGAAGACCTGGACACCGATGCCTGCCTGCGCCAGCGCGTCGTCTACTTCGATTTCGACCAGGATGCGCTGAAGCCCGAGTTCCAGGCCATCATCGGCTGCCACGCCAAGTACCTGCGCGACCGTCCGTCCTCGCGCATCACCCTGGAAGGCCATGCCGACGAGCGCGGCAGCCGCGAGTACAACCTGGGCCTGGGCGAGCGCCGCGGCAACGCCGTGAACTCGGCCCTGCAGGCTTCCGGCGGCTCGGCCAGCCAGCTTGAGGTGGTCAGCTACGGCGAGGAGCGTCCTGTCGCCACCGGCTCCAACGAGGAAGCCTGGGCGCAGAACCGTCGCGTCGAGATCGTCTACACCGCGCGCTGATCCATGCTGCATCGCCGTTCCATCGGCATGACCCTGGTCGTGGGGGGGGGGGGGGGGGGGCCCCCCCCCCCCCCCCCCCCCCCCCCCCCGCCCCCCCCCCCGGGCCCCCCCCCCCCCCCCCCCCCCGCCCCCCCCCCCCGCCCCCCCCCCCCCCCCCCCCCCCCCATAAAAAACCACCCCCCCCCCGCAGGGTTTAAACCCAACCGAAACGCGAGCGGGCCCCCCCGCGGCGGGGC
>NZ_JACHGU010000011.1 GCF_014202435.1 Pseudoxanthomonas broegbernensis | reverse complement strand
GCCAGCGACAGGTCGCGCTGGGTCAGCATCGCCTTGGTCGCCGCAATCTTGATCTTGCCAGGGCGGGGATGGCGGTGATAGTCCAGCGCGGCCTGCTTGAAATCTTCTTGTTCTGGCATCGAGGCGATCATCGGGGGCGGGTGAACGCTCGATTCTACCCTTGTCGTTCATGCTTTCCCCGGGTTCGCGCCCTAAAGTGCCGCCCACGTCGCGCACGCCGGAAGCAGCCGCAACCGCCGGGCACGGCGGGCCGGACGCGGCGCGCGCGCAAGTAGCGCATAGCCGCCAGTTATGGGGTACGAGCATCTTTTCAGTACCGGTGCCCGGCCGGGCTGACCATGATGGAGGCGCATCGCGATCCGGCTTGTCGCGGCGTCCGGTGGCCGCACGCGCGGACCGCGCATCCTCGATGCCCCTCCCCCCGCGCAGTTCGACGCGTGCGGCCACCCTCCTCTGTCGCGAGAAGCCCATGCCCCGTATACGCCGACTCCGGTACTGCCTGTGGATCGCGCTGGCGCTGGCCCCCGCGGCGGCCGGCGCGCAGGACCGGCCCGCCGACCTGGCCATCGTCGGCGGCCTGCTCCACGACGGAGGCGAGCACGACCGCGCCCGGGTGCGCGATCTGGTGATCGGCGAGGGCCGGGTGCTGGCGGTGGGCCCGGATGCGGCGCGCGGCTACCGCGCCGCGCGCACGATCGACGCCCGCGGCCTGGCGGTGGCGCCCGGCTTCATCGACCCGCATACCCACCCGGACCGCTACATCCGCGCGGACGACCCGCTGCAGCGGCGCAACCTGCCCTGGCTGTTCCAGGGCGTGACCACGCTGGCCATCGGCGTGGACGGCGGCGGCGCGGTGGACATCGCGCGCCAGCGCGCGTGGTTCGCCGAGCACGGCGTGGGCACCCACCTGGTGCCCTACGTGGGCCTGGGTCCGGTGCGCCGCGCGGTGCTGGGCGAGAGCGCGCGCGCGCCCGACGCCGTGGAACTGGCGCGGATGGAGGCGCTGGTGGCGCAGGCGATGTGCGAGGGCGCGTTCGGCCTGTCCACCGGCCTGTTCTATGCGCCGCAGAGCTTCGCCGGCACCGGCGAGGTGGTGGCATTGGCGCGGCAGGCGGCACGGCGCGGCGGCCTGTACGACACCCACCAGCGCGACGAGTCCTCCTACGGCATCGGCCTGCTGGCCTCCACCGCCGAGGCCATCGAGATCGGCCGGCGCGCCGGCCTGCCGATGCACTTCGCGCATCTCAAGGCGCTGGGCGCGGACGTGCACGGCCAGGCCGGCGCGCTGGTGCGGATGATCGAGGACGCGCGCGCCCAGGGCCTGCGCGTGACCGCCGACCAGTACCCGTGGCTGGCCTCGGGCACGCGCCTGTCCGCGGCGCTGCTGCCGCGCTGGGCCGAGGACGGCGGCCGCCCGGCCCTGCTGCGGCGCCTGCGCGATCCCCTGCAGTCGGCGCGCATCGCCACGGAGATGCGCGACAACCTGCGCCGGCGCGGCGGTGCCGAGGCGCTGCTGCTCACCTCCGCCGGCCAGCCCTGGACCGGCCGCACCCTGGCGCAGATGGCCGCGTACTGGCGGGTGGACGCGGTGGAGGCGGCGCTGCGGATCGTGCGCGGCGACGGCCTGCCCGGCAGCCGCCCGGCCGAGGCGGTGGCCTCCTTCAACATGGACGAGGACGACCTGCGCCTGCTGATGGCCCGGCCGTGGATGGCCACCAGTTCCGACGGCAGCGATGGTCATCCGCGCCAGTACGCCAGTTTCCCGGAGAAGTACGCGCGCTACGTGCGCGGCCAGGGCGTACTGGACCTGGACGCCTTCATCCATCGCTCCACCGGCCTGACCGCGTCCATCCTCGGCCTGCGGGACCGGGGCCGGCTGGTGCCCGGCGCCTGGGCCGACGTGGTGGTGTTCGACCCGGACGCCTACGCGCCGGCCGCCGACTACCTGGCCCCGCGCGTACTGTCCCGCGGGGTGCGCACGCTGCTGGTGGATGGCGTGCCGGCCATCGACGACGGCCAGGCCACCGCGGCGCTGGCCGGCCGCATGCTGCGGCACCGGCCGCCCGAGGGCGCCTGCCCATGAACCTTCGTCACGACCCGAACCGAGGTGAGTCCCGATGATCCAGTTGGATGCCGTCCAAACCGTGGCCTTCGGCGGGCTGGCGCTCTTCGCCGGTTATGCGCTGTGCCGGACGATACCGGTGCTGAGCCGCTACAACCTGCCCGAACCGGTGATCGGCGGCCTGCTGGTGGCGCTGGCCGCCTGGTGGGCGCACGGCCGCGGGACCACGCTGTTCGAACTGGACACCTCGCTGCAGGCGCCGCTGATGATCGCCTTCTTCACCACCATGGGGGTCAACGCCAGCCTGGGGCTGCTCAAGATCAGCGGCCGCCAGGTGGTGCTGTTCCTGGCGCTGGCCAGCGGCTTCGCGGTGGTCCAGAACCTGGTGGGCATCGCCGTGGCCGGGATGTTCGGGCTGCATCCGATGTTCGGCGTGCTGGCCGGTTCGGCCACGCTCACCGGCGGGCCGGCCACCGGCCTGGCCTTCGCCCCGCTGTTCGAGGCCGCCGGCCTGCAGGGCGCCGAGTCCATCGCGGTCACCGCGGCCATGGCCGGCATCGTCTGCGGCGGCGTGGTCGGCGGCCCGGCGATCACCGTGCTGATGCGCCGCTTCAAGGTGGTCAACCCGAACCCGGGCGGCGCCGCGCCCACCCCGGTGGCCGACGCGGCCAGCGGCAACGCGGTGCATCCGGAGACCGACGCGGTGCGCGAGTTCAACGCGCTCAAGGCGATCGTGCTGATCCTGCTGGCGATGTGGGCCGGTTCCTGGCTGGGCAAGGGCTTCGATGCGCTCGGCCTGACCCTGCCGGCCTACATCGGCGCGATGCTGGTGGGCGCGCTGATCCGCAACCTGGACGACGCCAGCGGCTGGATCGGCCTGCCGGTGCATACGGTGGAACTGATCGGCAACGTCTGCCTGGCCCTGTTCCTGGCGGTGGCGCTGATGAACCTGCGGCTGTGGGAACTGGCCGGCATGGGTCTGCCGCTTCTGGTCAACCTGGCGGTACAGGTGACGCTGGTGGTGCTGTTCGCGGTGCCGGTGTTCTGGCTGATGGGCCGCGACTACGACGCGGCGGTGATGGGCGGCGGCTTCATCGGCTTCATGCTCGGCACCACCGCCAACGCGATGGCGGTGATGCGCACCCTGGTGCAGCGCTACGGCATGGCCCCGCGCGCATTCCTGGTGGCGCCGCTGGTGGGCGCGTTCTTCATCGACTTCACCAACGCGCTGATCATCACCGGCTTCATCAACTTCTGGTGACGAGCATGCCTTCTCCGGCGCACGCATCCCTCGGCCGCTGCCCGCCGCAAACCCTCCACCCCTTCCACGAGGAACTCCCATGAGCGTACGGATCCTGCTGCTGTCGGCACTGGCGTTCGGCGGCACCGCCCTGGCCGCGGAGCCGCCGCCCGGCGACCCGCTCGCCGCGCTGGTGAAGGACCCCCTGCACTCGGTCGCGCCCGGCTGCGTCATCGGCGTGTTCGACGACGGCCGCCCGCAGGCGATCGCCGCCAGCGGGTTCGCCGACATCGCCGCGCGGCGGCGGCTGGACGCGGACACGGTGTTCTACGCCGCCTCGATCTCCAAGCAGTTCACGGTCCTGGCCGTGGCGCAGTTGGCGCAGGCGGGCGCGCTGTCGCTGGACGACGAAGTGCGCCTGCACCTCCCCGAGTTGCCGGCCTGGGCCGACGGCATCACGGTGTCGATGCTCTTCCACCACACCTCCGGCGTGCGCGACTGGATCACGCTGATGCGGATGGCGGGCATGGACCCGGCCGCGCCGGGCGCCAAGCAGGAGGCATTGCGCCTGCTGGCCCTGCAGCAGCGCACCGATTTCGCCCCCGGGACGGCGCTCGCATACTCCAACGGCGGTTACCTGCTGCTGGCCGAGATCGTCGAGCGGGTTTCCGGCAAGCCCTTCGCCGGCTATGCCGCCGAGCGCATCCTCGCCCCCCTGGGGATGCGCGACAGCTATTTCCTGGACGGCGCGGACCCGGCCGGCGACAACCTCGCGCACGGCTACGCTCCCGTCGGGGACGGGTTCGAAATCCGCGACGGCTACCCGCGCTTCGGCGGGTCGGGCGGGCTGATGCTCAGCATGAACGACCTGGCGCGCTACGAGTACGACATCGCGCATGGCCACCGGGTCTGGACCCCCGCCATCCGCCGGATCATGTTGCAGCCGGGCGCGCTGGCCGATGGCTCGCCGGCGCTGTACGGGGCCGACGCCATGCCCTACGCCGGCGGCCTTGCCGTGGGGCCGCGCAAGGGCCGCGGGTTCGTGCAGCACACCGGCAGTGCCGAGGGGTTCCGCCATGTCTACGCGCGGCTGCCGGACGACGGGCTGAGCGTGGCCGTGCTGTGTAACCGGGCCGACTGGGTGACGCAGGACAAGCTGGATGCGGTGATCGAACACCTCCGGCCGGGCTTGCTGACGGTTCCCGACGCCCGGGCGGTGAGCGGCATCTATCGCTCGCCGGAGCTGCCCGCGCGCTACGTGCTCCAGGCCGAGGGCGACGACCTCCGGCTGGAGATCGTGGCGGACCGGTCGCCCGCGGCCGGCACCCGCCAGCTATTGCGCCGCGCTGCCGAAGGCGGCTTCGGCAACGCCTCGTTGACCCTGCTGGCCGACCCGGACGGGCGCGGCATCACGGTGCGCGCGGGACGCACCTCGGCCATCCACTTCGAGCGCGTGGCCGAGTAGCCGGGGCCGCGCCGCCCCACGGTCATTCCGCCACGGCGCCGGCCCCCGGCCGGCGCGGGTCGGCGGCGCCCTCCACGCCCTGCGCGCCAAGCATCAGGGTCTGGGTGCTGCCGATGGTCTCGCCCGGCACCACGCGGTGGCCCAGCCCTTCCAGCAGGCGCACGGTGTCCGGGCTCAGGCCGCGCTCCACGCGCAGTTCGCCGCCGCGCATCTCCTGGTGGATGCGCGGCGCGTGGGTGGCCTCGGCGATGTTCATGCCGAAGTCGACCACATTCACGATCATCTGCATCACCGTGCCGGGAATGGTGTTGCCGCCGGGGCTGCCGGTGGCCATCCACAGCGCGCCGTCGCGGAGCAGCAGGGTGGGCGACATGCTCGACACCGGGCGGCGCCCGGGCAGCAGCGCGTTGGCCGGCGCCGGTTCGCCCGCGCGCGCGGCCTCGGCCTGCGCCTCGATCGAGAAGTTGCCGACCAGGTTGCCGAGCAGGAAGCCGGTCCCCTCGATCATCACCCCCGCGCCGAAGTCCGAGCCCAGCGTGTAGGTGGCGCTGACCGCGTTGCCGTCGGTGTCGACGACCGAGAAGTGGGTGGTCTGCGGGCTTTCGTGCGGCCACGGGTCGCCGGGCGGGGCCTGCGGCGCGGGCCGCGCCCGCGTGGGCGAGATCAGCTTCGCGCGTTCCGCAGCGTACGCCTTGGAGACCACGCCGGCGGTGGGCAGCGTGGCGAAATCGGGATCGCCGGCGTAGCGGCCGCGATCGGCCCAGGCCAGCTTGATCGCCTCGGCCATCGCGTGCAGGGCCGCGGCCGAACCCGCCCCCTGCGCGCGCAGGTCGGTGTGTTCGAGGATGTTGAGCATCTCCAGGATGCTGGCGCCGCCGCCGCTGGACGGCGGCATGGTGGCCACCTCCACGCCGCGGTAGGTGGTGCGCAGCGCCGCGCGCTCGATCGCCCGGTACCCGGCCAGGTCGGCGCGGGTGATCAGGCCGCCGTGGCGCGCCATGCCGGCGGCCAGGCGCTCGGCGATCCGGCCGCGGTAGAAGGCGTCCTCGCCGTGCTCGGCGATCTGCCGCAGCGACCAGGCCAGGTCCGGCTGCAGCAATCGCTCGCCGGCGCGCAGGGCGCTGCCGTCGGCATGCAGGAACACCGCCGCGCCGGGGCCGCTGAGCGACAGCCGCTGCCTGCCCCAGTCCAGCGCGAAGGCCTCGTCGTGGCTGAGCACGATGCCTTCGGCCGCCAGCGCGATCGCCGGCTGCAGCAGGTCGGCCCAGGGCAGCCTGCCGTGCTTGCGGTGGGCCAGTGCGAGCCCGGCGACGGTGCCCGGCACTCCGGCGGCGAGATATCCGGCCTTGTCGCCGGCCACCTTGCCCTGTGCGTCCAGGTAGCGCTCCAGCGTGGCCGCCGCCGGCGCGGTCGAGCGGAAGTCGATGGCCCGCGTGCGCCGCTCGCCGGCGGTGTGGATGAGCATGTAGCCGTCGCCGCCGATGTTGCCGGCGCGCGGCAGGGTCACCGCCATGGCGAAGGCGGTGGCGACCGCCGCGTCCACGGCATTGCCGCCCGCGCGCAGGATCCGCGCGCCGGCGGCGCTGGCCGCCTCGCTCTGGCTGACCACCATGCCGCGCTCGGCGCGCACTGGCTTCTCGATCGCGGCGTAGTTGAGCAGTTCGCGCGGCGCGGGCGGGACGGGCGCATGCGGGTGCGCCGCCCCCGCGTCGGGCAGCGGCGCCGCCAGCACCGCGGCCAGCGCGGCGAAGGCGGTCCAGCGCAGGCGCCTGCCCGTACGTTCGTGTCCCATGGGATGCTCCTTGTCACGAGGATGCCGGCGAGGGGCGCATGCCTTCGCCGGACGAGGAAGGGCGTGGCCACCAGGTGGCCACGCCCTCGCCTTCCGCCAAGCCCGAACCGGTCAGAACTGGAAGCGTACGCCGACGCTCGCGTACCTGCCGATCACGTCGTACAGCACCGGGTTGATGCCGTTGCGGTTCGTGCCGATGACCAGCGGCGCGCGGTCGAGCGCGTTGTCGACGCGGAAGAACGCCTCCAGCCTGTCGCCGGGGAAGTGGTACGAGCCGAACAGCCCCAGGTACCAGGTGCTGGGCACGGTGTTGTCGTCGATGTCCACCCCGTCGACCCACTCGTTGCTCAGCACGCCCTTGCCAATGAAGCGCGCCGAGGCACCGAACCGCAGCGGCCCGTTCCGGAACGTCGCCGTCAACAGCGCCCGCTGCTTGGCCGAGCCGGCGATGTTCTCGTCGGCGTAGTCGATGCTGCTGAACGGGTCCTCGTTGCGGCTTTCCAGCAGGCGGCTGGCGACCAGGCGCAGATCCAGCTCGGCGCCGGGCGCGATGAACGGCACGGCCTGCAGGTAGGACACGTCCATGTCCACGCCGCGCACGGTCCGCTTGGCGATGTTGATCGGCGTGCGGATCAGCCCGGAGACGGCACCCGTGCCGTCGCGCACCACGAAGGAGCATACGGCGGTGTCGCCCTGGTGGCACCGGTCCACGGTCTGCTGGTCGTTGAGCGTGGCGATCGCGTCCTTGATCTCGATCTGGTAGTAGTCGATCGCGCCGCGCACGCCCGGCCAGCGCGCCGGGGTGAGCGCCAGGCCGATGCTGCTGGTGTCGGCCACTTCCGGCTTCAGCGCGAGGTTGCCCTGGGAAATCCGCTCGATGTTGCGCTGGGTGTCGTTGAACCACGGGTCGCGCACGTTCTGGCGCTGGGTCAGGCCGGCCTGGTACAGGTTGCCCAGGTTGGGCGCGCGGATGTCGCGCGAGCGCACGGTCCGGAGGAGGACAGAGTCGTTCGGCTGCCAGGTCAGGCCGCCCTTCCAGGTGACCGCGATGCCCGAATAGCTGTAATCGGCCACGCGCACCGCGCCGTTGAACGCCAGCGACCGTTCGGTCAGGGGCATCAGCATCTCGGAGAACACCTCGTTGATCCGGTTCTCGCCGTGGGTCGCCATGAAGTTGCCGAAGAGCCACTGCCGCGGCTGGCCCTGGTCGTCGACGGCGCCGCCGACGGCCTCGCGCCGGTGCTCGATGCCGAACGCGGTCATGACCGGCCCGGCCCAGGTGGAGAAGGCCTCGCCCTGGATGCTGGCCGAGGCGACCTGCTGCTTCATGGTCTGCCGGAAGCTGGGCTCGCCGATGACGTAGTCCAGCGCGGGCTCGGAGAGGCTCGCGCCACCGAAGGTATTGATCGGCACGCAGCCGTTGCCGGGATCGGCCAGGGTGGAGCGGCACACGATGCGGTTGCTGGCCGGGTCGACGACGGCATCGAGCGCCAGGCCCAGGCGGGTCGTGTTGGTGACGTTGTTGACGACGGTGTTGAGCCGGCTTTCACCGTATTGGTAGTACGCGTCGAGCGTCCAATTGTCGCCGAACGATCCGTTCACGCCGAAAACGGCGCGATAGGTGTTCACCTCCACCCGCGGCGAGGCCACGCCCAGCAGCAACCCGTACGGGGCGCTGGATGCGCCCGCGGCCACCATGGCCTCGCGCGTGCGCGGGTCCAGGTAGGCGTTGTCCGACTTGATCGACAGGCTGCCGTTGTAATAGTTGTACGAGGAGTTGGTGTTCACCACCGACCGGGAATGGCTGGCCTCGGCGAACGCCTCGAAGGCGTCGTTGATCTCGAACGAGCCCCGCGCGAACAGGCTGTGCCGCTCGACCGCGCCCTTCAGCGACATCGTGGCGAAATGGCCGTCCACCTCGCCCCCCGACGACGCCGAGCCGGTCAGGTCGAGCACCCCGTAGTCGAACTGGCGCGGCGAACCGTCCGCATCGAAGGTGGTCCACTTGAGCGGTCCGCTGGGGATCAGCCCGGCCGACGCCTCGTTGGGCCGATTGAGGAACGGCACGGTGATGCGGTACGGCTCGCCGTTGGTGGGCGTCCAGGCGGGATTGGTCATGATCCCGTGCCCGCCGTACCAGGGCCGGTCGCGCGCGGCGCCGACGCCGGAGTTGTGCGCATATTCCGCGTTGAGCAGGAAGTGGCCGCGGCCATCGGCGAACGGCGTGCCGAAGGTCAGGCCGCCGTTCTGCTGGCGGTCGTCGTGGTAGCGCGACTGGCCCACCTGGGCGAAGCCCTTGAGGCCGGTGTAGCGCGTGTCCAGCACGAAGTTGACCACGCCGGCGACCGCGTCCGAGCCGTACACCGACGAGGCGCCGCCGGTCACCACGTCGATGCTGCGGATCAGCCCGTTGGGCAGGCCGTTGATGTCGACGTTTCCTTCCAGCGTGGAGCCGACGAAGCGGCGGCCGTCCACCAGGACCAGGGTGCGGTCCGCACCCAGCCCGCGGAGGTTGAGCCGGTTCATGCCGGTGGCGCCGGCGCTGATGGAGTTGTTGCCTTCCATGGTCGTGCTGTCGCCGACCATCGAAGGCAGGGTGTTGAGGTAGTCGGCGATGTTGTTGGGTGCGGCCAGTTCGATCTGCTCGAACTCGATCATGGTCACCGGCGTCGGCGACTCGTAGTCGCCGCCGACGACGCGCGAGCCGGTGACCGAGATCGCGTCGAGCGTTACCGACGCCTGTTCCCTTGCCTGTTGCCCGGATGCCGCCGGTGGCGATTTCTGCGGTCGTTCATCCGGGCCGGACGCCGGCTGCGGCGGCGCCGCGTGTGCGCCGATGGCGAAACCGCCCAGACACAGCAGAATGCTCCGTGCGAGCAGATGAGGTGATTTATTGCCGATCACGTGATAGCTCCCGCCAGAAGGATGTGTGCTCGTATGTGGCGGTGCGGCCAGTCGTCGCCGCGATTGTTCGCAGCAGACCGCCCCCTCCATCACCTAGGTTGGCCATCGCGCCGTGGTTTGTCGCGAAGGAAAGTTGCCGACGCGTATAGCCGCAGGCTATGGGGCCTGCGTTCGAGCGGCGGAGTCGCGTGCGGAACCGAGAGGACCGCACGCGCGGGCCACCCATAGCTGAAGGCTAATCGGTGGCAATGGAAAGTGATACCGCGTCAATCCGCTCGCCCGTTAGGCTGCGGGCATGCCTTCCATCGCATACGACTCCGCTCGCCGCCCGCGCTCCCGCATGCCCGCCGCCTCGTTGCGGCGGCTGGCGGCATGGGCGCTCTCGGCGACCGTCCTGGGCGCGGCGCTGGCCGCTTCGCCGGCGCCGGCTTCCGCGCACGCATCCGGCGAACGCGCCATCGTGGTCGCCGCCCATCCGCTGGCGGTGGACGCGGGCGTCGCCGTCCTGCAGCGCGGCGGCAGCGCCATGGACGCGGCGGTTGCGGTGCAGGCCATGCTCGGCCTGGTGGAACCGCAGAGCTCGGGCATCGGCGGCGGCGCGATCATCATGGCCTACGCCGCCGACAGCGGCGAGACGACCGTCTATATCGGCCGCGAAGCGGCGCCTGCCGCAGCCATCCCCGCCCTGCTGGACGATGCCCGGGGAAATCCCCTGCCACGCGCCGAGGCCATGCTCACGGGGCGCGCCACCGGGGTGCCGGGGGCCGTCGCGGCGTTCGCGCAGGCCCACCGGGCGCACGGCAAGCTGGCATGGAACCGCTTGTTCGATGAAAGCATCGCACGCGCCGAAGCGGGCTTCCGGATCACGCCGCGCCTGGCCCGGCACATCCACGGTTCCTTCCCGCAAGCCGCCGCGCCCGACGTTCGGGCCTATTTCTCGGACGCGTCCGGCCGGCCGCTGCGAAGCGGCGACCTCCTGCGCAATCCCGCCTACGCGGCGACCTTGCGGGTCCTCGCCGAAGGCGGCGCCGACGCCTTCTACCGCGGGCCGTTGACGCCCGCCATCGTGGCCCGCACGCGGGACGCACCCATGCCCGGCGCGATGACCGCGGACGACCTCGACCGCTATCGCCCGGAGCGGGCCTCGCCGCTGTGCCGGCCGCTGCGCCGGCATGTGCTGTGCGTGCCGCCGCCGCCGGCCAGCGGGGTGGGCCTGCTGCAACTGATGGCCTTGCTGGAGGCCACCGACATCGATGCCCGCGGGCCGGACGACCCGCAGGCCTGGTTCCTGTTCGCCGAGGCCAGCCGGCTGATGTACGCCGACCGCGACCACTACGTGGGCGACCCGCGCTTCACCGCGGTGCCGGTGGCCGGCCTGCTGGCGCCGGACTACGTGCGCGCGCGCGCCGGCCTGATCGGCGCGCGCGCCGCCGCGGCCCCGCCGGCGCCGGGCCGCCCCGAGGGCGCCCCGCATCCCGCCCCCGACGCCACCGACGAGCCGGGCGGCACCAGCCATTTCGTGGTGGTGGACGGCGACGGCAACGCGGTGTCGGTCACCACCACGGTGGAATCGTTCTTCGGTTCCGGGCGCATGGTGGGCGGCTTCTTCCTGAACAACCAGCTCACCGACTTCGCCTGGGACGGCGAGCACGGCCGCGCCGGCATGGCCAACGCGATTGCGCCGGGCAAGCGCCCGCGCTCGTCGATGACGCCGGCCCTGCTGCTGGACGCCGACGGCCGCCTGGCCGGGGCGCTGGGTTCGCCCGGCGGCTCGGCGATCCCGGCCTACGTGGGCAAGGCCCTGGTCGGGCTGCTGCACTGGGGCATGCCGCTGCCCGAGGCCATCGCCCTGCCCAACCTGGTCGCGCGCGGTACGCGCTTCGACGGCGAGGCGGGCCGCTTCGCCCCGCCGGTGCTGGCGGCGCTGCGCGAACGCGGCATCGATATCCGTCCCGGTGCCGGCGAGGATTCCGGCCTGCACGGCGTCTTCCTGCGCGACGGCCGCTGGGAATGGGGCGCCGACCCCAGACGCGAAGGCACCGCCGCTTTCCCCCTCCGTTGAACACCACTCCCCAGGCCATGTCAGATTCCCCACCCACCGCCCGCCAGGGCGCCGAGGTCGCCGTGATCGGCGCCGGCGTCGTCGGCCTCGCCACCGCCTATGCCCTCGCCCGCCGCGGCGCCCGGGTGCTGCTGCTGGACCGCGCGCCCGGTCCCGCGCGGGGCGCCTCCTTCGCCAACGGCGCGCAGTTGAGCTACGCCTATACCGACGCGATGGCCGGGCCGTCGCTGTGGCGGCAGTTGCCGGCCCTGCTGTGCGGGCGCGACGCGGCATTCCGCGCGCGCGCGTCGGCCGATCCCGACTTCTGGCGCTGGGGCCTGGCGTTCCTGCGCAACGCCACCGCCTCGCGGCTGCGCCGCAACACCCTGGCGACCCTGGAACTGGCGCTGGAATCGCGCGCGGCGATGGCCGCGCTGCTGGCCCGGCACCCGATCGGCTTCGAACACCGCGTCGCCGGCAAGATGCACGTGTACTACGACGCCGCGGCGCTGCCGGCGGCGGCGGCGATGATCCGGCTCAAGCAAGCGCACGGCGTGAACCAGCGGCTGATCGGCGCCGAGGAGGCGGCCGCGCTGGAGCCGGCGCTGGCCGGCCTGGAGGCGGTGGCCGGCGTGGTCCATTCGCCCGAGGAGGAGACCGGCGACGCCTGGCGCTTCTCCATCGGCCTGCTGCAGGTGCTGCGCGACGACTACGAAGTACAGGCCCGCTTCGGCTTCGCGTTGCGCAGCCTGCGCCGGGACGGGAGCGGCTGGCGCCTGGAGACCGGGGACGGCCAGGCCGTGAGCGCCGGCCGCGTGGTCGTGTGCGCCGGCATCGACAGCGCCGCGCTGCTGCGCCCGCTGGGCCTGCGGGTGCCGCTGATGGCGGTGAAGGGCTATTCCTTCACCGCGCCCTGCGGGCCGGCGGCGCCGGCGGTCAGCATCACCGACACCTCGCGCAAGCTGGTGTTCTGCAGGCTCGACGATCGCATCCGGGTGGCCGGCCTGGCCGACCTCAACCATTGGGACCCGGCCCCGGCGCCGGCACGCCTGGCCGAGCTGGTGGCCATGGCCCGGGCCTCCCTGCCGCGGGCGGCCGACTACACGCGCATCGAGAGCCACTGGGCCGGGTTGCGCCCGGTCACGCCGTTCTCCAGCCCGGTCGTGCGCCACGCCGGCGAGGGCCTGGTCCTGAACATCGGCCACGGCATGCTCGGCTGGACCCTGGCCATGGGCAGCGGCGAGCGCGCCGCCGCCGCGCTGCTCGATCCGCCCTGAGCGCTGGCCGGCGACGGCCGCGCCGGCCTAAGATCGACCCATGCGGCTGCGCCAGATAGAAGTCTTCCACGCGATCTACACCACCGGCTCGATCAGTGCCGCGGCGCGTGCCCTGCACGTCTCGCAGCCCTCGGTCAGCAAGGTGCTGCACCACACCCAGTACCAGCTCGGCTTCGAGCTGTTCACCCTGGTGCGCGGGCGCCTGGTGGCCACCGACGAGGCGCACGCGCTGTTCGTCGAGGTCAAGGACATCTTCGAACGGACCGCCTCGCTGCGAAAGACCGTGGCCAACCTGCGCAACGGCGGCGGCGGCCATATCCGCCTGGCGGTGGTGCCTTCGCTGGGCCTGTACGTGGCGCCGCGCGCGATCGCGCTGTTCCGCCGGCGCCACCCGCAGGTGACCTTCGACGTGCAGACCCTGCACCACGACGACCTGTTCCGCGCCCTGTACGAGCGCGAGTGCGACATCGCCTTCGCCTACAACCCGCCGCAGCACCCGCGCATGCAGCGGCGCACGCTCGACCATGGCCAACTGATGCTGCTGTACCGGCACAGCGAGATGCCCGACCCCGGCCCCAGCGTGCCCATCGCCTGGCTGGACGGACGCGACCTGGTGGGCCTGGCCAGCAGCGGTCCGATCGCCGACCTGCTGGACGGCGAACTCGAGCGCCAGGGCGTGAACATCCACGAGGTGGTGTCCAACCAGACCTACTACCTGGCCGCGGCGCTGACCCGCTGCGGCGCGGGCATGACCGTGGTCGACGAGTTCACCGCGCGGGTGAGCGCGGACGAGCGGGTCGGCTTCCGCCCGATCGACCCGGCCATCACCTTCCGCATCGAATGCGTGCACCTGGAAGACCGGCCGCCCTCGCGCACCGCCGAGCAGTTCATCGAGCTGTTCACCGCCACCCTGCGCGAGGTGCGCCAGGCCGGCGCCCGCAACGACGCCTGAGCCGGCGCTTGCCGGCCCGCGCTCCAGGGCGCGACACGCACGCGACGCGGCCGCCACTTTCGCCGGCAAGCGGCAGGCACATGCCCGGGGAATGTGAAATTTATTTTTAAATTTACCGGCAGTGTGCTACACAGTGTGCCCATAAATCGCCACATATCGCAGAAAATACCTGCATGTCCACTGAAAATTCCACTCGCATCCCCCTTTCAGGTAAGGGACTGGGAGCCGGGACGGCCACGCCACAGACCGTGGCGGACCTGGGCTGGCGCCTGCTCGAAGGCGAAGTGAGCCTGCCGGCGGCGGTACTGCGCGACTCGGCGCTGCGCCACAACCTGGCCTGGATGGGCGACTTCATCGCCGCCTACGGGCTGGAACTGGCGCCGCACGGCAAGACCACGATGAGCCCGGAGCTGTTCGCCCTGCAGTTGGAAGCCGGCGCGTGGGGCATCACCCTGGCCACCGCGCCGCAGGTGCGCGACGCGTACCGCCACGGCGTGCGCCGGGTGCTGATGGCCAACCAGCTCGTGGACCGGGCCAACATGGCCATCGTCGCCGGCCTGCTGGCCGATGCGGAGTTCGAGTTCTGCTGTCTGGTCGACTCGGTGGCCGGCGCCGATGCGCTGGGCGCCTTCTTCGGCGAACGCGGCCTGCGCCTGCGGGTGCTGCTGGAGGTGGGCGCGGCCGGCGGCCGCACCGGCGTGCGCGATCCGGCGCAGGCGGAGGAAGTGGTCCAGGCCATCGCGCGCTGGCCCCGGGCGCTGGCGCTGGCGGGAGTGGAGGTCTACGAGGGCGTGCTGAAGGAGGAGGCCGGCGTGCGCGCCCTGCTGCGGCGCACCCTGGCGCAGTTCCAGGCGCTGCGCGCGGCGGGCGCCTTCGCCGGGCCGCGCGCGATCCTCTCCGGCGCCGGTTCGGCGTGGTACGACGTGGTCGCCGAGGAATTCGCCGCGGCCGCCAAGGACCCGGGCGTGCAGGTGCTGCTGCGCCCGGGCTGCTACCTCACCCACGACGCCGGCGCCTACCGCCGCGCGGACGCGCGCATCCACGCCTCCAACCCGGTGGCGCGGCGGATGGCCGACGGCCTGCGCCCGGCGCTGCAACTGTGGGCCTGCGTGCTGTCGCGCCCGGAGCCGGGCCGGGCCATCGTCGGCCTGGGCAAGCGCGATGCGGCCTTCGACGCCGGCCTGCCGCTGCCGGTGCTGCACCACCGCCCCGGCACCGAGGCGCCGCGGGCCGCGCCGGAGCACTGGCGGCTGGGCTCGATCATGGACCAGCACGCCTTCCTGGACCTGGACGCCGGCGACGACCTGCGGGTCGGCGACCTGCTGTGCTTCGACATCTGCCACCCGTGCCTGACCTTCGACAAGTGGCGGCACCTGCTGCGCGTGGACGACGCCTGGCGGGTGACCGGCGTCGTGCGCACGTACTTCTGAGCTCCACCACCCCGCCCGCCCTCCACCGAGCCGCGCATGTCCCCGGGAAGCCTGCTGCTGGTCTACGCCGCTATCGCCATCCTCGCGCTGATCGTGCTGATCGCGCGCTACCGGCTCAATCCCTTCATCACCCTGACCCTGGTCTCGCTGGGGCTGGCGCTGGTGGCGGGCATGCCGGCCGGCGAGGTGGTGGCCGCCTACGAGCAGGGCGTGGGCCGCACCCTGGGCCACATCGCCCTGATCGTGGCCCTGGGCACCATGCTGGGCAAGATGATGGCCGAATCCGGCGGCGCCGAGCGCATCGCGCGCACGCTGATCGGCTGGTTCGGCCCGCGCAACGTGCACTGGGCGATGATGCTGGTGGCCTTCGGCCTGGGCCTGCCGATCTTCTTCGAGGTCGGCTTCGTGCTGTTGATCCCCATCGTGTTCAACGTGGCCCGGCGCACCGGCGTGTCGCTGCTGCTGGTGGGGCTGCCGATGGTCGCCGGCCTGTCGGTGGTGCACGGGCTGGTGCCGCCGCACCCGGCGGCGATGCTGGCCGTGCACGAGTACCGGGCCGACGTCGGCCGCACCCTGTTCTACGCGCTGGTGGTGGGCCTGCCGACCGCGGCCCTGGCCGGGCCGGTGTTCGCCCGCCTCGTCGCCCCGCGCGTGCGCCTGCCTAGCAACAACCCGATGGAGGCGGCGCTGCTGGACGAGGGCCTGGGCCATGTGCCGGACGAGGCGCTGCCCGGCTTCGGCATCACCCTGGCCACCCTGCTGCTGCCGGTGGGGCTGATGCTGCTGGGCGGCTGGGCCGACGTACTGGCCGCGCCGGGCACCGCGCTCAACGGCGGCCTGCGCTTCATCGGCAACTCGGTGGTGGCGCTGCTGCTGGCCACCCTGCTGAGCTTCGTCACCCTGGGCCTGATGCGCGGCTTCGGCCGCGAGCAGATCCTCAAGTTCTCCCAGGACTGCCTGGCGCCCACCGCCGCCATCACCCTGCTGGTCGGCGCCGGCGGCGGCCTCAACGGCATCCTGGTCGGCACCGGCGTGGCCGCCGAGATCACCGCGATGTCGCAGCGCTTCGAGCTGTCGCCGCTGCTGATGGGCTGGACCGTGGCCGCGCTGATGCGCATCGCCACCGGCTCGGCCACGGTGGCCATGAGCACCGCCGCCGGGATCGTAGCCCCGGTGGCGCTGGCCGCCGGCTACCCGCACCCGGAGCTGCTGGTGCTGGCCACCGGCGCCGGCTCGCTGGTGCTGTCGCACGTCAACGACGGCGGCTTCTGGCTGGTCAAGGAATACTTCAACATGAGCGTGGCCCAGACCTTCAAGACCTGGACGGTGCTGGAGACCCTGGTCTCGCTGATCGCGCTGGGGCTGACCGCCCTGCTGGCGGTGCTGTTGTGAACGCCGCGGACAGCGGCGATGCGGGCAGGGCCCGCGCTACCCGCCGGGAGGCCGAAGTGTTCGACATCGTCTACCACCTGCGCGAGCACCGCGACATCCTCAGCCCGGTCGAGAAGCGCATCGCCGACGCCATCCTGGCCGACGTGAGCGCGGCCGCGCAGATGGGCATCGCCGAGCTGGCCGAGCGCGCCCAGGTCAGCGTGGCGGCCATCTCCCGCTTCGCCAAGACCCTGGGCTGCGAGAACGTGCGCGAGCTGCGCGCGCGCCTGGCCGAGGCCAGCGCGGTGGGCAAGCGCTTCCTCGACGAGCCGGACGCGCCGCCGGTGTCGGCCCTGTACGCGCAGATCTGCACCGACATCGAGGATGCCCTGCGGCGCAACCTGGGCGGCATGCAGGAACCGCTGGTGCAGGCCGCCGCCGAGGCGCTGTCCGGCGCGCGCATGGTCTACGCCTTCGGCATGGGCGGCGCGTCCACCGTGTTCGCCGGCGAGGTGCAGAACCGCTTCGTGCGCCTGGGCCGCACCGTCATCCCCTGCAGCGACTCGCTGGCGATGAAGATGGTGGCCGCCACCATGGGGCCGCAGGACGTGGTGCTGGCGCTGTCCATCAGCGGCCTCACCCCCGAGCTGCTGGCCGCGCTGGAGATCGCCCGCGGCTACGGCGCGCGCGTCGTCGCCATCACCCGCGCCGGCACGCCGCTGGCCGAACTCAGCGACTGGCTGCTGCCCATCGTCATCGACGAGACCGACTTCGTGTTCAAGCCCACCGCCTCGCGCTACGCGGTGATGCTGGCCATCGACATCCTCTCCACCACCCTGGCCCTGCACCGGGCCGGCGACAGCCGCGAGCGCCTGCGCCGGATCAAGCTGGCGCTGGACAGCTACCGCGGCGGCGACAACCGCCTGCCGCTGGGCGACTGAGCATGGGCACCGCCTTCCTCCTCTCCCGCCGGTGGCCCGCATGAACACCCTGGACGCCTACGACCTGCTGGTGCGCGGCGCGCTGGTGTTCGACGGCCGCGACCGCCCGGGACGGGTGGCCGATGTGGGCGTGCGCGACGGGCGCATCGTCCTGGCCGGCCGCGCGGCGGACGCGGCGACCGCCGCGCAGGCGGTGGACGGCCGCGGCCTGGCCCTGGCCCCGGGCTTCATCGACGTGCACACCCACGACGACCTGGAGGTGATCCGCAACCCGGCCATGCCGGCCAAGCTCACCCAAGGCGTGACCACGGTGGTGGTGGGCAACTGCGGCATCAGCGCCACCCCGGTGGCGCCCGCGGCCCAGGTGCCCGACCCGATGAACCTGCTGGGCGCGGCGGAGGAGTTCCGCTACCCGCGCTTCGCCGACTACCGCGCCGCGGTGGAGGCCGCTCGCCCCGCGGTGAACGTGGCCGCCCTGGTGGGCCACACCGCGCTGCGCCAGAACCACATGGACCGGCTGGACCGCGCCGCCACGCCGGCAGAGGTCGCGGCCATGCGCGCGCAGTTGCGGCAGAGCATCGCCGACGGCGCGCTGGGCCTGAGCACCGGCCTGGCCTACGCCTCGGCCCACGCGGCACCGTCCAGCGAGGTGCTGGAGCTGGTCCGCGACCTGCCCGCCAGCCGCATCTACGCCACCCACCTGCGCGACGAGTTCGACGGCATCCTGCCGGCCATGGAGGAAGCCTTCCAGGTCGGGCGCGCGAGCGGCGCGCCGGTGCGCGTGTCGCACCTGAAGTGCGCCGGCGTGGAGAACTGGCACCGCAGCGGCGAGGTGCTGGCCGCGCTGGAGCGCGCCGGGCACGGGCACGACGTGGCCTGCGACTGCTATCCCTACGCGGCCAGTTCCTCGACCCTGGACCCGAAGCAGGTCACCGACGCCCACGACATCCTGGTCACCTGGTCCGACCCGCATCCGGAGCAAGGCGGGCGGATGCTGGCCGAGATCGCCGCCGGCTGGGACGCCACGCTGCTGGAGGCCGCGCAGCGGCTGATGCCGGCCGGCGCGGTCTACCACGGCATGCACGAGGCCGACGTGCGCCGCATCCTGGCCCACCCGCTGACCATGATCGGCTCCGACGGCCTGCCCCGCGACCCGCGCCCGCACCCGCGCCTGTGGGGCACCTTCCCGCGCGTGCTGGGCCACTACGCGCGCGACGAGGCGCTGTTCCCGCTGCACACCGCCGTGCACAAGATGACCGGCCTGTCCGCGCGCGCCTTCGGCCTGGACGGGCGCGGCGAGATCGAACCCGGCGCCTGGGCTGACCTGGTCCTGTTCGACCCGCGGCGCGTGCGCGACGTGGCCGACTTCCACGACCCGGTGCGCCCGGCCGCCGGCATCGTGCAGGTATGGGTCAACGGGCGCCCCGCCTACGACGGCCAGGACGTCGAGCCACGGCGCCACGGCCGCTTCCTCGTCCCCGCCGACTGATGCCCGCCCACGACAGGAGGCCCGCGCGTGGGCAGCCGCCTTCTTGCGCCGCACCGGAGGCGGGACCGCCCCCCCAGCGACCCGGGGCCATGGGCGGCAGCGTCCGCTATCCCACCGAAGATCATCCCCACCGCAGGAGCCCGGAACCATGAACGACATCATCCGCTACGGCGCGCAGGGCGGCGTCGGCCAGGGCAGGCAGCGCATGCCGTTCTCGCGCGCGGTGCAGGCCGACGGCTGGCTGTACGTCTCCGGCCAGGTGCCGATGCGCGACGGCGAGCTGGTCGCCGGCACCGTGACCGAGCAGTCGCACGTGGCCATCGGCAACGTGCTGGCGATCCTGGCCGAGGCCGGCTACGGCCCCGAGCACGTGGTGCGCTGCGGCGTGTGGCTGGACGACGCGCGCGACTTCTACGCCTTCAACGCGGTGTTCCAGCACTACTTCGGCGACCACCCGCCGGCGCGGGCCTGCGTGGAATCGCGCATGGTGGTGGACTGCAAGGTGGAGGTGGATTGCGTGGCCTGGAAGCGCCCCTAACGCTGACTGCATCGGGCGCGGCGCCCCCGTCCTGTACGAGCCGGCTGCAGGAACCGGCTTCGGTCGGCGGCCGCCATGCCCGGTTGCCGGCGTTCCCTGGCTGCTGAAGCCGTCGCCGACCGAAGCCGGCGCCTACGAAAAGAGCGCGATCGCGCCGGCGGCCGGCCGCTGGGGCGCCGCGAGGCGCGTCAGCCCAGCGGCCCGCCGACGATGCGCTCCATGCGGATGCGGTTGGCGAACAGCGAGAACGCCAGCATTCCCGCCAGCCCGCTGGCCCGCTCCACCCACGGCGGCAGCCAGCGCGGCGGCGCCAGGGTGCCGTCGGCCAGCAGCGGCTCGAAGCGAACCACGTCGTCCAGGGTCATCTTGCCGGCGAACAGCCAGCGGCACAGGCGCAGGCGGTCGCGCTGCAGCGCGCGGCGGAAGAAGGTGTGCACGCCGATCAGCCCGCGCAGGTACACCGTGTCCTTGGTGAAGGCGCTGCCGCCGGTCACCGGCACCCCGCGGAACACGCGCTGGGCCGAGGAGAAACTCTCCGCCTCGTCCTGCCCGCCATCGAGGAAGTAGCCGAACACCTGCAGGAAATCCGCGCCCTCCAGGGCCATCGCCACCGCCTCGATGCGCAGGCTGATGCGCTTCATCCGGCCGATGTCGATGCTGCCGGTGATCTGCTCGGCGAAGGTGGCCAGCCCCTCCTGGGTGGCGGTGACCCGCGGCGAGGCCAGGGCCAGGCTGGGCAGGTGCGGCTGCGCGCGGCCGTTGAGCGCGGTGAGCGAATGCACCAGCGCCTCGTGGTGGAACAACTGGCGGCGGTCGTAGTCGCTGAAGGCCGCGCCCCCGCGCAGGCGGATGCGGGTGGCGCCGGCGGCGGCCTTGGCGATCAGCGCCGGGTCCAGCTCCACCGCGATCACCCGGCCGCCGAAGAAATCGTCCAGGTCCGCCTGCAACTGCAGCGACAGCGCGGCGGCCGAGACCGGCACCTGCTCCTCCGGCGCGAGCAGCTCGTGGTCCAGCTCGCCGGCGATCTGGATGAAGTGGCGCGCCGCCTCGCGCGTGGTCGGCCCCTGCCCGGGCAGCGGATCGTCCGGGCGCCCGAACAGCGCCACCGACTCGGCGCAGGCGCGCGCCGTGCCCAGCGATTCGAGCAGCCGCGCGGCCCGGTCCCAACTGGCGGCCGATTCGCGCAGGTAGGCGCCGAGCGGGTGCCCGGCATCGGCCGCCGACGCGATGGCGGCCAGTTCGCCGCGCGCCTGGGCGAAATCCAGCTTCGGATAGGGCACGTCCGGCAATGCCGCGCACCCGCGCCGCCAGCCGGCCAGAAAATCGGCCTGCACCTGCGCCGGCCAACTGGCCAGGCTGAGCAGCTTGATCCCGCGCACGGCCTTGACCAGCCGGCGGTCGAGCGTTGCGTGGTGGGCGATCGCGCACGTCGATGGCATCGCGCGACGATAGCGCATCGCGCCATGGGCCTGCGCCCGGCCGCGGATTAATCCTGCCGGCGCGCAGCGATGCCCCGCACCTGCAGGCGCCGGGTATGGCCGGCGACCGAAGCCGGCTCCTACATGCGGCAACCGGTTCCTGCCAGAACCGGCGCCCGGTCAGCGCCGCCCGGAACGGTGCGGCGGCCGGCCCGGCGGGCGCGCCTGCGACTTCTGCGCCAGCCGCGCGGCCAGGCGGCCGGCGGCGCCGGCGACCTCGTCGCGCAGCTTCAGGTAATGGCCCACGCGCGCGGCCTCCACCTCGCCGGCCGCGATCCCCGCGCGCACCGCGCAGCCCGGCTCGTTGTGGTGGGCGCAATCGTTGAAGCGGCACTGCGCGGCCAGCGCCTCGATGTCGCCGAAGCCGCCGTCGGCCAGTTCCTCCTCGCCGGTGGGCTTGAGCTCACGCATGCCCGGCGTGTCGATCAGGCACGCCCCCGACGGCAGCGCGATCAGCGCGCGGTGGGTGGTGGTGTGGCGCCCGCGCGAATCGTGCTCGCGCACCTGCGCGGTCTTCATCCGCAGCTCGCCGAGCAGGCTGTTGGTCAAGGTCGACTTGCCCGCACCGGAGGAACCGACCAGCACCGCGGTGCAGCCGGCCGCCAGCCACGGCGCCAGCGCCGCCACCGCCTCCGGGTCGCGCGCGTTGAGCGACAGCACCGGCACGCCCTGCGCGCGCAGTCCGGCCAGCGCCGCCAGCGCAGCCTCCGCGTCGGCGCCGTCGCGGTCGGCCTTGGTCAGCACGATCACCGGCTGCGGCGCCGCCGTCGGCCCGCTTCCGCCGCCGCCGATCAGCAGCAGGTAGCGCTCGATCCGGCGCGGGTTGAAGTCCGCGTCCAGGCCGCAGACCACGAACGCGGTATCGACGTTGGCCGCGATCACCTGCTGCTGGTAATGCTCGCCGGCCGCCGCGCGCTTGATCGCGCTGCGCCGGGGCAGCAGGGCGAGGATGCGGCGGCCGTCGTGCAGTACCCAGTCGCCCACCGCCGCGCGCTCGTGCAGGGGCACGCCGTCGGCGGTGAACACCGGGCGCCGCTGCCACTCCGGCGGCGACTCCACGCGGAACCCCGTGTCCGGCGCATCGGCCAGCACGTAGCCGGTGCGATGCTGCTCGCTCACCCGCGCCGGGCGCGCGCCGGGATGGGCGGCGGCCAGCGCCCGCCACCGCGGGTCCTCGGCCGCGCCGGCCCACGGCCAGCCGATCCGGCGCAGGGGGGCGTAGTCGAAGTCGGCAGCGGTCATGGGCCGATTGTACGGGCCCGCACGGCCGCCCCATCGGGTGCGCCGCGGCTCGCGGCTCCTGGCCGGGCACCGGTCGCCTTGCCTGTGCGACCGTTTCCCTGGAAACGAAAATCCCGGCCGGCGTTCGCCCATCCCAGCCCGGACAGGCACTTGCACCGTCTTTTTCGATACCATGCGAACCTTGTCCCCTGCCAGTCCGGCTGCCCCATGTCCACCGAACAACCGCTTCGCGTCCGCGAGCGCTTGTCAGAAGTCCGCTACGAGATCCGCGGAGAACTGAACAGGCGAGCCCACGCGCTGGAAGCGGCCGGACGCAAGCTGATCAAGCTCAACATCGGCAACCCCGGCGCGTTCGGCTTCCGCGCCCCGGCGCACCTGCAGCGGGCCATCGTCGACCACATCGACCACACCGATCCCTACACCCACCAGCTCGGCCTGCCCGCCGCGCGCGAGGCGCTGGCCAGCGCCTACCGCGCCCGCAACGCCCCGCACGTGGACAGCGACCGGGTGTTCGTCGGCAACGGCGTGTCCGAACTGATTGACATGACCCTGCGCGCCCTGCTCAACCCGGGCGACGAGGTGCTGGTGCCCTCGCCGGACTATCCGCTGTGGTCGGCGGCCACCATCCTCAACGACGGCCGCCCGGTGTACTACCGCTGCGCACCGGACAACGGCTTCATGCCCGACCCGGTGGAGATCGAGAACCTGGTCTCCTCGCGCACCCGCGCGATCGTGCTGATCAACCCCAACAACCCCACCGGCGCGGTCTACCCGCGCGAGCTGCTGGAGCGCATCGTCGCCATCGCCGCGCGCCACGGCCTGCTGCTGCTGGTGGACGAGATCTACGACCAGGTGCTGTACGACGGCGCGGCGTTCGAGCCGCTGGCGCCGCTGGCCGGCGACCACCCATGCATCACCTTCAGCGGCCTGAGCAAGGTGCACCGCGCCTGCGGCTGGCGCGTGGGCTGGGCGATCCTCACCGGCGCCCCGTCGCGCACCGCCGACTACCGCAACGCCCTGGACCTGCTCTCCGGCCTGCGCCTGTGCGCCAACGTGGCCGGGCAGTACGCCATCGCCGCGGCGACCGGCGGGCCGGACACCATCAGCGCGCTGTGCGCGCCGGGCGGGCGCCTGTACGAGACCCGCCGCGCGGTGGTCGAGGCCTGCGCGGCCAGCGGGCATCTGCGGCTGGTCCAGCCCCGGGGGGCGCTGTACGCGTTCCCGTCGGTGGTCGGTCCGGCCGCGCGCGGCTTCGACGACCACGCCTTCGCCCTGGAGCTGCTGGAGACCGAGGACGTGCTGATCGTGCCCGGCTCCAGCTTCAACGTGCCCTACCACGACCACTTCCGCGTCACCCTGCTGCCGCAGGCCGAGACCATGCGCGAGGTGTTCGTGCGCATCGAACGCGCCCTGGACCGCCGCGCCGAGGCGGCGACCAAGGTGGTGCCGCTGAAGTCGCGCAACGCGGCAGCCTGACCGGGACGATGCCGGCCAACGCGGGAGCCCCGCCCGACCGCGCCGCACCCGGCTTCCTGGCACTGGGCGACTCCTACACCATCGGCGAGGGCATCGGCCCGTCCGGGCGCTGGCCGGTGCAACTGGCCGCCGCCCTGCGCGAGGAAGGCATCGACCCCGGCCCGCCGCGCATCGTCGCCGCCACCGGCTGGACCACCGACGAGCTGGATGCCGGCATCGACGTGGCCCAGGCACGCGCGCCGCTGGACCGGCATGCGCTGGTCAGCCTGCTGATCGGCGTCAACGACCAGTACCGCGGGCGCGCGCCGGACAGCTTCCGCGCGCCGTTCGCCGCGCTGCTGCGGCGCGCCGCGGCCTTCGCCGGCGGCCGGCCACGGCAGGTCCTGGTGCTGGCGATCCCGGACTGGGGCGTGACCCCGTTCGCCCGCGCGCACGGGCGCGACCCGGCGCGGGTGGCCGTCCAGATCGACGCGTTCAACGCCGTGGCCCGCGAGGAAAGCCTGGCCGCCGGCGCGCATTGGATCGACATCGCCCCGCTCAGCCGCGAGCGCGGCGGCGAGGCGGCCATGCTCGCCGCCGACGGCCTGCACCCGTCGGCGGCGATGTACGCGCTGTGGGCGGCGCTGGCGTTGCCGGCGGCACGGCGGATGCTGCGGCCATGAGCCCCGGCGAAGACGCCCACGGCGACGACGACGCGGCCGCGCGGCGGCCATTGCCGCGCGAGCCCGCGCAGCGCATCGCCGCCGCGTTCCTGTCCCAGCGCCGCTTCGGCGGCCGCTACCACTACCACTACGTGCGCACCAAGCTGCGCAGCGACCCGCTGTACCCGGGCGTGTGCGCGGCGCTGGCCGGCACCGGCGCGCCGCTGCTGGACCTGGGCTGCGGCCTGGGCCTGCTGGCGCATGCGCTGCGCCAGTCCGGCATCGGCCTGCGCTACCACGGCCTGGACAACGACCGGCGCAAGATCGCCGCCGCCGGCCGCGCGGCCGCGCGCGCAGGCCTGGGCGACACCCGCTTCGAGGCCATGGACCTGTCCCTGGCGCTGCCGCCGCACCGCGGCAGCGTGGCGATCCTGGACCTGCTGCAGTTCGTCGACCCGGCGCGGCAGATGCCCATCGTCGACGGCGCCATCGGCATGCTCGAACCCGGCGCGCGGCTGGTGATCCGCACCGGCCTGGACGATGGCGGCCGGCGCGCGCGCATCACCCGCGGCGCGGACGTGCTGTCGCGCGTGCTGGGCTGGATGAACGCGGCCCCGCGCCGCTACCCGGAGGCCGCGGCGCTGCGCGCGCGCTTCGATGACGCCGGGCTGCGCAGCCGGTTCTCGCCGCTGTCGGGCGATACCCCGTTCAACAACTGGCTGATCGTGGCCGAGCACGGCTGAGGCCGCGCACGGCGCGCCTCAGTCGCCGATCCGCGGTTCCGCCAGCGAGGCCTTGCCCGGGCGCCCGTCCCAGTAGCCGTTGCGCGCGCCCAGCGGGGGCGGCGGCACCGGCGACGCCAGCATCCGCCGGAAGTGCGCGACCACCGCCTGCATGTCGCGCGACTGCGGCGACAGGCGCAGCACGCCCACGCCCAGGGCGGCCAGCTCGTCGCGCTGCGGCGCCATGTCGACGATCTCCGTGCCCTGCACCTGGATGCCGTTGAGGGTCAGGAACGGCTCGCCCTCGCGCGTGGCCAGCGGCAGGCCGTCGGGATGGTCGATGCAGCGGAAGCCGCACCGGTCCTTGGGCAGGTCCAGCGCGCGCGCGGTGAAGCAGCGCGCCGACCAGGACAGCGGCAGCCGGCCCCAGGCCAGCACCTCCAGCTCCGGCATGCGCCCGCCCTGGGCCTCCAGCGCCGCGCGCAGTTCCTGCAGCAGCACGCGGCCCTGCTCGGTGCCGGGCACCCAGCGGCGCAGGCCGTCCTCCACCAGCATCGCCAGGGCGCGGTGGTTGTACACGTTCAGCGACGGGCCGCCGACGAAAGGCACGCCATGCTCGCGGCACAACTGCACCGCCGACAGGTCGTTGGCCTCGACCATGAAGCGCCCGTTCTCCACCTGGCGCCGGACCACGCCCAGCTCCGATTCGGCCTCGATCAGCGCCAGGGTGGACAGCACCACCTCCTTGCCGGCCCCGGCCAGTTCCTCGGCCAGCGCCAGCCAGTCGCCGGTGCGCAGCTCGCGGCGCTTGCTGCACACCGTCTCGCCCAGGTAGACGATGTCCACCGGCCAGTCGGCCGCGGCGCGGTAGAAGGCCAGGGTGGCCGCGCGCGGCCAGAAGTACTGCAGCGGCCCCAGGCTCAGCTTCATGTCGCGCCCCTGCGTCGCGCGCGCCGCATCGGTGCGCTCAGTGCCAGGCACGGTGGTACGGCCCCAGCGTGGTCTGCTGCCCTTCGGCGTGCGCCGACAACGCCTGCTGCCAGGCTGCCTCGGCGGTCCAGCGCCGCGGGTCGTCGCGGTAGCGGTCGATGGCCTGGCGCCAGGTGGACGCCACCGCGCGCACGTAGGCCACGCCGCGCTGGCGGCCCTCGATCTTGAGCGCGGCCACCCCGGCCTGGGCCAGCCGCGGCAGCAGCTCCAGGGTGTTGAGGCTGGTCGGTTCCTCCAGCGCGTGGAACACCTCGCCACCGACCGCGTAGCGGCCCTTGCACACGGTGGGGTAGCCGGCCGGCTCACCGGCGGAAAAGCGGTCGATCAGCATGCCGTTGACCCGCACGCTGCGGTCGTCGCCCGCGTGCTCCTCCCAGCGCACGAAGCTGGCCGGCGAGCACACGCCGTGGCGATTGGGCGACATGCCGGTGACGTAGCTGGACAACTGGCAGCGGCCCTCGACCATGATGCACAGGCTGCCGAAGGCGAACACCTCCAGCGGCACCGGCGAGGCCTCGCACAGGCGCTCGACCTGCTGCACCGACAGCACCCGCGGCAGCACCGCGCGGGCGATGCCGAAGCGCTCGTGGGCGTAGCGCAGCGCCGGCGCGGTGGTGGCCGAGCCCTGCACCGACAGGTGCCGCGCCAGCCGCGGGTGGGTGCGGCAGGCGTAGTCCAGCACCGCCATCTCCGCGGCGATGATCGCGTCCACGCCCAGGTCGGCGGCGTGGTCGACCGCGGCCTGCCAGTACGGCAGGCGCGCGCTGTCCGGATAGGTGTTCAGCGCCAGGTAGACCTGGCGGCCGCGCGCGTGGGCATAGTCGATGCCCTGGCGCAGCTCGGCCTCGTCGAAGTTCAGGCCGGGGAACGCACGCGCGTTGGTCTGGTCGCGGAAGCCGGCGTAGACCGCATCGGCGCCCGCATCGACGGCCGCGCGCAGCGCCGGCAGGTTGCCGGCCGGGCATACCAGTTGCATCGGACCGCTCCTCGGCGACAGGATGGCCATGCTAGGCGCCGCTCGCGCCGCGCTCATTGATCCAGGTCAGGTTCCGGTGCGCGGCTCAACCGCGACCACAGCGCGTCCATGCGCTGCTCCACCTGCGGGTCCGGCGCGATCGGCCTGCCCCACTCGCGCGCCGATTCGCCCGGCCACTTGCGGGTGGCGTCCAGGCCGAGCTTGGAGCCCAGGCCGGACACCGGCGTGGCGAAGTCCAGGTAGTCGATCGGCGTGTTCTCCACCACCATGGCGTCGCGCGCCGGGTCGACCCGGGTGGAGATGGCCCAGATCACCTGGCCCCAGTCGCGCACGTCCACGTCCTCGTCGGTGACGATCACGAACTTGGTGTAGGTGAACTGGCGCAGGTACGACCACACGCCCATCATGATCCGCCGCGCGTGGCCGGGGTACTGCTTGCGGATGCTCACCACCGCGATGCGGTAGGAGCACGCCTCCGGCGGCAGGTAAAAGTCGACGATCTCCGGGAACACCTTGCGCAGGATCGGCACGAAGATGTCGTTGAGGGCCATCGACAGCACCGAGGGCTCGTCGAGCGGCGAACGGCCCATGTAGCTGCCGTGGTAGATGGCCCCGCTGCGCATGCGCAGGCGCTGCACCGTGAGCACCGGGAAGGTGCCCTGGGCGTTGTAGTAGCCGGTGTGGTCGCCGAACGGGCCTTCCAGCGCGGTGTCGCCGGGATGGATGAAGCCCTCCAGCAGGATCTCCGCGCCGGCCGGCGCGTCCAGCCCGGTCAGCTCGCTGCGCCACACCCGGCTGCGCGAGCCGCGCAGCAGGCCGGCGAACTCGTACTCCGACAGCGTGTCCGGCACCGGCGCCACCGCCGCCAGCATCGTGGCCGGGTCGGCGCCGATGGCCACCAGCACCGGGAACGGGCGGTCGGGATAGGCGTAGTGCCAGGAGGCGTAGTCCTGCGCGCCGCCGCGATGCGGCAGCCAGCGCATGATCACCCGGTTGCGGCCGATCGGCTGCTGGCGGTAGATGGCCACGTTCTGCCGCGCCTGGTGCACGCCGCGGGTGACCACCAGGCCGAAGGTGACCAGGCGGCCGGCGTCCCCGGGCCAGCAGCGCTGGATCGGCAGCGCGCCCAGGTCGATGTCCTCGCCCTCGACCACCTGCTCGCAGAACGCCGCATCGTCCACCTGCCGGGGCGCCACGTGGGCCAGTTGCGCCAGCTCGGGCCAACTGCCCAGCGCGTCGCGCAGCGAGGACGGCCAGCGCGGCTCCTTCAGCGAGGCCAGCAGCTCGCCCAGTTCGCGCAGCGAGGCGATCGGGCGGTCGCCCATGGCCAGCTCGATCCGGCGGCGGTGGCCGAACAGGTTGCCCAGCAGCGGGTGGTCCGAGCCGGTGGCGTTGTGCATCAGCAGCGCCGGCCCGCCGTCGCGCAGCGCGCGCAGGCACAGGGTGGTGCTCTCCAGGTCGGGATCGACCGGCGCGTCGATCTCCAGCAGTTGCCGGTGGCGGGACAGGTGCTGCAGGAAGGCGCGCAGGTCGTGCATGGCGGTGGCGGACGTATGGGCGGCGGTGCCGGGGACTGCACGCACGCTAGGTTCGCGCCGCGCGCGCCGCGATGACCCAGGTCAAGCCGCCGGCCGAACCTACATCGGCGCGCCGGCGTCGGGCCCGGGCCGCCGACCGAAGCCGGCTCCTGCCTGCGCCGGGTCCATCGCGCGCCGTGCTGCCCGGCCGCGCGGACTCAGTACTCGAAGTTGAGCTTCACCCAGGCGCTGCGTCCCGGCTCGGCGATGCGCTCGGGCATGGCCGGGTAGCCGAAGGCGCTGTTGCCTCCCAGGTTCAGGTGCTCGCTGTAGGCGCGGTCGAACAGGTTGTCGATGCCCCCCGACAGGCGCAGCCGGTCGCCGATGCGGTAGGCGCCGTTGAGCGAAAACACCGCGAAGCCGGCACTGGGCCCCAGGTCGCGGCCGACGACGTTGCCCTGGCCCGTGCTCACTCGACGCTGGGCGTCGGCGACGCGCAACAGCGCGCCCCACGACCAGCCGCCGCGCTCCCAGCCGGCCGACAGCCGCGCCTCCAGCGGCGGCATCTGCGGCAGCGCGCGGCCGTCGTCCGATTCGCCCCACGCGTAGGCCACCACGCCCGACAGCTTCAGCCCGTGCAGCGGACGCCAGTCCACCCCGGCCTCGCCGCCGCGGATGTCGGCGTCCACGTTGCGCGCGCGGGTGGTCGCGCCCATCGCCGCGCCGGACATGGGGCCGCCCATGTAGTCGAACAGGATGTAGCCGTCGATGCGGCCGGCGTAGACCGAGGCCCAGGCCTCCACCGCGCCTGCGCGGTACTGCAGGCCGGCGTCGAGCTGGGTGGTGCGCTCGGGGCGCACGCCGGCGAAGGCGTTGGCCGCCCCGTCCGGGCCGCGGCTGGGCGAGAACAGCTCCCAGTAGTCGGGCATGCGCTCGGCGCGGCCGATGCCGACGTATCCGCCCGCCCGGCCGGACATGTCGTACTCGTAGCGGGCGAAGCCGCCGGACAGGGTGTCCCGGCGGCGCTGGCCGGCGGTGGGGTTGGGCATGGGCATCATGCCGGCGGTGGTGGCACGCAGGTCGTCCGCCCGCGCCCGGTCCACGCGCAGCCCGGACATGACGTGGTGCGCGTCGGTCAGGTGCCAGTGCGACTCGGCGAACACGCCCAGGGTGCGGAAGCGCGCGTCCTTGGTCCACGGCGCGTCGCGGTAGGCCCCGCGCCCCATCGCGCTGCGCCGGCGGTGCTCGCTCTGCCGGCCGTCGATGCCGGCGGTCAGTTCCCAGCGGTCCCGCTGCCAGGTGGCGGCCGCGCGCCCGCCCTGGCTGGTGTCGCCGACGTTGCTGGCCATCGGCATGGGCATGCCGCCGGACGGGTCGGGGTCGCGCAGGCTGTAGTTGTCCATCACGTGGTCCACCTCGTTGCGGTAGGCGTTGGCCGCGACCGCGTCGAGCACGCCGCCGATGCGCTTCTTCTCGAAGCGCAAGCCCAGGCTGTCGCGGCGGAAGCGGGCGCCGTCCATGCCGCGGCCGGCGTAGCGCGCCTGCGCGTCGCCGGTACCGGCGCTCAGTTCCAGCACCGTGTCCGCGGCCGGCGTCCAGCCCACGGCCACGTCGGCGTTCCACTTGCGCCAGGCCGAGGGCACCTCGCGGCCGCCGCCGTCGGCGTAGTCGTCGGCCTCGGAACGGTTGCCGGCCAGGCGCGCGTAGCCGCGCGGGGTGCCGGCGCTGGCGTCGAGCACCTGGTCGTTGCGTTCGTGGCTGCCGGCCAGCACGCTGCCCTGCGCGCGCACGCCGGGGCGGTCGAAGTACGGGATCTCGCGCTCGAAGCGCACCGTGCCGGCCGAGGCGCCGCCGCCCCACAGCACCGTCTGCGGGCCCTTGACCACGGTCAGCCGGTCGTAGGTCTCCGGGGCGATGTAGGACATGGCGTTGTCCATGCGCGAGGGACAGGCGCCGCTGAGCGCGCCGTCGTTGGTCAGCAGCGCGATGCGCGAGCCGAACATGCCGCGCAGCACCGGGTCGCCGTTGGTGCCGCCGCTGCGCAGGGCGGAGAAGCCGGGGATGGTCTTGAGGTAGTCGGCGCCGTCGCTGGCCGGCGCCGGCTGGCGCGGCAGCTTCGGGTCCAGCACGAAGGTATTGGCCGCCACCGGCGCCACCCCCATCACCACCACGCCGTCGAGCGTGGTCGCGCGCAGGGCCGCATCGTGCGCCAGCGCGGCGTGGTCCTGCGCGGCCAGCGCGGACGGGAGGCAGAGCGCGCCGGCGAGCGCTGCGGCGAGGATGTTGTTCGTTGCGGCCATGACGCGTTTTCCTTGTGGGGAACGAGTCGATTGTGGTGGCGCCGGACCGCATCGGAAGTGGGCAAATTGTCCCACCCCCGGGCAGCTTGACCTGGGTCAAAACAGCCTGCGAAAGGCGCTTTCCGCCAGGGCCGGATTGATGCAAATCAAGGTGCCCGGCATGCGCACGCCCCAACCTGGGTTCCGCCAACCAAGCAGCGATTGAGAGAAGACACCATGAGAACCCAGCTCCGTCCCCTGTTCGCCTGCGCCCTCGCCGGCGCCATCGCTTCGGCGCTCGCCCTTCCCGCCTTCGCCGCGCAGCCGGCCGCCGCCAAGATGGAAACCATCCAGGCGGTGCTGACCGCCCCGCCGATGGTCCCGCCGCCGATCACGCGCAAGACGCCGGCCAAGGTCGTCGTCGACCTGGAGATGGTCGAGAAGGAGATGCGCATCTCCGACGGCGTCACCTACAACTTCTGGACCTTCGGCGGCTCGGTGCCGGGAAGCTTCATCCGCATCCGCGAGGGCGACACGGTGGAATTCCACCTGAAGAACCACCACAGCTCGCACGTGCCGCACAACATCGACCTGCACGCGGTCACCGGCACCGGCGGCGGCGCGGAGGCCACCAACACACTGCCCGGCCGCGAGACCCAGTTCACCTTCAAGGCGCTCAACCCGGGCCTGTACGTCTACCACTGCGCGATGGCGCCGGTGGGCATGCACATCGCCAACGGCATGTACGGGCTGATCCTGGTCGAGCCGAAGGACGGCCTGCCCAAGGTGGACAAGGAGTTCTACGTGATGCAGGGCGACTTCTACACCGAGGGCGCCTACGGCGAGCCGGGCCTGCAGCCCTTCAGCCTGGAGAAGGCCATCGACGAGCACCCGACCTACGTGGTGTTCAACGGCGCCGAAGGCTCGCTGACCGGCGACAACGCGCTCGCCGCCAAGGCCGGCGAGACCATCCGCATGTTCGTCGGCAACGGCGGTCCGAACCTGGTGTCCAGCTTCCACGTCATCGGCGAGATCTTCGACAAGGTCTACTTCGAGGGCGGCACCAAGTACCAGGAGAACGTGCAGACCACGCTGATCCCGGCCGGCGGCTCGGCCATGGTCGAGTTCAAGGCCGACGTGCCGGGCAACTTCATCCTGGTGGACCACAGCATCTTCCGGACCTTCCACAAGGGCTCGCTGGGCATCCTCAAGGTGGACGGCGAGAAGAACCCGGAGATATACACCGGGCAGCAACTGGACCGCGAGTACCCCGAAGGCGAGCCCCAGGGAGGCCGGTGAAATCGAAATGGAACGCAGGCTGCCACTGGCGCTCGTCCTGGTCCTGGCGCCGGCCCTCGCCGGCGCCGCTGACCCGGGAGCGGGGTACCGGGAAATCGCCGGCGGCCCGTTCCGCTCCTCGGTCCGCTTCGAGGAGGGCGCCGGCGACACGCCGGTGGCCTCCTACCTGCTGATGGAGCGGCCGGTGAGCAACGCGCAGTTCGCCGCGTTCGTGGCGGCCCATCCCCAGTGGCGGCGCGGGCGCGTGCCGGCGGTGTTCTCCAGCCCCGGCCACCTGGGCCACTGGGCCCGCGCCGACGCCCCCGGCGACGCCGTGGACGCCGACGCGCCGGTGGTACACGTGAACTGGTACGCGGCCGACGCCTACTGCCGCGCGCAGGGCGCGCGCCTGCCGACCTTCCTGGAATGGGAGTACGCCGCCGCCGCCGACGCCACCCGCCGCGACGCCCGCCACGACCCGGCCTGGCGCATGCGCCAGATCGACGACGGCACCCCCCGGGCGCTGGACGCCGCTCCGGGCGCGCCGGCCAACGCCTGGGGCGTGCATGGCCTGCACGGCGCCGCCTGGGAATGGAGCGAGGACTTCGCCTCGCTGCTGGGCGACGGCGACCGCCGCGGCCAGGACGACGGCGAGCCGCTCAAGTACTGCGGCGCCACCGCGCTGGCCTTCAACGACCGCGGCGACTACGGCGTGGTCAAGCGTTTCGTCCTGCTGTCGGCGCTGCAGCCCGGCGCCACGCTGGGCAACCTCGGTTTCCGCTGCGCAAGGAGCCAGCCATGAAGTTCTCCGTCCTCCCCTTCATCCTCCTCGCCGCCCTGGGCCCGGCCACGGGCGCGCCGCAGGCGCATGCGGCCGCGGACGCGGCGGCGGCGCGGGAACTGCCCGGCCAGTCGCTGTACCACCTGCAGGCCGGCTTCAGCGACCAGCACGGCAACGCCCTGCGCTGGGACGCGCTGCGCGGCCGCCCGCAACTGGTGTCGATGATCTACGCCAACTGCCACCTGATGTGCCCGCTGATCATCGAGAACGCCAAGGCCGTGCAGAAGCGGCTGCCGGCCGCCCAGCGCGCGCGCCTGGACGTCGCCATGGTCAGCCTGGACCCGGCGCGCGACACCCCGCAGGTCCTGGCCGAGGTCGCGCAGCGCCACCGCGTCGGCGAGCACTGGCGCTTCCTGCAGCCGCGGCCCGAGGACGTGCGCGCCCTCGCCAGCGTGCTGGACGTACGCTACCGGTTCCGCGAGGACGGCAGCATCAACCACACCAGCGTGCTGGTGCTGCTGGACGCCGAAGGCCGCGTCGTGGCCCGCTCGGAAGTCGTCGGCGCCGCACCGGACCCGGCCTTCCTGGAGGACGTGCGCGAGGCCCTCGCCGGCGATTGACCGATACTTCCACCTGCACCCTCAACCCCTAAGGAGTCTCCCCTCATGAAAATCACCCGTGTCCTCCTCGCCCTGGCCCTGCTGGGCACCGCCGGCCTGGCCCAGGCCGCCGGCAACTGCACCCTCTCGCTCAAGGGCGACGACGCGATGAAGTTCGACCTCAAGGAGGCGACCGTCTCGGCCAGTTGCGCCACCGTCACCATCGAGCTGGTCCACACCGGCAAGCTGCCGGCCACGGCCATGGGCCACAACGTGGTGGTCACCACCACCGCCGACCTGGCCGCGGTGGCCCGCGACGCGATCAAGGCCGGCATCGCCAACCACTACGTGCCCAAGGACGACGCCCGCGTGATCGCCGCCACCCACGTCATCGGCGGCGGCGAGAAGACCAAGATCACCTTCCCGGGCAAGAAGCTCGCCGCTGGCGGCGACTACAGCTTCTTCTGCAGCTTCCCCGGCCACTCGGCGCTGATGAAGGGCAAGCTGGTCGTCACCAAGTAACCGCGTCGCCCGCGCCGCCCAGGCGGCGCGGGATTCCTTTCCGGCCGCGCACCCCATGCCGGCCCGCTGCGAGGCGCTTCATGGAATTCAAGATCCGCATCGGAAACCCGCGAATCGACGGCATCGAGCACCACCTGCTGCAACTGGACCCGGCCGGCCTGGTCGACGTGGACGCCGCCGACGGCCGCGTGCGCATCGCCACCTGCGCGCAGCCGTTCGAACTGGCCATGATCCTGGCCGCCGCCGGGCATCCGGTGGCCGTGTCCGACATCGAGCTCATGCCCTCGGTGTGCTGCGGCGGCTGCAGCGGCTGAGCCGGCCGCGCGCGGCAACGCGCCCGGCAACGGCGATGCGTTGATCGCCGGCATCAACAGGTGTCCGCGATCGGCCGGCCTTTTCAGCCGGCGGACAGGCGCAAGGCGCGGCAAGGCGGAAGGCCGGCGCTAGAATCGGTGCACACCTCCTCGCCCGGCGCGTCCGGCAGGCCGGCGCATCGTCGCCGGCGGCGGACGGCCCGGGCCGAAGCCAGCGCCCGACGCCCGCCATGAACACACTGCACCGCAAGCCCCTGCCCGGCACCGCCCTGGACTGGTTCGACGCCCGCGAAGCGGTCGAGGCGCTCCGTCCCGGCGCCTGGCCCGGCCTGTCCTATACCGCGCGCGTGCATGCCGAGAACCTGGTGCGCCGCGCCGACCCCGCGCGCCTGCGCGACTACCTGCTGCAGCTCGTCGATCGCCGCCGCGACCTGGACTTCCCCTGGTTCCCGGTGCGCGTGGTCTGCCACGACATCCTCGGCCAGACCGCGCTGGTGGACCTGGCCGGGCTGCGCGACGCCATCGCCGCGCAGGGCGGCGACCCGGCCCAGGTCAACCCGGTGGTGCCGGTGCAGTTGATCGTGGACCACTCGCTGGCGGTGGAGTGCGGCGGCTACGACCCGGACGCGTTCGCCAAGAACCGCGCCATCGAGGACCGCCGCAACGCCGACCGCTTCGATTTCATCGAGTGGAGCCGGCGCGCGTTCCGCAACGTGGAGGTGATCCCGCCGGGCAACGGGATCATGCACCAGATCAACCTGGAGAAGATGTCGCCGGTGGTCTACACCCTGGGCGGCGTCGCCTTCCCCGACACCTGCGTGGGCACCGACAGCCACACCCCGCACGTGGATGCGCTGGGCGTGATCGCGGTGGGCGTGGGCGGGCTGGAGGCGGAGAGCGTGATGCTGGGCCGCGCCTCGTGGATGCGCCTGCCGCAGATCACCGGGGTGAGGCTGGACGGCCGCCCGCGGGAAGGCATCACCGCCACCGACGTGGTGCTGGCGCTGACCGAGTTCCTGCGCAGGGAGCGCGTGGTCGGCCACTACCTGGAATTCTTCGGCGAAGGCGCCGCGGCGCTGACCATCGGCGACCGCGCCACCATCTCCAACATGTGCCCGGAATACGGCGCCACCGCCGCGCTGTTCTACATCGACGGCCAGACCCTGGACTACCTGCGCCTGACCGGGCGCGAGGACGCCCAGGTCGCGCTGGTGGAGACCTACGCCAAGGCCGCCGGGCTGTGGGCCGGCGACCTGGCCGGCGCACAGTACGAGCGGGTGCTGGAATTCGACCTGTCCTCGGTGGTGCGCAACATGGCCGGCCCGTCCAACCCGCACCGGCGCCTGCCGACCAGCGCGCTGGCCGAGCGCGGCATCGCGATGGGCCTGGACGAGGCCCGCGCGCAGGAAGCGCGGGGCCTGATGCCCGACGGCGCGGTGATCATCGCCGCCATCACCAGTTGCACCAACACCTCCAACCCGCGCAACGTGATCGCCGCCGGGCTGCTGGCGCGCAACGCCAACGCCCGGGGGCTGGCGGGCAAGCCGTGGGTGAAGACCTCGCTGGCGCCCGGCTCGCGCGCGGTGCAACTGTACCTGGAGGAAGCGGGGCTGCTGCCGGAACTGGAGAAGCTGGGCTTCGGCATCGTCGGCTTCGCCTGCACCACCTGCAACGGCATGAGCGGCGCGCTGGACCCGGCGATCCAGCGCGAGATCGTCGAGCGCGACCTGTACGCGGTGGCGGTGCTGTCGGGCAACCGCAACTTCGACGGCCGCATCCACCCCCACGCCAAGCAGGCGTTCCTGGCCTCGCCGCCGCTGGTGATCGCCTACGCCATCGCCGGCACCGTGCGCTTCGACATCGAGAAGGACGCCCTGGGCCTGGACGCGCAAGGCAACCCGGTCACGCTCAAGGACATCTGGCCCACCGACGCGGAGATCGACGCCATCGTCGAGGCCAGCGTCAAGCCCGAGCACTTCCGCCAGGTCTACGGGCCGATGTTCGAGGTGCGCGTGGAGCACGGGCCCGCGGTCGCCCCGCTGTACGACTGGCGCCCGGCGAGCACCTACATCCGCCGCCCGCCGTACTGGGAAGGCGCGCTGGCCGGCGCGCGCACGCTGCGCGGCATGCGCGCGCTGGCGGTGCTGGGCGACAACATCACCACCGACCACCTCTCGCCCTCCAACGCGATCCTGCCCACCAGCGCCGCCGGCGAATACCTGGCGCGGATGGGCCTGCCGGAAGAGGACTTCAACTCCTACGCCACCCACCGCGGCGACCACCTCACCGCGCAGCGCGCGACCTTCGCCAACCCCAAGCTGGTCAACGAGATGGCGGCGGTGGACGGCGAAGCGAGGCAGGGCTCGCTGGCGCGGCTGGAGCCGGAGGGCGAGGTGATGCGCATGTGGGAGGCGATCGAGGCCTACATGCAGCGCAAGCAGCCGCTGATCATCGTCGCCGGCGCCGACTACGGCCAGGGCAGCTCGCGCGACTGGGCGGCCAAGGGCGTGCGCCTGGCCGGCGTGGAGGCGATCGTGGCCGAGGGCTTCGAGCGCATCCACCGCACCAACCTGATCGGCATGGGCGTGCTGCCGCTGGAGTTCAAGCCGGGCCAGGACCGGCACAGCTTCGGCATCGACGGCAGCGAGACCTTCGACGTGGCCGGCACGCCCGCCCCCGGCGCGGAACTGGCCCTGGTCATCCATCGCCGCGACGGCACGACGCTGCAAGCGCCGGTCGCCTGCCGCCTGGAGTCGGACGAGGAATTGCTGATCTACGAGGCCGGCGGCGTGCTGCAGCGCTTCGCCCAGGATTTCCTCGCGTCGACGGCGGCGTAACGCGCACGGCGCTACCACGCGGTTTCCCTCCACCACCGGACGCCCCCATGCCCAGCACCGTCACCCTGCACCGAGTCCTGCGCGCCCCGCCGGCGCGCGTCTACCGGGCCTTCCTCGATCCGGACGCCATGGCGAAGTGGCTGCCGCCGCACGGCTTCACCGGCAAGGTCCACGCCATGGACGCACGGATCGGCGGCGGCTACCGCATGTCCTTCGCCAACCTCGGCACCGGGTCCGGCCACGTCTTCGGCGGCACCTATACCGACCTGGTGCCAAACCAGCGCATCGCGTACACCGACCGCTTCGAGGACTCCGGCCTGGCCGGCGACATGCAGGTGACGGTGACGCTCGAACCCAGCATCGCCGGTACCGTGCTGCGGATCGTGCAGGAAGGCATTCCCGACGCGATCCCGCTGGATTCCTGCTACCAGGGCTGGCAGGAATCGCTGGCGTTGCTGGCCCTGCTGGTCGAACCGGAAATCCCCGACGCCTGAGCTTGGGCCGCCGCGCCCCCTTCGGCCCGCAGGGGGCCCGCAGGAAACATCGGCCCACCGTTCCGGCCCCACCGACGAGGCATCCATGTCCCACCGGCCCCAGCTCCGCATCCCGGCCACCTACATGCGCGGCGGCACTTCCAAGGGCGTGTTCTTCCGCCTGGAGGACCTGCCCGAGGCGGCGCGCACGCCCGGCGCGGCGCGCGACGCGCTGCTGCTGCGGGCGATCGGCAGTCCCGATCCCTACGGCAAGCACACCGACGGCATGGGCGGGGCGACGTCGAGCACCAGCAAGTGCGTGATCGTCTCCCCGGCGTCGGTGCCCGGCCACGACGTGGACTACCTGTACGGGCAGGTCGCCATTGAGGCCGCGTTCGTGGACTGGAGCGGCAACTGCGGCAACCTGTCCGCGGCGGTAGGGCCGTTCGCCGTCGCCAACGGCCTGGTCGATGCCGCGCGCGTGCCGCGCGACGGTCTCTGCATCGTGCGCATCTGGCAGGCCAACATCGGCAAGACGATCGTCGCGCACGTGCCGGTGCACGACGGCCAGGTGCAGGAAGACGGCGATTTCGAGCTGGACGGCGTGGCCTTCCCGGCGGCGGAGATCGTGCTGGAGTTCGTCGACCCCGCCGATGCCGGCGAGGGCGGCGGGGCGATGTTCCCCACCGGCAACCTGGTCGACGAACTGGACGTGCCGGGCATCGGCCCCCTGCGGGCGACGCTGATCGACGCCGGCATCCCCACGGTGTTCGTGGATGCCCGGGACATCGGCTGCGACGGCACCGAACTGCAGCCTGCGATCAACGACGACCCGGTGGCCCTGGCCAGGTTCGAGGCCATCCGCGTGGCCGGCGCGCTGCGCATGGGCCTGATCGGCTCGCCGCGGGAGGCGGCCGCCCGCCAGCACACGCCGAAGGTCGCCTTCGTCGCACCGCCGGAGGACTACGTATCCAGCGGCGGCAAGCGCGTGGCCGCCGCCGGCATCGACCTCAACGTGCGCGCGCTGTCGATGGGCAGGCTGCACCACGCGATGATGGGCACCGCCTCGGTGGCCATCGCCGCCGCCGCCGCGATCCCGGGCACGCTGGTCAACCGTGCCGCCGGCGGCGGCGAGCGTACGTCGGTGCGCTTCGGCCATCCGTCCGGCACGTTGCGGGTAGGTGCGACGGTGGCGCGGATCGACGGCCGGTGGAGCGTCACGAAGGCGGTGATGAGCCGCAGCGCACGGACCCTGATGGAAGGCACGGTGCGCGTCCCCGCCGATACCCTGCCCTTGTAGGAACCGCATGACAACCACGCGCGGGACTGCGATGCTCTGCACCACCTCCGCAACCCGTGCCGCGCCGTGTCCTTCCTCGTGCTGCTGTTCGATCTCATCGGCACCTTCGTGTTCGCGCTCAGCGGCGGCACCCTGGCGGTGCGCCATCGCCTGGATTTCTTCGGGGTGCTGGTGCTGTCGTGCGCGGCGGCGGTGTCCGGCGGCCTGGCGCGCGATGTGATGATCGGTGCGCAGCCGCCGGCCGCGCTGGCCGACTGGCGCTACCTGGCCACGGCGATGGTCGCCGGCGTGCTCACCTTCTACCGCCACCAGTCGATCGAGCACATGCGCAACCCGGTGCAACTGTTCGACGCGGCCGGACTGGCGCTGTTCGCGGTGCTGGGCACCGGCAAGGCGCTGGCGTTCGGGCTGTCGCCGTTCGCCGCGGTCCTGCTGGGCATGATCAGCGGCATCGGCGGCGGCATCGCCCGCGACCTGCTGGTGGCTCGCACCCCGGTGGTGCTGCGGGCCGAACTGTACGCGGTGGCCGCCCTGGCCGGCGGCGGCGTGGTCGCCGTGGCCCACGTCGCCGGGCTGCCGCAGACCCCGGCGATGGCGGCCGGCGCGGTGGTCTGCTTCGGCCTGCGCTTCATGGCCATCCGCCACGGCTGGCACCTGCCGGTGGCGCGGGCGCCGGAGGACGGACGCTGAGCCCGGCTCGCCGCCCGATGGCGCGGGCGCTCGCCTACCGGGCGCCGCGCAGCCTGAATTCCGCCGTCGCCGTCTCGCCATCGGCGTAATAGATCCTCATGCGCACCGATGCGGGCCCGTCGCCCAGCACGAACCCCTCGGCAACGCGCAGGTTGGCCGTGTACGGCATGGACACGCCGCCCGGAAGCGTGGACGGGCTGAAATTGAGCGCGTCCACGAACGTGGAGGTCTCGTACTCGGTATCGTCGATATTGGGATCGGTGAAGGGAATATCGGTGGAGTAGTAGCGCGCGAACAACGCCCCGCTGTTGCCTCGTCCGCGATTGGCGACCGCGTACCTGAAGCTGATCTGGGGGAAGTTGCCGGCGTTGCGCAGGATGGCCGCATCGACCGTGGCGCCTGCCAGGGGCTTGCGCTCCAGCGTCATCAGGTCCAGCGAAGGCTGCGCGCCGCTGCCCAGCCGTTCCCTCACCTCGGTCCTGATCTCCTCCTTGAAGTCGCGCAGGGAGGCGCGCTCGGAGGACAGGTTGAAGCCGACGATCACCGACAGGCCCGCCACGAGAAAGGCGACCGAGCCGGAAAAAACCCCCACATACCACTTCAGGTCGTCGATCCTCTTCCCCAGGCTCGCACCCGTATTCTCTTGCCCGTCCATCGTCCGCCCCCGTTGCACAATGGCGCATTCTAACCAGCCCGGCTCCGCGCGCCGGCCGCGGCCCCAGCCGGCGCTCAGCCGCAGTAGCGCAGCGGCACCCGCTTGACCGCGCACAGCAGCCGGTAGGCGCTGGTCTGGCTGTGCGCCACCACCTGCGCGGCCGGCACCTGTGCGCCCCACAGCTCCACCCGGCTGCCGACGCCCGCCTGCGGGTGGTCGGTAAGGTCCACGGTCAGCATGTCCATGGAGACGCGGCCGATGAGCCGGCCGGGCCGGCCGTCGATCGCCACCGGGGTGCCGTTGACGGCGAACTGGGGATAGCCGTCGGCATAGCCGACGGCAACCACGCCCACGCGGGTGGGACCTTCGGTGACGAAGCGCGCGCCGTAGCCCACCGGTTCGCCCGCCGGCAGTTCGCGCACGGCGATGACCCTGGACTCCAGCGTCATCACCGGGCGCAGGCGTGCGACGGCTTCATGCGGCTGCGGGAACGGCGAGGCGCCGTACAGCATCAGCCCCGGGCGGGCCCAGTCCGCCTTCGCCTGCGGCCAGCCCAGCAGCGCGGGCGAGTTGCACAGGCTGCTCGGGCCGGGCAGGCCGGCGGTGATGCGCGCGAAGGTCTCCAGTTGCTCCAGCGTGCGCGGGCAGCCGGGCTCGTCGGCACGGGCGAAATGGCTCATCTTGACGATGCCGGCCACCTGCGGCAGCGTGCGCAGGCGCTTCCAGGCCCCGGCATAGGCGTCGGCATCGATGCCGACGCGGTGCATGCCCGAGTCCAGCTTCAGCCAGGTCTCGACCGGGTGCGCCAGCGCGGCCCGCTCCAGCATCTCGATCTGCCAGGGCGCGTGGATCACGGTCCACAGGCCGTGCTCCGCGATCAGCGGCAGTTCCCCGGCCTCGAAGAAGCCTTCCAGCAGCAGGATGGGCTTGCCGATGCCGGCCTCGCGCAGGGCCAGCGCCTCCTCGATGCAGGCCACCGCGAAACCGTCGGCCTCGGCCTCCAGCGCGGCCGCGCAGCGCACCGCGCCGTGGCCGTAGGCGTCGGCCTTGACCACCGCCAGGGCGCGGCCGCCGCCGAGTTCGCGCGCCAGCCGGTAGTTATGGCGCAGGGCATCGAGGTCGATCAGGGCGTGGGTGGGACGCATGCGGGTCGGGTATTCACGTGGGTGCGGAGGCGGCGCGTGCAGGCGGCATGGCACGCGCGAATCCAGTGCGCGGGAACCCGGCGCAGGCCGGGGCGGTGGCTTCAGCGTGCCATTGTCGCCGGACTGGCGTCGATCGACTCCCCGCCTTCGCGCGCGAGCCCGCCACGGCCGTAGCGCGAGATGTCCAGGCCCTCGCGGCCGATCCCGGTCGGCTGGCGGGCGATCACGTCGGCCAGGTAACGGCCCGAGCCGCAGGCCATGGTCCAGCCCAGGGTGCCGTGGCCGGTGTTGAGGAACAGGTTGCGCAGCGCGGTGGCGCCGACCACCGGCGTGCCGTCGGGCGTGGCCGGGCGCAGGCCGGCCCAGAACTGCGCGCGGGCCAGGTCGCCACCGCGCGGGTACAGCTCGTCCACGACCTTCTCCAGGGTGGCGCGGCGGCGCGGGTCCAGGCGCAGGTCGAAGCCGGACACCTCGGCCATGCCGCCCACGCGGATGCGCGTGTCGAAGCGGGTGATGGCGATCTTGTAGCTTTCGTCAAGCACGGTGGAGGTGGGTGCCATCGCCGCATCGACGATGGGAACGGTCAGCGAATAGCCCTTGAGCGGATACACCGGCAGGTGGATGCCCAGGGGCCGCAGCAGCCGGGGCGACCAGCTTCCCAGGGCCAGCACGTAGCGGTCCGCGGTCTCGACCCGGCCATCGATGCGCACGCCGGTGACGCGCGCGCCGTCGCCCTCGATGGCCTCGACCGTGGCCCCGTAGCGGAACTCCACGCCCTGCGCGGCGGCCAGCGCCGCCAGGCGCTCGGTGAACATGTGGCAGTCGCCGGTCTGGTCGCCGGGCAGGCGCAGCGCACCGGCCAGCAGCCCGCCGGTGGCCGCCAGCGCCGGTTCGACCCGGGCGATGCCGGCCCGGTCCAGCAGTTCGTACGGCACCCCGGCTTCTTCCAGCACCGCGATGTCGCGCGCGGCGGCATCGAGCTGGGCCTGGGTGCGGAACAACTGGGTGGTGCCCAGGCGGCGGCCCTCGTAGGCGATGCCGGTGCGCGCGCGCAGCTCGTCCAGGCAGTGGCCGCTGTATTCGGCCAGGCGCACCATGCGCTCCTTGTTCACCGCGTAGCGGGCGGCGGTGCAGTTGCGCAGCATCCGCGCCAGCCACAGGTACTGCCGCGGGTCGAGCGTGGGCCGGATGGCCAGCGGCGCGTGCCGCTGGAACAGCCACTTGATCGCCTTCAGCGGCACCCCCGGCGCGGCCCAGGGCGAGGCGTAGCCGGGCGAGATCTGCCCGGCGTTGGCATAGCTGGTGGACAGCGCCGGGCCGGGCTCGCGGTCCACCACGGTCACCTCGAAGCCGGCGCGCGCCAGGTACCACGCGCTGGTCACGCCGATCACGCCACTGCCCAGTACCAGAACCCGCTGCATCGCACGACCCTCGAAAAGGCGCTTTCACTGGCAAGGATGCCAGCGATTGCCGGATGGGCGCAGTATATGGACGATTGTCCATTCATTTTTCGCGATTTTCTGATACAAACCAGTCGCATCCACTTTCCAAGCGGCTCTCCACGGAGATTTCCATGCCGGCCCGTCCCGACAAGCCCCGCACCCGCGAGCTGGACCGCATCGACCGCCACATCCTGCGCATCCTGCAGCAGGACGGCCGCATCTCCTTCACCGAGCTGGGCGAACGGGTGGGGCTGTCCACCACGCCGTGCACCGAGCGCGTGCGCCGGCTCGAACGCGATGGCGTGATCCAGGGCTACCACGCCCGGCTCGACCCCCGCCAACTCAAGGCCGGGCTGCTGGTGTTCGTGGAGATCAGCCTGGCGTACAAGTCCGGCGACATCTTCGAGGAATTCCGCCGCGCGGCACTGAAGCTGCCCAACGTGCTGGAGTGCCACCTGATGTCCGGCGACTTCGACTACCTGATCAAGGCCCGCATCTCGGAGATGGCCTCCTACCGCAAGCTGCTGGGCAGCAGCCTGCTGACCCTGCCGCACGTGCGCGAGTCCAAGAGCTACATCGTGATGGAGGAGGTCAAGGAGACCCTGGCGCTGGCGATCCCGGACTGAGGCCGGCCCGTCCATCCATCGCGATTGCCGAACTGCGCTGCTGCACCGCGAACCGGAACCGGAACCGGAAGATTGCGCGGCCTTCTGGCTGCCGCGGATGGAACGGGCAAGGCAGGGTGGCCTCTTGCAGGAGCCGACACGCAAGGCGGGCAGCCGCCGGCGGCCAGCCCGTCCAAAGCCGCCGCACGCGCGGCGGCGGCCGTCCACCCGCCTACTCGGCCCAGCGCACCGCCGAGGCCGTCTTCGGCAGCACCTGCGCCGACAACGGCCGGTCCTGCTGCAGCAGGCCGATGGCGTCGGCCAGGATCGCGGCCGACTCGCGCTGCAGCGGGTCCGGGCGCTTCTCGGCGGCCTTCTCGCGCGCGGCGTCCTTGACCACGTCGCGCTCGCCGGCGGTCAGGCCGTCGTCGCTCTCGTCGGCCAGCGGGTCCAGATCCAGGCCCTTCTCCTTGCGGATGGCCTGGCGCTCCTTGCGCTGGGCTTCCTGGCGGTCGCGCTCGGTGCGGCGCTCGGCCTCGTTGAGCGAGAGGTACTTCTTGGCCGCTTCCTCGCGGTAGCGGACCACGTCCTCGCTCCACCAGCGGAACTCCAGGTCGTCGGCGATGCGCTGCGCATGCAGGGCCTGCAGCCGCGGCAGCAGCGGCGCGAAGTTGCCGTAGCGCGTATGCGGCACGGCCGCGATCCGCGTCCACGGCAGGGCGTTGTCGTAGGTGCTCTCGCCGAACTCGTTGGCGTCCACGCTCAGCGGGTAGGCAATGTCCGGGACCACGCCCTTGTGCTGGGTGCTCCCGCCCTCGATGCGGAAGAACTGGGCGATGGTCAGCTTCACCTGGCCGAAGCGCGGCCCCTCGCTGGTCGGCCAGCGGTCCAGGTCCACCAGGTTCTGCACCGTGCCCTTGCCGAAGGTGGTCTCGCCGATGATCAGCGCGCGGCCGTAGTCCTGCATGGCGCCGGCGAAGATCTCCGAGGCCGAGGCCGAGGCGCGGTTGATCAGCACCGCCAGCGGGCCGTCCCAGGCCACGCCCGGGTTGCGGTCGCTGTTGACGCTGACCCGGCCGCCGGACTCGCGCACCTGCACCACCGGCCCCTGGTCGACGAACAGGCCGGTCAACTGCACCGCCTCGTCCAGCGAGCCGCCGCCGTTGTTGCGCAGGTCCAGGACCACGCCGTCCACGCCCTGCTTCTTGAACTGGTCCAGCAGGTTGGCCACGTCGCGGGTGGCCGAGGTGTAGTCGCTGCCGTTGCGGCGGCGGCCTTCGAAGTCCTGGTAGAAGGTGGGCAGCTCGATCACCCCGATCACCCGCCTGGGCAGGCCGTCCTTCGCGGGGATGGCGTAGGTCTTGCTCTTGGCGGCCTGCTCGGCCAACTGCACGCGGGCGCGGGTGAGCAGGACGAAGCGGTGCTCGCCGTCCATGCCGTTCTCGGCCGGGATGTACTCCAGGTTCACCTGGGTGTCCTTGGCCCCGCGGATCTTGGCCACCACGTCGTCGATGCGCCAGCCGACCACGTCCTCCACCGGCCCGGACGCGCCCTGGCCCACGCCGACGATGCGGTCGCCGGCCTTGAGCGTGCCGTCCAGCGAGGCCGGGCCGCCGGGGATGATCTCGCGGATCACCACCACGTCGTCCTGGCGCTGCAGTTGCGCACCGATGCCCTCCAGCGACAGCGACATGGCCTGGTTGAAGTTCTCGGCGGTGCGCGGGTTGAGATAGTCGGTGTGCGGGTCGATGGCGGAGGTGTAGGCGTTGAGGAACAGCGAGAACACGTCCTCGCTCTTCAGCTCGGTCACCGACCGGCCCAGTTGCGCGTAGCGCTTGTCCAGGGTCTTGCGGATCTCGTCCGGGGCCTTGCCGGCCAGCTTCAGCCGCAGCCAGTCGTTCATCACCGACTTGCGCCACACCTCGTCCAGCGCGGCCTCGTCGGCGGCCCAGGGCACGTCCTTGCGGTCGTATTCCCAGCGCTCGTGCCCGGAGAAGTCGAAGTCCTGCTCCAGCAGCGCGCGGGCATGCGCCGCGCGCTGCCCCACCCGCTCGCGGTAGGCCACGAAGATGGCGAAGGCCGGCGCCGGGTCGCCGTTGCGCACCGCGTCGGCCATGCGCCCGCGCCAGGACGCGAAGCGCTCGATGTCGGCGGCGGTGAAGAACTGGCGGCTGCCGTCCAGCGATTCCAGGTAGCGGCGGAAGATGTCCGCCGACATGGCCGCATCGGCCGGCCGCGGGCGATAGGCATAGCGGCTGTCCGACAGCAGGCCGTAGACCAGCTTGGACGTGGTGGCCTGGTCGGCGGTCGGTGCGATGGCCACCTGCGCCGGCGCATCCGTGCGGGCCGGCAGCGCGGTCGGCGCGGCCAGCAGGAAAGCCAGGCTCAGAAGAGCGGGGATTCTGGGATTCATGCGCGATCTCGGGCCGTTCCTGGCCGGTTGCATACGGATTGGACGACGACTGTGACCCATCGCCGCGCCGGAAGTTGCCTGCCCGCGCGCGCGACGCCTTTCACAGGCTAGCCGCTGCCGCGTGGGGAAAGGTGAACGCCCCGCCTGCGCGCGTACCGGCGCAGCGGCGTGCGCTCAACCCACCCCGGCGCCGGCGGCCTGGCGGTCGGCGTGGTAGGACGAGCGCACCATCGGCCCGGAGGCGACGTGGCTGAAGCCCAGCCCGTAGCCGTAGACCTCCAGCGCCTTGTATTCCTCCGGCGTCCAGTAGCGCAGCACCGGATGGTGGTGCGCGGTGGGCTGCAGGTACTGGCCGATGGTGATCATGTCCACCTCGTGCGCGCGCAGGTCGCGCAGGGTGGCCTGCACCTGCTCCAGAGTCTCGCCCAGGCCAAGCATGATCCCGGACTTGGTCGGGATGGACGGATGCTGGGCCTTGAACTTGCGCAGCAGGGTCAGCGACCACTGGTAGTCCGCGCCCGGGCGCACGTTCGGGTACAGGTCCGGCACCGTCTCCACGTTGTGGTTGAACACGTCCGGCGGATTGGCCGCCAGGATCTCCAGCGCGCGGTCCATGCGTCCCTTGCCGCGGAAATCCGGAGTCAGGATCTCGATCCGGGTGCCCGGGCTGAACTCGCGGATGGCGCTGATGCAATCGACGAAATGGCCGGCGCCGCCGTCGCGCAGGTCGTCGCGGTCCACGCTGGTGACCACCACGTACTTCAGGCCCATGTCCTTGACCGTCTGCGCCAGGTGCAGCGGCTCGGCCGGGTCCGGCGGCTTGGGCCGGCCGTGTGCGACGTCGCAGAACGAGCAGCGCCGGGTGCAGACCTCGCCCAGGATCATGAAGGTGGCGGTGCCGTGGCCGAAGCATTCGTGGATGTTGGGGCAACTGGCCTCCTCGCACACGGTGACCAGGCGGTTCTGGCGCAGCTTGGCCTTGAGGTTGGCCACCGCGTTGCCGGAGGGAATGCGCACCCGGATCCACGAGGGCTTGCGCAGCACCGGCGCGTCGGCGAACTGCACCGGCGAGCGGTTGATCTTGTCCCCGCCCAGTTGCTTGGCCCCGACCTGCAGCGGCGCCTGCGGCGCGGCGGATTCGGACAGGACCTGGAGCGGGATGGTGCGGGGGGTGGGGGCGTTCATGGCGGCCATTGTAGGCCCGGTACGGGCCGGCCGGCCGGCGGGATCGGTTCCGGCGCTGCAACGCTGGCGGTGGCGGGTGGAACGGCGGGGGGCTGGGAGGGGGCATACCTGGAGGTCAAGGTCACAGGCCGGCTACGCGCCGCTACCGGCGACCCCGCCGCCGATGGTCGGATTGACCTGCCCCCACCGGCGCGGCCAGTTTCGGCACCGTCGCCTGCCGCACCACCGGCCCGGTCAGCGGCGCGTCGTTGCGCAGCAGCTCCACCGCGTGCCGGAACGACACCCTCTCGGCCTTCATCACCCAGTCGATCACCGTGCCGCCCGTCGCGCACGCGCCCAGGCAGTACCACAGGTTCTTCCCCGGACTCACCACCAGCGACGGCGTGCGGTCGGCGTGGAACGGGCAGCACCCGAGCCAGTCCTTGCCCTGCCGCGCCAGCGTCACCCCCTTGGCCTCCACCAGCCTCTGCAACGACACCTCGGCCTTGAGGCGTTCGATTTCCTGTTCCGGGATGCGGGCCATCAGGTGCAACGCTACGAGAAGGGCGAGGCCCAGCCCACGCTGGAGATGATCCGCAAACTCTCCAAAGCCCTAACCGTTAGTGCTGATCGGCTCTTGTTCGACGACGACGAACGCGGCCCTGACGACAGCCTGCGCTTGCAGTTCGAGGCATTGCAGCAGTTCGACGATGACGAGCGCGCCACCGCGCAAGCCGTATTGGAAGGCTTGATCCTCAAGCATCAGGCCCGGCAGTCGCAGTTGCGCATGCAGCCCAAGAAGAAGGCCAGCGGCTAAATGAAGAAGCCCCGCGGCGAGTGCGGCGCTTCTATGCAACTCAGAACTTTACCCAGCTATAAACCAAGCCTAGTTCCTCGTCATGCATAACCCAGCGAGCAACACTGCTCTCAGGGCAACGATAGAACTCGCCAGTGTGCTCAGAGGCACGGGACCATGCATCTTGAGCAAACTGAGGAAATCGCGACATCACTCGCTTTTCCGTCATAGCTGGTTTATCTGCCAGCTCGCATTTCGATGGCAAAGTCAATTTATCGCCATTCAGGCGGAAGACCAGCCATGATTCGTTTGTGTCCACATCATGAGTCTCTCGGATAGCAACAGCACCCTCAGGCAACCACGCAGGAAGCCATTTAGATTCGCCTATCGCCTCCCTTGCAAGCGCGTCATTACGATCCGCATATTTCGCGATGGTTACCTCGCCACAACCAGACACGATGACGGCCAAAGCCACCGCAAGACAAGCCTTACGAACGCTCATGGAAGGTTTTCGGATCATCAGAAGGGGAAGCTCCCGCCTGGCCGGTAACCACCACACATCTGCGAGCAATTTCCACTTGGGTTTGACCACCCAGATGACCGCCCATAGTTGTTCGCTGCTTGATCTACCGCAGAATCAGCAGCGGAATCTCCCTTGATATTCTGGTCGAACCATTCCCGGCCATCACTTAAGCATTGGGAAGCCACATATCCGCCTGGGCCTCTTTGTGCCGCTTGGCAATTTGCCATGCAGTGGAAATATTTATCCTGCCCCCCCCATCCGTTATGGGAACGGCCGACTACATGCGTGGCCAGCCATTGATTGACGAACTGTCGAGCAAAGTCAGTCGCTCCCATGGCAGCCTCACCTGGAGCCCTATTGGCTAGGTACTGACTACGCTGCGAAACAGACAAAGCTTGCCATCCCTGCGCGCTTCTTCCTCCCCAAACTTGCTGCAATCCCTCCGGATCGACGTAGCTAACCGGATTCCCTCCAACATAGACATAGATAGTTCGCCCTGACGTGCGCCGTCGTATCCGGCGACGGTTTCCCTTGATGCGATAGGCACTTGCGAACGCTGCGGCCATTGAGGCGGGTTCCCGGCTTCGTAAAATTCCCTTGATGCACTTTTGGCCCACGGCACGGTCGCCGTCAAGCGCCTTCGCCCCAGTAGCGCGCCCGCTGCTGCGCCAACGCAACCTTATGCCAGCGGATCACTGCGGCGATTTCCGCCGGCTTGGTGAACTGCAGGCTTGATCGCTCCAGGGCGATATCCAGTTGCTCCCCGGAACGACACCCCCTCGGCCCGCATCACCCAGTCGATCACCGTCCCGCCCGTGGCGCACGCGCCCAGGCAGTGCCACAGGTTCTTCCCAGGACTCACCACCAGCGAAGGCGTCTTGTCGTCGTGGAACGGGCAGCGGCCCAGCCAGTCCTTCCCCTGCCGGGCCAGCTTGACCCCTTTGGCCTCCACCAGCCGCTGCAACGACACCTCGGCCTTAAGCCGCTCAACCTCTGCTTCCGGGATGCGCGCCATACCAACCTCCTCGGGAATCGTGTCAATAGTCACCCCTGAAGTATCCGCTTCAGCAGACCATTGCGACGCGCGCACCTGAGCTGCGAGCCGCCGACGGCAACAGGCACTCCCGGATCCAGGCACACAAAAACACGATCCACCGCAGCAGCCAG
>NZ_JACHGU010000010.1 GCF_014202435.1 Pseudoxanthomonas broegbernensis | reverse complement strand
GCTCAGCGTAGCGAAAACGGGGAGTGCCGGCACGCAGGAAATGCGCGGAAACGGCTATACCTCATGCGTGGGATGGGTTTTTCAGGGACGACTAACTAGCATAAAGGACCTAACACTTGAGTTAAGCCGCGCCGGCCGCGACCTGTCGAGCGGAGTATCGCTCCAGATGCGGCAGCCCACAACGGCACCGAGGACGGCGTCGGCTTGAATGAATTGTTAGGTGCCTGGCTCGGGATAGATGACTACCCCAAAGCCAGACTCCGTTGCATCTTTGAAGGCCTGACCCACTACATCGTCTTGGTGCTCGAACTGCGAGTAGTCCGTAATTTCCTTTGAACGCTCAGTCCCCATCTTGGACCAGCCGCGCCCGGACAACTCCTGAACGGCAAAATCCTCCGCAGCCTCCAAACTGTCAGCACGCACGAACAGGAGCGCTGCAACCGAGGTTCCGGCAGCAAACCGATCGTGAGCATCTCCAGCTATCAAGTTTGCGCGAAGGCAGATCATAGGCACCTAACGCCTGAATTAAGCCGACCCGCGAAGCGGGTTCGGCTTGAATGAATTGTTAGGTGCCACCCAGGCCACCTACGAGGCGCATTGCAGCAAGCGAGAGCGCCATTGAGCCGAAAGCGCACGAAACAAAAGCTCCAAGCCCAACGACCCAATTGAAGATCCGCATTGGCAACGGAGCTACCAGCAACTCCGCGCCTTTACGGCCGCTCTCTAGCTTGCTTTTGAAGCGAAATCCGACCGCAACCATTGCGAGAACTTGGCCAAGCATGAAGCAAAGAGAAAGCACGATGCTAATGGACAGAGCGAGCCAGCCACACTTGAGCAGGTAGATGGCATTGACGGGGAGTTGAGGTGGGCTGCCCGACAAGAACGCGCCAATAGTGATGGCTTGAACGCCTGCGCTAGTGAACAAGACCTGCTTTACCAAGCCATCAATCTTTGACCGCACCTCCACGGAGTACGTGTTGAACATACCCAATGACTCAACTTGAGTGATTGAATCTTCGGGCTTGCGATCTGTGTCCATGGCACCTAACGCCTGAATTAAGCCGCGCCGCGAAGCGGCGTCGGCTTGAATGAATTGTTAGGCATCGGCCACCGTACTTCGCTTAGCGCGCTTGTGAAGCAGCCCACCCGCAGCCAGCACCAGAATGCCCACCACCAATTGCCCCTCGTGCAGCCAGTACTCAGCGCGGGTTAGATAAACAACAGAACCGCCACGCACCACGCGCTGGTGCACCCGGCCCGATGCTTCGTCAGGGAAAGCTGACTGTACTTGAATGTATTTCCATTCGACGATGGGGGCGCTGAACACTATCAGCGCTCCGACGACAAGAAGAATGGTCGCGAGAAACTTCATTGCGATGCCTAACGCCTGAATTAAGCCGACGGGCGAAGCCCGTTCGGCTTGAATGAATTGTTAGGGCGCACTTGCTAGCGCCCCGACCAAGCCTACGACAAAAAGCACGAGACCGACTGGCAACAAGTACCGGATGCGCTTGGCGTACGAAGCAGCCATGGGTGTCCGAAGCTGGCCTGCCCGAGACCCAAAGGCAATGCGCAACAACTCCATCTGGACGTTTGGATCGCCGGCACGAGAAAGGCCGTCATAGAAGAAGCTCAGGGAGCCCCGAACCTGCAGCCAATCAGGCCTCTCGGACTTGACGATGCCATAGAAGCGAAAGAACGCGTACAGGTAGAACGCGGTGACGCAGGCGAAGGCCAGAATGGAAATCGGGAAGACCAATGACATCTCTTGTGCGCCCTAACGCCTGAATTAAGCCGTGCCGCGAAGCGGCATCGGCTTGAATGAATTGTTAGGCCGCATGCTACGACGGATGAAGGTCAGAGCGCATGCATTGCAGCAAGGACGCCAGCGCGGTGTCACGCTGGCTGGAGTTTGGTGGTGTGAGGCGCATTGCCGCTATTGCTTCAATTACCTCGGAAGAACCAATAACTTGAGCGCGAGCAGCCCATGCCAAAGCGCTTCTTGTTCTCCACCGAGTCAGTCACTTCAAGTGACTCCAAAGCCTGTAACAGCCCGGCATATACCTCGCTTCGGTCTTTACGAAGCGTATCGTCCTGCTGTGCACGGCGAGACAAATGATGTTGCAAGAGTGCAGTGACGACAGACCCGGCGCCAAGGCCACCAAGGAATGCTGCGATTGTTGATGCATCAGCCACTGCACTCTCCCAATGCGGCCTAACGCTTGAATTAAGCCGCATTGCGAAGCAATGTCGGCTTGAATGAATTGTTAGACCGCACTTGCACGGGACTGCGCTTCATTGCTGCAACCGCCTCACCAAGTGAAGCCTCTGGAACAAAGAGGTAGCGATGAAGCGCTGAGCCAAGTGGGTCTGTCTTGAGAAGCTGTGCGCGAAGATCCTGCCATCCAGCCTTATCCGATGGCGCTTTTACCAGCACACGGGCTGAAACCAATCGCTCGCTGCCAAGCTTTGGGCTGCGAAGGATCACTGTAGCCCCCTTGCCACGCCGCACAACATATGAGGCAAGACCTCTCGATACTTGCGCCCACTCCGAGGCATGCACCTGGAGAAGGTGGGCAAGAACGTAGGGAAGCATTGGCTTGAGTGCTTGTGCCATTTATTGTGCGCTCTAACGCCTGAATTAAGCCGCGCCGCGAAGCGGCGTCGGCTTGAATGAATTGTTAGGCGGCGCGCCGCCCTGCAAAGAATTGCACGACCAATCCCAAGGCTCCTGTTGCAATGCCTGCTGTGAATGCGAGCCAGGGAAGGGGTGGCTCCAGAAGCGCCCCTACGACAAGTACGGCAGCGCCGGCCCCTAGTGGAGCAACCAACCCCCACGGCCCTCTTACAACCCGACTGCGACCAGTTGAGCTCGTGATTGTTCGAGCCACCAGATTGAGCGCTGGTAAGAGCATCACGAAGAGAAGAGCAGGTACTAGCCAATCTTTCATAGCCGCCTAACGCCTGAATTAAGCCGCGCCGCGAAGCGGCGTCGGCTTGAATGAATTGTTAGGCCTACCTGCGGTCAGTGTACTTAAGCAGGGTGGCCAACTCTTGATGCAGCTCTGGTACGTCGCTCTTATACCAAGCCTGTCCAGCACTATCTTGATACATGGAATTTTGGCAAGTGGCACGATGCTTATCCAAGTCTCGACGAAACGACGATCTTTGCCACGGCCTTAGGTAGTGGATAAAGAGATCAATTTCGTCACGGGAGGGGCTCTTGTTATACGGCGATAGCTCGTCTCGCTGCATGAGAAGCCAGCTACGTATCGGCGCAACAGCATCATTAAACTCCTTTCGCTTGTCGCGCCCAATGGATAGCCAGTTGCCTAGCAACAAGCCTAAAAAGAATGTCAGCAGGCCGGTCAAAGTGGTGATCATTGCTTCTGTAGGCCTAACGTTTGAATTAATCCGACCCGCGAAGCGGATTCAGTCCGAATGAATTGTTTGGCACCAACTCGTACCCCTCTGTCTTTACGAAGCTAGAATGATTTCTCTGCCTTGCTTTTTTCAGTGTTTAACCACCCGATCAACTTGGGAGATACGGCAGATATGTATCCTTCATCAGGATTGGATGAGATGCCATAGAAATACACAGACATTCTTGGCATAACCCAGCTTGACTCAATTCTAGAATATTTTGCGCCAAACCTATTTTGAAGGGCTCCTATGCTTGAATTTGTAGGCGCTCCGTACTTCTGTATGAGGAGCTTGTTTATTTGCTCTTGATCGCTCGCTCGCGTGTTGAGATCAATTCCTTCGATTTTTCCGTCAATTATTGTGATTGATGCGTTCGGGTAGACGCCAGAAGGCATCTCCTCATACACGAGATCAAAGTCCAATCTTGTGCCGTTCTCTAACGGTGACGGGAACTTGTCGAATGAATTTCTATTCTTCATCGACTCCTTATACTTTTCTCCAAAAAGTGGATATTTCCAGCAAGGCGCATTCTTTGGAAAAGATGCGTACGAAACGCCTGTTGTTGAGTGATAAGTCTTTTCACACTCTGGTGCATTTTTTCCCCTCCGATCTTTATCCCGACTATCTCTGACAGATCAATAACAGGGGCCTCTTCACTATGCTCAACAGCCGGCGGTTCGGAGCTTGAGCTTCCGCAGGACGGCAATGAGAAGCAAAGCGCCGCAACGACTATGTTGGATAAAGTTGCCGATGAGGATGGCTTCATGCTTTTCCTATTGTGTGCGGTTGCGTAGATGTCTGATTTGAGGCCTAACGCTTGAGTTAAGCCGCGCCGGCCGCGACCTGTCGAGCGGAGTATCGCTCCAGATGCGGCAGCCCACAACGGCACCGAGGACGGCGTCGGCTTGAATGAATTGTTAGGTGCCTGGCTCGGGATAGATGACTACCCCAAAGCCAGACTCCGTTGCATCTTTGAAGGCCTGACCCACTACATCGCCTTGGTGCTCGAACTGCGAGTAGTCCGTAACTTCCTTTGAACGCTCAGTCTCCATCTTGGACCAGCCGCGCCCGGACAACTCCTGAGCGGCAAAATACTCCGCAGCCTCCAAACTGTCAGCACGCACGAACAGGAGCGCTGCAACTGAGGTTCCGGCAGCAAACCGATCGTGAGCATCTCCAGCTATCAAGTTTGCGCGAAGGCAGATCATAGGCACCTAACGCCTGAATTAAGCCGCGTCGCGAAGCGGCGTCGGCTTGAATGAATTGTTAGGCCCCACAGTTGATCTTCCACGGGACGCCAAAGCGATCAACTACGATTGCATAACATGGTGAAAAGAATGTGCGCTGCGGTGCGAGTACAACGGAGCCGCCCACCTGTAATGCGTTGAAGTGCGACCTGACCTTATCTTCTGAATCAACACCAAGCAGTACACAAAAGCCCTTTGGGCTCTCGTACCTGTCCGGTTCCACGTCTGCGCCGGCCAACTCAACCCCATCTATGCAGATGTTTGCGTGAACAATCGTCTGCCCGTGTGACTCAGAAGAGGCGGGAATTGGCGAGTCCTTGACCCTAAGCATGGTTCCAATCTTTCCGCCGAGGTTCTCAGCGTAGAAGCTAAACGCCTCCTCGCACTGGCCATTGAAGTTGATGTGAAACGACAAGCTCATGCCGGAAGCATCCTTGTTTGTTCGTGGGGCCTAACGCCTGAATTAGGCCGCGCCACGAAGTGGCGTCGGCTTGAATGAATTGTTAGGGCGCAGACCGACGCCGCACGAATCCGCGCAGCAATGCGCCGACGGTGCTACCCACTGCGAATCCCAAGATGGCTCCGCCGCCTATTTGCCCGAATGCAAAATGGCCTAAAATAGCGCCTGTGACTAGGCCGATCAGTGCGAATAGCCCCCACACTTTTCGCTCGCGGCTTTGGAGGTAAACCGACTTTGTCTGTGCGCGGCGCGCGAACTCCGACTGCTCCTTGCGGCTGGGTTGCAGCAAGGCTTCAGTGGCTGCCTCAGCTTGTTCTTTATTCACGAATCCTCCTCAATTTTCATTGCGGCCTAACGCCTGAATTAAGCCGACCCGCGAAGCGGGTTCGGCTTGAATGAATTGTTAGGCGCGCTTGCCATGGACGTGATGCTGCCAGTCTATCGACGGGCCGACAAGATTGAATGCACCAAGGTCGATCCAGAACTTTGCCAAGAAACCACTGACTTGAAATTCCTCTAGCGCCGATGAAAGACGGGAGAAGATCTCGGTGTTTGTGCGGCTGCGGCAAGACACTTGGAAGAGCTTTCCGCGAGGCTCAAACTCCCTGCGAACTAGTACACGAGTTGGACGCTGCCGAATGAAACAGTACTCAGCGCGAATTACATCTGGCCTTGGCTCTAGCCAAATGAACCCGACCGTCTCATTGAAGTAGAACCAGCGCCAGCGTCTATTGCTGCGCAACTCTTCCGGGCTGCGATAGTAGATTGGAATGTCAAAGAGCCGCTGGAACAATCTGCGCACCTAACGCTTGAATTAAGCCGACGGGCGAAGCCCGTTCGGCTTGAATGAATGGTTAGGTGCCAGCCGACCGCTTGTAGTCAAGCGACGTGCAAAGCACCCACCCTTTTTGTCCATTGGCGGTGCGAACGTAGCAAGCCCAATAGTCCTTGCCATAAGTGTCATCTAGGACCCTGACCTTAGCTCCACGATCCAAAGTAACAATAGGAACAACAGGCGAGTGATTGACGGATCCGTCATGTGCCACCTCCGTCTCGGAACTGAAGACTTTGACCTGTTGCGTAGCGTGCGAAGAAGTACCTTCGGAACAGCCAGAAAGAGCGGCAACCAAAAGAACGACGGTTGTCCTAGCCAGTTTGCGATTGTCTTTCATGGCACCTAACACCTGAATTAAGCCGCGCCGCGAAGCGGTGTCGGCTTGAATGAATTGTTAGGCCAGGTGAGTTATCACGAAGTTGAATGCTAGAAGCAATACAACGATCATGATAATCGCTAACGCCAAGCGAAGAATGAAATGCAGTGCAGTGCGAGCAAAACGCCCAGTTGCACGGGTGGCGCAACCAATCGTCCTTGCTCCACCAATGCCATCAAATGCGATCAGGCCAATGGAAGCCAAGTTAACTACGGACCATATTTCTCTAGACGCCTCTACAGGAATGATTGGATTGTAGATGCCAGCAGCCACTCCCCAAATCCAGACCCAAGATTCTCTTTTTTGGAAGTGAGCGGCTACGGCCATATAGGTGAATGCCGCACACACAATCCACCGCATGACGCGGTAGTAGCCGATCTCATTGTCAGGAAAAAGTGCAAATAGAAGCAGCAAGCCAACAATGGCATGGGGGATCAAACGCTGCCATGCGGATGGGCTTGACACATCCGGCGTTGTTTCTGCATCAGTTTTAAGAGGCTCTGCAGAGCGATCCGGAGGTGGTAACGGGCGATGCTTGTATGAAGCATCTTCTGGCAGTGGTGAGCAGAACGTGTGATATGGGTGTTTATCTCTTACCAGTGAGATTACGGTGCCACTCCCTATAATGCGGGTGCAGGCACGGCATACCCTTGGTTCTGTCGTCTTAGTCAACATGGGCCTAACGCCTGAATTAAGCCGCGCCGCGAAGCGGCGTCGGCTTGAATGAATTGTTAGGTCCCGGATTCTGACCTGTCCGCGCCCGGCGCGATTGCAAGGCCGCTGAGTCGCATGTTGTCTTGCTCGCTCTCAGCAGAAACCGAGATCTCGATGTCTCCAATACCAGACTCTCCCGCGTAGTCGGATGAGATATGAAAGTGCTGCCCATGATCTTGCTGCAGATCTTGGAGCAACTCAATCAGACGTGCGATTTCGGAGGGTCGCAAGCTGAGTCGCAACCCATACCACCCGTTGTTCCAGTCTTCTATTTCAGCGTGCATGAGAGATGGTTCCGGGGCCTAACGCCTGAATTAAGCCGCGCCGCGAAGCGGCGTCGGCTTGAATGAATTGTTAGGCATAAGCGCAGAGCAGCCAACCGCCTAACGGCAACAAGGCAAACAGTACTACAACGCCCAAGCAGCCGGAATTGCCGCCCGATGTACTGTGCCGGGTGTATGACTCTCGCTCCTGCGGCGGACGAGACTGGAACCACTTGGCATGGCAGGCTTGGCAGAAAAACTTGGTTTTGCCGTTGCGCCACGCCTCCGCGGTGCGATTGTTGTGTCGGGCGGCCGTGCCACAGCGCGAACACTTGAAGACGGACGAGGGTGGCTGACGCTTTGGCAGGAGCTTCGCAATTACGGCCAGAACCACGACAGCCGCCACGGCGGCTCCAAAGATCAATTCAGGCGCCACAAATCTCCCCCTTATGCCTAACGCTTGAATTAAGCCGCGCCGCGAAGCGGCGTCGGCTTGAATGAATTGTTAGCAGCGCTACTCCGGAAGTGAATAGCCGACTTTTGTGCCAGTGACGGTGACAAAGCCTTGCTGCTCCATGTGCTTAAGAATAGCGGCAAGTTCATCCTCTGCGAGTGCTTTCTGGAACAGTGAGCTGATGGTGCTGGAAAGTGTCTTGACTGTACGGGGCTTGGCCGCACCACGTTGCTTGAGGTTGGTGACAATCACGGCAAGCTTTTCAGGGAGAGTCTTGGAGTTGGCCGCTTTGACTATAGGCATGTCGCCGATGTCTTTGGAACGACACGCGAAGATTTTTTTGGACTTTAGATGCGTAATGAGAGGGTCAAAGCCTGTGTCTTTTGAAATGATGTGGAAGTATGCGTCTGGTTCTGTGGCGGCCAGGTGGCCGATGTAGTAAGCAATATGGAAGTCCAGAGCATTTGGCCCATTGCCTGAAATCTTGACGTAGCTGGCGCTCGGGCCTAGCCGTTGAAGCTGTGCCGCCACGTCAAAGGCAACTTTGGCCTGATTAGCTCCGACAAAGACAATGACCTTGAAATGTTCTTTCTCAAGGACAGAAAGTGCAGAAGGCTGCACATTCTCATAGTCAATGAGCACGTAATTTGTCCGCATCCAATTCCCTCGCAAGCGCTGCTAACGCCTGAATTAAGCCGCACCGCGAAGCGGTGTCGGCTTGAATGAATTGTTAGGCCACCGTCGCGGGGTTGCCAAAGGGTTCATCTTGCATCTAATGCAGCTTTTACATAGAGAGGCCTTATTTTAATATCTATTTCATCGGCAAGCTCTTTTGCATTTCTATCGGCCATGTCTCTCGGCATGTCTAAAATGAATTCGTCCGATGTGTTGCTGATCATCATGGATCTTTGATTGCTGCAAGCTGCTTTGGCCGCATCAATTGCATCTTGTGTGCTTGGTGATTTTTTTGCGTAGGTAGAAATTCTTGATTTCATGCACTGGTAGTACGGGGCTACAATTGAGAGTGCTTTAGGGTTATTGATGTATGCGGACAGGTCAGATTCTGATGCCGCACTTGCGGATGCAAATGTTGATAAAGCAAGCGCTAAATAATGACGTTTCACAGACTCTCCAGAGTGGCCTAACCACTATTCGATGAAATTCCGACCGGTAACCCGGGTGCGTAACCCGGATATTCCGGTATCGCAGTAGTGGGACTTCCTACGCCCCACGAGCGCTTTCCCCGATGGTGGGGCGTAATCCCTGTGCCTAATCATGTCGCCGCCTTCCTGCGGGATATGTCCGATGCCACGCTACCAGCCGTTTCTGTCTCCTTCAACGGCGGATGCCGGTAATGGAACCGCTGGCCCGGCGCCGGCATCCGGGCCGCCACGCCTGCTGGACCGGGTACGCGCGCGGATGCGCCGGCTGGGCATGGCACGGCGTACCGAGGATGCGTATGTCGGCTGGATCCGGCGCTTCATCCTGGCCAACGGCCGGCGGCATCCGGATGCCATGGGTCGGGCCGAGGTCGAGGCCTTCCTGACCGGGTTGGCGGTACGCGGCCAGGTGGCGGCCTCCACCCAGAACCAGGCGCTGGCCGCGCTGCTGTTCCTGTATCGGGAGGTGCTGGGACGCGAGCTGCCGTGGATGGAGGACATTCGCCGGGCCAAGCGCCCGCAGCGGTTGCCGTCGGTGTTGACGATGGACGAGGTCGGGCGGGTGCTGGCCTGCATGGAAGGCCGGCATTGGCTGATGGCGGCCCTGCTCTATGGCACCGGGATGCGGCTGATGGAATGCGTCCGGCTGCGGATCAAGGACGTGGACTTCGGCCGCGGAGAGATCGTGGTGCGCCACGGCAAGGGCGGGAAGGATCGGCGCACGGTACTGCCGCAAGCGCTGCGCGAGGTTCTGCTGGCGCAGGTGGACGAGGCGCGCCGGGTGCATGCGCGCGACCTGGAGGCCGGGTTCGGCGAGGTCCGGCTCCCCGATGCGCTGGCGCGCAAATATCCGCACGCGGCACGCGAGACCGGCTGGCAGTACCTGTTCCCGGCGTCGCGCCGCAGCGTCGATCCGCGCGGCGGCGCGGTGCGCCGGCACCACGTGGACGAGAAGGGCCTGCAGCGCGCGGTCAAGGCGGCCTGCCGCCAGGCGGGCCTGGCCAAGCCGGCCAGTTGCCATACCTTCCGCCACTCGTTCGCCACCCATCTGCTCGAACGCGGCCAGGACATCCGCACGGTGCAGGAGCTGCTGGGGCACAAGGACGTGGCCACCACCCAGATCTACACCCATGTGCTGGGTCGCGGTGCCTCGGGGGTGCGCAGCCCGCTCGACCGCTGAACCGCGCGCTCAGGCGTGCGGCAGCGGCAGCCCCTGGAACGCCTTCACCGTGCGCAGCACGAAGCTGGAATTGACGTCGGCCACGCCGGCGTCGTTGAGCAGGCGGTCCAGCAGGAAGCGGGAGAAGTGCTCCAGGTCGCGCACGTACACGTGCAGCAGGTAGTCCATGTCGCCGGTCAGGGCGTGGCAGGCCACCACTTCGTCCCAGTCCTGCACGTGCTCGACGAAGCGCTCGATGCCGGGCGTGCCGTGTTTGTCCAGTTGCACGCGGACGAAGGCCTGCAGGCCCAGCCCCAGGGCCTGCGGGTCCAGCCGGGCAGCGTAGCCGGCCACCACGCCGCACGCTTCCAGGCGCTGGATGCGGCGCAGGCAGGCCGAGGGCGAGAGGTTCACCCGGGTGGCCAGTTCGGCATTGGTGGCGCGGCCTTCGTGCTGGAGCAGGGCCAGCAGGCGCAAGTCAGTGCGGTCCAGCTCGATGATGGCGGCCATGTATTGCCCTGCAACATAGGATTTGCGCAATGATCTTGCGGATAAAGCGCTTTTCTGGGCAACTTTGCAACCCCGTTGCGTGGATTGCGGCCTACGCTGGGGCTATCCGCACAGGAGCACGCCGCCATGGCCGAGACCGTCATCCCGCGCCGCGTCGAGTACGCCCCCGCCCAGGGCCAGCAGACCGACAAGGGCTACGTCCCGGTCTACGCCACCGCCACCGTCGAGCAGCCGTGGCTGGACTACACCCCCGCCGACCACGCCACCTGGGGCACGCTGTACCGGCGCCAGCGCGCGCGGCTGGCCGGCCGCGCCTGCGACGAGTTCCTGCAGGCGCAGGACGCAATGGGCATGGACGACCGCGCGATCCCGCGCTTCGCCCAGCTCGACGAGGCGCTGGCCGCGGCCACCGGCTGGACCCTGGTCGGCGTGGAGGGGCTGCTGCCGGAACTGGACTTCTTCCAGCACCTGGCCCACCGCCGCTTCCCGGTGACCTGGTGGATCCGGCGCCCGGAGCAGATCGACTACATCGCCGAGCCGGACCTGTTCCACGACCTGTTCGGCCACGTGCCGCTGCTGATGGACCCGGTGTTCGCCGACTACATGCAGGCCTACGGCCGCGGCGGGGTGAAGGCGCACGGCATCGGCGCCGAAGCGCTGCAGCACCTGACCCGGCTGTACTGGTACACGGTGGAGTTCGGGCTGATCCGCCAGCACGGCGGGCTGCGCATCTACGGCGCGGGCATCGTGTCCTCCAGCGGCGAGTCGCGGCACGCGCTGGAGTCGGCCGCGCCGAACCGGCTCGGCTTCGGCCTGGAGCGGATCATGCGCACGCGCTACCGCATCGACACCTTCCAGAAGACCTATTTCGTGATCGACGGCTTCGAGCAGTTGATGCGGGCCACCGCGCCGGACTTCGCGCCGATCTATGCGCGGCTGGCCGGGCAGGCGGCGATCCCCGCCGGGCAGGTGCTCGATGGCGACGCCGTCCTGCAGCGCGGCAGCGGCGAGGGCTGGGCGGCGGACGGCGACGTGTGAGCGGCCGCGCGACGAAACCTCAGCCCACGCGCGACGCCACGCGCGGCGCCATCTCGCGCACCACGCGGGAGGGCGCCGGGGCGAGCAGGTGCTCGGCCAGGTGCCGGGCGGCCACGCGCAGTTCCGGCACCGCGGTGATCTCCCACAACTGGCCGCGCAGCAGCGGGCCCAGGCAGTAGAGCCCGCGCACCGGCGCGCCATGGCGGTCCAGCACCTCGAACTGCGGGGTGGCGCGCAGGCCCAGGCCGTGCGGGTCGGCGCTGACGGTGCCGGCGTCGCGCAACTGGCTGACCAGCGGATGGCTGGTGCGCTCGATGTCGGTATCCAGGCCGGTGGCGCGGACCAGCACGTCGTAGCGCTCGGCGCTGGCGTGGGCCTGGCCGCGCTCGCGGATCAGCACTTCCACCGCGGCCTCGCCGCGCCGCGCGCGCAGCAGGCGCCCGGCGCGCAGGCGCAGGCGGCCTTCGCCGCGCAGTTGTTCCAGTTCCTCGTGCAGGCTGGGCGCCAGGCGGTGGCGCACCACTTCCCAGTACGAGCGCAGGTGGCGCAGGAAGCGCCCGCGCTGTTCGTCGGGCAGGGTCTTCCAGTAGCCCTGCAGGCTGGGCCGCAGCGCATCGACCAGGCTGCGCCAGTCCGGCACCACCGGGGCCAGGCTGCGCAGCGCGCGCAACAGGGCGCGCACGTCGGCGCCGTTGAGGGCGTGCAGCACCGCTGGCGGCAGCGCGATCGGCAGGCCGGGCTCGGCCAGGTGCGGGTGCGGCAGCAGGCCGTGGCGGGACAGCGCGGTGATCGGCCCGTGGTGGCCGCGGCGGCGCAGGGTGACGACGGTGTCGGCCATGGTCAGGCCGGTGCCGACGATCAGCACGCGCGCGTCGTCGGGCACGTCGGCCAGTGCGTCGGCGCCGCGCAGGTTGCGCTGCCAGGGCCAGGCGACGTAGGCCGGGTCGACCAGCAGGCGCGGGCCCACGCCCTGCAGCCGCTGCGGCGGCAGGGTGCCCACCGCCAGCACCACGCGGTCGGTGAGGAAGTCCGAGCCGTCGGCCAGCATCACCCGGAAGGCGCCGCCCTCGCGGTCCACCGCCACCGCCTCCTGCTGCACTTGGTTGAAGCCGGCCAGCGAGACCTGCGCGGCCGATTGCAGGCGCGAATACAGGTACTCGCCGTACACCAGGCGCGGCAGGAAGCTTTCCTCCGCGCGCCGGGTGAGGTTGAGCCAGCGCGCGAACTCGGCCGGCTGGTCCTGGGTGGCGCCCATGTCGCGGGCGCGCACGTTGAGCAGGTGCTCGGGCCGGGCCTCGCCGTAGGCCACGCCGCGGCCGTAGCCGTCGGCCAGGCCGACCAGGCACAGGTCCACGCCCGGCGGCGCATTGCGCGCCAGCTCGGTGGCCAGCACGCTGCCGCTGAAGCCCGCGCCGATGATGGTGATCCGCATCGCAACCCTCCTCCGTCCTCCGGAATGCCCCAGTAGTACCCGGGGCGGCCGTCATGGTGGGTAAAGACGCGGTTACGCGGGCGTATTCGTTGCGAACGGTTGGATACAAGCACATCACCGATGGAAATGAAGCTCGGCGGCGGCACGCATCGGCGTGGCGGCGCCGGCATGGTGGCGGGGGCGGGAATTCCTATACTGGCCACCGCATGGAGCCCCTCCGATCCCGCTGGCGGTCCGGTTGCGCCGCCCTGGCGCTGGCCGGTTGCGCCGTCCTGCCCGCGACGGCCCGCGACCGGGCCGCGCCGCTGCTGCCGCCGGTGGCGGTGACCACGCGGGTGGAATCGGCGCCGGCCTTCGACCTGCCTGCCTCGCTGGATGTGATCGACCTGGGCGAAGGCGCGCTGCGGCCGCAGGCCAGCCTCTCCGAGGCGCTCGGCGGCGTGCCGGGACTGCTGGCGCGCGACCGCCAGAACCTGGCCCAGGACACCCAGCTTTCGATCCGCGGCTTCGGCGCGCGCTCCACCTTCGGCGTGCGCGGCGTGCGCCTGTACGCGGACGGCATTCCCGCGACCATGCCCGACGGCCAGGGCCAGCTTTCGCACTTCGCGCTGGCCGCCGGCGAGCGCATCGAGGTGATGCGCGGGCCGTTCTCGGCGCTGTACGGCAACTCCTCCGGCGGCGTGGTCCAGTTGTGGACGGCCGACGGCCACGGCCCCGCGTCCCTGCGCCTGCGCGCCACCGCGGCGCGGTACGGCGCCAGCACCGCCAGCATGGACCTGCGCGGCGGCGGCGAGGACGGCGATAGCGGCTACCACCTGTCCGCCTGGCAACTGGATACCGACGGCTACCGCGAGCACGGCGCGGCGCGGCGGCGCATGTTCAACGCCAAGCTGCACCACGAGCTGCGCGGCGGCGGGCGCCTGGAACTGGTGGGCAACCTGCTGGACGCGCCGAATGCGCAGGACCCGCTCGGCCTGGACCGCGAGCAATGGCGTGCCGACCCGCGCCAGGCCACGCCCCAGGCCTTGCAGTACGACACCCGCAAGTCGGTGCGCCAGGGCCAGTTGGGCGCCCACTGGACCCAGCCGCTGGGCGGCGCGGCCACCTTGCGGGTCACCGGCCACGGCGGCCAGCGCGCCGTGACCCAGTACCTGGCCGTGCCGGTGGCCGCGCAGGCCAGCCCGCTCAGTGCCGGCGGCGTGGTCGACCTGGACGGCGGCTACGGCGGGCTGGACGCGCGCGTGGCCTGGCGCCGGGACGATGGCGGCCTGGAGCTGACCGTGGGCACCAGCGCCGAGCGCCAGCGCCAGCAGCGCCGCGGCTACGAGAACTTCGACGGCGCGCGGCTGGGCGTGCGCGGCGCGCTGCGGCGCGACCAGCACGACATCGTGGCCGGCCTCGACCAGTACGCGCAGGCGTGGTGGCGGCTGGCGCCGCGCTGGTCGCTGCAGGCCGGCGCGCGCTACAGCACGGTGCGCTTCCGCTCCGACGACCGCTACCTGGCCGGCGCCAACCCCGACGACAGCGGCCGCGTGGAGTATTCGCGGCTGACCCCGGTGGCCGGGCTGGTGTTCGCCCCCGGCGATGACCTGCGCCTGTACCTGTCGGCCGGCCGCGGCTTCGAGACGCCGACCTTCAACGAGCTGGCCTACCGCGCCGATGGCGCCGCCGGCCTGGCCCTGGACCTGCGCCCGGCGGTGAGCGACAACCTGGAGCTGGGCGCCAAGTGGCGCGGCCCGCAGGGCATCGCGCTGGAAGGCGCACTGTTCCGCGCCGACACCCGCGACGAGCTGGCGGTGGCGCGCAACAGCGGCGGGCGCAGCAGCTATCGCAACGCCGGCCATGCGCGCCGGCAGGGCGCCGAACTGGTCGCGCGCGTACCGATGGGGAGCGCCTGGACGCTGCACCTGGCCGCGACCTGGCTGGATGCCCGCTTCCGCGACGACTTCGCCATCTGCGCCGGCGCCGGCTGCACCATTCCCGATGCCACGGTGGCCGCCGGCACCCGCATCCCCGGCGTGCCCGGGCGCCATGGCCTGCTGCGCCTGCAGTGGCAGGGCACGGACTGGCAGGCGGCGGTGGAAGCCAGCGGCAGCGGCGCGGTGAGCGCGAACGACCTCGGCAGCGCCACGGCGCCGGGCCATGGCCTGCTGCACCTGGAGGCCGGGCGCGACTGGTCGCTGCGCGCCGGCCGGCTGCGCGGCTTCGCCCGCGCCGACAACCTGCTGGACCGGCGCCACGTCGGCTCGGTGATCGTCAACGAGGGCAACGGCCGCTACTACGAACCCGGGCCCGGCCGCAGCCTGCTGCTCGGCCTGGAATGGCGACTCCGCTAGCCAGCCCTCGGCCGGCCGGCCATCGTCGCCGCACCCTCGTCACAGCGGAAACCATCAGGACGCCCCGACGGCCTGCTAGGATTGGGCGGTTTGCTGGCCGGCCGCCGCCACGGTGGCCCACAGTGCCCGCGACGCTCCCCACTCAACAACGCAGAGCCAAGCCGTGTCCTTCTTCTCGAACGTCGAACTGGTCCCGGGTGATCCGATCCTGGGCCTGACCGAGGCTTACAACGCCGACAACCGCGCCACCAAGGTCAACCTGGGCGTGGGCATCTACTACGACGAACAGGGACGGATCCCGCTGCTCAAAGCGGTGCAGCAGGTGGAGCACGCGCTGGCCGCCGCCAATCGCCCGCGCGGCTACCTGCCGATCGACGGCCTGGCCGCCTACACCCAGGCCACCCGCGAACTGCTGTTCGGCAAGGACTCGCCGCTGTTGGCCGCCGGCCGCGTCGCCACCACCCAGACCGTGGGCGGCAGCGGCGCGTTGCGGGTGGGCGCCGAGCTGCTGCGCAAGACGCTGCCGCACGCCACCCTGGCCCTGAGCGACCCGAGCTGGGAGAACCACCGCGCGGTGTTCTCCGCCGCCGGCTTCGAGGTGGTGGACTACACCTACTTCGACGCGGCCAGCCACGGCCTGGACTTCGCCGGCATGCTCGCCGACCTGGGCAAGCTGCAGCCGGGCACCACCGTGCTGCTGCATGCCTGCTGCCACAACCCCACCGGCGCGGACCTGACCGTGGAGCAGTGGAAGCAGGTGGCCGCGGTGCTCAAGGAGCGCCGGCTGTTCCCGTTCATCGACATGGCCTACCAGGGCTTCGACAAGGGCATCGCCGAGGACGCCGCCGCCATCGGCATCCTGGTCGAGGCCGGGATCGACGCCTTCGTGGTCGCCAGCTCGTACTCCAAGTCGTTCTCGCTGTACGGCGAGCGGGTGGGCGCGCTGTCGATCGTGGCGCCCACCGCCGAGCAGGCCAAGGCCGTGCAGTCGCAGATCAAGCGCATCATCCGCACCATCTACTCCAGCCCGTCCACCCACGGCGCCGCGCTGGTGGCCGGGGTGCTGGGCAGCGCCGAACTGCGCGCGCTGTGGATGGACGAGCTGGGCCAGATGCGCACCCGCATCCACGCCCTGCGCGACGGCCTGGTCGGGAAGCTGGCCGAACAGGGCGCACCGGAGTTCGAGTTCATCCGCCGCCAGGCGGGCATGTTCTCCTACTCGGGCCTGAGCAAGCCGCAGGTGGACCGCCTGCGCGACGAGTTCGGCATCTACGCGGTGGGCACCGGCCGCATCTGCGTGGCCGCGCTCAACCAGGGCAACCTGGACTACGTGGCCAACGCGGTGGCGACCGTCGGCCGCGGCTGACGCGGCACGGAAGGCGCGCGGCATCGCGGCCGCGCGCTTCCCCGCTCCCTCATGGGCCCGGCAACAGCCGGGCCTTTTCGTTTTCCGTCCCTGCCCGGCTCCGCGAGCGCGGCGTCGGTGCGGTGCACGCCGTGGCGGCGATCGCATGCCCGCGCGCACCCCGCGCGATGCCGGGAAAGGACGATGCGAGAAATGCGGCAGAGAGGACGGCGTTGCACCGTCGCCTCTGCCGCGGGCCGGGGGGAGGCCGGCCGTGGGGGGTTGCGCTACTTCGGCGCGTTGACCTCGTGCGGGCGGGTGCCGTACTCCTGGTCCATTCGGTTGCGCTCGGCATGCAGGGCCTGGACCTGCTCGGCGGTGAGGCCGTCATGCAGGGTCCGCTTGAGCCCGGCCAGCCAGGGAATGCGCCGGCCGTCGGGCAGCTCGCGCACCCACAGCCGCAGGTCGTAGCGCTGCTCCGGGGTCATCCGCAGGTACTCCTGCGCGGTCGGCAGCGGCGGCGCCGGCAGCGGCGGCGCCAGCGCGAACCAGACCGCGCGGCCGATCGCGCCCGGCACCACGGTGCCGTGGTCCTCGCCGGCAATCTCGTCCAGGCGCACCTCGATGCCGGGCACGCCGCCGGCCAGCGCGGCGATCGCGCGCGCGTTGTCCACCTGGGTCCGTTCCTGCAGCAGCGCGATCAGCTTGCGTGCATCCGGGTGGGCGCGCAGCGCCGGCGCCGGGCGCTGCTCGTGCTCGCCCACCGTCACCAGCAGCCGCAGCGGCGGCGATGCGGCATCGCGCCGGCCGGCCAGCGACCCGATCGCCTCGCGCAAGCCCTGAGGAATCATCCACACCGACGGGCTGGCCGCGATCCAGGTCTGGAAAGCCTGGGGACGGGCGGCCAATGCGTGGAGCACGAACAAGCCGCCGAACGAGTGGCCGAACAGGGCCTGCTGGGCGGGGTCGAGCGCGACCTGCGCGGCCAGCGCCGGCTTGAGGTCGCGCTCGATGAAGTCCAGGAATGCGTCGGCGCCGCCGGTGGCCGCGCGGATCCGGGCATGCTCGCTGCCGGGCGGGGTGAGGTCGAAGGCGCGCGCGGCGCCGATGTCGGTGCCGGGCGGGTAGCCGATGCCGACCACCACCGCCGGCGCGTCGCGCGGCACGTCGGGGCGGCGCTCCATGGCGCGCGCCGCCTCCACCGCGGTCAGGAACATCGCGTTGCCGTCGAGCACGTACAGCACGCGATAGCCGGCCGGCGGCGGCGGCCGGTCGGGGATGGACACGAACACCCGGTACTCGCGCCCGCTGGCGCTGGCCTTCTGGTCCCACTGCAACGAACCGGCCAGGGTCATCGGTACCGGCGCGACCGCCGTGGCCGCCGCCGCCGCGGTGCCGGCTCCCGTCGCGCCGCCCACGGCCAGGACCGCCATCGCCAACCACTTGCCGCCGTAACGCCAATGCATGCCTGTTTCCTCTGTCTGCCCCGGGGCGGGCGGCGCGGCGGCCGTCCGCCCCCGGCGGGGGTTCACCAGCGCTTGTCGAAGGACAACACCAGGGTACGGCCCAGCACCGTCGCATTGGCCGGATCGTAGGGATCGGCCAGCGCGTCGTTGGCGGCGGTGCCGCCGTCGACGAAGGGCGGGTCGCGGTCGGTGAAGTTGACCGCGGTGAAGTTCAGCTTGGACTGGCCGAAGAATCCGCCCAGCCGCGACAGATCGTAGTCCAGCGACAGGTCGAAGGTGGTCCACGCGTCGATCTTCACCGGGGTGGCGGACAGGCTCGGCAGCCCGGCGGCGTTGGGTACGTAGCAGCCGTCCGCGCACACGTAGTCGTCCACGTAGTTCATGGTCAAGGTCGCGCGCAGGTCGCCGCGGGTCCAGCGCAGGCCCTGCTGCGAGCGCAGTTGCACCGGGTTGCCGCCGGCGCTGTACTTGCCCAGTTGGTCCACGTAGTCCGCGCCCGGCGCCGACTGCACCTCGTAGGAGTTCAGCCAGGTGCCGCGGGCGAACAGGTCGAACGCGCCGGCCGCCTCGGTGTCCCAGCCGTAGCCGAGGTTGAAGTCCACGCCGTCCATCTTCAGCGAGGCCAGGTTGAGCTGGGTGGCGTTGATGATCATCGCCACCTCGGCCGGGCTCTGCACCGGGCCGGCGCCGAGCTGGCCCAGGTAGCGCGGGTCGTTCTCGATCAGGTCGCGGACCCGGTCCACCCCGGGGTTGAGCTCCAGGCTGCCCATGTACGGCGTGGTCCCGGTGGAGAACAACTGGGCCAGGATGCTGCCCAAGGTGCCGGCCTGGATGCGGACGATGCGGTCGTCGATCTTCAGGTTGAAGTAGCCGGCGCCCAGGCTCAGCCCCGGCGCCCACTCGGGCTTGTAGTCCAGGCCCAGGGTCCAGGTCCTGGACTCTTCCGGCTTCAGCGTCGGGCCGGCGCCGCCGCTGACCACGATGGCGGTGAAGGTGCAGTTGCCGTCGCCGCCCGGGGTGCCGCCCACGCCGTTGAGCGGGACCATGCTGGTGTTGCACGGGGCGTTGTACAGGTCCGCACGCATGAACGCGCCGTTGCCGCCGGTGATCGGCTGCACGCCGTTGTAGGCGTAGCGCATCGGCGGGGCGTGGAACGAGGTGCCCCAACTGCCGCGCACGGTCAGGTTGTCGGTGGGCTTGTAGTCGAAGCCGACCTTGGGGTTGAACGTGGAGAAGTCGCCCAGGCCGCTGCCGCGCTCGTAGCGGCCGGCGATGGAGACGTCGAACTTCTTGGCGTAGGCCTTCTGGTTCTGCTTGCCCACCAGCGGGATGGCCAGCTCGGCGAACAGCGCGCCGACGTCGCGCTCGGTGGTGCCGAACACGGTGCTCTGGTCGGAGGTGCTGCGCCAGTTGAAGTCCAGGTCGCCGCCGATGTTCTCGCGGCGCCAGTCGGCGCCGGCGGCCAGCTTGACCGCGCCGCCGCCGATCTCGAACAGGTCGCCGTCGACCTTGAAGCTGGCCTGCGCCAGCCACGAGGTGAAGTTGAGGTTCTCGTAGCCGATGAGCTGCGAGAGCACCTGCTCGGACAGGCCCTCGGTGGTCCACGGGTTGAACGCGGCATAGCCCAGGCCGGCGCAGTAGCGCTGCTGCGCGTTGGCGTTGGCCGGCAGGTTGGCGGCGGTCAGGCCCATCAGGCTGCACGCGATCGCGGTGGGCGCCTGCGCCTGGCCACCCGCGGGCGTGGGCAGGTAGTCGTAGATGTTGGCGTTGCGCTGCACGTCCGAGTCGCGGAACTGCTCCTCGCGGCTGTACGAGGCGGTGGCCTCGCCGCGCCAACTGCCGCCCAGCTCGAAACTGGCGCCGAACACGGCCGCGTAGCTGTCCACGCCGACCTCGCGCTGCAGCGGGCGGTCGTCGATCAGCACGCCGAAGTTGTTGGCCACGCCGGGGATGAAGTACGGGTTGGTCGGCGCCAGGGTGCCGTACAGGGCCTGGTAGCCCTGGTTGTACTCGCCGCGGCGGCGGGTGTAGCGCAGGTCGCCGTACAGCGAGGTCGACTCGCCCACGTCCTGCTCGAAGCCCAGGAACACGCTGTGGCGGTCCATCTGCGGGACGATGTCGACCCGGTCCCAGGCGTCGTAGGTGTTGCCGACGCCGTCGGCGACCGGCACCAGGCTGCCGGCGGTCAGGCCGGTGCCGGCGCCGCCGGGCACGGTCCAGGCCACGTTGCCGTTGGCCGCCGCATTGCCGGAGAACAGGTTGGCCGCGCTGCCGGCGCGGGCGTTGGCCTTGCGCCAGTTGACGCCGCCGCGGTCGCTGAAGTCGCCGCCGTTGTAGATGCCGCGGTCGTTGGCCAGCACGTTGTTCTGGCGGTTGAACTCGTAGCCGACGATCAGTCCGCCACGGTCCCAGTGCGTGCCCCAGGTCTGGCCCACCTGGTACTGCTCGCCGCCGCCCTGGGTGGTGGTGCCCACGCGCACGCTGGTATGGGCGCCGTCGTCGCTGCGCTTGGTGATGATGTTGACCACGCCGCCCACCGCGTCGGAGCCGTACACGGCCGAGGCGCCGTCCAGCAGCACCTCGATGTGCGAGACCGCGTTGGTGGGGATGTTGGAGATGTCGACGAAGTCGCCGTACTGGCCCGCGGCGGCCAGGCGGCGGCCGTTGACCAGCACCAGGGTGGACAGCGCGCCCAGGCCGCGCAGGTTCACGCCCTGGCCGCCGGTCATGTTGGAACCGGCCACACTGGCGTCCTGGCCGCCCTGGACGTTGTCGCTCATGCCCACGCCACCGGCGAAGTTGGCCGGCAGCTCGCGCAGGAAGTCGCCGATGGTGGCCTTGCCGCTGTCGCGGATCTGCTCGGCGCTGATCACCTGCACGGCGTTGCCGGCCGGCTCGGCGCCGCGGATGTTGGTACCGGTCACGATCACCGTGTCCAGTTGGGTGGGCTGCTCCGGCGCGGCTTCCTGGGCGTGCAACACGCCGGCGATGCACATCGCGAGCACCGATACGCCACCGGCGATGCAACGGGTACGACCTGCTCGACTGCTCATCATTCCCCTCACGGATTCGATATGGCTGACGGATGTATGGATGCCGGTTCCCTCCCGGCGACTCGGACCCGGCCTCGAGGCGCGGGGCGGCGGATGCCGCGGATGGAAGGTGTGTGGAGTGCGGCCCGATGACAGCAAATCGCATTCACCGCGTCAACAATAATTACGATATTTTTGTGAAGACAGAGAGGTCTCGTCTTAACGTTTCTTTAAAAACTAATGAGTCACCTAATATTTACAACGACTTACATCTATGTCGTTCGATGCGTTCCCGGCCCGGTTATCGAAATTTCGGGGGCAAGTGTTGCGATGCCGCATTCCAGGGCGCTTGATTTTCGAAATTCAAGTCGCACACTCGACGCATGAACGCACGGGTCGCCACCGTTTCCTCCGCCCGCACCCTGGCCCGCCGCGCCTACCAGCGGCTGCGCCTGGACATCGTCCACGGCCAGTTGGCCGCCGGCAGCAAGCTCAAGCTGGAGGCGCTGGTCCAGCAGTACGAGATCGGCATGTCGCCGCTGCGCGAGGCGCTGGCCCGGCTGGTCGGCGACCAATTGGTGAAGACCGAGGACCAGCGCGGCTTCTGGGTGGCCCCGCTGTCGCTGGACGAGCTGGACGACATCTCGCGGGTGCGCAACCTGATCGAGACCGAGGCCCTGCGCCTGTCCATCGTGCATGGCGACGACGCCTGGGAACGGGGCGTGCGCGAGGCCTTCCAGGCGCTGTCGGACGTGGAACTGGGCTTGCCGCAGATGCAGCAGCCCCTCCCCCAGGAAACCCTCAACCTGTGGGAGGAGTGCAACCACCAGTTCCACACCGCGCTGATCGCCGCGTGCCGCTCGCCGTGGCTGATCAAGCTGCAGGAGCTGCTGTACCACCAGGCCGAGCGCTACCGGCGGGTGTCGCTGAACCACTCCCTGGGCCGGCGCTTCGTCCACGACGAGCACGTGGCGATCTACGAGGCGGCGATGGCGCGCAACGCGCTGCGCGCCTGCCGCCTGACCGAGGACCACCTGATGAGCACCTTCCACGCGGTGCGCTCGACGATGGCGCGGCTGCAGGTGGAGAGCGCCGAGGCCGGCAGCGCCTGATTCCCGCGATTCCCGGCCGCGCCGGTCCGGTCAGGTGGCCCGCAGGCGTTCCAGGATGGCGTGGATGGGATGGGCCAGGTGCGCATCGCCGAAGCGCCGGGCCTGGGTGCGGCACGAATAGCCGTTGGCCAGCAGCCGGGCCTGGTCGCCATGGGCCGCATGAGCGGCGATGGCCGGGCGCCAGGACAGGTCGAAGATGCGCTCGGAGGTGGCCAGGTGGGCCGCCTCGTGGCCGTAGGTGCCGGACATGCCGCAGCAGCCGCTGGGCACCAGGTCCAGCTCCAGCCCCAGGCGCCGGAACACCAGCGGCCACATCGCCGCCTGCGCCGGGGCGTTGGTCTTCTCGGTGCAATGGACCAGCAAGCGGAAGCGCGCGCCCGCCGGCGCAGCGATGGGCGCCGGCGGCGGCGACGCGGCCAGCACCCGGGCCAGCCACTCCTGCGGCAGCAGCACCTGCGGCGCGGCCTCGCCCAGCAGCTTGCGGTACTCGTGGCGGTAGGCCAGGGTCATGGCCGGGTCCAGGCCGACCAGGGGCACGCCATGTGCCGCCAGGGCGTTGAGCATGGCCGCGTTGCGCCGCGCCGCCCTCTCGAACGCGCCCAGGAAGCCGAGCACCTGCAAGGGCTTGCCGTTGGGCGCGAACGGCGCCAGCAGCACGGTGTAGCCCAGGCGCGAGAAGGTCTCGACCGTCTCGACGAACAGCCCGGTCTCGAAGTAGCGGGTGAACGCATCCTGCACCAGCACCACGCAGCGCGCGCGTTCGCGCTCGGGCATGCCGGCCAGCCGTTCCGCGCTGGCGGCCCGCACGCCCCAGCGCGCCAGCGCCGGGCGCGGATCGACCCGGCTGAGCAGCGGGCTGTCGACCATGCCCGCGCCCACGCGCAGCAGCCAGCGCACCGGCGCCAGGCGCATCGCCCCGTTGTACAGCCACGGCGCCCGGGCCAGGTACGGCACGGTGAACTCCAGCGAGCCGATCAGGTAGTCCTTCAGCGGACGCAGGTAGCGCGCGTGGTACAGCTCCAGGAAGCGCGAGCGCACGTCGGGCACGTCCACCTTCACCGGGCACTGCCCCGCGCAGGACTTGCACGCCAGGCAGCCGGACATCGCCTCGAACACCTCGTGGGAGAAATCCGGCTCGCCCAGGCGCTTGCCCAGGCTGTTGCGCACCCGCGCCAGCCAGCCCGGCCACGCGCCACCGCGGCGCACCCGCTCGGTGACGCGGATCAGGTCCACCCCGGCCCGGCCCTGCAGGCGCAGCCATTCGCGGATCAGCGAGGCGCGGCCCTTGGGCGAGTGGCGGCGGTCGCGGGTGGCCTTCCACGACGGGCACATCGGGTCGTCGTCGTCGTAGTTGTAGCAGGCGCCGTTGCCATTGCAGTGCACCGCCGCGCCGTATTCGGCCCAGGCGCGCGGGTCGATCTGGCGGTCGTACTGGCCGCGCATGCCGACCTCGTCGATCCGCAGCAGCGCCGCCTCGGCCGCACCGGCGGGCGTGGCGATCTTGCCCGGGTTGAGCTGGTTGTACGGATCGAAGGCCTGCTTGACCGCCTGCAGCGCCGGATACAGGTCGCCGAAGAACGCCGGCGCGTACTCCGAGCGCACGCCCTTGCCGTGCTCGCCCCACAGCAGGCCGCCGTATTTCTGCGCCAGCGCGGCCACCGCGTCGGAGACCGGGCGCACCAGCGCGGCCTGGGCCGGGTCCTTCATGTCCAGCGCCGGGCGCACGTGCAGCACGCCGGCGTCGACGTGGCCGAACATGCCGTACTTCAGGCCGTGGCCGTCCAGCAGCGCGCGGAACTCGGCGATGAAGTCGGCCAGCGCCTCCGGCGGCACCGCCGCGTCCTCGACGAACGGCTGCGGCCGGGCCTCGCCCTGGACGTTGCCCAGCAGCCCCACCGCGCGCTTGCGCATCGCGTAGATCTGCCCGACCGAGGCCGCGTCGGCGGCCACGGTGTGGCCCAGGCGGCGCACGCCGGCGTCCTGCTCCAGGTGGCGCACGAAGGCGGCCACCTGCGCCTCCAGCGCATCCAGGTCGTCGCCGTTGAACTCGACCAGGTTGATGCCCAGCACCGGGGTGTCGCCCCGGTCGGGGAAATACCCGGCCACGTCGTGCCAGACGATGTCGCCCTTGGCCAGGCCCAGCACGGTGGAATCCACCGTCTCGATGGAGATGGGCGCGCGCGCCATCAGCGCGCGCGCGTCGCGCAGCGCGTCCATGAAGCCGGCGTAGGAGACGTTGACCAGGCGCCGGTGCTTGGGGATCGGCAGCACGTTCAGCCGCGCCTCGACGACGAAGCCCAGCGAACCCTCCGAGCCGCACAGCAGGCTGTTGAGGTCGAAGCGGCCCCGGGCGTCGCGCAGGTGGGCCAGGTCGTAGCCGGTCAGGCAGCGGTTGAGCCTGGGGAAGCCGGCCTGGACCCGTTCGTCGTATTCCTCGTGCAGGGCGAGCAGGCTCTTGTGCAGGCGGCCGGCCGCGCCGGGGCGGGCGAGCGCCTGCTCCAGTTCCGGCGGCGCCAGCGGCGCGGTGCGCAGCCGCTCCCCGCCCAGCAGCACCGTGTCCAGTTCCAGTACGTGGTCGCGGGTCTTGCCGTAGGTGCAACTGCCCTGGCCGCTGGCGTCGGTGTTGATCATGCCGCCGACGGTGGCGCGGTTGGAGGTGGACAGTTCCGGGGCGAAGAACAGCCCGTGCGGCTTGAGCGCGGCGTTGAGCTGGTCCTTGACCACGCCCGGCTGCACCCGCACCCAGCGGCGCTGCGGGTCGATCTCCAGGATCGCGTTCATGTGCCGCGACAGGTCCACCACCAGGCCGTCGGTGAGCGACTGGCCGTTGGTGCCGGTGCCGCCGCCGCGCGGCGCCAGCACGATCTGCCGGTATTGCGGCTCGGCGGCCAGGGCGGCGACGCGCTGCACGTCCCGCGCGTGGCGCGGGAACACCGCCGCCTGGGGAAAGCGCTGGTAGATGGAATTGTCGGTGGCCAGCACCGTGCGCGCGGCATGCTCGCAGTCGATCTCGCCCTCGAAGCCGCGGCCGCGCAGCGCGCGCAGGAAGGCGCGGTAGCGTGCGTGGGATGCCTCGTGCGCGGCGAGTCGGGCGATCATCGTGTCGTGGCGGGCTCCCGGGCGGCTTCGGCGAGGCACGGGCCTTCGTCGAAGCGATCCGGTGGCGATGGCGGGAAGGGAGGACACGAATGATATGCCGCCGCCCTCCGCTCGGCACCCGCCGCCGCCCGCGCGCCGCTCAGAACCGGTATTCGTAGGCCAGCTTGAAGGTGGTCGTGGCCTGGCCGCGGCGGTTCTCCACGGTGCGCCCGGCCAGCGCCTGCCACTCCACGTGCGGGCCGAACTTGCGCTTGGCGCCCACGTTGGCGCGCAGGTGCCAGGCCTCCGGCTCGGTGCGCGGCGCATCGGCCACCAGCTCCATGCCGCAGGACCACGCCGGGCCGCCGAAGTATTCCAGCAGCACGCCGGCGCCGAGCTGGTCCTCGTCGCGGCCGAAGGTGCGGCTGGCGCTGACCTCGCCGGTCAGGCGCAGCGCGCCCCGGCGGCGGCTGGCACGCAGCGGCAGTTCCAGCGCATAGGCGCCCTTGCCGATGCCGGCCGCCTCGTCGCCGATGGGCAGGCCGAGCGAAGGCTCGATGGCCAGGGCCGCGTGCGCGTCGTCCTCGTCGCGCATGCGCCATTTCATGCCCACCGACAGGTCGCGCAGGCCGCCGCGGGTCCAGCCATCGGCCCTGGAGACCACGCCGTAGCCGCCGCCCATGGTCAGCTCCAGGCGCTCGCTCAACGGCCCGCCGACGCCGACCTTGGGCAGCACCCAGGTGTCCTTGGACGCGGTGTGCTTGCGCTGCACGTTGCTCTTGAACTTCACGCCCTGGGCGGTGCTGGTGCTGCCGACCTCGTAGGGGCCGGCCGAGGCCGCGCCGGCGCCCGCCAGCAGGACGGCGAGCAGGGACAGGCGGCACGGCGGGAGAAGGGACATCGCGGCACTCCAGAAGGATCGGAAGGGCCACGGTGGCGGTGCGGCGGTTACCGGTCGCTGCCCGCGACATTGCGCATCGGTAATCCGGGCGCGGCGGCGCGCGCGCTATGCTCGCCGGCAACCGCGGACGAGGAATCGGGCGTGCACATCCTGCTGGTCGAGGACGATGCCGAGACCGCCGACTACATCGGCGAGGGCCTGCGCGAGCAGGGCCACCAGGTGAGCCACGCCGCCGACGGCCGCGACGGCCTGTACCTGGCCCTGGGCGCGGCGGCGCCGGACATCGCCGTGGTCGACCGCATGCTGCCCGGCCTGGACGGGCTGTCGCTGGTCAAGGCGCTGCGCAGCGCCGGCTCGCAGGTGCCGGTGCTGTTCCTCACCGCGCTGGGCGGGGTGGACGACCGCGTGCTGGGGCTGAAGGCCGGCGGCGACGACTACCTGGTCAAGCCGTTCTCCTTCGCCGAGCTGTCGGCGCGGGTGGAAGCCCTGGGCCGGCGGCCGCGCGCGCTGGCGCCGCAGACCCGGCTGCAGGTGCACGACCTGGAGATCGACCTGCTGGCGCGCAGCGTGCGCCGCGGCGGGCAGCCGGTGGACCTGCAGCCGCGCGAGTTCCGCCTGCTGGAATACCTGGCCCGCCACGCCGGCCAGGTGGTCACCCGCACGATGCTGCTGGAGCACGTGTGGGACCTGCACTTCGACCCGCAGACCAACGTGGTGGACAGCCACATCAGCCGCCTGCGCGCCAAGATCGACCGCGACCGGCCGATGCCGCTGATCCACACCGTGCGCGGCGCCGGCTACCGGCTGGAGGCGCCGGCCGATGCCGCTGACGATGGCCGCTGACCCGCGCCGCGTCCCGCGCGGGCGCCTGCTGCGCACCAGCAGCTTCCGCCTGACCCTGCTCTATGCCGGGCTGTTCGTCGCCTCGCTGGCGGTGCTGCTGGGCGTGGTCTACCTGGAAGTGCGCGCCTACGCCGTGGAACTGCAGGACGAGATCGTCGGCCGCGAGCTGCACTACCTGCGCCGCGCCGCGCGCGACGGCGGGCCGCACGCGCTGGAGGCGCTGATCGAGCAGCGCCTGCAGCAGCCGCTGATGAAGTCGATGCGTTACCTGCTGCAGGACCGCGACGGCCGCGTGCTGGCCGGCAACGCCCCCGCGCAGGCGCCGGTCGAGGGCCGCTTCTGGTTCCACATGCCCAAGGGCGACAAGCCGCACCAGCAGCGCCGCGTGCGCGCGCACGGCCTGCGCCTGGAGGACGGCCGCTACCTGCTGGTCGGCGAGGCCGGCAAGGCGACCGAGGAGTTCGCCGCCCTGCAGCGGGCACTGGCGCGCGACATGGGCTATGCGCTGCTGGCCGCGCTGGCGCTGGCGCTGGGCGGCGGCGCGCTGATGAGCCACCTGCTGCTGCGCCGGGTCGAGCGGATCGACCGCGACACCCGCGCGATCATGCTCGGCGACCTGTCGCGGCGGCGGCCGGTGGGCGCCGGCGGCGACGAGTTCGACCGCCTCTCGGCCAGCGTCAACGCGATGCTGGAACGGATCCAGGCCCAGGTGGACGCGCTGCGCCAGGTCAGCGACGACATCGCCCACGACCTGCGCACGCCGCTGGGCCGGCTGCGCCAGCAGCTCGAGCGCGGCCAGCGCCTGCGCGACCCGGACGCCCTGCACGCGGTGCTGGAGCGCGCCACCACCGAGGTGGACGCGGCCCTGCGCACCTTCGCCTCGCTGCTGCACATCGCGCAGATCGGCAGCGACCCGCGCCAGGCGCGGCGGCGGCCGCTGGACCTGTCGACGCTGCTGGAGACGCTGGCCGAGGTCTACCAGCCGGCGTTCGAGGCGCGCGGGCAGAGCCTGACGGCGGCGATCGCGCCGGGGCTGGAGGTGGACGGCGACCGCGACCTGCTCGGCCAGCTCTTCGCCAACCTGCTGGAGAACGCGGGCCGCCATTGCCCGGAGGGCGCGCGCATCGCCCTGGACGCGGCGGCCGACGGCGGCGGCGCGTGGGTGACGGTAGCCGACGACGGCCCCGGCATCCCGGAGGCCGAGCGCGAACGGGTGTTCCGTCGCCTGTACCGGCTGGAGCGCAGCCGGACCACGCCCGGCAGCGGCCTGGGGCTGGCCCTGGTGGAGGCGATCGCGCGCATGCACGGCGCGCGCATCGCGCTGGAGGAAAACGCGCCGGGCCTGCGCGTGCGGGTGCGCCTGCCCGGCGCCGCGGCTTCGCCTTCCGCGCGCGGGTGATCGCGCGACGCGCCCGAGCGGATGCAGGCGTCCGGCAGGATCGGACGTCCCCGGCGCCCGGCTCAGTGGCCGGATCCGAGCGCGAACCGCAGGCCCTCGTTGATCGCCGTCGGCAGGACGGACACATGGCCTTCGCCGGCGACCTCCAGGTAACGGTCGCGGATGGGCGGCAGGCGGGTGATCAGGTCGCGCGCATCCAGGACGATGTGGCCCAGTTCCTCGCCCCCGACCACCACCATCAGGCCGACATCGCGCCGCGCCGCGCTCGGCAGGGCGGCGAACCGGTCCAGCTCGGCCAGCACCGACCGCCCGTTCCACCAGATCGAGGGGCTGCCCGCCACGTACTTCTGGAACAGCTCCGGACGCGTGAACATGGTGTGCAGCACGAACAGCCCGCCCAGGGAATGACCGAACAGCGCCTGGCGATGCGGGTCGATCGGATGCAGGCTCTCGACCAGCGGGCGCACCTGCGCGACCAGGAAGTCCAGGAACGCGTCCTGCCCCCCGGTGACCACGCTGCGGTCGAACTTCTCCGGTATGTGCCGAGGATCGGTCGGCGGGGTGTAGTCGCGGAAGCGGGCCGGGCCGTCGAAGGGCGTCCCGACCGGATAGCCGACGGCCACGATCACCGCCGGGCCGAGGGCGGCGCGCTGCAGGCGAACCGTTTCCACCGCGGTGCCGAACACCGAGTTGCCGTCGAGCAGGTAGATCACCGGATATCCGGCCGCCGGCGCTTCGCCCTGGGGGGCCGCGACGAAGATCCGGTAGGCGTGCCCCTGCGCCGACTGGAGGTCGAACTGGCGTGCGTCGGCGATCGTCGCCGCAACGCCTTCCGGCGCCGCGCCCTGGCGCGCCATGACCGGCCCGGCGGCGGCGCATCCCAGCAGGAGGGCGAGTGGCAGGGCAAGGCGGCGAAGGAACATCGGCGGGGTTTCCTCGAGACGAACGGGCGGATGCATGATGCCTGGCGCGAAGGCGGTCACGGGCCGGGGTCGACGGCGCGCAGGGAAGCCGCGCGGCCGACGCTGAACATCAGCGCTTCGGCGACCGCGGCGATGCTGAAGACGTTGTCCTCGCCATGCAGGACGCGCACGCCGGCCTCCGGTGCCCGCGGCGCCCCGGCCCGCAGGCGGCCGACCAGCGCCTGCGCCGCGGCCGGGACCCGGTCGGAGTCGTCCGCCGAACCAGGCGCATCGCGGCCGTTGGGCGCATCGCCCACCATCACCAGCAACCGGCGACCGCGCGCGGCCCTGGCGTGCTCGGCAAGGCCCGGATCGGCAGCGGCCGCCTCGATGGCCTCCGCATCCGGATGCAGCAGCGCCACCGTGCCGAACGCGGACCCGTCGCGGCCCAGTTCGCGCAGCGCGGCGGCGGCGGTGCGGCCATGCGCCAGCAACGACAGGCGCGAGGCATCGACCGGATAGCGCGCGCGCAGGCAGGGCAGCACCGCGCGCCCGATCGCGGCCAGGGCCGCCTCGCCGGGGGCGGCACGGTCCGCATCCAGGGAGCGCACGCCGACCACGATGGCCGGCTCGGTCACCGCTGCGCCTTCCAGCCGGCGCAGGCTGTCGGCATAGATGCCCGGCGATCCCCCCAGGTGGAACACCACCGGATAGCCCGCCTCCGGCGCCTGCAGGCTGTCCGGGAACACCGGCAGGATCACGCTCACCTCGTGGCCGTCCATCTCCCAGCGCTGGCGGGCGGGCATGCGGTAGACGGGGGGGCGGCCGGCAGCGGACGCCGCCCCGGCCGGGCTGGACCGGCCCGCGCCCGTCGGCGGCCGCAGCGCGAAACGCAGCCCTTCGTCGAGCGCGGGCGGCTTCACGCTCAGGTGGGTCTGGTTCTCATAGCGCCGGGACCGCAGTTCCAGCCCCAGGGCGCGCAGCGGCTCCAGCCGCCGCACCATCTGCTCCAGCCCCTCGACCATGCGGTTGCCGGCCAGCCATTCGGCCCGGCCCCATTCGCCGCGGTCCGGAGCGCGCGATTGCTCCAGGTCGCCGACGGTCAGCAGCAGGCGCTTGCCGGCCAGGCGCCCGGCCCAGGCTTCGGCGAAGCGCGCCTGCGCCCGGCCCAGGTACCCGGCGCCGTACCACAGGGAAGGACTGGACGCGACATAGGTGTCGAACATGTACGGGCGGGTGAAGAGCGCATGCAGGGTGAGCAGCCCGCCGAAAGAATGGCCCATCAGGACCTGGCGGTCCGGGTCGATCGCATGCTCGCCGGCGATGGCGGGCTTGAGCCGCCACTCGATGAAGTCCAGGAACTCGTCGGCTCCGCCGCTGGGCGGCCACGGCTGCGCGTTGAACGACTCGCCCAGCAGCGACTCGGGCACGGCCGGGGTGTAGTCGAAGGTGCGCTCGACCAGGGTGCCGCGCAGCGCCTCGGCCGAATACGGCTGCGCGTAGTCGTAGCCCAGCGCCACCACCACCGGCAGCTCGGTGCCCGGATAGTGCTCCGCCAGCGCAAGGGCCAGGTCGCGCACCAGCATGAAGGTGGTCTCGCCGTCGAGCACGTAGATCACCGGGCGGCCGTGCGCCGGTGCCGGACCCGGCGGGGCCCAGACGTACACACGGTGGCGGCGTCCGTTGTCGGCCTGCATCACCCGGACCTCGGTTCCCTCCACGGGGACGCTGTATTCGCTCCAGGAGGCGGGGGAAGCGGCGGCGGCGCACGCCGCGTCGGGTACGCTGGAGGCGGCGGTGGTCTCGGCCGCGCGGGCATGCGCGGGCAGCCACGCCAATGCGCCGAGCAGGAGCGCCGGCGCGGCGCGGCGCACGGCCCGGGCGAGGGTCGCGTCCCGGGCGGCCGCGAGACGGGTCGGACGGGCCGGAAAGAAGGCGCCGGCGCGCGCGCAAAAGCGGGATGGCGTCATGGGGCCGGAGCCTCGTAGGCGTTGATCGCGTCCATGCGGGTCTTCTCCTCGTGCAGCAGCCGGTGCTCGTAGAACCACAGGGCCGCATCCAGGTTGAACTTGAAGCGGCGCACCCAGGCGTCCTGCCGCGGCTTGGGCAGCGCCCGCAACCGCATGCGCAGATCGAAGCGCTGCTGTGGCGTCAGCGCGACATAGGCGTCGGCATCGGGTACCGGCAGCCCGGTGTCCTCCGCGAACACCGGCATGCGCGCCGGACGCGCCGTATCCGCCAGCCCGAAGGCGGTATCGAGGGCGGCCGCCACGGCCTGGACCGGTGCCTCGCCCAGGGCCAGGCCCGGCGCCTGCACGCCCTCGATGGCCTCCAGGGACTGGCGCAGGCGCGCGGACAGCGGATCGGCGATGTCTTCCTGGAGGAGGACCACCCGCGCCGCGCGGCCCTGCACCGCCAGCTTCGGGCCGATCCGGCCGATCACGTTGGGGCTGAGGACGAAGCCGCCGCGCCAGTCCAGTTCCGGCGCCACCGCCACCACCGCGGCGAAGGTCTCCGGTGCGTTCGCCACCGCATACAGCGCGAACAGTCCTGCCCGGGCGCTGCCGACCAGGACCCGGTCTTCGCCACCCGGGCCACGGCTGCCGGCGATTTCCGGCACCACCTGGGCGTGCAGCAGTTTCAGCAGGTCCTCGGCGCCGGCCCGGTTTTCCGGGTCGCCGTCGGGCGTGGGCGTGAACGCGCGCGGCTGCAACGGCCGGCCGTCGCCCTGGCGCAAGCCGACCACCGCCGTGGGCACCGCCGATCCGCGCGCCTGGCGCAGCGCCGCCTGGAGGACCTCGCCGTCCTCCAGCACGTAGATCGTCCGCCGCACTTGCTCGGCGGCCACGCCGGCCGGCCGATACTCGCGCACCCGGTAGCCCCGGCCGTCGGCCGCCCCGACCAGGCTGCGCTCGCGGCCGACCAGCGCATCGGCCTTGCCGTCATCCGCCAGCAGGGCCAGGGCATGGTCGATGTCGTCCCGCGACGGCGCCAGGAAGCGCCGGACCAGGCGATTGATGGCGACCGGCGCCGCCGACAGGTGGTCCTCGTCCTCCAGCAGCGCCACCTGCACCGGCGCGCCCGCCGCCGTCGCGCCGGCCAGGATCCGCTCCAGGCCGCGCGCGCCGGCCACCATCGACTCCAGTTCGGCGGCCCCGGTGGCCACCAGCAAGGGCTGCTTGCGCCCGGCCGCATCGGCGCTGCCGGCGAACCGGCGGGCCCAGTCCAGGGCGACCTCCTCGTTCCACCAGGTCGAGGGACTGGCCGAGACCACCCCGTCGAAGGCGGCGGGATGGTTGAACCAGGCATGCAAGGCGAACAGGCCGCCGAGCGAGTGCCCGAAGAGGATCTCCTTGTCCTGGTCGGTCGCGTAGCGCGAATTGATCAGCGGCTTCAGTTCGTCCACCAGGAAGGCCATGAACGTGTCCGCGCCCCCGGTGGCGGCCCACCCGGCCGGATTGGGCGTGCGCAACGGCACGTCCGGGGTGAAGTCCGGGGTCCGCCTGGGACTGTTGATATAGGCGTCGCCCGGATAGCCCACCCCGACCACGAGGGCCGGCAGCACACCGGTCTTGTCCGGACGCTTGCCGCCGCGCACCCGGACCTGCTGGGCGGCGTGGGCGAACCAGGCATTGCCGTCGAGCACGTACACCACCGGCCAGCCGGAAGGCGGGGCCGGCGCGGCCGGCTCGGACACGAAGATCCGGTATTCCAGGCCGGCGCGGGAATGCAGCCCGAACGCGTGCGTGCCCGGCAGTTGCACCGGCGTATCCGGGGGAGGTGGGGGCGCCGCGGGCGCCACGGCAGACGACAGGGCCGCCAGAAGAATGGCCAGGCTGAGTGCGCGTTTCATTCGGGTCTCCGGCATAGCGGGAACAGGGAGTCTCAAGGCGCTGCCGGGCACAGAACCGGGCCGTAGCGCGCGTCCTCGCGCGCGGCCTCCTCGGCCAGCGCCCGCTGCAGCCATGGCGCCAGCGTCGAGAGCTCGGCCGCCAGGCGGGCCTCGTATCCCTGGCGTTCCTGGGGCGGCAGCGCGCGGGCGCGCAGGCGGAAGTGGTAGCGCTGGTGGGGCACCCGCTCCAGGTACTGGCGCGCGCTCAGTTCCGGCGGCGGCGGCAACGCTTCCTGGCCCATCCGCCCGGCCGCGCAATCGACCGCGACGCGCTCGTTGCTGAGCGCCTCGTACAGCCAGTCCGGCAGGCTCCGGACCTGCTCCATCAACGCGCGATCGAACGCGCGGCGCGGCGCCTGCGGCAGCAGGCGCACGCGTTCGCGCAGTTCATGGCGCTGCTCGGGCGACATGGCCACGTATTCCCAGGCATCGGGCACCCGCGGCGGCGCGGCTTCCGCCGACAGGCGCGGGGCCGGGAGCAGGAGCGTCGCCACCAGCAGCGCGGCGGCGGCCGCTCCCCGGTGCCCGCCCGCCCGCCGGCACGGGGCGCGGGTGGAACGGGCGATGCCCCGGCTCACCACCGCTTGCTCAGGGTCAGGTTCACGGTGCGGCCGATCACCGTGGCATTGGCCGCGTCGTACGGGTCCGGGATGGCGTCGGAGGCGGCGGTTCCGCCGTTGACGAATGGCGGGGCCTTGTCCGCCAGGTTGGTGGCGGCCAAGCCCATGCGCAGGCCGTCGAACATGCCGCCGAAGCGGGACAGGTCGTAATCCATGTTCAGGTCGAACGTGGTCCAGGAACCGATCTTCACCGGCGCGGCGGCCAGCACCGGCATCCCGTTCGCGCCGGCCACGTAGCAGCCCACCCGGCATTCGTAGTCGTCCACGTAGTGGGCGGTCAGGGCCGCGGAGAATTCACCCTTGCTCCAGCGCACGCCCTGCTGGCTGCGCAGCTTCACCGGATTGCCCAGCGAGCTGTAGCTGCCGAGCTGGTCGACGTAGTCGTCGGCCGGCGAGCCCTTGACCTCGTACGAGCGCAGCGAGGTGCCGCGGCCGAACAGGTCCAGCACGCTGCCGTCGGCCAGGTCGAAGCCGTAGCCGACCGAGAAGTCCACGCCGTCCATGCGCAGCGTGGCCAGGTTGCTCTGCGTGGCGTAGATGATCATGGCCACGTCCGAAGGCGCCTGCTGCGGTCCGACGCCGACCTGCCCGATGAAGCGCGGGTCGTCGAACAGGCCCTGGACCTCGGCCAGGTCCGGGTTGGGCCGCAGGCTGCCCATGTACGGCGTGGTGCCGGTGGCGAAGTATTCGTCCAGGATGCCCGGCAGGGTGCCGCCCTGGATGCGGACGATGCGATCCTCGACGCTGAGCCTGAAGTAGCCGGCCCCCACCTTCAGGCCCGGCGCCCAGGCCGGCGAGTAGTCGAAGCCCAGGGTCCAGGTCCTGGACTCCTCCGGACGCAGTTCCGGACCGGCGCCGCCGGACACCACCAAGGCGGTGAACGAGCAGTTGCCGCCGCCGCCGGGCGTGCCGACGATCCCGTTGAGCGGCACCCGGGCGGTGTCGCAGGGGGCCATGCGGGCCACCGTCTGCACGCTGGCCGCGTTGCCGCCGCCCACCGGCTGCGCACCGGTGTACATGAAGCGCATCGGCGGGGCATGGAACGAGGTGCCCCAACTGCCGCGCAGGGTCAGGGCGTCGGTCGGCTTGAGGTGGATGCCCAGCTTGGGGTTGGTGGTCTCGTATTCGCCCAGGCCGGTGTAGCGCTCGTGCCGCGCGGCCAGGGAAAGCTCCAGTTCGCGCAGCCACGGCAGGGCGTTGCCCTTGCCTACCACGGGGATGGCCGCTTCGGCGTAGGTGGCCAGCACGTTGCGCGCGGTCGCTCCGTAGGGCACGTGGGTATCGCGGGTGCCGCGGGTGTTGAAATCCAGATGGCCGCTCATGAACTCGCGGCGCCAGTCCACGCCCAGCGCCAGCCGCAGGGCGCCGCCGGGCAGCTCGGCCACGGTGCCGTCGGCCTTGGCGCTGGCCTGCACCAGCCAGGAATCGAAGTCCACGTTCTCGTAGCCGATCAACTGGTCCACCACCTCGCGCGGAAGCGGCTCGGTGGAGTACGGGTTGAATGCCGTGTAGCCCAGCGCGGCGCAGTACCGCTGCGCGGGGGTGCCTCCGCCGGGCAGGGCGGCCACGCTCTCGGGGGTGAGGCCCATCAAGGCGCAGGCGGTGGCGCTGGGCGCCTGCGCCGGCGCGCCCGCCCCGGGGATGAAGTCGTAGTAGTTGAGGTTGCGCTGGGCATGGCCGTCGCGGCTCTGGTCCTCGCGGCTGTAGGTGACGGCCGCCTCCCCTCGCCAGTCGCGGGGAAGGTCGAAGGACACGCCCAGGTCCAGCCCCAGGCTGTCCACCTTGCCGATGCGCTTGAACCCGAGGTCGTCGACGACCACGCCGAAGTTGTTGGTCGATCCGGGGATGTGGAACGCACTGGTGGACGGCACGTTGCCGTACAGCATCAGGTAGCCGGTGTTGTAGTCGTTCTCGCGGCGGGTGTAGCGCAGGTCGCCGAACAGCCGGGCCGAATCGCCCAGGGACTGCTCGAAGGAGGCGAACAGGCTGTGGCGCCTGGACTCGGGCAGGATGTCGAGGTTGCTCCACGGGTCGAAGGTGTTGCCCACGCCATCGGCCACCGGGACCAGGTCGTTCGTCGTCAGGCCCACCCCGTTGCCGCCGGGCACGGTCCAGCGGACCGTCCCGTTGCCGGCGGCGCCGCCGGCGAAGATGTTGGCCGTCGGCGAGACCCGGTTGTTGGCCCGCTGCCAGTTGGAGCCGCCGCGGTCGGTGAAGTCGCCGCCGTTGAAGATCTTCCGGTCGGAGGAGCGCACCCGGTTCTGTTGATGATGCTCCACGCCCAGGAACAGGCCGCCGCCTTGCCAGGACGTGCCCCAGGTCTGGCTCAGTTGTACCTGCTCGCCGCCGCCCTGGGTGGTGGTGCCGACCTTGAGGACGGTATCGGCGGTGCCGTCGCCGGAACGCTTGAGGATGACATTGACCACGCCGCCCACCGCGTCGGAGCCGTACACGGCCGAGGCGCCGTCCAGCAGCACCTCCATGTGCGAGATCGCCGCCAGCGGAATGTTGGACAGGTCCACGAAGTCGCCGAACTGGCCGGAGGCGGCCACCCGGCGGCCATTGACCAGCACCAGGGTCGACAGCGCGCCCAGGCCGCGCAGGTTCACGCCCTGGCCGCCGGTCAGGTTGCTGCCGGCCGAGCTGGCGTCCTGCGCGCCCTGGATGTTGTCGGACGTGGCCACGCCGCCGGCGAAGTTGGCCGGCAGTTCGCGCAGGAAGTCGCCCAGGGTGGCCCGGCCCGAGGCGCGCAATTGTTCGGACTCGATGGTCAGAACCGTATTGCCCACCGGCTTGGCGCCCCGGATGTTGGTGCCGGTCACCACCACCGTGTCCAGGGTCCGGGGCTGCGCCCCGTCCACTTCCTGCGCCTGCAACGCGCCGGAGATGGCCAACGCGAGCCATGTGACCGCCATGCCGCGCCCCTTGATTCCCGTCGAAGCCTTGCTCATCCGCACTGTCCCCTCATGCATCCGAAACTGGTGACTGGAAGGGTCGAGACGGCCGGCCATTGAACGGCACGGCCTCCCGGCCCACGATCGACCTTGACTTGGCCCCGGGCCCTCGCTATTGAAGACCCGAATTTCGAAATTCCAGTATTCCAGGTTGCCCTCCATGAAAACTGTGCCGGCGACAGAAAAATCTTTGCTGGAACATCAATCCGGGGCGGCCGCCGCGCCCAGGGTGTTCACTTACGCCGACCTGGCCCATGGCATCGACCTGGTCGGCGACGTCTTCCGCTTCAGCAAGCGCCTGGACGATGCCGAGCCGCTGCTGGAAGGGCACATGTTCTTCCTGAAGGAGTTGCAGCCCGGGCTGGTGCTGCATTGCGCCCAGGTGCGCGACCTGAAGGACCTGGACACCCAGGTCATGCAGCACCCGGGGATCAAGCTCAGCATGCTGGTGGGCGGCGCCTCGCAGTTCTCCTTCGGCACCCGGCGCTACCACCTGGGACCGCAGGCCCGGCCCGGCGCGCGCAACCGCGGCGCGCTGGTGTCGCTGGCCGAGCCGGACATGTTCCATCGCCAATGGCGGAACGGCCGCGAGGAAAGGAAGGTCTCCATCACCCTCAAGCGGGAGTGGCTGGAGGCCGGGGGTTTCGACTGCCTGGAGGAGTACCGGGGGCTGGAGCGTTTCAAGCGCCAGCACCTGTCCGAACACGAGTGGATCCCCTCGCCCCGGGTGCTCGCCGCCGCCGAGCGGATCCTCGCTCCTCCCCCGATGGTGCCCGCCCTGCAGGCGCTGTGGATGCAGTCCCACTGCCTGGAGATCGTGGTCGAGGCCTTGGGGATGATCGCCGGCACCCGGCCGCCGCCACGCCAGAACCCGCGCGAGCGCCAGCGGATGGATCGCCTGGTCGAGCTGCTCGACAGCCGCGTGGCCGACGACTGGTCGCTGCAGCGCATCGCCCGCCACGTGGGCAGCAATCCGACCAGCCTGCAGCGCGCCTTCCGCGGCCATGCCGGCACCACGATCTTCGAATACCAGCGCCAGCGTCGGCTGCACCTGGCGCATGCCGCCCTGAGCCGGGACAGGGTCGACGTGGAGCGGGCCGCGGCGATCGCCGGGTACACCAGCGCGGCCAACTTCGCCACCGCGTTCAAGCGCCTGTTCGGCGTCACCCCGCGCCAGGCGCGGCACGGCTACTGAGCGTAGCGCTCAGCCCCGCCCGTAGGCGACCACCAGCATGGCCGTGGCGTGCGACTTGGCGCCGTTGCGGATCGCGTGGGGCACGTCCACCGCATAGCGCACGGTCTCGCCCTGCCGCGCGCGCGCGCGCTCCCCGCCGGATTCCACCTCCAGGCTGCCCGACAGCACGGTCAGGTGCTCGCGCGCTCCCGGCTCGTGCGGCTGCGACTCCAGGACGCCGCCCGGCTGGACGTGCAGCTCGTACCACTCGTACTGCCCGGCCAGATCGATCGGGCCGAGGATGCGCAGCTCGCAGCGCCCGTCCGGGCTCCTGAGGGTGGGAGTGGCGTGGGCCGGCAGCACGCTGAGCGACGGCTCGGCGGGGCGTCCGCCGTCCAGCAGCTCGCCGATGGACACGCCCAGCGCATTGGCCAGCCTCCATACCACCGCGACCGTGGGGTTGGTCTGGTTGCGCTCGATCTGGGAAAGCATCGACTTGGACACCCCGGCCCTGCGCGAAAGCTCGTCCAGGGACAGGCCCCGGGCCCGCCGCAGGGACTGCAGGGTGGCGCCGACGCACGGCGGTTCGCCGGCCGGGCTGTTGACCGCTGCGATCTTATTCACGATACTGGACCTTAGTTCGATATATCGAACACAATTCGATGTGACGCACGGCAAGCCTGCCACAGATCCCCCCGGCCGGACCACCATGAGCGCAGCCTTCTTCCAGCACCTCCAGGAACAACTGCAGGGCATCCACGACGCCGGGCTGTACAAGTCCGAGCGGATCATCGTCGGCACCCAGGACGCCACCGTGCGGCTGGCGGACGGGCGCGAGGTGATCAACCTGTGCGCCAACAACTACCTGGGCCTGGCCAACCACCCGGCCGTGGTCGAGGCGGCCGCCTCGGCGCTGCGCACCCACGGCTACGGCATGGGCTCGGTCCGCTTCATCTGCGGCACCCAGGACCTGCACAAGCAGTTGGAAGCGCGCCTGTCGGCATTCCTGGGGACCGAGGACACGATCCTCTACGCCGCCGCGTTCGACGCCAACGCGGGCCTGTTCGAACCGCTGCTGGCCGAGCAGGACGCGGTCATCAGCGACGAGCTCAACCACGCCTCGATCATCGACGGCATCCGCCTGTGCAAGGCGCGCCGCTACCGCTACCGGCACGACGACATGGAGGACCTGGAGCGCTGCCTGGCCCGGGCCCGCGCCGACGGCGCGCGCTTCGGCCTGGTGTTCACCGATGGCGTGTTCTCCATGGACGGCACCGTCGCCCGCCTGGAGCGGATGCGCGCCCTGTGCGATGCCTACGGCGCGCTGCTGGGCATCGACGAGTGCCATGCCACCGGCGTGCTCGGCGCCCGTGGCCGCGGCACCCACGAGCACGGCGGCCTGTTCGGCCAGGTCGACATCATCACCGGCACCCTCGGCAAGGCGCTGGGCGGCGCCTCCGGCGGCTTCACCAGTGGCCGCCGCGAGGTCATCGAACTGCTGCGCCAGCGCTCGCGCCCCTACCTGTTCTCCAATACCGTCGCCCCCTCCATCGTCGCCGGCTCGATCGCCGCGCTGGACCTGCTGGAGGCCTCGACCGGGCTGCGCGACCGGCTGGAGCGCAACACCCGCTGGTTCCGCCGGGCCATCGCCGAGGCCGGCTTCGATATCCGCCCGGGCGAACATCCGATCGTGCCGATCCTGGTCCAGGAGGCCGGACTGGCCCAGTCGCTCTCGGCGCGCCTGCTGGAACTGGGCGTGTACGCCGTGGGCTTCTTCCATCCGGTCGTGCCCCGGGGCCAGGCCCGCATCCGCGTGCAGATGAGCGCGGCCCACGACATCCACCACCTGCAGGCGGCGGTGGATGCGTTCGTGCGGGCCGGCCACGAACTGGGGCTGCTGCCATGACCCGCATCCTCATCACCGGCGCCAACGGCCAGATCGGCACCGAGCTGGCCGACGCCCTGGCGCGGCGCCACGGCGCCGACGCCGTGATCACCAGCGACCTGGCCCCGCGGGGCCGGGGGCCTGGGCGGGTCCACGAGGTCCTGGACGTCACCGATGCGCAGGCGCTGCGCCGGATCGTCGAGCGCCACCGCATCACCCGCATCTACCAACTGGCCGCCGCGCTGTCGGCCACCGGCGAGACGAAGCCGATGTGGGCCTGGAACCTCAACATGGCCGGACTGCTCAACGTGCTCGAGGTCGCGCGGACGCATGCCCTAGAGCGGGTGTTCTGGCCCAGCTCGATCGCCGCCTTCGGCCCGTCCACGCCGCAGGACCGGACCCCGCAGCGGACGGTGATGGAGCCCGGCACCGTCTATGGCATCTCCAAGCTGGCCGGCGAGGGCTGGTGCCGCTGGTACCACGCCAACCACGGCGTGGACGTGCGCAGCCTGCGCTACCCGGGGCTGGTCAGTTGGAAGACCCCGCCCGGCGGGGGCACCACCGACTACGCGGTGGAGGTCTTCCACGCCGCGCTGCGCGACCGGCACTACACCTGCTTCCTGGAAGCGGACCAGGCGCTGCCGATGATGTACATGCCCGATGCGCTGCGGGCCACGATCGAGCTGATGGAAGCTCCGGCCGAGGCGATCGCCGAGCGCGGCAGCTACAACCTGGCCGGGATCAGCTTCACGCCCGCGCAGATCGCCGCGGCCATCGCCGAGCGCGTGCCCGGCTTCCGGATCGACTACGCGCCGGACTTCCGCCAGGCGATCGCGCGCACCTGGCCGCGCTCGCTGGACGATTCGCAGGCCCGGGCCGACTGGGGCTGGGCACCGCGCTACGACCTGGACGCCATGGTCGGGGACATGCTCGCCCATCTGGCCGCGCCGCGCGAAGGGCCGGCCGGCGCCGCGGCCTGAGTTCCTTCGTACCACGCCCCCGCTATCCCGGAACGGACACACCGATGAGCGAACTGCACTACACCCGCGAACACGAATGGCTCCGCCTGGAAGACGACGGCCTGCTGACCGTCGGCATCACCCCGTATGCGGCGCAGGCATTGGGCGACGTGGTCTACGTGCAGTTGCCCGGGCCCGGCCGCTACGCGCATGGGGCGGAGGTGGCGGTGGTGGAGTCGGTGAAGGCCGCCGGCAACGTCCTCATGCCGCTGGACGGCGAGGTGGTGGAGGTCAACGCGGCCCTGGACGGGCGGCCCGGCCTGCTCAACGAGGACGCGCTGGGCGAGGGCTGGTGCTTCCGCATCCGCGCCGACGACGCCGGACCGTGGGCGTCCCTGCTGGACGCGGCCGCCTACGCGCGGATGCTCCAGGGCCTCGGCGCCTGACCGCGCGACATCCCCCTGCCCATTCCCGGAGAACCGCCGTGAGCGACCCCTCCCTCCGACGCACGCCCCTGTACGACCTGCACCTGGAACGGGGCGCGCGCATGGTGTCCTTTGCCGGCTACGAAATGCCGGTCCACTATCCCGCCGGCGTGCTCAAGGAGCACCTGCACACCCGCAGCGCCGCCGGCCTGTTCGATGTCTCCCACATGGGCCAGATCCTCCTGCACGGGCCCGATGCCGCCCGCGCGCTGGAGACGCTCGTGCCGGCGGACATCGTCGGCCTGGCACCGGGCCGGCAGCGCTACGGGCTGTTCACCGGCGACGATGGCGGCATCCTCGACGACCTGATGGTGGCCAACACCGGCCGGTCCCTGCTGCTGGTGGTCAACGCCGCCCGCAAGCACGCCGACCTGGCCCACCTGAGGCAGCGTATCGGTGACCGCTGCAGGATCGAGCCGCTGTTCCAGGAGCGCGCCCTGCTGGCGCTGCAGGGGCCGTCCGCGGCCACCGTGCTGGCACGGCTGGCACCGTCGCTGGCGACGATGGCCTTCATGCAGTGGACCCGGGCCGATCTGCTTGGCAACCCGTGCCAGGTCAGCCGCTCCGGCTATACCGGCGAGGACGGCTACGAGATATCGGTCCCGGCGGCGGCTGCCGGGCCCCTGGCCCGTGCCCTGCTGACGCAGCCGGAGGTCCGGCCGGTGGGCCTGGGCGCGCGCGATTCGCTGCGCCTGGAAGCCGGCCTGTGCCTGTACGGCCACGACATGGACGCCCGCACCACGGCGATCGAGGCCGGGCTGGGCTGGGCGATCTCGCGCAGCCGTCGCATCGGCGGTGCGCGTCCCGGCGGCTATCCGGGTGCCGCCCGCCTCCAGGCGCAGCAGGACGAGGGCGTGGCCCGCAGGCGCGTCGGCTTCCTCGTCGAGGACCGGATGCCGGTGCGCGAGGGTGCCGGGCTGGTGGATGCGGACGGACAGGCGGTCGGGCGCATCAGCAGCGGCGGCTTCGCGCCCACCCTGGGCGCGCCGGTGGCGATGGGCTACCTGGACGCGGCCCTGGCCAAGGTCGATGCGCCGGTGCAGGCCCTGGTGCGTGGCCGGCCAGTACCGCTGCGCGTGGCCCGTACCCCGTTCGTGCCGCACCGCTACCACCGGGACTGAGACGGCGCCGGCCTTGGACGCCGGCGCCGCCACGCTCAGTCGCGGCTGCAGATCCGCGGCTGGGTCTTGAGCAGCTCGCGGGTCTTCTCGAAGCCGGCCACCGCGCGCGGGTCGAAGTCCTTCACGCCCTCGGACACGTACAGGCCCACGATCAGGTGCCCGTCCTTGCCGTAGAAGGACAGGATGCGGGTGAACTTGCCCGGGTCGGTGGTCGGCAGTTGCAGCGCCCAGATCTGGTCCACCTCCTGCGGGGTGATGTGGCCGTGCACGCCGGCACCGTCGTCGGCGTACATGTCGTACCAGATCTGCGAGGAGCTGGCCTGGGTCTGCGGCACGGTGCCGGGGAAGTTCCAGGCGTGCATGCCGCCGGAGGTGAACACCAGGCCGATCCGGGTGTCCTTGCCCCATGCGTCGATGGACTTCCACACCTGCTCGAAGAACAAGCGGTTGGAGCGGATGCCGTAGGCCTGGTCGGCCGCCAGCGCGCTGACCACGGTGGCTTCCGGGATGCGGAACAGGCGGCCCACCGGCGGCGGCGGCGCGCCCGGGCGCACCTTGGCGTAGTAGTGCTGCACCACCTTGGCGTCGTCGGCCGAGGCACAGGTGTCGGAGGCGCTGGCGTGGCCGGCCAGGCCCAGGGTCGCCAGCAGCGACAGGGTCAACAGCTTCTTCATTTCGGTTCCCGTGGAAGGAGTGGAGGGAAATTCAGGTCCAGCCTCAGCCGCTGGTCTCCGGATCGCCCGCGGTGAGGTAGTCCCACATGCGTTCGAGCAGGCGCCCGTTCCAGGTGGCGCGTACCGCCGATTGCTCGTCGGTGAAACAGGTCGGCAGGGTGTGCGGGCCGGCGGCCAGGCAGTCCAGTTCCACCCGCGCGGCGTCCTCCAGGTACCAGGCCAGGACCACCGCCGCCTGCAGCGATTCGCCCGCGGTCACCGCGCCGTTGCCGCGCATCACGATGGCGCGCGCCTGGCCCAATTGCTCGGCCAGTTGCCGCGCCTGCGGGTCCGAGCGCAGCAGCAGCGGCTCGTCCCACAACGGCGGGCGCGGGTGGAAGTACGCGCCGAAGCCGTGCCGCGCCACCGGGGTCAGGCCGAGCACGCTCAGGCTCATGGTCTTGGGCGCCTGCACGCGGGCCACGCCGCCCACGTCGGGCCGGCGGCGGTAGATCTCGCGGTGGATGCGCACTTCCGGCAGCACGCCCTCGGGCAGCGGGCCGTCCAGCGGCACCACGCTGCACGCCTGGCCCGGCTGCACCAGGCCCAGCGGGCGCGAGGGGGCGACCAGGAAGGAAGCCGCGTCGATCCGCGCGCTGCAATGCCCGTAGGCGTGCACCAGCCCGGCCCGGCCCAGCGCGCGCGCGGCCACCCGCACGGTGCGGGCCAGCGCCTCCAGGTCCGTGCTCACGCCTTGAATTCCTTGATGTCCGGCGTGGCGCCCCACTCGCAGAAGCCGCGCGGGGCGGCCTCGAACTGGCGGTTGCGCCAGGCGGCCTCGTCGTCGATCTCGCACACGCCCGAGGAATACTCGTAGACCATGCCGTCGGGCCCTTCGAAGTACAGGAAGCGCGCCGAGGAAGTGGGGTGCTTGCCCGGCCCGAACACCACCGGCACGTTGCGCTCGCGGATGAAGTTGTACGCGCGCTGGATGTCGTCGGTGCTGGCCATCTGGTGGTTGACGTGCTGGATGCCCTTGCGGTCGGTCGGGAACAGGGCCAGCGTGTGGTGCACCTTGCCGATGCGCAGCAGCGGCGCCTCGCCGATGTGGTCGCTCACCCGGGCGTTGCACACCCGGGTCCAGAACGCCTCGTCGCGCGCGGCGTCGGTGGTGCACAGGCCGATGTGGCTGAAGCCGGTGATGCCGGCGTCGCGGGTGCCGTGGAAGCGCCTGCCGCTCATCTGCGGCCGCCACACCAGCTCGATGCGGTTGCCGGTGGGGTCGTGGAAGGCGATGAAGTCGCGCACCTTGCGCTGCTCGCACTCGGCGCGGGTGCCGGCGTGCACCGGGTGGCCGATGCGCTCCAGCTCGGCCGCCGCCGCGTCCAGCTCGGCGCGGCTGGCCACCTCGAACGCGGCCACGTGGTCGGCCGGGTCGCCGTCGAAGTAGCACAGGGTGTGCTCGCGCGCGTCGGAGCGGAAGTACACCGCCTGGCCGCTGCGCTCGGCCACCTCCAGGCCGAGGATCTGGGTGGCGTAGCGGGTGGCGCCCTCCAGGTCGCGGGTGCCCAGGCGCACGTAGGTGATGTCGCGCAGCTCGATCATGCGCCCACCTCGCGCAGGTGCGGGCGGCCGCGCACGGGCGCCTGCGCGCCGTACTCGGCGATGCGGCATTCGCTGCCCCAGGTGCAGTACGAGGCCGCGTCCGGGGCGAACTGGCGCGGGCGCTCGCCCTCGGCCGGCACCCGGCCTTCGGCGACGAAGCCGAAGTACGTCGCATCCGGGCCGTCGAAAGCAAGGAAGGCCTGGCCGGAGGTCGGGCGGCGGCCCGGGCCGTGCGCCGGCGCCTGCCCGGCGTCGCGCAGGCGGTACCAGGCCTGCATCATCTGGTCCAGGCAATCGAGCTGGAATTCCACCGCCAGCACGCCGGTGGCGGGGGACGGGTGCAGCGACAGGCGGTGGTGGGCCGCGTCCAGCGCCAGGTAGGCCGCGTCGCCCACCCAGTCGCTCACGCGCAGGCCCAGGGCGTCGACCAGCACCGCCTCGTCCTCGGCCACCCGGGTCGAGCGCAGGGCCACGTCGGCCAGCCCCTGCTGCCCGATCTCGCGGCTGGGGAAGAAGCGCCAGCCCTGGTCCAGCGGCCGCGCCACCAGTTCCACCTCCACCCCGCCGGGCAGGGTGAAGGCCAGCAGCGCCTTGGCCAGGCGGCGCGCGGCCAGGGCATCGTCGCGGCGCGCGGCGATGCCGTGCGCGGCCAGGCGCTCGGCGGCCAGGTCCAGCGCCTGCTCGTCGCGCACCTGCAGGCCCACGGCCTGGGTGCGCGAGGCGGAAAAGGCCAGGCAGTAGGCGCGGCCGTCGCCGCGCAACAGCCACTGCCCGTCCTCGCGGGAGACGACGCGCAGGCCCAGGCGGTCCTCGGCGAAGCGGGCGGCGGCTTCCGGGTCGCGGCTGCCGAGGTGGACGTAGCGCAGTTGTTCGATCAGCTTGCTCATGAAGGGCCTCTTCGATCGGTGGGCTCGTGGGGCCTCGGTGCTGCCGCGCGCCGCAGGGCGCCGGGCCTCACCCCAGCCGGCGCTGCACGATGCGGGCGAACACGCTGGCGGCCACCGGCAGCAGGTGGTCGTCGAAGCGGAAGGTCGGGTGGTGGCACATGGCGCTGTCCATGCCCAGGAACAGGTAGGCGCCCGGCCACTGCTCCAGCATGTAGGAGAAGTCGTCGGAGAACGGATAGGCGCGGCGGTCGGTCTCCACGTTCTCCGCGCCCAGCACGTCGCCCAGCGCCTGCGCGGCCAGGGCGGCCTGCTCGGGCGCGTTGACGCACGGCGGGCACGAATGCGGGATCTGCAGGTCGATCGTGCAGCCGGAGATCCGCGCGTGGCCCTCGCACAGCGCGTGCAGGCGGCCGAGCATCTCCTCGTGCACGTCCTTGGACAGCGCGCGGATGGTGCCGCTGAGCGAGGCGGTGGAGGGGATGATGTTGTGGGTGGTGCCGGCCTGCAGCTTGCCGACGTTGATCAGCGCCGCCTCCATCGGGTCGATGTGGCGTCCGACGATCGCACCGATGTCCACCGCCAGGCGCGCGGCCACCTGCAGCGGGTCGGTGGCCTTGTGCGGGGCGGCGGCGTGGCCGCCCACGCCCTCGATCCCGATCTCGAACACCGCCAGCGACTGCAGGGTGGCGCCGGTGCGCACGCTGGCCCGGCCGGTGCCGAGCAGCGGCATGTTGTGGAAGGCGTAGACCTCGTCGCAGGGCCAGCGCTCGAACAGGCCGTCCTCGACCATCTTGATCGCGCCGCGCCCGCCTTCCTCGGCCGGCTGGAAGATCAGCACCACCCGGCCGCTGGCCGGCGGATGCGCGACCAGGTACTCGGCCGTGCCCAGCAGCGCCGAGGTGTGGCCGTCGTGGCCGCAGGTATGGGCCACGCCCGGACGCTGCGAGCGGTACGGCAGGTCGTTGTGCTCGTCCATCGGCAGCGCGTCCATGTCCGCGCGCAGGCCGATGGACAGGCCCGGCTTGCCGCTGTCGATCACCGCCACCACGCCGGTGCCGCCCAGCCCGGCGTGCACTTCCAGGCCCAGCCCGCCCAGCACCTGCGCCACCAGCGCCGCGGTGCGCTCCTCCTCGAAGCCCAGCTCGGGCCAGGCATGGATGCGGTGCCGCCATTCGGTCATGCGGGGGGCGAGGGCGAGCAGGGGGGCGGGGACGACGGCCATGGGGGAACGCAGCTCCGGTTCGGGGAAGGACTTGACAGCATCGATCAGACCAGAGGCGCCTGGCATTGTCAAACATAATTTCGATATTTACGCGACAACGGGCGCGAAATGGTGCATGATCCGGCTCGTTGAATTGACGAATTTCGACTTTTTACCTTAGATTCCTCGCGGACAGCCGCCTACGGCATCGCGCCGTCCCCCGGGAATTTCGTAAATCCGAACGGACTCCACTACGGCCAGCCCATGAACAATCCCGCAGCGCAACTCCAGGAAGCCCCGCTCCCCGTCCTGACCCACTACATCGGTGGCCGGCCGGTCGCATCCAGCCGGCCGACGTTTGCCAACGTCGATCCCGCCACCGGGCAGGTGGTCGGCCACGTCCACGAGGCCGACGCCGGCATCGTGGACCAGGCGGTGAACGCCGCGCGCGCCGCGCTGCGCGGGCCCTGGGGCGCGTTCACCGACGCCCAGCGCGCGGACATCCTGCGCCGGCTGGCCGACGGCATCCGCGCCCGCTTCGACGAGTTCCTGGCCGCCGAGATCCGCGATACCGGCAAGCCGGCCGGCCTGGCCAGCCACCTGGACATCCCGCGCGGCGCGGCCAACTTCGACCTGTTCGCCGACCAGATCTCCAACTCGGCCACCGAGGCGTTCCGCTCGCCCACCTCCGACGGCGGCGTGGCCCTGAACTACGGCCTGCGCACCCCGCGCGGGGTGATCGCGGTGATCTGCCCGTGGAACCTGCCGCTGCTGCTGATGACCTGGAAGGTGGCGCCGGCCCTGGCCTTCGGCAACACCGTGGTGGTCAAGCCCTCGGAGGAGACGCCCAGCACCACCACCCTGCTGGCCGAGGTGATGAACGCGGCCGGGGTGCCGCCGGGCGTGTTCAACGTGGTCCACGGCTTCGGCCCGGACAGCGCCGGCCAGTACCTGGCCGAGCACCCCGGGGTGAACGCCATCACCTTCACCGGCGAGACCCGCACCGGCACGGCGATCATGAAGGCCGCCGCAGCGGGCGTGCGCCCGGTGTCCTTCGAGCTGGGCGGCAAGAACGCGGCGGTGGTGTTCGCCGACTGCGACCTGGACGCGGCGGTGGCCGGCATCGCCCGCGCCGCCTTCCTCAACGCCGGCCAGGTGTGCCTGGGCACCGAGCGCATCTACGTGGAACGGCCGGTTTTCGACGCGTTCGTGCAGCGGCTCAAGACCGCCGCCGAGGCGCTGCGCCCGGGCGACCCGAACGCCGAGGGCACCGACTTCGGCCCGCTGATCAGCCGCGAGCACCGCGACAAGGTGCTGGGCTACTACGCCCGCGCCCGCGCCGACGGCGCCACCGTGGTCACCGGCGGCGACGTGCCGGAGCTGCCGGCGCCGCTGTCCGGCGGCTGGTGGGTGCAGCCGACCATCTGGACCGGGCTGCCGGCCGATTCGACGGTGCTGAGCGAGGAGATCTTCGGCCCGTGCTGCCACATCGCCCCGTTCGACCGCGAGGACGAGGCGGTGGCCGCCGCCAACGACAGCCCCTACGGCCTGGCCACCTCCATCTGGACCCGCGACCTGGCCCGCGCCCACCGCGTGGCCGCGGCCATCGAGGTCGGCATCGCCTGGGTCAACAGTTGGTTCCTGCGCGACCTGCGCACCGCCTTCGGCGGCGCCAAGCAGTCGGGCATCGGCCGCGAGGGCGGCGTCCACGGGCTGGAGTTCTACACGGAGCTGCGCAATGTCTGCATCAAGCTTTGACGTACTGGCCGCGTCCGGCCCGGTCCGCGAGGCCGCGCGCCTGCTGGGGCAGGCCGCGCGCACGGCAACCGCCTGCGACCCGGTCAAGCCGCTGATCGAAACCGACGGCATCGACGCCGCCTACACGGTCCAGCACCTGCTCACCGAGGAGGCGCTGGCCGGCGGCCGCCGCCTGGTCGGGCGCAAGGTCGGCCTGACCTCGGTGGCGGTGCAGAAGCAACTGGGCGTGGACCAGCCCGACTACGGCATGCTGTTCGACGACATGGCCTACGGCGACGGCGAGGAAATGCCGCTGTCGCGCCTGATCCAGCCCAAGGTCGAGGCCGAGATCGCCTTCGTGCTCGAGCGCGACCTGGACGCGGAGCGGCCGACCCTGGCCCACGTGCTCAATGCCATCGGCTACGCGCTGCCGGCCATCGAGATCGTCGACAGCCGCGTGCGCGACTGGAAGATCAGCATCCTCGACACCATCGCCGACAACGCCTCCTCCGGCCTGTACGTGCTCGGCGGCAGCCCGAGGAAGGTCGACGCGTTCGACCTGCGCCTGTGCGGCATGAGCCTGGAGAAGGCCGGCGAGCCGGTCTCGCTGGGCTGCGGCGCGGCCTGCCTGGGCAACCCGCTCAACGCGGTGGTGTGGCTGGCCCGCACCGCCGCGCGCACCGGCCGCCCGCTGCGCGCGGGCGACACGGTCCTGTCCGGCGCGCTCGGCCCGATGGCCGCGGTGCGGCCGGGCGACGTCTTCGAGGCACGCATCTCCGGCCTGGGCCGGGTCGCGGCCGTCTTCTCCGGGGAGTGACAGACATGGGCAAGTGCAAGGTCGCCGTGATCGGCTCGGGCAACATCGGCACCGACCTGATGATCAAGCTGCTGCGCCACGGCCGCCACCTGGAGATGGCGGCGATGGTCGGCGTGGATCCGGAATCGGACGGGCTGGCGCGCGCGCGCCGGCTCGGCGTGGCCACCACCCACGAGGGCATCGACGGACTGCGGGCGATGCCCGGGTACGCCGACATCGAGATCGTGTTCGACGCCACGTCCGCCGGCGCGCACGCGAAGCACGCCGAGCTGCTGAAGGCCGACGGCAAGCGCGCCATCGACCTGACCCCCGCCGCGATCGGCCCGTACACGGTGCCGGCGGTGAACCTGGACGAGCACCTGCACGCGGCCAACGTGAACATGGTCACCTGCGGCGGCCAGGCCACCATCCCCATCGTGGCCGCGGTGGCGCGCGCGGCGCCGGTGCGCTACGCCGAGATCGTGGCCTCCATCGCCAGCAAGTCGGCCGGCCCGGGCACGCGCGCCAACATCGACGAGTTCACCGAGACCACCTCGCGCGCGATCGAGTCGGTCGGCGGCGCCGCCCGCGGCAAGGCGATCATCGTGCTCAACCCGGCCGAGCCGCCGCTGATCATGCGCGACACGGTCTACTGCCTGACCCAGGGCGGCGACCCGGACGCCATCCGCGCCTCGATCCAGGCCATGGTCGCCACCGTGGCCGGCTACGTGCCCGGCTACCGGCTCAAGCAGGACGTGCAGTTCGAGGCGCTGGACGCGGCCGCCTGCGCGGCGATCCTGCGCCAGCACGGCGCCGCGCCGGGGCTGAAGGTCTCGGTGTTCCTCGAGGTCGAGGGCGCCGGCCACTACCTGCCGGCCTACGCCGGCAACCTCGACATCATGACCTCGGCGGCGCTGGCCGCGGCCGAGCGCATGGCCGAACTGTCGCTGCAGAAGGAGGTGGCGTGATGGCCGCCATCGATCCGAAGACCGACCGTCTGTACATCCAGGACGTGACCCTGCGCGACGGCATGCACGCCATCCGCCACCAGTACGGGCTGGACCACGTGCGCGCCATCGCTTCGGCGCTGGACCGCGCCGGCGTGGCCGCCATCGAGGTCGCCCACGGCGACGGCCTGGCCGGTTCCAGCTTCAACTACGGCTTCGGCCGCCACAGCGACCTGGAGTGGATCGAGGCGGTGGCCGAGAGCGTGCAGCAGGCCCGGCTGACCACCCTGCTGCTGCCGGGCATCGGCACCGTGCACGAACTGCGCGCGGCGGTGACCGTGGGCGTGCGCTCGGTGCGCGTGGCCACCCACTGCACCGAGGCCGACGTGGCCAGGCAGCACATCGAGGAAGCCCGGCGGCTGGACATCGACGTGGCCGGCTTCCTGATGATGAGCCACATGATCGCCCCGGCCGAGCTGGCCGAGCAGGCCAGGAAGATGGAGGACTACGGCGCGTACTGCGTGTACGTGACCGACTCCGGCGGCGCCCTGACCATGGACGGCGCGCGCGAGCGCGTGCGCGCCCTGCGCGACGCGCTGAAGCCGGAAACGCAGATCGGCATCCATGCCCACCACAACCTGTCGCTGGGCGTGGCCAACTCCATCGTCGCGGTGGAGAACGGCGTCGCCCGCGTGGACGCCTCGCTGGCCGGCATGGGCGCCGGCGCCGGCAACGCCCCGCTGGAGGTGTTCGTCGCCGCGGCGCAGCGCATGGGCTGGAACCACGGCTGCGACGTGTTCGCGCTGATGGACGCGGCCGAGGACCTGGTGCGGCCGCTGCAGGACCGCCCGGTCCGCGTCGACCGCGAGACCCTGAGCCTGGGCTACGCCGGCGTGTACTCCAGCTTCCTGCGCCACGCCGAGAAGGCCGCGGCCGACTACGGCCTGGACGCGCGCTCGATCCTGATCGAGCTGGGGCGGCGGCGCATGGTCGGCGGCCAGGAGGACATGATCGTCGACGTCGCGCTGGACCTGCTGGCGCGCAAGCGCGACACCAAGGAGGCCGCCGCATGAATACCGTGGACCTGAACGCCCTGGCGCAGCGCCTGGACGCCGCCGCCCACGGCGCCACCGCCACCCCGCAACTGGAGCAGGCGATCAGCCTGGAGCAGGCCTACGCCATCCAGAAGCTGAGCATCGAGCGGCGCCTGGCCCGCGGCGAGCGCCGCATCGGCATCAAGATGGGCTTCACCAGCCGCGCCAAGATGGTGCAGATGGGCGTCTCCGACATGATCTGGGGCCGGCTGACCTCGGCCATGCTGGTCGAGGACGGCGCCGCCATCCGCCTGCGCGACTACGTGCATCCGCGGGTGGAGCCGGAAGTGGCGTTCCTGATCGCACGGCCGCTGGCCGGCCGGGTCACCGCGCCGCAGGCGCTGGCCGCGGTCGAGGCGGTGGCGCCGGCGCTGGAGATCATCGACTCGCGCTACCGCGACTTCCGCTTCTCGCTGACCGACGTGGTCGCCGACAACAGCTCCTCGTCCGGCTTCGTGGTCGGCCCCTGGCGCAGCCCGGCCACCGACCTGGACAACCTGGGCCTGGTGATGAGCTTCGACGGCCGGCCGCAGGCGTTCGGGTCCACCGCCGCGATCCTGGGCCATCCGCTGCGCTCGCTGGTGGCCGCCGCGCGGGTGGTCGCCGAGGCCGGCGAGCGCCTGGAGCCGGGCGACATCGTCCTGGCCGGCGGCGCCACCGCCGCCAGCGCGCTCATCGCCGGCACCCACGTGTCGCTGGAGGCCGAGGCGCTGGGCCGCTGCGGCTTCCACGTCGAGGAATAGCCATGCCGATCGTGCACGCCCACATCCTGGCCGGCCGCAGCCCCGAGCAGAAACAGGCCTTCGCCCGCGCGGTCACCGAGGCGGCCACCGCCCACCTGGGGGTGCCGGCCTCGGCGGTGCGCGTGCTGGTCCACGAGATCCCGCCGGCGCAGTGGTTCACCGCCGGCGAGCCCAAATCGCCCCCCGCGTCCACCGGCTGATACGCACCTCCCCCACGTCGTGCCGTCCGCGCCCTCGTCCGCAGCACCGGAGACCCGCATGTCCGCAGCATCCGAACACGTCCATATAGACAAGGCGGCGATGCGCCGCGCGGTCGCCTCCTCGGTGATCGGCAACGCCTTCGAGTGGTTCGACTTCCTGATCTACGGCTTCTTCACCGGGCTGATCGCCAAGGCGTTCTTCCCCGCCGACGACGTGTTCGTGGCCACCCTCCTGGCCACGGCCACCTTCGCCATCTCCTACCTGGTGCGCCCGTTCGGCGGCGTGCTGCTGGGCCTGTACGCCGACCGGGTGGGGCGCAAGCCGGCCTTGACCCTGATGATCCTGATGATGGGCGTGTCCACGCTGCTGATCGGCGCCACCCCGCCGTACGTGGCCATCGGCATCGCCGCGCCGATCCTGATCGTCCTGGCCCGGGTGCTGCAGGGCCTGTCGGTGGGCGGCGAGTTCGCCAGCGCCACCGCCATGCTGGTGGAGTACGCGCCGCCGGGGAGGAAGATGCTGTTCGGCAGCCTGCAGATGTGCTCGCAGGCGCTGGCGATCTCGGTGGCGGCGCTGTTCGGCTTCGGCCTGAGCGCGCTGCTGGCGCCATCGGACCTGGAAAGCTGGGGCTGGCGCATCCCGTTCCTGCTCGGCGTGCTGATCGCGCCGGTGGGCTTCTACATCCGCCGCAAGGTGCAGGAGTCGCCCTCGTTCGTGAAGGCCAGGCAGGGCGAGCAGCTCACCTTCAAGCAACTGCTGACCCGCCACTACGGCGCGCTGGTGGCCGGGCTGGGCGTGTGCGTGGTGGGCACGGTGTCCAACTACCTGTGGTTCATCTACATGCCGCTGTTCGTGGTGCAGCAGTTGGGCCTGCCGTTCTCCGACGCGCTGCTGGGCTCGTTCATCTGCGGCGCGATCCTGTTCTTGCTGTGCCCGGCGGCCGGCTGGCTGGCCGACCGCTTCGGCGCGCGCCGGGTGCTGTGCACCGGCGCGGTCGTGTTCGGGCTGATGTCCTACCCGCTGTTCGCCTGGGTGGTGGCCGCGCCGGACCTGCCGCGCCTGCTCACCGCGCAGATCAGCATCGCCATCGTCATCAGCCTGATCTGGGGGCCGACCCCGGGAATGATGGCCGGGCTGTTCCCCACCGGCGTGCGCTCCACCGGCATGGCCATCTCCTACAACTTCGGCGTGCTGCTGTTCGGCGGGCTGGCGCCGCTGACCATGACCTCGCTGGTCGGCCTGACCGGCAGCAAGCTGGTGCCGGCGTACTACATCATGTTCTGCGCGGCGCTGGCGCTGGCGCTGATCGCGTTCGGGACCACCCGCCGCCCGGTGGCCGGAACGCCATGAGCCACGCCGTGGCCGCCGCCGCTCCCGCGCGCTGGGCCCTGCCGGTGCAACTGCTGCACTGGCTGGGCGTGCTGCTGTTGCTGTCGGTGGCGACGCTCGGCCTGCTGATGGTGGACATGCCGCGCGGCAGCGAGCTGCGCAAGCTGTGCTACGGGCTGCACAAGTCGCTGGGCATCGCCGTGCTGGGCGTGGCCCTGCTGCGCCTGCTGGCGCGCGCGCTCGTCCGCGCGCCGGCCGCGCTGCCCGGGCCGGCCTGGCAGTTGCGCGTGGCGCGCCTGGCGCATGGGCTGATGTACGCCCTGCTGCTGGCGGTGCCGCTGTCGGGCTGGCTGCTCAACTCGGTCGCCGGCCAGCCGCTGCCCTGGTTCGGCCTGGTCGACCTGCCGCCGCTGGCGGACAGGAACCCGGCCTGGCGCAAGCCGGCGGACACCGCGCACCTGTGGCTGTTCTGGACCCTGGCGGCCCTGGTCGCCGTGCACGTGCTCGCCGCGCTGCACCACCACTGGATCGCGCGCGACGCGACCCTGCGGCGGATGCTGCCGGGCCGGCGCGGCTGAGCGGCGGAGGCAGACTCATGGCCGTCAGCACGTTCGACCTGTTCAAGATTGGCATCGGGCCCAGTTCCTCGCATACCGTCGGGCCGATGCGCGCGGCCGCGCGCTTCGTCCA
>NZ_JACHGU010000009.1 GCF_014202435.1 Pseudoxanthomonas broegbernensis | reverse complement strand
AGTCCAGCCCGCCGACGTGCAGCAGGTAGGACCGGGCGATCTTGCTGAATCGGGGCACTTCGTCACCGCCAGAGAACAACTGCCCGTTGACATAGGGGAAGTCTTCAGCCCATCGGGGAATCTTGGCGGCGGCCCGGTCCTCGCGCTTGGTGTTCATGGTGCGAAACAGCGTGGCGAGAACCTCGTGCGTGTTCGAGGAGTCCCTGGCGCTCATCTGCGCGACGGTTTCGGTGAAGCGGCCCTTGCCGATGAAAATGTCCGTGTCCTCGGCGAAGAAGCAGAAGATCAGCCTCGCCATGAGGTTGTTCATGTCGTGGCGACGCTCCGCCGCGCCCCATTCAGGGTTGTCTTTCAGCAGTTCGACGTACAGGCGGTTCAGGCGACTGGTAGCCCGGATGTCGAAGGCGTTTTCGCTGATCTGGCGGACGGTGCTGATGCCCGCCAGCGGCAGGAAGAAGCCGAAGTGGTCCGGGAAGTCCTTGAAGGCGCAGGCAACGGTCTCGCCGCTGGTCAGGTCCTCGGCCTCGAAGTCCGCGCCATCGGTGGCGAGGATGAACTTCGCCTTGGCCTTGACCGTCGCCGAGCTGGCCTTGAGGGCGGCCAGCGTCTGGGTCACCCGCCCTGCGTCGCAGGTCAGGATGTGGATGTTGCTGGTCTGAAGAACGCCGCCCAGGTCGGACTTGTTCGACGCCCCCGCACGCAGGCGCTTGATGGTCGTCGCCTTGTTGCCGAACGCCTCAAGGAAGGCATAGGGGAACTCTGCGCTATCGAACGGCTGTTCCGCCAGGTCTGTGATGGCTTGTTCGATTTCTACGGCGTTCATGGGCGTGCAGCCCTCCCTCTGAGCGGGGCCGCCTGGCTGCTGTTATGCGGGGTGCTCATGTCTTGTCCTGCGTTTTCTCGGCTATCTGCGCGGCAATCCAGTGATCCAACTCGCTCCGACGAAACCGCCAGGTCCCGCCCAGCTTGAAGCCCGGCATCTCGCCTTGCTGGGCCAGCCGGTAAACGGTCTTCTTTCCTGCTTTGAGGTAGATCGCCACTTCTTCCAGCGTGAGAATTTCGCTATCGGGTTGATTCATGTCAGGTGGCTCGCTTGGTGTCACACGGCGAAGTCTTCCAAAGTTTGGCCAAGTTTACCCTCTTGCACGCCCGAACGAACGCCGTGAATCTCACCAGCGCAGGCGAGACAGGACGTCGATCTCCCTCTCAAGTGGATAACAATGCTGTGGCTGTGCATGCCTTTGAGAACCGGCTCAGAGCAATCACGTCAACCAATGGCATCACTTGAACTGGCGAGCCAACCGCTATGGCTGGGGCATACGAGGGCCGGCACATGCACGGCCCTGGCGCTGTTCTGATATGAGGACGGAGGGGGCCAGCCGCTTCGGGTCGACAACTGACCAGAGCTTGGCTCACACCCATCCCCGCGCCGCCATGCTCACGTGCCGCCGGCCGCCGATGACCAGATGGTCAAGCACCCGGACATCCAGGAGTGCCAAGGCCTGCTTGAGTTGCCTCGTCAAAGCGCGATCGGCGGCGCTGGGCTCCGGCTCGCCCGAGGGATGGTTGTGGAACAGGATCAGGGCGGCGGCATTGTGTCCCATGGACCGGCGGACCACCTCGCGGGGATGGACCTCGCAGGTGTCGATGGTGCCCTCGAACAGGTGCTCGATGGCCAGGATGCGGTGGCGGGTATCGAGGAAGACGACGCCGAACACCTCGTGGTCCAGATGGGCCACGCGCGCCTTGAGGACGTCGGCCGCCTGGATCGGGTCGGTGATCCGGCCTTGCCGCTGAAAGCGGCGTTCCAGGATCTCGGCGGCGGCCGACAAGATGCCTTCCTCGTCCGTCTTCCGCTGACGGCGGGTCCGAGTGCCGGGCGCCTTGCCGTTCATCGCAGGTCTCCGCTGGCGTGGCGCATGTCGCGCGAGTACCGCCGGACGCAGTGGGAGATGCGAACGATGCCGAACGGACACCGCTCCGGCAGGGACGCAGTCGCACTTTCTTCGGTTGCAGGGTTGCCGGAACGGTCCCTGGAACGGGGATGCTTGGATTGCATGATGGCCTCCATGATCTCGATCGCAGGAGGCGGCTGTCGCCACGGTGGCACTCGGCTGCTACTGGACTGACAGTCCCAGTAGCCGCGTCGCTCGCGCCGTCCTGCGTTTACCCACGCTGTCACTGGAGTGAATGCCATCAAGGCTGCGAATCAGCCCGTCCGGGTCTTCCTGGCGATGCCGTGATGCCGGCTGGAAGTCAGCGCTTCGAACCAGAGGCGCCGCCAGCCCCCGTCAACACCCTGTGCCAGCGACTTCCCGGCTTTCCCTGGCAAATAAGACCGCCTAGACCAATTGAAAAACACCGTGCAAAAGGGCTGATTTTGCCTTTGACCCCGGCCATCTTGTGCCGTCAACTGTGGACGCACTCGAAGGCTCCTTGCCCTGCTCCATCGTGGAGCGAAAAGGCGTTGCGGTCGTGACCCGCCCTTGCACGTCCCTACCCCTGAGTCGGCACGGCGCTGCCCATCGAGGCCGCGCCCAAGGCAATCCCCCTCGTAGTCGCCTTCGCCACGATGACCCGCCCGCATGGCGGGCCGCTCCCGAAGCGGATCGTGACCGAAGCAGATCGTCGGACCCGCACGCGATGCCGGTCCTGCAGTCCCCGTCATCGCCGGGCATGCGTCGAACGCAGCGCGCGAGGGCTGGCCCCATCGGGCACCCGCGCGAAGTGGCTCGGACACCGGCACCGCCCTGGACTTTCGGTCAGGGGCGGATTCCCTGCAGTGGATGACGGCTACGAACCGAGAACTGATCCACCCCACACACGAGGCCTGACCTCGGCGTGGATGGCGGCCAGCCCTGGAGGCCGGCCGTCGTCACCCACCCCGTACCGCGCAGAAACGCGCAGACGGACGGATCACCCGCTCCATTTTTAAGACGACCGAGCGGCCGGCGCCCGATGTGGGCGCGTCGGCGGCGAACCCTGGGAATCACGGTGCCGTGTGGCGGTAGCCACGCACGGCATCGGCAACAACAAGGCTTCCACCACTCCCCTTCCACCGCGGCGCCGTCGCACGGGTGGCGCGTCGCAGCCGGAGACCACCGCAATGAACACCCTCTGGAAGAAAGGCTCACCTCATCAGCCTCCGCAGTCCCGCGCAGCACACCAGCCCCGGCGCAACCCGGGACAGGCGCCCCTGTCTCCCGTCGAAGTGCTTGCACGACAGCCGATCGGGCGAGCGCCCCCGTTGCGGGTGCTCGAAGTGCTGCTGCGCCTTTACAACAGCCAGCACACGGCGCTGCAGAAAACCGTCTCGCACAAGACCCGCCACGACCGGGCGCAGTTCCTGCGGCGGTTCTTCCGCAACCTGCATGAGAAGGCCGGCTTCAAGACCCTGCCGGACCCGCGCAACCTCGGGCAGAAGCATATCCAGGCGATGGTGCGGGTGTGGCAGGCCGAGCACTTGGCGCCGGCCACCATCCAGACCTACTTCAGCTTCCTGCGCGGCTTCTCGGGCTGGATCGGCAAGCCGGGGATGGTGCGCGACCCGTCCCACTACGGCATGCAACTGGAGGAGTACCGGCGCAGCGAAGCGGCGCAACGGGACCGCAGCTGGTCGGCGCAGTCGGTGGACATCGATGCGGTGATCGCGCGCATCTGCGACCACGACCGATACGTCGGCGCGTCGCTGCGGCTGATCCGGGCATTCGGCCTGCGTCGCAAGGAAGCGGTGATGCTGCGGCCGCACCGGGACGTGGTCGGGTTCGAGGCGACCGGCCTGCCGCTGGAGCAACGGGAAGCCCAGCTCTACCTGCGCATCAAGGCGGGGGCCAAGGGTGGACGCGAGCGGTTCATCCCGCTCGATACGCCGGAGCGGAGGGCGGCGCTTGCGCATGCCCAGCAGATCGCCGGCGACCAGGATGCGCACATGGGCAACCCGGCCCGCGATCTCAAGTACAACCTGCACCGCTTCAGCCACGTCCTGGAGCAGTTCGGGATCACCTCCAGAGCGCTGGGCGTCACTGCGCACGGACTGCGCCATGAGGTGCTGATCGATCACTACAGGCAGATCACGGACCAGGAGCCGCCGGTACGCAGTGGCGACACCGTACCCGGAGCGCTCGACCGGCCCGCCCGGGAGGCCGTGGTACGCCTGGCCGACCATTCGCGGACACGGGTTGCCGATGCTTACCTGGGGCGGCCGGCGCGACCGTTCCTGTCGGCCCACGATCAGCCGCAAGCCTCGTAGGAGCGATGGCCCGCAATCACCGCACATGCCGCGGTGATTGCGTCAGCCAATCGCCGCACGCCATGGTGTCTGGACTCGTGCCGATATCCGCTTGTGGAGGCTCGCTCCGTTTGTGGAGGCTCGCTCCGTACTTCAGGCTTGATCGCCTCTTAGATACAGCCTATGTTGCGTACTTCCATAAAACAGTGTAAAAGCTGTAATTACATAATACAGCCCAAAACCTGTATCCATGAACCAGTACATCGTCCACGCCGCCGAACAGCTGCCCACTCTGCTCAAGGCCTTCCGCAAGGAAGCCGGCTTGACGCAGGTCGAAGCCGCCTTGCGGCTGGGCATCACCCAGCAAACGCTGTCGGCCCTGGAGCGCAACGCGCAAAAGGTCAGCGCCGAACGGCTGTTACAGCTGCTGAGCCTGCTCGGTGTAGAGATGGTGCTGCAGAAGAAATCCGCCAAGCAGGTGCCTGATCCCGCTCTTGAGGCTCCCGCATGGTGACGACACGACCAACGCCGCGTTCTTCCCGTCTCGGGCTGTGGATGAACGGCGAGTTCGTCGGTACTTGGCATATCGCATCCGGCGGCGAAGACGTGCTCGAGTACGCCCCGAGTTGGAAAGCCTCGCCGCAGGGGCGGCCACTGTCGCTCTCCCTGCCGTTCGCACCTGGCACGACCCGTCTCCGCGGCCCGGAGGTCACCGCCTACTTCGAGAACCTGTTGCCGGACAGCCGGGACATCCGGGAGCGCGTCGCCCGCCGCTATCGGGCCCGCTCCACCCGCGCCTTCGATCTGCTGGCCCAAGTGGGCCGCGACTGTGTCGGCGCTGTGCAGATCCTCCCGGATGGCGTCAGCCCCACAGGGGTGACCACTGTGGACGCCACGCCGATGAGCGAGGCAGACGTGGCAGCCCTGTTGCGCGGGACGGTGTCGCCACCCTTAGGCTCGATCGAGGAAGCAACCGATGGCGATCTGCGCATCTCCATTGCCGGAGCGCAGGAAAAGACTGCTCTGCTGTACTTCGATGGCCAGTGGCATCATCCGCATGGCGCCACACCGACCAGCCATATCCTCAAGCTGCCGATGGGCTTGGTCGGCAACATGAAGCTCGACCTGAGCCACTCCATCGAGAACGAATGGCTGTGCTCGCGCATCTTGCATGCCTACGGCCTGCCGATCGCCGAGTGCCAGCCGCTGCAGTTCGAGGACATGAAGGTACTGTCGGTGACGCGCTTCGATCGTGCCTGGCTGCCTGGCCCGTGGATTGCGCGACTGCCGCAGGAGGATTTCTGCCAGGCCACAGGTACCCCACCGGTTTTGAAGTACGAAGCCGATGGCGGGCCGGGCATTGATCGCATCATGGGAGTGCTGGCCACCTCGCTACACCCGGAGCGAGACCGGCGAGTTTTCTTCCTCGCGCAACTACTGTTCTGGATGCTGCGCGCATCCGATGGTCACGCCAAGAACTTCAGCCTGTTCATTCGCCCCGGCGGCAGTTACGAACTCACGCCGCTATACGACGTGATGTCGGCCTGGCCGGTGATCGGCGAAGCCCCGAACCGGATCTCCGAACACAAGATCAAGCTGGCCATGGCCATCCGCACCAAGAACGCGCATTGGAAGATGAAGGACATCCACCGCCGGCACTGGATCGAGCTGGGCAAGCGCCACGGCGTAGTCGGTAACACTGGCGAATCAGTGGACACCCTGATCGACGCGCTCGTCGAACGCACGCCCGCCGTGATCGACGAGGTGCGCGAAGAATTGCCCCTGGCTTTCCCAACTCGTTTGGCCGAGGCGATCTTCGGTGGTTTAGATACCGCAGCCCGGCAGCTCGAACGTGCGTGATGGCTGCTTGCGGCCAGAAGCAGCCCTTGAAAGCATCCCCACAAGTGACCGCTTCAGGCTGGTAGCAGTCATTCCGTCCTAGGGGAATTTCACCAATCAAAAGATTGGCAAGCGCCCCTGCTTTCGAGCCCCGCTCCGCAGCCTCCTTGGGCCACCGAGCGGTCGCCGGTTCCGCCATTAAAAGCTACACTTCGCGGCTACGCCGCAAGGTTTGGTGGCGCGTTTAAGCGGTCGTTCTCACATTAGATCCTGAGTGAACACCACCTTCTCCATGACCGAAACCGAACGCTCCCGCCTAATTGCTCGCATCTTCTCCCGACCTGTGCTTGATGACATCGCACGGCGGGGAACGGCAAAGCACGTCGCGAAGCGGCTCGCTGGGCTCGGTGTGCGGACAGCCAAGCACGACGCCTCCGTAGCGGATCTGTTCGATGCATCGCTTGCTGAACTGGGACAGGAATTCCGCTGCGAGTACGTGTACAAGGCAGCCATTGCCAACCGCATTGTCTTCGGCAGGCATAGCCCTCGCACCTCCAGCATGAGCATCGAGCTCGGCGTCGCTGGTTCCATCATCGATGTGGCCGTTTTCAACGGAACTTCGACGGCCTACGAGGTCAAGACCGAATACGACAGCCATCGACGATTGAACACGCAAACACCTGCGTATCTTCGAGCCTTCGATAGCGTCTACGTGGTGACACATCCAGACCTCGCCCGGCGCTATGCATCACTGGTCGACGAACGTGTGGGCATCCTTTGCCTTACCGACAAGGGCAGCCTCCGAGAGGTGCGTAAGTCCGTCCGTGACATTTCTCGCATTGAGACCGCGGTCGTCTTCCGCATGCTGCGCCGTCAAGAGTACATGGACGCGGTTCACAAACACTTCGGGCCTCAGCCAGCAATGCCCAATGGGCGTCTCCATCAGCATTACGAGCAGCTCTTCTGCCGCCTGACTAGTCCGCAAGCGCACAAGGTACTCGTCTCCACCATGCGTGCGCGCACGACTGACGAAGATTCGGTGGCGTTCGTTTCCTCCCTGCCGCAGAGCCTGCGCGTATTGGCGTACGAGACGCCGCTTTCACGATCTAAGCGACAGCGCCTTTTGGATGCGCTTGCCGAATCAATTTAGCCCCATTACATTTACTCCTAACTATTAAATTTCGTAACGGATACGAGATTGGGGGGGGCCATGTATTTCCCGTTTGTCTACGGGCGTCGTTCCGAATTCCTAGCCTTGCGCGCCATGCTGGACGACCATAGGTCGCTCAAGGCTCTGGTGCCGGTGATAGAGCCGGTCAAGCGCAATAGCTCAGACCTTGCTAGATGCATCAAGGAGTTCGGCAAGGCCGGCCAAACATTGGCAGTCATCCTCAACCCAGACAAGCATGAGCTGAAACCCAAAGGCGAGGCAAAAGCATGGCTCAAAGAGGTCCTGGAGGTCGTTGATGAGCACGATTCCATCTTGCCGACTTTCCGATGCGTATCAACTACGACGCTCGCCCATGTTTCGTCCTTCCGCAAGCGCTTTGCCGGGCGAAAGGTCGCACTAGCCTACTCAAGCCCGGCCTTGACTGACGCTGAGCTAAAGACGCTTGCCGACGATGCGAACGTGCGTTTCCACATCGTGTTGAACGAGAAGATGACCGTAGCTCAGCAGACGCTCCTGCCGTCTGCCAGGCGGGTTGACATCCGCGATTATTTCAACAAATTGGACCGCAACTCCGACTACGACGGCGCTGAGCTCTTCACCGACCGGTACAAGACGTTCAAACCCTCGTGGGTGGGGTTCGGCGACTATGCAGCCATTGGCTCGGCGTTCACGCCAGGTGGCGGTCAGCCTGCGGCCGTAGCGATTCACGCCGTCTACAAGCACAAGTCCAGCGACGTATGGATTGAGCACTTCGTGTCTGACGACACCGACAAGGATGTCGGGAGCACCGAAGACAAGTTCCTCCAGGCCGCCCGCAAGCTCGTGAAGGCTGCGAAGACCCGCCCCAAGGAATTCGGCACAAATTTCGCGCTAGACGGGTACGCCAATCACGTCGCAGCGAGCCATTTCCCCGGGCTCGGTACCAACAAGGTTCTGCAGCTAGAACATCACATCTGCCTGATGCTGGACCTACTTGACGGCACTCTCTAAAGTCGGCACGAGCCTTCTGGGACCAGCCGTCCAAATGGTATAGCTTTCCCGCAGCAAAGATATCCCATGTTTGCAACCCCTTCTTGCCGGAGGAGGTGTGAGCAGTGTCGCCACTCCCCACCTCTGTTGGAGAACGTGTTGCACTTAGTTTCCAAGCCGCGACTGGTTTACCGCGCCGTAGACGTACAGGCATCGGAACGTGTTCGGCGGCTAGCAAGTAACTCAAGCCGGCTCAGATGGCTGTCCCGGACTGTTCCGCAGGCTAGGTCTGTTATCGCTGCACAGCAGACATAGGCCGCTGATGTTCGAACGGCCGCAATGGGTCGGAAATGGACCTATTCAACCCAATCAAAGATCGATGCTCTGACCACTTGAAAGTATCCATCCAACCAGATTGACCGGCACATGCAAGCATGCCCCTTCAACCAACGGCCGCGTCCTTGTCAGCAGCCATGTGCAGACTATCCAGGTAATCCGCCCACACCTGCATCATCTTCCGGCGTTCGGCCAGGTGCACGGTGCGGTTGTAAGCCCGGCCCAGCGGGTCGCGCACCGCATGCGCCAACTGGTGCTCGATGTAGTCGGGGCGGAAGCCCAGCACCTCGTCCAGGATCGTGCGGGCCATCGCGCGGAAGCCGTGGCCGGTCATGGTGTCGCCGTCGAAGCCCAGGCTGCGCAGGGCGACGTTGACGGTGTTCTCGCTCATCGGCCGGCGCGGGCCGCGCACGCTGGGGAACACGTACTCACCGCGGCCGGTGAGCGGTTGCAGGTCGCGCAGGATGGCGATGGCCTGGGTCGCCAGCGGCACCAAGTGCGGCGTGCCGGTCTTGCTGACGGCGAACCGCCACTCGGCCGCGTCCAGGTCGATGTCAGCCCAGCGCGCGCGGCGCAGTTCGCCGGGGCGCACGAACACCAGCGGCGCCAGCCGGAGTGCGCCGGTCATGACAGGCGATCCTCGGTAGCAGTGCAGCGCGCGCAGCAGTTCGCCGACCTTGGTCGGCTCGGTCAGGCTGGCGAAGTGCCGTGTCTGCGGCTGCGTCAGCGCACCGACCAGGTCGTTGGCCGGATTGCGGTCGGCGCGACCGGTGGCGATGGCGTAGCGGAACACCAGCCCGGCCAGTGCGCGGGCACGATGCGCTGTCTCCACGGCACCGCGTCGCTCGATCTTGCGCAGTGCCGCGAGCAGCGTGGGAACGCTCACCTCGGCCACCGGCAGGCCACCGATGGCAGCAAGATCCTTCTCGACCATCCGGCGCTCGCGCTTGACCGAACCGGGGCTCAGGCCTTCCTTCGCCCGCTTGGCTAGCAACTCCGCAGCCACGACCGCAAAGGTGGTAGCGGCCTGCTCCTGCTTCGCGGCGCGTTCGGTGCGGGCGACCTGGGTCGGGTTGGCGCCACCCTTTACCAGCGCACGCAGCCGGTCGCGTTCGGCGCGCGCCTCCGCAAGCGACACGATCGGGTACTCGGCGATCGTGATCATGCTCGGCTTGCCGTCGTGGCGGTAGCGATAGCGCCAGACCTTCGCGCCAGTGGGGCGAACCTCGATGCACAGCCCGTTGGTATCGGCGATGCGGTAAGGGGTCGCACGGGGCTTCAGCCCGCGCAATTTGGTGTCGGTCAGCATGTGAGTCAGCCATTTGTGAGTCAGGAGGCCTTGAACACTCCGGCTGACTCACAGCCTGACTCACACCCCACCGGGATTCAACGGGACACCCTGGGACGCCAGGAACGAAAAACCCCCTGATTTCAGGGGGTTTTGGCACCACATGGGATTTCCTGGGACTTCAGCGTGGTGGGCCCACCAGGACTCGAACCTGGAACCAAAGGATTATGAGTCCTCTGCTCTAACCGTTGAGCTATAGGCCCGCGTAGGAACGCGAGTGTAGTGGAGCGGCGAGGACCGCGGCCAGACCGCGAAGCGTACAAAAACGAAGGCCCCGCGGATGGCGGGGCCTTCTCCAGGGCACGGCATGGGCCGGGCCGGTCACTCCAGGTCGAGGAAGCTGCGCAACTGCTCCGAGCGGCTGGGGTGGCGCAGCTTGCGCAGCGCCTTGGCCTCGATCTGGCGGATGCGCTCGCGGGTGACGTCGAACTGCTTGCCGACCTCTTCCAGGGTGTGGTCGGTGTTCATGTCGATGCCGAAGCGCATGCGCAGCACCTTGGCCTCACGCGGGGTCAGGCCGGCCAGGACGTCGCGCACCGTCTCCATCAGGTTGATGTTGGTGGTGGTGTCGATCGGGGACTCCACGTTGGTGTCCTCGATGAAGTCGCCCAGGTGGGAATCCTCGTCGTCGCCGATCGGGGTCTCCATGGAGATCGGCTCCTTGGCGATCTTCATGACCTTGCGGATCTTGTCCTCGGGCATGTCCATCTCCTTGGCCAGCTCCTCCGGCGTGGCCTCGCGGCCGTACTGCTGGAGCATCTGCCGGGAGATCCGGTTGAGCTTGTTGATCGTCTCGATCATGTGCACCGGGATGCGGATGGTGCGCGCCTGGTCGGCGATCGAGCGGGTGATCGCCTGGCGAATCCACCAGGTGGCGTAGGTCGAGAACTTGTAGCCACGGCGGTACTCGAACTTGTCCACGGCCTTCATCAGGCCGATGTTGCCCTCCTGGATCAGGTCCAGGAACTGCAGGCCGCGGTTGGTGTACTTCTTGGCGATGGAAATCACCAGGCGCAGGTTGGCCTCGACCATCTCCTTCTTGGCCTTGCGCGCCTTGGCCTCGCCATAGGCCATCTGCCGGCCGATCTCGCGGATGTCGGCCAGGTCCAGGTACATGGCCTGCTCGATGGCGATGGTGGCCTCCTGCTCGGCGACGATCTGGTCCTTGACGTCGCGCAGCGCCGAGGACCACTTCTGCTTGCGCTTGAGCACCTCGTCCACCCAGCCCAGGTTGACCTGGTTGCCGTCCCAGGCGCGGATGAAGTCCCGGCGTGGCATGCGCGCCACGGTGGTGGCCAGGTACAGGACGCGGCGCTCGTGGTCCTTGATCTGGCCCATCACGTCGCGCAGCTTGCGCACCAGCACGTCGGTCAGCGGCAGCGGCAGCTTGAAGGAGACGAACTGCTCGGCCATCTCCGCGCGCATCTTCACCACGTTCTTGGCCTGCGAGCCGGCCTTGGCATGGGCCTTCTTGAACTTGGCGTAGTCGGCGGCCATCTGCTCCATGCGCCGCGCCACTTCGGCCGGGTCCGGACCGGTGGGACCGGCCTCGGCCTCGTCGTCGGCAGCCTCTTCCTCCTCCTCTTCCTCGTCCGAGTCGGCGGCCGAGTCGGAATCGGTGGCATCGTCGTTGGCGGCGGCGGCCGGCTCCGGGGTCTCGTCGAGCTGGTCGTTGAAGCCGACCACCAGTTCGGCCAGCCGCTTCTTGCCGGCCTTGTGCAGCTCGTACTCTTCCAGCAGCAGCTCGATCGTCCACGGGAAGCTGCCCAGGGCGGCCTGGACCTGGCCCAGGCCTTCCTCGATGCGCTTGGCGATGGCGATCTCGCCCTCGCGGGTCAGCAGCTCGACCGTGCCCATCTCGCGCATGTACATGCGCACCGGGTCGGTGGTGCGGCCGCCTTCCGAATCCAGCGCGGTCAGCGCGGCGGCGGCTTCCTCGGCGGCGGTGTCGTCGATCTCGCGGTTGCCGGTGTTGCCGTCGTTGAGCAGCAGGGTCTCGGCATCGGGCGCGACTTCATGGACATCGATGCCCATGCCGTTGATCATGCCGATGATGTCTTCGATCTGCTCCGGGTCGACCATGTCGTCGGGCAGGTGGTCGTTGACCTCGGCATAGGTCAGGTAGCCCTGCTCCAGGCCCTTGCTGATGAGCTGTTTGATTTCGGATTGGGCTGGACGTTCGTTGGCCATCTGGGGGGCGCCACCGGCATTGAAAGGGTGAAGAGAACCTAGCATTATAACAGGCTGCCACTCTGGCGGCCCGCTAGTCCTTGTGGATCAACCACTTGCGGCGCTTTCCGTTCAGCCGGAATCAGGTCCGCAGGAGAAAGGTGACCGGGCCGTCGTTGACCAGGCCGATCACCATATGGGCGCCGAAGCGGCCGGTTTCCACCCTGCCGGGGCGTTCCTGGCGGCAGGCCCGCACCAGGTGGTTGAAGGTGGATTCAGCCTCTCCGGGCGGGGCGGCGGTGCTGAAGCCCGGGCGCATCCCGGCGCTGGTGTCGGCGGCCAGGGTGAACTGGCTGACGAGCAGCAGGCCGCCATCGACGTCGGTCAGCGAGCGATTCATCTTGCCCGCATCGTCGGCGAACACGCGGTAGCCCAGCAGCTTCTTCGCCATGCGCTGCACTTGCGGCGCATCGTCGCCCGGCTGCACGCCGACCAGGGCAAGCAGGCCGGGGCCGATCCGGCCGACGGTCTGGCCATCGACCTGCACCGAGGCCTGGGTCACGCGCTGGATCAGGGCGAGCATGGGCGGGGTTTCCGGCGGGCGGGCGCCCAGCATCGGCAACCGGTCGCGGCTTGTCACCTGCCTCCCCGGCACGATGCCTTCGCCGCCAAGGCGCCGCCCCCTGCATCGCCCCCAAGGACGCTCCTGCGCGCGCCGCAAGCCGACGCCGAGCGGGCCTGGCCGCGGCGGCGGGAGGCTAGACTGCCGGCCATGTCCGCGCATCGCAAAGCACGCCTGCTCGTCGCTGCCGCCTCGCTGCTGGGGCGCCTGCCCTGGCCCTGGCTGTACCGGCTGGGCGACGCCGTGGCCGCATTGTGGCGCTGGCGCGATGCGCGCGAGAGCCGGGTGGCACGGCGCAACCTGGAACTGGCCTTCCCCGCGCTGGACGCCCCCGCGCGCGATGCGCTGCATCGGCGCGTCCTGCGCACCACTGCCCGGCAGGCGCTGGAGACCCTGAAGCTGTGGACCCGCCCGCCGGCGGACAACCTCGGCCGGCTCCTGCGCGAGCGCCACGGCGAGGCGCTGTACGACGCCGCGCTGGCCGCCGGGCGCGGGGTGATCGTGGCCGCGCCGCACTTCGGCAACTGGGAGCTGCTGAACCAGTGGCTGGCCTCGCGCGGGCCGATCGCCATCGTCTACCGGCCGCCGGAATCGGCCACTGGCGACGCCTTCCTGCAGCGGGTGCGCGGCCTGGACAACGTGCGCCAGGTGCGCGCCGAGGGCGCGGCGGTGCGCCAGTTGTGGAAGACGCTCAAGGACGGCGGCGCGGTGGGCATCCTGCCCGACCAGCAGCCCAAGGCCGGCGACGGCGAGTTCGCGCCGTTCTTCGGCGTGCAGGCGCTGACCATGACCCTGCTCTCGCGCCTGGCCGAACGCACCGGCGCGCCGGTGCTGCTGGCCTGGTGCGAGCGCCTCGGCGACGGCCCCGGCTTCGCCCTGCACGTGGAACCGGCCCCGGCCGCGATCGCCGGACCGGACCTGCGGGCCGCGGTCGCCTGCCTCAGCGGCGAGGTCGAGCGCATCGCGCGGCGCGACCCGGCGCAGTACCAGTGGACCTACAAGCGCTACACGCTGCGCCCGCCGGACAGCGGCGAAACCAGCCCCTACGCGTGAGCCCCGGCGGCCGCGGGCACGCCGCCGCCGTCCTGCCCAAGCGGCGCGCGAACGCTTACGATCGGTCCTCTCCCGCCGCCAAGGCACGCCGTGTCCGATTCGCCGAATGCTCCCGTGGCGCCCCCGCCGCTGCCCGCGCCGCTCCCTGCGGGTCCTGGCTGGCAGCCGCTGCCGCGGCGCGGCGCGGCGCTGTACGCCGCCGGGCTGGCCATCGGCCTGGCGGTACCCGCCGGGCTCATGGCGGGCGTGCTGCTGGCGGCGCTGGCGGGACAGCCGCGGTTCCTGGCCGCGGCGCTGGTCGCGCTGGCCGGCCTGGCGCTGGGCGCGGCGATCGGCGTGGTGCGCCACCGCCGGATCGGCTGGAAGCTGGACGAGGACGGCTTCGCCACCCGCCGCGGCGGCCTGTGGCGGAGCGAGACGCTGGTGCCGGTCTCGCGCGTGCAGCACCTGGACCTCGAGCGCGGGCCGCTGGAACGGCGCCTGGGCCTGGCCACGCTGGTGGTGCATACCGCCGGCACGCGGATGGCGGCGGTGAAGCTGCCGCTGCTGGCGCTGGCCGATGCCGAGGCGCTGCGCACCCACCTGGCGCGCCAGGTCGAGATCGACGACGCGCTGTGACCGACGCCCGCGCCACGCCGCCGCCGGCCGAACAGCGGCTGCATCCGTGGTCGTGGCTGTTCGTGCTGCTGCAGCAACTCAGGCAGTTCGTGGTGCCGCTGCTGGTGCTGCTGTTCGCCGGCCGGCGCGGCGACGCGGGCGACTTCGCCGAGTGGGCGCCGCTGGTCGGCGTCGGCGTGCTGGTCATGGTCGCGGTGCTGCAGTACTTCACCTACCGCTACCGCATCGGCGACGACGGCATCAGCATCCGCAGCGGCCTGCTGCAACGGACCCAGCGCGAGATCCCGTTCGCGCGCATCCACAACGTGGCCCTGCACCAGACCCTGCTGCACCGGATCTTCGGCGTGGCCGAAGTACGGCTGGAAGCGGCCGGCGGGCAGAAGCCCGAGGCACAGATGCGGGTACTGGGCCTGGCCCAGGCACTGGCGCTGGAGCGCCGGGTGCGCCACCGCGGCACGGCGGCCGCCGCGGGCGGCGGCGCGGAGGCGGCGAGCCCGGCCGGCGACACCCTGCTGGCCCTGTCCACCGCCGAGGTCGTGCGCCTGGGACTGGTGTCCAACCGCGGCATGATCGTGTTCGCCGCCGCCTTCGGCCTGTTGTGGCAGGCGTTCCCCGAGCGCGCGGCGGCCGACTGGCTGCAGGGCTTCTTCCGCGAGGCGATGGGCTACGCGGGAACGCTGCACCTGGGCTGGATCGGCATGGCCGCCGCGGCGACGGCCACGGTGGGCGTGTTCCTGGCCCTGCTGCGGCTGCTGTCGGTGGCCCTGGCGCTGAGCCAGTACCACGGCTTCCGGCTCAGCGAGCAGCGGCGCCGGCTGACCGTGGAGCGCGGCCTGTTCGCGCGCCTGCGCACCAGCGTGCCGCCCCGGCGCATCCAGGCCTGGTTCCTGCAGGAGACGCTGCTGCACCGGTGGCTGGGCCGGCGCAGCCTGCGCATCGACACCGCCACCGGCGGCCGCGAGGACGACCCGCGCAAACTGCGCGAGCTGGCGCCGATCGCCCCGCCCGAGGCCTGCGACCGGTTGATCGCGCATCTGCTGACCGAGGCGGCCTGGCCGCCGCCTCGGTGGACGCCGGTGCCGCGCCGCTGCTGGTGGCGGCTGTTCGCCGGGGGCGTGCCGTGGAACCTGCTGCTGACCACCGCGCTGGCCTGGAACTTCGGCCCGTGGGGGCTGCTGGCCCTGCTGTGGCTGCCGTGGTCGGCCTACGCGGCCTGGCGCCAGGCCGGGCGGCTGGGCTACGCGATGGATGCGCGCCTGGTGGCGGTGCGCGGCGGCTGGTGGTCGCGCTGGTGGCGCCTGGCCGAGATCGACAAGCTGCAGGCGCTGCGCCTGCGGCGCTCGCCGCTGGACCGCTGGCTGGGCACCGCCAGCCTGTGGCTGGACACCGCCGGCGCCGGGGCGATGTCGCCGCCGCTGTGCATCCGCTTCCTGCCCCAGGCGCAGGCGCGGGCGCTGTACGCGCAACTGGGACGGATGCTGGCGGCCCGGCGGCTGCGCTGGTGAAAGCCGCCGTAGGCGCCCGCCCTCGCCTGCCCGGAACGGCACCGCCGCGCACCGCCGCAGGCGCCACGGGCGCGGGCTACCGGCCCCAGTACCCCAGCTCGCGGCGGATCTGCAGCGCGCGCCAGCGCGCCGAAAGCGGCTTGCGCGCCAGAGGGCCGAGCGTGCCGGCCAGCAGCGCCTCGGTCGCCTCGATCACGCGTCCGGAAGAGCCGCCGTCGCGATAGGGGTGGATCGCGTCGGCATAGGCGGCGAGGGCCGCACGCAGTTCCGGCGCCGGGTCGAACGCGCGCTCCAGCATCCGCGGCAGCCGCGCCGGGTCGTCGAAGTCGAGCATGTGCGGCTTCGGCGCTCGGTTGCGGAAGGTGACCACCGGCTTGCGCTGGACCACGAACTCGGACACCACCGAGGTGGTATCGGCCAGCAGCACGTCGGCCGCGCGCTGGGCGGTGACCAGTCGCTCGGGTTCGATGAAGGCCGCGTTCGGCCCGGCCAGCGCGCGGTAGCGCTCGAACAGTTCCGGCGGGCACTTGGGATGCAGGGTCAGCAGCCAGTAGCGGCCGCCCTCGGCGACCTGCGCGGCGATGGCTTCCAGCAGGTGCGGCGCCGCGCTCAGGCGCTCGGTGAAGGTGGAGGCGAACATGGCCACCGGCCGCGCGCCGGCCGGTGCGCGCAGCGCCGCGGACGCGCCGCCGTCGTCGCGGAACAGCGGGTCCAGCTTCGGCCAGCCGGTCTGGACCACGGCGAAGTGGCGCAGCTTCCGCGACAGTTCCTGGAACGGCGCGGTCGTCGCCGGGCCCTGGGTGCAGTACAGGTCGAACAGGCCGCGCACGCGGAAATGGCCGCGGCCGTCGGCGCGCTTCTCCACGTTGAAGCCATGGAACAACTGGACCTTGGCCCCGCCCGCGAAGGTCGGCACCTCGTTGGATGCGCTGAACACCGCGCGCGGCCGCAATGCCGCCGCGCCGCGCGCGTCGACCGCGCGCACCGGCGCCGGCAGCGCCAGCCCCGCCGCGCCGCCGGCCAACAGCGCATGAACGCGGTCGCCGCGCGCGTGCAAGGCGTCGGCCAACGGCTGCAGAATGGGCAGCCCATACCTTTCGGTCGCAAACAGCAGGTAGTCCGCCATCGCCTCGTCCGCGCTCCCGTCGTCCTGTGCGTCACGTGCCGGCGCAGTGCCGCTTTCGGCCTGCATTATCGCGTTCAACGAGGCCGACCGCATCGGCGACTGCCTGGCATCGCTGTCTTTCTGCGACGAGATCGTGGTGGTGGACTCCGGCTCCACGGACGCCACGGTGCGCATCGCCGAGGCGATGGGCGCGCGGGTGCTGCAGCGACCGTTCGACGGGTTCCGCAGCCAGAAGCACTTCGCCGTCGAGCAGGCCGCCCACGACTGGGTACTGTGCCTGGATGCGGACGAGCGGGTGGGGGCGCAGTTGCATGCCTCGATCCAGGCGGCGCGCGCGGCCGGCTTCGACGGCGCGGCCGGCTACCGCTTCGCCCGGCTGTCGGACTACTTCGGACGCTTTCTGCGCCATGGCAACGCGTACCCGGACCGGGTGCTGCGCCTGTTCGACCGCCGCCGCGGCGGCTGGCGCGGCCAGCGCGAGGTCCACGAGGCGGTGAGCCTGGACGGCCCGGTCCGGCCACTGGCCGGCGACCTGATCCACTACCCCTACCGCTCGCTGGAACAGCAGGTGGCCAAGACCCAGCGCTATGCGCGGATGATGGCCGAGCACGAGTTCGCGCGCGGCCGGCGGGCGCGCTGGAGCAAGCTGGTGCTGGCCCCGGCCTGGCGCTTCTGGCGCGGCTACCTGCTGCGCGGCGGGTTCCTCGACGGCTGGCGCGGCCTGGTCTACGCCTACATGCGCGCCAACTACGTGCGGCAGAAGGCGATCATGCTGTGGCTGCTGCAGTACGGGCAGGCGGTGGCCGAACCGCCGCCCGCCGGCGACCCGCCGGCGTAGCGGCCGGGCAAGAGGCGGCGGCCCTGCCGGCCGGCCACTCCCGGGTTGCCGTGCTGTCGCCGATCGAATCGCTCCTATCAAGCGCATCCGCGCGTCCCGCCTTTACCTCTGGGAGCCGGGTACGGCCGGCGACCGCCATGCCGCCCGGACCGTCATTTCGAGGTTCAGCGCGGCGGCGCGGCCAGCTCCCGCTGGTCGAGGTAGCCATCGCCATCGGCGTCCTGGCGGTGGAAGCGCGCGGCCAGGCGCTGGCGATGCGCCTCCAGGGTGATCGGCGCGCCCTTGCCGCCGGGCTGCTCGGCCGGCGACAGCACGCCATTGCCGTCGCGGTCCATGCGCGCGAAGGCGTAGCCCATCCAGGCCAGGTATTCGTCCAGGGAGACGCGGCCGTCGCCGTCGGCGTCCATCCTTGCCAGGTAGTCGCCGGTGCGCTCGACCTGGGCATGGGCCGCCCACGGCCAGCACGGCAGCAGCGCCGCCAGCAACACGGCGGCGTACCAGGCGCCCGCCGGCCGCGCCGGCACAGGCGCGCGCGTACCGGCCATGGGCCACGGCGCGACGGCGCGCGCGCCATGGGCCGGAGGCATGGCCTGCTCCGCCGCCGTCGACATCGAAGGCCCGCGCCGGGTAGCGGCCGGTGGCGCTCCCGCCGGGCCGCCCTCCACGCCCGCCATGGACGCCCGAAGCCGCATCAGTGCGCCAGCGCGTAGCCCTTCAGGCGCATGGAGTATTCCTGCAGCGCGCGGATGCCGCTGGCCTCGGCCTCGTGGCACCAGGCCTGCAACTGGCGCAGGCGCTCGGCCGCGTCGTGGCTGCGCGCCTCCAGCAGCGCGGCCAGGCGCGCGCGGTGCTCCACCAGCGACTGGATGCGCGGCCGCTGCGCCACCCAGGCGCGCAACTGTTCGCGCGCGTCCGGCCCGAGCCAGCGGCCGTCGTCCACCAGTCCCTTGCGCATGCGCCGCGGCAGCAACTGGCGCAGCCGGGCGCCGGCCGCGGCCGCCTCCTCGCGCAGCGCCGGCACCAGCACGTTGCGCTGGTAGTCGGTCATGGCCAGGAAGCGGTGCGAGAGCAGCGCGCGCAGGGTCTCGGTGTCCGGCACGGCGATGTTGGGGCGGATGTCCAGGCTGGGCGCCACCCGCAGCACCCGGGCCAGGCCGAGCTTCTCCAGGCCCTTGATCGCGGCCCAGCCGATGTCCAGCTCCCAGCGCCGCATCGAGAAGCGCGCCGAACTCGGGAACGCGTGGTGGTTGTTGTGCAGCTCCTCGCCGCCGATCCATACCGCCCACGGCGTCAGGTTGGTCGAGGTGTCGGCCGACTCGAAGTTGCGGTAGCCCCACCAGTGGCCCAGGCCGTTGACCACGCCGGCCGCCCAGAACGGGATCCACGCCATCTGGATCGCCCACAGCGCGACGCCGGGCAGGCCGAACAGGCCGAAATTCACGAACAGCAGCACGCTCGGGCCGAGGTTGGCGTGCGGGGTGTAGAGGCGGCGCTCGATCCAGTCGTCCGGCGCGCCCTTGCCGTACTGGTCGATCGCGGCGCGGTCGGCGCGCGCCTCGCGGTACAGCTCCACGCCTTCCCAGAACACCTTGGCGATGCCGCGGGTCTGCGGGCTGTGCGGGTCCTCCTCGGTCTCCACCTTGGCGTGGTGCTTGCGATGGATGGCCACCCACTCGCGGGTGATCATCGAGGTGGTCAGCCAGGTCCAGAAGCGGAAGAAGTGGCTGACCGCCGGATGGAAGTCCACGCCCCGGTGCGCCTGGCTGCGGTGCAGGTACAGGGTCACCGCGAAGATGGTCAACTGGGTGAACACCAGCAGCACCGCCAGCAGGCCGAGCCAGCCCAGGCCGGTCACGCCGGAGGTGAGGAAGTGGAGCAGTGCGTCGGGCATGGCCGGATGACTCGCGAAGGGCGGAATCCGCCGGCACGCCACCGCGCCGGCGTAGGGACATGATGGGGCCTGATCCGGCAAACTTCACCTGCCGCCGCGCACGGCGTTCATCCGGGGCGCGGTCTTCACAGGAAATCCCCGCGCATGCCACCCCCTTCCCTTCCGGACGCGCCGGACGCCGGGCGTCCACCCCTGATCGAACTGGACCGCGCCAGCGTCGTCCGCGGCCAGGTCCGCGTCCTGCACGAACTCTCCCTGCGCATCGAGCAGGGCCAGCACACCGCCCTGCTCGGCCCCAACGGCTGCGGCAAGTCCACCCTGATCAAGCTGATCACCCGCGAGCTGTACCCGCTGGCCCGCGCCGACGGCACGCCGGCGGTGCGCCTGTTCGGCCAGGCGCGCTGGCACGTGGACCGGCTGCGCTCGCAACTGGGCATCGTCACCGGCGACTTCGGCGCCAACCTGGCGGCCATGTACGAGCTGAGCGTCGAGGACGCGGTGCTCAGCGGGCTGTTCGCCAGTTTCGTCGTCCCGCCGTCGCGCGAGGTCACCGACGAGCAGCGCGAACGCGCGGTCGAGGCGCTGGAGCGTGCGCACGCGCTGCCGCTTCGCGGCCGGCTGTACGCCGAGCTGTCCACCGGCGAGGCGCGCCGGGTGCTGATCGCGCGCGCGCTGGTCAACCGGCCGCAGGCGCTGCTGCTGGACGAGCCGAGCACCGGCCTGGACCTGGTGGCGCGCGGCCGCCTGCTCGCCACCCTCGACGCGCTGGCCCGGCAGGACGTCACCCTGGTGCTGGTGACCCACCACATCGAGGAGATCGTCCCGCAGATCGGCCGCGTGGTCCTGATGCAGGGCGGGCGGGTGCTGGCCGACGGCCCGCGCGAGGCGATCCTCACCGGCGCGCGCCTGTCGCGGGCCTTCGACGGGCCGGTCAAGGTGTGGCGGGAAACCGGCCCGCAGGGGCAGGCCCACTACCTGGCCGCCGCCGGCTGAGCGCGCCATGCCCGAACTGCCCGAAGTCGAGACCACCCGCCGCGGCCTGGCCCCGCACGTGGAGGGCCGCCGCGTCGCGGGCGTGGTCCTGCGCCGCCCGGACCTGCGCTGGCCGATCCCGGCGGAGATCGCGCGCGACCTGCCCGGCCGGCGCATCGCCGCGGTCCGGCGCCGGGCCAAGTACCTGCTGCTGGACACCGACGAGGGCGACAGCGCGCTGCTGCACCTGGGCATGTCCGGCATGCTGCGGGTGCTGCCCGCCGATACCCCGGTGGGCGCGCACGACCACGTGGACCTGGCCCTGGACTCCGGCCGGGTGCTGCGCTTCACCGACCCGCGCCGCTTCGGCTGCCTGCTCTGGCAGCCGGCCGGCAGCGAGCACGAACTGCTGCGCGGCCTCGGCCCCGAGCCGCTGTCGGACGCCTTCGACGGCGACTGGCTGTTCGCCCGCAGCCGCGGCCGCAGCGCGCCGGTGAAGACGTTCCTGATGGACCAGAAGATCGTGGTCGGGGTGGGCAACATCTACGCCGCGGAGAGCCTGTTCCGCGCCGGCATCTCGCCGCTGCGCGCGGCCGGCAAGGTCTCGCGCACCCGCTACACCGCCCTGGCCGAGGCGGCGCGCGCGATCCTGCGCCATGCCATCGCCCGCGGCGGCACCACCTTGCGCGACTTCCTCAGCCCGGACGGCGCGCCGGGCTACTTCGAGCAGGAGCTGTCGGTCTACGGCCGCGGCGGCCTGCCCTGCCCGGCCTGCGGCGCGACGCTGCGCGAGGCCAGCATCGGCCAGCGCGCCAGCGTGTGGTGCCCGCGCTGCCAGCGCTGAGGGGTGCGGCCGGCGCTCGCCGTCCATGCCGGCTCCATGGCGCCGCGCTTTTTGCAGGAGCCGACTCAGCCGGCGACGGGGCCTGGGGCCAGAGGGATCGGCGTGCACGCATGGCGGTCGCCGACCGAAGCCGGCCCCTGCAAGGGTCGGGCGTCGCCCGCCCTCCCGCCGCCGCGGCGACTGAACCGACACCGCTCTCCAGTGCCACGCCTCTACGGGCCGCCGGGCGGGAATGCTTAAGATGGCGCGCGACCCGTCCCGACCGCCTTCGCCCATGCACCGACGCCAGTTCCTGACCCGCGCCGCCGCCGCGCTTGCCGCCGCCGGCCTGCCCCTGCCGCTGCTGGAGGCCGCCGCCTCGCCGGTGCCGTTGGGCCGGCGCCATCCGTTCGACTACGCCTGGCTCAAGGGCCATGCCCGCGCCCTGGCCGGCCGCGACTACGCGCCGCGCAGCGACGTGCTGCCCGCGCCCGTGGCCTCGCTCACCTGGGACCAGTACCAGTCGATCGGCTTCCGCCAGGACCACGCGCTGTGGGCCGACCTGCCGGAGGCGCGCTTCCAGGCCAGGTTCTTCCACCTGGGGCTGTACTTCAAGCGGCCGGTACGGATGTTCGAGATCGCCGGCGGCCAGGCCCAGGAACTGGCCTACGACCCGGCGATGTTCGACTACGGCCGCAGCGGCGTGCCCGGCAGGCGCCTGCCGAAGGACCTGGGCTTCGCCGGCTTCCGCCTGAACTCTCCCGACGACCTGCAGCGCGACTGGGCCGCGTTCCTGGGCGCGAGCTACTTCCGCGCGGTGGGGTCGAGCATGCAGTACGGCCTGTCCGCGCGCGGGCTGGCGATCGACACCGGCATGCCGCAGCCGGAGGAATTCCCCGACTTCACCGCGTTCTGGCTGGAACGGCCGGCACCGGGCTCGCAGACGCTGGTGGTGTACGCGCTGCTGGACTCGCCCAGCGTCGCCGGCGCCTACCGCTTCGCCATCACCCGCGGCGAGCCGCTGGTGATGGACGTCGACGCGGCGCTGTACCCGCGCACGCGGATCGAGCGCCTGGGCATCGCCCCGTGCACCAGCATGTACCAGGCCGGCGAGAACGACCGCCGCATGGGCTGGGACTGGCGCCCGGAGATCCACGACAGCGACGGCCTGTCCATGCACACCGGCAGCGGCGAATGGATCTGGCGCCCGCTGGGCAACCCGCAGCACCTGCGCTTCAACGCCTTCGCCGACGCCGACCCGCGCGGCTTCGGCCTGCTCCAGCGCGACCGCGACTTCGGCCACTACCAGGACGACGGCGTGTTCTACGAGAAGCGCCCGAGCCTGTGGGTGGAACCCAAGCACGGCTGGGGCCGGGGTACGGTGCAACTGGTCGAGATCCCGACCGTGGACGAGACCTTCGACAACATCGTCGCCTACTGGAACCCGGAGGCGAAGCCGCAGGCCGGGCAGGAGCTGTTGTTCGGCTACCGCCTGTTCTGGGGCGAACAGGCGCCGGCGCGGCCGCCGCTGGCCGAGTGCGTGGCCACCCGCACCGGCCTGGGCGGAGTGGTCGGGCAGAAGCGCGAGTATTTCTCCTGGCGCTTCGCGGTGGATTTCGCCGGCGGCGAGCTGGCCGCGCGGGTCGCGTCCGGCACCGCGGTCGAGGCGGTGGTCGAGGCAGGCCGCGGCCGGGTGGAGACGGTCTCCGCGCGCCCGCTGCATGCCATCGACGGCTACCGCGCGATGTTCGACGTGGTCCCGCCGGACGACTCCACCGCCCAGCTCGACCTGCGCCTGTACCTACGCAGCGGCGGCCGCGCGCTCACCGAGACCTGGCTGTACCAGTGGAACCCGCCGCCGCCGGCGCAGCGCACGCTGTACTGAGGCCCGCCCATCGCCTTTATCCGAAAACGGACACGCTGCGATCTTCCCGCAGGAGCCGGCTTCAGTCGGCGGCAGCCTCCGGGGCCAAGAAGAAAATAGTGCGCAGGCGCATCCGCCACCGGCCGGAACCGGCGCCTACATGTCCCACTGCAGCGACAACCGCAGCCGGCGTCCGGGCGCCTCCAGGCCGATGACCTCCTCGTCGCGAGCGTCGGTCGCGTTGTCCAGCGCCAGCAGCACGATGGCCCGTCCCCAGTGCCGGCGCAACGCCAGGTCGAGCGTGGTCGCCGGCTCCAGCCAGCGGTCGCCGGTGGGGATGGATGAATCGAAGCGGCGCCCGAGATGATGCAGCCACAGGGACAGCTCGTGCCGGCCGTCCAACGGCACCGCCAGCTCCGCGCCGGCCTGCAGCCGCGGCCGATGGCGCAGCCTGATGCCATCGAGCGGATCGCGCACCCGCATCCAGGCGCCGTCCAAGCTCAGTCGCCAGTCGTTGTCGAAGTGGTGCCGGGTGCGCCATTCCAGGCCCTCGGCCTCGATCCGCGCACGGTTGACCAGCCGCGGCGGCGGCCCGCCGTCGAAATCCACCAGGTCGCGGTAGCGCGCGGCGAACAACGTCAACCGGCTCGGCCAGGCCGCATCGTCGGCGTTGGCGTAGTACAGCTCGCGCTGCTCGGCGCGCTCGGGCCGCAGCCCGGGGTTGCCGACCAGCGGATGGCCCAGGGCGTAGAAGCTGGGCGGCTTGGAACTGCGCGAGAACGAGGCGCCCCAGTGCGCGCCGTCCGCGCCCGCGCGACGCTGCAGCGACAGCATCGGGTGGGTGGCGCTGCCGGTACCGGCGCCGGCGTCGTGGCGGCGCTCGTGGCGCAGCCCGCCCTGCGCGGTCCAGGGGCCGTGCCGCCAGCGCAGTTCGGCGAAGGCGGCGTCGGTGCGGCGTTGCATCGCGAAGGCGGTCGGCAACTGGAAGAAGCCGAAGTCGATCCGGCCGTCGTAGCGGCCGCGCTCGCGCTGGTGCAGCACCCCGGCGCCGAGCCCGCCGCCGGCGCCCAGCGGCAGCCGCCAGGTGGCCTGCAGCTCGTCGCGGCGATAGTCGGTGCGCGCCGCCAGCGCCGGCAACCCGGCCGGGTCGCGCAGGCCGCCGGCCACCCCCGGCGAGCTGTCCTCGCCCCGGCGCGAGAACGTCGCCCACTGCGCCTCCACGGTGCCGGCGGCCGGCCGGAATTCGCCCATCAGGGAGAACTGGCGGGTGGTCGCGCTGCGCGCGTCCAGCTCGCGCAGCACCGCATGGCGCGGGCCGCCGCTGTCGTCGGGAAAGCCGCGGCCCCGGCTGTCGCCGTAGCGAAATGCCGCGCGCAGCGACAGCGCCTGGCCCAGTTCGCGCGCCCAGCCCGCGTCGAAGGCGCGCACGCCCTGGAAACCGCGGCGGCCATCGCCGTCCTCGCGGTCGCTGGCGGCGATGCGCCAGCCCTGGCCGGACAGGCCCGCCCGGACCGCGCGCAGGCCGTCGCCGCCGGCCGCGATGCCGGCCGAGGCGCCCTCGGCCGGGCGCCGGGTGAAGACGTGGACCAGCCCGGCCACCGCCTCGGCATGGGCCACACTGGCGTTGCCGCGGACGATCTCGATGCGCTCGATCTCTTCCAGGGCCAGGGTGTTCAGGTCCACCGCGCTGCCGCGCGAGGACAGCGGATCGTTCTGGCGCACGTGGTCCACGAGCACGACCACGTGGCTGGGGTCGGCGCCGCGCAGGTACAGCGCGCCGTAGCCGCCGCCGCGCGCGCTGCGGTCCACCATCAGGCCCGCCTGGCCGGCCAGCACCTCGGCCAGGCTGCGGCCGCGCCAGGCCTCCAGGTCTTCCCGGCGCAGCACGGTCACGTTCTGGCTGGCCTCGATGGCCGCGGTGGGCAGCACCGTCGCGGTGACCCGCACCTCGTCCAGGTCGTGGGCCGGGAAGACGGCCGGCTCCGGCGGTTCCTGTGCCGGGAGCGCACCGGCGGCGAAGGACAGGACGATCGCGGCGGCCGCGCGCCAAGCGGCGCTGGAAGGGCGCGCGCCGGCCCCGCGCATCGTGTCCAAGGGCAGGCCAGGCTCCGGCGGGGTGCCGGTACCGATCTGGCCGCAGGCCGCAACGCCCCCCCCTCCGCCTGCGGCCGGGCTGTTGCCGCCGCCACGGCAAGCCTGCGGCGCCCGCCGCCCGCGCCCTGCGTCGCCGGCATTCACGGCAACGGCGCCTGCTGCGCTTCGATCGCGCCCTCGTCGCGCATCACCTTCTTGAACTCCTTGCGGCTGACCGAGACGTAGCGCTCGTTGCCGCCGATCTCCACCTGCGGGCCGTCGCGCACCGCCCGGCCCTGTGCGTCCACGCGCACGTTCATGGTCGCCTTGCTGCCGCTGTGGCAGATGGTCTTGATCTCCTGCAGTTCGTCGGCCCAGGCCAGCAGGTACTGGCTGCCCTCGAACAGCTCGCCGCGGAAATCGGTGCGCAGGCCATAGCACAGCACCGGGATGCCCAGCCGGTCCACCACCTCGCTCAACTGCCACACCTGCGCGCGGCTCAGGAACTGGGCCTCGTCCACCAGCACGCAGTGCAGCGGCCCGTGCGCGGCCAGGTCGGCGTCCACCCGCCGCTCCAGGTCGGTGTCGCGGTCGAAGGCGGTGCCCTGCGCGCGCAGGCCGATGCGCGAAGCGACCATACCGCCGCCGCCGCGGTGATCCAGGCGCGGGGTCAGGATCAAGGTGCGCATGCCGCGCTCGCGGTAGTTGTGCGCCGATTGCAGCAAGGTGGTGGTCTTGCCGGCGTTCATCGCCGAATAGTAGAAGTAGAGCTTGGCCATGCGCGGATTCTAATGCCGCCGCCGCACCTGCCGCCTGTGCGCCCCGGAAATCCCGTCACGGCCGGGCCGGGTAGAATGCACGCCCGTCCGGCCTGCCTTTCGCGACCTTGCTCAATTCCCCACAACGCGCCGCGGTGCTGCACGACCAGGGGCCGCTGCTGGTGCTGGCCGGCGCCGGCAGCGGCAAGACCCGGGTCATCGTCGAGAAGATCGCCCACCTGGTCGCGTCCGGGCGCTATCCGGCCCGGCGCATCGCCGCGATCACCTTCACCAACAAGTCGGCCCGGGAGATGCGCGAGCGCGTGGCCCGGCGCATCAAGGGCGAGGCGGCCGAAGGGCTGACCATCTGCACCTTCCACGCGCTGGGGCTGAGATTCCTGCAGATCGAGCACGCCGCCGCCGGCCTGAAGCGCGGCTTCTCCATCTTCGACGCCGACGACAGCGCCGCGCAGGTCAAGGACCTGATGCCGGGCGCCAAGCCCGACGCGGTGGACGATGCGAAGAACCTGGTCTCGCGCGCGAAGAACGCCGGCCTGTCGCCGGAGCAGGCGCTGGCCGCGGCGCGCTCCACCCGCGAGATGGAGGCGGCCCGGCTGTACGCCCGCTACCAGGCACGGCTGGCCGCCTTCAACGCGGTGGACTTCGACGACCTGATCCGGCTGCCGGTGCAGATCCTGGAGCAGGACGCGCAGATCGTGTCCGCCTGGCGCGAGCGCATCGGCTACCTGCTGGTGGACGAGTGCCAGGACACCAACGACGCCCAGTACCGCCTGCTCAAGGCCATCGCCGGCCCGCGCGGCAACTTCACCTGCGTGGGCGACGACGACCAGAGCATCTACGCCTGGCGCGGCGCCAACCCCGAGAACCTGCAGCAGATGGAGCGCGACTACCCCGCGCTGCGGGTGGTCAAGCTGGAGCAGAACTACCGCTGCTCCAACCGGGTGCTGCGCGCGGCCAACGCGCTGATCGCGCACAACCCGCACCAGCACCCGAAGAAGCTGTGGAGCGAGCAGGCCGACGGCGAGCGCATCCGCGTGTGGGAATGCCGCGACGGCGAGCACGAGGCCGAAAAGGTGGCCGCCGAGATATCCTTCCTGGGCACCAGCAAGCAGGTGCCGTGGAGCGAGTTCTGCATCCTGTTCCGCGGCAACCACCAGTCGCGGCCGCTGGAGAAAGCGCTGCAACTGCTGCGCGTGCCCTACCACCTCACCGGCGGCACCGCCTTCCTGGAACGGCAGGAGGTGAAAGACGCCCTGTCCTGGCTGCGGGTGATCGCCAACCCGGAGGACGATGCGGCCTTCCTGCGCGCGGTGCAGTCGCCCAGGCGCGAGGTCGGCGCCACCTCGCTGGCGAAGCTGGCCGAACTGGCCGCCGGCAGGCACATGCCGATGTCGCGCGCTGCGCAGTCGCTGGGCGCGCTGCAGCAGCTCCCGCCGCGCGCGGCCAACGGCCTGGGCGCGTTCAACGACATCATCGCCGACCTGCGCGGCCACGCCGGCCAGCTCAGCGCCGCCGACCTGGTGCGGCGGCTGGCCGACAAGTCCGGCCTGCTGGCCGACCTGCGCGGCCAGTGCAAGGACGAGGCCTCGTTCCAGCGCCGCCGCGCCAACCTGGACGAGCTGGCCGAATGGTTCGAGGGCGGCCCGCGCGGGGCCAGCGCCGGCGACCTGGCCGCGCAACTGGCGCTGCTGTCGCGCAACGACAAGGACGACGGCGGTAACCAGGTGCGGCTGATGAGCCTGCACGCGGCCAAGGGCCTGGAGTTCGGCTACGTGTTCATCGTCGGCTGCGAGGACGGCACCCTGCCCCACGAGGCCGCGCTGGAGGAAGGCTCGCTGGAGGAGGAGCGGCGCCTGATGTACGTGGGCATCACCCGGGCCAAGACCCAGTTGTGGCTGAGCTACAGCCGCCAGACCCAGCGCTTCCGCGAGAAGGTGCGGCTCAAGCCCAGCCGCTTCCTCGACGAGCTGCCGGCAGCCGAGCTGCAGCGCGACGGCGCCGACCCGGTGGCCGACGCCGCGCGCAGGAAGGAACGCGCCACGGCCAGCTTCGCCGCGATCCAGGCGCTGCTGGAGGATTGAGCCGCGCGGCAGCCGGGCGTCGCGGCCGGTGCCTGCACCGGCAAGCGGCCCTCAGTCCCACTCCATCACGTAACGCGCCGCGGCGGTCTGGCCCGGCCGCAGCATGCGCTCCGGCGCCAGGTTGAAACCGTCGGGCATGGCCGTCTGCGGCTCGACGCAGGTGGCGAAGGCCGGCTCGTCGTACACCACCCAGTCGCTGCACTCGGAATTCAGGCGGATGCGCTGCCCGCCGCGATGCACCACCACCTCGCGGCGGTTGACGAAGCAGTCGTCCCACGGGCCGGGGCGCAGTTCGCCCGGCGGCAGCACGGTGATGTTGCCGGCGTCGCGCGGGTACATCGCCTCGGGATGGAATTCCAGTCGCTCGGGCTTGCGGAACCACGGGTGCCAGCCCAGGGTCACCGGCATCGCCTGCCCGGTCGCGGTGGCCGAGAGGTCCATGACCAGCCGGCGCCCGTCCAGCTCGATGCGCTGGCGCGCGATGCCGCCGAACGGCCAGCGGTGGTCGCTGGGCATCGCCAGTTCCAGTTCCACGTGCCGCGGCGACTGCCCGGTCACCTGCCAGGGCATCAGGTAGCCGACGCCGTGGATGGCATGCGGCCCCAGGTTGGCCGGGAGCGCGTAGTCCCGGCCCTCGAACCGGAAGCGGCCGTCGCGGATGCGCCCGCACCACGGCACCATCGGGTAGGCGCCCCACGCGATCGCCGCGGTCGAGCCGTGTTCGCCGTGGCCGACGAGCTGCTCGATGCCGTCGCAGCGGATCTGGGCGATGCGCCCGCCCGCCGCCGGCGCGATGTCCACCGACAGCGCCCCGTCGGCCAGGGTCAGCAGCGGGCCGGGCGCCAGCGGCGAGGTGGGGTCGACGCCGGCCGCCGGCGCGTGGGCGTCACTGGCCATAGGGATGCAGGGTCTTGAAGCGGCCGTCGGCGTCGTAGTGCAGCTCGGCCACCTTGGCCGAGCGCAGGTGGGTGACGCCGCCGGAGAGGATGGCGTCGTGGTAGTACAGCCACCAGCGGCCTTCGAACTCGACGATGGAGTGGTGCGTGGTCCAGCCCACCACCGGGGTCAGGATCACGCCCTGGTACACGAACGGCCCATAGGGGTCGTCGCTGGTGGCGTAGCACAGCAGGTGGGTGTCGCCGGTGGAATAGGACAGGTAGTACCGGCCCTGGTACTTGTGCATCCACGGGCCTTCGAAATAGCGGCGGTCGTGGTCGCCGGCCCGCAGCGGTTCGCCGGCCTCGTCCACGATGAGCACCTCGCGCGGGGCCTCGGCGAACCGCTTCATGTCCGCGCTCAGGCGCGCCACCTTCGGGCCGAGCGCCGGCTCGTCGTCGGCTGGCTCCTCGTGCGCGGCGTCGTAGCGGTTGTCGCGGTACTTCTGCAGTTGCCCGCCCCAGATGCCGCCGAAGTACATGTAGTGCTCGCCGTCGTCGTCGGCGAACACCGCCGGGTCGATCGAGTAGCTGCCGGCGATGGGCTCGGGCTCGGCCGCGAACGGGCCTTCCGGGCGGTCGCCCACCGCCACGCCGATCTGGAAGATGCCGTCGGCGCGCTTGGCCGGGAAGTACAGGTAGTACTTGCCGTCCTTGGTGGCCGCGTCCGGGGCCCACATCTGCCCGGCGGCCCAGGGCACGTCCTTCACGTGCAGGGCCAGCCCGCAGTCGACCGCGGGCGACTGCGGCGAGTCCTGGCGCAGGACGTGGTAGTCCTGCATCTGGAAGTGGCCGCCGTCGTCGTCGAAGGCCACGCCGCCCTCGACGTCGTGCGAGGGGTAGACGTAGACCTTGCCCTCGAACACGTGCGCCGACGGGTCGGCGGTATAGATGTGGGTGACCAGCGGCTTGGAGATGGCCTTGTCGGCCAATGCCTTCAGGTCGGCTTCGGTGTATTCCTGGTCTGCCATGTGGGGTACTCCGTTTGCTTGGCCAGGGGTCAGGCGGGCTGGCCGGCGCGACGCTCGGCCAGTTCGCGTTCGATTCGCGATTCCATCGGCTTGTTGATCTTGTAGAAGAACAGCAGGCAGGCGGCGATCAGGAACGGGATCGAGCAGTACACGCTCACCGCCAGGCGGATGCCGGCCACCGCCTCCGGCGACTGCGCCTCCAGGTTGGCGTCGTATGCGTGGTGGGCGAGGATGCCGGCCACCAGCGCGCCGCCCACGCTCAGGCCCACCTTCAGCCCGCACAGGATGGCCGAGAAGATGATGGCGGTGGCGCGGCGGTTGTTCTTCCACTCCGAGTAGTCGGCCACGTCGGCCACCATCGCCCACAGCAGCGGGATGGTGATGCCGTAGAAGAAGCCGTGCAGGATCTGGGCACCGAACACCAGGCCGATGCGGTCCGGCGGAAACAGGTAGAAGGCGAGCATGAACAGCGTGGCGATGAACAGGAACACGCCGTAGACGTCGCGCTTGCCGAAGCGGTCGGCCAGCTTCTTGGAAAAGCCGATGCCCACGATCATGAAGATGATGCCGCCGGCATTGAACAGGCTGAAGGCCGAGGTGGTCGCGTCCTCCGGCCACTGGAACCCGGTCAGGCCGATGCCGGTGAGCAGCGAATTCAGGCCCGCGATGAGGCCGTTGAAGCCCACGTCCTGGAGGAACCCGGCCATCGCCGCCTCGTCCAGGTAGTACTGGAAGTAGTAGACATAGGTGCCGCCCTTCAAAGACAGGGTGGTGAACACGAGGATGGTCACCAGCAGTACCACCACCCACGGCCGGTTGCGGCCCAGGTCGGCCAGGTCCTGGCGGATGCTGGACTTCTGCTCCTGCGTCGGCACCACGCGCTCGCGAGTGGTGGAGAAGGTGATCAGGAAGAACACCGTGCCGACCGCCGCGAACAGCAGCATCGTGTTGTGGAAGCCCTGCACCCGGTCGCCGTCGCCCAGGATCAGCACCAGCGGCAGCAGCAGCGACTGCACCACCAACTGGGCCACCATCACCGCCACGAAGCGGTACGACGACAGGCTGTTGCGCTGGGCCATGTTGCCGGTGAGCACGCCGCTGAGCGCCGAATACGGGAGGTTGTTGGCCGCGTACACCAGCACCAGCAAGGTGTAGGTGGCGGCCGCGTAGAAGACCTTGCCGCGCTCGCCCAGGTCCGGCGTGCTGAAGGCCAGCAGGGCCAGGACGCCGAACGGCACCGCCGTCCACAGGATCCACGGCCGGAATTTGCCCCAGCGGGTATTGGTGCGGTCCGCCAGCACCGCCACCAGCGGGGTGAACACGAACGCGCCCAGCAGGCCGACGACGAAGATGATCGTGGCCGCGGTGCCGGCGGGGATGCGGTAGATGTCCGTGTAGAAGAACGCCAGGAACGTCACCAGCGTCTGGAAGATCAGGTTGGCCGCCAGGTCGCCCAGGCTGTAGCCCACCTTCTCCACTACGGTCAGTCTTTCGGTATTCGCGTTCATTAGCGCCCCACTCCCCTGTTCGCTGGTTGCGTGTCCGGCATGGGACACCCCTCAAAACCACGGCCCGCCCGGTACGATGTACCGGAACGGGCCGCGGGTGTCACCTGGTGATCGCATCGGCTCAGAAGCTGCCGCGGACTCCCAGCATAACGGTCACGCCCGGCTCGTAGATATCGCCCGGGACGTTCTTGAACGACAGGTAGTTGCGGATCGGCTCGTCGGTGATGTTGATCACGTTGAGCGTCAACTGCGGCTTGGTCGGCAGGTTGCGGAAGCTGTAGCTGGCCGACAGGTCGAGCTGGCCGCGGTCTTCGCCGAAGAACTGGCCGTAGACGATGCCGCCCTCGTTGTTGCCCCTCGCGCGCTGGGCCGAACCCTCGGTCCAGTTGTAGGACAGGCGCACCGCCGCGTCGTTCTTCTCCCAGTACAGGGTCGCGTTCCACATCACCGGGGCGATGCCGAACAGGTTGCCCGCCAACTGGTCCGCTTCCTGGCCGACCGGCTTGAGGTCGATGTGGGTGTAGTTGGCCATGAAGCCCAGGCCGTCGAACACGAAGTTCAGCGGCTGCACCCAGATCGCCTCCCAACCGCGGATGTCCAGGGTGGCGTCGGCGTTGACCTGCTGGCGCACGCCGATCAAGGCGTCCTGGCCGCCGTTGGCTTCCAGCGCGGCGCGCTGGCCGTCGGTCAGCGCGCTGAGCGGGATGCCCAGGCGGCTGAACGGAATCCGGTTGATGCCCTCGTAGGTGTAGCCCTCGATCCGCTTGTTGAACAGGCTCAACGCCAGCATGCCCTCGTTGCCGGTGTACCACTCCGCGCCGAAGTCGAAGTTGGTGGACAGGTACGGCGACAGGTTCGGGTTGCCCTGGTTGGCGATCTCCGCCGACGGATCGGAGAAGGTAGTCGCCGGCAGCATCGAACGCGGGTTCGGGCGGGTCAGGGTACGCGAGGCGGCCATGCGCAGGACCACGTCGTCGGCCACGTCCCATGCCGCGCTGAACGACGGCAGCCACTCGTTGTACGTGCCGTCCAGCTCCTGCCACACGCGCTCGCCGCCCAGGGACACCGGGCCGCTGATGGTCTGGTCGGTGTCGATCCAGCGCAGGCCGGCGTTGAAGCGCAGCTCGCGGTTCCAGATCTCGTTGGTGCCGTTGAACTCGATGTAGGCCGCCAGGTTCTTCTCCTCGACGCCGCCGGAAGCGGCACCGACCGAGGCCGAGGTGTTGGACTCGGGCGCGTTGGCGAAGTAGGTGGCGTAGTCGGTGTCCCTCATGAACGCGGCGTAGTCGGCGGTGATGAAGCCGTACGGGCCCGGGCGCAGGTAGGACGCGAGCTGGCTGTCGGACAGGGTGGCCAGGACGTTGGTCTGCCAGGCGCCGCTGTTGTCGAAGCCGACGATGGTGCGGCGGAAGTTGTCGTACGCCACGCCGACCTTGACGTTGTTGCGGTCGTCGCCGAACTGCAGGTCGGCGCGCAGGCGGCCGGCCTCGGTGACGCGCTTCTCGTTGTTGAGGTTGACGCGGCCGCCCGCCCAGCTCCAGCCGGCGTTCGGGTCGTTGAGGTCCAGTCCACCGGTGGTCCAGGTGGGCTGCCCGTTGTTGGTGTACTCGAGCGTGGTGAACGGCGAGGTGACCAGGATGGTCGGGGACTCGCGGAAGAACCAGCTACGGCTCCAGGTGCCCTGCACGTCCAGGCGCACGTCCTGGGCGTCGCCGAACCAGAAGGTGGCGCCCGGGTTCACGTTCCAGTACTGCACCTCGTCGCGGTACGGGCGCGCCTCCAGGAAGAACTGGGCATTGGTCAGCGTGGCGCTGGTGACCACGTTGTTGCTGTCCAGTTGCATGTCCAGCGGGATGAAGCCGCTGGGGCCGAAGGTGCGGCCGACCAGGTTCATGTCGATGCGGCTGTTGCTGTACTCGGCGGTGGAGTACATCGCATCCAGGTAGAAGTGCATGGTGTCGCTGGGACGCCATTCGACCGAGCCGATCACCGCGTCGCGGTCGCGCTCGCCGGACATGTCCACCGGACGGCCCAGGCGCGGGAACAGCGCCTCGGTGATCTGGCCGATGCCCAGGCCCGGGTTCTGCGCCATCAGCCAGTCGGCGTCGATTACGTCCCCCGGTGTCAATCCGGCCGCGATGGTGGAGGCATTGTTGGGCACGGTGTCCGGCATCTGCAGGCTGCCGCCGCCGCCCGGGTTGCACGAGGCCGGCCTGTTGGTCAGCGAGGTGCCGATACCGCACTGGACTTCGTTCAGGCCCGGGTTCATCCAGCCCACCGACTCCCAGCCGCGCACGGACAGCTTGGTGCGCACCGAGGACACACCCAGCAGGGCGCCGAAGGTGCCTTCGTCGTTGGTCCAGCTACCGATCAGCGAACCGCGCGGGCTGATCTTCTCGCCGATGCTGTTGTGGTCCAGTTGCGCGGCGTAGCTGACGTGGGTGCCGGGGTTGTCGAACGGGCGCACGCTGCGCATGTCGACCACGCCGGAGATGCCGCCCTCGGGCAGGCTGGCCTGCGGCGACTTGTACACCGTCAGCTTGTTGAAGAACTCGGTGGGGAACAGGTTCAGGTCCACCTCGCGGTTCTGGTTGCCGCGATTGAGGCCGATCGAAGCGGTGTAGGCATCGCCGCCGTTGATCAGGGTCTTGGTGAAGCTGCTGGGCAGGCCGCGGATGGCCACGTTCAGGCCTTCGCCGTTGACGTCGCGATCGAGCTGGATGCCGGGGATGCGGTTGAGCGACTCGGCGATGTTCAGGTCCGGGAACTTGCCGATGTCCTCGGAGAAGATCGAGTCGGTGAAACCGGTAGCATCGCGCTTGGCTTCGGTCGAGTACTGCAGGCTCTGGCGGAAACCGCGTACCGTCACGGTATCCAGTTGCACCGCCTCTTCTCCGGCGGTCTGCGGTGCGGCTTCCTGTGCGAATACCGCGCCGCTGGCCATGGCCAGGCACAGCATGCCCAGCGCACGCGACAGTTCTGTCTTGCAAAGATTCTTCTTCACCGTTCTCCCTCCCAATTCAGGTGACGGTTCCGCAGGCCGGAATGGCCGGCGGAGTGGACTATGTGTGAGTGGTGCTTCTCGTCGCTTTCTTGTTGTTGCTTTTGCTTTCTGCTTTTTGTCGTGCTGCTTTTTTTGTGGCTTGTTGCGGCGTCGCTGCTGTTGCGGCAAGCGATGGGTCACCGGGACCCGACCCGCCATATGCGGCAGGCCGCCGGATGGTAGCGCTCTCAATCGCGGCTGCGCAAGCGGCCTGGAGCGCATCGCATCCATGCTGCACCGCATCGCGGAAATCGGCGTTTTACCCGGGGAATCGAGGGATATCGAATGACAGCGCTGCCATTCCACAAACGCCCGCCGGGTATCCCTGGCCGTGACCTTCCGGCTGTGCTAATGATAGCGATATCAACCAAACAGCCGCAGGCGTGGGGAGGCACCGTCATGCTGCAATGCAAGAACGCCGCTTGGATGCTGCAAAGCAGCACGCCGCGCCGCGCCGGGAGCCGCGGATGAGCGCGGCCCCGGTCCCCGCCACCGGCCGCGTCGGCGGCTACCGCTGGCGCATCTGCGCACTGCTGCTGGCGGCCACCACCATCAACTACATCGACCGGCAGGTCCTGGGCGTGCTGGCGCCGTTCCTGCAGGACGAGATCGGCTGGAACGAAATCGAGTACGGCTACATCGTCACCGCCTTCCAGGCCGCCTACGCGATCGGCCTGCTGTGCACCGGCGCGATCATCGACAAGCTGGGCACCCGCCTGGGCTACGCCATCGCCATCAGCATCTGGAGCCTGGCGGCGATGGGCCATTCGCTGGCCGCCACCGTCGGCGGCTTCATGCTGGCGCGCTTCATGCTGGGCCTGGGCGAGGCCGGCAACTTCCCCGCCGCGCTCAAGACCGTGGCCGAGTGGTTCCCGCGCCGCGAGCGCGCGCTGGCCACCGGTATCTTCAATTCCGGCTCCAACATCGGCGCCATCGTCGCCCCGCTGCTGGTGCCGGTGATCGCGGTGACTTGGGGCTGGCAGGCCGCGTTCCTGTTCACCGGCGTGCTCAGCGCCACCTGGCTGGTCACCTGGCTGGTGCTCTACCGCACCCCGGAGGAACAGCCCAAGCTGTCGGCCGCCGAGCTGGCGCACATCCGCAGCGATCCGGCCGAACCATCGGTCAAGGTGCCGTGGCTGCAGATCCTGCGCCACCGCCAGGCCTGGACCTTCGTCGCCGCCAAGTTCCTCACCGATCCGATCTGGTGGTTCTTCCTGTTCTGGCTGCCCAAGTTCCTGCATGCCGAGTACGGGCTGAGCCTGCTGGGCCTGGGCCTGCCGCTGGTGATCATCTTCCTGGCCGCCGACGTGGGCAGCATCGGCGGCGGCTGGCTGGCCGGGCGCCTGATCAAGCGCGGCTGGAGCGTCAACCGCGCGCGCAAGGGCGCCATGCTGGTGTGCGGGCTGTGCGTGGTACCCATCATCTTCGCCGCGCGCGCGGACAACATGTGGGTGGCGGTGGCGCTGATCGGCCTGGCCACCGCAGGACACCAGGGCTGGTCGGCGAACGTGCTGACCCTGCCGTCGGACATGTTCCCGCGCCAGGCCGTGGCCTCGGTCGTCGGCCTGGGCGGCTTCGCCGGCGCGGTCGGCGGCATGCTGATCGCCACCTTCACCGGCTTCCTGCTGGAGACCACCGGCAGCTACGTGCCGGTGTTCCTGATGGCCAGCTCGGCGTACCTGTTCGCGCTGGCGGTGGTGCACCTGCTGTCGCCCAAGCTGGCGCCGGCGCAACTGGAAACCCCGCGTGCGCAGGCATGACCTGCGCGCACCGCTCCACGGAGAAGACAGTCACGCACGACATGCCCGCCGCGCGCGGCGGGTGTCCGTGCCCCTCCCTGCACGGGCGGCAGGCGCCGTGCTGACCCGCGCGCCGCCGCGCGCAGCGACGGCAGGCGACGGCAACGCCGCGACGGCCTTCCACGCGTGGGCCGCGTTCACTGCGCCGCCGCGGGCGCCCGCGGCCCTGACCGGCACCGGCGGCTTTCCCGGTATCGCGCGCGGCACCGGCCATCGCGCCACGCCGGCAGGCCCGCGCCGCTGAACCCTTGCGACGCCGCGACCCGCACCGGCGGGCGCGGCGGCTCCTTGCGGGCGACGCCCTGCCGCGCTGTGGCACGGCATCGTCTTCATCCACAATCCGATCCACGCATCCGCAGTAGCTCATCGCCATGAACGCCCAAGCCAAACCGCTGGTCCTGCACGAGGACCGCCTGTTCCCGTCCGACCCGACCCAGCGCACCATCGCCCGGCGCCTGTATGCGCACGTGGCACGGCTGCCCATCGTCAGCCCGCACGGGCATACCGATCCGGCCTGGTTCGCCGGCAACGAGGCCTTCGCCAACGCCACCGAACTGCTGCTGGTGCCCGACCACTACGTGTTCCGCATGCTCTACAGCCAGGGCGTGCCGCTGGACGCGCTGGGCATTCCGCGCGCCGACGGCTCGCGCGCGCAGGTCGATCCGCGCGCGGCCTGGCAGGTGTTCGCCCGCAACGTCCACCTGTTCCGCGGCACGCCCTCGTCGATGTGGCTGGACCATGTCTTCCACGAGGTGTTCGGCCTGCGCCAGCGGCTGGACGCGGGCACCGCCGACACCTACTACGACACCATCACCCAGGCGCTGCAGACGCCCGGCTTCCGCCCGCGCGCGCTGTTCGAGCGCTTCGGCATCGAGGTGATCGCCACCACCGAGGGGCCGCTGGACGACCTGGCCCACCACGCCGCGATCCGCGACAGCGGCTGGAAGGGCAAGGTGGTCACCGCCTACCGGCCGGACCCGGTGGTGGACCCGGAGCACGAGCAGTTCACCGGCGCGCTGCGCCGCTTCGGTGAGATCACCGGCGAGGACGTGTACGACTGGGACGGCTACCTGCGCGCGCATCGCCAGCGCCGCGCCTTCTTCAAGTCGATGGGCGCCACCTCGACCGACCACGGTCACCCCAGTTGCGCCACCGCCGACCTGCCGCCGGCGCAGGCCCGGGCCCTGTTCGCGAAGATCGTCTCCGGCGCCTTCGACGCCGCCGATGCCGAGCTGTTCCGCGCCCAGGTGCTGACCGAAATGGCCGGGATGAGCCTGGACGACGGCCTGGTGATGCAGATCCATCCCGGCTGCTTCCGCAACCACAACCGTGGCCTGTTCGAGCGCTACGGCCGCGACAAGGGCGCCGACATCCCGCTGCGCACCGAATACGTGCGCGCGCTCAAGCCGCTGCTGGACCGCTACGGCAACGAGCCCACGTTCAGGCTGATCCTGTTCACCCTGGACGAGAGCACCTACGCACGCGAGCTGGGCCCGCTGGCCGGGCACTGGCCGTGCCTGTTCCTCGGACCGGCCTGGTGGTTCCACGATTCGCCCGAGGGCATGTGGCGCTTCCGCGAGCAGACCCTGAGCACCGCCGGCTTCTACAACACCGTCGGCTTCAACGACGACACCCGCGCCTTCCTCTCGATCCCGGCGCGCCACGACGTGGCCCGCCGCATCGACTGCGCGGTGCTGGCCAGGCTGGCGGCCGAGCACCGCATCGACGAGGACGAGGCCGCCGAAGTGGCGGCCGACCTCGCCTACCGCCTGCCCAAGGAGGCCTATCGGCTATGAGCCTGCGCATCGTGTTGTTGCTGGGGCTGGCGGCCCTGGCGCCGGCGTTCGCCGCCGAGCCCGCCGCCGCGCGCGAGCGCATCCGCCTGGACGACGGCTGGCGCTTCCACCGCGGCGACCCGCCGGGCGTGGACGGCCGCCTGGACTACGACGCGCGCCCGGAAGTGGTCCGCAGCGCCGACGGCAAGGTCGCCGACGCGCGGCCGGACGACGCGGTGAAGGTGCAGGCCGGCCGCACCGTGCTCAAGCCGTGGATCCTGCCCACCGCCAACCCGCTGCTGCCGCCGGACAAGCGCCACCGGCGGCCGGAAGGCGATCCTCCGGGCGGCGACGTGGCGTTCCTGCGGGCCGACTTCGACGACAGCGGCTGGGAACCGGTGGCGCTGCCGCACGACTGGGCCATCGCCGGGCCGTTCATCGTCGAAGGCCCCTACGGCGGCATGGGACGCCTGCCCAGTTGGGGCATCGGCTGGTACCGGCGCGCGCTCGACATCTCCGCCGAAGAAGGCGGCCGCTCGGTGTTCCTCGATCTGGACGGCGCGATGTCCTACGCCACGGTCTGGCTCAACGGCAACCTGGTCGGCGGCTGGCCCTACGGCTACAACTCCTGGCGCGTGGACCTGACCCCCTACGTGCGGTTCGGCGGCCGCAACCAGCTCGCCATCCGCCTGGACAACCCGCCCGAGTCGGCGCGCTGGTATCCCGGCGGCGGCCTGTACCGCGACGTGTGGCTGACCGTGGCCGATCCGGTGCACGTGGCGCAATGGGGCACCTACGTCGCCACGCCCGAGGTCTCCGAGCGCGCGGCCACCGTGCACCTGCGCGTGCGGATCGACAACGCCTCCGATGCCGTGGCGCGCACCCGGGTGGAAACCGAGTTCTTCGCGCTCGATGCCTCCGGCGCGGCGACGGGCACGGCGGTGGCGCGGATCCCGCCGCTCACCGTGGACGTGGTGGCCGGCGGCAGCACCACGGTCGCCTCGGGCGCGCGCATCGACCATCCGCGCCTGTGGGGCCCGCCGCCGGGCCAGCGGCCCAACCGCTACGTGGCGGTCACCACCCTGGCCCGCGAGGGCCGCGTGATCGACCGCTACCACACCCGCTTCGGCATCCGCGACGTGCGGTGGGACCCGGACCGCGGCGTGGTGGTCAACGGCGAGCACGTCCCGCTGCGCGGCGTGAACCAGCACCACGACCTGGGCGCGCTGGGCGCGGCGTTCAACGTGCGCGCGGCCGAGCGGCAACTGGAGATCCTGCGCGGCATGGGCGTCAACGCGATCCGCATGGCGCACAACCCGCCCGACCCGCAGTTGCTGGAACTGACCGACCGCATGGGGTTCCTGGTGGTCGACGAGATGTTCGATTCCTGGGAGAAGAAGAAGACCCCGCTCGACTTCCACCTGGTCTTCCCGGATTGGCACGAGGCCGACCTGCGCGCGATGATCCGCCGCGACCGCAACCACCCCTCGGTGATCCTGTGGAGCGTGGGCAACGAGGTCGGCGAGCAGTACGACGGCGAAGAAGGCGCGGCCATCGGCCGGCGCCTGGCCGCCATCGCCCACGAGGAGGACCCGACCCGCCCGACCACCGCGTCGATGAACTGGGCCAAGGCGGACATGCCCTTCCCCGCCGCCTTCGACGTGATCAACCTCAACTACCAGGGCGAGGGCATCCGCCAGGAGCCCGAGTTCGAGGGCACCGAGCGCATCCGCACGCCGCCGTCGTACCCGGCGTTCCGCGCCGCGTTCCCGGACAAGGTGATCTTCGGCAGCGAGACCGCCTCGGCCTTCAGCAGCCGCGGCATCTACCTGTTCCCGGTCTCGCCGCTGGCCAGCGCGCCGGTGCGCGACGGGCAGGGCGGCGATTCGTCCCTGCGCCAGGTCAGCGGCTACGAATTGCACGCGGTGGATTTCGGCTCCAGCGCGGACAAGGTGTTCGCCACCCTCGACCGGCACCCCTACGTGGCCGGCGAGTTTGTCTGGAACGGCTTCGACTACCTGGGCGAGCCGACCCCGTATTACGACTCGCGCAGTTCCTACAGCGGCATCGTCGACCTGGCCGGCTTCCCCAAGGACCGCTACTTCCTCTACCAGTCGCGCTGGCGACCGGACCTGCCGATGGCGCACATCCTGCCGCACTGGACGTGGCCCGGCCGCGAGGGCCAGGTCACGCCGGTGCACGTGTTCACCTCCGGCGACGAGGCCGAGCTGTTCGTCAACGGCGTCTCCCAGGGCAGGAAGAGGAAGGGCCCGTACGAGTACCGCCTGCGCTGGGACGCGGTGAAGTACCGGCCCGGCGAGCTGCGCGTGCAGGCCTGGCGCGGCGGCCAGCCGTGGGCCGACGCGGCCGTGCGCACCGCCGGCGCACCGGCCAGGCTGGACGCCGTGGCGGACCGCGACCGGATCGCCGGCGACGGGCGCGACCTGTCCTTCGTGACGGTGCGGGTGCTGGACGCGGACGGGCGGCCCGTGCCGACCGCCGCCAACCGCATCCGCTTCAGCGTCGAGGGCCCGGCCGAGATCGTCGCCACCGACAACGGCGACTCCACCGACATGACCGCCTTCCCGTCGCACGAACGCGCCGCGTTCAGCGGCATGGCGCTGGTGATCGTGCGCGGTCTGCGCGGGCGGTCCGGCACCGCCACCTTGCGCGCGCAGTCCGATGCGCTCCAGGATGCCGCCGTGACCTTGCACGTCGGAAGCGGCCCGTAGCCCCGGACACATGACCAGGAGGCCCGCATGAAGCTCCCGCGATCGCTCGCCATCCTCCTGTGCCACGCGGCGCTTGCCGGCGTGGTGGCGCCCGTGGCCTCGCATGCGGCGCAGCCGGCCGAGCCGGCGCCCGCCCCGTACGTCAAGGACCCGCGCTACTGGCCGGCGCCGGTGATGGACACGGTGCCGCCGGCGCTGCCCGACTTCGCCGGCGAGCACGCGGTGCTGATCTTCTCCAAGACCAACGGCTTCCGCGACGACGCGCAGATCCAGGCGGCCAACGCCGCGCTTTCGGCGATGACAGCGGCGAAGGGCTGGGACGGCTTCGTCAGCGAGAACGCCGCGGTGTTCAACCCGCAGGCGCTGGCCAGGTTCGACGTCGTCGTCCTCAACAGCACCAGCGGCAACCTCTTCTCCGCCGACCAGCGCCAGGCGTTCCGCCGATGGATCGAGCAGGGCGGCGGGCTGGTGGCGCTGCACGGCGCCGGCGGCGACCCCCGCTACGACTGGGAATGGTACGTGGAGACCGTGCTCGGGGCGCAGTTCATCGGCCACACTTCCAAACCGAAACAGTTCCAGGACGCCGTGGTGCTGGTCGGCGACCGCGCGCACCCGGCGATGCGCGCATTGCCGGAACGCTGGCGGCGGCGGGACGAGTGGTACGCGTTCGACCGGGTTCCCTCCGGCCACGGCACCCGGGTCCTGGCGCGCCTGGACGAGGACAGCTACGCACCGGCGCCCGAGCAACGCATGGGCGACCATCCCATCGTGTGGACGCGCTGCATCGGGCAGGGCCGGGTCTTCTATTCCGCGCTCGGCCACGAGGCGCGGACCTACGCCGAGCCGTTGCACCTGCAGATGATCGACGGCGCGTTGTCCTGGGCGGCCAAGGCACGGCGCCATGGCTGCTCACAGCTCGAGGACTCACCATGACCAAGCATCGCATGACCCAGTTGACGGCCCTGGCGCTCCTGGCCGGGCTTGCATCCACCGGCCACGGCCAGGCGCCGGCCCCGGCCGATGCATCGACCGGCCAGCCGGCCGCAAGCGCCTCGCGCGCCAGCCTCAAGCAGGCCTATGCCGGGGACTTCCTGCTCGGCACCGCGGTCAACACCCGGATCGTCTCCGGCCAGGACGCGGCATCGCAGGCGCTGGTGCCGGCGCACTTCAACGCCATCACCGCCGAGAACGCGATGAAGGCCGAGGTGTTGAACCCGAGGCCGGGCGTGTACGACTTCGCCGATGCCGACGCCTTCGTCGAGTTCGGCCGGAAGCACGGCATGTTCATCGTCGGCCACACCCTGGTCTGGCACAACCAGACCCCGGACTGGTTCTTCGTCCGGGCCGACGGCACGCCGGTGGGCCGCCAGGCCCTGATCGAACGCATGCGCGAATACATCGAGAAGGTCGCCGGCCGCTACGCCGGGCGCATCCACGCCTGGGACGTGGTCAACGAGCAGATCGGCGAGGACGGCCAGTACCGCGATACCAAGTGGGTCGCGGGCATCGGCGACGGCGACGAACTGGTGCGCCAGGCGTTCCGCTTCGCCCACCAATACGCGCCGGACGCCGAGCTGTACTACAACGATTTCAACGCCTGGCGTCCGGAGAAGCGCGACGGCATCGTGCGCATGGTGAAGATGCTGCAGGCCCACGGCATCCGCATCGACGGCATCGGCATGCAGGGCCACTGGGGCCTGAACTACCCATCCACCGGCGACATCGAGGCGGCGATCGACGCGTACGCCGCGCTCGGGGTGAAGGTGATGATCACCGAGCTGGACGTGGACGTGCTGCCGCTGACCCGCGAAGGTCAGATCATCGGCACCGGCATGTCGCACCCGCAGTTCCAGTTGCCGGAGTTCAAGAAGTTCCTCGACCCGTACCGCGACGGCCTGCCGCCCCAGGTGCAGCGGCAGCTCGCCGACCGCTACGCCGAGTTGTTCCGCATCTTCCACGGCCGCCGCGACAAGCTGCACCGCGTCGCCGTCTGGGGCGTGGACGACGGCATGTCGTGGAAGAACGACTACCCGATCCCCGGCCGGACCAACTACACCCTGCTGTTCGACCGCCAGCGCGCACCCAAGCCGGCGCTGGAGGCGGTGCTGGGCGTGCCGGGGGAGTAAGGTCGCCACCGTGCCCGGCACGCGCCGGGCCGCCGCCGGCTCCACCGGCAAGATTACGATGGGAAGGTGAAGCGCGATGCGTCCATCCGCCTCTCTTGGCTGGCTGTTGCCGGCCCTGCTCACGTCCGCCGCCTGCAGCGGCCCCTCGCGCATGGGCCATGCGCCGGCACCCATGCCGCCGCCCGCGCGCCAGGCGGAGGTCGCCGGCGCGGAAGCCGCCTGGCTCGATGGCGCTGGCCGGCCGGCGCGGACCCGGCCGACGTGGGGACCCGGCTGGCGCAGGCCTTCGCCCATGCCGATCCGGCCGGCTCCACGCACTACAAGCTCGCCTGCGCCTGGTACGGGTCGCTGGCCGTGGCCGGCCTGCTGCACGACCGGGCGCTGCTGGACGCCCTGGTCGCGATGTATGCGCCGTACCGGGGCAGCCATGCCGAATTGCTCGCCGGCCCCGGGCACGTGGACGACAACGTGTTCGGCATCGTGCCGCTGGAGATCGCGCGGCAGGCAGGCAGCGCCGACCTGCTCGCCGAAGGCCTGCGCATCGCCGACCACCAGCGCGCGCGCATCGAAGCGCACAAGCGCTTCGCCATCGACGACATGTTCATGATCACCGCGCTGCAGGTGCAGGCCTGGCGCGCCTCCGGCGACCCGGAGTACCTGGATACGGCGGCGGCGGCGATGGTGGAATATCTCCACGCCCTGCAGCAGGACGACGGCCTGTTCTTCCACCACGCCGATTTCCGCCACAAGTGGGCGCGCGGCAACGGCTGGGTCGCGGCCGGCATGACCGAGCTGCTGCGCGAGCTGCCGCCGGACCACATCCACCACGCGGCCATCCGCGCCGGCTACGAGCGGATGATGCGCGGCCTCGTGGCCCGCCAGATCGCCAGCGGCGAGGACACGGGCCTGTGGAAGCAGATCGTCGACTCCGACGACCCGCGCAACTGGGCGGAAACCTCGGGCAGCGCCATGTTCGCCTACGCCCTGATCACCGGCGTGCGCAACGGCTGGCTGGACGCGGGTGCCTATGGACCCGCCGCGCGCGCCGGCTGGCTCGCGCTGGCCGGGCGGCTCACGCCGGACGGCGAACTGCGCGACGTGAGCATGTGGGCCTACAAGCCCGGCTCCCATCCCGGCGGGCCGGACCATGCGGGCGACGAGGAGAACTACTACTTCCAGCGCCCGCGCCTGACCGGCGACCAGCACGGGCAGGCGCCGATGCTGTGGGCCGCGGCGGCGTTGCTGCGCTAGGGCCGGGCAGCCGTCCTGCCGCACGGCCTGGAGAGGCCATGCCCGGCTCGTCAGGCGGCCTGGACTTTCCTCAACGAGGGATAGTCGGTATAGCCCTTGGACGTGCCGCCGAAATAGCTGGCGCGATCCGCCTCGTTCATGGGCGCACCGGTCTTCAGCCGGGCGACGAAGTCCGGATTCGCCAGCACCATCTGGCCATAGGCTTCCAGGTCGGCCAGCCCCGACGCCACGTCGGTGCCGATGTCCGCGCGCGGGCGTCCCGGCCGGTTCAGGACCAGCATTCCCTTCCAAAGCTTGCGGATGTCGGCCAGCAGCGATTCGTCGCCGTTGTGCACGACGTGCGCGTAGGCCAGCCCCAGCCCGTCCAGTTCGGCGACCAGATGGCGGTACAGGCCGGGGCCCTCGGCGCCTTCGTCGATGCCCCACAGCGTCGTCCCGGGCGACAGGCGGATCGCCGTCCGCTCCGCGCCGATCTCGCCGGCGATGGCGGCGGCGACCTCGATGGCGAGGCGGGCGCGGTTCTCGATGGAGCCGCCATACGCGTCGGTGCGCGCATTGGCGCTGGGTGCGAAGAACTGCTGGATCAGGTAGGCGTTCGCACCATGGATCTCCACGCCGTCGGCACCGGCCTCGATCGCCCGGCGTGCCGCATGGCGGAAGTCCTGGACGGTCTGGCGCACCTCCGCGGTGGCCAGGGCGCGCGGCACGGGGATGTCCTGCATCCCCGAGGCGGTGAACATGCCCGCGCCCGGTGCGATGGCCGAAGGCGCGACGCCCGGGCGCCGGTGCGGGGTGTTGTCCGGGTGCGACATGCGCCCGGCGTGCATGAGCTGGACGAACACATGGCCGCCCTTGGCATGCACGGCATCGGTGATCCTCCTCCAGCCGGCGACGTGCGCATCGGTGTAGATGCCCGGCGTGGCGAGGTAGCCCTGTCCGTCGGCGGAGGGCTGGGTGCCTTCGGTGACGATCAGGCCGACGCTGGCGCGCTGGGCGTAGTACTCGGCGGCCGGCTCGCCCGGGGTGCCGTCGAACTGCGCCCGGGAACGGGTCATCGGCGCCATGACCAGGCGGTTCTGCAGAGTGTGCCGGCCGAGGCGGACAGGATCGAACAGTCTATTCACGATGGTTTCCTTCGGTAGCGGAGCGGCGGGTCCGAGGCGGCCATGGGGACCGGTTGCGGTGGGGTCGCTCGGGGGTTTCCTGGCGCCGGCCTCTGCCTCTCTGGGGGAGGCATCATCATCGTGCGCTCCCGCGCCAGGATAAAGATGGTAATTTGCATAACATTGATCCATGCATGGAGCAATCGCGGTGCACGCGCTCAACGACATCGCCCTGTTCGTGGAGGTGGTCAAGGCCCAGGGCTTTCGCAAGGCGGCCGACGCGATGGGGATGCCGAACTCCACCTTGTCGCGGCGGATCGGCGCGCTGGAAAAGGAGATCGGGCTGCGCCTGCTGCATCGCACGACGCGCAAGATCGAACTGACCGAAGCCGGCCGGATCTATTTCGAGCGGTGCAGGCGCATCGTCGACGAGGCCCGGCTGGCACACGAGCAACTCGGCCAGATGCTCGAGCAGCCCAGCGGCGTGCTGCGCGCTTCGGCGCCGGTGGACTTCGCGACCACCTACCTGGCGCCGTTGATCGCCGAGTTCGCCGGCCTCTATCCCGGCATTGACTTCGATCTCGACCTCGCCCCGAGACGGGTCGATCTCGTCAGCGAGCCGTTCGACGTGGCGATCCGCCTGGGGGAATCCAGGGACTCGCAACTCATCGCGCGCAAGCTGACCTCGCTCGCGCCGCGCCTCTATGCCTCGCCCGGCTACCTGGAGCGATCGGGCGAGCCGGTCAGGCCCGCCGACCTGGAAAGACACGCGTGCCTGACCGTCCTGAAGGCGGACACCTGGACGTTGCACGACGGCAGGCGCAGTGTCGCGGTGCCGGTGGGCGGACGGTTCACCCTCAACAACGTCGGCATGATCCGCCGCCTGGCCACGCTCGACATGGGCATCCTCCTGCTGCAGGAGGAGGTCGTCGCCGACGAGCTTTCCAGCGGGAAGCTGCGCAGGATCATGCCCGCATGGCAAGGCACGCCGATGCCGGTCTACGCCATGACCGAAACCCGGCTGCTGCCGGCGAAGACGCAGCGCTTCATCGAGTTCCTCAGCGCGCGGCTTGCGCGGAAGTGACGATGCGGCCCCGGTGGGCGCGCCGTCCGCCGCAGGCCGCCTAGGCGATCGCCAGGTCCAGCAGCAGCACCCCGCCCAGGCCGATGATCGAGATGGTGGTCTCCATCACCGTCCACGACACGAAGGTCTGCTTCATCGACAGGTTGAAGAACTCCTTGAACATCCAGAACGCGGAGTCGTTGACGTGCGAGCCGAACACGCTGCCGGCGCCCACGGCCAGCACCATCAGTTCGGGCGAGGCGCCGGTAGTGGCGATCAGCGGGCCGACCACGCCGGCGGCGGTGATGACCGCCACGGTGGACGAGCCGATCATCACCCGCAGCAGGGCGGTGGCCAGCCAGGCGAAGATCAGCGGCGGCATGTGCCAGGCCTCGCTCAGGGCGGCGATATGTGCGCCCACGCCACTGTCCACCAGCACCTGCTTGAACACCCCGCCGGCGGTGATGATCAGCACGATCACCGCGATGCCGGAGATGGCGGCGTTGAGCCAGCGCGTCTGCGTCCCCAGGTCCACCCCGCGACGATGCGCGAGCCAGTAGAACGCCATCAGGGTGGACAGCAGCAACGCCACGGTGGGGTTGCCCAGGAACAGCAGCGCGCTGCGCAGCGCGCCCTCGGGCATCAGCCCGTCCGCCAGCACCGACAGCCCGATCAGCAGCACCGGCGACAGCGCGATCAGGAACGAGGCCGACGTGCCCGGGAGTTCCTTGTGCTCGGTGCTGGAGGAGAACAGGTCCAGCATCGGCGGGTTGATGCCCTGCATGCGCCGACCGAGGAACGGCCCGGCGATGATCACCGCGGGGATGGCCATGAGGATGCCGTACACCAGGGTCATGCCCATGTCCGCGCCGAACGCGTTGACCAGGATCACCGGGCCCGGGTGCGGTGGCAGGAAGCAGTGGGTGGTGCTGAGCGAGGCGACCGTGGGGATGGCCAGGTACAGGATCGGCAGCCCCGTCCTGCGCGCCAGCGAGAAGATCAGCGGCACCAGGATGATGAAGCCGGCGTTGAAGTAGAGCGGGATGCCGACCAGGAAGCCGGTGAGCAGCAGCGCCCACTGGATGTTCCTCTCGCCGAAGCGCGCGATCAGGACGTTGGCGATCTTCTGCGCGGCGCCGCTTTCCTCCAGCACCTTGCCCAGGATCGCGCCCAGCACGATCACCAGGGCCAAGCCGGCCAGGGTACTGCCGACTCCATTGTCGATGGTCTTGAGCAGCTCCTGCGGCGACATGCCCAGCGCCAGCCCCATCGGGATCGCCACGATCAGCAGCGACAGGAACGGACTGAGCTTGCGTGCGGTAAGGAATATCTGCAGCGCGATCGCTGCTGCGATGATCAGGAACATGGTCATGGCGATCGCCCTCCCCGGCGATGGCGTTGCTACTGGTCTGAGTTGGTCGGGGCGAAGCGGGGCCCGCGCGCGGCGGCGGTGGGGACGTGCGGCCCGGGATACGCCCCGGGCCGCGAGCGGCGATGATGCGGAGTCCGGCGCATCAGGACGGGTCTCCCGTGTCTTCGCCCGCAACGCGGCCGTGCGGTCGTGCCAGCGCGTCACGGCCGGCGCGCAGCACCTCGACGATCCGGTCCACGTCGTACACGCAGCCGCCCCAGGCTCCACCGCTGGCCTCCTGCAGCGCGGCCCACAGCCGGGTGTCGGCCGGCAGGCGCGGGTGCGCGGCGATGCCCGGGTGCGGCGCGCGCGCGGCCAGCAGCGCGGCGGCCGTGGCCGCCTGCAGCGGCGCGTCCGGGTCGGTGCCGATGAAGTCGATGCGGCCTTCCAGCCGGGTACGGTCGATCTCGATGCGCACCACGTCGCCGTCGCGCAGGCGCCCGATCGGGCCGCCGGCCAGCGCCTCGGGGCCGACGTGGCCGATGCAGGCGCCGGTGGACACGCCGGAGAAGCGCGCGTCGGTGATCACCGCCACGTGCTTGCCCCAGGGCAGGTGCTTGAGCGCGGAGGTGAGCTGGTAGGTCTCCTCCATGCCGGTACCGGCCGGGCCGCAGCCGGCCAGCACCACGATGTCGCCGGCCACCACCGCGTCGGCGCCCTTGGCCTTGATCGCGCGGATCGCGTCGCGCTCGGTGGCGAACACGCGCGCACGCCCGGTGTGGCGGTATACGTTGTCCGCGTCGACCACGCCGGGATCGATCGAGGTGGCCTTGATCACCGAGCCTTCCGGGGCGAGGTTGCCGCGCGGGAACACCAGGGCGCTGGTCAGCCCCGCCGCGCGCGCGGCATCCGGGCCCATGATGACGTTGTCCGGGTCCACGCCATCCAGTTCGCGCAGGCGTTCGCGGGCGATGCGGCGCGCGTCGCTGCGTTCCCACCAGTCGAGGTTGTCGCCCAGCGCGCGCCCGCTGACGGTGGGCACGTCCAGGTGCAGCAGGCCCATCGCGCGCAGGTGCAGCATCACCTCGGGCACGCCGCCGGCCATGAACACCTGCACGGTGGGATGGTGGCGCGGGCCGTTGGGCAGCGCGTCCACCAGGCGCGGGGTGGCGCGGTTGGCGGCGATCCAGTCCTCGACCGTCGGCCGCTGCACGCCAGCCGCGTGCGCGATGGCCGGCACGTGCAGCAGCAGGTTGGTGGAGCCGCCGAAGGCGGCGTGCACCACCAGCGCGTTCTCCACCGCCTCGCGGGTGAGGATCGCCGACAGCGCCGTGCCCTGCCCGGCCAGGCGCATCAGCGCCAGCGCGGAACGCCGCGCGATGTCCAGCCACGCCGGTTCGCCCGAGGGCGCCAGCGCGCTGTGCGGCAACGCGATGCCCAGCGCCTCGGCGATCACCTGCGAGGTGGCCGCGGTGCCCAGGAACTGGCAGCCGCCGCCGGGCGAGCCGCAAGCCTTGCAGCCCATCTCCGCCGCATGCTGCAGGTCGATCAGGCCATGCGCGAAGCGTGCGCCGATGGTCTGCACCAGCGCGGTGTCCTCGGCGCCGCGCGCCGGCAGGGTGACGCCGCCGGGCACGATGACCCCGGGCAGGTCGGCGCAGCCGGCCAGGGCCAGCATCGTCGCCGGCAGGCCCTTGTCGCAGGTGGCCACCCCCAGCACGCCGCGGCGCGAAGGCAGCGAGCGGATCAGGCGCCGCATGGTCACCGCCGCATCGTTGCGGTACGGCAGACTGTCGAACATGCCGGTGGTGCCCTGGGTGCGGCCGTCGCACGGGTCCGAGCACATCACCGAGAACGGCAGGCCGCCGTGCGCGGCGAAGGTCTCGGCCGCCGCGCGCACCATGCGGTCGATCTCCCAGTGGCCGGTGTGCAGGCCCAGGGCGACCGGCTGCCCGTCCGCCGCGCGCAGCCCGCCCTGGGTGCTGACGATCAGGTAGGGATCGCGCGCCACTTCCGAGGCGCGCCAGCCCATGCCCGCGTTCTGGGTCATGCCGAACAGGTGGCCGCTGGGCGCCTCGCGCAGGGTGCGCGCGTCGATCGGCAGGCTCCCGGACGGGCCCTCGCCGCAGGTGCGGGTGGCGGCCAGCGCCGAGCCGTCGCCGAGGATGGCATCGAGGCCGGGCCCGGGCGCGCTCATCGCCGCGCTCCTTCCGCCCTGCCCATCCCCGCCGCCTCGCGGTCGGGCCTGCGTCCGTCGCCGGCGTTCATCGCACCGGGTTCTCCAGCACCAGGCCGTCGATGCCGATGCGCACCACGTCGCCGGAGCGCAGGGTGAAGTCCTCGCCTGGCACGATGCCGGTGCCGGTGAACAGGAACGCGCCCTGCGGGAACGCCAGTTCCCGGAACAGGTAGTCGGCCAGTTCCTGCAGGCCGCGCTTGATCTGCGAGGTGCGGGTGGCGCCGGAGAACACCGCCGCCCCCGCGCGCTCGATCTCCAGCGAGATCGGCAGGTCGGCCATGGCCGCGGCCGCGCACAGGCGGATGCCGGGACCGAGCGCGCAGGCGCCGTCGTAGACCTTGGCCTGCGGCAGGTACAGCGGATTCTCGCCCTCGATGCTGCGCGAGGAGACGTCGTTGCCGACGGTGTAGCCGCGGATCTGGCCGGCCGTGTCCAGCAGCAGCGCCAGTTCCGGCTCGGGCACGTCCCAGGCGCTGTCGGCGCGCACGCGGATGCCGGCGCCATGGCCGGCCACGCGCCAGCCGCTGGCCTTGAAGAACAGTTCCGGGCGCGGCGCGGCGTAGACCTTCTGGTACACGTCGGCACTCTGCGATTCGGCCTCGCGCGCCATGCGGCTGCTCAGGTAGGTCACGCCGCTGGCCCAGGCCTCCTGCGCGTCCTCGATGGGTGCCAGCAGCGGCGCCTGCGCCGGCTCGCCGCGCGGCAGCGCCTCCAGTTCCGCCCACGCTTGCGCGGCGGGCAGGCCGAGCCAGGCGGACAGGCCGAAGCCGGCCGGCAGGTAGCGGCCGTCCAGCGCCCAGCGGGGTCCGTCGGCGGTGGCGTGGCGGGTGAGGTACGCGGTCATGGCGGGCTCCCGGAGGCGAAGGGATGGGATGGGTGCGGGCTAGCGGGACTCGGCGCCGGCCAGGGCCCGCGCCACCGCCGCCGGCGTGGCGTCGCCGAGGGTGGCATAGGCCCGGCGCAGGGCGTCGGCGAAGCGCGCATCGGCCGACAGCGGCGCGAACACCGCGTCCAGCCGCAGGAAGGCGTCCACGTCGCGCGCGGCATCCGCGTCGGCGGAGTGGTCGATGCCGGCCAGCGTCTCGGCCAGGGGGTCGACCAGCGCCACGTCGCGCCGCGCCTGGCGGCGGACGAAGTGCATCCAGCCGGCCACGGGCAGGCACAGGCGATCGATGGAGCGACCGGCGGCCAGCGCATCGGCGAGGGTGCCGAGCAGGCGCACCGGCAGCTTCTGCGAGCCGTCCCAGGCGATCTGCAGCAGCAGGTGGCGGATGGCGGGGTTGCGGAAGCGCGCCAGGATCGCGTCGACGTAGGCGTCCGGGTCGAAGCCCTGCGGCAGCGCCAGCGAGGGCGCGATGTCCTCGCGCATCAGCCGCTCGACGAAGCCGGCCAGCGCCGGTTCGCGCATGGCGTCGGCCACGGTCTCGATCTCCATCAGCGCGCCGAGGTAGGCCAGGGCCGAGTGCGGCGCGTTGAGCAGGCGCAGCTTGGCCCGGTCGTAGCCGGCGATGTCGCCGCTGAGGGTCACGCCCACCCGCTCCAGGGGCGGGCGGCCGTTGCGGAAGTCGTCCTCCACCACCCACTGGGTATAGGGCTCGCGCTGCACGGGCCAGGCGTCGGCCACGCCCAGGCCCATGGCGACCTGCGCGCGCAGGGCGTCGTCGGTGGCCGGGGTGATGCTGTCCACCATCGAGCGCGGGAAGGCCGCCTCGCGCTCGATCCAGGCGGCCAGTTCCGGGTCCAGCCGGCGCGTGTAGTCCAGCACCGCGCGGCGCAGGCGGCCGCCGTTGTCGGCCAGGTTGTCGCAACTGAGCACGGTGTACGGCGCCAGGCCGCGATCGCGGCGCAGGCGCAGGCCGGCGGCCAGCCAGCCGATGGCGCTGACCGGTACGTCCGGCGTGGCCAGGTCGCGGACGATGTCCGGGTGCGAGGCGTCCACGCCGTCGGCGGACAGGCAATAGCCTTTCTCGGTGATGGTCAGGGTGACCAGGCGCACCTGCGGGTCGGCCAGGCGCTCCAGCACGGCATGGCCCTCGTCGCGCGCGCACAGCACTTCGCGGATCGCGCCGATCACGCGCAACTGCGGGGCCTGGCCCAGCAGCGCCAGGGTGTACAGCCCGTCCTGCGGACGCAGGGCGTCGCGCACGCCGGCGCTGTGCAGGGACACCGCGCTGATCGCCCAGTCCGGATCGGACCCGAGCAGCGCGTCGATGTACGCGGCCTGGTGGGCGCGGTGGAAGGCGCCGGGGCCGAAGTGGACGATGCCGATGCGGGTACCGGCACGGTCGTAGTCCGGCACCGCCACCTCCTGTGGCAGGTCCGCCAGGGTGGCGGCGGACAGGCGGCGGGAGTCGGGAACGGCCGGAGAAATCATCGGAATCCTGCAATCGGTGGCGGTGGAAGCGGCCTGCGCGTCCTCCGCGGAATGGACGGCCCGGGTGGACCGGCTGGAGCGAGGCATCGGCGAAGCCGGCGGCCTGGGAGACCCGCCGGCTTCGCCGCGCCTCTCCCCGGCCCCTCCCCGGAGAGAGGGGAGGGACCGGGGGTGGAACGGGGGATCAATCGTCCTTGGTCGGAATGACGGTGAAGGCGGAGCGCGCGCGGATGTCCGCGCTCGACGCACCCACCTGGACCTCGTAGCGGCCCGGGTCGACCGCGTAGGCGCCGGCGGCCTCGTCGTAGATGCGCAGGTCCTTCTCCGGCACCAGGGTGAAGCTCAGGGTGCGCTCCTCGCCCGGCTGCAGGTGCACGCGCTGGAAGCCGCGCAGTTCCTTCAGCGCGCGCGTGCGCGCCGGCTGCAGCGGGTGCAGGTACACCTGCACCACCTCGTCGCCGGCACGCTTGCCGACGTTGCGCACCTTGACCGATACCTGCAGCGCTTCCTTGGCGCCCACGCGGCTGCGGCCCAGCTTCAGCCCGGAATAGCCGAAGCGGGTGTACGACAGGCCATGGCCGAACGGAAACAGCGGCTCGCCTTCGAAGTAGCGGTAGGTGCGGCCGGCCATGGCGTAGTCGTCGAACGCCGGCAGCGTCTCGTCGGCCTTGTAGAAGGTCACCGGCAGGCGGCCGGCCGGATTGGCGTCGCCGAACAGGACGTCGGCCACCGCATTGCCGCCGCGCTGGCCGGGATACCACGCCACCAGCACGGCCGGCAGGTTCTGCCGGGCCCAGTCCACCGCCAGCGCCGAGCCGGTGGTCAGCACCAGCACCACCGGCTTGCCGGTGGCGTGCAGCGCTTCGAGCAGCTTGCGCTGGGTGGCCGGCAGGCGGGTATCGGTGCGGTCGCCGCCGGCGAAGCCGGGATAGTCGACCTTCATCTCCTCGCCTTCCACGTCGCCGGTCAAGCCGCCGACGAAGACCACCACGTCCGCCCAGCGCGCGGCCTCCAGCGCCGTCTCGAACGGCGGGCGGGCGCCGGGCAGGTCCCAGGCCAGGCGCACGCTGGCGTCGCGCTCGTCCTCGTAGTACTCCAGCCTGACCTCGTAGGCGCGGCCGCCTTCCAGGTCCAGGGTGACGCTGTCGGCGCGCAGGCGCTCGGCGTCCTCCCAGTGGTCCAGCACCAGCCTGCCGTCCAGGTACAGGCGGAAGCCGTCGTTGGCCGCGGCCTCGATCCGGTAGCTGCCCGATACCGGCGGCAGCAACTGGCCGGTCCAGCGGATGCTGAACCCGTCGTTGGGCACGGCGTTGTCCGGGCCGGCCTCGCCCCGCGCCATCAGGTTGTCGGTGGGCGAGCCGCGGTCCCAGCGGAAGCCGATCTGCGCGTCCACCCGCACCAGCACCGGCGTGCCGGACAGGTCCTTGTTGCGGAAGTACTCGCCGCGCAGGCCGCGCTCGGCGGAATCGGCGGACGGGCGCAGGTACTGCGGCTCGACCAGCGGCGTGGCCGATGGGTCGTCGCGGCCCTCGACCAGGTCGGCGCCGCGCGCGTAGACCACCTCCGCGTCCGGCAGCGCCTGGCGGATGCCGGCCAGCACCGTCACCGGCGCGGCCGGGGTGCCGTAGTAGTTGCCCAGCAGGGCCATGGTGTCGTCGGCGGTCGGGCCGATCACCGCGATGCGGCGGGTGTCGCGCGACAGCGGCAGCACGCCGTCGTTCTTCAGCAGCACGATCGATGCCTGCGCCATCTTCCGCGCCAGTGCGTCGTGCCCGGGCGACTGGTTGACCGAGTACGGGATCTGCGCCCAGCGCACCTGCTCGGGCGGGTCGAACATGCCCAGCCTCATGCGCGCGGTGAACAGCCGGGTCGCCGCCGCGTCGACCTCGGCCTCGGGCAGCAGCCCCTTGCGCACCGCCACCGGGATGGAGTCGGCATAGGTGTCGCCGCAATCCAGTTGGGTGCCGTGCTTCACCGCCAGCGCGGCGGCCTCCTCGGGCGTGGCGACGATCTTGTGGTTCTTCCAGATGTCCACGACCGCCCAGCAGTCGGACAGCACGTAGCCCTCGAAGCCCCACTGGCCGCGCAGGATGTCCTGGGTCAGGAACGTGCTGGCGCTGGCCGACTCCCCGTAGACGCGGTTGTAGGCGCCCATCACCGCATACACGTCGGCCTCCTTCACCAGCGTCTCGAATGCCGGCAGGTAGGTCTCCCACAGGTCGCGCCTGGAGGGGTGCGCGTCGAAGGTGTGGCGGTCGGCTTCCGGGCCGCTGTGCACGGCGAAGTGCTTGGCGGTGGCATCGAGCTTGCGGTACTTGGGGTCGTCGCCCTGCAGGCCGCGTACGAAGGACACGCCCATGCGCGCGGTCAGGTACGGGTCCTCGCCGTAGGTCTCCTGGCCGCGGCCCCAGCGCGGGTCGCGGAAGATGTTGATGTTGGGCGACCAGAAGGTCAGGCCCTGGTAGCGGCCGTGCTCGCCGCGGCGCAGGAACTCGTGGTGCTTGGCCCGGGCCTCGTCGCTGATCGCGTTGGCCACCTGGTCCATCAGCGGGACGTCGAACGAGGCGGCCATGCCGATGGCCTGCGGGAACACGGTGGCCGAGCCGGCGCGGGCCACGCCGTGCAGCGCCTCGTTCCACCAGTCGTAGGCCGGCACGCCCAGGCGCTCGATGGCCGGCGAATCGTTCTGCATCTGCGCGGCCTTCTCCTCCAGCGTCATCTGCGCGACCAGCGCGGCGGCGCGGTCCTCGAAGCTGCGCGAGGTATCCAGCCAGGCCCGTTCCGCATCGGCCGCCTGCGCCGGAAGCGCGGCCAGCAGGGCCAGCGCGCACCAGCGGGCCAGCGGTTGGCGGCGGCGCGCCGTGGCCGATCGCGCCGGGTCGATGTTCGCGGGTATCGACTGCATGTTCCGTTCCTCCACGAGGGTCAGTGCCTGGCGCGCTCGTCGCGCGCATACGGGCCGATGGTCGCGCCCACGAAACCGCCGGCGACGTCGGTGCTGAGGAGGGTGGCGTCGTCGTCGCGCACCAGCCATTGCCAGCCCTCGCCGTCGGCATCGAAACCGAACGAATACGCGCCCTCGTCGCCGGCGATCCGCAGCTTCAGGTCGCGGCCCGCGGGCACGACGACGCTGCGGCTGGCCACCACGGCGGCCGGGGCGTCGCCGCCGCGCTTTTCGAGGAACAGCTCCGCCTCCGCACCCACCCGGCGCACGCCGAGGAAGTACCAGTGGGCCTCGTTCTGGAACGCGGCCAGCCCGGCGGCGCTGCCGGCGGCCGGCAGTTCCAGCGCGGCGCTGGCCTCGAACACCAGGTGCTGCTGGCGGCGCGCCAGGAACGAGGGGTTGCGCAGCGTGTCCAGGCCCTCGGCCAGCGGACGGAGGGTCAGCCTGCCCGCCTGCGCGGACAGGTCCGCCCACGGCTGCCTGGGCACGCGCACAAACATCCACTCCTTGCCCAGCTCCGGCGCGTCGAAGTCGTCGCGCCAGGTGAAGTTGCCGGTGGACGGGGCCTGCTCGGCCGGCCGCTTCATGAAGGAGGGCCCGGGCAACACGTAGGGAATGGCCTGCCCGGGCGGCAGGATGCTCGGCCAGCCGTCGTCCCAGGTCACCGGCAGCAGGAAGGTCTCGCGGCCGGTGTTGTAGTGGTCCACGCCGTAGTTGCGGCTGGCCAGGAACAGCGCCCACCAGCTTCCGTCCGGGCCCTGCACCAGGTCGGCGTGGCCGGCATTGGTCACCGGCAGCGCGCGTGCCGGGTCGAGGTCGCGCTGGGTCAGGACCGGGTTGCGCGCATGCGGAACGTACGGGCCCCAGACCTGGCGGCTGCGCAGCACCACCTGCGAGTGCTGCGGCCCGGTGCCGCCCTCGGCGTTGGACAGGTAGTACCAGCCGTCGACCTTGTACAGGTGCGGGCCCTCGATCCAGATCGGGTTCTCCTCCGGCTTCACGCCGCCGTCGACCAGCACCTTGCGCGGGCCGAACGGCTCGCCCTTGGCGATGTCGATCTCCTGCAGCCAGATCGCGCGGTGGCCGTCGTAGCGCGGCACGCCCTGCGGCTCGTCGTTGTTGAGGATGTAGACCCTGCCGTCGTCGTCGAAGAACAGCGACGGGTCGATGCCGCCGATGCCCGGCAGCCACACCGGGTCGGACCACGGGCCGGCCGGGTCGGTGGCGGTGGCGATGAAGTTGCCGCCGCTGTCCACCGCGGTGTTGGCCACGTAGAAGGTGCCGCCGCGGTATTCGATCGCCGGGGCGAACACGCCGCGCGAGACACGCAGCCCGTCGAAGTCCAGTTGCGAGGGCCGGTCGATCACGTTGCCCACCTGCTTCCAGTGGACCAGGTCCTCGCTCTCGAACACCGGGATGCCCGGGAAGTAGGTGAAGGTGGAGTTCACCATGTAGAACTTGCCGCGCGCGGCCACCACGCTGGGGTCGGAATGGAAGCCGGCCAGGACCGGGTTGCGGAAGCTGCCCGGAGGCAGCTCCGCCTCGAAGGCGCGGTCGCGGCCGGTGTACTCGAACCAGTCGAAGCTGGCGGCCGCCGCGGCATCGGCCGTATCGGCCGGCGCGGTGCCCTGCTGCCCGTCCCCGCCGGCGCAGGCGGCCAGCAGCAGCGATGCCAGCAACGGCCCCAGGATGCCCCATCGCGGCGCGCGCGCGGGGCCGGCCCGCGGCGAAGGCGCGGGTGCGGCGTCTTCGCTTCCGCGGCCGCGCGGGAACGACGGGGCCGGCATGCTCGGGCGCGCCATGCTGTCCTTCCTCACCAGTTCCACATCGCGCCGTCTTCCAGGCGCGCGATGGGCAGTTGCTTGGGCGCGTACGGATACCTGGCCGCCAGCTTCTCGTCGATGTCCACGCCGATGCCCGGGGTGTCGCCCACGTGCAGGCGGCCGGCACGCAGCACGTAGTCGTGCGGGAACACCGCATCGGTCTCCTCGGTGTGGAACATGTACTCCTGGATGCCGAAGTTCGGCACCCAGGTATCGAAGTGCAGGGCCGCGCCCATGGTCACCGGCGACAGGTCGGTGGCGCCGTGGAAGCCGGTGCGCACCTGGTACAGGGCGGCGAAGTCGGCCAGCCGGCGCAGGTGGGTGATGCCGCCGCCGTGGACGATGGTGGCGCGGATGTAGTCGATGAGCTGGTTCTCGATGAGGTACTTGCAGTCCCAGATCGAGTTGAACACCTCGCCCACCGCCAGCGCGGTGACCGAGTGCTTGCGGATCAGCTCGAACGAGGCCTGGTTCTCGGCCGGGGTGGCGTCCTCCAGCCAGAACAGGCGGTACGGCTCCAGGCTCCGGGCCAGGCGCGCGGCCTCGATGGGCGTGAGCCGGTGGTGCACGTCGTGCAGCAGCTCCACGTCATTGCCGTGGTCGGCGCGCAGTTGCTCGAACAGCCGGGGCACCGTCTCCAGGTAGCGCGGCGTGTTCCACACCGTCTCCAGCGGCAGCTCGCTCTCGGCCGGCTCGTAGCCCTTGGCGTTGGAGATGCCGTAGGCCTTCTTCACCCCCGGCACGCCGCACTGCGCGCGCACGGCCAGGAAGCCCTGCTCGATGAACTTGCCGACCGCATCGCTGGCCTCGGCGATGTCGCGGCCGTTGGCGTGGCCGTAGACCAGCGCGCCCTCGCGCGAGCGCCCGCCCAGCAACTGGTAGACCGGCAGCCCGGCCATCTTGCCGAGGATGTCCCACAGGGCCACGTCGACCGCGGCGATCGCGCTCATGGTCACCGGCCCGCGGCGCCAGTATGCGCCGCGGTAGAGGAACTGCCAGATGTCCTCGATGCGGCCGGCGTCGCGCCCGATCAGGTTGGGCACCACGTGGTCCTGCAGGTAGGAGGCCACCGCCAGCTCGCGGCCGTTGAGGGTGGCGTCGCCCAGGCCGTACACGCCCGAGCGGGTGGTGATCTTCAAGGTAACGAAGTTGCGGCCCGGGCAGGTGACGATGACCCTGGCCTCGACGATCTCGCGATCGCCGCTGGAGCCGTGGACGGTGGTTTCGGTGGGGGCTGCTTGGGCGTTCATCGTGCGTGGTCGTCGTAGGGCATGGGGGAAAGGGGGATCTGGAACGGGCCGGCGGGCATGCCGGGGCCGTCGCCGTTGGCGTCGAAGAGCGTGCAGGTGGGGCTATCGCCCCAGCAGTAGCGCACACGGGTGGCCTGATGCGCGTCGGGCGCCTGCAGGGTGACGCGGTTGTGCCAGACCTGCGCCTGGGCGTAGTGGCAGGAGCCGGCCGCCTCGCCGCAAAGCTCGAAGCCGATCGGCCCCGGTGCGCCATAGGCCACCAGTGCGCCCTCCACGTCGCCGAAGGACACCACCACCGCCTCGCCGTTGCGGCCGGCGGCCAGCGGGACCGGCCCCGAGGCCGGCAGCGCCTGGCCGTACGCCACGTGCCGCGCCGCGCGCGCCAGGCGGCGCCCGAGTTCCTGCTTGTTGGTGGGGTGGATGTCGTAGGCGTCGCCGATGTCGATCGCCACCACCAGCCCGGTATCGGAATCCTCCGTGGCCACCTGGCGCTGGGCCTCGCGAAGCTGCGCCCAGCCACTCTCGGTCGGCGCGGACGGACGGGCGCCGTAGTTGGCCAGTTGCACCACCAGCAGCGGCAGACCGGCGCCGAAGCGCTCGCGCCAGTCGCGGCGCAAAGTGCGCAGCAGGTCGGCGTAGAGTTCCGGCTCGCCGGTGTTGGATTCGCCCTGGTACCACAGCGCGCCGCGCAGGCCGTAGCGCCCCAGCGGGGCGATCATGCCGTTGTACAGCGTGGACAGGCCGGCCGCGCTCTGCCACGGCGCGCGCGGCGGCGAGCCGACCTCGGCCGGCACGATGCGGTACTGCCACTGCGCCTCCAGCGGCACGCTGCTGCCGTCGGCCAGGTGCAGCGCATGCTGCGAGGCCGGGCCCGACAGGCCGCCGTCGCGGTAGGTGTCCAGCACGTTGACCACGACCTCGTTGCGGCCCTCGCGCAGCAGGCCGGCCGGCAGCCGGTACTCGCGCCCGCCGCCGGCGCCGTAGGTGCTGCCCACGCCCTGCCCGTTCACCCAGGTCATGTCGATCTCGTCGGCCGGGCCCAGCGCCAGCACGGCGCCCTGCGCCGCCTGCGCGGCGCTCAGGGTCACGCCGGTGCGATACCAGACCATGCCGTCGAACGCGGCCAGTTCCGGCACGCCCCAGCGTTCCCAGGCGCCCAGTTGCTCCGGTGCGGCGCGCCACTGCGAGCCCTGGTCCGCGTCCCACGGGGTGTCGCCGGCGGCGACGGCAGGACGGCCGGACCACCAGCGCTGCCAGAACCGGCCCCAGTCGCCGACCGCGTCCATCGGCTCGGCGGCATAGCGTTCCAGGATGTCCAGCTCGCCCGCGTAGCGGCCCAGCGTGCGCAGCGCCGGGGCGCCGATCCAGGCCTCGATCCGCGAGCCGCCCCATGCGGCGTTGATCAGGCCCATCGGCACGTCCACGGTCTTCTGCAGTTCGCGCGCGAAGAAGTAGCAGGCGGCGGAGAAGTCGCGCACCGATTCGGGATCGACCGCCCGCCACTGCACCGGCGTGGAGAAGGTGGCCTGGGGAGCGACGCCGGACACCTGCGGCACCGCGAGCAGGCGGATGCGGTCGTTGCCGGCGCCGGCGATCTCCGCGCGCGCGTCCAGCGAGCGCCATACCTGCAGTTCCATGTTCGACTGGCCCGAGCACAGCCACACGTCGCCGACCAGCACGTCGGCCACCGTCTGCCTGGCCTGGCCGGCGGCGGCGCTGAGGGTGTAGGGGCCGCCGGCCTTCAGCGCCGGCAACGTCGCCTCCCAGCGGCCGTCGCCGTCGGCGCGCGCGCTGGCGCGCTTGCCGGCGAGTTCGACCTGCACGGTCTGGCCCGGCGGCGCCAGGCCCCACACGCGCAACGGCTGGTCGCGCTGCAGCACCGCGTGGTCCTGGAACAAGGCGTGCAGCAGCGGTGCGGTCCCGGCCGCCTGCGCGGCGACGGCCGGCGGCAGCCACGGCGCGGCGGCCATCAGCACCAGGGCCAGGCGGCGTGAGAAGCGCGAGGCGCTCTTGGACGATGCGTGGCTCATTTCCCATCTCCCGGCGCGAACGGAAACTGCAGCGACTCGTAGTATTCCAGCGTGTGCGGCGGCGGCGCCTCGCCCTTGGGCAGCGGCCGCTTCGAGAAGGTCTGGAAGTAGGCGATGCTGGCGTCGCGCCACCACTGCGCTTCCTTCTCCTGGATCGCCAGGAACACCGCGACCTGGCGGTGGCGTTCGGCGTCGACCTGGCCGGCCAGGCCGTCCCAGGTGCGGCGCATCGACTTCACGTAGTCCACGCCGCGGCCGTAGCGCAGCACCAGCTCGTCCCACAGCGTGCGGCCCGATGCCATGCGGTGGTCCCAGGGCACGTGGTGGAACCACAGCAGGAACTCCTCGGGCACCGTGGCGAGGTCGCCGAACTGCCGCGCCACCGGGGCCGCGTACTGCGCCACCGCATCGCTGCCGCCGGCACTGCGGTCGAAGCCGATGCCGTTGCGGTCGGCACGGTGGTAGTACACCGAGGTCCAGTCCGCGCGCGGGCCGCCGGCCACCCACGGGCCCGGCCCGTAGTGGTGGCCGCGGCCCATCAGATGGTGCAGCCCCAGCGGGGTCATGTAGTCCACCACCGCCTCGCGCGAGCCCATCATCATGTCCACCACCGGCGCGACGAAGGCCGGGTCGGTGGAGAAGGTCATCCGCACCCAGTCCTGCGCGATCTCGCGCGAGCCGGCGTCCGGGTCCCAGGCCAGGCGCCCGTAGGCGTACCAGTTGGCCTGGTCGAAGTGCGAGCCGCTCCAGTTGCGGTCCACGCCGATGTTGGCCACCCCGGCCATGCCGGTCAGCGCGTGTCCCTCCAGGGTGCCGTCCACCACCTTGGCCACGGTCGAGCCCGGCCCGCGCGCATGGGTGTCGGCCCGCAGCGCTTCCTCGTACATCGGCGCCAGGTAGGCCAGGTGGGTGGCGAAGCCCAGGTACTCCTTGGTGATCTGGAACTCCATCATCAGCGGCGTCTTCGGCATCGCGCCGAACAGCGGATGGAAGGGTTCGCGCGGCTGGAAATCGATCGCGCCGTTCTTCACCTGCACCAGCACGTTGTCGGCGAACGTGCCGTCGTAGGGCACGAACTCGGTGTACGCCTGCTTGGCGCGGTCGTCCGGCTCCTCGTGCGAGTAGACGAAGGCGCGCCACATCACGATGCCGCCGTGCGGGGCCACCGCTTCGGCCAGCATGTTGGCGCCGTCGGCGTGCGAGCGGCCGTAGTCCTGCGGGCCGGGCTGCCCCTCGGAATTGGCCTTGACCAGGAAGCCGCCGAAGTCGGGGATCAGCGCGTAGATCTCGTCGGCCTTGGCCTTCCACCAGCGGCGCACCGCCGGATCCAGCGGGTCGGCGGTCTTCAGGCCGCCGATCTCGATGGGGGCGCTGAAGCGGGCGCTGAGGTACACCTTGATGCCGTAGGGACGGAACACGCCGGCCAGTGCGCGGGTCTTGTCCAGGTACATCGGCGTCAGCGCCTGGGCGCTGGTGTTGACGTTGTTGAGCACCGTGCCGTTGATGCCGATGGAGGCGTTGGCGCGGGCGTAGTCGGTATAGCGCGGGTCCAACCAGTCCGGCAGCCGGTGCCAGTCCCAGATCGACTCGCCGGCATAGCCGCGCTCGACATGGCGGTCCAGGTTGTCCCAGTGGTTGAGGACGCGGATCTTGACCTTCGGGGACTCGCGCAGGTCAAGAGAAGACAGGGATTGTCCCGTCTGCGCCAGGCGCAGGAAATGGAAGGCGCCGTACAGGACGCCGATGTCCTGGTTGGCGGCGATCACCGTGGCCGCATGTCCACCGATGCGCACGCTGCGGATCAGGTAACCCTCCTCGCCCAGCCCGGCCAGGTCCAGCTCCAGGCCGGCCACCAGCGGCGAGGATGCCGGCGTGCCCAGCACCAGGGCGCCATCGCGGTCGACCTTCTCGATCAGCGCCGGGCGCGTGCCCAGCAGGCCGCCCAGCCCGCGCAGCAATTCGTCGCGGGCCGCGCCCTGGGCGGGCGTGGACGCGGGCGCGGCAAGCGCCGGCACCGCAGCGGCGGCGCTGTGCGCCTGGTCGAGCGGGCGATAGCGCAGCCATACGTCGTAGCCGTCCTCGGCCAGCGCGGACGGCGACGCCAGCAGCGCCACCGGCAGCATCGCCAGCGCGGCGGCGGCGGCGATGCAACGGCACCACATGCCGCGCCCGGCCCCGGCGCGGCCGCCGTTTCCAGCGGTGCGACCGGCGGCGGCGGGTTCGCCGATGGTGGAAGTTATCGATATCATGCTTGCCTCTCGTATGCCTTTCCCGGAGCCGCTTTCCGGGTGTTCATCAGCGGCGTGGGCGGCCAGAATCCATCCGTCGCGGTCCTCGAACCGCCGCCGGTCAACCGGAGAAAACCATCTTGGGGACCACCACCAAGTCGGCGCGACGCAAGAGCCGCGCGATCACGATTCACGAGGTCGCCGCCCTTGCCCAGGTGTCGCCGATGACGGTGTCGCGCGTGATCAACGGCAACGCCAACGTGCGCGAAAGCACCCGCGAGCAGGTCATGCGCGCGGTGCAGGAGCTGGACTACACCCCCAACCTGGCCGCGCGCTCGCTGGCCGCCGCGCAAGGCACCCGGATCGCGCTGATCTACACCAACCCGTCCGGCGCCTACCTCAGCGAGCTGCTGGTCGGTGCGCTGCGCGGCGCGGCGCGCACCGCGGTGCAACTGGTGGTCGACAGTTGGGACGGCCTCAACGCCGAGGCCGAGCGCAACGCCGCCCGCGCGCTGGCGCGCAGCGTGGCCGGCGTGCTGCTGCCGCCGCCGTTGTGCGAATCGCGCGCGGTGATTTCCGAACTGGTCGGCGCCGGCGTGCCGGTGGTGGCCCTGGCCTCGGCGCACTTCGGCGACGACATCTCGCACGTGCGCATCGACGATTTCCGCGCCAGCAAGGAAATGACCGAACACCTGCTCGCGCTCGGCCACACCCGCATCGGCTACATCAAGGGACATCCCAACCAGACCGCCAGCGGACGCCGCTACGAGGGATTCCAGGCGGCGCTGGCCGAGGCTGGCATCGCCCTGGAAAGCGGCCTGGTCCAGCAGGGCCACTTCACCTACCGCTCCGGCCTGGACGCGGCCGAGAAGCTGCTGGCGCGCAAGAAACCGCCCACCGCGATCTTCGCCAGCAACGACGACATGGCCGCCGCGGCCGTCTCGGTGGCGCACCGCCACGGGCTGGAAGTCCCGCGCGACCTGTCGGTGGTCGGCTACGACGACACCTCCGCGGCGACCACGGTATGGCCCGAGCTGACCACCATCCGCCAGCCCATCGCCTCCATGTCCGACTCGGCCATGGACATCCTGCTGCGCAGCATCCGCCGCAAGGAGAAGGACGTGCGCACGGTGGTCGACCACGTGGTCACCCACCAGCTCATCCAGCGCGCCTCGGTCGCCCCGCCCGCCGCAGCCGGTGGCTGAGCGCGGGTGCGGTCGCCACGCCAGGGCCATGCTCACCCCTCCATCTGTTCGAGCTTGATGCCCTTGGTCTCGCGCACGAAGCGCAGGACGAAGAACACCGACACCACCGCCGCCACCAGGTACAGGG
>NZ_JACHGU010000008.1 GCF_014202435.1 Pseudoxanthomonas broegbernensis | reverse complement strand
CGCGTCAGCGAACTGGGGTTGCACGGCAACCGCGTCTGGAACACCACCTCGCCGGTGAAGAACTGCCAGTACGGGTTCTCCAGCCAGCGCACGCAAACCTCTTCGTCGGACAGGTCATGGGCGTGCTTGAGATACAGCAGGCCGGCCATCAGCCGCACCGGCAGTGACGGACGGCCACCGCGCTCGGGATCGGGCGGCAGGGTCGGCGCCAACGCATCCTCCAGGCCTGCCCACGGCATCCGGTTGGCGAGCTTGGCCAGCGGATGGCGCAGGTCGATCTGGTTCTCCAGGCGGGAGCGGAAAAGATCGTCGGCGTGGGCTGCGGCACTATCCACGGCAACGGGCTGCTTGCGCATGTGCTGGTTCCAGACTGCAAGGAAACAGCGCTCAGCGTAGCGAAAACGGGGAGTGCCGGCACGCAGGAAATGCGCGGAAACGGCTATACCTCATGCGTGGGATGGGTTTTTCAGGGACGACTAATGACCCAGCGGTTTCTGCTCAGGTCAGGCCGCTAAAGCATACGCCTCAGCGGGTGTCTTCATTCCCAGCGCCTGGTGTGGGCGGCGGAAGTTGTAGAACTGGATCCAGTCGCTGATCACGCGCATGGCGTGCTGCTGGGTTTCGAACCGGTGCCGATGAACGCATTGCTCCTTCAGCGTCCGGATAACACGTTCCACCATCCCGTTCTGCTGGGGGCAGTGCGGGGTGATGAACTCCTGCTTCAGGCCGTAGCTACGCACCAGGCGCGTGTAGTGGCGGCTGGTGAAGACCAGGCCGTTGTCCGAACGCAACAGGAAGGACTCGGGCACCCGCCCCAGCGTGCCGTAGCGGGTGATCAGCGCTTGCTCCAGTGCTGCCGCCGCCGTACTGGCCTTGCCGCTGCGCGAGAGCTGCCAGCCCAGCAGCTGGCGGCTGTAGCAGTCGATGACCAGGGCCAGCGTCAGCCAGCCATCCCGGCCGCCCCAGATGCGGCACAGGTCGGTCGCCCAGCGCTGATCGGGCGCCGCGGCCACCGACGGCAGCGCCTGGATCCGCGGACGTTGACCCACGGCACGCTTGCGGACCTGCCAACCCATGAGCTGGAAGATCCGCTGCACGGTGCTCTTGTTCATGCCCAGAAGCGCCGCCACCGTGCGGTAACCGAACGATGGCTCCTCCTCGATCAGCTGCTTGATCGGCTCGGCCAGCTCAGACCGGACCTTGGGCTCGGCCTTGGTCGCCCGGTAGTACACCGTCCTGCGCGGCACATCGAACCAGCGGCACAGCTTGCTGATCGATACCTCGTAACCATCGTCCTTCAGTCCCTGCTGGATCGAGAGGATCAACTCTCGTCCTTGCCCAACAGGGACTGCGCTTTTTTTCGCGCGCGCAGCTCCAGCATGGCCTCGCCGTAGGCCTCCTGCAGGTCCCTGAGCTGTCGCTCGTACTGCTCGCGCACATCCTCAGGCTTGGCGCGCAGCGCGTTCTCCATGCCGGCCTTGGCATGCTCCATCCACTCTTCAATCTCCGAGGGCGCCAGATCGAACTGACGGCTCGCCTCCGAAACGGTGGTCTTGCCCTGGATGATCTCCAGTACCAGCGCCGACTTGCGCCGGGCCGTCCAACGCTTGATTTCCTCTTCCATCATCACGCTCATGGGTGTCTCCTTCGCAAAGTAACACCTGAGCAGGAAATCACTGGGTCATTACACCCTGATCTTCGACCCGGACGAACGCGGGCCGGGCGACGACCTCAAGCTTCAATTTGAAGCGGTGCGGCAACTGCCGCCCGAAGATCGCCAGGCCATCAAGGCCATGCTCGACGGCATGATCGTCAAGCACCGCACCAAGCAGATCGTCGGTGAGCTGCGAAGCTGACAACAACGGTAACAGCAGCCGCTAAAAGAGAAGCCCCGCAATGCGGGGCTTCGTTTGTTTCATGGCGGCGGGTCAGAGCCCCGTCCTACGCGGGCTTCCTACAATTCGCGCCCACGGAACAAGCCGATCCAGTGACTGCCTTTGGAACGCGGATTTTCTCCGCGCAAGACAGAAGAAACTAGATCAAGGAACGACACCTGCATTTCCTCCGGGCTCCCGAAGTCCGGCTTCTCGAAGTGATACGAACCGCCTCTAGCGGTCAGCATGCATTCGTCTTCGTATATCCATGCCACCGCATGAGATGCGTCCGGCAGGGTGAATTTCACCTCCATGTAGGTCTCCCTAACACCAGACGTTTCGGTACCTACCAGTTCTCCACCATTCGTCAAAATGAGGTTGGTCAGCCCAGCCACGCACTTCTTCTGGAAGCCCGTCGGGGAAAATTCAGTCAGCGTCCCCATCGTCCGCCCCTAAAAATGTCGATGTGCCCTGATGGTGTCCTGACCCACTGGCCAGATGCCCGGAATACCTGATTCCCCTGATGCCTGCCCCATCCGACACGAAGATAGCGATTGCTGTTCGTCCAACCACCTGGCCGGAAAGCCTTGCTTGCTGCTGCTCCACCAAGCGCAACCGAACCTTGCACCTGCCCAGCAACCTTCGCCCATTGATAAGCCTCTGAGCAAGGATCAACTCCTCCGTCGATATCCAAAGCATCGCGGACGTCTTGAAGATCGCCTATACCAAGCGTGACTGCGTTGTACACGCCATCACCGAATCCGGTCACGACATCCACAGTCGTTTGACTCGGACTCCATCCACCTGTCATGTCGTATATCGCACCCCATAGCGGGTCTAACCCTTCAAGCCCAAGCGGGTCGATGTACGAGATTGGATTCCCTCCGACATAGGCATACGGATTCAACCCACCCGCCAGCCCGATCGGATCGACCTGCGTGTACGCCCCCAGCCGCGCGTCGTAATACCGGTTCATGTTGTACCAGAGGTTGGTTTCCTGATCGTAGTACTGCCCCGGGAAGCCGATGTTAAGCCCGCCGATGCTGTCCGTGGTCACCGCCCGGTCCCAGCCGTAGTTGCTGGCCCGCCACACCACCGCCTTGCCGGTACTGGTCACGATCTCCGGCCGGCCCAGGTGGTCGCCATGGATGTAGTACAGCGTGGTGCCCCGGACCATGCCGACCAACTCGCCCCCCGAACCACAGGTAGCTGGTCCACTGCCCGTCGCTCTCCCGGCGCTCGCCCAGCAGCGCGCTGTTGGGCCCGTACACGAAACGGGTGGTGCCCAGGGTCGCCGTCTGCTTCCACGTGCGCTCGTCCAGTGCGTTGTAGCCGTAGCTGTAGGCGCCCGCCGGCAGGCTGACCGTGGTGTAGTTGAGTTCCGGCCAGCTCACGGCCGTACTGCGGCTGATGCCGTTGGTGCGGTTGAACCCGTCGTAACCAAGGCGCGCTACCGTGGCGCTTTGATCAGGCATCCCCTAAGGAGAAGCCCCGCACTTGACGGGGCTTCTTGACTTCGATGCGGCGGGTCAAAGACCCGCTCTACGGTTCCTGATACGTTGGCTACATCCCTTTAGCCTTGATCCTCTCCATTATCCTCGGCATTTTCCTCACCTCTTTGCTCATCGGATTTATTATGATCCGACTCAGCCATGATTGCCTGAATTGAAATCATCCAATTCGCGTATGCGCCCCTTGGACCAGTATTTCTTAACATGGGCAACTGGGAGGGAACCTCCTCCCTCAGAAACAGATAAAGAAGTGGCCCAACGAGAGGAATCAGCAATGCTGTGAAGAAAAGGCATTTCTCAGGCAAGCTTCTTCGGCTCGATAGAAGCTTAAAAATGAGGAATATGCTGAGCAAGCTGGAAATGATGAGTGCTGCAACTACGAAAGGATCCATATCGCTAACCTGCTTTTGAGAATTTCAACCTCAACTCAGAGAAAAACGATAGGGCAATGACCATGCCATCGCCCAGAGTGGCGAAGTAACCAAGCATCGCCTCGTATCCAGACTGCACCGACATCCCATAAAGCGGGATAGAAAGGCCTCCCAACAATGCTGTTGTGGTTAGCAACGCGCGAGCCCACTTCTTGTAGAGGATCATTCCGAGGTAGGCACAAACGTAAACAACCGTGAGCATATTGCTCAATGCAATTATTGCCTTCTCTCCGATCATGGAATTCGCACCAAGCCAACCGAGAGCAGCTATTGAGCCATTTCCGTATGCAAAACTCCAAGGAGAAAAGAATGACGTCAATAACAACATAAGAAGGAAAACGAGTAGAAGTCGATAAGCATTTGTCATGACAACCTCAGATATTAATGGGCATGACTGATTTACTACAGGAACACGTCGGGTTGTCTTGAGGCATTGGCCCAACAACAGGCTCCTTCTTTGCCGGGCAAGCTGTCATCGTTTCTTTAGCACACGTACATGTATTCACTTCAACGGTGCAATAACCATGGATGTCGCACTTAACCGTACTTATATCCGGGACAGGAACCGGGCTAGGGAAATTATCTAGTGCGTTCTGAAGAGGCCGATTCCACCCCATGTTCTGAAGTTGTGTCTGACGATAAATTGAGAGGATTTCAGACTGCGTTAGTCCGCGGCCGCCAGCCTGCTGCTGGAATCTGTTCCAGGAGTTAGGCCTTCTTCCTTGCAACCCAAGCTCATCTACGAGGTTAATGGGATTCCCCCCGACATAGGCATACGTATTTAATCCTCCACCCAATCCGATTAGATCGCTTTCGATGTACCTGCCAGTGGCGGGATCATAGTTGCGGAAATAGTTGTAGTTGAGCCCACTGAAGGGGTCATAGCGTTGGCCCGGGAAGCGCAGTGGCATCTCAAACTCAACCCCGTCCTGATCCGGATCTGCATGCGGCGGGCTGTTGCCGAAAGCCTCACTGGTCAATTGCCAAGTCCAGATCGCCTCATCGCGCACAGGATCAATGACGGCGCGGGGAGTGCCGAGATGATCCGGTTGAATGTAATGGAGTCGCTGCCCGGCCATCATGCCGATCGGTAGATCGCCTAGCCAAATGTACTGCCTAAGCGCGATGCCGCCTGAGCCATACTCACCAAGGAGCCTGCCGTGCTCATCGTACATGAAGGTAATGTCGTGCGTTGTGTCGAGATGGCGCCTTACCTGCTCACCCATACCGTTATAAACGTAGTCCATGGCCGGAAGCCCATCTCGCTTCACTTGGGTCATCCGACCCGCGGAACCATATATGAATTCGCGCTCCTGACCACCGATAGAAGTTGTATTGCCGGAGAGGTCGTAACTACGTGAAACACCACTCACACCAGTAAGTCGATGGCTGTCAATAGCATAAGTGTATGTATTTACTCCCGCCAGACTGGTTCGGTTTCCGGTTGCGTCATACGTGTAGCTTTCGATGGGGAGTCCGGAAACGTCATCACCTAATGAGGTCAGCCGCCCAGCGCCATCATAGCCAAGGCTGATCGCAACGGAGGATGTACCGCTCGCGGTGAGCCCTACAATTTGACCAACGGCATCGTATGTGTAGTGCAGTTCAATACCGTTGGACGTGTCTTCAATAATCTTCGCCCGGTAGTCTTGGTCGTGAGCCCTGGTCATCTGACGTCCATTACCATAGATCCAGCCAGATATTGGACCGAACGGCTCGTATGTCGATCCGGTAACTAGCACTTGCCGAGGCGCACCAAAGGGCGTCACCCCAACTTCGACGACGCGCCCCATGCTGTCGTGCACGTAGTCCACAACCGTCTGGTCCGGATAGGTCACTCTGCGCAACCGTCCCGCTATATAAAAGTAGCTCAGGTTGAGAACCTGGCCATTGGTTATCTGTACCTTCCTAGCTAGCTCACCCAAGCGGGTATAGCAGTAGTGGATGCTTCCGCTCCCATCCGACATGACTGCCAGACGCCCGACAGAGAACGTCTCTCCAGTTTGGCACCAAGAGGAAGTCAGGTCGTATTGAAACGTAACGTCCTCATCTGCTCCAACAGGATACGAAACGCCGATCAAACGATTGAGTGCGTCGTAACTATAGACACTTGCTTGGCCACGCGCGTCCACTTGTTGTGTTCTATTCCCACCGGAGTCATAGGAATAATGAGTAGCTCCGGTATCTGGACTGTGCAGCGCCCGGATCTGCCCGAATCCGTCCCGCTCGTAATGGGTAAGCAGGCCTTTGGGATCCCTTACCTGTACGAGATTGTCCAAAGCATCGTAGCTATAGTGAGCCTCAGAGTTCACGCCACCTACATCCTGCACGGAACGCGATAGGCGATTCAGTGGATCGAAGCTACGGGAGTCGAGGGCGCCCAAGGCATTGGTGATGCCGCTGAGGTTGCCACTGGAATCGTATGCAAAGTGGGTTTGGTTAGCCTGAGCATCCGCCAGCGTCTGCAACTGCCGTGTGCTGCTGAATGCGCGATTCAAACGATGCTTGAGCGTCCCGCCCGTATCTTTAATTTCTTCAGAAATGCGATTCCCGGCATTGTCCAGCTGATAGCGAATTGAGTTGCCTGCTTGGTCGCTGACTAGAACGAGGCGATGAGCCTGATCGTAGCTGTATTCTAAATAGGTCTCGTCAGCTTGAGTGATGCGCCTCACCAGACCTGTGGGCCAGTACTGGATGCGGAACGCCGTATGTCCGGTATCCCAGGTTCCTTGATCGCCTCTCGTGGTAGACCCAGCCAGCCAGCCGCGAGCATGGTACTCATAGTCGGTTATCACGCCGTTAGCGTCACTAACGGTGAGCGGCCTGCCTGCACCATCGTACGCCAGGACTTCAGTCGCCTGACCTAGTGCATTCGTGACTCGCCACAAGTCTCCTTTACGATACGGGCAAGAACTCGGCACTGCCGTACAGCTTGGAGCGCTACTCGGGTAGTAGGAATAGGTAGTCTGATCAACCTTGTCAATGAGTGGACCGTCCACCCATAGAAGGAGTCCTTCTCGCGGACAGAGTGCGGCTGCAACGTCGGCAGCCTCACAGTAGCCGTAACTGGTGGTACGGCTAGCCGCGCTTGCCGGGTCAATGATGGTCGCAGAGGTCACTTGTCCACGCGTGTTGTACGCCCAAGTTAAACGCTGGACAAGTGTGCCGGTGTGATCTCTCGTGTCGCGCTGAGTAGGAAGCCTAAAAGCTGTGTGCCAGTGAGTTTCAGTCGATCGCGTGTAGTTAGGCTGATCGGCTGCCTCGACAATCCTGGACAGCAAATTTTCTGAGGTGTACTCGAACTCTGTTACACGGCCGCCGAAATCGGTGTGCACCCTAGGATTGCCGCTAAAATCATAGGTCTGGCTCGCATAAGCCTCGCCATTGCACGCAGGACAAGGCGCGCTGAAGCCGGAAGACTTCGCGCGTCGATTCACCACTAATTTGCTGACGACAGACTGATGGCCTACAGCGTCGGTAACGACGGTACTTCCCGCCTGGTAGGCGAAGGTTACGCGATCGATACCACCTGCGGGGGCTCCGTGCGTACTGCTAATCGCGCGGCCCTGCGCGTCGTACTCCCAGGTCGCATAAATGGCATCTGATTCATCTCGCCGCTCCGTCAATGCAGTTTCATGATCCGCACTGGTGTAGCCGTAGCGTGCAACCTGAGTAACTACGCCATCATCTTTAAACTCCACCTTACTCAGTCGATCATTCGAGTCGTAGCTGTATATCAGCTCACGGGCGTCAGGTTGAATCACTCCCGTCAGGAGTTCATCCGTATATATGAATTGCAGGCTGCGTCCTCGCGAGTCGGTAACTGTGGCGAGAAAATCACCATCATAGGATAAATAAATAAAGTCACCGTCACTCCACTCAATAGAAGTCAAGAAGCCGTTCGGGTTGAAATACTCTTTAGAATTGTCAGGCCCCCGAAGAGTCCATCCTGAAAAGATGTTATCGGTTATTACTTCTGAAAGTACATAGTTAACGTCAATCTCGCGCATCCACTCGCCAAAGCGCTTCCGGTATGTATAGGCGTTGCCAGATGGGCGCGTGACACGAACAGTCTCCGCATCCACAACAACTATATTGCGCATGAAGTTGTGTCGCCATGCCTTACCCATCTGAGTTGCCGCGTGCAAGTCTTTGGCGCTGGTGTAGAACCTTGAGAACGCCAAGTGCGATCCGTCGACCGCATAGTCATCAGCCGCCTCCAGCTTGACACCGGTGTGGAAGTTGATTGGATTGCCGGCAGTAAATGGTTCGCCCGGATCACCCGAGGTGGCGATATACGTATTCGACGTAGCCTCCGCCATCGTCGAGGCTGAGGCTGGTACCTGATGAGATAAAGAAGTAAATAGAAAAGCAAAGCTGGCCATCTGAATCACGGAAATCGCTGGGGTCTTCCTGCTCACATTTTTCCTCCTTGAGAGAACGTGACAGCTAACCAGCATAATGGTGAAAGTTCGACAGATTTAGCTGACACCACTCATGCGCCTAGTCTTGCGGCGATCTCATTCCGCTGTTTAAGATCCAGCCGCCGACGACCTGCTTTCGGCACAGCAGTTGTCTTTATATTTGTCTGGCTCAGTAGGTGGAACGCAGACCATGCCGGTCAGATGGATGGTGCCATCACTCAGCTTGGCCACCTCGCATCCGTTGTCGCAGGAGATGGTGCTAACCGCCTGCTCATCGCCGGCGCTTGGGTTGGCGGCACGGGAGGAGCAGACTTCGTGAATTGGGAATGTATGCGCTTCGCGCCAAGCCACCAGATAATCACCGTAGATCCCCGCTCCGTAGAAGGCGCGGTACTGAAACTGAGAGTGATATCCGTACGGAACTCCAGATGTCATCCTGAGAACTGCGCACGTGCCTGAATAGGCACGAGCCTCCATCTTCGGATTTGCAGCCAAAGATGAGGCAATGGCCGCATTCGCATCTTCCCAGCAATGAGCGTAAGCAGAGCCCTGATCACTATCAAGATGGTGACCGTTCTGTGCATAAGAGGTGCCGGCTATGAAGATAAGGCCAAGTGCGAGGACGCGCCAGAAAAATGCAAAGCCTTCATTCCCGATGCGGCCTACCTGTACGGGGCTTGAAAGATCCGTTTCGCTTTGCGCTATCACACCCTGCGATATTCTTTCTCGGGCAAGATAAGTGCCGAATTTTCCGACCCTATCGCTTGCGCGCGCGACATATCGCTCGGTCTTTACGAAATCACTTGAGGCCACGCGCAAATCTATGAGGCCCGAAATCATGATGTCATCCATGGCAGGGAACTCCAAAATATAAGGTAGGCGGCCTTTTCTAACGATCCATAAGAGTGGGCTTCCATAAAAGCTCAAGTAAGGCTTGGCGTAATAATGGAAGATTCATAGCCAAATTGAGAAAAGCGATGCAACCCGAGGTAGATGTGACTATGCAACGTTCTGGGACATCCACACTTGGACTTCTGGAGCCAAATCGCTATACGGCCAGCTTCCCCCGGGGGATCGGTCGAGTATCCGAATGTAACCGAATGAATGTCAATGCAGTACGGGTTTCGCCGACTGTACCGGCTGGCGCTTGAGAGGCCCGCCTCGGCTCGCTTAGCCTGTGGATCGGGCATTCACGACTCGGTCCGCAACCCGCCGCAGCGAGGCGAACCTAGTCGTGCGGTGGCGTGAGACAAGCGGCTGTTGTCCAAAGCGGTGGGCAGGTCCTTGGTTATCGCCCCGATGCGGTGATAGCCGGAGTCCTACGTGACAGCCGCCAAAGGTCGGCAGCGCACCTGCACAGTGCGCTGGCCTCTCGTTGCTGGCGCCTTGAGACAGATCACAGCCCCGGACGTGGGAATGACGCCGCTCCCTAAAGCCAGCCAACTCAATGCCGTTGCCTTTGTAGTTGCCGCCGCAGCCTCAGCCGCCCAAATCCGGCAGGCCCGCCTGCGGCTGCAAGGCCAGGCCGAACTGGTGGGCGACGTGCTCCAGCAGCACCGGCTTGGCCGTATCCATCCCCGAGGGGCCGCCCAGGTCGCGCACCGAGGTCACCCGCAGGCCCTGGTAGCCGCAGGGGTTGATCCGCCGGAACGGCTCCAGGTCCATGCCGATGTTGAACGCCAGGCCGTGGAAGCTGCAGCCGCGGCGCACGCGGATGCCCAGCGCGGCAATCTTGGCGCCGCCCACGTAGACCCCGGGCGCACCCGCGCGCCGCTGCGCGCCGATGTTCCATTCGTCCAGGGTGTCGATGACGGCCTGCTCGATCCGGCACACGTACTCGCGCACGCCAATGCCGAGGCGGCGCAGGTCCAGCAGCGGGTACAGCACGATCTGGCCGGGGCCGTGGTAGGTCACCTGGCCGCCGCGGTCCACGTGCAGCACCGGGATGTCGCCCGGGGCGAGCACGTGCTCGGGCTTGCCGGCCTGGCCCAGGGTGAACACCGGCTCGTGCTCGACCAGCCACAACGCGTCGGCGGTCGCCTCGGCACGGGTGTCGGTGAAGCGCTGCATCGCCCGCCACACCGGCTCGTAGGGCTGCCGGCCCAGGTCGAAGACGCGGGCCGGGAGCGGCGCGCGGGCCGGCGCCGCCTCCGTGTCGCAGGCCGGCCGATCGCCGCCTAGAGCGTCCACTTCACTTCCGGGTGGCCGCGCAGCGCCTGGTGGGCGGCGTCGTACTGCGCGCGGCTGTCGGCGCGGAAGCCGATGCGCACCGACACGTACCTGCCGTTGGAGGAGTGCTTCCACTGGATGCTCTCCTCCAGCACCTCCACGCCGGCCTGCGCCAGGAGTCTCGGAAGCTCGCTCTCCAGGCCCTTGTCGGCCGCGCCCATGGCGCTGAGCTCGAAGGTGCCGGGGAACTGGAAGCCGTGCTCGGGATTGTCGGACTTGATTTCCATGGCCGCATTATCGGGGCGGCCGGCGGCGAACCCAAGCCGTACCGGGCCGCAACGCTGCGTTGAGCCGGCCGGCGCGCCAGGTGGGCCCGGTTGCGGTTCTAATGCCGCATCGCCCCGGGTAACGCCGATGCCGCACCGCCGACCGCCCTCCGTCCTTGCACCCGCCCTGGCCGTTCTGCTCGCCCTGCCCGGGCTGCCGGCCCTGGCCGCCAACCAGTGCAGCGGCAGCCGCATGGACGAGACCCCGCCAGCGGTCAATTTCCGGGTCGACAACGATCTGCTCGGCGGCGAGGATCAGGACCAGGGCTACACCAACGGTGCCCAGCTCACCCTGGTCTCGCCCAACCTGAACGACTACACCGACGACCCCTGCCTGCCGCGGCTGGCGCGCTGGATCAACCGCCGCCTGGAGCGGCTGCAGCCGGGCAGGTTCGACCAGCAGAACATGGTCTTCTCGATCGGCCAGGGCCTGTTCACCCCGACCGACCACAGCCGCAGCGACCTGATCGAGAACGACCGTCCCTACGCGGCGGTGCTGCTGGCCAGTTTCGGCTTCAACGCCCGCAACCGGTCGCAATTGCGCACCACCCAACTGCAGGTCGGCGTGGTCGGCCCGGCCGCGCTGGGCCGGCAGGTGCAGGAAGCCGTGCACGGATTCACCGGCAGCGAGGAGTTCATGGGCTGGGACCACCAGTTGCGCAACGAGCCGGTGCTGCGACTGGTGCACGAGCGCATGCGCCGCTGGCCGGGCAACGGCGGCTTCCACGCCGACGGCTGGGCCTGGGATGCGATCGCGCACTGGGGCGGTGCACTGGGCAACCTCAGCACCCACGCCAACACCGGCATGGAGGTGCGCTTGGGCTGGAAGATCCCGGACGACTTCGGCAGCACCCCGCTGCGCCCGGCCGGCGAGAACACCGCCCCGCGCATCGCCGGCCGCGCCCGCGGCTGGTCGGCGCATCTTTTCCTGACCAGCGACGCGCGCTGGGTGCTGCACGACATCACCCTGGACGGCAACACCTTCCGCGCCAGCCACGGCGTGGACCGGCGGCCGCTGGTGGCCGACCTCGGCTACGGCGTGGCGATCATGCGCGGGCGCTGGAAGTTCGCGCTGGCGCGCTACCACCGCAGCCGCGAATTCCAGAAGCAGGAGGAAGCGCCGGCGTTCGGCAGCTTCACCATCAGCCGCATGCTCTGACCGCCCGGCACCGGAAGCAGGCGGCAGACGGAAAGCGGAGACGGCTCGCGCCCGGGCCTACCGGCAGGCCGGGGCGATGGCCGGGCCGATCAAGGCGGCGGCCCGGCGCCGGCAGCGGCTACGTCGCCACCGCCCCCCTGCCCGGCCCGGCCGCGGTAGTAGTCGCGCAGGACGAAGAACGCCTTCTTCTTGACGCCCTTTTCCGACATCACGCCCTTGCGGTTGTAGTCGTCCTGGATGCCGGGCAGCAGCCGGCGCGGGGAACGGAAGTCGGCCAGGATCCAGGGCGAAACGCCGGCATAGCCTTCGATCCTGTCGAGCATCGCCAGGGTCCTGCGGTACAGGTTCTCCTGGAATTCCTCGGTCCATATCTGGCCGGCATCGCCGTGGAGGCCCTGCAGGGCATCGCCTCCGAATTCGCTGACGAACACCGGCTTGTCGTACGGGATCTCCCAGCGCACGCGGTCGGCCTTCTCCGGCGGGCCGTCGTACCAGCCGATGTACTGGTTGAAGCTGACCAGGTCCAGCAGGTCCGCCAGCGGGTCCTCCACCACCGCGACATCGGGGTCGTCGCTGCGGTAATGCTTCTCCATGGCGGCGCTGAGCAGGCGGGTATCGTCCAGCGCGCGGGCCTTGGCCACCAGCCGCGACAGGAACCGGTTGCGTGCCTCGGACACCGGGGTCTCGTTGGCCAGCGACCAGACGACGACCGAAGCGCGGTTCGCGTCCCGGCCGATCATCGCCGCGAGCTGGTCCTGCGCGTTGCGGTAGGTTGCCTCGTTGGTCCAGTCGATGGTCCAGTAGACCGGGATCTCCGACCACGCCAGCAGGCCCATCTCGTCGGCCAGGCGCACGATGTGCTCGTTATGCGGATAGTGGGCCAGGCGCACGAAGTTGGCGTCCAGTTCCTTGGCCCACTGCAGCAGTTGCCTGGCCTGCTGCGCATCGCGCACCCGCCCGCCGCCGTCGGCCGAGTATTCCTCGTGCACGGAGATGCCGCGCAGGAAGACCGGCTCGCCATTGAGCAGCAGTTGCCGCCCGCGGGCGGCGATCGTGCGCAGGCCGACGCGATCGACCAGGGTATCGCCCTCGGTGGCGATCTCCACCCGGTACAGGCGGGGGTTGCCCGGCGACCACAAGTGCGCGCCGGGCACGCGGAAGCGGAACCCCGCGCGGCCGTCCGCCGCCACTTCGGCACTCTCGCGGATGCCCAGCTCGGGCAGCGAAAGAACGACCCGCTCCCCGCCTTGCGCGCCATCCAGCAGGACGCTGCCCTCCACTTCCCGGTCCTCGAGCGAGGCCAGCGCCAGCCGGTAGTCGCGCACGAATACCGCAGGCACCACGACCAGCTCGACCGAGCGGGTGATGCCGCCGTAGTTCCACCAGTCGGTGTTCAGCGTGGGCACGCCGTCGGCGTGGCGCTTGTTGTCCACCTTCAGGACCAGCGAATTGCCCGCGTCCTTCAGGCGGCCGGTGACTTCGAACCGGAAGGGCGTGAATCCGCCTTCGTGCACGCCGAGCTTGCGGCCGTTGAGGTAGACGTCGGCGCGGTAGTTGACCGCGCCGAAATGGACGAAGACCCGGTCGGAAGGCCGGTGCGAAGGCGCATCGAACTTCTTCCGGTACCAGACGCTGCCCTCGTAGTAATAGAGCCTGGGGTCCTGGGTGTTCCAGTCGCCGGGCACCTGCAGCGAGATCGACTTGTCGAAGTCGTACTCGATCAGCTCCGACGGCGTCCTCATCTTCGAATCGGTGAAGAACGCGCCCGGCGGCGGCTCGGGCTGGCGGTCGAACGGCTCGTAGCGGTAGTTGTAGTAACCGTTCTCGTAGGGATCGACGATGGCCTTCCACTCGCCGTCCAGCGATTGGGTCGCGCGGGTATACACCTGCATCGGCGCGTCGGACGCCGGAGCGGCGCAGGCACCCGCGGCCCACAGCGACAGCAGCCAGCACAGAACGAACATGCGCGATGCCACGATACGTCCCCCTTCGCCCGCTCCGGTGGATGAAGCGCACACGGGCCGGCCCGAGGATAGCGCACCGGCCACGGGCATCGCACCGCCGATGGCAAGCGGCTCGCCGCGCCGTTCTGCGGGAAGGAACCCCTCACGCCCGTCAAGAATGCCGAAGGGGTGGCCGTCACCGGCCGCCCCCTCGCCCGGACACGGCACCGGCGCGCAAGCGCCGGCCCGGATCACGTGACCGGTTCGATCACTTGGCCAGTTCGGTCATCGTGGAGTTGACCCAGCCCTTGTTGCCCAGTTCGTCCTCCACTTCCCACATCAGCCCGTCCTTCTCGCCGCTGGGGTACAGCAGCATGCCCGGGTCCAGGTCGCGCACGGCCGATCCGGTGCCCTTGGCGTTGGCCAGCAGGCGCGCCGGCCGGGTCACGCGCAGGGCCTGGGTGACGTTGGCCGCCGCGGCGTTGTCGGGCAGGCCGCCGAGCTGGCCGATCAGGTCGGTGTAGGCCTGCAGGTAGGCCAGGGTGACGACCTGGCCGATCTCGGTATTGGCGTAGCCGCTGACGCCGGCGGCGCCGAAGCCGCCCCCGGAAAACAGGCCGCCGCCGGCGCCCCAGCCGATGTCGGTCTTCTTGGCGCTGCCCTCGGCCATGGCCACCTGCTCGGAGGAGCGCACGTCGGTGACGGTCAGGACCACGTCGGCGGTCTTCTTCTTGAAGTTCAGGCCGCCGATGAGGGTGCCGGCATGGCCGCCGACCAGGCCGCCGATCAGCCCGCCGATGGCGTTGCCGCCGGCGTTGCTGTTCTGCGAGATCAGGTCCGGGACCAGCACGTAGTCGGCGGCCTTGATCTGGCCCTTGCCGATGTTGGAGCCGCGGCGCAAGTCGCCCTCGGCGGCCAGGCCGCGCTCGAACTGGGCGGCGGCCATGCCGGCGCCGCGGTCGACCAGGGTGAAGCAGCGCGACTTGTTGACGAACAGCTTGATCAGCTTGGACGGTGCCGGCAGTTGCTGGCCGGTCCACCAGTTGACCGCGTCGTCCGGCTCCAGCACCGCGATGCTGCCCAGCGGCGTGGCGCATACCGGAATCTGGGCCGTCTGCTGCTTGCGCTGGTCCTGCGTGCTCTGCCTCTGCGCCATCGCCGGCGCGGCCGCCGTCAGTGCGATCAGCACGCCGGCGGTCAGCGCCGCCGCCCTCGAATTCCCTTTACGCATGTCTCGATCCCCATGTGGATGAATGGCCGGGCGGCAATGCCGGCCCCGGGGGGGGGACACGACGCCGTCGCAAGGTCGCCGGATGATAAACCACGGCGCAGGCGCCATCGGCCGGCATGCCGGAAACGGCGACGGCCGGCTTTCGCCGGCCGTGCACGGGGGATGCCGGCCGCGAACCGCGCTCAGTCCGACTCCCACCACATCCAGAACGCGTCCCACAGGCGCTTGAAGAAGCCGGCCTGCTCCACCGCCGTGGCCGCCACCAGCGGTGCATGGGCCACCACCTGGCCGTCCAGCGACACCTTGACCATGCCCACCTGCTGCCCGGCGGCGATCGGGGCCACCAGCGAGCGCGGCACCTCCATCGTCGGCTGCAGGTCGCCGTAGCGGCCGCGCGGCACGCTGACCAGCAGCGGCTCGGCCACGCCGAGCTGGACCTGGTCGGACGTGCCCTTCCACACCTTCAGCGGCGCCACCGGCTTGCCGGGTTCGTACAGGCGGTGGGTCTCGTGGAAGCGGAAGCCCCAGTTGAGCAGGGCCAGGCTGTCGTCGGCGCGCTGGCGCTCGGAGGAGCCGCCCATCACCACCGCGATCAGGCGCTGCTCGCCGCGCTGTGCCGAGCTCATCAGGCAGTAGCCGGCCTTGGAGTGGTGGCCGGTCTTGATCCCGTCCACGCTTGGATCGCGCCACAGCAGCAGGTTGCGGTTGGGCTGGGTGATGCCGCTGACCGTGAACTCCTTGATCTTGTTGTACGCGTACGCGTCCGGGTAGTCGCGGATGAAGGCCCGGCCCAGCAGCGCCAAGTCATAGGCGGTGCTGTAGTGTTCCGGCGCGGACAGGCCGTGGGCGTTGGCGAAGCGGCTGTTCTTCATGCCGATCCTGGCCGCGTAGCTGTTCATCAGGTCGGCGAACGCCTCCTGGGTGCCGGCCACGTGCTCGGCCAGGGCGATGGCCGCATCGTTGCCCGACTGCACCGCCATGCCCACTTCCATGTCGTGCAGCGACGCGCGCTGGTTGACCGGGAAGCCGCTGAAGCTGCCGTCGGTGCGGGCGCCGCCCTCGCGCCAGGCGCGCTCGCTCATCAGCACCTGGTCGTCGGCCTTGACCTTGCCGTCGGCGATCTCGGCGGCGATCACGTAGGACGTCATCACCTTGGTGATGCTGGCCGGCTCCACGCGTGCGTCGATGTTCTCGCCGGCAAGCACCTGGCCGCTGGCGTAGTCCATCAGCAGCCAGGCGGTGGAAGGGGCTGGCTTGGGCGCCGGCGGCACGGCGACCGTCGAGGCGGCCGATGCCGGGGCGGGCGCGGGCGCCTGGGCCAGGGCCAGCCCGGCCGAGAACACGGTGGCCAGCGCGGCGGCGAAAACGCCCAGGGCGGACGCGCCGGGGGTCGAGCGAGACTTCATGCGGATACGGACTCCTGCGGAAAACCGGCGAAGGGCCGGACGATGGAAAGCGGATGCGGAACGCACGATTGTATCGGCGCCTTGCCGCGGCCTGGCGCTCATTCGCGCACCGGCTGCGGCATGCCGAATCCCAGACCGGCAATGCGCCCGGCGAGTTCCGCCGCATCGGTGCCGGTGGCGGCCACCCGCAGCCGCCACAGCGTGCGGCCGCCGGCGACCACGTCGTCCAGGCGCGCGTTGGGAATGCCGGCGGCCAGCAGCCGGTCCAGCGCGCGGCGCGCATTGTCCAGGCTGGAGAAGCTGGCCACCTGCAGCATCGGCCCGGCCATCGCGGGTGCCGGGGACGCGGCCGGGGCAGCGGGCGCGGCCGTTCCCGATGCCGGTATCGCGCCCGCGGCGGCGGTTCCCGCCGGCGGCAGCGCCTGCACCCACTGGTCCAGCGGCGTGGCCGGCGTCCCCGGCGCGGTGGCCGCCGGCGCGGAAGATGCCGCCGCATCCACGGGCGACGCCGGCGGCGGCACCGGGGCGCGGCCGGCCGCCACGGCCGGCGGCGCGGCGGGCGCATCCCCCGGCGTCAGCGCCTGGACCTCCACCCGGCCGGTGCCGCGCGCCACGATGTCCAGCTTCACCGCCGCCGCGTAGCTCAGGTCGATCACACGGCCCTCGTGGAACGGGCCGCGGTCGTTCACCCGCACCACCACCGAGCGGCCGTTGTCCAGGTTGGTGACCCGGGCGAAGCTGGGCAGCGGCAGGGTCTTGTGCGCGGCGGTGAAGGCGTACATGTCGTACACCTCCTGGTTGGAGGTGCGACGGCCGTGGAACTTGTTGCCGTAGTACGAGGCGGTGCCCCGCTCGACGTAGCCGTGCGGCCGTTCCAGCACGCGGTACTGCTGCCCCAGCACCACGTACGGCGAGCGGTTGCCCACCGGCGAGCGCGGCTCGGCGACGACCTGCGGCTCGGGGATGCATTCCACCCGCGGCACGTAGTCGGGGGTGCTGTCGCGCACGCCGGGCTTGTAGAGGCCGCCGGCGGTGTAGTCGCCGCGGGTGGACGGGTCCTCCCGCGCCGGCGCGTAGGGCGAGGCACCGGCGCAGTCGGGGGCGGTCGCCGCACCGGCCTTCGCGGCCGCCACCGGCGTGCCGGCGGAGGCGCCCTTGGGCTTCTTCGGCGCGCTGCCGCAGGCGGCCAGCGCGAGCGCGGCCACCACCACCACGGCCCTGCCCGCCATCCGCGGCCGGCGCGGGCTCATGCCGGCGGGATCTCGCGCCCGGCGATGGCCTCGGACAACTGGTACACCGCCATCGCGTACATCTTGGAGATGTTGTAGCGGGTGATGGCGTAGTAGTTGCGCAAGCCCAGCCAGTACTGCGGCCCGGCGCTGCCGGCCAGGGAGACGGGCGTGGCGGTGGCGTCGGCCGGCAGCGGCTGCTGCGGCGCGTAGCCGCGCGCGGCCAGGTCGGCCAGGCTGTGGCTCGGCGTCCAGTCGACCGGGTCGAAGGGTTCGCGGCCCGGCGCCAGGGTGGCCGGCACCGCGACCGGGGCGCCGGGGACCCAGCCGCCCTTCTTCGCGAAATAGTTGGCGATGGAGGCGAACACGTCGTCCAGGCTGCCGAACAGGTCGCGGCGGCCGTCGCCATCGCCGTCCACCGCGAATTCCCGGTAGCTGGAGGGCATGAACTGGCCCATGCCCATCGCCCCGGCGTAGCTGCCCTTGAGCGCGGCGATGTCCAGCTTCTCCTCGCGGCCCAGGGCGAACAGTTGCGCCAGTTCGTCGCGGAAGAACAGCTCGCGCCGCACCTCGCGCTCGAGCTTGTCCGGATCTCCGCTGCGCGGATAGCGGAAGGCCAGGGTATACAGCGCATCGAGCACCGAGTAGCGGCCGGTGTTGCCGCCGTAGCTGGTCTCCACGCCGATGATCGCCACGATCAGCTCGGCCGGCACGCCGGTGGCGGCCTGCACCTTCTCCAGCGCGGCGCGGTTCCTGGCCAGGAACGCGCGGCCGCCGTCGATCCGCGCCTGGCTGATGAACATCGGCCGGTACTCGTGCCACGGCTTGACCCGCTCGGCCGGACGCGACATCGCCGCGACCACGCTGTCCAGGAACGTGGCCCTGGCCAGCGTGGCCTCGATCTGCGCGGCGGGGATGCCGTAGCGGGCGGCGGTGTCGCGCACGAAATGCGCGCGCGCGGTCTCGAACGGCACCGGCGTCAGGTCCAGCGGAGGCGCAGGCGGCGCCTCGGGCGCGGCCTCGGCGGGCACCGCCGCCACGGCCGGCCGCGGCGGCGAGGGGGGCGGGGAAACGAAGCCCTCCTTCGGTGTCCAGCAGGCGGACAACGACAGGGCGAGCAGGCAGGTCAGCGCGGACTTCATCATCATCGAAGGCAGATTAGCATGTGCCCGAAAAGCCACGAGACCACGGGTTTTCCCGCCGCATCCATGCACCGGCATCAGCGCTGGCCATGCACCGGCCGGTGGCTGCGCACCGCCATCACCAGGCCCACCCCGGCCAGCAGCGACACCGCCGAGGTGCCGCCGTAGCTGAGCAGCGGCATCGGCACGCCCACCACCGGCAGCAGCCCGGAGACCATGCCGCCGTTGACCAGCACGTACACGAAGAACGCCAGCCCCAGCGAGCCGGCCAGCAGCCGCGAATAGCCGTCGCGCGCATGCATCGCGATCCACAGGCAGCGCCCGATCACGAACAGGTACAGCGCCATCACCGTGGCCACGCCGATCCAGCCGAATTCCTCGCTGAGCACCGCGAACACGAAATCGGTGGTCTGCTCGGGGATGAAGTTCAGGTGCGACTGGCTGCCCTCGCCCCAGCCCTTGCCGGTGAGCCCGCCCGAGCCGATGGCGATCTTGGACTGGATGATGTTCCAGCCGTCGCCCAGCGGATCGCTCTCCGGGTCGAGGAAGGTCATCACCCGCGCCTTCTGGTACGGGCGCAGCAGCCATAGCCAGGCCACCGGCGCGATCGCGCCCACCCCGCCTACCGCCACGCCCACCCACCACCACGGCAGGCCGGCCAGCAGCAGGGCGAAGACGCCGCTGGCGGCGATCAGCATCGCCGTGCCGAAGTCCGGCTGCAGCAGGATCAGCCCGGTGGGCGCCGCGATCAGCAGCCCGGCCGCCAGCACCGTGCCGATGCGCGGCGGCAGCGGGCGCTGGTTGAGGTACCAGCCCAGCATCATCGGCAGGGCGATCTTCAGCAGCTCGGAGGGCTGCAGGTAGAACACGCCCAGGTCGAGCCAGTGCCGGCCATGCTTGCCGGTGCCCACCAGCAGCACCGCCACCAGCGGCAGCAGGGCCAGCACGTACACCATGGGCGACCAGGCCCGCAGCCGGATCACCGACACCCGCGACAGCACCCACATCGCCGCGACGCCGATGGCGAAGCGCGCGCCCTGGGCCTTGAGCAGCGCCGGCCCGCCCTCGGCGCCGCCGGCACTGTGCAGCACCGCCAGGCCGAAGCCCATCAGCGCGGCCAGGGCCAGGCACAACGGCCAGTCCAGGGTGCGCGTGGCGCGCCAGGCCAGGTCCAGGAGCCAGCGCAGGACGGGCTTCATCGCCGCGCTCCGCGCGCGGGCGGCGTCGCCCCGGAGGCATCGGCATCGGGCGTGGCCGCCGGAACCCGGGACGTCGCGGCGGCATCCGGCGCCATGCAGCCCGGGCCCTCCGCGGCACAGTCCACCGGCATCCCTGCCGGAGCCGGCCCGTCGACCGGTTCCATCCCCTCCGGCGGCGTGCCCAGCAGCCAGGCATCGAAGATCGCCCGGGCGATGGGCGCGGCGGTGCTGCCGCCGTAGCCGCCGCCCTCCACCGCCACCGCCACCGCGATCTGCGGGTCCTCGGCCGGCGCGTAGCCGATGAACAGCGCGCGGTGGCGCAGGTGGATCGGCAGGCTGCGCGGGTTGATCGCGGCGGTGCCGCGGCGGCTGACCACCTGCGCGGTGCCGGTCTTGCCGGCGATCCGGTATGGCGCGCCGACGCCCATGGCCCGCGCGGTGCCGCCGGGGCCGTGCACCGTGGCGACCATGCCCTCGCGCACCACCTGCAGATGGTCCGGACGGTCGCTGATCAGCACGGGCGCAGGCTGCGTCAGCGGCAGCCAGGGCGCATCGAAGCGGTCGCGGCGCGCATCGACCAGGTGCGGGCGGCGCAGGCGCCCGTCGTCGGCCAGCGCGCCGGTGCCGCGCACCATCTGCAGCGGGGTCACTTTCCAGTCGCCCTGGCCGATGCTGATGTTGACTGTGTCGCCGGGGTACCAGCGCTCCTTGCGCTGCTTCATCTTCCAGGCCGGGCTGGGCAGGATGCCGCCGATCTCGCCGGCCAGGTCGATGCCGCTGGGCTGGCCGAAGCCGTAGCGGGTCAGGTATTCCTCGACCCGGGCGATGCCCATGTCCAGCGCGAGCTGGTAGTAGTAGGTGTTGACCGAATCGGCGATGGACTTGCGCGCATCGGTCCAGCCATGGCCGCCGCGGTGCGAGTCGCCCCAGCCGCGGCTGTTGCCGGGCAGGTAGAACATGCCGGTGGACAGGGTGCGGTCCTCCGGCTTGCGCACGCCGCTGTCCAGGCCGGCCAGGGCCAGGAACGGCTTGAGCGTGGAACCGGGCGCCACCCCGCCCAGCACCGCGCGGTTGAACTGCGGGCGCGAGGGGTTGTCCATCAGCGCGCGGTAGTCGGCGTGGGAGATGCCGTTGACGAACAGGTTGGCGTCGTAGGACGGCAGGCTGACCAGGGCCAGGATCTGCCCGCTGCGCGGGTCCATCGCCACCGCCGTGCCCTCCAGCTCGCCGAACGCGGCCACGGTGGCGCGCTGCAGCTCGGCGTCGATGGACAGGCGCAGGTCCGCGCCGGGCACCGCCGGCACCCGGCCCAGGGTGCGCAGCGCGCGGCCCTGCACGTTGGTCTCCACCCGCTCGTAGCCGACCTTGCCGCGCAGCAGTTCCTCGTAGGCGCGCTCCACGCCGGTCTTGCCGATGTGGGTCAGCGCGCTGCCGCCCTGCCCCAGTTGTTCCAGGTCCTGCTCGTCGATGCGGCCCACGTAGCCGATCACGTGCGCGAACAGGTCGCCGTAGGGGTAGTGCCGGGTCAGGTACGGCTCCATCTCCACCCCGGGGAAGCGCCAGCGGTTGACCGCGAAGACCGCCATCTCCTCGTCGCTCAGGCGCAGCTTGAGGGTGATCGGGCGGAACCCGCGGCCGGCGCGGCGCTCGTTGCGGAAATGCTCGATCTCGTCCTCGCTCAGCGGGATCAGCGCGCCCAGCTCGGCCAGCAGCCTCTCGGTGTCGCCGGCCTTGTCCGGGGTGATGTCCAGGCGGAACGCGGGCAGGTTCTCGGCCAGCAGCCGGCCCTGGCGGTCGTAGATCATCCCGCGCGCCGGCACCACCGGCCGCGGGCGGATGCGGTTGGCCTCCGAGCGGGTGGCGTAGTCGGCATGGTCCAGCACCTGCAGCTTGAAGTACCACGCCGCCAGGCCCGCCAGCGACAGCACCACCACCACGAAGCCCAGCGCCGCGCGGCGGCGGAACTGCTCGGCCTCGGCGTGCGGGTTCTTGGTCGGGCGGCGGCCGTGCATCTCAGTCGCGCCGGCCCAGGCGCAGCGCGTCCAGCAGCAGGAACAGCGGCGGCCACAGCAACAGGCCCAGCAGCGGCGCCCACCAGTAGTGCCAGGGCAGGGCCGGTTCGCCCAGGGCCAGGTGGATGGCGGCGTCGACGATGCGGTCGTTGACCAACAGCGCGCCGATGGCCAGCGCCTGCTGCGACAGCGGGAAGAAACGCAGGCGCGCGCGGAAGCGCTGCAGGATGAAGGCCATGATCACCAGCCGCAGGGCCTGCTCGCCGAGCAGGCCGCCGTAGGCCAGGTCGGCGACCACGCCGCAGCAGAACGCCAGGCCCAGGCCCACCCGCGAGGGCGTCTCGATCACCCAGTAGGCCAGCACCAGCGCCAGCCAGTACGGGCGCAGCGGCTGCAACGCCTCGTGCAGCGGGACCAGGCCCAGCAGCACGGCCAGGAACAGGCTGGTCGGCAATACCCAGGCCGCGCCGCGCAGGCGGCTCACCGGGCCGGCTCCGGCGCGGCCGGCGCGGCTTGCGGCGCCGGGGCGGTCGTCGAGGCACCGGAAGCGCGATCCACGGCACCCGCGGCGGCGTCCGGGTCCGCGCCGGGCAGGGCTTCGTCCGGCTCGCGGCCGCGCAGCAGCAGTACGTCGCGGCCACGGTCCAATTGCGCGGCCGGCTTCAGTTCGCCGACCAGGAACGCCTGGCCCTCGTCCGGATGCAGGCCGGCGATGGTGGCCACCGGGAAGCCGGGAGGGAAGCGCCCGCCCAGGCCGGAGGTGACCAGGTCGTCGCCCACCTGCACGTCCTGGTTCAGGGCCACGTCGCGCAGCTCCAGGCGGTCGCCGCGGCCGTACACGATCAGGCGCACGCCGTTGCGCGCCACCATCACCGGCACCGCGTGGTCCGGGTCGGTCAGCAGCAGCACGGTGGCGTTGGCCGGGGTCACCGCGACCACCTGGCCGAGCAGGCCGCCGGCGTCGATCACCGCCTGCCCGCGATATACGCCCTGGCGGCTGCCGGCGCCCAGCACCAGCCGCTGCCGCGAGGGCGCCAGGTCGATGTCCAGGATCGGGACCAGTTGCACGTCCAGGCCGGTGCGCTCGGCCACGCCCAGCAGTTCGCGCAACTGGGCGTTGTCGACGGCGGCGTTGCGCAGCCGGGTCAGGCGCGCGTCGGCGACCAGCAGCTCGTTGCGCAGCCGGCGGTTCTCCTCCAGCAGCGCCTGGCGCGCGGCCAGGCCGTCCTTCATCGCATTGCCCGCGCGGCCGGGCAGGCCCGCCAGCGCCCACAGCGGCTGCACCAGCACGGTCGCCTGCTCGCGCGCGCGCTCCAGCCAGTCGCCGCGCCGGTCCAGCACCAGCAGCGCGACGGCCAGCGCCAGGTAGGCCAGCAACCGCAGGGTGCCGGCGGTTTCACCGGGTCGGGCGGCGGGAGGGAAACCAGCGTAGGACACGTTGGGGCCGGGACTCGGGATCGTGGATTCGGGGTCGAAACGGATGCCGCGGCGGGACGGGGGCGGGCCGGCAAGGCAGAAGCGCGACTGCGGACGGCGCTCCCATCCGCGCCGCCGCCGCCGGCCTCAGTCAGGGGTGAAGAATTCGTTGCCGTGCATGTCCACCAGCTCCAGCGCGCGGCCGCCGCCGCGGGCCACGCAGGTCAGCGGGTCGTCGGCGACCTGCACGTGCAGGCCGGTCTCCTCGGAGATCAGCTTGTCCAGGTCGCTGAGCAGGGCGCCGCCGCCGGTCAGCACGATGCCGCGCTCGGCCACGTCCGCGCCCAGTTCCGGCGGGGTCTGCTCCAGCGCCAGCTTGACCGCCGAGACGATGCCCGCCAGCGGCTCGTGCAGCGCCTCCAGCACCTCGTTGGAGTTGATCTTGATCATCTTCGGCACGCCCTCGGCGAGGTTGCGGCCGGTGATCTCCAGTTCCCTGTTCTCGGCCTGCGGGTAGGCGCAGCCCAGCTCGACCTTGATCCGCTCGGCGGTCACCTCGCCGATCAGCATGCCGTGGTTGCGGCGCACGTAGTTGGTGATGGACTCGTCGAAGCGGTCGCCGCCGATGCGCACCGAGGCCGAGTAGACGATGCCGTTGAGCGAGATCACCGCCACCTCGGTGGTGCCGCCGCCGATGTCGATGACCATCGAGCCGCGCGCCTCGGACACCGGCATGCCGGCGCCGATGGCCGCGGCCATGGGCTCCTCGATCAGGTAGACGTCGCGGGCGCCGGCCTCTTCGGCCGATTCCTTGATCGCGCGGCGCTCGACCTGGGTGGAGCCGGCCGGCACGCACACCAGCACCCGCGGGCTGGGGCGCAGCACCCGGGCCTTGTGCACCTTCTTGATGAAGTGCTTGAGCATGGCCTCGGTGTAGGTGAAGTCGGCGATCACCCCGTCCTTCATCGGCCGGATGGTGGTGATGTTGCCCGGGGTGCGGCCGAGCATCTGCTTGGCCTCCGCGCCCACCGCCGCCACCGTGCGGGTGCCGCCGATGGTGCGGTCCTGGCGCACCGCCACCACCGACGGTTCGTTCAGCACGATGCCCTGGCCGCGCACGTAGATCAGGGTGTTGGCCGTGCCCAGGTCGATGGACAGGTCGTTGGAGAACATGCCGCGGAGCTTCTTGAACATCGTGGGAGGCGATCCTGGGGGCTCGGGAACAGGGATGCGGAGGCGATGAGGCGACCGGTGGAAGGCGGCCCGGCCCGCGGCGCCGGATGCGCGCCGATAGCGGAAATCCGGGCGGAAACCGGCCGGTTAGCCTAGCAACGGGACCGGTCGCCGGCAAGGAAGATTCGGCGCCGCGGCGGGCATTTGCGCGATCTCGCCGCCGCCGCGGAGGCCGCGCCGGACTGGCCGCACCCGGATGCAGCCGTTACCCTTTGCGCGGCGGCGCAGGCCCCGCCGCGCCGACGCCCCCTTCGCCCGCCCCATGGGCCTGCCGAGCAGCCAGCCGATGTCCACCCTGATCTGTGGTTCCCTCGCCTACGACACCATCATGGTGTTTCCGGACCAGTTCAAGAACCACATCCTGCCGGACAAGGTGCACATCCTGAACGTATCGTTCCTGGTGCCGCGGATGCGCCGCGAGTTCGGCGGATGCGCGGGCAACATCGCCTACAACCTCAAGCTGCTGGGCGGCGACCCGGTGCCGATGGCCACGGTGGGCCAGGACTTCGGCCCGTACCGGGAGTGGTTCGAGCAGCAGGGCATCCGCCTGGACCAGGTCAAGGTGATCGACGGGCTGTTCACCCCGCAGGCGTTCATCACCACCGACCACGACAACAACCAGATCACCGCCTTCCACCCCGGGGCGATGATGCGCAGCTACGAGAACCAGGTGAGGGACGTGCCGGGCGTCGACTTCGGCATCGTCAGCCCGGACGGGCGCGAGGGCATGCTGCAGAACGCGCGCCAGTTCGCCGAGGCCGGCATCCCCTTCATCTTCGATCCCGGCCAGGCCATGCCGCTGTTCAACGGCCAGGAACTGCGCGACTTCATCGAGCTGGCCGACTACGTCACCGTCAACGACTACGAGTCCAACCTGCTGCAGGAACGCACCGGCTGGAACGAGAAGGAGATCGTGCAGCGGGTGAAGGCCTACGTGGCCACCCAGGGGCCGAAGGGCGCGCTGGTGCATACCCCGGAGAAGACCTACGACATCCCGCCGGCGCACGAACGCCGGGTCACCGACCCGACCGGCTGCGGCGACGCCTTCCGCGCCGGGCTGATCTTCGGCATCCAGCGCGGCTGCGACTGGCTGACCATCGGCCGTCTGGGGAACCTGATGGGCGCGCTGAAGGTGGAGCACCCGGGCACCCAGAACCAGCGCTTCGACTTCGACGAGTTCAACGACCAGTTCAAGCAGCAGTTCGGCTACGCGCTGTAGCGCCGCCCTTTCGCCGAAAGGCGCCCAGCGGGCGCGGCCTCAATCCCAGCCCGGCATCTGGCCGCCGTCCAGGCCGCCGGCCTCGAACGCGGCGGCACGGGCGCCGCCGGCCTTCACCGGGAACTCGATCTCCACGCGCCCGGCCTTGCGCAACTGCCGCCACAGACCGCGATGGTCTTCGATGAACAAGGCGATGGCCTCGTCGGTCCTCGGCCGCCAGGCCGACATCGCCTTCGGCGCCGCGTCGTCGAACCGGACCTTGACCTTGCAGCCGCCGTAGCAGTCGAAGTCGCCGCCCTGCAGCACCAGGTAGGCGCTGCGCTTCCATTGCGGGTGGTCGCGCAGGACCAGTTGCACCGCGGCCGGCCCGGCGCCGCCGGTGTCCACCGGCGCCATGCTCAGGATCGCCGCCGAGCGCTGCTCGCCCTTCCCGGCGGCCACCCGCGCGTAGTCCCACAGGGCGGCCAGGCGCCGCCGCTCGCGCACGGCCTCGGCCCGGGCGGCGACCTCGGCCAGTGCCGGCTCGACCGCCGCCGCGGCCGGCGTGCCCGGGTACTGGGCCAGCAGCGCGGCGCCGTGCACGCGGGCCAGCTCCCAGTTGTTGGCGGCCACCGCCGCGTCGTAGTCGCGCTGCAATTGCGCGGCGGCCTGCTCGCGCGCCTGCGCCTGCGCCGCCGCTTGCGCTTGGCGCTGGGCCTCGCGGTCGGTGCAGGCGGTGGCGGCGGCAAGCAGGGCGGCGGCCAGCAGCAGGGCCACGGACAGGCGCGGGAGGGGACGGTTCATCGGCTGCGCTCCTGGCGAGGGAGGGGAAAGCGCGCGCATGGGCCGCCGCCTAGCGCTGGGCCGCCGGCGCGCCGGCCTTGTCCAGCAGGGCCTGCACCGAGGCGGTGGTGATCGGGTGGTAGCCCGGCCGCGCGCGCTCGAACGCCTCGCGGGCGAAGGCCAGCCCATCGGGCGTCTTGGCCAGTTCCTCGTAGATGGGCAGGACCAACTTGCGCCGGCCGACGCGCTGGATGAATTCGCCGGCGGCCGGGCGCGCATCGAGGTAGCCGCTGCGGATCGCCAGCGGGTACCAGCGCATGGCGATCTCGCCGTTGGCGGTGCCGGTGAAGTGGTAGGCCTGGTCCAGTTGCGCCAGTTGTTCGGGCTTGAGGGTGGCGCCCATGCCCTCCAGGAACCGCACCCAGGCCTGGGTGCCCCAGTCGTCGGCGATCTGGCGGTTGGGCAGCATGCCGCTGCCGCGCCAGGCGATGCGCGCGGTGTCGACGTTGGCGAAGGTGCGCGACTGCGCCGGCGGCGCGAAGGCCGGGATGCCCGGCTGGTTCAGCCAGGCGTCCAGCTCTTCCGGGCGCACCACGTCGGGGCTCTTGGGGAGCAGGTGCTGCTTCAGGTAGGCGACGAACTGGTCGGTGTCGGCGCTCTGGAAGGCGTGGTCGTCGAACCAGCCGCGCAGGAACGGATCGAACGCCTCGCGGCCGAAACGCTGCTCCAGGAACTGCAGGAACCAGGCGCCCTTGACGTAGGCCACCTCGCTCAGCGCCTCGTCCGGGTCGCGCCGGGCCAGCGGCGGCAGGGCCAGGGCCTGGTCGGCCGGGCTCATCCGCGCCATGTCGGCCTTCACCCCGTCCTGGTCGATCTGGCGCTCCATCTGCGCCATCTCCTCGCCGTACACCGCCTCGGTGATGCGGCCCTGGACGTAGGTGGTGAAGCCCTCGTTGAGCCAGATGTCCTTCCAGCTCGCGTTGGTCACCAGGTTTCCCGACCAACTGTGCGCCAGCTCGTGGGCGATCAGCGAGACCAGCGACTTGTCGCCCACGATCACCGTGGGGGTGACGAAGGTCAGGCGCGGGTTCTCCATGCCGCCGAACGGGAACGACGGCGGCAGCACCAGCATGTCGTAGCGCTCCCACCGGTACGGTCCGTACAGGGCCTCGGTGGCGGCGATCATCTTCTCGGCATCCTCGAACTCGGCTGCGGCGCGCTGCACCATCGCCGGCTCGGCCCACACCCCGCTGCGCGCGGAGACCGGCTCGAACACCAGGTCGCCGGCGGCGATGGCCAGCAGGTAGGAGGGGATTGGCTGCGGCATCTCGAAGGCGTAGTCGCCGTCGCGCGGCGCGGCCGGGTCGTTGTCGGCGCTCATCAGCACCATCACGTCCGGCCGCGAGGCCACGCGCGCGCTATAGGTGAAGCGCACGCCCGGGGTGTCCTGCAGCGGCACCCAACTGCGCGCATGGATCGCCTGCGACTGGCTGAACATGAAGGGCAGTTGCCTGCCCTCGGTCATCGACGGCTCCAGCCACTGCAGGCCCGAGGCGGTCGGCGCGGTGCGGTAGGCGACGCGCACCCTGACGTTGCGCTGCGGCGCCTCGATGGTCAGCTTGCTGCCGAACACCGGGTCGGCGTCGGCCAGCGCGTACTGCAGCGGCGCCCAGGCACCGTCGGCCTCGCCCTCGACCTTCTCGATCGTCAGCTCGCGGGTGTCCAGCACCAGGTGCGCGGCTTCGGGATCGGCCCAGTCCAGGGTGTAGGTGGCGGTGCCGGCCAACTGCTTCGCATCGAAGTCCAGCTTCAGGTCCAGGGCCAGGTCGGCGATGCGGACCTTGTCCGGCTGGGCGTAGGAGCTTTCGTCGTGGCGCCGCGCCGAGGCGGCCACGGCGGCCTTGGGCGCCGGCCTGGCGGCGGGCTGCGATTGCGCCGGGTCGGCGCTGTCGCCGGAGCAGCCGCTGGCGGTAGCGATCATGGCAAGGGAGAACAGCAGGACGGGAAGGCGCATGCGGGCTGGAACGGGATCGGGGGAAGTTGCAAGTGTAACCCGGTCGCCGCGGCTGGCCGGCGCTACACCCGGTAGCCGGTATGCACCGCGACGATGCCGCCGTTGAGGTCGACGTAGCCGCAGCGCGACAGCCCGGCCGCCTCCATCATCGTGCGCAGTTCCTCCTGCGGCGGATGCTTGCGGATGCTTTCGGCCAGGTACCGGTAGCTGTCGGCGTCGCCGGCGAACAGCCTGCCCAGCCTGGGCAGCACCTTGAACGAATGGAAGTCGTAGACCGGCTTGAACCAGTCGGCCCGGACCTCGGAGAACTCCAGCACCCGCGCCTGCCCGCCCACCCGCAGCACCCGCGCAATCTCGCCCAGGGCCGCGTCCTTGTCGGTCACGTTGCGCAGGCCGAAGGCCATGGTCACCAGGTCGAAGCTGGCGTCCGGGAACGGCAGCTTCTCGGCATTGCACTGCACGTATTCCAGCCCGGCCACCAGGCCGCGGTCGGTGAGCCGGTCGCGGCCCACCGAGAGCATGCCGGCGTTGATGTCGCCCAGCACGATGGTTCCGGCATCGCCCACCCGCGGCCGCAGCAGGGCGGCGATGTCGCCGGTGCCGCCGGCCAGGTCCAGCACCCGGTCGCCCGGCTTGACCTGGCAGGTCGCGGTGAAATAGCGCTTCCAGGCACGGTGGATGCCCAGGCTCATCAGGTCGTTCATCAGGTCGTACCTGCGCGCGACGGATGTGAACACCTGGCCGACCAGCTTCTGCTTCTCGCCGGCGGGGACGTCGCGGAACCCGAAATGGGTGGTGCCGCTGCGGTGGGGGGGCTGGCTCATGCGCCGATTATGGCACCGGCGGCGATCCCCGCGCCGGCCGACGCGCCCGCGGTGACGGCCCCGGGGCCGCCCGCGTCCTCCGCGCCGCGGCCGGTGCGCCGCGCTCCCCGCCGGGCGGCCGCGTCCACCATACGGGGCCGTCGTCCGGGACGCGGCGCGGCTGATATCGTGCCGCGACGTGGCCACCGGCTCGCCGGCCGCCCACCCCGGGATCGAGGCTCAGGAAGGAGACGGATGATCCGAGCAGGCATCTTCGTCGGCGTGGACCGCACCGGCCAGTTGCAGCAATTGCACGATGCCGCCAGCGGCGCCCGGCGCATGCACGACTGGGCGATCGGGGCCGGCATGATCGACCCGGGCAACGCCAAGCTCATCACCGACGCCAGCGGCCCGGTGCACCCGGACCACATCTACGAGGCCATCGGCAGGATCGTCAACGGCCCCGGCGTGGACCAGTTGATCCTCTACTTCGCCGGGCACGGGGTGAACATCAACCGCAGCGAGGTCTGGCTGCTGTCCGACGCCCCCGAGCGGACCTCCGCGGCGGTGAACGTGCGCGGCAGCGTCGATCTGGCGCGCTATTGCGGCATCCCGCACGTGGTGGTGATCTCCGACGCGTGCCGGGTCGCCCCGGAAGGCATCCAGGCGCAGAACGTGGTCGGCCAGGACGTGTTCCCCAACAACGCCGCCAGCGACCGCAGCCACCCGGTGGACCAGCTCTTCGCCTGCCGCCTGGGCCGCACCGCGGCCGAGATCCTCGACCCCGGGGAGGCGGCCGGCAGCTACACCGCGCTGTACACCGAGGAACTGCTGCATGCGCTGCAGGGCCGCTACCGGGAGCTGCTGGACGCGGGCGCCGACGCCGCCGACCCGGCGCACTACCTCTATCCGCGGCGCCTGGCCCGGCACCTGGAAGCGGCCATCCCGCGCATCGTCGCCGAACGCAAGCTGATCGCCCGGGTCAACCAGGTCCCCGACGCCATCATCACCTCCGACGCACTGTGGCTGGCGCGCATCGAGGCGCCACCGGCCCCGGCCGGCGCGCAGGACACCCAGGGCGCGGCGCCCGCCCCTGCCCCGCGCGTACGCCGGCACCAGGCGCGGCGCGCTTCCCCCGGCCCGGTGACCTACACCAAGAGCATCCTGGCCCCCTCCGGGGACCGCCTGGCGGACATCGTCGCCCGGCACCCGCCCGCCCGGCCCGTGGTGCTGCCGGGAATGGCCGCCATGCCCGGGCTGCACGATCCCGACCTGCGCCTGTCCGTGCTCAAGCGCATCGCCGCGCCCTTCGGCCCCGACCGCTTCGAGTCGCAATGCGGCATCAAGGTGCGCGGCATTCCGGTGGCCCTGGCGATGTCCGCCTATGCGGACGTGCGCCGGCTGGAAGGCCCGCTGCCGCTGATCCGGGTCGACGCCATCGATGGGCCGGCCGCCAGCGTGCTGCTGCAGTTCGCGGACGGGACCGGCACCCTGGTGCCGGCGATCCGCGGCTACGTCGCCTCCCTCACCTTCGAGGAGGGGGAGCTGGTCGACCTGGCCTGGGAGCCTTCGACCAACCACCCGCGCTGGGACGCCTACGCCGCGCGCAAGGATGAGTTGCGCGCGCTGCGCGCCTTGGCCGCGTCCGCATCGCGCAACGGGCGCTTCCGGCTGGACGTCTCCAGCGCCGATACCGTGGGCCGGGACATGCGGTACATGAAGAGCCTGGACCCGGCGCTGGCGCTGTACGCCGCCTACGCCTACCACGAGGCCGACCTGGACCCGGCCGAGCGGATCGGCCGGATGTCGCGCCTGCTGTGCGAGGACATCGATGCCAGCTTCTTCGACCTGGCGCTGCTGTCGCGGCAGTTGCGCGGGCGCCGCGTCGTCCCGACCGACATGATCGTCCCGCCCGTGCCGCTGCTCTCGCAGGGCTGGACGCTGTTGCGCGCGCACGGCGTCAAGCCGCACCCGGCGCTGGAGGGGCTGGAATCCACCGTCCGCCAATCCCTGTGGTCGCTGTACGACCCCCGGGGCGTGGACCGTATCAAGCAGGCACTGTCGACAAGGGAGGTCAGGTGATGAAGCAACTGGTATTCGTGCACGGCCGCGCGCAGGAGGAAAAGGTTGCGGCCACGCTGAAGGAGGAATGGATCGAGGCGCTGGAGGAAGGGCTGGAGAAGAACGGCCTGGAACTGCCCGTGCCCCGGGAACGCATCCGCTTCCCCTACTACGGCGACACCCTCTACCAGCTTTCCCGGCAGGTGCCCCCGGGGCAGGCGGCCGAGGTCATCGTCCGCGGCGCCGGCGCCGACGCGGAGGAACAGGCCTTCGTGCGCGCGGTGATCGCCGAGGTCGGCCAGCAGGCGGGCCTGAGCGAGGCGCAGATCGCGCAGGCCGCCGGCGCGGAGGTGATCGACCGCGGCCCGCTCAACTGGGAATGGCTGCAGGCCGTGCTCAAGGCCATCGACCGCCACGTGCCCCACGGCAGCGGCGCCAGCATCGCCCTGGCCACCCGCGACGTGTACCACTACCTGAAGAACGACGCGATCCGCCACGTCATCGACACCGGCGTGGCCAGTGCGTTCGACCCGGGCGTGGAGACGGTGGTGGTGGCCCACTCGTTGGGCACGGTGGTGGCGTTCAACGTGCTGAGGCACATCGGCGCCGCGCAGGGGTGGAAGGTCCCCACCCTCGTCACCGTGGGTTCGCCGCTGGCCGTCACCCGCATCCGCGACTCCCTGGGCAAGCCCATCGCGCGGCCCGAATGCGTCGGCCGCTGGATCAACGCCATGGACGAGCGCGACGTGGTGGCGCTGTATCCGCTGACCGCCCGCCACTTCCCGATCCATCCCCAGGATTTCCGGATCGAGAACCTGACCCACGTGCGCAACAAGACTTCCAACCGCCACGGGATCTCCGGCTACCTGGACGACGCGCTGGTCGCCCGGGCCATCCACGACGCGCTGGTCGCCTAGCCGCGGGATGCGCCGCGGCGGAACCATGCGCACGGTTCCACCGCGGCGTGTCCGCCGATGGCGCCCTCGCCGGAGCGCGGGCAGACTGGAGCCCCGCTCCCCCGAAGGCCGCCATGTCCCCGCCCGACTACCGCGCCATGCTCGCCGTCGCCGTCGAGGAAGCCCGCCTGGGCCTGGCCGAGGGCGGCATCCCCATCGGCGCGGCCTTGTTCGCCCGCGACGGCACCCTGCTGGGCCGCGGCCGCAACCGCCGCGTGCAGGAGAACGACCCCTCCGCGCACGGCGAGACCGACGCCTTCCGCAAGGCCGGCCGCCAGCGCTCCTATCGCGACACCCTCATGGTCACCACCCTGTCCCCGTGCTGGTACTGCAGCGGGCTGGTGCGCCAGTTCGGCATCGGCACGGTGGTGATGGGCGAATCGGCCAACTTCCATGGCGGCCACGACTGGCTGCGCGCGCACGGCGTGGAGGTGGTGGACCTGGGCGACGCCGAGTGCATCGCGATGCTGGGCGACTGGATCGCCGCCCACCCGCAGGTGTGGCACGAGGACATCGGCCAGGATTGAACGCCCGTTCCACCGCCCCAGGAGGATTCATGGACATGTCGAAGAGCGCCGCCGCGTGGCTGGCCCTGGCCTCGGCCGCGCTGGCGGCCGCCTGGCCCGCCGCGGCCCAGGAGACCCAGGAGGCGCCGCCGTGCGACGCCTACCTGGCCGCGCCCGGCCCGGAGATACGCTTCCCGGACGACGAGAAGCACAAGCACGGCTTCAGCATGGTCGCCTTCGACAAGGCATCGCGAAGCGCGCCCTTCTCCGAGCTGGCGGGCCGGAGCGCGCGCCTGCTGCCGTCGGAGGCGGGGGACTTCATGACGCCGTGGTGGCACCGCGCGGTGCTCGCGGACTGCCGGATCGTCTACATGAAGGGCATGGGCGAGGGCCAGGTCAAGCGGCTGGACGCCATCCTCTACGGCTTCGAGTTCGTCGCCGAGCCCAGCGACGCGCAGTTGGCCGCCACCCGCGGCACCAACGCATGGCGCGCCCGGCCCGAGGTCGACCCGATGACCGACGAGAAGTCGTGCACGGTCACCACCACCGCGCGCGGCATCCAGCCCCTGTTCCTCTACCATTCGCGCCGCGGCGTCTCGGCCACGATCGTCGGCGCCGACTTCCCGGGGCGCCCGGAGGCGTTCCGGGTCGACCGCAACAAGGCGATCTCGGAGACCGAGGGGCTCTCCGGCGCACGCGCCCAGCAACTGATCGCGCAGATCCGTGCCGGCGGCAGCCGGCTGCTCATCGCCGGCTACGAATGGCCCTACGACTACAGCGTCAACGCCGAATTCACCCTGGACGGGCTGGTCGAGAAGCTGGACGAGTGCAAGGCCGCCGTGCGCTAGCCCCTGCAGCGGGCACGTCCCGCGTGCCGACCCGCCTCCCCGCGGCGGGAGGGCCGCTCACAGGATGTAGCGGCTCAGGTCCGGGTCCTGCACCAGTTCGCCCAGGTGCGCGTCGACGTAGCCGCGGTCGATGGCCACCGATTGGCCGTCGCGGTCCGGCGCCTCGTAGCTGAGCGTGTCCAGCAGGCGCTCGAGCACGGTGTGCAGGCGGCGGGCGCCGATGTTCTCCTGGCGCTCGTTGACCAGAGCGGCGATCTCGGCCAGGCGCTCGATGGCCTCGGCGGAGAACTCCAGCTTCACGCCCTCGGTGGCCATCAGCTCCACGTACTGGCGGCTGAGCGCGGCCTTGGGCTCGGTGAGGATGCGGACGAAATCGTCCTTGCTCAGCGCGGTCAGCTCGACCCGGATCGGAAAGCGGCCCTGCAGTTCCGGGATCAGGTCCGAGGGCTTGGCCAGGTGGAAGGCGCCGGAGGCGATGAACAGGATGTGGTCGGTCTTGACCGTGCCGTACTTGGTGGAGACGGTGGAGCCTTCGACCAGCGGCAGCAGGTCGCGCTGCACGCCTTCGCGCGAGACGTCGCCCCCGCCCACGTTGTCGCCGCGCTTGGCCACCTTGTCGATCTCGTCGATGAAGACGATGCCGTGCTGCTCGCAGGCCTCCACCGCCTCGGCGCGGATCTCGTCCTCGTTGACCAGCCGGCCCGCCTCCTCCTCGATCAACTGCGGCCGCGCGGCCTTGATCGCGAGCGAACGCTTCTGGGTCTTGCCGCCGCCCAGGCTGGAGAACATCTGCCGCAACTGCTGGCCCATCTCCTCCATGCCCGGCGGGGTCATGATGTCGACGCCCACACTGGTGGAAAGCTCCAGCTCGATCTCGCGCTCGTCCAGTTCGCCGGCGCGCAGCATCTTGCGGAACTTGGCGCGGGTGGAATCCTCCGGCCCTGAGACCTGCACCTCGGCCGAGCCGGTATCGAACCCCATCGGCTGCGCGCGCCGCGGCAGCAAGGCGTCGAGGATGCGCTCCTCGGCACGCTCCTCGGCCTGCAGCCGCACGCGGGCCTTGGCCTGCTCGCGATACATCTTGACCGCGGTGTCGGCCAGGTCGCGCACGATCTGCTCCACGTCCTTGCCGACGTAGCCGACCTCGGTGAAGCGGGTGGCCTCCACCTTCACGAACGGTGCGTTGGCCAGCGTGGCCAGGCGCCGCGCGATCTCGGTCTTGCCCACGCCGGTGGGGCCGATCATGAGGATGTTCTTGGGCATCACCTCGTTGCGCAGCTCCGGGGCGAGTTGCATGCGCCGCCAGCGATTGCGCAGGGCGATGGCCACCGCGCGCTTGGCCGGGTGCTGGCCGACGATGTGGCGATCCAGTTCCTGCACGATCTCGCGCGGGGTCATGGTGGATGAGGTGTAGTCGGTCATGGCCTTTTCGTATCGATTCGTGGCGCGCCGCCGGGGCGCGCGCCGGCATCGCCGCCGCGTGCGGCGGGGACGTGCGTCGTCAGAGTTCCTCGACGGCGATGTTGCGGTTGGTGTAGATGCAGATGTCGCCGGCGATGCCGATGGCCTCGGTGGCGATGGCCCTCGCATCCAGCGGGGTATGCGCCAGCAGCGCGCGCGCGGCCGCCAGCGCGTAGCTGCCGCCGGAGCCGATGGCGATGATGCCGTCCTCCGGCTCGATCACGTCGCCGGTGCCGCTGATGACCAGCGAGGTCTCGCGGTCGGCCACCGCCAGCAGCGCCTCGAGCTTGCCCAGCCGACGCTCGGTGCGCCAGTCCTTGGCCAGTTCCACCGCCGCGCGGGTGAGCTGGCCGTGCTTCTCCAGCTTGGCCTCGAACAGCTCGAACAGGGTGAAGGCGTCGGCCGCCGCGCCGGCGAAGCCGGCCAGTACCTGGCCTTCGCGGCCCAGGCGGCGCACCTTGCGCGCGTTGCCCTTCATCACCGTGTGCCCCAAGGTCACCTGGCCGTCGCCGGCGATGGCCACCCGGTCGCCGCGGCGCACGCAGACGATGGTGGTGGCGTGAAACACGTTGGGGTTCTGGCTGGGGTCCATGCGGCCTCCGGAAGCTGTTCCCACGACGTGGGGACGCAACAGCGGGCGATCAAGCCCGGTCCCGCCCGCCCAACGGCCGATCCGCATCCATCGTCCCGGCGCAGGCCGGGACCCCGTGGCCTCCTGGCTCCGGGATCGAGTGGGATACCTGGCCGCGGCGCCCGGCACGATGTCTGCCGCCGCTCATGTCCCCCGGCTCCGGCCTGCGGCCGAAGCCTCCTCCTTTACTTCCCGTCGGCAGGCATCGTGCCGGGGGTGCTTCGGGATGAATGGCCATTCCAGGAAAAGCGGGAGCACGCGCTCGGTCGACCGTCGGCTTCCCATGGGCGTGGGGCACGGCCATGGTCGCGCTACTGCCATTGCGGGGAACCGGGCCACGCCGCATCCGCAGCGAGGCCGCTGCCCACGCTTGGACGCCGCCGCGCGTCAGCCGGCGCCTTTCTTCCGCTTCGCCCGTGGATGCGCGGCGTCGTAGACCTTCGCCAGGTGCTGGAAGTCCAGGTGGGTGTAGATCTGGGTGGTGGCGATGTCGGCGTGGCCGAGCAGTTCCTGCACCCCGCGCAGGTCGCCGGAGGATTCGAGCACGTGGCTGGCGAAGCTGTGGCGCAGCATGTGCGGATGCACGTGCTTGAACAGGCCCTGGCGCGCGGCCAGGTGGCGGATGCGGACCTGCACGGCGCGCGGGCCGATCGGCCCGCCGCCACGGCCGGGGAAGACCGGATCGTCGGTGCCGGCACCGGTGGTGGCGCGCCATTGCGCCAGCGCGCGGCGCGCATGCGAGCCCACCGGCACGCTGCGCTGCTTGCCGCCCTTGCCCAGCACCGTCACCAGCCCTTCCTCCAGGTGCAGGTCGCGCCAGCGCAGCGCGCACAATTCGCTCAGGCGCAGGCCGGAGGAATAGAACAGCTCCAGCAGGGCGCGGTCGCGCAGGCCCAGCGGCGTGTCGGTGGGCACCTCCACCAGCCGCACCGCCTCGTCCACGTCCAGTACCTGCGGCAACCGGCGCGGCGCCCTGGGCGCGCGCAGGCCGGCGGCCGGGCTGGCGGGGATGGCCCCGTTCTTCAGCAGCCAGGCGTAGTAGCTGCGGCAGGCCGACAGGCGCCGCTGCAGGCTCTTGGGCGCCAGGCCGCGGCGGTGCTCGGCGGCGACGAACTCGCGCAGCCGCGAGCCGTCCAGTGCGGCGACATCGGCGGCACCTCGGGCCTGCGCCCAGCCCTGCAGCGCTTCCAGATCGCGGCGGTAGGCATCGAGCGTGTGCGTGGACATCGCGCGTTCCACGCGCAGGTGCAGGAGGAAGTCTTCGATGCCGCTCATCGTCCCGGGGAAAGGATGCCGACCATGGTCGCCGATGATGCGCGCAAACCGCGCTGTCTGCGACCGAACAGGCCGTGGCGGATGCATCCCTCCCGCGCATCGCCCTTGCGGGAGCCGGCTTCAGCCGGCAACCGCCATGCCGGAGTGCGGTCGATCCCGGTCCGGAACCCGGCCGCCGACCGAAGCCGGCCCCTGCAGGACAGGGCGCGGCTGCGTGCTTTCACTCGTCGAAGCGCCGCACCGCCGTCGCCAGCGCCTCGCCCATCATCCGCAGGAACAGCGTGCCCATGCCCGGGTAGAAGCGGTTCGGGTCGTGGCTGCCCACCGCGACCAGGCCCATCCCGGCCAGCGGCAGCAGCGCACTGGACTGAATCTCGTCCCGGCGCTCGGCGTACAGCAAGGCGTTCTTTTCCGCCTGCAGGCGCCCGCACAGCGGCTCGCCGTCGCCCAGCGCATCGCGGAACGGCTGCAGCTCCGGCGCGTCCTCGGCGCGGACCTGCAGCCACTCGGCATCGTCCAGCCCGGCCACCGGGCGGAACGAGACGATCCGCACCAGGTCGCCGTCGAAGTCCTCGGCCAGCGAAGCGGCCATCGCCCGCAAGGTGCCGGCGTGGCTGTCCTGGCGCATCAGCGACAGGGTGAGCTGGTGGGTGCGCACCGCCAGCCGCTCGTTGACCTGGGCGTTGGCCGACAGTTCGGCCAGGCGCCGCGACAGCTCGCGGTTCTTGTCGCGCAGCACTTCCAACTGGTAGCTGGCCAGCGAGGCGGTGCGGCCGTCGTCGCGCGGCATCACCAGGCTCAGCGCCAGGTCCGGGAACTGCTTGAGGAAACCGGGATGGCGGCGCAGCCAGGCCGCGATCTCGTGCGCGCCATGCTTGTCCTGGTGCTCGCTCATGCCCGCCATTCCCCTTCGAATACGAATGCGGCCGGTCCGGCCATGATCACCTCGCCGCCATCGTCCGGCCAATGGATGCTCAGGTCGCCGCCCGGCAGCGACACCGTGGCCTGGCGCCCGATGCGGCCGCGCCGCGCCAGCGAGGCCACGGCCGCGCAAGCGCCGCTGCCGCAGGCCAGGGTCTCGCCGGTGCCGCGCTCGTACACGCGCAGGCGGATGCGGTCCGGCGCCAGCACCTGGGCGAAACCGACGTTGCACGACTGCGGGAACGCGGCCGAGCGCTGCAGCGCCGGGCCGACGATGGCCACCTCGGCGGCGGCGGCATCGGCCACCTCGATCACCGCGTGCGGGTTGCCCATCGACACCGCGCCGAACGCGATGCGCCGGCCCGCCAGTTCCAGCGCGTATTCGGCCTGCTCGCCGAAGCCGGCCAGCGGCACGTCGGCCGGGGCGAAGCGCGGCACGCCCATGCCGATGGAGAAGCGGCCCTCGCCCAGGTCCTCCACCTCGTGGGCGGCGGCCGGGCTGTCGACCACGAAGCGCCGGCCGGAAGCGGCGCCGTCGCGCACCAGCCAGGCGGCGACGCAGCGCGCGCCGTTGCCGCACTGGCCCGAGGGGCTGCCGTCGGCGTTCCAGATGCCGTAGGCGGCCACCGCGCCGGCGCTGCGCGGCGGCTCGATGGTCAGGATCTGGTCGCAGCCCACGCCCATGTGGCGGTCGGCCAGGCGCATGGCCAGCATCGCATCGGGCGGCCGCGCGCCATCGCGCAGGTCGAGCACGACGAAATCGTTGCCCGCGCCATGCATCTTGCTGAAGCGCAGCGGCTCAGCCATCCGTGTCCCCGTCCGCCGGGGCGGCATCCGCCGGCGCCGGTTCGGCCGACGCGGGCGGTGCCGGGGTGGGAAGGGTCACCGGCACCGGCTTCTGCGGCATCACCAGCGGACCCTTGTTGCCGCAAGCGGCCAGCAACAGCGTGGCGGCGGCGGCGGAAAGACGGAGCTTGGCGTTCATGCGCGGCAGTATAACGAGGCGCCGACTGGCCCGCGGCGAGGGGTGCCCGCGAACGCCCGCCCGCCGCTACTTCCTGCAGGCACCGACTTCAATCGGCGACAGGTTCAGGAGCCAGGAATGGCCCGCGTGAAGGCATGGCGGTCGCCGGTTATCCCCGGCTCTACGGCGAGGGCGAAGGAGGGCCCGGCGGCGGCGGTTCCGGGCGCAGCCACAGCCACGCGCCCACCACGGCCATGCAGGCGATCGGCAACGCCACCATCCAGCCGCGGTGCGAGGGCACCACCCGCATCACCGCCACCAGCACGATGGCGCATCCGAGCATGGTCCAGGTGGCCGCCCATTTCGCCCGCCGCGGCACCGCCCGGTGCTGGCGCCAGGCATGGATCATCGGGCCGAAGTAGGGATGCGCCAGCAGGCGCTTTTCCAGGCGCTCCGAGCCGCGCGCCGCGGCCCAGGCCGCGACCAGCACGAACACCGTGGTCGGCAGCCCGGGCACGAAGATGCCGACGATGCCCACGCCCAGGCTGGCATAGGCCAGCAGCCACCACGCCCAGCGGAAACGGATCCGGTTGCCCATCGGCGCCCATCATAGGCGCGGCGGGCCGGTGGCGCGCGCGATGGGGTACCGGTTCGCCGGGCGCATGCGGCGAGGCGGCATGCGTGCATCCGTTGCAAACGGGAGCCGGGTTCGGCGGGCCCCTGCGCCGGCCATCTACGGCGCCGGAGGCGGTCGCCGACTGAAGCCGGCCCCTAACGAGAAGCGGCCAGGGCCGGCCGTTTGCGGGAGCCGGGCACAGCCGGCGGCCGCCATGCCGGGACGCCGGCCATCCCCGCCCCCGGCACGGCCGCCGACCGGACGGCGGCGTCTACGGCGCCTGGCGCACGCCCAGTTGGTCGAGCACGAAGGCGTAGTACTCGGCCTGCTCGCGGAAGCGGCGGAAGCGGCCGGACTTGCCGCCGTGGCCGGCCTCCATGTTGGTGCGGAACACGATGGGACGGGCGCCGGTGTTCAGGTCGCGCAGCTTGGCCACCCACTTGGCCGGCTCCCAGTACTGCACCTGCGAGTCCCACAGGCCGGTGCCGACGAACAGCGCCGGGTAGTCCTGCGCGGCGACGTTGTCGTAGGGCGAATAGGAAAGCATGTAGTCGTAGAACGGCTTCTGCTCCGGGTTGCCCCACTCGTCGTACTCGTTGGTGGTCAACGGGATGGAGGTGTCGAGCATGGTGGTGACCACGTCCACGAACGGGACCTGCGCCACCATCGCCCGGTAGTCGCCCGGGGCCTGGTTGGCCACCGCGCCCATCAGCAGGCCGCCGGCGCTGCCGCCGGAAGCGGCCACGCGGCCCGGCGCGGCGTAGCCCAGCGCCACCAGCCCGCGGGTGACGTCGACGAAGTCGTTGAAGGTGTTCTGCTTGCGCAGCAGCTTGCCGTCCTCGTACCACCGCCGGCCCATCTCCTGGCCGCCGCGGATGTGGGCGATGGCATAGACCACGCCGCGGTCCAGCAGGCTCACCACCGGGCCGTTGAAGCCCGGGTCCATCGAGATGCCGTAGCTGCCGTAGGCGTACTGGAACAGCGGCGCGGTGCCGTCCTTCGCCAGGCCCTTGCGGTAGACCAGCGAGACCGGGATCTTCACCCCGTCGCGCGCATCGATCCACACCCGCTCGGTCGCGTACTTCGACCGGTCGTAGCCCGGGACCGGCTGCTGCTTGAGCAGCCGGCGCTCGCCGGTGGCCACGTTGAGCTCGTAGGTGGTGGCCGGCGTGGCCAGCGAGGTGTAGCCGTAGCGCAGCCACGCGGTATCCGGCTCGGCGTTGGCCGCAAGGCCCATCGAGTAGGCCGGCTCGTCGGCGGCCACGTATTCCTGGCTGCCGTCGGGCTTGAGCAGGCGGATGCGCTCCAGCCCGCCGGAGCGCTCGGCGACGGCGCTGAAGCCCTCGAACAGCGCGAAGTCCTCGATGAACACGTCCGGGTCGTGGGCCAGCCAGTCGCGCCACTGCGCGCGCGAGGTGGCGTCGCTGGGCGCGGTGACCAGCTTGAAGTTGGTGGCCGGCTTGCCGTCGGCGCCCGGGGCGTTGGTGCGGATCACCCAGCGGCCGCCCAGGTGGTCGGCGTCGTACTCCACATCGCGCTGGCGCGGCGCCAGCACGGCGAACTCGCCCGGATCGGCGGCGGCCGCGTAGCGCAGCTCGGAAGACACCGTGCTCTCGACCTCGATGGTGATGTAGCGCTCGTCGCGGGTGCGGCCGATGCCCATGTAGAAGCTGTCGTCGCGTTCCTCGTACACCAGCGCGTCCTGCGCCGCCGGCGTGCCGAGCACGTGCTTCTTCACCCGCACGGTGAGCAGGGTCTCCGGGTCGTTCTCGACGTAGAACAGGGTCTTGTTGTCGTCGGCCCAGACGAGGTTGGGCGAGACCCCGGCGATGGTCTCCGGATACACCCGGCCCGTGTCCAGGTCGCGGAAGCGGATGACGTACTGGCGGCGGCCGACGTCGTCCTCGGCCCAGGCCAGGAGCCGGTTGTCGGGACTGACCTCGTAGTCGCCGACGCTGAAGTAGCCCTTGCCTTCGGCCATCGCGTTGACGTCCAGCAGCACCTGCTCTCCGGCGAAGTCGCCGCGCGCGTTGGCGGCCTGGATCGAGAGCGCGTCCACGCCGGGGCCGTCCTTGCGCCGCGCGTGCACCGGGTAGTCCTTGCCGGTCTCGTAGCGCGAGTAGTACCACCAGCCGTGCTCGCGGTACGGCACCGAGCTGTCGTCCTGCTTGATCCGGCCGACGATCTCTTCGTAGAGCTTGTCCTGCAGCGGCTTGAGCGGCGCCATCAGCGCGTCGGCGTACGCATTCTCCGCTTCGAGGTAGGCCAGCATGGCCCGGTCGCCGCGCTCGTCGTCGCGCAGCCAGTAGTAGTCGTCCTGGCGGCTGGCGCCGAAGGGCGCGGTCACCGCGTGCGGCTTGCGCGCCACGTCGGGGGGGGCCGGAGCCGGAGCGGCGGCGGGCAGGGACGCAGGGGTCATGGTCATCAGCAGGGCGAGAGCGAGCGGGAAGGGGAGTTTCATCGATGGGGTTCCGTCGGTGGAAATCCAAGCCGGGAGGCGGGATCGATGCCGTACCGGGATGCGCATGCGCGGGAAAGCAGCGCCCCCGGCGATGCCGGGGGCGCTGGGAGGCTACTTCGCGGCCTGGCCGTCGCCGGCCAGCCGCTGCCAGAGGAAGGCGTAGGCCAGCGCCTGCATGTGCGCGGCCTGGGCGTTGTTGGCCGCGCCGCCGTGGCCGCCCTCGATGTTCTCGTAGTAGGTCACGTCCTTGCCGGCTTCGATCATCCTGGCCGCCATCTTGCGCGCATGGCCCGGGTGGACGCGGTCGTCGCGGGTGGAGGTGAGGAAGATCACCGGCGGGTAGTTCTTCGCCGGATCGAACAGGTGGTAGGGCGAGAAGGTCTTGATGAACTCCCAGTCGGCGGTGTCCGGGTTGCCGTACTCGGCCATCCACGAGGCGCCGGCCAGCAGCTTGTTGTAGCGCTTCATGTCCAGCAGCGGCACCTGCACCACCACCGCGCCGAACAGTTCCGGGTACTGGGTGAGCATGTTGCCGGTGAGCAGGCCGCCGTTGCTGCCGCCCTGCACGCCCAGGTGCGCCGGCGAGGTGATGCCGCGGTCGATCAGGTCCCTGGCGACCGCCGCCATGTCCTCGTAGGCGCGGTGGCGGTTGGCCTTGAGCGCGGCCTGGTGCCAGCGCGGGCCGTACTCGCCGCCGCCGCGGATGTTGGCCACCGCGTACACGCCGCGCCGGCCGCCGTGGGCATTGCCCAGCCAGGCGCGGCCCAGGCCGCCGGAATAGCCCGGGGTCAGCGAGATCTCGAAGCCGCCGTAGCCGTACAGCAGGGTCGGATTCCTGCCGTCGGCCTTCAGGTCCTTGGGCCGCACCAGGAAGTACGGCACCCGGGTGCCGTCCTTGCTGGTGGCGAAGTGCTGCTCGATCGCGTCCCTGGAGCCGTCGAAGAACGCCGGCATCGCCTTGAGCTGCTCGGGCGCGCGCCCGATCTGCGCCAGCGACAGCGTGGTCGGGGTGAGGTAGTCGGTGGCGGTCAGCCAGACCGCATCGGATGCGTCGTCGTCCACCGCCGACACGCCCAGGGTGCCGAACGCCGGCGCGCCGGCGAAGGCGCTGCGGGTCCAGCCGTCCTCGCCCGGCGTGAGCACGCTCAGCCGGTTCTTCACGTCCTCCAGCACGTTGAGCACCAGGTGCGATTTCGTCCAACCGAAGCTGGCCAGCGAACTGCGCTCGGTGGGCTCGAACAGCACCTCGAACTCGCGCTTGCCGGCCATGAAGTCGTCGAACCTGGCCGCCAGCAGCGCGCCAGCCGCATGGGTCCTGCCGCCCACGGTCCATGGCTCGCGCAGTTCCACGGTCAGCCACTGGCGCTTGACCGACTTGTTGGCCGAGTTGGGCGCATCGACCTTGACCTGCTTCCCGTCGGCGCCGACCAGGTACAGCTCGTCGTTGTAGAAGGCCAGGGTGCGGCTGACGAAGTCGCGCTCGAAGCCGGGCGTGTCGTCGTGGAAGGCGGCGATGTACATGTCGTCGGCCGTGCCTTCGTACACCACCTGCGCCGACGCCAGCGGGGTGCCGCGCTTCCAGCGCTTGACCACGCGCGGATACCCGGACTCGGTCAGCGAGCCGGGGCCGAAGTCGGTGTAGACGTACACCGTGTCCCGGTCGATCCAGCCCAGCGCGCCCTTGGCCTCGGGGCGGAAGAAGCCGTCCTCCACCCAGGCCTTCTTCGCCAGGTCGAACTCGCGGGTGACGTCGGCGTCGGCGCCGCCGCGCGACAGCGCGATCAGGCAGCGCTCGTAGTCCGGGCGCAGGCACTCGGCGCCGTGCCAGACCCAGTTCTCGTCCTCGGCCTTGTTCAGCGCGTCCAGGTCCAGGATCGTCTCCCAGGCCGGGGCCGGCTTGCGGTATTCCTCCAGCGTGGTCCGCCGCCAGATGCCGCGCTCGTGGCTGCGGTCCTTCCAGAAGTTGTAGTACCAGTCGCCGATCTTCTGCACGCCGGGGATCTTGGCGTCCGAATCGAGCACCTCGCGGATGCCGGCTTCCATCGCCTTGAATTCCCCAGTGGCGGCCAGCGCCGCATCGGTCCTGGCGTTCTGCGCGCGGACCCAGTCCAGCGGCTTGTCGCCGGTGACGTCTTCCAGCCACTGGTACGGGTCGTCGGCCACGGCCGGCTCCTGGGCATGGGCCGCGCTGGCGGCGATGAGGCCGGCGAACAGGCAGGCCTGGGCGAAATGCGACATCGGTTACTCCTGAAACCGGAACCACCGCTGACGCTAGCACAGCCCGCCCGTCTTCTCCCCCTGCCGATGGTCAGGCCGCCGCTGGGATCGGCCCGACCCTGGCACCCGCGCCGCGATCGCCCGCGCGACTCAGGTCGCGCGCCGCGCGCGCACCGCCATGCCGGGAAGCCCGCGCCGCCGTGCCTGCCGGCGCGGCCGCAGACGCCGCAGCGCCCGGATCGTGGGCATGGCCGGCGGCAGGCGGAACCGATGCAGCGCCCACCATGCGGCCAGTGGCATGCCGACCAGCCACAGCGGCCACCAGCCCAGCCATTCGCTGGACCCGCGCAGGGCCGGCACCAGCAGCACCCCCAGCAGGCCCAGCGCCAGCCAGCGGCGCAGCGCCCGTTCCAGCGACGGATCGGGTCCGGCCCGGCCGGCAGTGCCGGCTCGGCCGGCGGCGACAGCGAAGACGGCGGGGGTGGGCGACCAGGTCGTCATGGCGGGCTCCTCGGGCTGGGAGCCGCAGGGTGCGCAGGCTTCCTCTCACAGGCTGCGATCAGGCCGGAACCCGCGAATGCCTGGATCGCGATGGTGAAAGACCGGATGGAAGCCCAACGACAGGGACGCCGGTTCCTGATGCGGATTCACCGGTCGAGAGGAACATTGCTCGGCGCGAAAGCGCGGCTCCGGGCGGGGCCGCCGTCCTCGCGGCTTCCACGGCATGACGTCGGTCGAAAGGGCAGGAGCAAAAGCATTCCTCCCCGGCACATCCCCCCCTGCCTTCAGCACTGTCTTGGCCGGTTGCCGAACTGGCACATGCGCCAGGGAAAGTGCGTTCGGCGCATCGCCGAAATCGCCGGGCACTCCGCTGCATACGGCCCGGCGGCCGAAGAACGCGGCGAGAGAAGCGGTTGCCCAAAAGCCCGTTCAAACGCGGCGGGCCGGAGGTGTTGCGGCAGCGGCGGCGCCATGCAGAACCCGCCCGCTCCCGCAGCGCCGGGCCGTCGCCACGGCTGGCCAGGTCCGAAAGCCATCGAGAACGCTTTTCCGCCTGCCGCGGCCCCATCCATCCGAACGCTGTTGTCGATACTGCCGTTGCCGTTGCCGTTGCCGTTGCCGGCACAGCCTCGTCTCAACGGTCGTATTGCGACAACGCCAGCGACAGCAGCGACTTGGCCTGCTCGCGCAGCGACGCCGGCTCGATGATTTCCGCGTCGGCGCCATAGTGCAGCACGTCCATCAACAGCTCGCGCGACACGCTGTAGGGCAGCTTCAGCTCGTAGCGGCCGTCGGGCAGGAACCGGCCTTCCTGCTTGGAATGCCAGTGCTCGTCGGCCACCCAGCGCGCCACCTTGGGACTGAAGACGATGGTCGCCCAGCCCTTGGGCTCGCCGGAGAAGATGCCGTAGCTGGAGGCCAGGTGCTGGTCCAGCACGGCTTCCTCCACGTCCTGCGCCGGCTCGTCCAGCGGCCGCGCCTGGACGATGCGGTCCACGGCAAAGCTGCGCAGCGCCTCACGGTCGTGGTCCCAGGCGTCCAGGTACCAGTTGTCGCGGTAGTGGGTGATGCGTTGCGGCGAGACCTTGCGCCGGGTGGTCTCGTCGGTGGAGCGGGCGCGGTATTCGAACGCCAGCCGCTTGCGCTCCAGCACCGCCGAGGCGACGGTGCGGAAGCCGGCCTCGTCCAGGCGCCGGCCGCGATGCGGGATCACCCGCACCCGTTCCACTGGCCAGCGACTGGTCCCGGCCTGGGCGGCGAGCAGGCCCTCGATGCGCTGCTGCAGCGGCGCCAGCACGCTCGACAGCACGCCCGCGCCGGTACGGCGCAGCAACTGCTGCGAGGCCAGCAGTGCGTACAGCTCCTCGGAACTGAGCCACAGGCCGGGCAGTTCGAAGCGCTCGCTCTCCCCGGCCGCGTAGCGGAAGCCGGCCTCGCCGTCGCCTTCCACCGGCGCCATCAGCGCGTCGCGCAGGAAGGCCAGGTCGCGGTATACGGTGGCGCGCGAGCAGCCCAGTTCGTCCTGCAGCCGCGGCACCGTCACCGGATAGCGCGCGGCCTTGAGGATGCGGTGCAGAGTGTTGATGCGTTCGTAGCGGTCCATGGCTGGATTATGGCGGTTTGCGGCGGCGGCGCGTCGACGGGCGGAGCGACGGGCCGACCGGCGAGGCGCGGCGGCGGCCGGGACGGTGGCAGAATCGCCGCTCAGGGGATCGACGGCGCCTGCCGCCGCCATCCGGGGAAAACCCTATGCCTCCAAGCGATCGCTCGGCGCCGCACGGCACAGGCACGGCCCTGCCTTCGCCGCCGGCCTGGCCGCTGGCCGCCGCGCGGGTGCTGGGCGGCACCGGGGCCGGGCTGCTGGTCTGGCTGTCGGTCAGCAACGTGCTGTTGCCCGCGCCCGGCGGCCAGTTGCAGGCGGTGGCCTCGCTGCGGGTGGGCGCCCTGGGCCTGGCCCTGGCACTCGCCGCGCTGGCCCTGCCGGCCTTGCTGCGGCGGCCGTCCCGGCCCGACCCATGGCGCGGTCGCGCCCTGATCGCCTGGGGCCTGGCCCTGCTCGCCGGGACCACGATGCTGGGCCTGCAGCTTCGCCCGCTGCCGGGCTGGACGCTGCTGGTGGCACTGGCCACCTGCCTGTGCGCGCTGGCCGCCGTGGCCGGGTTGGCGCTGACCGGTCACGGCGGCGGTACCGCGGCCCCGTTGCGCCTGCCCACGCGGCTGGCCCTGGCCCTGCTCGCCGGCGCGGCGGTGCTGTTCGCGCTGATCGCGCTGCGCTGGCCCGGTGCGGGCGTCGGGACCGGCCCGGTGCCCTCGCTGCTGTTGCTGGGCGCGGCGGCCGGCGCCCTGCTGCTGGCCGCCTGGCACGGCGATGGCGGCCTGCGCCGGGGACGGCGATGGCTGGCGTTGGTACTGCTGGCGCCGTTGCCCTGGCTGCTGGCCCTGCTGCTCTATGCCGTGCCGGGCTGGGCGACGACGGTGTGGCCCCTGGTCGCCGCTTCGGTGCTGGCCGGCGCGCTGCTGGAGCAGAGGCAGGGGGGAATGGCGGCCGGCTGAAGCCGCGGGCGGCGCGAAGCGGGACAGCAAGCTCGGCCGGCATCAGGCATCGCGGACATGGGCGTGCGGCATGTTGCGGATGAGGGGGCAAGGCGCGGAGCGGCGCATCGTCCCGGATGCCCGCGCATGGGCGGGCTTGAAGGCGAAAGCGACCCGTGGTTCCGGCATGCCCGTGGGGCTGGCGGCGGTACGGAGTCGTCGCGCCCGATAGCAGCGCTCTCAGGGGCGTGGGCGCCGGGTACCGGGCAGCCAGGAACGGGGCCGTTGCGCCGAGTGATGCGGGGTCAGAGGAACTCGCCAGCGCCGCGGTCGAGCAATTCGGCGGCCAGTTTGCGGCCGAGCGCGGCCGGGTCGGTGGCCGCGCCGGTGCCGGCGGCGCGCACGGCGCGGCCGTCGGCGGCCGAGCCGACCAGTCCCTGCAGCGACAGCAGCGGCCCGTCCAGCTCGGCATAGGCGGCCACGGGCACGTGACAACTGCCGTGCAGGGCCAGGTTCAGGGCGCGCTCGGCCTCGATCACGGTGCGGGTCGGCGCGTGTTCCAGCACCGCCAGCAGGGCGATGCTGCGGGCGTCGCCGGCGCGGCACTCGGCGGCCACCACCGCCTGCGCGGGGGCCGGCAGCCAGTCCGGCGGCGCCAGGCGGGCGCGGATGCGGGCGCCCAGGCCCAGCCGCTCCAGGCCGGCGCAGGCCAGGACGATGGCGTCGTATTCACCGGCATCGAGCTTGGCCAGGCGGGTGTTGACGTTGCCGCGCAGGTCGCGCAGTTCCAGGTCCGCGCGCCGGGCGCGCAACTGCGCCTGCCGCCGCAGCGAGGAGGTGCCCACGCGCGCGCCTTGCGGCAGCGCGTCCAGGCCTTCGTAGCGGTCGCTGACGAAGGCGTCGGCCGGGTCGGCGCGCTCCAGCACCGCCGGCAGGACGAAGCCCGGCTCCAGCTCCATCGGCACGTCCTTGAGCGAATGCACGGCGCAGTCCGCTTCGCCGCGTTCCATCGCCAGCTCCAGTTCCTTGAGGAACAAGCCCTTGCCGCCGATGGCCGCCAGCGAGCGGTCCAGCACTTCGTCGCCGCGCGTGCTCAGCGGCACCAGCGCCACCTCCAGGCCGGGATGGGCCGCGCGCAGGCGGGCGGCGACGTGTTCGCTCTGCCAGAGGGCGAGCGGGCTCTTGCGGGTGGCGATGCGCAGGGTGTCCATGCGCGCATTATCGGCGATGCGCAGCGACCTTTCGCATGGGGTGCGCTCTTGGACGCGATGCCGTCCGGGCCGACCGCGCCGGACCGCCGCGCTTACGGCATCCGGGACAGCACAATGCTTCCGTAGGAGCGCCCTTGGGCGCGATGGGCTTTCCCCGGCATCGTGCGGACGGCATCGCGCCCACGGGGCTCCTGCAGGACGGCGGCAGGCTACAGATGGCGCAAGGTCTGCCGCAGTTGCGGCACGCAGCGGCGGCTGACTTCCAGCGAGGGACCGCCATGGCGCAGCACCGCGTGCACCTGCCCGTCCATGCTCCGGCGCAGCTCCACCAGTTCCTGGCGGGCGACCAGACAGTTGCGGTGGATGCGCACGAACAGGTCGCCGAACTCGTCCTCCAGCGACTTGAGCGATTCCTCGATCAGGTCCTGCCCGCGCGCGTGGTGGACCACCACGTACTTCTCCTCGGCCTGCAGGTAGCGCACCTCGTCCAGCGGGATCACCCGCAGGCTGCCGCGCAGGCGCGCGCACAGCCGGGTGCGGCGCTGCGGCGCATCCGTGGGCGGGCGCCCGGCGAGGAAGGTGCGCACGCGCTCCAGCGCCGCGGACAAGCGCTCCGGGCGCACCGGCTTGACCAGGTAGTCGAGCGCGGCCGCCTCGAACGCGGACAGCGCGTGGGCGTCGTAGGCGGTGCAGAACACCACGGCGGTGGGCGGATCGGCCCGGGCCAGCAGGCGTGCGGCCTCCAGGCCGTCGATGCCGGGCATGGCGATGTCCAGCAGCACCACGTGCGGGTCGTGCAGGACGCAGGCGTCGAGCACCTGCTGGCCGTCGCCGGCCTCGGCCACCACCTCCACGCCGGGTTCGTCGGCCAGCAGCATCCGCAGGCGCTCGCGCGCCAGCGGTTCGTCGTCGGCGATCACCAGCTTCAGATTCGACATCATGGCAGCGGCAGCATGACCTCGCAGGCATAGTAGCCGCCGTCCCAGCCGGCCGTCACCCGCGCCTGCGGGCCGAAGCGCCAGGCCAGGCGGTGGGCGATGCTGCGCTGGGCATGGCCGGCGCCGCGGTGCAGCGAGGCGACCGCCGCGCCCGGCGGCGGCGCGGGGTTGCGCACGCGCAGGTGCAGGGTCTGCTCCCGGCTCCACAGCGCGATGCTCACGGTCCCGCCCTGCGGCAGGTGCGAGATGCCGTGCAGTACCGCGTTCTCCACCAGCGGCTGCAGGGTCAGCCGCGGCAACGGCAACTGCCAGGGCAGCGGTTCGCGCTTGTCCCACTCCACCTGCAGGCGCTGGCCCAGGCGCAGCGATTCGATCGACAGGTACTGCGCGGCCAGCTCGCACTCGGCGGCCAGGGTGGAGTCGCCCTCGCCGGCGCCGAGGGCGGCGCGGAACAGGTCCGACAGGTCCAGCACCGCACGCTCGGCCACCGCCGGGTCGCGGCGCAGCAGCCCGGCGATCAGGTTCATGCTGTTGAACAGGAAGTGCGGGCGGATGCGCGCCTGCAGCGCATCGGCCTCGGCCCGCGCGTTGGCCTGGGTCTGCGCGGCCCAGCGGTCGCCGACGTAGAAGTAACGCAACGCCAGCGCGGCGATCAGCGCGGTCACCGCGGCGGCGCCACCGGCGAAGCGCCAGAAGCCCAGCCCCAGCGGCTGGGTGCCCAGCGTGCTGTACAGGGCGTGCATCACCCCGGCGCCGGACAGCGCCACCGCCGCGGCCAGGGCCACCGCCGCCAGCGCGCCCAGCCGCTGCGGCAGGTGCGAGATCGGCACGCGCAGCTTGCACAGCAGCACGGCCACGGCCAGCGCCAGCCACAGCGCGAAGCCGCTGGCCGACAGGAACCGCATCGGCGTCCATGCATCGGCGCCATCGGGCGCCAGCACCAGCACCACCACCACCAGCTCGGCCAGGCCCAGCAGCGCGGCCAGGCGCGGCAGCCGGCACAGGTCCGGCAGCCATGGGGCGTCGCGGCGCGGGTCGCGCATCTCAGCCGGCCAGGCGCCGGTCCAGCCACTGGCCCAGGTCGGCGATCTCCTGCGCACAGACCTGGTGCGCCATCGGGTAGCGGTGCCAGGCCACCTCGAAGCCCACCCGCTCCAGCGCCTGCGCGCTGGCCAGCCCATGCTGCACCGGGATCACCGGGTCGCCGTCGCCATGGGCGAAGAACACCGGCTGGGCCACCGCGTTGGGATGCCGTTGCGCGGCCACCGCCTGCCCCCCGGGCAGGTAGGTGGACAATGCCACCAGCCCGGCCAGCGGCGCGTGCCGGCGCAACCCGGTGGCCAGCGCGATCGCCCCGCCCTGCGAGAAGCCGGCCAGCACCAGGCGCGAGGCCGGGATGCCGCGCTCGGCCTCGCGCGCGATCAGCGCCTCGACCTGCTCCACCGATTCGGCGATGCCCGCGGCCTCGGCGCGGCTGGCGAAGTCCATGCCGACGATGTCGTACCAGGCGCGCATGGGCACGCCGTTGTTGATCGTCACCGGGCGCACCGGCGCATGCGGGAACACGAAGCGCAGCGCCGGCCAGTGCGGGCGCAGCAGCTCGGGCACGATGGGCGCGAAGTCGTGGCCGTCGGCGCCCAGGCCGTGCAGCCAGAGCACGGTCCACTGCGGCTCGGCGCCGGTTTCCTGTTCGACGGTCTGCAACAGCATGCGAGAAGCTTCCCCGGCCAAGACCGCCACAGTATGCCCGCTCGCGCAGGCACGCCGCGCCGCGGCCGGTGCGGCGCGCGCGCGAGGGACGGCGCGCCGGCGCATGCGTCGCCGCGGTGCGGGGGAGACGGTCAGCCGGCCTGCTGCGCGCGCAGTTCGGCCGCGCGGCCCAGCACCGGCGGCGGATCCAGTTCCTCCGGGATGCACAGGATGCGGTGCCGGCGCAGCCAGCGGCCCGGCGTGCGCGCCGAGGTGATCCACACCGTGGGGATCGCCAGCACCATGCCGGCCACCACCGGCAGCATCCACAGGGCCAGCCCGGGCGACACCGCCCAGGCCAGCGCGCCCATGAACACGCCGAACAGGCTCAGCCCCGCATAGCTGCGCACCAGGCCGGACAGCGGCACGCTGCCGTCGTCGCGGCGCTGCGCCTCCCAGCCCGAGTCGCGCCCGGCCAGCACCTCGGCCACGCCGCGCGACTGCCGGTACATCACGATCGGCGCCATCAGCGCGGCCAGCACGCTTTCGATCAGCACCCCGGCGAAGGCGCGCACGGCACCGCCGGCGCCGCGCCGCGCCGCCGGGTCGGCGAGCATGGCCAGGTAGCCCAGTACCTTGGGCAGGAACAGCACGCCCATGGTCGCGGCGAACAGCCAGGCCACCCGCTGCGCATCGGCCGCGCGCCAGTAGGCCAGCGGCGAGAAGCCGGGCAGGCGGAAGCCGTCCCAGGCCGGGGCGGCGTGGTACAGCGGGATGGCCAGGCCGACCAGCATCAACATCGCCCACATCGGCGCGGTGAAGTAATGGCCGATGCCGACCAGCATGTGCGTGCGGCTGACCCAGTGCAGGCCCGCGCTGCCCACCACCTTGCCGTGCTGCAGGTTGCCCTGGCACCAGCGGCGGTCGCGCACCAGCAGGTCGGTGAGCGAGGGCGGGCCTTCTTCATAGCTGCCGTCCAGGTCCGGCACCAGGTGGATGGCCCAGCCGCCGCGGCGCATCAGCGCCGCTTCCACGAAATCGTGGCTGAGCACGTGCCCGCCGAAGGGCTGGCGACCGGGCAGCTCGGGCAGGCCGGCATGCGCGGCGAAGGCACGGGTGCGCAGCATCGCGTTGTGGCCCCAGTAGTTGCCTTCGCTGCCGTGCCACCAGGTCACCCCGCGCGCGATCACCGGGCCGTACACGTGCCCGCCGAACTGCTGCATGCGCGCGAACAGGGTCTGGCCGTTGACCACCCGCGGCAACGTCTGGATCGCGCCCACGCCGGGGTTGCGCTCCAGCGCCGCGGCCAGCCGCACCAGGGTGGCGCCGCTCATCACGCTGTCCGCGTCCAGGATCAGCATCTGCGGATAGGCGCCGCCGAAGCGCTGCACCCACTCGCCGATGTTGCCGGCCTTGCGCCCGCGGTTGTCGGTGCGGCGGCGGTAGAACAGGCGGCCATGGCCGCCGGTGCGCGCCAGCAGCGCGGCGAACTCGGCGACCTCGGCCGCGGCGATGTCCTCGCGCCGGCTGTCGCTGAGCACGAAGAAGTCGAAGGCGTGGAGCTGGCCGGTGGTGGCCACCGACTCGTACACCGCCTGCAGCCCGGCCATGATCCGCGCCGGGTCCTCGTGGTAGGTCGGCATCAGCAAGGCGGTGCGCGCGCCCAGTGCCGGCAGCGGGCCGTCGCGTTCGATGCCCAGCGCGTCGCCCCGCCCGCCCAGCAGGACGAAGAAACCGACCACCGCGCTCACGCACGACAGCGCGATCCAGGCGAACAGCAGCACGAACAGGACCAGCAGCACCCCGTCGAGCAGGCTCAGCCCGCCGATCCGCAGCACCTGCAGCATGCCCATGGCCGCCGCGGCGGTCAGCAGCGCGGTGGTGCCGACCACCAGCGCGCGGCGCGCGGCGATGCGCCGCGGCGAAGTGGCCGGGCGCTGCGGGGCCAGCCGCCCCTCGCGCAGGGACTGGCCCGGCATCGGCAGCGGGGACTCGGTCGGCGGCAGCCAGGCGGGGGCGGGGGCCTGCGCGCCGGCCGCCATGCCCCGCGCCGAGGCGGGAAGATCGGAAACTGGGGACACCCACACTCTCCCAAGGGACGCGACGACCGTGCGGCATGGCGCCGGTCGCCTCCACGCAATTGTGCGGCGCAACACCACCTCGGCCGCAAGAGGCGGCTCCATGGTCCGTTCAGCAGCGTTCACATCGCGCGAAGGGAGCGCGTGCACCGCCGCGATGCGTAGGCGCGGTCAGCCCAGCCCCTCCGGCGGGACCTTGACCCCCTCCGGGTCCACCGCCAGGCGCCCGGCCATCAGCACCGCCTGGGTGCGGTTGTTGACCCCCAGCTTGCGCAGCACCGCGGTGACGTGCGCCTTGATCGTGGCCTCGGACACGCCCAGGTCGTAGGCGATCTGCTTGTTGAGCCGGCCTTCGCCCAGCGATTGCAGCACCCGGAACTGCTGCGGGGTGAGCTCGCGCAGGCGCTGGGCCACGTCGTGCTCGTCGCGGCCCACCGCGGGCGCCGCCGCGGCCGCGGCCGGCGCCCAGCGCTCCCCGTCCAGCACCCGCTCCACCGCCTCGCCGATGGTGTCCGAGTCGGCCGACTTGGGGATGAAGCCCAGCGCGCCGTGATCCAGGGCGCGGCGCATCACCCCCGGCTCCTCGCGCGCGGACACCACCACCACCGGCAACTGCGGGTGGTGGGCGCGCAGGTGCACCAGCGCGCTGAAACCGTGCGCGCCGGGCATGTTCAGGTCCATCAGCAGCAGGTCGGCATCGGCATGCGCCTCGACCAGCCCGTACAGCGCCTCGACGCTGTCGGCCTCGTGCAGCCGCGCCTGCGGGAGGATCCGCTGCACCGCGCCGCGCAGGGCTTCGCGGAACAGCGGATGGTCGTCGGCGATGAGGATGATGGACATGCGTCCGCGCCTTTCAACAGGCGGTCATTTCACCTTGCGCTCGTTGACCAGCGACTCGACCACGCCCGGGTCGGCCAGGGTCGAGGTATCGCCGAGCTGGTCCGGCGCGTTCTCGGCGATCTTGCGCAGGATCCGGCGCATGATCTTGCCCGAGCGGGTCTTGGGCAGGCCCGGCGCCCACTGCAGGTGGTCGGGGGTGGCGATCGGGCCGATCTCCTTGCGCACCCAGGCCACCAGTTCCTTCTGCAGCGCGTCGCTGGGCTCCTGGCCGGCCTTGAGGGTGACGTAGGCATAGATGCCCTGGCCCTTGATGTCGTGCGGGAAGCCAACCACCGCCGCCTCGGCCACCTTCGGATGCAGGACCAGCGCGCTCTCCACCTCGGCGGTGCCGATGCGGTGGCCGGAGACGTTGATCACGTCGTCCACCCGCCCGGTGATCCAGTAGTAGCCGTCGGCGTCGCGGCGGCAGCCGTCGCCGCTGAAATAGGTGCCCGGGTAGGTGCGGAAGTAGGTGTCGATGAAGCGCTGGTGGTCGCCGTGGACCGTGCGCATCTGCCCGGGCCAGGAGTCCAGCAGCACCAGGTTGCCCTCGGCCACGCCCTCCAGGCGCTCGCCCTCGGCGCTGACCAGGGCCGGCTGCACGCCGAAGAACGGCAGCGTGGCCGACCCGGGCTTCTGGTCGATGGCGCCGGGCAGCGGCGAGATCAGGATGCCGCCGGTCTCGGTCTGCCACCAGGTGTCCACCACCGGGCAGCGGCCGTCGCCCACGGTGTCGTAGTACCAGCGCCAGGCCTCGGGGTTGATCGGCTCGCCGACGCTGCCCAGCAGGCGCAGGCTCTTGCGCGAGGTCTTCTTCACCGGCGCCTCGCCCTCGCGCATCAGCGCGCGGATGGCGGTGGGCGCGGTGTAGAAGATGGTGACCCGGTGCTTGTCGATCACCTCCCAGAAGCGCGACATGCTGGGGTAGTTGGGCACGCCCTCGAACACCACCGAGGTGGCGCCGTTGGCCAGCGGCCCGTAGACGATGTAGCTGTGGCCGGTGACCCAGCCCACGTCGGCGGTGCACCAGTAGACGTCGTCCTCGCGCAGGTCGAACACCGCCTCGTGGGTATAGGCGCAGAACAGCAGGTAGCCGGCGGTGGTGTGCAGCACGCCCTTGGGCTTGCCGGTGGAGCCGGAGGTGTAGAGGATGAACAGCGGGTCCTCGGCGTTCATCCGCTCCGGCTCGCACTGCGCCGGCTGGCCGTCGACCACGTCGTGGAACCAGCGGTCGCGCGGGGCCTGCATGTCCACCGCGCCGCCGGTGTGGCGCACCACCAGCACGGTCTCCACGGTGTGGGTGCCCGGCATCTTCAGCGCGGCGTCGACGTTGGCCTTGAGCGGGATCTTCCTGGAGCCGCGCAGGCCCTCGTCGGCGGTGATCACCAGCTTGCTGCCGCAGTCGGCCACGCGGTCGGCGATGGAGTTGGCGGCGAACCCGCCGAACACCACCGAATGCACCGCGCCGATGCGCGCGCAGGCCAGCATCGCCACCACCGCGTCGGGAATCATCGGCAGGTAGATGGTGACCCGGTCGCCCTTGCCCACGCCCAGGTGACGCAGCGCGTTGCCCAGCCGGCACACGCGCTCGTACAGGTCGCGGTAGCTGATCCTCTGCGCCGGCGCGTCCGGGCTGTCGGGCTCGAACACGATCGCGGTCTTGTCGCCGCGGGCGGCGAGCTGGCGGTCCAGGCAGTTGACGCTGGCGTTGAGCTCGCCGTCGGCGAACCAGCGGATGCGGAAATCGTCCAGGTCGAAGCTGACGTCCTTGATGACGGTGGGCTTGCGGAACCAGTCCAGGCGCTCGGCGGCCTTGCGCCAGAAGCCCTCCGGATCTTGCACCGATTCGCGGTACAGGCGCGGGTAGTCGTCCTTGCCGATGCGGGCGCGTGCGGCGAATTCGGGCTTGACGGGATACAGGTCGGACATGGCGTCTTCTTTCCTCCTCCAAGATGCCGTGGCTGTCCGCCGCGAACGGGCGGCGGACGGAAGCTGCAGTTTGACCCATCTACTGTGACGCATTGCAACAGCCGGCGTACGACCTTGGTCGTAAAACGGCTTGCGCGGTAGCGGTACCGCGCCGCCGCGAGCACGCAGCGGCGGGGCCTGCGGCCGGGTGGCCGACGGCTTTCGACTAATGGCGTATAGGCGCCCGCCGCCCCTCATGCGCAGGCTGCGATGCCGGCCGCGCAGCACCTGGCCGCTCGTCTCACGGGCATCCCGTCGCACCGACGAAGAGGAGGGGCAATGAGCAAGCATCCATCCATGCGGGCGCGGGCGCCGCTTGCCGCGGCGCTGCTGCTCGCGCTGGCGGCGCCCGGAAGCGCGCTGGCGCAGAGCGAACGCGAGAAGGCGCTGGAGGCCCGCGTCGCGGACCTCGAACGCCAGGTCCAGATGCTGCTGTCGGCGCAGCAACAGCAGCAGACCCAGATCGCCGCCACCCAGGAGCAGGTGACCCAGGTCCAGGCCGCCGCCGCGCCGGCGGCGCCGGCCGGCAAGCAGCCGATCCAGGCCACCACGATCACCCCCGGCGCCAGCGCCGGCACCACGTTCTCCTATGGCGGCTTCATCAAGATGGACGCGATGGCCACCGACACCAGCGACGGCCGCATCGCCGACGGTTCGTCCGGGCGCCTGTTCTACGTGCCCAGCACCATCCCGGTGGCCGGCGACGGCGGCGACCCGTACGCCGACTTCCACGCCCAGTTCTCGCGCTTCTGGCTCAGCGCCGACCACGTCACCGACGCCGGCGACACGCTCAAGGGCTACGTGGAGATGGACTTCTTCGGCGGCGGCAGCAACACGCTGGCCGGCAACGAGACGGCCACCAACACCTATGCGGTCACCCTGCGCCAGGCCTACGTGAGCTGGAACAACTGGCTGGCCGGCCAGACCTGGTCCAACTTCATGGACGTGGCCGCGCTGCCGGACGCGGTGGACTTCGTCGGCCCCACCGACGGCACCGTGTTCGTGCGCCAGGCCCAGTTGCGCTACACCCGGGGGCCGTGGTCGGTGTCGATCGAGAACCCGCAGACCACGGTGACCTCCTACCTGGGCGCCGCGCGCTCCAACAGCGGCGACAACGCGCTGCCCGACGTGACCGCGCGCTGGCAGGCCAAGGGCGGCTGGGGCCACTTCTCGGTGGCCGGCCTGCTGCGCCAGTTCAAGGCCGGCGACCGCACCGACGGCGGCATGGCGGTGAGCGTGTCGGGCAAATACAATCTGGGCGCCAGCGACGACATCCGCTATGCAGCCAATGCCGGCAGCGGCATCGGCCGCTACCTGGGCTTCGGCATTGGCAGCGACGTGGTCACCGATGCCGGAGGGGACATCCAGGCACTGGACGGCTACGGCGGCTTCGTCGCCTGGCGCCACGCCTTCGGCCCGAAGCTGCGCGGCAACCTGATGTATGCGGCATCGCACTTCGACAACGACGCATCCATCACCGGCTGGGGAGTTACCGAGCGCACCCAGTCCTTCCACGCGAACCTGATCTATTCGCCGCTTCCGAAGCTGGACGTCGGCGCCGAGCTGATCTACGGCCAACGCTCGCTGGAGGACGACCGCGAGGGCGACCTGAAGCGCCTGCACACCCACATCAAATACAGCTTCTGAGGAAGGGGGATTCCATATGAGTTCGACCACCATGAACAACGCACCGCCGGCCAAGCTCAGCACCGGCCACAAGCGGGTCATCTTCGCCTCGAGCCTGGGCACGGTCTTCGAGTGGTACGACTTCTACCTGTACGGCTCGCTGGCGGCGATCATCGCCAGGCAGTTCTTCAGCGGGGTCAACGAGACCACCGGCTTCATCTTCGCCCTGCTGGCCTTCGCCGCCGGCTTCGCGGTGCGCCCGTTCGGCGCGGCCTTCTTCGGCAGCCTGGGCGACCGCATCGGCCGCAAGTACACGTTCCTGGTCACCATCGTGATCATGGGCACGTCGACCTTCATCGTCGGCATCCTGCCGTCCTACGCCAGCATCGGCCTGGCCGCGCCGGTCATCCTGATCCTGCTGCGCCTGGCCCAGGGCCTGGCGCTGGGCGGCGAGTACGGCGGCGCGGCCACCTACGTGGCCGAGCATGCGCCGCAGGGCAAGCGCGGCCTGTACACCAGCTTCATCCAGACCACGGCCACGCTGGGCCTGTTCCTGTCGCTGCTGGTGATCCTGGGCTGCCGCCTGTCGCTGGGCACCGAGGCGTTCGAGGCCTGGGGCTGGCGCATCCCGTTCCTGGTGTCCATCGTGCTGCTCGGCATCTCGGTGTGGATCCGCCTGCAACTGAGCGAATCGCCGCTGTTCCAGCAGATGAAGGCCGAGGGCAAGGGCTCGAAGAAGCCGTTCCGCGACTCGATGAAGGGCGGCAACCTGAAGCTGATGCTGCTGGTGCTGCTGGGCGCCACCGCCGGCCAGGCGGTGGTCTGGTACGGCGGCCAGTTCTACTCGCTGTTCTTCCTGACCCAGTCGCTCAAGGTCGACGGCACCACCGCCAACCTGTTCATCGCCGCCGCGCTCGCGCTGGCCACGCCGTTCTTCGTGTTCTTCGGCTGGCTGTCGGACAAGATCGGGCGCAAGAAGATCATCCTGGCCGGCTGCCTGCTGGCCGCGCTGACCTACTTCCCGATCTTCAAGGGCCTCACCCACTTCGCCAACCCGGCGGTCGAGGAGGCGCGCCAGAACGCACCGGCGCACGTGATCGCCGATCCCACCACCTGCAGCTTCCAGTTCGATCCGGCCGGCGTGCGCAAGTTCACCAGTTCCTGCGACATCGCCACCGCCGCGCTGACCAAGTCCGGCGTGCCGTACACGGTGCAGGCGGCCCCGGCCGGCTCGCTGGCGCAGGTGGAAGTGGGCGGGATCACGGTCGACTCCTACGAGGGCGCCGGCCTGTCCAAGGACGAGGCCAAGGCCAGGGGCGCCGAACTGGGCACCTCGCTGAAGGCTGCGCTGACCGCGGCCGGGCATCCGGAAAAGGCCGACCCGGCGCGCATCAACAAGGCGGGCACGCTGTTCCTGCTGTGGCTGCTGGTGATCTACGTGACCATGGTCTACGGCCCCATCGCCGCCTACCTGGTCGAACTGTTCCCGACCCGGATCCGCTACACCTCCATGTCCCTGCCCTACCACATCGGCAACGGCTGGTTCGGCGGCTTCCTGCCGGCGATCTCCTTCGCCCTGGTCGCGGGCACCGGCAACATGTACTACGGCCTGTGGTACCCGATCGGCGTGGCGGTGATGACGCTGGTGATCGGGGTGCTGTTCCTGCACGAGACCAAGGACGTGGACATCACCCAGTAGCGGCATCCCCCGATGCCGGCCCCCGGGCCGGCCTTGCATGCGCCGGCCCTTACTCCTGGGCCGGCTCTTTTTTGTGCTTCCCCGGTACCGTAGGACACAGGCGCAGTCCCTGGCCCTTGTCAGGAGCCGACGTCAGTGGCGACATGGCCTCGGGCGGGAAACGACGGCACGCCTGCACCACGGTCGCCCGCCCTACCCGGCTGCTACGCGCGTGGGCACGCCACCGCCCTGCGGCGTAGGGACCGACGTCAGTCGGCGATCTCCCCCCGGAGCCGGGAACGCCCGCGCACCCGCACGCCGGGCCACTGGTTGTGCCCCGTTCCTACGAGGGCGCCGCTACCCGCGCCTCCCGCAGCGCCAGCCCCAGCAGGATGCCGGTCAGGGCCGCATACAGGCTGGTGGTGGTCTGGTGGGCGAACATCGACTGGGTCAGCCCGCACAGCACGTATACCGCCACCACCATCGCCCCGGCCGCGGCCGCGCCGCGCAGGGGGTCGGCCACGGCCGACCGCCGCAGCCTCAGGAACAGCCACAGCGGGATGCCGTACAGGCATGCCAGCGCCGCGACGCCCGGCACGCCCATGGTCGCGGCCCATTCGGCCAGGTCGTTGTGCGCATGGCCCAGGTCGCAGCGCAGGGCCGGGGCGAGGCGGCGGCAGTCGGACAGGCGCTGGCGCATGGCCCGGTCGAAATGGGCGAAGCCCACCCCGCTCCAGGGCTGCGCGGCGAAGGCCCGTGCCGCCACCTGCAAACGCTCCAGGCGCGCGCCGGCCGAGGAATCGTGGTCGCCACGGTCGATGCGGACGATGTCCTGCTGCAGCTCCGACAGGCGCATGCGCTCGGTCAGCCCCGGCACGGTGCCCACCAGGGCGGCCACCACCGCCACCGCCGCGCCCAGCAGCAGGATGCGGCTGCGCCGGCTCTGCCAGCCGCTGCCCAGCACCAGCACCACCAGCACCAGCAGCAACCCCGGCCAGGCGCCGCGGGTGCCGCTGAGCAGGATCGCCACGGTGCCGCAGGCCAGCCCCACGGTGGCCCAGCGCCAGCGCCGCGGCGGCCGGCAGAACACCACCAGCACCATCAGCGCCAGGACCACGTCGGCGAAGACGATCGCGTTGCCCCAGCCGGAAGCACGCTCGGCACCGGCCAGCACCTGGTAGCCGGCCAGCACCGCGGCCGCGACCAGCCCGAACAGCGCGCCGCGCCAGAGCTGGCCGCGCGAAGGACCCAGCACGTAGGCCCAGGCCATCACCCAGGGCAGCCCCAGCAGCCGGTCCATGCTGTCGACCTGGCCCGGCGCGGCGCTGAGCGTCCAACTGGACGCGAACGCCACGCCCAGCGCGAACAGCCCCGCGAACGCGGCCAGCGCCAGCGGCCGGCCGATCTGCCTGGCGCCGGCCAGCAGCCGGCCGGGCACCAGCAAGGTGGAGGCGAGCAGCAGCAGGCCGAAGGGCAGCACGCCCTTGGGCAGGGTCAGCACCAGCGCCGGCAGGCACCACAGCGCCGCGGACGCGCCGGCCTGCGCCCACCGCAAGCGGGTCTCGCCCCTGTCGTTCACGTCGCCGCCATTCACGCCATTACCGCTCCCGTCCTTCGCCGGACGGTGGATACTCCGTCCTCCCGCCCGAACATCGCCTGAGCCGGCAACGCCGCCGGCCCGGTACTCTTGCCGTCTATTCGTCCACGTCCTCGGTCTGGCGCCGCGCCGCGGCCGCGCGCTCGGCCGCGGTCGGCAGGCAGCGGCCGCCGGCCGCGCCGGCGGGCACCAGCCACCAGCGCCGGCGGTTGGCGACTCCGGCCAGCTCGATCCGCTGCCGGTCGATGCAGCCTTCCAAAGCGTCCTCCTGCAGCAGCAGCCAGCGGCCCGGGGCCTGCGCCTGCCACTCCAAGCCCAGGCGCAGTTGCGCGTCCCAACTGCGCTTGAAGCCGAAGTTCGTTGCCGGGCGGTCGGCCATCAGCAGGTTCTGCTCCTTCCACGCCACCAGGCCCAGCTCGGCCTCCGGGCCGATGCGCTGGCCGACGGCGGCCATCAACCCGCGCGCGGAGCTGGCGTCGTTGAGCAGCCGGTAGCCGACCAGGCCGAAGACCACCCACACCCCGGCCAGCCCGGCCAGCAGCGCCGCCGTCGCACGGCGGCGCAGGAGCAGCGCGCAGCCCAGCCCCCACGCACCGATGCCCAACAGCATCCAGCCGGCGGCGCGGATGCTGGCCGCATCCAGCCCGCGCTCCTCGCGCAGGCGCCCGGCCAGCGAACCGCCGCCCTCCAGCACCGACAAGCCGGCGGCGGCGAACGCCACCGCCACGCCCAGCGCCAGCAGCAGCACCAGCGCCCGCGCCCAGCCGCGCCGCAGCAGCCCCGGCAACAGCGGCGCCAGCACCAGGCACATCATCGGCAGAGCCGGCATCACGTAGACGTCGCGCTTGCCGGGCGACAGCGAGAAGAACACCACCACCAGCCCCCACCACGCCAGCGGCAGCAGGTAGCGCGGATCGCGCCGGCGCAGTCGCCGCCACCATGCCGGCAGCGCCCAGGGCAGGGCCAGCGCCGGCGGGATCCACATCGTGGCCATCACCCTCAGGTGGTACCACGGCGGCTGGTGATGGTCCCAGGAGCGGGAATAGCGCTCGGCGGTCTGCCGGAACAGGATGTCGTCCAGGTAGGCGCGGTGCTCGGGCAGGCCGCTGGACAGCGCCGCCGCCAGTACCGGTGCCAGCCACAGCGATACCGCCGCCATGAATGCCAGCGGCCCCAGCCAGAAGCGGGGGTCGCGCGCATGCGCCCGCACGCCCGGCCAGCCGCGCCAGCAAGCCAGCGCCGCCGGCACCAGCATCAGCAGCGCCAGCACGCCCACGCCCTTGGTGATGGTGCCGATGCCGGCGGCGAACCACCCCAGCGCCCACCCGCGCCAGTCCGGCCCCAGCAGCAGGTGGCGCAGCAGCCCGTAATTGGCCAGGGTGATGAAGAAGGTGACCAGCGGGTCGATCTGCGCCTTCTTCGCCTGCCAGGTGAACTGGAAGGCGAACAGCAGCGCCCAGGCCGCGTATAGCCCGACCTTGCGCGTCCACAGCCGCCGGCCCAGGTCCTGCACGCACCACAGCGTGCCCAGCGCGGCCAGCAGCGAGGGCAGCAGGAAGGCCACCCGCCAACTGCCGGTAAGCGTGTGGAACGCGGCCTGCAGCCACATCAGCATCGGCGGCTTGTCCGAATACAGCTCGATGCCGCGATGCGGGAACAGCCAGTTGCCGCTCTCCACCATCTGCCGGGCAACCAGGGCGAAGCGCGGCTCGTCGGCCGGCCATGGATCGCGCAGGCCCAGGCCCGCTCCAAGCACGAGCAGGGCGGTCAGCCACAGCAGCAGGGCATCGCGCACAGGCGCGGAACGCGGGATCGGCAGTCGCATCGGGGGAGGATGGTACCGGGCGCTCAGCAGGCCTTGCGCAGGCGCGCGTAGAAGAAGCCGTCCAGGCCGTCCTCGCCGGTCAGGCGCTGGCGGCCAGCGCCGGCGGCATGGCCGAACGCCTCGCCCAACGCGGTGGCGGATGCGTCCGGGGTGCGCGCCAGGAAAGCGGCGATCTGCCCGGCGTTCTCTTCCGGCAGGATCGAGCAGGTGGCGTACAGCAGCACGCCGCCCGGGCGCAGCACCGGCCACACCGCATCCAGCAACCGGGCCTGGGCCTGGACCAGGGCGTCGATGTCCTGCGCGCGGCGGTGCAGCAGGATGTCCGGCTGGCGCCGGACCACGCCGGTGGCCGAGCACGGCGCATCCAGCAGCACCGCGTCGAAGGTGAAGCCGTCCCACCACTGCGCCGGCACGGTGGCGTCGCCGGCGCGCACCTGCACCCGGCCGGACGCGCTCTCCGGGGCCACGCCGGAGCGGCGCAGGTTGTCCTCCACCCGGGCCAGCCGGCGCGGGTCGGCGTCCAGCGCCAGCAGTTCCAGGGTGGGGTCGCGTTCGAGCAGGTGCGCGGCCTTGCCGCCCGGTGCGGCGCAGGCGTCGAGCACGCGCGCGCCCGGTTCGGCGGCCAGCGCGTCCACGGCCTGCTGCGCCGAACCGTCCTGCACCGCGGCCAGCCCTGCGTCGAAACCGGGCAGGCCGGCCACCGGCACGGGCGCATCCAGGCGCAGGGCGTCGGCCAGGCGCGGGTCGACGGCACTGGCGATCCCGGCCGCGTCCAGCAGCGCACGGTAGTCGTCGCGGCCGATGCGGCGGCGGTTGACCCGCAGCCACAGCGGCGCCGGCTGCGCACTGGCGGCGAATACCTGCGCGGCCTGCGCCGGCCAGGCCGCGGCCACCCGGGTTCGCAGCCAGTCCGGCCAGGCCGCGGCCGGATCGGCGGAGGGGAAGCCCTCGCGCTGGGCCCGGCGCAGCAAGGCATTGACCAGCCCGGCCTGGTGTGGCCGGCCCAGCGCGCGCGCCGCCTCCACGGTGGCGTCCAGCGCGGCATGCGCCGCCAATTGCAGTGCATCGAGCTGGGCGCAACCGGCCAGCAGCAGCGCCATCAACGGGCCATCGCCCGCGCCCGGCGGCTTCTGCAGCCAGCCGCGCAGCGCGGGGACATAACGGTGGCGGCCGCGCAGGGCGGCGAACACGATCGCCTCCAGCAGCGCACGGTCGCGCGGATCGGGCAGGCGCGGCAGCACCGGGGCCAGTTCCGACTTCAGCGAACGTCCACGATGGACCACCGCGTCGAGCACCTGCGCCGCATGCACGCGCACTTCCACGCCCGGCGCCAGGGGGCGGTCGGGACGCGCAGGGAGCGGGCGCCGGGCGGGCGGGCGCGGAGTCTGCATTGGTCAGCCGAAGGACAGGTCGCGGCGCGCGTTGAGCCAGTCGGCCGCGGTAATCGCCCGGCCGCCGTCGCGCTGGACCACGCGCAGGCGCAGCGCGTCCTGCCCGCAGGCCACGTCCAGCCCGTCGCGGCCTGCGGCCAGCGGCGTGCCCGGCGCGGCATGGTGGGCCAGCGGCAGGGCCACGGCGCCGTGGATGCGCAGGCGCTCGCCGGCCACCGTGGCCTCGGCCACCGGCCAGGGGTTGAACGCGCGCACGGTGCGGGCCAGTTCCTCCGCCGGCCGGCTCCAGTCCAGCCGCGCCTCGGCCTTGTCCAGCTTGCGCGCATAGGTGGCGCCCTGCTCCGGCTGCGGCCGCGGTACCGGGCGGATGCCGGCGCGCAGCAGGCCCAGCCCGTCGGCCAGCACCTGCGCGCCCAGTTCGGCCAGGCGGTCGTGCAACCGGCCGCCGGTCTCGTCCTCGGCGATGGGAGTGCGCTGCTCCAGCAGCACCGGGCCGGTGTCCAGGCCGGCCTCCATCTGCATCAGGCATACGCCGGTTTCCGCATCGCCGGCCTGGATCGCACGCTGGATCGGCGCGGCGCCGCGCCAGCGCGGCAGCAGCGAGGCATGCACGTTCCAGCAGCCGAAGCGGGGGATGTCCAGCACCGCCTGCGGCAGGATCAGGCCGTAGGCCACCACCACCAGCAGGTCCGGGGCCAGGTCGCGCAGCGCGGCCTGCGCCTGCGCATCGCGCAGGCTCTCGGGCTGGCGCACCGGGATGCCACGGGCGACCGCTTCCAGCTTGACCGGCGAGGCGGCCAGGCCGCGGCCGCGGCCGGCCGGACGGTCGGGCTGGGTATAGGCGGCGACCACCTCGCCGCGCTGCGCGGCGGCACGCAGCGAAGGCACGGCGAAGTCCGGGGTGCCGGCGAACACAATCCTCATCGGGTCATCGACTCCAGCCGGCGCGCGGCGGCGGGCGGCGGTACGGCCTCACGCCGGCGCGGCCGGCGACGGCGCGGGAACGGGAACACAAGCGGGGGAACGGGCGCGCGCCGCGCGGCTCACGCCGCGTGCTTGCGCTGCTTGGCCAGCTTCTTGCGCACCATCTCGCGCTTGAGCGGCGAGAGATAGTCCACGAACAGCTTGCCTTCCAGGTGGTCGATCTCGTGCTGGATGCATACCGCCAGCAGGCCGTCGGTGGTCAGTTCCCGCTCGCGGCCCTCGCGGTCCAGGAAACACACGGTGATGGTGCCGGCGCGGGCGACGTCGGCGAAGATGCCGGGCACCGACAGGCAGCCTTCCTGGTAGACCTGCTCGCCGTCGCGGGCGGTGATCTGCGGGTTGACGAACACCATGGGCGCGTCCTTGCCCTCGCTCACGTCGATCACCATGAAGCGCAGGTGCCGGTCCACCTGGGTGGCGGCCAGGCCGATGCCGGGGGCGGCGTACATGGTCTCGAACATGTCGTCGAGCAGGCGCTGGAACCCGGGCGTGGCCACCTGCGCAGGGTCGACCTGCGCGGCCTTGGTGCGCAGGCGCGGATCGGGGAATTCGAGGATGGGCAGCAGGGCCATGGCGAAACTCTCTGGAACGGCCGGGGCAAACCCGCCGGCTGTCGCAATTCTAGCGCGGATGCTTGCGCAATGGCCCGGATTCTGGACTATAGTCGCGAACCTGTTGGGGAATCAGGCGGATCGCAACCATGCTCACGCGTCTTCGGACGGTCCTTGCCGTCGCCATGCTGACCGTCGCCACCTATGCCGTGGCCGTCGAACCGGCCGGCAGCCACCCGGACACCTATGTGGTCCGCAAGGGCGACACACTCTGGGACATCGCCGCGCGGTTCCTGAACAAGCCGTGGCTGTGGCCGGAAATCTGGCAGGCCAACCCGCAGGTCGCCAACCCGCACCTGATCTATCCGGGCGACGTGCTCAGCCTGGCCTACATGGATCGGGTCGGGGTGCGGGCCGGCCCACGCGAGGACGCGCCGATCGGCGCGATCCCGCTGTCGGAGATCGAGCCGTTCCTGAAGAACCTGCGGGTGGTCGACGACTTCGGCCACCTGCCCTACGTGGTCGGCTTCGAGGACAACCGCCTGCGCGGCAGCTCCGGCCTGGCCGCCTACGTGAAGGACCTGGACGGCGCGCAGGCCGGCCAGCGCTACGCCGTGGTGCGCCCGACGGTGCGCTACGCCCTGCCACGGACCTTCCGCGACCTGAACGCCAACGGCCGGCCCACCCCCGGCGACGGCAACCTGTGGAAGCAGTACGTGCCGCCGAGCGAGCGCAACGCGTTCCTCGGCCACGAGCTGGCCCAGGTCAACATCGGCACGGTCACCCGCCTGGCCGGCAACGGCGCCACCGTGGCGACCCTGCACCTGGAGGACGGCGGGCACGAGGTGCGCGCCGGCGACCGCCTGATCCCGGTGGAAGCACAGCCGTACGACCTGCAGTTCTTCCCGCATGCCATGGCCTCGGTGCCGGCCGGCGTGCGCGTGCTGGCGGTGGCCGATTCCTTCAGCGCCGGCGGCCCGCGCGACGTGGTCGCCCTGTCCGCCGGCCGCGTGGACGGCGTGGACAACGGCGCGGTGTTCTCGCTGTGGCGCGATGGCAGCCACATCAACAACCCCCTCCGCCGCGGCAGCACCTCGCGCCAGAACGACCGCTTCAGCGGCGGCGGCGAGATCCTGCCGGACGAGTACGCGGCCCACGCCATGGTGTTCCGCACCTTCGACAAGGTGAGCTACGCGCTGGTGATGGACGGGGTCAAGCCGGTGCGCGTGGGCTACGAGGCGCTGCACCCGGACGCGCAGTAGGCGCCGGAACATTCCTACACCCGCATGCGACGGCGCCCGAGGGCGCCGTCGCCGTTTCCGGGCCAGGATTGGCGCATGCCGCCCGCTTCCGCACCCGTCGACCCGCTGCCGCTGCTGCGCCTGCTGTTGGCCGGCGGCCCCACCGAACCGCGCCGCGTCTGGCTGCAGCGGCCGGCTGGCGTCGAACCCGGACCCGGCGCACCCGACCCGCTGCTGGCCGCGCGCATGGCACGCGTGCCCGCGCGCGAGCTCGACCGCTGCCTGGCCTGGCTGGCCCGGCCCCGGCACCACGTCGTGGGCTGGAACGACCCGCGCTATCCACCGCTGCTGCGCCAGCTTCCGCAGCCGCCGCCGGGGCTGTTCGTCGCCGGCGACCCGGAGCACCTGTGGCGGCCGGCGCTGGCCGTGGTCGGCAGCCGTGGCGCCAGCGCCGGCGGCCGCGACAACGCCCGCCACTTCGCGCGCCGCTTCTGCCGCGCCGGGCTGGCGGTGACCAGTGGCCTGGCCGCCGGCATCGACGCGGCCGCGCACGCCGCCGCCCTGGAATGCGGCGGCACGACCGTGGCCGTGCTCGGCACCGGCCCCGACCGCGCCTACCCGCAGGCGCATGCCCGGCTGCTGGAACAGGTGGCCGAACACGGCGCGGCGGTCAGCGAACACCCGCCCGGCACGCCGCCGAGGCCGGGCCACTTCCCCGGCCGCAACCGGATCATCGCCGGCCTGTCGCTGGGCACGGTGGTGATCGAGGCGGCGCTGCGCTCGGGCGCGCTGATCACCGCCCGGCTGGCCGCCGAGGCCGGGCGCGAGGTGTTCGCCCTGCCCGGCTCGATCCACCAGCCCCTGGCCCGCGGCTGCCACCGCCTGATCCGCGACGGCGCGCAACTGGTGGAGGCCCCGGACGAGGTCCTCTCCGGGATCGCCTCGCTGGCAGGGCGCCTGGCGGCCGAACTGTCCGCATCGGCGCCGCCCAGCGCCGAGTCCGAGTCCGGGGCCGGGGCGGCCGATCAAGTCCGCACCGGCCACTACAGGTTGTGGCGCGCCCTCGGCCACGACCCCATCCCCATGGATGTGCTGGTCGAGCGCACCGGATTGACGCCCGCAGCCCTGTCCTCCATGCTGCTGGGCATGGAACTGGACGGGCGAGTCGCGGTCGAACATGGCCGCTACGCACGCCGGTCCACCGGCGGCGGCACGGTCGCCTGACGGCGATTCGTGACGAAGGCGCCACGCCCGTGGTTCCCCACCCCACGGCGCCCGTCACGGGCGCAGGCCGAGGGCAATGAAAGAAAGCATCCTGGATGTCCTGCTCTATCTGTTCGAACACTACATCGCCGATGACGCGGACACGCTCCACGACCGCGCCCCCCTGCAACAGGGCCTGATCGAGGCCGGCTTCAGCCCCAGCGAGATCGCCAAGGCCTTCGACTGGCTCGACGGCCTGGCCGAACAGCGCCCGGCCGGCAGCGAAACGCGGGTGGACGGCCCGGTGCGGGTGTTCCATGGGCCCGAGCTGGACAAGCTGGACGTGGAGTGCCGCGGCTTCCTGCTGTTCCTGGAGCAGCATGGGGTACTCGACGCGCACCAGCGCGAGCTGGTCCTGGACCGGGCCATGGCCCTGGACCAGGACGAGCTGGACCTGGACGACCTGAAGTGGGTGGTGCTGATGGTGCTGTTCACCCAGCCCGGCGCCGAAGCCGCCTACGCCTGGATGGAAACCCAGATGTTCGGCGAGGAACCCGAACCGGTCCACTGACCCGGCCGGCCGGTCCCGCGCCTTTCCTGGACGCCGGCCGCCCTGGCCGGCTTTCGCGCGGGCGGGGCCATGGGTTACCTTGGGCGGGCACGCCTGGGGAATCGAATGCACACTTGGTACTACGCTACTGCCGACGGGCAGCGGCACGGCCCGTTGCCGGCCGAAAACCTGCGCGCCCTGGCCGCCGCGGGCACGATCGGCCCGCGTACCCTGGTCTGGCGCGAGGGCCTGGGACAGTGGCAGCCGCTGCACGCCTTCCATGCCGAACTCGGCCTGGACGGCCTGCCGCCGCCATTGCCGGCCGCCGCGGTATCGCAGCCGCCACGCCAGGGCATGTCCGGCTGCGTGATCGCGGTGCTGGTGGGCGTGGCCCTGCTGGTGCTGGTCCCGGTCGTCGGCATCCTGGCGGCGGTCGCGTTGCCGGCCTACCACGACTACACCCTGCGAGCGCACGCCGCCCAGGCCTTTGCCCAGGCGCAGGCGCAGCAACCGGCGGTGGCCGCCTTCGCCGCCGGGCACGGGCGCTGCCCGGAGAACGGCGACGAGGGCTTCGGCGACGCCGGCGACTATGCCGGCACGCACCTGGCCTCGATCGCCTTCGGCAACTTCGACGGCGGCGAACGCTGCGGCCTGGAAGCGATCATCGCCGCCCCGGGCAAGGGTGCGCTGGACGGCAAGGCGATATGGCTCGAGCACGACCCGGACACCGGCCTTTGGCAATGTTCGTCGAACGCGGCCGACAAGCACCTGCCGGTGACCTGCCGCGGCTAGCGGCTCCGCCACCCTCACCTCACCCGAACCCCAGGCCGCGACCCACCCACGGCCGCATTCTTCAAGGAAACGACGCATGACAGAGTGGTACTACGCCGATCGCCAGCGCCAACAGCAGGGGCCCGTGGCCGCCGCCGAGCTGGCGCGGCTGTTCCAGTCCGGGCAGGTCGACGCGGCCACCCTGGTCTGGCGCGACGGCCTGCCCGAATGGCGGCCCCTGTCCGGCCTTCGCGAGGAACTGGGACTGGAGGCGGCGCCGACCCTGGATTTCCGCACCTTGCCGGCCGCGCCCGCCACCGAGGCGACGCCCGCCGAGGCCGCCTATGCGGCGCCTGCCGCCGGCGAGGCCGCCTACAGCCCCTATGCCGCGCCATCGGCGCCACTGGCATCGGTCGATGCCGGCCCGGTCCTCGGCGGCGAGGTGGTGATGGCCGGGTTCTGGAAGCGGGCGGCCGCCAACCTGCTCGACAGCCTGGTCATCGGCGTGATCGGCGGCGCGATCGGCATGGTGCTGGGCATGGTGGCGGTGCCGCTGGCGGCGGTGGCCGGCGACAACACCGGCTTTGCCCTGATCGGCGTGCAGATCGTGATCCAGTTGATCTCCATCGCCATCACCGCGGCCTACTACGCCTATTTCCACGCCTCCAACTCGCAGGCCACGCTGGGCAAGATGGCCATCGGCATCAAGGTGGTGCGCGGCGACGGCAGCCGGATCGGCCTGGCCCGGGGCTTCGGGCGCTATTTCGCCATGCTGCTCAGCGGCCTGATCCTGGGCATCGGCTTCCTGATGGCCGCCTTCACCGAGCGCAAGCAAGCCCTGCACGACATGCTCTGCGACACCCTTGTGGTGGACAAGTGGGCCTACACCGACCGCCCGGAATGGCAGCGCCGCGAACTGGGCGGGGTGACCATCGCCGTGCTGGTGATCTGGGGCCTGCTGCTGGCGATGATGGGCATCGCCCTCGTGGCCTTGATCGGGGTGTTGTCCTCGATGCACTGGTGATCCGCGGCGCCGGCCAGGGCGCCATGCCGGCTTGACAGGGCCGGGCGGGGCGTGATTCACGTATATATAAGGTAAAGTTGCCGCGCGCCCGGGGGACCTCCCCCCGGGCGTCGGCATCTCTGGCAGCCGCGCGAGCGCGCCTGGCCGCCCGTTCCGGTCCCGGATGGACCGTCGCCCCACTGGTCGCCGTACACACCATGTCCAAGCACCTGCTCATCGTCGAGTCGCCCGCCAAGGCCAAGACGATCAACAAATATCTAGGCAAGGACTTCACCGTCCTGGCCTCCTACGGCCACGTGCGCGATCTGGTGCCGAAGGAAGGGGCGGTGGACACGGAGCGCAACTTCGCCATGCGCTACGACCTGATCGAGAAGAACGAGAAGCACGTCGACGCCATCGCCAAGGCCGCGCGCGCCGCCGAGGACATCTGGCTGGCGACCGACCCGGACCGCGAGGGCGAGGCGATCAGTTGGCACATCGCCGAGATCCTCAAGGAACGCGGCCTGCTGGAGGGCAAGCCGCTGCACCGGGTGGTGTTCACCGAGATCACCCCGCGCGCGATCAAGGAGGCGATGACCCAGCCGCGCCGGATCGCCGCCGAGCTGGTCGACGCCCAGCAGGCGCGCCGGGCACTGGACTACCTGGTCGGCTTCAATCTCTCCCCGGTGCTGTGGCGCAAGGTGCAGCCGGGCCTGTCGGCCGGCCGCGTGCAGTCGCCGGCGCTGCGCATGATCGTCGAGCGCGAGGAGGAGATCGAGGCATTCAGGGCACGCGAATACTGGAGCATCGGCGCCGATCTGGCGCACGCCTCGCAGCCGTTCGGGGCCAAGCTGGTCAAGCTGGACGGGCAGAAGTTCGAGCAGTTCACCATCACCGACGGGGAAAGCGCCGAGGCCGCGCGCCTGCGCATCCAGCAGGCCGCCGCCGGCGCCCTGCACGTCACCGACGTGGTCAGCAAGGAACGCAAGCGCCGCCCGGCGCCGCCGTTCACCACCTCCACCCTGCAGCAGGAGGCCTCGCGCAAGCTCGGCTTCACCACCCGCAAGACCATGCAGGTGGCGCAGAAGCTGTACGAGGGCGTGGCCCTGGGCGAGGAAGGCACGGTCGGCCTGATCAGCTACATGCGTACCGACTCGGTAAGCCTGTCGCAGGAGGCCCTGGCCGAGATGCGCGACGTGATCGCGCGCGACTTCGGCACCGCCTCGGTGCCGGACAAGCCCAACGTCTACCAGACCAAGTCCAAGAACGCGCAGGAAGCGCACGAGGCGATCCGCCCGACCTCGGCGCTGCGCACCCCCTCTCAGGTCGGCCGCTTCCTCACCGACGACGAGCGCAAGCTCTACGAACTGGTGTGGAAGCGCGCGGTGGCCAGCCAGATGGTGCCGGCCACGCTCAATACCGTCTCGGTCGACCTGGCCGCCGGCAGCGCGCACGCGTTCCGCGCCAGCGGCACCACGGTGGTGTTCCCCGGCTTCCTTGCCGTGTACGAGGAGGGCAAGGACAGCAAGTCGGCCGAGGACGACGACGAAGGCCGCAAGCTGCCGCCGATGAAGACCGGCGACCGCGTGCCGCTGGAGCGCATCCACGCCGACCAGCACTTCACCCAGCCGCCGCCGCGCTTCACCGAGGCGGCCCTGGTCAAGGCGCTGGAGGAATACGGCATCGGCCGTCCCTCCACCTACGCCTCGATCATCCAGACCCTGCTGTTCCGCAAGTACACGGAGATGGAAGGCCGCGCGTTCCGGCCCACCGATGTGGGCCGGGCGGTGAGCAAGTTCCTGTCCGGCCACTTCGCCCGCTACGTGGACTACGACTTCACCGCCAAGCTGGAAGACGAGCTGGACGCGGTCTCCCGCGGCGAAGAGGCGTGGGTGCCGCTGATGGAGAAGTTCTGGGGCCCGTTCAAGCAACTGGTCGAGGACAAGAAGCAGTCGCTGGACAAGACCGACGCCGGCAGCGTGCGCGTGCTCGGCGCCGACCCCGCGTCCGGCCGCCAGGTCAGCGCGCGGATCGGCAAGTTCGGCCCGCTGGTGCAGATCGGCACGGTGGAGGACGAGGAGAAGCCGCGCTTCGCCTCGCTGCAGCCGGGCCAGAGCATCTATTCCATCTCGATGGAGGAGGCGCTGAAGCTGTTCGACATGCCGCGCATGCTGGGCGAGCACAACGGCGAGGCGGTGAGCGTGGGCATCGGCCGCTTCGGTCCGTTCGCCAAGCGCGGCAGCACCTACGCTTCGCTGAAGAAGGAGGACGACCCGTACAAGATCGACCTGGCCCGCGCCGTCTTCCTGATCGAGGAGAAGGAAGAGATCGCGCGCAACCGGATCATCAAGGAATTCCCGGGCAGCGACATCCAGGTGCTCAACGGCCGCTTCGGCCCCTACATCAGCGACGGCAAGCTCAACGGCAAGATCCCCAAGGACCGCGAGCCGGCCTCGCTGACCCTGGCCGAAGTGCAGGAACTGCTGGCCCAGACCGGCAAGCCGGCCCGCCGCGGCTTCGGCGCGAAAAAGGCCGCCACCAAGAAGACCGCCGCGAAGACGACCGCCACGAAGGCGCCGGCCAAGAAGGCGGCCACGAAAAAGGCGACCGCCAAGAAGGCCGTGGCCAAGCGCGCACCGAAGAAGGCCACCGGCAAGGCCGGCGGCGCCGGAGCGGCCGACGACGCACCGCCGTTCTGAGAGGCCCGGTGCATCATCGGCGCCCCGTGCCGGGGCGGCCGGTTGCGGCTACCATGGCGGCCATGCCCGCCCCGCTCACGCCCGCCGCCGCCGCCGTGCTGCTCAGGCATGGCGGCGTGGTCGCCTACCCGACCGAGGCGGTCTGGGGCCTGGGCTGCGACCCCGACGACGAGGCCGCGGTGATGCGCCTGCTGGCGGCCAAGCAGCGGCCGGTGGACAAGGGACTGATCCTGGTGGCCGCGCACTTCGATGCCCTGCGTCCCTGGCTGGACCTGTCCGCGCTGCCGCCGGAACGGCTGGCCGCGGTCCGGCGCGACTGGCCCGGGCCCCACACCTGGGTGATGCCCGCCTCTGCACGCGCACCGCGCTGGATCACCGGCCGCCACGACGGCATCGCCGTGCGCGTCAGCGCGCATCCGGACGTGGCCGCCCTGTGCCGCGCCTTCGGCGGCCCGCTGGTTTCCACCAGCGCCAACCGCGCCGGCATGCCTCCGGCCAGGTCCCGGGCGGCACTGGACCCGGGCCTGGTGGCCGACGTGGACGGCCTGCTCCCGGGCGAAACCGGCGGGCTGGACCAGCCCACGCCGATCCGGGTGGCGCTGGACGGACGCGTGCTGCGCGACTGAACCTCTCCTCGGCGGCGCGGCATGGCGCCCGTGCCGGCGCGCTAGGATGGCCGCATGGCCTGAGGAGTCCGCCGTGACGAACGCACTGTCCTCCCGCCCCGGCGGCACCATCGCGGGGACGCCGCATCCGGTCGCCCGAACCCTCGGGGCGGCCACCACCGTGCGCCCGTCCCACGCACCAGCGCACGGTCGCGCCCGCCCCACGGGCCTGCCGGCGTCCTTCGTCCATGCCGCCAGCGGCGTGCTGCCGCGGCTCCTGCCGGTATTGCTGCTCCTGCCGGCGCTGTCGTCGCTGCCGAGCCATGCCCGGGCCGCGGAACCGGCAGCGCCCACCGGCGTCACCATCTACCGCTGCGCCGACAGCCGCGGCCAACTGGTCGCGCTGCGCGATTCGCCGTGCCTGCCCGGCGAACGCCAGGAAGTGCTGCAGATGCAGCGGCCGCAGGATCCGCCGCCGCGGCCTGCCCCCCCGGAACCGGCCGCCGCGTCGCCATTGCCGCCGCCGCGCGAGGTCCGCGTGATCGCGGTGCAGCCGCCGCAGCCGATGTACGAATGCACCACGCCCGAGGGCGAGCGCTACACCAGCGAAGACGGCCAGGGACACCCGCGCTGGGTGCCGTTCTGGACCCTGGGCTACGGCTACCCCGCCAGACCCGGGCCGCGACCGCCGGACACCGGGCCGGGCGTCCACCCTCCCGGACCCCCTCCCGGCGTTGCGCCCGGGGGCCATCGTCCGGGAGGACCGCCGCATCCGGGACATGCCGTGGTCGCGCCCGCCGGCGGCGCCTGGATCCGCGATGCCTGCGTGCGGCTGTCGCAGGACGAGATCTGCACGCACCTGTCCGATCGCCGCTACGAGATCCTGCGCCTCTACCACGCCGCCATGCCCAGCCAGCGTCATGCGCTGGATCGCGAGCAACGCCAGATCGACGCGCGCATGGGCAACGACTGCCCCGGCTACTGAGTCGTCCCTGAAGAACTCATTTGAAGCAGGATTTCTAGCGTTTTTTGTGCTTCAGGGGCGTGCTGAGACTGCAGGATTTCGCTACGCTAGCTAGCCGCGGTTTCCTTGCAGTTTCAGGCCATCCGATGCGCCAGCGACCCGTTGCCGCCGACAGCGCGGCTGTCCATGCCGACGACCTGTTCCGTTCCCGCCTGGAGAATCAGATCGATCTGCGCCATCCGCTGGCACAACTGGCCCGGCGGATGCCCTGGGCGGAACTGGAAGATGCCTTGGCGCCGACGCTGCCCTCAGATCCGGAGCGCGGTGGTCGACCTGCGCTGCCAGTCCGGCTGATGGCGGGGTTGCTGTACCTCAAGCACGCTTACGACCTATCGGACGAAGAGGTGTGCGTGCGTTGACTGGAGAACCCGTACTGGCAGTTCTTCACCGGCGAGGTGGTGTTCCAGACCAAGCTTCCGTGCAACGCCAGCTCGCTGACGCGCTGGCGGCAGCGGCTGGGCGAGGCAGGCATGGAGGAACTGCTGGCGCAGACGATTGCAGCGGCCCGGTCGATGAAGGCGGTGGATGCGCGTGAGCTGTCGCGGGTGATCGTGGACACGACGACGCAGGAGAAGGCGACCGTGCACCCGACCGACAGTCGGTTGCTGGAGGTGGCCCGGAGGAAGCTGGTGCTGCTGAGTCGGCGCAACGGCATCAAGCTTCGGCAGACCTACAAGTGCGAAGCGCCGGGACTGGCGCGCAAGGCGGGCCGTCATGCGCACGCGCGGCAGTTCAAGCGCATGCGTCGAGTGCTGCGCCGCCAGCGCACGCAGCTTCCCGGGCAATCCGTACGATGGCGATACGCTGGAAGAGCAACTGGAACAGGTGGCGATCATCGGCGGGCGGAAGCCGACGACCGCGATCGTCGACCTGGGCTACCGCGGTCGTGAGGTCGATGGCGTACAGGTCCTGCATCGGGGCAAGCCCAAGCGATTGACGCCACGGCAGTGGGCCTGGGTGAAACGGCGGCAGGCGATCGAGCCGGTGATCGGGCACCTGAAGGATGACTGCCGGCTGCACCACTGCCACCTCAAGGGTACAAATGGCGATGCACTGCACGTGATCGCCTGTGCGGCGGGCTACAACCTCCGCTGGTCGCTGCGGTGGATCGTGTTTTTGTGGGCCTGGATGCTGGCGATGGCAATCCGAACCAGTTCAGGTCGACAGTCACAACAGCTTGTGACGGTGCCCTGATACGAATTCTTCAGGGACGACCAATTATGGCTCCCGAATGTCTACGAAATGCTGGGCGTCCACACAGCGCATTAGAAAAGAGAGTGTAAGAATTCCCCTACAACGCTTTGAGTCGTGTACCTGCATTTCATTGGGGCCAAAGCACGTAACGTCGGCATTTGAAGTCGTCAGCAATGGAACTGCCGTCCATGGGGGATTAGGCATGCAGATCGAGCCCTGTTACTGCTCAACAATCACTCACGGTGCAAGGAGTGGCCTGCTTCCAACGGGCACCTGCGCGTGCAGATCCAACGTAAGGGCTGCCCAAGTGCGAATCTCCTATGCCGTAACGGGGCCCAAGCTAAAACAGATTTTCCTTGTTGTTCTGGCACTTAGCATGACATGTGCCAGCGTTGCAGCCGCGTCCGACGTCACCGATCTCAACACCGTCCAAGTTAGAGGTTTCAAACCTCCTACTTTCGAGGGTGTCAACGGCTACTTCACGTACCGCCCTAGTACGGGCGCCCCTCAGAATGGTCCGACATATCCGGCAGATTATGGCCAATATCCGGTACCAAGCATGGACTCTCGAGGATCTGCCGAGAATTGTGAAGAGAGTACGGGTAACCCGGTAAGGGTTTCTACAGGAAACAAGATTGAATCTGCCAACCTGTTCGAGACGCCAGAAGAGATGGGGCTGTATGCTCGTCTTGCATGGAATGGTAAATCCAGACAGCGCGGCATTTTCGGTCAGAACTTCGTAAGCAACTTCGATAAGAAGCTACTGTTCAGGTTTACAGACGGTTCGGAGTGTGTAACGCAGCCGGGAGCTGTGTGTCAGAACACCGCCAAGACGCTATCCGAGGTGGTGGCATTCCGCCCGGATGGTGCCGCATGGGTGGTGTATCCAGCAGCACCCATAGCGACCTTGCAGGGCAGCTTCAGTTCAGGCTGGGTGCTAACGATTAACGAATCAGTGGAACGGTATTCCGGGAATGGGTTCATAACAGAAGAGACGAATCCTCAAGGAATTCGTTGGACTTACACTTACGATAACACCGGGACATTCTTGCAGAATGTGAGTCACACTAATGGAAGGATGATTCAGTTCGCATGGGCGTCTGGGCGGTTGTCATCTGTCACTGATCCTGCGGGTAGTGTGTACGCGCTGTCAGAAACGGTAGGAGCACTCAACCTGACTTATCCAGGTTCACCTTCAATGGTCGTTACTTATCACGTCGGGGATCAATCGCCAGGGGTTCATGTACTTTACGGTATCTCATATAATGGAGTTCGATACTCAAACTTCACCTACAACGGTTGGGGAGACGCACTCAGTGGGGTCCATGCGGGCGGGGTCGACAAGTACGAGTACGTTTATACCCGTACGCAAACAGGTCCATCCAATAACATCACTAAGGTCGTCGAGACGAATCCTTTGGGAAAGCAAACGACCTACACCGTAGCATCAGGGATGATCACGCGAATAGAGGGTCACGCCAGCACTCATTGTGACGCCACAGTGAGCACTCGGTCTTTCCTTGATCCCGCGCGACAAAACCTAAGCATAGGGAATAACCGCGGTAAGGTCACGGTAACTAACTACAACTCGGAGAGGCGAGTTGTAAGTATCACGGAGGGTATCGGAACTCCGATGCTTCGTGTCACAACTAACACTTGGAGCGGCGGCCGCCTGGTTAAACAAGTTCTTCCAAATTATTGGGAGCGAACTTATACGTATACGATAAATGGTCGAGTCGCATCCGTTTCCATGAAGAACCTCAATGGAAATGGTGTTACAAACCAGACCAGGACCACCACCTACAGCTACACCCTGCACGGCAACGGCCTGGTCAAGACCATGGTCGTGGAGGGGCCGGTCGACAAGCTGACCTATACCTACACCGCAAAGGGCGAGCTGCAGTCGGTCAGCAATCGCCTGGGGCATACCACCACCTACCAGGACTTCAATGGCCTGGGCCAGCCGGGCCAGGTGACCGGCGCCAACGGCGAGGTGACGGAGTATCTCTACGATGCCCGTGGGCGCGTGACGCGGGTGCGGACCTTCCCGAATGGAAGTTCAGCGGCGGACACGACGTATGCGTATGCCGCCTCGGGGCTGCTGGACTCCGTCACCCTTCCCGATGGCGTGCAGCACAAGTACATCTACGATGCCGCGCGCAGGCTGATGGCCGAGTACGAGGTCAATGGCTCCGGCCTGTATCCCTATCGCCTGCTGACCCGGGACCTGGCCTCGAACATCACCGTGGAGCGCATCGGCGCATCGTCCACCGTCCCGACGCTCGGGACCACGGAGGGGCTGACCGGCAGGTCCTACTTCGACTACGACGAGCTCAGCCGGGTGAT
>NZ_JACHGU010000007.1 GCF_014202435.1 Pseudoxanthomonas broegbernensis | reverse complement strand
CCCGGGACAGCGCGCGGTGCATGATGCCATGCACAAGGACGCTTGCAAGCATCCCCTCCGCGGATCAGGTGCGGATCAGGTGCTGTCAAGTTGCCGATGAAACGGCCTCGGGCACTTGGCCACGCTGTCGGTGCGCGGGGATGGCGGCTACGCACTGGCCTGTTCGCGCTGCTCGGCCGCGGACCGACATGCGAGGTCTCCGCATCCCGTACAGGCTGCGTGCAAGGCGAACCAAACCGGCAGTCTTGCAAGTAGAAACCGAGGACGCTACAGCGGGCGACGCACCGGCCGGCACCGGATCACGCAGAGGCGGACGGAAACCGGATCAACCACGCACGCAGTTGCGATCGTCGGCCTTGGCCCGGTACAGCGCCTCGTCGGCCGCCCCGCTCCAGTCCTCGATCGTGTCCATGCCCGGTTGCAGCTCGGCGACGCCGATGCTCAGGGTGACCGGGACGCCGCCGACGGCGACCCGGTCGGCCACGGCCTGGCGCAGGCGCTCGGCCATCTCCAGCGCGGCCTGGTGGTCGGTGCCGGGCAGCAGCACGCCGAACTCGTCGCCACCATAGCGGCCGGCCGAGTCCACCCCGCGCAGGCTGGCATGCAGCAGCGCGGAGACCTCGCGGATCACCTGGTCGCCGGCCAGGTGGCCATGGGTGTCGTTGATCCGCTTGAACTCGTCGATGTCGATCATCAGCAGCGAGGACACCGCGCCGTAGCGGCGGAAGCGCTGCAGTTGCGAGGCCACCTGCGCCAGCCACTGCGGGCGCGTGGCCAGGCCGGTCTCCGCGTCGATCCGCGAGACGTGCTCGAGCGTGCGCTTTTGCGCGCGCACCTTCTCGGCGAACGTCCGCGCGGCCACGCCGATGGCCAGCAGGTACAGCACCAGGAACGGCAGGCACCACAGCATCGTGGCGAAGCGGGTATGCGGCTGGAAGGCGAAGCCGTTGAGCGCCGACGTCGCAACGGCCACGCCCGCCATCGCCCCCATCGAACGCCGCGCCAGCTTCCAGCCGCCGGCGACGGTGCGGTCCATCGCCATCACCGCGACCAGCAGCGCGGTGGGCAGCAGGTCGAACTGCGCCATCGCCACCCAGAAGCCGGCCAGCGCGGTGTCGACGGTGAGGTTGCGGAATTCGGCCCGCAACGGATCGGCCGATGCGGCCGACAGCCGCCACGCCAGCAGCGGCCATGTCAGGCAACTGAGCACGAGCAGCAACAGCCAGACCGCAGAGGCGCCCTGGCCGTGCATCGCCGAGGCCACGCCCAGCAGGCCGGTGCAGAATCCCAGCGCGCGCATGGCGCAGGTGTAGCGCACGAAGAGCGCGACCCCTGAGTGGTGCATGCTGGGATGATCGGACATGATCGGCAGTCGCGGGATCGAAGACGGTCCGGATGCAGGAATCATGCCACGGCGCAGCACGCGGATACGAAAAAGCCCGGCGCGCGGCCGGGCTTTTTCGTGGAGATGGCAGCCCCGGATGGATTCGAACCACCGAATGCCTGAGTCAGAGTCAGGTGCCTTACCGCTTGGCGACGGGGCTGTAGGGTGCGGATTATAGGCTCGCACGCCGGCGAATGCACGCCGACGGCAGCGGCAGAAGCGGACCTGCCGGCCCGCCTCGCGCAGGCCACCCCCGCGCAGGGGGGCGGCCCATCCAGCGCATCAGCGCTTGGAGAACTGCGTGGCGCGGCGAGCCTTGTGCAGGCCGACCTTCTTGCGCTCGACCTCGCGGGCGTCGCGGGTGACGAAGCCGGCCTTGCGCAGGTCGCTCTTGAGCGTCTCGTCGTACTCGACTAGGGCGCGGGCGATGCCCAGGCGGATCGCACCGGCCTGGCCGGTGGTGCCGCCGCCGATGGCGGTGACGACGACGTCGAACTTGTCGGTGCTCTGGGTCAGTTCCAGCGGCTGGCGCACGATCATGCGCGCGGTCTCGCGGCCGAAGAACTCGTCCAGCGGACGACCGTTGACGGTGATGTTGCCGCTGCCCTTGCGCAGGAACACGCGGGCGGTGGCGGACTTGCGACGGCCAGTGCCGTAGTTTTGCGTGGTAGCCATCGTATGTGCCTTAGATGTCCAGCGGCTTCGGCTGCTGCGCCGCGTGCGGGTGTTCGGAACCGGAATAGACCTTGAGCTTGCGATACATCGCGCGGCCCAGCGGCCCCTTGGGCAGCATGCCCTTGACCGCGGTCTCGATGACGCGCTCCGGGTGGCGCTCCAGCGCCTGGGCCAGGGTCTCGCTCTTCAGGTTGCCGATGTAGCCGGTGAAGCGGTGGTACATCTTGTCCTGCAGCTTGTTGCCGGTCACCGTGATCTTCTCGGCATTGACCACGACGAGGTAGTCGCCGGTATCCACGTGCGGGGTGTAGACGGGCTTGTGCTTGCCGCGGAGGCGGTGGGCAAGCTCGGCGGCCAGGCGGCCGAGGGTCTTGCCGGAGGCGTCGACGAGATACCAGTCGCGCTGGACGGTCTCGGACTTGGCGGTAAAGGTCTTCATGTGAACTCGGGTCGTTGGTCGGGCGGATTCCGCAGCCGGGTTGCCCGGGCGGAACTTTGCCTCGCGTTGTGAAAGATGCAGCAAAGAGGCGGAATGATAGCCGTGCCGCCCAGGCACTGCAAGCCGGCCCGTTCCCTCCGGGACCTGCCCTTGGCAGGGCGCCGGCCGTGGGCGGAGAATCGATGCGGGCCGCCGGACCCGGCCGATACCAGGAGCCGCCATGTCCGCCGTCCGCCACCTGTCCCTGCTCGACCGTGCCCTGGTCGAGGCCCAGCGCGCCCTGGAAACCACCCTGGGCGACCCGCCGGCCCTGCGCCCCTGTCCCGCGCGGGCGGCCGACCCGGTACTGCCGAAGCCGGCGCGGCGCCACGCCGCCGGGCTGATGCGGATCAACCACGTCGGCGAGGTCTGCGCCCAGGGCCTGTATTTCGGCCAGGCCGCGGTCGCCCGCGACCCGGCCACCCGCGCGCACCTGCTGGATGCCGCGCAGGAGGAAACCGACCACCTGGCCTGGTGCGCCCAGCGCCTGCGCGAACTGGACAGCCGCCCCAGCGTGTTCAACCCGCTGTGGTACGCCGGCAGCTACGCCATCGGCACCCTGGCCGGGCTGCGCGGCGACGGCTGGAACCTGGGCTTCGTGGTGGAGACCGAGCGCCAGGTCGAGGCGCACCTGGACGAACACCTCCAGTCGCTGCCGGCCCAGGACCTGCGCAGCCGCGAGATCATCCGGGTGATGAAGGAAGACGAGGCCCGCCATGCCGACCACGCCGAGCAGGCCGGCGCCCGGGCGCTGCCGCCACCGATCCCGCAGGCGATGGCGCTGGCCTCGAAGCTGATGAAGCTGGTGGCCTACCGGCTCTGAGGGCCGCGCCGGGACGCACGACGGGCTCTGCGCGCCATGCGCCTCTGCAGGGGCCGTCCCGCCGGCCCTGCGGGCGCACGGCCATGAACCGGCCCGCTCAACCCGGCGAGGCCAGCTTCAGCCCCACCACGCCGGCCACGATCAGGCCGACGCAGGCCAGCCGCACCGGCGAGGCGCTCTCCCCCAGCAGCACGACCCCTATCAGGGCCACGCCGCAGGCGCCGATGCCGGTCCACACGGCATACGCGGTGCCCACCGGGATCGTGCGCAGGGCCTGGGTCAGCAGGTACAGGCTGACCGCGGCCGCGGCGGCCGTGCCCAGGCTGGGCCACAGCCGGGTGAAGCCGTCGGTGTGTTTCAAGCCCAGGGCAAAGCCGATCTCGAACAGGCCGGCCAGCATCAGGTAGATCCAGGACATCGTCTTCCTCCTTTGGCTCCCGCCCGGTGCGTCCGCACCGGACACGGATAAAAAAAAAACGGTCCGGAGCCAATGCTCCGGACCGCCGTCGGTCTTCGTCTGCGGCCGGGGGCCGCACGCGGGTCGTCCCGCGCATTCGTGGACCATCCTGCCGCTGCCGGGCTGAATCCCGGCGCACCAGGCGGAAGGGAGCCCCCCTCACTCCACCAGGTTGCGCCCGTGGAACAGCTCCTCGATCTCGCGCTTGAGCAGCGCCTCGATGCGCATGCGCTCCTTGAACGAGAGGTTGCGCGCCTTCTCCTCGAACAGGTAGGTGTCCAGGTCGAACTCCTTCAGGTGCATCTTGGTGTGGAAGATGTTCTCCTGGTACACATTGACGTCGATCATCTCGTAGCGCGAGCGGATGTTCTTGGCCAGGTAGTCCTGGATCGAGTTGATCTTGTGGTCGATGTAGTGCTTCTTGCCCTTGATGTCGCGGGTGAAGCCGCGCACCCGGTAGTCCATCACCACGATGTCCGACTCGAAGCTCTCGATCAGGTAGTTCAGCGCCTTCAGCGGCGAGATCACCCCGCAGGTGGCCACGTCGATGTCCGCGCGGAAGGTGGCGATGCCGTTCTGCGGGTGCGTCTCCGGGTAGGTGTGCACCGTGATGTGGCTCTTGTCCAGGTGCGCGACCACCGCGTCGGAGATCACCTCCTTGCCGGCCTGCTTCTTGTCGATCACCGGCTCCTCGGAAATGAGGATGGTCACCGACGCACCCTGCGGGTCGTAGTCCTGGCGGGCCACGTTGAGGATGTTGGCGCCGATGATCTGGGCCACGTCGGTCAGGATCTGGGTCAGGCGGTCGGCGTTGTACGCCTCATCGATGTACTCGATGTAGCGCTGGCGCTCGTCCTCGGAGACCGCGTAGCAGACGTCGTAGATGTTGAAGCTCAGCGCCTTGGTGAGGTTGTTGAAACCTTGCAGCCTCAGGCGCGGCAGGGGTTTGACCACGGCGGTCATGTCTCTGGGCGGGTGGGAAACGCGGCATTATGGGGCAAACCGGATGACGGGGGTATGCCCCCGCCCGGCGGCCGTTTGCCCGGCGGGCCGCATGCGGATACCCTTCGCCATCGCATCTAGATATTCATGAACGCCAGGAAACCCGCCATCGTGTCCCCCGTGCGTTTCGCCAGTAGTCCGCTATCGCTGGACCAGGCCGCCACTGAGCGTTTCCTGGCCCATTGCCAGCGTCGGCGCTATCCCAACCGCACCGACGTGTTCCGCCCGGGCGATCCGGCCGGCACGCTCTATTACGTCGTCAACGGCTCGGTCAGCATCATCGCCGAGGAGGAGGACGGCCGCGAACTGGTGCTTGGCTACTACGGCGCCGGCGAGTTCGTGGGCGAGATGGGCCTGTTCATCGAGTCCGACAGCCGCGAGGTCATCCTGCGCACGCGCACCGCCTGCGAACTGGCCGAGATCAGCTACGAGCGGCTGCAGCAGTTGATGCTGGGCCCGCTGGCCGCGGATGCGCCGCGCCTGCTGTATTCCATCGGCGTGCAGCTCTCGCGCCGCCTGCTGACCACCAGCCGCAAGGCCAGCCGCCTGGCCTTCCTGGACGTCACCGACCGGATCGTGCGCACCCTGCACGACCTGTCCCACGAACCCGAGGCCCTGAGCCACCCGCAGGGCACCCAGTTGCGCGTCTCGCGCCAGGAGCTGGCGCGCCTGGTCGGCTGCTCGCGCGAGATGGCCGGCCGGGTGCTGAAGAAGCTGCAGGCCGACGGCCAGTTGCACGCGCGCGGCAAGACCGTGGTCGTCTACGGCACCCGATGAACGTCGCGGGCTGATGCATCCCCGCTTTTCTGTCCACGTCCGTCGTCCGCCGGGCGGCATGACCCTGCCCCGGATATTCGGCTGATGGATTTTGGTGAAACCTTTTTCTGGTTCGTGCTGATCGGCCTGTGCGCCCAGCTCGTCGATGGTGCGCTGGGCATGGCCTACGGCCTGGTCTCCTCCTCGGTATTGCTGGGCATGGGCCTGCCGCCGGCCCAGGTCAGCGCCAGCATCCACGCTGCCGAGGTCTTCACCACCGGCGCCTCCGGCGTGTCCCACCTGGCGCTGGGCAACGTCGACAAGCGCCTGTTCCTGCGCCTGGCCATCCCCGGGATGATCGGCGGCATCATCGGCGCCTACGTGCTGACCCGGATACCCGGCGATGTGATCCGGCCGTTCGTCTACGCCTACCTGCTGGTGCTGGCGGTGCTGATCCTGGTCCGCGCCAGCGGGCGGATGGTGCCGCGGCGCGAGGTGCGCCGGGTGCCGGTCCTGGGCTTCTTCGCCGGCATGCTGGACGCCAGCGGCGGCGGCGGCTGGGGCCCGCTGGCCACCTCGACCCTGCTGGCCGGCGGCGGCCAGGCCCGCACCGTGATCGGCTCGGTCAACGCCGCCGAGTTCGTGGTCACCCTGGCGGTGTCGGTCACCTTCTTCCTGTCCATCGGCCTGCAGCACCTGCAGATCGTGCTGGGCCTGCTGGTGGGCGGCATGATCGCCGCGCCGGTGGCCGCGGTGCTGGTCAAGCGCGTGCGCGAGCAGTGGGTGCTGGTGGCCGTGGGCTCGCTGGTGCTGTGCATCAGCCTCTACCAGATCGGCCACGCCCTGCTGAGCCTGTAGGCGCCGGGCCGCGCCGGCGCGCCGGTGCCTAGAGGAGCGCATCCCCGTCGGGATCGCCGCCGCGGTCGCGGCAGCCCCAGTTGAGGATCGGGGTGCCGGGCGGCAACGCCTGGCGGAAGAACGCCACCCGCCCGCGCTTGGGGTTGACCACCACCGGCCGTCGCGCGGCGCGCAGCAGCGGCAGGTCGGCGGTGCTGTCGGAGTAGGCCACGTCGATGTCGCCATGCCCGCGTTCGCGCAGCATGCGCATCTTCTCCTCGCTGTGGCAGTGGCGGGTGGCCACCACCGCGCCCAGGCGCACGCCCACCGCGGTGCCGATCACCGTCACGTCCTCGTGGGCGACGAAGCCCAGGATGGCGCGCGCCAGTTCCGGCGGCGCCCCGGTGGCCACCACCACCCGGTCGCCACGTGCCCGGTGCCGCGCCAGCACGTCCAGCGCGACCGGCAGCAGGCGTTGCGCGATCTCCTCACGGTGGGTGGCCACGTAGCGGTCGATCACCCGGTCGAACTCGCGCACCCTGTGCAGCCCGAAGCTGCCGATCCACGCATAGCCGGAGATGCCCCAGCGCCGCGTCGGCAGCAGCGCGACCATCGGCCCGAGCACCGGCGTGGCCAGCAGCGCGGCCAGCACCCGCAGCGGGTTGCGCCGGATCAGCCAGGCGAACAGATGGCTGCCGGAATCGCCGTCGTAAAGCGTATGGTCGAAGTCGAACACCACCAGCGGCGCATCGGCGCGCGGCTGCGGGTACGGCCCGGCGTTCATGCCTCGAAGAACAACTGCCGCAGCGACTCGCCCGGTTCCGGCGCGCGCATGAAGGTCTCGCCCACCAGGAACGCGTGCACGCCGGCCTGGCGCATCCGCGCCACGTCCTCCTGGCCGAGGATGCCGCTCTCGGTCACCAGCAGGCGGTCGCGCGGCACCGCGTCCTTCATGCCCAGGGTGGTCTCCAGCGAGACCTCGAAGGTGCGCAGGTTGCGGTTGTTGATGCCCACCAGCGGCACCGGCACCTGGATGGCGCGCTCCAGCTCGTCGATGTCGTGGACCTCCACCAGCACGTCCATGCCCAGCTCCAGCGCCCGTCCGGACAGCTCGGCCAGTTGCACGTCGTCCAGCGCGGCCACGATCAGCAGGATGCAGTCGGCACCCAGCACGCGCGCCTCGTACACCTGGTAGGGGTCGATGGTGAAGTCCTTGCGCAACACCGGCAGGGTGCAGGCGGCGCGCGCCTGGCGCAGGAAGTCGTCGCTGCCCTGGAAGAAATCCACGTCGGTCAGCACCGACAGGCACGAGGCGCCACCGAACTCGTAGCTCACCGCGATCTCGGCCGGACGGAAGTCCGGGCGGATCACGCCCTTGGAAGGGCTGGCCTTCTTCACCTCGGCGATCACCGCCGGGTCGCCGCTGGCGATGGCCGCCTGCAGCGCGGCGGCGAACCCGCGTACCGGACCGGCATCGCGCGCGCGCGCGCGCATCTCTGCCAGCGGGATGCGCGCGCTGCGCTCGGCGATCTCTTCGGCCTTGCGGGCCAGGATGGTCTGCAGGATGTCGCTCATGGCAATCAAGGGCTGACGCGGCGGACCGGCATTCTCGCATGAGCCGGCCGGGGGCCGGGCACGCGCACCGGGGTACCTCTTCTCTCTACAGGAACCGGCTTGCCGGCGACGGCCATGGGAAACCTCCTGCGAGCGATCCGCCGGCCATCGCGGCGTCGGCAGGCAGACTCCTATGGGGCGGTGGCAGAGCCGGCGGCGACATGGCCGTTGCACCTGGAACCGGGGCTCGCCGCGTGGTACGGCGGTTCCGGCAGCGCGGTAAAGCCTTCGGCACTCATGCCGCGCCGGCCCCGGCCAGCTCCCGGGTAAGCGCCACGAACGCCTGCATCCGTTCGCGCGCCGCGCCACTGTCGATCGCCGCGCGCGCACGCACGATGCCCTCGTCGATGGCCTCGACCACACCGGCCACGTACAGCGCCGCGGCCGCGTTGAGCACGACGATCTCGCGCGCCGGGCCGGGCGCACCGTCCAGCACGCCCAGCAGCATGCCGCGCGATTGCGCCGCGTCGGCCACCTTGAGGTTGCGGCTGGCGGCCATGGCGATGCCGAAGTCCTCCGGGTGGATCTCGTACTCGCGCACCCGTCCGTCGCGCAGCTCGCCGACCAGGGTGGCCGCGCCCAGCGACACCTCGTCCATGCCGTCGCGGCCCCAGACCACCAGCGCGCGCTGCGCGCCCAGCTCCTGCAGCACGCGCGCCTGGATGCCCACCAGGTCGGGGTGGAACACGCCCATCAGGATGTTCGGCGCGCCGGCGGGATTGGTCAGCGGCCCGAGGATGTTGAAGATGGTGCGCACGCCCATCTCCCGCCGCACCGGCGCCACTGCTTTCATCGCCGGGTGGTGGATGGGCGCGAACATGAAGCCGATGCCGGTGCATGCGATCGACTGCGCCACCTGCTCGGGCTGCAGCTCGATGGACGCGCCCAGCGCCTCCAGCACGTCGGCGCTGCCGGACTTGGACGAGACGCTGCGGTTGCCGTGCTTGGCCACCCGCGCGCCGGCCGCGGCGGCCACGAACATCGAGCAGGTGGAGATGTTGAAGGTGTGCGAGCCATCGCCACCGGTGCCGACGATGTCGACCAGGCCGGCGCGGTCAGCCACCTCCACGGTGCGCGAGAACTCGCGCATCACCCTGGCCGCGCCGGCGATCTCGCCGACCGTTTCCTTCTTCACCCGCAGGCCGGTCAGGATCGCGGCGCTCATCACCGGCGACACCTCGCCACGCATGATCTGGCGCATCAGCCCGACCATCTCGTCGTGGAAGATCTCGCGGTGCTCGATCGTGCGCTGGAGGGCTTCCTGGGGAGTGATGGTCATCTCGGCGGCTCGCGGGAAACCCGGTGAGTCTAGCGAATGCCGGCTTGCTCTGGATCGCCGCTTCCGATCCGTGGCCCGCGTCCGTGGTCCCGGTGCAGGCCGGAAGCCGGCGAGTCGGGACGCCTGACTGCGGGCGTCCCGCTTCGGGCATGGCCGGCCTTTCGGTGAAAGCCACGGCGCTACGACGGATGTTCCCGCACAAACGCAAACGCCGGCCCTGAGGCCGGCGTTCGGGGAAGCACGCTCCGGCCGCGGCCGGAGCGACTCAGTGCTTGAGGTTGCGGCGCAGGCGCTCCAGCGCCTGCAACTGGGCGGTGACCTCGGCCAGGCGCTGCTGCGCCTCGGCCACTTCCATCGCCTCGCTGCGGTTGGCCAGCACCCGCTCGGCCTCTTCCTTGGCCTTGCGCACCGCCGCCTCGTCGATGTCCTCGGCGCGGATGGCGGTGTCGGCCAGCACGGTGACCACCTGCGGCTGCACTTCCAGGATGCCGCCGGAGATGGCGAAGTCCAGGCGCGTGCCGTCGGGCAGGGTCACCACCACCTTGCCGGGCCGGAGGCGGGTGATCAGCGGCGCGTGGCGCGGCGCGATGCCCAGCTCGCCCAGCTCGCCGGTGGCCACGACCAGGGTAGCTTCGCCGTGGAAGATCTCCTGCTCGGCGCTGACGATGTCGCAACGGATGGTGCTCATGGTGCCTCGCTGTGCTCGTTCCCGGAGACCGCCGTCAGGCGATCTTCTTCGCCTTCTCGACCGCTTCCTCGATGGTGCCGACCATGTAGAAGGCCTGCTCCGGAAGGTGGTCGTACTCGCCGTCGCAGATGCCCTTGAAGCCGCGGATGGTGTCCTTCAGGGACACGTACTTGCCGGGCGAGCCGGTGAACACCTCGGCCACGTGGAACGGCTGGCTGAAGAAGCGCTCGATCTTGCGCGCGCGCGACACGGCCTGCTTGTCCTCTTCGGACAGCTCGTCCATGCCCAGGATCGCGATGATGTCCTTCAGCTCCTTGTACTTCTGCAAGGTGGCCTGGACGCGGCGTGCGGTGTCGTAGTGCTCGTGGCCGATGACGTTCGGGTCGAGCTGGCGGCTGGTCGAATCCAGCGGGTCCACGGCCGGGTAGATGCCCAGCGCGGCGATGTTTCGCGACAGCACCACGGTGGCGTCCAGGTGGGCGAAGGTGGTCGCCGGCGACGGGTCGGTCAGGTCGTCCGCGGGCACGTACACGGCCTGGATCGAGGTGATCGAGCCGGTCTTGGTCGAGGTGATGCGCTCCTGCAGCACGCCCATTTCCTCGGCCAGGGTCGGCTGGTAGCCCACCGCCGACGGCATGCGGCCCAGCAGCGCCGAGACCTCGGTGCCGGCCAGGGTGTAGCGATAGATGTTGTCCACGAACAGCAGCACATCCTTGCCCTTGCCGCTGGCGTCCTTCTCGTCGCGGAAGTACTCGGCCATGGTCAGGCCGGTCAGCGCGACGCGCAGGCGGTTGCCCGGCGGCTCGTTCATCTGGCCGTAGACCATCGCCACCTTGTCCAGAACGTTGGAGTCCTTCATCTCGTGGTAGAAGTCGTTGCCCTCGCGGGTACGCTCGCCCACGCCGGCGAACACCGACAGACCCGAGTGCGCCTTGGCGATGTTGTTGATCAGCTCCATCATGTTGACGGTCTTGCCGACGCCGGCGCCGCCGAACAGGCCGACCTTGCCGCCCTTGGCGAACGGGCACATCAGGTCGATGACCTTGATGCCGGTCTCCAGCAGCTCGTTGGTCGAGGACTGGTCCTCGTACGAGGGGGCGGCGCGGTGGATCTCCCAGTGGTCGGTGGCCTGCACTTCGCCGGCCTCGTCGATCGGGCGGCCCAGCACGTCCATGATCCGGCCCAGGGTGCCCGCGCCGACCGGCACCGAGATGGCACGGCCGGTGTTGCTGGCCACCAGGTTGCGGCGCAGGCCGTCGGTGGAGCCCAGGGCGATGGTGCGCACGACGCCGTCGCCGAGCTGCTGCTGGACTTCCAGGGTGATGGCGGTGTTGTCGACCTTCAGGGCGTCGTACACCTTCGGCACTTCCGCGCGCGGAAACTCGACGTCGACCACGGCGCCGATGATCTGGACGATCTTGCCTTGAGCTTGAGTATGGGTGGCATTCATGTCGCTACTCGCTTGTCCCGAAGTTCGGATGTTATGGAAAACCGCCGGGCTTTCCGCAACACCCGCGGATGTCCTGCGGGCCCGAAGGCCCGCGGGACCGATTCAACCGCTTACTCGCACTTGAGCATGGCGGCGGTCTGCGCGAACTGGTCGTTCGCGGCGGTGCACGCGGTCGCCAGCCCGGACTTGTCGGCCAGCGCATCCCACTGCGCCCTGGCCTGGTCCACGCCCTGCTGGAACGCAGCGGCCGTGGCGCCGCCGCCGGTCTTGGCGAAGCAGGCCTGGGCGCGGGCCAGGTAGTCCTCGCACGCCTGCGGCAGGCCCGAGACCACCGGCGCCTCGACGGCCGCATCGGCGGCGTCTACGGCATCCGCAGCGTCGGCGTCGACAGCGGCGGCGGCTTCGACGGCAGCGGCATCGGCCGGGGCGGCGGCATCGGCCGGCGCATCGGCCTGCTTGGCGCAGGCGGTCATCAACACTGCGAGCAGCGCGACAGTCATCAGCTTGTTCATCGTCATTCCTTGGCTCCAGTTGAAAACGGATACTTCGCACGCAGTGATGTTCGTCCCCAAGAAGCACCGACCGCGCGGCGACGCCTCCCCCCTTTCCCGCGATCACACGGCGGCGGCACCGCCCACGATCTCGGAGATTTCCTGGGTGATGGCCGCCTGGCGGGCCTTGTTGTAGACCAGGTTCAGGGTGCCGATCAGCTTGGTCGCGTTGTCGCTGGCCGCCTTCATCGCCACCATGCGCGCGGCGTGCTCGGACGCCACGTTCTCCAGCACGGCCTGGTACACCAGCGATTCGACGTAGCGGGTCAGCACGTGCTCCAGCACGGAGCCGGCGTCGGGCTCGTAGAGATAGTCCCAGTCGTGGCTGGGCACGCCCTCGCCCACCGCCGGCAGCGGCAGCAACTGGTCGAAGGTGGCCTGCTGGCTCATGGTGTTGACGAAATGGTTGTAGACCACGAACACGCGGTCCACCTTGCCCTCGGTATAGGCGTCGAGCATGACCTTGATCACGCCGACCAACTGGTCCAGGCGCGGCACGTCGCCCAGGTGGGAGACGGTACCGACCATGTTCACCTTGATCCGGCGGAAGAAGGCCTGCGCCTTCTGGCCGATGGTGACCATGTCCACTTCCACGCCCTGCTCGTTCCACTGCCGGATCTCGCCGAGCAGCTTGCGGAACAGGTTGTTGTTCAGGCCGCCGGCCAGGCCGCGGTCGGAGGAGACCACCACGTAGCCGACCCGCTTGACCTGCTCGCGCTCGACCAGGAACGGGTGCGGGTAGTCGGTATTGGCCTGGGCCAGGTGGCCGATCACCTGCTTCATCGCGCTCGCATAGGGGCGCGAGGTGCGCATGCGCTCCTGCGCCTTGCGGATCTTGGAGGCCGACACCATCTCCAGCGCGCGGGTCACCTTGCGGGTGTTCTGCACGCTCTTGATCTTGGTTTTGATTTCCCTGCCGCCTGCCATTGCTCGCTCCGCTGGCCGGGGTTCGAAACGGGGACCCGAGGAATCGCAAAAGCCGATCCTGTCCCGCCCGAAGCCCTTCTTCTACGAATTCCTAGTTCCGGGTATCAATCGCGCGGGCTCAGAACGAGCCCGTCGCCTTGAAATCCTCGATGCCCTTCTTGAAAGCGGCCTCGATCTCGTCGTTCCAGCCGCCGGTCTTGTTGACCTGCTCGACCAGCGCGCCGTTGGTGTTGGCGAAGTGGGCGTGCAGGCCCTCCTCGAAGGCGCCGATCTTGGCCACCGGCACGTCGTCCAGGTAGCCCTCGTTGACCGCGTAGATGGACAGCGCCTGGTCGGCGATGGACATCGGCTGGTACTGCTTCTGCTTCATCAGCTCGGTGACGCGCTGGCCGCGCTCGAGCTGCTTGCGGGTGGCCTCGTCCAGGTCGGAGGCGAACTGCGCGAACGCGGCCAGCTCGCGGTACTGGGCAAGCGCGATGCGGATGCCGCCGGACAGCTTCTTGATGATCTTGGTCTGGGCGGCGCCGCCCACGCGCGACACCGAGATGCCGGCGTTCACGGCCGGGCGGATGCCGGCGTTGAACAGGTCGGTCTCCAGGAAGATCTGGCCGTCGGTGATCGAGATCACGTTGGTGGGCACGAACGCGGACACGTCGCCGGCCTGGGTCTCGATGATCGGCAGCGCGGTCAGCGAGCCGGTCCTGCCCTTCACCTCGCCGTGGGTGAACTTCTCCACGTACTCCTCGGACACGCGCGCGGCGCGCTCGAGCAGGCGGCTGTGCAGGTAGAACACGTCGCCCGGGTAGGCTTCGCGGCCCGGCGGGCGGCGCAGCAGCAGCGAGATCTGGCGGTAGGCCACGGCCTGCTTGGACAGGTCGTCGTAGACGATCAGCGCGTCTTCGCCGCGGTCCATGAAGTACTCGCCCATGGTGCAGCCGGAGTAGGCGCTGATGTACTGCATCGCGGCCGACTCCGACGCCGTGGCGGCCACGACGATGGTGTGGGCCAGCGCGCCGTTCTCTTCCAGCTTGCGCACGATGTTGGCCACCGTCGACGCCTTCTGGCCGATGGCCACGTACACGCACTTGATGCCGGTGTCCTTCTGGTTGATCACCGCGTCGATGGCCAGCGCGGTCTTGCCGGTCTGGCGGTCGCCGATGACCAGCTCTCGCTGGCCGCGGCCGATCGGGATCATCGCGTCGACGGTCTTGTAGCCGGTCTGCACCGGCTGGTCGACCGACTTGCGCCAGATCACGCCCGGGGCCACGCGCTCCACCGGCGCGGTCTGCGCCGCGGCGATCGGGCCCTTGCCGTCGATCGGCTCGCCCAGCGCGTTGACGACGCGACCCATCAGCTCGGGGCCGACCGGCACTTCGAGGATGCGGCCGGTGGTCTTGGCCACGTCGCCCTCGCGCAGGTGCTCGTAGTCGCCCAGGACCACGGCGCCGACCGAGTCGCGCTCCAGGTTCAGCGCCAGGGCGTACGTGGACTGTCCGTCGGCGGCCGTCGGCAGCTCGATCATTTCGCCCTGCATCACGTCGGCCAGGCCGAAGATGCGCACGATGCCGTCGGACACGCTGGTCACGGTGCCCTCGTTGCGGGCCTCGGCGGACAGCTTCACCTGTTCGATGCGGGTCTTGATCAGGTCGCTGATTTCGGAAGGGTTGAGCGTGGTAGCCATGTTGGTTTTCCTTGGAGTCGCGCGCCCGGCGGGCTGGCAACCTGAAAAGTGAACTGTCGGGTGGCGGCGTCCGGTCAGCCGGCCAGCACGGTCTGCAGGCGCGCCAGCTTGCCCTTGAGCGAGCCATCGATCACCACGTCGCCGGCGTCGATCACCGCGCCGCCAATCAGGCTGGCATCCACCGCCGTGCCCAGCTCGACCTCGCGGCCGAAGCGGCGCTTGAGCGCGTCGCGCAGCGTGTCCAGTTCCTGCGGCGACAGCATGGCGGCGGAGGTGACGGTGGCCCGCACCACGCGCTGGTCCTCGGCGCGCAGTTGCTCGAACAACCCGGCGATCGCCACCAGCAGCGGCAGGCGCCCCGCCTGCGCCAGCAGGCCGAGGAAACGGAGGAACGAAGCCTCCGCGTCCGGCGGCGCCAGCAACGCGACCGCATCGCCGTCGGCCAGTTCGGGGTTGAGCAGCAATCCGGACACGCGCGGGTCGGCGGCGACCTGGGCGGCGAAGCCCAGCGCCTGGGACCACGCATCCACGCGGCCTTCGTCGCGGGCGACCGCGTGGGCGGCCCGGGCGTAGGGACGGGCGAGGGTGAGGGCCTGGCTCATTCTGTTACCTCGGCGGCAACCGATGCGCGCACCGATGCCGGCCCTCGACCACAGGGGCGGCGCAGCGCGGTGATGGCGGACATGACGGTCATGGTCAGAGTTGCGCGGCCAGTTCGTCGAGCAGCGACTTGTGCGTGCCGGCGTCGATCTCGCGGTGCAGCAGCTTCTCCGCGCCGCTCACTGCCAGCGCGGACACCTGCCTGCGCAATTCCTCGCGCGCGCGGTTGGCCGAGACGTCGATCTCGGCCAGGGCCGAGGCCTTCTGCCGGCCGGCCTCGGCGACGGCTTCCTCGCGTGCGGCATCGACGATCTGGTTGGCGCGGGCGTGGGCCTGGTCGATGATCTCGTTGGCCTTTGCGCGCGCTTCCTTCAGCAGTTCGTTGACCTTGTCCTGCGCCTGGGCCAGATCCTTCTGGCTGCGGTCGGCCGCGGCAAGGCCCTCGGCGATCTTCTGCTGGCGCTCCTCGAGCGCCTTGAGCAACGGCGGCCAGATCTTGCTGGCGATCAGCCAGATCAGGCTGGCGAAGGCCAGCGCCTGGGCGATTAGGGTCAGATTGAGATTCATGGGTGCGCTCTGCCTGTACTCGGGGAGCCCGCGGCGCGGGCCGCGGGCTTCCTACGTGCCGCCGCCGGCACCCGCGTCGCGGACCGGCGGCAGACCTGCGGGGTCTTCGGCCCGGCAGTTACGGGGCCAGGCCGCCGACCAGGAACGGGCTGGCGAAGGCGAACAGCAGGCCCACGGCGACACTGATGATGAACGCGGCGTCGATCAGGCCGGCGGTGATGAACATGCGCACCTGCAGCACCGGGATCAGCTCCGGCTGGCGCGCGGCCGACTCCAGGAACTTGCCGGACATGATGGCCAGGCCCAGGCCTGCGCCCAGCGCGGCCAGGCCGATCATGATGCCGACGGCCAGAACGGTCGAGGCCTGGACGGAAGCGAGGGCGGTCAGTGCGGTTTCCATGGTTTTCTCCGGGACGGATGGCTTAAGGGTGAAGGGGGATGAAGGGTGAAGCGAATCTTGGATTCGAGAACCGTGATCAGTGGCTATCTTCGGCCAGGCTGAGATAGACGATCGACAGCATCATGAAGATGAACGCCTGCAGCGGGATGACCAGCAGGTGGAAGACCATCCAGCCGAAGCCGAACACCGCGCCGCCGAGCAGGCCCAGCAGGCCGGCGCCGCCGAGCACCCAGATCAGCAGGAACACGATTTCGCCGCCGAACATGTTGCCGAACAGTCGCATCGCCAGCGAGATGGGCTTGCTCAGCCATTCGACGGTGTTGAGGACGAGGTTGAACGGCATCATCCACTTGCCGAACGGCGCGGTCAGGAACTCCAGGGTGAAGTGGCCCAGGCCCTTGGCGCGCAGTGCGAAGAACAGGGTCAGGAAGAACACGCTGATCGACAGGCCCAGAGTGGCGTTGACGTCGGCGGTGGGCACCGGCTTCCAGTAATGGACGCCCACCCACTCCAGCGGCTTGGCGATGAAGTCGGCCGGGATCATCTTCATCGTGTTCATCAGCAGGATCCAGAAGAACAGGGTGATCGCGATCGGCGTCACCAGCTTGCTGGTCCCCTGGTAGGTGTCGCGCGCCTGGCGGTCGACGAACTCCAGGCAGATCTCGACGAAGGCCTGCCACTTGCCCGGCACCCCGGCGGTGGCCTTGCGCGTGGCCAGCCAGAACAGGAACACCATCAGCGCGCCCGTCAGCACCGAGGTGATCAGCGTGTCCAGGTGCAGCGTCATGAACCCGCCGCCTTCGCCGACCTGTGCGGTCAGGTTGTGCAGGTGATGCTGGATGTAGCTGGTAGGGGTCAGTTCCGCCTCGCCCGCCATAGGTCCGATTTCCTGTTCTCAACGCACCGATGTTGTTCTGTTGCCGGCCCGCGGGCGCCGTTAGCGGCCCAGTGCCAGGGCCGATACCTGCGCCACCAGCGCGGCCACGGCCGCGGCCAGCATCGGCGGCGGCGGCAGCCCGAAACCGATCATGCCCAGCGCCAGCGCCGCGACCACGACCAGCCACTTGGCCAGCACTCCCGCCAGCAGCCGCGCCACCGCCGGTCCGGCGCCGCCGACCCCGCCTCCCAGCGCGATCCACGCCGCCAGTCCGCCCGCCAGCATCACCGCCGCACCGCCGGCCAGCGCCGCCACCGGCCAGAGGCCGCCTCGCCAGAGGCATGGCAGCACGACCAGCAGCGTCGCCGCTGCCTGCCAGGCAATCGCACGCCGGGCCTGTCGCCGGCCTGCGGCAACGGAATTCAGCACGTGACGGATACCTGCGGAGGAAGCGAAGGCCGGCTGCATGGAGATGCGCCTCGCCGAGCCGCCGAAGTATAGCAGCGGGGCATTTTAGGGGACAACCGCCACAGGTTGCCCGCAGGCGCCGGAACTTTGCCCCGCTGCGTCGGTCGCATTCCCTGCCGGAACGGAAAACCTCGTCGGCCCAGCCCGGCATCACGGCCCCGGTTCCCACCGGGGCCTTTTTCTTGCGGGGGGTCGCGGTGGCGCAGGCCGTCCGGCACGTAAAGCGTTCACGCCCGCCACGAAAAAGGATGGCCCGGTCGCCCGGGCCATCCTCGTCGCACGCCATGCCGCGAAAGCGGCGCCGGCCAGCCTAGGCGGCCAGCAGCGCCCGCATCTTCTTCATGGCGTTGGCCTCGATCTGGCGGATGCGCTCGGCCGATACGCCGTATTCGTCCGCCAGCTCCTGCAGGGTGACCTTGCTGTCGGCGTCCAGCCAGCGCCGGGCGACGATGTCGCGCGAGCGCGCATCCAGGCTGGCCAGGCTGGCGCGCAGGGACTGCAACTGGTGGTCCTCGCTGTCGGCCCGCTCGTAGGCCTGCGACGGGTCCTCGTCGTGCGCGACCAGATAGGCGGCCGGCGCCGGCGGGGCGTGGTCGTCGTCCTCGTCGGCCGGAGCGTCGAAGCCGATGTCGCGGCCGGACAGGCGCGACTCCATCTCCAGCACCTCGCGCTCGGAGACGTTGAGGTCGCGGGCCACGGCGCTGACCTCGGCCGCGTTCATCCAGCCCAGGCGGGTCTTGGCCTTGCGCAGGTTGAAGAACAGCTTGCGCTGGGCCTTGGTCGTGGCGACCTTGACGATGCGCCAGTTCTTGAGGATGAACTCGTGCATCTCGGCGCGGATCCAGTGCACCGCGAAGCTGACCAGGCGCACGCCCAGTTCCGGGTCGAAGCGCTTGACCGCCTTCATCAGGCCGATGTTGCCTTCCTGGATCAGGTCGCCCAACTGCAGGCCATAGCCGCTGTAGCCGCGGGCCACGTGCACGACGAAGCGCAGGTGCGAATGCACCAGCTCGCGGGCGGCATCCAGGTCCTCCTGGTCGCGGAAGCGGCGGGCCAGCGCCTGCTCCTCTTCCACGCTCAGCACCGGGATCCGGTGCACCGCGCCGATATAGGCCTCCAGCGAACCCAGCGGGCTGGGGATCGGGAGGTTGTTGGCGACGAGTTGGGTCGAACGGATGGTCTGGGTCATGGCGGTCATCTTAGCAATCGGGGGATTGGACTGCTAACGCACCGATAGGTTCCCGGCATTGCAGCAGTGGAACGATCCTTGCCCTCGGGTTCCTTCGCGAATCAAGGGTTTGCGCGCGGGCGCACGAAGCGGAACGGCTTGGCTCGGGCAGTATGCCCGCCGCGGCGCAACACGATGTGAGCCTCCCTGCCGGGACGCGGCGCGCGGCGGCCTCCATCAATCGCCGGCCGGCGGCAGGTCGAACACCAGCACCTCGGCGGCCTGGCCGGCTTCCACCTCCACCTGCGGCTCGTCGCGGTACAGCAACGCGTCGCCCGCGGCCAGCGGGTGGCCGTTGACCGTGGCCCGGCCGCGCACCAGGTGCAGGTAGGCCAGCCGGCCCGGGGCGATGGCCAGCGCCGCCGATTCGGCTCCGTCGAACAAGCCGGCGTACATCCGCGCGTCCTGGTGGATGCGCAGCGAACCCTCGGCGCCTTCCGGGCTCACCACCAGCCGCAGCCGGCCGCGCTTGTCGGCGGCGTCGAAGCGCTTCTGCTCGTATCCGGGGGCGATGCCGGTGCGATCGGGCAGGATCCATATCTGCAGGAAATGGGTGGTGCCGGCGCTGTCGTAGTTGAACTCGGAGTGGGTCACGCCGGTACCGGCGCTCATCCGCTGCACCTCGCCGGGGACGATGGTCGCCACGTTGCCCATCGAGTCCTTGTGCGCCAGCGCGCCTTCCAGCACGTAGCTGATGATCTCCATGTCGCGGTGGCCATGGGTGCCGAAGCCCTGGCCGGCGGCCACCCGGTCCTCGTTGATCACCCGCAGCGGACCCCATTGCACGTGCGCGGGGTCCACGTAGTCGGCGAAGGAGAAGCTGTGCCGGGAATCCAGCCAGCCATGGTTGGCGTGGCCGCGCTCGGCGGCCGGGCGCAGGGTGATCACGAGGCACCTCCAGCAGGGTGGGGCCGGGACGTTCCCGGCGGATGGCGCCCATCATGATCGCCCCTCCCCCTGGGATAAACCCATGAATAGAGCCCTTATTGTTCTATTTTTGTTGAATTAATACAGGGTAACGAGGCCTCGCCGCGGCCAGCCGCCGGCAATCAACCCCCTGCAAGCATCGCCTCGACCTCGGCCCGCGGCGGCAGCGACCAATCCACCGGCGCCTGGCCGTGACGGGACAGGTACTCGTTGGCCGCGGCGAAATGGCCGCAGCCCATGAAGCCGCGGTGCGCCGACAGCGGGGACGGGTGCGGCGCCTTGAGCACCCGGTGCCGGCGCGGGTCGATCACCTTGCCCTTGGCCTGGGCGTAGCTGCCCCACAGCATGAAGACCAAGTTCTCGCGCTCGCGCGCCAGGACCTCGATGGCGTGGTCGGTGAAGCCCTCCCAGCCCTTGCCCTGGTGGGCGCCGGCCCGGCCCTGCTCCACCGTCAGCACCGCGTTGAGCAGCAGCACGCCGCGCCTGGCCCAGGGCAGCAGACAGCCGTGGTCCGGCCGCGGCAGGCCCAGTTCGGCGCCGATCTCCTTGAAGATGTTGTCCAGCGACGGCGGCACCGGCACGCCCGGCAGTACCGAGAAGCACAGCCCGTGCGCCTGGCCCGGGCCGTGGTAGGGGTCCTGGCCGAGGATCACCACCTTGACCGCATCGAACGGGGTGGCGTCGAAGGCGGCGAAGATGCGCGGCCCGGGCGGATACACCCGCGCGCCGGCGGCCTTGCGCTGGCGCAGGAACGCGGCCAGCTCGCGCATCCGCGGGCTCAGCAGCCAGTCGCCGATGCGCGCCTTCCACGATGGCTCCAGGCGGATGCGTTCCTCGTCTTCGCTCATGCGTGTTCGCTCATGGCCGGCACTGGGTCACTCCGGCCTGGCGCCACCGCCGTCCAGCCGCGCCAGGCGCAGTTGGAACAGCACCTTGGTCACCAGCAGCCGCTCCTCGATGGGCTTCTGCACCAGGTCGTTGGCGCCGGCGTGCAGCAGTTCGGACTGGTTGCGGCGGTTGGCGTCGCCGGTCATCACCAGCACCGGCAGGTGGCGCTTGCCGTAGCCGAAGTCGATGCGGATGCGCTCGACCACGTCGCGCCCGCTCAGCTCGCCCTTCAAGGTCACGTCGGTGAGCACCAGGTCGATCCGGCGCTCGGTGCGGCCCAGCGACTCGGCGGTGAGCAGGCCGAAGGCCTCCTCGGCGGTGAGCACGTGGATCACGTCGAGCTGCTGGCGTTCGAGCATGCGCTTGGTCGCCTCGGCGACCACCCGGCTGTCCTCGATGTAGAGCACGACCGCGCCGGGGATCGCCTGCGGCTGCACGTAGCCGCGGATGAACTCGGCCAGGGCCTCGTGGCCCAGCGACTTGTCGAAGTAGTCGGTGACGTACTCGGTGAAGCGGCGCTCCACCAGGTGCTGCTGGGCGTCGCCGGACACCACGATCACCGGCACGTAGGCCTGGCCGGCGGCCTCGCGCACGCTGCGCGCCAGCTCCAGGCCATCGCCGTCGGGCAGCGACAGCGCGGTGGTGACCAGGTCCACCGCTCCGGCCTCCAGCGCCGCGCGCGCCTCGGCGATGCTGGAGCAGCCGACCACCTGCACGCCCGGCAGCTCGCGCTTGAGCACGTCGACGATCAGCTTGCGCACCAGCTTGGAACCGTCGGCCACCATCACCCGCGGCGCATCGCTGATCAGGTGCTTGAGCTCGTGCGAGGCCATCAGGTCTCCGTGGGGCGGGTCTGGCGCAGGAAGTGGCCGGTGACCGCCCAGGCGCCCAGCCATCCCAGCAGAATGGTCCCCACCAATACCATTCCCGAGTGCAGGGCATCCAGTCCCTTCAACGCGAACTGGCTGCCGTAGCTGGCGCTGAGCGCGGCCAGCGGCTCGCGCAGGGCCAGGCCGGCGGCGGCGATCAGGCCCAGCGCCAGCAGCCCGGCCCCGAGCCCGTACCACACGCCCAGGTAGAGGAACGGACGGCGGATGAAGCCGTCGCTGGCGCCCAGCAACTGCAGCACGCCGATCTCCTCGCGCCGCGACTGGATGTCCAGGCGCACCGTGTTGCCGACCACCAGCAGCGCGCCCAGGCCCAGCAGTACCGACAGCACCTGGACCGCGCGCTGGCCGAAGCCCAGCCAGGCATCCAGGCGCCTGCGCCAGACCGCATCGTGCTGGACCAGGTCGGCCTGCGGCAGCGCCGCCAGCGCCCGGGCTAGGCCCGCGTCGTCGTCGCCCCGCGGCGCGACCACCAGCAGCGTCGGCAGCGGGTTCTGGCCCAGCGCGTCGATCGCCTCGCCCAGGCCGCTGCCGTCGCGGAACTCATCCAGCGCCTGTTCCGGCGTACGCACTTCCACCGCGGCCACGTCCGCGCGCGCGCCCAGGGAGCGGGCCAGTTCCGCTGCCGCCCGCGCGTCCACGTCCATCTTCAGGAACACGCCGATCTCGCGCGATTGCTGCACGCTGCCGGTGAAGTGATGCAGGTTGTCCATCACGATCGACAGGCCCAGCGGCAGCGCCAGGGCCAGCCCCATCACCGCCACCGTCAGCAGCGTGGCCCATGGCTTGCGCGCCGCCCGGCCCAGGCTGAAGGCCAGGCTGTGCAGGTGCTGGTCCAGCCACACGCGCGGCCGCGACGGCGCCCGCGCGGCGGGTGCGGCCTTGGCGTTGGCCTTGCCCGTCCTCATTCCGCCAGGTCCTGCGGGCTGATGTCGTCGACCAGGCGGCCGTGGTCCAGCACCAGCACGCGCCGGCGCATGCGCCGCAGCAGGGGCAGGTCGTGGCTGACCACCAGCACGCTGGTGCCGCGCTCGGGCAGGCCGGCGAACAGCTCCATGATCTCGGCGGCCAGCGCCGGGTCGAGGTTGCCGGTGGGCTCGTCGGCCACCAGCAGCGGCGGCTCGGCGACGATCGCCCGGGCGATGCCCACGCGCTGCTGCTCGCCGGCCGACAACTGCCAGGGCAGCGCCTTCTCGCGATGGCCCAGGCCCATGCGCTCGAGCACCGAGCGCACCCGCTTGCCGATCTCCGCGCGCCGGGTGCCGCGCAGGATCAGCGGCAGGGCCACGTTCTCGCCGATGCTGCGGTCGGTCAGCAGGCGATGGTCCTGGTAGACCACGCCGACCGCACGCCGGTGCAGGGCGACCTTGCCGCCGCGCACGCGCTGCAGGTTGCGCTCGCCGAACAGCACGGTGCCGCGGGTGGGCCGCTCGGACAGGTGGATCAGGCGCAGCAGGGTGCTCTTGCCGGCGCCCGAGTGGCCGGTGACGAACAGCATCTCGCCCTGGGCGACCTCGAAGCTCACGTCCACCAGCGCCGGATGGCCGCCGGGATACTGCTTGCTGACGCTCTCGAATCGCAGGACGCTCATGCGCCGATTATGCAGGGGCGTCCCGCGCGGTGCGACCGCCTCCACGCGCATCCGCCGCCTCCTGGCGCCGGATGCGCATGGCCGGGCCGCGGCCGCGGATCAGCCTCCGGGGATCAGCGAACGCAGCCTGCGGCCGATGCGGGTGATCAAGGAGTCGCCACCGCCGGCCGGCGACGGTTGCGCCGAGGCCGAACGCGCCGGCGACGGCTTCGCCGACCCCGACGCGCCCTGGCTGTTCTCGGCCGCCAGGCCCTCCACCGGCTTGCCGCGACGCCGGCGCCGGCGCTTGCGCGGGGCGCGCTCGCCCTCGCCCGCCGCATCGGCCGGCGCGGGCCGGCCTTCCGCCGGCACCGGCGGGACCGGCTGCGGGGCGCGTTCCGGCGCGGCGGCCTCGCCGGCGGCGACCGGGGCGGCCTCGCCTTCGGCCCTGGGCTTGCGCCGCGGCCGGCGCTCGCCGTCGCGACGCTCGCCGCTACCGCTGCTGCTTCGCCCGCCGCCGCGCCCATCGCGCGCGCGGCCGCCGCCGCGGCGTTCCTCGTCTGCGGCGCGCTGCTCGCGGGCCTCGCGGAATATCTCGCCGATGCTCTCGTTCTCCTCGCCCTCGTCCTGCCCGCCCTCCGGCCGCGGGCGCGGCGTACGCGGCAGCGCGGTCAGCAGGTCGGCGGTCACCGGCTCGGCGGGGATCTTCTGCTCGATATAGGCCTCGATGTCCGGCAGGCCCATGGCGTAGCGCTCGCAGGCGAAGCTGATCGCGTCGCCCTCCGCGCCCAGGCGGGCGGTGCGGCCGATGCGGTGGACGTAGTCCTCCGCGTCGAACGGCAGGTCGTAGTTGTAGACGTAGCTGACGCCGTCGATGTGCAGCCCGCGCGCGGCCACGTCGGTGGCCACCAGGATCTCGAGCTGGCCCTTCTGGAAGCGGTTGAGCAGGCTCTCGCGCTTCTTCTGCGGCACGTCGCCGGAGAGCACGCCGACCCGGTAGCCGGCCCGCTCCAGCGCGCGCGCCACGCGCTCGACGAAGGCCTTGGTGTTGACGAACACCATGGTGCGCGCGCCCTCGCTGCGCGAGAGCAGGCCCAGCAGCAGCGGCAGCTTCTCCTCGTCGGAGGGGAAGTACATGCGCTGGCGCACGCGCGCGGCGGTGATGGACTCGGTCTCCGCGACGAGCTTCTCGGGCTCGTTCATGTGCTCGTAGGCCAGCTCCAGCACCCGGTGGCTCAGGGTGGCCGAGAACAGCAGGGTCTGGCGCTCGGTGCGGATCGGCATGCGCCGCAGCAGGAACCGGATGTCCTTGATGAAGCCCAGGTCGAACATGCGGTCGGCCTCGTCCAGCACGCAGACCTCGCAGGCGTGCAGGGAGACCACCTTGTGCTGCTTGACGTAGTCGATCAGCCGGCCCGGGGTGGCGATGATCACGTCCACGCCCTTCTGCAGCAGCTCGCGCTGCTTGTCGTAGTCCACCCCGCCGTAGACCAGGGCGAAGCGCAGGCCCAGCTCGGAGCCGAACTTGACCGCGTCCTTGTGGATCTGGATCGCCAGCTCGCGGGTGGGCGCCAGGATCAGCGCGCGCGGGTCCTCCGGCTTGCGCTCGGCCAGCGCCGGGCGGGTCAGCAGGCGGTTCATCACCGTCACCAGGAAGGCCAGGGTCTTGCCGGTGCCGGTCTGGGCCTGGCCGGCGACATCGCGGCCCGGCAGGGCGATCGGCAGGGTCAGCGCCTGGATCGGGGTGCAGCGGGTGAAGCCAGCCGACTCGAGCCCGGCAAGCAGCGCCGGGTGCAGGTCGAACGAGGAAAAAGCTACGTCGGTCAGCGGTTTGTCGCTCATCATCCATTCTTCGTGAGGCCCGCTGCGGCATGGCGCGGGCGGCGGTCTTGCATCGGATTCCCGGTCGCCGCACACTGCGCGCGGCCCCGGGTTGCGCGGCCGTCGTGGGGACGACGGCCCCTTGACAACTCTACGGAACGCCCCAGTTTAACCCAATGCGCCGGGCCCGCCCGCTGGCCCGTCCGCAGGCAATCCCCACGGAGACCCCCCAAGTGAACGATAAGGTGATGCATATCGGCGACGCCGATTTCGACAGCGCCGTGCTGCAGTCCCAGGAACCGGTCCTGGTCGATTTCTGGGCCGAATGGTGCGGTCCGTGCAAGATGATCTCGCCGATCGTCGACGAACTGGCGCAGGCCTACGACGGCCGGATGAAGGTGGCCAAGGTCAACATCGACCAGAACCGCGCCACCGCGATCAAGTACCACGTGCGCTCGATCCCGATGCTGCTGCTGTTCAAGGGCGGCCAGGTCCAGGCCACCCAGGTCGGCGCGGTCGGCAAGGGCCAGCTCACCCAGATGATCGACAAGACCCTGGGCGCGGCAGCCTGACTCTGCCGCCCGGCGCGGCGGGACGGCCCGGGGAACGCCGTCCTGCCCGCGCCTGAACCGGGGCCTCGACCCGCTTGCCGCGGCCCCGGGAGCAGTGCTAGTGTCGTTTCATCCGGCCGGTTTCCGCGGCCGCACCTCCGACGGGAAACGGAAATCCGTACGCCCCGGCGCACCCCACCCACGAGTCCATCCGCCCGCCCAGGGCGCTCGCACCTTCCAGCGAGGAATCGCAGTCTTGTCCGACAACACCCTGCCTGAAGCGCCCGGGAGCGATGACGCACCCGCCGAGAAGCGCGCGCGCAAGCGCACCCCCAAGCCGGTGAGCGCCGGCGCGGGCGAACCTTCGCCTTCGCCCGCCGCCGAGGCGCCTGCCGCCCCTGCCCCCACCCCGCCTGTCCAGCCGGCGCTCCCGATCCAGCCGCCGGCCGCATCCTCCGGCTCCGAGGCCGCGCCCGCCCAGAACGCCGGCAGCGGCGACGACGACGGCGGCGGCAACCCGCCGCAAGACGGCGAGGCGCGCGGCGGCGACGGCCGCCACAACAACAACCGCCGCGAGCGCTTCCGCAACCGCCGCGACCGCCAGCGCGACCGCTTCCGCGACGACGGCGGCATGCAGGACGACAACGGCAACAACCAGGCGCCGCCCTCGCGGCCGCACCCGAGCGTGCCGGAAGGCTTCCCGCAGTATTCGCTCAGCGACCTCAAGCGCATGCCCGCGCACAAGCTGCTGGAGATCGCCGAGCAGTTGCAGATCCAGGAGGGCGTGGCCCGCGCCCGCAAGCAGGACGTGATCTTCGCCCTGCTCAAGGTGCTGACCCGCCATGGCGAGGGCGTGGCCGCCGACGGCGTGCTGGAGATCCTGCCGGACGGCTTCGGCTTCCTGCGCGCGGCCGAGGCCAGCTACCTGGCCGGCCCGGACGACACCTACATCTCGCCCAGCCAGATCCGCCGCTTCAACCTGCGCACCGGCGACCACCTGTCCGGCCGTATCCGCTGGCCCAAGGACGGCGAGCGCTACTTCGCCCTGGCCGTGGTCGACACGATCAACGGCGAGCCGCTGGAAGCCAGCCGCGGCAAGGTCCTGTTCGAGAACCTGACCCCGCTGTTCCCGCGCAAGCGCTTCCGCCTGGAGCGCGGCGACGGCTCCACCGAGGACATCACCGGCCGCATCCTCGACCTGATGGCGCCGCAGGGCAAGGGCCAGCGCGCATTGATCGTCTCCCAGCCCAAGGCGGGCAAGACGATGATGATGCAGCAGGTCGCCACCGCCATCACCACCAACCACCCGGACGTGCACCTGATCGTGCTGCTGATCGACGAGCGCCCGGAGGAAGTGACCGAGATGCAGCGCACCGTGCGCGGCGAGGTCATCAGTTCCACCTTCGACGAGCCGGCCGCGCGCCACGTGCAGGTCGCCGAGATGGTGATCGAGCGGGCCAAGCGCCTGGTCGAGCACAAGAAGGACGTGGTGATCCTGCTCGACTCGATCACCCGCCTGGCGCGCGCCTACAACAACGTCGTGCCCAGCTCCGGCAAGGTCCTGACCGGCGGCGTGGACGCCAACGCCCTGCACCGGCCCAAGCGCTTCTTCGGCGCCGCGCGCAACGTCGAGGAAGGCGGTTCGCTGACCATCATCGCCACCGCGCTGATCGACACCGGCAGCAAGATGGACGAGGTGATCTACGAAGAGTTCAAGGGCACCGGCAACTCCGAGGTGCACCTGTCCCGCCGCATCTCCGAGAAGCGCGTGTTCCCGGCCATCGACATCAACCGCTCCGGCACCCGCCGCGAGGACCTGCTGATCGAGCCGGAGCTGCTGCAGAAGATCTGGATCCTGCGCAAGCTGCTGCACCCGATGGACGAGATCGGGGCGATGGAGTTCATGCTCGACAAGATGAAGAACACCAAGTCCAACGACGAGTTCTTCAGCTCGATGAAGCGCTGAGCGCACCCTCCGCTTCACGCGAAAAGCCCCGCCTTGGCGGGGTTTTTCGTTGGTCCCGATGTCCCGGCCGGAGGTCGGCTGCGGGGCGCCCGGCTTCAGGCCCTGGGCACCCCGGCACCCCCTATTGTTCCATGCCCATGCCTTCCGGTCCGCCCGCTGCCGCCTCCAGCTCCGGAAGCACCGGAGGAGACAGGGCGACGGCGGGCGTCATGGCGTCCGCTGGCGGCATTTCCGGGGCCTCCGGTGCCTCCTGCGTCGCCAGCCACGCTTCCAACTGGCCGGCCGCCAGTTCCGTGCACTGGCGTGCGTAGTCGGCCGCCACCTCATGCACCCTGGCGTAACCGTCGTCCTGCCATTTGGCCAGGGTCATGGTCTGCGGCTCGGGCCGGCACTCCAGCCTCGGCACCAGCGACGGCGGCGGGGCACTGGCGACGGTTGCGTCCCGAGCCACGATGACCGCCTGGTAGCGCAGTTCATAGGGCGTGTCGGAGCGCCCCAGTTCCTGGTAGATCAATGTCCAGACACCAGGCCTGGCCTCGATGCGCAGCGGCGGCGGCGATACCGGTCCGGACCGGGACAGCACCAGTTCCTCGATGCGCTGTTGCAGCATCGGCACCATCAGCGGGCCGGTGGGATCGGGGAGCGAATCGACCCATTTGCCCTTCAGTTGTTCCTTGCTGAACGTACCGGTGGTGGTGCCTCCGGCGAACGCACTCAGCAATGCGCCCGCCACCTTGGCCGTGGTCGCCTTGGCGGTATCCCCGCGGGTCACCAGGCGCAGTACCGGCTCCTGCTCGGAGCGGAGCTGCCAGGAATTATCGAGCACCACGGTCACCGCCGGCGGGGATGGAACCGGCTCGGCTTCGCCGGCTTCCTGCCCGGAAGCGGCGGCGGGGATCGGGTCCGGCATCGCTTCCGGCGCGGCTTCGGCCGATACCGCGCCACTGCCGTCATCGGCGCGCGCATCGATGCCAGCCAGGGCCAAGCATAGCACCAACAGGGCCAAGCGCTGGGAATTCCATTTCATACAGCCTCCTCGGTTGTCGTCGAATCAGGGCACGGGACGCAAGCCCGGCGGAACGCCCTGCCGCTGCCCGTTCCCGGGATAGGTCAGTCTGTGGATCCGCAGGCCTTTGCACCCTGCAACGGTTGATGGACGCGATGCCAGGCCTGCGTCCCGGGCATCCTGACCAGACGCGCACCTTCGATCTGGCAGGTGTCGGAGCCCCACGCCGCCTCCATCTCGTAAGACTCCCCCGCAACCGGCACCAGCGTCGCCATCGATTGGCAGACACTGGACTGGCGATGGCCCGGGGCACCGGTCCCGGCGATGCCGACGGAATGGGACTCGCGGTAATAGTTGAAACTCACCGTGATCGGCTGCCCCGCACGCACTGCGATCTCGACATAGTGTTCGGGCAGGCCGGGACGCTTGGGCATTCCGATATCGCGCGTGCGCTGCCCCCCCATCTGCGGGCCGGCCGGATAGCCGCCACCCGGGACGGATACGCCGGCACAGACGCTGTCCGGATATACCTTGACGTTGCGGGAACCGATGAGCCGCAGGTGGGCCACGTCCCCTTCCGTCGGCTCCGCGTAGGCCGACAACTCGCTCTTGAGGGTCTGCCCCACCCACCCGCATGCGGTGAGATGCAGGGCCAATACCGATGCGATCGCCAGGCGCCACGGCGCCTTCCTTCCCCATTCCATTGCTTGACGCTCCCTGAAAAATCCCTTGCCGTCCCACGCTTCCGGATCCGTCCGGTACCACCTCCCCCGATGGAGCGGAAACGCATCTCTTGTTTCGATCATGCCATGGAAGCGACGGGCGGGCGCAATCCGGTTTCCCCCTTGAATCCCCCCCCCTGAAATCGGACGCGCCTGGGTGACGCCGTGCCGGCCGAAGGCGGGCGAATGCGTGAAAAGGCCATGAACGCCCTGGCAACCGCCGCAAGCCCGCCGCAACGGCACAGGACGGCAAGCGCATAATCCGGGGGAACGGATGGACGCCACGCTCCCCGCCAGCCTCAGCCTCGAACTCGCCCTGGTGCTGCTGGCGGCGACCATCGTCGCCGTGCCGCTGTTCCGCCGTTTCGGCCTGGTCGCGGTAATGGCCTACCTGGCCACCGGCGTGGCGCTGGGGCCGGACGGAATGGGCGTGGTCCGCGACCCGGACCGGATCCTGTCCGCGTCGGAAATCGGCGTGGTGATGCTGCTGTTCGTGATCGGCCTGGAGCTGTCGCCGGCGCGGCTGGCGCTGATGCGGCGGCCGGTGTTCGGGGCCGGCGGGGCGCAGGTGACCGCCTCGGCGCTGCTGCTGGGCGGCGCACTGCTGTTGTACGGCATGCACTGGAAGAGCGCGCTGGTGGCCGGCCTGGGGCTGGCCCTGTCCTCGACCGCGGTGGGCCTGCAACTGCTGGCCGAACGCCGGCAACTGGGCAGCGACTACGGACGGCTGGCGTTCTCGATCCTGCTGTTCCAGGACCTGATCGCGATCCCGCTGCTGGCGGCGATCCCGCTGCTGGGCGGAGCCAAGAACCAGACCCTGACCTGGGCGGTGGCCGCCCACGCGCTGGGTGCGCTGGCCCTGGTGTATTTCGGCGGGCGCCTGCTGATGCGCCGCACCTTGCGCGTGGTGGCGCGGCAGACCCGCACGCCGGAAGTGTTCACCGCCACCGCGCTGCTGGCGGTGCTGGGCAGCGCCTGGATCATGCAGCAGGCCGGCCTGAGCCCGGGCCTGGGCGCGTTCATCGCCGGCGTGCTACTGGCCGACTCGGAGTACCGGCACGAACTGGAATCGCGGATCGAACCGTTCAAAGGCCTGCTGCTGGGCCTGTTCTTCATCGCCGTGGGCATGACCATCGACCTGGACCGCATCGCCGCCGAGCCGTGGCTGGTGGCCGGCGGCGTGGGCCTGCTGCTGGTAGCCAAGTTCGCCGTGCTCTGCGGCGTGGGACGGCTGGCGCGGCTGGCGCCCGGGCATGCGCTGATGCTGGGCGGCACCCTGTGGCTGGGCGGCGAATTCGCCTTCGTGGTGTTCCACGAGGCGCTGCGCGTGCGCCTGCTGTCCTCGGCCGACCACGACCGGCTGGTGGCCATCGTCGGCGTATCCATGGCACTGATGCCGCTGCTGATGCTGGCGTTGGAGCGCCTGCTGCGCGAGCGCGAGGCGCGGCGCGTCCCGTCGGCGCCGCCACCGTCCGAACACCCGCCCGAACCGGCGCTGCGCAAGCCGCAGGTGCTGGTGGCCGGCGTCGGCCGCTTCGGCCAGATCGTGGCCCGGCTGCTGGCCGCCCAAGGCATTCCCTACGTGGCCCTGGACAGCAGCGCCGAGCGGGTGGAGGGCCTGCGCCGCAGCGGCAGCCGCGTCTTCTACGGCGACCCGACCCGCTCGGACCTGCTGCGCGCGGCCGGTGCCGAGCACGTGAAGGTGTTCGTGATCTGCACCGACGACCCCGACAGCAACCTGCACGCGGTGCGCCTGATCCGGCGCCTGTACCCGCAGGCGAAGATCCTGGCCCGCGCACGCGACCGCCAGCACGCCTGGCGGCTGATGGACCTGGGCACCGAACCGTTCCGCGAGCTGCTGGGCAGCAGCCTGGAAGCCGGCGAACGCGTGCTGCTGGAGCTGGGCGTGCCGGCCGAGGTGGCCGCCGACCACGTCCACCGCTTCCGCCGCCACGACGAGGCCTTGCTGTACGAGCAGTACCTGATCCACGACGACGACGCGGCGGTGGCGCTGCGATCGCGACAGGCGCGCGCGGACCTGGTGCGGCTGTTCGAGGCCGATGCGGACGACGCGCAGGCACGGGACGCGGCGACCCGGCCCATCCAGCCGCCACAGTGAGCCACAACCCGCGCCGGCGCCCATGCCTGCGGCCCATCCCGTCATCCGCGGCGGCGCCGCGGGCGCGGACGCGATTGCTCAGCCGCGCGGTTCGCGCAGGAAGCGGGCCATCGACACGCCCGGCTGCGCCGGGGCGAACTCGGCGGCCACGTCGACGAAGCCACGCATCACCGCGATCTCGCGCGGGGGGCGGTTGAGGGTATCGCGCAGGTCGGGGTCGGCGCCGGCGCGCAGCAGGCGCTGGACCACGCCGCCCAGGCCGTGCAGCGCGGCCAGGTGCAGCGGGCCGAAGCCGCGCGGCTCCTGCGCCTCCAGCGACACGCCTTCCTCCAGCAACCGCTCCATGCCGGCCAGGACCACGCCCTCGTCGCAGGCGCTGCCCGGTTCGGCGCGTGCGCCCAGCAGCAGCAGCAGCGGGGTGACGCCGCCGGCGGCCGGCTGGTCGGGCTCGGCGCCGGCCAGCAGCAGGGTATCGAGCAGGGCCAGCAGGCGCGGCCGGTCGCGGCCGGTGAAGCCGTACAGCGCGGCGCAGTGCAGCGGTGCCAGGCCCTGGCTGTCGCTGGCCTGGATGTCGGCGCCGGCGGTGAGCAGGCGCGCGGCGATGTCGGCCAGGCCCAGCGCCGAGGCCAGCATCAGCACGGTGACGCCGCCGGGCAGGCGGTATTCGATGTCGGCACCCGCGTCGAGCAGCGCGGCGACGATGGCGGTCTGGCGCATGCTCACCGCCGCCGACAGCGGGGTGGCGCCGCTGTGCGCCGGATGCTGCGGGTCCGCGCCGCGCGCCAGCAGCAGGTCCACCGCCGCGGCATGGCCGCCGCCGGCGGCGCGCAGCAGGCCGGTGCAGCCCTGCGCATCGGTGGCGTCGACCGGGAAGCCCAGTTCGAGCAGGCGATGCACCGCGTCGGCGTCGCCGGCCATGGCCGCCGCGACCACGTCGGAGGCGCGCAGCGGCCGCCTGGGCAGCGCCCAGCCGCGCCAGTCCAGCCAGTCGGCGAGGTCGCGGCGGCCGCTGGCCAGGGCCACGCCCAGGGGGGTCTGGCCATCGGCGGCGCGGGCCTCGGGCGAGGCGCCCTGCGCCACCAGCCGGCGCAGCGCGGACTCGCGGCCCAGCGCCGCGGCCAGGTGCAGCGCGGTCATGCCATGACTGTCGCGGGCCTCGCGATCCGCGCCCGATTCGAGCAGCGCATCGAGCAACTGCAGCCAGCCCAGGCGCACCGCCAGGGACAGCGGGGGATCACCGGCCGGCGACGGCGCGAAGAGGTCCGCGCCTTGCCCCAGCAGCTCCAGCGCCAGCGGCTCGTGCGCGCGTCCCGCCTCGGCCTGGTCGCGCTGCGCGCAAGCGGCCAGGAAGCGCGCCAGCCCCCCGGCGCCGGCGGGCGAGACGCCGCGCGACAGCAGCAGTTGCAGGGATGCGGCGGCCTCGCCGCCCTGGTCCAGCAGCGCGGTCAGGGCGGTTTCGCCCTCCACCGACAGTTCCGCGTCGGCACCTTGGTCCAGCAGCCAGGCCAGCATCGACGGCTGCGTGCGCAGCACCGGATCGTGCAGCAGCGTGCCCAGTTCCCCCGGGGTACACAGCCGGGCCAGCGCCGGCAGGCCTTCCAGTTGGCCCGATTGCAGGCCATCGCGCAGCAGCGCCAGCGGCGGGCGCTCGTCGACCTGCGCCGGCGCGGCGGCCACCGCCTCGGCCACCGCCGCCGGCAACGGGTAGTCCGGATCGAGCGCGGCGGCCACGGCCCAGCGCCCGGCCTCGGCGGCCACGTCCACCGGACGGCGCCCGGCATGGTCGGCCTGCGCCGGGTCGACCCCGGCTTCGAGCAGGCGCCGGACCAGCGCCGGCGAGGCGCGTTCGGCAGCGGCCGCCAGCGCCAGCGCGTTGCGGCCTTCCTCGTCCACGGCGGCCACGTCGACGCCGGCGGCCAGCAGGTGCTCCAGCACGCCGCCGCGCAGCGCGCGCGCCGCTTCCAGCCACGGCGTGCGCCCGGCCACGTCGCGCACGTGCGGGTCGGCGCCGGCGGCCAGCAGCGCGGCCACGATGTCGGCGTGGCCCGCCAGGGCCGCCTCGTGCAAGGCGGTGCGGCCGTCGCGGCCGGCCGTGCCGACCTTGGCCTTGAACTTGAGCAGCAACTGCACGCCGGCCGCGTCGTCCTCCTCGGCGGCGGCGGCGGCCAGCAGCGCGGGCTGCCCGTCCGCCGGTTCGGGCCGCGCGCCGCGCTCCAGCAGGAACCGGGCCAGGCGCCAGTTGCCGGCGGCACAGGCCACGCCCAGCGGCGAGAAGCCCTCGTGGTTGAGCGCGTCGATCTCGGCGGCCGCGTCGCGCAGCAGCGCCGCCACGCCGGGATCGGTGCTGCGTGCGGCGTGGTGCAGCGGGGTGTTGCCCTCGGCATCGGCCGCGCGCGGGTCGGCGCCATTGGCCAGCAAGGTCATCACCGCCTCGGGGCGGCCATGCCAACTGTCGCGGGTGGCGGCCAGCAGCGGGCTCATCGCGCCGATGCCGGGATTGAGCTCGATGCCGCGCCCGATCAGCGCGCGCAACAGGCGCAGGTCGGGCAGGACCGCGGCCAGCGCCGCCAGACTGCGCCGGTCGCGCCCGTCCGGCGGCGACGACGCCAGCGGATCGGCCCCCGCCTCCAGCAACTGCAGCGCGAGATCGACCCGGCCGCTGCGCGCGGCGGCGTACAACTCGGTGGACAACGCCTTGGCGTCGACCGGGAGGGCGGCCGGCCGCAATGGCGCGGCCGATGCCGCATCGATCAGGAAGTCCAGCGGCGAGGCGACCGCGGCGGCCGGCGCGGTCCGCTGCAGCCACAGGTGCAGCGCCGGCAGCACCGCGGCATACAGCACGGCCAGCGGCCAGTGCGCCAGTGCGGGCAGCAGTGCCGGCCAGCCCGCCAGGAGCACCCCGGCCAGCGCCACCGCCACCGCGAAGGCCGCACCCAGCCCGGACCAGTTGCCGGCCTCCTGCTGCGGCAGGCGCCGCCACAGCGCAGGCAGCGCGCCGCCTTCCGATTCCAGCGCGCGCCATAGCGGCCAGGTCCGCCACAGCGCCAGCAGCACCGTCGCGGCCATCGCACTCACGCCCAATGCCGCGCCCAGGCTGCCGCTCTGGCGCAGCGCGCCCAGCGGCCAGGCCAGCAGCATTCCCGCCAGCAACAGGCCGCCGCCCCACAGCGCCAGCAGCGCCAGCAGCGCCTGCGCCAGCACGCGCCAGGCCACCGGCATGGGGCGCGTCCGCCGTGCCCAGGAAACGGCCAGCGCCAGCGCCGGCTGCGCCAGCAGTCCGGCCGCCAGCGCCACCGCGCCGCCAAAGCCGACGCACAGCGCCAGGGCGGAACCGGCAATGCCCGCGCCCCACGCCGCGCGCGGCCATCCGCGGATGCCGGCCTCAGGCATCGGCATGCACCCCCGTGTCCGGCAGCGGCGGGAACTGCACGTGGAAGCCCTGGGCGGCCAGGTTGGCGCGGACCACCGCCGCATCGGCCCGGGCCAGGCGCCGGTCTGGCGTCAACGCCACTTCCAGCACGAAGGCCAGCCCGCCCAACTGCACGCGCAGCGGTTCGGGCACGCACGCGAAATCGTCGCGCGCGGCGAGGAAGACGTAGGTGTCGGCCTTGCGATGGCTCTTGTAGACGTAGGCTTGCATGCGCGCGCGCCGCGCCCACCCTCGGGGGAAAGGGGAATCCAAGGATTGTGTCGGAAATGCGGCAGGCACGGAAGCGCATCGCCGGGCACGTTCAGCTTGCCCGGCGCCGGCATCGAAGAACCGTGCTGCCGCTGTGGCTATACTCGCGCGCCAGCCGACGCCCGCCTCGCACTTGACCGCCGCCATCGACATTCCGCACATCGCGCCCTTGGCGGTCACCGCCTGCACCGCGACCACCGCGCTGGGCGCCGGGCTGGCGGCACAGCGCGATGCCCTGCACGAACGCCGCGGCGGATTGCGCCGCAACGACCTGCCGGGCCTGTCGCTGGAGTGCTGGATAGGCCGCGTCGAAGGGCTGGAAGAGGCCGTGCTGCCCCCGGCCTTGGGCGCCTGGGAATCGCGCAACCATCGCCTGGCCTGGAAGGCGCTGCACCAGGACGGCTTCGCCGAGGCCGCCGCCGAGGCGGTGGCGCGCCACGGCGCCGACCGCGTGGCCGTGGTCGTCGGCACGTCCACGTCCAGCATCGGCGAGACCGAGCACGCCTATGCGCGGATGGACGACGGCCGCTTCCCGCCGGCGATGGCGGCGCTGCGCGTGCACAACCCGCACGCACTGAGCGACTTCGTGCGCCTGGCCTCCGGCGCGCGGGGTCCATGCATGACCATCGCCACGGCCTGTTCGTCCAGCGCCAAGGTGTTCGCGCACGCCGCGCGGCTGCTGCAGGCGGGCGCCGCCGAGGCGGCGATCGTCGGCGGCGTGGACACGCTGTGCGGAAGCGTGCTGTTCGGCTTCAACGCGCTGCAACTCGTCTCGGCGACGCCGTGCCGGCCATTCGATGCACGGCGCGATGGCCTGTCCTTGGGCGAGGGCGGTGGCTTCGCCCTGCTCGAGCGCGAGGACGCCGCGCCGCGTGCGCTGGCGTGGCTGGCCGGCTACGGCGAGTCCAGCGATGCACACCACATGTCCACGCCGCATCCGCAGGGCCTGGGCGCGCGCCTGGCGATGCAGGCCGCGCTGGCGCGCGCGGGCCTGGCACCGTCGCGGATCGGCTACCTCAACATGCACGGCACCGCCACGCCGGCCAACGACGCGGTCGAGGCACAGGCGGTGGCGGCGCTGTTCCCGCGCGAGTTGCACGCCGGCTCCACCAAGGGTTGGACCGGGCATACGCTCGGCGCCGCCGGCATCGTCGAATCGGCGTTCGCGCTGCTGGCGCTGCGCGAGGGTGAGCTGCCGGGCATCCTCAACAGCCAGGTGCCCGACCCGGCCTGCGGGCCGCAGGTGAACTTCGACAATGCACGGCGCAGCATCGACTACGCGATGAACAACGCCTTCGGCTTCGGCGGCAACAACTGCTCGCTGGTGTTCGGCCGCGCATGAACACCCGGATGCTGACCGCCGCCATCGAAGGCATCGGCCTGTGGGCACCGGGCCTTCCCTCGTGGGACGCCTTCCTCGCCCATCGGCGCGGGCGGGTGGCCGCCGCCGGCGCCGCCACGCGGCCGGCCCCGACGCTGCTGCCGCCGAACGAACGCCGGCGCGCACCGGATACGGTGCTGGTCGCGCTGCACGCCGCACAGGCCGCGTGCGAGGCCGCCGGCCGCGACCCGACCACGCTGCCCTCGATATTCGCCTCGACCTACGGCGACCTGGCCATCAGCGATCACCTTTGCCAGACCCTGGCTCGCGCACCGGCGGAAGTCTCGCCGACCCGCTTCCACAACTCGGTGCACAACGCCGCCGCCGGCTACTGGACCATCGGCACCGGCGCGATGCAGCCGGCCACCGCGCTCAGCGCCGGCCAGGGCAGCTTCGCCATGGGCCTGCTGGAGGCGCTGGCGCAACTGGCCACCGGCACCGAGGCGGTGCTGCTGGTCGGCTACGACGGCGCGTCCACCGGGCCGCTGCGCCAGGTGCTGCACAGCGACGGCCTGCTCGGCGGCGCCCTGGTGCTGGCTCGCGACGGCATCTGCGCGAGCCGGCGCCTGTCGGTGGAGTGGGCGGGCGGCGTCCCGGCCACGCCGCCGCCCGCGGACGCGGCCCCGGGCAACGCGATGGCGCCGATGCTGGCGTTGCTGGCCGCGCTGGCCGACGGCGGGCCCGAGGCGGTGCTGCCGGCCGGCGGGGATCGCGTGCTGCGGGTGAGGCTGGAACATGCTTGAGCCGCACGCCGTGGTGATCCCGGCGCTCAACGAAGCGCTGCGGATCCGCGAGGTGGTCGAGCAGACCCTGCGCCACTGCCCGTGGGTGATCGTGGTCGACGATGGCTCCGAGGACGGCACCGCGCAGTGCCTGCAGGACCTGCCGGTCACGGTGCTGCGCCATCCGTACCGGCGCGGCAAGGGCGCGGCGCTGCGCACCGGCTTCGCCGAGGCGCATGCGCGCGGCGCGTACGGCGTGATCACCCTGGACGGCGATGGCCAGCACGACCCGTCCGACCTGCCGCGCCTGCTTGCCGCCGCCGCGCGCCACCCGGACCGGATCGTGATCGGCGCGCGCCTGCGCCATCGCGCCGCCGCGCCGACCCACCGGCGCCTGGCCAATGCCTTCGGCGACTGGGGCGTGGCCTGGGCGGCCGGCCATCGCATCGCCGATACCCAGAGCGGGCAGCGCTACTACCCGGCCGCGGTTCTGGCGCTGGAGGACGTGCCCGGCGAGGATTTCGTGTTCGAGGCGCAACTGCTGATCTCCGCCGCGCGCCGACTGGGCGTGCGCTGCGTGTCGATCCCGGTGGAGACGCGCTATCGCGGCGCCGACTATCCGATGCGGCGCAGCCACTTCCGGCCGCTGCACGACCTGTACCGGATCACCTCGCACGTGGTGCGTCAGGTGGTGGCCCACGGGGACGTGTGGAACGAATACCGGCGCGTGCGCGCGCAGGCGCCGGTCATCGACGCCGAGGCCTGATCGCGGGCGGGGCGCAGGTGCCGATGCGGGCCGGCGACGATGACTGCGCTGTCACCGGCTATCCGGGGCTGGTATAAAAGTACGGTTTTCCTGGGGGAGGAAGCCGCGTCATGGCGGGGCTGTTGCTGTTTCAGATCGCGGTGATCCTGGTCGCCGCACGGCTGTGCGGCCTGTTGCTGGCGCGCTTCGGGCAGCCGCGGGTGATCGGCGAAATGGCCGCGGGCATCCTGCTGGGGCCGATCGTCTTCGGCGCCGCCCTGCCCGATCTGCATGCAGCCCTGTTCCCGGCCGAATCGCTGCCGGGGCTGTCGGCGCTGTCGACCCTGGGGCTGGTGTTGTTCATGTTCGTGATCGGCGCCGAGTTGCGTGCGCCCGAAGGCGCGCGCGCGCAGGTGCTGGCGGCGGCGCGGGTGGCCGGCCTGTCGGCCTTGCTGCCGTTCGGCCTGGCCTTGGCGGTGGCGCCGCTGCTGCACGGGGCGTTGGTGCCGGAGGGCGTGGGTTTCTGGCCGTTCGCCATGTACCTGGCGGTCGCGCTGTCGGTCACCGCGTTTCCGGTGCTGGCGCGGATCCTCAAGGACCGCGAGCTGCAGCAGACCCGGATCGGCCGCCTGTCGCTGTCGGCCGCGGCGCTGCTCGACGTGGCCGCCTGGGTGGCGCTGGCGCTGCTGGTGGCGCTGACCGGCGACGGCGGCTACGCCGGCCTGATGCGGACCCTGGTCGGGCTGGCGCTGCTGCTGGTGGTGATATTCGCCGGCCTCAAGCCGCTGTTCGCCTGGCTACTGCACCGCCATGCCGCCGACGGCAAGCCATCGGGCACCGTGCTGGCCGCGCTGCTGGTGGGGCTGTTCGCCTGCGCGGCGGCCACCGAGTGGCTGCACGTGCATGCGGTGTTCGGTGCGTTCCTGTTCGGGGCCTGCCTGCCGCGCGACGCGCGCCTGATGCAGAGCCTGGTGGAACGCATCGAGCACCTGGCGCTGGTGCTGCTGATGCCGGTGTTCTTCGCCCTGGCCGGGCTGGACACCACCGCCGACGCCTTCACCGGCGCCGGCGTGGGCGCATTGCTGCTGATCCTGGCGGTGGCGGTGGTGGGCAAGCTCGCCGGCGGCGGGCTCGGCGCCCGGCTGTCGGGCTACAGCGCCCGCGACAGCGTGGCGGTGGGCTCGCTGATGAATGCGCGCGGCATGATCGAATTGATCGTGATGAAGGTCGGGCTGGACGCCGGGTTGATCGGCCCGGAGATGTTCACCCTGCTGCTGCTGGTGGCCCTGACGACCACGTTGATGACCGGGCCGCTGTTGACGTTGAGCGGCTGGCGCACCGACGGACGGGCCACCGCTCCGGATGGCACGCGTACGGTCGAGTAATCAAGACGGCATTGCCGCCGGGAGCGACGAATCCCGGCGGTGCGAGAACCGATGGCCATGCCTCGCGACGCGCGATGGCGCGCATCCCTTGCCCGGATGGTGGGTGGCCGCTATCGCCACCCGCGCGGCCGTCGGCAAGACGTTCAGGCCATTCCGCCGTTGATGCCGATCACCTGGCCGTTGACGTAACCGGCCGCCTCCGAGCACAGGAACGCCACCAGCGCGGCCACCTCCTCGGGGCGGCCCGGCCGGGCCGCCGGAACCATCTGCTTCAGCGCCTCGGGCGGAAAGCGCCCGGCCGTCATCGCGCCTTCGATTACCCCCGGCGCGACGACATTGACGGTGATCCCGCGGCTGGCCATCTCCCGCGCCAGCGACCGGGAAGCACCATGCAGCCCTGCCTTGGCCGCGGCGTAGTTGGCCTGGCCGCGGTTGCCCAGCACCGCGGCCACCGAGGACAGGCTGACGATGCGGCCCCAGCGCGCGCGCGCCATCGGCAGCAACAGCGGGCGGGTGACATGGAAGAAGCCATGCAGCGATACGTCGACCACACGCTGCCACTGCGCGTCGCTCATCCCGGCCATCGGTGCGTCGTCGTGGACGCCGGCATTGTTGACCAGGACGTCGATGCGGCCCTGCTCCAGCAACACGGCGACCGCCGCCGCGACGGCGCCGCCGTCGGCCACGTCGAAAGCCGTCGCCTGCGCGCGCCCGCCGCGCGCGCGGATCGACCCGGCCACTTCCTCGGCGCGGGCCAGGTTGCCATGCGCATGCACGATCACCTCCAGGCCGGCATCGGCCAGGGCGCCGCAGATCGCGCCGCCGATGTCGCCGCTGCCGCCGGTGACCAGGGCGCGTCGGGTAGGAATACGGGTCTGGCTCATCGGCCCATTGTGCCAGCGTGCCGGCGCTTCGCCGGCATGCGTGCGGCCAGGCGTCCTTTGCGATGCCGGTGGACCGGACGCCATCGCATCCGCCGATGCGCCTTACCCGCCAGTATCGAGGCCGGTGGCATCGAGCATCGCCGCGGCGCGGCCGCTCGCCAGCAGGCGGCCACGGTGGCGAATGCGGAACGCGTACTGCTGGCTGCCTGGCCCGGCCGCGAGCAGTTCGGCCTCGCCCTCCAGCGCGCCCGCCAGGTCGTCGATGCGGGCCACCGCCAGGTCCACTTCGCGCAGCGCCACCAGCACTCCCGCGGCGGCGCGGCCGCCGTGTTCCCGCGTCAGCAGGCCGCCATGCACCGCCATCGCCTGGGCTCCGTATTCGCACAGCGCCAGTGCCGGCAGCCGGCCTCGCGCGCGCAGCGGATGGGTGGGCGCGACGTGGTTCCGGGCACGCAGGCCAATGCGCTGCGCGTCCCACTCGACGACTTCGTCCCACAGGCACATCGCGCCCTGGTGCGGCACCAGGGCGAGGATGCCGGCGCGGTCCAGGAGCACCGTGCTCATGCCATGCGCTCCGCCGCGGGCGCGCGCGCCACCAGCAGGGCCAGGACGAAGTTGAAGAACACGCCCAGCGCCACGGTGCTGCCGATGGCGCGCAGCACCGGGATCGAGGACAGCGCCAGCAGGCTGAACACCAGCAGCGTGGTGAGGCTGCACACGATCACCGCGTGCAGCGTGCGCAACTGCGCGGCCCGGTCGTCGCCGGCGTGGTCGAAGAACAGCGCGTAGTCCAGGCCCAGGCCGGCGGCCAGGATCAGCGAGACCAGGTGGAACAGGTTCAGCTCCGCGCCGCAGCCGCGCAGCACCGCCAGGATCAGCAGCGTGCTCAGCACCATCGGCGCCAGCACCCGCAGCACCCGCCGCGGCGCGCGCAGCGCCAGCCACACGATGCCGGCCAGCAGCAGCGCCGCCACCGCCAGCGCACCGAGCAGGCGCGATCGCCACTCCTCGACCAGCGATTCGGACGCCTGCTTCAGGTCCAGCAATTGCGCGCCGTACGGCGCGATGGCCGCCGCCAGCGCCTCCGGGTCGCGCAGCCCGGACAGCGAGACCAGCGCGGTGGCGTGGTCCGGGCCGCGCAGCAGCAGGCCGGCCACGGCCAGTTCCAGCGGGGTGCCCGCCAGATCGTCCATGCCCAGCGGCGGCGCGGCGCGCGCGGTGGCGACGTCCTCCAGGAAAGGAGCGAAGGCATCGCCGCGGAACGGCGCGTCCGCCAGCGCCGCGTCCAGCGCATACCGCAGCGATACCGCGTCAGGCAGCCGCGCCTGGCGCGCGCGCTGGGTGGTCGCGCTGGGCAGGTAGCGCGCGGCCAGGTCGTAGCCGTCGAGCACGCCCTGGCCCTGCAGCCGACGCAGCACCGGCAGCAGACGCTCGGATGCCTGCAGCGCGGCCTCGGCGTCGGCCGCGGTCAGGGCGGCCATGTAGCGTACGTCCGGCGCACCCAGTTCGGCGCGCAGTTGCGCATCGCGCTGCAGGTCCGCCGGCGGCACCGGGGTCAGCCGCGCCAGGTCGTTCTGCCAGAACGCGCCCGGGGCGAACGCGACCACGCCACCGGCCGCGATCGCCAGCCCGGCCAACGCTGCGCGCGGGCGCGGCAATCGCTCGATCGCTCGCCACGCCCGTTCCAGGCGTGGCGAGCGCGCCGGGTCGTGGCGCGCGGGCGTGACCAGTACCGGAAGCAGCCAGCGGGTGGAAGCGGCGGCCACGACCAGGCCGGCGATGGTGAGCACCGCCAACTGCTTCAGCCCGTCCACGCCGGAAAGCAGGAAGGTGGCATAGGCGATGCAGGTGGCGGCCACGCCCGTCACCAGCGTGGGCCACAGCGCGCGCGCGCTGGCGTGCGGTTCCACGCCCGGGCGCAGGTGGCTGAAGAAGTGGATCGGGTAGTCCTGGGCCACGCCTATCAAGGTGAAGCCAAACGCCAGGGTGATGCCATGCACGCCGTCGAACAGGAGCGCCACCGCCCCCAGCCCGGCCAGCCCGCCGCTGGCCAGCGGCAGCGCGCCGAACAGCGGCATGCTCCAGCGCCGGTAGGCCACGGCCAACAGCAGCAGCAGGCCCAGCGTGTCGGCGGTGCCGATCCAGCGCATCTCCGCTTCGGTGCGCTCGCGGATGGCCACGGCGAAGGCGCCGGGGCCGGAGATCTCCAGCCGCGCGGCCTCGGCCTCCGGAGGCATGCCGCCCTCGCCCCCGGAAACCTCATGCGCCCCTTGTGCGAAGGCCTCCTCGATGGCCGCGACGGCCTCTTGCTGCGCGGCGCCGTCGAAGCCGGCGGCCCGGGTCTGCGCCAGCAGCAGCGCCTGTTCCCCGGCACGGTCGAACCACACGCCATACCGGCGCTGCGGTGCCTGCGAGGGTTGCCAGGCCTCGGCCAGGCGCAGCGTCTCCAGGGTGGGATCGGACGGCAGCAATGGCTCGACCAGGTCGGCCGCCGGGGAACCCAGGTCCTGCAGCCGCTGTTGCAGTTCGCCGTGCAGGTAGGCCGAATCCAGTGGCTGCGAATCCAGAGTGGGCGACAGCAGGTAGCGGTAGGGGCGCAGGCGTTCGGGCACCGCCTCCAGGCCGCCATCGTCGCCGTTGCCGGCCAGGGCGATCTCCGGCCGCGCGGCCAAGGCCGCGCGCAGCGCCTGCGAGCGCGCCGCCAGCGCCTGCGGCGGCGCCCCGGAGAGGGCCAGCAGCAGCAGGCGCGACCCCGGCCCTTCGCCCAGTTCGTCCACCAGCAGGACCTGCGCCGGGGTGCGCGGCGTGGGCAGGAAGCTGCGCAGGTCCTCTTCCATGCGCAGGCCGCCGCTCAACAGCATGCCGCCCACCGCCAGCACCGCCAGCCAGCCCAGCAGCAGCGCGATGCGCACGCCGGCGCGCGGGGCGGCGGTGGCGCCAGCCCCCATCAAGGCGCTTCTTCGCCGTCGTGGCATAGCGCCGCCAGCGCGGAGGCGTCGTCCACGCCGGTCGCGGCAGCCGCGGCGCCGGCCATCAACGTGCGCTGCGGCTCGCCCTTGGCCGGGTGGCTCTCCACGCAACGCAGCTCCACGCCGCGCCCACGCAGGTCGATGCGCGCCAGCGAGGCGGCCAGGCGCGGGTCGCGCGGCACCAGCCGCAGCGTCCAGCGCTCGCGCACCCCCTGCGCCTGCACCGCATAGGTCTCCTGCAGCAACTCCCGGTCGCCGGCCAGCAAGGCACCGAAACCGGCCTGCACCGCGGCCAGTTCCGGCGCCTGACGCAGGGCGATGCGCCGTGGCGCGCGCCCGGCGCGCTCGATCACCGCTTCGCCGGCGGTCAGCGTGGTGGTCTCCAGGTAGGGCGACTCCACTCGCCGTACCAGGCGTCCGTCCTGCTCGCGCCGGTACTCGCCCTGCAGGCGCAGGGGCTGCTTCAACAAGGGCGAGTCGCGCAGCTCGACGAACGGGGTCCGGCTGGGCGCCGGGCGCGCCACCGCCTCCAGCACCCAGTCGACATCGAGGTCCGGCGCCTTCTCAGCCACGGCGCACGGCAGCGCCAGCACGCATGCCAGCAGCGGTGCGATCGTGCGGAGGGGCCGCCATGGGGTCTTGGCCATCGTCGTTCCAGAAGTCGTAGAAGTTGAACCAGTTGCAGGGGGCCTGGCGCGCATGGTGTTCCAGCCGCGCGGCGTAGCCGGCCACGCGATCGCGCATCCATTGCGCGCGCGCGCCGCGCGCAGGCGGCCCACCTTCGACCGCCGGATCGCAGAACGGTTCGAAGTGCAGGTCGTAGCGCTTGCCGCCGCGGTACAGGCCGAAGCACAGCAGCACCGGCGCGCGCAGGGCCGCCGCCAGCCCCCAGGGCGTGAGCGGGAACCGGGCCGGCCGTCCCAGGAAGGGCACCGCGGCCGTGGCTTCGTGCGGCAGCGCGCGATCGACCAGCAGCGCCACCAGCGACCCCGCCTCCAGCGCATCCCTGATCTCCAGGGCGATGGCCGCGCCGGGCTGGCCACCGTCGATCACGCCCGCGGCCAGGGAGGGGTCGAGCGATTCGAAGATTTCCGTCAGCACCGGATTGTGGGCGCGATCGAGCACCACACGCACCGTCAGCCCCGGCCGCTGCCGCGCCAGCACCCGCAGGGCGTCGAAGCTGCCCAGGTGCGAGCCGAACAGCAACGCGCCGCGGCCCGCGTCCACCAGCGCGTGCAGCGGCGACAGCCCATGCACGCGGATGTCGAAGCGGTCCGCACTGCCGCCGATGAGGTACACCCGGTCGAGGATGGTCGCGGCGAAGGTATGGATGTGCCGCGCCGCCGCCCACACGCCCGCGCGCCGCCCGCGCACCTGCGACAGCCATGCGCGCGAGGCCCGCCGCTCCGGTCCGCGCATGACCAGGAAATACAGCGTGATCGGGTACAGGCACAGCCGCGCCAGCCATCGCCCGCCATGCCGGGCGATGGCCACGATCAACGCCAGCGAGCCACGGCTCCCGCCTTCGGGCCGGTGCTTCCAGGACGAGCGCGCATCCTCTTCCCGCTCAATCATGCCCACCGATCCGTATCTCCCCGCGCGCCAGCGGGCCCACGGCGCCGCGGACCTCGAAGCGCCAGCGCGGCGCGGTCCCGGCCAGCACCACCTCCGCTTCCTGGCCCGGCAGCAGCGGCCGCAGGAACTTCACCTGCGGCAGGCACAGCGCGCCCACCCGGCCGCATTCGGCCTCGATGGCCTCCAGCACGCGCTCCAGCACCACCACGCCGGGCACCAGTGGGCACCCGGGGAAGTGCCCGGCCAGGCAGGGATGGTCGTGGGGAACGGCGAAGCGCATGGCCCAAGCATAATCGCCCGATCACGGCGGCGCGCTCAGCGCAGCAGGTCGCGCCAGAACGCCGGGCCCAGGCCGGCCATCTGGCGTACGAACTGCGCCGCATTGCGGTAGGGCCGCTGCGGGAAGCGGCGCTTGCGATAGAGGAATTCGCCGGCCATGAAGCCGCCGACCACGCCGTAGTTGAGCAGGTTGGCGAACCACGACCAGGCCGTGTGCGATACCGCCACCCACGGCACGCGACCGAGCGCATGCAGCGCCCCGCCCGGCACGGCGCACAGGGCCAGCGCCGCATTGGCCAGGGTCAGGAAGGCCAGCAGCGCGGCCCAGGCCGCGGTCAGGCTGCGCGCATAGGCCAGCAGCGGCGGCGACGTCGCCCAGCCCGCGCGCGCGTACAGCGCGGCCACGATTCGGGATACCAGCGGCGTGCGCCCCTCGCGCAGGCTGCGCGCGAACCACCACGCCAGCCAGCCGGTGAACAGCACCGGCGGCGCGAGCAGCAGCAAGTCCGGCCAGGACGTGCCGACCAGCCATGCCAGCCCCGCCAGCAGCGCCACCAACAACGCCAGCGCCCACGCCCGCCGATGCAGCAGAGGTCCGGCCAGCACCAACAGCACCAGGTCGGCCAGCGCCAGCGCCGCCCAGCCGCTGCCCTGGATGGCGGCGGCGTGGGCGAGGAACGGGTAGGCCACGCCCAGCGCCGCCTGCGCAGGCAGCACCAGCGCCTCGGCCGGGTCGCGCAGCGACGGCGCGGGACCCACCGCCGCGGCCGGCGTTTCAGCCGGCGCGTTGCGACTGGACATGGGCCGACAACGCGCGCAGCGACCCGAAGATGCGGCGGTCGTCCTCGCCTTCCGAACGCAATTGCACGCCGTAGCGCTTGCCGATGGCCAGCGACAACTCCAGCGCATCGATCGAATCCAGGCCCAGGCCCTCGTTGAACAACGGCGCCTCCGGATCGATCCCGTGCGGGTCCATGCCCTCCAGGTTCAGGCTTTCCACCAGGAGTTCGGCCAGCTCGCGCTCGGCGTCGGTCTGCTGCGGCATTGCGGTTTCCCTTCCGAAGACATTGCAGGCCGGCAACGATCCGGCATCGGCCGCTGCCGCGCAAGCCCGAACGCGGCCGGCGTGGGGCCGAGTTATCATCCCGGACCCGCCCTCGCACCCCGGTTTCCGCCGAATGACCCGCACCGCATCGACGAATCCAGCGCCCGCATCGACGGCGGGCGCGGCAGTCGAGGGCGAGGGCCCGGGCGGGCGGGCACCGCCGTTGGCGGGAAACCGCAGCACCTCCCTGCCGCATCTGCAGGTCTTCTATGCGCCCGCGGACACGCTGCCGCGGCAACTGGCCGACGAACGCGTGCTGGCGGTGTTCGGCTTCGGCCAGGACGCACCAGACGCGGGCGACGACCCGCGCTGGCTGAGGGTGCCGCTGGAACCCCTGCCGGGGACGCCGCCCTGGATCGAGGTCTGGCGCACCCGGTCGCCGGTGGCCGCCGGCCGCCGCGACGGCGTGGCCTGGTCCAGCGACGGGGACCTGCTGTTCGCCGCGCTGGAGATCGAAGAGCCGGATGCCGGCATCGGCGCCGCGGCCAGCCAGGCCTATGCGCGCATGATCGCTTCGCTGGCCGAGTGCGGCATGCCGCACCTGCTGCGCGTGTGGAACTACATGGACGCCATCACCCTGGGCGAAAGCGACGAGGAACGCTACCGGCAATTCTGCGTGGGCCGCGCCGCCGGCCTGGGCGAGATGGATGCGGCGCGGTTGCCGGCGGCCACCGCCATCGGCCGTTGCGACGGCCGGCGTCGACTGCAGGTGTATTGGCTGGCATCGCGCACGCCGGGCACGCCGGTGGAGAATCCGCGCCAGGTCAGCGCCTACCGCTACCCGCGCCAGTACGGGCCGCAGCCGCCCAGCTTCGCCCGCGCGATGCTGCCGCCCGATGGCGCGGCCATGCCGCTGCTGCTGTCGGGTACGGCCGCCATCGTCGGCCATGCCTCGCTCCATTCCGGCTCGGCGGCGGCGCAGGCGGACGAGACGCTGGCCAATCTCCACAGCCTGATCGCCGCCGCCCGGCACCAATCGCCCGACCTGCCGGCCACCCTCGGCGCCGGCAGCCTGCTCAAGGTCTACGTCCGCGACCGCGGCGACGTCGGCGACGTCGCCGCGCGGCTGGAATCCCGCCTGGACCCGTCGGTGCAGCGCCTGCTGCTGCATGCCCAGGTATGCCGCAGCGAACTGCTGGTGGAGATCGACGGCGTGCACGGGCCGGCCCCCGGCGAGCCGTAGCCGGCCGGTCCGGCGACGGATCGCGCTGGCCCCGGGCCGGCTTGGCCATCGTACGATCGGATGCTCGCAACACGCGCCTCGTGGATGCCACAGGACAGGCCGACGCGGCGGCCAGGCGGACCCAGGCCCCAGGTCTCATCGGCAACCATTGCCGCCGGTCGCACCGCGCGCTGCCATACTGCGGCCAGCTCCCCGCCGCCACCGCGCCGCGATGCGCGCGCCCGGCCGCCGAGCACGAATCCGAGAGGGGAATACGATGATCCATCCGCGCCTGACCGCTTTGCTGTCCGTCCTGATCCTCGCCGCGGCGTCGTTGCCGGCCACGGCCCTCCCGCCGGATGGTTCCGGTGCCGCCGACGTGGCGCGCATCGAGCCACAACGCATCGACGAGGCCCTGGGCGGGCTGGTGGACGCCGGCAGCCTGGTCGGCGTTTCCGCACTGGTCTGGCAGGACGGGCGCGAGGCCTACTTCGGCAGCTTCGGCCTGGCCGACCGCGAGGCCGGCCGGCCGATAGCGCGCGACACCATCGTGCAGATCTTCTCCATGACCAAGCCGGTCACCGGCGTGGCGCTGATGCAGTTGTACGAGCAGGGCAAGTTCCAGCTCGACGACCCGCTGGCCAAGTACCTGCCGGAGTTCGCCGACGTGCGCGTCCACGCCGGCACCGACGTCAAGGGCCAGCCGCTGCTGGTGGCGCCGCCGCGGCCGATCCTGGTCCGCGACCTGCTGCGCCATACCGCCGGCTTCGTCGGCGGCAACGGCGATTCCGGCCCGGTGGGCCTGCTGTACCGCCAGGCCGACCCGGAGAACTTCGGCAACACCCTGGAGGAGATGAGCCGCCGCCTGGCCACCGTGCCGCTGCTGTACGCGCCGGGCACGCGCTGGCTCTATTCGCCGGCGGTGGACGTGCAGGCGCGGCTGGTGGAAGTGCTGTCCGGGCAGCCGTTCGACCGCTACCTGCAGCGCCGGGTGTTCGATCCGCTGAAGATGAAGGACACCCGCTACACCATCCGCGCCGGCGACTGGCCGCGCGTGGCCGCGCTGTACCTGCGCAGCGACGACGGGGTGATGACCCGCATCCCCGACGCGGAGGCCTACAAGCTCAACGCCCGCGAGACCGCGCTCAAGCCCGGAAGCTGGGGGCTGACCTCCACCCTCGACGACTACATGCGCTTCGCCCGGATGCTGGGCAACGGCGGCGAGCTGGACGGCGCTCGCCTGCTGAAGCCGGCCACCGTACGGCTGATGGCCAGCGATGCGCTGCCCGCCGCGGCCACCGACACCTCCTGGCTGCCGGGCAAGGGCCAGGTGGGCTTCGGCATCGACTTCGCGGTGCGCATCGCGCCGCCGAAGAACGCGGCCGAGGCATCCGGCGAGGTGGGCGAGTTCTTCTGGGACGGCGCGGCGAACACGCTGTTCTGGGTGGACCCGACCAACGACATCGCCGCGGTGCTGTTCGCGCAGTGGCTGCCATTCGGCAAGGTGCCGCTGCACAAGGCCTTCCGCGACGCGGTGTACTACCACGACACCTCGGCGGCCGCGCCGCGGGAGTGAGGCGCCGGCCACGCCGGCAGGGTGGCGGCCTCCTCGACCCGCAGGCCGTGATTGATCACCCGCTCGACAAGCAGGGCTCGACCGCGAGGCGTAAGACGGGCATGTTTATGCAGGTTCATCCGGGGCTCCTGGGGGGCTGGTTGGGTCGCACCTCCAGTCTTCCGGGATCACCCCGGATGAACAACCTACTGAGAGATCACAGCTAGCGCGACGCCGCGCAGGTACCGTCCTTGCGCCGGAACGGGTTCCAGCGCGAGCCGTCCTCGTCGCATGCCGGCGCCTCGGCGGCCGCGCGCTGCGCCGCCATGCGCGCCTGTTGTTCGCGCGCCTGCCGAAGGCGCTGCGCCTGCAGCGTTTCCAGCCCCGCGCGGATCTGCGGCAGCGCCGCCAGCGCGGCCTTCTCGCCTTCCAGGATCGCCTGGTTGCGGCGGCTGAAATCGGCCGAGCCGAACTCCAGCACCTTCGGCCGGATCACCGCGTCGGCGCGCGCCAGCTCCTGCTCGCCCAGGCGCTGGCCCATGATCGCGATGGACTGGTTGACGATGCCGAGCATGCCGTCCGGGCGGCGGCCGCCGGCCTTGTTGGAGATGTCCACGGCGATGACGAAGTCCGCGCCGAGCTGGCGCGCCGCGTCCACCGGCACCGGGCTGACCACGCCGCCGTCCACGTACTGGTAATCGCCGATGGTCACCGGCTCGAACACGCCCGGCACGCTGCTGGAGGCGCGCACCGCCTGGCCGGTGTTGCCGCGCACGAACACCGTGCGCTCGCCGGTCTCCAGGCGCGTGGCCACCGCCGCGAAGGGCTTGCGCAGGCGCTCGATCGGGCGCTTGCCGACCTGGTCGTTCACGTATTCCTGCAGCTTCAGGCCCTGCACCAGGCCGCCGGAGAACAGACGCACGTCGCGGATGCTGGCCTCGTCCAGCGCCACCGCGCGCTCCTGCAGCAGGAACGGGTCCATGCCGCCGGCGTACAGCGCGCCGACCACGCTGCCGGCGCTGGTCCCGGCCACCACGTCGGGGCGCAGGCCGTTGGCCTCCAGCATCTTGATCACGCCGACATGGGCGAAGCCCTTGGCCGCGCCGCCACCCAGCGCCAGGCCGATCTTCAGCGGCGGCAGCACCGGATCGGCTTGCGCGGCGGGCGGCGCCGCCGGTGCCGGCGGCGGCCCGGGCCGGGGACCGCCGCAGGCGGCCAGCATCAGGCCGGCGAGAAACGGCAGTGCGGCGCGGCGCACAAGGCGCACCGGCGGAGACGGCGGCTGGGAGACGTTCACGGGATCGGCGGGGCCTGGCGCCACGGGATGCGGCCCTGCGATTCTAGGCCGCGCCGCCGCCGCCATCCGCGATGGAGGATGAATGCGGTGCCGGCGCGTCGTTCAGCAGGTCCAGCAACGCATCGCGACGCAGCTTGCCGGTGGCGTTGCGCGGCAACGCCGGCAGCAGGCGCATCCGGCGCGGCAGGAACACCGGGTCGACCGAGCCGCGCAGGGCGGCGACGATGTCCGCGGCCGACAGCCCCGGCGCCACCGCCAGCGCGGCGATGCGGCCGACATCGCCGTCCCGCTCCGCGTCCAGTTGCACGACCACGCCGTCCTCCACCCCGGACACGGCCAGCAGGCGCCGGGTCAGGTCGCCGAGCGAGGCGCGCTTGCCGGCGATCTCCAGCAGGTCGGCCTGCCGCCCGCACAGGCGGAAGCGGCCGTCCTCGTGCATCTCGACCAGGTCGGCCAGGGCCACCGGCGCGGGCAGGTGCGGCGCCTGCACCTGGGTGCCATCGGGCTGCGGCCACAGGCGCACGCCGGGCATCGGCCTCCACAGCGATTCCAGCGCCGTGCGGCGGCAGGCGAAGACGCAGGTCTCGGTGGAACCGAACATTTCGCGCACCTGGCCGCCGTAGCGCGCCTCGGCCTGCGCGGCCAGTTCCGGCGACAGCGGTGCGGTGGCCGAGACGAGGCCGGCCAACGGCGGCAGTGCCACTCCGGAACGCAGCAGCGCAGACAAGTGCACCGGCGTGGTGACCAGCAGCCGCGGGCCGCGGGCCTCGCCCAGGGCGCGGGCCACGTCCGCCGGCAGCAGCGGCCGGCCGGCATGGACCGCCGCGCCTCCCAGCAGCGGCAGCAGCACCGACAGCTCCATGCCGTACATGTGCTGGGGCGGCACCGTGGCCACGATCTGCGGCTGCGCATCGCCCCACAGGTCGGCCAGCGCCAGCCGGTTCTGCGCGGTCCCGGTGGCGAAAGCGGCCCAGGTCTTGGCGTGCGCCTGCGGCCGCCCAGTGCTGCCGGAGGTGTAGCCGATCGCGGCCAGCGCGGCGGCCTCGACCTGCGGCACCCCATTACAGGGCGCAGCCTGCCCCAGGTCGGGCAAAGGGACGTGCCGGGCCGGCGGTTCCAGTGGCGTCCCGCCCAGGCCGTACGCGCCCGCGGCGGCATGGGTCCGCAGGATCTCGGCCACCGTGCCGGGCGCGCCCGAGGGCGGCAGCAGCAATGACTGCCCGCGCAGCGCAGCGGCGCAGAACGCCAGCAGGAAACGGTGGCGGTCCTCGACCAGGGGGACCATGTGGCGTCCCTCGGGCAGGCGCGCGGCCAGGGCGTGCGCCTGCGCCAGGAAGCCGCCCAGCCGTACCGGCGCGGCACCGCCGCCGAAGACCAGGACGCGGTCGGGATCGCCGCTGGCCAGCGGCAGGCGGCCGGTGGCCTGGGCGTGAATCTGGATGACGGCTGACATCGGCGGTTTGCCCGCTCCCCCTGCGGCAGGCGCGGCGCCTGCCTGTGTTGCCGGTTAGCTTGGCGGCACGGGGCGGCGCAGGCAAGCCGCCCGCCGGGATACCCGCTCCCGTGCCGGCCCGGCACAATGCCGCGCACGTCCCCATGCCCGTGCAGGATCGCCCATGACCGTCCCGCCTCCGCTGCCGCGCGCCGGCTTCGTCACCGTGATGGCCAAGATCTCGCTGCTGCTGGGCGCGCTGGGCGTGGCCGGCTCGGCGGCGCAGGCGTTGCTGGCGCTGCTGATGCCGGATGCGGCGGTGGCCACGCTGGCGCAGCGGCCGGAGGTGCCGGCCGGGGTGGTCTGGGTGCTGGAATGGCGCCTGGCGCTCTCTCTGCTGTGCCTGCTGCTGTCGGCGCTGTTCCTGGCCGCCTCCTGGGGCCTGCTGAGGCGCCGGGAATGGGCACGCTGGACCTTCATCGCCTTCCTGGTCGGCGGTGCGGTGCTCAATTTCGCCGGCCTGGCCGCCATCGGCCACGTGTTCGACACCCTGCAGGCGATGTTCCCCGCGGACATGATCGACACTCCGGAGGGCCGCGAATTCCTGGCCCAGATGCAGGCCAGCCGCTATCTCTCCTACGTCACCGGCCTGGTCGGCGCGGTGGCCTTCGCGGTGCTGCACGGCTGGATCGCCTGGAAGCTGTGCACGGCGCCGGCGCGCGACGAATTCCGCCGCCCGGCCGCTTGATCGCGATCAAGGGAGGCTGCGGGGGCCCGGCTAGAATGCCGGCATGAACCCGAACTTCGACGCCGTACGCGACTATCTGACCGGCCTGCAGGATCGCATCTGCGCGGCCATCGAGGCGGCCGACGGCCAGGCCCGCTTCGCCGAGGACGCCTGGACCCGCACCCCGGACGGCGGCGGCGGGCATGCCGGCGGCGGGCGCACCCGGGTGCTGCGCGAGGGCGCGGTGTTCGAGCAGGCCGGCATCGGGTTCTCCGACGTGTCCGGCAGCCGCCTGCCACCCTCGGCCAGCGCGGCACGGCCGGAGCTGGCCGGCGCGTCCTGGCGCGCGGCCGGGGTGTCGCTGGTGTTCCATCCGCGCAATCCCTACCTGCCCACCACCCATGCCAACGTCCGCCACTTCCGCGCCGAGCGCGAGGGGGAAACGGTGGCCTGGTGGTTCGGCGGCGGCTTCGACCTGACCCCGTTCTACCCCTTCGACGAGGACGTGGCCCACTGGCACCGCACCGCGTCCGGCCTGTGCGCGCCCTACGGCCCGCAGCGCTACGCCGAGCACAAGCGCTGGTGCGACGACTACTTCTTCCTCAGGCACCGCAACGAGACCCGCGGCGTGGGCGGGCTGTTCTTCGACGACCTGCACGAGGACTTCGGGCGCGACTTCGCCTACCTGCGCGCGGTCGGCGACGGCTTCCTCGATGCCTATCTGCCCATCGTCGAGCGACGCCGGGACACGCCCTACGGCGAGCGCGAGCGCGAGTTCCAGCTCTACCGGCGCGGCCGCTACGTCGAGTTCAACCTGGTCTACGACCGCGGCACCCTGTTCGGCCTGCAGAGCGGCGGGCGCGCCGAATCCATCCTGATGAGCCTGCCACCGCGGGTGCGCTGGGAATACGGCTACCAACCGGGAGCGGGCAGCGCCGAGGCGCGGCTGCAGGACTACCTGGTCCCGCGCGACTGGCTGGCCGAATAGCGGCCGGGGCGGTCTGCATCCGCTCCTTTCACGACCTGCGGGTCCGCAATCCCTTTTGTAGGGGCCGGCTTCAGCCGGGACACGGCGAGTAACGCGAGTAACGGATGGCCGGCATGCTGGCATGGCGGTCGTCGGCTGAAGCCGGCCCTACAAGTCCCGGCCCCGGCGCGGCGGACGGCCACGTGAGCTTCGGCGCCGGCGAGGCCGACCCTGCTTTCCAGGGCAGCCGGCGGCGGAGCACAAATAAAAAAGCCCCGCCGACCAGGGGGAGGTCGACGGGGCCAGGGAACGGCGACTTGGGGAGGAGCCCCCGTTCCATAGATCCACTCCAGGGGAAGGGAGAAGATCCACGACAGGCATTGCACCTGTCGCGAGCTATATGACCACTCGGAGCATTGATGGTTCGTGAAGAAACCGGTCGGAAAACGGGAAGATTTAGGATGGGTTCATTCGCCTGTCACCCTCACGATTTCCGTACTGTGACGGCCATCGCGAAAAAACGCGCAAACGCTTGATTCCAGGCTCAATGCGCCTCGTCCCAGTTGTCGCCCACACCGCTGTCCACCACCAGTGGGACAGTCAGTCTTGCGGCCGATACCATGCGTTCGCCCACTCCCTCCAGCAGGGCCGGCACGAAGGCCTCGTCGGCCTCGAACACCAGTTCGTCGTGCACCTGCAGGATCATCAGCGCCGGACTCCGGCCCGAGGCGTCGCGCTGGCCGGCCAGCCAGCCGTCCACCTCCACCATCGCCCGCTTGATGATGTCCGCCGCCGTGCCCTGCATCGGCGCGTTGATCGCCGCGCGCTCGGCGCCGGCGCGCTGGGCCTGGGTGCCGCCGCGGATGTACTCCAGGTACAGGCGCCGGCCGGATACCGTCTCCACGTAGCCGTGCTCGCGCGCCTGCTCGCGGGTGCGCTCCATGTAGTCGCGCACGCCCGGGTAGCGGCTGAAGTACAGGGCGATGTAGTCCTGAGCCTGGCCGCGGCCGATGCCCAGTTGCCGGGCCAGGCCGAAGGCGCCCATGCCGTACATCAGGCCGAAGTTGATCGCCTTGGCCGCGCGCCGCTCGTTGGCCGTCACCTCCTCCAGCGGCCGGCCGAACACCTCGGCGGCGGTGGCGCGGTGGATGTCGGCGCCGGATTCGAAGGCGCGCAGCAGGCCGGCATCCTGCGAGAGGTGGGCCATGATCCGCAGCTCGATCTGCGAATAGTCGCAGGCCACCAGCTTGCGCCCGGGCGGGGCGACGAAGGCGCGGCGGATGCGGCGGCCGTCCTCGGTGCGGATGGGGATGTTCTGCAGGTTCGGGTCGGACGAGGAAAGCCGCCCGGTGGCCGCGCCGGCCTGGTGGTAGCTGGTGTGGACCCGGCCGGTGTCCGGGTCGACCATCTCCGGCAGCTTGTCGGTGTAGGTGCCGCGCAGCTTGGCCAGGCCGCGGTATTCCAGGATCACCCGCGGCAGCTCGTGCTGGTCGGCGATGGCCTCCAGCGCCTCCTCGTTGGTCGAGGGCTGGCCCTTGGGGGTCTTCACCAGCGCCGGCAGCTTCAGCTCCTCGAACAGCAGCGCGCACAGTTGCTTGGGCGAATCCAGGTTGAAGGCGCGGCCGGCCAGCTCGGTGGCGCGCTGCTGGGCGGCGAGCATGCGCCGGGACAGGTCCGCGCTCTGCCGGCGCAGTTCGTCCACGTCCACCTTCACGCCGTTGGCCTCGATGCGCTCCAGCACCGGCACCAGCGGCATCTCGATGTCGCGGTACACCGCCTCCAGCGCCGGCTCGGCGGCCAGGCGCGGGGCCAGCACGCGGTGCAGGCGCAGGGTGATGTCCGCATCCTCGGCCGCGTAGAAGGTGGCGTCCTCGACCGACACCTGGGAGAACGGGATCTGCTTGGCGCCCTTGCCGGCCACCTCCTCGTACTTCTTGGTCTCGTAGCCCAGGTGGCGCCGGGCCAGGCTGTCCATGTCGTGGCGGGCATTGCCCGACTCCAGCACGAAGCTCTCCAGCAGGGTGTCGTCGGCGTAGCCGGCCAGGGCCACGCCGTGGCGGCGCATCACGTGCAGGTCGTACTTGCCGTGCTGGCCCAGCTTTGCCACCGAGGCGTCCTCCAGCAGCGGGCGCAGCAGGTCCAGCGCGCGGGCGCGGTCCAGTTGCGGCGGCGCGCCGGGGTAGTCGTGGCCCAGCGGCACGTAGGCGGCGCGGCCCGGTTCGGCGGCGAAGCTCAGGCCCACCAGGTTGGCGCGCATCGGGTCCAGGCTGTCGGTCTCGGTGTCGAAGGCGAAGCGGCCTGCATTGCGCAGCACGGCGATCCAGGCTTCCAGGTGCCCGGCCTCGGTCACCGCCTCGTACCGGCCGGGCGTGGCCAGGGCCGGATCGAGCCCTTCCGGCACGGCCACCTGGGCGGCGACGAACCCGCTGCTGCGCGCGCGTCCCGGTTCCTTCTCCGCCACCGCGGCGATCCCGGCGCCCGCGGCCACCGAGCCGGCCTCCAGTTCCTTCAGCGCCTGGTTGAAGCCGTAGCGCGTGTACAGCGCGCGCAGGTCGTCCACGTGCGGCTCGCGCAGGCGCAGCGATTGGGGCGTGCACTCCAGGGCCACGTCGGTCTTGATCGTCACCAGGGTGCGGTTGAGCGGCAGCCGTTCCAGCGCCGCGCGCAGGTTCTCGCCGATCTTGCCCTTGATCGCGGCGGCGTTGCCCATCACCCCGTCCAGCGAGCCGTACTGGCCCAGCCACTTGGCCGCGGTCTTGGGCCCGCACTTGTCCACGCCGGGCACGTTGTCCACGGCATCGCCCATCAGCGCCAGCAGGTCGACGATGCGCGCGGCCGGCACGCCGAACTTCTCCGCCACCGCCGCGTCCGAGTCCATCCGGCTGCCGCTCATGGTGTTGACCAGCGCCACCGAGCCACCGCCCACGCCGGGCTCGCGCACCAGTTGGGCGAAGTCCTTGTCGCTGGTGGAGATGGTCACCTCCATGCCGGCATCGGCCGCGCGCACCGCCAGGGTGCCGATCACGTCGTCGGCCTCCACGCCCTCCACCCGCAGGATGTCGATGCCCAGCGCGTGCACGATCTCGCACATCGGCTGCACCTGCGCGCGCAGCTCGTCGGGCATCGGCGGGCGGTTGGCCTTGTACTGCGGGTACAGGTCGTCGCGGAAGGTCTTGCCGGGCGCGTCGACGACGAAGGCGATGTGGTCGGGCCGCTCCTTCAGCGTGGCACGCAGCATGTTGACCACGCCGAACAGCGCGCCGGTCGGCTCGCCGGCCGAGTTGGTCAGCGGCGGCAAGGCGTGGAAGGCGCGGTAGAGGTAGCTGGAACCGTCGATCAGTACGAGGCGCGTCATCCCGGCATTCTAGCGGCGCGGGCCCGGGCCGCGGCGGAAGCGGCCGTGCACCGCCGCCGACCGCGGCGACGGCCGCCGACGCCGCCCGCCCGCCTCCGCATCCGCTGGCCTGCCCGGGCGGTGCCTGCCGCATAATGCCCGCATCCCCCACGGAGGCACCGCCATGCGCATGTCGATCCTGTCCACCGCGGCGCTGGCCGCGCTCCTGTCCCTGGGCGGCTGCGCCACGACCGGCGATGCGCCGGTGGACGTACGCGGGGCCGAGGTCGCCGCCCGCACCCTGGACAACGGCGACGTGCTGGAGGAATACCGCGTCGGCAGCCAGTTGCGCATGGTGAAGATCACCCCGCTGCGCGGCCCGGCCTACTACCTGTACGACCGCGACGGCGACGGCACGCTGGATGCCGACGACCGCGAGCGGTTGCCGCAGGTCTACTGGAAGCTGTTCCAGTGGTGAGCGATCCGGCCCATCGCCGCCGCCAGCGCGGCGCGGCCGCGCCAGGTAGCGCTCCGTCGCCGTGAAGACGGCCGGCCCCGCGGCCCCTCTGCCGAAGAAGCGCCGCGGCCCCCGCCGCTCCCGCCAGCGACACGGTTGCCCGGCCGCGCCGCCCGGTGCCCCGGCCGCAACCCCATCCCACCATGAACCGGCCCGAGCGGCCCCACGATCGACCCATGGACACGAACGCCTCCCCCGCGCCGCGCAATACCCGCCGCCGCGCCCTGTTCGGCTGGTTCGAGCGCCGCATCGACCCGTACCCGCCCGCGCCGGTGACCCAGCCGCCGCGCGCGCTGTACGCGTTCTGCCGCCACTACACCCGCGGCACCGAGCCGTGGCTGGCGCTGATGGCGGTGCTGACCACGGCCATCGCCATCACCGAAGTGTCGCTGTACGCGTTCACCGGCTCGATCGTCGACCGCCTCTCCAGCCACACCCCGGCCACCTTCCTGGCCGAGGAGGGCTGGAAGTTCGTGCTGATGGCGCTGGTGGTGCTGGTGGCGATGCCGGTGCTGAACCTGCTCAGCGCGCTGGTCATCCACCAGACCCTGCTGGGCAACTTCCCGATGCGGATCCGCTGGCGGGTGCATCGCTACCTGCTGCGGCAGTCGATGGGCTACTTCCAGGACGAGTTCGCCGGGCGCATCGCCACCAAGCTGATGCAGACCTCCCTCGCCGTGCGCGAGACGGTGATCAAGCTGCTGGACGTGGGCAACTACGTGGTCGTGTACTTCGGCGGCGCGCTGCTGGTGGCCGCCGCCGCCGACTGGCGCCTGATGCTGCCGTTCGCGGGCTGGCTGGTCGCCTACGCGGCGCTGCTGCGCTACGCGATCCCGCGCCTCAACCGCATCGCCCAGTCCCAGGCCGACGCGCGCTCGACCATGACCGGGCGCATCGTGGACAGCTACACCAACATCGCCACGGTCAAGCTGTTCTCGCATTCGCGCCGCGAGGAATCCTACGCGCGCGACTCGATGGAGCACTTCCTGGGCACGGTGCACCGGCAGATGCGCCTGGTCACCTTCGTCAACGTCAGCAACGACGCGCTGAACATGCTGCTGCTGTTCGCGGTGGCGGCCACCGGCATCGGCCTGTGGATGCAGGATGCGGCCAGCGTGGGCGCCATCGCCGTGGCCATCGCTTTCGTGCTGCGGCTGATGGGCATGTCGCAGTGGATCATGTGGGAGATGTCGGCGCTGTTCGAGAACATCGGCACGGTGCAGGACGGGATCAACTCCATCGCCCTGCCGGCCACGGTGGACGACGCGCCGGATGCCCGGCCGCTGGCGGCGCACGGCCCGGTGCGCGGCGACATCCGCTTCGACCGCGTGACCTTCCACTACGGCAAGCAGGGCGGGGTGATCGAGGGCCTGGACCTGCACGTGCGCCCGGGCGAGAAGGTCGGCCTGGTGGGCCGCTCCGGCGCGGGCAAGTCGACCCTGGTCAACCTGCTGCTGCGCTTCTACGACCGCGAGGGCGGCGCCATCCGGATCGACGGCACCGACATCGCCACGGTCACCCAGGACTCGCTGCGCGCGGCGATAGGCGTGGTCACCCAGGACACCTCGCTGCTGCACCGCTCGGTGCGCGAGAACATCCTCTACGGCCGCCCGGACGCCAGCGACGCGGAGATGGTCGAGGCCGCGCGCCAGGCCAACGCGCACGAGTTCGTCCAGGAACTGGCCGACGCCCACGGCCGGCGCGGCTACGACGCCCAGGTGGGCGAACGCGGGGTCAAGCTGTCCGGCGGCCAGCGCCAGCGCATCGCCATCGCCCGGGTATTGCTGAAGAACGCGCCGATCCTGGTGCTGGACGAGGCCACCTCGGCGCTGGACTCGGAAGTGGAGGCGGTGATCCAGGAGAACCTGTATCGGCTGATGCAGGGCAAGACCGTGATCGCCATCGCCCACCGCCTGTCGACCATCGCGGCGATGGACCGGCTGGTGGTGATGGACCAGGGCCGCATCGTCGAGCAGGGCACGCACGAGGAACTGCTGTCGCACGGCGGCCTGTACGCGCAGTTGTGGCAGCGCCAATCGGGCGGCTTCCTGAAGCTGGAGGCCGAGCCGCGGGAGGAATGACCGTTCGCCTGCGGGACCGGAGGGCGAACGGCCGGCACCCTCCGGCGACTGTCGCCGGCTGAAGCCGGCGCCTACGGGGTGGCGGGCGCGGGGGCCTCGCGGCGGCGCTGCGCGCCGAGCGCCAGGCCGGTGCCGGCCCAGGCCAAGGCGATGCCGGCGCCGATGACCCTCGCCACCACGAACACCGCGAACACCGGCGCGGCCGCCAGCCACAGGAAGCCGGCGGCCGCACCAGCACCGCGCTGAGCAGCGGCCCCGGCGAGCCCGCCGGCGCACGCGCGCATCGCCGGGCCGGGCGCGGTGGCGTTCATCGGCCGGCCTCAGCCGGCGAACCGCCGCATCAGTTCCTGCTGTTGGGCCTGGCTGAGCAGTGGCCCGGTGCCGGCCTTGAGCTGGTCGGTCTGGCGCTCGGGCTTGCCGGTGGCCGGGATCACCACGGTCACCGCCGGGTGGCTGATGGCGAACTTCAGGAACATCTGCGCCCACGAGCCCACCCCGGCCTCGGTGGCCCAGGCCGGCAGCGGCGCGTCCTTCACCTGGGCGAACAGGCGGCCGTCGTCGAATGCGCGGTTGACGATCACCGCCACGCCCTTGTCGCGGGCCAGCGGCAGCACCGTCTTCGCCGCGCCGGGCGAATTGACCGAATAGTGGATCTGGACGAAGTCCAGCTTCTCGCTGCGCAGCACGCGCTCCAGTTCCGGCAGGCCGGCATCGGTGTAGTGGGTCACGCCCACGTACTTCGTGCCGCCCTGTGCCTGCAGCTCGCGCGCATACGGCAGTTGCCGCCGCCAGTGGCGCAGGTTGTGGACCTGCAGCAGTTCCACCCGATCGGTGCGCAGCCGACGCAGGGACTGCGCCCATTGCGCCTGGGCGTCCTGCACGCTGTCGGCGGCAATCTTGGTGGCCAGGAAGCAGCGTTCGCGCCAGTCGCCATCGGCCAGCAGCCGGCCCAGCACCACGTCGGAACGGCCGTAGTTGGGCGCGGTGTCGATGAGCCTGCCGCCGCCGTCGAAGAACCGCTTCACCACTTCCTGCAGTTGCGCGTATTCGGGCGTGTCCCATTCCACGTCGTAGCTGCCGGAAGTGCCGGCGCCGATCACCGCCAGGCGTTGCCCACTGGACGGGATGGGCCGGGTGAGCAGCGGCGCGGCGGCGGGCGTGGCGGCGAACAGCAGGCGCGCCGGCCCCCCGGCCAGGCCGAGGCCGGCGGCGGAGGCGGCGAATGCGGAACCGAGAAGAAACCGGCGGCGCGGGTGCGAGTGCATGGTCTGACTCCCTGGGCTGGCGGCACGGAGCGGCCGGGACGATCCTAGCGCCCAGGGCCGGACAGGGAGCGTGCACGGCCGGCGGATTCCCGCCCGCGCCGGCCCGCGTCGCGTATTCAGGGACTGGAGGCACGTGCTATCCTGCGCAGCCCCTTGGGGAGTAGCCTGCCGCGCGCATCCACGCGCAGCGTCCGCGTCAACATGCTCGGCCCTGTGCGGCCGTGGTGCGGACACCCGCCGGGTTGGCGAGACCAACGGTCTGTCGGTGCGTCCTTGGCTGGGCGCCGGCAGACCGCGTCTATGCCCGGCCCGGTAGTCCCCATGACCCCGCTCTCCATTCTGCTCATCGGCCTGGCCATGTCCACGGATGCCTTCGCCGCCGCCGTGGGCAAGGGCGTGGCCATGCGCCGACCGCGCCTTTCCGAGGCCCTGCGCGCCGGCCTGATCTTCGGTGCGATCGAAGCGGTCACCCCCCTCATCGGCTGGCTGCTGGGCACGGCGGCCGCGCGCTACATCACCGCCTGGGACCATTGGATCGCCTTCACCGTGCTGGCCTTGCTCGGCCTGCACATGCTGTGGAACGGCCTGCGGCCCGACAGCGCGGACGACCGCGCTCCACGCCACCACGGCTTCTGGAGCCTGGCCGCCACCGGCCTGGGCACCAGCATCGATGCGATGGCGGTGGGCGTGAGCCTGGCCTTCCTCGATGCGCCCATCGTGCTGGTGGCCGCGGTCATCGGCCTGTGCACGCTGGCCATGGTCACCACCGGGGTGATGCTGGGCCGCGTGCTGGGCACCCTGGCGGGCAAGCGCGCCGAGATCGCCGGCGGCGCGATCATGATCGCGGTCGGCGCGGCGATCCTGTACGAGCACCTGTCCGGCGCGGCGTAGCGGGCGGTCGAACCCCGCCGCCGGATATGGCCTTGCAGGAGCCGGCTTCAGTCGGCGGCCCCGTCCCGCCACTCGGCGCTTCCGCCACGCTCAGCGCACCACCAGCACCGGCACGCTCGAATGCGACAGCACCGCCTGGGTCTGGCTGCCCAGCAGCGCCCGGCCCAGCCCGCGGCGGCCGTGCGAGGCCATCACCACCAGCCCGGCGCCGTGCTCGACCGCGGCCTCGACGATGACGTCGGACGGCCAGCCATCGGGGACGTGCACGGCCTCGCAGGCCACCCCCGCCGCCGCGGCCCGGGCCTGCGCATCGCCGAGGATGCGCTGCGCGGCGTCCGCGCAGCCGCGCCGGTATTCCTGCCTCAGCCCCGCATCGGCGGTCAGCGCCAGCGCGTCGTCGAAGGCGGGCATCCACGGCTCGGTCACGGTCAGCGCCACCACCGGCGCGCCCAACGCGGCGGCCAGGCGCAGGCCATGGGCCAGGCCCTTGCCGGCCAGCTCCGAACCATCGGTGGCGATCAGGATGCGGTCGTACATGGCGGGCTCCACGGCGGGCGTGGACCCATTGCACACCCGCCGGCGCCGGCAGGCAACGGCGGAACCTTTGGCTTGGAGAAGGCGGTGCCCGGTGCCCGGGCATGGCGGTCGCCGGCTGAAGCCGGCGTCTGGAAGGGGATGCGGGAGCCGGCCGCCATGCCGCGCATCGGCCGCACGTGGCTTCGGAACGGTACGCAGGGCGCAGCGCCCGCATTGGACCCGAACGCGCGGCGGCGGCGCTAACGCCGAACGCGCGCCATCACAGCGGCTGCAGCCTGGCGAAGGCCAGCACCAGCCACTTGCTGCCGGCCTCGTCGAAGTTCACCTGCACCCGCGCATGCGCGCCGCTGCCCTCGTAGTCGGTGACCACGCCGCGGCCGAAGCTGGCATGCATCACGCCCTGGCCCAGCTTCAGCACCGGCACCTCCAGCGCCGGATGGGACACGCGCGGCGGCGCGGCCATCGGCCGGGCCACCTGCACCCGCGGCCGCACCTCGTTGAGCAGGTGGCCGGGGATCTCGCGCAGGAAGCGCGAGGGCATGCCGTACATGTCCATGCCATGGATGCGCCGGCTCTCCGCATACGCCAGCACCAGCTTCTGCCGGGCGCGGGTGATGCCGACGTAGGCCAGGCGGCGCTCCTCCTCCAGGCGGCCGTCCTCCTCCAGCGACTTGGAGCTGGGGAACACGCCCTCTTCCACGCCCACCAGGAACACCAGCGGGAACTCCAGGCCCTTGGCCGAGTGCAGGGTCATCAACTGCACCCCGTCCTCGTCGGCCTGGGCCTGGCCCTCGCCGGCCTCCAGCGCCGCATAGGAAAGGAAGGCGACCAGCTCGCTCATGCTTTCCTGGTCGTCGTCCAGCTCGGCGCGGGAGAAGCGCGAGGCCACCGAGACCAGTTCGTCCAGGTTCTCCAGGCGCGACTCGGCGTCGAGCTGGCCGCGCGCCTCGCTGGACCAGTGCTCGCGCAGGCCGGAGCGGCCGAGCACGTGGTCCACGCGGTCCTTCAGGTCCAGGTCGGTGGTCTCCGCGTCCAGCGCCTCGATCAGGCCGAGGAAGCCGGCCACCGCGTTGCGCGCGCGCGCGGCCAAGGCGTTCTCGGACACCAGCGAGGCGGCGGCCTGCCACAGCGAGACTTCCGCCGCGCGCGCGCGCCGGCGCACCTCGTCCAGGGTGCGGTCGCCGATGCCGCGCGCCGGGGTGTTGACCGCGCGCTCGAACGCCGCGTCGTCGGCGCGGCTGGCGACCAGGCGCAGGTAGGCCAGGGTGTCCTTGACCTCGGCACGCTCGAAGAAGCGCATGCCGCCGTACACCCGGTACGGCACCTGCTCGGCCAGCAGCACCTCCTCCAGCGCGCGCGACTGCGCGTTGCTGCGGTAGAGCACCGCCGCCTCGCGCCAGCTCCCGCCGTCGCGCACCCACTGGCGGATGCGCTCGACCACGAAGCGGGCCTCGTCCATCTCGTTGTAGGCCGCGTACACGTCCACCGGCTCGCCCTCGCCGCTGTCGGTCCACAACTGCTTGCCGATGCGGCCGGGGTTGTGCGCGATCACCGCGTTGGCCGCGCCCAGGATGTTGGCGGAGGAGCGGTAGTTCTGCTCCAGGCGGATGGTCTTCGCGCCGGGGAAGTCCTTGAGGAACTGCTGCACGTTCTCCACCTTGGCCCCGCGCCAGCCGTAGATGGCCTGGTCGTCGTCGCCGACCACGAACACCCGGCCACCGCTCCCATCAGCAGCGGGGCCGGCCAGCACGCGGATGAAGGCGTACTGGATCGCGTTGGTGTCCTGGAACTCGTCCACCAGCAGGTCGCCGAAGCGGGTGCGGTAGTGGGCCAGCAGCGCCGGGGTGTCGCGCAGCAGCTCGTGCGCGCGCAGCAGCAGCTCGGCGAAGTCGACCAGGCCGGCGCGGTCGCAGCGCTCCTGGTACAGCGCGTAGGCGCGGCGCAGGGCATCGGTCCAGGGGTCTTCGCCGGGCTGGATGTGGTGCGGGCGCCGGCCCTCGTCCTTCTGCGCGTTGATCCACCAAGCGATCTGGCGCGGCGGGAAGCGACCGTCGTCCAGCTCCAGTTGCTGGGCCACGCGCTTGACCAGGCGCAACTGGTCGTCGCTGTCGAGCACCTGGAACGACTCGGGCAGGCGCGCCTCGTTCCAGTGCAGGCGCAGCAGGCGGTGGGCGATGCCGTGGAAGGTGCCGATCCACATCCCGCGCGCGCCATGACGCAACTGCGCGTCGGCGCGCGCGCGCATCTCGCCGGCGGCCTTGTTGGTGAAGGTGACGGCGAGGATGCCGTGCGCCGGCACGCCCTGGACCTCGTTGAGCCAGGCGATGCGATGGGTCAGGACCCGGGTCTTGCCGGAACCGGCGCCGGCCAGCACCAGGTAGTGCCCCGGCGGGGCGGACACGGCCTCGCGCTGGGCGACGTTGAGGTCATCGAGCAGGTGGGAGACATCCATGCGCACCATTCTACCGGCGGTGCGCCGCGGTCCCCGCAAAAAAACCGCGGCCGCCTGTCGCGCAGGAGCACTATTGGGCGCGATGCCCAGGCGCCCAGGGAAGGGCCTCGCGCGCCCAAGGGCGCCCCTGCGAAGCGATGGCTCAGTGCACGGCCTGCTCGCGCTTGGCGCTGGTGTGGGTCATCAGCTTGTCGGTCCAGGCGATGCCCAGCGCCGAGAGGATGAACACGATGTGGATCACCGTCTGCCACAGCACGCCGTCGGTGGTCAGCGCGGTGCAGCGCGCCGCGCCCACGTTGGAGGCGGCGGTGGCCACCAGTTCCGGCGGGCAGAACGGCAGGCCGTTGAGCGTGCCGGCGGCGATGAAGGTCTTGAGCAGGTGGATCGAGGAGATGCCGATGATGGCCATCGCCAACTTCACCTTCAGCACCGAGGCGTTGACGTGGCTCAGCCATTCCGGCTGGTCCGGGTGCCCCTCCAGGCGCAGGCGCGAGACGAAGGTCTCGTAGCCGCCGACGATCACCATCACCAGCAGGTTGGAGATCATCACCACGTCGATCAGCCCCAGCACGAGCAGCATGATCTGCTGCTCGCCCATCGCCGGCGCGTCGTGGATCAGGTGCCACAGCTCCTTGCCGAACAGAAACACGTACACGCACTGGGCCACGATCAGCCCCAGGTACAGCGGCAACTGCAGCCAGCGCGAGGCAAAGATCAGGGTGGACAGCGGGCTCAGGCGGTGGGTGCCGGCGACAGAGGTCGGGACGGAGGGCTGAGACATGGGACGCTGCGTTGCGAAAAAGACGGCGCAGGTTAACGACCGGCGCCGCGGCTGCCAAGCGCGGCCGCTCTAAACTGGCCGTTCCCCCGACGCAGGAGCCGCCCCCATGATCGACCTGTACTACTGGCCCACCCCCAACGGCCACAAGATCACCCTGTTCCTCGAAGAAGCCGGCCTGCCCTACACCCTCAAGCCGGTGGACATCGGCAAGGGCGACCAGTTCCAGGCGGACTTCCTGGCGTTCTCGCCCAACAACAAGATGCCGGCGATCGTCGACCGCGCCCCGGCCGATGGCGGCGCCCCGCTGAGCGTGTTCGAATCCGGCGCGATCCTGCTGTACCTGGCCGACAAGACCGGCCGCTTCTTCGGCGCCGACGTGCGCCAGAAAGTGGAGGTCGACCAATGGCTGATGTGGCAGATGGCCGGCCTGGGCCCGATGACCGGCCAGTACGGCCACTTCACCACCTACGCCCCGGAGAGGATCGACTACGCCGTCGACCGCTACACCCGCGAGGTGCAGCGCCTGCTGGGCGTGCTGGACCGGCGCCTGGCCGGCCGCGCCTTCATCGCCGGCGACGACTACACCATCGCCGACATGGCCGCCTACCCGTGGATCAATCCCTACCCCACCCCGCTGGACCTGGAGCCGTACCCGGAAGTGCGCCGCTGGCATGCCGCCATCGCCGCACGGCCGGCGACCGTGCGCGCCTACGCCTTGGCCAAGCAGGTGAACCCGGACGCGGGCAAGCCACTCACGGAGGAGCAGCGCAAGCAGTTGTTCGGGCGGTGAGCACCGGGCGTGGATAACGCCGCTTCTGGCAGAACACCTGCGAAGCCACGAGGCGAACCGTGGAGTCAAGCCGCGCCGCGAGGCGGCGTCGGCTTGGACGGTTCTCGCGAAGACTCGCCGCAGGGGGAGATCTCAACGCGCACGCAAGCCCGGGGCCGGCCACCGCGACTGCGACGTACTTGCTCACCTAGCCGCACAAGCTGATCCGCATGGACGTAGAGGACGGTGCGGCCGCACCCATTCATCGGACCCGCCGCCGCTGGCGGACGACCTTCGCGCCTCATGCCTGCGCCTCCATCCGGCGCTTCTTCCGCCCCGGCCTACAATGCCCGCATGATCTCTTCCCGGATGCCCGCATGCGCCTTTCACTGCTCTCTCCGGCCCTCTGCCCGCTGCTGCTCGCCCTCGCCGTGACCCTGCCCGCCGCCCCTGTCGTGCACGCCGCACCCGAGAAACTCACCCTCGAAGCGATCACCGGCAACGCGCCGCTGTCCGGCCCGACCCTGATGAAGCCGCGGGTCGCCCCCGACGGCAGTCGCGTGACCTTCCTGCGCGGCAAGGACAGCGACCGCACCCGCCTCGACCTGTGGGAGTACCACGTCGCCAGCGGCCAGACCCGCCTGCTGGTGGATTCGACCGTGGTCCTGCCCGGCGCCGAGACCCTCAGCGATGCCGAGAAGGCTCGCCGCGAGCGCCAGCGCATCGCCGCCTACTCGGGCATCGTCGACTACCAGTGGGCGCCGGATGCGCGATCGCTGCTGTTCCCGCTGGGCGGCGAACTGTACCTGTACGACCTGGACAAATCCGGCGCCGAAGCCGTGCGCCGGCTCACCGCCGGTGGCGGCTTCGCCACCGACCCCAAACTCTCGCCCCGGGGCGGCTTCGCCAGCTTCGTGCGCGAACGCGACCTGTGGGCGATCGACCTGGCCACCGGCAAGGAGAGCCGCCTCACCCGCGACGGCGGCGACGCCATCGGCAACGGCGTGGCCGAGTTCGTCGCCGACGAGGAGATGGACCGCCATACCGGCTACTGGTGGGCGCCGGACGACTCGGCCATCGCCTTCGCCCGGATCGACGAATCGCCGGTGCCGGCGCGCAAGCGCTACGAGGTCTACCCGGACCGCACCGACGTGATCGAACAGCGCTACCCCGCCGCCGGCGAGCCCAACGTGCGGGTGAGACTGGGCGTGATCGCGCCCAGGGCCGGGGCGAAGCCGCGCTGGGTCGACCTCGGCCCCGAGCAGGACATCTACCTGGCCCGGGTGGACTGGCGCGACCCGCAGCGGCTCACCTTCCAGCGCCAGTCGCGCGACCAGAAGACCCTGGAACTGGTCGAGGCCACCCTGCCCGGCGGCGCCCAGCGCATCCTGGCCACCGAGACCTCGGCCACCTGGGTGCCGCTGCACAACAGCCTGCGTTTCCTGCCCGACGGCCGCTTCCTGTGGTCGTCCGAGCGCAGCGGCCACCAGCACCTGTACCTGGCCACGGAGGACGGCGCCGCGCTCGCCCCGCTGACCGCCGGCGACTGGGACGTGGACGAACTGCTGGGAGTGGACGCCGGCGCCGGCTTCGCCTGGTTCTCCGCGACCCGCGACTCGCCGCTGGAAAAGCACGTCTACCGCGTCCCGCTGGCCGGCGGCGCGGTGCAGCGGCTGTCGCAGGCGCCGGGCACGCACGCGGCCAGCTTCGCGCGCAACGCCAGCGTCTACGTCGATGCCTGGTCCAACGAAACCACCCCGCCGCAAATCGAACTGCTGCGCAACGACGGCACCCGCCTGGCCACGCTGCTGCGCAACGAACTGTCCGACCCGGACCATCCGTACGCGCGCTACCGCGACGCGCAGCGCCCGGTGGAGTACGGCACGCTGGTCGCCGCCGACGGCGCCACCCCGCTGCACTACAGCCTCATCACCCCGGCCGGCTTCGACCCGGCGAAACGATACCCGGTGGTGGTCTACGTCTATGGCGGCCCGGCCGCGCAAACCGTCACCCGCGCCTGGCCGGGGCGCAGCGACGCGCTGTTCAACCAGTACCTGGCCCAGCACGGCTACGCGGTGTTCTCGCTGGACAACCGCGGCACCCCGCGCCGCGGCCACGACTTCGGCGGCGCCCTGTACGGCCGGCAGGGCACGGTGGAGGTGGACGACCAACTGCGCGGGATCGAGTGGCTGGAGTCGCAACCCTGGGTGGACCCGGCGCGCATCGGCGTGCACGGCTGGTCCAACGGCGGCTACATGACCCTGATGCTGCTGGCCCGCACCGACGCCTACGCCTGCGGCGCGGCCGGCGCGCCGGTGAGCGACTGGGCGCTGTACGACACCCACTACACCGAGCGCTACATGGGCCTGCCGGCCGCCAACCCCGACGGCTACCGCGGCGCGCGCGTGCTGGCCCACGTGGACGGCCTGGTCGGCGCGGACGCGCCGAAGCTGCTGCTGGTCCACGGCATGGCCGACGACAACGTGCTGTTCACCAACACCACCGCGGTGATGGGCGCGCTGCAGCAGCGCGGCCAGCCGTTCGAGCTGATGGCCTACCCCGGCGCCAAGCACGGCCTGACCGGCAAGGATGCGCTGCACCGCTACCGCATCACCGAGGCGTTCTTCGCCCGCTGCCTGCGGCGCTGACGCGGCGGTCCGAAGGCGGGCGCCTGCGCCTTTCGACCCTTCGGCGCATCGCCATCGCCCCCGCGCGAAGGCGATGGGTGTCCCCGAAGGCCGCGAGGCCCGGCGCTAGTCCTGCGGTTGCGGTGACGGCACCGGCTGCAACGGCGGCGCGACCGCGCCCGGCGGCACCCAGATGGCCACCCCGGCCGCCTTCTTCTGCGTCGTGGGAATGCCCACGCTGAGCCCGCCGGCGCTGTGGCGGCCGTAGCTTCCGGCGCCCACCGACATGCCCACCGGCGAGCCGGACGAGCCCACGCCCATCAGCACCACGCCGTTGGCGCCCAGCGCCGCGGCCTCGCGCTTGAGCCGCGCCACCGCCGCGTCGGTCTGGCCCTGGGTGCCGAAGCCGACCGCGCTGGAGGCCTCCAGTTGGGCGATGTCCTGCGACCCGGGCGGCGGCACCGAGTAGACCTGCACCTGCGACGGGTCCACCGGCGCGCGGGCCGGGCCGAGCATGACCTTGGAGATGCCGGCGCAACCGGCCAGGGCCAGCACGGCGGCAAGTACGAGAATGGGACGAAGCATGGCGGACCCCGGGCACGGTGGCGACGGCGCCATCATCGGCCGCGGCCGGTGAATCGGCCGCGAACCGCCATTCCGGCGACGCCGCCTTCACAGGCCGCATCGGCCGGCGGCGCGGGCGTGGCTCCGGCTCGCGCGGGCACCGGCGGTATCATGTTCCACCCGCAAGGAGTCCGGCATGGCCTACCCCTACCAGCGTCCGCGGCGCATGCGCCGCGACGCGTTCTCGCGCCGCCTGATGCGCGAGCACGCGCTCACGACCGACGACCTGATCTACCCGGTCTTCGTGCACGAGGAACAAGGCCGCGTGCCGGTGCCCTCGATGCCGGGCGTGGAGCGGCTGTCGATCGACGAGCTGCTGCGCGTGGCCGAGCAGGCGCTGGAACTGGGCGTGCCGGCGATCGACCTGTTCGGCGTGCCCGACCCGTCGGCCAAGACCGCCGACGGCCGCATCGCCTGGGACGAGGACGGCATCGTCCCGCGCGCGATCCGCGCGCTGAAGGCGCGCTTCCCCGAACTGGGGGTGATGAGCGACCAGGCCCTGGACCCGTACACCACCCACGGCCAGGACGGGCTGATCGACGCGCACGGCTACATCCTCAACGACGCCACCATCGAGGCGCTGGTCAAGCAGTCGCTGGCCCACGCCGCCGCCGGCGCGGACATCCTCTCGCCGTCCGACATGATGGACGGGCGCATCGGCGCGATCCGCCAGGCGCTTGAGGACGCCGGCTTCGTCAACACCCGGATCATGTCCTACGCGGCCAAGTACGCCAGCGCGTTCTACGGCCCGTTCCGCAGCGCGGTGGGCAGCGCGGCCAGCCTGGGCAAGGGCGGCAAGTTCACCTACCAGATGGACCCGGCCAATTCCGACGAGGCCCTGGTGGAGGTGGAGCTGGACATCGCCGAGGGCGCGGACATGGTGATGGTCAAGCCGGGCCTGCCCTACCTGGACGTGATCCGCCGGGTGAAGGACGCCTTCGGCGTGCCGACCTTCGCCTACCAGGTCAGCGGCGAGTACGCGATGCTCAAGGCCGCCGCCGCCAACGGCTGGCTGGACGAGAAAGCCTGCACGCTGGAGGCGCTGCTGGCGTTCAAGCGCGCCGGCGCCGACGGCGTGCTGACCTATTTCGCCCTGGACGCGGCGCGCTGGCTGCGCGAAGGCTGAGCCGCAAGTGCGGGGCGCGGAGTAGACTGCGGACGAACGCCGCGCACAGGCGCCGCACCGTGCACGCTCCGGTTCAACCGACCCCTGGGGATCCATCGCAAGCATGCCAACGCCCACCTCCCGATACGCCGTCTTCGGCCATCCGATCTCCCACTCGCTTTCCCCGCGCATCCACGCCGCCTTCGCCGCGCAGACCGGCATCGCCCTGGACTACGCCGCCATCGACGCGCCGCCGGAACGGTTCGCGGCCATATTGGAGGCGTTCGCCGCCGCCGGCGGGCGCGGCGGCAACGTCACCCTGCCGCTGAAGGAGGCCGCCTTCGCCCTGTGCACGCAGGTCAGCGAACGCGCGCGCCTGGCCGGCGCGGTCAACACCCTGGTCCGCAACGATGGCCAGTGGCACGGCGACAACACCGACGGCGCCGGCCTGGTGCGCGACCTCACCGGCCGCCGCGGCCTGGACCTGCGCGGCCGCCGCGCGCTGCTGCTGGGCGCCGGCGGGGCCGCGCGCGGGGTGGCGCCGGCGCTGCTGGACGCCGGCATCCTGGAGCTGGTGGTGGTCAACCGCACGCCCGAGCGCGCCGATGCGCTGGTCGACGCGCTGGGCCAGCCCAAGCGCGCGCATTCGCGCTACTGGAACGACCTGTCCAACCAGGGCGACTTCGAGCTGATCGTCAACGCCACCTCGGCCGGGCGCAACGGCAGCGCCGGCTTCAGCGCGCCCTTCACCCTGGTCAACAGCCGCACCCTGGCGGTGGACGTCAACTACGGCCAGGTGGCGGTCCCGTTCCTGGCCTGGGCGCGGGCCGGCGGCTGCCGCACCGTGGTCGACGGCCTGGGCATGCTGGTCGAGCAGGCCGCCGAGAGCTTCAAGCTGTGGCACGGCGTGCGTCCGGACACCGGCCCGGTGTACGAGGCGCTGCGCGCGCGCGGCGACAACCTGGTCACCGCCGAGTGACCCCCTGCGGCGCCGCGGGCGCCGCGCCCCGACGAGGTCCTGCCTCATGGAAGACGCACTGCCGCACCTGTTGAGCCTCATCGTCCACCAGTCTCCCTGGCTGCTGGCCTGCGCCGCCGGCCTGGCGCTGCTGTGGCCGCGCACCGCCCATCCGGCGCCGGGCCAGACCTTGGCGCTGTCCGGCATCGGCCTGCTGCTGGGCGCCACCCTGCTGCGCCTGGTCGGAACCTCCATCCACGGCTGGCTGCTCGCCCGCGCCGTGGACGAAGGCCGGCCCTTCAGTGACCACGGCATGCTGGTGTCCGCGATGCAGGTCAGCTTCGTGCTGCTGGCCATCGCCAGTGCCGTGGGCCTGTTCCTGCTGGCGCTGGGCGCGAGCCGGGCGATGCGCGCGCCGCCGCGCGGGTGAGCGCATCGCCGCGGTGCAGCCAGCGGCCGCGACGGGCTAGCATGGCCGCATGAAACGCTTCCTGCTCGCCTGCCTGCTGCTGGCCGCCACGCTGGCCGTTCCCGCCTTCGCCCAGGGCCAGTTCAAGGTGCTGGTGGTCGCCATCCCCAACCGCTACCACCACGACTACGCGGTGGTGGCCAAGCCGCAGTTCGAGCGGATGGCGCAACGGCACGCCTTCGACCTGGACTGGTCGTGGAATACCGCGCCGTTCGACGCGGACCTGTCGGCGTACGCGGCCATCGTCCTGCTCAACACCCCCGGCGACGCGCTCAAGGGCAAGCAACGCGATGCCCTGGAAACCTACGTGCGCGGCGGCGGCGGCGTGGTCGCCGTGCACCGGGCGATGATCTTCGGCCCGCCCGGCGACTGGCCCTGGTTCGAGAAGCTGGTCGGCCGCGCCTTCCGCATCCACCCGATGGTGCAGACCGCCACCGTGCGGGTGGTGGACGCCGCCTTCCCCGCTACCTTCGGCCTGCCCGCGCGCTGGGTCTGGACCGACGAGTGGTACGAGTTCGACGCGCCGCTGGTCGAGGGCCTGCGTACCGTGCTGAGCGTGGACGAGCGCAGCTACGACCCCACCCGCATCTGGCCCGGCCAGACCGCGCGCGGCATGGGCGCCGAGCACCCGGTGGCCTGGTACCACGCCTACGACGGCGGCCGCGTGTTCGCCACCGCGCTGGGGCATACCCCGGCGCTGTACGACGACCCGCTGTACCTGGAGCACCTGTACGGGGGCCTCTGGTGGGCGGCGACGGGCAAGGGGGTCGAGCCGGCATCGCCCGCGCGCTCGGCCGATTGAACGCAACGGCCGGTATCGGGGAGATGCCCGATGCCGGCCGCCAGGGCCCGCCCCTTCAGCCCACCGGGCGCCGATAGACCGCCGCGCTGATGCACGACAGCACGCTGACCACGAACCAGCCGAACGGAAACAGCGACAGCGTCAGCACCCAGGTCAGCGCGCCGGCCGCGCAGGCGGCCAGGAACCAGAACACGGCCGACAGTACCCGGCCCTGCACCAGTTGCCCCAGCCCGGGCACGAAGAAGCTGCAGATGGCGGCGATGACGTTGCCGGTCGAACCCTGTCCGCTGCTCATGTTTCCACCTCCTTCCGGTCGTATGGCCCTATCCTCGCCGGAACCGGGGCGGGCGCCAGTGAAGGAGGTCACGCGTGCGCTCTTCCTGCGGGGCGAAGGTCACAGCAACCCGTCGCGCTTGACCGCCAGGTAGCGCTCGACCAGGGCCGCCGGCAGCTCGGCGGCGGCCACGTCCAGGGTCATCACCCGCTGCCGGCGCAGCGCATCGTGCGCCTGCGCGCGCTGCGCCAGGTAGCGCGCCGTGGCCCCGGCGGCGATCGCGCCTGGCAGGTCGTCCACCTCGCGCGCCAGCGCTTCGTCGAGTTCGCGCTCGCGCAGGCTGGCCACGCACACCAGGTGGCGGCGCTGGAGCAGGCGCACGGCGGCCAGCAGATCGTCGGCGTCCTCGTCGCGCACGTTGGTGGCCAGCATCACCAGCGCGCGGCGGCGCTGGCGCAGCGACAGTTCCTCGGCCATGGCCAGGTAGTCGGTGGCCACCGGCCGCGGCTGCAGGTCGTAGCTGTCTCGCAGCAGGCCCTGCAGTGCGGCCGGGCCGCGCCGCGGCCGCACCCAGCGCGGGTCTGCGCCGGTGGCCATCAGGCCCACCGCGTCGCCCTGGCGCAGGGCCAGCCAGGCCACCACCAGCGCGGCATTGAGCGCATGGTCGAAGTGCGACAGCCCGCCCTCGCTGGCGAGCATGCGCCGGCCGGTGTCCACCACCAGCAGCAACTGCTGGTTGCGCTCGTCCTGGTACTCGCGCGAGATCAGCTTGCGCGCGCGGGCGGTGGCCTTCCAGTCCACCTGGCGCAGGCTGTCGCCGACGCGGTACTCGCGCATCTGCCGGAAGTCGGTGCCCTCGCCGCGGCGCCGGCGCAGGTGCGCGCCGACCAGCAGCGAGGCCTGTTCGGCGCTGAACAGCGCCAGCCTGGCCAGCGGCGCGAAGTCCGGGTAGACGCGCACTTCCTGCGCGGTGCCGGCGGTGCGCAGGCCGGTCCACAATCGCCATGGCGAATGCAGGCGCAGGTGCGCGCCCTCGAACACGAAGCGGCCGCGCGCGGCGGGCAGCAGCCGGTAGCGGAACCGGGTGAGGCTGGCCGCCGGAAGCCGCAGACGGCGCGGCAGGCCGTCGGCCTGCCAGTCGGGCGGGTGCAGGTCGAACGCGTCCACGCGCAGGCGGCGGCGCGATTCCAATGCGATCTCGACCTCGCGCGCCACGCCCACGGCCAGCGCGTCGGGCAGCATGCGCACCACCGCCGGCGTCGGCGACCGCACCAGGCGCAAGCCATCGACGGCGGCCAGCAGCGCGATCGCCGCCACCAGCGCCCACCACGCCGGCACCGGCACCAGGCCGAGCGCCGGCATCAGCCCGGCCAGGCCGCACAGGCCCAGCAACGCCAGCAGCGGCGGCGCGGGCCTCATGCGGCGTGCGCCGTCGGCATCCGCGGCCTGCCTTGCGCAGCGGCCATCGCCCGCGATCCGCTCACTGCCGCGGCGCCTCCACCCGGGCCAGCAGCGCGCGCAGCACGTCGTCCGGCGACTGCCCGTCGATCTGCAGTTCCGGCGCCAGCGCGATGCGGTGGCGCAATGCCGGCAACGCGACCGTGCGCACGTCGTCCGGGGTGGCGAAGTCGCGCCCGCCCAGCACCGCCTGCGCGCGCGCGGCGCGGACCAGGGCGATGCTGCCGCGCGGCCCCGCCCCCAGGGCGATGCCCGGCCAGCGCCGGGTCGCGGTGGCGATGCGCACCGCGTAGTCGACCACCGCCGGGTCCACCGCGACCTGGGCCACGCCGCGCTGCATCGCCGCCAGCTCGGGCGCGCCCAGCACGCGCCGCACCTGCGACAGTTCGAAATCGCCGCCGCCGCGGCCGCCGGTGATCTGCGCGACCATGCGCGCCTCGTCCTCCGGCCTCGGGTAGCCGATCAGCACCTTCAGCAGGAAACGGTCCAGTTGCGCTTCCGGCAGCGGGTAGGTGCCCTCCTGCTCGACCGGGTTCTGGGTGGCCAGGGCCATGAACGGCGGCGGCAGGACAAAGGCCCGGCCCTCGATGGTCACCTGCCCCTCCTGCATCACTTCCAGCAGCGCCGACTGGGTCTTGGCCGGGGCGCGGTTGATCTCGTCGGCCAGCAGCAGGTGGGTGAACACCGGGCCGCGGCGGATCTTGAAGCTCTCGGTCTTCGGGTCGTACACGGCGTGGCCGCTGATGTCGCTGGGCATCAGGTCCGGGGTGAACTGGACGCGCGCGTACTCCAGTTCCAGCGCCTGTCCCAGCGCCCGCACCAGCAAGGTCTTGCCCAGCCCGGGCACGCCCTCGATCAGCACGTGTCCGCCGGCCAGCAGGGCGATCAGGATCTGGTCGAGCACCTCCTCCTGGCCGATGAACGCCTTGGCCACTTCGTTGCGGACGGCGGCGGCGCGTTCGGCCAGGCGGTCGCCGGCGATCGGCGGCAGGGGGGCAGCGGTATCGGTCATAGCCGGTTCCTCATCTGGATCAGGGTGCGCACGCGGGCGAAGAAGGCGTGGCGGTCGCGGGGTTCGGGCGCGGCGAGCGCATCGCGCACGGTCATGTGCGGCAGTTGCAGGCGCGTGGCGATGGCGGCCACGCGGGCATCGCCGGCCAGCGCGGCGGCGGCGGGCGCGCGGCGCTGCAGGCGCGCCAGGAACGCGTCGCGCACGGCCGCGTGCAGCAGCGGCGCCTGGCCATAGCGATGCAGCAGTTCGCCGCTGGCACGCACGTGCTCCAGCAGCGAGCGGCGCCCGGGCGCCGGGGAGGGCAGCCACGGGCCGAAGCGCTGGCCGCGGCGCCACAGCCAGGCCGCCAGCAGCAGCGCCAGCGGCCCCCAGGCCGGCCAGGCCCGCCGGGCCAGGTCGCGCCAGAACGACACCGGCCGCCCGCCATGCACCAGGTGCACGCGGCCGCGGCCGTAGTTGGGGGCCAGCACCTGGCGCGCCAGGGCCTGGTGCGGCACCTCGCCCAGCGACTCGTTGTCGAGGAAATCGAAGTCGGCCAGCAGGTCCACCGTGCCGCGGCCGCGGACCAGCCGCGCATAGGCGTAGCCGCGCTTCCCGTCGCCCCAGCGCAGGCGCGCGGCCGCGTGCCCGGCCAGCTCGAAGCGGCGGCCGCGACAGAATTCGACGTGGCTGGGCTGGCCCTGGACCTGCAGCGGCTCGCAGCCGCTGCCCAGCAGCTTGCCCCCGACGCCCAGGCGGCGCAGCATCGGCGGCGGCGCATCGGACCCGTCCAGCCGCGCCGGCGGGGTGCGCAGCAGCAGGTGCCCGCCGCGCGCCACCCAGGCCAGCAGCGCCTCGACCTGGTCCGGCGTCAGCAGCGAAGGGTCGCCGTGCAGCAGCACGGTATCGCCGGGCGCATCGGCGAACGTCTCCGGCTGCAGGCGCAGCCGCGAGTGCGCATCGATGCCGTCGGCGCGCAGGGTCTGGCGCAATGCGTACAGCGGGTTGCCCACCGCCTCGCCGCGCGGCGGCAGCGGCACTTCGCGCTCCATCCGCTCGTGCGTGCGCACGAACCCGGCGACCATCGCCGCGACCGCGCCGGCCAGCACCGCCACGGCCACGCCCACCAGCAGCCAGCGCCGCGCCGCGCTCATGACGCCCATCCCCATTGCGCCTGCGACTGCGCCAGCAGCGCCTCGAAGCCGGCCTCGTCCGGCAGGCGCCCGGCATAGGCCGCGTACTGCCACACCCGCACCGTCCGCGAGAACAGGGTGCACGCCGCCTCGTCCTGCAGTTGCCGCGAAACGCGCAGGCAGTGCGCTTCGGTCGCGCCCGGCGGCAGCGTGGCCCGGACCCGCGCGGCCATCGCCTCGACGCTGGCGCGGTACAGCAGGGCCAGCGCCGGGCGCTGCCGGCCCTGGCGCCAGAGCCGGCGCACGGTCGCGGCGATGTCGTCGGGCAAGGTCTGCGGCAGGGCCAGCGCCTGGCTGTCCGGGTCGGGCGCGGCCGCGCGGCGCGGGCGGCGCACGCCGCCGCGAAACCATGGCAGCCACCGCGGCGCGGTCAGCGCGATCACCAGCAGCAGCACGGCAAGCAACAGCCACAGGCCCCATTCGGCCACCCGCGCGGCCCGCCTGGCCGCCGCTTCCAGCCAGGCCGGCAGGTCGCGGCCCTTCTGCGCCGACGGCACCTTCGGCCGCCACTCCACCAGGGTGCGGCGGCCGCCGATCAGCGGGTCCTCGTAGGCACGGGCGGCGGCGGCGCGGAACCGCGCATCGTCCTGCAGCGACTGGCCGAACACGGCCGGCAGGGTGGCGTTCCCCGCATCGCCCGGGACGGCGGCGGCGGGCGCCTGCTTGCCGTCCTCGCCGGCGGGCGCCGCACCCGGCGCCGGTGCCTGCTGCGCGGCGGCCGGGGCCGGCGCCAACAGCGGCAGGCCGGCCGCCAGCGCCAGCAGCAGGGGAGCGGCACGCGCCAGCAGCCGCTCGCGCAGGCGCCGGAACGCCAGTTCCACGTCCCAGGCCTCGCTCTGGCTGCGGCGGTTGAGGTACAGGCCGAAACCGGCCGCCACGTAGAACGGGCCGATCGCCATGGCCGCCACCCACGCGGCCGCGTTCGCCGCCACCCCCACCCAGGTCGGCGGCCCCGCGCGCAGCACGTCCCATGAGGCGTGCAGCGCGCCGGACAGATGCTCGGCCGGGACGAACAGGTACACGGCCGCCACGCAGCCCAGCAGCAGCGCCAGCTCGAAATTCGCGCACACCAGGGTCAGCACCGAGGCCTGCGCATAGGCCGGGCCGCCCAGCACCGCGCGGCGTGCGCGGCGTTTCGCCCGCGCATTGCCTTCCAGCAGGTCCACCGGCATCAGCAGCGAGCGTGCGGGTCCCAGGCGCCGCCAGGTCAGGTAGGCCGGCAGCATCCCGGCGCCGAAGCGCCACTGCGCGCGCAGCGCCTCGCCGGTGCCCGGCGCCCGGCCGAACACCGCGCGCGAGAGCACGTACAGCACGATGCGTTCGAATGCCGGCTTCAGCCACCACAGCAGCAGGCCCGCCAGCCACGGCTGGCCCAGCCGCCACGCGGCGGCGTTGGCCAGCGCGAAGGCGGCCAGGGTCGCCAGCAGCCATGGCCGCCAGACCGCACCGGCATGCCGCCGCAGCAGCGCCGCGCCCAGTTCCATCGCCTCCCACGACGAACGCGGGCGCAGGTTGACCTGCAGGTCCTCAGGCCGCATCGCCGTCCTCCACCGCGCCATGCCCGCCGCGCCACAGCCAGCCCAGCACCAGCGCCCACAGCACGCCCGAGACGGTGAACTTGATCCACGCCGGGATCGACTGGGTCGAGGACCAGAACGCCTCGACGAAGGCGGCCAGCAGCAGCATCGCCGCCACTCCCAGGCACAGCCGCGCGCCGATCCGGCCGGCGTCCACCAGCGCATCGCGGCGGCGGCGGTTGCCCGGGGCGACCAGGTCCAGGCCCAGGCGCAGGCCGGCGCCGCCGGCGATGACGATCGCGGTCAGCTCCAGCGGCGCATGCCCGGCGACGAAGCGCCAGAACGGATCGCCGTGGCCCACTGCCTGCAGATGCCCGGCCACCGCGCCGATGCTCACGCCGTTGGCGATCAGCACCGCGATCGTGCCCACTCCCGCCAGCAGGCCGCCGGCGAACGTGCGCAGGCCGATGCTGATGTTGTTCATCACGTAGTGGCCGAACATCTGCCAGTCGCCGCCGCTCTCGCGGCCCAGCGTCTGCCGTGGGTCGGCCGGGTCGTACATGCGCTCGAACTGCGCGACCTGGGCCGGGTCCAGCATGTGGTGGATCAGTTCCGGCCGCCATTGCAGCGCCAGGAACACGCCCGCCAGCGGCAGCGCGAACAGCGCCGCCGAGGCCCACATCACCCTGCCCTGGCGGCGCACGAGCAGCGGGAAGCCGGCGACCAGGAAGTCCAGCATGCGCCGCCAGCGCGGCGGCGGCGCACGGTAGAGCGCCGCGTGGCCGCCGTGCATCAGTTGCTGCAGGCGCTCCAGCAGCGGCGGGCTGTAGCCGCGGCGGCGGGCCAGCGCCAGTTGCTGGCACAGGCGGCGATAGCGCGCGGGGATTTCATCGTCGGGCACCGCGCCGGTGGCGGCGGTGCGCGTGCGCGACGGGCCGTCGCCTCGGCGCTGCAGCCATTGCTCGAATGCGTCCCACTCGGCCCGGTGGCGGGCGATGAACTGTTCCTGCCTCATCGCCGCCCCAGCAATGCGTTGGCGATGCCCAGCAGGCGGCGCACGCCTTCCACGCCGGTGGCGCCGGTGAGCGGCTGCAACAGGTCGGCCAGCTCCGCCTGGCGCGGCGGCGCCAGCAGGGCGGCACGCTCGCCGAAGGCGACGATGGCCGCCTGCTCGACGGCCTGCAGCGGCTGCCCCGGCGCCAGCGGCGGCACCCCGGGCACCGGCGCGTGCGCGACCCGCGGCGATACGTGCACCACCACCGTATCGGCAACCCGGTCGCCCAGGCGGCGGCTGTCGCGGTCGCACAGGCAGGCCACCAGGCCGGCGGCGTAGCCGAACGGCAGCATGTCCACGCTGCGCAGCAGGTTGCGCACGATCGCCGGCAACCAGCCCACCGGCGCGCCATCGCCGGCGACCACCCGCAGGCCGAGCGCGCGCTTGCCCGGCGTCTGCCCCCGCCACAGCACCTCGAAGACGATGGGATAGCCCCATACCACCAGGAACATCCCGACCAGATACAGGCCCTGGCCCAGCCCGCCGAGCATGCCCAGGACCATCGACAGCACCAGCAGCACCGCCATGCGCACGAACAGGTCGACGCCCCATGCCAGCGCCCGCGGCACCGGCCCGGCGGCGGGCAGGTGCAGGGCCACGCCCTCGGGCGTGACCACTTCGCGGTAGGTGTCGAGCATGGCCGGCGTGGCGGCGCGCGACGGCGCCGCCATGGCGGTGGCGGACATCGGCCGGCGCTCCTGCCGGCTGGCTGCCTGTGGCGGCATGCGTTCCCCGTTGCGTACCTGCGCGCGACTGTAGCCGCCGCCGCGGCGATTGCCCAGCGCGGCGCGGCGCCAGCCCCTACACTGCGCCGGGTGGACATCTCCCCTTCCGGCCGCGACCCGGCCTGCCGGCCCGGCTGCGCGGCCTGCTGCACGGCGCCGTCGATCGCCTCGCCGATTCCCGGCATGCCGCAGGGCAAGCCCGCCGGCGTGCCGTGCCTGCAACTGGACCCGTCGCTGCGCTGCCGCCTGTTCGGCCGGCCCGAACGGCCCGCGTTCTGCGCCTCGCTGCGGCCCGGCCCGGAGATGTGCGGCGCCAGCCGCGCCGAGGCGATGTCCATCCTGGCCGCGCTGGAGGCGGCGACCGCGCCCTGACCGCCCCGCGCGGCGGTCCCGCCCGGTGAGCGCGCGCCCCCCTCGCAACATCCACGCAACTGGCCTACCATCGCCATGGCCTCACTCATGGACGAGGCGCACCACCACTTGAGGAGATCATGGAATGATCGTCTGGGGATCGGGCGGGGACGTCGTGCAGCTCGGCGCGGCCGGCACGCACGACTGCGGCACCTGCCAGGCGCCGCGCGAGTACCGGCACCTGCTCAACTACCGCTACGCGCACATCTGGTACCTGTTTGCCTGGGTCACCGAAAAGAACTACTTCACCGCCTGTGCCGTGTGCGGACGCGGCCGGCGCCACGACAGCGGATCGTTCGAACGCCAGTTGGGGCGCGTGCCGATCCCGATCCATCGCCGCTTCGGCGGCCTGGCGCTGCTGGGCGTGGCCGCCATCGTGGCGGTGGCCGCGCTGGCCGGCACCCGGTTTTCCGGCCACCGCGACGCGCAGATGCTGCTCAGCCCGCACGTGGGCGACGTCTACACGGTCGACCTGCAGGCGCTGGTGCCGGACGGGTTCGGGCGGCACGCCTGGGGCCTGATGCGGGTGACGGCGGTCGATGGGGACGACGTCACCCTGCAGGTACCCAGCGTGGGCTACAGCCGGTTGGAGGGCGCCCGCCGCAACCTCGGCCGGCAGGCCAGCGACGCGGGCTACTACTCCACCGACAGCCTGCAGTATTCCACCGCACAGTTGCAGCGGTTCCGCGACGGCGGCCGGATCACCAACGTGCACCGGCGCTAGCGGCGCCGTCAGGTTCCGCCTGGCACCGGCGCCTGCAGGTAGCGGTCCTTGAGCCGCACGTACTGCGCGGCCGAGTAATGCAGGCTCTCGATCTCCCGGTCGGTCAGCCGGCGCGCGAAGCGGGCCGGGCTGCCCAGCCACAGCTCGGCCTCGCCGACGGTCTTGCCCGGCCCGACCACCGCGCCGGCGCCGACGAACCCGTACCTGCGCACCGTCGCGCCATCGAGGATGCGCGCGCCCATGCCGATCAGGCACAGGTCCTCGATGGTGCAGGCGTGGACGATGGCGCCGTGGCCGACGGTCACGTCCGCGCCGATCAGCGTGGGGTATCCGGCCGCGTTGTACGGGCTGTGGTGGCTGACGTGGACGATGCTGCCGTCCTGGATGTTGGTGCGCGCGCCGACACGGATGAAATTGACGTCGCCGCGCAGCACGCAGGCCGGCCACACCGAGGCGTCCTCGCCCAGCTCGACGTCGCCGATGACGGTGGCGGCCGGGTCCACGTACACGCGCTCGCCCAGTGCGGGAAGCTTGTCCAGGTAAGGACGCAGGGAAAGGTTCATGGCGCGATTGTACCGATGCGGCGGCCGCAGACCCGGCACGCGCGGCGCGTGCGGCCACGCCGACGCCGGTTCCCGCACCGGCCCGCGCATCCGCGCCGCGGCACGGGCCGGCGGCTATGCTAGCGGCCCGCACCGCAGCGCTTCCGTCCATGAAAATCGCAAGCTGGAACGTCAATTCGCTCAACGTGCGCCTGCCGCACCTGGAACAGTGGCTGCGCGGCTTCGCCCCGGACGTGGTCGGCCTGCAGGAGACCAAGCTGGAGGACCACCGCTTCCCCGACGACGCGCTGGCCGCGCTGGGCTACCGCAGCGTGTTCTCCGGGCAGAAGACCTACAACGGGGTGGCGATCCTGGCGCGCGAGGAGCCGCGCGACGTGGTGGTCGGCGTGCCCGGCTTCGAGCACGAGCACCGGCGCGCGATCAGCGCCACGGTGGGCGATGTGCGCATCGTCAACCTGTACGTGGTCAACGGCCAGGACGTGGGCACCGACAAGTACGCGCTGAAGCTGGAGTGGCTGGCCGCGGTGCACCGCTGGCTGGCCGAGGAAGCCCGCGCGCACCCGAGGCTGGTGGTGATGGGCGACTTCAACATCGCCCCGGACGAGCGCGACGTGCACGACCCGGCGGTGTGGCACGAGGGCCACATCCTGACCTCGGCCGCCGAGCGCACCGCGCTGCGCGGCCTGCTCGGCCTGGGCCTGCACGACGGCTACCGCCTGCTGCATGCCGACGGCGGCGTGTTCAGTTGGTGGGACTACCGCCAGGCCGCGTTCCGCCGCAACCTGGGCCTGCGCATCGACCTGACCCTGGTATCGGAGGCCCTGCGCCCGCAGGTGGCGGCCGCCGGCATCGACCGCGAGCCGCGGACCTGGGACCGCCCCAGCGACCATGCCCCGGCCTGGGTGGAACTGGCCCGCTGACGGCCCCGAAAACGCGAAGGCCCGGCATGGCCGGGCCTTCGTTGCCTCTACCGTGGCGGTCGGTCCTCAGCGCACCTTGCCGCGGGTGAACAGGTTCACGATCGCCAGCAAAATGATCGCGCCGATCAACGAGAACAGGAAGGTACGTATGGTGATGGCCTCGTTGATGCCGCCGCCGAACAGCCAGCCGGCCAGCAGCGCCCCCACGATGCCCACCACGATGTTGAGCAGGATGCCCTGCTGCCCGTCGCGCTTCATGACCAGGCTGGCAAGCCAGCCGACGATACCGCCTACGATCAACCAGATGATGATGCCCATGCCGTGCGCCTCCTCAGGTCAACGGAATCCGCTCCGACTCCCGGAGCGTACGCAGCCATCAAACCCGTGCCCGCGTGAAGGAGCCGTGTTCCCGCGATACGGGCGCCGCGGAGGACGCCGATGAGCGACGTTCAAGCGCCCGGCGCCTGGCGTTTCGGCCCGGTGCGGGTCCAGGCCCTGCCGCACGTGCCCGGCCGCCGCGGCGAACCGCAGGCGCGCGGCGTGCTCGCCGGCTGGCTGGGCCAGGACGCCGACGCGCTGCCGCTGGTGCGCGACGACCACGGCCGGCCGCATCTGCGCGCGCCGTTCGACGACCGCGATGCCGGCTGGAGCCACAGCGGCGAGCGCCTGCTGCTGGCCCTGGGCCGCGGCGTCACCCTGGGCGTGGACCTGGAACGCCTGCGCCCGCGCCCGCGCGCCCTGGAACTGGCCGAGCGCTTCTTCGCCCCGGCCGAGGCCGAACGCCTCCAGGCCCTGGCCCCGGAACGCCGCGAACCGGCCTTCCTGCGCCTGTGGTGCGCCAAGGAAGCGCTGCTGAAGGCGCACGGCCGCGGCCTGGCCTTCGGCCTGCACCGGCTGGAGTTCGGCAACACGGACGATCGCGACCACGCGCCGCTGCGCCTGCTGGCCTGCGACCCGGAACTGGGCGATCCCGCGCACTGGCAGTTGCGCGAATGGATTCCCCAGCCCGGCTACCTCGCCGCCCTGGCCTGGCGCCCGCGCTGACTCCGCGGCGGCCGCAGGCGGGCGCCAAGCTGGAGCCGGTCCCTGGAGAAGGGATGGCCCCGGCATGTGCCGGCACTTGTAGATGCCGGGTGTAGCCGGCGACCGCGACGCGGCCCTGTCGCCGACTGCAGCCGGCGCCGGCAAGGAAGCGAAAAGTTGGCCTGTGGGAATGTCCTCGGCGCGATGCCTTCCACCGTGCCGCGGTTTCGCCGTGCACGCCATCGCGTTCGAGCGGCATTTCCAAGCCACGGCCTCCACGCACGACGAGCGCCCCGGTTCCCGCATCGGCGATACTGCCCGCATGGATGCCCCCGCCTTTTCCGACGCCCTGCGCCAGCGCCTGGACGATGGCCTGGACGCGCTGGGCCTGGACCGCGCCCTGGCCGCGCCGCTGCTCGACTACCTGGCCCTGCTGCTGCGCTGGAACCGCACCTACAACCTCACCGCCATCCGCGACCCGGACGAGATGGTCACCCGCCACCTGCTCGACTCGCTGGCCATGCATCCCCATGTCCGGCCGGGCCGCCTGGCCGACCTGGGCACCGGCCCCGGCCTGCCCGGCATCCCGCTGGCGATCGCGCGCCCGGACCTGCAGGTCTCCCTGGTGGAGAGCAACGGCAAGAAGGCCCGCTTCCTGCGCGAGGCGGTGCGCCAGCTCCGGCTCGGCAACGCGCGGGTGGCCGAGTCGCGCGCCGAGGCGCTGGACGAACCCGGCGCCTACGCCCAGGTCACCGCCCGCGCCCTGGACACCCTGGCCGGCATCGTCGCGGTCGGCGGCCACCTGCTCGCGCCCGGCGGGCGCCTGCTGGCGATGAAGGGCGTGCACCCGGCCGCGGAGATCGCGGCCCTGCCCACCGGCTGGGCCGCGCTGGCCGTGCATCCGCTGTCCGTGCCCGGCCTGGAGGCCGAGCGCCACCTGGTCGAGGTGGGCCGGGCGGCGTGAAACCCGCATAATGGCCCGTCCCGGACCCCCGCGCGTCCCCGTCCCAAGGCATTCCGCATGGCCCGCATCATCGCCATCGCCAACCAGAAAGGCGGCGTAGGCAAGACCACCACGGCCGTCAACCTGGCCGCCGCGCTGGCCCGCGCGCCCAAGCGCGTGCTGCTGGTGGACCTGGACGCCCAGGGCAACGCGACCATGGGCAGCGGCGTGGACAAGCGCGAGCTGGAGGCCTCGGCCTGCGACGTGCTGCTGGGCGAGCGCGACGCGCGCTCCACCGTGGTCTCCACCGCCGAGGACTTCGACCTGCTGCCGGGCAACACCGACCTGACCGCCGCCGAGATCCAACTGATGGAGGTCGACGGCCGCGAGCGGAAGCTCAAGGACGCGCTGGAGCCTTTGCGCGGCGACTACGACTTCATCATCGTCGACTGCCCGCCCGCGCTGTCGCTGCTGACCCTCAACGCGCTGACCGCCGCCGACTCGGTGATCGTGCCCATGCAGTGCGAGTACTACGCGCTGGAAGGGCTGAGCGCGCTGATGGAGACCATCGACGCCCTGCGCCAGCACCTGAACCCGGCGCTGGAGATCGAAGGGGTGCTGCGGACCATGTTCGACGTGCGCAACAACCTGGCCAACGCGGTCTCGGCCGAGCTGACCGAGCACTTCGGCGAGCGCGTGTTCCGCACCATCGTGCCGCGCAACGTGCGCCTGGCCGAGGCGCCCAGCCACGGCCAGAGCATCGTCGGCTACGACCGCGCCTCGCGCGGCGGCGTGGCCTACCTGGGCCTGGCCGGCGAGGTCATCCGCCGCCAGCACGAGCGCCAGCGCGCGCCGCGCCCGGTGGAGGCGGTCCGATGAGCGCGGCCAAGAAGCGCGGCCTGGGCAGGGGCCTGGAGGCCCTGCTCGGCCCCAAGGGCATGGCCGGCGCCGCGGCGCCGGCCGCGGTGGAGCAGCCGCAGCCGGGCGACGTCATGCGCACCCTGCCGGTGGAGCGGCTGCAGCCGGGCAAGTACCAGCCGCGCCGCGACATGGACCCGGGCAAGCTGGACGAGCTGTCGGCCTCGATCCAGGCCCAGGGCGTGATCCAGCCGATCGTGGTGCGCCAGATCGGCAAGGACCGCTACGAGATCGTGGCCGGCGAGCGCCGCTGGCGCGCCTCCAAGCTGGCCGGCCTGTCCGAGGTGCCGGTGGTCCTGCGCGAGCTGGACGACCGCACGGTCATCGCCATGGCGCTGATCGAAAACATCCAGCGCGAGGACCTCAACCCGCTGGAAGAGGCCCAGGCGCTGCAGCGGCTGATCGACGAATTCTCCCTGACCCACGCCGAGGCCGCCGCCGCGGTGGGCCGTTCGCGCGCGGCGGTGTCCAACCTGCTGCGCCTGCTCGACCTGCCGCCGGCGATCCGCGCCCTGGTCGAGGCGCGCCGGCTGGAGATGGGCCACGCCCGCGCCCTGCTCACCCTGTCCCCGGAGCTGGCCGGCAAGCTGGCCCACGAAGCCGCCGAGAACGGCTGGTCGGTACGCGAGGTCGAGCATCGCGCCCAGCAGTTCGCCGCCGGCAAGGTGCCGGCCGGCAACGGCGCGCGCAAGGCCAGGGCCGCGCGCCCGCAGCAGCCGGACATCGCCTCGCTGGAGACCGAACTGTCCGAGAGCCTGGGCGCGAAGGTGGCCATCGCCCACGCCCGCAGCGGCAAGGGCCGGCTGGTGATCCACTACACCGACCTGGACACCCTGGACGGCGTGCTGGAACGCCTGCGCAACCGCCAGGGCTGAGCGGCGGGAGCGGCGGCGCCCGCCCGCCGACCATCTACTGCGCCCAGGCCAGTCGCCCGCGGAAGGCTCCCGGCCCCCGGGAGGCATCGCCACACCCGGTCCCCACCCACACGCATCGCCCGGCGCGGGGGATTCCGACATTTCGCCGACCAGGGCGGTCCTAGACTCGTGTCCCGTGCCCGCACCGGGCGCACCGCGGCCGGCGGCGCCCCGATGCGGCCTCGTCCGAGCGCCGCGTGCGATGCTTTATCGGGCAATCACCTTTATCGGGCAATCACCCGGCCGCGCGAGAATGCACGGCGCCCTCCACTTCCGTCCCTCCCTCATGAACCAACCGCAGTTGTCCGTCGTCGTCCCGGTCTTCAACGAGCGCGACAACGTCGCCCCGCTGGTCGGCGAGATCCTCGCCGCCCTGCGCGGCCGGCTGGCGTTCGAGATCGTCTGCGTCGACGACCATTCGCGCGACGACTCACTGCCGGTGCTGGCGGCGCTGAAGGCGCAAGTGCCGGAGCTGCGGGTGCTGCACCATGCGATCCGGAGCGGGCAGAGCACCGCCGTGCGCAACGGGGTCAAGGCCGCGCGCGCGCCCTGGGTCGCCACCCTGGACGGCGACGGCCAGAACGACCCGGCCGACATCCCCAAACTGCTGGCCGCCCGCGACGCCGCCGCGCCGCAGGTCAAGCTGCTGGCCGGCTGGCGGGTGGAGCGGCGGGACTCCGGCTCCAAGCGCCGGGCCAGCCGCTGGGCCAACCGCATCCGCGCGCGCCTGCTGGGCGACGACACCCCCGACACCGGCTGCGGGATCAAGCTGTTCGAACGCGCCGTGTTCCTCGACCTGCCCTATTTCGACCACATGCACCGTTACCTGCCGGCACTGGTCCAGCGCGCGGGCTGGACGACCCTGAGCGTGCCGGTGAACCACCGCCAGCGCACCGCGGGCGTGTCCAAGTACACCAACCTGGGCCGCGCCCTGGTCGGCGTGCGCGACCTGCTGGGCGTGTCCTGGCTGATCGCCCGCAGCCGCCGCACGGACGTGGAGGAGCGCTGATGGACCTGGAACTGCACTGGCTCGACCAGCCGATCCGCTGGCTGTTCTGGACCGGCCTGCACGTCACCGGCTGGAAGCTGATCGGCTACACGGGCGCGCTGATGTTCGGCGGCCGCTGGCTGGTGCAGTTCGTCGCCTCGCGCCGGGCCGGCAAGCCGGTGATCCCGCGCCTGTTCTGGTACATGAGCGTGCTCGGCAGCCTGATGACCCTGAGCTACTTCCTGTTCTCGGCCAAGCAGGACTCGGTGGGCGTGCTGCAGAACCTGTTCCCGGCCTTCACCGCGATCTACAGCCTGCACCTGGACATCCGCCACCGCGGCTGGCGGCGGGACAAGGCCGCCTTGTAGGAACCGGGCATGGCCGGCGACCCGGCGCCGAAGCCCGGGATGGCCAGGCATGCAGGCGCCGGCCACGCCCGCCTCCTGCATGGGCCGGCACCCGCGCGCGGCCCCGAATCCGGTTGCAATCAGTCACTTGGGGCCGCATAATGCGCGGCTCGCTGCGTCCGGTCGTTTCCGGATCCTGCGGCCCGGGAACGCGATCCGGGGCCGCGACCGCGGTCGATCCCTTCCTGCATCGCGTGCGCCGCGTCCCTTCCCGGGCACGGTCGCGGGGCCGCCGTCTCCCGGGCTATGGGCGACAACCAGACCTTTCGAGGTGCGTATGTCCCGAGTTTGCCAAGTCACCGGCAAGGGCGTGCAGACCGGCAACAACGTCTCGCACGCCAACAACAAGACCCGCCGCCGTTTCCTCCCCAACCTGCACGAGCGCCGCTTCTGGGTGGCCTCGGAGAACCGTTGGGTGAAACTGCGCGTTTCCGCCGCCGCCCTGCGCACCATCGACAAGAACGGCATCGACACCGTCCTGGCCGAGCTGCGTGCACGCGGCGAGAAGATCTGAGGAGTAAGCGACCATGGCATCCAAGCGCGACAAGATCCGCCTGACCTCCTCGGCCGGCACCGGCCACTTCTACACGACCGACAAGAACAAGAAGAACACGCCGAACAAGATCGAGATCAAGAAGTACGATCCGGTCGTTCGCAAGCACGTGATCTACAAGGAAGGCAAGATCAAGTGACGCAGCGGCGCGTTCGCCTGCGAACGCCCGTGCCGCCGCGCCATCCCCGGGGCTTCCGGTCTTGCGGGAAGGGCCGTCCGGCCGCCGAACGGCCAATCGTCCAATGCCTTGGGAAAGCCCGCCACCCGGCGGGCTTTCTTTTTCCGCGGATGCCGTTCGGCGGCCCCCGCCCCGGTGGGACCCCCGGTGCCCGCCGGGCCGCCACCCCGCATCGAGGCACATCGCCCGGCGTGGCGCGATACGAAGCACCCGGCGGCCCGCGTGGCCGCGCCGCAGTCCGCCCGCCCGGCTTTGCGCCCGGCATCGGCTGCCCGCAGAATCCGCCCATCCTCCGCCTCCATCCGCCCCACCCATGACGGATTGGTCGTTCGGCACCGCGCTGCTCGTCCTGGACTGGCTGATCCGGCTGGCCGCGCTGTGGTGGATCCCCAGCCGCACCACCCCGGCGGCCGCGCGCAGTTGGCTGCTGCTGGTCGGCTTCGTGCCGCTGCTGGGCCTGCCGCTGTACCTGCTGTTCGGCCATCCGTGGCTGTCGCGGCAGCGCATCCTGCGCCAGGCGCAGGCCTCGCAGGCCGTGCGCACGGGCCAGGTGCCGCAGCAGGCGCTGCGCTGGCACCCGCCGGCCACCGGCCCGGCGGCCGAGGCGGTGCCCCTGGTCGAGCGCCTGGGCGACTTCATGCCGGTGCGCGGCAACGCGGTGGACCTGCTGGACGACTACGACGCCTCGCTGGCCGCGCTGGTGGCCGACATCGACGCCGCCCGCGAGCGCGTGCACCTGCTGTACTACCTGATGTTCGACGACGGCGCCGGCGCGCGGGTCGCCGACGCGCTGGCCCGTGCCGCCGCGCGCGGGGTGCGCTGCCGGCTGCTGCTGGACGCGGTGGGCGCCAAGCGCGGCTACCGGCGCTTCGCCGGGCCGCTGCGCGCCGCCGGGGTGGAGGTGGAGCAGATGCTGCCCGGCGGCCTGCGCTGGCGCCGCAGCGGGCGCATGGACCTGCGCAACCACCGCAAGGTCGCGGTCATCGACGACCACGTCGGCTACATCGGCTCGCAGAACCTGGCCGACGACGCCTTCGTGCCCGGCCACCCCAACCGCGAGCTGGTCGCCCGCGTGCGCGGCCCGGTGGTCTCGCACCTGGAGGCGGTGTTCGCCAGCGACTGGTACCTGGAGACCGGCCAGGCGCTGGAGGTCTCGCCGCAGCGGCCGGTGCACGCGCAGGACGTGGCCGCGCAACTGCTGCCCAGCGGCCCGGCCTATCCGTTCGGCAACGCCCGCGACACGGTCAACGCGCTGATCCACCTGGCCCAGCACCGGCTGGTGCTGGTCACGCCCTACTTCGTGCCCGACGACGCCACCGTCGGTTCGCTGCGCATCGCCGCGCTGTCCGGGGTGGAGGTGCAACTGGTGCTGTCGGCCAGCAACAACCAGCGGCTCACCGCCTGGGCGCAGCACTCCTACTACGAGGAACTGCTGCAGGCCGGCGTGCGCATCGCCCTGTACCACCCGCGCTTCCTCCACGCCAAGCACCTGAGCGTGGACGATTCGATCGCCCTGATCGGCTCGATCAACCTGGACATCCGCTCGTTCGCGCTCAACGCCGAGGTCGGCATGGTCTGCTACGACCGCGGCGTGGTCGCGCGGATGCGCACGATCGAGGACGAATACCTGGCCGATGCCGAGCAGGTCGACCTGTCCGCCTGGCGCGCGCGCCCTCCCTGGAGGCGCAGCCTGGAAGGGCTGGCGCGCCTGGCCGACTCCTTCATGTGAGGCGCGTCCTACGGGGGAGCGGCCACGGCGGCCAGCGCGCGCTGCAACTGTTCCTCGGGCGACAGCGCGGCCGCCAGCTCGACCACGTCCGCCTCGCCCACCGGCTCCTCCAGGGTGGCGAACTGGCTGTCCAGCAGCGTCACCGGCATGTAGTGGCCGCTGCGCGCGCGCATGCGCGCGGCGATCAGCCCCGCGTCCCCGTGCAGGAACAGGAAGCGCAGCGGCAACCCGGCTGCGCGCAGCATGTCGCGGTGCCCGCGGCGCAGGCCGGAGAAGGCCAGGGTGACCCGCTCGCCGGCGGCCACCCGGCGCGACAGGTCGGCGGCGATGCGTTCCACCCAGGGCCGGCGCATGGCGTCGGTCAGCGGCTGGCCGCTGGCCATGCGCGCCTTGGCTTCGTCGCTGTGAAAGTCGTCCGCATCGAGGAAGGTGGCGTCCCAGGCCGCGGCCAGCGCGCGCGCCAGGGTGGTCTTGCCGCTGCCGGACACGCCCATCGCCACCGCCACGCGCACCGCGCTCCCCCCGCCTGCGTTCATGCGCCCGCGCCCGCGGCGATGGCCGCATCCGGCGCAGGCGCCCGCGGCAGCTCCACCCGCACCTGGTAGCGGCGGCCGGGCGCGATGGCGGTAAGGACCTGCCCGTCCAGCCATTGCCCGTCCACGCGCACCCGCGGTTGCGCCAGGCCGTCCACGCGCTCGATCTCCACCTCGAACTCGGCGCCGCGGAAGCGCCGCCAGGCCCGTGCGCGCGGCCAGTGCGAGGGCAGTTGCGGGGCGATGCGCAGGCCCTCGCCTTCCCCGCGCAGGCCGAACAGCGCCTCCACCAGGCAGCGGTACATCCAGGCCGCGGTGCCGGTGTTGAACAACTGGCTGGAGCGGCCGGCGGTGCGCGGATGCAGGCGCCAGGCGCCGCGGTAGTAGTTGGGCACGAACACCGGCAACTGGCCGCGGCGCACGCAGTCGTCCAGGTCCGGGCCGGACAGCATCGCCCGCAGCACGCCCCAGGCGCGGTCCGATTCGCCGGCCTGGTAGAGGCCGTGCAGGTAGAAGGCGGCGGCGTGGTTGTACACCGCGCCGTTCTCGGCCGAGCCGGGGAATTTCTGGGTCAGCCGGCCCACGTCCTCGCGCATGCCGGTATAGGGCGGGTCGAGCATGGCCACGCCGCTGGGCGAGACCAGTTGCGCGTCCACCGCGGCCAGCAGGCGCTCCCGGCGCGGCGCGTCGGCCGCGCCGCTGAGCATGGCCCAGCTCTGCGGGTTGAGGTAGATGCGGCCCTCGGGGTCGGCGCTCACGCCGAAGGCCACGCCGTCGTCGGTGATGCCGCGGCCGTACCAGTCGCCGTCCCACAGGTGCGCGTTGACCGCCGCGTTGAAGGCCTCCGCGCCCTCGCGGAAGGCTTGCGCGCGGTCGCCGCGCCCGTGTCGCTCGCAGATGCCGGCCCACAGGTTCAGGGCGTGGGCGCTGGCCAGCGACAGCCACCCGGACACGCCGCGCCCCTTCCAGCCGACCATGTTCATCGGGTCGCACCAGTCGCCCTGGGCGATGTAGCTGAGCCCGCGCTCGTCGCGCTGGGCCAGCAGCCAGCGCATGGCCCGGTCGATGCGCTCGGCGACGCTGGCGGCGCTGCCTTCGCGGTCGGTCACCGGCGCATCCAGCAACGCGTCGTCGCCGGTCTCGTCCAGGTAGGCCTGCAGGCACACCGGCAGCCACACGCAGTGGTCGGTGTGCGGCACCTGGTTGATGTACTTCAGCTCGGCGCCTTCCACCAGCAGGATGCCGTCGGGCATGGCGCCGCTGGGCTCCTGCTGCGACAGCGCATGCAGGAAGGCCGCGCGCGCCGTGTCCGGCCGCAGGTAGGCCATGCCCATGTGATCCTGCAGGTAGTTGCGGGTCTGCGGGTCGGTGGTCAGGCGGTTGGAGTCGCCGTGGTAGTAGACCTGGCGCGGCAGCCAGTGGTTGGCGAAATCGTCCAGCCACGGGTCGGGCGTTTCGATGCGCAGGCAGCCGCGGGCGCCCTCCAGGTATCGGGCGTAGGCCGCGGACGCATCGGCGAAGCCGGACGCGGACAGGTGGCGCTCGCGCAGGGCGGCGACCTGGGCGTCGTCGCGGGCCGGGCCGAACAGGAAGCGGTATTCCTCCTGCGCATCCGCCGCCAGGCGCATGCGGTACTGCAGCGCGGCGGTCGGCGTCTCGTACAGCGCGTCGCCGCCGGCCAGTTGCTCGACGCCGGCGATGGAGGAGGGCGCGTGCAGGCCGCCCGCGCCCTCGAACGCGGCCTGGTTGGCCTCCCACGCGTCGGGCGCGCGCTCGTGCAACAGCACGGTACGGTCCATGAAGTCGCGCTGGCGGAACCAGTCGGCCACCTTCTGGTACGGGGCCACGCTGGCGCAGACGATGCCGCCCAGGTCGGGCCGGTAGACGCCGGACTGGTTCATCCACGACATGTAGCCGACCGGGAAGTACGGGTACAGGCTGATCCGCCGCGGCCGACCGGAGCGGTTGCGCACGCGCACGGTCCACAGCTCGGCCACCTCGTCCAGCGGCAGGGCCACGGCCATCTCCACCTCGATGCCGTTGTTGCTCACCGTCCAGGCCACCTGGCCCAGGCCGACGGAGAAGGCGAACGCATCCGCTTCCCGGTTCACCGGCGCGTGCGGCACGGAGAACAGCAGGCCGCTGTCCTCGTCCTTGACGTAGCAGAAGCGCCCGGGGTGGTGCGCGTAGTACGGCTGCTCCGGCTGCATGAAGGTCTTGGCCTCCAGCATCGGCGCGTGCGCGTACTTGGCCGGCTCGGGCTGCATGAACTGCGCGGTGGTGTAGCCGCGGCAGTTGAGCTGCAGCAGCATGCGCCGGTTCCACAGGAAGGTGGACGCCTGCGGCATGGCGGTGGGGCTGGCCAGGACGAAGCGCCGGCCCTGCTCGACGAAGCCGTAGGGCGCCGGAGCATGTGGACCGGCGTTCATGCCGCCGCCTCGCGCCGCGCGCGCAGCTCGTCCTGCACCCGCGCCAGCGCCGCGTCGTCCAGCGGGTAGGCGCGCATCACCCAGGCCGCCAGCAGCGCCACCACGCCGGGGATCACGGTCAGCAGCAGGACGATGCCCAGGCGCGAGGCGTCGGACTGGGCCTGGTTGGCCACGTAGCCCATCGCCGCCAGCATCCAGGCGATGGCGGCCGAGGCCACCGCGCCGCCCAGCTTCTGCGAGAACGTGGCCGCGGCGAAGGTCATCGCGGTGGCGCGGCGGCCGGTCTTCCACTCGGTGTAGTCGGCGCAGTCGGCGTACATGGAGAAGGCCAGCGGCGACTTCGGCCCCAGCAGCAGGCCCACCAGGGTGTTGAGCGCCAGCATCGTCCAGATCTGCTCCTTGGGCAGGAAGTACATCGCGCAACTGATCAGGCCCACGCCGACCATCAGCCAGATCATCGCGCTGCGCTTGTCGACGAAGCGGGTCAGCACCGGGGTCAGCGCCGCGCCGGCGGCCAGGGCCAGCGAGTAGCAGCCCAGGAACAGGCCGGTCAGCTCGGGCCGGTCGACGTGGTACTTGAGGTAGTACACCAGCGTGCCGCTGCGCATCACGATGGTGACCATGATCACCAGCGCCAGCACGAACAGCACCCGCCACGGCTTGTTGCGCAGCAGGTCGGCGATGTCCTGGCGCACGGCGCTGCGCTGCTGCGGCGGCGGCTCGATCCGCTCGCGCGTGGTCGCGAACACCACCAAGAACACGACCGCGGCCACCGCCCCGTACAGGCCCAGGGTCAGTTGCCAGCCCAGCGGCTCGTCGCCCCGGCCCAGCCAGCGCACCAGATCCAGGGTCAGCCAGTTGACCAGGGTGGTGCCGGCGAAGGCGGCGATGAAGCGGAAGCTGATCAGGGTGGTGCGCTGCTGGCTGTCGGCGGTCATGACCCCCGACAGCGCCGAGTACGGCATGCTCAGCACGGTGTAGGCCAGCATCATCAGGGTGAAGGTGGCATAGGCCCACAGCAGCCGGCCGCCGCCGTCCAGGTCCGGCACGGTCCAGGTCAACACGCCGGTCAGCGCCAGCGGCAGCGCGCCATAGAGCATGTACGGCCGGAACCGGCCGAAGCGGGTGCGGGTGCGGTCGGCGATCGCGCCCATCAGCGGGTCGGTCACCGCGTCGACCAGCTTGGTGACCAGCATCATGGTGCCCACCGCGGCGGCGGCCAGGCCCATCACGTCGGTGTAGAAGATCAGCAGGAAGGCCGAGATGTTGGCCCAGTACAGGTTGAAGCCGAAATCGCCCACGCCGTAGCCGATCTTCTCGCGCAGCGGCAGGCGCTCGGCGGCCGCGCGCGGATGTGCGGCCGTGGCCACGTTCTGGTTTTGCTGCATGCCCCTCGCCCCGGAAACCGGCATGCCGGCGCACCATGCGCGCATGCTACGGCACTGTCTGACAGCGCTGTCGAGCTTGCCGGTATTGCGCCGCGCAGGCAAGCGGCCGGCGAATGCCGCCCATGCGGGCAGTACACTCGCCCGGTCAAGTGACGGAGAGCGGCCTTGGTCCCGAGCTGGATCCTGCTGCTGGTGTCGGTCGGCTACGCCGCGCTGCTGTTCACGGTGGCCTGGTTCGGCGACCGCCGTCCGATGTACCCGGATCGCCCGTGGCTGCGCCCGGTGGTCTACAGCCTGGCGCTGGCGGTGTACTGCTCGTCGTGGACGTTCTACGGCGCGGTCGGCAGCGCGGTGCGCAACGGCATCGGCTACCTGCCCATCTACCTGGGTCCGCTGCTGCTGCTGCTGTTCGGCTGGCGCATCATCGAGCGCCTGGCGCTGATCGCGCGCAGCCAGAACACCGTCTCCATCGCCGACTTCATCTCCGTGCGCTACGGCCGTTCGCGGCGGCTGGCCACGCTGGTGGCGGTGATCGCGCTGATCGGCGTGGTGCCCTACGTGGCCCTGCAGTACAAGGCGGTGGCGATGAGCCTGTCGGTGCTGTCGGGCCAGGAACCTGGCCAGGCGGGCATGGTGGCCGACCCGGCGCTGTACGTGGCCTTGCTGATGGCGCTGTTCGCCGCGCTGTTCGGCACCCGCCAGGTCGACGCCACCGAGCACCACCACGGCATGATGCTGGCCATCGCCCTGGAGTCGCTGGTCAAGCTGGTGGCGATGGTGGCGGTGGGCGTGTTCGCCTGGATGTGGCTGGACGGGAACGGGCTGCGCATCGCCGACTCGGCGCACACCCTGTTCCAGCAGGCGCCGCCGGTGGGCTTCGTCTCCCAGACCCTGCTCGGCTTCCTGGCCATCGTCTGCCTGCCGCGCCAGTTCCAGGTGGCGGTGGTGGAATGCGGCGACGTGGCCGACATCCGCAAGGCGCGCTGGATGTTCGGCGGCTACCTGCTGCTGATATCGGTGATGGTGGTGCCCATCGCCGCCGCCGGCGTGGCCCTGTTCGGCAGCGGCGGCGAGGTCGCCAGCGATACCTTCGTGCTGGCCCTGCCCCTGGCCGGCGGCCGCGACGCGCTGGCCCTGGTCGCCTACGTGGGCGGCTTCTCCGCCGCCACCGGCATGGTGATCGTGGCCAGCATCGCCTTGGCGACCATGGTCAGCAACGACCTGGTGATGCCGGTGCTGCTGCGCCGCGGCTGGGGCGAACGCCACGCCGCGGCCGACGTGGCCTCGCTGGTGCTGTGGGTGCGGCGGGCCTCGATCCTGCTGCTGTCGCTGTGCGCGTACGGGTACTACCGCTGGATCGGCGGCGACACCACCCTGGCCGCCTACGGGGTGATGGCCTTCGCCGCGGTGGCCCAGTTCGCCCCGGGCCTGATCGGCGGCCTGTACTGGCGCGGCGCCAGCCGGCGCGGGGTGGAGTTCGGCCTGCTGGTGGGCTTCGCCACCTGGCTCTACACCCTGCTGCTGCCGGCGCTGTCGGACTCGGGCCTGTTCCAGGCGCGGTGGATGCACGAGGGCCCGTTCGGCCTGGGCTGGCTGCGGCCGCAGCAGTTGTTCGGCCTCAGCGGCTGGGACGCGCTGACCCATGGCACGTTCTGGTCGCTGCTGCTCAACAGCGCGGTGCTGATGGTGGTGTCGGTGCGCGGCCGCCCGGGCGTGGACGAGCGCCTGCGCATCGCCCCGTTCCTGGACCCGTACGCCGAGCGCCAGACCCTGGCCCAGGGCGAATGGACCGGCAACGTCAGCATCGGCGACCTGCAGGCGCTGGCGGTGCGCATCGTCGGCGAGCGCCACGCCCGGCGCGCGTTCTCCGAGCAGGCCGTCGCGCTGGGCCGCGACCTGCACGCGGCCGCGGCGGCCGACCGGGCGTGGATCCAGTTCACCGAGCGCCTGCTGGCGGCCTCCATCGGCGCGGCCTCCGCGCGCCTGGTGCTGACCAGCGCGCTGCGCGGCTCGGGCATGGAGCTGGGCGAGGTGGTGGCGCTGCTGGACGAGGCCGGGCAGGAGCTGCGCTTCAACCGCCAGATCCTCTCCACCACGCTGGAGAACATCAGCGCCGGGGTCAGCGTGGTCGACCCGGAGATGCGCCTGGTGGCCTGGAACCGCCGCTACCAGCAGATGTTCGGCTACCCGGCCGGGATGCTCTACGTCGGCCGCCCGGTCGCCGACCTGATCCGCTACAACGCCCAGCGCGGCGACCTGGGCGATGGCGCGGTGGAGGAGCACGTGCACAAGCGCATCGAGCACATGCGTGCCGGCAACGCCCACGTGTACGAGCGCGTGCGCGCGGACGGCAGCGTGATCGAGATGCGCGGCCAGGCCCTGCCAGGCGGCGGCTATGTCACCAGCTACAACGACATCACCGCGTTCAAGCATGCCGAGCAGGCCCTGCGCGAGGCCAACGAGACCCTGGAGCAGCGCGTGGCCGCGCGCACCCGCGAGGCCGAGGACGCGCAGTTGTCGCGCACCCGGTTCCTGGCCGCGATCAGCCACGACGTGCTGCAGCCGCTCAACGCCGCGCGCCTGTTCGCCTCGGCCCTGCGCGACGGCGGCCAGCCGCCCGAGGAGCAGCGGCACCTGGCCGAGCGCGTGGACGCCTCACTGCGCGCGGCCGAGGAACTGCTCGACGGCCTGCTCGACGTCTCCCGCCTGGACACCGGTGCGCTGCAGGCCGACCCGACCGTGTTCGACGCCGGCGAACTGCTGCACGAGCTGGCCGCCCAGTACGCCCCGGTGGCCGCCGGCCGCGGCCTGGACCTGCGCGTGCGCGCGCGCACCTGCACGGTGCGCAGCGACCGCCGCCTGCTGCGCCGCGTGCTGCAGAACTTCCTCGCCAACGCCCTGCGCTACACCCGCCAGGGCCGCATCGTGCTGGGCATGCGCACGCGCGGCGGCGACGTGGTGCTGCAGGTCTGGGACAGCGGCCCGGGCATCCCCGGCCAGCACATGCGCCAGATCTACGACGAGTTCCATCGCTACCAGCAGCCGTTCGACTGGGGCGAGCGCGGGCTGGGCCTGGGCCTGTCGATCTGCCAGCGCATCTCGCGCCTGCTCGGCCACGCGCTGGACGCGCGCAGCGAAGTGGGGCGCGGCAGCATGTTCTCCATCGCCGTACCGCAGGCGGCCGCCGAGCCGGCCGCGCCGCCGCCGCCGGTCCTGCCCACGCCGGGCACGCTGGGCGGCCTGCGGGTGCTGTGCGTGGACAACGACAGGGAGATCCTCGACGGCATGCGCGTGCTGCTCGCGCGCTGGGAGGCGACGGCGATCACCGCCAGCACGGTGGACGAGGCGCTGGCGCGGATGGCCGACAGCGCCCCGCAGGCGATGCTGGTGGACTACCACCTGCACGACCGCCTCGACGGCCTGGAGACGCTGGACGCGCTGCGCCAGGCCGGCGGCGCCCTGCCCGGCGCGCTGCTCACCGCCGACGGCCGCGACGAACTCAAGCGCCAGGTGCGCCTGCGCGGGTACCAGTTGCTGACCAAGCCGGTGAAGCCGGCCTCGCTGCGCGCCTGGCTGGCCGCGCAGGTGCCGGCCGCCGAGCGCACCGAGGCCTGAGCCGGACGCTGGGCGAGCGCGCCGCGGCGACGCAGCGGACCGGCCGCCCGGCGCTTGACCTTGATGCGGCTCCAGGGTGTGCAATGGCGGCCGCCGTTTCCGCCCCCGACCTTTACCCCGACCATCGGCACCGGCGCATGCAGGCCCGCGCGATCCGCTGGAATCCCCATGACCGAAAACTTCCCGCCTTCCCCGCCCCCCTCGCTGCCGCGCCGCCGCTTCGTCCAGGGCCTGGCCCTGGCCGGCCTGGCCGGCGGCGCCGGGCTGCTGCGCATCCCCGCGCACGCCGGCGGCACCGCCATTCCGGAAACCCTGCACGGCACCGATTTCGACCTGGCCATCGGCGCCAGCGAGGTGAACATCACCGGCCGGCCGCGGCAGGCGATCACCGTCAACGGCCGCCTGCCCGCGCCGACCCTGCGCTGGCGCGAGGGCGATACCGTGAGCGTGCGCGCAAGCAACCGCCTGGCCGCCGCGCCGACCTCGATCCATTGGCACGGCATCCTGCTGCCGGCCAACATGGACGGCGTGCCGGGCATGAGCTTCGACGGCATCGCCCCGGGCGAGAGCTGGCTGTACCGGTTCACGCTCAGGCAGTCGGGCACCTACTGGTACCACGGCCACTCCATGTTCCAGGAACAGGCCGGCCTGTACGGCGCGATCGTGGTCGACCCGCTGCAGCCGCCGCCGTACCGCTACGACCGCGAGCACGTGCTGCTGCTCTCCGACTGGACCGACCTGGCGCCGGACGCACTGTTCCGCCGCCTGAAGAAGGCGCCCTCCTACGACAACCACTACAAGCGCACCGCCGGCGACTTCCTCCGCGATGCGCGCCAGGACGGCCTGCGCGCCACCCTGGCCGACCGCGGCGCATGGGGCCGGATGCGGATGACGCCCAGCGACCTGTCCGACGTCAACGGCCACACCTATACCTACCTGCTCAACGGCATCGCCCCGGCCGGCAACTGGACCGGCCTGTTCCGGCCCGGCGAGAAGGTGCTGCTGCGCCTGATCAACGCCGGCGCGATGACCTACTTCGACGTGCGCATCCCCGGCCTGAAGATGACCGTGGTCGCCGCCGACGGCCAGTACGTGCACCCGGTGACGGTGGACGAGCTGCGCATCGCCGCCGCCGAGACCTACGACGTGATCGTCGAGCCTTCCGGCCAGGACGCCTACACCCTCTTCGCCCAGGACATGGGCCGCACCGGCTTCGCCCGCGGCACCCTGGCCGTACGCCATGGGCTGGCCGCGCCGGTGCCCGTGCCCGACCCGCGCCCGCTGCTGACCATGGAGGACATGGGCCATGGCGCGCATGCCGGCCACGACGGCGAAGCGGCCGGGCACGGCTCCGGCGGCCACGGGGCGGCCATGCACGGCGGCCATGGGCCCGCCGCGCACGGCGATGGCGGCACGCACGCCGGCCACGCCGCCGCGGCCATGCATCCGGCCAGCGAGCGCGGCAACCCACGGGTGGACATGCAGTCCGCGCCCACCGGCCCGCGCCTGGACGACCCGGGCATCGGCCTGCGCGGCAACGGCCGCCGCGTGCTGGCCTACGCCGACCTGCGCAGCCTGTTCGACGACCCCGACGGGCGCGATCCCGGCCGCGAGATCGAGCTGCACCTGACCGGGCACATGGAGAAGTTCGCCTGGTCGTTCGACGGCATCCCGTTCTCCGGCGCCGAGCCGCTGCGCCTGAACTACGGCGAGCGCCTGCGCATCGTCCTGGTCAACGACACCATGATGCAGCACCCGATCCACCTGCACGGCCTGTGGAGCGACGTGGAGGACGTGCAGGGCGGCTTCCAGGTGCGCAAGCACACCGTCGACATGCCGCCGGGCACGCGCCGCAGCTACCGCGTGCGCGCCGACGCGCTCGGCCGCTGGGCCTACCACTGCCACCTGCTCTACCACATGGAAGCGGGGATGATGCGCGAGGTGCGGGTGGAGGAGCGGGCATGAGCGCGCTCGCACCACGGCCTGCGCGGGTCGCGCTGGCCGGCGCCGTCCTCCTGGCCTGCACCCCGGCGTGGTCGCACGCGCAGGCCGGCGATGCGGGGCGGCCCGTACCGGCACCGCAAGACCCGGCGACTCGCCCCGACCCGCATGCACACTCCCTGCACGACGTCGCCGCCGACCCGCACGCCGGCCATCGGCACGGTGCCGCGCACGACTCGTCCGGCAACCGCCGGGACGAGCCCGTGCCGGGCGTATCCGCTGCGACGGACCCGGCAACCCGCGCCGGTCTTCATGCCGGCCACCGGCAGCCCGCCCAGGACGACGCGCGCGCCACGCATGCGCACCATCCCGCCGTGCAGGGACCCTCGGCGCGCACCGCAGCCGTGGCGGTACCGGCCATGACGCCGCATGCGCCCGTCCCGCCGCCGACCGAGGCCGACCGCGCGGCCGCCTTCCCGCCACTGCACCATGCCCACGCCCCCCATGGCGAGGGCATCCACAGCCTGGTCCGCTTCGATCGCTTCGAGGCCTGGGACGCCACGTCCGGTCGCGGCCAGGCCTGGGAAGGCAGCGCCTGGATCGGCGGCGACGTCCGCCGCCTATGGCTGCGCAGCGAGGGCGAGCGCGAACATGGCCGCACCGATTCGGCCCACCTGGAAGCGCTCTACGGCCACGCCATCGGCCCGTGGTGGGACCTGGTGGCCGGCGCGCGCCACGACTTCGCACCGGGTCCGTCGCGGACCCGGGCCGCCATCGGCGTGCAAGGGCTGGCGCCGTACAAGTTCGAAATGTCGGCCATGGCCTACCTCGGCGACGGCGGCCGGGCGGGCTTCAGCGTCGAGGCCGGGTACGAACTGCTGCTGACCCATCGCCTCATCCTGCAGCCGACGCTGGAGGCGGAACTGAACGCCGGGAGCGATCCCCGGCGCGGCATCGGCTCGGGCCTGTCCTCCGTGGAAGCCGGCCTGCGCCTGCGCTACGAGATCACCCGCCGCTTCGCCCCCTACATCGGCCTGGCCCACGAACGCGGCTTCGGCGGCACCGCCGACCATCGCCGCGACGAAGGCGGGCCGGCGGGCCGGACGCGCTGGGTGGCCGGCGTGCGCGGGTGGTTCTGAGCCAGCGACGCCGCCTCGCGCTTGCATCTCCCGAAAAGGGCGATGTCTCTAGCGCACCCGCAGGTTGGGCGCCGGATGCGGGGCGTACCGCTGCATGTGCTTGGGAGCCTTGATCCGGCGAGAGAGCACGTAGCCGTCCCGGCGGTCCAGCAGCACCTCCACCTTCATGCCTTGCGCGTCGAACCCCTTCGCCTTCAGCAGCAGGTCGCGGACCTCAAGCTCGGTCACGTGCGCCATCTCGCCGGCCGCGATGCGCTCGAGCTGCTCGAAGGGCAGCACCGCCGCGGTCGGCTGGACCACGCCCTCGTGGTATGCGGGCCCGGGCTGCCCGGTTTGCGCGGCTGCCCCGTGGACGAACAGTCCCGAGGCGGCCGCCGACAGGAGTGCGATGGATACGTACTTGAACCATGCAGTCATGACGTGACTCCAGATCATCTGCCGCAATTCGGCCGATCCTGTATACCCATGTGCACCTGACAGCCGCCGCATCCATGCTGTCAGGTCGGCGTCAGCTTCCCGGCCATCCCTAGTACTTGTACTCCAGCACGACCTTGTAGGAGACCTGCTCTTCTCCGCGCCTGTTGGTGAGCGTGCTTCCGACAAGCCCCTGCACCTCGAACGCCGCGGTGGGCCTCCACTTGGCGGCCACGTTGGACCGGACGTGGTAGCGGCTTGCGCGATCCACCGGCGTATCGGCGAACACATCCACCCCGAGCACCCATGCCGGGCCGGGCACATGCTCGACCAGCCCTCCCACGCCCCAGAGCCGCTGGCCGTGGTCGCCGCCCAGCACGTGGGTGTAGCGCACCTCGCCGGTATAGGTCGTCGCATCGACCGTCCGGCTCGCTCGAAGCGGAAGCTCGACGGCATGCCTGCCGCGCCCGATTCCCTTGCGGTCGTCGCCCACCGGCACGCCGAGCTTGGGCTCGACGAGCCATGCGAGCCCGGTCGGGGACTCCCGGGCCAACTGGTACTTCAACTTGACGTCCAGGTCGCGCGCGCCGGATGCGCGGTACCCGGGGCGATCGATCACGCCATAGCCGTGGGACACCTCGAACGACATCCTCTCGTTGACGGGATGCGCATAGCCCAGCACGGGGCGTGCCCATACCCGGGCGCCGGAACTATCGCGCAGCGCCACCTCCGCCTTGACCTTCCTCTTGCTGTCCACGCCCGTCCCCCCGACTTCCCAAGGGCCCGCGTTCGCTTCCTGCAGCAGGGCCGAGCCCGCGAGGACGATGACCAACAGCCCCATCCCGCGCCCGGTTTTCACTTTTTGCATCACATCCGATCCCTCTCGACGACGTTCCTTCCATGTGTAGCGTCATCGACCTGATATCCCACTGATGCGAGGCGTCAGCCAGGCTGCGGATCGCGGGGAACAGGGGCCGTCCATGACGCGTCGCCGGGCTTGCCCGGCACGCGCAGGCGATGCCGGCACGCTTCGACCGGACGACGATGCCGGGACGAAAGGCGGCGCGGCGTATCGCTATTTCTTCGCGCGCACCGTGCTCTCGAAACGGCTCTGGTAGCGGCGAGCGGCGGCCTTCTTGGTTTCCTCTCGCTCCAGTTCTTCACGCTGCCGGATCTGCGCGTCGACGGCGGCGATGGCGGTCATGTTGAGGATGCGGCGCGGGCTGGCGCTGGTGGTGAGGATGTGCACCGGCTTGCCG
>NZ_JACHGU010000006.1 GCF_014202435.1 Pseudoxanthomonas broegbernensis | reverse complement strand
TCCTCCAGGTTGGCGGCCTGCTGCTCGGTGCGGCGTGACAGGTCGTTGTTGCCGGAGGCGATCTCCACCGAGGCGGTGTTGATGGCGGTGGAGGCGCCCTGGATGCGCGAGACGATGGAGGTGAGCTGGGCGACGGTGGCGTTGGCGTCGTCGCGCATGCGGGCGAACACGCCGTGGAAGTCGCCCTCCATGCGCACCGTCAGGTCGCCGGTGGCGATGGCGCCCAGCAGGGCGGACAACTGCGACAGGTTGCGGTCGCTGGTGGCCATCATCGCGTTCAGGCCCTGGACCATGCTGTGAAAATCGTTCTGGTAGCGGCCCTCGTCGCCGCGCTGGGTGAAGTCGCCCTCGGCGGCGGCCCGGGCCAGCCGCTTGATCTCGGCGTTGATGGCCGACAGGTTGTGCTTGCACATGTCCATGGCCTCGGTGATCGCCGCCTTCTCGCCGGGCAGCCGGTCCATGTCCATGGACAGGTCGCCCACGGCGTAATGGCGCATCACCTCGACCGTGCGCATCTTGACCGCGATGTGCTGGGCCACCAGCGCGTTGACCTCGCCCACCATGGTCCCGAATTCGCCCGGGAAGCTGCCCTCGTCCATGCGGAAGCTGATCTGGCCCTCGTCGTGGCGCTGGGCCATCTCGCGCTGGGCGGCCATCACCGCCTGCAGTTGCTCCTGCATCCGGCGCATGGACTGGAGCAGTTGCCCGGCCTCGTCGCGGCTGTGCATGGCGATGACGTTGTCGAGCCTGCCGCGGGCGATGTCGCCGGCCACGCGGGTGGCCTTGCGCAGCGGGCGCGAGATGGCGCGCGCGATCTGCCAGCCCAGCAGGGCCGACAGCAGCGCCAGCGCGCCCATGCCGCTCCACAGGGCGGCGCGGGTGCGGCGATAGGCGCTCTCGGCCGCCTGCACCTGCCGGTTCAGGCCCTGTGCGTTGAATTCGATCAGTTCCTTCAGCGCGGCGGCGAAGTCGCGGCGCAGCGCCCGCGAAGGCCCGCTGGACACTGCCTCGGCGGCCACGAAGTCGTCCGCGGCGATGGCGGCGGCGATGTCCTCGTGCGAGGCGAAGTAGCCGGTGCGGGCAGCCTTGACCCGCGCGTAGATCGCCAGCTCGTCGGTGCTGGACCGGGCCCCGATCGCGTTGTACGCCGCCTCCGCCGCCTCGATCTGCGCGCGGGTGTCGGCGATGCGCTCGTTGTAGTCGGCGATTTCCTCGGGCAGGCCCTGCTTGCCCTGCTGCGCCAGCTCGTAGGTGCGGTATTCGTTGAGCAGGGACAGCATCTGGCCCAGTTCGACCACGGCCGGCATCCAGTTGGCGCTGGTTTCGCGGATCTGCTGGTTGGCCTCGCCCAGACGGAGCAGGGCGAACAGACCCAGCGCCACGGTCATGAGGGTGGTGGCCGCGAAGGCCAGCGCGAGCTTGCGCGTGATCGGGAGGTTCTGGAACCAGTTCATCGCTGCGTCCTCGGGAAAAAGGCCAGCGGCCACGAGGGCGGAAAAACCACCGACGGGTCGCATCCGTGCAAAGGGTATTAGCGGCATCGCCCGCGCAGACTTGACGAACCGGATGGGCCGTGGATATGCGGGAGGGCGTGGCGGTTGGCGCCTGCGCGCGTCCGGGCCATGCCATGGAGGCGCGGCGGGCCGCGGCATCGCCGGATGCGCCCGCCCGCAGGGATGCGGGAAACCCTTGTGCCGGGGCGTGCCCGGACCTTTCTGTCGTGGGCGGCTCAGGCGGCCTGCGGCAAGCTCTGCTGGCGCAGGCGCACCAGCCCGCCGACGTCGACGATCAGCGCCACCCGGCCGTCGCCGAGGATGGTCGCGCCGGAGATGCCCGGCACCCGCCGGTAGTTCTTCTCCAGGTTCTTGACCACCACCTGCTGCTGGCCGACCAGTTCCTCCACTTCCAGCGCCAGCTTCTGGCCGTCGCCCTCGACCACCACCACCAGCGACTCGCGGCTGTCGCCGTGGTAGCCGTAGTGCCCGGACAGCGACAGCATCGGCAGGTACTCGCCGCGCACGCGCAGCACCCGGCCTTCGCCGGCGACGGTGCGGATCTCCTCGGGCTGCGGCTGCAGCGCCTCGAGCACGTGGGTCAGCGGCAGGATCAGGATCTCGCCGCCGGTGGACACGACCATGCCGTCGAGGATGGCCAGGGTCAGCGGCAGCCGGATCACCACCCGGGTGCCGTGCCCATGGCGGCTTTCCAGTTGCACCTCGCCGCCCAGGGCCTGGATGTTCTTGCGCACCACGTCCATGCCCACGCCGCGGCCGGACAGGTCGGTCACCTGGTCGGCGGTGGAGAAGCCGGCCTGGAAGATGAGGTCCCACACCTGGGCGTCGGTGGGGTTTTCCGGCACCGACAGGCCGCGCTCGATGGCCTTGGCCAGGATCCGGTCGCGGTTGAGGCCACGGCCGTCGTCGGCGACCTCGATGACGATGTGCCCGCCCTGGTGCGAGGCCGCCAGGGTGATGGTGCCGGTCTCGTTCTTGCCGGCGGCGCGGCGCTCCTCGGGCATCTCCAGGCCGTGGTCGATGGAGTTGCGGACCAGGTGCACCAGCGGATCGGCGATCTTCTCGATCAGGCCCTTGTCCAGCTCGGTGCCTTCGCCGACGGTGCGCAGCGCGACGTGCTTGCCCAGGCGCGTGGACAGGTCGCGGACCAGGCGCGGGAAGCGGCGAAACACCGCGTCCACCGGCAGCATGCGCACCCCGATCACCGCTTCCTGCAGGTCGCGGGTGTTGCGCTCCAGCAGTTCGAGGCCGGCGAACAGGCGCTCGGAGGTGGCCGGGTCCATGCCGCCGCTGACCTGCTTGAGCATGGCCTGGGTGATGACCAGCTCGCCCACCAGGTTGATCAGCGCATCGACCTTGTCGACGCTGACGCGGATCGAGCTCTCGGCCTCGGCATGGGTGCCGGCCGGGACCGCACTGACCGGCGCGCCGGCCGAGGGGGTGCCGGGCGCGGGGAGGCCGGCCGGCGCCGCGACCGCATCGGCGGCCTCGGCCACAGGGGCCGCCTGCGGCTGGATGTCCAGCTCGCAATCGTCCACCACCCAGGCGAACACGTCGTCGATGGCGCTGCGCGGCACCTTGCCGCGCAGGCCCAGGTCCCAGGCGATGCAGGCTTCCAGCGGGTCGAGCTGGGCGAAGGCGGGCAGGCGCTCCAGGTTGGCGTCCACGTCCAGCGGCCCCAGGTGTTCGAGTTCGCGCAGGATGCGCAGGGGGTCGTTGCCGCTCATGAACAGCGAGGGCGAGGGGGTGAAGGCGATCTTCCAGCCTTCCGGCTCGGCTTCCACGGCCTGCTCCGGCGCGGCGGCCTCGGCGCTGCCGTCCAGTTCGCCTTCCAACCGGGCGTGCACCGCCGCCACCGCGGCCGGGTCGGCGGGCTTGCCGTGCTCGGCCTCGGCCAGCAGCGCGCGCAGCACGTCCACCGAGCCGAGCATGGCGTCCACCGCGCTGGCGGCCAGGGCGCGCTTGCCGGAGCGGATCTCGTCCAGCAGCGTCTCCAGCACGTGGGTCAGCGAGGCCATCTTCTCGAAGCCGAAGGTGGCGGCGCCGCCCTTGATCGAGTGCGCGGCGCGGAACACGGAGTTGACCACTTCCGGGTCCAGGCTGCCGCCTTCCAGCGCCAGCAGCCCGGCTTCCATCGCGTCCAGGCCCTCGCGGCTCTCCTCGAAGTAGGTGGCGTGGAAGCGTTGCAGGTCCATGCTCATGGCGACGCGGCTCGTGACGGTGGGATGGAACGGTGTACGTGGGTCAGCCGAGGACCTTCTGGACCGTGGCGACCAGTTGCTCGGGGTTGAACGGCTTGACCAGCCAGCCGGTGGCGCCGGCGGCCTTGCCCTCCGCCTTCTTGTCGGCCGCCGACTCGGTGGTCAGCATCAGCAACGGGGTGAACTTGTAGTCGGGCAGGCCGCGCAATGCCCGGATCAGCGAGATGCCGTCCATGTTGGGCATGTTCACGTCGGTGACCACCGCGTTGAAACGCTGGCCCTGGGCACGCCCCAGCGCGATCTGGCCGTCCTCGGCTTCCTCCACGGCGAACCCGGCGGAAGTCAGGGCGAAAGAGACCATCTGGCGCATAGAGGCCGAATCGTCCACCACCAGAATGCGTGCGCTCATGCGGCGTTCTCCACAGTTTGTTTCATGTCTTGGTCGGCGCCCGTGAGCCCGAGCTGGCCGGCCAGTCCCAGCAGGCGCGCCGCGTCGCGCAGGGCGTCGCTGCAGCCGGCCAGCGTGGTGCTGCGGCCCAGTTCGCCGCGGCTGCGGAAGAAGGCGCACAGGACCTGCATCGCGGCGGTGTGCACACGCCGCACCGCGGTGCCGTCCAGCGCCAGTTCCGGCTCTTCCAGATGCGCCGCCAAGCGTTCCTTGAGCTCGGCGCTGGCCTCGATGCCGAGGTCTTCGCCAAGGGGCACGGTGTTCATCGCATCTCCGCCCGCTGAGATCGGGATTTGAGGTTCGATTGGATAGCGGCCGTCGGCCATGGACCTTTAACCGAGGCCGTGGCCGCCGCTGGGCGGGACCAGCAGGCAGGATGCGTCCAGCAGGATCATCGGCTCGGCCGACTGCCGGGCGATGCCGCGGAACAGCGCATCGTGGAGGCGGCCGACGCGGGCGTTGTCCGGCGTCTCGATCTGCGGGTCGGTCAGGTTGACCACGTCCTCCACCGCCGACACGCGCAGGCCCAGGGTCTCGCCGTTCTCCTCCAGCACCACGATGCGGGTGGCCGGCGTGGTCGGCTGCGAAGCCTGGCCCAGGTGCACGCCCAGGTCCATCACCGGCACCACCTGGCCGCGCAGGTTCATCACCCCGAGCATGGCCGGCGGGGTGCCGCGCAGCGGCAGCAGCGGCGTGGGCAGCACCACCTCCTGCACCTTCAGCAGTTCCAGTCCGTAGGTCTGGGTGGCGCAGCGCAGGCGCAGCCAGCGCGAGCTGTGGTCGGCGGCGCGGCGGTACGGCTGGGGCGGGGCATCGTCGTCGGCCGGACGGGCCGCAGGGGGCCTGGCCGGTGCAGCCGAAGGGCCGGGGGCGGCGGCGCGGCGTGCCGCCGCCAGGGCGGGAGCCTGCGCGGGAGCCGGCGGCGGCGCCGGAGTTGGGACTGGATCCTGCACCGAAGCGGCAATGGCGGCCGGCGCGGCAGCCGTGGAGGTCGGGACCGGCGATACCGGCGCCGGCGGCGCGGCGGCCGGCACCGATGTCGGCGAGGCGGAGGCGGCAGGCGTGGCCTGGGCGGCCGGCACCGGCTCGGCGGCACCCGGCGCGAGCAGACCGTCCAGGTAGTCGTCCAGCGCGGCCACCGCGTTCATGCCGCACGCTCCAGCGGTTCCTGGTCCTCGCCCACGATCCACTCCAGCGCACGGCGGTAGGCGGACAGGGCGCGGCCCGGGTAGCCCCCTTCCTCGCCCGCCGGCTGCACCAGCAGCTCGGCGTTGCACAGGCGGGTATCGACCGGGATCGCATCCTCCCAGACGCGCTCGCCGTGCTCGTCCTGCATCTTCTTCAGCGCTTCCTGGCCGGCGCGGGTGCGGCGGTCGTAGAGGGTGGGCAGGACCGAGACCGGCAGCGGACGGTTGCGCGAGCGCTCGACCATCTCCGCGGTGCGGCGCATGCCGGCCAGGCCATGCAGGGCCAGCGGCTCGGCCTGGGTCGGGATGACCACCCGGTCGGCCGCCGCTAGCGCGTTGATCATCAGCAGGCCCAGGGTGGGCGGGCAGTCGAGCAGGACGTAGTCGTGCTGGCCGTCGTGGCGGGCCAGGGCCTGCGACAGGGCCAGGCCCAGGCCCGGCTGGTTGGCACTGCGGCGCTCCAGGGTGGCCAGGGCGGTCTGCGCGCAGACGTAGGACAGGTTGTCGATGGCGCTGGCGCGGGCCAGCGCCTCCAGCGTCCGTGGCGGGGCCGAGAACAGGTCCAGCACGCCTTCCGGCGGCGGCTCGGCGGGAACGCCGAAGGCGCGGGTCAGCGAGGCGTGCGGATCCAGATCGAGCAGCAGGACGCGGTGGCCACGCAGCGCCAGCCCGCGGCCCAGGGCCAGGGAAGTGGTGGTCTTGCCCACGCCGCCTTTCTGGTTGGCGATCGCCCACACGCGCATCGGTTGGATCCTCCTTCAGGGATTGGCGTTGGCCGGTCCGCTGGCGCCGCCTCCGGCGGCGGCGACCGGTGCGCCCTGTACCGATATCGGCGCCGAAGCCACGGGCTTGACCGCCTGTGCGGACGGCCCGGCATCGTCGGGGTTGGCCAGCACGATCAGCACCACCCGGCGGTTGCGGTTGCGGCCTTCCTCGGACAGGTTGTCCGCGCGCGGCCGGTATTCACCGTAGCCGACCATGGCCAGGCGCTGCGGGACCACGCCCTGGGCCGCGAACAGGTGTACCACGCTGGCCGCGCGCGCGGCCGACAGTTCCCAGTTGGAGGGGAACTGCGGCGTATTGATCGGCATGTTGTCGGTATAGCCCTCCACCCGCACCGGGTTGGGCGCATCGTGCAGCACCTCGGCCAGCTTGGACAGCACGCCGCGGGCGGACAGGTCCAGCGCCGCCGAGCCGGTGCCGAACAGGATGTCGCTGTTGATCTCCACCTCCAGCCACAGCTCGGAGCGCTTGACCGTGATCAGCCGGGCGTCGATCAGCGGCGCCAGCGCATCCTCCATCCGCGCGGCGATGTTGCCGAGCTGGCGCTGGGCGCGCTGTACCGCCGCGCGGTCGGTCACGTCCATCGGCTGGCCGGTGCGCATGTGCGAGGCCAGCGCCGGCAGCAGGGTGGGATTGGGCGCGGGCGAGGGCGCCGAGGGGCCTTGCTTGGCCCCGGACTTGATTGGCGAGGGCCGGTCGTAGTCCGCGCCCTGCAACTGGTGGTTGCCCACCTGCACCGGGTTGATCGTGCGCGGGGCGCCGCCGAAGGCGGCGGTGAGCGCGTCGGCCATCACCCGGTACTTGCCTTCGTTGAGCGTGGAGATCGCGTACATGACCACGAAGAACGCCAGCAGCAGCGTCATCAGGTCGGCGTACGGGATCGCCCAGGCCTCGTGGTTGAGGTGCTCTTCGTGCGATCGCCGGCGTGCCATCGGGTCCGGGCCTCAGTGCAGGAAGCCGGCCAGCTTCGATTCGATGTTGCGCGGGTTCTCGCCCTGGGCGATGGCGATGAGGCCCTCGATGATCATCTCGCGCTCGCCGGTGCGCCGCGCGATCACGCTCTTGAGCTTGGCCGCGATGGGCAGGAAGAACAGGTTGGCCGAGGCGATGCCGTAGATGGTGGCGGTGAACGCGGCGGCGATGCCGTGGCCCAGCTTGCTGGGGTCGGCCAGGTTCTTCATCACCGCGATCAGGCCGAACACCGCGCCGATGATGCCCAGGGTGGGCGCGTAGATGCCCATGCCCTCGAACACCTTGGCCGCGGCCAGGTCGTGGTGTTCCTGGCTGCCCAGGTCGATTTCCAGCATGTGCCGGATCTGTTCCGGCTCCACGCCGTCCACCAGCATCTGCAGGCCCTTGCGCAGGAACGGGTCGGCCTGTTCGGCCACCTGCTGCTCCAGGCCCAGCAGGCCCTGGCGGCGGGCGATGTTGCTCCACTCCACGATCTGCGCCATCAGCGCCGCGCGGTCGGCCGCCGGCGGGCGCAGGATCCAGCCGACGATGCCGAACGCGCGCCGGAACACCGGCGGCGGGGTATGCACGAGGATCGCCGCGATCGTGCCCAGGATCACGATCACGAACGCGGCCGAGGACCACAGCGAACCGAGGCCGGCACCCTTGAGGATGCTGCCGCCGACCAGTGCAATCACTGCCAGCAGCAGACCGACGAGGCTGAGGATGTCCATGTGGGCGGTATCGGCGCGGGGGATGGGGACTTGAGCTGGGTATCCGGCGGTACCGAAGCGCGGCGGCGGCGCCTGCCGGCCACGAAGGGTGACAAGGGTCGCATTTCCGGCTCTTGCGCGGGCCGCCGGTTTGTCTTGCCGGAGAGTGCGCGCAATTCGGAGATGTGCCACTGACGTGGCGGAGAACTGGCTTGCCCCTGGCGCCCGCCCGGGCCGAATCGTCTCGCCACAGCACCGCTTCGCCGCCGGCGACATCGGGTTGGACCCTGCGGCCATCGAGAGCCAGTCGCTGCCCGTCGTGGGGCCACGTGCCGCAGCCTATTTGCGCGCACTCATGGCCGTGGCGGGAAAGTGGGAGGCGCCGCTGTCCAAGGTCGTCGGCGACTGCGGTATGCCCGCCTGTTCTTCGGCGACCCGGCCACGGCGCCATGCTGCGTGGAGGAGTGGACCTTCTCCCGTACGTCCGGCCGATGGGAGCGCATCCCGGTGTATTCGCGCTCGCACTGAGCGCGTCCGTCCCGATGGCGCCACCGGGACGTTATCGGGAAAGCGGGTCAGCCGCTGGCCCGCAGACCGTCCACGTCCAGGATCAGCGCCAGCCGCCCATCGCCGATGAGGGTGGCGCCGGCATAGCCGGGCAGGCCACGCAGGGCGCGGGGCAGGGGCTTGATCACCACTTCCTCGCGGCCGCGCACCTGGTCCACGATCAGGCCGAAGCGCGAGTCGCCCATCTGCAGCACGACCACGGTCAGCAGGTGCGCGTCCTCGGATTCGAGGTTGAGCCAGCGGCGCAGGTCCAGCAGCGGCAGGGTGTGCGACTGGCGGTCCAGCACCGGGCGGCCGTCGAACCAGCCCAGCGATGCGGGCGCGGCGTGCAGCACCTCCAGCACGCGCGCCAGCGGCAGGGCGTAGACGGCCTCGCCGGCCTGCACCAGCAGGGTGGGCAGGATAGCCAGGGTCAGCGGCACGCGGATCAGGAAGCGGGTGCCGCGGCCGAGTTCGGACTGGATCTGGATCTGCCCGCCCAGTTCGCGGATGCGCGACTGCACCACGTCCATGCCCACGCCGCGGCCGGAGATGTCGGTGACCTGGGCCTTGGTGGAGAAGCCGGGCAGGAACACCAGGTGCAGGCATTCCTCCACCCCCAGGCGGGCGGCGGCCTCGGGGTCCAGCAGGCCCTTCTCGCGGGCCTTGGCGCGCAGGCGCTCGGGGTCGATGCCGGCACCGTCGTCCTGCACCTCGATGCCGACGTAGTCGCCCTCCTGTTGCGCGGCCAGGCGCAGGCGGCCGCTGCGCGGCTTGCCGGCGGCCTCGCGCACGTGCGGCGGCTCGATGCCGTGGTCGATGCCGTTGCGCACCAGGTGCACCAGCGGGTCGGCCAGGGCCTCGACCAGGTTGCGGTCCAGCTCGGTATCCGCGCCGACCATCTCCAGTTCCACCTCCTTTTGCAGGGAGCGGGCCACGTCGCGGGCGACCTTGGGGAAGCGCGAGAACACCTTGCCCACCGGCTGCATGCGGGTACGCATCACCGCCGATTGCAGGCGCGCGGTGGCCACGTCCAGGTTGCCGACGGCCCGGTCCAGTTCCTCGTCCTTCAGGCGCGCGCGCAGGGTCTTGAGCCGGTTGCGGGCCAGCACCATCTCGCCGATCAGGTTGACGATGGCGTCCAGGCGGCGGGTGTCCACGCGCACGGTGTGCTCGGCCTCGCCGGCCGGGTTGATGCGGGGCGGCGGCGAGGCCGGCCGGGCCGGTGCCGGGCGCGCGGGTGCGCGGGGCGGGGCGGTCGCGGCGGCGGTCCCGGCCACCGCCGGCAGCGGGTTGGCCCCGGGCGCGGCGGCGCCGTGCAACTGGTCGAGCAGGGCCTCGAACTCGTCGTCGTCGATCATCGCCGGCGGCGGCTTGGACTGCGTGCCCGGGCGCGGGTGCGCGGCGGTCGCGCCCGGCGCGGCGCCGCCATGCAACTGGTCGAGCAGGGCCTCGAACTCGTCGTCGTCGATCATGTCCGAGGCCGGCGCGGCGGCGGCCGATGCGGATACCGGCGGTGCGCCGGGCACGCATTCGGCGGCCGCGTCCAGGCTGAACTGGGCGATCAGCTCCGGTGGCGCGTGCTCGGGGTCGGCGCCCGCGCCGATGGCGTCGAGCATGGCCTGCAGCCAGTCCAGCGAACGCTGGGCGGCGTCGAAATGCAGCGGGTCCAGTTGCGCCTCGCCGGCGCGGACCGCGCCGAGGGTCTCCTCGGCGGCATGGCACAGCTCGACCATCGGTTGAATGCCGAGGAAGCCCGCGCCGCCCTTGAGGGTGTGGAATCCGCGGAACACCGCGTTGAGCTGGTCGCGGTCGTCCGGCGACTGCTCCAGCCCGACCAACTGCTCGCCGAGGCGGTCCAGGATCTCCTGTGCCTCGATGATGAAGTCGGCCGCGATGTCCGGCGTCACCCCGCTCATGGCCTACAGCCCCAGGTCCGAGAGCAGTGCGTCGGCGTCGTTCTGGGAGACGGCGTGGCGGTCCAGGCCGGCCACGGCCGGGCCGGCGAGCTTGGCCTCGCCCGGCTCCTCCTTGGGCGGCAGGCCCAGCGCGCCGAAGCCTTCGTGCACGCGGCGGACGATGCCGGCGACGCGGCGGATGATCTGGCCGGTGAGGTCCTGGTAGCTCTGCGCCAGGGCCATGTCCGAAAGCTGGCCGCGGACCTGCGCCAGCAGCGCCTGCTGTTCCGGCGCCAGCGCGGTGGCCTGCAGTTGCTCGACCAGGGTGCGGCAGGATTCGGTGAGGTCCAGCGTGCGATGGCTGGCCTTCTCGGTCATCGCCACCACGTGGTCCAGGCGCGCGCAGGCGTCGTTCAGGTCGCCGGCGGCGGTGACCGGCAGCTCGCCCAGGGCCTGGCTCAGTTCGCGCGCCAGCCGCCCCAGTCCCTGTACCAGCGGGCGGGTGCGGGCGGCGGCCAGGACGTCGATCTTGCGGCGCAGGGCGGTCTCGTCGCCGCGCTCCAGCGCGTCCAGGGCATCGCGCAGGCGCTCGACCAGGGTTTCGCGGTCGGTGGTGTCGGTGCGTCCGTTCATGCGGTGGCCGCCAGGCGCTCGAAGATCTTGCCGAGCTTTTCCTCCAGGGTCTGCGCGGTGAAGGGCTTGATGATGTAGCCGTTCACTCCCGACTGCGCGGCCTCGATGATCTGCTCGCGCTTGGCCTCGGCGGTGACCATCAGCACCGGCAGGGTCTTGAGCTTGTCGTCGGCGCGGATGGTGCGCAGCAGCTCGATGCCGGTCATGCCCGGCATGTTCCAGTCGGTGATCACGAAGTCGAACGGCGCGGCGCGCAGCGCCGCCAGCGCGGTGTGGCCGTCGTCGGCCTCGGCGGTGTTGCTGTAGCCAAGATCGTTGAGCAGGTTCTTGACGATGCGGCGCATCGTCGAGAAGTCGTCCACGATCAGGATGCGCATGTTCTTGTTCACTTCGTGCTCCGTTCTTCTTCAGGCGCGCCGTTTCGTGGGCGCGGTACCGCAGTATGCCGCCGGGCGGCGGTATCGGGTCAGCCGTCGCCCAGCCCGGCATCGCGCGATTCGTACTGGGACAGCCGGCCGCGCAGGCGCAGCACGGCCTGGCCGTGGATCTGGCACACCCGCGACTCGCTGACGCCGAGCACCGCGCCGATCTCCTTCAGGTTCAGTTCCTGCTCGTAGTACAGCGACAGCACCAGTTGCTCGCGCTCGGGCAACTGGCCGATGGCGCCGGCCAGCTCGCGGCCGAAGTCGCTGCGCTCCAGGGTCTGCTGAGGGGTCGGGCCGCCGCCGTGGGCCTGCACGTCGCCGTGGTCCTCCACGTGCGAGTCCAGGCTCAGCACCTGGCCGCGCGAGGCGTCCTCCAGCAGGCGCAGGTAGTCGGGCAGGGGCATGTCCAGGCGCGCGGCCACTTCCTGCGGGGTGGCCGCGCGGCCGGCGGCCTGCTCGATCTCGCGCACCGCCGCGGCGGCGTCGCGGGCGCGGCGGTGGACCGAGCGCGGCACCCAGTCGCCGCGGCGGATCTCGTCGATCATCGAGCCGCGGATGCGGATCGAGGCATAGGTCTCGAACGAGGCGCCCTGCTCGGGGTCGTAGCTGCGCGAGGCCTCGATCAGGCCGATCATGCCGGCCTGGATCAGGTCGTCGATCTCCACGCTGGCCGGCAGCCGCGCGGCCAGGTGGTGGGCGATGCGCCGGACCAGGTCGGAATGGCGCACGACGCAGTCGTTGGCGCCGGCGCGTTGGACGGCACGGTATTCGGCGGCGGCGAGGCTCATGCGACCGCCCCTTGCCGGATCATCCGGTCGACGAAGAACTCGATGTTGCCGCGCGGGGCGACCGGCGGCTCCCAGCGCGCGGCGCGGCGGGCGATCTCGGCGATGGCGCGGGCCGAGGCGCTGGCCGGGTAGGCGGTGGCCACCGCCTGCTGGCGCTGCACGGCCATGCGCAGCCAGTCGCAGTGCGGGATCGCGCCGAGGAAGTTGAGCGAGACGTCGCCCAGGAAGCGCTCGCACACGCGCGCCAGCTTGTCGTACAGGGCGCGGCCCTCGGCCGGGTTGCGCACCATGTTGGCCACCACCTGCACCCGGTCCACGCCGCGCTCGCGGGCCAGCACCTTGATCAGGGCGTAGGCGTCGGTGATGGAGGCCGGCTCGTCGCAGACCACCACCACGGCGTCCTGCGCGGCCTGGCAGAAGGTGAGCACGCTGTCGGTGATGCCGGCGGCGGTGTCCACGATCAGGATGTCCAGTTGCCGCTGCAGGTCGTTGAACACGTTGACCAGGCCCACGTGCTGGGCCGGCTGCAGCTCGGCCATGTGCCGGCGGCCGGAGGCGGCGGGCACCACCAGCATGCCGGCCGGGCCTTCCAGGATCAGCTCGTCCAGCTCGCAGCGGCCGGACACCAGGTCGGCCAGGGTGTGCTGCGGGGACAGGCCCAGCAGCACGTCCACGTTGGCCAGGCCCAGGTCGGCGTCCAGCAGCAGGGTGCGCTTGCCCAGCAGGGCCAGCGAGGCGGCCAGGTTGACCGACAGGTTGGTCTTGCCCACGCCGCCCTTGCCGCCGGTGACGGCGATGCTGCGCACGGGCACGAGTGGGACCTGGCTGGCGATCGGGGCGTTGGCGGCGGGCATGTTCAGTGGGCGGGGCTCAGGCGACGGCATGGTCGTGCTCCGGGATGTTCGGCTTATCGGCAGCGCGGCGCAGATCTTCAAGGTGCAGGACCAGGCTGGCCGCATTGGCGCGGTGCAGGTCCTCCGGAACCCGCTGGCCGTCCGTGATCCAGGTGAGGGGCAACTGGTGGTCGACCACCACGGACAGGGCGCTGCCCAGGCGGCCGGTCTCGTCCAGCTTGGTCAGGACCACGCCCTGCGGCCGGGCCGGGCCGAAGCGGCGCACGACCTCGTCCAGGTCGGCGTAGTGGGAGTTGGCCGGCAGCACCAGCAGGGTGCTGACGTTGCGCGCGGCGCGCAGCCAGTTGAGCTGGCTGGCAAGGGCGCGGTCGCGCTGGCCCAGGCCGGCGGTGTCCACCAGCACCAGGCGGTAGTCCTCCAGCTTCTGCAGCAACTGGATCAGGGCCGCGTCGCTGTCGGCCTCGTGCACCGCGATGCCGAGCTGGCGGCCGTAGCCGTGCAGTTGCTCGCGGCCGCCGATGCGGGCGGTGTCGGTGGTGACCAGGGCGATGTCACGCGGGCCGTGCTGGGCCACGAAGCGGGCGGCCAGCTTGGCGATGGTGGTGGTCTTGCCGGCGCCGGTGGGGCCGACCAGGGCGATCACGCCGCCCTGTTCGAGCGGGTCCAGCGGGCATACCGGCAGTTGCCGGGAGATCAGCCCCAGCATCAGGCCGCGGCCGCGGTGCTCCGGGGTGTCCGGCGGCAATTGCAGGACGATGTCGCGGGTGATGCCGGCGTCGAAGCCGTAGTCCTCCATCAGTTCCATGGCCTGCAGCCGGATCGGCGAGCCGCGCAGGCGCTCGTCGGTCAGGCGGTGCATCTCGCGCTCGATCATCTGCCGCATCTGCGCCAGTTCCTCGCGCATGGCGACCAGTTGCGCGTCGTTGGCGGGGGCCGGCGGCGAGGGCACGGCGGCCAGCGCCGGCGTCGCCTCCTCGGCGCGGACGGCCTGTGCGGCGGGAAGGGAAGCGATACCGGCTCCAGGCGCAGGCGTGGCGGAGGCGGCCTGTGCGGGAGCGGGAGCGTCGTGCGCGTCATCGTGCCGGGCGACGGCCGCGGCCTGCGCGGTCGGGGTGGACAGGGCGGCGGCCATGGCCGCGGCGAAATCGGGCGTCATCCGCACAGGCGCGGGCGCTTGCGGCGGGGCCACGGGCTCGGGCGGCGGTGGCAGGCCGGCCAGGAACGGGTTCGGGCGCGCGGCGGCGGCCTGGGCCTCGGCGGTGCGCTGGGCTTCGAGGAGGGCGCGCTGCACGGCGTTCTCGTCGTAGTTGCTGGCGGCCACGATCTCCACGCCTTCCTCGGTGCGGCGGTTGGAGAGGATCACCGCGTCCGGCCCGTGTTCGGCACGGACCATCCGCAGTGCGGTGCGCATGTCGGGGGCGACGAAACGTTTGATCTTCATGGCTGGGAACCGGCAATGGGGAATCGGGGGTGGAGAAGGCAGGCAGGCGCGCCGTGGCTTCGCTTCGGTGTTCTGGCCGCCTTGCGGGCGTTGGTTTCGGTCATCGTCTTTCTCCTTGCCCGAGGAACCGCTCGCGCGGCGCCTCATTCCCCGTTTCCCGGGACGATCAACTGATCGTGCCCACCAGCTTCAGCCGCTTGTCCTCCGGCACCTCGGTATAGGCCAGCACCGACAGCGACGGGACGCTGTGGCGGACCAGCCGGGCCAGCGAGGCGCGGACCGTGGCCGGGACCAGCACCACCGCCGGCTCGCCGCGGGCTTCCTGCCGCCCGGCGCAATCGGCCAGGCTTTGCTGCAAGCGCTCGGCCAGGCCCGGCTCCAGTGCCGCACCGTTGCCTTGCGCAGAGTCCTGCAAGACCCGTTCCAGCGGCGCGGCCAGAGTGAACACCGGCAGTTCCGGCGCATTGCCGGCGATCTCCTGGACGATGAAGCGGCCCAGGTTGTTGCGCACCGCGGCGGTGAGCACGACCGGGTCCTGGCTCTGCGCACCGTGCTCGACCAGGGTTTCCACGATCTTGCGCAACTGGCGCACCGGGATGCGTTCGACGAGCAGGTTCTGCAGCACCCGCACCACCACCGGCAGGGCCAGGGTCTTGGGGGTGAGGTCCTCGACCAGCTTGGGCGCGCTCTTGGCCAGGGTGGCCAGCAGTTGCTGCGCCTCCTCGTGGCCGAGCAGTTCCGGGCAGTGCTCGCGCACCAGGTGCGAGAGGTGGGTGGCCATGACCGTGGCCGGATCGACCACGGTGTAGCCCAGCGACTCGGCCTGGGCGCGCTGGTGCGGCTGGATCCACACCGCGTCCAGGCCGAAGGCCGGGTCCTTGCCCTTGATGCCGTCGATCGCGCCCATCGCCCCGCCCGGGTCCAGCGCCAGCTCACGGTCCGGGTGCACCTCGGCGCTGGCCACCGGCACGCCGTGGACCAGCACCCGGTAGTGGGTGGCGGCCAGTTCCAGGTTGTCGCGGATGTGCACCGGCGGCACCAGGAAGCCGATCTCGTGGGTGAGCTTGCGCCGCACCGCCTTGATCCGGGCCATCAGTTCGCCGCCCTGGGCCTTGTCCACCAGCGGGATCAGCCGGTAGCCGACCTCCAGGCCCAGCGGGTCGACCGGGCGCAGTTCGTCCCAGTCCAGCTCGGCGCCGGCCTGGCCCGCCGCCGGCTGGCTGGCCGCGGCGGCCGATGCCGCGCCGTCGTCCGTTTCGCGCGGTGCGCGCTGCCACATCTTCCAGGCGATGAAGCCGAGGATTCCGCCCAGCGTCAAAAAGGCGACGTTGGGCATGCCCGGGACCAGGCCGACCGCGATCAGGATGCCGGCGGCCACCGCCAGCGCCTTGTGCTGGCCGAAGGCCTGGCCGAACATCGCCTCGCCCATGTCCTGGGCGCGCGAGGCGCGGGTGACCAGCATGGCCACCGCGGTGGACACCAGCAGCGCCGGAAGCTGCGCCACCAGGCCGTCGCCGATGGACAGCAGGGTGTAGGTGGACGCGGCGTCGGCCACCGCCATGCCGTGCTGGAGCACGCCCACGCCCAGGCCGCCGACCAGGTTGATGAGCATGATCAGGATGCCGGCGATGGCGTCGCCGCGGATGAACTTGCTGGCGCCGTCCATCGCGCCGTAGAAGTCGGCTTCCTCGCGGACCTCCTCGCGCCGGGCCTTGGCCTCCTCGCGGGTCAGCAGGCCGGCGTTGAGGTCGGCGTCGATGGCCATCTGCTTGCCGGGCATGGCATCGAGGATGAAGCGCGCGGTCACCTCGGAGATGCGCCCGGCGCCCTTGGTGATGACCACGAAGTTGATGATGGTGAGGATCGCGAAGACCACGATGCCCACCGCGTAGTTGCCGCCGACCACGAACTCGCCGAAGGCGGCGATGACCTTGCCGGCGGCCTCGTGGCCGTTCTGGCCGTTGAGCAGGATCACCCGGGTGGAGGCCACGTTCAGCGCCAGGCGCAGCATGGTGGTGGTCAGCAGGATGATCGGGAACACCGTGAAGTCCAGCGGGCGCTTCACGTAGACCACCGCCAGCAGGACCACCAGCGACACGGCGATGTTGAAGCTGAACAACGCGTCCAGCACCGGCGGCGCCAGCGGCACCACGATCATCGCCAGCAGCGCCATCACCACCAGCGGCGCGCCCAGCCCGTTGCGCGCCATTTCCACCAGGCGCCGGGACATCGGCGTGGAGGCCACCGCGCTCATCGGCCTTCACCCCGGCCGACATCGGGGAACTCGTCCATCGGCACCGGGCCCAGTTGCGGCAGGGCGGGCGCGACGCCGGCGCGCCAGGCGCGCAACTGGTACACGTAGGACAGGACCTGGGCGACGGCCGCGTACAGTCTCACGGGAATTTCCTTGCCGAGTTCGCCCTCCCGATACAAGGCCCGTGCCAGAGGCGGCGCGGACACCACCGCGACCCGGTGGCGCTCGCCCAACTCCCTGATCCTGAAGGCGACTTCGTCAACGCCCTTGGCCACCACCCTGGGCGCGCGCATGCTGCCGCCGTCGTACTTGAGCGCCACCGCGTAGTGGGTCGGGTTGACCACGATCACGTCGGCGGTGGGCACGGCCTCCATCATCCGCCGCTGCGACAACTGCATCTGCATCTGCCGGATCTTGCCCTTGACCTGCGGGTTGCCCTCCGACTCCTTCATCTCCTCGCGCACTTCCTGGCGGGTCATCTTCAGCTTCCGCTTCCAGTTCCACTTCTGGTACGGGGCGTCGATGGCGGCCAGCAGCAGCAGCGCCGCCGCGCCGGCCAGCAGCAGGCGGCTGGCGAAGTACAGCCCGGTCTGGGCGGCCTGTTCCACGCCCTGGTTGGGCATGGCCCGCAGCACGTCCATGCCGTGGACCAGGGTCAGGCCGGTGGCGGTGCCCAGGAGGGCCACGCGCAGCAGCGACTTGGCCAGCTCGGCCAGGCCCTCGGGGCCGTAGATGCGCTTGAGGCCCGACATCGGATTGAGCCGCTTGAGGTTGGGAACCAGCGACTTGGAGGCCACGTTGAGCCCGCCCATGATCAGCGGCGCGGCGAATGTGGCCAGCAGGCACACCGCCAGCACCGGCAGCATGACCACCATCAGCTTCAGCAGCAGCATGCCCATGTGCCCGAACAGCCGCTCGGGCGTCTCCAGCAGCAGCGGCTCGGGGCTGAGCGCGCCGCGCATCCAGCCTTGCGCGCCGCGGCCGAGCATCGGCCCCAGGACCATCAGCGCCATGACCCCGGCGCCGAACACCGCCGCGGTGGACAGCTCCCGCGAACGGGCGATGTTGCCGTCCTCCCGCGCCTTGTTCAGGCGCTTGGCGGTAGGTTGTTCGGTCTTTTCCTGGCCGTCTTCGTTCTCGGCCATGGCAGGCTCCTGTGCCCGGGGGACACAGGGGGTCCAAGCAAGTGCCGTTCCAGACGAGCGCGGGCCTTGCCGGAAGGGCGGGAAGCGCCGCTCGCCGGGGCATCGCCGCGGCGCGGGGCGAGGGCGGTCGGGGCCGGTTCGGTTCGCCGGCATGGCGGCCGCCGACCGAAGCCGGCTCCGGCAAGGGCCGGATACCTGCCCGCCTTCCGTAGGGGCCGGCTTCGGTCGGCGCCAGGCGCCGGAGCCTTGGACGACCGGCGTGCCCGCAGGGTGTCTGCCCGGCGCCTACGTGGCCGGAGCGCCCTGCGGCCTGGGAGGGGACTTGGGCACCGGCGCCAGGTCCGGGTCGTCCGGGTCGAACCCTTCCAGCGGGCGCGGCCGGCCGATGTGGTAGCCCTGGATCCAGTCCACCTGCAACTGGTCCAGTTCCGCCAGGATGTCGGCGTTTTCCACGTACTCGGCCACAGTCTCGGCCTGGTAGGCGCGGGCGATGGTGACCATGGCCCGGACCAGGTCGCGGTCGCGCGGGTTGCCGGCCACGTTGCGGATGAAGGCGCCGTCGATCTTGACCACGTGGATCGGCAGTTGCTGCAGGCGCTCGAAGCTCTGCATGCCGGTGCCGAAGTCGTCCAGCGCGATCAGGCAGCCGCGCTGGCTCAGCCCGTCCAGCAGCGGCCGCACCTGGCCCAGGCCGCCGGCGATGGCGCGCTCGGTGATCTCGAAGCACAGCTTCGAGGCGCAGCCGGGAAAGGTGTCCAACTGGTACAGCAGCCAGTTGCGGAACTGCTCGGAGACCAGGCTGCGCCCGGTCAGGTTCACCGCCAGGCGCTGGAACGGCAGGGTGTCGCCGCGCTTGCGCAGCCAGGCCAGCAGGGTCTCGACCACGGCCCGGTCCAGCTCGACCACGCCGCGGCTGGCCTCCAGTTCCTCCATGTAGTCGCGCGGCATCAGCAGGCTGCCGTCGTCCATGCGCAGGCGGCACAGGATCTCGCCCATCGGCGGGCCATCGCCGTCGATCCGGTGAATGGGCTGCACGTGCAGCTCGACCCGGCGCCGGCGCAGCAGCGACAGCGCCAGCGAATGGGTCTCCAGCACCGCCCGCAGCAGCGCCGGGTCGGTACGGCCGTGGGCGAACACCGGCGCGGTCTCGCCGCGCTGGCCGGCGTCCTTCATCGCGCCGTAGGCCGCGTGCAGGGCCAGTTCCAGCGCCTCCGGGCTGCCGTCGCGCAGCGGGCACACGCCCAGGTAGGGCTCGATCCGGACCTGGGCGTCGGCGTAGCGGAACTCGAACTGCTCGATCTGCGCCAGCAGCGACTGCCAGGACATCTTCTCGGCCTGCGGCACCAGCACGAAGCGGCCCATGCCCAGGGTGTAGGCCTGCACCCCCGGCCGCAGGTGTGCGTGCACCGCCGCGGTCAGGGCCTCCTGCGCCGGCAGCCCGAAGCCGGCCATCAGGTTGTCCAGGTGCTCGATGCTCAGGCAGGCGATCTCGGCCGGCGGCGACGGGCGCGCGGCCAGGTCGTGGCGCAGCGCGTTGATGTTGGGCACGCCGCTGAGGCTGTCGCGGCGGCCTTCCTCGGCCAGGCGCAGCACCGCGCGCCTGTTGTCGCGCGAGATCACCAGGATCAGCGCCATCAACTGCTGCAGCATGCTCATCTCGAAGCCGATCTGGATCAGGTGCAGCGCGTCGGTGCGCACCCCGGCCAGGGTGCCGATGCCCACCAGGTACACCAGCAGCAGGGTGACCGCGGCGATCAACGGCGTGGACCATCGCCAGGGCAGGCGCAGCACCGCCCAGATCATCAGCGCGGCGACCATGAAGCGCTGCTCGATCAGCCCGGCCAGCGGATGCGGGGCCTGGGCCGATCCGGCCCACAGCATCGCCGCCAGCAGCACGAAGTACCCGATCAGCAGCCACGCCTCCCAGCGCGGCATGCGGCTGGGCAGCGGTGCCGGCTCGTGGCGGCCGGTGGCGAACAGCATGATCGGCAGGGTCAGGCACAGCACGCCGAAGAAGCGCGAGAAGCCGACCCGCATGGCCTGGTCGATCTGGCCCGGCTGCCATCCGTCCAGCACCGTGTTCAGCAGCAGGTGCGAAAGCGCCCATCCCAGCGGGTACAGCACCAGGGCGACCGCGCCGAAGGGCACGATGTCGCGCTGGCGGATCCGCGCGCGCTGCAGCGGCTGCGGCCATCCCAGCCAGTGCGCGCACAGCAGCGTCCAGCCGTACATGGCCACGTACAGGGGCGCCAGGCGGAGCATGTACAACGCCGCATCCGGCAGCGGCAGCTTCATGGCCGCCTGCATGCACATGGAAGCGAACACCGCCGCGTAGCCGATGCGGTAGTAGGCGCGCTGCGGCAGGAGCATCGCCAGGGCCAGCATCACGCCCCAGTGCAGGTTCGCCAGCGGCGCGGCGCCGCCGCCTTCCTTGAAGGCGGGCCAGTAGCTGATGGGCCACTGCGGCAGGGCGAAGCAGACCAGCGCGATCAGCACCGCGTTGCGTGTGTCGCACCGGGTCCATGCGTGCATGACGCCCCCTGTCGCGTCATCGGAACTTTTCGCGTCCGCCACTATGCGTTCCCCGCAGGAAAATGAGAAGCGCCGCCCCGGTGGGGAAACGGATGGCGCATCGATCCGGAACCGAAAGAGGAACCCATCGTCAAAAAAGTCGGATGGTCATCACGCTATCGGCCGTGCGGCCACCGGCTTGACCGGCGTGGACCGGGCCTACGGGGCGAACACGCGCGCGCCGGCGCCGAAGGCATGCTCGAACATGCCCTGGATCGGCGAGGCCACCTCGGTGGCCAGCGCCGCCAGCAGGAACAGGCCCAGCAGCAGCGCCACCGGCAGGCCCAACTGGATGGGGTTGAGCGCCGGCGCCGCGCGCGCCAGCACGCCGAAGGCCAGGTTGGTGGCCAGCATGGCCACCATCACCGGCAGGGCCAGGGTCACGCCGCCGCGCAGGACCAGGCTGAACAGCTCCGGGACCACACCGAGCATGGCGGGGGCATCCGGCCACGCCGCGGCCAGCGGCAGTGCCTGGTAGCTGCGCACCAGCAGCGAGATCATCGCCAGGTGGCCGTCGGAAGCGAAGAACAGCAGGCCGAAGGCGATGTAGAACCACTGCGCGACCACGCCCGAACGGGTGCCGCGCAGCGGGTCGGTCATCTGCGCGAAGGCCAGGCCCATGCCCAGCGAGACCAGCTCGCCGGCCAGTGCGCCGGCCTCGAAGACCAGGCGCAGGGCGAACCCCATCGCCACGCCCAGCGCCAGTTCGCGGGCCACGCCCAGCACGGTGGCCGCGTCGATGCCCCCGGAGGCAGGGGGCGGAGGCAGCATCGGCGAAATCGCCAGGGCCAGCGCGCCGGCCAGCAGTACCCGGATCCGCATCGGCAGCGCGCGGGTGCCGATCAATGGCATGGCCATCAGCATCGCCCCGGTGCGCAGCATGGTCCACATCACCGTGCCGATCATCGCGAAGGCCTGCTGGCCATCGATCACCGTCGCGGTCGCCGCATCCATCCCGGTGCCGTCCGCTTCAGCCGATCAGGTGGGGGATGCGCTGGAACAGCGCGTTGGTGTAGTCGACCAGGTAGGCCAGCAGGAAGCTGCCGCCGGCGAACAGCGCGGTGGTCAGCGCCGCGGCCTTGGCCACGAAGGCGATGGTCGGCTCGTTGAGCTGGGTGGCGGCCTGGACGATGCCCACCACCACGCCCACCACCAGCACCGTCAGCAGCAGCGGCCCGCCCACCCACAGCGCCACTTCCAGGCCGCGGCGCAACTCGGTCAATGCAAGTTCGGGGGTCATGTCAGTTGAAACTCGCCGCCAGGGTGCCCACCGTCAGCACCCAGCCGTCCACCAGCACGAACAGCAGGATCTTGAAGGGGGCGGAGACCAGCATCGGGGAGAGCATCATCATGCCCATCGACATCAGCACGCTGGCCACCACGATGTCGATGATCACGAACGGGATGAAGATCAGGAAGCCGATCTCGAAGGCGGTCTTCAGCTCGGAGGTGACGAAGGAGGCCACCAGCACCGGGAACGGCACCGCGTCCGGGCCGGCGTAGGTGCCGTGGCCGGCCAGTCCGGCGAAGGTCATCAGGTCGGTGTCGCGCACCTGGGCGAGCATGAAGCCGCGCAGCGGCGCGGCGCCCAGGTCCCAGGCGGTGCGGAAGTCGATCTCGCCGTTGAGGTAGGGCGCCAGGCCGCTCTCCCAGGCCTTCTGCCACACCGGCATCATCACCAGCGCGGTCAGGAACAGGGCCAGGCCGACCAGGATCTGGTTGGAAGGCGTCTGCCCGGTGCCCAGCGCCTGGCGCAGCAGCGCCAGCACAATGATGATGCGGGTGAAGGCGGTCATCACCAGCAGCAGCGACGGCAGCAGGGTGATGGCCGTCATCAGCAGCAGGGTCTGCAGCGGCACGCTCACCGGCGCATCGCCGATGCGGCCGACGGTCACGTCCGGCAGCGCCGGCATCTGCGGGGCGCCGGCGGGCGCCGCCAGGGCCAGCAGCGGCGCGCAGGCCAGCAGCAGCACGGACAGCAGGAGCAACAGGCGGGAAAGGGAAGGGCGGCGCGGCATGGGTCAGGCGTCCTTGCGCAGCCGCTGCGACAGCAACTGGGCGAAGTTGGGCAGGTCCTTGAGATTCGGAAGCCTGGGCGGCTCGGCCGGCGGCAGCGGCTCGGGCAGGTCGTGCAGCAGGGAGATGCCGGCCGAGGTGACGCCCAGCAGCAATTGGCGGCCGCCCACCTCCACCACCACCAGGCGCTCCTTGGCGCCCAGCGGCAGGCTGCCGACCACGCGCAGCCCCTCGGCCGTGCGCAGGCCGCCGGGCAGGCGCCGCAGCAGCCAGGCCAGGCCCAGGATCAACCCCAGCACCAGCAGCAGCGCCAGGAACGCGCCGAACAGGCCGGGCGTGGCAGGCGCATGCGCGGCGGACTGCTGTGCCACCGGCCGGGCGGCGGTGGCGACGGACTGCGCGGCGGCGGCCAGCAGCGGGATCAACGCAGTCTCCGGATCCGCTCGCTGGGGCTGACCACGTCGGTCAGGCGCACGCCGAAGCGGTCGTTGATCACCACCACCTCGCCATGCGCGATCAGGGTGCCGTTGACGTACACGTCCAGCGGTTCGCCGGCGCCGCGCTCCAGCTCGATCACCGAGCCCTGGTTGAGCTGCAGCAGGTTGCGGATGGGCATGCGCGTGCGCCCGACCTCCAGCGACAGGGTCACCGGCACGTCGAGGATGACGTCCAGGTTGAGGTCGCGGATGTCGGCGTCGGCGTCCGATTGCAGGGCGTCGAACTGCGCCGGGCTGGCTTCGGATTCTTCGTTCGGGTTCATGTGGGCGTTTCCTCGGAAAGCGGAGGCCGCGGCGCGACGCTGCCGGGCGGTCGGGTCTGGACGATCTTCACCGCGTTGCGGCCGTTGGCTAGGCCGAATTCGCCGGTGAACACCGGGATGTCCTCCACGCAGATCGGGATGTGGCGCGGCAGCTCGATGGGCAGGATGTCGCCGACCTTGAGCCGGGTGAGGCCGCGCAGGTCGATGCGCTTCTGCGCCAGCACGCTGGACAGGTTCACCTCGGCCAGCATCAACTGCTCGCGCAGGGTGGCGTTCCAGCTTTCGTCGCGGTCGATGCGATCGCTCTGGATGCCGGCGTCGAGCAGCTCGCGGATCGGCTCGAGCATGGAGTAGGGCAGGGTCACGTGGATCTCGCCGCCGCCGCCTTCCAGCTCGACGTGGAAGCGGCTGACCACCACGTACTCGCGCGGGGTGACGATGTTGGCGAAGTGCGGGTTGATCTCCGAGTTGATGTACTCGAACTCCACGTCCATCACCGGCGCCCAGGCCTCGCTCAGGTCGGCGAAGGTCTGCTTGAGCAGCAACTGGATCACGCGCATCTCGGTAGGGGTGAACTCGCGGCCCTCGATGCGGGTGGGGTAGCGGCCGTCGCCGCCGAAGAAGTTGTCCACCACGGTGAACACCAGCTTGGGCTCGAACACGATCAGCCCGGTGCCGCGCAGCGGCTTGAACTTGACCAGGTTGAGGTTGGTCGGCACGTACAGCGAGTGCATGTAGTCGCCGAACTTGATCAGCTCGATGCCGCGCACCGACAGGTCGGCCGAGCGCCGGATCAGGTTGAACAGGCCGATCCGCCACAGCCGCACGAAACGCTCGTTGACCATCTCCAGGGTCGGCATCCGGCCGCGGATGATCCGGTCCTGGCTGGCGAAGTCGTAGGGGCGGGCCACGCCCGGGTCGACCGGCTCCGGCTCGGTGTTGACCGCGCCCGAATCCACGCCATGGAGGAGGGCGTCGATCTCGTCCTGGGAGAGCAGGTCGTTGATGGTCATGGGCGTGCGCCCCTCACTGGGTGACGAAGCTGGTGAACAGCAGGGCTTCGGCGCCGGCCGAACCGGTTTCGGTGCGCATGAGCTTCTGCACCTCGGCGAGCGCCTGGGTCTGCAGCTTCTCCTTGCCCGCGCGGTCGGCGATGCCTTCCGGGGTCTGCTGCGCCAGCAGCATCAGCAGGCGGGCGCGGATGGCCGGGCTGTGGCGCTGCAGGTTGGCCAGCGCGGCCGCGTCGCGGGTCATGAGCTGGATCTCGACCTGCAGGTACTGCGGGCCGTCCAGGCCGCCGTTGAGGTTGACCACGAACGGCGGCTCCAGGGCGAGGTACTGGGCCTGGGCCGGCAGTTTCGACTTGGCCGCCTGGGCCACGGCTGCTTCCGCCTCGGCGGCACGGTGCGAGGCCCGGTACCAGGTGCCGGCCACGCCGGCGATGGCGACGAGGGCCACCAGGCCCAGGATCAGCGGCAGCTTGCCGCCGCCCTTCTTGGCGGAGGCGGTCTTGGAAGGCGGGGTCCGTGTTGTCTTGTCGGCGGCAGCGGGCACGCGTCTTTCTCCTTGGGATTGCCATCGTCAGGATGCAAGCACCGTGCCGCGGGCGTGGCGGGGATTTGACGCGTTGTGGGCCGTGGACAGGAGGCCCGGCCGGCAGCACCTGCAAGGGGCATGGCCGCAAGCGGTGGGCGGGGAGCCCGTATGGCCGGCGCCGCGCTGGCGGCGCGGCGGGGTTCGGGAAAGCGGCGGGGACGACGAGGTCAGGCGTAGGCGTCGAGCAGGCCGCGGCGGACGCTGTGCACGGGGGGGGCTGCCGTTTCCTCGCCAACGGCCGCATCGCCATGCCCGCCGCCCGTGCCGGTGCCGGCCGCCTGGCTATTGCCATCGCGCTGCGATTGCGGCGACTGCTGGCCCACGCCCGCATGGGCCAATTGGAAGCCATGCTGGCCCAGCATTTCGCGCAGGCGCGGCAGGCTGCTTTCCAACGCCTGGCGCACTTCCGGCTGGGCACTGGTGAAGTCGGCGCTGATGCGGTCGCCGTCCAGTCGCAGGCGGATCTCCACCGGCCCCAGTTCCTGCGGCGAGATGCGGATGTGGGCATGGCCGATCTTCTGCCCGGCCAGCCACTGCACATGGGTGCCGATGTCGTCGGCGAAGGCCTGGCCGTGCAACTGCGGCACCGGTGCGTGCGGGGCGGAGAGCGGCGGCGCGGACGCGGCGGCAGGCGGCGGCGCCACCGGCGGCAGGACGAAGGTGGCCGCCGAAGCATCGGCAGTGGAGGCGGTGGAGGCCGTGGGAGCCGGGGACGCCGCGGCCGCGACAGGCAGGGGATCGGCGGGTGCCGGGGAAGCGGTGCCTTGCTCCGCGACGGGCAGGGCCTTGGTACTCGCCGCCGCGGTGGCGGCAGCGGCGGCGGGAAGCGGGCGGGCGCCATCGGCGGCGGGGGCGTCGGCGACCGGCTGGGTCTGGGCCTGGGCATCGGCGGTGCCGGCAACGGCCGCCGGCACAGCGCCCGGCAGCCCCTGGGGCATCGCCGTCGCGCCTGTCGCACTCGGGGCGCCCGCGAAGCTGGACGCCGGTGCCTCCTGCGCCACCGCGGCGCCGGTGGCGGGCGGCGGTGCGGCCGCCGGATCGAGCAGGCTGGCCAGCCCCGGCGGCGGCCAGCCGTTGTCGGGCGCCGTTTCCGCGTCCGGCGCCGCGTCCGCGGAGCGCAAGGTCTCGCCGGCCTCGGCCGTGGCGGCCGGGTCGGCGTCTTCGCCATCCTCGGCGCCCGGGGCGCGGGCGGCGGCGCGATGCCCGGCATCGCGGCCGGCCGCGTCGGCACGCTTTCCGGGCCGGGTGTCGCCGGCGTTGGCCGGATCGGTGCGCGGCGTGCCTTCCTGCTGCGCGCCCCCCTGGAGCATGCGCGAGAACTGGCCGTCGCCGGCGCTTTCCACGCCGCTGGCGCCGGGAGCGGGCGGCGCCGGCGCGGGCGCCACGGCGTTGGCGATGGCTGACATGTTCAATGCGACTCTCCCTCGGCTTCGCTGGCCTGCTGCGCGGCGCGGACGCGGCGCGCGCCCAGGTCGTCCATGTCGCGCTGGCTGCGGCGTTCGTCCACCTTGCGTTCCTGCGCGCGGTAGCTGGCGGCCAGTTGCTCCAGCACCTGCTTGTCGCGGCTGGCCAGCAGCAGGCGGGTGCGCTCGGCCTCCAGGTGCTGGCGGCTGCTGTCCACGTTGCGGCATTGCTGCTCCACCGCGCTTTCCAGGCGGTCGAGGAAGGCGCGGCGGTTGGCCAGTTGCGCCGGGCTGGTGGCGGCCATCTGGCTGGAGGCGTATTCGTCCACGTAGCGGCGAAGCTCGTCCAGGCGCGACTCCTGCAGCGCATGCGCGCGCTGGCGCTCGGCCAGCTCGCGGGCCACGGTGTCCTCGTGCTCCTGCGCGCGGCGCAGCAGCGGGTCGATGCGGCGGGACTGCATCATGCGGTGGTCTCCTTCTCATGCAGCCTGTCTTCCGGCTGCTCATGCAAGAGCTGTGCAAGCGCCTCGCGGCTGTGGCCCAGGTCGGCGGCACGGGCCACGTCCTGGCCGAGGAACTCGACGATCTCCGGCCAGCGCTCCAGGGCCTCGTCCACCACCGGGTCGTTGCCGCGCTGGTAGGCGCCGATGGCGATCAGGTCGCGGTTGGCGTTGTAGGCCGACACCAGGCGCTTGAGCGCGCGGATGCGTTCGCGCCAGGTCTCGTCGGCGATGTCCTGGACCACGCGGCTGACCGAGGATTCCACGTCGATGGCCGGGTACAGGCCGGCGTCGGCGATTCGGCGCGAGAGCAGGATGTGGCCGTCGAGGATCGCGCGGGCGGCGTCGGCGATCGGGTCCTGCGGGTCGTCGCCCTCGGTCAGTACGGTGTAGAAGGCGGTGATCGAGCCGCGCCCGGCGGCCCCGTTGCCGGCGCGCTCGACCAGCGCCGGCAGCTTGGCGAACACGCTCGGCGGGTAGCCGCGGGTGGTCGGCGGCTCGCCCACCGACAGGCCGATCTCGCGCTGAGCCTGGGCGAAGCGGGTCAGCGAATCCATCAGCAGCAACACGTTCAGGCCCTGGTCGCGGAACCACTCGGCGATGGCGGTGGCGCGGTAGGCGCCGTGCAGGCGCGCCAGCGGCGGTCGGTCGGCCGGGGCGGCCACGACCACGGCGCGGCGCAGGCCTTCCTCGCCCAGGGTGGTCTCGACGAAGTCGCGCACCTCGCGGCCGCGCTCGCCGATCAGGCCGACCACGATGACGTCGGCGGCGGTGTAGCGGGTCATCATCCCCAGCAGGGTCGACTTGCCCACGCCCGAGCCGGCGAACAGGCCCACGCGCTGGCCGCGGCCGATGGGCAGCAGGGCGTTGATCGCGCGCACGCCCACGTCCAGCGGCTGGATGATGGGTTCGCGCGCCAGCGGGTTGATCGCCACGCCGGCCATGCCCACGCTGCCCTCGGCGCGGACCGGGCCGCGGCCGTCCAGCGGCACGCCGTCCGAGTCGATGACCCGGCCGAGCAGGCCTTCGCCCACCTCCACGCCGCCGCGGCGGCGCACCGGCACCACCCGGGCGTTGGGCAGCAGGCCATGCAGTTCGGCGCTGGGCATCAGCGAGGTGCGCTCGCCGGCGAAGCCCACCACCTCGGCCTCGACCCAGCCGCCATCGGCGACCTCGACCTTGCAGGTGGCGCCCATCGGCGCCTCGCAGCCGGTCGCTTCCAGGGTCAGGCCCACCGCGCGGCGCAGCACGCCCTCGCGGATCAGGCCGCGGCCGGTGGACGGGTCCAGCGCGATCGCGTCCAGCCGGGTGGCCAGGCGCAGGTTGCGCGCGGCCAGCCAGTCGGCCGGCACCGCGCCGGGGACGACCGGGGAGGAAGCCGAAGCGGGCGGCGGCGGCGGGGTCATGTGCCTGTCCCGGCCTTGTGGATGACGCTTTCCAGCGCGCCGCGCAGGCGCGCCTCCAGGGTGCCGTCGATGCGCACGCTCTCGGCATGCACGCGCAGGTCGCCGCGGCCCAGGGACGGGTCCGGGACCAGGCGCGCGCCGGAGACCAGCGCCAGCAGCGGCGCCAGCGCGGCGATGTCGTCCGGGTGCAGGCGCACCTCGACCTCGCGGCTGGCGCCGCCCACCGCGTCCAGCGCCTCGGTCACCAGGTCCGACAGCAGCGCCGGGTCGGCGTCGTAGGCGCGGCCGACCAGGCTGCCGGCGATGCGCACGGCCAGTTCGCCCAGCGCCGTGGTGACCTCGTCCTCCAGACGCGCGAGCGGACGGGAGAAGTTGTCGAGGATGCCCTCGATCTGCGCGGTCAAGCGGCGCACCTCGGCCTGGCCCTGGGCGAAGCCTTCCTGGTGGCCGCGGGCCAGGCCTTCCTCGTAGCTCTCGCGGCTCGCCGCGTCCTGGATGGCCTGGATTTCCTCCAGGCTGGGCGGCCGCGGCGGCGGCGCATCGGCCATCGGGACGGCCGCGCCCGCGCCCAGTTCCGGTGCCAGCCAGCGCACGGCCGGGCTCATACCAGTTCCTCGCCACCGGCGCTGTTGAGCGCGATCACGCCCTCATCGGCCAGCCGCCTGACGATGCTCAGGATCTCCTTCTGCGCCGACTCCACGTCGGACAGCCGCACCGGGCCGCGTGCGTCCATGTCCTCCAGCAGGATCTCGGCGGCGCGCTGGGACATGTTGCGGGTGATCTTCTCGCGCACCTTGGTGTCGGCGCCGCGCAGGGCGATGCCCAGGCGCTCGCCGGAAACCTCGCGCAGCAGGGTCTGCAGCTCGCGGTCCTCCAGCTCGACCAGGTCGTCGAACACGAACATCAGGTCCTGGATGCGCTGGCTCAGCTCGGCGTCCACCTGCGAGATGGCGCCCAGGATCGACTGGTCCTGGCCGGTCTCCAGGAAGTTGAGGATGTTGGCCGCGACCTTCACCCCGCCGATGCTGGACGACTTCAGGTTCTGGTTGCCGGCGAACTGGCGCTCCATGATCTCGTTTAGCTCGTTGAGCGCGTTGGGCGGGATGCCGTCCAGGGTGGCGATGCGCAGCAGCACGTCGGCGCGCACGCGCTCGGGCAGGAACTTGAGCGCGTCGGCGGCCTGGTCGCTGTCCAGGTGCGAGAGCACGATGGCGATGATCTGCGGGTGCTCGTTGCGCACCAGGTCGGCCACCGCGCGCGGGTCCATCCACTTCAGGGTGTCCAGGCCGGTGGTGTTGCGGCCCAGCAGGATGCGGTCGATCAGGCTGCCGGCCTTGTCCGCGCCCAGCGCCTGGATCAGCACGTTGCGGATGTAGTCGTCGGCGCCCACGCCCAGCGAGGTCTGCTTGTCCAGCGCGCCCTCGAAGTCGTCCATCACCTGCATGACCTTTTCGCGGGTGACGCCGCTCATGGTCGCCATGGCCAGGCCGAGCTTCTGCACTTCCTTGGCGCCCATGTGCTTGAGCACCTCGGCCGCGTCGGTCTCGCCCAGCGAGAGCAGCAGCACCGCGGCGCGCTGGACGCCGCTCAGTTCGTCGGGGTTGCTAGGCTGTTTCATTGCCCAACCAGTCCTTCACCACCTGGGCGACCCGCTTGGAGTCGGTCTTGACCGCCTCGCGCGCGTTGCGCAGGCGGTCGTCGTAGGCATTGGAGGTCAGCGCGATGGGTTGGCGCGCGGCGGCGATCCGGGCGGTATCCTCGGCCAGCACCAGCGCGTCCTCGTCGTCGACCAGCGCGACCTCGGCCTGCTGGGCATGGCCCGGCCTGGGCTTGGGCGCCGGCGCCGCGATCTGGCGCAGGGTGGGGCGCAGCACGCCGAACAGCAGGGCCAGCACCACGGCCGCGCCGAGCACCAGGCGCAGGGCATCGCGCAGGCGCGGGTCCTCCCACCACTTGGCCGGCTCCAGCGCTTCCCCGCCGGTCTCGCGAACGAACGGGGCGTTGACCACCGAGACCACATCGCCCCGGTTGGCGTCGAAGCCCACCGCCTGGCGGACCAGTTCCTCGACCCGCTTCAGTTCCTCCGCGCCCAGCGGCTGCAGGGCGGCCTTGCCGTCCGTGCCGGTGCGCGGCACGTGGTCGACCAGCACCGCGGCGGTGACCCGGCGAATGCGGCCGGCCGGCTGGCGGGTGTGCTGCAGGGTGCGGTCCAGCTCGAAGTTGCGGGTGGCGCTGCGCGAGGTTTCCGTGGGCACGGCGGCGGCGGCGGCGGCCGGGGGCGCGGCCGCCGGGTCGGCCGGTGCCGCGGCGCCCGGCGGGGTGTTGCTGGTGGCGCCGGGAATGCCCTGCGGGCCATCGGCGGTAGCGGCGGTGTTCTCGCTGACCTGTTCGCTGCGCAGCTTCGGCGGCTCGCCGTTGAACAGCTCGCGCGCCTCCTCGGTGACCGAGAAGTCCACGTCGACGGTGACCTCGGCGTTGACCCGGCCGCTGCCGGTCAGCGGCTCGAGCAGCTCGCGGATGCGCTGGCTGTAGGAGGTTTCCTGGCGGCGCACCTGCTCGAACTGGACCGCGCTCAGCTCCGAGGCGCTGTCGGTGCCGTTGCGGCTGAGCAGGCGGCCGTTCTGGTCGACCACGGTGACCCGCTCGGGGGCCAGGTCGGGGATGGAGGAGGAGACCAGGTGGACGATGGCGTCGACCTGGTTGCGCTCCAGCAGCGTGCCCGAGCGCAGCTCCAGCATCACCGAGGCGCTGGCCGCCTCGCGCTGGCGGGTGAACGCCGAGGGCTTGGGGATGGCCAGGTGCACGCGCGCGTCGCGCACCGGGCGCAGGGTGGCGATGGTGCGCACCAGCTCGGTTTCCAGCGCGTGCTGGTAGCGCGCGCTCTCCACGAACTGGCTGACGCCGAAGCCCGGGTCGCGCTCCATCAGCTCGAAGCCCAGGCGGCCGCTGTCGGCCAGGCCCGAGCCGGCCAGCTTGAGGCGGGCATCGTGCAGGTGCTTTTCCGGCACCGAGATCGCGCCGGTGGCCTGGTCCAGCTTGAACGGGATCTGCGCCGAACGCAGCAGGTCGGTGGCCTCGGCGGTGGCCTTGGGGTCCAGGCCGGTGTACAGCGGGCTGTAGTCCGGCTTCTGCGACCAGAAGAACACGTACAGGCCCGCCGCCACCGCCAGGGCGATCGTCAGCATGGTGCCGAGCTTGCGCACCAACTGCATCTCCTGCAGCTTGACCATCGCCTGCGCGGCCTTCTCGGTGGCCTGCTCGCGGTTGAGGGATTCCTTGGAAAGGGTGATGGCCATCGAGGTTCAATCCTGGATCACAGCGGCATGTTCATGACGTCTTGATAGGCCTGCACCAGCTTGTTGCGGACCTCCACGGTAGCGCGGAAGGCCACCTGCGCATGCTGCGAGGCGATCATCACCCGGGCCAGGTCGGCGCCGGGCTCGCCGCGCTCGAAGGCCACGGCCAAGGCGCTGGCCTTCTCCTGCGCCTCGCTGACGCCCTGGACGGCGTTGCGCAGGGTCTGGCTGAAGCTGGGACCGGAGGCCGCGCCTGCCTGGTCCGGCGCCTGCACGCCCCGCAGCCCCTGGATCGCATCCCCGCGCGCCACGTCGCCGGTGGCGTGCGCGGCCTGGCCCAGTTGCGACTGGTAGGCGCGTATCTGCGACAGGACGGAACTGATCGAATCGGTCATGGGGGGCCCCCGGACGGGCGCGTGCCGGTCTCGCCCTCCCTGATGCAAACGGCGTGCCGGAAGGGTGCCGGGATTCCGGCGCAAGGATGAAATCCTTTCCGAACAATCCCTTGCGCCGCGAAGCCAGGCGCCATGGCCCAGCCGGGCAGGGCCAGGCCAGGGCCTGCGAATGGCTGCCCCCCATGTAGGAGCCGGCTTCCGCCGGCGACGGCCGTGCCGGCGAGCCGGCCGACCCCGGCTTGGGGGGGACGGTCGCCGGCCGAAGTCGGCTGCCATAGGGATGCCGGGCGGCCGCATACCGAAGCTGGCGTGTCACCGCGTGCAGGCAACAGACCGACCGAGGACTCCGATCCGTCCCAGTCCAGCGCCCAATGAGCGGCAAATCCCGGGTTCACCCAGGATTTATCGCCAGGAACGCGGGCGATATCAGGAAGGGGTCACAACGAATGTGTATGCCCTTTCGTTGTGGAATTCCGAGAATCCGTATTTCGATGCCAGTGAATTGATATGTGTCGACTCCACCTGGGCGCCAAGATCGCGCCACTCCTGCGCCATTTTTACCCGGGAAAGGGTGTTCCAGTGGTAATGCTTGATGGGCTTGATCCGATGGTCCTCGATTTCGTCCATGCTGAAATACGAAATGACGATCTTGTCGCGAGTGACGCGCATCGCTTCTTTCATCGCAACGCGGCAGGCATCGATGTGGAGATGCTCGAAAAGATCATGGATGACCATGATGTCCCATGATTTGTCGGCTTCGTCCATGTCCAGGATGTTGCCCCGGACGAACGTCGCTTCCGGGTGGCGCTTTTGGGCTGTTGCGACATTGGCCGCGTTCAGGTCGAAGCCCTTGTACCTTATCGCCCGCCCGAATCCGTAGGCATCGAGGAATCGATAGTCGTTGGCTGCGCCGCATGCGGCCTCGATTACCGTGGGCTTTCTTGCCGAGGCCGCATAGGGAGCCAATTCCCTCACCCATCGGGCTTGCCACTCTTTCTGTTGTTCGTCGAAAAGTTGCTTGTAGAGGGTTTGATAGAGCTTGTTCTCGGGCAGGTCGCTTTTGATCGCGCTGAGGTTGTGCACGGAAACGCCATGCTCTTTTTCGTATTCCCTGAGCATGCGATTCGCATCAAACGCCCATGCCAGTTCCTCCATTGCCATGTCATGGAGTTTTCCGTCGGCAATGCCGTCCGCGATGTGGAGGCGGGCGAGGATGCTCTGCGGGTTTATCCGCGGATCCTGGAGGCTCTGGACCAGGTAGTCCGCCAGCAGTTCCTGGTCATATGACTCCCATTGCTTGATGAGGTTTTCGGTTTCCTTGGCAAGGAAATGCTTGTCTTCCATTCTGGTGCTCCCGTTCGGATGATTGCCGTGGCGATGTTTGAAGGTGGATCGTTGGATTTCCATGGAACTGTTTCCTTGATACGCGCCGTGGGTTCAAGGCAGCCAGGCGGCGCGCCACTCCTCCAGCCCGTTATCGGCCAGCATCCAGTCGCGGTGCACCGCGGTACGCAGCGCATCGCCTGCCGCAGCACGGGCTTCGCTGTCGGCGAGGTGGTCTCGGATGGCGCCGACCCAGTCGCGGTGGCGGTTGCGCACGCGGGTCACCGGTAATGCGGCATCCCGGTAGGGACCGACATCGCTGCACACCACCGGCACCGCGCAGGCGCCGTATTCGAGCAGACGCAGGTTGCTCTTGCACTCGTTGAAGCGGTTCTGCTCCAGCGGGGCGATGGACAGATCGAGATTCAGCCGTGCCAGCACGCGCGGGTAGGTGGCGATGTCGACGCCGGGATGAAATTCGGCCAGGTACGGCTGCAACCGCTCCGGGCACATGCCCAGGAAAACCCAGTCCACTTCGCCGGCCAGTTCGGCGATCACGCCGGCAACCATCTCCAGGTCGCCCGCATGGCCCACGCCACCGGCCCAGCCCACGCGCGGCTTGGCCCCCGTATTTCGGTTTGGCGCGGGCAGGCTTTTCCACCAAGGTGGTGGCAGGCGGTTGCGGGCGATACGGATGTCCGGATGCATGCCGGCGAAGGCTTCGGCCAGCGCCGGCGTGGATACCACGACGCGGTCAACCAGCCCGAAGGCCCGCCGCAGGCTGCGCAGGATGTCGCGTGGCATGTGCTCGCGGTGGACGTTCTTGGCCGGCAGGTTGGGCAGGTAGTCGTCCAGTTCGTAGACCTTGAGCGCGCGCGAGAAGCGCGGCATGCGACGCATGCGCTCCAGGTCTTCGTCGGAAACCCGGCGCTGCAGCACCACCACGTCCGGGTCGATGCGCGCTTGCGCGACGGTATCGAGCAGGGTGGCGTAGAGCGCCCCTTCGGCCCGGGCGACGGTCTTGAGCGCCTCGAGCGGCTGGATCACGCGGTAATGGCCGCTGCCCCAAGGGTCGGCCGGATGCGCCAGCACGCGTGGAACCGGCCGCCACGGAAACGGCCGCCATGAGAAATCCGACTCGCCCAGGCGGAAGCCGCCGGGCACGTCCAGCCGCAGGCTGGGGTTGTAGGCCGGGTCGTGGGCGAGGGCGGGGAGCCAGCGCTCAACCAGGGCATCGCTGGCGGCTGGCGGCAACGGTCCCACTTCGGCCGAGTGAAGCAGCAGTGCGTGCGGTGTCCACACCGTGGGATGGCCGAGCTGGCACGCGCGCAGGCACAGGTCGATGTCGGCGCCCGCGTCGGCGAACGTGGCATGGTCGAAGCCCTCCAGTTCCACGAACAGCGCCTTGCCTATCAGCAGGCAACTGTCGGCGACGGCCGAGTAGTTCTGCGCCACCTGCAGGCGGGCCATGTAGCCGGGTGCATCCATCGGCGAGCCGGCAAAGGCGCGGCCGCCACTGGGCAGCAGGCCGGGCACCAGCCCGGCGTGGGTGATCTTGCCATCGGCCGATACGGTCTTCGCGCCAACTATGCCCACCTCCGGGCGCAAGCCGTGGTTGAGCAGTTCTTCCAGCCATTGCGGTTGCAGGGCCGCCACCTCCGGGCGCAGGAACAGCAGGTAATCCCCGGCCGCCTGCGTGGCCGCCACGTTGCAGGCGGCGGCATGCATCAGCGGCGGATCGAAGGCGAACGCCCGCACGCGGCCGGCAGCCAGCGTTTCGACCTGCTGCATCCACTGGCCGGTTTCGGCGGCGGCACCGTTGTCGATCAGCAACAGTTCGTAATTCGGGTAGCGGGTCTTTTCCAGCAGCGAGACCACGCAGCGTTCCAGCGTGGCCAGGGCGGTGTTCGCCGAGGCGATCACCACCAGCGAAACGGGCGGTTGCCGGTCGTGACCGTATTCGATCCGGTACAGGCCGGCCGCCGTACTTTCGACCCTTGCGCGTGGATGCCCCATGCGTTTCAGGTGCTGGAGGATCGCCTGGCGTTCGGCGCCCTCGTTCACGACCAGAGGCGTATGGGAAACCAAGGGCTCGGCCATGTGGTGGATGGCGGCAGCGTCGTTGCCCGCCATTACTTCCAGAACCAGATCGAGGCCTGGGACCGCACCGGCCGCGGGATCGATTGCCGGCGCGGCGAGTACCGCATCACGATGGAACAGCCAGTGCCGTGCGAAGACCGACGGATTGGCCAGTACCAGCCCGGGATCGAAGTCCGGCAGCAGCAGCGGGGAAGTCTGGTGGTCGGCATCCACATGCCAGCCGTCGGCATACAGAGCACGGCAATTTTGCAGGCTTGGCAGGGTCATTGCCAAACGTTGCATGCCGCCGGTCAGGAAGTGGGCACCGGCCTGTACCGACAACAGCCAGTCGATGCCCTCGGTGGCCATGCTCCGCAGGACCTGCCCGGGCGAGGCATTCACATGCGCGCCGAACCCGGCGCCGGCGTACCTTTCCGGAACGGTATCGATGCCCGTCACCACCACCCGCAGGTGGAGGAGGTCGGCATGCATCGCCAGGCTGCCCAGGGTCAGATCAAGTGCGGCGGCGGGGGTATGCGTGCCGGCCGATACCACCACGCCCACGCGCGCTTTCCCGCCTGCCCCTACGTGTGCGACGCCAAGCCCGCGCTGGGCCGCATTCCAGCGCCGCGGCCGCCGCCATTCGTGCAGTTGTTGCTGCACGTTCGCGGTGGATTCGGCCCCTGCCAATGCTTGGGCCAGGTCGAATGCGACAGAAGGCGCGCCTGGTTCCAGCGCAGCCATGACCGGGGTAGTCGTGCCGGAGCTTTCGTCGCACCACCCCAGCTTGCGCAGCCCTTGCCGGAAATCCTCCAAGCCTTGGTCGCCGATGCCGGGCAGGTTGCGGCCGATCTGGCTGAACTGCTGCGCCGAGACCCGGAAGCTGCTCAGGCGCCGGTCGAGGAAGGCCAGTGCGCCGTGCTGCAGCAGCCTGGCATACAGCGCCAAGTCGCCGAACCAGCGAATCGGCACGCCGTCCAGGTCCATCAAGCGGTCGCCGAAAGCGAGCAGGTCGGCTCGCCGACACAGCACCGCGCTGGGTTCGCCGATGAAGTTCACCGTGTGTTTGCCGAGGAAATCGACCAGCGACGGGCCATCGATGAGCATGTCGCAGGCGAACAGGCGTGCGGTGTGCAGCGTATCCGGAAGCGCGTAGCCACCGGCATTGATGCGCAGGCGGCGCGAGGAAACCAGGGCGACGCCGTGGCGGCCACGAATTGCGGCTACCTGGGCGGCGATGCAATCCGGGTGCAGCAGGTCGTCGTCGTACAGGAACTTGATGTATTCGCCCCGCGCCAGTTGCACGCAGCGGGCGGCGTTGCGCGATTCGTGCAGGCGCTCTGGATTGCGGTGGTAGTGGACGGGAAAATCCACCGTGGCCGCGAAGGCCTCGACCAGCTCCCGTACCCGGTCGCCGCGGCAATCGTCGCAGACCACCAGCTCCAGGTTCGGCCAGGTTTGCGCGCGCAGGCTCTCCAGCGCGGCGGCGAGGTAGTGCGGCTTGTAGGCGGGCATGGCCACGCTGACCAGCGGGGAAGCGGCAACGGGCGCAACGGTGGGCATGGTGTCGGTCATGGGAACAGGAGGTCGAGCGCATCCACGTCGAACACGGGGACGCCGCGATTGCCGGCGACTTCCATGCGCTCGGGGAAATGGTTGTCGATGAAGATCGACGATGCCGGCACGTGCGCGGACTTGGGTTCGCCTTGGCGCAGGTGGACGATCTGGTCGAACAGGGTGGCCGGGATGTGGGCCGCCGCCAATGCCGGCAACGGGTCGCGCGGATGCCGGGTCAGCAGTACCAGTCGTTTTCTCAGTTGCCGCAAGCGATAGGCCAGGCGCATCGCACTTGGGTTGGCGATGCCATCGCACAGCAGGGTGTCGTCCAGGTCGAAGCAGGCGGTATCGAAGTCATGCTCCAGTACGGCGGTGGTGGCCAGCCTGCGCTCCACCCGCGATACGCGGGGATCGTCCAATACGTCCAGGTCGCGCCCCATGTGATCCTGTACGGCCATCAGCGGCAGGTTCACCCCCGCGGCACGTTGCAGCGCCGAGCTGCTCGACAGCCGGCAGCTAAGTTCGAGCAGCTTCCATTGCCCGTGCAGATCGCGCTTGACCTGGAAGAACCATGGTCCGCACAGGCGCAGGCGCTGATTGATGTCTCCGGCGATGTCCCGCAATTCGGCATCCGCCGCCATGCGCCGCGAGCACATGGCGACCCCCCCGGCCACGCGTTCGCGGCTGCGTGGCCCCACATGCAGCAGCCGACCGTGGCGGTCGGTGAAGCAGTCCACGGTCGCCTCCTCGCCGGGCAGGTATTCGCAGACCACGGGCTCGTCCGTCGTCGCCAATGCGGTGGCGAGTTCGGCAGGTGCATGGACAAGGCGGAAACCCTTTCCTCCCTGGTCCCGATCGGGCTTGACCGCCACCGGCCAAGTGTCGATGCAACCGTGGGCGGCGTACCTGCGCGGCATCCACGCCTTGTCATCGAACAAGGCGTAGGTGGCCGATTTTCGGCGTGCCGTGCGGGAGGCATCGGGATCGCCATTGACCAACCGGCTGTTCCAGCCCGTGATGCGTGGGGCCAGGTATTCCTGCACGCTGTCGTGGGTGGCGAACACCAAATCGATGCGCCATTGCGCCAGCAGCCGGGAAAAACTGGCGTCGAAGTCAGGGGCGGCGATGTTCGGGACCCGGGCATGCCGGGAAAATGCCAATGCGCCGTGGTCGGAGCGGCTGGAGGCGCCATGCAGTTCCACATGCACCGAATGCCCTAGTGCGGCTGCGATCTCCAGGCCGATTTCGCTGCCGCTCGGGAAGACCAATATCCTGACCTTATTCATCGTCGCCCCCCGGTCAGGACTGGATTCTGCGCAGGTTGGCCGCCTTTTCCCGTGCCCGCCGGGAAGAACCCTGCAGGATGGGCAGGCTGGTGAGCACGTACAGCAAGGCCAGCCAGCGCGGTGACCTCCCCAGCGAGACGTCCAGGGACTGCGTCTGGAGCGGCTCTCCGCGCAGGTTGCGCACGATGTCGGCCAGCGAGAGCGGTGGGGCGAATCCGCTCCGGGTGCCATGGCTGTGTACTGAATCGGACAAGTCGGAAACGACGGCCAGCGCCTTCGGGTCGGCCTTGTTGCGGGCGAAATGGCCTATCGACCAGTCGAACAGCATGCGCATGGTGTCGGCTTCGTCCTGCAACGGCAGGCGGCACAGGTCGCGGGCGAAACGCGGAAGCTCCCGCTCCATTGCCTGGTGCAACTGCAAGTCGCATTCGCGTGGCGGAACCAGTGGCAGGAACGCGCCATCGCGCTGTTCGTACCCCAGCGTACTGTCGTAGGGAAGATTGGCGAACAGCGTCTCCACCACCTGGAGCGAGGCGGGGCTTACCGAGAGGTTGTGGCGCTGCTTGCCGGGCTCGCTGCGATAGATGCTGCGCGCATAGTAGAAGTCGGTCGGCACGGGTCGCCCGGCGGCCCGTTCGAGCAATCGCGCCAGACAGTCCTGGGTGTAACCGCGCCCCCAGTAATCGACATAGGCATGGCGTTGGTCGAAGTCGATCTGCGAGGCCAGGTAGCCGCAGGCCAGGCTGCGCTCATGCGAAGCGATTTCCAGCAGGTGCTGGTGGTATCGCGTGCAGTTCTTGGCTTCGTGCATGACCAGTACCAGGAAGGTACGAGGCAATTTTCCGCGTTCGGCGGGAATCGTCAGGTCCGGGAAAAAGTCGACGAACTGCCCCTCGTCCAGCCGGAATCCCTTCAGCAATCCATCGAAGGACATGCCTCCTTGATAATTCAGGAAGCTGGCGAAGAACTCCTTATCGACGCCCTCGATGTAGGAGGCCATCCACCATGCCCGGCGCGAACCGTGGATGTAACGGGTCCGCAAGGGCAATCCCCGCTCGGCGATGACGGAGTCGGCGATCTGCTTGAGGTAATGGCCGTCGCGGGCGACGAAATACAGGCATTCCAACCCCCGGTCCAGCGCATCGCGCAGCACCCACATCACGTAGGGGACCATGTACAGCGATGCCCGCGTATAGGCATAGCAGGATTTCTCGTCCCGGCCGTGCTTCTGACGGAAGCGGGCCATCAGGGCGGCCACGCAGAAGCCATCGTAACTGCGCAGACTGTCAACGATTTCGCGCTCGTAGGCCGAGAACTGCATCGGTTCATGCAGGACGGGCACGATACCGATCTGAACCGCCCGCTCGCCATCGGCGATGGGGTTGTCGCCATGATGGACCCATTCGGAAAAGCGGTAGTCCACTTCGGCGAAGGCATCCAGATAAAGCGTCCGGTTGCTTTTCTGGGTGCCGCGCGAAGACGACAGGAAGAGGGGCAATTCGGCCAGGCGAGGTTCGGCCTTGGCGAGCAGGCGGCGAACGAAGTCCTCTGGCAAGTACATGTCCGACAACAGGATGACCGACTGCCCCTCCTCGACCAGCCTGAGCGCCTCCGCGACCTTCTCATCGCAGGGTTGGCACGACAGCCATTCGCTTTCCAGTTCGCGATCGCGGAGAAAGGCGACTTGCCCTGCCGTCAGGCCGTATGTCTGCGCCAGGCGCTCAAGGATTTCCTCGAAGGTGATTTCCAGCAGCGTGCTGTTGCGTTCCAGTCGAGTGGATCGGTAGAAATAGCGGACATTGGATTCGGCCCCCATCCTGGCATTGGGATAGTCGGCGACCAGCGACTCGGGGAATTCCAGGCCGGAGTCGCGCATGGCGCGCTGCACCCGGTAAAAGACGCCTACCGGCTCCAGCGTGGCGCGCTGGAGCAGCGTATCGAACACATCGAACGAGTGCAGGACCGGAGAAAGCGCCGGGCATGGGGCGAAGGCCAGGGTCGATTCGATCAGGCGGTCGTTGTTGCCGGACCCGGCGTACGACCAGAACAGCGAGCGAATGCGCTCCCTGTCCGTATCGGCATGTTCGCGATAGTTGCCCAGGGCCCGCAACAGCGCATCGAAGTCGGGGCATTCCAGGCCCGAGGTCATCTCCCGCAGGTCAAACGCGACGTTGCGGATATTGCCGTCCTGGCCATGGTCGAAGAAGTAACGGATGAAGTGCGGCACACCCGCGGCCAGCAGATCGTAGAAGATGGAGGAGTAATCAATGATGGCGGCATCGATCTTCTCCAGTACCTCGTAGAAATCCTCGTGGTTGTCCCAGAACATCAGGCGCGGGTGATCGCCATGACGCAGCTTCAATGCCTTGTACTTCTGGTAGCCCTCCATCATCGGATGGACCTTGAGTACCAGCAGCAGGCCATGTGCTTCAAGGGCATCCAGAAGCCGGGCCATGTCCGGCAGGGCTTGCGAGAAGAAGTCGTTGTGGGATTTTTCCCGGTAAGTCGGGCAATAGGCGACGATGCGGGTGCCGGCAGGCAATTTCTTGCGGCCAAGAAGGTCGTGATCGAATGTGCGGATGGCGACCCGCTCATGGCAGCGCGGGTAGCCGCCTCGGAGGATGGCGTGTTCTTCGAGCGCGCATTGCTCGATGAAATGCCGCTCCATCAATGGCGAGGTGGTCAGAAACAGGGAGTTGTGGCGGTAGGCCTCGTGGTTGACGATGTGCTTCTTGACGATGCGCTCGCGCAGGAACCCGGTAGCGACCCCGCGCTCGATGGACTTGCAGCCCACGCCATGCCAGAGGTTCAGTATCTTGCAGCCCTGCAGCTCGTCATGGATGATCTCCTTGAAGTTCTCCACCACATAGACCCCGGCCTTTCGCATCAGCGAGCGTCCGGCCGGCGAATCGAAACGCTGCGCGCTGAATCCCTGTTGGCGAACCAGTGCGATGGTCGTGTCGTCGTCACACAGCCAATGCGCCTGAATGTCCCGGCGCTTCATCTGGATGTACGCGAACAGCCATTTGGGGTTGCCGGAGAAGTTCATGCCGGCATTGAAAACCCAGACGTTGTTGTTTCTTCGGTTGCTGGACATCCCGTACTCTCTCTCCAGACTCACTATCGCGCCTTGCCGGACGTGCATGCGGTGGCGATGGACACGGTGCGGATACGGTGTCCCGAATGGCGATCGGTGGTGGGCGGCAGGCGCATGAAGTCGCCGTAGACCGCGTGCAGGTATTCTTCGGGCCGGGCCGGCGCACGGAACATGCGTCCCTGGAAATGGACCTTGCTGCCAGCGCCGAATACCTGTGCCGGCACCAGTTCGCGGTGCCCATAGAGTCCGTACAAGTTGCCCAGCAGCAATGATCCGCGGTTGCCGGCGCTCGATGTCCATGTGTCGTAGGCGCGGAACAAGACGCGACGCGGCACCCATGCGCTGAGCAGCGTCAGCAGTGCGTACCGGGGACGCTGCCGCCACGGGATGCGGCGGCGATAGTAGCCGGCTTGCTTGTTCATCGTCATCGCTCTAAATAGCGCGATTCCGCGCCAGAGGAGCGCCTGTTGCCAGCCCGCCTGCGGTACGGCGTCCAGCGGGAACACGTCCACGCCGATGCCCCGGTCGTAGGGACGTGCGTAGTCGATCACCAGGCGCGAAGCCGTATCGCTCACGACCAGGAATGGATAGGGCGTGCGCGGGTCGTTGCGAGGGTGGGCGGCCTTCAACCCGGGTGGCAAGCGTGGCAACGCCTGCAGCAGGCGCCGGTAGTCCGCGCGCGGAATGCCGATGTCGATGTCGTCGTCCCAAGGAATGAAGCCGCGGTGGCGGAGTGCGCCGAGCAGGGTGCCGCCGATGAGGAAGTAGCCGATGCCTTCGGCATCGAGGAAATCCACCAGTGCGCACAGCACCTCGAAGGCGCGTTGCTGCACATCGGCCAACGCCACCGATCCGACTCGCCGAGGGAGGCATGATTCAAGCGTCATGGCGCCGCACGTCGAATACCACGCCGGTCAACGTGGAACAGGCCGCCAGCAAGGTCGCGCGTGCCACGACTTCCGGATCGAGCAGGCTGTCCGCCGGCTCAGCGCCGAAGTTGCGCGCGCGCATCGGGGTCTGGGTGCGTTCTGGATTGATGCAGATCGCGCGGACGTGGTCGGCAGCCCATTCGTCGGCCAGCGCTTGGGTCAAGTTGACGATGGCGGCCTTGGTCGCGCTATAGGCGGCATAGAAGGCGCGCCCGCGGGTGTAGGAGCTGGAGGCGAAATTCACGAGGCAACCATGGCTCTGCCGCAAATACGGGTGAGCCGCCTGGGCCAGATGGATCGCACCAGTCAGGTTGGTGGCGATGATCCGCTCCATCTCGCCTTCCGCGAGCAAGACCAGCGGCTTCTTGATCAGCAGGCCGGCGGTGTTGATCATCGCGTCGATCCGGCCTTCGCGCGCGGCCACGCCAGCCAGGAACGCCTCCAGGTCGTGCCGGCGGGTGATGTCGATGTTGCCGGCGCCCCGGCTGGCACCGTGGACCCGGGCGCCATGCGCCCGGGCCAAGGCAGCGATCGAGGCGCCGATGCCGTAGTGCGCGCCGACCACGGCCACGACCCGGCCCTGCAGCCCCTCGAGACTTTCGCTGTGCTGCGTGCTCTGCGTGCTGCGGATCTGGATCAGTTTCTCGGCGATATACAGGTCCACGCCGTCGGTGATTTTGAGGTTGGAAGGCGCGCCGTCGACCGTAGCGATGGCAATGCCGGGCATTTCCCGGCGGACCACGCCGCAGTCGCAGGTCGCGCCTTCCAGGCCGCTGGCAGACGCCAGCCGGTAGGCCTCGCGGAGGATGCCGAGGCGGAACCCCTGTGGGGTCTGGCCGCGCCGCAGGCGGCTGCGGTCCGGGATGTCGTGGATATGCCCTTCGCCGGCGACTTCGACGATGGTGTCGCCGGCGGCGACGACGACGTCGACGACGTCGTAGCGTTCGAGCGCTTCCAGGCAGCGACCGATGGTCGGCTGGTCCAGCAGCGGGCGGGCGGCGTCGTGGACCAGCACCCGAGCCTGTGCCGATTCATCGGCCAGGGCGACGATGGCCGAGGCGGTGGAATCGGCGCGGTCGCGGCCGCCTGCCACGACCTTGCCGACCTTGCGCCAGCCGTTGCGTGTGACCGCGTCCCACAGGCTGTCCTCGTAGCCGGACGGCACCACGACCACGATCTGGTCGACCATCGGCGAATGCTCGAACACCTCGACGGTGTGTTCGATCACCATGCGTCCGGCCAGTTTGACGAACTGCTTGGGAACTTCGCTGCCGAAGCGCAGGCCACGGCCTCCGGCCAGGACCACGGCGATCACCGGCGTCGGCGACGGTTCGGGCGGCGCATCGATCACCAGGACGTTCATGCCGCGTCCTCTACGTGGGCCAGGTCCAGCATCCGCGCCACTTCGTGCGGTGGGTTGTGCATCAGCAGGTCGATCATCGAAAGGCCGGGCATGAAGTCCTCCCGCGCGGTCTGCGGATAGGCGGGAAAGCGGCCATGGACGAAGCGCAGGCGCACCCCGTGTGCGCCGAATGCGGCCGCGTCGTAAAGCGCCCGACCGCCGGGAGGGTTGTGGTAGACGTCGGCGTGCAGCTCGCCGCAAAGTTCGAGGATCCGCGCCTGGCCGCCCACCCGAGAGGGGCGCTCGGAGGCGAAGGACGCCCGCAATCCGCGTCCCAGGTGCGCGAACACTGCCTGCACCGAGTCCGCGCACAGGCGCGCCACGCCTTCGCCTGGGCGGCACACGGACTCCACCAGGGCATAGGCTTCATCGAAATGGGGCGCGCGGCGGTAGGCATGCCGCAATTGCTGCAAGAACCGTGCAAAGGCGTCGCCGGCGAAACGGTGCTCGGAGATGGCCCGGTTCTGGCTGGCCTTGGCCACCGGCAGCGTGAAGCGGAAGGGCTGGCCGCCGAGCAGGATGGTGTTGCGGTGGATGAAGCCCCGGCGAATGAAGGCCACGTCGTCCAGGAATACGAAGTGGTCCGCGCCGGCGGCCAACTGGAAGTAGCCCAGATAGGGGAAGAAATAAGGCTGCATCGCCGCCAGGATCACGCTACGTGCGCCTCCGCGCGGACCTCGCCGATCGCCGCGCAGACCGCTTCGACTCCGGTATCTTTCAGGTCGGGGAAGATCGGCAGGCACAGCACTTTCTGCGCCGCCTCGCGGGCCATCGGCAACAGCGCCGGGTCGGCCGAGGCCAGGCCGCGGTACATCGGGAAATCGCTGATCAGCGGGTAGAAATAACGCCGTACGAGGATCCCGCGCCGGCGCATGTGCTGGTACAGGCCATCGCGGTCGAGCGGGAACTCGGCATCCACCAGCACCGGGAAGTAGGCGTGGTTGGCGCGAGCCTGGCCGCCGCGCGGCGGCATGAAGCGCAGCCCGCGAATTCCTTGAAGTCGTTGCCGGTACAGGGCATCGATCTGCTGCCTGCGTTCCAGCGCACGGTCGATATAACGCAGTTGCAGCAGGCCGAATGCCGCGTTGACCTCGCTCATTTTTCCATTGATGCCCGGGGCGACCACGGTGGTCTCGTCGACGAATCCGAAGTTCTTCAGATGGCCTATGCGCCGGTAGGTACGCTCGTCGGGACAGACGATCGCGCCGCCTTCAAAGGTGTTGAAAACCTTGGTCGCATGGAAGCTGAGTACGCTCAGGTCGCCATGGCGCAGCACCGATCCGCCCGCGTCCTCGACCCCGAAGGCATGGGCGGCATCGTAGATCACCTTCAGGTTGTAGGTGTCGGCGATGCGTTCGATGGCCCGGGTATCGCAGGGATTGCCATAGCAATGCACCGGCATGATCGCTGTGGTCTGGGGAGTGATTGCCGCCTCGATCCGGGATGGATCCAGATTCAGGGTTACCGGGTCCACGTCGACGAACACCGGTTTGATCCCGTTCCAGAGCAGGGAATGCGCGGTGGCGACGAAGGAGTAGGGCGTCGTGATCACCTCGCCGGTGATCCGCAGGGCCTGCAGCGCCGTGACCAGGGCCAGGGTGCCGTTGGCCATCAATGCCAGGTGCTTCACCCCCAGGTAGCGCGCCATGGCCTGTTCCAGCTCCCGATGCATGTCGCCGCCGTTGGTCAGGGTCCGGCTGCTCCAGATCTTCTGCAGGTAGGGCAGGAACTCCTCCAGGGGAGGCAACAGCGGGCTGGTGACGGGAATCGGCATGGCGGCCTCCTGTGGCCCGTTCTTCCCCCTACGGGATTCGGTCGCCACGTCGGGTATGCAAATGGTGTGCCTGGCGTGCCGCCTCAGCTCGACAGCTCGGCCTGCTCGCGATCGATCCCGTACTTGCGCAGCTTCTCCACCAGGGTGGTGCGGCGCAGGCCCAGCAGTTGGGCGGCATGGGCCACCACGCCCTGGGTGCGCTCCAGGGCTTCTCGGATCAGTTGCAGCTCGACCTGGGCCATGTGTTCGCGCAGGTCCAGGCCGTCCTCCGGCAAGCTGGCGGGCAGGACGGCCGTGTCGGCCGCCGCCGGGGTTGCCGATGGCGCCGCCGCCGTGCTCGCCGTAGGCGTCGCCGCCGGCGCGGAGACGGGCGCGGCGGCCTGCGCCAGCACCGGCTCGGTTCCGGCCGGGACATGGGCGCGGTAGCGCGCCGGCAGGTCCTCCAGCCGGACCAGGCCGCCGGGGTTGAGCACCGCCAGGCGCTCGACCAGGTTGGTCAGTTCGCGCACGTTGCCCGGCCAGGCGTAGCCGGCCAGGGCGGCCAGGGCGTTGTCGGTGAAGCGGACCTCGCCGCGGCCGGTGCGGGCCAGTTGCTCGGCGATGGTGGCCACCAGCACCGGAAGATCCTCCCGGCGCTCGCGCAGCGGCGGCATCTCGATGGGAAACACGTTGAGCCGGTAGAACAGGTCCTCGCGGAAGTGTTCCTCGGCGATGCGATCCTCCAGGTCGCGGTGGGTGGCCGCGATCACCCGCACGTTGCACTTGATGGTCTGGTTGCCGCCCACCCGCTCGAAGCTGCGCTCCTGCAGCACGCGCAGCAGCTTGACCTGCATCGGCAGGCTCATGTCGCCGATCTCGTCCAGCAGCAGGGTGCCGCCCTCGGCCATCTCGAAGCGGCCCTTGCGCGCGCTCAGGGCGCCGGTGAAGGCGCCTTTCTCGTGGCCGAACAGTTCGCTTTCCAGCAGGTCCGGCGGGATCGCGCCGCAGTTGATCGCCACGAACGGGCCGTCGCGGCGCGGCGATTGCTGGTGGATGGCGCGCGCGGCCACTTCCTTGCCCGTACCCGACTCGCCCAGCACCAGCACCGTGGTGTCGAACGGGGCGACCTGGCCGATCATCCGGCGCAGGCGCTGCACGGCGGCGCTGTTGCCGGTCGGGCCGCTGTCCTGGCCAAGCGTGCCGGCCTGCTGCTCGGCATCCAGGCGCTTGAGGCTGGCCCGGCGCAGGCAGGCTTCGAGCTGGACGTGGCGGATCGGCGATTCCAGCGGCCATACCCCGGCCTCGTGCAGGCCGTGGGCGGAGGCGAACGTGGCGGTCTCGCCTTCCAGCAGCAGCACCGGCGGCGGCAGCGGCGCATCGCCCAGCCAGGCGAAGAAGTCCTTCGCCCCGGCCGCGTCGTCCAGCTCGCCCACCACCAGCGCCATCCAGTCGGTCGGGCGCTGGCGCGCGGTGGCCACGTCGCCCGGCGAGGCGGCCCAGCGCGGGTTGAGGTCCATGAACTCCAGCAGGCCGCACAGGCGCTCGGCGCGCTCGGCCTGGCTGTCGATGACCAGGATCCGGGATTCGCTCATGTGGCCTCCTCTTGTGCCAGCCGCTCCAGGATCGGCATCACCTCCTGGAGGTAGGACAGCTTGCTGACGAAGCTGTCCGCGCCGGCGCGCATGGCGTGCTCGCGATGCTCGGCGTCGTCGAAGTGGCTGGCGATGACGATGTAGGGCGGGTCGTCCTGGGTCTTGATCAGGCGGGTGGCCTGCAGGCCGCCCATCTCCGGCATGGCCAGGTCCATCAACACCGCGTCCGGGCGCAGCGCCTCGGAGCGCTCGATCGCCTCCAGGCCATTGCCGGCGGTGCCGGCGACCTCCAGCCACTCGATCTTGCGGAAGTGGCGCATGGCCGCATTGATGAAGCCGTCGTGGTCGTCGACCAGCAGGACGCGGATGTGACGCATGGCAACGTGTTCCTGGTCAGCCGGCGCTGGCGAGGGCCGGGGTGGGGGGCACGGCGCCGCGGCGGCGTTCGCGCGCCGGGGCGATGGACAGTTGCTCACGATACTTGGCCACGGTGCGGCGCGCGATATTCACGCCCTGGCGGGCGAGCAGGGCGGCGATGGCATCGTCGGCCAGCGGCCGGCTGGCCGGCTCGGACTCGATCAGGCGGCGGACCATGGCCCGCACCGCCGCGCCGGAGACGCTGGCCCCTTCCAGGCGCACGGCGAAGAAGTGCTTCAGTTCGAAGGTGCCGCGCGGGGTCTGCACGTACTTGCCGCTGGTGATGCGCGAGACGGTGGACTCGTGCATGCCGATGGCGTCGGCCACTTCCTTCAGGGTCAGCGGGGCCATGGCCTCGTCGCCGCGCTCCAGGAACGCGGCCTGGCGCTCGACGATCACCTTGGCCGTGCGCAGCAGGGTGTCGTAGCGCATCGACAGGCCGCGGGTCAGCCAGCGGGCTTCCTGCAGCAGCTCGCGCAGGCGGCCGGCGCCTTCGCCGTCGCCGGCCTGGGCCAGGGCGCGCTCGTAGCCGGCGTTGACGTTCAGTTTCGGCGCGGTGGCCGGGTTCAGCGCCACCCGCCACTGGCCGCCGCCGTGCCACACCACCACGTCGGGGATCACGTAGCCGGCATCGGCGGGATCGGCCTCGGCCTGGGCCGGGCGCGGCTGCAGGGACAGGATCAGGCCCACGGCCTCGGCCACGTCGCCGGCCTCCGCCTCCAGGCGGCGGGCGATGGCCGCGTGGTCGTGGGCGGCCAGCTCGGCCAGGCAGTGTTCGAGGATGCGGGCGGCCAGCGGCCGGCCGGCGCAGGGCGAGGGCAGGGCGGCGAGCTGGGCGCGCAGGCATTCGCCGGCATCGCGCGCGGCCAGGCCGGCCGGCTCGCCGTGCAGCAGGTGCTGGCGGATGGCCTCGATCCGCTCGGCGGCCACGTCGAAGCGGGCGCAGGCGCGCAGCAGCAGGGCGGAATGATCGCCGTCCAGGTAGCCGGCATCGTCGCAGTGTTCCAGCCAGAAGCCGGCGATCTCCAGCGACTTCGGGTCCAGTTCCAGGGACAGGCGCTCCAGCACGCGCACGAACGGGTCGCTGGACCCCGGCTCGGCGATGCGCTGCATCCGGTCCTCGCCTTCGCCGCTCCAGCCGGCGCTGGGCACGTCCCACATCGACGGTTCGGGCAGTTCGTCGAAGGCGGCGGTTTCCAGGCCGGCGCTGTCCGCGTCCGCGGCGTCGTTCTCGCCGTCGGCGGCGACGGTCGCGTTTTCCTCGTCCAGTTCGAGCATCGGGTTCTGTTCGAGCACCCGGGTTATTTCCATCTGCAACTGTTGCGCGTCGAGCTGCAGCAGGCGGATCGATTGCAGCAACTGCGGGGTCAGGTGCAGTTGCTGGCTCATTTGGACCGACGTGGTGGCTTTCATCGCGATTCCCCTTCCCCGGACTGCGCCGGCTCCCCGGCACCATGGAGGCATCGTGGACCCCATGCGTCGGAAACTGAATCGGGACTAACCTGAGTGGGGTCATTGTTTCCCCTACTCGTTGTAGGGGTTTCCCCCACATGAAAAACGGCGCCTCGGCGCCGTGCGGCGAAAAATCGCCGTTCGCCCGGGCTCAGTCCAGTTCCTGGCGGTGCTTGACCGCCAGCAGCACCAGTTCGTTGGCGCGCCGGCAGCCCAGGGCTTCCATCATCCTGGCCCGGTGCGTCTCCACCGTCTTCACGCTGATTCCCAGGTCGGCGGCGATCTCCTTGCTGCTCAGGCCGCGGCCGATCTGGGCCAGGATCTCGCGCTGGCGCGGCGGCAGCGCGGCCACGCCCTCGGGCTTGGACCGGGCGCGGCCGAGCAGGGGGGCGATCATGCGCGCGGAGATGCGCGGGCTGAGGAACACCTCGCCGCCGGCGGCCGTGCGCAGGGCCAGTTCCAGCTCCAGGGGCGCGGCGTCCTTGACCACGAAGCCCGCCGCGCCGCGGTCCAGCGCATCGCGCACGTGCAGCGGGTCGTCGTACATGGACATCATCACCACGCGGGTCTCGGGCGCGCGCTGGAGGATGCCGCTCAGCGCTTCCAGGCCGGTGCGGCCGGGCAGGGAAAGATCGAGCAGGACCAGGTCGGGGCGATGGATCGCGGCCAGGTCGATGGCCTGGTCGGCATTGCTGGCCTCGGCCACCACGTCCACCCCGGCGAAGGTCTGCAACAACCGGCTCAGGCCGGCACGGACCAGGGTGTGGTCGTCAACGATCAGGACTCGCACGGATGGGCAATCGTTCCCCGTATGCCGGGAACCACCTTAGCCGATCGTCCCTGCGATTTGTAGGCGCGGGGGGATGGCGGGCGCGATGGATGGGCGGCGCGTGGCCTCTTGCGGCTCCGGTAAAGGGTCGCCGGCCGAACCGGCTCCTGCAACGGATCAGCGCCGGCGCGCGTCGGCGATCTGGCGCCGGTGCATGCGGAACAACTGGCGGCCCATCGCTTCTTCCAGTCCGGTCGGCAGCACCGGGAAGCGTAGCCACAGCCACAGGCCGCCATCGTCGGAGGCGGTCGCCGCCACGCTGGCCGGAAGCTCCAGTTCGTCCGGCAGCCAGTCCGAGGGTTGCAGCCGCAGCAGGCCCGGCGTGTCCGTCGCCGGTGCCGGCGTCCCCGCTTCCAGGCGCAGGCGCAGGCCGCGCGCCGACCAGCGCAGGGTACGGGCGGGCAGGGCATCCAGGGATTGGCGGACCAGGCGCCCCAGCAGCACCAGCATCAGGTCCAGCTTGGCATCCATGCGCTGGGCGAGCAGCGGCAGTTCGCCGCGCTTTTCCTCGCCGCCTTCCTCGCCGCGCAGGTCCTCGACCTGCGCCAGGCTCAGCAGCAGCGCCTCGGCCTGCGGCAGGCGGCCGGAACCGGCGACGCCGGCGCGGAAGTCGGCCGGCAGCACCGCGTCGCAACTGAGGGTGTCGCCGAACAGGCCGGCCTCGGCAGCCTGCGCCGCCTGGGGCCAGCCCGCGTTCATCGCGCGCTCTGCCGGTAGCTGTGGCTGGCCTGGCCGGACTGGCGCAGGCCGCGCAGGGCCGTGGCGGCTTGTTCGCGCGCCGCGGACATGTCGCTCTGGATGCGGTGCTGCAGCTCCAGAAGTTCGCGCAACGCCTGCAGCGGAGCCTGCTGGCCGACGGTCTCGATGTACTCGCGCAGGCGCCGGTCGTGGCTGGCGAGGACTTCGCCGGCCTGGACGAAGTCCTCGCTGTCCAGCGCACGGCGCAGGCTGGCCAGGTCCTCGTGTAACTGGTCGAGCGGGGCCGCCACGGCGTTCACCTGGCGGTCTCCAGCACCGCGGGCGCCGCCTGGCGCTGCTCGGCGGGAATGGCGTTCCAGGCCGCATCGATCTCGCCCAGCAGGCCCAGCGCCTCGTCCAGCGCGGCATGGTCGTTGTGCAGGTTGGCCTCGGTCAGGCGCTGGACCAGGTAGTCGTACAGCGACGACAGGTTGCCGGCCAGCTCGCCGCCGGCCTCATGGTCGAGCGAGCCGTTGAGGTGGCCGACGATCGCGCAGGCCTCGCCGATGGCCTTGCCCTTGCGCGCCAGGTCGCCCTGGTCCAGGCAGGCCTTGGCCAGGCGGATGCGTTCGCAGGCGCCCGACAACAGCAGGGCGACGAGTCTGTGCGGGTCGGCATCCATCACGTTGCCGGACACTTCGAGTTTGCGGTACTGCTCGGCGTATCGGCGGCTGGACCCAAGCATGGCGTTCTCCTGCAATCGGGTGTGCGGGACGGTGTGGTGCGCACGGGAAAGGCTGTGCCTAGGTTATCGGCGCGGCCGGCCCATCCTTTATTTGTTCGTCTTCGCCTGCAGGGCGGACAGTTGCTGGGTCAGGTAGGAGCTGGTGCTCTGCATCTGCGCCACCAGCGTGTCCATCGCGGTGAATTGCGCCAGGTAGCGCGCCTCCACCGCCTCCATCCGCCGGTTCAGTGCATCCATCTGGTCGGAGAGGCCGTCGATGCGCTTGTTCAGGCCGTTCGTGCGCAGGGTGAGGCTGCCGCTGTGGCTGTCCAGCACGCCCTTGAGCAGCGCGTCGAAACGGGTGGAAAGCGTGCCTTCCTTGCCGAACAGCTTGTTCAGGGAGTCCGGGTCGGCGGCCATGGCGCTGTCGAACTTGGCCGAATCCAGGCTCAGCGTTCCGTCCTTGGCGATGGTGACCCCGAGCGCCATGAGTTCGCTGACGTTGCTGCCGACCAGGCTGCGCAACTGCTGCTGCATGCCGCGCACCATCGCATCGCCGGTCAGGATCGAGGCGGTCTTGGTCTCGGCGTTGTAGCTGCTGACCGAGCGCAGCACGGTATTGGCCGCGTTGAAGGCGCCCACCAGCGACTGCAGGTTGCTCTTGAGCGCGCCGTCGTCGCGGGCGACCCGCACGGCGAAGGTCTCGCCGGGCTTGGCCTTGGTCAGGTTCAGGGTCAGGCCGGGCACCAGGTCGGCCACCGCGTTGCTGGTGGCGGTGCGCTCGAATCCATCCACCTTGAGCCTGGCGTCCGTGGCGGCGACCACCTCCTGCAGGGTGGCGGCGCCGTTGTCGGGGTCGTAGACCAGTGCCGCCAATCCGCCGTCGCCGCCGCTGGTGGTGATGGTCAGGGCGCCGGCGCTGCCGGGCCCGGTGGCGTTGAAGACCAGGTGCTGGCCGTCGTCGGCGTTGACCACGCTGGCGGTGACGCCGCTGCCGCCGGCGGCGCGGTTGACCGCCCGCGCGATCTGCTCGAGCGTGGCGTCGGCGTCGATGGCCACGTCCAGGGTCTTGTCGCCAAAGCCGATGTGCAGGGTGCCGCTGCCGACCGCCGCGTCCTCGGCGAACGCGCCGGAGGCGAGCTTGTGGGACTGGGCCAGGGCGATCACCTCGACCTCGTAGCGCCCGGCGGCGGCCGAACTGCCGGCGCTGGCGGTGAAGCCGGCGTTGCTGTCCACGCTGGTGCTATGGCTGGGCGTACCGATGCTGGCGGTGAGCTTCAGCAGCGCCGCCTGCAGGTTGCTGTAGCTGCTCTTGAGCGTGCCCAGGGCCGAGAGCTGGGAGTTGATCTTGCTGGCGCTGCTGGTGATGGTCCTTTCCGCGGGCCTGCGCTCGGCCGCGACCAGTTGGTCGACCAGGCTGCCGATGTCCAGGCCCGAGCCCAGCCCGCTGAAGCTGATGGTCGCCATGTCGTAGGTTCTCCTGTCGCACCGGCCGCGATCGCGGCGGGCACCATGGTCGGTAGCGGCCTTGGCCGGCCGGACTTTAGCCCGGCATCCCCCGCAGGATGCAATTCCCGTTCCACGGCCGGGGGAGGGCGGGCCGCTGTGCCAGGAACGGGAGGCGGCCGCACTTGCCTGTTCCCTGTGGCAGCCGGATATGGCCGGCGACCGTCATGCCCGTGCCCGGGGCGTCTCCGGCCCGGAAAGGTATCGCCGGCCGAAGCCGGCTCCTACGCGTGCAGGTAGGCGCAAGGCGGGGCGGCGCAAAGAAAAACCCCTCCCGTTTCCGGGAGGGGTTGCCGGCGCCGCAAGTGCGGCGCTCCCCTGGAGCCTGGAGAACCGCCTCGGCTGGAATCAGCCCAGCAGGCTCAACACGTTCTGGGTCGAGGCGTTGGCCTGGGCCAGCATCGCGGTACCGGCCTGCTGCAGGATCTGCGTGCGGGTCAGCTCCGCGGTCTCCTTGGCGTAGTCGGCGTCGCGGATGCGGCTGCGCGAAGCGGACAGGTTCTCGGAGGTGGTGTTCAGGTTGGCGATGGTGGAGGTGAAGCGGTTCTGCACCGCGCCCATCTCCGCCCGCGAACCGCTCACCGAGGTCAGCGCCTTGTCCACGATCTCCATCGCCCGCTGAGCGCCCTGGAAGGTGGAGATGTCCAGGTCCTTCAGGAAGCTGGAGCCGTTGGCGGTGACGTTGGCGGCCACCGTCGCCGCCACGATGCCGCTGGCGTCGTAGGTCAGGCCCGTGGTGCCGGTGAGCGCGCCGGCGGTGAAGGTGAAGTCCTCGCCCGCCTTCAGCGACTCCAGCTTCAGCGCGCCGGTGGCGGCGTCGATGGAAGCGTATACGCCGGTCTGGTCCATGCTCTCGTTGATCGCGGCGGCCACCTTCTTGGCCACGTCGGTGTGGGTGTCGCCCACGGCGATCTTCACGTTGGCGATGGCCTTGCCGTTGACCTGCATGCCGGACAGGCCGCCGGCGCCGGCGGCCGTGCCGGAAGCGATGACCGAGCTGTCCGACACCTGGGCCTCGGCGAAGCCGGCCTTGCCCAGCGCCTCGATGTTGGCATCGACGATGCTGTTGATGCCGATCGTCTGGCCCGCGTTGGCGCCGACCTGGAACAACTGGCCGGAGAAGCTGCCGTCGAGCAGCTTGGTGCCGTTGAAGCTGGTCTGGTTGGCGACGCGGTCGATTTCCGACAGCAACTGGGTGACTTCGGCGTTCAGCGCCTGGCGATCGGAATCGGAGTTGGTGGCGTTGGCCGACTGCACCGACAGCTCGCGGATGCGCTGCAGGTTGTTGCTGATCTCGACCATCGCGCCTTCGGCGGTCTGGGCCAGCGAGATGCCGTCGTTGGCGTTGCGCACGGCCACGTCCAGGCCGCGGATCTGGGTGGTGAAGCGCTCCGAGATCGCCAGGCCGGCGGCATCGTCCTTCGCACTGTTGATGCGCAGGCCCGAGGACAGGCGCTGGATGGTGGTCGCCAGGCTCGCGCTGGTGGTGTTCAGGTTGCGCTGCGCGTTCAGCGACATCACGTTTGTATTGATGACTTGTGCCATTTTGATTCTCCTCTAAGCGTTCTATCCCGGCGGAAGGATGTGGTTTGCCTTGGCCGGAGCCTCCGCAGGGGGGTCATCAAGCTGACCGGTGCCGCTGCTGGTATGAATAACGGCGCTTTGTCAAGAACCTTTAGAGGACTTGCCGGAACTTTTTGCGTCTTCCGGTATCCCCGCCGGCTGTGTGCCGCTGCGCCACGGTGGCGGTCGCCCGCCGACAGGGTTTAACGGCGCGGCGTGGCGGGAGTTTAGGTCCGGGCGGGAAAAAATTTCTTCCCCGGCGTCGAAGGCGGGGCAGCGGGAAAGCGACGGGGGTATTCGACCGGAGGCGGATGCAGCGGGCAGCCGGTTCGCCGGGAGCGGGGGCATGCCGGCTTCGGAGAGGTCGCCGACTGATGCCGGCTCCTGCGGGAGAAGGCTGCGAGAGGCGCTTTTAGGAGCCGGGTATGATCGGCGACCGCCATGTGCCGGCGATGCCCGGCACCGGGAAGATGTCGCCGACTGAAGCCGGTTCCTGCAGGCGCGCGCGCAGCCGGCGCGGGATTCAGCGCAGCAGGTCGAACAGCGACATGCCCTGCATGCGCGCGAACACCGTCTGCGCGGTCTGCAGCGCGGTGCTTTCCATCTGGTAGCGGGTGAGCGCGTCGGCATAGTCCAGGTCGCGCAGGCCCGACAGGGTTTCCTCGATCGTCACCGCATTCGCCTCGCGTACCGAGGCGGCATCGTCGATCGCGGCCAGTTGCGCGCCGCCGGCCGCGCGCGCGTCGATCATCTGCTCGGAGGCGCGGGCGACGTCGCGCATCGCGCCTTGCAACGCGTTCTGGCGCGCGGCCTTTTCCGCCACCGTCAACGCGTCGCCTTCCAGCGTGCCGATCAGGCTGCGCAGGGTGGCGAACACGTCGCGGTGGCCGGCCGCGCCGATCTCGAATGCATCGCCGATGGCCGGCTCGCCCTCCAGGCGCAGGCGCAGGCCGCCGTGGGCGATGTCCTCGCCGCTGGCCCAGGTGCCGCCGCCCACCGTGTTGCCGCCATCGTCGAGCACCTCGTAGGTGTCCGCCCCGGTGAAGACGATGCGGTAGGCGTCGCCGTTCCAGCCGCCGCCGGAGGCGCGGCCGTAGTCGGTCAGCACGACGGTGCCGGCGTTGCCGATGTCGGCGTGCGCGTCCACGGTGCCGTCGCCGGTGCGGATGCGCATGAAGATCTCGCTGCCGGGCGTGGCGTCGGCGACGAAGGTCTCCGGTGCGATCTCCACCCGGCGCTGGGTCTGGTCGCCGTTGTAGACGATGCCGCCGGCGGTCTTGCTGAAGGGCGCCGAATCGTCGGCGCTGCCGCCGAACAGGTAGCGTCCGCTGCCGTCGGTGCTGTTGGCCAGGCTGAGCAGGCCGTCGTGGATCGAGCGCAGCTCGGCGGCGATGGCGCGGCGGTCGTCGTCGGAAAGGCTGGAGTTGTTGGCCTGGACGACGAGGTCGTTGACCCGGCCCATGCTGTCGCCGGCCTGCGCCAGGAGGTTCTCCTGCAGGCCCAGGCGGTTGGCCACGGTGATGGCGTTCTTGCCGAAACGCTCCAGCTCGGCCAGGGCGCGGTCCAGGCCCACGGCGGTGCCGGCGGCCACCGGGTCGTCCTTGGCGGTGACCAGCTTCTGCCCGGAGGCCAACTGCTGCTGCAGGGTGGTCAGTTGCTTCTGCCGCAGCATCATGCTGGCCAGCGACTGGCTGAACATCATGCCGGTGGAGATGCGGTTGTTCATCGGCGCACCGCGTTGAGGATGGACTGGAACATGGTGTCGGCGGTGGAGATGATCTGCGCCGCCGCCTGGTAGGCCTGCTGCAGCCGGAGCATGTTGGCGGCCTCCTCGTCGAGGTTGACCCCGGCCACCGAATCGCGCGCGGCCTGGGCCTGGTCGTGGATCACCTGCTGGGCGTCGGCCGAATACTGGGCCTGGCGCGCGGCCGAGCCGACCATCGTGGTCAGGCCGCCCATGGCGCCGTTGAGGCTGACCGTGCCGCCGTTGAGCACGCGTGCGTCGTCCAGGTTGGCCAGCAGCGCGGCGTTGCCGTTGTCGCCCGAGCGGGCGCTGGTGCGGCCAACCCGGAACTGGTCGCCGGCGGCCGGCGCGCCGTCCAGGGTCACGCTCCAGCCGTTGGCGCTGATCGTCTGCCCGGGGACGAAGGCGAACGGGCCGCTGGCGCCGACCATGTACTGGCCGGGATCGAGGAATTCGATCACCACGTCGTCCAGCAGCGCGGCGTCGCCGGCGTCGTCCACCTTCAGGCCGGACAGCACGCCGCTGCCGAGGTTGGCCAGGTCGGCGCTGCCCGACACCGGCGTGGCCGCCGCGATCCGCGACGGATCGGTGATGGCCACGGCCAGGTTGCCGGCGCTGGCGGAGGTGGGTTGCAGCAGGAAGCTTTCGCCGGCGGCCGGCGGCGGGGCGGTGGAGACCACCAGTTCCACGCCGCCCACGCGCAGCGGATCCAGCGCGGTACCGGTGCCGGACAGGGTCGCCGGCATGCCGGTGGCGGCGCGTTCGGCGCTCCAGTTGGCGCCGTCGAAGCGCAGGATCAGGTCCTGGCCGGTCAGTGCGCCGGCATCGTACACCTGCGCCTGCAGGCTGGCGCCGCTGGCGTTGCCGGAGTGGCTGTTGACCCGGGGCGCGGACACGCTGAAGAAGTCCCCGCCCATGTCGCCGTGCAGGTCCATGCCGGCGCGGTGGCCGGCATTGAAGGTGTCGGCCATGCTCACCGCGATGCGGCCCAGCTCGGCCATCGCCGGGTCCAGCACGCCGGTACGGAACTCGACCAGGCCGCCCATGCTGCCGCCGAGCGTGCGCTGGTCCAGGGCCACGGTGGTGCCATGGCTGCTGAGGGCCAGTTGCAGGCGCTCGGGACGGTAGGGATCGGGGATGGTGGTCACCGAGACGGCATCGCCGCCCACCACCAGCGGCTGGCCGCCGGCGGTGAACACGTTCACCATGCCGCCGTCCTGGGCCACGGCGGTGCCCCCGGTGTAGCTCGCCAACTCGCTGATCAACTGGTCGCGGCGGTCGAGCAGGTCGGGGGAGGCGGACGCCACGTTGCCGCCGATGCTGACGTTGATGCGGGCGATCTCGCCGGCCAGGCGGTTGATTTCCTGGGCGCCGGCGATCAGGCCGTTGTTGACTTCCGCATCCAGGGTGCGCAACTGCCCGTCGAGCTGGCGGAAGCGCGTGGCCAGCGAACCGCCCATGGCCAGCAGGTCCTCGCGCTCGGCGGTGCCGGCGGCGTTGGACGAGAGCGCACTGACCGAGTCGAAGAAGTTCGACCACAGCCCCGCGGCATTGGTGGCGGTATCGGAGAACAACTGGTCGACCCGGTTGGACAGGCTGGACAGTTGCTGCAGGCGCGCCAGTTCGCCGCCGCTGTCCAGCAGCCGCGAGGTGGCCAACTGGTCGGCGATGCGCTGGATGTCGTTGATCTTGACGCCGTTGCCGACGTAGCCGTAGCCGTAGTTGGTAGGGTTGCGGGTGGCGAACTCGACCCGCTGCCGGCTGTAGCCCTCGGTGTTGACGTTGGCCACGTTGTGGCTGACGGTCGCCAGCGCGCGCTGGAACGCGATCAGGGCGCCGGTACCGGTGGACAGGACGGACATCGGGGCTTACCTCCGGTTCGCGGCGCCCAGGGCGCCGGCGGCACTGGCCACGGCCGCGCCGGCGCCGGCGGCCAGGTCGGCCCCCGTGCGCGCGGCGACGCCGGCGATCGCCTGGACCGCCCGGCCGATGGTCGGCCCGTTGGCGATCGCGGTGATCTTGGCCGCATAGGAAGGATCGGTCGCATAGCCCGCATTCTGAAGGGCCTGGGCGAACCGCTTGACGTCGCCGCCGGACTGCAGCGCCTGGCGGTAGCGCGGGTTGTTCTTCAGCATGCGCACGTAGTCGGCGAAGCTCTCGGCCGGCGAGGCGTAGGCGCGGAACTCGGCCTTCTCGCTGACGCGCACGCCATCGACGTACTCGTGGGTGCCGGCGGTGGCGCGTTCGCCCTTCCAGCCGGCGGCCTTGATCCCGAACAGGTTGTGCGCGCTGTCGCCGCCCTGACGCTGGATCTGCCGGCGGCCCCAGCCGGTCTCCAGCGCGGCCTGGGCCACCAGCGCGCGCGCGTCCACGCCCAGTTCGCGGGCGGCGGACTGGGCGTGGTGCCAGATGCCGGCGACGAACCGTTCCGGGCTGTGCGGGGCGAACCCGGCCTCGGCCGTCGCCGCGGCCCTGGCGGTCGGGGAGGCCACCGCGCCGTCGACGCCGGCCATCAGGCGCTGGACCAGGGCATCCAGCGGCGAGGCGGACGCACCGGTTCCTTCGCCGTCGCCTCGGCCGGCGATCAGGTCCAGTGCCCGGTCCAGCCCGGCCAGCCCATCCATGCCGTCCGCGGGGCCGCCGCGCGCGCGCGCATAGGCCAATGCCGCGGCCGCGGCGCGGGTGGGGCCGGCGCGGCCATCCACGGAGGCCGGCAGGCGGGTATCCAGGGCTGGCGCGGCGGCTTCGGCCACGCCGGACTGGCGCGAGAGCTGGCGCGCGATCATCGGCGCCAGGCCCAGCCCCTTGCCTTCGGTCAGGGCCTTGGCCAAGCGCTGGTCGTAGAGGTCGCGGAAGGTCTGGTTCTCGCCGGGAAACAGCGAATCGCCGAAGCTGGCATCGCGCATGCTCTTGACCAGCATCTGTGCGAACTGGCCCTCGAGCTGGCGCGCGACATGGTCGATGCGCGCGGGATCGGCCTTCTGGGGCGCGGCGGCCAGGTCCATCGGGAGCGGTTCGCCGATGCGCATCAGATCACTTCCAGCTCCGCGCGCAGCGCGCCGGCCTGGCGCAGCGCTTCCAGGATGGCGATCAGGTCGCCGGGCGCGGCGCCGACCTCGTTCACCGCGCGCACGATCTCGTCCAGGGTGGCGCCGCCCTCGAACTTGAACATGCGGCTGCCCTCCTGCGAGGTGCTGACGGTGGAGGCGGGCGCCACCACGGTGTTGCCGGCGCCGAAGCTGCCGGGCTGGCTGACCTGCACCGCCTCGTTGATGGTCACCGTCAGCGCGCCATGGGCGACGGCGGCCGGCATCACCCGCACCTGCGAGCCAATCACCACGGTGCCGGTGCGGGCATTGACGATGACCTTGGCCGGCGCCGTGCCGGGGGTCAGCTCCAGGTTCTCCACCCGGGCCAGGAAGCCGATCCGCGCGCCCGGGTCGGTCGGTGCGGCCACCGCCACGGTGACGCCGTCGACCGCGCGCGCCGCGCCCGGGCCGAACGCGCCGTTCAGCGCCTCGACCATGCGCGCGGCGGTGGTGAAGTCGTTGCGGTGCAGGTTAAGGGTGATGTCGCCGCCGCCGTCCAGCGCGTTGGGCACGGCACGCTCGACCGTGGCGCCATTGGGGATGCGGCCGACGCTGGGCACGTTGACCGACACCCGCGAGCCGTCGCGGCCCTGGGCGCCGAAACCGCCCACCACCAGGTTGCCCTGGGCGATGGCGTAGACCTGGCCGTCGGCGCCCTTCAGCGGCGCCATCAGCAGCGAGCCGCCGCGCAGCGAGACCGCGTTGCCGATCGAGGAGACGGTGATGTCGATGGTCTGGCCGGGCTTGGCGAACGGCGGCAGCTCGGCGTGGATCGCCACCGCGGCCACGTTCTTCAACTGCGGGTTGACGTTGGGCGGCACGTTCACGCCCAGCTCGCCGAGCATGTTCTTCAGGCTCTGCACGGTGAAGGGCGCCTGGCTGGTGCGGTCGCCGCTGTTGTCCAGGCCGACCACCAGGCCGTAGCCGACCAGCGCGTTGCCGCGCACGCCGCCGACCTGGGCCAGGTCCTTGATGCGCTCGGCATGGGCCGGTGCCAGGAAGGCGCCCAGCAGCGCGAGCACGCAGCCCAGGGCGCCGATCCTTGCGCGAAGGATTCGCCCGTTGGATCCCCGCAGGTTGAACCCGCGCACATGGATGTGCGGGTTCTTGCGAGGGATTGGCACGTCGACGTGCGGGCTCTTGCGAGGGATTCGCATAAGGACCTCAGTACGGCGCCAGCCGCGAGTTGAAGAAGCGGCCCAGCCAGCCCATCGCGTTGGACTGGGCGATGGCGCCGCGGCCGCCGTAGACGATGCGCGCCTCGCCGACCCGGCTGGACGGCACACTGTTGTCGCGGGCGATGTCGGCCGGGCGCACGACGCCCTGGATCTGCACCAGCTCGTCGCCCTGGTTCAGGCGCAGGTTCTTCTGGCCCTGGACCACCAGGTTGCCGTTGGGCAGGCGCTGGATCACGCTGACCGTGACGCTGCCCTGCAGGCGGTTGCTCTGGCTGCTCTTGCCCTGGCCGTCGAAGTCGCGCTCGGCGCTGGCCGAGGCGGAGAGGATGTCGCGGCCGTTGTAGGTCACCGGCGCGCCGAAGATCTCCGGCGCGCCCATGCTGATCCCGCCGCTCTTGCCCACCTGGGTGCTGGCACTGGTCTGGGCGGTGGTGGACTCGACCAGGGTAATGGTCAGCAGGTCGCCCACGTCGCGGGCCACCCGGTCCGCATACAGCGACAGCCCCGGCCCGGCCTGGTATATGGCGCCGGGCGTGGCCGCCACGCTCGGCGCGACCACCGGCACCACCGGGGCCATGGGCGGGTAGGGGCGCACGTCGCCGGCGGCCACGCAACCGCCGAGCAGCGCGGTGGCGGCAAGCACGGCGGCGGTACGGAACGGGAGGTTCATGGCGCTCTCCTGCGGCGCGGCGACGCGCGCGTCAGACGTTGTTGTTCAGGTAGCCCAGCATCGAATCGGTGGTGGAGATGGCCTTGGCGTTCATCTCGTAGGCGCGCTGGGTCTCGATCATGCTCACCAGCTCCTCGACCACGTTGACGTTGCTGCCCTCCAGTGCGCCCTGTTCCAGCAGGCCCAGGCCATTGAGGCCGGGCGTGCCGTTCTGGGCCGGGCCGGAGGCGGTGGTCTCCACGTACAGGTTCTCGCCCCGGGCCTGCAGGCCCGCGGGGTTGATGAAGTCGGTCACGCTCAGCGCACCCACTTCCAGCGCCTGCGCCTCGCCGGCCATCTGCACGGTGATGGTGCCGTCGTTGCCGATGGTCATCGACTGCGCGCCCTCGGGGACCTGGATGCCCGGCTGCACGGGATAGCCGCTGCTGGTGACCAGTTCGCCCTGGGCGTTGACCTGGAAACTGCCGTCGCGGGTGTAGGCCGGGCTGCCGTCGGGCATCAGCACCTCGAAGAAGCCGCGGCCGTTGATCATCACGTCCAGCGAGCGCCCGGTCTGCTGCGGGTTGCCCTGCTGGAAGTCCTTGGCGGTGGAGACCACGCGCACGCCGGTACCCAGTTGCAGGCCCGAGGGAAGCTGGGTCTGCGCCGAGGTGGAGCCTCCGGGCTGGCGGACCTGCTGGTAGAGCAGGTCCTCGAAATTGGCGCGGTCGCGCTTGAAACCGGTGGTGTTGGTGTTGGCCAGGTTGTTGGCGGCCACCGACATGCGCGTCTGCTGCGCATCCAGTCCGGTCTTGGCGACCCAGAGTGCCTGGTTCATGACGCGATACCTCGTGAGTCGGATTGACGCCGGGGTAGATGCATGCGGCGTGCCAAAGGGCGCCGGTCGGCCGGCGGAGGGGGCTGGTTGGCCCAGGGGGATGGCGGTTGCCGGGGGCTGCAGCCAAGTGCAACGGCCATGAGAGCTGGCTTCGGACGGAGCCGTCGTGCCACCGGGAGCATGGCGCAAGCGGTACAAGGATGTGCCACGGCCCCGAGTAAAGGCAGGAGGCCGTCCCCGAGGGGCCAAGCCATACCCGCGATGACGACGGCTCGCTTACCGAAGCAGGGAAGAACCGGCTTCCACGAGAACGCCCCGAGGAAGCGGCCGCACCTTGGGCCGGCGCCTCAGCCGCCGCTCAGCCGCAGCAGCGAGTTGGCCGCCTGCGCGTTGTCGTCGCCGCGCGAGATCACCTTCACCTGCATCTCGAACTGGCGCTGCAACTGGATCATCTGCACCAGCGCGCCGGCGGCATCGACGTTGCTCTGCTCCAGCGCGCCGGTGGTCATCACCGCGCCGGGCGCCTGGGCCAGCGGCGCCTGCGGGTCGACGTTGCGCATCAGGCCATCCAGGCCGCGGGCCAGCCGCTCGGGCGCGGCGGCCACCACCTTCAGGCGGCCGACCTCGGCCATGGTGTCGGCGCCTTCGCCCAGGGGCACGATGGAGATCGTGCCGTCCTGGCCGATCTCCAGCGCCTGGTGGGGGGGCAGGGCGATGGGGTTGCCCTGTTGGTCGAGCAGCGGCCGGCCGCCGGCGGTGACCAACTGCCCGTTCGGGGTCAGCGACAGGTTTCCGGCGCGGGTATAGGCCTCGCCGCCGTCGGGCGCCTGCACCGCCAGCCAGCGCTCGGCCTGCAGCGACACGTCCAGCGGATTGCCGGTGACCTGCTGCGCACCGATGCGCCCGTCGAAGCCCTGGTCGATGTGCATGGCCGCCGTGCGCGAGGCATGGCCGGGGCCGCGCACCGGGAATGCCTCGGTGTTGGCCAGCGCCGCCTTGAAGCCGGCGGTGTCGGCATTGGCCAGGTTGTGCGAGACCGTGCCCTGCGCCTGCAGCGTGGCGCGCGCGCCGGTCATGGCGATGTAGAGGGCTTTGTCCATGGGAGCGCGGTTCCGGGGGGCGGGATGCGTCCGGGCGGGCCGGGGGAACGCCTATGTCCGCCCCGGCTTCCGGCTCGCGGCGTCGTCAACGGATGTTGAGGACGGTCTGGGTGGTCTGGTCCTGGGTGGAGATCATCTGCGCGTTGGCCTGGAAGTTGCGCTGGGCCACGATCATGTTCACCAGTTGCTCGGTCAGGTCCACGGTGGACGACTCCAGCGCGCCGGACTGGATCTGGCCGAAGTCCGAGCTGTCCGGCGTGCCGGTGCGCGGCGTGCCGGAGGAGTAGGTGGCGCCCCACATGTTGTTGCCCTGCGACTGCAGGCCCTGCGGGTTGACGAAGGTGGTCAGCGCGATCTGCCCCAGGGCCACGTCGTCGCCGTTGCTGTAGCGGGCGAACACCACGCCGTCCTCGGACACGCTGATCTCGCTCAGGCGGCCGCTGGCGTACCCGTCCTGGTGCACGTCGCGCAGGGCGAAGGTGCTGCCGTACTGGGTGCTTCCGGTCACGTCCAGGGTGAGGTTCAGCACGCCCGCGCCGGTGGTCGGGGTGTACGGGTCCATGGCCACCTGGCCGTCCGCCGGCAGGACGAGCGCGCCGGCGTCGGAGAACTGCAGCAGGGACGGCGCGCCGGCGGGGGCGCCGTCGATGAAGTTGTGCACCTCCCACTCGTTGGGGTTGCCGGTCTTGACGAAGTACGAGGTCTGCACGTGGGCCACGCCCAGCGAGTCGTAGACGGTCACGCCGCCGCTGGAGGCGTTGTAGCTGTTGGGGTTGGCCGGGTCGAACGGGATCGGCGTCGGCACCGTCGCCGGCGGCACGGGGGGCGTGGCCGGCTGGCTGGCGTTGCCGGGCAGGGTGACCATCAGGCTGATGCTCTCGGTCTGCCGCGGCGGGCTGTCGGTGGCCAGCAGTTGCAGGTCGCTCAGCCGTCCCACGTCGAAGCCGTTGCCGCCGGCGTTGGGCGCGAACACCTGCAGGCGCGAGCCGTCCGGGGTGACCACGTAGCCCTGGCTGTCGGTCTGGAAGTTGCCGGCCCGGGTGTAGAGGACGTTGCCGTTCTTGTTGACGGTGAAGAAGCCCTCGCCGTCCACCGCGAAGTCCAGGCTGCGCCCGGTCGGGTCGATGTTGCCCTGCGAGAACTGCTGGGCGACGTTGCTGATCTTCACGCCGGTGCCGATCGCGTTGCGCGACAGGCCGTAGGTCGTGTACGAGAACAGGTCGGCGAACTCGGCCCGCGATTCCTTGAAGCCGGTGGTGTTGACGTTGGCGATGTTGTTCGCGGTGACGTTCAGGTCGGCGTTGGCCGCGTTGATGCCGGACAGCGAGGTGTTGAAGCTCATGGCGGACTCCTGCGGGAGGTCGTGCGTTGGACGGTGGCGGCTCAGCTCACGCGGAGCACGTAGTCGAGCGGGACGGTGCCCAGGCCGGGCAGGTCGAGGTAGAGGCCGTCGGTGCCGACGGTGACGCTGTCGACCCGGCCCTTGACGTAGGTGTCGAGCTTGGTCGCCGTACCGTCGGGGGCGACGTGCCGGGCGCCGATGCCGTAGCTGCCGGCGGCCAGGCGCTCGCCATCGGCGCCGGTGCCGTCCCAGGCGAAGGCGACCTCGCCGGCCTTGGTGGCGGCCACGGTGAACTCGTGGACCTTCTGGCCATTGGCGTCGGTGACCTCGAAGACCACGTTGCCCGAGCCGGGCGCGGCGACCGCGCCGCGGACGCTGCCGTCCTCCTCCAGCGACAGCTTGGAAGAAGGCACCAGCACCTCGTGGCCGACCAGCGCCGCGCCGCGCAGCACCTGGTCGTTGCCCAGGGAGGCGGAGAAGCCCTGTACCTGGGTGTTGAGCTCCTGGATGCCCTGCACCGTGGAGAACTGCGCCAACTGGCCGAGGAAGGCGCTGTTCTCCATCGGCTTGAGCGGGTCCTGGTGCTGCAACTGCTCGGTCATCAGGCGCAGGAAATCGGCCTGGCCGAGCGCGTCGTTCTTCTTGTCGGCCTTGCCCTGCGGGGCGGACAGGCCAAGGCTGCTGTAGACGTCGGAAGCGATGCTGCTCATGCGCGGGGTCCTCAGCGGCCCATGGACAGGGTGGCCAGGGCGAGTTCCTTGGCCGTGGAGATGACCTCGACGCCGGCCTGGTAGCTGCGCGAGGCGGAGATCAGGTTGACCATCTGCGCCACCGGGTCCACGTCGGGCGCGAACACGTAGCCGTCGGCGTCGGCCAGCGGGTGGCCGGGCTCGTAGCGGCGCACCGGCGGCGCGTCGCTCTGCACGATCTCGCGCACGCGCACGCCGGTCAGGTTGGGGTCGCTGGCGCTGGCCTGGGCCTGGAACACCGGCTCGACCGGCCTGTAGACCTGCTCGGGGGAACCGGCCACCGAGTCGGCGTTGGCCAGGTTGGAGGCGATGGTGCTCAACCGCACCGACTGCGCCTGGAGCGCGGAACCGGCGACGTCGAAGATGGGCAGGTTGCTCATGGATGTCCCCTTGGCCCCTATTGGCCGGTGATCGCGGTGAGCATGTTGCGCACCTTGGATTCGAGGAAGCTCAGCGAGGCGCGGTACTCCAGCGCGGCGCGCCCGTAGGCGGCGCGCTCGGCGTCCGGGTCCACGGTGTTGCCGTCGAGGCTCGGCTGGCTGGCCTGGCGGGTGAACTGGAACGGCAGGCGGCCGGTGTCGATGGCATCGGACAGATGGCGTTCGTTGGTGGTGGCCATCCCGTTGCCGTCCTGGAGGCCCATGCGCTGCTGCCGGGCCGAGTCCAGGGCGGCGTTGAAGTCGATGTCCTGGGCCTTGTAGCCGGGCGTGTCGGCATTGGCCAGGTTGCTGGCGATCAGCTTCATCCGCTGCTCGCGCAGGGGCAGGGCGTCGGCATGGACCCCGAAATAGGAAGAGATCGGATTGGACATGGCGCCTCCGGGCGAACCGTTGCCAGGGCATAGGCAAGCGGCGTGCCAGGACGGGGTTCCGACGGCAGCGGGGGGCGGCCATCCTGGCCCAGGTGCGAAGTCGTCGACTGACGCCGGCCTGCAGGGAAAGGCCGATCGGAGCGGGGGGCCATGGCAGAGCCGGGCACGGCCAGCGGCTGCCATTCCCGCCCTTCGGATTACTTATAAATATCTTATATATCAGTATATTGAGATATATTCTTTATCTAAAATATAGGGTAAGAAATGACCGGGACGTGGCGCCCTGGGGGCTGCGGCAAAGGTCAAGACATGGATGTTCTGCGACCCCGAGCAAGCGCAGGACGTCCCCGAGGATGGACACCGGGGGCGCCACGTCGCCATCCGGAGCCGACACCCATCCCGCTCCTGCCGCGACGGCTCCGTGCTTTCCCACCAACGCCTTGGCCTCAATGGCCCCGCAAGCCCTTCAGGCCCTCTGCGCCACCTGCCGCAGCCGCGTAAGGACGTGCTCGGCCAGCTCGTGCGGGCTGTACTTGGCGACGAAGGCATTGGCCCCGACCCGCTCGACCATGGCGTTGTTGAACACGCCCGACAGCGAGGTGTGCAGCAGCACGTAGAGGCCGGACAGGGCCGGGTGGCGCCGGATTTCCGTCGTCAGGGTGTAGCCGTCCATGGCCGGCATCTCGATGTCGGAGATGATCATGGCGTAGCGCTCGGTCGGATCCTCGCCGCTGGCGTGCACCTGCAACAGGTGGTCCAGCGCCTGGCGGCCGTCGGACAGCAGGGTGACGCCGACTCCGAGCTGGTCCAGCACGCTGCGGATCTGCTGCCGCGCCACCCGCGAATCGTCCGCCACCAGCACCTGCATGGGCGGCGCGTCGGCGGGCAGCGACATCTCCGGCGCCAGGACCGCGTCCATCCGCGCCTGGGTGATGTCCGACAGCACGCTCTCCACGTCGAGCACCTGGATCAACTCGCCCTGGAAGCGCGTGACCGCGGTCAGGTAGGTGCTTTCGGCGCCCAGGTCGGGCGGCGGGTGGATGTCCTCCACCGCGATGTTGACGATGCGCTCCACGTCGCTGACCAGGAAGCCCTGCACCGAGCGGTTGAACTCGGTCACCACCAGGTACTGGGTGGCGCCGTCCTCCCCCGGGGCGCCGCGCTCGGGATGGCCGATGGCCATGCCCAGGTCCAGCACCGGCACCGAGCGCCCGCGCACGTCCGCCGCACCGGCGAACTGGGCCGGCAGCCCGGGCAACTGGAACAGCGGCGGCTGGCGCAGCACTTCCTGGACCTTGAACACGTTCACGCCAAAAAGCTGACGCCCGCCGAGGCGGAACAGCAGCAGCGCCAGCCGGTTGTGGCCGGCCAGGCGGGTGCGCTGGTCGATGCGGTTGAGCAGGTTGTGGGCCATGCTCCCGGTATCGGCGCCGCGCGCGGCCGCTTGAGGCGCCGCCGCGCGGCCCCGGGTCCGGCACGCGGCTTGCATCGAGCCGGGTGGATTCACGTGCCGATCCGGCCGAGGCTGCCATGACCCTGCTGCGCTGTGCGCTCATGTTCCTGCTGGGACTGCCGATGACGATGGCACTGGCCGCCGGCGGCTTCCAGCCGGTGGAGTCGATCCGCGCCGCCGCGCTGGGCGCGGTGGCCGGGGGCCAGGCCGAGGTCAACCTGGACCCGGCGCTGCGGATGCCGGCCTGCGGCCAGCCGCTGCAGGCCCAGCAGGCCTCCTCGGGGACGGTCGAGGTGACCTGTCCCAGCGGCTGGCGCCTGTTCGTGCCGGTCAAGCTGCGCCGCAGCCAGACCGTGCTGGTGCTGTCGCGCGGGGTGGCGGCGGGCGAGGCCATCCCGGCCGATGCGCTGGTGGCCGAGACCCGCGATGCGGCGCGGATCGCCGGCGCGGCGCTGGCCGACCCGGCGCAGGCCGCTGGCAAGATCGCGCGGCGGGTGCTGCCCGCCGGCACCGTGCTGGCGTCCGGCGACCTGGCCGCGCCGCGGCTGGTCAGGCGCGGCGACCAGGTGGCCCTGGTCTCGCGCCGCGGCGGCGTGGAAGTGCGGGTGGCCGGCCGCGCCCTGGGCGATGCCGGCGAGAACGAGCGCGTGGCGGTGGAGAACCTGTCCTCCCATCGCATCCTGCAAGGCCGGGTGGGACCGGGCGGCGACGTCCTGGTGGCCCCCTAGCAGGCAGCCATCAGGCAGCCATGAAGTTTTTTGTGACTTCCCTCTAAAGTTTCCCTCCAGCCCAGCCGATACTCCCGGCGTACCCCGTTCAAGGACTCACAGCGATGAGCCAGAAGATAGAAGGTGTCCCGCCCCCCGCGGTACGCAGCACCGGCCCGGTAGGCGGCCATGTTGCTCCCGCCGGCGCGGACCGTTCCGGCCCGGTCGAGGCCACCCAGGCCGGCGACAGCCTGCGCCTGACCGGCGAGGCCACCGGCCTGCAGGCCCTGCAGCGCGAGCTGTCGGCCGCCCCGGCCGTGGACAGCGCCCGCGTGGCCGAGGTCAGGCAGGCGGTGGAGTCGGGCAGCTACCGCATCGACCCGGCCAGGATCGCCGACCGCATGCTGGAAATGGACCGCCTGCTGGGCTGACCGCATGAGCGCCCTGGCCACCAGCGATGCCGCGCTCGACCGCCTGGCCGCCGCCCTGGCCGAGGAGCGCCGCGCGTTGCTCGACCACGACATCGAGCTGCTGGTGCGCTCGACCCAGGAGAAACTGGCCGCCCTGCGCGAGCTGGAGACCGACCTGCCCGACGGCCTCGCCGAACGCCTGGTCGAACTGGCCGAGAACAACCGCAGCAACGGTGCGCTGCTCGCCCGCCGGCGCCGCGAGGTCAACTGGGCACTGCGCCACCTGGGCCGCGCCGAGAGCGCGCCCGAGTACGACGCGCAGGGCCAGTCGCAGCAACTCCAGGCACGCCGCGACCTGGCGGTGGTCTGACCCGCGCGTTCGCCGTCCGCCGGGCAGCTAGAATCGGGCCAGGCTTCCATCCCCCAGCGCCGTGACCGCACCCCCCGAAAACATCCATACGCTTTCCCCCGGGGCGCTCGACGCTCTGCGCGCGCGCATGCTCGAAGGCGTGCTGCTGTACGGCGCCGACGGGACGCTGCTGTACGCCAACCCGGCCGCGCACGCCATGTGCAAGGCCTGCTATCCGCGCGACCTGGAGCACGGCCTCACCCTCGAGCTGCTGGTGCCGCGCGACGCCTTGCCGCAGGCCCGCAGCCAGGGGCACTGGGGCGGGCACCTGTCCTTCGGCCAGGGCTCGATGCTGCTGGTCCACCTGTATTTCACCGAGGAGGGAGGCGACCACTACCTGGTGCTGATGCAGGACCTGCAGCGCATCCGCGCCTACGAGCAGGAACTGCTGCGCCGCCACGCCGAGCTCAACGTGCGCCTGACCGCCGCCCAGGAAAAGCTGCTGCAGGCCGAGAAGCTGGCCTCCATCGGCCAGTTGGCCGCCGGCGTGGCCCACGAGATCAACAATCCCATCGGCTACGTGCATTCCAACCTGGGCAGCCTGCAGGAATACCTGCACAGCCTGTTCGCCCTGATCGACGCCTACGAGCGCGCGCTGCGCTCGCCCGACCCCAAGGCGATGCTGCCGGAGATCGACCAGACCCGCTCGCGCCTGGACATCGACTTCATCAGCCGCGACCTGCCGCAGTTGATGACCGAGTCGCGCGAGGGCATCGAGCGGGTGACCCGGATCGTGCGCGACCTGAAGGATTTCTCGCGCTCCGAGCGCGACGAGTCGTGGAAGCTGGCCGACGTCCATGCCGGCCTGGAATCCACCCTCAACATCATCTGGAACGAGCTCAAGTACAACACCACCCTGGAAAAGGACTACGGCACCCTGCCGCCGGTGGAGTGCCTGCCGTCCGAGCTCAACCAGGTGTTCATGAACATCCTGATCAACGCCGGCCAGGCCATCGGCGAGCGCGGCAGGGTGCGCCTGAGCACCGGGCACGAGGGCGACGAGGTGTGGATCGAGATCGCCGACAGCGGCCCGGGCATCCCGGCCGAGTCGCTGCAGAAGATCTTCGATCCGTTCTTCACCACCAAGCCGGTGGGCAAGGGCACCGGGCTGGGCCTGTCGATCTCCTACGGCATCGTGGCCAAGCATCATGGCCGGATCGACGTGGCCAGCACCCTGGGCGAGGGCTCGCGCTTCCGCATCGTGCTGCCGGTACGCCAGCCCAAGGCGGCCGCCTGAGCGCCCGCGGCCCGTAGCACTTTCGCCGTGGGGGCCGGCATCGTGCCGGGACGCCGCGGCCAAGGGTCGCCGGCGCAATGCCGACTCGCCAAGTCGCCACCTGCGCGAGACCGGCCATTACCGGCCATTCGGCTGTTGCAAACCGCTTCAGCCGCTGCGAGAGGCTTCGTGGCGGCAGGCCCTGCGCGGGCTGATGCCGTCAGCCCACCACGTCGCCGCGCATCGGCTGCCGCTCCTGGTGGGTGCGGAAGGCCTGGCGGATGTGCTCGCGCAGCTCGTCGTCGTTCCAGGGCTTGGTCAGGAAGCGGTAGATCGCGCCGCGGTTGATCGCGTCGGTGACCGTGGCCAGGTCGGTGTAGCCGGACAGCACCATGCGCACCGTGTCCGGGTAGAGCATCTTCACCCGGCCCAGGAACTCGGTGCCGCTCATGTCCTGCATGCGCTGGTCGGACAGGATCACCTGCACGTCGTTGGTGGCCAGCAGGTCGAAGGCGTCGCGCACGTTGCCCGCGGCCAGGATGCGGTAGCCGTCGCGGCGGAACAGGCGCACCAGCGAGCGCAGCACGTTCTCCTCGTCGTCCACCAGCAGCAGGGTCAGGTCCTGCTTGCTGGTGGCGAACAGCTCCGGGCGCAGGTAGCGCCGGCGCAGGGCCATGCCCGCGGCCTCGGGCGGCATCGGCTCGCCGAACAGGTAGCCCTGGAACACGTCGCAGTCGCTGCGCCGCAGGTAGCCCAACTGGGCCTCGCTCTCCACGCCGTTGGCGATCACCTTCATGTTGAGCTGGTGGCCCATGGCGATGATCGCGCGCACGATCGCGGTCTCGCGCTCGCCGGCCGGGGCGCTGCGGATGAAGCTGCGGTCGATCTTCAGCATGTCCACCGGGTAGCGCACCAGCGCGCTGAGGCTGGAATCGCCGGTGCCGAAGTTGTCCAGGGCCAGGCCCACGCCCTCGCGCCGGAGCATGGCCAGCCCCTCGTAGACCGGGGTGACGTTGGCGGCCAGCGCGCTCTCGTTGATCTCCAGGACCAGGCATTCGGGCGGGATCGCGCTCTTGCGCAGGCGTTCCAGCACCTCGTCTGTGAAGCCGGGCCGCAGCAGTTGCAGGGTGGAGACGTTGACCGCCACGAACAGGTCGTCGAAACCGGACTCGCGCCACAGCCGCAACTGGGCGATGGCGTTGTCCAGCACCCAGTCGCCGATCTGCACGATGACGCCCAGCCGCTCGGCGATGGGCATGAAGCGTTCGGGCACCATCAGGCCCAGGCTGGGCGACTGCCAGCGCAGCAGCACCTCCATGCCGACCACGCGCCCGTCGCGGGCGCTGATCTCCGGCTGGAAGCGCAGGCGCAGCTCGCCGTTGGGGATCGCATCGACGATCTGGCGGGCGATCACGCTCTCGTTGTGGACGTTCTGCAGGCTCGCACCGCCATAGAACTGGATCCGCTCGTCGCCGTGGCTGGCCTGGCGCGCCGCGGTCTCGGCCATGCGCAGCAGGGCGTCGGGCGCGCGCGCGTGCTGGGGGCACAGGCTGATGCCGGCCTTGGCGGTGAGGAACAGGGTGTAGGGCAGCACGCCCAACGGGGATTCGGTCTGGCGCAGCAGTTCCTCGGCCAGCGCCTCGGGCGAAGGCATGCCCGGCGCCAGCACGATCGCGGCCACGAACTCGTCGCTGCCGTGGCGCCAGATCCGCCCGCGCCCCTGCAGCGACTCGGCCAGCCGGCAGGCCAGCAGGTCCAGCGCCAGGTCGCCCACGTCCACGCTCATGTTCTCGTTGACCGAGGCGAAGTGGTCGATGTCCAGGTGGACCACCATCAGCGGCGGACCTCCTTCGGCGGCCTGGGCGACCATGGCCGCCAGCTCGGGGTTGCCCGCGCCCAGGCGCGGCGGGATATCGGCGAGGGGGGGATGCATCATCATCGGTGCGGGCCGTCGGCGGCCGGTCGCGGCGCGTAGGGCAGTTGCAGCCGGATGCGGGTGCCGCCGCCCGGGGCGGTGCCCATGCGCAGGCGGCCGCCGGCGCTCTGCGCGCGCTCGCGCATGATCACCAGGCCCAGGCCGCGGGCGCGGGCTGGGTCGAAGCCGCGGCCGTCGTCCTCCACGCTCAGGCACAGGCCCTCGTCGCCGTCGTCCTCCAGCGCCAGGCGGATGGCGTCGGCGCCGGCGTGGCGCAGGGCGTTGGTCAACGCCTCCTGGGCGATGCGGAAACAGGCCTGCTCGATCTCGCGCTCGGGCCTTCGCGGCAGCGCATGGATATCCATCTCCAGGCGCACCGGCGAGTTGCGGAACAGCCCGCCGGCATGCCAGCGCAGCGCCGCTTCCAGGCCCAGCGCGTCCAGTTGCGGGGGGCGCAGCAGCATCGACAGGTTGCGCAGCTTGTCCAGGGTGGCGTCGGCGGTGGCGGCGATGTCGTCCAGGTCCTCGCGGCGGCGGGCGCCGTCCTCCTCGCCCATGGCCGCATGGGCGGACAGCTTCATCGCGGTGATCGCCTGGCCGATGTCGTCGTGCAGCTCGCGCGAGATCGCGCGGCGCTCGTCCTCCTGCACCGAGAACAGGCGCCGGGCCATGGCCTGCAGCTCCACGTTGCCGGCGGCCAGGGCATCGCGCATGCGTTCCGGCTCGCTCAGGTCGCGCACCAGCAGCAGCTTGCAGGCCTGCCCGCCGTAGCGCGCCTGCGCGCGCGACAGCGCGGCGCGGAACGTGCTGCCGTCGGCGCGGCGCATGCGCGGCGGGCTTTCCAGCGCGCCGCCGCCCTCCAGCCAGGCGTGCAGCGCGGGCAGGTCGGGCGGATCCACCAGGTGGGCGAGCGATTCGCCCAGCAAGGCCTCGGACTGGCAGCCGAACAACCCGCCGCAGGCCGGGTTGGCGTAGAACACGCGCTCGCCGGCGAGGATCATCACGCCGTCGGGGAGGATCCGCACCAGTTCGCGGAACTGCTGCTCGCGTTCGTCCAGCAGGCGCCGGGTCTGCTGCTCCTCGGTCACGTCCTGCACGGTGCCGCGCAGGGTGCGGCGGCCGTCCTCGTCGATGCGCTGCGCCCGCACCCGCAGCAGGCGCTCGCCGCCGCCCGCGCCCAGGAACGGCAGCAGCACGTCCATCTTCTGCAACTGCCCGCACGCCAGTTCGTCCAGCAACTGGTCCAACCGTGCCTGGCTGGCCGCATCGGCCGCCACCAGCACGTCGCCCAGCTCGCGCGGACGGTCGTCGGCGATGCCGTGGCCCAGCAGGTGCAGCAGGATCGGGCAGAAGCGGCCGCGACGGCCGGGCAGGTCGATTTCCCAGGAGCCCAGCCGGGCCAGGCGCTGCGCCTCCTGCAGGCGCGCCATGGCCTGCTCGCGCGCGCGTTGCGACTGCAGTTCGCTGGTACGGTCGGACAGCACCATCAGCCGTCCGCGGTCCTCGCCGCCGCCGCGCGTCAGGTCGGTGCTGCGCAGCTCGACGTCGCGGAAGCTGCCGTCGCTGACCCGCAGGCGCTCGATCCGGGCATAGGCCAGCCCGGGCGCCTGGCGGATGGCCTCGGCGCCGGCCTTGAAGCATTCCAGGTCCTCAGGCGGCCAGAGCATGAACATCTCCATGCCGCGCAATTCGCCACGCGACCAGCCCAGGAACGCGCTGGCGGCCTGGTTGGCGTCGACGATCCGCATCGAGGCCGGCTCGTAGATCCACATCGGGTTGGGGTTGGCCTCGAACAGCTCGCGGTAGCGCGATTCCGAATCCAGCGCCTCGTGCTGCGAGCGCAACATGCGCTCCACCAGGGATCGCAGCAGCAGGTACAGCAGGCCCGCGGTGGCGGCGATGTAGAAGCCGCCCTTGAGGGTCTGCAGGTGGGTGATGGCGGCCGGGTCGGGGATGAGGGCGGCGAGGACACGGTCGCTGAATACGATCCACAGCACGCCCACGACCAAGTAGATCAGCGGGATCCGCCAAGTCATCGCCCGGGCGTGCGCGCCCGGCCCCGGCAAGCCGGGGGCCGGCCGCGCCGGGGGCATGGAACCGGCCTGTCGTTGCATCCCGCTCCCCTGCCAGACGGAGGCCAGGAAGCATAGCAGCGCCGCGTGCGCGATCCGCCCTCAATATTCGACCCGGCTTGCCGTTATCGACACGACGGGTCCGACAGGCGGACCCCGCTATGGAGTGCACGGCGTGGATGCGGGTGCGATCGCCAGCCTGATGCAACACCCGATCAACAGCGCGTTGCTGGTCCTGGACCGGGACGGGCGGGTGTTGGCTGCCAATCCGGCTGCGCAGGCGCTCGGCCTGCCACAGGCCGCGCTGCGCTACGCCCAGCTCCTGCAGGACCTGCGCCAGGCCCTGGCCGAGGACGTCCAGCGCACCGTGCCGTGCAGCCTGCCCGGGCCGGAGCACCGGCTCGACGGATGGATGCGCGCCGTGCGCGCGCCGGAGGGCGGGGTGCTGGCTTACACCCTGAGCATTCCCGACCCCGACGGCTCCAGCCGCTGGCAGGTGGCCCTGGACAGTGCCGGCCACGGCCTGTGGGACTGGGACATCGGCGCCAACCGCATCTTCCGCTCGGACAGTTGGCTGGCCATGCTCGGCTACACCGCCGAGGAAGCGCCGGAAAACGGCCTGGAAACGGCCCTGGCGCTGGTCCACCCGGACGATATCGAGCGCGTGCGCGCCAGTGTCCAGGCCCACCTGGACGGGCGCGTCGGCGCCTACGCCTGCGAGCACCGCGTGCGCCACCGCGATGGCGGCTGGCGCTGGGTCCGCGACAGCGGCCGGGTGGTCGCCTGGTCGGCCGATGGCCGGCCGCTGCGCATGGTCGGCACCCACACTGCGGTCGACGAGCAGAAGCAACTGGAGGAACGGCTGCGGCGGCAGCAGGCGCTGCTGGAGGAAATCCAGCGGCTGGCCGGCATGGCGTCGTGGTCGTGGGACCCGTACACCGACACCGGCTGGTGGCCGCAGGATCTCTATCGCCTGCTCGGGCAGCCCGTGCGCGCCCACGACTCGGCCCGCGCCTGGCTGCGGCGCCTGCCGCGCGGGGCCGCCGCGTCCCTGCGCCGCGCCTGGCGGCGGATGCGGCGCGACGGCGAGCCGCTGAACTTCGACCTGGAACTGCGCGACGCGCAGGGCCAGCCGCTGCACCTGCAGGCCTGGAGCCGGCCGCAGATGGACGAGGACGGGCACATCGTGCGCGTGCTCGGCCAGGTCCAGGACGTGACCGCGCGCTGGCGCGCCGATGCGCTGCTGCGCTGGCGCACCGAGCTGCTCGACCGGGTGTCCTCGCTGGGCCACATCGGCGGCTGCGAGATCGAGCCGGGGACCCGCCGGGTGCAATGGACCGACGAGTGCTACCGCCTGCACGGCCTGCCGCACGGCCCGCTGACCCTGGACGACGCCCTGGCCCTGTACACCCGCGAATCGCGCGAGACCTTCGAGGCGGCGCTGGCGCGGCTGGCGGCGGGCGGCCCCCCGGAGCAACTGGAACTGTGCTTCTACCGCCAGAACGGGCGCCGCGCGCGGGTCCAGGTGCTGGTCGAGCTGGATTGCCGCGACGGCCTGCCGCCGCGCTTCGTGGCCCTGTACCGCGACGTCAGCCGCGAGCTGGAGACCAGTGAGCGGATCGAGCTGCTGTCGCACTACGACCTGCTCACCGGCCTGCCCAACCGCTTCCTGCTGCGGGTCCAGGCCGAGGAGGCCATCGCCGCCGCCCAGGACCGTGGCGAGACCGGGCTGGCGCTGCTGCTGGTGGACCTGGACGGCTTCAAGAGCATCAACGATTCCTTCGGCCATGCCGCCGGCGACGCCATGCTCAAGGCGGCCGCCGGCCGCATGCACCACACCCTGCAGGGGGGCGACCTGTTCGGCCGCCTGGGCGGGGACGAGTTCATGGTCGTGCTGCGCCGGCCGATCGACGGCTCCGAGGCCGAGGAGGCCGCGCGCCGCCTGATCGCCGCGCTGTCCGAGCCGCTGGCCTTCGGCAGCGAGCACCTCAAGGTCGGCGCGAGCGTGGGCATTGCCCTGCTGGGCCACGACGGCGAGGGGTTCGACGACCTGCTGCGCGCCGCGCATGCGGCCCTGCGCGTGGCGCGCGAGCGCGGGCGCAACGGCTGGCAACTGCATAACGAGGAGATCCATCGCCATACCCGGCGCCGGCTGGAGATCGAGCATGCCCTGCGCGGCGCGCTGGAGCGCGAGGAACTGGCCCTGGTGTACCAGCCGCAGGTCTGCGTCAAGGGCGACCACCCGCCCGGGATCGAGGCCCTGCTGCGCTGGCATTGGCCGGGCGGCCCGTGCCATCCGGGCGAGTTCATCCCCATCGCCGAGCAATGCGGCGAGATCGTCCGCCTCGGCGAGTGGGTGATCGCCGAAGCCTGCCGCCAGGCCGCGGCCTGGCACGCGGCCGGGCTGCAGTTCGGCCGCATCGCGGTCAACGTCTCCGGCGTGCAGTTGCGCGACCGCGGCTTCGCCGACCGCGTGGTGGCCCTGTGCCAGCGCGCCGGCTGGCCGCCGGCGCGGCTGGAACTGGAACTGACCGAGTCGGCCCTGATCCTGGACAGCGACAACCTGCGGCACTGCTTCCAGGTGTTCGAGAACCACGGCGTGCAACTGGCCGTGGACGACTTCGGCACCGGCTTCTCCAACCTCCACTACCTCAACCGCTTCCCCGTGCAGCGGCTGAAGATCGACCGCAGCTTCGTCGCCGACATGCTCAGCGACACCAATGCCGGCGAGGTCACCCAGGCCATCGTCCACCTGGGCCATGCACTGGGCATGCGGGTGGTCGCCGAGGGCGTGGAAACCCCGGAGGAACAGGCCCAGCTCAAGGCCTGGGGCTGCGACGAAATCCAGGGCTACGTGTATACCCGTCCGCTGCCGCCGCGCGAACTGGCGCAGTGGCTGGCGCGCCAGGCCAACGAGGCTCCCGGCACGCCGGCCTGGCTGGGCGAAACCCCGCTGCACGCGCAGGTACGCTGACACCGCGATACGCCGTAACGCGCAGCTTCCACACGCGGCACGAAGGGGGCGTCGTCGGTGCCATTGCCGTCCGGGAGATGCCGCCAGGGGCCGGCGCTGCGTACCGCGCCCCATCGCCCTCCCTCCCGCGGCGCAGGCCGGTATCAGCCAGGGTGGCGAGGATCGCCTGCGCCGCTTCCGGAGGGACTCTTCCCCCCGGCGCCGCTTTCAGCCTGGACCGGGCCGGCCATGTCCCACGCGAGGCAGGCGTCCAGCGGGTCGGGTCGGGTGCTGGGCGGGGCCAGGCGTGCGGCCTCGTCCAGCTCCTGGATGGCCATCTCCTCCATCCGCCTCAGCACCCAGGGCAGGGGGGCGGAAGCGGTCCGCGACTGCACCGGAGTCCGGCGCATGGGTCCGGCGGTGAAGCGTCCAGGGGAAGAAGGCCCCTGGCTCACGGCGATGCCGGCCATTGGTGCATGACGGCCGTTGCGGCGGACGAACGCACGGACCCCGGTACGGAACCGGGGTCCTGGTCGCTTCGCAGCGGGAAGGACGGCATGGCCAGCGTGCCCATGCCGCCTAGAACAGTTCCACCGTGCCCGCGCCCATGGTCTGCTGGGTGACCGGCTTGTGCGGCGGATGTTCCCATTCCCCGCGCAGTTCGCTCAGGCGCTGGCCCAGCCGTTGCAGGGCGCGCAGCATGTCGTCGTCGCAGGCGCCGTTGCTGCGGTGGAGCAGTTCCTGCAGGGCCAGGGCCTCGCGGTTGATCGCATCCAGCCGGTCCAGGTGGACGTGGGCGCCGCCCAGGGCCTGCGTGGCGATGTCCTCGAACTGCAGGGCGCGCACCGCCTCGGCCACGGAGCCGTCGATGGCGCGGCCGCACTCGGAGATCTCGCGCATGCCGTCGCCCAGCGAGCTGTTGATCGCGGCCACGTTCTGCAGCATCTGCGCCGCCTCGGCCCGCGCCTCGCGGGAGCGGTCCAGGTCGCGCGAGGCCATGTGCGAGACGGTGTCGCGGACCTTGGCGATGGCGTCCTTGGAGCTGTGCGCCAGCTTGCGGATCTGCTCGTTGAAGGTGGTCGAGCGCTCGGACAGGTTGCGCACCTCGTCGGCCACCACCGCGAAGCCGCGGCCGGCCTCGCCGGCGCGGGCGGCCTCGATGGCCGCGTTCAACGCCAGCAGGTTGGTCTGGTCGGCGATCGACTTGACGTCCTCCAGCAGGGCGAAGATGCCGTCCAGGTGCTGGGCCATCTGGTCGATGTGCTGCACGGTGGTGGTGCTCTGGCCGGATACCTGCTCCAGCGCCTCCACGAGTTGCTCCATGCGCGAGCTGGCGTGCTGGGCGAAGCGGGCCACGTCCACGCCGCCGGCGCCGTCCTGGTCGGCGATGATCCGGGCCATCGCGCCGCTTTGCTGGCGCGACTTGCGGTTCATCTCCTCGAAGCTGCCGCCCAGGCCCGCCACCGCCTGGCGGATCAGGTCGCGGGCACGCTCGACTTCATGCCGCGAGCCGTCGATCTCCTTGCCCACGAAGGTGCGCAGCTCGCCGAGCAGGTGTTCCTGCTCGCGGACCACCCGCAACTGCTCCGGCGAACGCGAAGGCGAGGTCGGGCCGCGGAACAGGAGCCAGGCGGCAAAGCCGAACCAGCTCAGGGTCAAGGTGGTCAGGATCGCCCAGCGCATCGGCGCCGGCCAATCGAAGCCCACGGCGATGGGGGTGAGAAGGGTCAGCACCAGCGGTGCGGCCATGCGGATAAGCAAACGGGAGTCCATGGGTGATCTCGGCGGAGCCTCGTTCGCAGTATCGGCCGCATGGCGGGGGCCTTTAATGGAAGCGGGCCGCGTGAAGACCGCGCGACGATCGATGCGCGCGCCGGGAAACCGACGCCGGCGCCGAACGCGAGGGCCGCGGCGAGGCTGGATCAGTCCAGGTGCCGCGCCACCGAATCGAGCATCGCCCGCCGTGCCAGCAGGAACTGCCACTGGTTGCCGCCCACTTGCCGCCACAGCAGGGCCGAGCGCACCGCCGCCAGCAGCAGTGCGCGGATCTCCGACACCACGCCGGGCTGGCCCAGGTAGTGCGGGTTGCCCTGGACCATGATCCGCGGCCGCAGGTTGCTGATGGTGTCCGCGTACAGCGCGCCCAGCGCCGACAGCACTTCAGGATGGGTACTGTCCAGGGCCTCGGCCTGCGGCGCGATCGCGGCGATGCCCGCGGCGACCGCGGCCACGATCTCCGGCTCGCCCGAGAAGCGGCGTTCCAGTTGCACCGTCGCCAGGGCCAGGCGCGGCAGCAGCGGGTCGTCGCCGCGGCTGGACAGGTGGTTGGCCAGCAGGCGCAGGCCCGGTGCCAGTGCGCGCGCGCCGCCGTAGACCTCGGCGGTGGAATCGGCATCGATGCGGAACACACTGTCCAGCACTGGCCGGGCCGCGGCGGTCTCGCTCTGTCCGGTCTCGGCGATGCGCCGTACCTGGCGCAGCGCCTGGGCCAGGCCGGCCAGCGCCAGCACGCGGTCGTCGTAGGGAGGATTCATGCCGCGCATTCTACCCGGCACGCGCCACCCGCAGCCGGGCCTGCGGCTCAGCGCCCGGGCACCGGCGCGTCGGTGGACTCGATCACCGCGCCGCCCAGGCAGGCGTCGCCGTCGTACAGCACCAGCGACTGGCCGGGCGTGGCCGCGCGCTGCGCGCGCTCGAAACGCACCGTCAGGCTTCCATCGGCGTTCGCCTGTACCTGGCAGGGTTCCTCGCGCTGCCGGTAGCGCACCTGCGCGGCGCCGTCGAACGCGGCCGCCGGCGGCCCGCCTTCCACCCAGTGCATCGCCTCGGTGCGCACCGTGCGCGAGAGCAGCCAGGGACTGTCGCACGCCTGGTCCACGTACAGCACGTTGCCGGCCACGTCCTTGGCGACCACGTACCAGGGGGCCGCGGCACGGCCGCGCACGCCGCCGATGTTCAGGCCCTCGCGCTGGCCCAGGGTGAAATAGAACACGCCCGGATGCTCGCCGACCTTCACCCCGTGCGGATCGCGGATTTCGCCCGGCTGTGCCGGCAGGTATTGGCCGAGGAAGCTGCGGAAGTCGCGTTCGCCGATGAAGCAGATCCCGGTGGAATCCTTCTTGGCATGGGTCGGCAGGCCGGCCTCGCGCGCCAGCCGCCGCACCTGCGCCTTGGGCAGGTGCCCGATCGGGAACACGGTGGCCGCCAGTTGCCGCTGGCCGAGCTGGTGCAGGAAGTAGCTCTGGTCCTTGTCGCGGTCGGCGCCGCGCAGCAGGCGCCAGCGGCCGCCGGCGCGCTCCACCTGCGCGTAGTGGCCGGTGGCGATGCGCTCGGCGCCCAGTTCGCGGGCCGCGTCGAGGAAGTGCTTGAACTTGACCTCGCGGTTGCACAGCACGTCCGGGTTGGGCGTGCGCCCGGCCGCGTACTCGGCCAGGAAGTGCTCGAACACGCCGGCCCAGTATTCCCTGGAGAAGTCGCGGAAATGGAACGCCATGCCCAGCCGGCCGCACACCGCCACCGCGTCGCGGCGGTCCTCCTCGGCCCGGCACTGGCCGCTGCCGTCGTCGTCCCAGTTCTGCATGAACAGCCCGGCCAGCGGCTCGCCCGCCTGGGCCAGCAGCAGGGCCGCGACCGAGGAATCGACCCCGCCGGAGACGCCGACGACGGTGCGCGGCGCATTGGTCGCTCCTGCGCTCATCCCAGGTTGCGCACCAGGTCGAGCGGGTAGCGGCGCCCAGAAAGCCAGTCGGCCACCCCCTGCCACACCAGCGGGCTGCGATGGCGGGCGGACTGGGCCTGCAACTCGTCCGGCGTCAGCCACAGGGCCCGTTCGATGCCCGTGTCCAGCGGCCGGCCCGGGTGGTGTTCCAGCGCCTGCCCGGCGAAGGCGAAGCGCACGTACTGCCCGCCGCCCGGCGCGGTCCACTGGTAGGCGCCGACGAAGGCTTCCACGCGGATGCGCCAGGCGGTTTCCTCCAGGGTCTCGCGCACCGCGGCCTGGGCCAGGCTTTCGCCCGGCTCCAGGTGCCCGGCCGGCTGGTTCAGCACCCGCTCGCCGGCGATCCGCTCCTCGACCAGCAGCAGCCGTCCCTCGCGGGCGACCAGGCTGGCCACGGTCACGTGCGGGCGCCAGGGGCGGGGGGAATCGGACATCGGTTCGGAAGCGGCCGGAAGGGCGGTGACGCATTGTCCGGCACCGTCTGCGACCGCGTCCATCCACGCACGGTCCGTATAATCGCCGCCATGCCCCGAACCCCTCGCCACGAACACGAACACGGCACCCTGGTCGATCCCGGCAAGCCGGCGGTGGCCCCGCCGCCGATGTACCAGGTGGTGCTGCTCAACGACGACTACACGCCCATGGACTTCGTGGTCGCGGTGCTCCAGCAGTTCTTCGCCCTGGACCTGGAGCGGGCCACCCAGGTGATGCTGCACGTGCATACCCGAGGCCGCGGCGTGTGCGGCGTCTTCACGCGGGAAGTGGCCGAATCCAAGGTGTCCCAGGTCAACGAATTCTCGCGGATGAACCAGCATCCGCTGTTGTGCACCATGGAGAAGGCCTGACCCCGCCGGCTGGCGCCGGCAGAGCCGGTCCGCCCGGCATATCCCTACCTGAACGCTTTCTTTCGCCGGGGATGTGGAATTCCGGTGGTCAGGCCGCATATTGTTGGCAAACCGCCGGAGTCCGCCATGTTCAGCAAAGATCTCGAACAGACCATCGGCCAGTGCTACAAGCGCGCGCGCGAAGCACGGCATGAATTCATGACGGTCGAGCACCTGCTGCTGGCCCTGCTCGACAATCCCTCCGCCCAGGCCGTGCTGCGCGCCTGCGGCGCCGACGCCAGCCGCCTGCGCGGCGAGCTGGACCAGGCCATCGAAGCCTCGGTCTCGCGCCTGGCCGAGGACGACGGCCGCGACACCCAGCCCACCCTGGGCTTCCAGCGCGTGCTGCAGCGGGCGGTGTATCACGTGCAGTCCTCGGGCAAGAAGGAGGTCACCGGCGCCAACGTGCTGGTGGCGATCTTCGGCGAGAAGGACTCGCACGCGGTCTACTTCCTGACCCAGCAGGACGTGACCCGGCTGGATGTGGTCAACTACCTCTCGCACGGCATCGCCAAGCTCGGCGACGAATCCTCCGAGAGCGGCCCGTCGGCCTCCGGCGACGGCGAAGGCCGGGCCGAGGGCGGCGAGGGCGAGGGCAAGACCGATGCCCTGGCCGAATACGCCACCAACCTCAACGACAGCGCCCGCGGCGGCAAGATCGACCCGCTGGTCGGCCGCGCCGACGAGATCGAGCGCACCATCCAGGTCCTGTGCCGGCGGCGCAAGAACAACCCGCTGTACGTGGGCGAGGCCGGCGTGGGCAAGACCGCCATCGCCGAAGGCCTGGCCAAGCGCATCGTCGAGGGCGACGTGCCCGAGGTGCTGTCCGACGCGGTGATCTACTCGCTGGACCTGGGCGCGCTGGTGGCCGGGACCAAGTACCGCGGCGACTTCGAGAAGCGCCTGAAGGGCGTGCTGTCGGCGATCAAGAAGATCCCCGGCGCGATCCTGTTCATCGACGAGATCCACACCATCATCGGCGCCGGCTCGGCCAGCGGCGGCACGATGGATGCCTCCAACCTGATCAAGCCGGCGCTGGCCTCCGGCGACCTGCGCTGCATCGGCTCGACCACCTTCCAGGAATACCGCGGCATCTTCGAGAAGGACCGCGCCCTGGCCCGCCGCTTCCAGAAGATCGACATCGTCGAGCCGACGGTGGGCGAGGCCTACGAGATCCTGCAGGGCCTCAAGCCCCGCTACGAATCGCACCATGGCGTGACCTACGCCGACGACGCCATCCAGGCCGCGGTGGACCTGTCGGTCAAGCACATCGCCGACCGCCTGCTGCCGGACAAGGCCATCGACGTGATCGACGAGGCCGGCGCCCGCCAGCGCCTGCTGCCGGAGGGCGCGCGCAAGGAGCTGATCGACGTGGAGGAAATCGAGACCATCGTCGCCAAGATGGCCCGGATCCCGGCCAAGCAGGTCAGCGCCACCGACAAGGACGTGCTCCAGCACCTGGAGCGCAACCTGAAGATGGTGATCTTCGGCCAGGACCCGGCGATCGAAACCCTGGCCTCGGCGATCAAGCTGGCGCGCAGCGGTCTGGCCAACCCGGAGAAGCCCATCGGCAACTTCCTGTTCGCCGGCCCCACCGGCGTGGGCAAGACCGAGGTGACCAAGCAACTGGCGCTGCAACTGGGCATCGAACTGGTGCGCTTCGACATGTCCGAGTACATGGAGTCGCACTCGGTGTCGCGCCTGATCGGCGCGCCCCCGGGCTACGTCGGCTTCGACCAGGGCGGCCTGCTCACCGAGAAGATCGTCAAGACCCCCCACTGCGTGCTGCTGCTGGACGAGGTGGAGAAGGCGCACCCGGACATCTTCAACATCCTGCTGCAGGTCATGGACCGCGGCGTGCTGACCGACACCAACGGACGCGAGGCCAACTTCAAGAACGTGGTGATCGTGATGACCACCAACGCCGGCGCGGCCCAGGCCGCGCGGCGCTCGATCGGCTTCACCCGCCAGGACCATTCCACCGACGCGATGGAGGTCATCCGCAAGAGCTTCAGCCCGGAGTTCCGCAACCGCCTGGACGCGGTGGTGCAGTTCCAGCCGCTGGGCTTCGACCACATCCTGCGGGTGGTGGACAAGTTCCTGATCGAGCTGGAGATGCAGCTCAACGAGAAGCAGGTGGCCCTGTCGGCCTCGCCGACCGCCCGCGACTGGCTGGCCCAGCACGGCTTCGATCCGCTGATGGGCGCCCGCCCGATGGCGCGGGTGATCCAGGACAAGATCAAGCGCCCGCTGGCCGACGAACTGCTGTTCGGCAAGCTGGTCGACGGCGGCCGGGTCAACATCGACGTGGTCGATGGGGAACTGGTGGTCGAGGCCCAGTCCGAGCCGGAGCGGCTGCTGCCGGCCACGGTCTGACCGGGGAGGGAAAGGCGGCGGACATGCAAAAGGCGGCCGATCGGCCGCCTTTCTTCGAACCGCCACCGAGGCCGAACGGCCCCGGGCGGACTCACTTCATGCGGTAGGTGATGCGGCCCTTGGTCAGGTCGTAGGGCGTCATCTCCACCTTGACCTTGTCGCCGGTGAGGATGCGGATGTAGTTCTTGCGCATGCGTCCGGAGATGTGGGCGATGATCTCGTGCCCGTTCTCCAAGCGAACCCGGAAGGTGGTGTTGGGCAGCGTCTCGGCGACAGTGCCTTCGAACTCGATGGAATCGTCTTTCGACATGCGGCTGGGATCTGCGCTTATTCGGGGCGTGAAAGGCCGGAATTCTATGCGAATGCCGCCAACAAAGCAAAAATGCGTTAACCCCGGCCCTGGCCGGCCAGCAAGGCGGCGGCCAGCTCGCCGAATTCCTCGCGCCAGTTCCACGCGCGTCCCGGCGCCTCGGCAAGCCGCGCCACCTCTTCCAGGAAGCGGGCGCGTGGCCAGCGTTCGCCTCCCAGCGAGAGCAGGTGCGGGTTTTCCACCTGCGCGTCCAGCAGCGGCCAGCCCCATTCGCGCAAGCGCCAGGCCAATGCCGCCAGGGCGGCCTTGGAACCGCCGGGGCGCGCGCTGAACATGCTCTCGCCGAAGAACATGCGGCCGATGGCCACGCCGTAGAGTCCGCCGGCCAGTCGCCCCTGTCCATCCCACACCTCCACCGAATGGGCATGGCCCAGCCGGTGCAGGCGCGCGTACGCCGCCTTCATCGCACCGGTGATCCAGGTGCCCGACTGGCCCGGGCGCGGGCTGTCCGCGCATGCGTCGATGACGGCGTCGAAGGCGGTGTCGGCCCGCACCCGCCAGCCGCTGCGGCGCAGGCTGCGGCGGAAGCGCTGGGACAGGCGCACCGCATCGGTGCGGAATACCAGGCGGGGATCGGGGCTCCACCACAGGATCGGCTGGCCCTCCGAGTACCAGGGGAATATCCCGTGCCGGTAGGCGTTCAGCAGCCTTGGCGCAGACAGGTCGCCGCCGACCGCCAGCAGCCCGTCCGGCTCGCGCAGCGCGTGCGCGGCGGGCGGGAAGGGGACGGAAGGATCGTCCGGCAGCAGGAACGGGCGTGCGCTCATGCCCGCGATTGTGCAGGCGGCGGCGCGGCCGGGCGAGGTATGCGCGGCGCGGCGGTTGCCGACGGGCCGACCGGGTTCAATCCCGCGCCCGGAACGGGCCGTGCGCGGCGAGGGTGTCCGCGTAGCGGCGCACCGCGCGGGTTTCCTCCTCGCACCAGCCCCGCAGCGCTTCGCGGAAACCCGGATGGGCGAGGTAGTGGCGGCTGCGCACGAACGTGGGCAGGAAGCCGCGCGCCAGCTTGTGCTCCCCCTGCGCGCCCGGTTCGAACCGGTCCAGGCCCTGTTCCAGGCAGTACTCGATGCCCTGGTAGTAACAGGTCTCGAAATGCAGCCCCGGTACGGCCGCCTCGCTGCCCCAGTAGCGGCCGTAGAGCGTGTCTTCGCCCCTCAGGCAGAAGGCGCCCGCGATCGCTTCGTCGTTATGTATAGCCAATATAATCAATATATTGCGAGGCATTTTTCGTGCAATATATCGGATGAATTCCAGGGTAAGCGCCGGGGCGTTGCCGTAGTCGCGGAAGGTGCGCAGGTAGAAGCGGTGGATCGCCTCCAGATCCTCCGGCGAGGCCTCGTCGCCATGCACCCGCCGGAAGCGGATGCCTTCCCGCCGGACCTTCGCCCGCTCCTGGCGGATGTTCTTGCGGTGCTTGTGGTCCATCGCCGCCAGGAACGCATCGAAGTCGGCCCAGCCGCCAGGGTTGCGCCAGTGGTATTGCACGTCGCTGCGAGGCAGCCAGTCCTGGCCGAACAGCGCGTCCTCCCCGGCGCCGTGGAAATTGACGTGGGCCGAGGACAGCCCATCCGCGCCCAGGCACTGCACCATCGCCGCCAGCAGCGCGCGCCGCGAAGGCTCGTCGCCGGCCAGCAGCCGCGGGCCGGTCACCGGCGAGTAGGGCACGGCGAACAGCCACTTTGGGTAGTAGTCCAGGCCCTGCCGCGCATGCGCCGCGGCCCAGGCGTGGTCGAACACGAACTCGCCGTGCGAGTTGGCCTTGAGATAGCCGGGCGCGGCGGCCGCAAGGCGCCCATCCCGCCACAGGGTCAGGTGGCGCGGCGTCCAGCCCCATTCCGGGCGCAGGCAGCCGCAGCGCTCCAGCCCTTCGAGGAAGGCGTGGCGCAGGAATGGATTGCGGCCGTCGTGCAGTCCATCCCAGGCGGCCGGATCGATGGCCGCCAGCGAGGACAGGCAGCGGACCTGCACGGTCATGCCGGTGCCGGGGAGGCCGCCGCGGGGCAGGGCGAACGCCCCCGCGGCTGCGCACGCCGCCGTGCCGGTAGCGGACGGCGGCGCACGCCCGTCAGGCGCCCTTGGCGTCCAGGTAGCGCTCGGCGTCCAGCGCGGCCATGCAGCCGAAGCCGGCCGAGGTGATGGCCTGGCGGTAGTGCTGGTCGGCCACGTCGCCGGCGGCGAACACGCCCTCCACCGAGGTCTGGGTGGCATTGCCGCCCAGGCCCGAGCGGATCGTCAGGTAGCCGCCGTCCATCGCCAACTGGCCCTCGAACAGGCCGGTGTTGGGATGGTGGCCGATGGCCACGAAGAAGCCGTGGGCGGCGATGTCGCGGGTGCCGCCGTCGAGGACGGACTTGACCCGCACCCCGGTCACGCCCGCGTCGTCGCCCAGCACTTCGTCGACGGTGTGGTGCCAGACCGGCTCGATCTTGCCGGCCTCGACCTTGGCCAGCAGCTTGTCCTGCATGATCTTTTCCGCGCGCAGGGTGTCGCGGCGATGGACCAGGTACACCTTGCGGGCGATGTTGGACAGGTACAGCGCCTCCTCCACGGCGGTATTGCCGCCGCCGACCACGACCACGTCCTGGTCCTTGTAGAAGAACCCGTCGCAGGTGGCGCAGGCGGACACGCCGCGGCCCTTGAACGTCTCCTCCGACTCGATCCCCAGGTACTTGGCGGTGGCGCCGGTGGCGATGATCAGCGCGTCGCAGGTGTAGGTCGCGCTGTCGCCGACCAGGGTGAACGGACGCTTGGACACGTCGGCCGTATGGATGTGGTCGAACACCACCTGGGTGTCGAAGCGCTCGGCATGGGCCTGCATCCGCGCCATCAGGTCCGGGCCCATCAGCCCGTGCGCGTCGCCCGGCCAGTTGTCCACCTCGGTGGTGGTCATCAACTGGCCGCCCATCTGCATGCCGGTGACCACCACCGGCTTGAGGTTGGCGCGGGCGGCGTAGACGGCGGCGGTCCAGCCGGCGGGGCCGGAACCGAGGATGAGCAGGCGCGAGTGCTGGGTGGTGGTCATGTATAGTCTTTGGAGGGAAGGATGGGCGCGGAAGCCGACACATAGAGTGGCGGCCGCACCCAGGCGAATCAAGCCGACCCGGCACCGTCCGCCCGGTCGCGCGCGCCGCGTGGCGCATCGCTGGCGCGATCCATCAGGCGCTGTGTCAGGCACTAGGCGATGGCACTCATATTCGTTTAATATCAATGCCTAACGCAGCATTCCTGCGAACATTTCAAGACCCCGGAACCACGTGGCCAAGGCACTGACGGAACGCAGCAAGTCCTCCCGCGGCACGCCCGTGCGCGAGGAACGCGCACCGGCCGCGCGCCGGCAACGGCTGTGGCGCGACCTGGCCCTGATCGTCGTCGCGCCGCTGCTGCTGTACCTGCTGGCGTGCCTGTTCACCTATTCGCCGGCCGATCCGGGCTGGTCGCACAGCGGCAGCGTGGTCGCACCGATCCACAACCTGGGCGGGCGCGCCGGCGCCTGGACCGCCGACGTCCTGCTGCAGTTGTTCGGCCATGCCGCCTTCGTCCTGCCGCTGATCCTGGGCGCGGTGGCCTGGATCGCCCTGTTCGGCCTGGGCGAGGAGGACGAGCTGGGGCCGGCGCTGCGTCTGGTCGGCATCGTCGGCTTCCTGATCGCGGTCACCGGGCTGCTGCACATGCGCCTGCTCGGCGTGGGTGGCGGCGGCGACGTGGCCCGGGCCGGCGGCGTGATCGGGCAACTGGTCGGCAAGTCGATCGCCGCCGGCTTCGGCGTGCTGGGCGCCAACCTGTTCCTGGTCGTGCTGCTGCTGGTCTCGGTCACCCTGGCCACCGGGCTGTCCTGGTTCTGGGTGATGGAGAAGATCGGCGCCGGCGTGCTGGCCCTGCCGGACCTGCTGCGGCGCAAGTCGCAGCAGGCCGGGGAGTGGCAGCGCGCGCGCACCATGCGCGAGGAGCGCGGCGAGGTGCGCAAGACCGAGGCCGTGCGCCAGGCCCGGCGCGAACCGGTGAAGATCGAGCCGCCCGCCGCACCGGTCGTGGAAAAGAGCGAGCGGGCCAAGCGCGAGACCCAGATCCCGCTGTTCCAGGGCGCCGGCGGCACCGCCGACGGGTTGCCGCCGCTGGCCCTGCTGGACGACCCCAAGCCGCAGACCAAGGGGTATTCGGAACAGACCCTGGAGACGCTGTCGCGGCAGATCGAGTTCAAGCTCAAGGACTTCCGCATCGACGCGCAGGTGGTCGGCGCCTATCCCGGCCCGGTGATCACCCGCTTCGAGATCGAGCCGGCGCCGGGCGTGAAAGTCAGCCAGATCAGCTCGCTGGACAAGGACATCGCCCGCGGCCTGTCGGTCAAGTCGGTGCGCGTGGTCGACGTGATCCCGGGCAAGTCGGTGGTCGGCCTGGAGATCCCCAACACCAGCCGCGAGATGATCTACCTCTCCGAGCTGCTGCGCTCCAAGGAATACGACAAGTCCGCCAGCGTGCTGACCCTGGCTCTGGGCAAGGACATCGCCGGCCGCCCGACGGTGGCCGACCTGGCGCGCATGCCGCACCTGCTGGTGGCCGGCACCACCGGCTCGGGCAAGTCGGTGGCGGTCAACGCGATGGTGCTGAGCCTGCTGTACAAGGCCAGCCCGAAAGAACTGCGGATGCTGATGATCGACCCGAAGATGCTCGAGCTGAGCGTCTACCAGGACATCCCGCACCTGCTGGCGCCGGTGGTCACCGACATGAAGGAGGCCGGCAACGGCCTGCGCTGGTGCGTGGCCGAGATGGAGCGCCGCTACAAGCTGATGAGCGCGGTGGGCGTGCGCAACCTGGCCGGCTTCAACAAGAAGGTCCGCGACGCGCAGGACGCCGGCCAGCCGCTGATGGACCCGCTGTTCAAGCCCAACCCGGAACTGGGCGAGGCGCCGCGCCCGCTGGAGCCGCTGCCGTTCATCGTCATCTTCATCGACGAATTCGCCGACATGATGATGATCGTCGGCAAGAAGGTGGAGGAGCTCATCGCGCGCCTGGCGCAGAAGGCGCGCGCGGCCGGCATCCACCTGATCCTGGCCACCCAGCGCCCGTCGGTGGACGTGATCACGGGCCTGATCAAGGCCAACATCCCCACCCGCATCGCCTTCCAGGTCTCCAGCAAGATCGACTCGCGCACCATCCTGGACCAGTCCGGCGCCGAGACCCTGCTGGGCCACGGCGACATGCTCTACCTGCCGCCGGGCACCGCCATGCCCGAGCGCATCCACGGCGCCTTCGTCAGCGACGACGAGGTCCACCGCGTGGTCGAGCACCTCAAGGCCAGCGGCCGCGCCGACTACGTGGAAGGCGTGCTGGACGAAGTGCAGACCCTGGGCGACGGCGTGGTGGTCGGCGCCACCGGCCTGCCCGAGTCGGGCGGGGGAGGGGACGAATCCGACCCGCTGTACGACGAGGCGGTGCGCATCGTCACCGATACCCGGCGTGCGTCCATCTCCGGTGTGCAGCGGCGGCTGAAGATCGGCTACAACCGCGCCGCGCGCCTGATCGAGGCGATGGAAGCGGCCGGCGTGGTCAGCCCGCCCGAGCACAACGGCGACCGCAGCGTGCTGGCGCCGCCGCCGCCGCGCGACTGAGCCCCACGGCAATCCTCCGTGCAAGGGCCGGCTTGCGGGCGACCCATGGCTCACGGATCGCCGGCAGGCGCTTCATGCGTGGCGGTCGCCGGCAAGCCGGTTCCTGGCGCGCACCATGCCGCCGCTCGTTCAGGTTCATCGCGGCACACTTCCGCCCGACCCGATACGGACGCCGATCCCATGCCGCACTCTCTCCGCCACGCCCGCCCTGCGCTCCTCGTCCTGGCCCTGGCCCTGTTCGCCGCCGGCACCGCCTTCGCCGGCGCCCGCGACGAGCTGACCCGCTTCACCAGCGGCCTCAAGGGCCTGGAAGGACAGTTCAGCCAGCAGGTGTTCGACGGCCAGGGGCGGAACAAGGAGACCAGCAGCGGCAAGGTCGCCGTCTCCGCCCCGCGCCTGTTCCGTTGGGAATACCTCAAGCCGTTCGAGCAGTTGATCGTCGCCGACGGACAGAAGGTATGGGTGTACGAGCCGGACCTGGACCAGGCCACCGTGCGCGCCCAGGGCGAGGAGGAGCGCAACAGCCCGCTGGTGGCGCTGTTCGATCCGGACCGGCTGGACCGCCAGTTCGACGTGAGCGAGGAAGCGGTGCCCAGCGACGGCCTGCACTGGCTCACCCTGACCCCGAAGGCCGATGCCGAGGCCAGCTTCCAGATGGCGCGCCTGGGCTTCGGGCCGCAGGGACTGGCGCGCATGGAAGTGCTGGACCTGGTCGGGCAGAAGACCCAGATCCGCTTCGATGGCTGGAAGCGCAACCCGGCCTTCGCCGCCGGCACCTTCACGTTCGTCCCGGGCAAGGACGTCGACGTCGTCGGCGAATAGTGCCGCCGCAGGAGCCGGCAAGCCGGTTCCTTGACCGGGTAAAGGCGCGCCATTCCCGACCGCCTATCATGGCCGCATGAGCCGCACCCGTCCCCCCCGAGCCGGCACCAGCGACCTGCTGGCCGACGACACCCGCCAGGAAGCCATGCGCCCGCTGGCCGAGCGCATGCGCCCGCGCAGCCTGGACGAGATGGTGGGCCAGCGCCGCCTGCTCGCGCCCGGTTCGGCGCTGCGCCGGGCGGTGGAGGCGGGCAAGGTGCACTCGATGGTGCTGTGGGGGCCGCCCGGATGCGGCAAGACCACCCTGGCGCTGCTGCTGGCCCAGTACGCCGACGCCGACTTCCGTGCCATCTCCGCGGTGCTGTCTGGCCTGCCGGAGGTCCGCCAGGTGCTGGCCGAGGCCGCCCAGCGCTTCGCCGGGGGCCGGCGCACGGTGCTGTTCGTGGACGAGGTGCACCGTTTCAACAAGGCGCAGCAGGATGCGTTCCTGCCGCACATCGAACGCGGCAGCATCGTTTTCGTCGGCGCCACCACCGAGAACCCCTCGTTCGAGCTGAACTCGGCGCTGCTCTCGCGCTGCCGCGTGCACGTGATGGAGGCGGTGTCGGTGGACGATATCGTGGCCGCGTTGCAGCGGGCGCTGGAGGACGGCGAGCGCGGCCTCGGAGGGCAGGGGATCGAGGTCGAGCCGCTGGCGTTGCGCGAGATCGCCGGCGCCGCCGACGGCGACGTGCGCCGCGCCCTGACCCTGCTGGAGATCGCCGCCGAGCTGGCCGCCGACGAGGGCGGCCGCATCACCGAGCAGACCCTGCTGCAGGTGCTGGCCGATCGCACCCGCCGCTTCGACAAGGGGGGCGAGCAGTTCTACGACCAGATCTCGGCGCTGCACAAGTCCGTGCGCAGTTCCAACCCCGACGCGGCGGTGTACTGGCTGGCGCGGATGCTCGACGGCGGCTGCGACCCGGCCTACCTGGCGCGGCGCCTGACCCGGATGGCGATCGAGGACATCGGCCTGGCCGACCCGCGCGCCTGGCAGATGGCGGTGGACGCCTGGGACACCTACGAGCGCCTGGGCAGCCCCGAGGGCGACCTGGCGCTGGCCCAGGTGGCGATCTACCTGGCCAGCACCGCCAAGTCCAACGCTGCCTATGCCGCCTTCAACGCGGCCAAGGCCGACGTCCGCGAGTACGGCACGGCCGAGGTCCCGCTGCACCTGCGCAACGCACCGACCCGGCTGATGAAGCAGCTCGGCTATTCCAAGGGCTACCAGTACGACCACGACGCCGAAGGCGGCATCGCCCTGGGCCAGACCGGCTTCCCGGATGCGATGGGCGAGCGCGTCTACTACGCGCCGGTGGAGCGGGGGCTTGAGATCCGGCTGAAGGAAAAACTGGACCGTCTGCGCGCGTCGCGCGAACAGGCGCGCAAGGGGCGCTGACCCCCGGCCATGCAGGCGCCCGCTTCAGTGGGCGACCCGGAGTCGCCGGAGCCAGCGAACGCCCCCTCTGTGGTTCGCTATGCGGCATCGCGCAGGCGCGGCCGCCCGCTGAAGCGGGCTCCCCCTATACGCATGCGATCACGCGTATGCGATCGTCCCGGCCGCCGGATGCACGGCGGCCGGGACGAGGGCAGTGCGGGCTATTCCGCCTCGCGCTGCGCCGCCGCCAGCGCCAGGAACATGAAGTTCTCGGCGCCGCCTCCGATCACGTACTCGCGCTGCTGCCAGAAGTAGGGCCATACCTTCAGTTCCGGCAGGTCCGGGCGGATCAGCGCGGTGCCGGAGATCACCCCGCCGGGGATGTAGCTCCAGTCCGCGCGGTTGGTGCCGTAGGCCACCGTGGCCGAATGCGCGCCGACGCCGGAGGCGAACGATTCGGTGCGATTGCCCGGATGCACGCCCAGCACGAAGTTCAACGCCTCCATCTGCAGGGTGGCCGGCGTGTGCTGCGGCCAGCCCTTGCGGAAGAAATACTGGTCCACGCCAAACTTCTGGATGTCCCATCCCGCGCCCCAGATGTAGGGCACGTAGGGCACGCGATAGGGCGTGCGGGTCGCCTCGTCGGCCAGCCGGGCCTGGTAGGCCTTCACCGCCGCATCGACTTCGTCCAGGAAGGCCGCGTCGTCGATCAGGGGCAGGGCCTGGGCCAGGGATGCGCCGGTCTTGTCGATGTTGGCGACGATCTCGGGCTTCATCGCCACCAGCCGCGCGACATAGGCCGGTTCCTCGGTGCTGCGCGCCAACTGCGACAGGGCCGACACCTTGGCGCCCACGTTCTTGGCGCGGTCGATGGCCTGGCGGTACAGGTCGACGGCCGCGTCCAGCGCCTCGGCGGCCATGGCGGGGTTGGACGCGCGCAGCACGCGGGCGGCCGTGGCCAGGCCGGCCGCGGTGTTCAGTTCGCGGTCGGGATTGTCCTCGGTGAACACCCAGCGGTCGTCGGGCACGGAGGAGGTCGTGGCGGTCCTGGCGCCCGGCTTGAGCGCCGGGTCGTGGTTCAGACCGTCGGTGTGGGTGGCGGGGTCGCCCAGCAGCGTGTACTGCTCGAGCGTGGGCACGATGATGCCGCGGTAGGTGCGCCCCAGCGCCTTGTAGCCGCCCAGCACGCTCAGCAGGCCGTGTTCGATCTGCTGGACCGCATCGTTGACGCCGTCGGGCCGGTGGATGTGGGTTTCCTTGCGCGACTGGTCGATGGTGGTGGCGTCGTAGTCCAGGCCGAATTCCTCGACCATCTTGGCCAGCAGCCAGATCGTGCCCATCTGGCTTTCCACGCGCAGGTCGTAGTCGCCCGCGTCGTGCCAGCCGCCCGCGTTCAGGCCGGGCACGCGGTCGCCGGGCTTGTAGCGGCTCAGCGTGTCCGGCCCCTGGTCGTAGCCGTCGAAGTGCACGCCCACCTGCGCCATGCGCGCATCGTCCTGGTGGTCCAGGCCGTGCCAGGTGCGGTAGTTCTCGACGACCTTCATGTGGCACATCTGCGCGGGCAGGAAGTACTCCAGCGTCGGCTGCCACACGCCGCGGTCGTACACGTCGTCGGCGATGCGGAAGGCGTGGGTCCGGCTGCCGCGATAGGCCAGCTCGTACATGCCCGGTTCGGTGACCGCGCTCAGGTCGGCGGTCAGGTAGTGGTAGCGCAGGAACTTGCCCCACGGCTTGGGCGTGAAGCGGGCGGCCTCGCGCGGGCCGGCCTCGGTCAACCGGTAGAGCACCAGCGGGTCGGCGCGCAGGTCGCGCTTGTCCTGCTCGATCACCACGGTCTTGACCTGGTGCGGGCGATAGCCGACCTGCGAGACCTGCACCACCGGCGCATAGCGCCAGCCCGGGTCGACGTGGGGCGTGATGACCCACGAGACCGCGCCCTGGGTCGCGCCGGGCCGGGTGATCTCGCGCACCACGTACCAGCCGTTGTTCATGTTGCCGCGGCCGTCCAGCAGCTCGATCCGGCCGGTCAGGCTTTCGATCTTCAGGCGCTGCAGGTCGCTCTCCGGCGCCACCACCAGGGTCTTGCCCTCGGCCATCGGCGCCGAGATCGGTTGCCCGTGGACCTCCTTGATCGGGCCGTTGGCCTGGCGCGGGAAGATGCCCGACGCGCCGTCCATCAGCCAGGACTTGCCGAACAGGTCGGTCGGGAACAGCTCGAAGTTGAAGCCGACCTTGCCTTCCCAGTCGGCGGGCAGCGGCTCGTCCAAGTCGACGGTGACCTTGAACGCATGGCCCTCCATCGGGGTGACGCCGACGCGGTAGCTGAAGGCCAGGTCGGGATACTCGATCGGGTTGAAGCCCTTGCGGTTCTTCGACTCGTCGGGGTAGCGCAGGGCCTGGGTGACAGTACCGGAGGCCGCATCCACGACCGCGGTACCGTCGCCGGCCGGCATCGGCGACCACTGGCCGGGCGAGGGTTCCAGGCGCAGATCGCCGTTGGCGGCCACGCGCTCGCCGTGCTGGATCACGGTCACGCCGGTCTGGTGGCCATCGGGATAGATGTCGGCGAACACCGTGACGTTGAGCCCGGGCGCCTCGAAATAGCCTTGCTCGTTGAGCTTGAGTTGCGGCTCGGCCTTTACCGCGCCGGGCAGGGTGAGCAGGCAGGCCGCCGCCACGAGTGTCGCTAGCTTCATTGATTTCTCCCCATATCGATTCGAGGCCATCCCCATGGCCCGCCGGGGATGATAGGTGAGAACGCCAAGCGGAGTGGCGGCTGGCCTGGCCAGCGTCAACAGGAGTTCAGCCTGCGCGGCCAAAACGTCTTTCGTGCCAGCGCCCGTCGTCTTGACGCGTAGCCGGTCATGCTGTTGCGTCTCCGTGGGTGATGGCTTGCGGGCGCCAGCCGCGACACGGCGGGATTTGGGCAAGCCGGCAGCATCGGCGGGAGGCCGGGTTGCAAGCCTCAACACTCCATCTATAATTTTACATAATGTGCATTATGCGAAATTATGGAAGTGGCTCTGTACCTTGGGCGTCGCCTATCCACCCTCCGCGCCAAGCCCTCACCGGCCTTGACCCTGGACCCTGCTCCAGGGTCGACAATGTCGCCATCTCCTTGCGGAAGCCTCCCATGAACATCGGCCAGCTTGCGCGCCAGACCGGCGTGGCGATCGACACCATCCGCTACTACGAACGCCAGGGCCTGCTGCCCGCCGCACGGCGCGGCGCCAACGGCTACCGGCAATACGGGCCGGCCGACACCCGCCGGCTGCGCTTCGTGCGGCGCGCCAAGGAACTGGGCTTCTCCCTTGAGGAAATCGGCAGCCTGCTCGCGCTCAGCGATGCGCGCGGCGCCGACATGGCCCAGGTACGCGTCACCGCGCAGGAGAAACTGGTGATGATCCAGGAGCGCATCGACGAACTGCAGCGGGTCCGCAATGCGTTGCGCGACCTGGTCGAGGCCTGTCCGGGCCATGGCGCACTCCAGGATTGCCCGATCATGGGCGCCCTGGCGGAAGAAGCGGCATGAACGGGCACCGCCACCCCGCTCCGCCACCGCCCGGGCCGGTCGCCGTCCCCTCCTCCTGCTGCAGCGGTCGCTTGCAGGCCACGGCGGGCGGGACGTCCGAAGGCCCGGCCAAGAACATGGCGGTCGACCCGGTCTGCGGGATGAGCGTCGATCCGCAGCGCACGCCGCACCACGCCGAATACGCCGGACGCACCTGGCACTTCTGCGCGGCGCGCTGCCGCGAGCGGTTCCTCGCCGATCCGCAGCGGTTCCTGGACCCGGCACGGGTGCAGGAATCGGAACCGGCACCGCCGGGCAGCCTCTACACCTGCCCCATGGATCCGGAGATCGTGCGCGACGCACCCGGCGTGTGCCCGATCTGCGGGATGGCGCTGGAGCCGATGATGCCCAGCCTGGACGATGGCGAGAATCCGGAACTGGTCGACTTCCGCAGGCGCTTCTGGCTCACCCTGCCGCTGACCGCGGCGATCGTGCTGGTGGCGATGGCCGGGCACCGCTTGTGGCCCGGGCTTTCCGGTTCGGCCCGCACCTGGATGGAACTGGTGCTGGCCACACCGGTGGTGCTCTGGGCCGGCTGGCCCTTCCTGCGGCGCTGGGCGACCTCCATCGCCACCGGTCGTCCGAACATGTGGACCCTGATCGGCACCGGCGTGCTGGCCGCCTACGCCTACAGCCTGGTCGCCGCGCTGGCGCCGCAGTGGTTCCCCGCCTCGTTCCACGAGCACGGCCGCGTGGGCGTCTACTTCGAGGCCGCCGCCGCCATCGTCTCGCTCACCCTGCTCGGCCAGTTGCTCGAACTGAAGGCGCGCTCGCGCACGTCCTCGGCCATCCGCGCGCTGCTGGAACTGGCGCCGGCCACCGCGCGCCGCCTGCGCGAGGACGGCGGCGAGGAGGACGTGCCGCTGGCCCGGGTCCAGGCCGGCGATCGCCTGCGCGTGCGGCCCGGCGAAAAGGTCCCGGTGGACGGCACGGTCCTGGAAGGCCGCTCGCACGTGGACGAATCCATGCTCACCGGCGAACCGATGCCGGTGGCCAAGGCGGTGGGCGACGATGTCGTCGGCGCCACCCTCAACGGCAACGGCGCGCTGGTGATCCGCGCCACCCGCGTGGGCGAGCAGACCGTGCTGGCGCGCATCGTGCAACTGGTGGCGCAGGCGCAGCGCTCGCGGGCGCCGATGCAGCGGCTGGCGGACCGGGTGGCGTTCTGGTTCGTGCTGGGGGTGATCGGCGTGGCGATGCTGACCTTCGCGGTCTGGGGACTCTACGGCCCGGAACTGTCGTGGACGCACGCCCTCCTCAATGCCGTGTCGGTGCTGATCATCGCCTGTCCCTGCGCGCTGGGCCTGGCCACGCCAATGTCGGTGATGGTGGCCAGCGGCCGCGCCGCGCAGGCCGGCGTGCTGTTCCGCGATGCGGAGGCGATCGAGCGCCTCCGCCAAGTGGACACCCTCGTCGTCGACAAGACCGGCACCCTCACCGAAGGCCGGCCCGCGTTTCGCGAAGTGGTGGCGCTGGCCCCGGCCGGCGATTCCGGCGTATTGCACCTGGCCGCCAGCCTCGACGCCGGCAGCGAGCATCCGCTGGCCGCCGCCATCGTTGGCGAGGCGCGCCGGCGCGGGCTGGCGTTGTCGCCGGCCGAGGACTTCGAGTCCGGTGCCGGGACCGGCGTGCGTGGCCGGGTGGACGGACATGCCCTGCTGCTCGGCTCGCCCGCGCTGATGCGCGCCGAGGGCATCGACGTCGCCGCCCTGGATGCGCGCGCGCAGGCCCTGCGCCGCGAAGGCGCCAGCGTGATGTTCCTCGCGGTCGATGGTGCCGCCGCCGGGCTGCTGGCCGTGGCCGACCCGGTCAAGGCCAGCACGCCCGAGGCGCTGGCCCGCCTGCACGCGGCCGGGCTGCGCATCGTCATGGCCAGCGGCGACGGCCAGGCCACCGCGCAGGCGGTGGGTACGCAACTGGGCATCGACGAGGTGCATGGCGAGATGACGCCGGACGGCAAGGTCGCGCTGATCGAGCGCCTGCGCCGGGAAGGACGCCGCGTGGCCATGGCCGGCGACGGCATCAACGACGCGCCGGCGCTGGCCGCGGCCGACATCGGCATCGCCATGGGCACCGGTACCGACGTGGCGATGTCCTCGGCGCAGGTGACCTTGGTCAAGGGCGACCTGCGCGGCATCGCCCAGGCCATCGCGATCTCCAGCGCGGCCGTGCGCAACATGCGCCAGAACCTGGGCTTCGCCCTGGTCTACAACGGCCTGGGCGTGCCGATCGCCGCCGGCGTGCTGTACCCGTTCACCGGGCTGCTGCTGTCGCCGATGCTGGCGGCGCTGGCGATGAGCCTGAGTTCGGTATCGGTGGTCGGCAACGCCCTGCGCCTGCGGCACGGGCGCAGGGCGGCATGAGTACCGTTGCGCGATAGCGCCCGGTGTCGGGGCACGGCGTTCTGCTCGCCTGGAAGGCGGGCATGGTTCCGGGCTGCGTTGGCGATGGGCTGGAATGCGCGATGCCGGCACGGCCGCCTGGTGGAGCCAGCCGGGATCGAACCGGCGACCTCTTGCATGCCATGCAAGCGCTCTCCCAGCTGAGCTATGGCCCCAGGCGAACCGGGAACGGCCGCGCGGTGCCTGCGCGGCCTTGCTGGAGTGGCGTCCCCACGGGGATTCGAACCCCGGTCGCTACCGTGAAAGGGTAGTGTCCTAGGCCTCTAGACGATGGGGACTTGAATCGTCGCTTCGCCCAGCGCGTCGGCTGGATTGGTGGAGCCAGGCGGGATCGAACCGCCGACCTCCTGCATGCCATGCAGGCGCTCTCCCAGCTGAGCTATGGCCCCACGAAGCTGAGGGCGCGAATATTAGCCAGTCGCCCCGGAGCACGCAAGCGTTTCGTCCGCCACCGCCCCGTCCACCCATGGCTGCAGCCGCGCATCCAGGGCCGTGCGCTGGTCGAACACGAAGCAACGGCCCTCGTAGCCGAACCCGCCCACCTGCTCGAAGTAGCCCAGGATGCCGCCTTCGAGCTGCAGCACGTTGTCCATTCCCGCCTGGCGCATCCACAGCGCGGCCTTCTCGCAACGGATGCCGCCGGTGCAGAAACTGACCACGGTGGCATCCCGCAACGCCGGGCGGTGCGGGGCCAGCGCGCCGGGCAACTCGGTGAAGCTGGCTATCGGCAGGGCCAGTGCGCCGGCGAAGGTGCCGTGCTCCACCTCCTGCGCGTTGCGGGTGTCCAGCAGCACCACCGGCCGGCCGGCATCGTCGCGTCCGCCCTGGGCCAGCCAGCGCGCCAGGGTCGGCGGATCGACCGCCGGCGCGCGTCCGCCCGCCGCCAGCGGCGTGGCCCGCGGATGGCGGAAGCTGATGATCTCCGGCTTCACCTTCACCTTGAGCCGGGCGAACGGCGGCCGCTGGCTATGGCTGAACTTCGCCTGCAGCGCCTCGAAGCCGGGGCGACCGCGCACCTGCTCGAGCATCCCGCGCAGCGCCTCGTCCGCGCCGGCCAGGAACAGGTTCACGCCCTCGCCGGCGACCAGCACGGTGCCGAGCAGGCCCGCCGCTTCGGCACGCTCCCGCAGCCAGGCGGCCAGGGCGGGAGGATCGGAGATGTTGACGAAGTGATAAGCGGCGGCGTTGAGGATCATGGCCGGCATTGTACGGGCGGTGCCGCCATGCAGCCGGGGCGGCGCCTCGGCGCGGACCGGCAGGCATCAGCGCAGCAGCCACCATGGCAACGCCAGGGTCAGCGCCAACACGGCCAGGATCGCCAGCAGCCGCGGCAGCACGAACATGGGCTGGTTGCGGAGCAGTTCCAGGAAGGTGGGTTGCGGATCGCCGGCGGCCGCATCCCGCGCCCTGTCGCGGCGCTGCCGCTGGTACTCGTCCAGCAATCGCCGCGCCCGCGGATAGTCGGCCTTGTCACGCAGCCAGAGCCCGCCGGCGGACATGCCCCAGGAGCCGGGCCGGGTCTCGTACCAGTCCAGCGCGTGGGCGGTCAGCAGCGCGCGCACCTCGTCGGCCTCGTCGTCGGGCACGTTGCGCAGATCGAACAGCCGTTTCGCCATTCGCGCATGATAGCTGCGTCGCGGGAACCGGCGGCGCATGGGTTACCCTTGCGCCCCGCGTGAAACGCCCCGAGCCATGCGCCGCCAGAATCGCATCCCCATCCTCGCCGCCCTCGCCTGCGCGCTGCTGCTGGCCGCCTGCCAGGCCCCTCCCGGCCCGCCGCCCACCGGCACCGTGGCCGAGCTGGAGCGGGTCGACCAGCGGATCGGCGAAGGCGCCCTCGCCGCGCCCGGCAGCGACGTCACCGTGCACTACACCGGCTGGCTCTACGACGCGCTGGCGGCGGACAGGCGTGGCAGGAAATTCGACAGTTCCCGCGACCGCGGCGAACCCTTCACCTTCCTGCTCGGCGCCGGCCAGGTGATCCGTGGCTGGGACGATGGCGTGGCCGGCATGCGGGTGGGCGGCAGGCGCACGCTGTCGATTCCCGCCGGCCTGGCCTACGGTCGGCGCGGTGCCGGCGGGGTGATCCCGGCCGACGCCTCGCTGGTGTTCGAGGTGGAACTGCTCGACGTGCGGCCTCGCTGACAAGCGCATGGACGCCCCTGCCTCGCGCTTGCCCGGGCTGGCCGTCATCGGTGGCGGCCCGGCCGGACTGATGGCCGCCGAGACCGCGCGCGCGGCCGGCGTGGAGGTTGACCTGTTCGAGGCCAAGGGCTCGGTGGGGCGCAAGTTCCTGATCGCCGGCAAGGGCGGGTTGAACCTCACCCACGCCGAGCCGATGCCCGGCTTCGTACGGCGCTACGGATCGCGCACGGCGCAGGTGGCCGGATGGCTGCGCGACTTCGGCCCGGAAGACTTGCGCCAATGGGCGCGCGGGCTGGGCGTGGAGACCTACGTCGGCAGCTCGGAGCGCGTGTTCCCGCTGGACCGCAAGGCCGCACCGCTGCTGCGTGGCTGGGTGCGCCGGCTCAAGGAGCAGGGCGTGCGCTTCCACGTCCACCATCGCTGGCTGGGCTGGGATGCCGGCGGCGCGCTGCGCTTCGACACGCCCGACGGGGAACGTCGCCTGCGCGCCGGGGCGAGCGTGCTGGCCCTGGGCGGCGGCAGTTGGCCGCACCTGGGGTCCGACGGCGCCTGGACGGCCCAGGTCGCCGCGCGCGGGGTCGACGTGGCCCCGCTGGTTTCCTCCAACTGCGGCTTCGACGTCGGCTGGAGCGAGCACTTCGCCCAGCGCCGTGCCGGCGCCCCGCTCAAGCCGGTGGTCGCCCACTGGCGCGACGCCGGCGGCGAGGAGCACGCCCTCCAGGGCGAATGCGTGGCCACCGCCACCGGCCTGGAAGGCAGCCTGGTCTATGCGCTGTCGGTGCCGCTGCGCGAAGCCATCGCGCGCGATGGCCAGGCCATGCTGTGGCTGGACCTGGCACCCGGCCGCGGCCTGGACCGCCTGCGCCGCGACCTCGCCCGGCCGCGCAACGGCCGCAGCCTGAGCGAACACCTGCGCCGCCATGCCGGCATCGGCGGAGCCAAGGCCGCATTGCTGCGCGAAGCGCTCGATGCCGATGCCCTGGCCGACATGGACGGCATTGCCGGCGCCCTCAAGCGGCTGCCGCTGGTCCTGCGCCGCCCGCGCCCCGTGGCCGAGGCGATCAGCAGCGGCGGCGGGGTGCGGCTGGAGGCGCTGGACGCGGAACTGATGGCCCAGGCCGCGCCCGGCGTGTATTTCGCGGGCGAGATGCTGGACTGGGAAGCGCCGACCGGCGGCTACCTGCTCACCGCCTGCTTCGCCAGCGGCCTGCGCGCCGGCCGCGCCGCGGCCGGCCGACTGGCTTCTCCCGGTCCGTAACCGGAAGGAAGCCGGCCGATCTGTGCCGCCTCACACCGCGGCGGTCACCACGATCTCGACCTTCCACTCCGGCTTGGCCAGCACCGCCTGCACGGTGGCGCGCGGCGGCGTGTGGCCGGGTACGACCCATGCGTCCCAGGCCTGGTTCATGCCGGCGAAGTCGGCCGCGTCGGCCAGGAATATCTGGGCGCGCAGGATCTTGGTCTTGTCGGAACCGGCCTGCGCGAGCAGCGCGTCGATCGCTTCCAGGACCTGGCGGGTCTGGCCGGCGATGTCCTGCGAGGCGTCTTCCGGCACCTGGCCGGCGAGGTAGGCGACACCGTCGTGGACGGCCAGTTCGGACATGCGCGGACCGACTTCGAAACGCTGGATCATGCGGGGAATTCCTGGAAGCTGGAGGGCAAGGTGGGCGCCGCACGCGGCGTGCGGCGGCGCAGGATACACCCGCGCACCGGGCGGTGCGGCCCCCGGCGCCGGCGCCCGCTCAACTCCCGCGCCCGGCGGCCGATACGGATACGACCCCTGGCCTCGTCTTCCCATGCTCATCCTGATCGGCTTCGTCGTCGTCGTCCTCAGCGTGTTCGGCGGCTACGCCATGGCGCACGGCCGGCTCGGCGCGCTGTGGCAGCCCTACGAGCTGATCATCATCGGCGGCGCGGCCTTCGGCGCGTTCCTGGCCGCCAACCCGGTCAAGGTGGTCAAGGCGGTGCTGCGCGGCGTGCCCGGCCTGTTCAAGGGGGCCCGCTACAAGCGCGAGGACTACGTGGACATCCTCTCGATGGTCTACGACGTGCTGGTCAAGGCCCGCAAGGAAGGCATGATCGGCATCGAGAAGGATGCGGACGATCCCGGCGCCAGCACCATCTTCTCCAAGTATCCGAAACTGCTGGCCGACCATGCGCTGATGGAGTTCACCACCGACTGCCTGCGCCTGATGGTCAGCGGCAATCTGGAGCCGCACGAGCTGGAGCAGTTGCTGGAGATCGAGGTGGAGACCCACCACCAGGAGGCGGCCGAGCCGGCGCACGCGCTGCAGGTGCTGGCCGACTCGCTGCCCGGCTTCGGCATCGTGGCGGCGGTGCTGGGCATCGTCATCACCATGGGCGCCATCGGCGGCGAGGTGAGCGAGATCGGCCAGCACGTGGCCGGCGCGCTGGTTGGCACCTTCCTGGGCATCCTGCTTGGCTACGGGTTCGTCGGGCCGCTGGCCGCCGCGATGCAGCATCGCGCGCACGAGGAAGGCAAGGCGTTCGAGATCATCAAGATGGCGCTGGTCTCCAGCCTGCGCGGCTATCCGCCGACGGTGGCGGTGGAGTTCGCGCGCAAGCTGCTGTTCACCGACGTGCGCCCGGCTTTCGCCGACCTCGAAGCGCACCTGCGCGGGAACCGCTGAGCGACCATGGACAAGCCTGCGCCGATCATCGTCCGCCGGGTCAGGAAGGTCGCCGGCCGCCATCACGGCGGCGCCTGGAAGGTGGCCTACGCCGACTTCGTCACCGCGATGATGGCCTTCTTCCTGGTGATGTGGCTGGTGGGCATCGCCAGCAAGGAGCAGAAGGCGGCGGTGTCGGAATACTTCAACAACCCCAGCGCGGCCGAGGGCCGGGCCATCGTCCCGGGCGGCGGCGTGCTCGGTCCCGGCGGGGCCTCCGACAAGCTCGTCCCCACCGCCAACGCGCTGTCCATCCCAGGCGGCGTCGGCCCACGCCCGGGCGATCCCGGCGATGCGCGCGCCCGGCGACCGCAGGCGCCCGACGCGATCGCCCGCGCCGCGGCGCAGGTGGAGGACCGGCGCCGGATGGAAGAGCTGCGCCACGAACTGGAAGCGGCCATCGAGAACAGCCAGGCGCTGGCGCCGTTCAAGGACCAGTTGCTGATCGACCTCACGCCCGAGGGGCTGCGCATCCAGATCGTGGACCGCATGAACCGGCCGATGTTCGACCTGGGCAGTTCCAGCATGAAGGACTACACCGTCGAGGTGATGCACGAACTGGGCCGGCTGCTGGTCGACTCGCCGTACCGGATCGCCCTGGCCGGGCACACCGACGAGACGCCGTTCCACGCGCCGCGCGGGTACGGCAACTGGGAGCTGTCCAGCGACCGCGCCAATGCCGCGCGCCGCGCCCTGCTGGCGGGCGGGCTGGCCGAAGCGCGGGTGGCCCGCGTGGTCGGCCTGGCCTCCTCGGTACCGTTCGACCAGGCCGATCCGCGCGCGCCGATCAACCGCCGGATCAGCATCGTCGTGCTCAATCGCGCCACCGACCTGCAGGCCGACGCGCTGGCATCGCCGGGCGCAACCGGCAACGCCATCGACCCCGTCGCGCGCGCGGCGCCCTCCCACTCCGCCACTGCCGCCGCGCCGGCCCGCGGCTCGCTGGCGTCCAGGGCGGCGGCCCTCCGCTGACGCCGCTGCCGGGCGGCGGCTGAACAGGGCTGCGCCACCGTCTTGCCGGCCCCGCGCCCTTGCATACAGACTGCCCGCATCCTCCCAGATGCAGGATCGCCATGCGCCCCGCCCCGGTCTTCCAACGGCTCGCGCTGCTGTTGCTGGCCGCGCTCGCCGGCTGTGCCGGCCTGCCCCACCGCGACCCGCTGCGGGTGGACGTGGCCGGTGTGGAATCCCTGCCCGGCGAGGGCATGGAACTGCGCCTGGCGGTGAAGCTGCGGGTCCAGAACCCCAACGCCGTGGCGGTGGACTACGACGGCGCGGCCCTGGAGCTGGAATTGAACGGCCGTACCCTGGCCACCGGCGTGAGCGGCGCGGCCGGTACCGTGCCCCGCTATGGCGAGGCCATCGTCACCATCCCCGTCACCGTATCCATGCTGGGCGTGGCCCGCCAGATCGCCGCGTTCGGCAGCGGGAAGGAGCCGCGACGGCTGGACTACGTGGTCCGCGGCAAGCTGGAAGGCGGCCTGTTCGGCACCCGCCGTTTCAGCGGCCGGGGACGGCTGGATATTCCCTCGGAGCAGACGGCGCCATGAGCGGCCAGGAACGGCCTACACTGCGCCCATTACCGCACCCCTGGAGGCAGGTCATGCACACCTTGCTGATGGCGGCATCGCTGGCGCTGTCCATGGCCGCCTCCGCCGCAATGGCCGAAGAGGCCCCCTTCCCGCCTCCCGCCACCGTCGCGGTGCCGTCGCAGGCCGAGGTCATGCACCTGCCCGACGACCTCCGCGCGCTGCTGCACGAGCGCGTCGTCGCGCCGGGCGGCAATGCGGATGCGCGCCTGCAGCGCCTGCTCGAGCTGACGTTCGAGGACGGCGGACTGGAGCTGCACTACGATTTCGAGTTCACCCGCACCGTGGCCGAAACCTGGCGCGACCGCCGCGCCAACTGCCTGTCCTTCACCCTGCTGTTCGTCGCCCTGGCCCGCGAAGCCGGGCTGGACGCGCGGGTGCAGGAAGCCGGCGAAGTCCTGGCCTGGTACCAGAACCAGGGCGTGATCTACGGCGCCAACCACGTCAACGCCGGCGTCCGCGGCAACGGCCGGCATCGGACCTTCGACCTGGACCGCAACATCCTGGCCACCCGCGAACACCCGCGCGCCATCGACGACGCGCGTGCGATGGCGCATTTCCACAACAACCGCGGCGCCGAGCACATGGCCGCCGGCGACGTCGAGGCGGCGCGCGTCCTGCTGCGCGCGGCGCTGGCCGACGACCCGACGTTCGTCGCGGCCTGGAACAACCTGGGCGTGCTGCTGCAACGCGAGAGCGACCTGGACGGCGCCGAACACGCCTACCAGACCGCCCTGCGCCTGGCCCCGCAGAGCAGTCCCACGCTCAGCAACCTAGTGTCCCTGTACCAGCGCCGGGGCAACGTCGGCAATGTGCAGCGCTACGCCCGGCGGCTGGAAAAGGTGCAGGGCGGCGACGCCTTCCACCAGTTCGTCATGGCCGTGCGCTGCGAAGAGCGCGGCGACTACGCCTGCGCCATCGACCACTACCGCGCCGCCCTGCGGCTGCGCCACAACGAGCATCAGTTCCGTTTCGGCCTGGCCCGCGCCTATTTCTTTTCCGGCGACATCGTCCGTTCCCAGCGCGAGATGGCCCGCGCCCATACCCTGGCCAACACCGAACAGGACCGCAGCGTCTACATGCGCAAGCTCGAACACCTCAAGCGCTGGCAGGAACACAGCGCCGGCCAGGCGGGACGCAGCCTCTAGACTGTGCCGATGGAACACATGGACTTCGAACTGGACCGCGAGTACGTCGAGCTGAACCAGTTGCTCAAGCTGGCCGGCCTGTGCGACAGCGGCGGAGCTGGCAAGGCGCTGGTCGCCGCCGGCCAGGTGCGCGTGGACGGAGCGGTGGAGTTGCGCAAGACCCGCAAGATCCGGGCCGGCGACACCGTGGCGGTCGGGGACACGCGCATCAACGTGTTGGCGCCGCCGCGCACCGGCGCATCCCCGCCATGAGGCAGCACCTGCCCGCATGGATGCAGGAATGGCTGGGCACCGTGCTGCCCATCGGCCAGGTGGTGCTGATCCTGCTGGCGGCCTGGCTGCTGCAGCGCCTGGTCCGGGCGGTGGTGCGCCGGCTGGTGGCGCGGCGCGGCCTCCCGCCGGAGATGGCCGCGGTGCTGCGGCGCGTATCGGCCACCTTGATCGCGTTCGCCACCATCTTGCTGGCGCTCGAACGGCTGGGCGTCTCCGGGACGGTGCTGTGGACCGCCTTCACCAGCTTCGCCGCGGTCGGCGCGGTGGCCTTCTTCGCCGCGTGGAGCGTGCTGTCCAACATCTTCTGCTCGGTGCTGATCTTCACCACCCGGCCGTTCCGCCGCAACGACCACATCGAGATACTGGAGAACGGCGAGAAACCCGGCCTCAAGGGCCGGGTGGTCGACCTCAACCTGATCTACACCACCCTGCAGGAGATCGGCGGCGGCGCCGACGGCGAAAGCAGCGTGCTGCAAATACCCAACAGCCTCTTCTTCCAGCGGGCCGTGCGCCGCTGGCGCGGCCAGGACGTACCCTCGCGCTGGCGGGCGGACGCCGCCGACGCCGGCACCCAGGAGCAGCCCGGCTGAAGCCGCGCCCGGGCCATCAGCGCAACTGGCTGTCCTTGCTGCCGCGGCGGTTGTAGGCGCTGAAGCCCGCCTCCTCGTCGCGCACCGTCTGGCAGGCCACGCACAGGCGCACGCCGGGAATCGCGCGCCTGCGCGCTTCCGGGATCGGCGCATCGCATTCCTCGCAGCGGTCCAGCCCCGGGCCGGCCGGCAACTGCCGGCGCGCCCGTTCCACCGCGTCCTTCACCGTGGCTTCGATCTGGTCGTGGACCGCGCCGTCGCCTGCCCAACCGGTCGCCATCTTCGCTGCCTCCGCTCATTCAGGACCCCGCGCGGGTGCCGGGCTGCCGTGGCATCGCCGGACCCTGCGTCACGCCTTGCGCAGGAACTGAGTCTTGAGCACCAGCCCCTTAATCTTCTCGGAATGGCCTTCGATGTGTTCCGGATCGCCCTCCACGAGGCGGATGTTGCGGATCATCGTTCCCTGCTTGAGCGGAATCGAGGAGCCTTTCACCTTCAGGTCCTTGATCACCACCACGGTGTCGCCGGCCGCCAAGGGATTGCCGTTGGAATCGCGCACGGCCTGCCGCACCTCGTCCACGGCCTGGGCATGGCCGCTCCATTCATGGCCGCAATCGGCGCACACCTGGAGCGCGCCATCGGGATAGACGTTGTCCAGACCGCACTGCGGGCAATTGGAAGGGTTCATGGTCATGACGCTCACCTGCACTGGCGTGGAACCGCCCATTCTAGCCAGCGCCGTCCGCGGGCGCCCGGATGCACGGTGCCCGCGGGCGTCGCTCAGCCCGGTTCGCGCGGCTGCGGCATCGATGCCGGCCGTGCGCAACCGGCGACCGCGTCGCCGTCGGCGATGGACAGGAGGGCGCTGAAGGGAAAACGGGCGCCGGACATACTGTCCTCGCAGGGAAGATCTTCCACCCGCAACTCCACCTCGCCGATGGCGTCGCGGGCCAGGATCCGGCGCAGGCGCGCCTGCCGCACGTCCTCCACGATGTCCAGCCAGCGCGGCGATTCCTGGTCCACGCCTCCGAGTTGCAATGCGCGCGCCTCCACGCGCGCCTGCCAGAACGGCTCGTTGATCGATGCGACCAGGTCGCCGGCAAGCGCATCGGCAGGCCGTTCCTGCACCGATGCCGGCGTCGGCGTGGCGGCTTCGGGAACAGGCGGGGAACCACCGGACCCATCGTCCGCTCCGCACGCCGCCAACGGCAGGAGCAGGCACAGGATGGGGAGTCGCATCCGAACACGCAGCACGCGCATGGCGGGGTTCTCCTGGGCGGAAGTCCATGGTGCCCCCGGCATGCGCGGGATGCGAGCGTCCGCGGGCATGGCGGACGAATGGCGCGCATCGATCATGCCGAGGACGGCCCGGCGGGCGCACGGAGCGGATGCTGCCCGTACCCTACCGGACTCCCCCGCATCGCCGGCGCTTGCGGATCACCAGCGCTGGTGCACGTAGGGCCGGATGTCCTCGTCGTAGATCCGTGCCACCGCCTGCATGGTGTCCTCCGGCAGCGCCGGCAGCGCCGAAGCGGCGATGTTGCCCAGCGCCTGGCGGGTGTTGCGCGCACCGGGTATGACCACGGTCACCGCCGGGTCCATCAGGATCCAGCGCAGCGCGAGCTGTGCCAGGGTCGCGCCTTCCGGCACCAGCGGACGAAGTTTCTCCACCGCCGCCAGGCCCACCTCGTAGGGCACGCCGGAGAAGGTCTCGCCCACGTCGAAGGCTTCGCCGTGACGGTTGAACTGGCGGTGGTCGTTGGACTCGAAGCGGGTATCCGGGCCGAACTTGCCGCTGAGCAGGCCGCTGGCCAGCGGCACCCGCACGATCACCGCCACCTCGCGGCGCTGCGCCTGGCGGAAGAACAACTCGGCCGGGCGCAGGCGGAACATGTTGTAGATGATCTGGACGCTGACCACGCCGGGGTACTCGATCGCCTTCAGCGCCTCTTCCACCCGCTCCACGCTCACCCCGTAGTGGGCGACCTTGCCGCGCTCCACCAGGCGCTCCATGCGCTCGAACACGTCCGGATGGTAGTAGGCATCGGTGGGCGGGCAATGCAACTGGAGCAGATCCAGGCGCTCCACGTCCAGGTTGCGCAGGCTGCGGTCGATCCAGTCCTCCAGGTTCGCCGCGCTGTAGCCTTCCACGGTCTGCTGCGGCAGCCGGCGGCCGGCCTTGGTCGCCACGAACGGCCGCTCGCCTCCGCGCTCCTTCAGTACCCGGGCGATCAGGCGCTCGGAATGGCCGTCGCCGTAGACGTCGGCGGTATCGATGAAGTCCAGCCCCGCGTCCAGCGCGGCGTGCAGCGCGGCGACCGACGCGGAATCGTCGACCTCGCCCCAGGCGGCGCCGATCGCCCAGGCGCCGAAGCCGATCTGGCCGACATCGCGGCCGGTACGGCCGAAGGGTCTGGAATGCATGGACTGCTCCTTGTGTTGTTGTCAGGCGTGGACCATGCCGGCGGCTGCGCCGCTCACTCCCCACTCGATCATCAACAAGCCACGCAAGTCCGCGTGGTTAAAGGGATTGGCTGTGATCGGCATGGAGCCTTACCGTCGCTTTTACCGCCAGCCGCTCAAAGATTTTTCTAGGGCGGAAGATGGAGCGATTTGCGAGGCGACGACTTTTTCGACTCCATTGTCAATCATGATAGATCATACCGAACAACTGGGCCCCGGGCAGCATCCACATTGCGGAGGACCTAGGCGACCGATTGACCTCCTCCCCGCATTAGGCCCGAGCAGAACTGGAAAAATTCGGCCTTGGGTTGGGGGGTGAACCGGGCGGCGAACTCGGCGGGCGGGACGTCGCCGATCGACGAGTGCGTCAGGAAATGATTGTAATCGACCCTCCAGTTTTCGATCTTCTGACGGGCGTCATCCAACGACAGGAATCAGTGCGTGTTGAGGCATTCGTCCCTGAAGCTGCCGTTGAACGACTCGATGAACGGATTGTCGGTGGGCTTGCCCGGGCGGGAATAGTCCATGGTCACGCCGTGGTCGTAGGCCCAGCGATCCACCACGATCGAGATGAACTCGCTGCCATTGTCCGTCTGGATCCGCTGCGGCACCCCACGTGGGTGCCTGAGCCGTTCCATGACCGCCACGACGTCCTCACCCTTGAGCTGCTGGTCGACCTCGATGGCCAGGCTCTCCTTGGTGAAGTTGTCCACGACTGTCAGGGCCCGGAAGCGGCGACCGTCGAACAGGGCGTCGGCCACGAAGTCCATGCTCCGGGCCTGGTTGGGCGCCGTCAGCACGGCGCGCTCCAGGCGATGGGCCGCGGCCTTGCGCTGACGAGGCCGCTTGCGCCGCAGGTTGAGTCCGGCCTGGCAGTACAGCCGGTACACGCGCTTGTGGTTGGCCCTCCAGCCTTCCCGGCGCAGCAGCACGAAGATCCGGCGGAAGCCGTAGCGGACCCGTGTGGCGGCGATCTCCTCGATCCGTCGAAGCAGGGGCGCATCATCATTCTCCCGGGGTTGGTAGTACCACGCCGAACGGCTCTGCCTGACGACCTCGCAGGCACGGCGCACGCCGATGCGGTACCGGTCGAGCAGATGGCGCACGAGCGTCTTGCGCTGCGTGGGCCTCAGAGCTTTTTTGACGAGGCATCCTGCATCATGACCTTGTCCAGGCTCAGGTCGACGACCAACTGCTTGAGCTTGCGGTTTTCCTCCTCGAGCTGGCGCAGACGGCGCAATTCGGCCACGCCAAGCCCGCCGAACTTCTTGCGCCAGGCATAGAACGTGGCTTGGCTGATGCCCAGCTTGCGACAGACCTCCTCGACGGACGCTCCGCTTTCGGCTTGCTTCAGGGCGAACGCGATCTGCTCTTCGGTGAACTTCGACTTCTTCATGGCGACGGGCCCTCCTCGGGGCGGAGTGTCGCCCAATCCTCTACTTCTGGATGGTCCGAATTACAGGGAGGAGGTCAATCCGTAAGGATCAATGAAGCTAATTGGTTGCCATCAACATAGGCATAGATGTTCAGGTGGGCGGTTTGCGAAGAGCGATGATCAGGAGCCCCAGTGCTGCGAAAACCACAACTATCCGACTCCAAGAAAACCACCCAGATAGCCGACGCACGCCTAAGATGAAACCTTCCGAGATTTCTGTGCTTTGGTAGGCGTTGTCCAAAACAATTCTTACGCTTACTTCAAAAAATAGCGTTGCGCCGATAGCGATAACCAAGAATAGAACTACCGCTGCGCAATTCCGTAGCAGTAGCTTCTTACTAAATACCCCAACAAGAAATGTCAGCACGAAGACAATCGCAAGCAACCAGATAGGCTTCATTGCCCGCACCCGCAGCCAGGGCCGCTGCCGTTCGCCATTTCTCCGTAGGCTCGTTGTGCACCTGCATCAATGTAGGGCCGGCTTCCACGATCGCCATCGAATTGGCGCCCTTCTCGTCGTAAGGCAAAGTTAACTCCGCCTTCCATGGCGTTCATGGAAAAACCTGCACCTTTGACTATACCGACGCCGGCAGCACCCCCGAAATAAGCCCCGCCATAACCCGCGATGAAATTGCCAAATTGGCTCGCGTTGTAGATCGTACCACCGACGTTGAAGGTGTCATTCTGACCAGGGAGTTGGTTATGGGCGAAATCAAACGTTCCGCCTGCCCGATGGTTGTTAAATAGCTTTGCTGTCGCTACTAATGGAGCTGACTCGGCATCCATCCTTTCTTGGTTTAGCAGGGCTTCGGTTTCACATTCGGTATAGTCCTTCAGACCAAGTGGGTCAGTCTGGCTGATTGGATTTCCTGACACATAGACATACGGATTCAACCCACCCGCCAGCCCGATCGGATCGACCTGCGTATAAGCCCCCAGCCGGGCGTCGTAATACCGGTTCATGTTGTACCAGAGGTTGCTTTCCTGATCGTAGTACTGCCCCGGGAAGCCGATGTTAAGCCCGCCGATGCTGTCCGTGGTCACCGCCCGGTCCCAGCCGTAGTTGCTGGCCCGCCACACCACCGCCTTGCCGGTACTGGTCACGATCTCCGGCCGGCCCAGGTGGTCGCCATGGATGTAGTACAGCGTGGTGCCCCGGACCATGCCGACCAACTCGCCCCCCGAACCACAGGTAGCTGGTCCACTGCCCGTCGCTCGCCCAGCAGCGTGCTGTTGGGCCCGTACACGAAACGGGTGGTGCCCAGGGTCGCTATCTGCTTCCACGTGCGCTCGTTCAGCGCGTTGTAGCCTAGCTGTGATCTCTCAGTAGTCACCCCTGAAGTATCCGCTTCAGCAGGCCATTGCGACGCGCGCACCTGAGCTGCGAGCCGCCGACGGCAACAGGCACTCCCGGATCCAGGCACACAAAAACACGATCCACCGCAGCAGCCAGCGGATGTTGTAGCCGGCCGCGCAGGCGATCACGTGCAGGGCGTCGCCTTCAGCACCCTGGAGATGGCAGCGACGCAGCCGGCAGTCGTCCTTCAGATGCCCGATCACCGGCTCCACCGCCTGTCGCCGCTTCACCCACGCCCACTGCCGCCGCGTCAGCGTCTTCGGCTTGCCCCGGTACAGCACCTGGACGCCCTCGATCTCCCGTCCCCGATAACCCAGATCCACGATCGCTGTCGTCGGCTGCGTGCCACTGACGATCCCGACCTGCTCGA
>NZ_JACHGU010000005.1 GCF_014202435.1 Pseudoxanthomonas broegbernensis | reverse complement strand
CGCATGCGCAGGCCCAGGCCGACACCGTCTACACCGCCTATGTGGAGGGCCTGGAAGGCGAGGCGCGGACCAAGTTCGACGCGCTGGACGAGCAGAGCAAGCAGGCCTACGTGCTGACCCACAGCGCCGACTACCAGGAGGCCTATGCCACGCAGCAGCAATGGGGCGTGGGCGGGGACTACAGCCGTGCCCTGCAGGTGGTGACTACCGCGTTGGTGGGGAGCGTAGCTGGGCAAGATGCCACGCAGGTGGCGGCCAACGCACTGGCCCCGTATGCGGCCAAGCTGATCGGCCAGAAGTTCGACGAGAACCACGGCAGCGACCCGAATGCGGCGGCGCAACTGATCGGCCACGCGCTGCTGGGCGCACTGCTGGCGGAGGCCAACGGCACCTCGGCCGCGGGCGGTGCGCTGGCCGCGGCGGGCGGCGAACTGGCAGCCAAGTACCTGACCCAGAAGCTGTACGGCACCACCGACCCGGCCGACCTGGACGAAGCACAGAAGCAAGCCTTGCTGGGGTTGTCGCAGGCCCTCGGCGCACTGGCTGGCGGGTTGACGGGCGGGAACCTGGGCGAGGCGGCGACGGGGAGCAACATCGCTGGGAATGCGGTGGAGAACAACATCCTTGGACGCGAAGACCAAGCACGGCTTGACGAATTGCGTGAGAAATCCAAGAAGTCAGGTGATCTGACCAGACAGGAAGCCAGCGATCTGGTGCTTCTGGAGGTTGCAGACCAGATCAGTGACGGGTTGCTTCGCAAGCTCCAATCCGGGGCGGAATTGACCGTTGCAGAGATGGAAAACCTCAATGTCTACCTGGGCAATTACTTCCTTCAGGAGGGTAGTGAGGCGACGTGGAAGCTTGTCCAAGGAGAAGCGCCCGCGATGAACTCGTATCAGTACGCCGGTCTTAATGAGGAAATGAAGGCGTATGTAAGCGATAACTTCACGTTTTCGGATCGTTTTTGGGGGCATGCTCAGAGCGAGAACGAGAGCATATACAGGGATGCCCGTAGGCAGGCCGGGCTCAGCTATGTGGATAACCCTAATGAGTCGCTTACGCCTGCAGGGCTGAGGATTTCTAGCTTCCTGTCTGTCTATGACACGCTGGCGAGTAGTCCTTTTGCAGGAGCGGCCTATTTGGGTGCTATTGCAGCGGGGGCAAGTGACGAAACACGAGACAAGGTTGCACTGACTGCTGGGCAGATTGCTCAGATTGGATCGTCGTTTATTCTGCCGAAAGCCGGAATTTCTCCGATATTTGGTGAAATTCAGGCTAAGTCAAGCAGGGTGGGGTTGAACCCGGTTCCAGTTATTGTTGAAGACGCTAAGGTCGCTAGTAGCCTGGATGTAAAAAAGACGAATTCAATAAGCGTTGGATCAGAAGATTTGCATCTATATAGGGAGAGGCTTGGGCTGCCGAAAGAAATTAATACAATTGCAGTAGCAAGGACGGATATTCCGGGATTGGGCGGTGTTATTGAAGGCGCTTCGCCAGCAGTGCGTAATGCCGCCGGTTTGCCTCGGATGAGCCAAGGGGAGATTGCATCGCCAAATCCGTCCCCTCTATTTAAGAACCATGCAGAAGAAGATATTGCTAATAAAGTTGTATCTGCAGTTGAAAGACAGGGCTTGAGTCCATCTGACTTAGATGGGAGAACTTTGAGTATTCATATCTCAAATCCAACCGGCGTTTGCCCTACCTGCGTGCAAGGCTTGGAGAATCCTAATGTTCCTCCGGGTGTTTTGAAGCAATTGAGCAATAAATATCCAGGATTAACTATTAGAGTGACAGTTGAGCCGAAGGGTGGGAAAGTCCCAAGAACTGGATCGATAATTGTTATTAGGGGTGGAAATAGAGTGAGGGCGGAGGAGAAGTGATGCGAATGAAATTGAATATTGAGAAGTTCTCGCGCCTTCCAGCAAGAGAACGAGTTAATCTTGTTCTTGTGATGGCTAGAATGGTTTTGTCTGATCTTGAGGGGGATCAGGCTGGGGAATATTTGGCGAATTTGGCAATAAATTTAGTATCCGTGTGGGTCAATGAAGGGATGATTGATGGGAGATTGGTCACCGGAGAGGACTTTTTAGATGTCCTTCAGGATGAAAACGATCATGGCCTATTGGTTTTTGTGGATTCGGGAAATCCAAAAAGCACAGATCATGCTTTCAATGTGGTAGGGGGGGTTGTTTCTTATGCGGCTTGGTGTGCTTTTTTAGAAAGCGGGGATGTTCTCCCGGAAGGAATTGAGGAGGTAACTGATGTCTTTGTCCAGTGGATTATTGATGAGGCAATATCTTGTAATAGTTTTGATGGTGAGATGGTTAGTGATGAATTCAGAGACCTATTGTTTTAGGTGTCCCGTCCACTGTCCGCAAGCATTTTCCCAGCCATGAGCCAGGATTTTTCAGTCGAGCGGGAGGGTTTTTTTCAGGTGCTAAGCCGCCTGTCTTCCTGTCTTCCTGCCTCCGATTGAACGCTTCCTGATGAATTCCTGCCCATGCCCAGGCATTTCCCTGCTCATCGCGCAGCCTGCCCGTGGACAGTCGTCGTTGCCCTTGCGCGTGCCTTGCTGGAGCTTCCGTTCCCAGCTACGGCGGGAACCACCAGCCGGTGATCGCGCCATCCCAAAAGCTCACGAACCTGGGGCATCGCGTGGACTTGGTCCTGCCGTCCCACACCTCGGCCGGCGTATGCCCGCCCAGGTGCTGATGTGGCCGCGCATGGTTGTACCAGGCCCGGAACTCCACCAGCTTGCAATGCAGGTCGTCGCGGTCGGCTACGGCGATCCTGTCCAGGTGCCGCTTGAGCGTGCCGAAGAACCGCTCGATGCGCCCGTTCTGCCAGGGGCAATGGGGCTGGGTGGTTTGCAGTGCGATGCCCAGCATCGCCAGCGCACCCTTCATCAACCGCGAGTTGAAACACGCCTCGTTGTCCACCCGGATACACGCAGGCAGGCCGAACGTCCGGAACGCACCGCAGGCACGCGAGCCATGATCGACCAGCCCCAGGATCATCCGCAGCCGGCCCGAGAGGTCGGCCTTGCCGGTCAGGTCCAGCGCCCAGGTACGGTTGCACGGCATCGGGCGCGGGATGCGATGCTTGTGCTCCCGCCGCAGGCGAACGATGTCCGAGGGTCCGGCGACCTTAGCCAGCAGGTGGGCGGCAGCCCAAGGCGGCCAGCGGGCCGTGCAGCGCCGGCACCTGCATCAGCCAAGGCGCCGCCAGGGTAAGCAGGCCCGCACCCAGGACGATGCAGGCCATCGCCACGCGCAGGCGCGGACGCTGCAGCCAGCCGCCCAGGCGTGCGCCGGACCAGGTCAGCGGCAGCATCATCGGCAGGGTGCCCAGGCCGAAGGCGGCCATCACCGCCGCGCCGCCGCCGGCGCTGGCCTGCAGCCAGGCCACGGTGAGCAAGCTCAGGCTCAGGCCGCAGGGCATCCAGCCCCACAGCGCGCCGAGGGCGATCCGCCGCCAGGCGCGGTCGGCCGGCAGCAAGTGGCGGTGCAGGGGGCGCAGCCAGCGCCAGGCCTGCATGCCGGGCCTGGCCAGGAAAGCCAGGCGGCCGCCGCGGTCGAGCAGGCGCAGCGCCACCAGTATCAGTGCGATCCCGGCGGCCATGCGCACGCCGAAGGCCAGCGCGTCGATCCGCAGCAGCCGCAGCACGCCGCCGCCCAGGCCGCCGGCCAGGGTGCCGGCGAGGACGTAGCCGCCGATCCGGCCCAGGTTGGCCTGCCAGGCCACCGCCAGCGGCCGCCCCGGCGCCATGGCCGGGAAGCCTGTGGCGATGCCGCCGCACATTACCGCGCAATGCAGGCCGCCGAGCAGGCCGGCGACCAGCGAGGCGAGCAGGGTCGGCAGGTCCACCGGCATGCGCGTCAGCCGCCACGCGGCGGGCGCGGTTCCCGGGCGGAGGCGGTCGGATCGGGCAAGGCCGGATCGGGCGGAGCGGAACCGGACGGAGTGGGGTCCGGCGGTGTTGGATCAGGCAAGACCGGCTCTGGCGAAGCAGGGGCCGCCGGGAAATTGTCGGAGGCTACGGGTGCGGAACTGGCGAGCGGGGGCGCGGGGCGGTCGTGCTCGTCCAGGATATCCAGCGCCGGCGTGTCGAGGTCGTCGAACTGGCCGCGCCTGACCGCCCAGACGAAGGCGCCCACCGCGGCGCCCAGCAGCAGCAGGCTGATCGGGATCAGCAACAGCAGGATGTTCATCGCGGCACCTGCGCGGGCACGGGTGCGGAGGCCGGCATCGCGGCCGGGACCGGTTCCGGCGCCAGCCGCGCCAGCCGCAGCGCATTGAGGGTCACCGCCAGCGAGGACAGGGCCATGCCAAGCGCCGCCAGCCACGGCGTGACCCATCCCGCGGCGGCCAGCGGCAGGGCCAGCAGGTTGTAGCCCAGCGCCCAGGCCAGGTTCTGGCGGATGATGCGATGGGTGTTGCGCGCCAGTGCGATCGCGGCCGGGATCCGCAGCAGTCCGCCGCCGGTGGTGACCAGGTCGGCGGCGCGGTGCGCCAGCGAGGCGCCGTCGCCCATGGCGATGGAGACGTCGGCGCCGGCCAGCACCGGGGCGTCGTTGAGGCCGTCGCCGACCATCGCCACCACCCGGCCCTGGGCCTGCAGCGTGCGGGCGTAGTCCAGCTTGTCCTCCGGCGACTGCCGCGCGTGCGCGTCGGCGATGCCCAGGCGCGCGGCGAAGGCCTGCACGTTGCGGGCGGCGTCGCCGCTGGACAGGTGCAGGCGCAGGCCGAGGCCGCGCAGGCGGTCGACCGCGCGGGCGGCATCGGCGCGCTCGCCCTCGGCCACCACGAAGCGCGCGCGTGCGCCGTCGCCGCCGGCCAGCCACAGCGCGCCGTCGTCGCCGCCGCCGGTGGCGTAGCCGGCCTGGCCGAGCCGGTAGTGGCGGCCCTCCACCACGCCCTCGATGCCGCGGCCGGCGACCGCGCGCACCGCCTGCGCCTGCGGCGGGTCGTCGACGGCGGCGAACGCCATCGCCAGCGGATGCCGGCTGTCGCGCTCCAGCGCGGCGGCGATGCGCCGCGCCTGGTCCTCGTCGAGGCCCCGGCACTGGTCCACCGACAGCAGGCGCGGGCGGCCGTCGCCGAGGGTGCCGGTCTTGTCGAACACGACGTCGGTGGCCTGCGCCAGCCGGTCCAGCGCTCCGGGCCGCACCGCCAGCACGCCGAGCCGGGCCAGCGCGCCATGGGCGGTGGCCAGCGCTGCGGGCACCGCCAGCGACAGCGCGCAGGGGCAGCTCACCACCAGCAGGGCCAGGACCACCTCGAAGGCGCGCGAGGGGTCGTGGACCCGCCACCATGCGTATACCGCCACGGCGGCCAGCAGCAGCCCGGCGACGAATCCGCTGGCGATCTTCTCCGCGCTGCGCGCCAGCGGCGGGCGCTGCGCCTGCGCCTGTTCGACCAGCCGCGCCAGCTCGGCCAGGCGGGTGTCGTCGCCGACGCGGGTGACGCGGACGCGCGCGGGGTGTTCGCGGCAGGCGGTGCCGGCGTATACCGGCTCGCCCGCGCGCTTGTCCACCGCGGTCGACTCGCCGGTGAGCAGCGCCTCCTCGAAGCGGGCATCGGCGTCGAGCAGGATGCCGTCGGCCGGCACCGGCTCGCCCACCGCCACCCAGGCCACGTCGCCGGGGGCCAGCAAGGCCAGCGGCACCGGCTCGCGGCCGCCGTCGTCGCGCTCGCGGGTGGCGAAGGCCGGCCGGGCCCGGGCCAGGGCGTCGACCTGCGCGCTGGCGATGCCGCGTGCGCGCTGTTCGAGCTGGCGCGCCACCAGCAGCAGGAACACGAACATCACCGCCGCGTCGTACCACACGTGCTCGGCGCCGGTGACCGTGCCCCACACGCTGGCCACCCAGGCCAGCAGGGTGGAGCCGGCGACCAGGGTGTCCATGCCCAGGCGCAGGTGGCGCAGCTCGCGCAGGGCGCCGGCGATGAACGGCCAGCCGGCCCAGAACACCACCGGGGTGGAGACCAGGAAGGTGATCCAGCGGAAGAAGTCGCGGGTGGGCAGCGGCATGGTGCCGTTGAAGTCCAGGTACAGCGCCTCGGCGAACATCATCGCCTGCATCGAGCCGATGCCGGCGATGCCGATGCGCACCAGCGCGCGGTTGCGCTCGTTGCGGCGCGCCCGCTCGCGGGCCTCGCCGGTGGCCAGGTAGGGCCGGTAGCCGAGCGCGGCCAGCCGCGCCAGCAGCCGCGACAGCCGCACCCGTGCGGGGTCCCAGGCGATGCGGATGCGGCCGGTGATGGCGTTGGCGCTGATCTCGTGCACGCCCGGCTCGCGGCCCACCGCGCGGTCGATCAGCCAGGCGCAGGCGGCGCAGCGCATGCCGTCGGTGAGCACGGTGATCTCGCGGCCGCCCTCGACCTGGCGGGTGTGGCCGGCGAGCAGGTCCTCGCGGTCCCACAGCGCCATCTCGGGCAGCTCGGTGCCCACGCGCGCGGCCGGTTCGCTGCGCAGGCGGTAGTAGTCCTGCAGCCGCGCCTGGCCGATCCACTGCGCCGCCGCGGCGCAGCCGGTGCAGCAGAAGCCGTGGCGCACGCCATCCAGTTCCGCCCATGCCGGGCTCCGGGGCAGGGGCTCGCCGCAGTGGTGGCAGGCCGCCGTGGCGTTCATGGCGAACTCAGGGCGCTGGCGCGTCGGGCGCGTCGTCGGGGCTTTCGCCGCCCACGGCCGGGTCCGCGCGCGCGGCAAGCTGGCCGCGCGGCAGGCGGCCGCGCAGGCGCCAGCCTCCGTCGTCCGGGCCGAGCTGCAGCAGCCAGTCGTGGCCCAGGTCCAGGGCCGCCTCGGCACGCCAGCCGGTATCGGTCGGTTGCAGCCGCAGCGACAGGTCCTCGGCCGCGCGCAGCGGATGATGCAGCCGCAGCGCCAGCGGCGCGGCGCGGTCGAACCGGCCGGTCACCGGCAGCGCTTCCACCACGCCGGCCTCCCGGTCCACTCGCACGATCGCGCTGAGGTCCAGTTCGGCGGCGCGCGCGTCGGGGCCGAGGTCGCTCTGCTGCACCTGGCCCGTGCGCTGGACCCGGTCGGGCACCGCGTCCATCGGGCCATCGCGGCCGGCCACCGTCACCATGACCACGCCGCCGATCACCGACGCGGCCACCAGCGCGATGACCAGCCACACGATCGGCTGGCGCCAGGGCGAACTGGCGGTTTCGGGCGAGCGGTCGTCGGTCATGGGGTCTGCCTCACATCGGGCCGAAGAAGGTGGTGTCCACCTGGGCGCGCACGTCGCCGTCCTTGGACTCGATCACGAAGCGCAGCTCATGGCGGCCGCCGGTGCCTGCCGGCGCGGTCACGTCCAGGCCCTCGGCGATCACCTCGCCGGCGCCGGCTGCGACTTCGCGCGGGCCGCCGCGCAGGGCCAGGCCCGGCGTGGCCGATTCCACCCGCACGATGTATACCGCGTCGCGCTCGGTCTTGTTTGCCAGCTTCAGCGTGTAGCCGTTGTCGACGCCGTCGGCCTGCACCCGGTACAGGGCGTTGCGGTCGCGCAGCACGTCGGCGATCAAGGGGCTGCGGTTGCCGATGCCCCAGGCCCAGCCGGTCACCAGCGCGACCAGCAGCAGTGCGTAGATCAGGATGCGCGGGCGCAGCACCCGGGCCTTGCCGCCCTCCATCGCGTTCTGGGTGGTGTAGCGGATCAGTCCCTTCGGGTAGCCGACCTTGCCCATCACCTCGTCGCAGGCGTCGATGCAGGCGCCGCAGGCGATGCACTCGTACTGCAGGCCGTTGCGGATGTCGATGCCCACCGGGCACACCTGCACGCACACGGTGCAGTCCACGCAGTCGCCCAGTTGCTCGGGCTCGAACCTGGGCAGCGGCGCGGCCTGCTCGCCGGCGTCGCCGAGCATGATCGTGCCGGCGGCCTGCAGCCGGCTGGCGGCCGCGCTGGGGTGGTGGCTGGCGCGGAACACGTAGTCGTAGGCGGCGCGCGCGTCCAGCAGGCCGCGGGCGCGCTCGAGCACGCTGCCCAGGCCGCGCTTGCGCGGGCCGCGCGGTTCGCCGCGCATCGGGTCGTAGGCGATGATCAGGGTGTCGCGGTCGAACATCGCGCTCTGGAAGCGCGCGTACGGGCACATGTACTTGCACACCTGCTCGCGCAGGAAGCCGGCGTTGCCCAGGGTGGCGCCGGCGTAGAACAGCACCCAGAAAGTCTCCCAGCCGTTCCAGGCGAACGGCCACAGGCGCGCGCCCAGGCCGGTGATCGGGGTGAAGAAGCCGACGAAGGTGAAGCCGGTCCACAGCGAGAACGCGATCCATAGAAAATGCTTGGCGCCCTTGCGCAGCACCTTCTCCCGGGTCCAGGGGCCGGCGTCGAGCTTCATCCGCTTGGGGCGGTCGCCCTCGGTCCAGCGCTCCATCCACAGGAACACCTCGGTCCACACCGTCTGCGGGCAGGCGTAGCCGCACCACAGCCGCCCGGCCAGCGCGGTGACGAAGAACAGGGTCAGCGCCAGGATCACCAGCAGCATCGCCAGCAGGCTGAAGTCCTGCGGCCAGAAGGTCAGCCCGAACACGTGGAACTTGCGCGCCGGCAGGTCGAACAGCACCGCCTGGCGGCCGTCCCAGCCCAGCCACGGGAACAGGTAGTACATGCCCAGCAGCCAGAACACCGCCGCCTTGCGCAGGCGGTCGAAGCGGCCGGAGACGTCGCGCGGATAGACCTTGCGCTCCTTGACGTAGAGCGAATCTCCGCCCGCGTCGACCACTTCGATATCGATGGACTTGCTCAACGTGCAACCCGCCTTGGACTAGCGCCTGGGGCCATTGAAGCGGCTCGAGGGTCGCAGCAGGATCCAGGTGAACAGGCTGGACGACGCGGTCGCCAGCCAGAAGGTGAAGAACCCGATGGTGTAGCCGACCCCGCGGGTGAGCTCGACGTGCGGGAAGGTGATGCGCCCCAGCTCGGTCGGGTCGACGAAGGCGAAGAACACCATCGTCGCCACGCCCGCGGCGAAGAAGCTGGGCCACAGGATCGCGCCCACCCGCTGTACCAGCGGGCGGGGCGGATGGTCGAAGTCCGGTGCGCTCATCGTCGGCCTCAGTCGGCCGCCGCGGCGCCGTTGGACAGCGACCACACGTAGGCGGCGACCAGGCGCGCGCGGGTTTCGCCCAGCAGGTCGCGGTGGGCGGGCATGACCCCGTGGCGGCCCTCGGCGATGGTCTTGCGCAGGCTTTCGCGGCTGCTGCCGTACATCCAGTAGTCGTCGGTCAGGTCCGGTGCGCCGATGTCCGGGTTGCCCGTGCCGTCGACGCCGTGGCAGGCCACGCACACGCCCTCGTACAGCTTCCGGCCCTGGGCGGCCATGTAGTTGTTCTGCAGCGTCTCCGGCGCCGAGAGGGTGCGCACGTAGGCGATGGTGTAGTCCACCGCTTCCGGGCCGCCCATGCCGGCCAGCACCGTGCCCCACTCCGGCATCACGCCCTCGCGGCCGTCCAGCACCGTCTCCAGGATCCGCTCGGGCGCGCCGCCCCAGTGCCAGATGGCGTCGGTCAGGTCGGGGTAGCCGATCGCGCCCTGGCCCGAGGAGCCGTGGCAGGTGGCGCAGGTATTGGCGAAGATCGAACGGCCCAGCGCGCGCGCGCGCGGATCGCCCGCCAGGTCCGGCAGCGCCCGCCCGCGGTAGGCGGAGAAGGTCTCCTCCAGGCGCGCATCGGCGGTGGCCTTGGCCCGGTCGTGCTCGCCCGCCGAACTCCAGCGGCTCAGGCCCGGGTAGCCGCCCAGCCCGCCGTACCAGGCCAGGTACACCACGCCGAAGGCCAGGGCGATGTAGAAGCCGATGATCCACCAGCGCGGCATCGGCTTGTTGTACTCGGTGATGTCGCCGTCCCAGTAATGGCTGGTGTCCTCGGGCTTGGGGTCGCCGGGGCGGCGCTTGGCCGTCCACCACAGCAGCCAGGTGCAGCCGCCCAGGTTCAGCACCACCAGGGCGATGACGTACCACGACCAGCCGGTGCTCATGCCCGGTCCTCCTCGGCCGGCGCGTCGTCCAGCGCCAGGCGCGCGGCCTCGTCGAAGCCGGCGCGGTTGCGCGGCAGCCAGGCCCAGGCCCAGATGCCGACGAACAGCAGCAGCAACAGCAGCGTCACGATTCCGGAAATCATCTGCTCAGTTCCCCTTCGGCGCGTTTCTGCCCAGGCCCTGCAGGTAGGCCACCACAGCATCGAGCTCGGTCTTGCCGGCGACCTCGGCGGCCGCGGCGGCGATCTGCGCGTCGCTGTACGGGTCGCCCAGGCGCTGCAGCGCCTTCATCCGCATCGCCACCGAGCCGCCGTCCACGCCGGTCCTGGCCAGCCACGGGAACGCGGGCATGTTGGATTCGGGCACCACCGCGCGCGGGTCGGTCAGGTGCACCCGGTGCCAGTCGTCCGAATAGCGCCCGCCCACCCGCGCCAGGTCCGGCCCGGTGCGCTTGGAGCCCCACTGGAACGGGCGGTCGTAGACCGACTCGCCGGCCAGCGAGTAGTGGCCGTAGCGCTCGGTCTCGAAGCGCAGCGTGCGCACCATCTGCGAATGGCAGCCGTAGCAGCCCTCGCGCACGTACACGTCGCGGCCGGCCAGTTCCAGCGCCGGGTACGGCTCGACCCCGGGCGCCGGCTCGATCGCCTCGGCCTGCAGCATCAGCGGCACGATCTCGGCCAGGCCGCCCAGCGAGACGGCCACGGCGATCAGCACGGCCAGCAGGCCGACGTTCTTCTCGATCTTCTCGTGTGCGATTCCCATCTCGTCTTCCTCAGGCCTGCGCTTCGGCGCTGTGCGGCGGCATCACCGGCTGCGGCGCCGGGTTGCGCGCCATCTGGCGGGTGCGCCACATGTGCCAGCCCATCAGGCACATGCCGGCCAGGATCAGCACGCCGCCCAGCAGCCGCCCCAGGTAGTAGGGGTAGGTGGCGATCAGGGATTCGACGAAGCTGTAGGTGAGGGTGCCGTCGGCGTTGGTGGCGCGCCACATCAGGCCCTGGGTGATGCCGGCGATCCACATCGAGACGATATAGAACACCACGCCCAGGGTGTGCAGCCAGAAGTGCGCGTCCACCAGGCGGGTGGAGTACATGCCTTGCAGGCCCAGCAGGCGCGGGTACAGCGAGTACAGCGAGCCGATGGAGATCATCGCCACCCAGCCCAGGGTGCCGGCGTGGACGTGGCCCACGGTCCAGTCGGTGTAGTGGGACAGTGAGTTGACGGTCTTGATCGACAGCAGCGGGCCTTCGAAGGTGGCGATCATGTAGAAGCTGATGGCCACGATCAGGAACTTGAGGATCGGGTCGGTGCGCAGCTTGTGCCACACCCCCGACAGGGTGAGGATGCCGTTCATCGCGCCGCCCCACGACGGCGCCAGCAGGATCACCGAGAACACCATGCCCACCGACTGCGCCCAGTCCGGCAGCGCGGTGTAGTGCAGGTGATGCGGGCCGGCCCACATGTAGATGGAGATCAGCGCCCAGAAGTGCACGATCGACAGGCGGTAGGAGTAGATCGGCCGCTGCGCCTGCTTGGGCACGAAGTAGTACATCATCGCCAGGTAGCCGACGGTGAGCAGGAACGCCACCGCATTGTGGCCGTACCACCACTGCGCCATCGCGTCGACCGCGCCGCTGTAGATCGGGTAGGACTTCCACAGCCCGGCCGGGATGGCCAGGTTGTTGACGATGTGCAGCAGGCCCACGGCGATCACGTAGGCGCCGTAGAACCAGTTGGCCACGTAGATGTGCTTGACCCGGCGCTTGGCCAGGGTGCCGAAGAACAGCCAGCCGTAGGCCACCCAGACCACCGCGATCAGCAGGTCCAGCGGCCACTCCAGCTCGGCGTATTCCTTGCCCTGGGTGTAGCCCAGCGGCAGGGTGATGACCGCGCCGACCATCGCCGCCTGCCAGCCCCAGAACACGAAGGCGGACAGCCGGTCGGAGATCAGGCGCACGTGGCAGGTGCGCTGGACCACGTACAGCGAGGTGGCGAACAGCACCGAGCCGCCGAAGGCGAAGATCACCCCGTTGGTGTGCAGCGGGCGCAGGCGGCCGTAGCTGAGCCAGGCGGTGTCGAAGTTCAGCGCCGGCCAGTAGAGCTGGGCGGCGATCAGCACGCCCACGGCCATGCCGACGATGCCCCAGAACACGGTCGCCACCGCGAACTGGTGCACCACCTTGTCGTTGTATGTCCCCTGCACGCTGTGCATGCGGTCCGTTCCTCAGTCTGAACGGGGGAATCATCCCCCCGATGGCGCGACCCGGGCATTGATCCGGATCAATGCATGGCCGGATGTTTCGGGTTACCCACGAAACTGGCCGTCGCCATGCCCTGTGGACTGGGAGCGGGATCGCCTGGCGCGCAGCGCTGGGTAAACCTTCGCCGGAAGTATAGGCCGGGCCCGCGCGGCGGGGATGGGACATATTGTCCGGGGGCGGGCCGTAGACGGCCGGCCCTGTATCGTGCGCATGCATGGAGACGAGGCGCGCGCGATGAGTACCTATGCCCTGGAGGCGGTCTTCCGCCCGCGTTCGGTCGCCGTGGTCGGCGCCAGCCCGCGCGAGCGCTCGGTGGGCCGCACGGTGGTGCGCAACCTGCGCCAGGCCGGCTTCGCCGGGCCGGTGGGCGTGGTCAACCCGAAGTATCCGCGGATCGAGGACATCGCCACCGTCGCGCGGCTGGCCGATCTGCCGTTCCAGCCGGAACTGGTGGTCGTCTCCACCCCGGCGGCCACGGTGCCGGACGTGATCGCCGAGGCCATCGCCGTGGGCGCGCGGGCGGCGGTGGTGGTGACCGCCGGCCTGGGTCACGGGCCCGGCTCGCTGCTGGAGCGGCTGCGCGATATCGCACGGCCGCACGGCCTGCGCGTGGTCGGCCCCAACTGCCTGGGGGTGATGGCCCCGCACGTCGGGCTCAATGCCAGCTTCGCCGCGCGCGCGCCGCTGCCGGGCGACCTGGCCCTCGTCTCGCAGTCGGGCGCGATCGCCGCCGGCCTGGTGGAGTGGGGCGCGGCGCGCTCGATCGGCTTTTCCGCCGTGGTCTCGCTGGGCGACGCGCTGGACGTGGACTTCGGCGACCTGCTGGACTGGTTCGCCCAGGACCCGAAGACCCGCGCGATCCTGCTGTACATCGAATCGATCCGCCACGCGCGCAAGTTCATGTCCGCCGCGCGCGCGGCCGCCCGCGCCAAGCCCGTGGTGGTGGTCAAGTCCGGCCGCCACGCGCAGGGCGCCAAGGCCGCGGCCACCCATACCGGCGCCCTGGCCGGCTCGGACGCGGTCTACGACGCCGCGTTCCGCCGCGCCGGCCTGCTGCGGGTGCTGGCCCTGGACGAACTGTTCGCCGCCGCCGAGACCCTTGGCCACCTGCGCAGCGCCCCGGGCGGCCGCCTGGCCATCCTCACCAACGGCGGCGGCATCGGCGTGCTGGCGGTGGACCGCCTGATCGACCTGGGCGGCACCCTGGCCGCGCTGGACCAGGCCACGGTCCAGCGGCTGGACGCGGTGCTGCCGCCCACCTGGTCGCGCGCCAACCCGGTGGACATCGTCGGCGACGCCGATGCGCAGCGCTATACCGCCGCGCTGGAAACCCTGCTCTCCAGCCGCGACAACGACGCGGTGCTGGTGATGAACGTGCCCACCGCGCTGTCGTCCTCGGTCGAGGCCGCCGAGGCGGTGGCCTCGGTCCTGGAGAAGCGTCCGCGCGGCGGTGCGGCGGCGGCCAAGCCCGTGCTGGGCGTATGGCTGGGCGGCGGCGAGCGGGCCCTGGCGCGGCTGGATGCGGCCGGCGTGCCCACCTTCGCCACCGAGGCCGACGCGGTGCGCGGCTACACCTACCTGGTCCGCCACCGCGAGGTGCAGCAAGCGCTGATGGAGACCCCGCCCAGCCTGCCGGAGGACTTCGTGGTCGACACCGCCGCCGCGCAGGCGGTGGTGGCCGGGGCGCTGGCGCAGGGCCGGCGCTGGCTGGACCCGCTGGAGGTGACCGCGCTGCTGGACGCCTACGGCATCCCCATCACCCCGGTGACCCTGGCCGCCGACCCGGACGCGGCGGTGGCCGCGGCCGCGCCGCTGCTGGCCGAAGGCACGCCGGTGGCGCTGAAGATCCTCTCGCCGGACATCGTCCACAAGTCCGACGTGGACGGCGTGCGCCTGAACCTGGCCAGCGAGGCCTCGGTGCGCGAGGCCGCCGCCGGCATCCTCGCCCGCGCCCGCGAATTGCGCCCGCAGGCGCGCATCGAGGGCGTGACCGTGCACCCGATGATCGTCAAGGCCAAGGCGCGCGAACTGATCGCCGGCCTGGCCGACGACGCCACCTTCGGCCCGGTGGTGGTGTTCGGCCGCGGCGGCACCGCGGTGGAGGTGATCGACGACAAGGCCCTGGCGCTGCCGCCGCTGGACCTGCGCCTGGCCCACGAGCTGATCGCGCGCACCCGTGTCTCGCGCATCCTCAAGGCCTACCGCGACGTGCCCGCCGCCGACGAGCGCGCGGTGGCGCTGGTGCTGGTGAAGCTGGCGCAACTGGCCGCCGACATCCCGCAGGTGCGCGAACTGGACATCAACCCGCTGCTGGCCGACAAGGACGGCGTGATCGCGGTGGACGCGCGGGTGGCCATCGCCCCGCACGAGGGGCCGGCGCGGAAGGGGCCGTGGCACTCGCGCTTCGTGATCCGCCCGTACCCCAAGGAGTGGGAGCGCGAGGTGGAGCTGGCCCACGGCCGGCGCATGTCCGTGCGCCCGGTGCGGCCGGAGGACGAGGACCTGTTCCGCGCGTTCTTCGACAAGGTCAGCGACGAGGACCTGCGCCTGCGCTTCTTCTCGGCGGTGCGCCACTTCAGCCACGAGTTCATCGCCCGCCTGACCCAGCTCGACTACGCGCGCTCCATCGCCCTGGTGGCGCTGGAGCCGGGCAGCGGGCGGATGCTGGGCGCGGTGCGGCTGCTGGCCGACGCCAACTACGAGCGCGGCGAGTACGGCATCCTGGTGCGCTCGGACCTGAAGGGCCACGGCATCGGCTGGCAGTTGATGCGGATCATGATCGAGTACGCCGGCAGCATCGGCCTGAAGGCGGTGGAGGGCCAGGTGCTGCGCGAGAACGCGACCATGCTGGCGATGTGCCGGCAACTGGGTTTCCGGGTCGCCCTGGACCGCGACGACCCGACGGTGATGAACGTGACCCTGGAGGTTGCGGCCGGCGCGGCGGGGGAGCGCGTGCGGTTCCCCGGCCTGGTCGCCGACTGAAGCCGGCGGCGCCCGACGGTTCAGGCAGGAGGCACCGGCCCCTCGCGGTCCCGGCCCAGGATGATCCGCGCCGCGCGCTGGTAGCTCCAGTAGGCCCAGGCCCAGTTGAGCAGCACCACCAGGCGGTTGCGGAAGCCGATCAGGAAGAACACGTGCGCGGCCAGCCAGAACCACCACGCCAGCAGGCCGGAGAGCTTGAACCCGTGCAGGTCCACCACCGCGGCCATGCGCCCGATGGTGGCCAGGTTGCCGAAGTCGCGGTAGCCGAACGCGCCGGCCTGCACGCCGCGCAGGCGCGCGCGGAGCGACGCGGCCACGTGCCGGCCCATCTGCTTGGCCGCCGGCGCCACGCCCGGCACCGGGCGCCCGTCGGCACGCTGCACCGCGGCCAGGTCGCCGGCGACGAATACGTGCGGGTGCCCGGGCACGCTCAGGTCCGGCTCCACGATCACCCGCCCGGCGCGGTCCAGCGGCACGCCCAGCGCGCGCGCCAGCGGCGAGGCGGCCACGCCGGCGGCCCACACCACGGTGCGTGCGTGCACGTAGTCCTCGCCCAGGCGGTAGCCGCCGCCGTCGATCGCGGTGACCGGCACGCCGGTGGACACCTCCACGCCCAGGCGTTCGAGCTGGCGCCGCGCCTTGCGCGACAGTTCCTCGGGAAAGGACGCCAGCACCCGCGGCCCGGCCTCGACCAGGCGCACGCGCGCGCTGGCCGGGTCGATCCGGCGGAACTCGTCCTTCAGCGTGTGCCGGGCGATCTCGGCCAGGGTGCCGGCCAGTTCCACGCCGGTGGGGCCGCCGCCGACCACGGCGAAGCTCAGCCATGCCGCGCGCTCGGCCGGATCGTCGCAGGCCTCGGCGCGCTCGAACGCCAACAGCAACTGGCGGCGCAGGTGCAGCGCGTCGTCCAGCGACTTCAGGCCCGGCGCGTGCGCGGCCCATTGGTCGTTGCCGAAGTAGGCGTGGGTGGCGCCGCTGGCCAGCAGCAGGTAGTCGAAGCCGAGCGCGCCGCCGTCGGCCAGTGCCACCCGGCGCGCGGCCGGATCGATGCCGGTGGCTTCGCCCAGCCGCACCTGGACGTTGCATTGCCGGCGCAGGATGTGCCGCAGCGGCGCGGCGATGTCCGGCGCCGACAGCCCCGCGGTGGCCACCTGGTAGAGCAGCGGCTGGAACAGGTGGTGGTTGCTGCGGTCGAGCAGGGTGATGCGCAGCGGTGCCTTGGCCAGCGCGCGCGTGGCCCATAGCCCGGCGAAGCCGCCGCCGATCACGACCAGGTGGGGAAGCCGGGTGTCGATCGCGTCCATGGGCCGATTCTGGCACGCGCGCGGTCCGTGCGCCGACCCTGCCATGCGACACTGCGGCGGTGCGCGCGACGCGCCCATCCACGGAGGAAGACCATGGCCGAGAAGGAAACCCGCATCGCCCTGCTGATCGATGCCGACAACGCGCCGGCGGCGAAGATCGACGAGGTGCTGGCCGAGGTGGCGCGCCACGGCGTGGCCAACGTGCGCCGCGCCTACGGCAACTGGAAGAGCCCCAACCTCAAGAGCTGGGAGGCGGTGCTGCACGAGTTCGCGATCCGCCCGATCCAGCAGTTCGCCTACTCCAAGGGCAAGAACGCGTCGGACATGGCGATGGTGGTCGACGCGATGGACCTGCTGCACCACGAGCGGCTGGATGCGTTCGCCCTGGTGTCCTCGGATGCGGATTTCACCCCGCTGGTGATGCGCCTGCTCACCGGCGGCGCCAAGGTCTACGGGTTCGGCGAGAAGAAGACCCCGCTGCCCTTCGTCAACGCATGCTCGCAGTTCACCTACGTGGAAGCCCTGGGCGAGGCGGAGCCGGACGCCGAGCCGGCGATCCCCGCGCAGGAGCCGGCGTCCGCCGCGGCCGCGCAGGCCGCCGCCGCTGCGGGGTCCCGCACCCCGGCGCTGAAGCCGCGCACCGGCACCGAGCTGCGCGGCGACACCAAGCTGGTCAACCTGCTGCGCAGCGCGGTGGAGGCCGGCGCCGACGACCATGGCTGGGCGTCGCTGGGCGGCGTCGGCAAGCAGATCGCCAACCGCGCCTCGTTCGATCCGCGCAACTACGGCTATCGCAAGCTCAGCGACCTGATTTCCGCGATTGGCCTGTTCGAGGTGCGCCGCCAGGAATTGGCCATCTACGTGCGCGACCGGCGCCATCCCGAGGCCAAGGGCGCGCGCGGCAACGGCAACTGAAGGCGCGCGCCGCCTCGTTCCGCGCGCGCGGAACACGCGGAACGCTCAGTACAGGTCCACCGGGTCCACGTCCAGCGACCAGCGCGTGCGCCGTGCCTGGGGCAGGGCGTGGATCGCCGGCAGCGCGGCGTCCAGGCGCGCATGCAGCGCCGGGCGATGCGGGCAGGACAGCAGCAACTGCATGCGGTACAGGCCCGCGCGGCGCGCCATCGGCGCGGTGATCGGGCCATGCAGGTCGATCGGCGCGGCCGCCGGGCCGCCCGCTTCCAGCAGGATGTCCCGGGCCGCCTGCAGGAACGCGCCGGCCGCCTCGGCCTGCTGCGCCTCGGCGCGCAGCAGGGCCAGGTGCGCGAACGGCGGGAAGCCGGCGGCCTGGCGCAGGGCCAGTTCGTCCCGGGCGAAGCCGTCGTAGCCGCCCTGGATCAATGCATGCAGCAGCGGGTGGTCCGGGTGGTGGGTCTGCCACCACACCTGGCCGGGCCGTTGCGCGCGGCCGGCGCGGCCGGCCACCTGCACCAGCAACTGGGCCAGCTTCTCGCCGGCGCGGAAATCGGTGGAGAACAGGCCCTCGTCCACGCCGACCACGACCACGCGGGTCAGGTTGGGCAGGTCGTGGCCCTTGGCCAGGATCTGGGTGCCGACCAGGATGCCGGGCTTCTGGCCCAGTTCGGCCAGCAGCCTGGCCAGGCCGTCGCGGCGGGCGGTGGTGCCGCGGTCGATGCGCAGCACCGGCCAGTCGGCGAAGCGCTCGGCCAGCAGTTCCTCCAGCCGCTCGGTGCCGATGCCCTGCGGCTGCAGCGCCAGGCTGGCGCAGTCCGGGCAGGCCGGCGGCCGCGCCTGGCGGTGGCCGCAGTGGTGGCATACCAGCCTGCCGCCGCCGGCATGCACGGTCATCGGCGTGCCCTGCAGCGGCGTGCTGCAGCGCGGGCATTGCGCGCTCCAGCCGCAGTCGTGGCACAGCAGCACCGGCGCGTAGCCGCGGCGGTTCTTGAACACCAGCACCTGGCCGCCCTCGCGCAGGGCCGCGCCTATCGTCTCCAGCGTCTCCGGCGCCAGCCCGGCCTGCAGCGGGCGCTTGCGCACGTCGAGGATGCGCACCTGCGGCGGGCTCGCATCGCCGGCGCGCTGGCGCAGGCGCAGGTGCGCGTAGCGGCCGGCGCCAGCGTTGTGCAGGGTCTCCAGCGAGGGCGTGGCGCTGCCCAGCAGCACCGGCACGCCCAGCGCCTTGCCGCGCACCAGGGCGAAGTCGCGGGCGTGGTAGCGGATGCCGTCCTGCTGCTTGTAGCTGCCGTCGTGTTCCTCGTCGATGACGATCAGCCCGGCATCGGGCAGCGGGGTGAACACCGCCGAGCGGGTGCCGACGATCACCCGCGCCTGCCCGGACCAGGCCGCCGCCCATACCCGGGCGCGTTCGCCGTCGGCGAGGTTGGAATGCAGGGCGTGCACCGGCACGCCGAGGCGGGCGCGGAAGCGGGCCAGGGTCTGCGGGGTCAGGCCGATCTCCGGCACCAGCACCAGCGCCTGGCGGCCGCGCGCCAGGCATTGCGCGATGGCGTGCAGGTAGACCTCGGTCTTGCCGCTGCCGGTGATGCCTTCCAGCAGCACCGCGGCGAAGCCCTCCACCGCGGCGATGGCCTCGATGGCGGCCTGCTGGCCCGGGTTCGGCAGCGGCCCGGGCTGCGCCGCCGGCGTCTGGGCGATGGCGGGAACGGCCACCCGTTCGGCGAAGCGGCGGCGCGACAGCGAGCGTGCCGCCGGGCGCCAGCCGTCCAGCTCCCGGTCCAGCCGGTCCTCGTCCAGGGGGCCGGCCTGCAGCAGTTCGGCCAGGCGTCGCGGCCGGGTGCCGCGGCGCAGGCCGGCCAGGGCGGTGGCGCCGGCCTCGGTCAGCGCCCAGGCCCAGGCATGCGTGTCCGGCAGCGGCTCGCCGGCGCGCAGCGGTGCCGGCAGGGCGGTGGCCAGTACCTCGCCGGGCGGCGCATGGGTGTAGCGGGCCAGCCACAGCAGCGAGTCCAGCAACTCGCCGTGGAACAGCGGCGCCGGGTCGGCGAAGGCCAGGGCCCGGCGCAGCCCGGCCGCCGTCTCGGGAGGCCCCACCGCGACCACCACGCCGGCCAGTTCGCGCGGGCCGAACGGCACCCGCACCCGCCGGCCGACATCGCCGGCGGCGGCGGTCTGGCCGTCCGGCGGCAGGTAGTCGAACAGGCGCGGCAGCGGGACGGGCAGGGCGACGCGGAGGCAGGCGGCGGACATCCTCGCCAGTCTAAGGGGGCGGTGCGGGACCGGCGCAAAGCGGTTGCGTCGCATTGCTGCGGTCAGGCTGATAAATGGGATGTAAACCACGGCCCCGGTTGGAGATTCGTGCTTATCCACACCAACTGTGGATAAGCTTGTGCATCAAAGCGGTGCTTCACGCCGCAAGTACGCAGATACAAGCCTGCGACCCGGGTTGGTCAAAAAAGCGCCACACAATTAAATCCATTGAAATCATGAACTTGGCCGTGAAACATGGTGGCCGTCCAGGGTCCGCCGTAGGTGCGCGCGCCGGGCTGTCATCGACGATGACGCTGTGCACAACCGGAACCGGCGCAAGCCTTGCAGCAGCGGGCTGGAACAGCCGCGGCGGGCGTGTCAAGCCGGGGCCGGCAGGCGCGCGCGCCGTATCATCGGCGCCCATGACGGCGACTGCGCACGCGGGATGGCCTTGAGCAGAACCGACGAAGCCCCGGCCGCGCTGGCCGCGTTCGTGCGCGGCAGCGAGCGCCGTGCCTGGCTGTTCCTGTGGCTGCACAGCGGGCGCACGGAAGCGGCGGGGTCGGCCCTGGCCGCCGCCATCCGCGCCTTCGCGGGGCAGGCGGCACGCGCGCCGATGGCGCACTGGCCGGGCCGGTTCTGGCGCCTGGTGGCGGCCACCCCGCTGGAAGGCACCGGGCAATGGCCCGACGGGCTGGAATGGCTGGCCGGGCTGGCGCCGGGGCCGCGGCGGGCGCTGCTGCTGCGACTGGCGGCGGGCCTGGACGAGGCCTCGGCGGCCGATGCCCTGGACCTGGCCGTGGAAACCTACCGGCAGTGGCTGGGCCAGGCCTGTCCGCGCGACGCGGCCGGCGGCGCGGATGCGGCCGCCTGGCAGCGCATGGCCCAGGCCGTGCAGCAGGCCGGGCGCGAGCTGCCGCCGCGCCGGCTGTTGCGGATCGCCGAGTTGCGCGAGGCGGCCCTGGCCGGCGCTGGTCCGCCATCCGGCCGCGCCGCCGCGCCGCCCGGACCGTCGCGCCCGACCGCGTCGCCCGACCGGCGCTGGCGCTGGGCGTTGCTGGTCGCGTCGGCCTGCGCCGCCGCCCTGGCCGCCACCTGGTGGGAACGCATGCCGGGCGCCGGTCCCGCCGAGGCGCCGGTCACCCAGGCCGAACCCGAGGAACCGGGCATCCACGACCCCGGTCCCATCCTCGTCGAACCCTTGCCGGAAGCGCCCGGCGCCGCATCCATTGCCGACCCGGGGGCCGGCCGGTCCCCGACAGCGGTGGCCACGCTCGCCGATCCCGTGGTGGACGCCCTCGAACTGCTGTCCTGGTACGTGGCCGGGGCGCCGGCGCCCCGGATCGAGCGCGACGCCGGCCAGGCCGTGCCGGCCATGGACATCGACCCGCCGGGCGCCGCTGGCGCCGCCGCGCGCCGGGCCGCCTGGCAAGGCCTCGACCCGAGCGAACAGGCGCGCCTGCGCGAGGCGGCCGTGGCCCTGGAGGCCCTTCCCGAGGCCGAGCGCGCCGCCCTGCAGGCGCGCTTCGGGGCACTGGACGAGGTGGAGCGCCGTGGCTGGCGGCTGGGACCGGCGCTGGGCGCGGACTACGCCGCGCTGCATCCCCTGCTCGGCTACGTCGCCGCCGACGAGCGCGAGCCGCTGCTGGCCGCGCTGAAGGCGATGACACCGGCCCAGCGCGCCCGGCTGGCGGAGCTGGCACGGCTGGCGCCGCCCTCCGCGCGCGACCGGTTGCGCCGCGAGCTGCTGGCGCGGCCGGCGGCGCAATGGGACGCCTGGCTGGAGCGGCAAGGCGGGCACTGAACACCATCGTGCGGGTAGAATCGCGCACCTTCGCGACCCGTACCGGCGCCGCCGCGCCCCGCCGTCGCGTTCCTCGGCCCTCCCCTCGATGAATCCGCCCGCCCCGCCGGCGCCGCGCCTGCGCCACGAACTGCGCGCCACCGCCACGCTCGGCCTGCCGCTGGTGCTGGGCCACGTGTCCACCGGCCTGATCAACTTCGTCGACAACGTCATCGCCGGCCACCACGGCACCCGCACCCTGGCCTCGGTGACGGTGGGCACCGCGCTGCTGTGGCTGCCGATGATGGTGCCCATCGGCACCCTGATCGCGCTGACCGCCTCGGTCTCGCAACTGGACGGCGCCGGGCGCCGCCACGAGATCGCGCCGCTGTTCCGCCAGGCGCTGTGGCTGGGACTGGGGCTGGGCGCGCTGATGTTCGCGTTCCTGAGCGCGGTGCCGCTGGCGCTGGGCGCGTTCGGCATCGCCCCGGACATCGTTCCCGGCGCGGTGGCGTTCGCGCACGCGGTGCGCTGGGGCGTGCCGGCGCTGATCCTGTTCTTCTGCATGCGCTACCTCAGCGAGGGCTTGCACTGGACCTTGCCGACCATGCTGCTGGGCTTCGGCGGGCTGGCGGTGCTGGCGCCGCTGGGCGGGGCGCTGACCTTCGGCGCCGGGCCGCTGCCGGAAATGGGCGCGGCCGGCCTGGGCGCGGCCTCGGCCACGGTGATGTGGCTGCAGGCGCTGGCGTTCGCCGCCTACCTGGCGCGTTCGCGGCGGTTCGCGCCGCTGGCGCTGTTCGCGCGCCTGGAGGCGCCGCGCCCGCGCGTGATCGGCGCGCTGCTGGCCACCGGGCTGCCCATCGGGATCACGGTGCTGATGGAAGGCGGGTTGTTCATCGTCACCGCGCTGCTGATCGCACGGCTGGGCGAGGTGCCGGCGGCCGCGCACCAGATCGCGATCAACGTGGCCGCACTGTGCTTCATGGTGCCCATGGGCCTGGCCGAGGCGACCACGGTGCGGGTGGGCCGCGCCCTGGGCAGCGGCGACCCGGATGGCGTGCGCCGCGCCGCGCGCGCCGGCTACGTCATCGTGCTGGCCACCCAGACCCTGTCGGCGCTGCTGTTGCTGCTGGGCCACGACGCCATCGTGGCGGTGTACACCCGCGACGCGGCGGTGGCCGCGCTGGCCTCGGTCCTGCTGCTGTACGCGGCCGCGTTCCAGTTCCCGGACGGCATCCAGGTGATGTCCGCCGGCGCCCTGCGCGGCCTGCGCGATACCCGGGTGCCGATGTTCCTGGCGATGGCCTCGTACTGGGGCCTGGGCATGCCGCTGGGCGCCTGGCTGGGCCTGGGCCTGGGCGGCGGCCCGCAGGGCATGTGGGCCGGGCTGACCGTGGGCCTGGCCGCCGCCGCGGTGCTGATGGGCTGGCGCCTGGCGTACAGCCTGCGGCGCCTCCCCGCGCCCGTGCCCATGCCCGGCCCCGCACCTTCCGGCACGGTGACTTCAGGCGCATGAAACCCGTCCCCGCTGCCGGTATGCTGCATCGCAAGAACCCAGGAACGCCCGTCGTCGCCCGCAGGAGCCCCAGATGAACCCGCCGCCGCTGCCCCGCCGCAATCCCATTGCCGCCTTCTTCGTCGGGCTGTGGGACGTGATGAACTTCACCCGCCGGCTGATCCTGAACCTGCTGTTCTTCGGGTTGCTGTTCCTGATCCTGATCGTGTTCGTGGCCGCGGTCGGCCGCGGCAGCGGGGTCAAGCCGCTGACCGAGCGCACCACCCTGGTGATCGCGCCGGAAGGGCGGCTGGTGGAGCAGTTCACCGCCGACCCGGTGACCCGCGCGCTGGCCAAGGCGCTGGGCGACGACTCGGCCGACGAGGTGCAACTGCGCGACCTGCTGCGCGCGATCGAGGCGGCCAAGGAAGACAAGCACATCGAGCGCGTGCTGCTGCAACTGGACAAGCTGCAGCCCTCCGGCTACGCCTCGCTGCGCGAGCTTTCCGCCGCGCTGGCCGGGCTGCGCGCGGCCGGCAAGCAGGTGGTGGGCTTCGGCGAGGGCATCGGCCAGTCGCAATACCTGCTGCTGGCGCAGGCCGACGAGATCTACCTGGACCCCATGGGCGGCATGCTGCTGGAGGGCCTGGGCCGCTACCGCCAGTACTACCGCCAGGGCCTGCAGGAAAAGCTGGGCGTGGACGTGCACCTGTTCCGGGTGGGCGAGTACAAGTCCGCGGCCGAGCCCTACATCCTCGACGCGGCCTCGCCCGAGTCCAAGGAAGCGGACCTGTACTGGATGAACGACCTGTGGCAGCGCTACCTGGGCGACGTCGCCGCCGCGCGCAAGCTCGACGCCGCGCGGCTGGCGGCCGGCATCGAGGACCTGCCGGCCGGCATCGCCGCCGCCGGCGGCGACCTGGCCAGGTATGCGCTGGAGCAGAAGCTGGTCGACGGCCTGATGACCCGCGAGCAGGTCATGGCGCTGATGGCCGAGCGCGGCGTGGCCGACGAGGATTCGGACCTGGGCTTCCGCAGCATCGGCCTGGGCGGCTACCTGCAGCAGCTCGATGCCCGGCGCCTGCCCATCGACAAGCGCCCGCAGGTGGCGGTGGTGGTGGCCGAGGGCGAGATCACCGGCGGCGACCAGCCGGCCGGCCGCATCGGCGGCGAGTCGACTTCGGCGCTGCTGCGCCAGGCGCGCGAGGACGAGCACGTCAAGGCCGTGGTGCTGCGCGTGGACTCGCCCGGCGGCGAGGTGTTTGCCTCCGAGCAGATCCGCCGCGAGGTCGAGCTGCTGAAGGAGGCCGGCAAGCCGGTGGTGGTGTCGATGGGCGACCTGGCCGCGTCCGGCGGCTACTGGATCAGCATGAACGCCGACCGCATCTATGCCGACCCGTCCACGATCACCGGTTCGATCGGCATCTTCGGCCTGATCCCCAACTTCACCCGCACCCTGGACAAGATCGGCGTGCACACCGACGGCGTGGGCACCACCCGCTTCGCCGGCGCCTTCGACGTGACCCGGCCGCTGGACCCGGCGGTGGGCCAGGTGATCCAGGCGGTGATCGACAAGGGCTACGCCGACTTCACCGGCAAGGTCGCCGCCGCGCGCGGCAAGCCGGTGGAGGCGGTCGACGAGGTCGCCCGCGGCCGGGTGTGGAGCGGCGCGCAGGCCAAGGAACGCGGCCTGGTCGACGCGCTGGGCGGCCTGGCCGATGCCGTCGCCGATGCCGCCGCGCGCGCCAAGCTGGGCGAGAAGGGCAAGTACCGGGTGCACTACATCGAGAAGGCGGCCACGCCGTTCGCGCAGTTCATGTCCGGCTTCGCCGGCAGCCGCCTGGGCGCGGCGCTGCTGCAGGACTCGGGCCTGGCCCGCGCCGCGCTGGCCCGCGCCATGCCGGAGACCGAGGCGCAACTGCGTTTCGTCGAGCGCGCGCTCAAGGACCGCGACGGCGCGCCGGTGAAGTCGCTGGCCTACTGTTTCTGCGGGCTGTAGCGCGGCATCGTGCCGGCGGAGCGCCCGCTTGCGCGGGCGTAGCACGGCCAGCCGCGGTGCTTTGATGCAGGAGCCGGGTACCGCCGGCGACCGCCCTGCGCGCATGGCCGCCTTCCATGGACCTCCGGGATGTCGCCAGCGGAAGCCGGCTCCCGCAAGAAGCGGCGGTGGAACCGGGCGCGTCGTCAGCCGCCCTCGGCCGCGTCGATCTGCGCGCGCTGGCTGGCGGCGCCTTGCTGCAGCGCGTCCTCGACCGCGGCGGCCTTGTGCTGCGGCGCCTGGATCGCATCGCGCAGTTCGGTATGCGCCTGCGGCTCCGGCGGCTGCTCGGTCGGCGGCGGCTCGGGGCGGCACCCGGCCAGGACGATGGCGCACAGCGCCGCGGCGACGCCCAGGCAGGGACGGGCACGGATGAGTCGATGCATCGGTTCGCTCCGTCGATGGGACCGGAAGGTATCCTACGCCCCATGGACGGCAACCGTTGGCGGCTGGACGGAAGACTGGCGCTGGTGACCGGGGCGAGCGCCGGCATCGGCCTTGCGATCGCGCACGAGCTGGCCGCGCTGGGCGCGGACCTGCTGCTGGTCGCGCGCGGCGAGGACGCCTTGCAGCAGGCGCGCGACGAACTGGCCGACCGCCATCCGGCGCGGGACGTCCAGGCCATGGCCGCGGACGTGGCCGACGACGACGACCGCCAGGCGATCCTGGACTGGGCCGAGGACCAGGGCGACGGCCTGCACGTCCTGGTCAACAACGCCGGCGCCAACGCCACCAAGGCGGCGGTGGACTACACCGAGGACGAATGGCGCTCGATCTTCGAGACCAACCTGTTCTCGGCCTTCGAGCTGTCGCGCTACGCGCACCCGCTGCTGGCGCGGCACCCGGCCTCGTGCATCGTCAACGTCGGCAGCGTCTCCGGCCTGACCCACGTGCGCAGCGGCGTGGTCTACGGCATGACCAAGGCCGCGCTGCACCAGATGACCCGCAACCTGGCTTGCGAATGGGCGGCCGACGGCATCCGGGTCAACGCGGTGGCGCCGTGGTACATCCGCACCCGCCGCACCTCCGGCCCGCTGTCGGACCCGGACTACTACGACGAAGTCCTGGAACGCACCCCGATGCGCCGGATCGGCGAGCCGGAGGAAGTGGCCGGCGCGGTCGCCTTCCTGTGCCTGCCGGCGGCGGCCTATGTCACCGGCGAATGCATCGCGGTGGACGGCGGCTTCCTGCGCTACGGGTTCTGAGCGCCAGGGGGGTTTCACTCCTCTCCGGGGCCATCCGTGTGCCTCTTGCGCTGCTTCTTGTAGGGGCGCCTTGGGCGCGACCGCCAGGCATGTACATCTACGCGGGCCGTCGAACGGCAACAGCAACGCCGTCGAGCTTCATAGTTCCGGACGGGGGCCCCTTCCGAAGCCGCTCCGCTTGATGCGGTCAGGGAAACGGCCATGCCCCCTCTCTTCGGCTTCGCCGAAAAAAGGGAAGCAGGCGGGCGGCGCTTCACTCCCGTGAGGGGCGTCGCGCCCTCAGCTCCGCAGCGCCGCCTCCGGCACGTCGATATCCATCGCCAGCGCCAGGTGGTCGGAGAACGCGGCCGGCAGGGCGCGCGCGCCGGCGCAGCGCAACTGGCCGCTGATCAGGATGTGGTCGATCGCCCGCTGCGGCTTCCAGCTCGGGAAGGTCGGCACCGCGCACTCGGGCGGGCGCAGCCCCGTGTTGCGGTACAGGACGTTCATCTCCGGCTGGTCGGCCAGGCAGTTGAAGTCGCCCATCAGCACCGTGTTGGGATGGTCCTTCAGCACCTCGGCGATGAAGGACAACTGCACCAGGCGCGACTTGGCCCCCAGCGACAGGTGCGCCACCGCCACGGTGAGGCCCTGGCGGTCGTCGCCGAAGTGCGCCAGCAGCACGCCGCGGCCCTTGATCCGGCCGGGCAGCGCGTGCTCGACCGTCTTCACCGGTTCCAGCCGGCTGAGCAGGCCGTTGGCGCTGGAGGCCACGCCGCCGACGCTGCGGTTGGGCTGGTGGGTCCAGTAGTGGAAGCCGGCGCGCTGGGCCAGGTAGCGGGTCTGGTTGGTGAAGCCCGAGCGCAGGCTGCCCGGGTCGCTTTCCTGCAGGCCGACGATGTCGTGCCCGGCGGCCAGTTGCGCGATCACGTCCAGGCTGCTGCGCTTGCTCCCCGACGGCAGCGCGTGCGACCAACTGCGGGTCAGGTAGTCGCTGTAGCGGCGGGTGCTTGAGCCGGCCTGGATGTTGGCGCTGAGCATGCGCAGGGTGCGCGTGCCCGATGCCGCGTCGGCCAGGAGCGCGTCGGCCGACGATTCGAAGGTGGGGGGGAGGGTGTCCATGCGTGCGTGGGGGGTGTGGCGCGCTCAGCGCGTGCCGCCGCGCTCCTGGGCGATCAGCCATTCGGCGGTGTTGAGCATCTTGTCGAAACCCTGCTGGTCCACCGTGATGGTGTACTTGCCGGCGACCACCAGCGACGGGGTGCCTTCGATCTTCGACTTGGACGCGAACTGGCGGGCGCGGTTGATCTTGGCGTCCACGCCGAAGCTGTTGAAGGTATCGGCGAAGCGCTTGGCGTCCACGCCGTAGCGGGCGTAGAACGGGGCCAACTGCTCGGCGCCGACGTTGGGGTTCACCGGCAGGCTGCGCTGCAGGTGGATGGCCGCGAACATGGCGTCGTGGCTCTGCGCCAGCACGCCCAGCGCCTCGGCGGTGTAGAAGGCGCGCGCGTACGGGGTCCAGAAGCCGCCGAACGCGGCCGGCACCGCGATCACCTCCACGTCGGCCGGCTGGCGCCGCTTCCATGCGTTGAGCACCGGCTCGAACTGGGCGCAGTGCGGGCAGGTGTAGCCGAACACCTCGGCCACCTCGATCTTGCCGGCCGCCGGCTGGAACGGCTGGCCGTTGGCGATCTCCACGTAGTCCACCCCGGCCACCGGAGCCGGTCCGCTGGGCGGTCGCGGCGCCAGGGGGGCCGCTTCGCCGGCCTCCCCGGCGCCGGCCTCGGCGGCATCGGTCGCCTCGGGGGCGGTGTCCGCATCGGCCTGGGCCGCCGGCGCGGCGTCCTGCGTCTCGACGGGCGCGGCGGTGTCCTGCGCGGCCGGGGGTGGGGCCTGCGCGCCGGAACAGGCGGCCAGGCTCAGCAGCAGCGGCAGGATCAGGCTCAGGCGCGTTTTCATGGGCGGGGTTCTCCGGCGGAAGGGGACAGGATCGGCCAGGGGGCCGTCAGCGGGAAGTGGAGGCGTGGGCCGAGCGCTCGCGCGCGATCAGCCATTGGCTGGTGCGCAGCACGTCCTCGTAGCGCTCGCCGAGCACGCGGTAGCGGCCGTTGACGATCACCGTCGGCGTGCCGCCCAGCCCCGCACCGCGGACGAAGGCGGCGGACTTGCGCAGCAGCGCATCGACCTGCGGGTCGGCCAGGGCGGCGCGGAAGCGCTCGGGATCGACGCCGTGGTTGGCGTAGAAGCCGGCCAGTTCCTGCGCGGTCGCGTTGCGCGGCAGGGTGCCGTCGCGGTGGAGCGCATCGAACACCGCCTGGTGGGTGCGCTCGGCCACGCCCAGGCGCTGGGCGGCGAAGTACGCGCGCGCCCAGGCGTCCCAGCCGCCGCCGAAGGCGGCCGGCACCGGCACCAGGTCCACGTCGGGCGGCAGCTTCGCCTTCCATTGCCGCAGCATGGGCTCGAAGTGCGCGCAGTGCGGGCAGGTGTAGCCGAACACCTCGGCCACCTCGATCCGGCCCGCCTTCGGCGCCCAGGGGCCGACGTCGATCTCCACGTAGTCGCGCCCGGCCTGCGGCGTGTCGGCGGCATGCGCGGCCGGCAGCCAGGCCAGCGCGGCGAGGAACAGTCCGGCGATCAGGGATTTCATCTTGGCGGCGCTTCCTGGCGGGGGTCCGGTGGCGGCTGCGGTGGCGCGTAGGGCGTAAAAAACGACGCCGGCCAGGGGCCGGCGCAAACAGGAGAGGAGGGAATCGCGACGTCTGTGACCGCGGCGGGACCGCGAAAGTTCACGAGCGCGGCGGAATCCCCGCCTCGGCGACGTCGTCGGCGCGGTCGTGCAGGCCCTGCAGGTAGCTGGACAGGGCGCCGATCTCCTGTTCGGTCAGCTTGCCGGCGACCTGGGCCATGATGTGGAACAGCGTCGGGTCCTTCTCGCTGGTCACGCCTGCCTGGTACTCCTGCAGGCGGCGGGCGGTGTAGTCGGCCATCTGCCCGCCCACGTGCGGGTAGGCCGGGCCCGGGTTGCCGGCGCCGGCCGGGCCGTGGCAGGCCAGGCAGGCGGGGATGCCGCGCTCCGGGTCGCCGCCGCGGTACAGCTTCTGGCCGATCTCGTAGAACTTCAGGCCGGCATAGGGGCCGTCGCCTTCGACCAGGGCATCGTCGGCCACGCCGGCGCCGGCCTTCTGGGTGGCGAAGAAGGCGCCCACGTCGCGCATGTCCTGCGGGCTGAGCATCTGCGCGAACGGCGCCATCACCGCGGCCAGGCCGCCATGGCGCTCGCCGCTGGCGAACAGGGCAAGCTGGCGGGCCATGTAGCGCTCGCTCTGGCCGGCCAGGCGCGGGTACTGCGGGTCGGTCGGGTTGCCGTCGGCGCCGTGGCAGGCGGCGCAGGCCACGGCCTTCTCGGCGCCGGCCTCGGCATCGCCCCAGTGGGTCTTGCTCAGGTCCACTTCCAGCGGGGCGGCCTCCACCGGCGCGTTGTCCGGCACCGGCACCACCGTGGTCTGGGCGGCGTAGGCGACGGCGGCGGTGGCCACGACGGCCAGACCGGCAAGGGCGATAACGCGAGCGTGGCGCATGCTAGAGCTCCGGGTACCCGATCGATGCGGCCTGTGAACAGCCGCGAAACACCGGGATTATCCCCAAGCCGGGGCGCGACGGTCAATGAAACCCCTTCCATGGCCGCCGCGGCCGCGTGCCGTGCGATCCTATGCGCATGTCCAGTCCGCTCGAAAAGGCCCGCTATCTGGGCGCCGCGCACACCCCTGCGCAACTGCCGCCCGATGGCGGCCACGAGGTCGCCTTCGCCGGCCGCTCCAATGCCGGCAAGTCCAGCGCGCTCAACGCCCTGACCCGGCAGAACGCGCTGGCGCGCGTGTCCAAGACCCCCGGCCGCACCCAGCAACTGGTCTTCTTCGAGGTGGAGCCGCAGCGCTGCCTGGTCGACCTGCCCGGCTACGGCTACGCCAAGGTGCCGCAGGACCTGCAGGCGCACTGGCAGGCGTTCATCGACCGCTACTTCCGCACCCGCCAGGCGCTGAAGGGCCTGGTGGTGGTGATGGACATCCGCCATCCGCTCAAGGACTACGACCGGCAGATGCTGGACTACGCGGCATCGCGCAGCCTGCCGGCGCACGCGCTGCTGACCAAGGCCGACAAGCTCGGCCGCGGCCAGCAGATGCAGGCCGCGGCCGCGGTGCGCCGCGAACTGGCCTCGGCCTACGGCGACAGCGTGAGCGTGCAGGCGTTCTCGGGCGAGTCCAAGCAGGGCGTGGACGAGGCGCGCGCGGTGGTGGCCGGCTGGCTGGGCCTGGGGCCGGCGCAGCCGCCGAAGCCGGCCTGACGCCGAAGCCGGCGCGCTCAGCGCTCGTCGGGCAGCGGGCTGAACTCGGCCGGCACCCAGGCATAGGCTCCGTCCTCGGTGCGCACGTGGCCCAGGCCGGGGAAGGGCAGGTGCGCGCCGGCCACCCACCAGCGCTCGCCGCTGGCCTGCTGCAGCACGCGCTTGCGCGAGGCGATGGCGGCGGTACGGTCGCTGTCGAACTCGATGCTCACCTCCGGGTGGGCGAACTGCACCGCGTGGAAGTGCAGCACGTCGCCCCACGCCAGCAGGCCCTGCCCGCCCTCGCCGAACAGGTAGGAGACATGGCCGGGCGTATGCCCGTGCGTGTCCAGGGCGGCCGCGCCCAGGGGCAGCCCCGGCTGGCCGGGGACGAAGCGCTGCACCCGGCCGGCGGCCTGGTACGGGGCGATGGCGCGCCGCGCCATGGCGAAAGTGGCGCGCGAGTCCTCCGGCGCCTTGGCCTCCGAGGCCGGGTCCAGCCAGTAGTCGGCGTCGGCCTGCGCCAGCCAGACCGTGGCATTCGGGTAGACGGCGGCGCCCTGCGCGTCGCGCAGGCCGCACATGTGGTCCGGGTGGGCGTGGGTGAGCAGCACGTGGTCGACCTGCTCCGGCGCGTAGCCGGCGGCGCGCAGGTTCTCCGGCACCCGGCCCAGGCCGGGGCCGAAGCAGTCGCCCGTGCCCGCGTCCACCAGTACCAGGGTGTCGCCGGCGCGGACGAGGAATGCGTTGACCGCCGTCTGCACGCCCTGCGCATCGCCGGGCACGAAGCCGCGTTCGAGCAGCTCGGCGACCCGGTCCGCCGCGGCGCCCGCCAGCAGTTGCTGCGACAGGGCCACGTTGCCGTCGAGCAGCGCGGTCACCCGCAGGGGGCCGGTCGCGTGGTGGTACACGCCCGGTACCTGCGGAGGCGCCGCTTCGGGCGCGCGGGCGATGGCGCAGAAGGACAGGGCCAGCAGCGCGGCCGTGGCCGGGAGATACGACGGTCGGATCATGTGCGAGGCTCCAGAGGGTTACGGTTCCAGGTAATGGCCGCGACGGCGAAGAGCGCCGCGCCGCGGGGGTGCAAGGGTAAACGAGCCGGCCCGGCCGCGTCGCCGGCGATGGTCGCGCCGGCGGAATGCAGTGGCGCGGTGGAGGCGGCCTCCGGGGACGGTAGCGCAGGCTATAGTGCGCGCTCCACACGCGCCGCGCGCCGCCGACGCACCACGAGCCAGCCCTTGTCGAGCCCCAGCCATACCCCCGATACCCCGATCACCCGGCGCGGCCAGTTGCTGGACTACGTCGCGTCCGGGGAGAAGCCGAAGGCCGACTGGCGCATCGGCACCGAGCACGAGAAGTTCGGCTTCCGCCTGGACGACCTGCGCGCGCCGGAGTTCGACGGCGAGCGCGGCATCGAGGCGCTGCTGGAGGGCATGACCCGCTTCGGCTGGGAACCGGTGCGCGAGCGCATCGGCGACGGGCCGGCGCGCACCATCGCCCTGCTGCGCGACGGCGCCTCGGTCACCCTGGAGCCGGCCGGGCAACTGGAGCTGTCCGGCGCGCCGCTGGAGTCGGTCCACCAGACCTGCGTGGAGGTGGGCACCCACCTGGACGAGGTGCGCCAGGTGGCCGACGGGCTGGACATCGGCTTCCTGGGCATGGGCTTCCAGCCCAAGTGGCGGCGCGACCAGATGCCGTGGATGCCCAAGGGCCGCTACCGGATCATGCGCGACTACATGCCCAAGGTGGGCAGCCTCGGCCTGGACATGATGACCCGCACCTGCACGGTGCAGGTCAACCTGGACTATGCCTCCGAGGCGGACATGGTGAAGAAGTTCCGGGTGTCGCTGGCACTGCAGCCGGTGGCCACCGCGCTGTTCGCCGACTCGCCGTTCACCGAAGGCAGGCCCAACGGCTACCTGAGCTACCGCTCGCACATCTGGACCGACACCGACGCCGACCGCACCGGCATGCTCGACTTCGTGTTCGAGGACGGTTTCGGCTACGAGCGCTACATCGACTACCTGCTCGACGTGCCGATGTACTTCTCCTACCGCGCCGGCGCCGATGGGGAAGGGCGCTACGTGGACGCGGCCGGCAAGTCGTTCCGCGACTTCCTGGCCGGGAAGCTGGACGTGCTGCCCGGCGCGCTGCCGACCCTGCGCGACTGGTCCGACCACATGACCACCGCCTTCCCCGAGGTGCGGCTGAAGAAGTACCTGGAGATGCGCGGCGCCGACGGCGGTCCCTGGAACCGGCTGTGCGCCCTGCCCGCGTTCTGGGTGGGCCTGCTGTACGACGACGCGGCGCTGGACGCGGCCTGGGACCTGGTCAAGGACTTCACCCGCGCCGAACGCCACGCCCTGCGCGATGGCGTGCCCCGGCACGCGCTGAAGCTGCCGGCGCGCATCGGCAACCGCGACGCCACGGTGCGCGAGCTGGCCATCGAGGCGCTGAAGATCTCCGTGGCCGGCCTGCGCCGGCGCGCGGCGCTCAACGCCAACGGCGCCGACGAGACCCGCTTCCTCGACCCGCTGATCGAGATGGCGCAGGCCGGGCAGACCGCCGCCGAGCGCAAGCTGGAGCTGTTCCACGGCCCTTGGAACGGCGACATCGACCGGGTGTTCCGCGAGTTCGCCTACTGACCCGGCCAGGCGCCGGCGGCATGTCGCCGGCCGAAGTCGGCTCCCAATAGGAAAAGCCGGGCCTGGGCCCGGCTTTTCGCCTTGCGGGGTGTCGCCGGGTTCAGTCGCCGGCCAGGCGCCGGGCCTCGACGATCCTGCCCTCGCCGACCAGGCCGGCGATCTCGCTGCGGCGGACGGTGATCTTCTCGTTCTCGTCCCACTCGATGTCGGCCAGGTCGCCGCGCAGGTCGTTGATCGCGCCCTGCTTCTTCGGCCAGGCGCCAGTCTCGGTGACCAGGACCAGGTCGTCGGGCGAGGCGTCGATCACCTTCATCAGGCCGTACACGGTCTCCCGCTCCTTTCCGTTCTGGCTGAACTCGCCGCCGGAGAAATGCGACAGCTCGGCCGCCCACAGGTCGCCCACCTGGGGCTCGGCCAGCAGCGGGTCGAGCGGGCCGGTGGACCTGGCGGCGGTGGAGGCGGTGGCGTTCCGGCCGGCGTCGCCGGTTGCGCCGGGCTTGCAGCCGGCCAGCATGGCCACGGCGACGGACAGGCTCAGGAGCGCGAGGAGCAGGCGGGCGCGTCGAAGCTGGATCATGTGAAACCGTTCCTTGGGATTTATCGGGCCGGCGATTGTGGTTGCGCGGGCCGGTGCCTGTCCAGACGCGCCCGGCCCGTGGCCGATACCCGCCCGCCTCAAGGCGCCCAGAGCTTCTCCAGGTCGCGGAACCCCCATTGCCGCGGCGATTCCAGGCCGACGATGCGCTCGGGGCAGCCCGCCGCGGACAGGTCCACGTCGTGCACCAGGATCTGGCTGCGCGAGCGGGCCGAGAAGAACACCCGCACCAGCGGCGAGGACAGCGCCGTGCCGCGCTGCTCCAGGACCACGGCCAGGCGGTCGCTGGACAGGCGCACCAGGGTGCCGATGGGGTAGATGCCCACGGTGGCGACGAAGGCCTTGAGCACGGCCGGGTCGAAGTGGCCCTTCCACGACGCCATGCGGCGCAGCGACTCGCCCGGGTCCCAGCCTTCCTTGTAGGGCCGGTTGGAGGTGACCGCGTCGTAGACGTCGCACACCGCGCTCATGCGGGTGAGCAGCGGGATGGCCTCGGCCGGCAGCCGTTCCGGATAGCCGCCGCCGTCGAACTTCTCGTGGTGGTGGCGGACCATGTGCAGCACGCTGGCGTTGTCCATGCCGCTTTCGCGCAGCAGGCGCTCGCCTTCCTCCGGGTGCGTGCGCATCAGCGCGAATTCCTCGTCGGTCAGGCGCGCGGGCTTGTTGAGGATCTCCGGCGGCATGCGCGCCTTGCCCATGTCGTGCAGCAGCCCGCCCATCGCGGCCTGGCGGCACTCGTCCTCGGACAGGCGCATCTGCCGGGCCAGCGCGGCCATCAGCGCGCTCACCGCCACCGAGTGCAGGTAGGTGTAGTCGTCGGCGGTCTTGAGCCGGGCGATGCCGATCAGCGCGCCGGGGTGGCGGATGACCGAGGCGGTGATCTCCTCGGCCAGCGGCATCACCGCGCCCGGGTCGATGGTGCGTCCCAGCCGGACCTCGCGGAACAGCGCCTCCACCGCGTCGCGGCCTTCGCGGCAGATGCGCCGGGCCCGGCTCAGCTCCGAGTCCAGGTCGGCGGCGGGATCGCCGGAGGCGGCCGGCGCGGGCCGCGCGGCCGATGCCGGGACGTGCGCATCGACGGCCACCGCCGCCGGGGCCGGCGCATGCACGTCCTCGCCGCGGCTGGCGTCGATCTCCACCGTTTCCACCTCGCTGGCCAGCAGCCGCTCCACGTCGCGGTCGGTGGCCAGGAAGGACGAGCGCCAGTAGGGGTGTTGCAGCCAGGGTCCATGCAGCCGCTGCACGTACATCCCCGGCCGCAGCTGGCCGACACTAATGGTTTTGAGCATGGTTCCCGGACATCCAGACGGATTTCCGCCGCGTGCGCGGCGGAACTTGGTACGGCGACGTTAGCGGCCGGCCCGCCGGCGACTTTAGGCGGCGTCGGGCGGGAACCCGCCCGGTCTGATACCATACCCCAGTATTGGATAGGAGCCGCCATGCCGCACACGCCGCACGAGAAGAAGCGCGTCCTGGCGCGGGTGCGCCGCATCCGCGGCCAGGCCGAGGCGCTGGAGCGCGCGCTGGAGGCCGGCCAGGACTGCGGCGCGGTGCTGCAGCAGATCGCCGCCATCCGCGGCGCGGTCAACGGGCTGATGTCCGAGGTGATGGAGGCGCACATCCGCGAAGAGTTCGGCCAGCCCGCCGCCTCCGAGGCGCAGCGCCAGGCGCGGGTGCGCGAGGTGACCGGCCTGGTGCGTTCCTATCTCAAGTAGCCCGGTGCGGCCCGCGCCGCGCCATCCGCCTTTCGCAACAAGCAGGAGCCCATGCCATGAAGTCCCGTGCCGCCGTCGCCTTCGCCCCCGGCCAGCCGCTGCGGATCGTCGAGATCGACGTCGCCCCGCCCAAGGCCGGCGAGGTGCTGGTGAAGATCAGCCACACCGGCGTATGCCATACCGACGCCTTCACCCTGTCCGGCGACGACCCGGAAGGCCTGTTCCCCTGCGTGCTCGGCCACGAGGGCGCGGGCGTGGTGGTGGAGGTGGGCGAGGGCGTGACCTCGGTGAAGCCGGGCGACCACGTCATCCCGCTGTACACCGCCGAGTGCGGGGAATGCCTGTTCTGCAAGTCGGGCAAGACCAACCTGTGCGTGGCCGTGCGCGCCACCCAGGGCAAGGGCGTGATGCCCGACGGGACCACGCGCTTTTCCTACGAAGGCGAGCCGGTCTACCACTACATGGGCTGCTCGACCTTCAGCGAGTACACGGTGGTGGCCGAGGTCTCGCTGGCCAGGATCAACCCGCAGGCCGACCCCGAGCAGGTCTGCCTGCTGGGCTGCGGGGTGACCACCGGCATAGGGGCCGTGCACAACACCGCCAAGGTCCAGGAGGGCGACAGCGTGGCGGTGTTCGGCCTGGGCGGGATCGGCCTGGCGGTGATCCAGGGCGCGCGCCAGGCCAAGGCCGGCCGGGTCATCGCCATCGACACCAACCAGGGCAAGTTCGAGCTGGCACGCTCGATGGGCGCCACCGACTGCGTCAATCCCAAGGACCACGACAAGCCGATCCAGCAGGTGATCGTGGAGATGACCGGCTGGGGCGTGGACCACAGCTTCGAGTGCATCGGCAACGTCGACGTCATGCGCGCGGCGCTGGAATGCGCGCACCGCGGCTGGGGCCAGAGCGTGATCATCGGCGTGGCCGGCGCCGGGCAGGAGATCTCCACCCGCCCGTTCCAACTGGTCACCGGGCGCACCTGGAAGGGCACCGCGTTCGGCGGGGTGAAGGGCCGCAGCCAGTTGCCGGGCATGGTCGAGGACGCGATGAAGGGCGAGATCGAACTGGCGCCCTTCGTCACCCACACCATGCCGCTGGAGGACATCAACCACGCCTTCGAGCTGATGCACGAGGGCAGGTCGATCCGCAGCGTGGTGCGATACGGCACTGCCTGAGCGGCGGGCGGCGCTTCCCGGGTCCGCGCGGCAAGCGGACCCGGGCCCCCGCCTCCCGATATGCCCGATCCCCGCGGCTTCGCCGCGCCCCTTCCACCGAAGGGGGCTTCCCCACCCGAAGACGGCCGCAAAAACCCGGGCCGAGGAGTTGTTGATGGAACGCATTGAACGCCGCGCCTGCTTCGGCGGCTGGCAGGACGTATACCGGCACGAATCCGCGGTGCTGGGCTGCACGATGGACTTCGCCGTCTACCTGCCGCCGCAGGCGCAGGAGCGCCGTCTGCCGGTGCTGTACTGGCTCTCCGGCCTGACCTGCACCGAGCAGAACTTCATCACCAAGGCCGGCGCGCAGCGCTACGCGGCCGAGCATGGCGTGATCCTCGTCGCCCCCGACACCAGCCCGCGCGGCGAGGACGTGGCCGATGCCGAGGGCTACGACCTGGGCAAGGGTGCCGGTTTCTACCTCAACGCGACCCGGCAGCCGTGGGCCGCCCACTACCGCATGCACGACTACGTGGTGGACGAACTGCCGGCGCTGGTGGAGGCGAACTTCCCGGCGACGGACGCGCGCGCCATCAGCGGCCACTCGATGGGCGGCCACGGCGCACTGGTGGCGGCGCTGCGCCACCCGGGGCGCTACCGCAGCGTGTCGGCGTTCTCGCCGATCGTCGCGCCGTCGAGGGTGCCGTGGGGCGAAAAGGCTTTCGCCGCCTACCTGGGGCCGGACCGCGAGGCGTGGAAGGCGTACGACGCCTGCGAGCTGGTGAAGACTGCGCAGGAGAAGCTGCCGCTGCTGATCGACCAGGGCGGGGACGACGAATTCCTCGACGGCCAATTGCGCCCGCAACTGCTGCAGGCCGCCGCCGCCGCCGCCGGGCATCCGCTGCAGTTGCGCATGCGTCCGGGCTACGACCACAGCTATTACTTCATCGCCAGCTTCATCGGCGAGCACATCGCCCACCATGCCGCCGCGCTGCATGGCCAGGCCAAGGCGCACGCCGGGGTGGCGCACGGGCACGGCGAGAGCTGCGGCGGGCATTGAGGGCGGCCGCCGCAACTCCGGAATGATCCCGGCGGCATGCCGCGCCCTGCGTCCTGCGTGACGGTAGGGTACGAGGGCGCGGGTACGGGGCCGGCCGCGAACGCGGTATCGTGGCCTTCCACCGTACCGGGAAGAGATGCCCATGGCGGCGGTATTGGCTGCGATGTACCTGCTCTGCCACGGACTGGCCTTGTCGTTGCTGCCGGGCCATGCCGCCGTGCTTTCCTTCCTCTTCCTGATCGGCGCGCCCCTGCTGGCGGCCGTGGCCTGCCTGTGGCGGGGCAGCCGCGGGCAGGCCGCGTCCGGCTGGTTCGCCGCGGCGCTGGCGATGGTGTTGTGGGCCGGCGGGATGGCGCTCAACATGCACCAGCAAGTCTGGCTGGGCAGCGCCGCCATGGCCGGCGCCAGCATGCTGCTCTACGTGCTCTATGGCGTGCCCCTGGTGTTCGTCCTGGCGCACGCCCGCGGCGGGCCGCGGTATGTGGACCTGATCGATGGCGCACTGGCGCTGATGCTGGGCTACCTGTTTTTCGTCCACACGTTCTCGTTTGTCACCGGCAGCCGCGTCGACGCGCAGGGCGTGGACAACCTCAGGCTGATGTTCGACCTGGAGAACGCCTTCATCGCCGTTTCCGCGCTGGTGCGGTACGTGGCGACCGCGGAGGCGGCCCGGCGCGCGTTCTTCCGCACGCTCGCGCTGTTCTCGGGCCTCTACCTGCTGGTCGCCGGCTACATCAACCACTTCTCCACCGATGCCGGCTTCGGCGGCCGCGTGGATGTCGTGATCGACCTGCCGTTCCTGGCGCTGGCGGTGGCCGCCATGCGGGTGCGGTCGCGGGGCGGCGACCCGTGGCCGGTGTCGCCCCGCCTGGCGAGGATGGTGGACGTGGGCGGTTCGCTGATCCTGCCGCTGGCGCTGCTGATCGTGTCGGCGCTGATCGTCGATGGCCATCCGCGACTGGCGGTGGCCGGCTTCGTGACGGCAATGCTGGGCTTCGGCGTGCGCAGCATCCTCATGCAGGTCGGGTTGCTGGAACGGCAGGAGGCGCTGGATGCCTTGGCGCGGCTGGACGGGTTGACCGGCGTGGCCAATCGCCGCCAGTTCGACCAGGTATTGCGCTCGGAATGGAGCCGCGCCCGCCGTGACGGCCGCGGGATGGCGCTGATACTGGCCGACGTGGACCACTTCAAGGGGTTCAACGACCGCTACGGGCACCAGGCCGGGGACCGGTGCCTGCAGGAGGTGGCGCTGGCGCTGGCGGCCTGCGCGATGCGCGGAGCGGACCTCGTCGCGCGCTATGGCGGCGAGGAGTTCGCGGTGGTGGTGCCGTCGCCCTCGCGCGAGGGCGTGCTGGAAGTGGCCGAGCGCATGCGCGCCACGGTGGAGCGCATGCGGCTGCCGGGCCTGGCGCCGCCGGCCGTGGTCACGGTCAGCCTCGGTGTCGGGTTGATCGATGCCGTGGACCGATCGGAGCCCGATGCCCTGCTCGCCGCGGCGGACGCGGCGTTGTACGACGCCAAGCGCCAGGGCCGGAACCGGGTCGCCGAACGCAGGGTGCCGGGCGAGGAGGGCCGGACGACGGCGCCCGCCGGCGGCCCGTAGCCCGCGTGCGGGAACGGAGGGGAGGGCGCCGCGCGGCCGCGGCGGTCAGGCGCGGACGTCGCGCAGTTCCCAGTGGTTGCCGGCGAGCAGGCGCAGGCGATGCTTGAGGATCGTGCCGGACAGCCCGGTCGTGGCGACCAGGTCCACGTGCAGGTCGTGCTGGTCGCCGCCGACCGCGGCGTGCGGGTCGGTCGCACCCAGGGCCGGGTCGACCTCGTCGGGGTCGGGCTGCATGGCCCGCCAGCGCTCGAACAGCGCCGGGGTGCGCAGGGCGTCCTGCAACTGCTCGGCGAAGGCCTCGGCGCCGTGCGCGGTGAACGCCAGCGCCGGTTCGGCGCCGCGCGCGCGCTCGGGGCGGGGCAGGCGGATCAGGTAGCGCACGGACATGGAACAACTCCCGGGGGGCGATGCCGCCGACGCGGCCGCCGATGCCTCCAGCCTGCGCCATCGTGCCCGGGGCGGCAACCCGGCCGCCTCAGCCGAAGCGGTGCGGCTCGGACGCGAACGCCACCGCCACCGCGCCCTTGCCGACGTTGACCATGCCGGTCAGGCTCATCAGGCTCTCGAATACCTCCACCCCGTGCCGCTGGCAGGTCTGGCGCAGCTCGTCGTAGCCGGGCAGGGCGCGCATCTCGGCCAGCTCGCCGCCGTAGCCCAGGCTCAGGGTGGGCGTCATCAGCCCTTCGCGCACGCGCTCCTGCGCCACCTGGAACATCTTCCGCGCGGCCGCCTCGAATCCCTTGACCTTGGCCACCGGCTCGGTGACCCCGCGCCAGGCGCGCAGCACCGGCTTGATGTCCAGCGCGCTGCCCAGCGCCGCGCCGACCAGGCCGACGCTGCGGTCGCCCTTGGCCCGCGCGCGGGCGCGCAGGTAGTACAGGTCGCGCGGGATCATGTAGCCGATGGTGTTCTCCGCCAGGTGCTCCAGGCGCGCGCGGATCTGGGCCACGTTGGCGCCGGACTGGCGCATGCGCACCGCCTCCACCGCGGTGATGGCCTGGCCGGCGAACAGGTTCAGCGTATCGATCACCCGCAGCGCGAACGGGGTGTTGTAGCCGGCCGACTGGCGCACCGGCTTGTAGTCGTTGAGGATGGCGAAGCTTGCCTGCAGCGCGTTCTCGTGGATCTGGCTGCGCAGCTTGGAGATGGTCAGGCAGAACACGTGGTCGTAGTCGATCACCAGGCGCCGCAGGAACAGGTCGCGGATCTGCTCGACGGTGAACGGCGTGGTCTGGGCCTCGTGGCCGCGCTCGGCCACGTGCGCGTGCAGGAAGGCCAGCGTGGCCTCCTCGTCGCGGTGGTCCACCAGCTCCGCCTCGCCGATGCGCACCGTGATCGGCAACAGCACAATGCCGTGCTGCCGGATGAAATCGGCCGGCAGGTCGCAAGCCGAATCGACCACGATTCCGATACGCATGATGCCTCCGCGCCCACCTCGTGCCGGGACTCGAACCCTAGCGCAAACCGGGTGTCGGGCGCGACCATCGGCGCCACCGCATGGCTGCCGCGCCGGGGGCGCACGGGGGCGCGAGGCGCGGCCTCCCGCAGGCCCCGCCCGGCTGCGCCGGCACTCCGGCGCCCGGCTGGCCCGGGCCAGCCCATCGCACCGCGACTGCCGCGCGCATGCGGCCTGCACGCCGTTTGCGGCATGCTGCGCGCACGCGTGAAGAAAGGAGAGTGACGATGACGACGGCCGAGGAGGTGGTGCGGTTCTGGCGCGAAGCCGGCATCGATGCCTGGTTCAACGGTGGCGAGGCCTTCGACCGCCAGTGCGAGGCGCGCTTCCTTGGCGCGCACCACGCCGCCGCGCGGCGCGAACGGGAGCCGTGGCTGGACGGCCCGGAGGGCGCGCTGGCGCTGCTGCTGCTGCTCGACCAGATTCCCCGCAACGTGTTCCGCGGCAGCGGCCACGCCTTCGCCACCGACGGCCTGGCCCTGCACTACGCCGGGCGCGCGCTGGCGGCCGGGCACGATGCCGCGTTCGAGCCGGTGCTGCGCGCGTTCTTCTACCTGCCGTTCGAGCACTCGGAGGACCCGGCCGACCAGCGGCGCTCGGTGGAATTGTTCCGCGCCCTGGGCGATGCGACCTACCTGGATTTCGCGGTGGCGCACGAGGACGTCATCGCCCGCTTCGGCCGCTTCCCGCACCGCAACCGCGCCCTGGGCAGGGAAAGCACGGCGCAGGAGCGGGCCTGGCTGGAGGCGGGCGGCGGCTTCTGACGTCGGCGCCGGCGCCAGGCCGCCGGCCTTAGTCGGCGGCGCGGGGCGGTTGCGGGGCCGGGGCGCTCAGTAGCGCGGCACGCTGCCGTCCACTTCGGACGACCAGCGGTCGATGCCGCCCTCGACGTTGAACACCTGGCCGAAGCCGAGGGCACGGAATTCCTCGGCGACCTGGGCGCTGCGCCCGCCGACGTGGCACAGGAAGGCCAGCCGCGCGTCCTTCGGCAGCGCCTCCAGCTCGGCGCGGCCTTCGCCGTCGAGGGTGCGGTGGGCCACGGCGACCGCGGCCTGGGCGCGTTCGTCCGCGGGCCGCACGTCCACCAGCACCAGCTCGCCGGCGCGGACCTGGCGGTCGGCCTCGGCCGGGGCGATCGCCTGCACCGGCTTGGGCGCGTTGGGGTTGTCGATGGACAGGCCCTGGCCGCGGAAGTCGTCGATCCAGTCGATGGTGATGCCGTTGGCGCGCCGTGCGCTGGCCGGGTCGAACTGGATGCGCAGGCCGGCCGTCTCCACCGCGATGGCGTTGTCGTTGCGCGGGGCGATCTGGAAGCGCGGCTGGAAGCGCGCGTCGATCGACAGCGTCAGTGCCGCGTCGCCGGCATCGCCCAGCGCACCGCGCAGTTTCTCGGCGGCGGCCTCGGTGACGGCCACCCGCGGCGGGGTGCGGTCCGGCGGCGGCAGGCCCAGCAACTGCGACAGCTCGCCGCTGGCGGCCATCTGCTCGACGATGTCGCTGCCGCCCACAAGCTCGCCGTCCACGTACAGTTGCGGGATCGTCGGCCAGTTGCCGAAGGCCTTGATGCCCTCGCGGATGTCCTGGTCGGCCAGCACGTTGACGTGCCCGTATTCCACGCCCAGGTCCTCCAGCACGCCGCTGGCCTTGGCCGAGAAGCCGCACTGCGGCATGCCGGGCTGGCCCTTCATGAACAGCACGACGCGGTTGGCTTGCAGCAGCGATTCGATGCGCGAACGCAGGGCGGGGTCGAGGGACATGGAAGACTCGCGGCAGTGGGGTTGTTCGGAAAGGGTCATTCTACGCCGCGTGGCATGATGCGGCGATGAGCGCACTGGACACACAGCATTGCATTCCGCGCCGCCCGCATGCCTGGGCGGCATGGCTGGCGCTTTCTCAGCTCGCGGTGGCGATCGTCTGGTGGCGGCTGGGCTGGCCGTGGGGCCTGCCGGCGCTGCTGCTGTCGCACGCGCTGTTCCTGGTGCCGGTGTTCCTGCCGCGGGCCACGTTCTACGGGCCGGTGCTGGCCCGCCTGCCGACCGCCGAGCGGGCGGCGTGGCTGACCATCGACGACGGCCCGTCCGACGACACCCCAGCGATCCTGGACGTGCTGGAACGGCACGGCGCGCGGGCGACGTTCTTCCTGGTCGGCGCGCGTGCGCAGGCGCGGCCGCACCTGGTGGCCGAGATCCTGCGCCGCGGCCACGGCATCGGCAACCACAGCCACACCCATCCGCAGTCGCGCTTCTGGGCGCTGGGGCCGCGGGCGATGGGCCGGGAGATCGCCCACGCGCAGCAGGCACTGGCGCAGATCGCCGGTGCGCCGCCGCGCTGGTTCCGCTCGGTGGTGGGCATGACCAATCCGTTCGTGTCCGCGTCGCTGCGCCGCCACGGCCTGGTCCGGGTGGCCTGGTGCGCGCGCGGCTACGACGCGGTCGACGCCGACCCGGGCAAGGTGCTGCGGCGGATCGGCCGCGGCCTGCGGCCGGGCGCCATCGTCCTGCTGCACGAAGGCGCGCCGCACGGGCGCAGCGTGGAGATCGTCGAGGCCACGCTGCGCTTGCTGCAGCGGGAGGGCTACGCGACCGTGGCCCCGCCGTAGGCGCCCGTCCGCAGTCGCCCGGCGCTCGCCGCCGCTCCTGGTTCATGCCGCGTCGCTGCGGTAGTGCGCGCCCAGGCTGGCGCCGCGTTGCAGCGCGGTGGCCAGCAGCAGGATGGCCAGCCGCCGCTGCCAGCCGCCCGGCATGCCGATGTCGCCATCCAGCGTGCGCAGGGCGGAGGCGAGGGTGCCGCCGTCGCGCACCGGGCCCATCGCGTTCCACAGCAATGCGCGCAGCCGGGCCAGCGCCTGCGGGTCGGCCGCCGCGCCGCGCTCGGCCCAGCGGTGCGCGCCGTGCGCGACCGGCGGCAGCGCGCCGGCCTCGGCCAGCCGGCGTCCGAGGCGGTGGCCGAACACCAGCCCTTCCAGCAGCGAATTGCTGGCCAGCCGGTTGGCGCCGTGGACGCGGTTGCAGGCCACCTCGCCCACCGCGTACAGGCCGCGCACGCCGGTACGGCCGTCGCGGTCGCAGGCCAGGCCGCCCATGTGGAAGTGCGCGGCCGGCACCACCGGGATGCGTTGCCGCGCCGGGTCCAGGCCGTGCGCCAGGCAGGCCGCGTGCACGGTGGGAAACCGCACCGGCCAGGCGTCGCCCAGCAAGGTGGCGTCCAGCCAGGCGTGTCCGTTGCGGCAGGTCTCCTTCCATACCCAGCGCGCGACCAGGTCGCGCGGGGCCAGGTCGCCCAGCGGGTGCAGGCCGGCGCTCAGCGAGCGGCCGTGCGCGTCGCACAGGCGCGCGCCGGCACCGCGCAGGGCCTCGGTGACCAGCGGCAGCGTGCCGTCATCGCCGGTCGCCAGCGCGGTCGGGTGGAACTGGACGAATTCCAGGTCGCGCGCGGCGGCGCCGGCGGCCAGGCCCAGCATCAGCCCGTTGCCGTCGGCGCCGGCCGGATTGGTGGTGGCGGAGAACAGCGCGCCGATGCCGCCGGTGGCCAGCACCGCTTCGGTGCATTCGACCAGCGTCGTGTCGCCGTGCGCGTCGCACAGGCGTATGCCGGCGACGGCATCGGCGCGCAGCAGCAGGGCCTCGGCCTGGACGCCTTCGCGGAACCGGATGTGGCCGGCGGCCCGGGCCGTGCGCAGCAGCGCGGCCAGCAGCGCCGCGCCGCTGGCATCGCCGCCTGCGTGGACGATGCGGTCGGCATGGTGGCCGCCCTCGCGGCCCAGGCGCAGGCGCTCGCCGTCGCGGTCGAACGCCATGCCCAGCGCCTGCAGGCGGGCGATCGCCGCCGGCGCCCGCGCGGCCAGGTACTGCACCGACGCGCCGTCGTTGTGATGGGCGCCGGCCTCCAGGGTGTCGTGCGCGTGCGCCATCGGCGTATCGCCCGGCCCCACCGCGGCGGCGATGCCGCCCTGCGCGCGGGCGCTGGCGCTGTCGCCGCCGTCGCTGCCGCGGGCGACCACCAGCACCGGCCGCGGCGCCGCCGCCAGCGCCACCGACAACCCGGCCACGCCGCTGCCGACCACCACCAGCGGCAGGCCGCGGCGCGCGCTCATGCGCGGTCGTGCCGGCCCACGGCCAGCATCCGCTCCAATGCGGCGCGCGCGCGCGGCCACCGCCGCGGGCACGCGCACTTCGTGGCTCAGGTCGCGCAGGCAGGCGTGGATGGCCGGCAAGGTGATGCGCTGCATGTGCGGGCACAGGTTGCAGGGCTTGACGAACTCCACCTGGGGGAAGCGCACGCGCAGGTTGTCGGCCATCGAACATTCGGTGATCAGCGCCACCCGCCGCGGCTTCTCCTTCTCCAGCCAGGCGCCCATGGCGGTGGTGGAACCGACGAAGTCGGCCTCGTCCTGCACTTCGGGCGGGCACTCGGGATGGGCGACCAGGCGCGCGTCGAAGCGCTCGCGGGCGTGCCGCGCCTGCTGCGCGGTGAACTGCTCGTGCACCTCGCAGCGGCCGTTCCACAGCACCAGCTCGATGCCGGTCTGCTGGGCCACGTGGTGGCCCAGGAAGCGGTCGGGCAGGAAGATCACCTTGTCCGCGCCGCTGTCCGCGGCCATTGCCTCGACCACCTGCGCGGCGTTGGCCGAGGTGCAGCAGGCGTCGGACTCGGCCTTCACCTCGGCGCTGGTGTTGACGTAGCTGACCACCGGCGCGCCGGGATGCAGGCGGCGCAGCGCGCGCACGTCGGCGGCGGCGATCGAGGACGCCAGCGAGCAGCCGGCCTCCGGGTCCGGGATCAGCACGGTCTTGTCCGGGGCGAGGATCTTCGCGCTCTCGGCCATGAAGTGGACGCCGCACAGCACGATCAGCCCGGCGTCGCAGTCGGCCGCCGCGCGGGCCAGGGCCAGCGAGTCGCCGGTCACGTCGGCCACGCCGTGGAAGATTTCCGGCGACTGGTAGCTGTGGGCCATGATCACCGCGCCGCGCTCGCGCTTGAGGGTGTTGATCGCGTCGATCCAGGGCAGGTGCAGCGGCCATTCCAGGCACGGCAGCAGCGGTTCGAGCCTGGCGCCCAGTTCGGCGTATTGCGCTTCCAGTTCGGGGCGCCAGCGGGGGGCGGCCGGCGCTTGCATTGCGGGCATGGCGGTTCCAGTGGCGGTCAGGCGTGGTGGGCGCCACGCGCGGCGCGCGCCAGGCGGCCGCTGCGGTGCAGGACGATGCGCAGGCCCAGCGGCAGTTCCTCCCAGGGCAGGCGGTCGAGCAGGTTGCGCACGGTCAGGCCCAGCTCGGTGTCGCCGGTCAGCACCAGGCGGCGCTGGAAGAACAGGGTGTCGGCATCCTCCAGCCGCGCGGCCAGCAGCAGCAGGTCGGTGGCGCTGCCGCGCACGATGGCCTCGGCCGGCGCGTCGCAGGCCTGCAGGCGGCCGTCGCGCCAAGTCAGCACCCAGTCCAGGCCCAGGTCGTCCACGGCGATGCCCAGGCGGCGGTCGCGCACGATCTCCAGGGTGCCCGGGTCCAGCCTGGCCAGGGCGCGCTGCAGCAGGCGCACCGCCAGCGGTGCGTGCGCCGCGCGCGGCAGGCGCTGCAGCAGCGGCTGCCAGCGGCGCGGCGGCGGCAACAGGCGCAGCAGCCGGTCGGCGGCGGGCAGGAAGGCGGCGGTCGTCGGCGGCGCAACCGGGTCGGTCCGGGCCTGCTGCCGGCAGGCGTCGGAGATGAGGGTGCGCATCAGCGCCCGGGCGGTGTCGTCGGGCACGGCCATGCGCGCGGCGACCCGGCTCGCGCGCGTCAGCACCCGCGTCTCGCGTTCGCCGTCGCGCACCGGCAGCCCGGCCATGCGCTTGCTGCGATGGGCCGCATCGACCAGGCGCCTGCGCAGGCCGGCCAGGGCCACCACGGCATCGTCGATGCGGTCGATCGCATGGCGCATGCCGGCCAGCGCGCCGGTGGCGATCCGGCGCGGGGGGCCGTCCGCGGAAAGCGGCAACGGCGACAGGCGTTGTGGCAGATCCATGCGCGCGGGGCCAACGTGACGATGCGCAGCGATGCTAGCGGTACGCGCGCATGCGCCTCCTGATCTAGGTCAAGCCGGGTCCGATCGGCCGGGGTCGGGCGCCTCCGGCGCGCCGGTTCCGTGCGCGGCATCGGTGCCATTTCCGCCATCGGCGTGCAGCGCCAGCGCCGCCGGCAGCACCGCATCGTCGTAGACCGCCCGTGCCTGTTCCGGATCGAAGTCGGCGTGCTTGCGCTTGCGCACGCCGTAGTCGGACAGGGTCAGGTGCGCGGCGGCGCGCACGCCGGCCTGCTCCAGGCACGCGCTCACGCAGTGCAGGACGCAACCGTCCAGGGCCAGGATCGGGCGTCCGGACTGCGCGGTGCGCACCAGCCCGGCGACGCCGCCGCCGACGCCGGCGATGCACGACATCTCCGCCGCGCCGGCCCGGTCCAGCCACAGCGCCATCTGGTTGGCCATCTGCGCCGCGCTGGAACAGCCCGAGCAACTGTAGACGAGGGGGGGCTTGGTGTTCATCGCGGTTCTCCGTGGTCGCGCGCGAAATCGCGCATGCGCCGCAGGCAGCGCAGCAGGCAGGCGCCGCTGACGGCATAGGCGGCGGCCATCGCGGCGCCGGCCAGCGGGGCCAGCGGTGTCCACGCCACGGCCGCCGCCAGCAATGCCGACGCGCCCAGGTGCGCCAGCAGCGCGGCGTGCTTGTCGCCGTCGGGCAGCAGGCGTCCCACCGCCGGGATGCGCACCCCGCGCGGGCAGCGGCCGCGCAGGTCGATCCAGGCGATGAAGCCGACGATCTCCAGCAGCATGCCGTTCACCAGCAACGGCACCGCGATCCCGATGGCCAGCGTGCCGGCGAGCATGGCCATCGGCGCCGGTGCGCCGGCGCCCGCCGCGCAGGCGGCCGCGGCCGCCAGGCCCAGGGCCAGCACGCCCGCCCGCCAGAAGCGCACCAGCGCCGGGTTGCGCCGGTGCGGCGCATGCCATTGCAGCCACAGCACCGCCGCGGCGAATGCGATGGACGGCACCGCCAGGGCCAGTGCCGGCACCCACGACGGCGCACCGTGCAGGCGCGCGAGCGCGGCGGCGGCCAGCAGCGCCAGGGTGGCCGCCAGCCAGGCGGCGAGCGCGCGCGGCCGCACCGCCGCGGTGCCCTGGAACATCGGCAGGGTCACGCTGCCCACCGCCGCCAGCAGCACCAGCATCCAGCCGCCCATGCCCAGCGCGGCATGCGCGTCGACCAGCCGGTCCAGTGGCCACGCGGCGCGGCCGCCCAGCACCGCCGCCGCCAGCACGCCCAGGGCCACGGTCGCCGCCAGTGCCAGCAGTGCGGTGCCGAGGGCGGTGCGCAGCAGCCGTTGCGCGCCGCGCCGCAGCAGTGCCGGCAACGGCGGCAGCGCCACTGCGAGCAAGGCGGCGGCCAGCAGCGATGAAGCCGGCACCAGCAGCGCGTGCGAGCGGTACAGGCCGGCCACGAACACCGCCAGGCCCAGGTTCAGCGCCGCATGCGCCAGGAACGACGCGCGCGCGCCGGGCACCGGCGTGGCCGCGGCCACCGGCAGGAACTGCAGCAGGCTGCCGAGCATCGCGTTGCCCAGCACGCCCAGGGTGAACATATGCACCAGCGCCACCGCAGGCGGCGCCCAGCGGCCCAGCGCGAGCGCGTCGCCATCCAGCGCAAGCAGCGATCCGGCGGCGATCCCCCATAGCGGCGAGGCGGCCAGGAAGCGCAGCGGGCGCCCCAGCGGCGGTGCCCGGGTCAGGGCCAGGCCGCTCATCCCGCCGCGCGGTCGGCCAGCAGCGCGGCCTCGTCCTCGCGCCGGCAGATCGCGATGCGCGCGCCGCCGCCTTCCAGTTCGTCGATCCGCCAGGCGTAGCCCCATTGCGCCAGCACCGGCAGCAGCGGCCCGGGCCGCTGCGGCGTCAGCGCCTCTAGGCGTGCGTCGGGCGCCAGTGCGTCCAGCGCATCGAGGATGCGGTGCATGGGCTCGGGCGGAGGCAGGTGGCGCAGGTCCAGCGGCGCGGACATCGCGGTACTCGTGGGCGAACGGACGATGCCACGTTCGCAGCGCCGCGATGCGGATGCCTTGACCTGCATCAGGCGGAGCGGCGATCGGCGCGCACCGGGGGCCCGGATTGATCCGAATCAAGGAGCCGCGCGCACTGCGCGTCCAAACATGCGGGCACCCCACACGCAGGACCGCTGCCATGCAGATCGCACGCCTCATCCGCCGCACCTCCCCGCTGTTCCTGGCCCTGGTGCCGACGCTGGCCGCCGCGGCCGGCGATGCCGGGCCGATCCTCGACCTGCGCTACCGCTACGAGCATGCCCAGCAGCGGGGCATCGCCCACGATGCGCACGCGCACACGCTGCGCGCGCGGCTGGGCTACCGCACCGCGGCCCGGCATGGCTGGTCGGCGCTGGCCGAGGCCGACGGCGTGGCCCGGCTCGGCGGCCGCTACAACGACACCCGCAACGGCCGGAGCGGATATCCGGCGATCGCCGACCCGGCCGGTACGGAGATCAACCAGGCTCTGGTCCGCTACGCGGCCGGGGACAACGCGGCCACCTTCGGCCGACAGCGGATCAACCTGGGCAACCAGCGCTTCGTCGGCGGCAGCGCCTGGCGGCAGAACGAGCAGACCTACGACGGCGTGCGCCTGCAACTGGCGCCCACGCCGCGCACGACCCTGGACTATGCCTGGATCGCCGGCATCAACACCGTGTTCGGGCCGGAGGACAGCCCCGCCTCCCACCGCGCCAATCCTGCCGACATCGAAGGCCACAGCCACCTGCTGCGGGCCGGGTGGCGCCTGGCGCCGGCGCTGACCGCCACCGCCTACCACTACCGGCTGGACCTGGAAGGCGTCGCGGTCGCCGCCGCCGCGCCGTTGGGCAGCCTTGCCAGCCGCACCACCGGCCTGCGCCTGGAGGGCGGGCACGGCGACTGGAGCTACGCCGCCGAATACGCGCGCCAGCGCGAACTGGATGGCAATCCGTGGCGGCTGGACAGCCGCTACCTGCTGGCGGAGCTGGGCTATGCGCTGCGCGGGGCCACGCTCAAGGCCGGCTACGAGTCGCTGGGCGGCGGCGACGGGCCGGGCAACCATGCCTTCCAGACGCCGCTGGCCACCAAGCACGTCTTCCAGGGCTGGGCCGACGTATTCGCCACCACCCCGGCGCAGGGCGTGGACGATGCCTATGCCGGCGCGGCGGTGCCGCTGGCCGGCGGCAGCCTGCAGGCCGGGTACCACGATTTCACCCCGCAGCGCGGCGGTGGCCGCTACGGGCGCGAGATCGACCTGTCCTACGCCCGCCCGATCCCCGGGGTGAGGGGCCTGGGCGGCCTGCTGAAGCTGGCCCGCTACCGCAGCGGCGACCGCGCCCGCACGGCGGACACCGACCGGCTCTGGCTGCAACTGCAGTACGCGTACTGACCCCCGGCGCGCCCGCGCACCGGCCAGGAGGGCCGCGGCCGTGGCGCAGGCCGGCCAGGCATGGACCGGCGCCGGGCACGGCGCCCGTGCCGAGGGTCCGGCCGGGTAGGGGGCCCCGCCGGCGACGGATTGCCGACGGCCATCACAGCCTGTCTCCCCCGGTTGCCGGGAAGTGGCGCCGGCTTGATCCAGGTCAAACAACATGTGGTGGTCAAGTGCCAGGATCCCACCACATGTTGTGGATCAAGGGGATGGGATGGACGTTCAGGACAGCGTGCGACGGCACCCTGGGCCGCCGATGGTGGACCCGGTGGGCACGGTCGAGGAGTACCTCAGCCGGGCCGACTGGCGGGTCAACGCCAATGCCAACCAGGGCTACTCGCTGGGCGGGCTGATCCTCAACGTGGCCGGCAAGGTCACCGCCAACTACTGGCTGGAGCGGATCTACCCGGCGCAGATCGGCCGGGCCCACCGCGAGGGCGACCTGCACATCCACGACCTGGACATGCTTTCCGGCTACTGCGCCGGCTGGTCGCTGCGCACCCTGCTGTACGAGGGGCTCAACGGCATCCCCAACCGGGTCGAGGCCGGTCCGCCCAAGCACCTGTCCTCGGCGGTGGGCCAGATCGTCAACTTCCTGGGCACGCTGCAGAACGAATGGGCCGGCGCCCAGGCGTTCTCTTCCTTCGACACCTACATGGCTCCGTTCGTGCGCAAGGACGCGCTGTCCTACGACCAGGTGCGGCAGTGCATCCAGGAGCTGATCTACAACCTCAACGTGCCTTCGCGCTGGGGCACCCAGACCCCGTTCACCAACCTCACCTTCGACTGGGTGTGCCCGGCCGACCTGCGCGGGCAGACCCCGTTCATCGCCGGGCAGGAGATGCCGTTCGCCTACGGCGACCTGCAGGCCGAGATGGACATGATCAACCGCGCCTACATCGAGGTGATGAGCGCGGGCGACGCCAAGGGCCGGGTGTTCACCTTCCCCATCCCCACCTACAACATCACCGCCGACTTCCCCTGGGAGTCGGACAACGCGCAACGCCTGTTCGAGATGACCGCCAAGTACGGCCTGCCGTACTTCCAGAACTTCATCAACTCCGAGCTGGACCCGGGGATGATCCGCTCGATGTGCTGCCGCCTGCAGTTGGACCTGCGCGAACTGCTCAAGCGCGGCAACGGCCTGTTCGGCAGCGCCGAGCAGACCGGCAGCCTGGGCGTGGTCACGGTCAACTGCGCGCGCCTGGGCTACCTGTACCGCGGCGACGAGGCCGCGCTGTACGCGCGCCTGGACGAGCTGCTGGAACTGGGCCGGCAGAGCCTGGAGATCAAGCGCCAGGTGGTGCAGAAGCTCATCGACGACGGCCTGTATCCCTACACCAAGCGCTACCTGGGCAGCCTGCGCAACCACTTCTCCACGCTGGGCGTGAACGGGATCAACGAGATGATCCGCAACTTCACCCACGACGCCCACGACCTCGCCAGCGACTGGGGCCACGCCTTCGCCCTGCGCCTGCTCGACCACATCCGCGGGAGGATGGTGCGGTTCCAGGAAAGCAGCGGCCACCTCTACAACCTGGAGGCCACCCCGGCCGAGGGCACCACCTACCGCTTCGCCAAGGAGGACCGCCGGCGCTGGCCGGACATCCTCCAGGCCGGCAGCGACGACAAGCCCTACTACACCAATTCATCGCAACTGCCGGTGGGGTTCACCGACGACCCGTTCGAGGCGCTGGAGCGGCAGGAGGCGCTGCAGTCGCGCTACACCGGCGGCACCGTGCTGCACCTGTACATGGGCGAGCGCGTCTCCAGCGGCGCGGCCTGCCGCGACCTGGTGCGGCGCGCGCTGACCCGCTTCCGCCTGCCCTACATCACCATCACCCCGACCTTCTCGATCTGTCCCGTGCACGGCTACCTGGAAGGCGAGCACGCATTCTGCCCGCGCTGCGACGAGGAGAAGCTGGCGCAGAAGCGGCGCGCGCTGGCGGGCGCGGCCTGAGGCCGTGGTTCCCGCGCCGCCGGAACAGGACGACGTGCCGGCGAAACGCTTCGCCACGGCCGGATGGCCGGCCCCGCCGGGAAAGCGTCCGGCAGCCTCCGGCCGGTCGTCCGTCGGCGTCGAGCCGCGCTGGCTGCGCGGCCAGCGTGAAACCAGCGCCATCCGTTTCACCCACCGCCCATCTCCCGATGGTCGGCCCAACCCGACAGGAGCACACCCATGACCACCGCCACCCTTGCCCCCACCCTGCGCGACGAGGAACGCCAGCCCTGCGAAGTCTGGACCCGCGTGATGGGCTACCACCGTCCCGTCTCCAGCTTCAACATCGGCAAGCAGGGCGAGCATGCCGAACGCCGCTTCTTCGCCGAGCCGGCCCCCGTCCTGGCCGGAGCGGCACGCGCGGCATGATCCGGATCGGCGGCATGCTGCCGCTGACCACGATCGACTTCCCGGGAAAGCTGGCGGCGGTCCTGTTCCTGCAGGGCTGCCCCTGGCGCTGCGGCTACTGCCACAACCCGGAACTGCTGCCCGCGCGCGGCGAACGCGCGATCGCCTGGGAACGGGCGGTCGCGTTCCTGCGGCGGCGGCGCGGCCTGCTCGACGGGGTGGTCTTCTCCGGCGGCGAGCCGACCCTGCAACCGGGGCTGGGCGGCGCCCTGCGCGTGGTGCGCGAGCTGGGCTTCGCCACCGCCCTGCATACCGGCGGCATGTACCCGCTGCGCCTGGCCCGGCTGCTGCCGCAACTGGACTGGGTGGGCCTGGACATCAAGGCGCCGCCTGCGCGCCATGCCGCGATCACCGGCCGCCGCCTCGGCGCCGCCGCGGTGTGGGATGCGCTGGATTGGCTGCTGGACAGCGGTGTGGACTACGAATGCCGCACCACCTGGCACCCGGACCTGTACCCGGAACCCGAGCTGCATGCGCTGGGCCGCGAACTGGCGCGCCGCGGCGTGCGCCGCTGGGTGGTGCAGGAGTGCCGCCTGGACCCGTCGCGGCATGCGCCGTGGACGCCGCCGGACGGCGCCACCCTGGGCGAGGGATTCGCCGACTTCCAGTTGCGGCGCGCGTGACGCGTCCACCTTCGCGGCCGCCTCCGTGCGGAAGCCGGCTTCGGCCGCCGACCCGGCCGCCGCGCGTACGCGCGCCGCCGCACGGTCAATCCTCGCCGGCCGACTCCCCGCCCATGGGCGCCTGCGCCGACATGCCGGCCGCGTCCCAGGATTCCTGCAGCAGCGGACAGGCCGGCAGGCAGGGGTCGGGCAGTTCCATTTCGCTCAGGTCCATGGTGCGGCGCCTCCGTCGGATGCGGCTCAGCCGGACAACAGGTAGAACGCGCCCAGCGGGTGGTGGGCGCGGGCGATGCAGTACATCTGCAGGTAGACCAGCAGGGCGGCCACGTAGAACGCCGCGCGCCGGCCGCGCCCGCGGCCGCCGCGCCGGCCCAGCGCCAGCACTCCCAGCACCACGTAGGCCACCAGCAGCACCAGCTTGACGGTCAGCCAGCCGTTGGCGAACAGCGCGCCCGGCAGGATGGTCAGCAGCATCAGCGCGGCGGTCAGCAGCACCGTGTCGATGCTGTAGCTCAGGTACCGCACCGGCGCGGCCAGCGGCCAGCGCATCCCGGCCAGCGCGCCGGCGCCGCGCAGCGCGAACAGGCTGCCGCTGGCCATGATCGCGGCCACGTGCACCCACTTGATCTGCGGATAGAACTCGATCACCGATTCACCCCGGGCGTCCATCGCGGCGCGGCGACAGGTAGATGCCGCCGATGCGCGCCACCCAGGGCGACAGCGCCACCAGCCAGCCCACCGCGGCCACCGCCTGCCACAGTCCCGGGTCGGGCAGCACGTCGGCCAGCACCCGCACCGTGGCGACCCCCTGGATCGCCACGAAGGCGAACCAGGCGATGCCGTACATCCGCAGCGGCCGGCCCGAATGGCCCTGCGTCACCCGGGTGACCATCGCCACCAGCAGGCTGCCGAAGAAACCGATGAACAGCGCATGCATCGGCGCGCGGCCGAGGATGAATTCGCCGCTGAGCAGGTAGGTGAAGCTCTGCGCCAAGTACAGGGCGAAGGTCGCCGGCAGCCAGGCCGTGCCGATGAACAGCACCGCCAGCAGCCCCGGCATCTTCGCCCGTGGCCACCAGCGCCACACCGCGTAGCCGGCCAGCGCCAGCAGCGGCAGGTCGGCCAGCCACAGCCAGGCATAGGCATGCGCGAGTTCCAGGCCCAGGTGGACCATCAGCAGCGCCCACACCGCGCCCAGCCACCACAGCGGCCGCCACGGCACATAGCCCGGCACCGAGTTGCCGGCGAAGAACGGGAACATGCGGTGGGCCACGGTGACGTACACCGGCAGCAGCAGGCCGAAGCCGCCCAGCTTGATGCTGGCGAAGGCCCAGTCCGGCGATGCGCCCAGGGCGAAGGCGATGAACATCGCCAGCCCCAGCCAGCCCAGCGCCAGCGCGGCGAAGCACGAGCGCGCATGCCAGGTGCGCCCCTTCTCGTCGGCCAGCAACCGGCCCAGGACGATCAGCGCCGTGCTCCAGCCGGCCAGCGCCATCCACAGCCCCACCATCAGTCCCGCCTCCCAGCCGGCCGCGCCCAGGAGCATGGCCAACTGGCCGCCCATCAGCCCCGCGCCCACCGGCAGGTAGTGGTGGCGCTGCAGGTCCGGCAGCCCCATCCAGCGCGGGAACACGGTCAGCAGGAAGCCGAATATGAAACTGGGCAGCACCAGGTACTGCATCAGGAACGCGTGCAGCCAGCCGGCCGGTATCGCCGGCGGCGGCAGCGTCCACGCGCCCCAGCGCACCGCCGCCAGCCACAGCGCCCACCACAGCATCGCCAGCAGCACGTTGGCCGCGCCGATGAAGAACATCAGGCGGTGCGGCGCGTGCGCCAGCCAGGCGGGCGAAGTGCGTTGGCGTGGACCGGGCAAGGGGACGTATTCGATGCGCATGGCCGCAGTCTGTCGCCGCGGCGGGAAGGGTGCCTTGACCTGGGTCAGGCCGGGCCGGATCGAGGATCGGGCACCGGCTTGATGCCGGTCAAGGCTGCATCCGGCGGCGTGACGGTACAGTCGCCGCCACCCTGGCGCGCGCCCGTGCGGCGCGCGCCGTTCCCGATCCTCCGCGAGAACGCCGATGCCCAGCGCGCCCGACCACGCCCCCTCCTCCGGACCGTCGCGACTGGCGGCCATCCACGCCGCCATGCGCCGGCTCGATCCCGGGGCCGACGTCGCCCTGGACCCGGACAACGGCCGCATGAAGGTGCTGACCGTGCTGCCGCCCGACGAGGTCATGCGCGTGCTGGTGGAGCTGGGCGAGGTGGCCGAACTGCTGGACGAGGACGCGGATACGGCCGCGCCGGGCGGCGGTGGCTGCGGTTGCGGGTGTTCGCACCGCTGACGTCGCGCGGGATCGGCCGTGCGCTCCTGCGGCCGCGATGGACAGGAGCGCCTCCCCCGCGTCTCTTGCCCGCGTTCCTTGTAGAAGCCGACTCCGGTCGGCGGCATGCCGCCGGGGCCTGGTTGGCGCCGGCGTACGGGATGGCGTTCGCCGGCTGGACCCGGCTCCTGCAGAGAGGCGGGTCGCCGCCGCCATCTTGCGGCCGCCGGCGCCCACCGGGCAGCGACCGAAAGACCGGGGCCGCATTGCGCGGCCCCGGTGTTCGCCTGCGAGGACGGCGAGCCCTCAGCGGTTCGGCGCGATCGCCGTGGCCGCGGCGGCGGCGGTCGCCGACACCGGCGTCTCGCGCTTGGGCGCCACCCACAGCCGCAGCACGAACCAGGCCAGGGCCAGCGCGCCGACGCTGAACAGCGTGTCGGCCGGCACCCGCATCCACACCAGCAGGTCCACGATCGGCTGCTGCATGAACTCGGCCGAGCGCGCATACCAGTAGCCGTGCTTGAGCGCGGCATTGAGCTGCAGGATGCCCAGCGGCAGCAGGGTGAAGGCGGCCATGCCGGCCAGGCCGATGTTCAGCGACCAGAAGCTGGTCTTCAGCAGCTTGTCGCTCCACTTCACGTCCGGCTTCAGCCCGCGCAGGCAGAACAGCATCAGGCCGATGCCGAGCATGCCGTACACGCCGAACAGCGCGGTGTGGCCGTGGGTCGGGGTCAGGTTCAGGCCCTGCATGTAGTACAGCGGCAGCGGCGGGTTGATCAGGAAGCCGAACAGGCCCGCGCCCACCAGGTTCCAGAACGCCACCGCGATGAAGAACGTGATCGGCCACTTGTACTTGGCCATCCATGGCGTGGCCTTGCCCAGCCGGTAGCTCTGGTAGGCCTCGAAGCCGACGTAGGCCAGCGGCACCACCTCCAGCGCCGAGATGCTCGCGCCCAGCGCGATCACCGCGGTGGGCGTGCCGGTGAAGTACAGGTGGTGCAGGGTGCCCAGCACGCCGCCGGCCATGAACACGATGGTGGCGAACAGCACCGCCACCGTCGCGCTGCGTACCTGCAGCAGGCCCAGGCGGGTGAACAGGAAGGCGATCACCGCCACCGCGAAGACCTCGAAGAAGCCTTCCACCCACAGGTGCACCACCCACCAGCGCCAGTACTCGACCATCGACAGGTGGGTGTGCTCGCCCCACATCAGGCCCGCGGCGTAGAACAGGCCGATGGCCACCGTCGACAGGAACAGCAGCGTGACGATGGAGCGCGACTCGCCGCCGCCGCGGATCGACGGCCACAGCGCGCGCCCGACCAGCAGCAGCCACAGGCCCAGGCCGATGAACAGGAACCACTGCCAGAAGCGGCCCATGTCCACGTATTCCCAGCCCTGGTGGCCGAACCAGAAGTTGTGCTCCAGGCCCAGCTTCTGCATCACCGCCAGCCACTGGCCGACGAACGAGCCCACCACGATCACCAGCAGGCAGGCCCACAGCACGTTCACCCCCAGGCGCTGGAACCTGGGCTCGTGCCCGGAGATGGCCGGGCCGATGTACAGGCCCATGCCCAGCCACGCGGTGGCGATCCACAGCACCGCCAACTGGGTGTGCCAGGTGCGGGTCAGCGCGTAGGGCAGCACGTCGGCCAGGGCGAAGCCGTACGCCTCCTGGCCCTCGACCTGGTAGTGCGCGGTGATCGCGCCCAGCAGGATCTGGGTCAGGAACAGCGCGATCACCACCCAGAAGTACTTGGCGGTGGCGCGCATGGACGGGGTGACCTCGATCGCCGCCAGCGGGTCGCTCTTGGGCAGCACCGGCACCATCTCGTCGCCGTGGTTGACCGCGTAGTGCCAGCCCAGCAGGGCGATGCCGGCGATCAGGAACAGCACGCTGAACACCGTCCACAGGAAGGTGCTGGGCGGGGCGGTGTTGCCGACCAGCTCGTCGTAGGGCCAGTTGGCGGTGTAGCTGATGCCCTCGTTGGGGCGCAGGGTGACCGAGGACCACGCGGCCCACCAGTAGAAGCCGGTCAACTGGCGGCGGTGCTCGGGGTCGGGCACGGTGCCCTCGCGCATCGCGTAGGCCTCGCGCAGGCCGCGCATGGCCGGGTCGCTGCCGAACAACTGCTGGTAGTGCGCGGCGACCTGGCGCATCGCCTGCGCGCGGTCGGCGTCGACCTGGATGGCGCCGGTGGCCGCGTCGTAGGTGTTGGGGCGCATCAGCGCCTGCACCCGCGTGGCGTAGGCGGCCAGGGTGGGGGCGTCCAGGTCCTTGTGGCTGGCCGCGCCGTGCTCGCGCGCGGCCCAGATGTCCAGGATCGCCTCGGCCTCGCGGTGCAGCCAGTCCGCGCCCCAGTCCGGGGCGACGTAGCCGCCATGGCCCCAGATGGAACCCAACTGCTGGCCGCCGATGGACTGCCAGACCTGGCGTCCGGTCTCGATGTCCTGGCGGGTATAGAGGATCTGCCCGTCCTGGCTGACCACCGCTTCGGGCATGGGCGGTGCCTGGCGGTGCACTTCGCTGCCGACCCACAACAGGACGGCGAACGAAGCGATGAGCAGGACGGCGAGTCCGGCCCATAGCTTGCGGGTGGAGTTCATGGCGTATCGCTCGGTGTGGAGAACGCCTGCATGTTCGGCGGGCGCCGTCCGGGCCTCCATGACCCAGGTCAAGCCGCGCCGCGACCGCCCCCCGGGGCACGGCCGTTGGCCGCCTCTACGCACGACGGAGTTGCTCCACGGAGGAGCGCCCTGGGGCGCGGGGGGGCGTTCCCGGTCCGCGGCGATGGCCACGCGGCCAAGGCCGCTCCTGCAAAGGCGCGGGTGGCTAGTGCCGCAGCACCGCCAACGCGATAGCCTCCAGGCGCGGCAGGTCCACGATCTCCACGTCGCGCTGCTTGATCTGCACCAGGCCGTCGCGCTCGAACCGGCGCAGCACCCGGCTCACCGTCTCCGGCGCCTGGCGCAGGTAGTTGGCGATGTCGGTGCGCGACATGGTCAACTGGAAGCGGCGCGGCGAGAACCCGCGCGAGGCCAGGCGCCGCGACAGGCCTATCAGGAACGCGGCCATGCGCTCGTCGGCCGAATGGTCGCCGGCGAACAGCGAGGCCACGCCGATGTCGCGGCTCATCAGCCGGAACAACTGCTGCTGCAGGTTGGGCAGGCGGGTGGCCAGCAGGGCGATGCGCGGGAACGAGAACCGGCACAGCATCACCGTGTCCAGGGCCACCGCGTTGCACGGGTAGTGCTCGCCGTGGATCGCGTTGAGGCCGATCACCTCGCCGGGCAGGTGGAAGCCCAGCACCTGCTCGCGCCCGTCGCGGTCGGTGACGTAGGTCTTGACCGTGCCGGCGCGCACCGCGGCGATCGCGTCGAAGCGGTCGCCCTCGCGGAACACGTGGTCGCCGGGCTTGAGCGGGCCGACGTGCTCGACCAGCACGTGCAGGTCCATCAGCGAGGCCTTGTCCATGCCCTCGGACAGGCACGCCTGCGAGAACGCGCAGGTGGAGCAGAAATTCAGGGCATCGCCGTCATCGGCCAGGATGCTGGCATCCGTGCGCGGGAAGACGACGCCGGAACTCATCCCGTCCGCTCCGGGCGGTTCAGACGGTACGCGAGAACTGCGTGGGCGCAGGCGCGGATCGGGGCAGGTAGCGGTCGAAGCACATGGCTATGATACGCAGCAGCAGCTTGCCCCGGGAAGTGGCGCGCAGCCCGGCCGCGCTCAGTTCCACCAGGCCGTCGTCGGCCAGCACGGCCAGCCGCTGCATGGCGTCGGCGAAGTACTCGCGGAAGTCGATGACGTGGCGCCGCCCGACCGCCTCGAAGTCCAGTTCGCCGTGGCACATCAACTGCTGGATCACGTCCGCGCGCAGCACGTCGTCCTGGCTCATGCGCATGCCGCGCCATACCGGCAGGCGGCCGTCGTCGATGGCCTGCTCCCAACTGTGCAGGTCGCGCGGGTTCTGGCTGAAGCTCTCGCCGACGTGGCTGATCGCGCTCACCCCCAGGCCGACCAGGTCGCTGTCGGCGCAGGTGGTGTAGCCCATGAAGTTGCGGTGCAGGCCGCCGCGGGCCTGGGCGATGGCCAGGTCGTCGCCGGGCAGGGCGAAGTGGTCCATGCCGATGTAGACGTAGCCGGCCTGGTCCAGGCGGTCGATCGCCCGCTGCAGCAGGGCCAGCTTGACCTCGGGGGCGGGCAGCTCCTCGTCGCGGATGCGGCGCTGCGGGCGGAACAGCGCGGGCAGGTGCGCGTAGCTGTAGATGGCGAAGCGGTCCGGGCGCGCGTCCAGGGCCGCGTCCAGGGTGCGGTCGAAGCCGGCCAGGGTCTGCCGCGGCAGGCCGTAGATCAGGTCCACGTTGACCGAGCGCATGCCGTACGCGCGGCAGGCGTGGATCACCGCCACGGTCTGCTCCACGCTCTGGATGCGGTTGACCGCCTCCTGCACCGCCGGGTCGAAGTCCTGCACGCCCAGGCTGGTGCGGTTGAAGCCGGCCTCGGCGAGCTGGCCGATCTCCCCGGGCGAGACGAAGCGCGGGTCCAGCTCGATCGAGCAGTCCAGGTGCGCGTCGCGGGCCAGGTGGAAGTGGCGGCGCATCACGTCCACGGTCTCGGCCAGTTGCGCCGGCGAGAGGAAGTTGGGCGTGCCGCCGCCGAAGTGCAACTGCACCACCTCGCGGTCGCGGTCGAACAGCGCCGACATCATCCCGATCTCGCGGTACAGGCGGGTCAGGTAGGCCTCGCCGCGCGCGGTGTCGCGGGTGATGATGCGGTTGCAGCCGCAGTAGAAGCACGGGCTGGTGCAGAACGGGATGTGCACGTACAGCGACAGCGGGCGCGGGATCGGGTCGCCGTTGGTGGCCTCGGCCATCCTGCGCAGGTCCGCCTCGCCGAAGCCGGGCGAGAACTGCGGCGCGGTCGGGTAGGAGGTGTAGCGCGGCCCCGGCACGTCGTAGCGCCGGAGCAGGTCGGGGTCGAACAGGGCGGTGGATAGGCTGGCCATGCGGACAGGCTAGGGGCCGCCTCGGACCAGCGTCATTGACGTGGGTCAATCCGCCGCGGTCGCCTCCGCCGCCTTCAGCAAGGTGAGGGGCGCGCGCGCCGCGGCAAGCCGGCGCGGATGCCGATGCCTTCGCTGCAATGCACAACGGGAGTGCGCCGGTGCACCTGCACGGTGCGGGCGGTCCCCCGCATGGCCAGCCGCCGCGGCCGCGCACCGCCGCCGCAATCTCGCGAACCCCTTGGGCGCAAAGGCTCGCGCGCCGCGCCGCCGCGCATGCGCGAAGTTGGCACGGCCGTTGCGTAGGACCTGCCGACACGACCGCACACGCAGGATGGGAACCGACCGATGGGCAAGCCGCGACTGGTGGTGGTGGGCAACGGAATGGCCGGCATCCGCACGCTCGAAGAGCTGCTGAAGCTGGTGCCGGACATGTACGAGATCACCGTTTTCGGCGCCGAGCCGCATCCCAACTACAACCGCATCCTGCTCTCGCCGGTGCTGGCCGGCGAGCAGACCTTCGACGAGATCGTGCTCAACCCGCTGTCCTGGTACGCGGACAACGGCATCGTCCTGCACCTGGGCAAGGAGGTCGTGCGGATCGACCGCGCACGGCGCAGGGTGGTCGCCGCCGACGGTACGCAGGCCGAGTACGACCGCCTGCTGCTGGCCACCGGCTCGGTGCCCTTCATCCTGCCGATTCCCGGGAACGGCCTCGAAGGGGTGATCGGCTACCGCGACATCCACGACACCCAGGCGATGATCGACGCCGCCAAGGTGAAGAAGCGCGCGGTGGTGATCGGCGGCGGCCTGCTCGGGCTGGAGGCGGCCAACGGCCTGAAGCTGCGCGGCATGGACGTGACCGTGGTCCACCTGGCTGGCTGGCTGCTGGAGCGCCAGCTCGACCCGGTGGCCGGCGCGCTGCTGGAGAAGTCGCTGGCGCAGCGCGGCCTGGACTTCCGCCTGGGCACCTCCACCACCGAGATCCTCGGCGACGAGACCGGGAGGGTCGCCGCGGTGCGCTTCTCCGACGGCGGGGAAATCCCCGCCGACCTGGTGGTGATGGCCGCCGGCATCCGCCCCAACGCCGCCCTGGCCCAGGCCGCCGGCATCCACTGCAACCGCGGCATCGTGGTCGACGACACCCTGCAGACCTACGACCCGCGCGTGTACGCGGTGGGCGAGTGCGCCAGCCACCGCGGCATCGCCTACGGCCTGGTCGCGCCGCTGTTCGAGCAGGCCAGGATCTGCGCCAACCACCTGGCCACCTACGGCATCGGCATCTACGCCGGTTCGGTGTCCTCGACCAAGCTCAAGGTCACCGGCATCGACCTGTTCTCCGCCGGCGAGTTCATGGGCGGGGAGGGCGCCGAGGAGATCGTGCTCTCCGACCCGGCCGGCGGCCTGTACAAGAAGCTGGTGATCAAGGACGACAAGCTCGTGGGCGCCTGCCTGTACGGCGACACCGGCGACGGCGCCTGGTACTTCAAGCAGATCAAGGACGGCGCCAGCATCGACGCGCGCCGCGACACCCTGGTGTTCGGCCAGACCGCGCTGGGCGACTCGGGCACCGGCGGCCAGGACCGCGCCGCGAGCATGGCCGACGGCGACGAGGTCTGCGGCTGCAACGGCGTGTGCAAGGGCACCATCGTCAAGGCGGTGCGCGAGCAGGGCCTGTTCACCGTGGACGAGGTGAAGAAGCACACCAAGGCGGCCAGTTCGTGCGGCTCGTGCACCGGCCTGGTGGAGCAGATCCTGATGAACTGCCTGGGCTCCAACTTTCAGGAGACGCCCAAGACCAAGGCGGTGTGCGGCTGCACCGACCGCACCCATGCCCAGGTGCGCCGCGCCATCGGCGAGCACCGCCTGGTCAGCCACGCCCAGGCCTACGCCTTCATGGAATGGCGCACGCCCAACGGCTGCGCCACCTGCCGCCCGGCGATCAACTACTACCTGATCTCCACCTGGCCGCGCGAGGCGGTGGACGACCCGCAGAGCCGCTTCATCAACGAGCGCGCCCACGCCAACATCCAGAAGGACGGCACGTTCTCGGTGATCCCGCAGATGAAGGGCGGGGTGACCAACCCGTCCGAGCTGCGCCGCATCGCCGACGTGGCCGACAAGTACGCCATCCCCATGGTCAAGGTCACCGGCGGCCAGCGCATCGACCTGCTGGGGGTGAAGAAGGAAGACCTGGTGGAGGTCTGGCGCGACCTGGGCATGAACTCCGGCCACGCCTACGGCAAGTCCATCCGCACGGTGAAGACCTGCGTGGGCAGCGAGTTCTGCCGCTTCGGCACCCAGGACAGCACCGGCATGGGCATCGCGCTGGAGACGATGCTGGCCAACATGTGGAGCCCGCACAAGGTCAAGCTGGCCGTGTCCGGCTGCCCGCGCAACTGCGCCGAGTCGGGCATCAAGGACGTGGGCATCATCGCGGTGGACTCGGGCTGGGAGATCCACGTCGGCGGCAACGGCGGCATCAAGACCGAGGTCGCCCGCTTCCTGGCAAAGGTGAAGACCGCCGCCGAAGTGAAGGAACACGTGGGCGCGTTCCTGCAGCTCTACCGCGAGGAGGCCTACTACCTGGACCGCACCGTGCACTACATCGAGCGCGTGGGCCTGGACCACGTCAAGCAGAAGGTGGTGGAGGACGCCGACAGCCGCCGCGCCCTGTACGAGCGGCTGCTCTACGCGCTGGAGGGCCTGCCCGACCCGTGGGCGGCGCGCATCGCCGGCACCCAGGCCCGCGAATACACCCCGCTGACGCTGGCTCCGCCCAAGGCGGACCGGCAGATCGCCTTGGCCCTGGAGGACTGACCATGACCGCAACCGAAGCCTGGGTGCGCGTGTGCGCCGTCGAGGACATCCCCCTGCTCGGGTCGCGCGTGCTCAGGCGCGCGCAGGACGCGGACATCGCCCTGTTCCGGCCCGCCGCCGCGCGCGTGTTCGCACTGGCCGACCGCTGCCCGCACAAGGGCGGGCCGCTGTCGCAAGGCATCGTCAGCGGCGACACCGTGACCTGCCCGCTGCATGGCTGGAACATCCGGCTCGATAGCGGCCTGGCCTGCGCCCCGGACGCGGGCTGCGCGCGCCGCTACCCGGTACAGGTGCGCGACGGCGAGGTGTGGCTGTCGCTGCGGCCGGCGGCGCGGGCCGACGCCGAGGCACCGGCGGAGGCCGCCTGATGGACGGCAGCGGCGGCCCCGGACCGCATCGGCAGGGCGCTGCTTCCCGCGCCGACGGCCCGGAACGTGCCGGGCTGGTGCTGTTCGCCGGCAGCGATGCCGCCTGCGCGCACCCGACGCCCTTGCGGCGGCTGCAAGCGGCCCGGGCGGGCGACGGGCAGGTGCGCTGGATCGTGGTCGACCCGCGCCGCACCGCCACCGCCGCGCGGGCCGACCTGCACCTGGCGATCCAGCCGGGCACCGACGTGGCCCTGTTCAACGGCATGCTCCACCACCTGGTCTGGGAAGGGCTGCTTGCCCAGGACTTCATCGCCGCGCGCACCACCGGCTTCGCCGCCCTCAAGCGGGTGCTGCGCGACTGCAGCCCGCGCACGGCGGCCGGGATCTGCGGCATTCCCGCCACCGACCTGATCGCCGCGGCAGAATGGTTCGGCCGCAGCCCGGCGGCGCTTTCGCTCTACGGCGGCGGCCTGGTCCGGCCGGCGCACGGCAGCGACGGCCTCCGCGCGCTGCATCACCTGCACCTGGCCACCGGCCAGCTCGGCCGGCCCGGCACCGGCCTGCATTCCTTGGCCGGCGGCTTCGACGCGTCGCGCGCACCCGGGGCCGGTGCCATGGCCGCGACGCGGGACGCGCACGCCCTGTCCGCCGATCAGGTCCACCGCTTCGATCCGGTCGGATACCGGCCGGCGGCCGAGCCGACCTCGGCGCGCTTTCCGCTGCGCCTGCTCACCGGCCGCCTGCGCGACGGCTCCCTCGGCCCGGCGCGCACCGGGCAGGCGCCGGCCACGCACTCCGTCCTGCGCATGCATCCGGACGATGCCGTCCGCCGCGGCCTGGCGGACGGCGGACTGGTGCGCATCGCCGGCAAGCGGGGCGAGTGGGTGCTGCCGCTGGAAACCTCGGGCGAAGTCGGCTCGGGCATCGTGTTCGCGGCCGTCCATGGCCCCGAGCGTGGCGACGACGACCCGGCCGGCGGCCCGCCCGAGGAGGCGTGCGCCTGCCCGCCCGGATTCGAGCACGCGGCGGTGCGGGTGGAACCGGCCGGCCTGCGCTGGCACCTGCTGGCCGCCCGCCGCGGCGACGCGCCGGCCATGCGCGCGGCGCTGCAACCGCTGCTGCGGGACTGCGGCTATGCAAACATCTCGCTGCGGCCCGCCTCTTCCGAGGGCGACGGCAGCGCCTGGCTGGTGCTGCGCGCGGCCTCGGCCGACGCGATGCCGGCCCAATGGCTGGCGGCGCTGGACCGCGCGCTGGCCCTGGCCCCGGGCGCGGATGCGCTCGAACACCGCGATGCGCGCCGGGGCCTGCTCAAGCGCGTGGCCTGGCGCGGCGATTTCATCGATGGCCTGCTCTGGGCCGATGCCCAGCCCGGCGGCGGCGAGCCGCTGCTGCGCGCCGCCCTGGCAGGCCAGGCCTGGCACGGGCCGCGGCTGGCCGCCTTCGCCGTGCCGGCCGACATCCCGCGCCGGACCCGCCCATGAATCCGACCGAGGCATCGATGGCGACCGAACCGCATGATGACGCCTGCGCCCCGCGCCGCATCCCGGCCGAGGTGGTGCTGCTGTCCGCCGGCCCCGGCGACCTGGAACTGCTCACGCTCAAGGCGGTGCGCGCGCTGGCCGCGGCCGAGGTGCTGCTGCTGGACGAACTGGTCGACCCGGACATCGCCAGCCTCGCCCCGCGCGCGCGGGTGGTGCGGGTGGGCAAGCGCGGCGGCTGCCGCTCCACCCCGCAGGCCTTCATCTGCCGGCTGATGCGCCGCTACGCGCTGCAGGGCCTGCGCGTGGTCCGGGTCAAGGGCGGCGATGCGCTGATGTTCGGCCGCGCCGGCGAGGAGATCGCGTTCCTGCGCGCGGCCGGGGTGCCGGTGCGCATCGTCAACGGCATCAGCGCCGCCTTCGCCGCCGCCGCCGCGCTGGGGGTATCGCTCACCCATCGCGCGCACTGCCACGGCATCACCTTCGTCACCGCCCACACCGCCGACCACGGCGAGCCGGACTGGGGGGCGCTGGCGCGCAGCGGCACCACCCTGGCCATCTACATGGGCATGGCCCGCATCGGTGCGATCGCCCGCGGCCTGCTGCGCCACCTGCCGGGCGACACCCCCGTGGCCCTGGTGCAGGCGGCCAGCCAGCCGGGCGAGCGCTGCATGCACACCCGCCTCGACCGGCTGGCGCAGGCCGCCGGTGCCTGCGTCGCCGGCGATCCGGGCGTGATCCTGGTCGGCGCCGCGCTGGCCGAGGCGGCGGCCGTCGCCGCGCCATCGCGGGAGATCGCCCTCACCGCCTGATCCGTTCCACCCCGCTCCCCCGCCTCCCCCCAACCGAGAAGCGACCATGTCCTACGTACTCCCCAAGGAATTCGTCACCCGGATGATCGACGCCGGCGAGTCGAAGATATTCATGTCCACGCGCGACACCCTCATCCGCGCCTACATGGCCGGCGCGATCCTGGCCCTGTCGGCCGCGTTCGCGGTCACCGTGGCGGTGCAGACCGGGGTGCCGTTGGTGGGCGCGCTGCTATTCCCGGTGGGCTTCTGCCTGCTCTACCTGCTGGGCTTCGACCTGCTGACCGGCGTGTTCACCCTGGTGCCGCTGGCGCTGATCGACCGGCGCCCGGGGGTGACCATGCAGGGCGTGCTGCGCAACTGGGGGCTGGTGTTCGCCGGCAACTTCGCCGGGGCGCTGACCGTGGCGGTGATGATGGCGATCGTCTGCACCTACGCCTTCAGCCAGGCGCCGGACGCGGTGGGCCTGAAGCTGGGGTCGATCGGGCAGTCGCGCACCGTGGGCTACGCCGAGCACGGCATGGCCGGCATGCTGACCCTGTTCGTGCGCGGCGTGCTGTGCAACTGGATGGTCTCCACCGGCGTGGTCGGCGCGATGATGTCCACCTCGGTGCCGGGCAAGGTCATCGCCATGTGGATGCCGGTCATGCTGTTCTTCGCCATGGCCTTCGAGCACTCGGTGGTCAACATGTTCCTGTTTCCCGCCGGGCTGATGCTGGGCGGCGACTTCTCCATCGCCGACTACCTGGTGTGGAACGAGATCCCCACCGTGCTGGGCAACCTGGTCGGCGGCCTGGCCTTCGTCGGCCTGGCGCTGTACTCGACCCATGCGCGCACCGCGACGGCGCGCGTGCCGCAGGCGCGCGCGGCAACGGCAACGGATACGGCCGTCCCGCGCCGCGCCTGACCGCCTCCGGCCACGGGGGATGTCCATCCGCCCGCGGCGATGGCTCACACGCTCATCGCCGCGCCCCGGCGCCGAACGGGCGCAGCAGGCGGCCCAGGAAGCCTTCGCCGCCGGGTGCGCGCGGATGGAATGCCGGGTCGCCGAACAGCGGCGGCGGCAAGGCATCCGGCGGCAGGTCGTCGACGATGCCCTGCGGGCGGGTGACCACCAGGTGCCGCGCCTCCTCCTCGCCGAGCAACCGGCGGGCGATGTCGCGGGCCTCGGCCAGCAGCGGAGGACGCCTGCGCGGATCGTGCGCGTCGGTGGCCAGGATCATGCAGTGGCCCTCGCCGAGGAAGCGCTCGCTCCAGTACTGCGCGCGCTTGCCGAAGCGCCCGGCCAGGGCGCCGGCGGTGATCTGCATCCATGCCCCGCGCCGGCTCAGGCGGACGAACACGTCGTAGTCGTGCTCCACCCAGCTCAGGCGCTCGGGATGGGTGATGACCGGCACCAGGCCCGCGGCCATGAACTCGAACACCGACTGCTCGAAGCGCGGCGGCGCCACGTGGTGCGAGGGTTCCAGCAGCAGGTAGCGCGAACCGGCCAGGGTAGGGACCGCGCCGCCGCGGATGCCGTCCAGCAGCCCCGGCACCAGGTGGACGTCGGCGCCCTCCACCAGGCGCAGTGGCACGTCCGCCTCGGCCAGCCGCCGCCGGAACGCCTCGATCGCCTCCAGGATGCCGGCACGGGTGTTCTCGTACATGCCCGGGTAGATGTGCGGCGTGCAGGCCACGGTGGCGACCCCGTCGGCCACCGACATGCGCGCCATCTCCAGCGCCATGCCCAGGTCCTTGGCGCCGTCGTCGATGCCGGGCAGCAGGTGGTAGTGGAGGTCGATCATCCTGTCAGGGCTTCTCCGGATGGCCGCCGCCGCGGCGCGGAAAGGGGAGGTGGACCACGGCGCGCACGCGCCGGAAGAACGATACCGCGCGCTCGCGCCTGCCCGAAAGCAGGTACCAGCCCACGCACATGAGTACGAACGCGCCCAGCAGCGCCGGGTGCGGCACGTCCATGCGCATGGCCTGGCCCACCGTCAGGCCGCACAGCAGGGTGAACGCGGTCAGCGCGAGCGCGGCCTGGGTCGGCCCGAAGCCCGCTTCGAGCATCAGGTGGTGCATGTGGTTGCGGTCGCCGTTGAAAGGCGATTGCCGGTTGCGCAGCCGGCGGATGATCAGCACCAGCGCATCCATCATCGGGATCGGCACGAACCACAGCGTCAGCACCGGATTCACGGGGTGGCCCGGGTTCTGGGTCAGGCGGAACGAGAACCACGCGATCACCAGCCCGAGAAACGCGCTGCCCGCATCGCCCATGAACAGCTTGGCGCGCGGCCGCCACGGGAAGCGCAGGTTGTAGGCGAGGAAGGCGGCCACCGCCCCCATCAGGATCATCATGCGCTCGGCGATGAGTTCGTTGCCCGCGTACAGCGCGGCGGCCGACAGCATCAGCAGCGCGGCCCACACCAGCATCCCGGCCAGCCCGTCTGCCCCGTCGACCATGTTGATCGCGTTGATCAGGCCCACCGTGGCGAACACGGTGAACGGCACCGACAGCGCACCCAGCGACATCTCCGACAGGCCGAACACCGGCCCGAGCTGCTGCACGCGCACGCCGCCGACGTAGATCATGATCAGCGCCGCCGTCACCTGGGCCAGGATGCGCCAGTACCAGCGGATGTCGTAGCGGTCGTCCAGCAGGCCGACCACCAGCAGCACGCAGGCGGCCAGGGCGAAGCCTGCGAACCCGTCGCCGCGGATGGGCGACAGCAGCAGCCCGACGAAGATGACCCCCACGCCCATCGCCAGCCCGCCGGTCACCGGCGTCGGCGCGGCATGGTCCCTGCGTCCGCGGGGGTAGTCGAACAGCTTCAGGCGCGTGGCCACCGGCTGCAGGATCCACTGCAGCAAAAAGGTCGCGCCGAGCGCCGCAAGCGCGGCGGTCCAGTCGAGCCCTTTCAAGATATCGAGCATGCCCGCCTCCAGAGACCCTGTACCTCAAACCATAAAGCCGGCCCCTTGGCAAGGATGGAGCGTTCCACGCCCCGCGTGACGACGCCGAAAGCGAGCGTTTCTGCGCCATTTTCAGAGGAATCTCATCCAGGCGGTCCGCCCAGGAGTTCCCGATAGACCTCGAGGGTCCGTTGGATGACGATGCGCTCGTCGAAGCGCTCCACCGCCTTGGCCCGTGCCGCCCGGCCCAGGCGCGCCAGCAGCGCCCGGTCGTCGTCCAGCCGCCCGATCGCCTCGGCCAGCGCCCTCGCGTCGCGCGGCGGGACGAGCAGCCCGTCGGCCTCGTGCCGCACCACTTCGCGGCAGCCCGGCACGTCGGTCGTCACCAATGCCAGGCCACAGGCGCCGGCCTCGATCAATCCCTTGGGCAGGCCCTCCCGGTAACTGGGCAGTACCACCACGTCGACGGACCGGAACAGGGTGGGCATGTCGTCCACGTGGCCCAGCCATTCGATCCGGCCTTCGTCCACCCAGCCGGCCACGGTCGACTCGTCCACCGCCGCGGGGTTGCCGGGGTCCGAAGTGCCCGCCAGCAGGAAGACCGTCCGCCGGCCCTCGGCGCGCAGCCGGCGCGCCGCTTCCGCGTATTCGGCCAGGCCCTTGTCCCACAACAGGCGGGCGGGAAGGAGCACGCGCAGGTGCGCCCCGCCCGTCCTGGACTCGGCGGGGGAAAAGCGCCCGCAATCCACGCCCGAACCTTCGATGAGCCGGATCTTCGCTTCCGGCACCAGGCCCGCTTCCCGGAATACGGATACGTCGTCGGGATTCTGCAGGACCAGCCTCGTTCCACGACCGGCGAAGGCCAGGCGCATCAACAGCTTCACCGGCAGGCGCAGCCGCCGCGCCCTGCGATCATGGCTGGTGAAGACATAGCCCATGCCGGCCACGGCGCCGACCCGTGCCCGTACGCCCGCCAAGCGCGCCACCAATGCCCCGTACACGGCGCACTTGATGGTGAAGCCATGCACCAGTGCCGGTCGCTCGCGCCGGAACAGCCGCCACAGCCGCCACAGCAGCACGGCCTCGCGCAGGGGGTCGAGGCTGCGGCGGTCCATGGGCAGCGGTTCCCAGCGCAAGCCCGATGCCCGGAGCCTTGGGCCGTAATCGCCCGGGGGAGACACCAGCAGGACCTCGTGTCCGGCATCACGCAGTGCGACCGCCAGCGCATGGCGGAAGTTGTACAGATACCAGTCCGTATTGGCGTAGAGGACGAGTTTCATCGCGACCGAATGGTTTCTTGCCGTGCCGCGTCGGCGTCCTGCCCGGCGCGGACGCAGGCCGGGCGGCTATCCATGGCCGGCCATGCGCACGCCCGAAGGGTCACCATGGCGGCATCATCCGGTAAGGCAGCCAATACTGCGCGTGATCGGCGAAATTGAGCCAGACGAACTCGACCGCCGCGTAGTACGCCACCACGGATAGCGTCAGGAAAGTGCGTCCGCCCGTGTCCTTGCGCATCAGCCCCGGCATGCGGGAAAACACGAACAACTGCAAGGGAATCAGATACAGCGCCACGCGGTCGACGGCGGTGGATGCGAGAGAAATCAGTGGCAAGCATGCCAATGCCAGCCAGGCGATCAGCATCCACAGCTTGCGCTGCGTGGGATCGGGCACAAGTTTCTTCCCCCACAGCAGCATCAGCACGGCGGGCACCGAATTCATCAGTACCCGGACCAGTCCGCCTTCCGAGTGGTACTGGGCTTCCACATAGTTCTCCCAGAGCGCCTCGGTCGAGTCGGCCAGGAGCAGGTAATACAGTAGCGCCGTGATGAGCGCGACAAGCAGGAACCGGAGGGCACGGTTGCGGCTGGCGGCCAACGCGGCGATCGGCAATAGCAGTACGGCGGACTTATGGAACAGCGCGCCGAGGGCTATCCACACGACGAACGCACGCGTGCGATGGTCGCCCAGCGCCACCAGGCCGATCAGCGTGAACCCCACCGCCACCGCCTGTCGGCTGTAGCCCATGCCCACCACGATCACCAGGTAGGGCACCGCGACCAGCAGCGCCAGCCAGGGCCGTGGCTGGCGGCGGCAGAATACGACCGTGCCGCACATGAAAATCGCGGCGCAGACGAGATTGACGTGGTAGATGCTTCCGCCGAGGCGATCGACCAGCCAGTTGAGCCCGTGGTAGCCCGGGTCTCCCTGCTCCAGGGCATACAGGAACCCGTATCGGGAGCTTTCCTCGAAATGGCCCAGATAGTTGTACCAGTCGCCGCCGACTTCATGGCGGAGCCCTGCCACCAGGACGAACAATAGGCCGACCATCCACCACGCCCCGGCCGCCGGCCGCGGCGGCAGCCGCCCCGGCACCAGGACGGCGCATAGCGGGATCAGGAACAGCAGCCAGTACACCAGCATCAGCCGTCCTGCCGTACGGTTGCCAGCCAGGACTGGAACATCAGGATGTCCCACAGGTGGTATTGCCAGTTGCGGCTTCCGGCCTGGTGTTCGTTCCACGCGCGGACGATGGGTGCCGGAGCGAAATAGCCCTCGCTCCTCAACCGCGACTCGTCCAGAAGATCGGCCGCCCATTCCTTGAGCGGGCCACGCAGCCAGTCGCCGATCGGTACCCCGAAGCCCATCTTGGGTCGATCGATCAGTGCGGGCGGCACATGCCGGTACAGCACCTGCTTCAGCAGGTACTTGCCCGCGCCTGCGCGCACCTTGAGGCCTGCAGGCAGGCGCCAGGCGAACTCGAAAACACGGTGGTCCAGCAGCGGCACGCGCGTCTCCAGGCTGCAGGCCATGGCCGCACGGTCCACCTTTGCCAGGATGTCGTCCGGCAGGTAGTGGCATGCGTCTTCGAGCATCATGCGATCGAAGAAGCTGAGCGGCCCTTCGCCCCTGTCGGACCCGTATGGGGGTTCCTGCACGCCTGGCATCAAGGTTTCAGGTTGCCAGTGGGTGATCAACTCGCGATAAAACGAACGGTCATCGCTCGCAGCCAGTACGCCAGCGGCTTTGTGCATCTTGTCGCCGGGCAGGCGCCACCGCCGTCCGGCGGGGATGATGGGGGAGGCCATGCCGTACAAGGCATTCCAGGTGCTGATGGAGAGTCCTGTGATCGCGGCGGAAGCCAGGCGTCGCGGCGGGGCGGGGATCGCCTGCATCCACTTCCATATCCGTGCGGCCAGGAAGTAGCGGGAATACCCGCCGAACAGTTCATCGCCGCCGTCGCCGGACAGGGCGACCGTGACATGGCGGCGAGCCAGTTGCGAGACCAGGAAGGTGGGAATCTGCGAGGAATCCGCAAACGGTTCGTCGTAGATCTTCGGCAGCCGAGGAATGACCGCCATCGCGTCTTCCGGGGTGACGTACAACTCGGTGTGGTCCGTCCCCAAGTGCCGAGCCACCGCCGCGGCATGCTGCGCTTCATTGTAGGCGACTTCGTGGAAGCCGATGGAGAACGTCCGCACGGGCCGTACGGACTGCGCCTGCATCAGCGCCACCACCAACGAAGAATCGACGCCCCCGGACAGGAAGGCCCCCAGCGGCACGTCGGCCACCATTTGCCGGCCTACGGCATCGCGCAGGAGGCGTTCCAGGGCATCGGCCGCTTCCTGCTCGCTTCCTTCGAAGGGATTGGCTTGTCCGGCCTGCGCCCGCCGGCTGGTCGTCCAGTAAGCCGTTGGCTTCGGCAACTGCGCGGTTTCGAGTTCGCGCAACCCTATCCGCAGCCAATGGCCAGGCGGCAGTTTGTGAATTCCTTCGTAGATGCTGAAGGGGGCAGGCACGGCGTTGTGGCGCAAGTAAAGAGCCAGCGCTTGGCGATCCACCGAGGCGTCGAACTCGGGGAAGGCGCGGATGGCCTTCAATTCCGAGCCGAACAGGAAAACCCCACGATTCCAGCCGTAGTACATGGGCTTCTCGCCCAGCCGGTCCCGGGCCAGCCAGAGCGCCCGCTGGCTCCTGTCCCACAAGGCGAAGGCGAACATTCCTTCGCTATGCTCCAGCGTGGCCTCCACTCCCCAGGATTCGATGGCCGCCAGCAAGGTTTCGGTATCCGAGTGTCCGTGCCATGCGGGTGCGCAGCCGGTGCGCTCCAAGATCTCCCGGATTTGGAGATGATTGTAGATCTCGCCATTGAAGACGATCACCCAGCGCCCACTGGGTGAAACCATAGGCTGATGCCCTGACGGCGACAGGTCAACGATCGACAGGCGACGGTGCCCCAGCGCGATTCCCGCCTCCGCCTCGGACCAGCGACCGTCATCGTCCGGCCCGCGATGGGCCAAGGCCTGCATCATCCGCGGCAGCGCTTGCGTGAGCGTGTCGAACCGCATGCGGCTCCAGCCTCCGGCCAACCCGCACATCAGGTTTTTCCTCCGGCCATGACATCGTTCCAGACCCGGCCGAATCCAGCCGCCATACGCGCCAGCGTGAAATGCTCCAGCACGCGGTGACGTGCGGCCGCACCCAGTTGAAGCCGCTCCGGTGGCGGCATGTTGCAAAGCTCCAGCATCGCCGCAGCCAGGGCGGCCGGGTCGGAGGGCGGTACGACTCGGCCGGTATCCCCAACGATATCCGCCGCATCCCCCACATCCGTCACCACGCAGGGCAGGCCGCAGGACATCGCCTCCGCCACCACATTGGGGAATGCTTCTCCGAGAGCCGATGACAGCGTGAAGGCATCGGCAGCTTGCCAAAGTCGCGGCAGATCATCCCGAGGCCCGAGGGCCAGCACCGCCATGCGCGCCCGGGGAGTGAAAGGTAGAGCGTCGAAGTAGGCATCGCCGCGAGCCAGTCCTTTTCCACAGATCAGCAGGCGAGTCTGTGGCCTGAGGGCGTGAACGCGGGCAAAGGCCTCGGCCAGCGTGGGGTGGTCCTTCTGAGGATCGCTTCGCCCCGCATGCGCGAGGACGAACTCCTCGGGGCCTATGCCCAACTCGCTGCGTACTGTGGCCCGCCATGACGGCTGCGGTCGCCAGGCCGTCACGTCCAGTCCGTTGTGCACGATCTCGAAAGGCACCTTGTATCCGAGTGCGCGATGGACATCGGCGGCGCGCGCGCTGCAGGACACGGCCATGGTCGGTATCCAGCGCGAAAGACGCGCGCAGGCCTTCGCCGTCAGGCGGGTCGACCATTTGTTGTGTTGTGCGGAAAGATCGCTGTGTCGGATTCCCCAACACACCGGAATGCCGGCTGCACGCGCCGCCACCCCCCCGAGCAGATCGGCGTGGTACATCCAGGTCTGCACCAGGGCCGGCCGCGCCTGACGCAGCCCCCGTACGAGCCGCAGCAATGCCAGCGGCGAAGGAATGGCGCCCCGACGCAATCCCAAGCAGTGCACCTCTACCCCGAGGGCGCGTAGACGCGGCCCGAAGATGCCTTCATCGGTAAGGCTGAACACCAGATGCTTCGAAGGGTCCGGCTGCACCGAAACCAGCCGGTATAGAGCGTTCTCCGCGCCACCCTGGGACAGGCCGGCGATGATGTGGGCGATATGGGCCGGGGCCCCGGCTTCGTCCGGGAGCGTGGTCATTCTAGGGCTCTATCCGATGGGTCGGCGCATTTGGGGCGAGGACCATGCTAGCCAAGAAGCAATCCGAGATAGCTGTCCAGAGACCGGTCGACACCGAAGTAAGACGCACGTACCCGGGGATCGTTCGGGCCCGTCTCCCCCAACCGCTCGATGATGGCTTCGGACAGCGCATCGGCATCCGCCACCGGTACCAGGGTGCCCCACTTTCCGTCCTCCAGTATCTCGCGCGGACCGCTTGGGCAATCCGTACTGATGACGGGAGTGCCGCAAGCCATGGCTTGGATCAGGACATTCGGGAGGCCTTCCCAGGCCGATGAAAGCACGAACAACGCCGCATGCCGCATCCATGCGAAAGGGTTGTCGGCGAATCCGGGCAACTGGACGCAACTGCCGAGGCCCAAGTCGCCGATCAGCATCTCGAGTGAATGGCGCAGTTCGCCCTCGCCCAGGATGACCAAGCGGCAATCGCGCTGCCTGCGTACCTTGGCGAACGCCCTGAGCAATGTTGGGTAGTCCTTGGCCGGCGTCAACCGGCCGGCGGCCAGGACAACGGGTGGCTCCCCGCCGCGCAGCCAGGGGTGATCGATGGGAGCGCTGGCAAGACCTTCCAGACCCGGCGTGACGACAGGGTTGTAGATTACGTGGATACGCTCTTTGGGGACGGATATGGCGTTCCGCAAATCGTCCGCCACCCCGTGGGACACGGCGACGATGGCATCCGCATTGCGATAGGCAAACCGCATCACCGGAAGCATCGCGCGATCTCGAAGCGACCCGGATCGATGCAAATTCTGCGAAACATGGGTGCGCTCGCTGACCACCAATCGGGTTGACCCGCGCGACAGGCCTTTTGCCACTGCGGCGATCACATTGGCGTGGCTAAGGGCCGACAGCATGGCGCGCGGCTGCTCGCGGCGCAGATAGCGAGCCAGGCCGGGCAAGCTGGTGGATACGCGGCGCGAATCCAGGTCGACCACGCGTACGGCAGGAGCGACATCGATCAGATATGGCCCTTCTGCCAAAGCGAGCACAAGATCCGTCCGTACGCCGCGTGCCGCGAAGCCGTTGGCGAGGGTGAGCATGGCCCGCTCCGTACCTCCCCCCCTCAGCGAGGGCATATAGATAGCAACATCGGTCATCGCAGCAAGCGGCTCATGAGGTTTTGCCGCATCCGCGAGACGTCCAGAAGGATCGCGGCCGCAAGAGCGGCACCGCCTCCAAGCAACAACCCGCACGCCAGTTGCAGTTCGGGGCGGACTTGCCACTGGGAGGCCAGCCGCGCCGCAAGGAACGTGGCCGATGCAACCAACAGGCCCTTCATCAGAAGAGGGAACGGGTTCGGCATAGGAAAGACCTTTTTCCCAAGAACCGCACTGGCCACGCTGGCCAAGGTGAATCCGGCCAAGCTGGCCCAGGCGGACCCCACGATACCGTAGCGGGGGATGAGCAGGAAATTGAGCGCTACACTCATTCCGGCAGCCAGGCCGCTGGTCAGCAGCAGTCGACGCGACTGACGCGAGAGATGGAAGGCAATGTCGAAATGAAATGCCTTTATGCCTACGACGGCCGCGGTTACCGCGATCCAGGGAAAGACGACTAGGGCGCCGGAGCGGAACTCGCTGCCCACGAACAATTGGATGAGCTGTGGGCCGATGGCGACCAGGCCGGCTGCGCCTGCCATCGCCAGCGCGACCATGAGTTCGCCATTGTGGTGCATCTGCCTGCTGGCGGCCTCGACTCCCTCCGTCTCCAGGTATCGAATGGCGAGGGGTGCGGCTGCCGTATTGACGATGCTGAGCAACAAGCCCAGGCTCTGCTGAGCGAGATCGTAGCCGACGGCGTAATAGCCTGCGGCCGACTCATCGATCAGGGCGGCGATGATCAGCCGATCCGAGCTGGAGGTAATCCAGAACATTCCGAAAGTGATTGCAAGGGGCAGTCCGTACGCCCTGTACTCGTGCAGCGCCTGGGGCGGAGGCCAGCGAGGGGGAGCGTTCTTCCACGTGTCGCGGGAGAACAGCCACCACCCAAGGAAAGAGCCCAGGATCAGGCCTGCGACAGGTCCGGCCGCGCCCCAGCCAAGCCATGCCAGCACTGCGCCTGTCAGTACGGACAGGATGGCCTTTGCGCCCAACTGGCGCCCGTAACGGCCGGGCTCCAGGCGTGCCGACGCCAGGACAAGATTCAACTCGTGCCATGCCTGGGCGATGGCGAGCATGGCGGCCAATGCAATCAACCAGGCGAGGCCGGGCACGGGCCAGAGAATCCCCGCAGCCAGGGCAACGGCAAGGGCCGCTGCCGAAAGCAAGAGGAACAGGGACAGGACGTGTTGCAGGGTGTTGTGGGGCTTGTCCACGGATCGGGGCACGAAGCGCGCGACAACGAGGGTCAGCCACTGAAAGAACAGAACATTCACCAGTCCGACTATCGACAGGATGAGTGCGTATCGTCCGAACTCGCCGGCGGTCAGCAGCCGCGTATAGATCGCCAGGGCCGCGAAATTGACCAGGCCTGGGATTCCGCGTGCCAGCAGGTAGTGGAAGGAATGACGGACGAGCATCCAGGCGGCTACCGCGTTCCAGTCGAACGGTTCTTGCTGCTCTTGCCGGCGCCCTGGGCGGCGGAAACGTTTGGCTGCCTCATCACTGCGCGCTCAATCAGGCGGTTGGATTGCGCGTGGCAGATGCTGGGCCAGTTCTCCTGCGGAAAACATACTCGTCGCAACCAGAGCCCAGCAGGCCCGAAAGGCGCTTGGGCACAGCGACGAATTCGCGCTCCAACTCGAATTCGCGCTGTTGGAAGAACGCGTGGCATTGCACCTTCGAGATCGACTCATATGGGTACCCGCCCATCCAGTCGTGGATGTCGTTGTAGTAGTCCATCCCCCGGCACTGTCCATAGTTGCGGATGTATTCCTGGTGACTACGGCCCCTGAGCCGGAAGGCAAGGCGGTGCAGGGCTACCCTGATCTTCCTGGCCCGCTCCTGGGATGACGGCGGCGCCGATGCGTACCAGCGCTTGATGATGCGCCACATGCCGCAGAAGGGTGTCTTCCGGTACAGGGCGACCATGAAGGTTCCCCCGGGCCGCACAAGGGAAGAGGCGACGGCCAGGGCGCGGTACATGTCACCGGTATGGTGCAAGACTCCCCAGGAGTAGACCAGGTCGAAATCCCGGTACTCCTCGGCTCGCATGTCGAAGACGCTCGCCTGGTCGAACCGGGCGTCAGCAAGCGGCGCGAACCTTGCGAGCGTTGCGCGAGATGCATCGATCGAATCCGGATCGATGTCGACCCCGGTCACGCGAACCGCCCCCATGCGCGCCGCCGCCAAGGAGTGGAGTCCTGAGCCACATCCGATGTCGAGGAAGGACATGCCATCGAATCGTTCGCGCCCGCTCAATCGCTGCAGGTCGACGATGGCTTGCGCGATCTTCTGCTCGTCGATCTTCCGCGCGTAGTCCAGCCAATTCTTGCCGAAGGCGAAATGCGACTCCACCGAGAGCAGGTGCGGGCTATTCATCGTTAGCTCCCATGTGCCTTCGTGGCGGGTCAGCCGTAGTAGTCGAGATACCACTTCACGAAACGCGCCACGCCTTCTTCCACCGAGACTCCGGGCCTGTAGCCCACGTCCCCGATCAAGTCCGCCACATCCGCCTCCGTATCCGGCACGTCGCCCGCCTGCAGCGGCAGCATCTCCATCTTTGCCTTGCGCCCCAGTTCCCGCTCCAGCACCTCGATGTAGCGCAGCAGCTCCACCGATTGCTCGTTGCCGATGTTGTAGATCCGGTACGGGGCCACGCCGCTGGTGGCCGGGTCGGGCGCGTCGCTGTTCCATCGCGGGTCCTTGCCCGGCGGCCGGTCCAGGGTGCGGATCACGCCCTCCACGATGTCGTCGATATAGGTGAAGCTGCGCTTGTGGCGGCCGTGGTTGAACACCTTGATCGGCTCGCCGGCCAGGATGGCGCGGGTGAACAGGAACAGCGCCATGTCCGGGCGGCCCCATGGGCCGTAGACGGTGAAGAAGCGCAGGCCGGTGCAGGGAATCCCGTACAGGTGCGCGTAGCCGTGCGCCATCTGCTCGTTGGCCTTCTTGGTGGCCGCGTACAGGGTCAGCGGATGCTCGGTGGGCCGGTGCTCGGAGAACGGCATCGCCGTGTTGGCGCCGTAGATGGAACTGGTGGAGGCGAACACCAGGTGCTGCACGCCATGGTGGCGGCAGCCTTCCAGGAGGTGCAGGAAGCCGGTGACGTTGCTGCTCACGTACACGTGCGGGTTCTGCGCGGCGTAGCGCACGCCGGCCTGGGCGGCCAGGTTGATCACCCGGTCGGGTCTGTGGGCGGCGAACATCGCTTCCACCGCGTCGCGGTCGGCCAGGTCGGCGTGCACGTGGGTGTAGGCGGGGTGGTCCTGGAAGCGGGCCAGGCGCGCCTTCTTCAGGGAGACGTCGTAGTAGTCGTTGAGGCTGTCGATGCCCACGACGCTGTCGCCGCGTTCCAGCAGGCGCATGGCGACGTGCGAGCCGATGAAGCCCGCCGTGCCGGTGACCAGTACCTTCATTCCTTCCTCCGGTTCAAAGCCGTCCGTCCACCGCCTCGCGCGGCAGCACGTACTTGATGTCGTAGACGATGGATTGCGGCTTGCCGTAGGCGCGGATCCCGTCGGCGCCCAGGGCACGGAACTGGTCGTGGCCCACGGCCACCACCACCGCGTCGTAGGCGCCCTGCTCGGGCTCGCCCAGGTCGATGCCGTATTCGCGCCGCGCCGCTTCGGCGTCCACCCAGGGGTCGTGCACGTGTACCTGGGCGCTGTAGTCGCGCAGCGCGCCGATGAGGTCGGCCACCCGCGTGTTGCGCAGGTCCGGGCAGTTCTCCTTGAAGGCCAGGCCCAGGACGAGGACGCGCGCGCGCACCGGGTTGATGCCCTTGCGCACCATCAGCCGCACCACCTCGCCGGCGACGTAGGCGCCCATGCCGTCGTTGGTGCGGCGGCCGGCGAGGATCACGTCGGGGTGGTGGCCCACTTCCTGCGCCTTGTGAGTGAGGTAGTAGGGGTCCACGCCGATGCAGTGCCCGCCCACCAGGCCCGGGCGGAACGGCAGGAAGTTCCACTTGGTGCCGGCTGCCTCCAGCACTTCCAGCGTATCGATGCCCAGCTTGTTGAACAGGATGGCCAGGTCGTTGACCAAGGCGATGTTGAGGTCGCGCTGGGTGTTCTCGATGACCTTGGCCGCCTCGGCCACCTTGATGCTGCTGGCCTTGTGGGTGCCGGCGTCGATGATGCGGGCGTACAGCGCGTCGACGAAGTCGGCGGCCTGCGGCGTGGAGCCGGAGGTGACCTTGAGGATGCCGGTGAGGCGATGGGCCTTGTCGCCGGGGTTGATCCGCTCCGGGCTGTAGCCGACGTGGAAGTCCGCGTTGAACGCCAGGCCCGAGGCCTGCTCCAGGATCGGCACGCACACTTCTTCGGTGCAGCCCGGGTAGACGGTGGATTCGTACACCACCACGTCGCCGCGCTTGAGCACGCCGGCCACGGTCCGGCTGGCCGCGACCAGTGGCGCCAGGTCGGGGCGCCGGGTGCTGTCGATGGGCGTGGGCACGGTGACGATGTAGACGTTGCAGGCGGCGATGTCGGCCGGTGCGCCGGTGAAGGACAGGCCGCCGGCCTGCGCCAGCAGTTCCGGCTCCACTTCGCGGGTGCTGTCGCGCCCGGCGCGCAGTTGCGCGATGCGGGCCGGGTCGATGTCGAAGCCGGCCACCTCGAAGCGCTTGCCGAACTCCACCGCCAGCGGCAGCCCCACGTAGCCCAGTCCAATCACGGCGATCCGGGCGCTATCCAGACAGAACGCTTGTGCCATCCGTGATTCCTCGCGGCCGCGGGAGACGATGGATATCGCCGTCCGTTCCAGCCCGGATTATGACCGCTCCCCCGAGTGCCTGGCCAAAGCGGCCGCCGTGGGGGCCGGATCGCCGCCGGCGTGCGCGTATTTCAATCGGACCCGGGCCATGGCGCCGGGTCGCGGCCGAGCATGGATTCCTCCGCCGGGGTACCGGATCGGCGCACCGCCGGGGAGAGGGGAGGCGCGCCGAGGCGAAGCGCCGCGGCCTGCGCCGCCACGCCGGCCAGGAAGGCGGCCACGGTCATGATCGCCGGGGTGCGCAGCGGGTAGTCCACGAAGCTGTGGGCAAGCACCACCGCCACCGCGAGCCAGCTCCCGGCGGCCAGCCCGTCCGGCTGCGCGTCGGCGCGCCATGCGCAGCGCGGCAGGCTCCAGGCCATGCCCACGGCCAGCAGCGCGATCCACGCCAGCCCGAGGATGCCGCTTTCCAGCCACCACTGCGCGTACTCGTTGTGGGCGTGGTTGACGTAGGCCCATTGCAGCGCCTCGTCCGGGGTGTGCGCGTCGAACCACTGGACGAAGCTGCCGATGCCGCTTCCCCAGGGCATGGCATCGGCGGCCAGGGCGGCGGTGGCCCGGGCCATCGCGATCCGCGTTTCAGAGGAGTAGTCGACCTTGATCCAGCCGCTGAGCGCCACCAGCACCAGCGCGCCGGCCACCAGCCCTCCCAGCAGCAGGAAGGTGCCCTGCCTGCGCCGCCCGCGTCGGCCCAGGCGCTGCCGCAGCCACCCGGTGGCGGCCGGCACCAGCAACAGGGCGCCGATGCTGATCAGGGCCATGGCCCGCGAGCCGACGAGGGGCAGGGCGACCAGCAGCAGCAAGGCCAGCCCGCCGGCCGCGATCAGCCCGGCCGTGCGCGAATGCGGCGGGGCGTCCTCCTCGTCCAGGCGGCGGCGTGGATCGAACGCCCAGGCGGCCAGCAGCACCAGGGCGATGCCGATGGCGGTGGCCTGGTGGTTCTGGTTGGCGAACACGCCGTTGAGCACCGGCGGCAGTTCGGGGAACGGGTTGAGGATGCTGTCCTGCGGTGCGCCCAGTTGCAGGTAGCCCAGGATCAGGCTGGCGGCGGCCAGCGACACGATCGTCCAGGCCAGGTGGACCTGGCGCCGCCGCGGCAGGGCCAGGGCCGACACGAAGGCGGCGAGCGCCGGCAGGATCGACCACAGCGCGCGTTCGGTGGCCCAGGGCGTGCGGGTGAGGCCGGCGGCCAGTTGCAGCGCGATGCCCGCCGGGACCAGCGTGGCCAGCAGCAGGATCCAGCGCAGCCGCGGTATCGGCTGCGCGCGCTTGGACAGGCAATGGAGCGCGAGGGGCAGCACGGCGCAGGCGAGCAGTTGGGTGGCCGCATCGCCGATGCCGCGGTCGGACGCGCCGCCACCGGTGAGGAATGCCAGCACCAGCAGCGCGGCGGCCATGTAGAACAGCCCGGCCCCCGTGCGTTCCGGAAGCCAGTGGTTCATGGATTGCCGTGCCCGCCGATGCAAGAACGGGACGGGCATGCGCCCGTCCCGTCCGATTCCGCTCCGTGCCATGCGCCGCGGGCGGGTAGGCGTGCGGGGGGCGCCGGCACCTGCGCCAGGAAGTGCATGGACTCAGCGGCTGACCGGCGGACGTTCGTCGTCTTCGTCGCCCAGGGTCTCTTCCATGGTGAGCGCGGTCAGGGCCACGCCGCCGGCGATGATGCCTACCGCTGCGCCGCCGCTGACCGTGCTGCCGCCGGTGGTGGTGCGCGCCAGCGCGGGAGTGCAGGTGGGAGTGACCGTATGCACGCCCGGCGTGGTGAGATTGACCTGGCATCCGTTGGGATAGATCACCGTGGCCGAGCCGCCGGACGGGACCAAGACACGGTTGCCCGGTGCGAGCTGCACGCCGGACTGGGCGGGGATGAACTCGCCGTCGAGCCCGCTGGCCTGCACGCTGCCGGAGGTGACTTGCAGGGTGGCGACCGGTTCCTGGGCCGCGACGCCTTCCTGTGCGGCTGCCGTCGTCAGTGCCGACAGGCCGAGCGCCAGGCCAGCCGCGAGCAGGGAAACCTTCTTCTTCATGACCGTCGTTCCTTAGTAGTACGAAGCCCCGGAGGAACTGCCCCAGAGGTACGCTAGTCGCGTTCGCCAGGGGTTGCAATACGAATGGTCGTCATTTTGCCGGCTCCAGGCTGAACCGCCGATTCGGCATGCGGGGCATGGAGCAAGAGTTGTGCGAGCTATCGCGTCGTCTCCGGCTTGGCTGAGACATCGTCGATCCAGACCTCGCCCGACACGTACTGGCCGATGCCCGAAGGCACCGGGTTGCGCAGGCGGAGCCATTGCCCCGGGCAGTTTTCGGGAACCTCGGCCGTCCAGTTCATCGTGGTCCATCCGAACGTGCCCTGGATGCGCTCGCTGGCGCCCAGCAGGCCGTGGCCGCCCTTGGCGCACAGCAACACCCATTCCAGCCCGGCGTCGCTGCGCAGGGCCTCGGCGCGCATCCGCACCTGGAAGCGGTAGCGGCCGGGCGCCAGCAGCAGCGCCTGCTGCAGGCCCGCATGCGCGGCGGGCCGATGGTTGAAGCGCACGCGCGCCGCCATCCCCTGGCGCGGATCGGCGTCGGGCCGGATGTCGACGTTGACCCCGGGTACCCGGGCGATGCGCCAGTCGAACCCGTAGCCGCCGATCGGCCGCCCGAAGTCGCCGTTGAACACCGGCGACAGGCGCGCATCGGCGGGCAGGATGGACGTCCAGTTCGCATAGGCCTCGTCCCAGTGTCGCCGGGCCATCAATGCCTCGATCCAGCCCTGGTGCTCGGCGGGGCTCAGGTCGCCGGCCCGTTGCAGTTGCCCGAGCACGCGCTCGGCCTGCGGGTGCTTGCCGCTCTGGATCTCGCGCAGCAGCGGCGCGCGCCAGCGCGGCTGTCGGGACAGCAGCGGGACCAGGGCGTCGGCGAAGGTGGGATCGGCGGCGGCCATCTGCGCCAGGATCGGCACCAGGGTGCGGCCCAGCCGCGGCGAGATGCGCAGGATGCGATCGATCTCGGCCAGCGCGTCGGTGTAGCGCTGGTGGGCGAGATGGTCGCGCAGCAGCCAGGCGCGCGCGGCGATGTCGTGCGGGCTGGACCGGATGGCCGCGATGTAATGCCGCCTGGCCTCGTCGGTATGGCCGCGCGCGGTTTCGTACTGGGCCAGGATGCGCCAGGCGCGGCCTTCCAATGGCGCCCGTGCCAGCAGGCGCCGGGCGGTGTCGGCAGCCTGGTCGACGCGGCCGTCGGCCAGTTGCCGTTCGGCCAGCGCCAGCAGGGCGTCCGGATGCCCGGGAATCCACGCCAGCGCGCCTTGCGGATCGGTCCCGGCCAGGATGTCGGCGGCGCTGTGCGCGACGATGCGCCAGGCGGCGAAGGCCAGGCCGGCGCAGAGGGCGGCGAGCAGCAGCGGGCGCTTCCATGTGCGCGATGCGTTCATGGGGCGGCGTCTTCCAGGGCCACCGAATCGATCATCCAGTCACCGTCGCGCCAGGTCAGTTCGGCGTGCAGGCGCTGGATGGACGGATCGGGCGCGGGCCATGCCACCGGGACCACGGCCCATGCGCGCCCGGGCTGGTGGGTCCAGCGTGTCTGCTCCCTCACCAGCGTGGGGAAACGGTGGGTGCCGTGCTCGACCAGCGATTGGCGGATGCGTTCGGCCGTCTCCATGGCACGCACGTTCCTCCAGATCGGCGGCGGATTCACCCGGTGCTGGGCGACGAAGACCAGCAGCGACTCCAGCCGTGCCTGGGCCAGCTCGGGATGGAGCGGTTGGTATGCGGCGGAGGGCTCGCCGGCCGTTGCATCCGCGATGGCGGCCGCGACCGGCCGGGCTGTTGCCGTGGCGGCGCGGCGTGGCCCGGCATCCGCCGGGGTGGCCGGCGGGTGTGCCTCGTCGCTGCGCGCGGGCATCCCGCTGCCTGCACCGGCGATTCCCGCTGGTGGGTGCGCAGTGCCGCTGGCCGCGGACGCAGCCGTCTCCGATGCCACGGCCTTCATGGATGTGGCGGGTGCCGGCGCGGGAAGCCGCCGTGCGGCGGCGGTGGCCGCTTCCGTGGTTGTCGCGGTGGTCGTCGGTGCGGCGGGGCCGGGATCGGGGGCGGCCCTGCGCGGTGGCGGGGGCGCGATACGCGCCGGATCGGCACCGGCGGTGCGCGATGGGACGGGTGCCGCCCGGGAGGCCGACGATTGGCCGGTCGCGGCACGGGTGCCGGCCACGGGCTCGGCGGCCGGGGGGGCGGGATGCGGCCCGGCATCGGCCGCCGCCGGCTCGGGCGCGTCCTCGGGCGATTGCAGCCGCAGCCCGTCGAACAGGAAGGCGACGGGCGATTCCTGCTTCTCCGCCGGGGGCGTCTCGGCGGGCGGCGGCGCCTGCCGGGCGATGAGCCAGAGCAGCAGCCCGCACACCAGCAGCAGCGCGATCGGCACCGCCACGTGGCTGCGGGGGCGGCGCTCCTCGTCCGGGTCGATCCGGATCCATCGCGGCGAGTACACCGCTGCCGGCTCGGGTTCGTCGCCGTCAGGCGGCGGCGCCGGGTCCCCCACCTGCGCCTCGTCGGCGGGCTGCGGGTTGCGCTGCGCCAGCCGCAACCGGTTCCAGGCCACGTTGACGCGCGCGGCGAAGGCCTGCTCGGCCTGCGAATCGGCGCGGTCGGGGTGCAGCCAGGCCTGCAGGATGCGGTGATGCGCCTTGATGCTGTCGAAGTCGGCGCCCTGGCGCAGGCCGAGCACGCGGTAGTCGTCGGCATCCGGATGCAGCAGCACCTCGCGCACGAAGAAGCGCGCGGCTTCCAGCAGCTCGGCCGCGTCCATGCCGGTGCGCGCGGCCGCCTCGTCCAGCCGCGCCGGCTGGCCGGCGGCCAGCAGCAGCAGCTCGCCGGTGCGGTCCGGCACCGGCTTGGCACGGGCGGCGTGCCGCAGCGACGGCGTGCGGAAGAGGTCGATCGCCAGCGAGAGTGCGTCTTCCCCGGGCACGTCCGCGGCTACCGCTTGGTCAGTTGCGGACGGGCGCCGTAGGCGTAGTAGCTCTCGTACTGGTAGCCATAGCCGGCGGTCCTGGCGTTGTACTTGGTCAGCAGCACGCCGATGATCCGCGCACGCACGCCCAGCAGCCGCTTGATCACCGCCTGGGCGTTGCCGATCTTGGTGCTGCCGGACTGCACGACGAACAGGGTGGCGTCGGCGACGTTGCCCAGGATCGCCGCGTCGGCCAGCCCCAGCACCGGCGGGCCGTCGATGACGATCTGGTCGTACACGTTGCCGGCGATGCTGAGCAGCGACACCAGCCGCGAGCCGGACAGCAGCTCGGCCGGGTTGGGCGGCAGCGGCCCGGCCAGGATCACGTCCAGGCGCGCCTGCCGGGTGGGCAGGACCGCGTCCTCCAGCTTGCCCGCGCCCGAGAGCAGGTTGCTCAGCCCCTTGCCGCTGCCCAGCTCCAGCAGCCGGTGCAGCGAGGGGTTGCGCATGTCGGCCTCGATCAGCAGGGTGCGCTTGCCGAGCTGGGCGAAGTTGCGCGCCAGGGTCATGGCCGAGGTGGACTTGCCCTCGCCCGGCCCGGAACTGGTGATGAGCAGCGCCTTGGGCACGCCCTGGTCGGTGGAGAACTGCAGCGCGGTGCGCACCGAGCGGTAGGACTCTGAGAACGCCGAGCGCAGGTCGGCGGCGGCGGTGGCCACCGTCTGCTTGGACAGTTGCGGGATGATGCCCAGCACCGACAGGCCGAGCCGGTGCTCCACGTCGTCCGGCGTCTTGATGGTGTCGTCGAGGAACTCCAGGGCCAGGGCCACCAGTACGCCGATCACCACGCCCAGCAGCACGCCCAGGGCCAGATTGAGCAACACGTTGGGCTTGTAGCGCCACGGCGGCGCCTGGGCGCGGTCGATGACCGAGATGTTGTTGGGGCGCACGTCGCCGGCCACGCCCACTTCCTTGTAGCGCTGCAGCAGGCCGTCGTAGAGCTGGCGCGAGGTGTCGGCCTCGCGCTTGAGGATGTTGTACTGGATGCTGCGGCTGTCGGTGTCCAGGGTCTGGTCGCGCAGTTGCGCCAACTGCGTCTGCAGCAGGGCTTCCTGGCGCACGGCGGCGTCGTACTCGGCCTTCACCGAGCGCCGCACCCCGGCGATCTCCGCGGCGATCTGGCGGTCGATCTCCTCGATCTGGCTGCGCAACTGCTGCATCTCCGGGTACTCGGGCTTGAACACGCGCCCTTTCTCCTGGTAGGTGCGCTGCACGTCGGCGCGCTGCTGGCGCAGGGCGCCGGCGATGGAGCCGCTGAGCATGTCCTGCGGCAGCGCGCCGGAGGACTGCACCTGGGTCCAGCGCGCCTGCGCGCGGATGCGCTGGGCCTGCGCCTGCGCCAGCGAGGCGTTGAGGTCGGACAGGTTCTGGCCCACCAGCGAGCGGCCGTCGGCGTCGCTGACCAGGTTCTCCTTCTGCGCGAACTCCACCAGCTTGCGCTCGGCATCCTCCAGCCGGGACTTGGACAGCAGCAGTTGCTGTTCCAGGTAGGTCTTGGCGTACGAGGAGGCGCCGAAGCGGCGCTCCAGCTCGCCGGCGATGTAGCCGTCGGCGATGGCGTTGGCCGCGCGCGCGGAGAAGTTCCGGTCGGGACTGTCGAAGTGGATGCTGACCAGGCGCGAGCGCGGTTGCGGGGCGATGGTCAGCGCCTGCTGGACCATGTCCGCGGCGGCGCGGCGTTCGGCTTCGGAGTCGCCGTCGCCCGCGGGACCGGCGCCGGCGGCCGGGTTCTCCTGCGGCCGCACCACCGCCTTCAGGCGCGCGCTCCAGGAGGGCGGGTTCAGGCGTTCCAGGCGGGCCTTGTCCAGGTCCAGGTCGTCGACGACCCGCTCGGCCAGGGTCCGGCTTTTCAGCAGGCCGATCTGGGTGGTCAGGAACTCCGGGTCCACGCCGGTGGGGATGCCCAGCTCGCCGGATTGCACCACCTGCTGGCTCTGGCGCTCGATCTGCAGCACCGCCGTGGCCCGGTAGATCGGCGTGGCCATCAAGGTCGCCACCAGGGCCACGGCGACCACGCCGCCGAGGATGCCCAGGATCAGCCAGCGGCGCTTGACGATGATGCGCCAGTACGCCAGCAGGTCGATGGTGTCGTCGTCGCGCTCCTCGCGCGCCACGTCCAGCAGCAATGCGTTGCGCTCCGGTGCCGCCAGCGCGGCGGGCACGCGCGGCGTGGGGAGCGCCGGCGCGGGCAGCCGGGATTCCCCGTCATCCATGGGGCCGGTCGGCAGGTTGTCCTTACTCATGCGTCATCCGGGTTGAGCGCGAGGATCGATGCGGTCGGCATCGGCGGCGTGCGGTCAGTAGTACGGTCTCCAGAACACGCCGATCACCGGGACGGCCTCGATGAAGCGGCGCAGCGCCGTCTTGCTGCCCGAGGTCTCCACCACGATGATGTCGTCGCCGAACAGTTGCGGGTCTTCCACCCGGCCGCTGCGCAGTTCGCGCATGTCGTAGACCGCCGCCAGCTTCTGCCCGTCGATCTGCCGGAACAGCACCACCGCGCGCAGGTCGGCCAGCGGGTCCAGGCCCTCGGCGATGGCGATGGCCTGCAGCAGCGTGACCCTGCCGGTCAGCGGGTAGATGCCCGGTTTCTTCAGCGCCCCTTCCAGGGTGATGCGCTGGCTGGAGAATTCCTTGACGAAGACGGTGACCTGCGGGTTCTGCAGGTAGCTCTCGGCGTAGCGCCGGGTCAGCTCGGTCTCCAGTTCCGGCACGGTCTTGCCGCCGGCGATGACGCCGCCCACCAGCGGCAGCGAGATCTGGCCGTTGGAATTGACCCGGGTGGTGCGGTTGAGCTCGTCCACGCCGAACACGCTGATCTCGATCAGGTCCGAGGCGCCGAGCCGGTACTCCGATGCGCCCTCGTAGGCGCCGGCGGCGTTGGTGGTGTCGGGGGGCGGCAGCGCGGTGCCGGTGCCGACCGCGCGCACGCTGTGCGATGCGCTGGAGCAGGCGCCGGCCAGCAGCAGGAACAGGCAAGCGAAGCCGGCGGAGAGCGGTCGTGAGGGATGCATTCTGGAACCCCTGTGCAACGCGGGCCACGAGTGGGGAAACAGCGCCACTTATAGCGCATTGCGAAGCCGCCGGCCCGTTCAGGTTGGTCGACGATGGATGAGGATGTTCCCGCCATCGGACAGGTCGCGGCGCCGAAGGAACGATTCCGCTTTAGGCGACATCCGCGGGCGGTGAGCCTGCGCGTGGCATGGCCGTCAGCGCCGACGGCGCCCGGAAGCCCTCTTTAGCGATCCACGAAAAAACCCCGCGCCGGCGGGGTTTCCTCGGGGACCTCCATGTGGTGGCTATGGGTGGACTCGAACCACCGACCCCAGCATTATGAGTGCTGTGCTCTAACCGGCTGAGCTACATAGCCACGCGGAGAACCGCGAATTTTTCATCTTCCCGCCGCCGCTGTCAATGCGCGGCTTGTCCGCCCGGCGGGGCCGTGGCAGAGTCCGAGGCAGTCGAATTTTCTGGAGTCCGTCGTGATCGATCCGGACGGATACAGGCCGAACGTCGGCATCGTGCTCATGCGCGAGGACGGCCAGGTGTTCTGGGCGCGCCGGGTGCGCCGTGACGGCTGGCAGTTTCCGCAAGGCGGCATGCGCAGCGACGAGACCCCGCTCGAGGCCATGTACCGCGAGCTGCACGAGGAGACCGGGCTGTTCCCGGAGCACGTGGAAGTGCTGGGCGCCACGCCCGGATGGCTGCGCTACCGCCTGCCCGGACGGGCGGTGCGGCGCGGCGACGGGCCGGTGTGCATCGGCCAAAAGCAGGTCTGGTTCCTGCTGCGCCTGCTCGGCGACGAGTCCCAGGTCCGCCTGGACCTGACCGACACGCCCGAGTTCGACCACTGGCGCTGGGTGGATTTCTGGTACCCGGTGGAGCACGTGGTCACCTTCAAGCGCGGCGTCTACGCGCGGGCCCTGCGCCACCTGGCGCCGCTGGCGGTCGGCACCGGCGCGGCGATACGGCAGATGTCCGGGCCGGCGCAGGAGGCCTGGCTGCCGGGCAACAGCGCCGGGCACGAGCGGCCGCGCAAGCGCCCGCGCGGTGCCCGCGGGCGGCGCTCGTCGGCCTGAACGGTTCGGCCGGCGGGCGGGATGCATGTCGTTCGCAATTGACATCGATTCTCATCCGTGATGGAATCGCGGCCAGTCCCCGCCGCCGTAATCCCGCCGTGTACGTCTGCATCTGCAACGGAGTCACCGACCACCAGATCCGCGAGGCCGTCGACAACGGCTGCGGCAGCGTGGCCGAGTTGACCATGCGCACCGGCTGCGGCGCGACCTGCGGTTCGTGCCTGGACATGGCCGCCTCCCTCGTCGCCGAGTACCAGGCGCGCGACCTGCCCCTGCCGATGCTGGCCGCCGCGGCCTGACCGGTCCCGGCACCGCCGGAATGAACACGATTCGCGTTCCTTCGCCGTCATGGGCGAAGCGCTAGAGTGCCTGCGTTCCCCCAGTCGAAGGAGCGCAGCCATGAAGGGCGACGCCAAGGTCATCGAATACCTCAACAAGGCTCTGTACAACGAGCTCACGGCGATCAACCAGTACTTCCTGCACGCCAAGATGCTGAAGAACTGGGGCCTGAAGGAACTGGCCGAGCACGAATACAAGGAATCCATCGACGAGATGCACCACGCCGACTGGCTGGCCGAGCGCATCCTGTTCCTGGAGGGCCTGCCGAACTTCCAGGCGCTGGGCAAGCTGCGCATCGGCGAGAACCCGCGCGAAGTGCTCGAATGCGACCTGGCGCTGGAGATGGACGGCATCTCGCTGCTGCGCGAGGCCATCGCCTACGCCGACTCGATCGGCGACTACGTCAGCCGCCAGTTGTTCGTGAAGATCCTCGACTCGGAAGAGGAGCACGTGGACTGGCTGGAAACCCAGCTCGACCTGATCGGCCGCATCGGCGAGCCCAACTACCTGTTGAGCAAGCTGGAGGACTGAGCCGGGGCGCCGTTCGCCGCCAGCCAGCCCTGCAGCGCGACGCGGGCGCGGGCGAACTCGGCGATCAGCAGGGCCACCGCCACCGCCGGCCGGTCGAGCGCATGGGCGCGCGCGCCCAGCTCGATCCGCTTGGCCGCCGCCGACAGGGCCAGGGCGCCGACGTTGGCGCTGGAGGACTTGAGCGCATGCGCGGCCTCGCGCATCGCGTCCAGGTCGGGTGCGGCCGAGGCCTGCTCCATCTGCCGCACCAGGCGCGGCGCATCCTCCAGGAACAGGAGCACGATCGAGTGCACTTCCGCGCCGGCGATCTCCTGCAGTTCCTCCAGGATCTCCGGGTCCAGCACGGCCGGCGCCGGTACGCCGGTGTCGTCGGCCGCCAGGGTTTCCTCGGGCGCCTGCATCGGGCCCGGGCCCGATGCCACGGTGCCGGCGTGCGTACCGGCGGTTGCCGGGACACCCGTGGCGGCCGGTGCATCGAGGGGCGGGCGGGTGCCGGCGTTGCGTGCGGCCCCGCGCTGCGGCACGGCGCGTAGCCAGCGGCGCAGGCACGCCTCCAACTGGTCGCGGGCCACCGGCTTGGAAAGGTAGTCGTCCATGCCCGCGTCCAGGCAGCGCTGGCGGTCGCCGGCCATGGCGTTGGCGGTGGTGGCGACGATCGGCAGGCGCCGGCCCGGCGTGTTGGCGGCCTCGTGCGCGCGCCAGCGCCGGGTGGCCGAGTAGCCGTCCAGCACCGGCATCTGGCAGTCCATCAGCACCAGGTCGTAGTCGCCGCTGGCCATGTGCCCCAGGGCGACCTCGCCGTTGGGCGCGGTGTCGCAGGCGTAGCCGAGCACGGCCAGCAGCTTCTGCGCCACCAGCATGTTCACCGGGTTGTCCTCGACCAGCAGCAGGCGCGGCGGCGGGCCGTCGCGCATGTCCCACCGCACGGGCGCGGACTCGGCGGGCATGCCGCGGGCGGGCGGCTCCGCCGGTGGGTCGTCCGCCACCGCCGCCGCCGTGGCCCGCTGCAGGCTGCCGCGCAGGTCGGCGTCGGGTGCCAGGCGCGGCAGCAGGCCGGCGCGCTCGCGCAGTTCCTCGGGCACGCTTTCCTCGCCGTACAGCCACAGCAGGCGCATGTCGGCGTAGGCGGGCGTGCGGGTGAGGGCGCGGTGCAGGGCCGGGGCGCTGCGGCGCAGGCCGTCGTGGTCGGCCACCACCACGGCGTAGCCGGCGGGGTGGCCGGGCGCGGTGTGCCCGCGCAGGCGCTCCAGGGCCTCCTGGGTGGTCTCCACGATGCTCGCGTTCATGCCCCAGTTCGGCAGCAGCAGGGCCATGCGCTGGCGCAGGCGCAGGTCCGGGGAGATCACCAGCACGCGCCGCGAAGGATCGTGCGCCTCCGGGCGCGCCTGCAGGTCGCCGATGACCTTCAGCAGCGGCGCCTCGAACCAGAAGGTGGACCCCTGCCCCGGCTCGGACTGCACGGCGATGCGCCCGCCCATCAGGTCCACGATGCGCTTGCAGATGGCCAGGCCCAGGCCGGTGCCGCCGTACAGCCGGGTGGTGGAGGCGTCGGCCTGGCTGAAGGCGCGGAACAGGCGCTGCTGCTGCTCGTGGCCGATGCCGATGCCGCTGTCGCGCACCTCGAAGCGCAACTGGTGCTGGGCCGGGGTCTGGCCCAGGCGCAGCACCGACAGTTGGATGGCGCCGCGCTCGGTGAACTTGATCGCGTTGCCGATGAGGTTGGTCAGCACCTGGCGCAGGCGCACCGGGTCGCCGCGCACGGGCAGGCGCACGTTGGGGTCGATCTTCAGTTCCAGGCGCAGGCCCTTGCCCTCGGCCGAGCGCTGCATCAGCAGCAGCACCGCCTCCAGCAGCTCGCGCAGGTTGAAGGTGGTGATCTCCAGCTCCAGCCGGTTGGCCTCCAGCTTGGAGTAGTCGAGGATGTCGTCGACGATGCGCAGCAACTGCTGCGAGGACTCGTGCGCGGTGCGCAGCATCTCGCGCTGGTCCGGGGCCAGGCTGCCGCGCGCGATCAGGTCGAGCATGGGGATGATGCCGTTGAGCGGGGTACGGATCTCGTGGCTCATCGTGGCCAGGAACTCGCCCTTGGCCAGGGCGGCGGCCTCGGCGGCCTGCTTGGCCTGCATCAGTTGCTGCTCCAACTGGTCGTGGCGATGCACGTCGCGCTGCAACTGGTTGCGCTCGTACTCGGCGGTGGCCGCGCGCGCCAGGGCCGCCTCCAATACCCGGCCCTGGGCGCGCGCGGCGGCCAGAGCCGCCAGGGCCGCCACCAGCGCCAGCCCGGCCAGGATCACGGCCAGCAGGGTCCAGGGCCCTTCGATGCCGGCCCGGGCCAGGCCCAGCGCGGCGAGGATGGCGAGCGCCGCGACCGCGGCCAGGCCGGCCCCGAGGCTGCGCTGCCCGTGCGCGGCCATGGCTACAGCACCGCGTTCTTGAAATCGAAGTCCAGGTCGCTGCCGACCGAGCTGACCAGGTTGCCCTGGACGAAGTCGATGCCGGCCACCCACATGGCCGCGGCCGCTTGCGGGTCCTCGATCTGCTGGCCGATCACCTGCAGGCCCTGGCGATGGGCCTGCTCGATCACCGTGCGCAACTGGTCGCGCAGGGCGCCGTCGTTGTGCGCGCCGGCGAAGCGCCCGGCCATGCGCACGTAGCCCAGCGGCATCTGGCCCAGCAGCGCGTCGGCCTCGTCGCCCGGCTCGAACTGGCCCAGGCAGAACTGCACGCCCGCCGGCATCAGCCGGTGGCAGAACCCGCCCAGGGTGACGCTGTGGATCAGCGCATCGGCCAGGCGGATGTCGATCACCACGCTGGTGCCGGCGATGCCGCGCTCGGCGATGGCCTGCAGCAGCCAGTCGGCGAAGGCCTCGCGGGCCAGGGTGCGCGGCGACTGCGACACGAACAGGCGCAGCGGCGTGCCTTGCGCGGCGCGCTGGGCCACCAGGTTCAGCGCGTGCTCCATGACCTGCTGGTCCAGGTCGGCGATGCGGCCGCTGGCCTCGGCGGCCGGGATCACCTGCCCGGCCGACAGCAGGGTGCCGTCGGGCTGGCGCAGGCGCATCAGCACCTGGTACTGGGCCTGGTCGTTGCCGGCCACCGAGACGATCGGCTGGTAGGCCAGTTCGATCTGGCCCTCCAGCAGGGCCAGGCGCTCCTGCGCCTCGTGGTCGCTGGGCGGGACGTAGGCGGCCACGCCGTCGCTCTCCAGGCGGGCCTGCAGGGCGCTGCGCTCGGTGGCCTCCAGCGCCGAGCCGGCGTCCTCGAAGCCCTGCGACAGCGCCGCGTAGCCGATCGCGCTGCGCAGTTGGATGCGCTCGTCGTCGCGGATGAGGAAGTTCTCCATGGCCAGCCGGGTGCGGACGCCCGCGGCGACGGCCTTCAGGCCGGCCGGGTCGGCATCGCGCGACACAATCAGGAAGCTGTTGTCGTTCAGGCGGGCCAGCGGCGCGGGGGCCGCGATCTGGGCCAGGCGGCGCCCGGCCTCGGCCATCAGCCGCTCGAACGCGGCGTAGCCGTAGTGCTCGCGCAGGCTCAGCGCGCCGGCGATCTCGATGAAGAACACGCCGCCGCGCGCGTCGGCCTGCAGCGCATCGTCGAGCTGCTGCAGCAGCCAGGCGCGGGTGGCCAGCCCGGTCTCCGGGTTGCTGCGCATGGCCGCCGGCGCCGCCGCGCTCTGGCGCAGTTGCGCGCGGCTGCGCTGGATGCGGTTGGACACCGCGGCGATCAGGTGGCGCGGCCGTACCGGCTTGGTCAGGAAGTCGTCGGCGCCGCTTTCCAGCACCTCGAACTGGCGTTCCGGGTCGGGGTCGCCGGTCAGGAACACGATCGGCAGCAACTGGAAGCCGGGCCGCTCGCGGATCAGCGTGGTCAGGCGCATGCCGTCCAGGCCGGGCATGTGCAGGTCCATCAGGATCAGGTCGGGCTGGAACTGGTCGATGGCTTCGAGCACGCCGGCCGACTCCATCTGCACCTGGGCCTGCATCCCGGCGCCGTGCAGCACGCTCTGCGCGAACAGGGCCTGGCTGCGGTCGTCCTCGACGATGAGGATGCGGTAGGGGGCCTCGGTGTCGGCGGCGGCCGGCCCGGCGCCCGCCGCGGTGTCCGCGGCTTCGGGCACGGCGGCCTCGTCCTGCTCCTCGGCATCGGGTACCCAGCGCCGCCAGTAGTGCGGCGGCGGTACTTCTGCGCGCGCGCGCTGGCGCGCGGCCGGTTCGTCCGACGTCGGCGCGGAATCTCTTGCGACCATCATTCTTTCCCCGGGCAGGGGCGCATTATGTGACCAAGTGCGTTCATGCGGACAAGTTACGCGATCAGGCGGCCGGGGGAGCGAACAGGCGGCGAACGCCACGGGCCAGGGTGCGCCAGATCCACCACACCAGCAGCGCGCCCAGCACGCTGAACCCCACCACCAGGACCAGGGCGATCCACGGATGGGCCAGGGCCAGGGCCAGGCCGCCCACCACCACGGTGTCCTCGGCCACCGAGGCGACCCAGTTGCTGGCGGGCTCGGGCGAGGTGTTGAGCAGCGCGCGCGCGCCGCTCTTGAGCGCATGGCTGGCCAGCGCCGCGCCGGCCCCGGCGGCCAGCGCGCCGGCGCCGAGGCTGCCGTCCGGCGACAGCGCGGCCGCGGCCAGGAAGGCACCGGCCGGGATCCGGGCCAGGGTCTGCAGCAGGTCCCAGACCGAGTCCACCCCCGGGATCTTGTCGGCGAAGAACTCGGCCAGTGCCAGTGCGCCGGACGTGCCCAGCACCCACCACGACTGGGTGGCCTGCAGCGCCGGCGGCAGTTCCACCCAGCCCAGCAGGCCGGCCAGGCCGACGCCGAACACGGTCAGGTAGGCGCGGATGCCGGCCATCCAGGCCAGCAGCAGGCCGATCACGAACAGGTGCGCTTCGGTCATGGCGGGATTTCCGGGGAAGCCGCGCAGGGTCTGCGGAAGGGGGGCGGCGAGGCGGTTTACACTAGCCGGCCCGGCCTGGTCCGCAGTATAGGCAGAAACGCTTCGCCGCCCCGCCGATGACCGACTCCTCCTCCCGCTTCCGCATCGTCCCGCGCCGCGCCGTTCCCGGCCGCGGCCGGTCCGTCGCCATCGCCGTGGCCTGGCTGCTGAGCCTGGCCGCGGTGTGGGGGCTGGCGACCTGGCGGGCCGCGCCGGCCCTGGGCCAGGTGCAGGCGCAGATGCGCGCGGCCGAGCGCGATGCGGCCCGGCAGCAGGCCCGGCTGGACGAGCTGAACCAGCGCCTGGTCACCCTGCAGCGCTCGGACCAGATCAGCCGCGCGGCCAATGGCGAGCTGCAGTCCTCGCTGGCCGAGCGCGACGAGGAGATCGCCGCGCTGCGCGCCGACGTGGCCTTCTACGAGCGCCTGGTCGGCGCCACCACCCAGCGCAAGGGCCTGAACGTGCACTCCATCGAGTTCGCGCCCGAGGAGGCCGGCACCTGGCGCTACCGCGCCGTGCTCACCCAGAACCTCAACCGCGGCGCGATCAGCCAGGGCCAGTTGCGCTTCTCGGTGGAGGGCGTGCGCGCCGGCAAGCTGGCCAGCATCGGCTGGAACGAGCTGCACCAGCGCCCGGAGGCGGCGGGGCAGGACTATTCCTTCCGCTATTTCCAGGAACTGGGCGGCAGCGTGATGCTGCCGCGCGACTTCACCCCGCAACATGTGCGAGTCTCCCTGCGCGGCAACGGGGGGAACGTGGAACAGACCTTCGAATGGAAACCCGCCACGGGCGGATGAGGCAGGCGAGCATGTTCAAGAGCAAGTCCACCCAGCGCGATGGGTTCGCCATCGACACCTTGATCGGCCCGGACGTGGTGGTGCGCGGCGACGTGGAGTTCAGCGGCGGCCTCTACGTGGAAGGTCGCATCCAGGGCAAGGTGCAGTCCGTCGCCGGCAAGCCGGCCACCCTGATCCTGTCGGAGAACGGCTTCATCGAGGGCGAGGTCCATGCCCCGGTGGTGGTGATCAACGGCGAACTGACCGGCGACGTGCACGCCGGCGAGCGGGTCGAGCTGGCGCCGCGGGCACGGGTGCAGGGCAACGTCCACTATGCGGTGGTGGAGATGAGCGCCGGCGCCCAGCTCACCGGCCGGCTGGTCCACGCCCAGGCGCAGACGCGCGCCCTGCCGGCCCCCGAGGACGCCGTCGCCGGCGCGGCGGCCAAGGCTTGATAGGCGCACGGCCCGCCCCCATCCCATGAGCATGATCCCGCTTCCCACCGCTCCCAGTTACCAGCAGCTCGACCGGCCGCTGCAGTTCAGCCCCGCCGCCGCGGCCAAGGTGCGCGAGCTGGTCGCCGGGGAAGGCAACGCCGACCTCAAGCTGCGCGTCTACATCCAGGGCGGCGGCTGCTCCGGCTTCCAGTACGGCTTCGAGTTCGACGAGACCCAGGCCGAGGACGACATGGCCGTGGACACCGACGGGGTGACCCTGCTGGTCGACCCGTTGAGCCTGCAGTACCTGATGGGGGCCGAGGTCGACTACAGCGAGGGCCTGAGCGGCGCGCAGTTCGTGATCCGCAACCCCAACGCCAGGACCACCTGCGGCTGCGGCAGCAGCTTCACCGTGTGACCGGCGCGGGGCGACCGGTGAGCGTTCCGGCCATCCCGTTCCCCTGCCCGCCGCTGCTGGGCGGGTTCGCCTTCCAGGACGCGCCGCTGGACCGCGCCGACCCCTTGCGCGACGACCCCGATGCCCTGCGCCGGCACTGGCCGGACGCGCGCCTGCTGGTGCTCGATGCCCAGGGCCGCCTGGCCGCCGACGCGCAGGGCGCCGCCTTGCTCCTGCGCGGGGCCGATGTCGGCGGCGGCCCGGGCACGGCCGTGTTCCTCGGCCTGGATGGCGGCGGGCAGGCCTGGTTCGCCCTGGAGGCGGGCACCCTGCCGGCCGTGGCCGCCGGGCAATGGATCGACCTGCGCCGTGCCGCCGCGCTCTGGCCGGCGGCCGAGGCCGGCGCGTTCGCCTATGCCCGCGGGATGCTGTACTGGCATGCGCGCAACCGCTACTGCGGCGTGTGCGGCGGCGGCGTCCAGTTCCGCCGGGCCGGCTTCGTCGGCCACTGCGCGCAATGCGGCAACGACCATTACCCGCGCGTGGACCCGGCGGTGATCATGGCCGTGGGCGACGGCGAGCGCCTGCTGCTGGGCCGCCAGGCGGGCTGGGCGCCGCGGCGCTGGTCGGTGCTGGCCGGGTTCATCGAGCCGGGCGAATCGCCCGAGCAGGCCGTGGTCCGCGAGGTGCACGAGGAAACCGGCGTGCGCGTGCGCGCCTGCCGCTACCTGGGCGCGCAGCCGTGGCCGTTCCCCGGCGCGCTGATGCTGGGCTACCAGGCCTTCGCCGAGGCGGACCCGCCGCGCGTGAGCGGCGAGCTGGAAGAGGCCCGCTGGTTCACCCGCGAAGAGGTCGGCCAGGCGCTGGCGCGCGACGAACGGGCCGCCGACGGCCCGCTGCTGGCGCCGTCCATTTCCATCGCCCATGCCCTGATCGCGCGCTGGCACGCGGGCGAGGACGCATCGGTCACGCCGGCTTAGCGTACCGGGCACGGAGCAGTGGCTAGAATCGGGGGTCGAGAGGGAGGGCTCCATGTTCACGACCCTGGTCGCCGTCATCGCCGCGCTGGTGCTGGGCCACATCGCCCCCGCCCCGGTCGCCGCGCTGCGGCAGTTCCGCTGGTACCGCCAGGCCTTGGGCTGGCTGGGTGCGCAGGGCGGGGAAGGCAGCTTCTGGCATGGCCGCCACGGGCTGTGGCTGGCGCTGTTGCCGCCGGTGCTGCTGGCGCTGCTGCTGCAAGTGCTGTTGGCCGCGCCGCTGCTGGGGCTGCCCGGCCTGCTGTTCGGCGTGGTGATGCTGGTCTACGCCTGGGGGCCGCGCGACCTGGACGTGGACGTGGAGGCGGTGCTCGGCGCCGACGATGCCGCCTCGCGCCGGGAACGGCTGGACCGCCTCGCCGCCGGCCCGGGGCAGCGCGTGGAAGAAGGGCCGGCGGTGGTCGGCACCGTGTTCCGCAGCGCGTTGCGGCGCTGGTTCGCCCCGCTGTTCTGGTTCCTGCTGCTCGGTCCGGCGGCCGCCCTGCTGTACCGCCTGTGCGAGCGCGCGGCGGTCGACGCGGCCGGCCCGCTCCCGGAGCGAAACGCGGCCGGCGCCCGGCGCCTGCTGCAATGGCTGGAATGGCCGGTGGCGCAGGCGATGGCTTTTTCGCTGGCGCTGGCGGGGGACTTCGACCGGGTATTCCGCGCCTGGCGCACCCAGGGCGGCGACCGCTGGCCGCCGCACGACGGTTTCCTGGAAGGCTGCGCGCGGGCGGCAGTGTCCGGCGAACTGGCCGAGGAGGCCGACGACTACCGCCGCGAAGGCTATCCGCTGGTGCCGGGCGAATTGCCCGAGCTGCGCGACGCGATGAGCCTGGTCTGGCGCATGCTGCTGCTGTGGCTGGCGCTGCTGGCGCTGCTGGTGATCGCCGGCTGGGTGGGCTGAGGCGCTCGCGCCCCGCTTCTTGCCGTGACGCTTGGCGTCCGGCACGCCGGCCGGAGGTCCCAAGCTATACCCGGCGCCTGCAAATGCGCAGGCCGGCCGTTCCCGTGGCGGATTGGCTGCCGGCGGGTTTTCGGCCCGGTGCCAGCAGCGTGAACGGTACCCGGGCAGGTGGCGGGCGATCCGCGCCGCGCAGGCCGGGAGGCGCCGCATGGCTGGCCGCGTCGCCACGCGTCATCGACCCGACCGCCCCCCGGCGCGGGCTTTGCCTCGGTTTCAACCCGGCGCCAGCAGGGTGAACGGATGCCAGGGCAGGTTGCGGGCGATCCAATACCCCGGCAGCAGCACCAGCCACAGCTTTGGCTCCATCAGCCATCGCATCAGCGGCGCCAACGCGCGCGGCTGCCAGCCGCCGGACCAGGCAACCATCAGCGGCATCAACGGCATCAGCAGCACCGCCAGCGGGTTCATCGACAGCGCGCCCGGCAGGTCGCCGTGGACCAGCGCGTGCAGCGCGCGGGTCAGCCCGCAGCCGATGCAGTAGCAGCCGGTGAACGCACGGAACATGCAGGGCGGGAAGGGATTGCCCGCCGCGTTCGGGTCGTAGGTGCGCAACAGCCACACCCCCGCGCCGGCCGCGACCGCGGCCGACGCCAGCGCCGCGATCCGCAGCGGGCGCGAGATGGGCATCCCGGCGGTTCTTACTGCTCGATCTGCTCGAGCAACTGCTGGTACTGGGCCATGCCGCCGGAGGAGAAGAAGTAGAGGGTCCACAGCACGCCGACGATGGCCAGCGCGGTGGCCACCCAGCACCAGATCTTGGCGTTGGCCGAGGCGCGGCGCGCGCCGGCGATATCGCCCTGGTTGAGCAGGGTGTTGACCTTGCTGGAGAACACGATGGCCACGATGCCGACCAGGCCCAGCGGGCAGCACAGGCAGGTCGCCAGCACGGTGGAGATGATCGCCCAGGCCAGGTGGTTGGGAACCGGCTCGTGCATCGGCGGGGCGGCGGGCGGCGGCGGGACGTAGCTCATTGCACGATCTCCTGAAGGATGGTCGGAAACGCGGTGGATGTGTCGCGGAGCGGTCGAGCGGTCAGTGGAGCGCGCTGGACAGGCCGCCCAGCAAGGCCAGGCCACCGAACAGGAAGAACCACAGGACGATCAGGAGGGGGCCGGCCAGCGCCGACCACAGCGCCCACTGGCCCGCCTTGCGCGCGGACTGGCGCGCACCGGCGATGTCGCCGGCGGCACGCTTGCCGTCCACCTGGCTGGCATGGACGATCGACACGATGCCCAGCGGCAGGCAGCAGAACAGCGTGGTCAGGATCGCCCAGACCAGGTTGTTGGGCACGTACTCGCCGTAACCGCCCGGCGGTGGAGTGTTCATGGTGTTGCTTTCCCCCTCGGGCAACTGCGGCAAAGCCTAACCGACGCGGCGGCGCCGGCAAAGAGCGTGGCGGGGCGGCGCATGGCGGCCGGATCAGGCGGCATCGCCGCGCAGTTCGCGCACCCGCGCCTCCAGCGCGGCGGCGGTGGGCGGCGGCGTGCCGGCCAGCGCCGCCGCCGCCGCGACCTCCACCCGCGCGCGGAAGCGGCGCGGCGCCCGCATGCGCCCCAGGCGTCCGCTTTGCGCGCGCTCGCCGCGCCGGCTCCACATGCTGGCCCACATCCCGCGCAGGGCCATCGGCACCACCGGCACCGGCCGGCCGGCGGCGGCCGCGCGCGCGAGGATCTTCTCCACTCCCGACTTGAACGGGGCGATCTGCCCGTCCCGGGTCAGCGCGCCCTCGGGGAAGATGCACACCAGCCCGCCCTGCTCCAGGGTCGCGTCGATCGCGTCGAAGGCGCGCTGCATCAGCGCCGGGTCCTCGCGCGCGCCGGCGATGGGGATGGCCTTGGCGGTGCGGAAGATCCAGCGCATCACCGGGATCTCGAAGATCCGGTAGTACATGACGAAGCGCACCGGCCGCGGGATGCCGGCGGCCAGGATCAGCGCGTCCATGTAGCTGACGTGGTTGCACACGATCAGCGCTGCGCCCTCGTCGGGCACGTGCGCCTCCACCCCGCGGATGCGCATGCGGTACAGCGTGCGCACCAGCAGCCAGCTCAGGAAGCGCATCAGGAACTCGGGCACCAGGGCGAAGATCCACGCGGCCACCGCCACGTTGGCCAGGGCCAGGGCCAGGAACAACTGCGGCGAGGTCCAGCCCAGGCGCTGGGCGGCCAGGGCCACCAGCGCGGCCAGGACGATGAAGCCGGAGTTCTGGATGTTGAGCGCGGCGAACACCCGCGACATCTCCGAGGACGGGCTGCGGCTCTGGATCAAGGCGAACAGCGGCACCACGAAGAAGCCGGCGAACACGCCGATCCCCAGCAGGTCGATCACGATGCGCGCGCTGCCGGGCTGGGCGAGGAAGCCGGCCACGCCCAGCCCGCCCACCGGCGCCGGGCCGGGGCGGGCGAAGTACAGGTCCAGCAGGAACGCGCTCATGCCGAACGCGCCCAGCGGCACCAGGCCGATCTCCACCGTGCGCGCCGACAGCTTCTCGCACAGCAGCGAGCCGGTGCCGGTGCCGATGGAGAACAGCGCCAGCGCGCAGATGTACAGCGTCGCCGAGCCGGCCGCCCCGCCCAGGTTCACTTCGGCGTATGCCGGCAGTTGCGAGGTCAGCACGGTGCCGAAGAACCAGAACCAGGACACGCCCAGGATCGCGTTGCGCACCGCCGGCTGGCGCCGCGCCATGCGCAGCACCGCCAGCGACTCGGGCAGCGGGTTGAAGTTGACCTTCAGCCCCGGCGCGCCGGCGTCCACCCGCGGGATGCGCCGCGCCACCCGGTTGCCGGTCACCGCCAGCAGCACGATGGCGGTGGCGGCCACCACCGGCCCGTGCGCGCCGGCGAGCTGGAAGATCAGCCCGCCGAAGATCATCCCGCCCAGGATCGAGATCGAGGTGCCCATCTCGACCAGGCCGTTGCCGCCGGTCAGTTCCTCCGGCTTGAGGATGGCCGGCAGCACCGAGTACTTCACCGGGCCGAACAGGGTGGACTGCATGCCGGTGCAGAACAGCGCCACCAGCAGCAGCGGCATGTTCTGCAGCAGGAAGCCGACCGCGGCCAGCGCCATGATCGCGATCTCCATCGTGGTGGTGATCACGATCAGCCGCTGCTTCTCCAGCTTCTCGGCCACCTGCCCGGCGATGGCCGAGAACAGGAAGTAGGGCGCGATGAAGATCGCCGGGGCCAGGATCGCGTACAGCGAGCGCTCGGCCGTGCTCACGCCCAGGAAGAACAGCAGGCCGATGATGGCCTGGCGGTAGACGTTGTCGTTGAAGGCGCCCAGCGCCTGCACGATGAAATAGGGCAGGAAGCGGCGCTGGGTCAGCAGCGCGAACTGGCTGTGGCCGGACATGCGGGTCTCCGCGGGACTGCGCGGAGCCTAGCAGACGCGGGCGCGGGCCTCCCACCTCCGCGCCCGCGTCCGGCCCGGCAGGCGCGCTCCCGGGCGCGGCAGGGGCCCGCACCCTCGGCCACGCCCGGCACGGACCGTTGCATGCCGCACACGCCCATCCCCGGGCCGCCCGTATAGGCTGGGGCGACGCACCTATTCCGCCCAGGAGCCTCCGATGGACGCCACCCCGATCATGCCCGCCGCCTTCCTCGGCCATGGCAGCCCGATGAACGCGCTCGAGCGCAACCGCTTCACCGAGGCCTGGCGCGACTTCGGCGCCTCGGTGCCACGGCCGCGGGCGATCCTGGCCGTGTCCGCGCACTGGTACGTCAACGCCACCGCGGTCACCGCGATGGCCCGGCCGCGCACCATCCACGACTTCTACGGCTTCCCGCCGGAGCTGTTCGCCGTCGACTACCCCGCGCCGGGGCTGCCGGAGCTGGTGGAGGAAGTGGCCGATGCGGTGGTGCCGGACCGGGTGGGCGCCGACGTGGACGGCTGGGGCATCGACCACGGCACCTGGTCGGTGCTGGTGCATGCCTTCCCGGACGCCGACATCCCGGTGGTGCAGTTGTCCATCGACGCCCGCCGCCCGCCGGACTGGCACCTGGCCCTGGGCGCGAAGCTGGCCGCGCTGCGCGCGCGCGGGGTGCTGGTGCTGGGCAGCGGCAACGTGGTCCACAACCTGCGCGCCATCGACTGGCAGCAGCCGGACGGCGGGTTCGACTGGGCGCGGCGCTTCGACGAGGACGCGCGGGTCCTGATGCGGGAACGCCCGCACGAGATGCCGTCGCTGCTCTCGCACCCGGACTACCGCGCCGCGGTGCCCACGCCCGACCACTTCCTGCCGGTGCTGTACATCGCCGGCCTGGCCGCGGCCTCGGGCCGGCCGGCCAGGGCGCTGGTGGAGGGCTACGCCTACGGCTCGCTGTCGATGACCGCCTACACCCTGGACGGGCATTGCCCGCCGGCGGCGGACGGGCCGGGCGCCGCGGCGCTGCGGACCACGCTGCCGCCGGAGCAGGCCAACGTCTGAGCGGCCGGCGCGGCGGCTGGGGGCGGCCCGCGGCTCAGCCGGCCCGCGGCTGCGCGGCGAACCACGGGCGCAGCCGGCGCAGCGCTTCCTCGATGTGCGCGGTGGCCGGGGCGAAGCTGAAGCGGATGAAGCGGTGGCCGTCGACCGGATCGAAGTCCACGCCCGGCGCCAGCGCCACCCCGGTCTCCTCCAGCAGGCGGGTGCAGAAGGCCAGGCTGTCGCCGGTGAGGTGGCCCACGTCGGCCCAGACGTAGAACGCGCCGTCGGGCGGGGCGATCCGCTCCAGCCCCAGCGCCGGCAGCGCATCCAGCAGCAGGTCGCGGTTGCGCGCGTATACCGCGCGGTGGCCTTCCAGCTCGTCCACGCGGTCCATCGCCACCCGCGCGGCCTGCTGGCTGGGCGAGGGCGGGGTCAGGAACAGGTTGCCGGCGTAGGCGCGCGCGGTGTCCACGTGCGCGTCCGGCACCAGCAGCCAGCCCAGCCGCCAGTCGACCATGCTGTAGTACTTGGAGAAGCTGTTGACCACCAGCGCGTCCGGCGCGAACTCCAGCACCGAATGCGCCGGCTGCGTGTAGTGCAGGCCGTGGTAGATCTCGTCGGAGACGATGGCGATGCCGCGCTCGCGGCACGCCTGCGCGATGGCGCGCAGTTCGTCGGCGGGAATGATGGTGCCGGTGGGGTTGGCCGGGCTGGCGAGGATCACCCCGGCCGGCGCGGGGTCCAGCGCCCGGATCGCGGCGGCGGTGAGCTGGTAGCGCGAGGCGGGGCCGCAGCCGATCTCCACCGGCCGCAGGTGCGCGGCCAGGGTGGTGTTGCGGTAGGCGATGTAGCCCGGCCGCGCGAACGCGATGCGGTCGCCGGCGCGGAACCAGGACAGCAGCGCCAGCAGCAGCGCGGGCGAGGCGCCGCAGGTCAGGAGGATGCGCCGCGGGTCCACGTCCACGGCGTAGCGCTCGCGGTAATGGCGCGCGATGCGCTCGCGCAGCGGCACGCTTTCCCAGTAGCCGGGCGGGTCGCGCTGCAGCGCGTCGCGCACGGCGGCCAGCGCCGCGGCGGGCGCCGGGGTCGAGGGCTGGCCGAACTCCATGTGGATCACGGAGCGGCCGGCCTCCTCCAGCGCGCGTGCGCGCTGGCTGATGACGATCGCGCGGAACGGTTCGACGCGATCGCTCACGCCGCTATCGCCCGCGCTCGCGTTCGACCGCGCGCCAGCCGATGTCGCGGCGGTGGAAGGCGTTGGCCCAGCCGATCGCGTCGACGCCGGCGTAGGCGTTGCGCTGCGCATCGGCCACGCTGCTTCCCAGCGCGGTCACGCACAGCACCCGGCCGCCGGCGCTGACCACGCGCCCGTCCGCATCCAGCGCGGTGCCGGCGTGGAACACCTTGGCCCCGCCCTTGTCGAGATCGCCCGGCACCGCCTCCAGGCCGCCGATGGCGTCGCCGGTGACCGGCGATTCCGGATACGGGCGCGCGGCCATCACCACGCCCAGCGACGGGCGTTCGTCCCATTGCGCCTCCACCTCGTGCAGGCGCCCGTCCAGGGCGGCCTCGACCAGGTCCACCAGGTCCGACCGCAGGCGCAGCAGCACCGGCTGGGTCTCCGGGTCGCCGAAGCGCACGTTGAACTCGATCACCTTGGGCGTGCCGGCCGCGTCGATCATCAGCCCGGCGTAGAGGAAGCCGGTGAACGGCACGCCGTCGGCGGCCATGCCGGCCACGGTCGGCTCCACCACCTCGCGCATGATCCGCGCGTGCACCTGCGGGGTGACCACCGGCGCGGGCGAGTAGGCGCCCATGCCGCCGGTATTGGGGCCGGTGTCGCCGTCGCCCACGCGCTTGTGGTCCTGGCTGGTGGCCATCGGCAACGCGGTGCGGCCGTCGACCAGGGAGATGAAGCTGGCTTCCTCGCCTTCCAGGCACTCCTCGATCACCACCCGCGCGCCGGCGTCGCCGAAGGCGTTGCCCGAGAGCATGTCGCGCACCGCGGCCTCGGCTTCCTCCAGCGTCATCGCCACGATCACGCCCTTGCCTGCGGCCAGGCCGTCGGCCTTGACCACGATCGGCGCGCCCCCGCTCTCGACGGATTTGGCCCGAACGTAGGCCAGCGCGGCGTCGACGTCGGCATGCACCTCGTAGAACGCGGTGGGGATGCCGTGGCGCTTGAGGAAGTCCTTGGCGAAGGCCTTGCTGCCTTCCAACTGCGCGGCCGCGGCGCTGGGGCCGAAGATGCGCAGGCCGGCCTCGCGGAAGCGGTCGACCACCCCGGCCACCAGCGGCACCTCGGGGCCGACCACGGTCAGGGCCGCGCCCTCGTCGCGGGCCAGCTTCAGCAGCCCGTCGATGTCGGTGGCCTTGACCGGCGCGTTGCGGCACTTGGCTTCGGTGGCGGTGCCGGCGTTCCCGGGCGCGACGATGACCTCGTCCACGCGCGGCGACAGGGCCAGTTTCCAGGCCAGGGCATGCTCGCGGCCGCCGCCGCCGATTACGAGAATTTTCATCTGGTGTCCTGGAAAGCAGGGTCGCCGATTGCGCAAGGGGAACGCGATTCTAGCCTGCCCGCGCGGGTCGGGCGGTCCGCACGCACCGTGGCTCAGGCCTCTCCCGGGCGTGCCTGCCAGAGCGTCGAATGCTCGCCCCGGCGTTCGGCCTCCGGGCGGCCGTTGGAGTAGTAGTACAGCGCAAGCGAGCGCCGGGTGACGCCGTCCGGGCAGGCGAGCGGATCGGGCATGCCGTGGAACGAGTCGTGCGTGGTGGAGAAGACCACGCAGCGGTTGGACAGCGGGGCGATGCGCTGCACGCAGGCCTTCATGCCCCGGTCCCAGAGCTCCAGGTCGCCGCCCCAGGCCGGGTCCCAGGCGGGGTTGAGGTACACCAGCAGGTTGAGCCGGCGGTCCAGCTCGAACCCGGGCAGCTTGTTGAAGTCGGCATGCATGCGCAGCACAGCGCCCGGCAGGTACTGGTGCAGGCCGCCGCCGGTCATGTGCGCGTCCGGCAACAGGCGCTCGATGCCGGTCAGCCGTTCCAGGTAGCGCAGGAACGGCGAGGAATGCAGTTCGTGCACCAGCGCGCGCAGCGTGGGGCCGAAGCGGAGTTCGTCGCTGTAGCCCAGCTTGAGCTTCTGGGCGACGCGGCCCTGCGCGTCCACCGCATCGGCGCGGCGCCAGTCCTCGATGGCCTGCGGCGCGGGGAATTCCCGCATCGCCTGTTCCAGCGCGGTTGGGTTCAGCAGGCCGTCGATGACGATGTGCGGGAACGGGTCGGCGCCCGCGTACGCCGCCGCGTCATCGGCCACGCGGGCTTCGAGCGCATCCAGCCGGGTCAGAAGCATGCCGGACTCCCTCAGTGCCGGAAGTGGCGGATACCGGTGAACACCATGGCGATGCCGTGTTCGTCGGCCGCGGCGATCACCTCGGCGTCGCGCATCGAGCCGCCGGGCTGGATCACCGCCTTGATGCCGGCGGCGGCCGCGGCGTCGATGCCGTCGCGGAACGGGAAGAACGCGTCGGAGGCCATCACCGAGCCTTCCACCTGCAGCCCGGCGTCGGCGGCCTTGATCCCGGCGATGCGCGCCGAGTACACCCGGCTCATCTGCCCGGCGCCCACGCCGACGGTGCGGTGGTCCCGGGCGTAGACGATGGCGTTGGACTTGACGAACTTGGCCACCTTCCACGCGAACAGCAGGTCGGCGAACTGGGCCTCGCTCGGCGCCAGCTTCGTCGCCACCTTCAGCGCGTCGCGGGCCATGCCGCGGTTGTCGGCCGACTGCAGCAGCAGGCCGGACCCGATGCGCTTGCTGTCGTAGTTGTTCATGCCGTCGCCGGCCGGGATCTCCAGCACGCGCACGTTGGCCTTCTTCGTCGCGTATTCCAGCGCACCGGCCTCGTAGCCCGGGGCGATCAGCACCTCGACGAACTGGCGGTCGAGGATGGCCTTGGCGGTGGCCGCGTCCAGCGTCCGGTTGAAGGCGATGATGCCGCCGAAGGCGCTGGTCGGGTCGGTGGCGTAGGCCCGCTCGTAGGCGTCGGCGCAGGCGGCGCCCACCGCCACGCCGCAGGGGTTGGCGTGCTTGACGATCACGCAGGCCGGGGCGTCGAACTGGCGCACGCACTCCCAGGCCGCGTCGGCGTCGGCCAGGTTGTTGTAGCTCAGCTCCTTGCCCTGCAACTGGCGGAAGGTGGCCAGGGTGCCCGGCACCGGGTACAGGTCGCGGTAGAACGCGCCGGACTGGTGCGGGTTCTCGCCGTAGCGCAGGTCCATCGCCTTGACGAAGGTGGAGTTCATCTGCGTCGGGAACTCGGCGCGCGTGGGTACCGCGGCGGCGGTGTCGGTCACCGTGGAAAGGTAGTTGCCGATCGCCGCGTCGTACTGGGCCACGCGGTTGAACGCGGCCACCGACAGGGCGAAGCGCTGCGCGGCCGAGAGCCGGCCGTCGTTGGCGTCCAGTTCGGCGAGCAGGGCGGGGTACTGCCCGGGCGAAGTGGCCACCGCCACGCGGGCGAAGTTCTTGGCCGCCGAGCGCAGCATCGCCGGGCCGCCGATGTCGATGTTCTCCACCGCCTCGGCCAGGGTGCAGTCCGCGCGCGCGGTGACCTGCTCGAACGGATACAGGTTCAGCACCAGCAGGTCGATCGGCGCGATGCCGTGCTGGGCCATCACCGCATCGTCCACGCCGGCGCGGCCGAGCAGGCCGCCGTGCACCGCCGGGTGCAGGGTCTTGACCCGCCCGTCCATCATCTCCGGGAAGCCGGTGGCCTCGGACACGTCCTTCACCGCCAGCCCGGCCTCGCGGAGCGCGCGGGCGGTGCCGCCGGTGGAGAGAAGTTCGACGCCGCGCGCGGCCAGGGCGCGGGCCAGTTCGATCAGGCCGGTCTTGTCGGAAACGGACAGCAGTGCCCGGTGGATGGGCAGGAGGTCGGCGGTCATGGAGGGGGAGCGGTGCGGGAAAGAAGCGGAATTATAGCCGCCCCGCGACATCCGGCCGGACACCGCGCGCGGCGTGCGCGCTCAGGCCAGGCCGTAGTCCTTCAGTTTCTTGCGCAACGTCGCCCGGTGGATGCCCAGCAGCGCGGCGGCGCGGCTCTGGTTGCCTTCGCAATGGTTGAGCACTTCCACGAACAGCGGGATCTCCATCTCGCGCAGCACGATCTCGTAGACGTCGTTGGCGTCCACGCCGTCGAGGTCGCGCAGGTAGCGGCGCACCGACTGTGCCACGTGCTCGCGCAGCGGCGGACGGGAGGCATTGCGCCCGGCGTCGGCGCGGATGGGGGGAGTCTGCTGCACGAAGGGTCCGGAAGCGGCGGCCGCGTCCAAGCGGGCGAACGAGTCTAGCGCGCCGCTCCGGCCGCTGTCATGGGCGCGGGCGCGTTCAACGGAACCGGAACGAAAACGCGACCGTGCCCGGCGCCGGTTCCTGCACCAGAAAGGTGACCTGCGCGCTCTGTCCCGGCGCCAGGAGAGTGTCCGGCGGTACGCCCAGGTAGTGTTCCGGGGCGTACACGCCGCTGCCGATGACGCGGCCGTCGGCGTCGGCCAGTGCCAGTTGCAGGGCGGGCCAGGCCTGCGGCCAGCGCGCATCGTTGCGGAAGGTGGCATCCACGCGCAGCGTGCCGGGCGTTTCCTGCGCCGCGCGCACCTTGCGCTCCAGCATGCTGAAGGCGGCCGGTTCGCGCCAGGACGGCAGGTCGCAGCGCAGTGCCGTGCACAGGCGCTCGACCAGCGGGCGCCAGTGGGGGTCGGCCGCCAGCCGTGCGCGGTCGGCCAGCAGGCTCTGCACGGCCAGCAGCAGCGCCAGCAGCGCGACCAGCGGCCAGTGCCCGCGCACCCTGCCGCCGGAGGCGAAGCGCGGGCCGATGGCGATGGTCGCCGGCGCGGCGGCGGGAGGCGTGGCGGTGTTCGAGACGTGCGCCGCGGCCGCGGCTTCGCCTCCGGTATCGGGGGCGATGGATGCGGGCGCGCGCGTCGACGATGCTTTGTCGCTGTCGCTGTCGCTGTCGCTGTCGCTGTCGCTGTCGCTGTCGCTGTCGCTGTCGCTGTCGCTGTCGCTGTCGCTGTCGCTGTCGCTGTCGCCCGACCGTTCGTCGTGGTTGCCGGCGTCGCCGCCGGTGGCTTTTGCGTGGCCTTCTTCGGCTGGCGCGTCGGCCAGGTCGTCGACCGGCATCGCGTCCACGCGCGGAACGGCCGACGCGGCGATGCCCGCGTCGCCGGCTTGCGCGGGCGCGTCACCCGGCGCGGCCACCGCTGCGACGGCGGTCTCCGCCCCGCCGGACGGATCGCCGGCGGTCCCGGGGTCGTGCGCGGCGTCGGGCTCCTGCAGCGGCTCGCCGCAGTTCGGGCAGGCGGCAGGCAGCGGGCGCAACTGCGGATGGTGCGCGATCAGGAACTGGCAGTGCGGGCAGGGCAGGAACATGCGCCTTATTCAAGCACGTCCCGGCGCGGTGCGGCCGGCGCTCAGCGTCGCTTGTGCCGGCTGGAGCTGTCCAGCAGGTCGAGCAGCCCCGCGCGCTGGCGCGCGCCCAGCGCATCGAAGCAGTCCAGCAGCCTGCGCTGCTGTTCCGACAACTGCCGGTAGGCCGAAGGTTCCTCGGCGACGTTGAGGATCGGTTCGCCCGCGATGCGTGCGCCGCGCCCGGTGGCCAGGTACTCGAAGGCCATGCCGCTGCGGCGCGCCAGCGCGATCAGGTTCTCCACCGCCGGCACCGTCCCGCCCGGATGCATTTCCCATTGGGCGATGGCGCTGCGCGACACGCCCAGGTCGATCGCCAGTGCTTCCTGCGACAGCCCGGTCAGTCCACGCGCCTCGCGAATCCGTTGGTGCAGCCTGCTCACACGCCAACCTCCAAAGGGGAGGCGAGGTATAGCGGCTGGGCCTCGCGGGCATGGTTCGTATCGATAACATTATGGAAATGTTGTTGATACTATCCGCTTTAGTCAGGACGACCCTGGTGTGGACGGATGGAATCGAAGGAGTCGACGAAGCGGTCCGAGGCGCCCGGCGCGGTGCCGCCACACGTGCCGAGAATCCCCCGCTATGTCGTGCTCGGCCGCTGCGGCCGCAGGGTCGCGGTCCGGGTGGATTGGTCCTGGCAGGCCTTCCTGCTGCCCTGGGCCTGGCCGCTGCTGCGGCGGCTGTGGTGGCTGGGCGGGGCGCTGACGGCGTGCCTGGCCACGGCCTATGGCCTGTACCTGATCGATGGCGGCAGCGGCGCGCTGTGCGGGCTGCTGGTCGTGGATGGCGGCGGGCGCGTGGCGGCCGGGCTGTGGACCAATGCGCTGCACCTGCGGCAGTTGCGCAGGACGGGCTGGGAGGAGGTGGCCGTGGTGCTCGCGATCAGCGTCGAGGACGCGCTGCTCACGGCAAGCATCCGGTACCCGGAACCGGGCTGACGCGCCCGGTGCGGCGCGGATCGGCGGGCGGGTCAGGGCCGCCTGAGGCCGTGGATCAGCACCCAGTCGTCCTGGGCCTGGACCTGCAGGGCGTCGAACCAGGCCGCGTAGCGCGGCAGCAGTTCCGCTTCCTGGCCGCGCAGGATGCCGGACAGGGCGATGCGCCCGCCCGGCGCCACCCGCGCGGCCAGCACCTCGGCCAGCGCGTCCAGCGCCGATGCGAGGATGTTGGCCACCACCACCGGGTAGCGCGCCGCCGGTTCGTCCTGTGGCAGGTGCACGGCCAGGCGCGCGTCCACCGCGTTGCGCCGGGCGTTGTCCAGGCTGGCCTGCACGGCCTGCGGGTCGTTGTCCACGCCCACCGCCTGCGCGGCGCCCAGTTTCAACGCGGCCAGGGCGAGGATGCCCGAGCCGCAGCCGAAGTCGAGCACGCGCGCCCGGCGCAGCGCGCCGTCGGCGCCCAGGCCGTCGAGCCAGCGCAGGCACAGCGCGGTGGTCGGGTGGGTGCCCGAGCCGAAGGCCAGGCCCGGGTCCAGCCGTACCACGGCCGCGTCCGGCACGTCGGCCTCGGCGGGCAGGGCGTGGTTCCACGGCACGATCCAGGTGCGCGCGCCGAAGCGCATCGGCTGGAACTGGTCCAGCCAGACCCGTTCCCAGTCCTGGTCCTCGACGGCGCGGAAGCGGGCGCCGCTCCAGTCCAGCGCCGGGTCGGACGCCTCCAGCGCGGCCAGCAGCGCCAGCGCATCGGTATCGGCGTCGAACAGTGCGGCCAGCACCAGCGACTTCCATACCGGCGTCTGGCCCACGCCCGGTTCGAGGATGGCGCGCTCGTTGGGCGTGTCCGCGTCGGCGTCCAGCAGGGTCACCGACAGCGCGCCGGCGGCCTCCAGCGCGCGCTCGTAGCGCGGCTGCTCGGCCTCGGTGCTGCGAAGCGAAAGCTCCAGGTAGGGCATCGGGCGCGGCTCAGCCCAGGGCGATGGACTGGTTCTTGCGCTCGGCCAGGCGCTTTTCCAGGTAGTGGATGTTCTGCCCGCCGGACTGGAAGCCCTTGTCGCGCATGATCCGCTGCTGCAGCGGGATGTTGGTCCTGATCCCGTCCACCACCATCTCGCTCAGGGCCACGCGCATGCGGCAGATCGCGGTCTCGCGGTCGGGGCCGTGCACGATGAGCTTGCCGATCATCGAGTCGTAGTTGGGCGGCACCCGGTAGCCCTCGTAGATGTGGGTGTCCACGCGCACGCCCGGGCCGCCCGGGGCGTGGAAGTGCTGGATCAGGCCGGGGCTGGGGATGAAGGTCTCCGGGTCCTCGGCGTTGATCCGGCACTCGATGGCGTGGCCTTCCAGCACCACGTCCTCCTGGCGGATGGACAGCGGGCGGCCGGCGGCGATGCGCAACTGCTCGGCCACCAGGTCGATGCCGGTGACCATCTCGGTGACCGGGTGCTCGACCTGGATGCGGGTGTTCATCTCGATGAAGTAGAAGCGCCCGTTCTCGTACAGGAACTCGAAGGTGCCCGCGCCGCGGTAGCCGATGCGGATGCACGCCTCCACGCAGACCTTGCCGATCTGCGCGCGCTGCCCGGCGTCGATGCCCGGCGCCGGCGCTTCCTCCACCACCTTCTGGTGGCGGCGCTGCATCGAGCAGTCGCGCTCGCCCAGGTGGATGGCGTGGCCCTGGCCGTCGGCCAGCACCTGGATCTCCACGTGGCGCGGGTTCTCCAGGAACTTCTCCATGTAGACCATGTCGTTGCCGAACGCGGCCTTGGCTTCCTGCTTGGTGGTGGCGATGGCGGTGACCAGCGCGGCCTCCGAATGGACCACGCGCATGCCGCGCCCGCCGCCGCCGCCGGCCGCCTTGACGATCACCGGGTAGCCGATCTCGCGGGCGATCTTGACGTTGGTGGCCGCATCGTCGCCCAGCGGGCCGCCGGAGCCGGGCACGCAGGGCACCCCGGCCTCCTTCATCGCCCGGATCGCCTCCACCTTGTCGCCCATCAGGCGGATGGTGTCGGCGCGGGGGCCGATGAAGATGAAGCCGGACTGCTCCACCCGCTCGGCGAAGTCGGCGTTCTCGGCGAGGAAGCCGTAGCCGGGGTGGATGGCCTGCGCGTCGGTGACCTCGGCCGCGGCGATGATCGAGGCCATGTTGAGGTAGCTTTCCGACGAGGGCGCCGGGCCGATGCAGACCGACTCGTCGGCCATGGCCACGTGCTTGAGGTTGCGGTCCACGGTGGAGTGCACGGCGACGGTGCGGATGCCCAGCGCGTGGCAGGCGCGCAGGATCCGCAGCGCGATCTCACCGCGGTTGGCGATGACGATTTTTTCGAGCATGGGCGCGGCCTCAGCCGATCACGAACAGCGGCTGGTCGAACTCGATCGGCTGGCCGCTCTCGCACAGGATGGCCACCACCGTGCCGGAGGCGTCGGCCTCGATCGGGTTGAACATCTTCATCGCCTCGATGATGCCCAGGGTCTCGCCGGCCTTGACCTGCTGGCCGACGGCCACGAAGGCCGGCTTGTCCGGCGCCGGGGCCGCGTAGTAGGTGCCGACCATCGGCGCGCGGACCACGTGGCCGGGGGGCAGGTCGCCGCCGGGCTTGGGCGCGCCGCCGGTGGCGGCCTCCACCGGGGAGTTCATCGGCATGGCCGGCGCGGCCGCGACGGCGGGACCGCGCACTTCCATCGCGGCGGCCGGGGCGGCCATCGCCATGCCCTGGGGAATGCGCGACAGGCGCACGCTCTCCTCGCCTTCCTTGATCTCGATTTCGGCGAGATTGGATTCGTCCAGCAGGTCGATGAGTTTCTTGATCTTGCGCAGGTCCATGGTGGCCTCTGTGAAGGGCGTCCGCCGGAGCGGGCGCGGTCTTGAGGGAAGGTCGGTCAGCCCGGCAGCCGCGACAGGGCGGCGTCCAGGGCGTAGCGGTAGCTGTCGGCGCCGAACCCGCAGACCACGCCGACCGCCTTGTCGCTGAAGTAGCTGTGCTGGCGGAAGGGCTCGCGGGCGTGCGGGTTGGACAGGTGGATCTCGATGAAGGGAATGGCCACCGCCGCCAGCGCGTCGCGCAGGGCGACCGAGGTGTGGGTGAAGGCGGCGGGATTGATCAGGATGAAGGCGGTGCCGTCGCCGCGGGCGGCTTGCACGCGTTCGACCAGGGCGTGCTCGGCATTGGACTGGAATGATTCCAGCGCGTGCCCGGCGGCGGCGGCGCGGGCGGCCAGGTCGGCGTCGATGCCGGCCAGGGTGGCGTGCCCGTACACTTCCGGCTCGCGGGTGCCGAGCAGGTTGAGGTTGGGGCCGTGCAGGACCAGCAGTCGGGCCATCGTGAAAGCGGAGCCGGAAAGGGCGGCAGTCTGCGCGATGGCGCCATTACTGTCCAGTTCGGCGAAGATGTCGGCGTTTCAAGCGGTCGATTGAACGTATCTGGCCATTCCGCCCCGTCGGGGGGGGCCTGGAACGGCGCGCTTTCCCGGCCGGGGACGGCCGTCGGGGCCGCTCCCATCGACGGGCGCCTTGTCAGGCGTGCGGCGCCGGCAGCGGACGGCCGGACGATTCAGGGCAGGCGGGCCCAGCCCTCGATCTCGCCGGGCGCGAACGGCCCCAGTTTCTGCTTCACCACGCGCCGGCGCGCATCGACCAGCACGCTGTATGGCAGCAGCCCGCGGGTGTTGCCCAGCCAGACGCTGGCATCGGCCGGGCCGGGCGTGTCGAGCAGGATCGGATAGGCCACCGGCACCCGCTGCAGGAAGCCGTGCACGCCGTCCGGCGTGTCCAGGGCCAGGCCGACCACCTGCACGCCGGCGTCGCCCTGGGCATGGGCATAGCGCTGCAGCTCGGGCATCTCCTCCACGCACGGCCCGCACCAGCTCGCCCAGACGTTGACCAGCAACGGCCTGCCCGGTGCGATGCCGGCCAGATCGACGAGGTTGCCGTCCAGGCCGGGCAGGCGGACCGTCGGCAGCGGGTCGCCGGGCCGGGCCGGCTCGACCCCGTCCGGCGGCACCGGGGCGGTCATGCCGGCCACCGCCTGCAGGGCGCGCTGGCCGGCCTGGGTACGTGGCAGCGGGCTGCCGCCGTACCAGTGGCTGGCCGCCAGCCCCAGCGCACCGGCGAGCGCCGCCACGCCCAGGAGCCGCAGGCGGCCGGCGTTCACCGTGCCGCGGCGCGCAGCAGCGCGTCCTCGACGACGGCCGCGGTGAGCACCGGCGGCAGCACGGCCGGCGGCGCACCGGGGCCGTAGACCACGTACAGCGGCACGCCGACGGCCTTGTGTTCTTCGAGGAAGGTGCCGATCTGCGGGTCGGCGTTGGTCCAGTCGCCCTTCATGTAGACCGCGTCGGTGCGGCCGAGCAGGTCCTGGAACGCCGCGCGCGCCAGCACGTTGCGCTCGTTGGCCTTGCAGGTCACGCACCAGTCGGCGGTCATGTTGACGAACACCACCCGGTCCTGCGCGCGCAGCCCGTCCAGGGCCTGGGGCGAATAGGCCACCGCGTCGCCGGACGGGGCGGCGGCGGCCGGGGCCAGCCGGGTGACGCCCCATACCGGCGCCAGCGCCACCGCGGCCAGCAGCAGCGCCACCACCGCCACCGGGCGCGAACTGCGCCAGCGACCACGCTCGAACGCCCACAGCGCCAGCGCCAGCAGCGCCGCGCCGGCCAGCACCAGCGCCGCCGCGTCCACGCCGCGCTGCTTGCCCAGCACCCACAGCAGCCAGACCGCGGTGAGGTACATGGGGAAGGCCAGCACCTGCTTGAGCGTCTCCATCCATGCCCCCGGTTGCGGCAGCCGCCGCGCCAGCGCCGGGACCAGCCCGATCAGCAGGAACGGCAGCGCCAGCCCCAGCCCCATCGTCAGGAACACCAGCATCCCCGCCGGCGGCGTCGCGGCGAAGGCATAGGCCAGTGCCGGCCCCATGAACGGCGCGATGCACGGGCTGGCGACCACGCAGGCCAGCACGCCGGTGAGGAAGTCGCCGGCCGGGCCGCTGCGCGGGGCCGCCAGGCGGCCGCCCACCCCGCCGCCCAGGGTGAACACCCCCGACAGGCTCAGGCCCACGGCGAACATCAGGTAGGCCAGCGCCGCCACGAACCACGGTTGCTGCAACTGGAAGCCCCAGCCGGCCGCCTGCCCGGCCGCACGCAGCCCCACCACCAGCGCCCCGACCGTGGCGAAGGCCACCAGCACGCCGGCGGTGTACCACAGCGCATGCGCCCGGGCCCGCTGCCGGCTCTCGCCGCTCTGCGCCAGGCCCAGCGCCTTGAGCGAGAGGACCGGCAGCACGCACGGCATCAGGTTCAGGATCAGGCCGCCAAGCAGGGCCAGCAGCAGGATGCCGGCCAGGCCGGACGCATCGGCCACCGGCGGCGCGGCGGTGCGCAGCGCGTTGCCTTGCGAGGCATCCGGCGAGACCGGTTCGGCGGTGGAGAGCGGGGCGGCACCGGCATCCTGGGTGTCGGCGGCTGTCGCGGCCGTGTCGTCCGTGCCGGGGCCGGAGGACGTCGCCGCCAGCGCCGGCGCATCCGCGCCCGCCTGGCCCGCCGGCAGGTCCACCGCGATGCGCCGGGTCAGCGGCGGATAGCACAGGCCGCCATCCTGGCAGCCCTGGAACGTCGCCACCAGGGTGGCCTGCACCGGCCGCGCGTGGCTGCGCCGTACCGGCAGTTCCACCTCGGCGGTGCGGAAGTACACCACCACCTCGCCGAAGTGCTCGTCGCGATGCAGGGTGCCGGCCGGCCAGCGCGGCGCCAGCGCCTGCACGCCCGCATCGCCTTCCAGCACGAACCGGCTGCGGTCGCGGTAGATGTAGTAGCCCGGTGCGGGCTGCAGGCGGACCTGGATGAGGTTGCCGCCGTCGGCGATGGCGTCCAGGGAAAACGCCTGGGTCTCGGGCAGGGCCGGCTGGCCCGGAAGCCCGGCCAGCGCGCCGCCGGCCGCCGCTGGCAGGCCGGCGGACGCGGTCGCCGCCCCGGGCAGCGCCACCCGCAGCTTGCGGGTCTGCGGCGGATAGCAGATGCCGATGTCGGCGCAGCCCTGGTACTTGACCTCCAGCATGGCCTCGTCGCCGCTGGCCTGGCCTTCGAGCAGGGCGACCAGTTCGCCGCGGTAGGTCTCCACCGGGCCGAAGAACTCGTCGACGTGGCGGGTGCCCGCCGGCAGGTCCAGCCTGCCGCCGGCGAAGCCGCCACTGGCGGCGACCGCGGTACGGTGCCGGTACATGTAGTAGCCGTCGGCGATCTGCCAGCGCAGCTCGATGCGGTCGCGCGTGGGCGCGCTGGCGCTCAGTACGAAGGCCTGGTCCACGGGCAGCAGGTCGCGCTCGTCCAGCGCCCGGGCGTGCGGCGCGATGGAACACGCCAGCAGCAGGCCCAGCAGGGCCTGGAGGAGGAAGCGGTAAGAGATGGACATCGGATCAGTCGCCTTCGCGGGTTTGTGCGGCCACCCAGGCCAGGTAGGCGGGCAGGCCGCCGGCCGCTTCGACCGTGAGGATTTCGGGAAGTTCATACGGGTGCAGCGCCCGCACCCGTTCCATCAGGCGCGGCACGCGGCTTGCTTCGGTCTTGATCAGGAGCAGCGCTTCTTCCGCCCGTTCGATCCGGCCTTCCCACCGGTAGACCGAACGCAGCCCCGGCAACACGCTCGCGCATGCCGCCAGCCGTTCCTGAACCAGGGTCTCGGCCAAGGTCTCGGCCGACGGGCGGTCCGGGCAACTGCAAAGAACGAGATGGACGCGCATCGGCCGGCATCATAGCGACCGCCGGGCCGTCCGTCCGGGCGCGGGCGGCCCGGCTTGTTTCGTGACGTGGTTCTGATATAGGTACTGCGCTACAATTGCCATTGAAGGTATGCGGATATCGGCATATCAAATATTGCTGCGCCGCAATACCTCAGGGTGCCTTCCGGCGGCCGATAAGGTATGTGATATCCCGGAAATCCAAAATCCGAATCCAGTTTCCACCAGGACGACAGGGGGTCCCGGAAACATGCGCAGTCCGTCGAAACCATCGGGCTTCACGTTGATCGAGCTGATGATCGTGGTCGCCGTCGTGGCGATCCTGCTGGCGATCGCGTTGCCGTCGTACCTGGACTACGTCGTGCGCAGCAAGATCCGCACCGCCCAGGCCGACCTGCAGGCGCTGGCGGCGGCGGTGGAGAACCACCGGCAGCGGACGCTGAAGTTCCCGGACACGGCCGCCGGCACCACCGATGCGGTCAAGGCCGCGTTCCCCGGCTGGTCGCCGGCATCCAAGTCGGCCGACTTCGGCTTCGCCTACAGCACCTCCAGCGGGTACACCCTGACCGCCACCGGCGTGGGCGGCAAGCTCAGCGGCTGCGCGGTGTCGATCAACGCCGACAACATCCGCGGCAACAGCGGGTGCCCGTCGGTCGGGGACATTTCATGGTGATCGGGCGTTCCGGCCCACTTGCGGCCGGTTTCACCCTGATCGAGCTGATGGTCGGCATCGCGATCATGGCCATGCTGCTGCTGGCCGCCGCGCCGTTCACCCGGGACTGGGTCGACGGCACCCGGCAGATGCGCGCGCGCAGCAACCTGCTGGAGGCCGTGGGCCAGGCGCGCTCGCGGGCGATGCGCAACCCGCTGGCGTTGACCTCGGCCCAGGCCGGGCAGGGCGCGGCGGCGGTCGTCTACGACAAGGACGGGCACGTCCTGTGCGTGATCTCGCGCACTGCCGACGGCAGCGCCTGGGAAGGATGCGCGGCGGGGAACTGGCAAGGAGCGATCGCCAACCCGGGCAGCCTGCAGTTGAAGGTCGGCCAGGAGGAGGACGCCGGGGATTTCGTCTGCGCGGCCTACGACACGCGCGGCGTGCTGGTGGCGTCCAGCTACGGCGGCGTGGATTGCGTCGCCCCCGGCGGCACGGCCGCCGACGTGTTCATCAAGGCAGGCAACCAGGAGGTCATGGATGTCGCACTTCTCTGATCCCGGGCGCCAGCGCGGCGACGTGCTGCTGGAGGCGCTGATCGGCGTGCTGATCACCGCCATCATGGCGGCGGGCATGGCCCACGTGGCCTCGCGCATCGTCAGCAGCCAGCACGATGCGGGCATCGACGCGCTGGTGGTGGGCGAGTTGCGCAACGTCATGCAGGTGGCCGGCGTGGATCTGTGCGACGACCCGGCGCCGCTGGCGGACAAGAAGGGCCTGCCCGCGCAGTTGAAGGGCGACATCTCGCTCGGCAGGCAGGCGTGCTCCGCCGCCACCGACGAGCAACTGGAAATCGGCGGGGTGACGTTCACCGCCAAGCTGCCGCCGGTCGTCGAGCTGACCGCGACGAAGGGCGACACGTTGGTGCTGGCGGTCAGCAGCGTCGTTCCCGCCGCCGCCGGGGGAGATGCGCCATGAGGCCCCTCGCCGCCCCCCGCGCCAGCCAGCGCGGCTACAGCCTGGTGAGCATGATGGTCGGGCTGGTCATCTCGCTGCTGACCATCGCCGCCATGCTGGCCGTCTACAAGATGATGGTCGAGGTGTCCGGCCGCGCCTCGGCCGATTCCCTGCGCGACGGCCAGGTGGCCTCGGGCCTGCTGGCCGCGCAGTTGGAACTGCACAGCGCCGGGTACGGCATCGCCGATCCCGAGCTGCCCGACGTGGCCGAGGGCGCCGCCGCCGACCCCGCCGCGATCAAGCGCTACGCCATCGCCGTGGACGATGCCGACAAGCGCAACGTGACCTGGCGTTCCGTCGACGGCTGCGCGCGCCTGGAGATCGCCTCGGGGGAGGACCGCAGCGTGACGATGTATTTCCGCAGGCCCGAACCCTGCGCCGATATCCCGTCGGCCGGCTGGACGCGCGAAAGGGACGTGGTGCTCGCCTACGGCGAGCCGTGGAAGGAGCGCGATGGAAGCGCGGTGGCCGATGCCGCCGGCGGCTCCTACCTGGACATGGCCGCGGCCGAGAGCGATTCCGGCTTCAGGGTCGTGAATGCCGAGGGCGAGCGCTGCACCCTGCCCTATGCGCAGCAGGCCAAGGCGGACAGCCGCACCGAGTCTCCGAGGCTGGTGCTGGAAAGCAAGGGGCGCGAATTGTTCAGTGCCTGCCTGTCCAACATCGTGGCCTCGAGAAAAGCCAGCGCATCGCCGCCCGCCAGTGGAGGAAGCCTGTGAGCACGACATCCAGACGAACCCGCCGGCGGCCGGGCATCGCCCGCCAGCGCGGTATTTCCACCCTCCTGATCCTGCTGCTGGTGGGCCTTGCGGTGACGGTCACCGCGTTGGCCGTGGCCTACGCACTGCGCGGCAACCAGCAGCGCCAGTTGGCGACCCATTCGGTGACCACCGCCCAGGCGTCGGCCTGGCGCGGGGTGGAGTTCCTGCGCGATGCATTGGCGGGGATGTCCGCTACCGACGAAGGCAAGATGATCCTGTACGGGCTTTCCTACGGCCATCCTCCAGCGGGCGGATGCATCCCGGCCGGGGGCGGGGCCGGCGGTTGCGGCAGCTTCGAGGAAGCGGCGGGCTGGAATTCGGCCAGTGCCTGGAAGCCGGGCGAGGACGCGGAATTGTCCGAACCCTTGGCGCTGCAGGTCGACGACGGTTTCGGTTTCGACGCCTACCTGCTGCGTGTCCGGAAGAGCGCCAGCTTCCAGTCCTACGAAGTGACTGCGCAGGTCATCGGCCGTGCGGCCGGTTCGGCCGCCGCGCCGTTGGCCACTTCCACCGTCGAGGTGGTCTACGAGGTCGGCGGCAGCAGCGGCTCGACCACCGGCACCTGCGCCTCGCTGCCGTCCGCGCTGATGGTCTTCAACGGCGACCTGGACATCACCGGCGGTTCGCTGGGCGTGACCGATGGCGAATCCACCGATTACGCGAACATCGCCGTGGCCGGCAGCCTGACCGTGGGCAGTTCCTCGTCGGCGCGCATTTCCGGTTGTGCCAAGGGCAACATCACCCTCAGTGGCGGCGGCATCACCAATGATGGCTACCTGCATGCCGAGGGCGACATCTCGGTGACCGGCATGACGCCGCCCAACGGCACCACGTTCTGGGGCCGTTCGATCAGCCTGGACGGTTCCTCGTCCGGGGCCAGGTACGCCGCGCTGCGCGCCGGCGCCTACACGGCATCGGTGATGGCCAACGGTACCGCGGTGGGCACCACGCGCGTGGGCGGAAAGCTGGTGGCGGCAACCGCCTCGGGCGGCATTCCCTGGACTACCGGCACGGTGGTGCCCGATGCCGACTCGGCCACCTTCGTGATCGAGTTGAGCGATGGCAGCCAGTTCGTACTCGATCCGGACGACCTGGTCATCGATGCGGCCACGGGCGCGATCAGTGGTGCCCGTGTCGCGGCCGAACGGCTGAGCGGCGAGGGCGAGTTGCCGGACAGTTTCACCCTGCAGGCCGGCTCGATCTTCGGTGGCGGCATCGGGGCAGAAGGGTTGGCCCAGACCGGGCTGGTATGGGGCCACGACGTGCGCTTGGGCCTCGGTGCCGGCGGGGGATTGACCGGGGCGGCCAACGTCGCCGTGCTGCGCGTCAACGGCGGCCTGACCATGGGCACCGGCAATATCGGTACGCTGGTCGGTGGCGGCGATCTCTGGGCCAAGGGCGCCGGACGCGGCTCGCCGACCAACCACTGGAACTTTCCGACCGTCGCCGGCTCGGGTGCCATCGCCGGGCAGATGTACTACGGCGTCTCCAAGGCACCATTGCCGGCCGGCGAGGGCATGGCGGCCGTGGGCGCGGCCGACCTGCAGGCCGGCACGACGCCCGGGCTGCCCGGCATTCCCTATTGCGATGCGCGCGTCCGGGCCGTGGATGCCGAGGCTTACAAGGCGCAGGCCAACTACGTCTTCGAGTTCGTGGATGGCTTGCCGACGTTGACCGTACGCAACGTGAAGGCCGCCAGTGGCGTCTCGATCGACGGTACCTACAACCTGCTCACCGGGGATCTGCGACGGATGCCGGCCGGCACCGGGGCGCCGTTCCTGGCCTGCAACTGGCAGGGCGCGGGCAATGCGGGCGCGCACTGCTTCAGGGACGCCACGCCGACCGGCGGTTGGAACATCACCGGCTTGGTCAGCTTTCCCAAGGGCGTGGTCTGGTTCGACGGCGACTTCACCGTCAACGGCACCGATGGCGGTCGCGACCTGGTCAACACGATCATCGGCACGAGCAAGGTCACCCTGACCCAGTCGGGCCATGGCGACCTGGTCGCGCCCAACTTCTCCACGCCCGCCACGCTGTGCGACGGCGACTTCTGGCCCACCAACCTGTGCGACAAGAGCGGCGGTACCTCGCAGTTCGCTACTTGGACGGAGCGGGTCCTTGACGAGGACGGCACGGAGAAGGAGGTCGAGCACGTCGGGTTGCCGATCGGCAACATGGCGGTCATCGTCGAAGGCGCAGGCCAGTTGTCCGGATGGAACATCTTCGGCAGCGTCATCCTGGGACGGAACCTGGGCACGGCGGCCAACGTCACCGTGGTCCAGGGTACGCTGACCGTGGGGGCCAACCAGTCCGACAGCACCACCTTGATCGACCAGGGCGGCGCCCGCATCACCGTGCCGACCGAATCCGACCAGATGCACCTGCCCGTGTGCGAAAGCATCCCGGCGATTCCGACCCCGGGCGCCCAGGTGCAATGGAGTCGTTACCTCTGATGCACGCAGCCTGGGACGCATCGCGCGGGGCCGGCTTTCGCCGGCCCCGCGCGTTTTCGCAGGCTACACCCGCACCCGCTGCATCAACGGTTCGAAGCGATACATCGCCGACCGCCGGCCGGCCGCCTCGCGCACCACCTGCAGCAGGCCTTCCTGCAGCAGCACACGGGTGAAGCGTGCGGCGGTCTGCGGCGGTATGCCGGCCGTGCGGGTGAACCGGCTGTTGCTGAAGACGGGATAGGTGAACAGGTAGTCCAGCGCCGCCACCGCATACCGGGACGACAGGAGTTCGGCGAAAACCGGCTTCATCTGCGCGTAGAAGTCGCCAATGGCCTGGGCTGCCTCCAGGTTGCCGATGGCTTGCTGCTCGACCGCCGCCAGGAAGAACCGGCACCAGCCCTCCCAGTCGTCGTCGGCGGAGACGCGGCGCAGCCGGTCCAGGTACTCGTCCTTGTTGTCCTCGAAATAGCGGCTGATGTAGAAGTGCGGCGCGGCGATGGCCTTGCCCTGCCACAGCATGAGCGTGATCAGCATGCGGCCGACGCGGCCGTTGCCATCCTCGAACGGGTGCAGCGACTCGAACTCCGCATGGGCCAGGGCGGTACGCAGCAGCACCGGCATGGACGCGTCGCCGATCAGCCGGAACAGCGATTCCATGCCGCCGGCCAGGTGCTCGGGCGCGATGGGCACGAAGTTCACCTTGCGACTGCCGCGCTCGCCGATGTAGTTCTGCTCGCGCTTGTAGGCGCCCGGCGACTTGTGGGCACCGCGCCCGAAGGAGAGCAACTGGCGGTGGACGCTGCGCAGCAGCGATTCGGTCAGGGGCTGGCCCTGTTCCATGCGCTGTTGCGCGGTATTCAGCGCGCGCCGGTACAGGGCGGTTCCGATCGCGTCGGAGCGGTATTCCAGGGAGGCCCCGGCATCGTCGTCGTCGAATTCGGCTTCCAGTTGGAGGATCTCGTCCAGGGTGCTGATCGTGCCTTCCATGCGCGAGGAGACCACCGCCTCCTGTCCGCGAAGCGGGGCCAGGAAGAGTTCGCTGTTGTGCAGGCCGCTCAGCATCTGGTCGTAGCGGGCCAGCGCGGCGGTGGCCCCCAGCAGTCCCGGCATCAGGCGGGCATAGTCCAGCCCGGCCGGGGGGAACTTATCGAGGTGGTAGTGCACGGCTTGGCTGATGTCGAGGTTCATGGACATGGACTGGCTCGCAGTCAAGACGATTCGATGTTCACCAAGTGCGAAACCTTGACGCCTGAGGTTCTTGTGAGTGGATGCGCATGGACAAGTCCTGTTGACCATCGATTTCGGTGAATTGGTAACGACAAGCCTGTTTGCTGGCGATTGTTTATGGACAAGGGCATTTGTCGTTAATTTGATGAAGAAATTAACGTTAAAGGCGGCGCCTGCCAGGGTCAAGCCGCAAGGTGCCGCCGCCAGGCAGGCCGCCGCCCTTGAAAGGCTCCCACCGCGTCCCCATGTGCCTCGTCGACCCGGTCTCCGGACCGGGCTTTTGCCGCCCGCGGCGCTGGCACCCGCACGAGGCGAGTGCTAGAATCGCCGCCCGATTTCCAACCCAATCAATCACTTAAGAGGGATTGAAATGAGCAACATCAAGCCGCTTTTCGACCGCGTCGTCATCAAGCGTACCGAGGAAGAGAAGGTCTCCGCCGGTGGCATCGTGATTCCCGATTCGGCCACCGAGAAGCCGATCAAGGGCCAGGTCGTGGCCGTGGGCGAGGGCAAGGTGCTGGAGAACGGCACCGTCCGCGCGCCGAAGGTCAAGGCCGGCGACCAGGTGCTGTTCGGCAAGTACAGCGGCACCGAGGTCAAGCTGGACGGCACCGAGTACCTGGTGGTGAAGGAAGACGACATCTTCGCGATCCTCGGCTGATCGCCGGGTCCACCCATTCCCCAACCCCCATCAACGCATTCCGGAGTTAACCAATGGCTGCCAAGGAAATCCGTTTCGGTGAAGACGCGCGCGCCCGCATGGTGCGCGGCGTGAACACCCTCGCCAATGCCGTCAAGGCCACCCTCGGCCCGAAGGGCCGCAACGTCGTGCTCGAGAAGAGCTTCGGCGCCCCGACGATCACCAAGGACGGCGTGTCCGTCGCCAAGGAGATCGAGCTGTCCGACAAGTTCGAGAACATGGGCGCGCAGATGGTCAAGGAAGTCGCTTCCAAGACCTCCGACAACGCCGGCGACGGCACCACCACCGCCACCGTGCTGGCCCAGGCCTTCATCCGCGAGGGCGCCAAGGCCGTGGCCGCGGGCATGAACCCGATGGACCTCAAGCGCGGCATCGACCAGGCGGTGAAGGCCGCCGTCGAGGAGCTGAAGAAGCTGTCCAAGCCCACCGCCGACGACAAGGCCATCGCCCAGGTCGGCACCATCTCGGCCAACTCCGACGAGTCGATCGGCACCATCATCGCCGACGCGATGAAGAAGGTCGGCAAGGAAGGCGTGATCACCGTCGAGGAAGGCTCGGGCCTTGAGAACGAGCTGGACGTGGTCGAGGGCATGCAGTTCGACCGCGGCTACCTGTCGCCGTACTTCATCAACAACCAGCAGAGCCAGTCGGCCGACCTGGACGACCCGTTCATCCTGCTGCACGACAAGAAGATCTCCAACGTGCGCGACCTGCTGCCCGTGCTGGAAGGCGTGGCCAAGGCCGGCAAGCCGCTGCTGATCGTGGCCGAGGAAGTCGAGGGCGAGGCCCTGGCGACCCTGGTGGTCAACACCATCCGCGGCATCGTCAAGGTCGTCGCGGTCAAGGCCCCGGGCTTCGGCGACCGCCGCAAGGCGATGCTGGAAGACATGGCCGTGCTGACCGGCGGCACCGTGATCTCCGAGGAAGTGGGCCTGCAGCTCGAGAAGGCCACCATCAAGGACCTGGGCCGCGCCAAGAAGGTGCAGGTCTCCAAGGAGAACACCACCCTCATCGACGGCGCCGGCGACACCGCCGCCATCGAGTCGCGCATCAAGCAGATCAAGGCGCAGATCGAGGAGACCTCCTCGGACTACGACCGCGAGAAGCTGCAGGAGCGCGTGGCCAAGCTGGCCGGCGGCGTGGCGGTGATCAAGGTCGGTGCCTCGACCGAGATCGAGATGAAGGAAAAGAAGGCGCGCGTCGAGGACGCCCTGCACGCCACGCGTGCGGCGGTGGAAGAAGGCGTGGTGCCGGGCGGCGGCGTGGCCCTGGTGCGCGCGCTGCAGGCCATCGGCAGCCTCAAGGGCGCGAACGAGGACCAGAACCACGGCATCGTGATCGCCCTGCGCGCGATGGAAGCCCCGCTGCGCGAGATCGTGACCAACTGCGGCGAAGAGCCCAGCGTGGTGCTCAACGCGGTCAAGGACGGCAAGGGCAACTACGGCTACAACGCCGCCACCGGCCAGTACGGCGACATGATCGAGTTCGGCATCCTGGACCCGACCAAGGTCACCCGCTCGGCGCTGCAGAACGCGGCCTCGATCGCCGGCCTGATGATCACCACCGAGGCGATGGTGGCCGAGCTGCCGAAGAAGGACGAGCCGGCGATGCCGGGCGGCGGCATGGGCGGCATGGGCGGCATGGATTTCTGATCCGGCCCGCGAGCCGTACCGCAACAGCAGAGAACCCCGCCTTTCGGCGGGGTTCTCGTTTGGGGCCGCCGCGCTTTCCGGCCCGTTCGCGACAGGCCCATCGCGCCAAGGACGTTCCTGCGGCCGGCCGTCAGTCCGCCGGGGCGAACTGCCAGCTCACCGCCATGCTGCCGAGGCCGTTCTCGCCCAGCGCCCCGACGACGCCATCCAGCTCGCTGGCCCAACTGGTCTTCTCGATGTCGTTGCGCTCGATCTGGCTGCGCGAGAGCAACGGCACCGACGATGAGCCGCTGATGGAGCCGGAGGACGTCACCATGCCCTCGACGTGGACCGAGTTGAACCAGCGGTAGCCGCTGTACGCTTCGGTTCCCTTGTAGTCCCACTGCTCGCCCGAGCCGAAGACCTGGCCTTGCAGGTAGAGGGAGAAGGTGCATTTCTTGGCGTTGAGGGTGAGGGTGAGCATCGAGCCGTCCTCGCTCATGTGCGGCTCCTGCCGCTGCAGCCGGCCGCTGCCGTCGAACGTGTCGGAGCTGTTCAGCCTGTCGCCGGAATAGTCGTGCCGCGAATAGGTGATCTTGGCCGATCCTTCCGGTAGCGGGCTGTAGTACTGCACGAGGTAGTCGGCCCCGCGGAACTCGCGCCGGGTGCGCTCGTCCATCCGCGCGTGCAGGCGAATGCTGTGGCTGTACACGACGTGGTAGTAGCCCCTGGGATGCCACACGTCGCGGCTCTGGCTGAAGGATACGCTGCCGGTCCAGGCCTTGTGCTTGAGCAGGTCCGCGTCGCAGGTGCCCTCTTCGGCCACCGACACCGGCGCGGTCTTGGTGTCCCTGGCGCCGCCGTGGATGAGGGTCAGCGTGGGCACGAAGCTGCCGCGGCGCTCGAAGGTGTGCTCGGTGCGCGTGACGGCGAGGCAGTCGTCGAAGCTTTCCCGCGCCGAGCCGTCGCCCGGGTCGAACTCGCAGCGCGGCGCCTTCTGGTCCGGCGGCCAGGGAATGTCCCAGTGGAACTTGGCCTCCAGCGGTGCCTGCCCGGTCTCGGGCGAGCTGCGGAACGTCCAGTCGGTGAACACTTCGGCCTTGGCCTCGATGGGGCTGCCGTCGATGCGCAGCGTGGGCAGGTAGGCTCCGCCGGTCTTCTCGTTCAGGCGCGAGGTGTAGTCGTAGGTGTGGCGGACGCGGGCGGTGTCGGTGCAGTCGGGGATGCGCCGGGCCTGCGTCCCGTCGCCGAAGTCCACCGTGCAGGGGACCGGCGCGCGGTCTTCCCGCGGCTTCAGTTCCCAGGCCAGGTCGACGTCCAGCGGCGCCTTGCCCTGCGGCGGGAGGGCCTTGAACTCGATCTCCACGGCGACCCTCTTCGAGCTTTGCGGCATCTCGGTGCCGAATGCGCCGCCGCTCCAGACGCAGCCCCAGCACAGGGTGTGGTCCTGCAGCACCTTGCTGCGCTCGCCCGGCCCGCGCGGCATCGCCCGCACGGTGGTCTGGCCCCTTTGCTCTGCGCGCCACTCCATCTCCTCCTCGCGGGTGGCGAGGATGGGTTCGTCGTAACTGAACAGGCTCACCAGGTCGGAGCTGCTGACCTTGAGCGGGCCCCACTTCTTCATCGGCAGGGTGAACAGGCCGGGGTTGACCGCATCGGAGGCGTTGGGACTGACGTGGTCGACGCCGCGCAGCACGCCCATGTAGAGGTCGATGGTGTAGTAGAACATCCGCTTGAGGGTTTCCACGACGTAGCCGTCGAACTCGATGGCCGCGCCGACGGTGGACTTGGCCACGTCGATGAGATCGTTGAGGGTGATGGACTGGGGCGTGTTCCGGGCCTCGACGACGATGCGCGCCGGGACCGTTTCCTGCAGCGCGACGAGCGGCTTGACCGACTCCAGCTCGAACCGGGTCAGGTTGGAGGGCAGCAGCGACGGTGCGATCTTCCCGATCACCAGGTTGGCCACGCTCAGCACGGCGGATATGAGGGTGCTGAGGGGGTGGGCGGACAGCGGCGCCCCCACGGTGGCAAGTGCCAGCATGACGTTGGCGTAGGTGTCGGCGGTGGGCTTGATGTATTCCCGGGCCAGGTCGTCCAGCAGCCCGTACATCTGCATCTGGCAGGCGAGTTCGAAGTCCTTGCCGTCGCCGCGGCACTTGGGCCCGCCGGCCGTCGAGAACGGCGTGGGCATGGACCCCAGCGAAAGCGCCATGGGGAAGGCGCTGCCGCCGGCCGCCAGCAGGGCGACGGAACCACTGTCGGCCGGACCGGGGCCGAGCGCCTGCGCGAAGGCGTCCAGGTTGTCCGCCACGCCGCCGGAGGCCAGGAGCGCGTCCATCAGTTCCGCGTCCGGTTCGGCGCCTTCGAGCAGCGGCGAGGTGCCGGCCAGCAAGGCCGCCAGCGAGTGGTCGCCCTCGCTCACCAGCCCGCGCAGTGCCGCCAGCAGGGCGCGGCGCTGTACGCGGTCCTGTTCGTCGCTGGCGGGCAGGGACTCGAAGATGCGCTCGTAGGCGGTGGTGGCCGCGTCCAGCGAGCGCTGCACCCGTGCCGTGGTACCCGGCGCGCGCGGAAGCTCGGTCACCCGCAGCCCGGCTTGGCTGGCCGCCAGCAGGGTGCCGTCGCGCCGCACCTCCACGGCCTGCGCCTCGGCCGGCGGCACCGGCCAGGCGCCATCGCCCAGGTAGAGCGGGACGCGAAGCTGCAGGCGGCCGTCGTCCAGCCGCTGCGCGGCGGCCGGCAGGCCGCCGACGGTGACCTCGAAGGGCTCGCCCTCGGCCAGGGCCAGGCCGTTGGCGACGATGGCGGCGCCGGGCGGCGCCCGCATCGGGGTCAGGGTCAGCACGGCGGGTTCGGCGGGCTTGGCGGGCGCCTGCGCGGTGTGCGGGGCCGGGGCGCCCGGGTCGTCCGGCACGCGCAGCAGCAGGACCGCGACCGCGATCGCGGCGGCACCCGCGGCGACGCCGACGACCCGCCGCCGGTGCGGCAGCCATCGGTACAGGCGTCCCAGCGCCGGGAAGGCCGTACTGCGCAGCCATGCCCCTATGGCCGGGATCGCCCGGAGCACGATGAACCGGCCCACCTTCACCAGCAGCGCGAACAGCCATCGGGCCACGAGCCAGAGGACCTTGCCGGTCGCTATTGCGATGCGCTTGAGGATCTGTTTCCAGTCGGTCGTCACGATGCCGTCCATCCAGTGAAAGCGGGCGCTTCGGGGCAGCACCCGTGGGCGTTGTGGGTGCAGGCGCGCCGGCCGGTACGACCGGCGCGGAAGGCATGGCGTTCCTGCGGGATTGCGGGTGCAGGCGCGCCCTTGGCCGCGATGGGCGTGCGTGGCCGGAGAGAAAAGCATCGCGGCCAGGGCCGCGCCTACAAGGAGGTGCCTGGAGGCGGGTCAGCGTCCGATCAGGCCGCGCAGCACGCTCTTGGCCGCGTCCTTGGCCGCCGGCTTGGCGGCTTCGCGTCCGGCCTCCTGCGTGGCCGCGCCCCCCAATCCGGACATCAGCATCGCGGTGGACTTGGTGCGCACGCGTACGCTCCAGCCCGGCTGGGCGATGGTGCGGTCGTTGCCGTAGGCGACCATCTGCAGCATCGGCGTGCCCTTGCCGGTGCCGGCGAACACCTCGCGCGGGATACGGCAACTGCGCGCGTCGGCACCCATCAGGGTGCGCTTGCCGGTCCACTGCGCGACCAGCGACTCGGGCAGGAAGTCGATCAGCTCCTGGCCGGCGTAGCCGTCCTCCGAGCTGCTCCACATCACGATCGTCTCGCCGTCCATCGCGGTGCCGTGGATGAAGTAGGCGCGGGCGCCGTCCACCCCGTCCCAGCGCAGGGTCATGCCCTGCCCGGCGTCGCCCTCGCTCTTGAGCTTGAGCTCGGGCATGAAGTCGTGGTCGCGGCCCAGCTCGAACTGCAGCGACGCCGGCAACTGCTCGCCGGTGACCGTGTGGGTGCCGGCCAGCGAGGCGTTGCCGGCCACCGTCTTGCGCGCGGAGGGGTTGGGCCACAGGGCGTAGCGCGGGTCCTGGCCGACGGCGTGCTGCGGCACCTGGCGCGGGGTCATGGCGCGCCCGCTCTGCACCACCTTGCCGTTGCGCACGGTGACGGTGAACTCGGCCGGCTGGCCCGCGCGCACCTGCTCGCCGCAACCCCAGTAGTAGCGGATCCGGAAGCTGCCGTCGCCGTGCTGGCCCAGGGCGTCGTTCGCGGCCGGGGTGGCGTCGTTCCCGGACTTGGAAGCGGGCGGCAGCAGGTCGATCCGCTCGCCCAGGCGCAGGCCCTTGGGCACGGCCTGGCGGGCGGGGGTGCCGGGGCGGCGCTGGTTGTGCAGGGCCACGTCCAGGTACTTGCCGGGCATGCCCGGGTGGCGGGCCATGCCGTAGCCGGGGGCGGCGCCCGCGCCCATGGCGCCGGCCATGCGGCCGAGCGCGCCCATGCCCGGCATCCCCGGCATGGTGTGGGTGGCGACGTCGATGTAGAGCTCGGCCTGGGTGGCCTGGGCGCTCGCGGTGGTGGGCAGGGCGGCGGCCAGGGCCAACGCCAGGGCCGGCGCGGGCAAGGATCGAAGAGTGTTCATGGCTGTGCAACCGGAGGGAGCGGGCCGAAACGGCGGCCCGGCCGGGCCCGGCATTCCCGGGACTCTCCATCCACGAGATTTCGCGCCCGCGACTGACAGGGGACGCATGCAATGGCGATCCGGCGGGGCGGCGGCGACGTCCTGCCGAGGATCACGAGCCCCGGCCACGGCCCGTAACCCGCGTCCCCGGCACCGCTCCGGGCCTAACGCAGGCGGCGCAGGATGCCGGTCAAGGCAGTGCGAGGCAGTCCGCTTCGGTCGGCGCGGCGAAGCAGGCCGCCAGCGGCGGCGACCGCAGGAAGCCGGAGGCTTCGGTGGCCAGCGCGGCCTGCGCCGCGGCGTCGCCGGCCTGGCGCGCGAGCAGCATCGACAGCATCCACGGCCGCATCCAGTCGCGCGCGGCCTCCGCGGGCCGGTGCCTGCCACGCAGTTCGGCCGCCAGGCACGTGGCACCCGCCGTGTCGCCTTGCGCCAGCAGCAGTTCGGCGCGGGCCTGGGCAAGCGCCAGCGGCGGGTCGGCGCCATCGGGCGGCGTGCACTGCGCCAGTTCGTGCGCCGCCGCCGCGCGGTCGCCGCCGCGGAGGTGGACCGAGGCGGCCAGGCCGCAGCCGGCCAGGGCGTCGGGATGCAGGGTGCGCCGGTGCCGGGCGAGCAGCGCGCCGGCGTGGCGGAGGTCGTCCAGCGCATCGCGGTGCTGGCCGAGCGCGGCACGCACGTAGGCGCTGCCGCGGAAGCAGCGTTCGGTGGCCAGCCCCTGGTGGCTGCCGGCCAGCAGCAGCGTGTTGCCGGCGTCGTACAGCGGCAGCGCTTCCTGCAGCCGGCCGCGCTGCTGCAGCACCAGGGCCAGGTTGCAGCGGGTCATGGCCTTGAGTTCGGCGGGGCGCTGGCGGGTGCGGTCGGCCACGGCCACCGCCTCCCGGGCCAGGGCCTCGGCGCGGTCGAACATGCCCAGGCCGGCGAAGGTGTGGGTGACGTCGGTCAGGGTGAAGGCGTAGCCGCCGCTGTCGTCGTCGTAGATCTTGCGCGCGATGCGCAGGCGTTCCTCCTGGATCGGCAGCCGGGTGCGGGCATCGTGGCCGGGCGTGGCCAGCGCGATCGAAAGGCCGTTCAGCGCATTGAGGTGGCGCAGCGAGTCTTCCAGCTCGGTGCCCTGGATCTCGGCGACGATCTCGCGGAACAGCGCCTCGGCCCGGGCCGGTTCCTCGGCCAGCAGGGTTTCGCCCAGCGAGATCCGGGCACGGATGCGCTCGTTGGCCGGCGCGTCCCACAGGGCGTTGAGCGCCACCGTGCGCTGGATGTGCTCGCGCGCGGCATCGCGGTCGCCGCGGTGGCGGGCGATGCGGCCAAGCTCCCAGTGCGCGCGCGACAGCTCGCTGGCCGCGCGCGCCTCGTGTGGGGCCAGCAGGCCGAGCGCCTGGCGCAGGTCGGCCTCGGCCTCGTCGATGGCGTCCAGGTTGGCGCGCACCGTGCCGGTGAGCAGCAGTACGTCCGCCGCGGCCAGTGGATCGGTGGCGGCCAGCGTCTCCCGCGCGCCGCGCGCGCTGGCGGCCACCACTTCCAGCATGTCCGGGACCCGGCCCTGGGCCGGGCGGGTGGAAACGAACGCATTGCCGAGGAAATCGCGCACCGCCTCGGCGCGCTGCGCGCGGTCGCGCGCATGCGCGGCCTCGCGGCGGGCCAGGTCGGCCTGCCACACGGTGGCGCCGATGCCCGCCGCCACCGTGGCGGCCAGCAGGCATGCCGTGGCCACGCCCAGCGTGTTGCGCAGCACGAACTTGCGCAGCCGGTAGCCCAGGCGCGGCTTCTGCGCCAGGATCGGGCGGCCCTCCAGCCAGCGGCGCAGGTCCGCGGCCAGGGCCTCGGCGGAGGGATAGCGCTGCCCCGGTTCCTCGGCCAGGGCCTTGAGCAGCACCCGGTCCAGGTCGTTCCTCAGCGGGACGTAGTGGCGGTGGTAGGCGTCCCCGGCGCTGCGCACCAGCAGCGAGGGGCGGGTGGTCTGCGCGCCTTCGGCCGTGCCCTGCGGGGCGCGCCCGGTCAGCAGCCGGTGCAGCAGCGCGCCCAGGCCGTAGACGTCCACCGCGGTGGTCGGCGGCGCGCCGCGCAACTGCTCGGGCGCGGCATAGCCGGGGGTCAGCGCCCGCCACAGGGTCTGGGTGCGCTCGCCGCCCGCGTCGGCGAACTGGCCGATGCCGAAGTCCAGCAGGCGCACGTGGCCGCCGGCGTCGACCAGCACGTTGGAGGGCTTGAGGTCGCGGTGGATCACCAGGTTGCGGTGGGCGTAGGCGGCCGCGTCGCAGACCTGCAGGTACAAGCGCACGATCGTGCGCGCGTCCAGCCCGCGCGCCGCGCACCAGCGGTCGATGCGCTCGCCCTCGACCAGCGGTATCGCCAGCCAGCAGGTGCCGTCCTCGGCCACGCCCGAATCGACCAGGGCGGTGACGTTGGGATGATTCAGCCGCGCCAGGATCTGCGCCTCGCGCTGGAAGCGCTCGCGCCCGGTGGCGCCCAATGCGCCCAGGGTGAGGACCTTGACCGCCGCCTGCTGGCGCGCCATGCCCTGCTCGCGCCAGGCGCGGTGGACCACGGCCATGCCGCCGCGGCCCAGTTCCTCCTCCAGGGTCCAGTCGCCGAAGCGGCGGCCGGCCAGGCCGCCGTCGCGCGCATCCAGCGCCGCGTCCGGGCGCCGGTGCGCGGCGATCATGCGCTCCAGCCGGCGCCGCACCGGCGGGTCCGGCGCCTGCGCGGCGAGCCAGGCGTCGCGGCCGGCTTCGGGCAGGTCCAGCCACTGGTCGAACAGCGCATCGGCGATGCGCCACTGGGCGAGGGCTTCAGCGTCCATCGCCGGCATCCTCCAGCAACGCCTGGAGGAAGGCGCGGGCGCGTTCCCATTCGCGGTAGACGGTGCGTTCGGAGCACGCCAGCAGCCGCGCGATCTCGGCGAATTCCATGCCGGCGAAGTAGCGCATCTCCACGATCCGGCGCCGCTGCGGGCTGATCGCCTCCAGTGCCTCCAGGCCCTGGTCCAGCAGCAGCACGTTGGTCAGGGCGGGCGGCGCGTCGGGGATGGCGTCGTCCAGGTCGAGCATCACCTGGCCGCCGCCGCGCTTGTCGGTGGCGCGCTGGCGCGCGTGCTCGACCAGGATCCAGCGCATCGCCCGCGCCGAGGCGGCGAAGAAGTGGTCGCGGTCGGTCACCGACAGCGGCGTGCCCTGGCCGATGCGCAGGAACAGCTCGTGCACCAGCACGGTCGGGGTGATCGTGGACTCGGTGCCGCGCATGCGCGAGCCGGCCAGGCGGCGCAGTTCCGGGTACAGCGCCTCGAACACGGCGCCCAGTCGCCCGGGCTGGCCGTCGCGGGCCAGTTCCAGCAACCGGGAGATGTCGTTGTCGGCCACCTGCGCTTCCCCACCCGCGTCCGGCGGCGAACGTAGCAGGCACCGGGAGGGGCGGCAATCGCGCAACCACGGCCCTTCCCTTTGGCCCGGAACCCGGCGTCCCATCGGTGAGGTTGAGCGGACGGCCCGGCGGCGCTGAAATGGCGGCCCGGATTCTTTCCCCGATTCCCCGAGGCTTCCCATGGAATACCGCTACCTTGGCCGCTCCGGCTTCCGCGTTCCCGCCCTGAGCTTCGGCACCGGCACCTTCGGCGGCAGCGGCGCGCTGTTCAGTTCCTGGGGCAGCACCGACGTGGCCCAGGCGCGGCGGCTGGTCGACATCTGCCTGGATGCCGGGCTGAACATGTTCGACAGCGCCGACGTGTACTCCCGGGGCGCGGCCGAGCAGATCCTGGGCGAGGCGATCAAGGGCCGCCCGCGCGATGCGCTCATCCTGTCCACCAAGGCCACCTTCCGCGCCGGCGAGGGCGAGAACCAGGTCGGTTCCTCGCGCCATCACCTGATCCACGCGGTGGACGCGGCGCTGCGGCGCCTGGGCACCGACTACATCGACCTGTTCCAGTTGCACGGCTTCGATGCGCAGCCGCCGGTGGAAGAGGTGCTCTCGACCCTCGACAACCTGGTGCGCGCCGGCAAGATCCGCTACCTGGGCGTGTCCAACTTCTCCGGCTGGCAGTTGATGAAATCGCTGGCCGCCGCCGACCGCCATGGCTGGACGCGCTATGTGGCCCACCAGGCCTACTACTCGCTGGTCGGCCGCGACTACGAGTGGGAACTGATGCCGCTGGCGGCCGACCAGGGCGTGGGCGCGGTGGTGTGGAGCCCGCTGGGCTGGGGCCGGCTGACCGGCAGGCTGCGCCGCGGCCAGCCGCTGCCGGAGGGCAGCCGCCTGCAGGCGCAGGCCTCGCTCGACTCCGGCCCGCAGGTGCCCGAGGAATACCTGTACCAGGTGGTCGACGCGCTGGAGGAGGTCGCCGCCGAGACCGGCAGGAGCGTGCCGCAGGTGGCGCTGAACTGGCTGCTGCAGCGGCCCACGGTGTCCAGCGTGATCGTCGGTGCGCGCGACGAGGCGCAATTGCGGCAGAACCTGGGTGCGGTCGGCTGGAGCCTCGCGGCCGACCAGGTGGCGAAGCTGGACGCGGCCTCCGAACGACCCAAGCCCTATCCGTACTGGCACCAGGCCGGGTTCAAGTACCGCAATCCGACTCCGGTATGAGGCTTGCGCGTCCGTCGCGACCCAGGGGGCTCGCCCTGGCGGGAACCGGTCCTGTGCGGCGCCGCACAGGACCCTGCCGCCGGGCTTCGCGTTCGCCGGACGCCGCCGGGCAGTGCGGGGCTTCCTTCCGCCGGGATCGTGCCGGCACCCGCCGCAGGCTACGGCGCTTCCTGGGTCCGGCCATGAGCGTCGACGATGAAGCGCGCCCGTTGCTTGCCGTAGTAGAACGTGGCCCGGTAGCTGCCGGCGTCCTCGCCGGTGCCGCGCTCGCACAGCACGGAGATCTTGCCGTCGGCCATCAACTGGCGGAATGCGGCCACCTCCAGGCCGATCGTGCGCGCCACCAGCACGCCATCGATTTCCAGCGATTGTGCCGTTGCGTTCATGTCCCAGGCTCCCGCATGGCATGCATGCTCGCCCAGCGGCGCCCCGGCCGCCTTGACCTGGGTCAGGGTTGAGGGCGGGGTCGCCCGTGGGTTGCGCGGGGTTCATGCCCGGGCGCGGCCCTCCCGCGGCGATGGCCGATAATGCGCGCCCGCTCCCAGGGCCATCCGCGTGAGTCTTCCCGACGATCCTCTCAAGGCGCTGCTGCTGCCGTTCGACGACGGCACGCTGGCGTGGCCGGCGCAAGGCCGCGTCGCATTCCTGCGCGCGCGCGATGGCTGGCCGCTGCGCCGGCATGCCACCGCGCGGCTGCGGTGCGAGCAGGGCTTCAAGCCGCTGGCCGACGGCTTGCGTCAGGCCGGGCTGGACACGCGGGTGGAACTGGGGGAGACGGCGGACGCGGCGCTGGTGCTGGTGCTGCCGCCGCGCCAGCGCGACGAGGCGCGTGCGCTGCTGGCGCATGCGGTGGCGATGGCCGCGCCGGGCGCGCGGGTGGTCGCCGCGGTGGCCAACGATGAAGGCGCCAAGTCGCGCGAGCGCGACCTGCGCGACCTGGCCGGCCTGGAAGGCATCGCCACCAAGTTTCATTGCCGCGTGTTCTGGACGCCGCCGCTGGCCGGCACCCACGACACGGCGCTGGCCGCGCGATGGCGGCAGGCCGATGCGCCACGCCCGATCCTCGGCGGCCGCTTCCACAGCCGGCCGGGAGTGTTCGCGTGGGACCGGATCGACCCGGCCTCGGCGCTGCTGGCCGCGCACCTGCCGGCCGACCTGGCCGGTCGCGGCGCCGACCTGGGCGCCGGCTGGGGCTACCTGGCCGACGAGGTGCTGGCGCGCGCACCGGGCGTGCGGGCGCTGGACCTGTACGAGGCCGAGGCGCGCGCGCTGGAACTGGCCCGCGCCAACCTGGCGCCACGGGCCGCGCAGGCGGCGCTCGGGTTCCACTGGCACGACGCGACCGCCGGGCTGCCCGAAAGCGGCTACGACTTCATCGTCAGCAACCCGCCGTTCCACGGGCACGACCGCGGCGACCGGCCCGAACTGGGCCGGCGCTTCATCGAGGTCGCCGCGCAGGCGCTGCGACCCGGCGGGCGGCTGCTGCTGGTCGCCAACCGGCACCTGCCGTACGAGGCCACGCTGGCGCGCGCGTTCGCCAGCGTGCGGGGACTGGCCGAGGGCGGCGGGTTCAAGGCAATCGAGGCGGCCACGTCCGGCGCGGCACGGGGAGGCGCACGGTGAGCAAGTCGATGAAGCTGGTCAAGCACCTGGCCAACCTGGGCTACGGCAGCCGCAAGGAGGTGGCCTGGATGTTCCGCGAGGGCCGCGTCACCGATGCCGCCGGCGAGGTGCTGTACGCCGACGACCCGCTGGACCACGGCAGCGTGCGCGTGGACGGGCAGCCGCTGGACCCGCCGCCGGGCCTGGTGCTGATGCTGCACAAGCCGGTCGGCTACACCTGCTCGATGAAGGACCCCGGCCGCATCGTCTTCGACCTGCTGCCGCCGCGCTTCCGCCTGCGCGACCCGGCGCTGTCCACCGTCGGCCGCCTGGACCGCGACACCACCGGCCTGCTGCTGCTCACCGACGACGGTGCGCTGCTGCACCGGATCGTCTCGCCGAAATCGAGGCTGGCCAAGGTCTACGAGGCCACCCTGGCCGACGCCCTGCGCGGCGACGAGGCCGGCCGGTTCGCCAGCGGCGCCCTGCTGCTCGAATCGGAAACCACGCCGCTGCTGCCGGCGCGGATGGACGCACTGGCGCCGCGCCGCGCGCGCCTGGTGCTGCACGAAGGCCGCTACCACCAGGTGCGGCGCATGTTCGCCGCCGTCGGCAACCGCGTGGCCGCGCTGCACCGCCCGCAGGTGGGCGGGCTGGCCTTGGGCGAACTGCCCGAAGGCCACTGGCGCGCGCTGGACGCCGCCGACCTGGACCGCCTGTTTTCCCCGGAGACACCGTGACCGCAAACGTTCTGGACGCTTCCCCCGCCCCGCTGGCGTTCTCTCCCGTGGCGGTGATCTTCGACATGGACGGGCTGATGCTGGACAGCGAGCGTGCCATCACCGACTGCCATGCGCGCGCGGCCGCCGACCTGGGCCATGCGTTGCCGCCGGACTACTGGCTGCAGATGGTGGGCACCGGCGACGCGGTCTGCCGGGCGAGGCTGGTCGAGCGCCTGGGCGAGGAAGCCGCCGACGCGCTGCTGGCGCGCTCGGGCCTGCTCTACGAGGCGAAGGTGGATGCGGGCATCCCGCACCGGCCCGGCATCGTGCCGCTGCTGCGGTGGCTGGCCGGGCGCGGCATCCCGCGCGCGGTGGCCACCTCGACGCGGCGGCCGCTGGCGCTGCGCAAGCTGGAGAAGGCCGGGCTGCTGGGCTGGTTCGACGCGGTCTGCACCAGTTCCGACGTGGCCCATCCCAAGCCCGCGCCGGACGTCTACCTGCTGGCCGCGCGGCGGCTGGGCGTGGACCCGGCGCACTGCCTGGTGCTGGAGGACTCGCCCACCGGGGTGCGCGCCGCGCTGGCCGCGGGCATGACCCCGGTCCAGGTGCCGGACATGCTGCAGCCCGACGCGCAGGTGCGCGCCCTGGGCCACCGCATCGTCGCCTCGCTGGATGAGGCACGGCGGCTGCTGGAGGCGCGGCTGGCCTCCGCGTAGGAGCGCCCTTGGGCACGAGGGGCGTGCCGGGGGCGTTTCCCCCCGAAACCCGTCGCGACCAAGGCCGTTCCTGCAGGAGACGGGGGTTCCGGCCCGCCGGCCCTGGAACAATCCGCCTGAGGCGGGCGTTCCTCCAGGAACCGGCCGCCGGCCTATAATCGACATGTGCTCCGTTCCCGCCATCTCCACCGATCGATGACCCGGCTGGCACTGCTGGCCGTACTGCTGCTGGCGCTGGCGCCGTCGGTCAGCCGGGCGCTGTCGGCCGGCAGTACCCAGGTGCTGGCGGGCTGGTCGGAGCTGTGCACCACCATGGGCCTGCAACTGCTGCCCAGCCCGGCCCGCTCGCTGTCGGGCGAACCGGCGCCTGCCCCCGTCAACGGCGACTACTGCGACTACTGCCCGCTGGCCGCCTCGCTGCCGCTGGTGCTGCTGGCGCTGGCACTGCTGCTGCTGGCCTGGCCGCAGGGCGGGCGCCTGTCGCTGCCGCCCGCGCCGCGCCTGCGCATGGCGGCCAACCTGCGTGGCCTGGGCAGCCGCGGCCCGCCGATCCTGCTCTGAACCACGCCGTCCTTCCGTGACCTGCACGGCCGCCGTGCCGTGCCCGCGTGCCTTGGAGCTTCCATGCCCATCCGTTCCCGTGCGGCGCCGCGCGCGCCGCGATCGTTCGTGGCGGCCGCGCCGCCCGCCTGCACCGTGTCCGACCGCAGCCGCGACCTCAGGCGCCGCGCCTGGCGCTGGCACTTCGTCGCTGCGCTGCTGGTGATCCCGTTCGTGCTGTGGCAGTCGGCCACCGGCACGCTGTATCTATGGTCCGCGCACTGGGTCGACCAGCGCCATCCGGACCTGCGCTTCGTCGAACCGGCACCGGAGATGGCGCCGCTCGACGCGCAGGTGGCGGCCGCGCGCCGGTTCCATCCGGGACGCGTGGTATCCGGCATCGTGGTGTCCGCCGATCCGGCGCGCAGCACCCAGGTCGTCCTCGGCGGCGATCATGGCCTGCCGCTGGCGGCCTTCGTCGATCCGCACCGTGGCGTACTGCTCGGCAGCCTGGAGGGCAGCGCCTGGCCGATGGGCTGGTCGCGCAGCCTGCACGGTGGCTGGCCACTGGGCGATCCTGGCAGTTGGCTGCTGGAGATCGGTGCCTGCTGGACCATCGCGATGGTGCTCACGGGCCTTTACCTGTGGTGGCCGCGCGACGGCCGCCGCTGGCGTGCGCTGCTGCCGCGACTGGACAGCGGCGGCTGGGTCTTCTGGCGCGACCTGCACGCCTGCGTGGCGGTGTGGTTTTCGCTGTTGATCGTGCTGTTCCTGTGCACCGCGCTGCCGTGGACCAGTTTCTGGGGCGGCCACGTGCTGACGTCGCTGCAACAGGCGCTGGGGCAGCAGGCGCCGCGCGCGGCGGGCTTCGCCCCGGTGTTCGCCGGCACGGGCGCAAAGGCGGACGATCCGCTGCAACGCATGCTGCGGCAGGCGCGGGCGCGGGGCATGCGCGGCGACCTGATGTTCCACATGGTCGACGGCCCGCCCGGGTCGGCGGTATCGGTACGCGACCTGAAGGCGCGCGGCGGACAACGCTTCCTGCTGCTGGACCGCGGCGACGGTCGCGTGCTGGAGGAGGCCGGGCGCGAGCAGCTTCCCGCCATCGCCCGCGCCGTGGCCCTCGGCGTGGACATCCACGAGGCCGACTACTTCGGCCCTTTCGGTCCATGGATCAACACCGGCTTCGCCCTGGCCCTGGTCTGGCTGTGCGCGACCGGGGCGATGGCCTGGTGGCGGCGCAAGCCGGCCGGCGCGCTGGGCATGCCGCCCGCGCCGCGACAGGCATGGCCCTGGGGCTTGCGCTTGGGCGCGCTGATCCTGTTCGTGACGTTGCCGTTGCTGGCCGCTTCGGCGCTGCTGCTGTGGCTGGGCGAGCGGGGGTGGCTGCACCTGGCACCGGGACGGAGGCGGGCCGCATGAATCATCCCCTTCCGGCGCACCTGGCGTCGCCTGCGCGCCTGCCCATTCCATTTCCCTCAAAGGGCTGCCCTCCCATGGAGCGCCTCTGCTTCCGTTTCCGCCCGGCCATTCCGGCCCCGCGCATGAGGTTCGCGTCGCCCGCGGCGTGCGCCTCGCGTCTGGCCTTGGCCATCGCCCTGGCGGCCATTCCCGCCGCCGCCGTGGCCGCCGACGCGACCGCCGACCCGACCACGCTCGATGCCGTCCAGGTGCGCGCGGCGGGGATCGGCTCCCTCAAGGCCGAGCGGGCGCGGACGCCGGGCCACGTCGCCGTCATCGATGCGGAGGACTTTCGCGAGCGCACCGTCACCCACATGGCCGATGCGCTGCGTTACGTGCCCGGCGTGTGGACCGAGAGCGGTACCGGCGGCGATGCCATCTTCATCTCCAGCCGCGGTTCCAACCTGGACGCCACCGGCTACGACAGCAACGGCATCAAGCTGTTCCAGGACGGCCTGCCGGTCACCACCGCCGATGGCAACAATCACAACCGCTTCCTCGACCCGGCGGCGGCCCGCTATGCGGTCGTCGCCCTCGGCGCCAATGCGCTGACCTACGGCGCCAGCACCCTCGGCGGCGCGATCGACTTCATATCGCCCACCGCGCGCAACGGCGTGCCGGACGAAATTGCCTTCACTGCCGGCAGCCATGGCCTGGTAGCCGGACGGACGGCCGTCGGCGGCGTGTCCGGCGGCATCGATGGCCGGATCACCCTGGAAGGCAAGCGCCGCGACGGCTACCGCGAGCACGGGCGCCAGGAGCGCCGCGGCGCGCATGCCAACCTCGGCTGGCAGGTATCCGAAGGCTTCGGGCTGCGCTTCTTCGCCGCCCACGTGGACAACGACGAGGAACTGGCCGGGCCGCTGACGCGCGCGCAGTTCGACGCCGACCCCTACCAGGCACAGCCGTCTGCGATCACCGGCAACTTCCAGTTGAACGTGCGCAGCAGCAGGCTGGCCGCCAAGGGCGCCTGGGACATCGACGGCCGCAGCCGCCTGGAGTTCGGCGTGTCGTGGGAGGACCAGCGCCTCTACCATCCGATCGTCGACAAGGTCATGGTCGACTTCGACGGCCCAGGGCCGCTGCAGCCGGTGGAGGTGTTCAGCCTGCTCCGGGAAGCCGACCAGCGCACCTGGGGCGGGATGGTCCGCTACAGCATCCGTCTCGGCGACCACGACGTGCTGGCCGGCGCCAACCTGGCCGACACCCGCGAGAAGGGCGGCAACTTCCGCAACGACGGCGGGCGGCGCAACGGCCGGACGGCCCTCACCGACAAGCGCTCCGACAGCGTGGAGGCGTTCGTGGTGGACCGCTGGAGGTTCGCGCCGGACTGGACCCTGGTCTATGGTGCGCAGGGCGTGCTCACCGGGCGCGACGTGCGCAGCACCGACGTGGCCAGCGGTGCCCGCGTCAACGCCAGGGCCGACTACACCTCGTTCAACCCGCGCCTGGGCGTGGTCCGCGCGCTCACGCCGTCCAGCGAGCTGTTCGCCAGCGCCAGCCGCCTGTATGAGGCGCCGACCACCTTCGAGCTGGAGGACGACGTACGCGGCAGCGGCGTCCTGGACGCCATGCATGGCACCGTGATCGAGATGGGCCTGCGTGGCGGCACGGCCGCGCAGATGGACGCGGCGCACTGGCATTGGGACGTGTCGTTGTACTACGCGCGCATCCGCGACGAGATCCTGTCCATCGACGACCCGTCCGCGCCCGGCACCAGCCTGTCGGCCAATATCGACCGCACGTTGCATGCAGGTCTCGAGGCCCTGGCCGGGGGCAGCTTCCCGTTCGGTGGCGGCGCGCACCGCATCGAGCCGCTGGTCAGCGTCGCGTACAACGCGTTCTTCTTCGACGGCGATGCCGTCTACGGCGACAACCGGTTGCCGGCGGCGCCGCGTTACGCGGTGCGTGGCGAGGCGATGTATCGCCATGCCGGTGGATTCTTCGCTGGCCCGACGCTGGACCTGGTCGGTCCGCGCTACGCGGACTTCGGCAACGGCTACCGGGTCGGATCGTACCGGCTGCTGGGGCTGCGTGCGGGCGTCGACCGCGGCCGCTGGACCGTGTTCGGCGAGGTCCGCAACCTGCTCGACGAGGACTGCGTGGGTGTGCTGACCGTGCGCGACCGGGCCGGCATCGACGATGCGCTGCTGCAGGCCGGCGAGCCGCGTTCGGCGTACGTGGGCGTGCGCGTGCGCTTCTGACGGCGCGCCCGCTACGATGCGGGCAAGCCTCCATCGCGCGGCGTCGCGGCCGCGTATCCCCCGCTTTAACAAGGAGAACACGGTAATGAAGACGATGATGTTCGCCGCGCTGCTGGCCCTGGCGTCGGCAGGCTGCGCCCGGCACGACCACCAGCGCCTGGGCGACCTGGAGGTGTCGGTGGCCTGGGCCCGGGCCACGCCGCCGGGCGCGCCGGTGGCGGGCGGCTTCCTGACGGTGCGCAACCGCGGTGCGGCCGATGAGCGGCTGGTGGCGGTGGAGAGCGAGGCAGCGCAGAGTGTGGAGATCCACGAGGTGCGCCACGAAGGCGAGGTGGCGCGCATGCGCAGGATGGAAGCTGGGTTGCCGGTGCCGGCCGGGCAGACGGTCGTGCTGGAGCCGGGCGGCTACCACCTGATGTTCATCCGGCCCGCCAAGGCCTTCGAGGCCGGCGAACGGGTCGCGGCCACCCTGGTGTTCGAGAAGGCGGGGCCCCTGCCGGTCGAGTTCGAGGTCAGGCCGCTGGGGACGACGCAGCCGGAGGCGGCTCACCACCACCACTGAGCGAGCGGCGGTCGTCCGCGCGCCACGATGTTCCTGCCGTGGGGGCGACCTTGGCCGCGGTCGCCCTGCATGAGCCGCCTGCCATCGATGCGTCAGCCATGGCGGTCGCGGCCAAGCCGCTCCTGCACGGGATCGCCGGCGTCGAACAGCCGGCGCCAGCCCTCGTGGCCGAGCCGGCGCAAGGTGGCGTAGTTGCGCTCGACGATCGCGTCCGGGTCCGGGTAGGCCTCCACCGCACGGCCGACGCTGTCCTCGCGCAGCAGGTGCAGGGTCGGGTAGGGCGCGCGGTTGCTGTAGTTCTCGATGTCGTCCGGGCCGCTGCCGGCGAAGCGGTAGTCGGGGTGGAAGCTGGCCACCTGCAGTTCGCCGTCCAGCTCCAGCGCCTCGACCAGCGCGTCGGCCTGGTCGAGGAAGTCGTTGTAGTCCAGGAAGTCCTGCAGCACGTACGGGTGCACCAGCAAGGTGGTGTCGATCCGCTCGGCCGGGGTGTCGCGCAACCGCAGCAGTTCCTCGCCCAGTTGCTCGATCAACTGCCCGGGCGTGGTCGCGTCGCTGAACGCGAAGCGCACCTGCTCCTTCACGTGCACCGCCTTGGCGAACGGGCACAGGTTCAGGCCGATCACCGCCCGCTCCAGCCAGCGGCGGGTGGCGGCGATGGCCTCCGCTTCGCCGGGGCCGGCGGGGGCGTCGCGGTCGGCGGACATCGCGTGCGCCGTCAGTCGCGGAAGTTGTCGAACTGCAGCGGGATGCCGAAGTCGGCCTTGCGCAGCAGGGCGATGGCCTCCTGCAGGTCGTCGCGCTTCTTGCCGTTCACCCGCAGCTTGTCGCCGTTGATCTGGCTGTCGACCTTGAGCTTGGCGTCCTTGAGCGCGGCGGCGATCTTCTTGGCGGTCTCGCGCTCGATGCCCTGCTTGACCGTGACCTTCTGCCGCGCGCCGGCCAGGTTGGTCTCCACCTCGCCGAACTCCAGGCAGCGCACGTCGATGCCGCGCGCGGTGAGCCGCTGGCGCAGGATGTCGGTCATCTGCTTGAGCTGGAAGTCGCTGGGCGCGGACTGGCTGACCACGCTGTCCTCCAGCGCGAACCGGGCGTCCACGCCCTTGAAGTCGAAGCGGGTGGTCAGCTCGCGGCTGGCCTGGTCGACCGCGTTGGTCAGCTCGTGGGCGTCGACCTCGGAGACGACATCGAAGGAGGGCATGGCGGGACTCCCGGGGCGATGAAACGGGCATTCTAGCGTGGCGCCTGCCGCGTGCCCGGAGAAGCGGCGGCGCCGGTTTCGGAGCCGGGCATGGCCGGCGGCGGCCATGCCGGTATTCCATGGCTCCGGGGCGTGACGCCGCCTGAAGCCGGCCCCTGCCAGGGGGCGGAGGTTGCCCGCCGGCGTCCTGCGGAGGGGGCCGGGCACGGCCGCCGCGCCGCGCGATAATGGCGCCCATGTCCTCCTTCCGGTCCCCACGGGCGGCGATCGCCTGGATGCTCGTGGCCGTCGCCGGTTTCTCGCTGATGGACGCGGGCATGAAGCTGCTGGCCGCCCACTACCCGCCGCTGCAGGTCACCCTGCTGCGCGGCGCCGCCTCGCTGCCGTTCGTGCTGGCCTGGGTGCTGGCCAGCGCCGGGCCGCGCTCGATCGTGCCGGTGCGCTGGGGCCTGCACCTGCTGCGCGGCCTATTGGGCATGGCGATGATCGGCTGCTTCGTGTTCGCCCTCAAGCGCATGCCGCTGTCCACCGCGTACTCGATCTACTTCGTCGCGCCGCTGCTGGTGGCGGCCTTGTCGGTGCCGCTGCTGGGCGAGCGGGTCGGCCCGCGCCGCTGGACCGCCATCGGCATCGGCCTGCTGGGTGTGATCGTGGTGCTGCGGCCGGGCGTGGGCGGCATCGTGTCGCTGCCCGGCCTGATGGTGCTGCTGGCGGCCACCGCCTACGCCATCGCCGCGGTCACGGTGAGCCTGCTCACCCGCACCGATACCCCGCAGTCGATGGTGGTGTGGTTCCTGGCGATCCTGGCCGTCGGCGCGGGGCTGGCGGCGATCCCCGGCTGGGTGCCGCTGCGCTGGGAGCACGCCGGGCTGATCCTGGGCATGGGCCTGGCCGGCGCCTTCGGCCAGGTGGCGCTGACCCATGCCTTCATGCGCGGCGACGCCTCGCTGATCGCGCCGCTGGAGTACACCGGCCTGGTCTGGGTGATCGGCTGGGACTGGCTGTTGTGGCGCACCCTGCCGGATGCGGCCACCTGGACCGGCGCGGCGATCATCGTCGCCAGCGGCCTGTACCTGCTGCGCCGCGAGCGCGCGGTCGGCGCGGGCCGCGCGCCGCCGCTGGATCATTCCTGATCCCGGGCGCGCCTCCGGTCGAAGCCGGTTCCTGCGACGTAGCGCGAGGCGGGCGCCGGGCGCCGGCCATCGCGCTCCCGCCCCACATGCCGGGTGCCGCCGGGCCTGGAACGATCCGGAATGAGCATGGGACGCCGCGACCGGGCCGGGGCTGGCGGCAACTGCTAGGCTGCACGCCCCGCACGCCGCACCGTCCCCCGTTGATCCGTTTCCAGCAGGTCCACAAGTCCTACGCCGTCGGCGGCCGTCAGGTCGCCGCGCTGCAGCCGCTCGACCTGGATATCCGGGCCGGGGAGGTGTTCGGCATCATCGGCCACTCCGGCGCCGGCAAGTCCACCTTGATCCGGCTGATCAACCGGCTGGAGGCGCCCAGCGGCGGACGGCTGGCGGTGGACGGCCTGGACGTCACCGCGCTGGAGGCCGAGGGCCTGCGCGCGCTGCGGCGGCGGATCGGCATGATCTTCCAGCACTTCAACCTGCTGTCCTCGCGCACGGTGGCCGGCAACGTCGCCTTCCCGCTGGAACTGGCCGGCAGGCCGCGGGCGCAGATCGACGCCCGGGTGGCCGAGCTGCTGCAGCGCGTGGGCCTGGTCGAGCATGCCGGCAAGTACCCGGCGCAGTTGTCGGGCGGGCAGAAGCAGCGCGTGGGCATCGCCCGTGCGCTGGCCACCGAGCCCAAGATCCTGCTGTGCGACGAGGCCACCAGCGCGCTGGACCCGCAGACCACCGCCTCGGTGCTGGAGCTGCTGGCGCGGATCAACCGCGAGCTGGGCCTGACCATCGTCCTGATCACCCACGAGATGGACGTGATCCGCCGGGTCTGCGACCGGGTCGCCGTGCTGGATGCCGGGCGGCTGGTGGAGAGCGGTCCGGTGACCGAGGTGTTCCTGCACCCGAAGCATCCCACCACCCGCCGCTTCGTGTCCGAGGCCGAGCACGCCGACGAGGGCGGCCCGCATGCCGATCTCGGCGCGGTGCGGGGCCGGGTGCTGCGCCTGACCTTCCTCGGCGCGGACACCTACGCGCCGCTGCTGGGCCGGATCGCGCGCCAGACCGGGGTGGACTACAACATCCTGTCCGGGCGCATCGACCGCATCCGCGACACGCCCTACGGGCAACTGGTCGTGGCCCTGGCCGGCGGCGATGCCGATGCCGCGCAGCGGGCCTTCGCCGAGGCCGGCGTCACCGTGGAGGTACTGCGTCCATGAACACGATGACGGTCCTCGCCGCCGGCGGCGGCTTCTTCCGCAACCTGGACAGCCCCGGCAAGTGGGCCGATATCGGTCAGGCCACCCTGGACACCCTGGTCATGCTGGCCGGCGCGCTGCCGCTGACCGGGCTGGTCGGCCTGCCGCTGGGCGTGCTGCTGTTCCTGTGGGGGCCGCGCCAGTTGCACGAGCGGCGCGGGCCGTACGCGGTGCTGGCGCTGGCGGTGAACGTGCTGCGCTCGGTGCCCTTCATCATCCTGATGATCGCGATGATCCCGCTGACCCTGGCGGTGATGGGCACCTCGCTGGGCGTGCGCGGCGCGATCCTGCCGCTGGTGGTCGGCGCGGCGCCGTTCTACGCGCGCCTGGTGGAGACCGCGCTGCGCGAGGTGGACCGCGGCGTGATCGAGGCCACCCTGGCGATGGGCGCGACCACCTGGCAACTGGTCTGGCGGGTGCTGTTGCCGGAGGCCCGGCCGGGCCTGGTGGCCGGGGCCACGGTCACCACCATCGCGGTGGTCGGCTTCACCGCGATGGGCGGTACGATCGGCTCCGGCGGGCTGGGCGACCTGGCCTTCCGCGACGGCTACCAGCGCTCGCAGACCGACGTGGCCCTGGTCACTGTGGTCCTGCTGCTGCTGCTGGTGCAGGCGGTGCAGATGCTGGGCGACCGCCTGGTGGCGCGCTACAGCCGGCGCTGAGCCGAACGGGCCGGCGCCTCGGCCGGCCCGCGCCGCCGCGGTTGCGGGCCATGCACGCGGCCACGGCTATCCTTTTTCCTTCCGCCCGCCTCATTTCTTCCAAGGGTAATCCGATGCGTACCACCTTCCTGCCGATCCTGTTCACCCTGGCCGCGGCGCTGGCCGGTTGCGGCGGTTCCGGCGCCGCCGCCGATGCGCGCGGCGACACCTTGAGCGTGGCCGCCACCGCGGTGCCGCACGCGGAAATCCTGGAAGTGGTCAAGCCGATCCTGGAGCAGGAGGGAGTGACGCTGCAGGTGCGCGTGTTCAACGACTACGTGCAGCCCAACGACCAGGTCGCGCAGAAGCACATCGACGTGAACTACTTCCAGACCCGGCCCTACCTGGACGCCTATAACCGCGGCCGTGGCACCGGCCTGGTCGCCGTGGCCGGGGTGCACATCGAGCCGTTCGGCGCCTACTCGCGGCGGTACGCCTCGCTGGACGCGCTGCCGGCCGGCGCCGACGTGGTCATCCCCAACGACCCCAGCAACAACTCGCGTGCGCTGATCCTGCTGCACAAGGCCGGGGTGATCGCGCTGAAGGACCCCGCCGACGCGATGGCCAGCCAGCGCGACATCATCGCCAACCCGAAGGGCCTGAAGTTCCGCGAGCTGGACTCGGCGATGCTGCCGCGCGTGCTCGGCCAGGTGGACCTGGCGCTGATCAACACCAACTACGCGCTGGATGCCGGGCTGGACCCCACCCGCGACGCGCTGACCATCGAGTCCGCCGACTCGCCCTACGTGAACTTCCTGGTCGCCAGGGCCGACAACCGGGACGACCCGCGCGTGCAGGCGCTGGCGCGCGCCCTGACCGGGCCGCAGGTCAAGGCCTTCATCCAGTCCCGGTACAAGGGCGCGGTGCTGCCGGCGTTCTGAGCCGGCGCCGCACCGGGAAGGAGGGCGACCATGCCGCTGTTGCTGGCCCTGCCGCTCGCACTGCTGCTGGCCCTGGCCATCATGCTGGCGCTGCTGCCGCTGTCGCTGTGGCAGCGCTACCGGGTGGCGCGTTCGCGCCGGCGCGCGCGCGGCTGGGCGCTGGCGCTGGCGTGGTGGTCGTCGCTGGCGTCCACGCTGGTGTTCGCGCTGTTCGTGGCGGTGGCCGGGGTGTTCTGGCCGCAGGCCTGGGCGTACGTGGCGCTGGCCTATCCGGGCGGGCTGCTGCTCGGCCTGGCCGGGCATGCGCTGACCCGCTTCCAGGCCACCCCGCAGGGCCTGTACTACCAGTCCAACCGCTCGCTGGTGCTGGGCCTGGCGGTGCTGGTGGCGGTGCGCCTGGGGGCCGGGCTGGTGCAGGGCATGCGCGTGTGGCTGCGGGGCGCGCCGTGGCCGGAGAGCGGCTGGCTCAGCCATGCCGGCCTGCTGGCGATGGCCGCGTTATTGCTGGGCTATGCCACCGCGCAGGCTTTCGGGCTGTACCGGCGGGTGCGCCGCTTCGAGCGCCATCGCAGCTACGACCGTTCGCCGCGCTAGCGGCGCGTCGCAGCCCCCGCGGCGCGCATCCGGGTTAGCCTTGCGGCGGGGATGGACGCGGAGGGGCGCGATGTCGTTGGGATTCGTGGGTCGGCGGATGGCGCGTTTCCTCGCCCAGCCGCGCGAGGACTATGGGCGCGGGCCGAGCAGCCGCCGGGAACTGCTGGTGGCGGCGCTGCGCCGCGGCGACGTATTGCTGGTGGAGGGCACCAGCCGCTTCGCCGGCGCGATCAAGTACCTCACCCAGTCCACCTGGTCGCACGCGGCGCTGTGCCTGGGCACGCCGGTGGGCGCGGGCGAGCCGCAGTTCGTGGACGTGGACATCAACGACGGCGTGCGCACCGTGCCGCTGGCCGAGTTCGACGGCCTGCACGTGCGCATCTGCCGGCCGGTGGGGCTGGGGCAGGCCGAGATCGACAGGGTGGCCGGGCACATGCTGGACCGGCTGGGCTACAGCTACGACCTGAAGAACATCGTCGACCTGGCCCGCTACCTCATCCGCCAGCCGCCGATGCCCGACCCGATGAAGCGGCGCATGCTGGCGCTGGGCAGCGGCGAACCCACCCGCGCGATCTGCTCGACCCTGCTGGCCCAGGCCTTCGAAGTGGTGCGCTATCCGATCCTCCCGGAGATCGAGTTGCTGGACGCGGACACCGCCTCGGGCCGCCGCGCGCGCGAGGAAATCCTGCACATCCGCCACTACAGCCTGTACACGCCGCGCGACTTCGACGTCTCGCCGTTCTTCCAGGTGGTCAAGCCGCGGCTGGAGGCCGGCTTCGACTATCGCCGCCTGGTGTGGGCCGACGCGTTGCCGGCGCTGCCCGGGGGCAGCGCGCCAGGCGCGCCCGACGTGGCGGCCTGACGGCCCGGGGCGACTGGCCCGATTGCATAGGGGCTTCCCCGGGGAGCGGCCGATCGCAGTCGGTCAATCGGGCACCGTGTGGATGTCGGGATGGCCGGCGTGCGGTCGCCGGCGATGCCGGCGACACCGTTTCGGTTCGGATGCCCTTCCGCGCGGGCTGCCGCCCGCGCGGAAGAGAAGACGATCCCGCTTGCTGGATCAGAAGCGCGCGCCCAGCCCCACGCCGACCGTCCACGGGTCCAGGTCCAGCTCCTGCCCGGTGCCGCTGCCGGCCACGCGCAGTTCCGGCCGCGAGTGCAGGTAGCGCACGTCGGTGCGCGCGAACCAGGTCGGGGTGATGTTGAAGTCCATGCCGACGGTGCCGATGGCGCCCTTGGCCGTTTCCAGGCCCGCGTGGCCGTCCAGGCCGGCGATGTCCTCGTGGCTGAAGTTGGACTCGTGGTAGCCCAGGCCCACGAACGGGCGGAACACGCTGTCGGCCTGGCCGAAGTGCCACTGCGCGCTCAACGCCACCGGCTGCTGCTGTACGGTGCCGATCTTGCCCAGCCCGTCGGCGCGCACGCGATGGTCGAACGTGTCGGCCGCCCCCCACAGCTCCACGGCGAAGTTGTCGGTGGCGTACCAGCTCACGCTCAGGGTCGGCGCCGGGCCGCCGTCGACCTGCAGGCCGTCGGCCGCGTCGGAGGAAGGTTCGAGGTGGGCGATGCCGCCGACCACGGCGATGCGCTTGCCGGAGGCGGAATCGCCATCGCCGCTCTGGGCGAAGGCCGGCGCGGCGAGGGCCAGCGCCGGGACCAGGGCCAGGCTCAGGATACGAATGGACTGCATGGGGGAGTCTCCTGTTCGTTGTTGTAGTGCCCTTGGAGTGGGCGTGGCAGACCCTAGGCGCGGGCCGATGAACCGGGCCCTGCCCGCGGCGCATCGCCGGCGGTGCGATTCAGGCAACCGCCCGGCAGCCCCCGGGCGGCGCGCTATCGGCTCGCGGACGGGTTCACCCAACTGACGGCGGCGTGATGGAAAACGGCGCCGGTGCCGCTGCCATCGCGCGGGCCGGGCGGTCGCCGCGGGAGCGGATCGCGGCCGGACCGCGCGCGCTCCGCAGGCCCCGGTCCGCGCCCCGCGGCAATGGTCACGCAGGAAACATGTCGTGGGACAACGGCGTCGCGCCCGCGCCCGACGCCGCAGAGGTTGGCGGGGGGGCGTGGACGGACCACAATAGGGAAATCCTTTTCCCACGCATAAACGCCGGAGCCTGGCATGGCCGAAATCAAGGAAGCGCGCGTTCCCGACATCGGGGACTACAGCGATGTCCCCGTCATCGAAATCCTCGTCGCCGTGGGCGACACCGTGAGCCAGGACCAGGGCCTGATCACGCTGGAGTCGGACAAGGCCACGTTGGAAGTGCCTTCCCCCTTCGCCGGTGTGGTCAAGGAGCTGAAGGTCAAGCTGGGCGATACCCTGTCCGAGGGCGGCGTGGTGGCGCTGATCGAGGCCGCTGCCGCCGCGCCGGCCGCCAAGGCCGAGGCGCCCAAGGCCGAAGCCGCCCCGGCGGCCCCGGTGAAGACCGCCGAGACCGGCGCCAGGGTCGAGCCGGTGGCCGTGCCGGCCCAGCCGGACAAGCTGGCCCAGCGCGAGATCGCCCAGGAGAACGCTGCGCCCGTCGCCGCGCCGCGCACCCCGCCGGTGGAATTCGGCGCCGACAGCGTGCTGCCGGACAAAGTGCCCTACGCGACCCCGGCCGTGCGCCTGTTCGCGCGCGAGCTGGGCGTGGACCTGTTCCAGGTCAAGGGCAGCGAGCGCGGCGGGCGCATCACCCGCGAAGACGTGCAGCGCTTCGTCAAGGCGGCGCTGGCCGGCGGCGTGCCGGCGGCCTCCGGCGCCCCGGCGGGCGGGGGCGGCAACGGCCTGAACCTGCTGCCGTGGCCCAAGGTGGACTTCGCCAAGTTCGGCGAGGTGCAGACCCAGCCGCTGTCGCGGATCAAGAAGATCTCCGGCGCCAACCTGGCGCGCAACTGGGCGATGATCCCGCACGTCACCCAGTTCGACCAGGCCGACATCACCGAGCTGGAAGCCTTGCGCGTGCAGCTCAACAAGGAACAGGAAAAGAGCAGGTCCGGCATCAAGCTGACCATGCTCGCCTTCCTGCTCAAGGCCAGCGCCGCGGCGCTGAAGCAGTTCCCGGACTTCAACGCCTCGCTCGACGCGACCGGCGAGAACCTCACGGTCAAGAAGTACTTCCACATCGGCTTCGCCGCCGACACGCCCAACGGCCTGGTGGTGCCGGTGATCCGCGACGTGGACAGGAAGGGCGTGCTGCAGGTCGCCCAGGAGATGGGCGAGCTGGCGAAGAAGGCGCGCGACGGCAAGCTCGGCCCGGCCGACATGTCCGGCGGCTGTTTCTCCATCAGCTCGCTGGGCGGCATCGGCGGCACCGCATTCACCCCGATCATCAACGCGCCGGAAGTGGCGATCCTGGGCGTGTCCAAGTCCTCGATGCAGCCGGTGTGGGACGGCAAGCAGTTCGTGCCGCGCCTGACCCTGCCGCTGTCGCTGAGCTACGACCATCGCGTGATCGACGGCGCCGCCGCGGCGCGCTTCACCACCTATCTGGCGCAGGTCCTGGCGGACATGCGCCGCGTGCTGCTGTAACGGGCGAGGCGCGGCGTGCTGGCGCGGCACCGCCGCGCCGCCGCGACGAGCGCCCGGCCATGGATGGCCGGGCCGGACGTTCCGGAGCCGCTGAATTTGCGCCAGGGACGGCAACTGCCAAATTGAAGCGAGGCTGTTAATGGCGAACACGATCGAAGTGAAGGTTCCGGACATCGGCGACTATTCCGACGTACCGGTGATCGAGGTGCTGGTGGCCGTCGGCGACACGGTGGCCAAGGACCAGGGCCTGGTCACCCTGGAGTCGGACAAGGCCACGCTGGAAGTGCCGTCCACGGCCGACGGCGTGGTCAAGGAGCTGAAGGTCAAGCTGGGCGACACGCTGTCCGAAGGCGCCGTGGTCCTCGTCCTGGAGACAGCGGGCGCCGCCGCGCCGGCCGCCTCCAAGCCGGCCGCTCCGGTGCCTGCCGCGCCGGCCCCCGGCGGCGGCAAGGTCGAGGTGAAGGTGCCCGACATCGGCGACTACAGCGGCGTGCCGGTGATCGAGGTGCTGGTGGCCGTGGGCGACACGGTGAAGAAGGACCAGGGCCTGGTCACCCTGGAATCGGACAAGGCGACGATGGAAGTGCCGTCCTCGGCCGACGGCGTGGTCAAGGAGCTGAAGGTCAAGCTCGGCGATTCGCTGTCGCAGGGCGACGTGGTGGCGGTGCTGGAATCTTCCGCCGGCGCCCCGGTGGCGGCCGCCCCGGCGAGCAAGCCGCCGGTGTCGCCCTCGCACCGCGCCCCGGCCGAGCCGCCGGCGCCCAAGCCCGCGCTGGGCACCGGCAAGCCGGCCGACATCGAATGCCGCATCGTGGTGCTCGGCTCCGGCCCCGGCGGCTACACCGCCGCGTTCCGCGCCGCCGACCTGGGCCTGGACACGGTGCTGGTCGAGCGCTACGCCAGCCTGGGCGGCGTCTGCCTCAACGTCGGCTGCATCCCGTCCAAGGCGCTGTTGCACTCGGCCGCGGTCATCGAGGAAGCCGCGCACGCCGGCGAGTGCGGCATCGAGTTTTCCGCGCCGAAGATCCACCTGGACAAGCTGCGCGCCTACAAGGAAAAGGTCGTCGGCCAGCTCACCAAGGGCCTGGCCGGCATGGCCAAGCAGCGCAAGGTGCGCACGGTGCAGGGCGTGGCCAGGTTCGTCTCCCCGCACGAGCTGGAGATCGCCGGCGCCGACGGCAAGACGCAGTTGCTGCGCTTCGAGCAGTGCGTCATCGCCGCCGGTTCGCAGGCGGTGAAGCTGCCGAACTTCCCGTGGGACGACACGCGCATCATGGATTCCACCGATGCGCTGGAACTGGCCGAGGTGCCCAAGAGCCTGCTGGTGGTCGGCGGCGGCATCATCGGCCTGGAGATGGCGACCGTGTTCGCCGCGCTGGGCGCGAAGGTCACCGTGGTCGAGTTCATGGACCAGTTGATGCCGGGCGCCGACAAGGACCTGGTCAAGCCGCTGGCCGACCGCCTGAAGAAGCAGGGCATCGAGGTCCACCTGAAGACCAAGGCCGCCGGCGTGAAGGCCGAGAAGAAGGGCGTGACGGTCACCTTCGAGTCGGCCGTCGATGGCCAGAAGCCGGCGCTGGAATCGGGCACCTGGGACCGCGTGCTGGTCGCCGTGGGCCGCGCCCCGAACGGCAGGAAGATCGACGCCGAGAAGGCCGGCGTGCACGTGGCCGACCGCGGCTTCATCCCGGTGGACCGGCAGATGCGCACCAACGTGCCGCACATCTTCGCCATCGGCGACATCGTCGGCAACCCGATGCTGGCCCACAAGGCCACCCACGAAGGCAAGCTGGCCGCCGAAGTGGCCGCCGGCGAGAAGAAGGAATGGGTCGCCCGGGTGATCCCGTCGGTGGCCTACACCAGCCCGGAAGTGGCCTGGGTCGGCATCACCGAGAACGAGGCCAAGGCCAAGGGCCTGAAGGTGGGCGTGGGCAAGTTCCCGTGGGCGGCCAGCGGCCGCGCCATCGGCATCGGCCGCACCGAGGGCTTCACCAAGCTGGTCTTCGACGAGGCTACCCATCGCATCGTCGGCGCGGGCATCGTCGGCGTGCATGCCGGCGACCTGATCTCCGAACTGGCGCTGGCCATCGAGATGGGCGCGGAGGCGGCCGACATCGGCCACACCATCCACCCGCACCCGACCCTGGGCGAAACCGTGGCGATGGCCGCCGAGGTGTACGAGGGCACCATCACCGACCTCTACATCCCGAAGAAGAAGTAGCCGGGACCGGATCGGTGTGAGTTCTGCGGGAACCCCGGCGCAAGCCGGGGTTCCTGTTTGTAGGGTCGGGGCCGGCACTGTTGGCCTTCGGCGTGGCCCCCGCAGGCGGGAACCAGTACCTCTGGCGTGTGATCGGGAAGGGCCGGTCCGGGAGCCCTGGTCGCGGCGTTCCGGCACGATGCCTGCCGCCGTTCATGTCCCCCGGCTCCGGCCTGTGGCCGAAGCCTCCTCCTTTACTTCTACTTCCCGTCGGCAGGCATCGCACCGGAACGCTCCGAGCCGGCGGGCCCACCCCAAAAGCACCGACTGCAGCGTGGCACCCCCGAGAGTCCCTGGAGTCGAGAACAGCCCCCTTGAGTCAAGGGGGCACGCCGGCAGGCGCGGGGATCTGGAGGTTCATGAGCTGGGGCCCGAGGTTTGCGCAGCAAACCTCGGGGTCCTGACGCGCATGCGCGTTCAGAACGCAAAGGTCACCCCGACCACCGGCCCCTTGAAGCGCTGGTCCCAGCCGACGATGCCGTCGCGCATGTCCTCGCCGGCGATCGTGCGCTTGACGTCCAGCCGGTACCACTCGTAGCCGGCGAACAGGCCGAAGTTGCGGGTGAAGCGGTATTCGGCCAGCGCGTTGGCGCGGCTGATGCTGCCGTCGTAGTCGCCGAAGTCGCCCCAGTCCGCGTCCAGGTACTGGGCCTGGAGGTTGAACAGCCAGCGCTCCCCCGGCCGCGCCGTCAGGCGCACGCCCACCACCGGCGCGACCCCGTCCTCGCCGGCGCTGTCGCTCCAGCGATCGCCGTCGGCCTGCGCTTCCAGGCTGGCGGTGGCCTTGGCCCATTCGGCGCCGATCTGCAGGCCCAGGCTGAAGCCGTCGTTCTCCACCACCGCGTAGTCGTACATCAGGCTGGCCAACTGGAAGTCCAGCTCGGCCTGCGCATGGCTGCCGGCGGGGATGGTGACCTCGTCGTAGGCGATGTCCTCGTCCAGCGTCTCGCGCCGCTTCTTGTCGTAGTTGAAGTAGTCGAACACCAGGCGGTGGCGGTCGCCGAAGCGGAACACGCCGTCCACCCGCGGCACCCACTCCTTGCCGCCGAAATCGAAGCTCTCGGAGAAGCGGTAGGGCTGGCCCTGGTGGGTGGTCGAGGCCGACAAGGTGGTGTCGGCCGCCGCGCTCATCGCGCCCAGGCGCAGGGTGAAGCGGTCGGCCTCCTGAGCGTGGGCGCCGGCGGCGATGCAGGCAAGGAGGGCGGCGGCGAGGACGGAAACGGCGTGGCGTGGTTGCATGGGGGCGTGCGGTCGGGGGAAGGGCCGCCACTATCGCGGTCGCAGGGTCCACGGCCCGTGACGCCCTGCACGGCGCGGCCCATTGGCGCGGCCGGAAGATGCCGCGATCCGGGGCCGGATGCGCACAACGACGGCGCCGGCGCCTCCCCGGGCCACGTTTGCCCCTGAAACGGTTGCGCCGGCGGGAACGGGCTGCTATCAATGGCCCCGTGAACACGCAGCGCGCCTCCTTCTACTGGTACTACTTTCCGAAGCCACAGGCGGAGGAAGGGGTACGCGCGTTCTGAAGTTCGAACACCGGAACACACCCCTGAAAGCCGCCAGAAGCACTGGCGGCTTTTTTGTCGCCAGTCTCCGGCGGTACGAACAACAAGGAGCACCCCCATGGCCCCCAATACCGACGACCTGCGCATCCGCCGCATCGACGCGCTGGCTCCGCCCGCGCAGTTGATCGCCGAACTGCCCTGCACCGAACAGGCTTCCCAGACCGTGGCCGACTCGCGCCGCGCGCTGCACCGCATCCTGCACGGGCAGGACGACCGGCTGGCCGTGGTGATCGGCCCCTGCTCGATCCACGACCCGGGCGCGGCGATGGAATACGCCCAGCGCCTGCGCCCGCTGCGCGACAGCCTGGGCGACGCGCTGGAGATCGTGATGCGGGTCTATTTCGAGAAACCGCGCACCACGGTGGGCTGGAAAGGCCTGATCAACGACCCGGACCTGGACGGCAGCTTCAACATCAACAAGGGCCTGCGCCTGGGCCGTGCCCTGCTGCGCGACATCAACCTGCTGGGGCTGCCGGCCGGCTGCGAGTTCCTGGATACGATCTCGCCGCAGTACATCGCCGACCTGGTGGCCTGGGGCGCCATCGGCGCGCGCACCACCGAGAGCCAGATCCACCGCGAGATGGCCTCGGGCCTGTCGTGCCCGGTGGGCTTCAAGAACGGCACCAGCGGCAACGTGCGCATCGCCGCCGACGCGGCGATGGCGGCCGCGCATTCGCACCATTTCCTGGCCGTCACCAAGGATGGCCACTCGGCGGTGGCGACCACCGCCGGCAACCCCGACTGCCACGTGATCCTGCGCGGTGGCAAGGCGCCCAACTACGACGCCGACAGCGTGCAGGCCGCCAGCGACGTGCTGGCCAAGGCCGGCCTGCAGGCGCGGCTGATGATCGACGCCAGCCACGCCAACAGCGGCAAGAACCCGGACAACCAGCCTGCGGTGGTCGAGGACATCGCCCGGCAGGTCGGGGGCGGGGACGGGCGCATCATCGGCGTGATGATCGAAAGCCACCTCGTCGGCGGACGCCAGGATCTCGTGGACGGCCATGCCCGCATCTACGGCCAGAGCATCACCGACGGCTGCCTGGGCTGGGAGGGTTCGGTGGCGGTGCTGGAGCGGCTGGCGCAGGCCGTGCGCCAGCGCCGCGCCCGCGGCGGGGACAGCGTGGCGGCCTGAGGGCCGGCTCTGGGGAGGGCCGGCGCGGGTATGACCGTGCCGGTGCGCCCCATTGCGCGCATCCGTCCTGGTCGGGTCGGCCAGTTTCGGTTTCGTTTTCACGGCCCACGCCGTGCATGCGCGCGTCCGTTTCGTGCCACGCCTATGTGCGCCTGATCCGCCGTGACGGCGTTGCAGGCTTCCGACAATCGGCTCCAGAGTCTCCGTCGCGTAGCGGGCGGGTGGCATGCCCAGACCTGCGCTGGCGGCGTCCTTGGCGCAATAGCAGCGCTGTTACCGGTGTCATCTTCATGTTTCGCGTATTCAGTTTCTCCCCGGGAAATCGCGAGAAATTGAACCTCCGAGTGCTGTTTTGCAGTGCAGCGTGCAAAGCCCATGAGGGCTCCTTCACGATGGACCCGCATCCCGACGTGGGGGAGGGAGCAGGCCCGCTGGCAGTTCGCTGCAAGCGGGCTTTTTTTTTTGGTTCTTCTCCGCCCGCTTCGGCGATGCCCTCCGATCCTGGCGTCCCGTAGGAGCCGAGCATCGCTGGCGAGCGCCATGCCGGCAGGGCAGCCGTTCCGGTGCCTCCGCCCATTCCTCGCGCCCGGCCGTCTTGCGCCACAATCGCGGCAATGGATACCGACCCGCATCCCGCATCCGATGCCGCCATCGAGGCGCTGCGCCTGCGCTGCGCCGAACGTGCGCTGGCCACCCTGCGCGCCGCCTCGCCGCGACATGCGGCACTGCTGGAGGACGCCGCGCTGCGCGAGCGCGTCGAGCGCGTGGCTTTGGCCAGCGACTTCGCCCTGGATACCCTGCGCCGCCAACCGGTGCTGCTGGAACACCTGGCCGCCACAGACCCGCCGCCCCTGGCCGAGCCGGTGCTGGACGCGGAGCAGCCGACCGCGTGGGCGGCGCAGTTGCGCCTCTACCGCACTGCCGAATCCACGCGCCTGGTCTGGCGCGACGTGCTCGGGCTGGACGAGGTCGATGCCACCCTGGCCGGCAGCACGCGCCTGGCGGAGAACTGCCTGCGCCTGGCGCTGGACGCGCTGGAGCGCGAGTTCGCGCAGCGCCATGGCCTGGTCCGTGCCGCCGACGGCACGCCGCAGCGGCTGGTGGTGTTTGCCCTGGGCAAGCTGGGCGGCGGCGAGCTGAACTTCTCATCCGACGTCGACCTGGTCTACGCCTACCCGCGCGACGGCGAATCCGACGGCCGCCGCGCGCTGGCCGCCGAGGACTACTTCGCCCGCCTCGGCCAGCAACTGGCGCGGCTGCTGGACGAGCCCACCGCCGACGGCTTCTGCCACCGCGTGGACCTGCGCCTGCGCCCGTTCGGCAACGCCGGGCGGGTGGCCTGGTCGTTCGCGGCGATGGACCAGTACTTCCAGCGCGAGGGCCGCGACTGGGAGCGCTACGCCTGGCTCAAGGCGCGCGCGGTGGCCGGCGACACCGCCGCGGGCGAGGACTGGCTGGAGACGCTGCGCCCGTTCGTCTATCGCCGCTATCTGGACTACACCGCGCTGGACGGCCTGCGCACGATGAAGGCGGCGATCGTGGCCGAGATGCAGCGCCGCGACATGGCCGATGACCTCAAGCGCGGCCCCGGCGGCATCCGCGAGATCGAGTTCCTGGTGCAGTCGCTGCAATTGATCCGCGGCGGCCGCGAGCCGGCCCTGCGCGGCCGCCGCCTGCTGCCGGCGCTGGACGCGCTGGTGGCCGCCGGGCAGATCGCCGCGCAGGACGGGCGGGCGCTGGCGCAGTGCTACCGGTTCCTGCGGCGGCTGGAGAACCGCGTGCAGATGCTGCGCGATGCGCAGACCCACGCACTGCCCGAAGACGGCGAGGACCGGTTGCGCCTGGCGCTGGCGCTGGGCTACGGCGGCTGGCCGGAACTGGCCCAGGCATTGGCCGCGCGCCGCGCCCAGGTCTCGGCCGAGTTCGATGCGCTGCTGGTGCCGCGCCGCGGGCAGGCCACGCCCGACGCGCTGGGCGGCTACTGGCGCGCGCTGCCCGGCGGCGGCCAGGCCCAGGCGCTGGCCGAGGCCGGTTTCGTCGATGCCGACGGCGCCGATGCGGCGCTGCGCGACTTCGCCCGCGGCAACGGGGTGCGGGCGCTGTCGGACGCCGCGCGCGCGCGCCTGGACCGGGTGGTGCCGGCGCTGCTCGCCGCCGCCGCGCGATCGGCCCAGCCGGATGCGGCGTTGCGGCGCCTGCTTGGGTTGCTGCAGGCGGTCCTGCGCCGCGCCAGCTACCTGGCGTTGCTGGACGAGCAGCCCAGCGCGCTGGCGCGGTTGGTGGACGTGCTGGCGCGCAGCGCGCTGCTGGCCGAGCGCATCGCCGCCTATCCACTGCTGCTGGACGAACTGCTCGATGCCCGGGTCGCCGGCCCGCTGCCCGATCCGGGCGCCATGCACGCGGCCTGCGCGGCGGCGGCGCAGGGGCAGGACGACGACCAGGAGGCGGCGCTGCGCGCGCTCAACGAGGTGCGCCAGGCGCTGAGCTTCCGCATCGCCCTGGCGGCGCTGGACCGGCGTCAGGATGCGGTGGCGAGCGCGCGCCAATTGGCGGCGCTGGCCGATGCGGTGGTCGGCCAGGTGCTGCGCATGGCCGGCGCGGAGGTGGTCGCCGCCCATGGCACGCTGCCGGGCGGGCGCTTTGCGGTGATCGGCTACGGCAGCCTGGGTGGCCATGAGCTGAGCTTCGGCTCGGACCTGGACCTGGTGTTCCTGTACGACGCCGATCCCGCCGTGGTGTCCGACGGCGCGCGGCCGCTGGAGCCGGCGCGCTGGTACGCACGGCTGGCGCAGAAGATCGTGGGCCTGCTCGGCGCGGTCAGCAGCGCCGGGCGCCTGTACGAGACCGACATGCGGCTGCGCCCGGACGGCGGCAAGAGCCTGCTGGTGTCCTCGCTGGCCAGCTACGAGGAATACCAGGTGCAGCGCGCCTGGACCTGGGAGCACCAGGCGCTGGTGCGCGCGCGGGCGGTGGCCGGCGACGCGTCGCTGTGCGCGGAGTTCGAACGGGTGCGCGCGCGCACGCTGGCGCTGCCGCGCGAACCGCAGGCCCTGGCCGGCGACGTGGGCAAGATGCGCCAGCGCATGCGCGCTGAACTGGACCGCGGCGATGCCGCGCGCTTCGACCTCAAGCAGGGCGCCGGCGGCCTGGTCGACCTGGAGTTCCTGATGCAGTACGGCGTCCTGGCGCGGGCGGGCGAGGCGCCGGCGCTGCTGGCGCCGCGCGACACCCCGGCGATCGCCGAGGCCCTGGCCGCCTGCGGCTGGCTGGCGCATGGCGAGGCGTCCGCCCTGCGCGATGCGCATGCGGCATTGGTGGACGCGGGGCTGGGCTGCACCCTGGACCGCCGCCCCCGGCGGGTGGCGGAGGACACGGCGGTGGCCGCGGCGCGCGCGGCCATCGGCCGTGCGGTGCAGGACCACGGGCTGGACTTCGATCCCTAGCCGCGCCGCTGCGGCACGGCGGCTTGCCGTGGAGCCGGGAATTCCACGCCGCAATCCAGGGCTCGCACGCCCGGGCCTTGGCCCGTCGACACCGCCGCCCTGCGCATGCGCCTACGGCTCGAAGCGACCATCTTCCGCGGGTTCGCCGACGAGCCACCTGCGCGGAGGGACCGCAGCGCCCAGGCCGAGCCGCCTGCGCACCTCCGCGGCCACGCGCACGGTCTCGCGCAGGGGTACCACGGGAAAAGAGGGCAGGTCGCTGCCGGCGGGGCGGACCCGGCCCATGGCCTGCAGCGCATCCAGGAAGGCGCGCATCCGCCCGTCCGCGAGCTGCGGGTCCAGGACGAACACCGGCACCGCGGTGGCGCAGGCCTCCGACAGCATGTTCACCGAATCGGGGGTGCAGACGATGTGGTCGGCGCAGGCCAGCAGGCCGGGGTAGGGATTGGGCCCTTCGCCTTCCCAGAGCAGGCCGGGCACGCCGCGCAGTTCCTCGCGCAGGGCGGCCCGGACCGCGGCGGGCGTGCGCCGCGAGACGGTGGCCAGCAGGCTCCCGCCGGCGGCCTGCACGTACCGGCGCAGGGGCGCGAGCTGTTCGCGCAGGCGCTGCGCCGTCCACGGCGCATGCCGGGTCGGGCCGCCGACCAGCAGCGCCACGCGTGGACGCAGCAGCGCCTGCAGGTGTGGGAAACCGGTGGCGGCCTCGGCCAGCCACGCCTCGTCGACCGGATGGAGGCTGCCCTGGATCGCGACCACGTTGTCGCCGCGCAACCCGTCGTGCGCCGGGGCGACGACCAGGTCCCAGTGGCGCGTGCCGATCCGCGGGTCGAGGATCTGGACCGCCGCCGCGCCGCGCTCGCGCAGCAGCCGGGTGGCCAGCGCGCCCTGGCGCCCGCAGCCGATGGCGAGCCTGGGCGCGGGGAGTCGCGCCAGTTCCCGGGCGAAGGCCGGGCCGAAGGCGTGGTCGGCGCCCGGCGGCCGGCGCGGGGCCAGCCAGCGCCAGGGCGCGGCCGGCGCGAGTGCCGGAGTGGTCGTTTCGGCCTGCAGCGCGCGCGCCAGCGCCTGGGCCTGGCGCAGGTTGCCGGCATGGCCGTCGGTGAGCAGCCAGGCATCGATTTCAGATGATTGTTGCAAAAACGTCATCAATTCGTTTCGGATGGGTTTCGCAATGGCTTGATTGCAACACTCTACACTGGCACCCACTTGCTCATGGCTGGCGCGAACCGCCGCTCCAAGCCTTCCTCGATGCTTCCGGAATCCAACATGCCCCATCGCCTGAACGACGCCGCGCTCGACCAGTTGTTCCGCACCGCACGCACCTACAACGCTTTCGGCGGCGAGGTGGACGACGACACCCTGCGCCAGCTCTACGACCTGCTCAAGTGGGGCCCCACCCAGGCCAACCTCGGCCCGGCGCGCTTGGTGTTCGTGAAGTCGGCCCAGGCCAAGGCCAGGCTCGGCCCCGCGCTGGACGCGGGCAACCATGCCAAGACCATGGCCGCGCCGGTGACGGTGATCATCGGCCGCGACGAGGATTTCCACGACAAGCTGCCCTACCTGTTCCCGCATGCCGACGCACGCGCCTGGTTCGACGGCCCCCGTACCGGACGCGAGAAGCCGTCGCTGCGCAACATGGCGTTGCAGGCCGGCTACCTCATACTGGCCGCGCGCGCCCTTGGCCTGGACGCCGGGCCGATGACCGGCTTCGACAACGCCAAGGTCGACGCGGCCTTCTTCGCCGGCACCGCGGTCAAGTCCGACATCCTGGTCAACCTGGGCCGGGGCGATCCGGCCAGCGTGTATCCGCGCTCGCCGCGGCTGTCGTTCGACGAAGCCGCCAGGATCGAATGACGGGGCCCGCGCCTCCCATCCGTACGCCCATCCCCATCCCACACACGCCGCCACCCGGCATCCCAACAAGGAGTTCCGCCATGCGCATCCGCCTGCTGTCCGCTGCCGCCCCCCTGGCCCTGCTCGCCGCCCTGGCCGCAAGCCCGGCCTTCGCCGCGCCGGTGACCTACACCCTCGACCCCACCCACACCAACGTGCTGGCCCAGTGGAGCCACTTCGGCTATTCCCACCCGTTCGCCAACTTCGGGGACGTCGACGGCACCCTGGTGTACGACGCCGACGACCTCGCCGCCTCCAGCGTCAACGTGACCCTGCCGCTGTCCGGCCTGGAGGCCTTCAGCGCCAAGTTCAACGAACACCTGCGCGCCGCCGACTTCTTCGACGCCGCCAAGTACCCGGCCGCGACCTTCAAGAGCACCCGGGTCGAGGCTGCCGGCGAGAACAAGCTCAAGGTCACCGGCGACCTGACCATCAAGGGCGTGACCAAGCCGGTGGTGCTGGACGTGACCTTGAACAAGGCCGCCGACCATCCGATGTCCAAGGCCCCGACCATCGGCTTCGACGCCACCGCCACCATCAGCCGCACCGAGTTCGGCGTCGGCGCCTACGCCCCGCACGTGGGCGATGAAGTGACCCTGCGCATCACCACCGAGGCCTCGGTGCCCAAGGCCGAGTAAGCCGGCGGGTTCTCCCTCCCCACCGCCGCGCGCCGGCCCGTGCAAACACGGGCCGGCGTTTTTTATGGGCGCTGCCGCAAGCTTCCATCCCATCTGAGATCGTGGAGTGGGTCGACGGCGATTCCATCGATCGGACCGCTCTTTGTCCGTACTGCGGCATTGACGCTGTGGTTGGATTTAATGGCTCAGTGGATTCCGTTTGGATTTCGGAGCGGTATGAAAGGCGTTTCGGCAGATGGAGTTAATGAGGGCCAACGATTCCCTGCTCGATCCGATACCGCTTCGCGGCGCGACTCGACCCAGGCGTTAGGCGCTCCTACGGGAAAGGCCGTACTCACCGAGACCGTGTCCGCTGCCCCCAGGATGCGGCGGCTCCCCTCCGCCGTCGCAAACCCCAGCGCCGTTTGACGTTCGGTGCGTCGGCAGATGCGCATGTCTGCGCGCAGGCACGTTGCTCGCACCCGAGGGCGCTCGTCCAAAGGCTGTTCGCCGCTTGCGGGACGCCGCCTTCCGGCCGCGCCGGGGGGTGCACTGCTAGAATCGTGGCTGGATTCCGCCTTCCTAGCGCCCGCCATGACCACCACCGCCACCGCGCCCGCCAACGCTCAGAAGCGCTACACCGTGCACCGCAGCGACCTGCCGCTGAGCTGCCCGACCCCGGAGATGGCGCTGTGGAACTCGCACCCGCGCGTATACCTGGCCATCCAGGACGCGCCGGACCGCCAGGCGCAGTGCCCGTATTGCAGCGCCGTCTACCAGTTGGTCGACTGATCCGCGGCCGCCGCCGCCGGCCGCCACGACAATGCGCCGCCTGACCGTGGTCCAGTTGCTGCCGGCGCTGGAGTCCGGCGGGGTCGAACGTTCCACCCTGGAAGTCGCCGCCGCGCTGGTCGCGGCCGGGCACCGCGCGATCGTCGTTTCCGCCGGCGGCCGGCTGCTGCCGGCACTGCGCGCCACCGGCGCGGAACACGTCGCCCTGGACATCGGCCGCAAGTCGCCGCTGGCGCTGCGGTGCGTGCCGCCGCTGCGCCGGCTGTTGCTGCGCGAAGGCGTGGACATCGTCCATGCGCGCTCGCGGCTGCCGGCCTGGCTGGGCCGGCTGGCGCTGGCCACGCTGCCGGCGGCGCGGCGCCCGCACTGGGCGACTACCGTGCACGGGCTCAACTCGCCCGGACGCTACAGCGCGGTCATGGCCAGCGGCGAGCGCGTGGTCTGCGTCTCGCAGACGGTGCACGACTACGTCCTGCGGCATTACCCGCGCACCGATCCGCGCCGCCTGCGGGTGATCCCGCGCGGCATCGACCCGGCGCTTTTCCCGCGCCGCCCGCTTCCCGATCCCGCCGCCTGCGCGGCGGTGGCCGCGGCGCACCCGCCACTGGCCGGCGACGGCCCGCTGCTGCTGCTGCCCGGCCGCGGCACGCGGCTGAAGGGCCATGCCGACGCCCTGCGGCTGCTGGCGGCGCTGCGCGCGGGGCCGTTCCCGCAGGCGCGGCTGTGGCTGCCCGGCGCGCGCGAGGCCGGACGCGAGGCCTACCTGCGCGAGCTGGAAGGCGAGGCTTCGGCACTGGGCGTGGCCGGGGCGGCACTGTTCACCGCGCCGACCTCGCACATCGCCCAGGCCTACGCGGCCAGCGACCTGGTGCTGCAGCTCTCGCGCAAGCCGGAGGCCTTCGGCCGCACCGTGATCGAGGCGCTGGCGGTGGGACGGCCGGTGCTGGGCTGGGCGCATGGCGGCGTGGGCGAACTGCTGGCCCGGCTGCAGCCGCAGGGCGCGGTGCCGGCGTTCGATGCCGCCGCCCTGGACGCCGCCGCCATCGCGATGCTGCGGCAGCCCCCCCCTCTGCCCGCGACGGTGCCCCATACCCTGCAGGCGATGCAGCGAGCGACGCTGGAGCTGTATGCCGAACTGGCCCACTGAGCGCGGCGCGCAGGCCAACGCCGCCTTCGCCTGGACGCCGGCCTGGGTGCTGGCCTGCGTGGCGCTGTGGCCGCTGCCGGGGCCGGCCGAGGGCGTGCTCGCGCTCGGCGCGCTGGCCGTCCTGGCGCTGCTGGCCATCGCCGTGGCGCGCGGCGGGACCCTGCCGCTGGATCGCCGCGCGGCGGCGCTGGCGACGTGCGTGTTCGCCGCCTACTGGCTGCCGGAACTGCTGTCGGCGCCGGACGCGCTCGATCGCGCCCGCGCATGGAAGGAAGTCGTGGCCGACCTGCGCTATGCGCCGTTCCTGTGGGGCGTAGCCATCGCCATGCACGATGCGCGGGGCCGGCGCCGGGTCGGCGGCGGCCTGGCGCTGATCGTGGCGGCATGGACCGCCGACGCGCTGCTGCAGGCGGCGCTGGGCGGCAGCCCACTGTTCCTGGGCCTGGACGCGCTGGATCGCATCGCCGGTGGCGAAGGCTCCTGCAGCGCCGCCGAGACGCTGGCGGCGGACCGCCTCAGCGGCGTGTTCGGTCCATGCAATCTCAAGCTGGGCCTGGTGCTGGCGAGCCTGTCGCCGTTCGTGCTGGTGGCCGCGGTGCGGCGCCTGGGCGGGGCCGGGTGGTGCGTGGCCGCGCTGGCGCTGGGCATCGCCATCGTGCTGGCCGGCGCCCGCGCGGCCTGGCTGAGCTATGCGCTGGTGCTGGCGTTTTCCGGCTGGCGCGTGCTGGGCATGCGGCGGATGCTCGGCTTCGCCGCCGCGGGCGCGATCGCGCTGGCCGGGCTGTACGCCGCATCCCCGCAACTGCAGGCGCGCGTGGCGCGCACGGCGCTGGCGCTGCAGGAGAACGGCGAGGGCATGGACGGCGCGCTGTCCGGCCGTTCCCGGATATGGCAAGGCGCCGCCTGCATGGTGCATGCGCATCCGCTCAACGGCGTCGGCGTGCGCGGTTTCCGCCGCGCCTGGCCGGCGTGCGATCCGGCGCCGGGGCAGGTGCCGGCCTGGGGCGAAGGCGAAGCCCACCACGCGCACCAGGTCGTGCTGGAACTGCTCAGCGAGACCGGCGCGCTGGGCCTGTCGCTATGGCTGGCCGGCGCCTGGGTGGCGTGGCGCGGCTGGCGCACGGCCGGTGCCGCGGCGCGCGAGCGCGCCCGCCCGGCGCTGCTGGCGCTGGCGGTCACCGTGTTCCCGCTCAACACCCACCTGGCGTTCTACTCGACCTTCTGGGGCGGGGTGCTGCTGCTGCTGGCGGGCCTGTACGCCGGTGCGCTGCACGGCCGCGCCGGCGACCGTCCGTCGTTCCCGTCTTCGTAGGAGCGGCTCCAGTCGGCGACCCGGCCGGGGAACGGGAATGGTCGTCGGCCCACCGGCATGGCGGCCGCCGGCTGAAGCCGGTTCCTACAAGGGCGCGGCCGGCTTGCGTTCGTACCAGGTGCTGCGGCCCTGCGGCTGGCGCTTGAAGCGGCGGTGGATCCACAGGTACTGGGCCGGCGCCTCGCGCACCATCGCCTCGATCTGGGCATTGACCCGGGCGGTATCCGCGGTGACGTCGTCCGAGGGAAAGTCCTGCAGCGGCGGTGCCACGCGCAGCACGTAGCGCCCGCCCTCGCGGCGGTGGAAGAACGGCACCACCGCGCAGCCGGTCAGCCGCGCCAACTGGTGGGTGGCGGTGATGGTGGAGGCGGGCATGCCGAAGAACGGCGCGAACACCGTGTCCTTGCCGCGCATGTCCTGGTCCGGCGCGTACCAGAGCATGCCGCCGCGCTTCAGGTGCCGTATCGCGCCGCGGATGTCGCTGTTGGCGAACATCGCCGTGGCGTAGCGCAGGCGCCCGCGCTTGACCGCCCACTCCAGCACCGGGTCGCGGTGGCGGCGGTACATGCCGGCCAGCGGCAGGTGCCCGCACATCAGCCGGCCGCACATCTCCAGGGTCATGAAGTGGCCGGAGACCAGCAGCGCGCCGCGGCCCTGCTCCTGCAGCGCGCGCAGGTGCTCCAGGCCCTCCACCCGCGCATGCCGGCGGATGGGCGCGATGCCGCCCCACCACGCGCGCGCGAACTCGAACATTCCGATGCCCAGCGCGTCGAAGCTCTCGCGCAGCAGCCGCTGCCGCCATTGCGGCGTGCGTTCCGGGAAGCACAGTGCGATGTTCACCTCGGCCGCGCGCCGCCGGGTGCGCGCAAGGCGCAGCGCCAGGCGGCCGATGCCCAGGCCGATGGCGCGCTGCCACAGCCACGGCAGCCGCGCGCCCAGCACCATCGCGCCCAGGCCCAGCCACATCGGCCAGTGGCGCGGGGCGAGGGACGGGCGCGGCGGCGGGGAATCGGGCGCGGTCATGGCCTGGGATTCTACGGCGGCCGGCACGGCCGCGGCACGCGGCCTCGGCTATGCTGCGCCGATGTCCGACCACGCCAAGCGCAAGGATTGGGGAGAAGCGGCGGTACGCGCGCTGTACTCGCTCGCGCTGTACCTGATTTCCCCGCTCACTCTGTACCACCTGGTCTCGCGCGGATTCCGCGTGCGCGAGTACTTCCGCCGCTGGGACGAGCGCTACGCCGCCTACGGCGCCCAGCCCGGGCGCCCGTGCCTGTGGCTGCACGCGGTGTCGGTGGGCGAGGTCAACGCCGCCGCGCCGCTGGTCGACACGCTGCTGAAGCGGCGGCCGGACATCCGCTGGGTGGTCACCACCATCACGCCGACCGGGTCGGAGCGGGTGCGCGCGCTGTGGGGCGCGCGCATCGAGCACGTCTACCTGCCCTACGACCTGCCCGGCAGCATGGACCGCTTCCTGCTGCACTTCCGGCCCAGCCTGGCGCTGATCATGGAGACCGAGCTGTGGCCGAACATGCTGTTCGGCTGCCGCGACCTGGGCGTCCCGGTCTACATCGTCAACGCGCGGCTGTCGGCGCGGTCGCTGCGCGGCTACCGGCTGTTGCGGCCGCTGATCGGGCGCGCGCTGCGCACCGTGGCCTGCGTGGCCGCGCAGTCGGAGGAGGACGCGCGCCGCTACCGGGCGCTCGGCGCGCGCGGCGAGCAGGTGCGGGTGCTGGGCAACCTGAAGTACGACGTGGCCGCGCCGGAAGGGCTGGACGCCTTCGTCGCGCAGTTCGCCGCCGCGTCGGGCGGCGGCCGGCCGGTGTGGATCGCGGCGAGCACGCACGAGGGCGAGGAGGCGGAGGTGGTCGCCCTGCACCGGCGCCTGCGCGCACGCTGGCCCGGCCTGCTGCTGCTGTGGGCGCCGCGCCATCCCGAGCGCTTCGCGCGGGTGCAGGCGCTGGCCGCCGCGGCCGGATGGCAGGTGGGCACGCGCCAGCGCGAGCGCTGGCCGCGGCCGGACGATGGCGTGTTCGTCATCGATACCCTGGGCGAGCTGATGGCGTTCTACGCCTGCGCGCAGGTGGCCTTCGTCGGCGGCAGCCTGCAGCCGGTGGGCGGGCACAACCTGCTGGAGCCGGCGGCGGTCGGCACCCCGGTGGTCACCGGGCCGCACCTGCACAATTTCGCCGAGATCTCGCGGCGCATGGAGGCCGCTGGCGCGCTGCGCATCGGCGCCGATGCGGCCGGGGTGGGCGACGCGCTGCAGGCGCTGCTCGACGACCCGGGCGCGCGCCGGCAGATGACCGAGGCCGGCGGTGCGCTGATCCACCACAACCGCGGCGCGCTGCGCAGGACGCTGGACCTGATCGCCACGGACCTGCCGGCGGCCGTGGAGATCGCGCCCGCGCCGGCCACCGCCCCCGGCGCCTGATGAAACGGCAAGGGCCGCCCGGAGGCGGCCCTGTGGCGTGTGCACGGTGCGCCGGCCTGCGGCGCCCGCGCCGCCGGCCTGGGTTCACTGCGCGGCGGGCGCCGGCGGCGAGGCAAGCTGCGCCTCGGCCTCCACGGTGAGCAGGCGGTTCACTTCGCGCAGTTGCGCCACGTCCAGCTCGCCGGTGGCCTGCGACAGCAGCAGGCGGTTGAGCAGGAAGTTGTACTTGGAGCGCGCGTACTCGACCTGGGCCACGAACAGCGTGCGCTGGTTCTGGACCACGTCCAGCACCGTGCGCGTGCCCACTTCCAGGCCGACCTGGGAGGCGTCGTAGGCGCTCTGCGCCGAGACCACCGCCAGGCGGCGCGCCTCGACCTCGCTCACGCCGGCCACCAGCGCCTGGTACAGGTTGCGGGTGTTGCGGTCCAGGGCGCGGCGCTGCTGCTCGTACTGGTCCTGGGCGATGTCGCGCTGGGCGATGGCCTGGCGCACGCGCGACTGGGTCGCGCCGCCGGAGAAGATCGGCACGCTCAGGGTCAGGCCCACCGCAGTGCCGGTGGTGTCGCCGTTGCCGACGCCGGTGCCCACGTTGTCGCCCCAGGCCGCGTCCTTGCCCCAACTGCCGCCCAGCGACAGGGTGGGGTAGTGGCCGCCGCGCGCGGTTTGCACGCTGGCCTGCGCCGCCTCGGCCTGGAGCTGGCTGGCGCGCAGGATGGGATTCTGGTCGATGGCCGCGGCCACCCAGGCGTCGGCGCCGGCGCGCAGGGCCGGCAGCTCGGGGCGGAAGTCGGCCGGCAGCGCGCGCAGGTCGCGCACCGGCTGGCCGGTCAGCTCGGCCAGGGCCTGGTAGGCGTCCTCCAGCGCGTTGCGGGCGAGGATGGTGTTGGCGCGCGCATCGTCGAACTGGGCGCGGGCCTCGTGCACGTCGGTGATCGGCGCCAGGCCCACCTCCAGGCGCTTGTCGGCGTAGTCGAACTGGCGCTTGCCGGCGGCCTCGTTGGTCTCGGCGGCGGCCAGCGACTCGATCGCCACCAGCACGTCGAAGTAGGCCGCGGCGGTGCGCACCATCAGGTCGTCGTTGGCCGCGTCCAGGGTCTTCTCGGCGGCCGCGCCGAGCGAGCGCTGCGCGCGCAGGCTGGAGAGCTGCCCCCAGTTGAACAGGGTCTGGCTGGCACTGAGGCCGTAGCTGCGGCTGGTGCTGGTGCGGCTGCCGGCGATGCCCTCGATCTCGCTGCGGCTGCGGCGCAGGGAGGCGTCGCCGGACAACTGCGGCAGCAGCGCAGCGCGTGCCTGGACCTGGCCTTCGCGGGTATACAGGCTGTTGGACTCGGCGATAGCCAGTTGCGGGTCGCCGCTGCGCGCCATCTCGTAGGTCTGCAGCAGGTCGGTGGCCTGCGCGGAGGCGGAGGCCAGGGTGGCCGCCAGGGCCAGGGCGAGGGAACGGCGGATCATCAGCGGCTTCCTTATTCTTCGGGTGAGACCCATGTCGCGTCGCGGGCCATCGTGGGGGCTTTCGGAAAGGGTTGCCGCGCCGTGCGGCGCGGCGGTCAGAACAGGAACCGCGGCGTCGGCTCGGCGCCTTGCAAGTAGTCCAGCTCGGTCTCGAACAACGATTCGGCGGGCGCGGCGTTGACTTCGCCGGCCGGGCGCAGCAGCACGGCTTCCATCACCGGTGCGCGGCCGCGGACCACGAACAGGCGCCCGCCCGGGCGCAGCCATTCCAGGAACCGGGCCGGCACCTGCGCCACCGCGGCGGTCACGCAGACCGCGTCGAACTGGCGCGAGGGCGTGTACTGCAGGGCGTCGGCCGCCTCGATGCGGATGTTGCTGCCCAGCCGGGCCGCGTCCAGGCGCGCGCGCGCGGCGGCGGCCAGTTCCGGGACGATCTCGATGCTGACCACCTCGCGCGCCAGCGCGCCCAGGCAGGCGGCGGTGTAGCCGCTGCCGGTGCCGACCTCCAGCACGCTGTCGCCCGGCTCCAGCTTCAGCGCCTGCAGCATGCGGCCCTCGACCACCGGCTTCATCATCCGGGCACCATGGCCCAGCGGCAGCTCCAGGTCGGCGTAGGCCAGCGCCCGCTGCGCCCGGGGCACGAAGGCTTCGCGTGGCAGCCGGCCGACCGTATCGAGCACGGCCATGTCCAGCACGTCCCAGGGACGCACCTGCTGTTCCACCATCAGTTCACGGGCACGGGCGTAATCGATCGTCATGGCAGCTCATTCAGCGCGGGAGGCCGGGCATTCTACTACCGGGCCGGGCAGGGCCCGCCGCGACAGGATCGCCGCCGGCCGGGCGGGGGTCGCAGTGCCGGAAGTCACCGGGACCTGCGTCGCCGCCGGCCGGGCGTGGAGGAGGTCAGGCCGCATACGCCCGCAGGAAGAACTCGACCGTGGCGTCGATGTGCCGCGCCACCTCGCCCGGGCCGTGGCCCGCGCGCAGCCCGCAGATCAGCATCGGGTGCAGTTCGCCCTTGAGCAGGCTGAAGAACTGCGAGGAGGCCAGCGGCACGTCGTCGATCCGCAACTGGCCCGCGTCCACGCACGCCTGCAGGAAGCCGCCGAACACTTCCTGGGTGCGGCGCGGGCCGGCTTCCCAGAACAGCTCGCGCAGGTCGTTCTCCGCGGTGCCGGGGGTGCTCATCATCCGGTGCATGCTGATCGCCTCCTCGCTGGTGATCAGGCGGAAGAAGGCATGGCCGATGGCGCACAACTGGTCGTGCAGGGGGCCGTCGGGCGGGCGCACGAACAGGTCGTCCGGCAGCACTTCCCGGCACTTGGCCGCGATGGCCGCGGAGAACAGCGTCTCCTTGTCGCCGAAGTGGCTGTAGACGGTCAGTTTGGACACCCCGGCGGCGGCGGCGATCTGGTCCATGCTCACACCCTGGTAACCCTGTTCGACGAACAGGCGCTTGGCCGCGTCGAGGATCGACGCGCGCTTGGCCAGGTCCTTGGGACGGCCTGGGCCGGCAGGGCGGGCTGGCGCCGGGGCGGCGCTGGCGGGCGAGGTTTTGCGGGTCATGCGGGAATACTAGACTACATGGTTTTCTATTTATACCATACCGCCCGGTTCACTATTTTCCATCCATGGCAACCGGAGCGCACGCGATGAAGCAGGGAATGGGCGGCGGCGCGGCCGCGATGACGTTGGCGATGCTGTCCACCGTGCTTGTGCTGGCCGGCTGCGGCCGCGGCCCGGCGCCGCAGGCGCAGGCGCGCCCGGCCTGGGTGGTGCAGCCGCAGGCGGCCGGCGCCGGCGCCGGGATGGCGTTTCCCGGGGAAGTGCATGCGCGCCAGGAGAGCCCGCTGGCCTTCCGGGTCGGCGGCAAGCTGGTGCGGCGGCACGTGGATGCCGGCGCGCGGGTGGCCCAGGGCCAGGTGCTGGCCGAACTGGACCCCGGCGACCAGGCCTTGCAGGCGCAGGCCGCACAGGCGCAAATGGCCGCCGCCGACGCAGAACTGGCGCGTGCCAAGGGCGACCTGGAGCGCTATCGCACGCTGGTGGACCAGCAACTGGTCAGCCGCTCCGCGTTCGACGCGCAGAAGGCCGCCTACGAGGCCGCCGCCGGCCAGGCCCGCGCCGCGCGGGCGCAGTGGGACGTGGCCCGCAACCAGGCCGGCTACACCGAGCTGCGCGCGCCGCACGCCGGCGTGATCGCCTCGCGCTCGGCCGAGGCCGGGCAGGTGGTGGCGGCCGGTCAGACGGTGTTCGTGCTGGCCGCGGACGGCGGCCGCGAGGTGGCCATCGTCCTGCCCGAGGCCGGCATCGGCACGCACAAGGTCGGCGACGCGGCCCGGATCGAACTGTGGAACGACCCCGGGCGGCAGTTGCCCGGGCGCATCCGCGAGATCGCCGCGGCGGCCGATCCGCAGACCCGCAGCTACGCGGCGCGGGTGGCGCTGGACGCGGCGGTCGCCGACCAGGCCACCCTGGGCCAGAGCGCGCGCGTCTACCTGCAGGCCGCGGCCGGTGGCCATGCCTTGCGCGTGCCGCTGTCGGCGGTGCAGCGCGGCGAGGATGGCGGTGCGGTGGTGTGGGTGGTGCGCGACGGCGTGGCGGTGCGCGTACCGGTGACGGCCGGGGACTACGGCAGCGAGTCGGTGGCGGTGAGCGGCGCGCTGCGCGCCCAGGACTGGGTGGTGGCCGCCGGCGGCCATTTGCTGCGCGAAGGCGAACCGCTGGCGCCGGTGGACCGCGACAACCGCCCCCTCGAACCGGCGTCCCCGCCGCCCGCCGGGGAGGCGCGGCCATGAATCGCCCGCAGCGTTCCGCGCCCGGCGTCGCCGGGTCCCCGTCTCCCCTCCACGGACCCTGACCCATGCGCCGCTTCAACCTCTCGGAGTGGGCGCTGAACAACCGCGGCCTGGTGCTGTACACCATGATCGCCGCGGCCTTGATCGGCACCTGGTCGTACCTTCGCCTGGGCCAGAGCGAAGACCCGCCGTTCACCTTCAAGGCGATGGTGGTGCGCACGCTGTGGCCGGGCGCCACCGCCGAGGAGGTGGCCCTGCAGGTCACCGAGCGCATCGAGAAGGCGGTGATGAACACCGGCCGCTACGAGTTCGTGCGCGCCTATTCGCGCCCGGGCGAGTCGCAGGTGATCTTCATGGCGCGCGACTCGATGAAGTCCAGGGACGTGCCGGAGCTGTGGTACCAGATCCGCAAGAAGGTCGGCGATGTCCGCGCCACCCTGCCCGAGGGCGTGGTCGGCCCGTTCTTCAACGACGAGTTCGGCGACACCTTCGGCAACATCTACGCGCTGACCGGGCCGGGCTTCGACTACGCCATCCTCAAGGACTACGCCGACCGCATCCAGTTGGAGCTGCAGCGGGTGCCGGACGTGGGCAAGGTCGAGCTGCTCGGCCTGCAGGACGAGAAGATCTGGATCGAGATCGACAACACCAAGCTGGCCACCCTGGGCATCCCATTGCAGGCGGTGCGGCAGGCGCTGGAAGGGCAGAACGCGGTGGTGCCGGCCGGCTTCTACGAGACCGGCTCCGAGCGCGTGCAACTGCGCGTGGACGGCCCGTTCCGCAGCGTGGAGGAGATCCGCGCGTTCCCGGTGAGCGCCGGCGGGCGCACCATCCGCCTGGCGGACGTGGCCCGGGTGCATCGCGGCTTCGCCGACCCGGCCGCGCCGCGGATGCGCTTCATGGGGCAGGACGCCATCGGCATAGCGGTGGCGATGAAGGACGGCGGCCACATCCTGCGCCTGGGCGAGGAGCTGGAGGCGCGGTTCGCCCGCCTGCGCGACACGCTGCCGGCGGGCATGGCGCTGGGCAAGGTCTCCGACCAGCCGCAGGCGGTGCGCGACTCGGTGGGCGAGTTCGTGCGCGTGCTGGCCGAGGCGGTGACCATCGTCCTGCTGGTCAGCTTCTTCTCGCTGGGCTTCCGCACCGGCCTGGTGGTGGCGGTGTCCATCCCGCTGGTGCTGGCGATGACCTTCGCCACGATGCACTACTTCGGCATCGGCCTGCACAAGATTTCCCTGGGCGCGCTGGTGCTGGCGCTGGGGCTGATGGTGGACGACGCGATCATCGCGGTGGAGATGATGGCCATCAAGATGGAGCAGGGCTTCGACCGCCTGCGCGCGGCCAGCTTCGCCTGGGAGTCCACCGCCTTCCCGATGCTCACCGGCACCCTGATCACCGCCGCCGGCTTCCTGCCCATCGCCACCGCCGCCTCCAGCACCGGCGAGTACACCCGCTCGCTGTTCCAGGTGGTGACCATTGCCCTGCTGGTGTCGTGGGTGGTGGCGGTGCTGTTCATCCCGTACCTGGGCGACAGGATGCTGCCGGACCTGGCCCATCCGCGGCCGCCCCGGCCCGGCAGCCTGGCCGCGCGCCGCCGCGCCTGGCGCGAGCGCCTGGCCGACCGCTGGCCGCAGTACGCCGCCGTGCTGGAGCCGGCGCCGCTGGACGGCCACCATCGCGACCCGTACCAGCGCCCGTTCTACGTGCGCTTCCGCCGCCTGCTCGATGCCTGCCTGCGCCGGCGCTGGTGGGTGATCGCGGCGACGGCGGCGCTATTCGTGCTGTCGCTGCTGATGTTCCGCTTCGTGCCGCAGCAGTTCTTCCCGGACTCGACCCGGCCCGAGCTGATGATCGACCTGGAACTGGCCGAGGGCGTGTCGCTGCGCGCCACCGAGGCCCAGGCCAGGAAGCTGGAGGCCCTGCTGCAGGGGCGCGAGGGCGTGGACAACTACGTGGCCTACGTGGGCACCGGCTCGCCGCGCTTCTATCTGCCGCTGGACCAGCAGTTGCCGGCGACCAACTTCAGCCAGTTCGTGGTGCTGGCGCACGACATCCACGCGCGCGAGGAACTGCGCGACTGGCTGCTCAGGGACGTGGTGCCGCAGTTCCCCGAGCTGCAGATGCGCGTCACCCGCCTGGAGAACGGCCCGCCGGTCGGCTACCCGGTGCAATTCCGCGTCTCCGGCGAGCACGTCGCCCAGGTGCGCGCCATCGCCCGCCAGGTCGCCGAGAAGGTGCGCGCCAACCCGCACACCGTCAACGTCAACCTGGACTGGGACGAGCCGAGCAAGGTGGTCCGCCTGGAAGTGGACCAGGACCGCGCCCGTGTGCTGGGCGTGAGCAGCGCGCAACTGGCGCAGTTCCTGTCCGCGCAGTTGTCCGGCTACGGCGCCAGCACCTACCGCGAGGGCAACGAGCTGGTCGGCATCATGCTGCGCGGCGGCGAGGGCGACCGCGCGCAACTGGAGATGCTCGGCAGCCTGGCCATCCCCACGGGCGATGGCGGCAGCGTGCCGTTGTCGCAGATGGCGCGGCTGCGGCACGTGTTCGAGGACGGCATCATCTGGCACCGCGACCGCCTGCCCACGATCACCGTGCGCGCCGACATCGGCGACGAGCTGCTGCCGGCGGCGGTGACCGCGCAGGTCGACCCCACCCTGGACGATCTGCGCGCGCAGTTGCCGCAGGGCTACCTGTTGCAGGTGGGCGGCTCGGTGGAGGACTCCGCGCGCGGCCAGGATTCGATCAAGGCCGGCATGCCGCTGTTCCTGATCGTGGTGGTCACCCTGCTGATGCTGCAGTTGCGCAGTTTCTCGCGCACGCTGATGGTGCTGGTCACCGCGCCGCTGGGGCTGATCGGCGCGACCTGGTTCCTGCTCGTCTTCCGCATGCCGTTCGGCTTCGTGGCGTTGCTGGGCACCATTGCCCTGGCCGGCATGGTGATGCGCAACTCGGTGATCCTGGTGGACCAGATCGAACAGGACATCGCCGCCGGGCACGACCGCTGGCACGCGATCGTCGATGCGACGGTGCGCCGGTTCCGGCCGATCGTACTGACCGCGCTGACCGCGGTGCTGGCGATGATCCCGCTGTCGCGCAGCGCGTTCTACGGCTCGATGGCGGTGGCGATCATGGGTGGGCTGGTGGTGGCCACCGCGCTGACCCTGCTGTTCCTGCCGGCGCTGTACGCGGCCTGGTTCCGGGTGAAGCCGGAGGAGGCGGCGGGTTGACGGAAGCCGGACGTCGAAAGCCGAAAGCCGAAAGCCGAAAGCCGAAAGCCGAAAGCCGAAAGCCGAAAGCCGAAAGCCGAAAGCCGAAAGCCGAAAGCCGAAAGCCGAAAGCCGGTGAGATGGCAGCGGCACTCCGATGCAATGCCTGCCGCCGCTCGTGCCCCCCGGCATCGGCCCGCGGCCGCTGCCTCCTCCTTTACCTCCCGTCGGCAGGCATTGCATCGGAGCGCTTCGAGAGGGCCGGCGGTTTTTTACGAGGGCGCCGGCCATGCGTGGAAGGTCCGCGGTGATCCCGCCTGACCGGAAGTAAAGGAGGAGGTGCCGGCCGTAGGCCGGTACCGGGGGACATGGAGGTCGGGCGGGATCACCGCGGACCCTCGGCAACCTTGCCGCCGCTTTTCGCGCAGATCTGCAAATCAGGACGACGAGGCCTCTTCCTCCAGCAGTCCGACGAACGCCTGCGCCGCGCGCGAGAGCGTGCGGCCGCCATGCACCACGTAGCCCAGCCGCCGCGCAAGCTGCACGCCCGGTACCGGCAGCACCTGGACCTGGGCGTCGAGCAGGGTATGCGGCAGCGCGCTCCAGGCCAGGCCGACGGAGACCATCATCTTGATCGTCTCCATGTGGTTGGTGGTCATGCGCACCTGCAGCGCCAGCCCGCGCCGGGCGAAGGTCTGCGCCACGATGCGGTGGGTGAAGGTGTTGGGGTCCGGCAGCACCGCCGGGTGGGCGGCGATGTCGGCCAGCGTTGCCTTCGGCAGCCGCGCCAGCGGGTGGTCGGGGGCGACCGCGAACTGCAGCGGGTCGTGCCAGACCAGGGCCGAGCGCAGCGGCGCCTCGGTCGGGCCGAGCGTGGTCACCGCCACCTCCACCTCGCCTTGCAGCACCTGGTTATAGGCCTGCTCCGAATCCATGAAGCGGATGTCCAGCGCCGCGCGCGGATGCTGCGCGGTGAAGCGGCGCAGCAGCGCCGGCAGCCGGTGCAGGCCGACGTGGTGGCTGGTGGCCAGGCTGAGCCGGCCGCCGATGTCCTGGTCCAGGTCCTGCAGCGCGCGCCGCGCCGCCTCGCCCTCGGCCAGTATCTGCCGGGCGCGGGGCAGCAGCAGGCGCCCGGCCTCGGTCAGCACCACCTGCCGGCCGAGGCGGTCGAACAGGCGCGCCCGCAGCGACTCCTCCAGCAGGGCGATGCGCTTGCTCACCGCCGGCTGGGTCAGGTGCAGGGATTCGGCGGCGGCCGAGAAGCCGCCCTGGTCGGCCACCGCGACGAAGGCGGTGAGGTTGGCCCAGTCCATGATAATTCCCAATAGGAATCGAATGGATAAAAAATATGCATTTGAGTTATCGATTGCAAGGCGGCAGGATGATTCCCCAGCCGGCGGGGTCCGCATTCCCGCCACCGCCAGACACGATCCGAGGCAGCGCATGGCCGGCAAGACCCTGTACGACAAGCTGTGGGAGATGCACGAGGTGACCCGTCGCGACGACGGTTCCTCGCTGATCTACATCGACCGCCACATCCTGCACGAGGTCACCTCGCCGCAGGCCTTCGAGGGCCTGCGCCTGGCCGGGCGCAAGCCGTGGCGGATCGACGCCAACATCGCCACCCCGGACCACAACGTGCCCACCACCCGCGCCGAGCGCGCCGGGGGCCTGCAGGCGATCGTCGACGAGGTCTCGCGCTTGCAGGTGCAGACCCTGGGCGAGAACTGCGACGACTTCGGCATCCTCGAGTTCAAGATGAACGACGTGCGCCAGGGCATCGTCCACGTGGTCGGCCCCGAGCAGGGCGCCACCCTGCCGGGCATGACCGTGGTCTGCGGCGATTCGCACACCTCCACGCACGGCGCGTTCGGCGCATTGGCGCACGGCATCGGCACCTCCGAGGTCGAGCACGTGCTGGCCACTCAGTGCCTGGTCGCCAAGAAGATGAAGAACATGCAGGTGCGGGTGGAGGGCACGCTGCCGTTCGGCGTGACCGCCAAGGACGTCGTGCTGGCGATCATCGGGAAGATCGGCACCGCCGGCGGCAACGGCCACGCGCTGGAGTTCGCCGGCAGCGCCATCCGCGACCTGTCGGTCGAAGGCCGCATGACCATCTGCAACATGTCCATCGAGGCCGGCGCGCGGGTGGGCATGGTGGCGGTGGACCGGAAGACCATCGACTACGTGAAGGGCCGTCCGTTCGCGCCGAAGGGCGCGGACTGGGACAAGGCGGTGGCGGTGTGGGAGACGCTGGTGTCCGACCCGGACGCGCGCTTCGACACCGTGGTCGAGCTGCGCGCGGAGGACATCAAGCCGCAGGTGAGCTGGGGCACCTCGCCGGAGATGGTGCTGGCGGTGGACCAGAACGTGCCCGATCCCGAGCGCGAGGCCGATCCGGTGAAGAAGGACTCCATCAACCGCGCGCTCAAGTACATGGGCCTGCGCGCCAACCAGCCGATCACCGACATCCGTCTGGACCGGGTGTTCATCGGCTCCTGCACCAACTCGCGGATCGAGGACCTGCGTGCGGCGGCGGAAGTGGCCAAGGGCCGCAAGGTCGCCTCCAGCGTGAAGCAGGCGCTGGTGGTGCCGGGCTCGGGCCTGGTCAAGGCCCAGGCCGAGGCCGAAGGGTTGGACAAGGTGTTCATCGAGGCCGGCTTCGAGTGGCGCGAGCCGGGCTGCTCGATGTGCCTGGCGATGAACCCCGACAAGCTGGGCGCCGGCGAGCATTGCGCCTCCACGTCCAACCGCAACTTCGAGGGCCGCCAGGGCGCCGGCGGGCGCACCCACCTGGTCAGCCCGGCGATGGCCGCCGCCGCCGCGGTGGCCGGCCACTTCGTCGACGTGCGCGACCTGGCGTTCCAGAACTGAGCGGGCCCGAGGAGAACAAGCGATGAGAGCCTTCACCACCCACACCGGCCTGGTCGCCCCGCTCGACCGCGCCAACGTCGACACCGACCAGATCATCCCCAAGCAGTTCCTGAAATCGATCAAGCGTTCGGGCTTCGGCCCGAACCTGTTCGACGAGTGGCGCTACCTGGACGTGGGCGAGCCGGGGCAGGACAGCTCCAACCGGCCGCTCAACCGGGACTTCGTGCTGAACTTCCCGCGCTACCGCGGCGCCAGCGTGCTGCTGGCGCGCGAGAACTTCGGCTGCGGTTCCTCGCGCGAGCATGCGCCGTGGGCGCTGGACGAGTATGGCTTCCGCGCGATCATCGCGCCGAGCTTCGCCGACATCTTCTTCAACAACAGCTTCAAGAACGGGCTGCTGCCGATCGTGCTGGAGGACGACGAGGTCGATGCGCTGTTCGCGCAGTGCGAGGCGACCGAGGGCTATGCGCTCACGGTGGACCTGGCCGCGCAGACGGTGACGCGCCCGGACGGGGTGCAGTACCGCTTCGAGATCGACGCCTTCCGCAAGCACTGCCTGTTCAACGGCCTGGACGATATCGGCCTGACCCTGCAGGAGCGCGACGCGATCGCCGCGTTCGAGGCGCGGCACAGGGTCGCGCAGCCCTGGCTGTTCGGCGCGGTGGGCTGACGTCGGGGGCTTGGCTTCCTGGCCTGGGTGTTGGGCGGGCGATGGGATGCGGCGTCGGGGCGCCCCGGCGCGATGCCTGCCGCCGCTCATGTCCCCCGGTTCCGGCCTGCGGCCGGAACCTCCTCCTTGACTTCCCGTCAGCAGGCATCGCACCGGGGCGCTTCACGGTGGCGAGCCGTTCCCAAGGAGACGGCGCTGTTGGCCGATAGAAGCCACGTCCCCGAAGCTCGCCGAGGACGTCGTGTCCCGGGGGTAGGGCGCAAGTGGCACAGGGATGTGCCACGACCCGAGTAAAGGCAGGAGGCCGTCCCGAGGGGGGCGCCCTACTCCCGGGACACGGCGGCCCCGTCCGAAAGCCGCGCTCTTGCTTCAAGCTTCAACCCCGATTTCCCAGGCGCGAAAACGAAGACGCCGCCAGAAGGCGGCGTCTTCGCGTGCGCGGGAGCGCGAGGGCTCAGTACACGCCCTGTGCCAGCATCGCGTCGGCCACCTTCACGAAGCCGCTGATGTTGGCGCCGTCCACGTAGTTGATGCTGCCGTCCTTGCGCTTGCCGTGGCGCACGCAGTTGCCGTGGATGTCCTTCATGATGGCGTGCAGGCGCTCGTCCACCTCGGCGTGGTGCCAGGACAGGCGCAGCGCGTTCTGGCTCATTTCCAGGCCCGAGGTGGCCACGCCGCCGGCGTTGGAGGCCTTGCCCGGCGCGTACAGCGTGCCCGATTCCAGGAACACGTCCACCGCCTCCAGGGTGGAGGGCATGTTGGCGCCCTCGGCCACGCAGACCACGCCGTTGCCGACCAGGGTGCGGGCGTCGTCCTCGTCCAGTTCGTTCTGGGTGGCGCAGGGCAGGGCGATCTGCGCGGGGATGTGCCACGGGCGCTTGCCCGGCAGGTACTCGAAGCGCGGGTCCTCGCCCAGCTCGGCCAGGCGGCCGCGGCGCAGGTTCTTCAGGTCCGACACCTGGGCGATGGCCTCGGCATCGAAGCCGTCGCGCGCGTAGAGCGTGCCGTCCGAGTCGCTGAAGGTCAGCACCTTGCCGCCCAGCTCGGTGGACTTGATCGCCGCGTACTGGGCCACGTTGCCCGAGCCGGAGATCAGCACGCTGGCGCCGTGGGTCTGCCGGCTGGCGTACTGCAGCATCTGCTCGACGAAGTACACCGTGCCGTAGCCGGTGGCCTCCGGCCGCATCAGGCTGCCGCCATAGGCGATGCCCTTGCCGGTGAACACGCAGCCGGCCTGGTTGGACAGCTTCTTCATCATGCCGGCCATGTAGCCGACCTCGCGCGCGCCCACGCCGATGTCGCCGGCCGGCACGTCGGTATCCGGGCCCAGATGGCGGTACAGCTCCAGCATCAGCGCCTGGCAGAAGCGCATCACCTCGCCGTCGCTCTTGCCCTTGGGGTCGAAGTCCGAGCCGCCCTTGCCGCCGCCCATGGGCAGCGTGGTCAGCGCGTTCTTGAAGGTCTGCTCGAAGGCCAGGAACTTCAGGATCGACAGGTTCACCGACGGGTGCAGGCGCATGCCGCCCTTGAACGGACCGATGGCGCAACTGTGCTGCACGCGCCAGCCGCGGTTGACCTGCACCTGGCCGTGGTCGTCGACCCAGGAAATCCGGAACTGGATCACCCGCTCGGGCTCGACCAGGCGCTCGATCAGGCCTTCGCGGGCGTATTCCGGGTGGCGCTCCAGGAACGGCCACAGGCTAGCGGCGACTTCGCGTACCGCCTGCAGGAATTCGGGCTGGTGCGGATCGCGGCGTTGGACCCGTTCGAGAAACTCTTCCCTGGAACCTGGCACTGGCATACCTCTTTCTCCCCTTTGCTGGATGTCGATGTGATGTCTTGGTCGCGCGCGGCCGGTCAGGCGCCGAGCCGGTCGATCACCGCCTGGGCGGCCTGGCCGGTGGACAGGGCGCGCCCGGGCGCGGCGAGGTCGGCGGTGAAGGCCTGCGCGTGCAGCGCGGCGTCCACCGCGGCCTCGATGGCGGCGGCCTCCTGCTCCAGCCCCAGCGAGTGGCGCAGCAGCAGCGCGGCGCTCAGGATGGTGGCGTACGGGTTGGCGATGCCCTTGCCGGCGATGTCCGGCGCCGAGCCGTGGATCGGCTCGTAGATCCCGGCCTTGCCGGCGCCCAGCGAGGCCGAGGGCAGCAGGCCCAGCGAGCCGGCCAGCATCGAGGCCTCGTCGGTGAGGATGTCGCCGAACATGTTCTCGGTGACGATCACGTCGTAGGCGCGCGGCTTGGACAGCAGGTGCATGGCCATCGAGTCCACCAACTGGTGCTCCACGGCCACGTCGGGGAATTCCTCGCGCATCACCCGCGCGGCGACGTCGCGCCACAGGCGCGAGGTCTCCAGCACGTTGGCCTTGTCCACCGAGGTCAGGTGGCCGCGGCGGCTGCGCGCCAGCTCGGCCGCGCGGCGCACCACGCGCTCGACCTCGGCCACGGTATAGCGGCACAGGTCGGTGGCGTCGGTGTCGCTGCGGGTCTTGTCGCCGAAGTAGATGCCGCCGGTCAGCTCGCGCACGACCATGATGTCCACGCCTTCCAGCAGCTCGGACTTGATCGGCGAGGCGCCCAGCGCCGCGGCGTGCGGGCGCACCGGGCGCAGGTTGGCGAACAGGCCCATGCCCTTGCGGATCGCCAGCAGGCCCTGCTCCGGGCGCACCTTGGCGTTGGGGTCGGACCACTTCGGCCCGCCCACCGCGCCCAGCAGCACCGCGTCGGCCTTCTGCGCCGCTTCCAGGGTGGCGGCCGGCAACGGCTGGCCGTGGCGGTCGATGGCGATGCCGCCGATGTCGTGCTCGTGGAAGGCGAAGTCGTGGCCGTGGCGGCGGGCCACCGCTTCGAGCACCGGCAGCGCGGCGGCGATGATTTCGGGACCGATGCCGTCTCCGGGCAGAACGACGATGTCAGCGTGCATGGGCGTGGATCTCGTGGAAGCGATGGAAGAGAAAGGCGGCGGCGGCCCGGGGGCACGCGCGAAGCGGGAGGCGCCGAACGCCCGCATGCCGGCCGCAAGGCGGCGTCGGAAGCGGGCCGTTGCCGGTCAGCCGGACGATTTTCGCGAACCGTGGCCGGCGGCGGCGGGGATGTCCGGCGGCCGCCGTTTGCCCGGCGCGTCCTGGGGCGCGTCGTCCGGCGCCGGGGCGCCGTTGTGCGGATGGGGGGTGTCGGACCGCCGGCGCGAGAGCGCGCGGTACACCGCCGCGTCGAAGGTCAGCGCGGCTGCCTGGGTGCTTTCGGCCGGCATCAGGTGTCGTTCCCGTGGCCGGTTCCGGCACGGCGCCGCGCGGGCGGCGGCGCGAGGAGGATGCAGGCGCCGCGGCCATGCGCACGGTCGCGCAGCGGCGGCCATGCGGATCGTCCCGCGAGCGGGGCGGTGGCGAGCGGCATGCCCATGGATCAGGCGGTGGCCAACTGTTCGCTGGCGGTGCCGCGGCGCTGGCGCAGCAGGCGGTTGGCCACGTCCAGCCAGGCCAGCGCGCTGGCCTCGATGATGTCGCGGCTGGTGCCGGTGCCTTCGTACTCGGTGTCGCCGTGGCGCACGCTCAGGCTGGCCTCGCCGCGCGCGTCGGCGCCCAGGCCGACGCTGTGCACCTGGTAGCTTTCCAGGCTCAACTGCACACCGGTGGCGGCGGCCAGCGCGGCGAACAAGGCATCGACCGGGCCATCGCCCTCGGCGGTCTCGGCCACGCGGCGGCCGTCCGGGTCGGACAGCTCGACGGTGGCGCTGGCGCGCTGGCCCAGGTCGCTCAGGGTCAGCGAGGCCAGGCGGTAGCCGTCGCCGTCGCCGTCGCCGGCGCCGTGCATCAGGGTCTGCAGGTCCGAGTCGGTGACCACGCGCTGCTGTTCGCACAGGGCCTTGAAGTCGGCGAAGACCAGTTCCAGCTCGGTCTCCTCCAGGTAGTAGCCCAGTGCGCGCAGGCGCTGCTCGACCGCGGCGCGGCCGCTGTGCCGGCCCAGCACCATCTGCGTGTCGGCCCAGCCCACGTCCTGCGGGTGCATGATCTCGTAGGTGCCGCGGTGGCGCAGCATGCCGTGCTGGTGGATGCCCGACTCATGGGCGAAGGCGTTGCTGCCCACCACCGCCTTGTTGCGCTGCACGGGCATGCCGATCAGGCGCTGCAGCAACTGCGAGGTCGGCACCAGGCGGCGGGTGTCCACGCCGGTGTCGGCCTCGAAGAACGCGCCGCGCACCTTCAGCGCCATCACGATTTCCTCCAGCGCGCAGTTGCCGGCGCGCTCGCCGATGCCGTTGATGGTGCACTCCACCTGGCGGGCGCCGCCCTCGATGGCGGCCAGGGTGTTGGCCACGGCCAGGCCCAGGTCGTTGTGGCAGTGCGCGCTGAAGACCACCTTATCCGCGCCCGGCACGCGGGCGATCAGGCCCCGGAACAGGCTGCGGATCTCCTCGGGGGTGGTGAAGCCCACGGTGTCGGGCACGTTGATGGTGGTGGCGCCGGCGGCGATCGCCGCGGCCACCACCTCGTGCAGGAAGTCCTCTTCGGTGCGGGTGCCGTCCTCGGTGGAGAACTCGATGTCCTCGATGTGGCGCTTGGCGTAGGCCACGCTCTCGGCCACCCGGTCCAGCACCTGTTGCCGGCTCATGCGCAGCTTGTGCTCGCGGTGCAGCGGGCTGGTGGACAGGAACAGGTGCAGGCGCGGCCGCGCGGCCGCCTCCAGGGCGCGCAGGGAGATGTCGATATCCGCCGGCAGGCAGCGCGAGAGCACCGCCAGCACCGGCTCGCGCAGCTCCTTGCCGATCAGGGCCATGGCGTCGCGGTCGGACTGCGAGCTGGCCGGGAAGCCGGTCTCGATGATGTCCGCGCCCAGCTCGGCCAGGGCGCGGGCCATCACCACCTTCTGCGGCGGGGTCATGCTGCAGCCCGGCGACTGCTCGCCGTCGCGCAGGGTGGTGTCGAATACCCGGATGCGGGCCGGGGAGGCCTGGGGGCTGGCTTGGGACGTGGGCGCGTTCACCAGGTGAACTCCTCTTCGCTGACGGGCTGCGGGACGGTCGGGGCCGCGGCCGCGGAAATGGTGGCGGATGGGGACAGGTTAGCGGTTGGACGGCGCTTTGCCACGGGGGACGTTTTGCGCGCTGCAGCATCGTCGCCGGCGGCGGCCGCCACCGCCTCGCCGGTGCGCCGCCGCGGCCGGCGCGGCGGCCGCGGCCGGACCTCGGACAGCAGGGTGGCCAGGGTGGCCGCGTCGATGTTGCCGCCGGAGACCACCGCGCACTTGCGCTTGCCGGCCACCCGGCGCCCGGCGGCCAGGGCCAGGGCGCCGGCGCCCTCGGCGATCAGGTTCTCCTCCAGCGCCAGCCGCACCAGGGTCTCGCGAAGCTCGGCCTCGCGCACGATGACCACGTCGTCGAGCAGGCGCGTGCACAGGCGGCGGGTGAGGAAGCCGGGCACCTTGACCCGCACGCCGTCGGCCAGGGTGCGGACCGGATCGACGAGGGTGGTGTCGCCCTTGATCGCCCGGGCCATGGCGTCCACGCCCTCGACCTGGGCGCCGACCACGCGTACGCCCTGCGACTTCAGGGCCAGGGCCACGCCGGAGGCCAGGCCGCCGCCGCCGATGGGGACTATGACCACGTCCGGCGCGTGCGGGGCGATCTCGATGCCGATGGTGCCCTGGCCGGCGATCACGTCCGGGTCGTCGAACGCGGACAGGAAGCGGTAGTCGTTCTGCTCGGCCAGTTGCAGCGCGAAGGCGTAGGCCTCGTCGTAGCTGTCGCCGTGCTGGCGCACGGTGGCGCCCCAGTGGGCCACGCCGGCGATCTTGTTCTCCGGAGCGCCGTGCGGCATCACCGTGATCGCCTGCACGCCCAGGCGGTAGGCGGCCCAGGCCACGCCCTGGGCGTGGTTGCCGGCCGAGGCGCAGATCACCGGGCGGCGGTCGCCGCGCTCCTGCGCGGCCAGCATGGCGTTGAGCGCGCCGCGCACCTTGTAGGAGCCGGTGCGCTGCAGGTTCTCCAGCTTCAGCATCACCCCGAAGCGCTCGGCCAGGTGCATCGGCGTGACCGGCAGGTAGCGGCGCAGCCGCGACTGCGCGGCCAGCACCTCGGCCACGCCGACGTCGCCGACGTCGGGCTCCCCGCCGCCGGCGCTGGCGCGGCCCGAATCAGGCATCACGGACATGGCGGGCATGGCTGCCGGCTCGCGGGCGATGGCGAAGAAGACACCTCCGCACCACTGCCTCCGCACGGGCGGCAGTGGCGGCGGGGAAGGCGGCCGGGCGGGTGTTCACGGCGCCGCCTCGGCCGTCGCCGGGACGCCTTCCACCGGCACGATCTCGACCGACTCGCAGTCGTACACCTTCTGCAACTGGCGCTTGAGCGTCTCGGCCGGGCGGCCGCCGTCGACCACCAGTTGCAGGCGCCAGCGGCCGTCGTTGGCGTCCGGGCCGCCGTTGATCGCGCGCGGGGCGAAGCCGCGGCGTTCGGTCATCCCGATCACCCGGACCAGCGCGCCCTCCACGGGCTTCAGCACCAGGTCAAGCCGGTAGAGCATGCGCGGGCTCCGTGCGTTGTTCGTTGGGGTTGGAATCCAGCATCGTGCTGTTGGCGGTGTTGGGCGGCACCAGCGGCCAGACGTTGGCGCGGGCGTCGATCACCACGTGCAGCAGGCCGGGGCCCGGCGCGGCCAGCAGTTCGGCCAGCGCGCCTTCCACGTCGGCACGCCGGTCGATGCGGGTGGCGGGGATGCCGCACACCCGCGCCAGCGCGCCGAAGTCCGGGTTGTCGGACAGGTCGATCTCGCTGTAGCGCTTGTCGAAGAACAGCTCCTGCCACTGCCGGACCATGCCCAGCGAGCTGTTGTCCAGCAGGATCATCTTCACCGGCAGCTTGCAGCGGGCCACGGTGACCAGCTCCTGCACGTTCATCATGAAGCTGCCGTCGCCGGAGACCAGCACCACCGGCCGGTCCGGGCAGGCGAACTGCGCGCCCAGCGCCGCCGGCAGGCCGAAGCCCATCGTGCCCAGCGCGCCGGAGGTCAGGTGGTTGCGCGGGTGGTTGAAGCGACAGTGCTGGGCCACCCACATCTGGTGCTGGCCCACGTCGCAGGCGATCACCGCGTCGGGCGACAGCTCGCTCAGGCGCTTGAGCAGCGCTGGGGCGTAGATGTCCTGGCCGGGGGCGTCGTAGCGCGCGGCGTGCTTCTCGCGCAGGCCGTCGCAGCGCTGGCGCCATGCCTGCTGCGCCGGGCTGGCGACGGCCGGGGCGGCGGCAGTCAGCGCATGCAGGCCGGCGGCCACGTCGCCGGGCAGGGCGACGTCGGCGGTGCGCAGCTTGGAGATCTCGTAGGCGTCCGCGTCCAGGTGGACGACGCGGGCGAACGGCGCGAACTCAGCCAGCTTGCCGGTGGCGCGGTCGTCGAAGCGGGCGCCGACCACCACCAGCAGATCCGATTCCTGCACGGCGATGTTCGCCGCGCGGGTGCCGTGCATGCCCAGCATGCCCAGGAACTGCGGGTGGTTGCCCGGCAGCGCGCCCAGGCCGCGCAGGGTCAGCACGGTCGGGATGCCGGTGGCTTCCACGAACCGGCGGAACGGCCCCACCGCATCGGCGATGCCGATGCCGCCGCCGCCGTAGATCACCGGCTTCTCGGCCGCGGCGATGGCGGCGATGGCCTGCGCCAGCGTCGCGTCGGCCGGGGCGGGCTCGCCCTCCACCGGCGCCGGCGCGTGCGCGGGCAGGTGGGCGGCGTTGCCCACCTGCACGTCCTTGGGCAGGTCGATCAGCACCGGGCCGGGACGGCCCTGGCGGGCCAGGCGGAAGGCCTCGGCCAGCACGTTGGGCAGTTCGTCCACGCTGCGCACCAGGAAGCTGTGCTTGACGATCGGCATGGTCATGCCGAACACGTCCAGTTCCTGGAACGCGTCGGTCCCCAGCAGCGAGGTGGCGACCTGGCCGGTGATGCACACCATCGGCACCGAGTCCAGCATCGCGTCGGCGATGCCGGTCACCAGGTTCGAGGCGCCCGGGCCGGAGGTGGCCACGCACACGCCGACCCTGCCGCTGGCGCGGGCGTAGCCGTTGGCGGCCAGCGCCGCGCCCTGCTCGTGGCGGACCAGGATGTGGCGCAGTCCCGAGTCCACCAGCGCATCGTAGAACGGCATGATCGCGCCGCCCGGATAGCCGAAGATGGTGTCCACTCCCTCGGCCTCCAGCGCGTGCGCGACCCAGGCCGCGCCATTGCGCAGCCCGGCCGCTTTCGCTGTCGGGGATTTGGCGTTCATGCGGCGGCGGTCTTCTGGTCGGTCGTGTCGTCGGTGTCGGGCTGCGAAGCGTTGGCCTGCAGCCACACCATCTTGGCGCGCAGCTCCTTGCCCACCTTCTCGATCGGGTGGTCCAGGTCGGCCTGCTTGAACTTGTTGTAGTTCGGCAGGCCGGCTTCGTACTCGGCCACCCAGTTCTTGGTGAAGGTGCCGTTCTGGATGTCGGTCAGCACGTCCTTCATGCGCGCCTTGACCGAGGCGTCGATCACCCGCGGGCCGCTGACGTAGTCGCCGTACTGCGCGGTCTCGGAGACGAACTCCAGCATGCGGGTGATGCCGCCTTCGTAGAACAGGTCCACGATCAGCTTCAACTCGTGCAGCACCTCGTAGTAGGCGATCTCCGGCTGGTAGCCGGCTTCCACCAGGGTCTCGAAGCCGGCCTGGACCAGCGAGGAGGCGCCGCCGCACAGCACGGCCTGCTCGCCGAACAGGTCGGTCTCGGTCTCTTCCTGGAAGGTGGTCTTGATGATGTTGGCGCGGGCGCCGCCCAGGCCGCCGGCGTAGGTCAGGGCGAACTGCTCGGCCTGGCCGCTCTTGTCCTGGTAGACGGCGTAGATGCACGGCACGCCGCGGCCGATCTCGTACTCGCGGCGCACCAGCGCGCCCGGGCCCTTGGGCGCGACCAGGACCACGTCCAGGTCCGCGCGCGGGGCGATCATGCCGAAGTGCACGTTCAGGCCATGGGCGAACAGCAGTACCGCGCCCTGCTTCATGTTGGCGGCCAGCACCTCTTCGTACAGCTTCTTCTGGACCATGTCCGGGGTCAGCACGGCGACCAGGTCGGCGTCCTTGACCGCCTCGGCCGGGGTCTTGACCGTGAAGCCGTCGGCCTGGGCCTTGGCTTCGGTCGGGCCGCCCGGGCGCAGTCCGACGGTCACGTCGAAGCCGGAGTCGCGCAGGTTCAGCGCGTGCGCGCGGCCCTGGCTGCCGTAGCCGACGATCGCGATCTTGGGCTGGAGGGAGGTGCTGCTGGTCATGGCATGGTCCTGTGCGGAGTTGAAAAGGTTAAATGTGACGTAAAAGGATTGTTTCTGCTGATATTTCCGTGGAACGCTAGACGCAAAACAAAAAACCCCGCGCCTTGCGGTGCGGGGTTTTGCGAATCCGGCTTGTTTCCTTACACGCCGCTTCGTCCCGCACCTGTTGGCGAGGTAATAAGGACGAGGACGAGCACCTGCGCGGCGTGGCGCGCGCTGTGGTCCATCGGGGGCGTGTGGCGATGCAACATACCGGCTAGGGAACCATGCGCGTTCGAGCCTTGTCAAGCACAGCCCCGGAGCGGGCCACGGTTGCACATGCAACCGTGGAAACGCAGCACAATCCATGGGCTTTCCCTACGATCGTTCCCAGGTTGCGCCCCGACCCCGCGCCAGCCCCCCAGCCAGCGGTTCCAGACCCATGCCAGATTACCGTTCCAAGACCTCCACTCATGGCCGCAACATGGCCGGCGCCCGCGCGCTGTGGCGCGCCACCGGCATGAGCGACGGCGATTTCCACAAGCCCATCGTGGCCATCGCCAACTCGTTCACCCAGTTCGTCCCCGGCCACGTCCACCTCAAGGACATGGGGCAACTGGTCGCGCGCGAGATCGAGCGGGTGGGCGGCGTGGCCAAGGAGTTCAACACCATCGCGGTGGACGACGGCATCGCCATGGGCCACGACGGCATGCTGTATTCGCTGCCCAGCCGCGAGCTGATCGCCGACGCTGTGGAGTACATGGTCAACGCGCACTGCGCCGATGCGCTGGTGTGCATCTCCAACTGCGACAAGATCACCCCCGGCATGCTGATGGCCGCGCTGCGGCTGGACGTGCCCACCGTGTTCGTCTCCGGCGGGCCGATGGAAGCGGGCAAGACCCGGCTTGCGGATGGCACCGAGGCCGGCCGCAAGCTGGACCTGATCGACGCGATGGTGATGGCCGCCGACCCGGGCGCCACCGACGAGCAGGTGGCCGCCGTGGAGCGCAGCGCCTGCCCGACCTGCGGCTCGTGCAGCGGCATGTTCACCGCCAACTCGATGAACTGCCTGACCGAGGCGCTGGGCCTGTCGCTGCCGGGCAACGGCACCCTGCTGGCCACCCATGCCGACCGCGAGGCGCTGTTCAAGCGCGCCGGCGTCACCGCGGTGGAACTGTGCCACCGCTGGTACGGCGCCGAGGACCCCGCCGCCCTGCCGCGGGGCATCGCCACCTTCGCCGCGTTCGAGAACGCGATGGCGCTGGACATCGCCATGGGCGGCTCGACCAACACCATCCTGCACCTGCTGGCCGCCGCGCAGGAGGCCGGGGTGCCGTTCACCCTGCGCGACATCGACCGCCTCTCCAAGCGCGTGCCGCAGTTGTGCAAGGTCGCGCCGAACACCGAGAAGTACCACGTCGAGGACGTGCACCGCGCCGGCGGCGTCATGGCCATCCTGGCCGAGCTCGCGCGCGCCGGCCTGCTGGATACCTCGGTGCCGACCGTGCACGCCAGGACCCTGGGCGAGGCCATCGCCAAGTGGGACGTGACCGCCACCGACGACGAGGCCGTGCACACCTTCTTCAAGGCCGGCCCGGCCGGCATCCCCACCCAGACCGCCTTCAGCCAGGCCACGCGCTGGCCCTCGCTGGACACCGACCGCGCGCAAGGCTGCATCCGCAACCTCGACCACGCCTTCTCCGAGGAGGGCGGGCTGGCGGTATTGCACGGCAACATCGCCGAGGACGGCTGCGTGGTGAAGACCGCGGGCGTGGACGAATCCATCCACGTGTTCGAGGGCAACGCCCGCGTCTACGAAAGCCAGGACGCGGCGGTGGCCGGCATCCTCGGCGACGAGGTCCAGGCGGGCGACGTGGTGGTGATCCGCTACGAAGGCCCGAAGGGCGGGCCGGGCATGCAGGAGATGCTGTACCCCACCAGCTACCTGAAATCCAAGGGCCTGGGCGCGCACTGTGCGCTGCTGACCGATGGCCGCTTCTCCGGCGGCACCTCGGGCCTGTCCATCGGCCACGCCTCGCCCGAGGCGGCGGCCGGCGGCGCCATCGGCCTGGTCCGCGACGGTGACCGCATCCGCATCGACATCCCGGCGCGCACCATCGACCTGCGGGTCTCCGGCGAGGAACTGGCCGCACGCCGCGCCAACCAGGACCAAAAGGGCTGGAAACCCGCGCAGGCGCGCCCGCGCAAGGTCAGTACCGCGCTGAAGGCCTATGCGCTGATGGCCACCAGCGCCGACAAGGGCGCCGTGCGCGACCGTACGTTGCTGGAGGGATGAGGCGGTTTGCTACCGTTGCGGCTGGCGTGAGAAAAGCATGATGGGTTTGTGCTGCAACTTCCGGTTGCTATGGTTGAGGAAGGCTTAGCGCCTTTCGCATTCAGTAACCGCAAAGGGGGAGAACCATGCGAACCAACCGCCTTATATCCTGCGGCGCGCCGGCGTCGGGGGATGCCGGTACCGCCGTGCCCGGCGCCCCGATCCGGCTGCTGGGCGAGTGCCGGATCGGCACCGGCACCTCGGAGGTGGCACTCCAATACCGCAAGGGCTGGGCCGTGCTGGCCTATTTGGCCGTGGAACGCGGCCGCCGCCATCCGCGCACGCGCCTGGCCGCGCTGCTGTGGCCGGACCTGGACGAGCGCGCCGCGCTGACCAACCTGCGCCAGGTACTGTCCAACCTCAATCGCGCGGTGGCCACGGCCGTCGGCGACGGCGTACTGCAGATCGACCGCGAGTCGGTGCGGCTGTGCCCGGTGGCGTCGGCCGGCCTGTTCGACATCGACCTGATCGATGCTGCTGGCTCGGATGGCGGCCCGGACCGCCGTGTCGCGGCCTGGCTGGCCGACGCCGGCACACTGCTGGAGGGAATCGGGTTCGAGGGTTGCGAGGAGTTCGACGAGTGGCTGGCCGAATGCCGCGCCTGGTTCGCCCAGCGCCTGTCCGCGGCCCGCGAGCGCATGCGCGATGCCGCCGCGGCCATGGGTGACTGGCGTGCCGCCGTGGCCTTGGCGCGGCAATTGGTGGCGCAGGACCCCTGGAACGAGGGCCACCAGTGCGCCCTGATGCGGATCCTGGCCGAGAAGGGGGAGCCGGACATGGCGCTGGCGTGTTACCGGAAGCTGGTGCATCGCCTGCAGGGAGACCTGGGCGAGGTGCCCTTGCGCGAGACCAGCGAACTGGCCGAGCGCATCCGTGGCGCGTGCAGGCGCAAGGCCGCGCCGCGGCTGCGGGCTGTCGGCGCCGGGCAGCTCCTCTCGCTGGGCGCGTGACACCGGGTCAAGGCGTTGCGGCGCCGAACTGGGTGGCGGCGAAACGGGCCGCGGCATCCGGGTAGATGCCCAGCATGTTGGCGCGCTGGGCCTCGGCCTCGATCGCGGCTTCCAGCACTTCGGACTGGCGTGGGAAGTCCTGGTCGGTCTTGAATTCCGTGAGCAGTTGGCGCGAGCGGTTCTCGTAGGTGGTGGCGAAGCCCTTCATGACGCCGGCGGCGATCATGCCGCCCACCGCGGTGCCGATCCCCGCGGTGGCCACCGCCACGCGCCAGTTCCAGGCGCCGTAGGTCTCGAAGGTCTCGCCGATGGTGTCGAGGACGCCGGCGGTGGCGCTGGTGATCTGGGCGGCGGCGGCGACCAGCCCGGCATCGGCGCTGTCGTTGTTGGCCCTGGCCAGGTCCAGCATGATCCCGAGTTGCTCGACATAGTTGTGCATGGCCGGCGTGGTCAGTCGCGCCGCCACGGCCACGTTGGCATGCGCGTAGATGGCCGGGCCGTAGCTTTCGCCACAGCGCAACCGGGTCCAGAGCTGGTCCAGGCCGACGGCGTGCACCTTGTCCTGGTAGTGGTCCGGGCCGCCGGCGGGACGACGCGGGGAATGGAAGGCCAGCGAGGCGCCGGTATGCAGTGGCGCCGGGTTGAGCGTGTCCGGAATGGCCAGTGCGTAGGCCACGTTGCCGGCGATCTCGCCCGACCCGTCTTCCCGCAGGGTATGCACGAAGCCCGCGCTGGTCGGCAGCAGGCTGGCGTTGCGCAGTGCTTCGCACAGGTCCAGGCCGTTGGATCGCAGTTGCGGCAGGTCGTCGCAGGTGGGCGAGCCGGCAGGCAGGTGGTCGCAGGTATTCCAGAGCCGGATCTGGTGGGCCGGTTCGATGTTCGGGGAGTTGCTGATGACCTGCAGGGTCATGGCGCGGTCGTGCAGCGCCGCGAGGTCGGCATCGGTGGACATGTCCCAGGTGGCGCCATCGAAGTCGGGAACGGTGAGCACCCCGCCCGTGCGGCGCAGCACGCTGTAGCGGATGCCCGATGCGCGCCGGTCCGGCAGGCCCAGCGTCACATAGGGAAGTGCGCCCACGGCCAGCGCGCCGGCACAGTCCTCGCGGCCATCGCCGTCGGCGTCGGGGCAGGGCAGGCGCGACTGGATGGCGGCGAACGCCAGCAGCGCATCGTCGCCACGTTGCAGCAGGTCGCGCTGGGTGGCGTGGGTGCGGTCGGCCGTTTCCATGCCGATCCAGCGCACCAGCAGGATGCCGATGATGCCCAGGATCACCAGCACCACGGTCAGTTCGATCAGCGAGAAACCCGCTTGCCGCGCAGGCGGCGCGGGGCGCTGCCGTTTCGTGCGGACGGACATGGAGGTCATGGGGTAAGCCCCGCGTTGTCGAGGGTGATGGCCTTCCGGTTGGCATTGGCGTGCAGCGCCTTGACCTTGTCCAGGTAGAGACCGACGTCGGCTTCCACCTGCTTGGCAAGCTCGACGCCTTCCTCGGCGCTCTTGAGGTCGTCGGTCGCCATCGCCACCTGGTAGGCGGCAAACCCGATGGAGGCCAGCGCCACGATGTTCTCGGCAATGCCCACGCCGATGGCGAACCCCTCCGGTGGCCAGCCGGCAGCGACCAGGGTGATGGCGATGGCTTCGTCGGCGATGGCCATCGCCAGACCCACCGCGGCAAAGGCAAGTCCGGTCTGGGCCTGGTCCAGGGTCAGTTCGGCGATCTTCACGTCGAACTGGCGGAACTTGTAATTGAACTCGGTCATGCGCACCGCGCTCCAGGACGCCAGCGCGGCCTGGGCGCTGCCCTGCGCGCGCGCGAGCAGGTCCGGGCAGGCCAGGCGCGAGGAGAACTCTCCCGGCCCGGCCGCCGACGTCAGCACCGGGCTGTTGCCATCGCCGGGCAGTGCCTGCGCGGTCGGGTCCCAGGTTTCGGCGCCACGCGCCAGGTCATGCCCGCGACCTCCCGAGTGTGCCAGGTAGAACGACACCGGCATGCCCAGTCCGGCCATCGGCACGTTGCCGCGCTGGTCCAGCAGCAGGCGCATGCACAGGTCCAGGCCGTTGGCGGAGGTGGAGAGCTGGCTGGCGAACTCAGGAGAGACCAGCGGCCGGAACAGTTCGGCCGGGGGCAGCGCCAGGTGCGGCTGTACCTGGTAGCGGATGCGCATGCGTGGCGACAGGCCCAGGTCGTGGACGGGAAGCCAGCCGGCATTGGCGCCGCCATTGGCACGGCCGTCGCCGTCGCTGTCGGCGGAGGGCATCTGCGCGTGCGCGCGGGCGTACCCGAGCAGCGCTTGTTCGGCCTGGGCCAGTTCCCGCTGCTGGCGGTCCTGGTCGAGCACCTGGTTGCCCAATGGCAGCAAGGTGATCAGCAGCACCATCAGCAGCGCGGCGATGACCAGCGCCACCGCCAGCTCGACCAGCGACCAGCCCTGCTGCAGGGGGCGCAGGCCACGCACGGTCACGGCGTCACCGCCTGTACCGGGCGGGCGCCCACCGAGCCGCGCGAGTCGGCACGCTCCAGGGCCGGCTCGGCGCCGAAGCCGATCGGGCTGGTGATGGCTCCATTCGGGCCCACCTCGCCCTGGTTGCGCAGGTCGTCGTACTCGGCCTTGAGCTTGTCGAACTGCTCGCGCAGGCCTTCGTAGGTCTTCTCGGCCTCCAAGGTGGCGTCCTTGGCCCGGTCCCAGTCTTCGTAGGCACGGTTGTACGGATAGCGTTGGCAGTAGATTCCATGGAATCGGGCGTCCCCCCAGCCGCCCCACCACCACGTGTTGTTGAAGAAATTGCAGGTGTTCTTGCCGTAGATCTCCAGGTTGCTGGTCACCAGCAGGCGCGGTGCGGGGTAGATCTGGGGCTCATTGTCGTACCCCCAGCCGTTGTAGTAGGGCTCGGGCGCGTAGTAGGGCAGCCGCCGGGTCTGGGCGCAACTGGAGGCGACTTCGTTGATCACGCAGTCCACGTAATAGGTTTCGCGGTTGCGGTCGTCGTTCCTGGAGTCCAGCCAGTCGTAGCGGATGGGATTGCCGTCCGAGTCCTTGATGACTTCGATCGCGTGGTAGAACCATCCGTCGGGATAGGCCATCCAGGGCGCTAGGGCGCTGTTGTAAGCCGTGGCGGCGGCGCTGCGGGCGTTGGCTGCGCTCTGCTTCTCCGCCCTGGTGTTGTCCAGGCGCTCCTGCATGCGCAGCCTGCAGTTGGCAAGCGGATCGGTGTCGACCTCGGTGATCCGGTTGCCATTCTGGTCGAGTTTGCCGGTGCCCTTGCGGCAGGTGTTGATGTAGGTGACCCCCTCCTTGGCGCTTTCGCACTTCTCGAAGTTGATCCTGTCGCCCTGGGGCAGGGCGCAGAACTTGTTCCTTTCCCGCACCATGCCGGCATAAATCGATTCCACCTGGGAGGTGCCGACGAACCACTGGTTCCAGTTCTTCTGCAGCTCCTCGACCTCGCGGTCGATCTCGCCGACCCGGCGGTTGTTCTCGGCCCAGCGCTCGGCCAGCTTGCGCTTGGCGATGGCATCGCGCACTGCCAGGTCCCAGTTGAAGACGGTTTCTTCTTTCCGGTCATGCGTGCCCAGCAGGGTCGTCACCGTATTCCCTTCCACGGTCTCGGTTTTCGAACCCACGTACTTGCAGTTGCTTCCGTCCGGGATGTATTCACCCTTCCCGTCCTGCCCGGGGACGCACGTGACCTTGATCGTCTGATAGCGCTTGCCGTGCAACTCCCACGACGCCCCCTCGTTGATGCGCCCGGCGATCCGGGTCGACTGCGCGGCATCGGCGTATTCGCCGCTCCAGGGCGCGATCCTGTTGACCAGCAACACGTCGGAGTGTTCCTTCAAGGCCTCCCACTGGGCCTTGGCCTGGTCGCGCTTGTCGTCCAGGCCCGGCGGGTTGTCGTCGACCACGTACACGTACTCGTACAGCGGCTTGCCATTGGTGTCGAACAACTGCCTGCCGTCCTCGTCGCGGACCGGGATGGGGAATCCCTGTGCGTCGCGCTTGAGTACCGGCTCGCCGTCCTCGCCGATCTTGACCTTGCTGTCCGGGCTGCACGGGTTGTAGCCCAGGTCCGGCGGATCGCCGCCGTACAGGGAGCAGGCCAGCTCGTCGATTGCAGACTTCAGGTCCTTGGGTTTCTTTGCGGCCGCCTTCTTGGCGCGGTCGCGTGCGTCGATGGTCTTGGCCAGCGCCATTGCGGTGGGCACCAGGGCGCCCACGTTGAGCCCCAGTGCGACCGCGTTGGTCACCACCGAGCCGATGGACAGGCCCAGCGCGGTGGCCTTGAGGGGGACTTCCCAGCAGGTGGCGCCAAGCGAGGCGATACAGGTGGCCACCGCGCGCACCAGGCTGGTGGCGGCGGTGACCATGGTGGACACACCGTCGGTGATCTGGCCGGCCGAGAGCAGCACCGAGGCGATCGCGGCGGCCTGGGCGAAGCCGGCATCCAGCACCGAAGCCTCGGTATTGCCCACGTTGTTTTCCTGCAGCTCGCCCAGGCTGTCGTGCACGGTCACGGCGGCGGCCAGGATGTCCATGGCGGCCAGCGAGACGTCGTAGGTGGAGGCGTCCACCGACGTCGCCGCCATCAGCGCGAACGGCGCGGCGGGCGCGGCCGCCGTGGCGGTCGCGGCGGTGCCGTCGCGCTGCATCCTGCACCCGAGCATCTGGCCCACGCCGTCGAAGGTGCGGATCCGCACGCGGTCGTCGTAGCCGGAATCCCACTCTCGCCACGGCGCGTCCAGGGTGATGCTGCCGGTCGCGCTGTTGCTGCCGTCCAGGCGCGCGGTATCGCCTGCGGTCGGGCCGGCCGCGGCGATGCCGTAGGCGACATTCAGCGCGGTGCCTTCCTGGGTCTGGACCCGGGCCAGCGTCGCCTGGGTTCCATCGTCGGCAAGCTGGAGCGAACGGCACAGGTCCAGGCCGTTGATCGCCACGAACGGGCGGGTGGCGGTCGGCTCGCCCTCGGCGTCGGTGGACACCACGATCTCGCGGACGTTCCCGTCCAGGCCGGGCGGCTGGTAGGCGTTCCCGGGATTGGTCAGGTCGTGGTGCGCGGCCTCGTCGCCGCGATAGACCATGTAGGCGGTCGGCCCGATCTGCGGCGCGGTCCCGGATGCGCCCAGCAGGGTGCGCAGGGGCAGCCAGCCCTTGGCGTTGCCCGGGCTGCAGTCCTCCACGCCGTGGACGGTGCGCGACGGGCAGGGCAGGCGGGCGTTGGCGGCGGCGAAGGCGGTGACCGCCTCGTCCGCCCAGCGCAGGCTCTGTTCCTGGGTGATGGCCTGCGCCGGTGCCCGCCTGGACTGCAACAGCACCGCGCCGGCGGCCAGGGTCGTGGCCACCAGCAGCAGGATCAGCATCACCTGCACCAGGCCGATGCCGGAAGGGCGGCGGGGAACGGCGCGGAAGATGGAGGCGGCAATGCGCATGGAAGGGTGCGGCATGCTCATGTCGATAGTCCTGTTCGGGCACCGGCAATGCCGGCTGGGCTCCTTACTGGTTCATCTTCAGGTAGGCGACCAGCCTGGTGGACTGGTCGTCCGGTGCGTTGGTACCGCCGCTGGCGTCCTGGATCTCGGTGCGGCTCCAGGCATAGGTCTGCGGCGGATCGCCGATGGCGGAGACGTCGCGGTACTGGAGGCTGCCCGGCGTCGCCTCGCGCATGCGCCCGAAGCGGGCGTCGATGCGGCCGTCGATGCGGGCATCGAGCTGGTTGGCCAGCTCGGGCGTGAGCCCTTCCAGGCGCATCACGTTGCGTACGCGGGGGGTGTAGGCGTTGCCGGTGGATGGTTCGGCCCAGTCGGTGACGGTCAGGAAGCACACCCTGATTTCCTGCGGGATCCCGCGGCTGTCCTGGTAGACGAAGCGCGACTCCTGGCCTTCCGCGCGACCGGCGGGCAGCGAGACGCCGCGCTCGAGCATGGCGTTGCGCAGCTCGCGCTGGGTGCTGCCCTGGTCGCACAGCGGGTCCCCGTTGCCGTTGACGCGCCCGGTCGGGTTGGCCAGGTCGTCGCCGGGCACCGTGCCGGTCTGCGCCACGTAACGGTCGTAGGCGATGATCCAGCCCTGCACGAACTCGCTGCCGATGCGTTCGGCCATCGCGCTGCGGTACACGTCGCGGCCGACGCTGACCGCGCCGATGATCAGCGCGATCACCACCAGCACCACCGACATCTCAAGGATGGTGAAGCCGCCGCAGCGGCGCCGGGTCTTGGGGGAATGCATCGTGTCGGCCTCCTTCAAAACTTGGGCCCGGTGATGGCCTGCTGCACCAGGTCGTACACCGGCAGCAGCAGGGCCACGATCAGGAACACGAACATGCCGCCAGCCAGCAACACCACCACCGGCTTGATGATTTCCGACAGGTTGGTGATCAGCCGCTGCAGGCGCAGGCTGTATTCGGCCGACAGGCGGGCGAACTGCGAGTCCAGGGTGCCGGTCTCCTCGCCCACGCCGATCATGCGCACCATCATCGACGGGAAGCCGCCGACCTGGCGCATGGCCGCCGATACCCGGTCGCCGCGCTCCATCACCTGGCGCATGGCGATGATCCGGTCGCGGTAGTACTCGTCCTGCATCGCCCGCTCCATCACCTGCAGGCTGCTGACCATGTCCACGCCGGACTTGATCAGCAGCGACATGTACTCGGTGAAGAACGCCAGGCCCGAGGAGAACATGATGGTCTTGGCGATCGGCAGCTTGTGCAGGGTGTAGTGGATGGCGCGGCGGAAGGCGCGGCTGTAGCGCCATGTCACCCATGCGACGAACGCGGCCACCACCAGGCCCATCAGGATCAGCCCGATGTGGGCGATCAGCCATTCCGAGCCGGCCATCACCGCGATGGTCAGCGGCGGCAGCTTGGCGTTCATCTGCTTGAACAGGTCGGCCAGGTTGGGGATCACGTAGTAGATCCAGAAGCCGCCGGCGGCGAAGATGGCCGAGAACACGAACGCCGGGTAGATCAGCGCCTGGCGGGTGTCGGCGGTCATCTTGGAAATGCGTTCGATGTGGTCGGCCGCCTCGCCCAGCATCTGGTCCATGGTGCCGGTTTCGTCGCCGATCATGACGAGGTTGCGCACCGTCTCCGGGAACGAGTCCGGGTAGCGCGAGAACGCGTCACTGAGCGAGGCGCCGGCGTCCAGTTCCTCCAGCAGCCGGCGCGCCAGCCGCGCGGCATTGGAGGCGCGGCCGCCACCGACCTCGTTGGCGACCGCGCGCAAGGCCTCCAGCACCGGGATGCCGGCGCTGGTCATCACCGCCAGGTCGCGCAGCATGCCGGCCAGCTCGGCCGGGCGGATGCTGGGCTTGATCAGGTGCGAGATCGAGCGCTGGGTCTCGGCCAGCCAGCCCGGCAGCCGGTACAGGTGCAGGACCACGGCGTCGAAGTTCTTCTCCAGCCACATCCGTGCCGAAGCGTCGCGCTCGACCGAGAGCTGGGCGATGCCGGCGCGCACGCGGCCGCTGGAGAGCAGCAGGCGGTAGTAGTAGACGTTCATGGCGCGGGCCCCACGCCGACCACGCGCAACACCTCTTCAGAGGTGGTCTGCCCGGAGATGACGCGGTTGCGGGCCACCTGCTCGATGCCGCGGAAGCCCGCGTTCTGGGCCAGGTTGCGCAGCGCCTCGCGGCCGACGTCGTCGGCGATGCCGTTGGCCAGGGCGTCGTCCACCATCATGATGTCGTACACCGGCAGGCGGCCGTAGTAGCCGCTGCCGCGGCAGCGCTCGCAGCCCTTGCCGCGGCGGCCGCAGGTGCCGGGAGGCAGTTCCAGCCAGTGCAGTTCCTGCTCGGTGAACGGCACCTCATCGCTGCAGAACGGGCAGTTCTGCCGCACCAGGCGCTGGTTGACCACCGCCAGCAGGTTGTCGGCGATCATCTGCGCCTCCAGCCCCAGCGGGCGCAGGCGCGGGACCACGCCGAACACGCTGGTCACGTGCAGGGTGGACAGCACCAGGTGGCCGGTGGCCGCCGATTCCAGCGCGGCCTGCGCGGTTTCGGCGTCGCGCATCTCGCCCAGCAGGATCACGTCCGGGTCGTGGCGCAGGAAGTGGCGCAGGGCCGAGCCGAACTCGTAGCCGGCGCGGCGGTTGACCTCGGTCTGGCCGGCGCCGGGCACCCGGTATTCGATTGGGTCCTCCACCGTCAGCACGTTGCGCTCGATCAGCGACTGCATGCGCAGCGCGGCGTGCAGCGAGGAGCTCTTGCCCGAGCCGGTGGGGCCGGTGATCAGGATCAGCCCGGCCGGGCGCGCGAACAGCCGCTCCAGCGCGGCCACGTCCTCGTCGAAGAAGCCCAGCTCCTTGAGCCCGTCCAGGTCGCTGTGCTCGGGCAGCAGGCGCATGACCATGCGCTCGCCGGCGTCGGTGATGATGGTGGAGATGCGCACCGTCAGCGCCGAGTCCAGCACCGTGGCGCGGAAGCTGCCGTCCTGCGGGCGGCGCTGCTCGGAGATGTCCATCTCCGCGGCCAGCTTGATGTAGCCCAGCAGGCGCGAGAGGGTGGGCGGCATGGCGAACATCGGCCGCAGCACGCCGTCCACGCGGAACAGCACGTGCAGGCTGTTGTCCGAGGGCGCGATGTGGATGTCGGTGGTGCGCTCGCGCACCGCGTAGTGCAGCAGGTAGTCGAGCAGGCGCTCGGGGCTGTAGGCGTGGTCGCTGTCCGAGGACAGGCGCTTGATCTCGCGCTCCAGCAGGCTCTCGACCGGGTTCTGGGCGAAGTAGTAGGTGTGCCGGATCAGGCGCGCGACCTTGCCGTACTCGCCCTGCACGAAACGGCAGCGCAGGCCGCAGCGCTGCAGCACCAGTTGCGCCACCGCCGGCGGGTCGGCGTCGCCCAGCAGCACCTCCAGCGCGTCCTCGGCGCGGCGCAGCGGCAGGAACTGGTGGCGCTGGCACAGTTCGCGGTTGAACAGGGCCAGCACCTGCGGCTCGGATACGTGCAGGGTGTCCACCTGCACGTACTCGATGCCTTGCAGCTCGGCCTGGGTGCGGACGATGTCCGATTCGTTGGCCAGGCCGTGCTGGATCAGCAGCCGGCCGAAGCTTTGCTGCTCGACCTGGTTCTTCTGCCGCGCATAGAGCAACTGCGCCGAGTCGAGCAGCCCGCGTTCGTGCAACAGCTCGCCCAGGCGCGACTGTTCGCGGCCGGGCGGTGCGGGGGCGGGGCGTTCGGCCCGTGGATCAACCGTGGCCATGGTGCGTGGATTCCGTGGAAGTAGGGGGCGTGTGGGGGGGCTGGAGCGATGCCGTGCCGGCCATCCGCTCATCGAGCAGGAACAGCGTGGCCGGGTCCGGGGCACCGGTGGCGGGCAGGCCGTTGCCGGCCTGGAAGCGCGCCAGCGCCTGGCGCGTGCGCGGGCCGTACAGGCCGTCCAGCGCGCCGTCGTAGAGGCCTTCGCCGCGCAGCAGCGCCTGTACCTCGCGCACGCGGTCGTTGGCGGCGGCGGACACGAAATGCTCGGCGCGCAGGGTTACCGGCCAGGCGGCGGACCAGCCGCCGGCCTCGCGCCGCAGGCACACGTCCGCGCGCCCGGCCAGGCGCTGCGCCCAGGCGTCGCTGACCGGCTGCAGGTGCGCCTGTCCGCGGGCGAAGCGCTGCAGGCAGCCCTGCCAGCCGGGGTCGAAACCGGTACCGACGGGGACGGCGTCAGCCGTGGGTGCGGTTGCGGCGGCGGTCGCGGCGTCGTCGGCGCGCGACTCGGCACCGCGCAGTCCCAGCCCGGCCAGGACCAGGCAGGCGGCCACGCCCACCGAGGCGGCGGCGGCCAGCGCCGGCGATCGCCGCCGGCGCGCGGGCAGGGCACCGGACTGGGCGGCGGCGGTGCGGACCAGGCGCGCATCGATCCGGCGCCGTCCTGGTGGTCGTGCGTACAGGCCGTACAGGCAGCGGTCCATGATCAGGTGGATCCGGCGCGGGTTGCCGCCGCTGGCGCGGTGCAGCGCGGCCGCCGCGTCCGTTTCCAGGACGATGCCGTCGCCGGCACCGGCGGCGGCCAACCGGAAATCGACGTAGCTCCCGGTCTGGTGCGGGTCCATCGGCTCCAGGCGTACGTGCTTGCAGATGCGGCTGGTCAGTTGGCGGATGCGCGGTTGGTCCAGGTTGTCGCGCAGCTCCGGCTGCCCGGCCAGGACGATCTGCAGCAGCTTCTCCTGGCCGGTCTCCAGGCCGGTCAGCAGGCGCAGCAGCTCCAGGCTCTCCAGGGTCAGGTTCTGCGCGTCGTCGATCACCAGCACGCACGAGGTCTGCTTCTGCCAGCGCTCGACCAAGAAGCGGTTGAGTCGTTCGATGTCGGCGGCGGGGTTGCCCTGCGGCTTGAGGCCGAAGTCGCGCAGCACCGCGGCCAGCAGGTCGGCGCCCTGCAGGAAGGTGTTGAACACCAGCGACACCGCCACGCCCTCGCTTTCCAGCGTGTGCAGCAGGCGGCGCAGGAAGGTGCTCTTGCCGGTGCCCACCTCGCCGGTGAGCAGGACGAAGCCGGCGCGGGTGCGCAGCGCATGGGTGGCCTCCACCAGTTCGCGCTCCAGTAGCGGCGTCTGGAAATACGCGGCCGCGTCCGGCGTGGGCGGGAACGGCGCGCGTTCCAGCCCCAGCGTTTCCAGGTGGCGGGCCAGGGCCGGGTTCATCGCTGCGTGGCCTCCAGCTCGGCCAGGGCGCGCAGCACCTGCGGCGAGCGCGCGCTGCGCGAGGCCAGGCGGTCCAGCCGCGCCCGCGCGCCGTCCACGTCGCCACGGCGGGCATCGAGCAGGGCCAGGTTGATGCCGGCGTGCTCGTCGTCGGGCACGCGGTCGAGGATGGTGCGGTACAGCCGGCCGGCTTCCGTCAGGTCGCCGCGTCCGTGCGCGGCCCAGGCCCGGGCGCGCAGCAGGGTCAGGCTCTGGGCCGGGAGCAGGGACTGCAGCCGTTCGATCGCCGCATGCACGGCCACGTCGTCGCCATCGCCCACCGCCACGTGCAGGGCCGCCATCGCCTCGCGCACCCGGGCGGCATCGGCATCGACCGCATCCACCGTTCCGCGGCGGTTGCTCGAACCGTCCGAGACCGAGACTTCGATCTTCGAGGCCACGACCTGGACGTCGCGCTCCGCAGTGGAAGGCGCCGGTGGGGCGGGCGGCGCGGCGTCGGTCGATGCGGCCACGACGGGGGTGGCCGGTGATGGCGCGGCGACGGGCGCGGCAGGGTCCGCGACCGGTGCAGGATCGGCCGTCATTGCCACCCCGGTGGCGGCCGCGACGGGCGCCTGGGATGTGTCGGTATCGGGGGGCGCGGCGGCCGGCGGCAACGGCGCGGCCGCGGGTGGCGTGGCCGTGGTTCCGGCATCGGCCACGACCGCCGCAGGTGCGGCGTCGGCCTGCGGCGCCGGCGCGGCCTGGCGGGCCAGCAGGAAGCCCAGGGGCCCGGCCACCAGCACGCCGGCGACCAGCCACGGCAACGGGCGACGCCACCACCCCGAAGGAAGATGCTGCGACGACGCGGACACGGCTGCGCCGGCACCGGGTGCCGACTGCCGCAGCGCGTCGTAGATCAGGCTCATCAGATCACCTTCACCCGCAGGACCACGACCAGCTCGCGGGTCTTGTGGGTCTTTTCACGGGCACCGAACAGACGGCCCAGGCCCGGGATGTCCGACAGGCCGGGGATGCCGCGATCGTCCATGCCGCCCTGCTGGTCGATCAGGCCGCCCAGCATCACGGTGTCGCCATCGCGCAGGTTGAGGGTGGTGGTGATGCCCTTGACGTTGATCACCGGCAGGGTCACCGCGTTGCCATTGGGGAACTCCCGCAGCGCCAGGCTGGCTGGCTCCACCTCGGTCTGCATCGGGTGCACCAGCAGCTCCACCGAGCCGTTCTCGTGGATCATCGGCGCCACGCCGATCACCACGCCGGAGAACAGCGAGTCGGTCTGGATGTCGGAGGAGGTGTTGAAGCCGCCACCGCCGCTGGAGACGTTGGTGGTGGACTTGGTGACGTAGCGGATGTTGGTGCCCACGCTCAGGTAGGCCGGGCTGCCGTTGCGCACCCGCACGCTGGGATTGGACAGCACCTTCACGTTGCCGAAGCTGCGCAGCACGTTCACTGCGGCCGAGAAGGTGTCGCTGACGTAGCTCAGGCCTGCGGCGCGGCCCACGTTCGAGCCCAGGGTCTGGTTGGGGAACACGATCTGCCGGCGCTGGGCGTCGAAGCGGCCGTAGCGCTGGTAGGGCAGCAGGTTCGGGTCTGCGGGGATGCCCAGGTCCGGGTCGCCGGGGATGGCCGGCATGGGTGTGACGATGCCCGGATCGGTGCCGTAAAGGCCGGCCACGCGGTTGCGCAGCAGATTCCAGTCCACGCCGTAGTTGGAGTTGTCACTGAGCGAGACGTCCAGAATCTGCGCCTCCACCAGCACCTGCCGGCGCAGCTTCTTCTTGCTGTGGTCGATCAGGTCCTCGACCGCGCGCATCTGCGAGGGCCGGGCGCGCACGTACAGGGTGCCGCTGCCGGGGTCCAGGTTGAACCGGGCGTTCTCCGGCGGCGGCGGAGCATCCGGACCGCGCGCAGCCGCGGCGGCGGGCTGGTCGGTGCCGAGGATGGTCTTCAGCGCGGCATCGAGCTGCTTGTACGGGTCGTTGTCCTTGCCGATCGCGCCGGTCATGGTCAGGTTGCCGCGCAGGGACTGGCCGCCGCCACCGGCGCTCTGCATGCCGGCGCCGAACACGTCGCCGCCGGTGGACAGGTCCAGCGCGATGCTCGAGTCGAGCATGTCCACGTTGAAGATGCGCTCGCTCATCTGCGAGACCATCAGGGCGCCGCCGCGCACCTCGCCATGCAGGTCGAAGGCTTCCAGGATGTGGTTGTAGACCTCGCGCGCGGTCACGTTGCGCAGGTGCAGGCTGGCGCGCTGGCGCTGTTCCAGCACCCGCGGGTCCACGATCAGGTTCATCTTCAGCTCGCCGGCCAGGGCCCACAGCAACTGGCCCACGTCGGCGTCGTACATGCTCAGGCTGACCACGCTGTTCTCCAGCGGGTCGTAGACCGGAGCCATCGGAACCGGCGGCTCCGGAGCCGGCGCCTGCCGCTCGATGTCCTCGCGCACCTTGTCGTGGCGCTCGGCCAGGCGTGCGGATTCCTCGGCCAGGGTGGCTCCGACGCGCTCGAGCGCCTTGTGCTCGGTCTTGGGCATGGACCGGACGCTGCGCGGCGTGCTGCAGGAAGCCAGCACCATCGTGGCGATCGCGATGGCAAGCAGGCGCGGCGCAGTGCGGTACCGGGGTGTGGAGGGGTTCGGGCTCATCGATTCGGACCTTCAGGAAAGGCGGAGGAATGTCATCGGGTGGCGGTGCTCAGCCAGCCGAGCAGGGTGGTGGCGCTTTCCGCCACCACCACGTCGTCGTAGATACGGGTTGCGGGGCGTGCGGGCGGGGCCACGCACGGACTGCTGGTCGCGAAACCACGGTTGGGGCCATCGAAACCGGGGTGGATGGCGCCATCGACATCGCGGTCCGTGGCCGGGGCGGCCAGGACGAACGCCGGGTTGACCGGCTCGGCGCTGGCGCAGGTATCCGAGGACAGGGCCGGGACGGCGCCTGAGTAATGGGGCTGGTCGGTGGAAGGTGCGGCCTGCGCGGCGGTTGCCAGCGCCCGGGCCAGGCCACCGGTGCCCTCCAGGTCCGGACCGTCGACCGCGCCATGCAGCGGCGCGACGAGGTCGGCGTTGGTGCCGCGATGGACGCCGTAGCGCAGGCGCTGCGAGCGCACCGGAACCTGCAGGCCCAGGCTTTCATACGGCAGCCAGCCCACCCGCAGGTCGCCGGGGCAACTGCCTGCGCCGTTGGCTTCGCGGCCGCGGTCGCCGTAGGTGCTGTTGTCCGGGCATGGCAGCCGCTTGTTGCGCAGCATGAAGGTGCGCAGTGCCTGGCGCGCGGCTTCGGCATGCGCCTGCGCGGTGTTCTGCTGGCGCGCCTGTTCCATGCCTTCGAAGGCCGAGGTCATGGTCAGTGCCAGCAGGCCGAGGATGCCCGCGACCACGGCCACTTCGACCAGGGTGAAACCGGCATGCATGGCCGGCGGACAGCGCCGGCGCACGTCATCGCCTCCCGCCCGGCTGCGCGGCGGGCACGGCAGGTGCGACGGCGGCGGGTGTACCCACGTCGTAGCGCAATTGCGACTGCAGTTGCTGCAGTTCGGCGGTGATGGCCAGGATGCGCTGCTGGCCGTCGGAGGTTTCCGGCTGCTGGGTCAGTTCGGCCAGCTCGCGCGCCAGCACCTGGGCACGCTTGGTCACCACCAGGTTGCTGCGCAGCGCATCCAGGTTGACGCCCGGCGGCGCCTGGCCGCTGGCCTTCATCGCATCGATCTGGCGCAGCAGGTCGTCGGCGGTGCGCTCGTTGCGCATGGCCTGCTCGCGCAGTTCCGCCACTTTCCGGGTCTGCTCGGCCGCCGAGGGGACATGGGGCGCAACGGCCGACAGCGCGCGCGTGACGGCCGGGGCAGCGGCTTTCTGGCCGCCGGACAGCCACGGCGGGGTCTCCGCGGGCGCGGCGGCGGCGGCGGGCGCCGGCGCCGCTGCGCTGGCGGCGGGAGGCACCGCAGGTGCATCGGCGGGCGCGGGCGCGGCTGCGCGATCGGAGCCGGCGCGCAGGGCGAACACCAGCACCAGGCCTACGACGACGAGGACGCCGGCAAGCCAGAGCAGCGGCTTGTACTGGCGTATGGTCACTGCATGCCCCCGTCGCGTTCGGGGGCCAGCACGTTGCGCACCTGGAAGGTCTGCGCGCTACCGGACGGATCGTCGATCCGCACCCAGTCCGGGCCGATGGCGCGGACCCGGGCGCCGTTGGCCAGGCGCGATCCGGCCCGCACGTACTGGCCGTTGACGATCGCGCTGCGCTGTCCGTCGGTGTCCAGGACCAGCGACACCATGGGCACCATGGGGTCGGCGACGGCTTGCCCGCCCGTCCTGCCGGCGTTGCCGTATCCACGGCTTGCGGCGGTGCCCTGACCTGCATCGGCGGGCGCGGCCGCGGGCGGCGGCGGCAGTGCCACCAGTGCACGCGTCGGGCCGGTGTACGGGGTGGCCTCGCGCAGCGAGGCGATCGACTCGGTGACCTGGTGGTTGCGGTTGATGCCGTTGCGCAGCTCGGCCATTGCCGCGGTTTCGCCCGCCTGGTTGCCCAGCCGCAGCACGGCGGGCTTGGCGATCACCATGCTGGCCAGCCAGCCGGCGACCGCCAGCCAGACCACCAGTGCCAGGGCGGCGGTGTACTTCATCTTCATGGGGTGGCTCCGCTGGCAGGACCCTGTGCCGGGGGCACGCGCTTGAGCAGATAGGAGAAGAAGCCGCCGGCGGACCGGCTGCTCCCGGTGCCGCCCTGCGGATCCAGCGGAACCGGGTCGAAGCCGGCGCGGCGCAGGCGCTCGACGAAGCCGGCGATCTGCATGCCGGGCATGCCGCGGCCGGGGTCGACCACGCCGTCCACCCGCAGGGTGGGCTCGCGGATGTCGGGCAGGTTGGCATCGGCGCGGACGGGCGTGCCGGGCGCGATGGGCTGTTCGACCCGGACGCGCAGGATCCGCACCTCGTTTGCCGCGGCCTCGCGGATCTGGGTCATCCCGGAGACCGGGTCCACGCCCTGCTGCAGGGTGCGCGCGCGCTCGACGAAGTCCAGCACGGCGGGGAAGCGGTCGGGCACGGCCTGGTCGTTGCGGAGGGCGTCGACCCGCGTTTCGATCTCGGCGATCTGGGCGTCGAGCTGTTCGGCGCGGTTGCCGGCTTCGCGTGCGCTGAGCGTCCAGCGCGCGCCCAGCGCGCCCAGGACCAGCGCGAACACCAGCGAGGCGGCGCTGGCCAGGGGCAGGGCCCACTCGGCGACGTAGGCCGCGCGGCTGGCGGTGGGATTGACCGCGATCGCCGCGCTGGCGGTGCTCTCGATCCATGCCGCACCGGTACGGTACTCGTTGCCGTTGCCGTCCAGCACGCGGCGCACCGGGACGGTCGCCACCTGCAGGCCGCTGCGGGCGGAGAAGATCTCGCGCAGGGTGTCGTCCAGCCAGGGCTGGCCTTCCTGCGGGCGGCGCACCAGGACCGGGCACCATTTCACGTCCAGCGGCTCGAGGTTGTCCTCGCCACGGGCCAGGTCGTCGGCGAACTGCTCGGCCAGGGCGCCGGCGGTCATCGCCAGGTCTTCCGGGTCGTCGCTGTAGGCCAGGGAACTGCGGTAGATCACGTCGTGCTTGAGCATGGCCAGCACGCTGAGCTGGCGCCCGGACTGCAGCACGACCGCCTGCCCCGGCTTGAGTGCGTTGAACAGCAGCGAGGTCGCGGGCACCAGCAGGCAGTGGTCCGGCTGGGCCTCGGCCCAGGCGTACGTCTGCTGCCAGGTTTCCAGCGGCACCGCGGTGAACAGCGTCTGGTAGCCGGCACCGACGGTGCGGGTCTTGTGGATCAGGATCTTGCTTTCGCCGTCGATCAGGCCGTCGGAGCGCAGCCGCTTCTCGATCAGGGCCACCGCGTGCGCCGGGCTGCCTTCCAGCGAGATCACGCTGCTGACCGCGCCTTCGAAGTCGGCCACCACCATTCCCGCGCGCTGCAGACGCGGCCGGGTGTCGCTGCGGCCGACGTTGCCGCGGTCGAATGTCAGCCAGTTGTTTTGCTGCTGGACCAGCAGGAGCAGGCTCATGGTGCTGCCTCGGGCAGGAGGGCCGCACCGCCGGTGGCGGCGGTGCGGAACAGCAGGCTGCCGCGCAGGGTCAGCGACAGCGGCGCCGGGGCCCGGTCCTCGGTGTTGGGCGTGTCGAACAGGCCCTCGTCCGGGTGGGTGACCGACAGCTCGAACGCTTCGGCGCCGAAGATCCGGTCGCTGTCACGCCCCACTGCGCCGAGCAGCGAGGCCGCATCCTCGCGGCTCATCTGGCTCTGGCGCAGGTTGATCAGGCGCTCGCCCCATGCATCCGGTTGCAGGCCATGGGCCTGCACGGCGGTCAGCAGGTGCTGCGCCGACTGCGCGTATTCCACGCGCAGCCGCGCCTCCTGCTCACGCACCTGCGCCTCGGACAGGGCCTGGTTGCGGCTGCCCAGGCGCTGGTAGGCGTCGGCCAGGGCCGAACGCGCGCCGAGGAACCACGCCGCGGCCACCACCAGGGCCCCCAGGGTGATGGCGAAGAGCGTCAGCGACGTGCGTCGTGACTGGCGCAGGCGCGAGAGCAGGGGGATTGCTTTCATGGCGGCGTTACTGGTTCATCTTCAGATGGGCCACCAGGGTCAGCACCTGCTCGATGTCGCTGTTCATGCCATCGGTGGTCGCATCGCCGGCACCGCCGCCGCTCAGGCTCTGGGTGTTGTTGCCGGCCCATTCCAGGCCCGGAGCGGTGGGGTCGGCATTGGCGCCGGAGCGGGCCACCACGCCTTCCTGGCGGAAGGCGCCGTTCTGGGCGTCCGGCTTGCCGTCGACCATCTGGTCCAGGGCGCGGGCCAGGTCGGGGGTCAGGCCGGTGATGACCATCACGTTGCCGGAGCCGGAGCCGGTGCCCGGCGGGTTCCACTGGAAGCAGATCTGGATTTCCTGCGGGTTGCCGTTGGTGTCCAGGTAGACGTAGCGGTCTTCCATGCCGTCGCCACGGCCGGGCGGCAGGGTGATGCCGGCGCGGCGCATCAGCAGGCGCAGGTCGAAATCGGCGCTGGTCTCTTGCGGGCGGACCATGTTCGGACCGGCCTGCGCGCGGCAGACCGCATTGGGCAACTGCGCATTGGTCATGTCGCCGCCCGACAGGTTGCCGCCGGTGCCCGAGAAGTTGGCGCCGTTGACCATCAGTCGCGGTGCGCTCTGGCTGTCGCCCACCGGCACGCCCAGGCGCTGCTGGTAGGTGTTGTAGGACACCACCCACTGATCGATGAACTTCTGCTTGATGCGGGTGTATTCGGCGTTGCGCTGGACGTCGCGGCCGATCATGACCGCGCCGATGATGACGCCGATGATGACCAGGACCACGGCCATCTCGACCAGCGTGAAGCCGCCCTGGCGGCGGCGATTGAGGCGTGCTTGCATGTTTGGATCCCCGATGTGTGCGGATGACGCGACGATTGCCGGGCCGACCCCCGGCACCGTGAGCAGGCGTTAGATACCGTCAGGACGTAAGAGCGCCGTAAGAGGGGTTCCATCCGCCCGCGGATGGTCGGCGGCGGCTCCCGGGACTCCCCTCGGGCCACGTTTCGAGGTAACGTTCCCCCGGGGCTGGGTGCGATCCGGTCCGGGGTGCCGCCGCTACCGCCGCTACCGCCGCACCGGGCCGGCCGACGGTCGCCCCGGGCGCGCGCCGCGCCGCGACAACCGCCATGAGGGAGACACCACGATGGAAGACCACCGCAACACCGCCGGCACGCCGGCTCGCCGCCTCGGGCCCGTGCTGGGCGGCATGCTGCTGGCGCTGGCGATGTTCTGCGCCGGCCCGGTCCTGGCCGCCGGGCAATCGGGCTTCGTCCGCGTGGAAGGCACGCAATTCGTCGTCGACGGCAAGCCCTACCGCTTCGCCGGCGCCAATTTCTGGTACGGCGCCTACCTGGGCGCGCCCGACGGCCTGGGCGACCGCGAGCGCCTGGTCGCCGAACTGGACCAGTTGAAGGACGCCGGCATCGACAACCTGCGGGTGCTGGCCATGTCCGAGGCCAGCGGCTTCCTGCGCGGGGTGAGCCCGGCGATCATGGGCAAGCCCGGCCAGTTCGACGAACGCCTGCTGCAGGGCCTGGACTTCCTGCTGGTGGAGATGGCCCGCCGCGACATGAAGGCGGTGCTGTACCTCAACAACTTCTGGCAGTGGTCCGGCGGCATGTCGCAATACGTGTCCTGGGCCACCGGCGAGCCGGTGTTCGACCCGGACGCCACCGGCGACTGGAACGGCTTCATGCAGAACTCGGCACGCTTCTACGCCATCCCCGAGGCGCAGGCGTGGTTCCGGACGGCCATCCGCACCGTCGTCGAGCGGCGCAACAGCATCAGCGGCGTGGCCTACGTGGACGATCCCACGGTGATGTCCTGGCAGTTGGCCAACGAGCCGCGGCCGGGCAGCGACCCGGACGGGCACCCCAACTTCCCCGCCTACCGCGCGTGGATCGACGAGACCTCGGCCTTCATCCGCCAACTGGCGCCGAGGCAACTGGTCAGCACGGGCAGCGAGGGCGCGATGGGCTCGCTGCGCGACGAGGACCTGTACATCATCGCCCACGCCACGCCCAACGTGGACTACCTGACCTTCCACCTGTGGCCGTCCAACTGGAGCTGGATCGACCACGAGGACCCGGCCGCGCGGCTGGAATCCGGGCTGGCGACCTCGCTGGCCTACGTCGACCGCCACATCGACATCGCCAACAAGCTGGGCATGCCGATCGTGCTGTCGGAGTTCGGCCTCAACCGCGACAAGGGCTCGTACGACCCGGCCTCGACGGTGGCCGCGCGCGACCGTTTCTACCGTGCCATCTTCGACCGCCTGCTCGAGCGCGCCAGGGCGGGCGACGCCATCGCCGGCTCCAACTTCTGGGCCTGGGGCGGACGCGGCCGGACCGGCAACGCCGACTTCATGTGGAAGGCCGGCGACCCGTTCACCGGCGACCCGCCGCAGGAGCCGCAAGGCCTGTTCTCGCTGTTCGACAGCGACGCCTCCACCCTGCGCATCGTCTCCGACCACGCCCGCGCGATGCACGCCCTCCCGTAACGTCCTTCCTCTTGCAGGAGCGGCCTTGGCCGCGATGCCGTGCGGCTTGCCGCCCAGCAGAGCCCTCGCGCCCAAGGGCGCTCCTACGTCGGGCAGCCCCCGCAGGCGCGGCCCGGGGCTTCAGAATCCGCATCCTGCGGCCGCTAGCGGTACCAGGAGCGGACGAGGAACGCCCATGTCCACCGTTGTGCAGGCGCCCCTCGCGGAGGGCGCCGCCGTCGTTGCAGGCCTGCCCGATGCGCCGGTGGCGCTGCTGCGCCTGGGCGAAGACGGGCTGCTGCAGGCGGCCAACCGCGCCGCCCTGGAGCAGTTGCGGCTGGCGCCCGATGCGCTGCCGGCACCGGCAGCGCAGCATCTGTGGGGCCTGGTGCCCGAAGCGCTGGCCGGTGAGGAAGGCGAATGGGCTTCGCCCGGCGACGACCCGGCTCGCCGGGTGCGCTACCGTCGCGACGTGCAGGGCGGCTGGTGGCTGAGCCTGCCCCATCCGGAAACCGCCGCGCTGCTGCGCGAGGCGGCGCGCCTGGCCCATGGCGACCTGGCGACCGCCGTCCACCCGCTGCTGTGGCCCCTGGTGCGGCGCCTGGCCGAAGCCGGTGCCGAGCAGGCGCTGCTGGCCCAGGCCAACGATGCCCTGGCCGCCTGTGACCTGGACTTGGACCTGGAATTGCCCGCGCATCACGCCGGTACGCCGGCCGGGCGGCGCCTGGCCTCCGGCTTCGGCAACCTGGCCGAGGCCATCCGCCAGGCCGTGACGCTGTCGATGCAGATCGCCGACGAGGTGTCCCAGGTCGTCGGCGAGAACGATGAGCTGGCCCGCCAGTCGCGCGCCCAGGCCGAGGCGCTGGAATCGGTGCTGGTGGCCAGCCGGCGCCTGCTGCAGGGCCTGGGCGAGGTCCGCGCCGAACTGGGCGAGGTGCGCCAGGCCGCCGCGCGCGCGGACGAGGACGCCCACCGCGGCGGCGAGGCCGCGCAGGCCCTGGCCACGGCCATGCGCGAGGTGGAGAGCCGCGCGGCGCGCGCCAGCGAGGTGATCGAGGTGATCGACTCGGTCGCCTTCCAGACCAACATCCTCTCGATCAACGCCGGCATCGAGGCCGCGCACGCCGGCGCGGCCGGGCGCGGCTTCGCCGTGGTCGCCGCCGAGATCCGCCGCCTGGCCGAGCGCGCCGCCAGCGCCGCGCGCGACGTGCGCGCCATCGTCGGCGGCACCATCGAGGCCCTGGGCCAGAGTGCCGCCTCGGCCAAGCAGACCGGCGAGGTGCTGGACGGCATCGGCCAGTCGCTGGGCCGCGCCGGCGCGGCGATGGAGTCGGTGGCCGGGCGCATCGCCGCCCAGGACGGGGAAGTGGCCGCCATCGACCGCGCGGTGGAGGAGGCGGTCGCCCTGGGCCGCAGCAACCTGGAGCATGCCGCCCAGGTTGCCGAGCGCAGCGAGGCGCTGGGGCAAGGCGTGACCACCCTGCACGATTGCCTGGGCCTGTTCCGGCTGCCCGCCGACCCGATGCGCGAGGCGCGTCACGCCCGGGTGCGCGCGCTGGCCGACGCGGCCGCCGCGCGCATCGGCCAGGCGCTGGCCGATGCCGTGGCCGGCGGCGCCATCGGCGCGCAGGCGCTGTTCGCGCGCGAATACCGCCCCATCGCCGGCGTGGACCCGCCCAAGTACGGCACCGCCTTCGACGCGCTGTGCGACGAACTGCTGCCGCCCCTGCAGGAACCGGTGGCCGCGGCCGAGCCGTGGATCGTGTTCGCCATCTGCGCCAATCCCGACGGCTACGTGCCCACCCACAACCGGCGCTTCAGCCAGCCGCTCACCGGCGACCGCGCCAAGGACCTGGTGGGCAACCGCACCAAGCGCATCTTCTCCGACCGCGTGGGCCGAAGCGTCGGCGCCCACACCGACCCCTACCGCCTGCAGGTCTACCGCCGCGACACCGGCCAGATCATGCTCGACCTTTCGGTCCCGGTATACGTGGATGGCCGCCACTGGGGCGGCTTCCGCATCGGCTACACGCTGGAGTGACCTCTGCCGTTCGCAGGCGCGGCCCGCCTCGCCTTTGCGGGAGCCGGGCATGGCGGGCGCCCGCCAACCGCCATGCAGGCCCGTCCGGCACCGGCATGTCCCGGCGTCCGCGCCCCGGGCGCCTCCCGATCCGGACCTGTCCGGCATTCGTGCGCCGCGGCTGGCATCCCCCCGCGTTTGCCTGTCTAATGCCCACCGAAGCGGGGGTACCGCCGGAGCCCGTCCGGGCCGGCGGTTGAGACAGTCCCTTGGAACCTGATCCGGCTGATACCGGCGTAGGGAAGCTTTCGCAGGATGGCCCAGTGCCGGCCTGTGTCCGCCCGCTCCGGGCGGTGCGCGCAACGTGCCCGCACGTGCGCCGCGACCGCCATGGACCGCACGCCCGTGCGGCCTTCCATGCATCGAGCGGAGTCGACCATGAACGCCATCCCTGCCTCGCTGATCCAGCAGACCGAGCAGCTTTCCGAATCCGTGACCCGGCCGATCCCGGGCTCGCGCAAGATCCACGTCGAGGGGTCGCGCGCGGACATCCGCGTGCCGATGCGCGAGATCGCGCTGACGAAGACGCCCACCCTCTTCGGCGGCGAGGAGAATGCGCCGCTCGCCGTGTACGACACCTCCGGCCCGTACACCGACCCGGAGGCGCGCATCGACCTGTCCGCCGGCCTGCCGGCGCTGCGCGCGCGCTGGGTCGCCGAGCGCGGCGACACCGAGCCGCTGCCCGCGCTGAGCTCGCAGTTCGGCCGCGCCCGCGAGCACGACCCGAAGCTGGCCGCGGTGCGCTTCCCCGCGCGCACCCTGCCGCGCCGGGCGAAGGCCGGCGCCAACGTCACCCAGATGCACTATGCGCGCCGCGGCATCGTCACCCCGGAGATGGAGTTCGTGGCCATCCGCGAGAACCAGCGCCTGGAGGCGGTGCGCGACGCCGGCCTGCTGGCCCAGCACCCGGGCGAATCGTTCGGGGCGAGCATCCAGAAGGCCGTCACCCCGGAGTTCGTGCGCGAGGAAATCGCCCGTGGCCGCGCGATCCTGCCCTGCAACATCAACCATCCGGAAAGCGAGCCGATGATCATCGGCCGCAACTTCCTGACCAAGATCAACGCCAACATCGGCAACTCCGCCGTGTCCTCCGGCATCGCCGAGGAGGTCGAGAAGCTGGTCTGGGCGATCCGCTGGGGCGCGGACAACGTGATGGACCTGTCCACCGGCAAGCACATCCACGAGACCCGCGAGTGGATCGTGCGCAACTCGCCGGTGCCCATCGGCACCGTGCCGATTTACCAGGCGCTGGAGAAGGTCGACGGCCGCGCCGAGGAACTGACCTGGGAGATCTTCCGCGACACGCTGATCGAGCAGGCCGAGCAGGGCGTGGACTACTTCACCATCCATGCCGGCGTGCTGCTGCGCTACGTGCCGCTGACCGCCAGGCGCGTGACCGGCATCGTCAGCCGCGGCGGCTCGATCATGGCCAAGTGGTGCCTGGCCCACCACCGCGAGAGCTTCCTCTACGAACGTTTCGAGGACATCTGCGAGATCATGAAGGCCTACGACGTGACCTTCTCGCTGGGCGACGGCCTGCGCCCGGGCTGCATTGCCGACGCCAACGACGCGGCGCAGTTCGGCGAGCTGGAGACGCTGGGCGAGCTGACCAAGATCGCCTGGAAGCACGACGTGCAGACCATGATCGAAGGCCCCGGCCACGTGCCGATGCAGTTGATCAAGGAGAACATGGACAAGCAGTTGCGCGAGTGCGGCGAGGCGCCGTTCTATACGCTCGGCCCGCTGACCACCGACATCGCGCCCGGCTACGACCACATCACCTCGGCCATAGGCGCGGCGATGATCGGCTGGTACGGCACCGCGATGCTGTGCTACGTCACGCCGAAGGAACACCTGGGCCTGCCCAACCGGCAGGACGTGCGCGACGGCATCATGGCCTACAGGATCGCCGCGCACGCGGCCGACCTGGCCAAGGGCCACCCGGGCGCGCAGGTGCGCGACAACGCGCTGAGCAAGGCACGGTTCGAGTTCCGCTGGGAGGACCAGTTCCACCTCGGCCTGGATCCGGAGAAGGCCAAGGAGTTCCATGACGAGACCCTGCCCAAGGACGCGCACAAGCTGGCCCACTTCTGCTCGATGTGCGGCCCGCACTTCTGCTCGATGAAGATCACCCAGGACGTGCGCGACTACGCCGCCGAGCACGGGGTGGACGAAGGCAGGGCGCTGGAGGCGGGCATGGCGGAGAAGTCGGCCCAGTTCCTGGCCGAAGGCGCGCAGGTGTACCGGCAGGGCTGATCGGGCCAGGGGCGCTTTCACACGGTTTCACGGGGGCGGCGCGATGATCCGGCCGTCCCCATCCCGCAGGAGAACGTCCATGGCCCCGATCGCCTTGCGTACCGGAACGCCGCGCCGGCTGGGCGCGTGGGCCGCGCTCGCGGCGGTGGCGCTGCTGCTGTCGGCCTGCGCCAGCGGGCCGAGGATCAGCAGCGAGGCCGATCCGGAGGCCGATTTCGGCGGCTACCGCAGCTTCGCCTTCCATTCGCCGTTGGCGGTGGAATCGCAGGGCTATTCCACGCCGACCAGCCGCCGCATCCGCGACGCCGCGCGTGCGCAGATGGAGGCGCGCGGCTACGTCTACGACACGGCCTCGCCCGACCTGTGGGTCAACCTCAACGCCTACCTGCAGGAGCGCACCGACGTGACGACCATGCCCGAGGTCGATTACGACTTCTACTACAGCTACCGCGCGCGCAGCTACCTGGCCGTGCCGTACTGGCGCGACCGCACCGACGTGCGCCGCTACACCGAGGGCACGCTGAATGTGGACCTGGTCGATGCCCGCCACCGGCGCCTGGTGTGGACCGGGGTGGCGGTGGGCCGGGTCGGCCGGGTCGCGCCGGAGCAGCGCGGCGCGCGGATCGACGCGGCCATGGCCGAGATATTCGCCCGCTATCCCTACCGCGCCGGCGCACGCTGAGCGGCGTGGGCGACCGGGGTGCCGGTGCGGGCGCGGCGCGTACCTGGGATGCCGGGCCCGCTCACGGGCCGATGGGGATCGCCCCGGCGGTCCCGCGGCTGATCGGGCCGGCGGCGCCGTGGCGCGGGAAAGGCCGTGCGCCGGTCAGGCGACGGCCTCGGGCGCGACGTTGATCGATTCGGCGTAATCACGCCACTCGGGCAGCCGCGACAGCACGCCGGTGCGCTCGAGGTAGGCTTCGTCCGGCGCCTCGCCGGCGGCCATGGCCATGGCCACGTGCACCGCGCCGGTGACCCAGAAGCTGCGCGTGCTGGAGCGCGCCGGGGTGCGGTGGAAGGCCACCGCCTCGATGATCGGCATCGGCAGGCCCCACAGGCCCAGCAGGTAGGCGCCGGCCTCGGCGTGGCCGGGGCGGTCGTCGCCCTCGGCCAGCGGCTGGCGCTCGTCGCGCACGCCGGGCAGCAGCATGCCGATGTCGGCCAGCAGCGCGGCGGTGGCGCCCAGTTCGGCGCTGGACTCGGGCAGCATGCGCTTGGCCAGGCGGGCGGCCAGCAGCGCGCGGTGCTGCAGGGCCAGGCGGTCCACGCCGGGAGTGGCGGGCAGCGAGAACACCTCGCTGGCCAGGACCAGGTCGCGCAGGGTGGCGATGCCCAGGCGGGTCACCGCGGCGCGCAGGTCGGTGATGGTGCGGCCGCTGGAGAAATAGGCCGAGTTGCACAACTGCAGCACCTTGGCGGCGATGGCCGGGTCGCCGGCGACCAGGCCGGCGATGTCCGAGGCGCTGGCATTGTCGTCGGCCTCCAGCGCGTTCATCAGTTGCAGGTACAACTGCGGCGGCGAGGGCAGTTGCTCGACCCGGCCGATGCGCGTGCGCAGGTCGGCGTTGTCCAGCAGCTCGCGCAGTTCCTCCAGGCTGCCGATGGCCTCCAGCAGCACTTCCGGCGCCAGCGGCGTGGGCAGGAAGCGGTGGGCCAGGCCGATGATCCGCGCCGGCGGGGCGCGGTTGCCGTCGATCACGGCGATGCGCGAGGTCTCCGGGCGCAGTGCACGGACCTGGCCGAGCAGGGTGGCCGGCGGCAGATCGCCCAGTTCGGGCGCCACCAGGATCACGTCCAGCGCGGCGGCGGCGGTACGGTTCATGGCTGCGTCGGCGTCCGCGCAGCGCTCCACTTCCCAGTCCATGCCCATCGCCGATACCAGGTCGACCAGGTCGACGGGGAAGACGGCCTCATCGCCGACGAACAGAATGCGCACGGAAAACCTCCCTGGATGGAACGTGGTACGGAGGCGCGCACCGGGCTGGCGAGGCGCCACCTGTCGGGTATCGGGCCGTTCTGCCGGAAGTTGAGCCCGTGGACGAGTATGGCCGCGCCGGGCTGGCGGAACTGTGCGGCAGTTCGCGGTTGCGTGGCGACCCAGCGCACGGAGGGCCGGCGAACCGGCCCGGGCGATGGCCGGATCGTCCGGCCACCGCCACGCCACGCGCCAGGGCGTGCTTCAGGCCTGGGCGGCGGCGCGCTGGATCGACTGGAGCAGGATCTGCTTGGCTTCCTCGGCGTTGCCCCAGCCGTCGAGCTCGACCCACTTGCCCTTCTCCAGGTCCTTGTAGTGCTCGAAGAAGTGGCCGATGCGCTCCAGCCAGTGCGGCGAGACCTGGTCGATGTCCTGCACGTGGGCGTAGCCGGAGAAGATGTCGGACACCGGCACGGCGAGGATCTTCTCGTCGCCGCCGGCCTCGTCGGTCATCTTCAGCACGCCCACGGGGCGGCAGCGCACGACCGAGCCGGGAACCAGCGGCAGCGGCAGCACCACCAGCACGTCGGCCGGGTCGCCGTCGCCGCACAGGGTATTGGGGATGTAGCCGTAGTTGCAGGGGTAGCGCATCGGGGTGGAGAGGATGCGGTCGACGAAGATCGCCCCGCTTTCCTTGTCCACCTCGTACTTCACCGGCTCGGAGTCCTTCGGGATCTCGATGATGACGTTGATTTCGTCCGGCGGGTTGCGCCCGGAATTGACCTGGTCGAGGCCCATCTGCTGCTCCGTGGAAAGCGGGGGAGGAAGGTAGGGCGGGCATTTTACGCCGATGCGTGCTGCGGCGCACAAACGTGCGGCGATCCCGCCCCGAAGCCGGGATGCCTGCCTCCCCCCGCCGCCAAAAACGAAGCCCCGGACATGCCGGGGCTTCGGGTGCTGCGGTCGTCGGCGCCGTTACAGCAGCGGAACCAGCAGCAGCGCCACGATGTTGATGATCTTGATCAGCGGGTTGATCGCCGGGCCGGCGGTGTCCTTGTACGGGTCGCCGACGGTGTCGCCGGTGACCGCGGCCTTGTGCGCCTCGCTGCCCTTGCCGCCGAAGTTGCCGTCCTCGATGTACTTCTTGGCGTTGTCCCAGGCACCGCCGCCGGTGGTCATCGAGATGGCCACGAACAGGCCGGTGACGATGGTGCCGATCAGCAGCCCACCCAGCGCCTTGGGCCCCAGCAGCAGGCCCACGACAATGGGCGCCACCACCGGCAGCAGCGACGGCACGATCATCTCCTTGATCGCCGAGCGGGTGAGCATGTCCACCGCCTTGTCGTACTGCGGCTTGCCGGTGCCTTCCATGATCCCCGGGATCTCGCGGAACTGGCGGCGCACTTCCTCCACCACCGCGCTGGCCGCGCGGCCCACCGCCTCCATGGCCATGGCGCCGAACAGGTAGGGGATCAGGCCGCCGATCAGCAGGCCGATGATCACCGTGTGGTCGGACAGGTCGAAGGTGAAGACCTCGCCCGGGTTGGCCGCCTGCAGGTTGTGGGTGTAATCGGCGAACAGCACCAGCGCCGCCAGTGCCGCCGAACCGATCGCGTAGCCCTTGGTCACCGCCTTGGTGGTGTTGCCCACCGCGTCCAGCGGGTCGGTGACATTGCGCACCTCCGGCGGCAGCTCGGCCATCTCGGCGATGCCGCCGGCGTTGTCGGTGATCGGGCCGTAGGCGTCCAGCGCCACCACCATGCCGGCCATCGACAGCATCGCGGTGGCCGCGATGGCGATGCCGTACAGGCCGCCGAGCGCGTGCGCGCCCCAGATCGCGGCGCACACCGCCAGCACCGGCCACGCGGTCGACTTCATCGACACGCCCAGGCCGGCGATGATGTTGGTGCCGTGGCCGGTGGTCGAAGCCTGGGCCACGTGCCGCACCGGCGCGTACTGGGTGCCGGTGTAGTACTCGGTGATCCACACGATCAGCCCGGTCAGGACCAGGCCGATCAGGGCGCAGCCGTACAGGTGCGCCGCGCCGTAGGGCGAATCGGCCATCAGCGCGGTGGTGATGGGCCAGAACGCGATGGCGGCCAGCACGCCGGAGACGATCACGCCCTTGTACAGCGCGCCCATGATCGAGCCGCCTTGCTTCACCTTGACGAAGAACGCGCCGATGATCGAGGCGATGATCGACACCCCGCCCAGGACCAGCGGGTACAGCACCGCGTTGCCGCCCACCTGGTCGAGCATCAGCCCGCCCAGCAGCATGGTGGCGATCACCGTGACCGCGTAGGTTTCGAACAGGTCGGCGGCCATGCCGGCGCAGTCGCCCACGTTGTCGCCCACGTTGTCGGCGATCACCGCCGGGTTGCGCGGGTCGTCCTCGGGGATGCCGGCCTCGACCTTGCCGACCAGGTCCGCGCCCACGTCCGCGCCCTTGGTGAAGATGCCGCCGCCCAGGCGGGCGAAGATCGAGATCAGCGAGGAGCCGAAGGCCAGGCCGACCAGCGCGTGCAGGTTGTCGGCCAGCGACAGCCCCAGCCGCTGCAGCAGCCAGAAGTAGCCGGCCACGCCCAGCAGGCCCAGGCCGACCACCAGCATGCCGGTGATCGCGCCGCCGCGGAAGGCCACGTCCATGGCCGGGCCCAGGCCGCGCCGCGCCGCCTCGGCGGTGCGCACGTTGGCCCGCACCGACACGTTCATGCCGATGTAGCCGGCCGCGCCGGACAGCACCGCGCCGATCGCGAAGCCGATGGCCGTGTACCAGTTCAGGAAGAACCCGACCAGCACGAACAGCACCACGCCGGCGATGCCGATGGTGAGGTATTGCCGGTTGAGGTAGGCGCGCGCGCCTTCCTGGATGGCAGCGGCGATCTGCTGCATGCGCTCGTTGCCCGCCGGCTGGGCCAGGACCCAGCGCGCGGACACGATGCCGTAGAGAATTGCGAGGACAGCGCAGAGCAGTGCCAGCGCCAAACCATAGTGTTCCAGCATGACCCCTCCCAAGGTTGATGAGTGCCACCCAGCGGACGGGCGAACAGGAGGAACCACGCCGGGCGAGCCTTGAAGCACTGGAACGGACCCGCAAGCGGTGGCGCGTTACATCGTGTTCAACATCCCTGGAGCGGGCCGAGTATGAACGCTGGACGGGCCTGAAGGCCACACGCCGTTCATCCTGCCGGTGACAGGCTGTGCCTTTACCCCCTGGATTGAATGCTCGCCGATGACCGCGAACCGCCGCCGGAATCCCGATCCGCCGCCGCGCCGCGCCCGGACCGCCGCGCCGGCCAGGCCCGGCGACGGCGGCCAGGATCGGGCCTTCCGCCAGGCCGTGCTGCTGGTGGTGCTGGCGACGATGGTGGCCATCGCCGTGCCGCTGCGCGCGCAACCCGCCCCGCCCGACCGTCCCGAGCGCGAGCGCCCGGTCGGCACGCCGCAGGCGGTGGGCGCGGTGCATACGCTGCGCCAGATTCCCGAAGCCTGCACCCGCCTGGAAGGCGAATTCACCGGCCAGGCGGCGCAGCCCTACCGCCTGCGGGCGGTACCCGCCGCGGTGTCCTGCCAGCCGCGCGCCCGCTACCTCGACGCGGCGCAGGCACGGCCCTCGGCCGCGGCCGGATGGGTCCTCAACGACGTGATCCGCGTGCCCGACGCGGCCTGCCCGTCCCGCCAAGCGGTGGTGCGGGTCTGGCGCCAGCCGGCGGCGGGCCCGGCGCCGGCGCGCGACGGCCAGGGGCAGGCGCGGATCTACCTGGAACAGGCACGGCAACAGGCGGCCGCGGGCGACATCGCGGCGTTGCCGCGGTTCAGCGCGCAACTGGCGACCGAAGGCCCGGCCTGTCCCCCGTAGGGGCCCGCCACCGCCTTGCCCTGCGCCGCCTTGTAGGAGCCGGCTCCGATCGGCGGCAGCCTCCGGAGTCGGCCATGGCCGGCCTGCCGCGCATAGGCGGCCGCCGGCTGTACCCGGCTCCTATAGGGGCAGGGGCTCAGCCCTTCCAGGCCGGCAGCTTCTTCTTCACCGCCACGTTCTTCAACGTCACGTACCTGGGCAGGCCGTCGCGGCCCCAGGGCAGCGGCGCCTCGCCGCGGATCAGCGGCTGCAGGTATTCGCGCGCCTTGGCGGTGATGCCGAAGCCGTCCTTGCGGATGAAGCCGGCCGGCATCGTCTTCTCGTGGTTGGCCACCTTGTGCAGCGGCACCGGCTCGATCTTCCAGCGATACGGCGCGGGGGAGGTGCGCACGATCGCCGGCATCACCGCGTTCATGCCCTTGAGCGCGTACTCCACCGCGGCCTTGCCCACCGCCAGCGCCTGCTCCCAGTCGGTGCGGCTGGCCAGGTGGCGGGCCGAACGCTGCAGGTAGTCGGGTACGGTCCAATGCACCTTGTAGCCCAGTTCGTCCTTGACCCTGCCGGCCAGGTGCGAGGCCACGCCGCCGAGCTGGGTATGGCCGAAGGCGTCCTTGCCGCCGCCGGCGTCGGCCACGAACCGGCCCTGCGCGTCGCGGATGCCCTCGCTGGCCACCACCACGCACCAGCCCACCTTCTCCACCACCTTCCGCACCCGGGCCAGGAACGCGGCCTCGTCGTAGGCGCGCTCGGGGAACAGGATCACCTGCGGCGCCTCCTCCGGCGTGGCGCCGGCCAGGCCGGCGGCGGCGGCCAGCCAGCCTGCATGGCGGCCCATGGCTTCGTAGACGAACACCCGGGTCGAGGTCTCGGCCATGGCGGCCACGTCCAGCGCGGCCTCGCGCACCGATACGGCGGTGTACTTGGCCGCCGAGCCGAAGCCCGGGCAGGTGTCGGTCACCGCCAGGTCGTTGTCGATGGTCTTGGGAACGCCGATGCAGGTCAGCGGGTAGTCGAATTCCGCGGCCAGTTGCGACACCTTCCACGCGGTGTCGGCCGAGTCGTTGCCGCCGTTGTAGAGGAAGTACCGCACGTCGTGGGCCTTGAACACCTCCAGCAGGCGCTCGTACTTGGCCCGGTCGGCCTCCAGCGACTTGAGCTTGTAGCGGCAGGAGCCGAACGCCCCGCCCGGCGTGTGCGCCAGCGCGGCGATGGACGCCGCCGATTCCTTCGTGGTGTCGACCAGTTCCTCGCGCAGCGCGCCCAGGATGCCGTTGCGCGCGGCCAGCACATTGACCTTGCGCGAGCGCGCATGGGCGATGACACCGCTGGCAGTGGCGTTGATGACGGCGGTGACGCCGCCGGACTGGGCATAGAGCAGGGTGCCGTTGGCCATGAGGGGCTCCTGGGGGAAGGGGAAACACTTTTGGGCGGCGTGGCCCGATGCGGTAAGCTGCGGGCCATGGTGCGGCGCAACGCGGCGCTAGGATGAGAAGTCTAGCGCCCATGCCGCCGTGGGGCATTTCTTCCAGGGAGCAATCGATGCGACTGGTACTACTGGGCCCGCCCGGCTCGGGCAAAGGGACGCAGGCCGCGCGCCTGAAGGACACGCTGGGCGTGCCGCACATTTCCACCGGCGACCTGTTGCGCGCCGAGGTGGCCGCGGGCACGCCGCTGGGTGTGCAGGCCAAGGAGGTCATGGCGCGCGGCGACCTGGTCTCCGACGACATCCTGCTGGGCATGCTGGAATCGCGCCTGGGCCGCGACGACGCGGGCAAGGGCTTCATCCTCGACGGCTACCCGCGCAACCTGGCCCAGGCCGGCGCGCTGGACGGCCTGCTGGCCAAGATCGGGCAGCCGCTGGACGGGGTGGTGCAACTGGACGTGGCCACCGACCTGCTGGTCGAGCGCATCGCCGGCCGTGCCCAGGCCGAAGGCCGCGCCGACGACAATCCCGAGGCGGTGCGCAAGCGCCTGCAGGTCTACAACGACTCCACCGCGCCGGTGATCGGCTTCTACGAGAACCGCGGCACGCTGGCCCGCATCGACGGGGTCGGCAGCATGGACGAGATCACCGCCCGCGTACTGGCGGCGCTGAAGAAGGGCTGAGGCCGCAGCCCGATCGAACCCAGGCGCGCGTCGTCCCCGGTGGCGGCGCGCGCTTTTTCTTGGGCGACGGGCAAGGCGACGGCAACGCCAGGACGGGAGCTTTGGGTTGCAGCGGCGCCGGAGGAAGCCCGCGGTTTTCGGAAGGCGATGAGAAGAGGCGTACTCGACGCCCATGGAACGACGGCTCCCTCCGAAGCCCGCGCTTCCGCTTTCCCGGCCGAACCGTGGAGTGGCGGCTCTCCGAAGCCGGCGCTTTGGCCCCCCAATCCGATCCGCTTCGGCGACAATCGTGCCCATGAGCACCATCCATATCCTCGGCATCGCCGGCACCTTCATGGGCGGCGTGGCCGCGCTGGCGCGCGAGCTGGGCTACACCGTCGAAGGCAGCGACCAGGCGGTCTACCCGCCCATGTCCACCCAACTGGAAACCCTGGGCATCGCCCTGAAGCAGGGCTACCGGCCCGAGCACATCTGCGCAGAAGCGGACGAGGTCGTGATCGGCAACGCGCTCTCGCGCGGCAACCCCGCCGTGGAGCAGGTGCTGGACGATGGCCGCCGCTACACCTCCGGGGCGCAGTGGCTGGCCGAACGCGTGCTGCCCGGGCGCACCACCCTGGCGGTGGCCGGCACCCACGGCAAGACCACCACCGCCACCCTCCTCGCCTACCTGCTGCAGGCGGCCGGGCGCGACCCGGGCTTCCTCATCGGCGGCGTGGCCGAGGATTTCGGCGTCTCGGCGCGGCGCGGCGGCGGTGCGGAATTCGTGGTCGAGGCCGACGAGTACGACACCGCCTTCTTCGACAAGCGCAGCAAGTTCGTCCACTACCGGCCGAAGGTGGCGATCCTCAACAACCTCGAGTACGACCACGCCGACATCTTCCCGGACCTGGCCGCGATCCAGCGCCAGTTCCACCACCTGGTGCGCACCGTGCCGCACGCCGGGCGGCTGCTGGTCAATGGCGAGGACGCACACCTGGCGCAGGTGCTGGCGATGGGCCGCTGGACGCCGGTGGAAACCTTCGGCATGGACGAGGGTGCGGTGGCGGTCGCGCGCGCCGATGGCGGCGCCGGCTTCGACTGGAGCGCGCGCCTGGTCGAGGCCGACGGCAGTGCCTTCGTGGTCCTGCACCGGGGCGCCGAGGTGGGCACTTTGCGCTGGCCCCTGCTCGGCCGCCACAACGTGATGAACGCGCTGGCCGCGCTGGCGGCCGCGCACGCGGTGGGCGTGCCGCCGACGCAGGTGATCGCGGCGCTGGCCAGCTTCCGCAGCGTCAAGCGCCGGCTGGAAGTGCTGGGCAGCCGCGACGGGATCACCGTGTACGACGACTTCGCCCACCACCCCACCGCCATCCGCACCACCCTGGAGGGCCTGCGTGCGAAGGTGGGCGATGCGCGGATCGTGGTGGCGATGGAGCCGCGCAGCAATTCGATGCGCCTGGGCGCGCACGCCGACGCGCTGGCGCCGTCGCTGGACCTGGCCGACGCGGTGGTGTTCCTGCATCGCCCGGAACTGGCCTGGGACGCCGGCCGCGTGGTCGCGGCGGTGCGCGGCCAGGCGACGACCGCCGCCGACACCGATGCGCTGCTGGCCGCCTTGCGCGAAACGGTGCGGCCCGGGGACCACGTGGTGTTCATGTCCAATGGCGGCTTCGACGGCGCGCCGCGGCGCTTCGTGGCGATGCTCGCGCGCTGATGCCGGCCTTCCGGGCGTGCGTTTGACGCATCCGTGCGCCGGCGGAGTTAACCTGCCGATGCCCTGTACCCACCGCATCGAACCGACAGTCCCGTTCCCGCCCGGATGCCCGTGACCGCCGCCGCCGTTCCGCTGCCCCTGTTCCCGCTGCACACGGTGTTGCTGCCCGGTGCGCCGCTGGGGCTGCGGGTGTTCGAGCCGCGCTACCTGGACCTGGTGTCCGAATGCGGCCGCGGCGGCGGCGGCTTCGGCATCTGCCTGATCCTGCAAGGCGAGGAGACCGGGGCGCCGGCCACCCCGGCGGCGTTCGGCGTGGAGGCGCTGATCGAGGATTTCGGCAGCGACCGCGGCGGGTTGCTCGCCCTGCGCGTGCGTGGCGGGCGCCGCTTCCGCGTCGCCGGCGTCCAGGTCCGCGACAACGGCCTGCTGGTGGGCAGCGTGCACTGGTGCGATGCCGCCGCCGCCCCTGCGCCGCGGCTGCGCCCGGAGCACGCGGTGATGGGCACGCTGCTGGGCGAACTGCTGGAGAAGGTGGGCGGCGAGTACGCCAGCGCCAACCTGCGCCGCCTCGAGGAGGCCGAATGGGTGGGCTGGCGCCTGGCCGAGCTGCTGCCGCTGAGCGATGCCCAGCGCCTGGCGCTGCTGCAGGAGGACGACCCGCACCGGCGCCTGGATTGCCTGCTGCGCTGGATGGACGAGTAGGCGCGCGATCTAGTCGGCTTCTACGAAGGTGCGGGGGATGGCGCGGGAAGGAGCCGCCACGCCAGGAGCGCCGCTACGGCGCGGGTGGCGGCCCGGTGCGTACCCGCAGCACCGGCAGGGTCGAGTCCGGATGCGGCGCCACCGCATGCGGCAGGTCGCGCACCGAGGCCAGCACCTGTTCCAGCGCCGGGTCCGCGCCGCGCTGCGGCCGCCAGGTCGCCACCAGGCCCAGGTGCTGGGAGAAGTGCAGGGTCTGCGCGGTGCCGATCCACAACGGCGCATCGCCCGGCTGCAGCCGCACCGGGCTGGGCCACAGCCGCAACGCATGGCGGTGGCCGGAGAGGGCGTCGTCGCGGACCATCAGCAGCGCCTCGGTGCGCGCGTCCAGCGTGGCCGGCAGCAGCGGGACCTGGCCCGGCTCGGCGTCCGTGTCGAACAGGTTCAGCGCCTGCTCCCATTTGGCCTGCGGCTGCACCTGCCAGCCGTCCGCCTCCAGGCGGGCGCGCAGCGGCGCCAGCGGCCCGGCGACCTGCACGTCCAGCGGCCAGCGCAACTGGTCGTCGAACTCGTTGCGCCGCGCCGGCAGCGCCATCCAGTCGCGTTCCCACCATGCCTGCAGGTCCAGCGCCACCGGCGCCGGCGGCGGCGGTTCGAACTTGGCCAGCTTGGCCTCCACGTTGCGCGGCGCGTACCACATCCCTGCCGCGACCAGCGCGCCGTAGAACAGCCAGGACACCGGCTTGACCCAGAACGAGCGGTTCACCCGGCGGCGATACGCGATGCCCAGCACCAGCAGCCAGACGATGCCCAGCAGCATCCCGCCGATGACGTCGCTGAGCCAGTGCGCGCCCAGGTACAGGCGGGCGAAGCCGATCACCGCCACCGCCAGCCCGGACACCATGTACGGCCATACCCGGTCCCGGCCGGGCATCTCCCGCGCGATCAGCACCGCGAAGAACCCCAGCGCGATGGTGCACATGGTCACCGCGATGGACGGGAAGCCGAAGCCGCTGCTGGCGCCGGGCGGGCGCACCACGTCCACGGTGGCGCCCAGCAGCCAGGTCAGGACCAGGCCGAAGGCCAGCGCCGCCAGCCAGTGCGCGGCGGCCATCCAGCGCTGGCGCCAGACGAAGTACACCAGCACCAGCACGCAGGCCGGCGCCAGCACCGGCCAGTCGCCCAGCGAGGCCAGTGCCGCCATGGGGTAGTCGGCCAGCGGGTTGCGCAGGGCCAGCATCAACTGGTGCACGGCCAGGTCCGCGCCCAGCGGCTCGCCATGCCCCAGCACCACCAGCAGCAGTACGAACCAGGCCCAGCCGATGCCCAGCAGCAGCACCGCCAGCAGCGCCAGCGACACCGATTCGCGGCGCCGCGGATCGAACACGGCGATCGAATGCCGGCCCAGCGCCGGGTGCCGGCGCGACCAGTCCAGCGCCCGTGCCAGCAGGGTGTCGGCATGGTTGGCGAACCAGCGGTAGGTGTAGAGCACCGCCGCCCACGCCAGCGCCAGCACCGCCAGCATCAGGCCCAGCACCGTGGCCAGGTGGCCGGCCACCGCCGCCACCGCCTCGTAGGCCTGCCCCAGGACCCAGCCCGGCAGCAGGAACAGCACGCCCCAGGACAGGCAGGCCGCGCCGCTGGCCATCGCGTAGCGGCGCAGCGGCATGCCCGCCATGCCGGCGATGGCCGGCACGAACGGGCGGATCGCGCCGACGTAGCGGGCGATGAGGATGCTCTTGAAGGCGTTGCGCCGGAACAGCAGCTCGCCGCGGTCCAGCAGTTGCGGGAAGCGGCGGAATGGCCAGACGCCGCGCAGTTGCGTGCCCCAGCGCCGGCCGACCCAGAAGCTGACCGCATCGCCGGCGAAGGCGCCCAGGGTGGCGCAGGCCACCGCGTACGGGCCGGAGATCTCGCCCAGGCCGATCAGCATGCCCACGGCGAACAGCAGCGGCAGGGCCGGCACGATCGTGCCGACGACGATCAGCGCATCGCAGAACGCGATGGCGAAGATCGCCGCGCCTGCCAGGACGGGGTTCTCCCCGATCCACGCCAGCGTGGTTTCCATCCAGGAGGAATTCATCGGCGGATTATAGAAGGCGCCACCCTGCGCCCGGCTTAAGCGCAGGCGGCCGGGACAGGACCGGTTCGGCCGGTCGCAGGCGGCGGGGGGCCGGCCGTGCGGGGGCCTCGCCCGGGTGGGGATGGCCGGCGGCCCGCGGCATCGGCCCCGGCCGGGGCGCGGCCCGCGCCGCCTTCGAACCGGCCCTCACGGGGGTACGCGGCCTCCTGGCGAGAGCCGCGCCCAGGCCAGGCCCGGCACCGGATCGCCGGCGGCCCGATGCCGCGCGGCGCCCACCGTGCCTACAGCTCGACCATCTCGAAGTCGTCCTTGGTCACGCCGCAGTCCGGGCAGGTCCAGGTGTCCGGGATGTCCTCCCAGCGCGTGCCGGGGGCGATGCCTTCCTCCGGCAGGCCGTCGGCCTCGTGGTAGATGAAGCCGCAGACCACGCACATCCAGGTGCGGTAGGTGGTGGCGTCGGGTTCGCTCATCGGATAATGCGGGCATCGGGCGGCAGCACGGGGCCGCATTGTCCCACCGCCGCCTCCGCACCGGAAATCCCCGCCATGACGCCGATCACGGAAACGCCGCTCGCGCCGCCCGGCCCGGACCGGCGAGGCGCCGCCTCGCAGGCCCCGGCTTGCGCGGAGGCGGTCGCCCGCCGCCCCGCGCCCCGCGGCCTGTACCTCATCACCCCCGACGAGGCCGATACCGCGCGCCTGCTGGCCCGGGTCGCGCCGTTGCTGGGCGAGGGCGTGGCCTGGCTGCAGTACCGCAACAAGACCGCCGCCGCCGCGCTGCGCCGCGAACAGGCCACCGCCCTGCAGGCGCTGTGTGCGCGTGCCGGCGTGCCGCTGCTGGTCAACGACGACGCGGCGCTGGCGGAAGCGGTGGGCGCCGCCGGTGCGCACCTGGGCGAGGACGACGGCGACATCGCCGCCGCGCGCGCGCGCCTGGGGCCGGGCGCGATCCTCGGCGCGTCCTGCCACGACAGCCTGGAACTGGCCCGCCGCGCGGTCGCCGCCGGCGCCGGCTACGTCGCCTTCGGTGCATTCTTCCCCACCGCCACCAAGCTCACCCCCCGCCGGGCCACGGCGTCGCTGCTGGGCGAGGCGGCGGCGCTGGGCGTGCCGCGGGTGGCCATCGGCGGCATCACCCCGGGCAACGCCGCGCCGCTGGTGGCGGCCGGCGCCGACCTCATCGCCGTGATCGGCGGCGTGTTCGACGCGCCCGATCCGGTGGCGGCGGTGCGCGCCTACAACCGCTGCTTCCCGTAGCAGCCGGCTTCGGCCGGCGACCGCATCCGCAGCAGGGAGACTCGGCTCGCCCGCATTGGCGGTCGCCGGCCGAAGCCGGCTCCTACAATGTCATCCCCCGCAGCATTGGAACGCCCTCATGAACCACGACCGCTCCCACGCCCTGTTCACCCGCGCGCAGCAGTTGCTGCCGGGCGGGGTCAATTCGCCGGTGCGCGCGTTCAAGTCGGTCGGCGGCGAGCCGTTCTTCGTCCAGCGCGCCGACGGGCCGTACCTGTACGACGTGGACGGCAACCGCTACATCGACTACGTCGGCTCCTGGGGGCCGATGATCGCCGGCCACAACCACCCGGCGGTGCGCGAGGCGGTGGCGCGCGCGATCGGCGACGGCCTGTCCTTCGGCGCGCCGTGCCCGGCCGAGGTGACCATGGCCGAGACGATCATCAAGCTGGTGCCCTCGTGCGACATGGTGCGCATGGTCAACTCCGGCACCGAGGCCACGCTGTCGGCGATCCGGCTGGCGCGCGGCGCCACCGGCCGCCAGCGCATCGTCAAGTTCGAGGGCTGCTACCACGGCCATGGCGACTCGTTCCTGGTCAAGGCCGGCAGCGGCATGCTGACCCTGGGCGTGCCGACCTCCCCGGGCGTGCCCGCGGGCCTGAGCGAGCTGACCACCACGCTGAGCTACAACGACTTCGAGGGCGCGACCGGGCTGTTCGACGAGATCGGCCACGAGATCGCCGCGGTCATCATCGAGCCGGTGGTCGGCAACGCCAACTGCATCCCGCCGCGCGAGGGCTACCTGCAGCACCTGCGCGCGCTGTGCACGAAGCATGGCGCGCTGCTGATCTTCGACGAAGTGATGACCGGCTTCCGCGTCGCGCTGGGCGGGGCGCAGGCGCACTACGGCATCGTCCCGGACCTGACCACCTTTGGCAAGATCATCGGCGGCGGCATGCCGGTGGGCGCCTATGGCGGCCGCCGCGAGCTGATGCGGCAGATCGCCCCGGCCGGGCCCATCTACCAGGCCGGCACCCTGAGCGGCAACCCGGTGGCGATGGCCGCCGGCCTGGCGATGCTGGAGCTGGTCCAGGCGCCGGGCTTCCACGCGCGCCTGGCCGCGGCCACCGCATCGCTGTGCGAAGGTCTGGAGGCGGCCGCGCGCGAAGCCGGCGTGGCGGCGACCACCAACCGCGTGGGCGCGATGTTCGGCCTGTTCTTCACCGCGCAGAAGGTGGAGACCTACGCCCAGGCCACCGCCTGCGACATCGGCGCGTTCAACCGCTTCTTCCATGCCATGCTCGAGCGCGGCGTGTTCCTGGCGCCGTCGGCGTACGAGGCCGGCTTCCTGTCCAGCGCCCACGACGATGCGGTGATCGCCGCGACCCTGGAGGCCGCCCGCGAAGCCTTCAAGGCCGCCGCCGCCGGGTGAGGCCGCGCATCGGCCAGGTGCTGTTCGATTTCGACGGCGTGCTGGCTCGCTACCGGCGCGAGCGGCGCATCGCCCACCTGGCCGCGCATGCGGGCGCCGGGTTCGCCCGCGTGCGCGAGGTGCTGTTCGAGTCGGGGCTGGAGGCGCGCTACGACGCCGGCCAGGTCGACACCGGCGACTACCTGCGCGCGCTGGGCGAGGGCATCGGCGCCCCGGTCGACGAAACCGCCTGGCTGGCCGCACGCCTTGCCGGCACCGACCCCGACCCGCGCGCGCTGGCCCGCGTCGCCGCACTGGACCCGGCGCTGGCGCTGGGCGTGCTGACCAACAACGGCGTGCTGATGGCCCGGGCGATCCCGCAGGCCGTGGGCAGCCTGTATCCGCGCCTGGAAGGGCGGGTGCTGTGCAGCGGCCGGTTGGGCCTGCGCAAGCCCGACCCGCGGGTGTTCCGCCGCGCGCTGGACCGGTTGGGCTGGGATGCGGCGAGCACGCTGTTCGTCGACGACCTGTTCGTCAACGTGCAGGGCGCGCGCAAGGCTGGCCTGCAGGCCGACAGTGTTGCCGACGCCCGTGCCCTGGGCCGCGTGCTCAAGCGCTACGGGCTGGTGCATCCACCGTAGGCCTCGGCGCCGGCATGGCCGCGCCAGGATGCGCGAACAGGCCGCCGCCGGCCGCCGCTTCAGCGGCCGAGGAAGGCGGCCGCCGCCGCGCGCAGCCGCTTCAGGCCCTCGGCCACGTCGGCGTCGGTGATGTTCAGCGCCGGCACCAGGCGCAGCACGTCCGGGCCGGCCTGCAGGGCCAGCAGGCCGTGGGCGGCGGCGTGGTCGAGGATTTCGCCGGCGCGCCCGGCGAAGGCCGGCTTGAGCACCGCGCCCAGCATCAGGCCGCGGCCGCGCACCTGCTCGAACAGGTCGAACTCCGCGCCGATCGCGGCCAGGCCGTCGCGCAATGCCTGCGACTGCCGGGTCACGTTGGCGGCGACCTGCGGCGAGGCCAGCTTGCGCAGCGCCACCCGCGCCACCGCCGCGGCCAGCGGGTTGCCGCCGAAGGTGGTGCCGTGGGCGCCGAACTGCATCGCCTCGGCCACCTTTGGCCCGGCCAGCATCGCGCCGACCGGGAAGCCGCCGCCCAGCGCCTTGGCCAGGGTGACGATGTCCGGCACCACCTCGTCCTGCCAATGCGCGAACAGGGTGCCGGTGCGGCCCATGCCGGCCTGAATCTCGTCCAGCACCAGCAGCGCGCCGTGGCGGTCGCACAACAGGCGCACCTGGCGCAGAAAGCCGGAGGCGGCCGGCATCACGCCGCCTTCGCCCTGCACCGGCTCGATCATCACCGCGGCCACGTCGCCGGCGGCCATCGCCGTCTCCAACTGGACGATGTCGTTGAAGTCCACGTAGCGGAAGCCGCCGGGCAGCGGCTCGTAGCCTTCCTGGTACTTGGGCTGGGCGGTGGCGGTGACCGCAGCCAGGGTGCGGCCGTGGAAGCTGCCGCGGAAGGTGACGATCACCCGCTGCTGCGGCGGGCGGCCCTGTGCGGCGGCCCACTTGCGCACCAGCTTGATCGCCACCTCGTTGGCCTCGGTGCCGGAGTTGCACAGGAACACGCGCCGCGCGAAGCGGCTGGCGGCCACCAGTTCCTCGGCCAGGCGCAGCGGCGGTTCGCTGTAGAAGACGTTGCTGGTGTGCCACAGCTTGCCGGCCTGCTCGACCAGTGCGGCGTGCAGGTCCGGGTCGTTGTGGCCCAGGCCGCAGACTGCGATGCCGGCGGCCAGGTCGACGTACTCGCGGCCGGCGCTGTCCCACAGGCGCGACCCCTGGCCTCGCTCCAGCACCAGTTCGCGCGGGCGGTAGACGGGCAGGTAGTAGTTGCGTCCCAGGTCCAGCAGCGCGGCGGTGTCGCCGGCGGGCAGCGTCGTGGCGTTCATGAGGAGGGCAGATGTCCGGTGATGTCGCCGGCACCTGCCGGCGCCCGCATTATCGGCCGGTATCCACGCCCCCGCCATCGTCGCCGGATTTCCCGGGGCTGGCCGCGCGGCATGGGTTCGCCGCCCGCGCCGGCCCGCGCGATCGCCGGGTGCGGCCGGGCCGTCCGCGCGGACATCGGCGCCATGCGGCGTAAGATCGGAGGCCGCCGTGCCGCGGCCGCCCGCATGCATGGCTCCCCGTCCTTCGCGCCCGTATCGCCCATGACCCGCATCGAAACCCTCGCTGCCCGCGCCGGCAGCACGCCCGACCCGTCCAGCGGCGCGCTTGCGCCGCCGCTGCAACTGGCCACCACCTTCGAGCACACGCCCGACGTGCAGTTGCCGCACGGCTTCCTGTACCAGCGCTACGACAACCCCACCCAGCGCGAGACCGAGCGGGTGCTGGCGGCGCTGGACGGCGCGGCGCGCGCGCTGCTGTTCCCCACCGGCATGGCCGCCGGGGCCACCGCGCTGCAGGCGCTGCCGGCCGGCAGCCACGTGCTGCTGTGCGACGACAGCTACTTCTCGTTCCGGGTGATCGCCCGCGACTGGTTCCCGCGCTGGGGTCTGGCCTGCACCATCGTCGACTTCACCGACCTGGACGCGGTGCGCGCCGCGCTGCGGCCCGAAACGCGCCTGCTCTGGGCCGAGACGCCGTCCAACCCGCTGCTCAAGGTCAGCGACATCGCCGCCCTGGCCGGCATCGCCCACGGCGCCGGCGCGCGCCTGCTGGTGGACGGCACCTTTGCCCCGCCGACGCTGCAGCAGCCGCTGGCGCTGGGTGCGGACGTGGTGATGCATTCGGCCACCAAGTATCTGGGCGGCCACGGCGACGTGATGGGCGGGGTGCTGTCCTTCCGCGACGACGGCGAGCATGCCGCCGCCTGCCATGGCCTGCGCCTGCTGGCCGGTGCCACCGCCTCGCCGTTCGCGGCGTGGATGATCCTGCGCGGCGTGCGCTCGCTGCCGGCGCGGATGGACTGGCACTGCCGCAACGCGCAGGCGGTGGCGGAGTTCCTCGCCGGCCATGCGCGCGTGGAGAAGGTCCACTACCCGGGCCTGCCCGGCCACCCGCAGCATGCGGTGGCGGCGCGGCAGATGCGGCAGTTCGGCGGCATGCTCTCGTTCGAGGCGGCCGGCGGGCGCGAGGCGGCGCTGGCGGTGGCCGCGCGCATGCGCCTGTTCACCAACGCCACCTCGCTGGGCTCGACCGAATCGCTGGTCGAGCACCGCGCCTCGATCGAAGGCCCGCTGTCGACCACGCCCGAGGGGTTGCTGCGCCTGTCCGTGGGCCTGGAGCATGCCGGCGACCTGGTCGCCGACCTGGCCCAGGCGCTGGAAGCGGGGTGAGTGGGCGGCCTCGTGCCGGTGCGGCGTCGGCGCGCTCGCTCGCACCAGGCGCCGGCTGCCTGTTCCCTGTAGGAACCGGCCTCCGCCGGTGTCGCCATGCCGGCACGCCGGCCGTTCCGTGGCCGCGGATGTCGTCGCCGGCCGAAGTCGGCTCCTGGCAAGGGCGGCCGTGCCAGGGCGGCGGGGAAGCCGCGGCGGGTTGCCCGGGGGCGATGCCGCGGAGGGCGCGGCCCGCGATCACCAATGGCCGGTATTGGGCATCGATGCCCACGGCTCTGCCGGTGCCAGCGCGCCGCCTTTCTGCAGCAGTTCGATCGAGATCAGGTCCGGGGTGCGGACGAAGGCCATGCGCCCGTCGCGCGGCGGGCGGTTGATGGTCACGCCCAGCGCCTGCAGGTGCGCGCAGAGGGCGTAGATGTCGTCCACCTCGAAGGCCAGATGGCCGAAGTTGCGCGCGCTGCCGTAGTCTTCCGGCGCCGAGCCGTCGGCCGGCGGCCAGTTCCAGGTGAGCTCGATCTCAGCTTCCGGGTTCTCCGGCGCGCCGAAGTAGACGAGGGTGAAGCGGCCCGCCTCGTTGTCCATGCGCCGGGTCTGCACCAGGCCCAGGCCATGGGTGAAGAAGCGGCTGGTCTTGTCCAGGTCGTGGACGCGGATCATCGCGTGCAGGTACTTCATGGTGTCGGCTCCCGGGGCGGAGGGTGCATTCTAGGCGTGCCGGCGTCGTGCGGTGCAGGCTATAGTTCGCGCCAATGCGCCGCCTGTGCGGCGCGCCACGGGGAACAGGGAAGTGAAGCGAATCGAAGACCTGGCGCGCGTGCCCCTGCGGGCCGGGCTGCTGGCGCTGGCGGCACTGGTACTGGCCGGCTGCGCCTCGTTCTATTCCGGGCACGGCACGCGTTCGGGCGTGTCCAGTAGCGTGGTGGACTACCTGTATCCACCGGGCACCGCGTTCGAGCCGGCGCAAGAAGGCACGCCGGAGGTGAAGCTGCCGGCGAGGGTGGGGCTGATGTTCGTGCCGTCCGCACGCACGCCGGCCGGCCTGACCGCCGCCGATCGGCAGGCACTGCTGGAGCAGGTGCGCGACGCCTTCAAGGCGCAGCCGTTCATCGAGCGCATTGAGATCGTGCCGGAGACCTACCTGCGCCCGCGCGGCGGATTCGAGAACCTGGAGCAGGTGGCGCGGCTGCACGGCCTGGATATCGTCGCGCTGGTGTCCTACGACCAGGTCGCCAACAGCGGCGAGACGGCGGCCTCGTTCCTCTACTGGACGATCATCGGCGCCTACACCGTCCCGGCCACGCGCAACCAGGTCAGCACCTTCGTCGAGACCACCGTGTTCGACGTGAAATCGCGCACGCTGCTGCTGCGTGCGCCCGGGCAGGACCAGCGCGACGCCGGTTCCACCGCGATCCGTGCGGGCGACGTGCGCGACCGGCTCGCGCGCGATGGTTTCCAGGCCGCGGTCGGGCAGATGGTCGGCAACCTGGACACGGCCATCGCCGACTTCGGCCGGCGCGTGCGCGAGGAAGGCCAGGTGAAGCTGGTGGACCGCCGTTCGGGCCGGAACTGGAGCGGCCGCTCGGGCGGCGGCGGGAGCGTGCAGCCATGGGAACTGGGCTTGCTGTTGGCGGCGGCCGGATTGCTCCTGCTGCGGCCGCGGGGCTGACCCTCGCCGCGGCGCTGGCCGCATGGGCCGGGCTGCGCTGGACGGTGGCGTTCGAGGCGCTGGTGCTGGACCGCGAAGCGGTCCTGTCCGGCCAGGTCTGGCGGTTGTGGAGCGGGCACCTGCTGCACCTGGATGCGCGCCACGCCCTGGTCAACCTGGGCGCGCTGGCGATCCTGCTGCCGCTGGCGGCGCGGATGCGCGCGCTCGGGCCATTGCTGTGGACCTCGCCACTGTTGATGCCGGCCATCGCCTTGGGGACGCTGGCGGCATCGCCGGGGCTGCAGTGGTATGCGGGCCTGTCCGGCCTGTTGCATGGCTGGGTGGCTTGGCTGCTGGTCCGGCGTGGCGGCGCCCTGGCGGCGGCCTGCATGACGTTGCTGGGGGTAAAACTCGCGTGGGAGGCCATGGCGCCAGGGATGGTGGCGGGCCTGCCGGTGGCGACCTCCGCCCACCAGGTGGGTGTGCTGGCCGGCGCATCGTGGGCGCTGGCCAGTCGCATGGCACGTGGCGGCACCCGTCCGGCGAACACATCTGGCGGCGACGATCGCGGCGGGTCCGCCGCGTAGCGACGGCGGCAAGCCTCATGCCCGCATGCCGATCGTGCCGCGCATCCGGGCGATGCCGCCCAGGGGCGCTGACCTCTACAGGAACAGGTCCGGCATGAGCGGCAGGGTGGGGTCCATCGCGTAGCCGGACAGGTCGGTGACGCCGGCCTGCGCCAGCACCTCTTCGTCGATCAGGAAGTTGCCGCTGAAGCCGGCGGCCGGGCGCACCAGCACCGCATGGGCGGCGTCGGCCACGATCTCCGGGCGGCGGCCGTTGGCGAGGTCCACGCCGGGAATCATGTTCAGCGCGTCGGTGGCGATGATCGTGCGCGGCCACAGCGCGTTGACCGCCACGCCCTGCGGGCCGAACTCGGCGGCCAGGCCGAGGGTGACGAAGCTCATGCCCATCTTGGCCAGGGTGTAGCCGGTGTGCGGCCCCCACCACTTCGGGTCCAGCGAGGGCGGCGGCGCCAGGGTGAGGATGTGCGGGTCGGGCGCCGCCAGCAGGTGCGGCAGGCAGGCCTGCGCGCAGAGGAAGCTGCCGCGCGCGTTGACCTGCTGCATCAGGTCGAAGCGCTTGATCGGCGTGTCCAGGGTGCCGCGCAGCCAGATCGCGCTGGCGTTGTTGACCAGGATGTCGATGCCGCCGAAGGCGTCCACCGTGGCCGCCACCGCGGCACGCACCTGGTCTTCCTCGCGGATGTCGCATTTCAGCGCCAGGCCGCGGCCGCCGGCGGCGGCCACCGCCTCGGCGGCGCTGTGGATGGTGCCCGGCAGCTTGGGGTTGGGCACCGCCGACTTGGCCGCGATGGCCACGTTGGCGCCATCGCGCGCCGCGCGCAGGGCGATGGCCAGGCCGATGCCGCGCGAGGCGCCGGTGATGAACAAGGTCTTGCCGGCCAGGGGGGTCATGTAGCGCCTCGGGGAAGCGGTCGCCGTGTCGAAGCGAGCGTGGATGGCTTCCCTATTGTCGCGCGGCCGCGTGTGCGGTGCATGTGGAGGGCGGGGATGAATGCGGCCCCGCGGTGGGCGACTCCCGCACTTGCAGGAGCCGACTTCAGCCGGCGACGGCACCCGGAGGCACGGGACGTCGAAGTCCCGATATGGGCCGGCCGCGCGCTCCCCGAGCCTCAGTGCAATACGGTACGCGTGGCGCTGGCCTCGATCAGCTTCTCGCGCACCTGCTCCGCGTCGCCGGCTTCGGGCGCCAGTTGCAGGTACTGGCCCAGGTCCTGGCGGGCGCCCGGCAGGTAGCCCAGCTCCAGGTAGGCCAGCCCGCGATCGCGCACGGCATCGGGCTGCTCCGGGGTCAGCTTCAGCACGCGGTCGATGCTGCGTGCGGCCCGGTCCCATTGCCCGGCCTCGGCGTAGAGGCCATGCAGGTTGCGCAGCACGCGCACCAGGATCGCACGGTTCGGTGCCGGGCTGAGGATCTTCAGCAGTACGTTGTCGTCCGGGATCTCGCCCAGGTGCGGTCGCGCCCGCTCGCGCAGTTCCTCCACCGCCAGCGGCCGGCCGCCGTTGAACGGGTCCATCACCAGCAGGCCGCCGTCCACCGGCAGCCGCACCAGGAAGTGGCCCGGGAAGGACACCCCGTCCAGCGGGATGCCCAGGCGCCGCGCCACCTCCATCTGCACCATCGCCAGCGAGATCGGGTTGCCCAGGCGCCGCTCCAGCACTTGGTTGAGGTAGCTGTTGCGCGGGTCGTAGTACTCGTCGTGGTTGCCGCTGTAGCCCAGTTCCACGAACAGGTGGCGGTTGATGGCGGCCATCTTCAGCGCGCAGGGCTCGATCGCGGCCACCTCCTCGCGCAGGTGGTCGGCGTGGGCCTGCACCAAGGCCTGGTAGGGCGTCGGGTCCAGGTCGGGATATTCGTCGCGCGCGATCAGCAGGGCCGCGTCCAGCAGCGGCAGCGACGCATCGTCGAGCCAGGTCAGTGCGTTCCAGTCGGTCAGGTGCATGCGTCGATCCCCCATGTCGCAACACTGGGGCCGCTCATCGCCAGGTTCAAGCCCCGCCTGATCCCTGTATCGGCCGCCGCGGCCGCGGATTGAGGGGTGGCTTCAACCACCGCCCGGGACGGTGGGGATGCCGGGACCGAAGCGCAGTGGCGCGCCTTCTTCCAACCCAAGCCTGGCCGCTTCGCCGGCGTTGAGTTCCAGCACGTAGCGGGCCGGGCGCCGGCTGGGATAGGGCGGGCAGCGGTCGCCGGCCGAGCACGGGGGCACGTCGCGCTGCTGCGCCACCAGCCGGCGCTCGTCGTCGAAGTAGAGGATATCGAGCGGGATCTTGGTGTTCTTCATCCAATACGCCTGCGGTTCCAGGCGGTCGTGGACGAAGAGCATGCCGTGCCCGGCTTCCAGCTTGTCGCGGAACATCAGCCCACGCGCGCGCTGCGCATCGTCGGCGGCGATCTCGACCTTGTAGCGTTCGCCGCCCAGTTCCACCCACGGCGTGCGCGCCGAGGCGCAGGCGCTAAGGAGCAGCAGCAGGGGCAGAGCGAGGCGAGGCAGGCGAGGCATGGCGGGGAGTAGGCGATTTGCTGGAGGCAGGTTCATACCTTCAGGCAAACGCAACGACGCGGTCAAGATGGCGGTGGTGGGCTGCCCGCATCTCTGGCTGCCTATGCGGCAGTTAACCCCTGAGGCGACGGACATCCCTGGCGATCTGCTCTCTGAGCTGCCTATGCGGTAGTGAACGCCACCCTTCTTGACCACCACGCTGCTGACATTCTCTGAGCTGCCTATGCGGCAGTGAACGAGCTTGGCGAGATGGCCTGCATTGGCTCGATTCTCTGAGCTGCCTATGCGGCAGTGAACCCGTGGCTGTAATCCACCTCGATGTTCGCGGTTCTCTGAGCTGCCTATGCGGCAGTGAACCCTGCATGTGGACAAGGGAGGCTTGTTTGACATCTCTGAGCTGCCTATGCGGCAGTGAACGAAGGAGTCAGGGGCATAGCGCACCTCGAATATCTCTGAGCTGCCTATGCGGCAGTGAACAGCGGCGGGGAGTTCGGAGACTTGACGGATCATCTCTGAGCTGCCTATGCGGCAGTGAACGACCACGGGCGCTCGCGTGCGGCGCTATGACTTCTCTGAGCTGCCTATGCGGCAGTGAACGGCAACGGAGCGGGAGCGACGGTGACGGCGGGTCTCTGAGCTGCCTATGCGGCAGTGAACCAGCCGCGCGGCGGCCTCCTGCTGCGCCTGCATCTCTGAGCTGCCTATGCGGCAGTGAACTTTCGGGTCGAGGCCTGCGATCTTCGCTAGCTTCTCTGAGCTGCCTATGCGGCAGTGAACTCGGCTCCGGCGTATCAGGGTAGGGAAGTGGTTCTCTGAGCTGCCTATGCGGCAGTGAACTACCCGCTGCCCTTCAAGCTCAACGTCGAACATCTCTGAGCTGCCTATGCGGCAGTGAACGGAGGCGCGTAAGGAAGCGATCATTACGAACTTCTCTGAGCTGCCTATGCGGCAGTGAACGTAGCCGGCATCCCGCATCTCGAACGCTGCCATCTCTGAGCTGCCTATGCGGCAGTGAACGATTTCACGGGCGACAAGTTGGGCATGCTCCATCTCTGAGCTGCCTATGCGGCAGTGAACTGAGCTTGCCTTCCTTGGCCATGGCGCGGAGTTCTCTGAGCTGCCTATGCGGCAGTGAACATCCTGTGGGCCGCTTGGATCAATCCGGATTTTCTCTGAGCTGCCTATGCGGCAGTGAACAGAGCCACCGCCGCCCAGGCCAGACTGATCGATCTCTGAGCTGCCTATGCGGCAGTGAACTCCAGACAAGGGCGCTCACTTTGTCACCTGCATCTCTGAGCTGCCTATGCGGCAGTGAACTTGAATACCAGCATGGCTTACCACTTCCCCATTCTCTGAGCTGCCTATGCGGCAGTGAACCGGGTGAGGATCGGCATTCTCCGGAGTGTGTATCTCTGAGCTGCCTATGCGGCAGTGAACGGTTTTGCCGTGGCCGGGCTGGCCGGTTACGATCTCTGAGCTGCCTATGCGGCAGTGAACGTGATCGTAGTGCGCTTCTGCGCATGGGTTCGTCTCTGAGCTGCCTATGCGGCAGTGAACTGCCAAACGGGAGGCATAACGACGAAGATCATTCTCTGAGCTGCCTATGCGGCAGTGAACGGTGAGCGCGGCCGGGATGGGCACGTATACGCTCTCTGAGCTGCCTATGCGGCAGTGAACAAGACGAAGGCATCCAGTTAAGAGGACCATCTTCTCTGAGCTGCCTATGCGGCAGTGAACGATGTTGACGCTGACCTACCGCAGCGAGGAACTCTCTGAGCTGCCTATGCGGCAGTGAACCCATCGTCGCCGCGCGTGATCTGTGCATCGTTTCTCTGAGCTGCCTATGCGGCAGTGAACCTTGATGATCTGACCAACTGGCTGCGCGAGTTTCTCTGAGCTGCCTATGCGGCAGTGAACACATCGCCGGTGCGGGCGGGAATCCCGCCGATTCTCTGAGCTGCCTATGCGGCAGTGAACTGACGCACATGGTTCCGCTGGCCAGCGGTTCCTCTCTGAGCTGCCTATGCGGCAGTGAACGGCAGCGTGATCCGCGACTGGTTCCAGGAATGTCTCTGAGCTGCCTATGCGGCAGTGAACGTCATCCAGTTCGGACCCCACGTCCGGATCAGTCTCTGAGCTGCCTATGCGGCAGTGAACGCCGACGGTGTCTGTGACGGCTTCGGCCTGCATCTCTGAGCTGCCTATGCGGCAGTGAACTTCTTGGCCCGCTCGGCGGTGTCGCGCAGCTCTCTCTGAGCTGCCTATGCGGCAGTGAACGCCGGCTCGCCGAGGCCCAGGCGATCGTCATGTCTCTGAGCTGCCTATGCGGCAGTGAACGATGGGGTCGCCGCCCCCAACGTATTCGACATTCTCTGAGCTGCCTATGCGGCAGTGAACCGAGTTCACCGTCATCTCGTTCCAGCTCGACCATCTCTGAGCTGCCTATGCGGCAGTGAACGCAGCGTTCACGTACAGGCCGGAGTTGTGGACTCTCTGAGCTGCCTATGCGGCAGTGAACAGCAGGCGTCGCCATCCCTGGCGAGGAGGGGTTCTCTGAGCTGCCTATGCGGCAGTGAACTTCATCAAGGCCAACCGGCTGAGCCCCAGCGATCTCTGAGCTGCCTATGCGGCAGTGAACGGCGAACTTCACGACGATGCCGACGGTGGTCATCTCTGAGCTGCCTATGCGGCAGTGAACCCGCCCGCGCGTGATCCGAAGCAAGTACGTGATCTCTGAGCTGCCTATGCGGCAGTGAACCCCCTCAGCGACGCGGCGAAGGCGAGCTGGCATCTCTGAGCTGCCTATGCGGCAGTGAACGGCACGCCGCCGGCGAAGTACCTGTTCCCCCATCTCTGAGCTGCCTATGCGGCAGTGAACCGTTCCGCGGACTGCTGACCGCTACCTGGAAATCTCTGAGCTGCCTATGCGGCAGTGAACCTTCCGCATGTGCAACCTGCCGCTCGATGACTTCTCTGAGCTGCCTATGCGGCAGTGAACTAGAAAAATATCCCGCAACTACCCATAAAATTCTATCGATGCTAAGAAAAAGGACGGCCGCTCCCCTTTTCCAGGGGCGGCCGATAAGTTTTTGATTTATATGAGGACGAAAGATTGAAAAAGAAAAGGGTTAGAACCAGGGAACGGTTGCCTCCCGGCTCAGGCCGTAGCTGTTGAATTTTCCTGGGATGGCCGTGGAGAGTAGCGGGCCATGTTGGATGAAAAGCGGAAATGATGGTTGTCCCGTGCTACGGCTTCCCAGCATCACAAATGGCAGTCGCAAACGCTCTATAGCTGAGTCAGGGATGAGGTCGGTTGCGGTTTTCTCGTCCAATCCATGCCGGCGCATGGCGCGACGGCGTAGACGGGCAGGATTGCTTTTGGCCTGCACGCGGCTTACATGGCGATGGCGGGTACCAGTGGGAGCTGGCTCAATCTCCGAGATCCTAAGGTAGTCAAGCATCCCGTTGAGCCAGGTCGTGGCCGTGAGCGCGCGCAGCGAAGTCTCTGGCCCGTGCAGGCGTACCTGGGTGCCTAGGGTGGCCATTCTCTCCTCGTATTTTGGGAAACTGATGCCGATGTTCTCGTTGTCCAGTAGTACCAGCGTGCGGTGGAGGCGGGCATACAGGCCGTTGAGCAGGTGCTGCGGCGTCAGCTCAGGGTCGGGACGCAATTGGATATCCAGGTAGTGTCCCATCGGTATCAGCCTGCGTCGCCGAATACGCCGCCACGGATCAGGGTGGCGATGACGAAGTGCTGTTGCTCAAGCTCCGGTACCTTGTCCTTGATGATCCAGCCATCGAGCACGTTGTAGAAGTCCAGCTTTTCCTTGGGCTGGCGGTAGGCTTTGCCCTGGGTGGTGACCGAGCCATAGGGTTCTACGGCGATGGGGCCATTTTCTTCGCTACCGGAATACCAGGTGTCGACGGTGCGCAGGGCATTGCCGATCTTCTGAGAGTGGATCGCGGCTACGGCCTTGTCGCCTTCACCCACGGCATACAGGGTCTTGCTCTTGTCGCCCCGGCCACGGTCGAGGATCAACTCCTGGGAGGGGAATACCTCCTGTCCGGCGCCGATGCGAACGAAGGCGGTCACTTGCAGCAGTACATGCGAGGTGCCTGCGAAGCCGGACCCGATCAGGGCAGCAAGGGCGGTCAGGTCGGCTTCCTCACTGGCGGGTGCGGACAGCGAGCGCAGCGAGTGATCGTGCGCCTGGAACGCCCACTGCGAGGTAGGCTTTCCATCCTGCATGTGTGCAACGTGAACTTCGACCTGCTCGGCACCGACGCGGTTGCGCCACAGGAAGCGGCCGTTGGCGAGATTGGCGGCATAGCGGCGTGAAAGTTCGCCGAAGCCATGCTGCTGTACGTAGCCACGCACAGTGGCGATGAGCTTGTTGCGGTAATCGGCATTGTTGCAGGCTGAAGGCTCGCCAGTACCCCCCAGCACACGCAGGGTGAACTGGACTTTCAATGTGTCGGCATCCAATGGCAGCGCGGCCACGTCGACGGTCTGCAGGTTGGGGTTCTCGATGGCGGCGTCGAGCTTGGCCGGGTCCTGGTCCTTGGTCTTGAGCCTGTTGGAAATCGTGCCGCGTACCGACTTTTCGCGGATCTTTACCGGAAACCAATTCCCGGATTCGCTACGCGAGGCCCAGGTGCCAGAGAAGAACAAGGCGTCGGAAGGGTCGAGCTTGCGCTCGAAGGCGAGAACGGAGGCGGTCTTGAGGTCTTTGGACATGATCGGATTCCTTGTCGTGGTGGACTGTCAGTCGAAATCGTAGAGCTGCTCGAACGCGTCGGCAGCCGGGTGGTAGTCGTTGCGGCAACGATAGAGGCCGGTGTCGGGTTGGCTGTCGGCGTACCAGAGCATCTGCTGCGGCGACTGCAGCCGATGCGGGCTGACCCATTCACCGATCGAGTAGAGGCTTTCGACGAAGCGGAACGGCGTGGTTGCGTCGCGTGCGTTGGCGACGCCGCCGGCCGGGTGAAGCTCGCCGAGCGCGCCATAGCCGACCGGAATAGGCACGATCCACCCTTGGCCCTTGCGGTCGTTGACCCATTCGCCCTTGCCATCATTTCCGGAGGGTTGATGGCGCCAGTTGATGCGGGACAGGGAAAGCCAGGTGTCGAGTCGTGTCGCGGAGGGGGTGTTCGCCTGCAGTTCGACGAGGCGCGCTTCCAGCCGATCCTCGCGCGATACCAGGGCGAAGCCCGGCAGCAGGCGCATGCGTGCCTTGCGGAACCCGGTCCGTCGGTCGTCTTCGGTGCCGGTCAGGTCGATGGTCCAGGGACGATAGCGGAGTCGTCCCGGCTGTGCCGGCGGCAGCAAGGTGCCGCCGGCGATCCGCATGCCGGCCAGCAGATCGGCTACTGCGGCGGTATCGGTCTCCCGGATCTCCGGCTCGCGATTCCACCGCTCGCTGCGGATCGCAAACACCAGGCTGAGATCCAGGTGGATACGGCCCTCTTCGACGATGGCCGCGGTGCCGCCATCCTTGCCAACCGGATTGCGGGTCAGGCGGAATGCCTTGACGAAGCCGCCTTCGGTGACCTGCTCCTGATGATCGTGGCAGACCATGCCGACGGCCTTGAATGCCAGGTCGAGGCCAAGCGCACGGGCCTTGCGCTCCAGCGCCCACATCAAGCCTTGGAAGGCGGTTACCGAGGGGAAGCCGTGGGTCAACGGGCTGGAGACGGCATTGGCGTTCTGCACGCGCAGGTGCGGCAGTACCAGCAGGTGGTCGAAACGGGGGCAGACGCTCATGGCTGTCCTCCCGCCGGAGCGCGCCGTTGCATCGGCACCGGCCAGGCCGCCTCGACGATGGCCTGCCTGGCCCAATGCGTGTACTCCGCATCGCCGACCGTGGTCAGCCCGGCCTCGCGCAGCTCCGCGTTGACCCAGTTGGCGAAGCGGCCGGCGACCTCGTCCGACCAGTTTCCCCGAGCGTACGCCGCATTGAAATCTTCGTCTTCCTGCTCGTGTCCTTCGCGCGCCGGCAGTTCGGTGCGCTCGGGATCGAGCCAGAGCTGCTCACACAATGGCAGGCGACAATCGGGGTCGCGGGTCCAGCCTGGTTCGAGGCGGGCCTGGATGCTCGCGGCGAACACTGGAAGCTGCAGGGCCAGTGCCTGCTCGATGGCTTCGCGTTTGTCGCGTGTGTCCGTGTTCCGGTCCGGATCGGACATAAGGAAGGAGGACAACGTTCGTACCAGCGGTCGAACACCTTCAAAGTAGGAGAATATTTCCAGCGCCGTTTCCAGGCGGAGCAGGCTCCGGGACGACTCGCGGGTCCATGTGGGCGGTAGCGAGGCCAACAGGTAATTGATGCCGCCACGTTCGCTGTTGAGCTGGGAAATGTTCTGTGGCTTCGTTCCCCCCAGCTTGCGCGCGACCAGTTGGCGGTAGTCGCGATAGGGGGCTTCGTGCGCCTCCTTCGCCCGGAAGGCTTGCCGCGCCAACTTGTTGGCTTCGCCGAACCGGGCGTCCTGGATATCGGCATGCACCGCATGGGCCAGGCTGCTGGAGAACAATGGCTGTAGCAGATGGTAGTCGCCATCGTTCGATGGCTGCCCGTCGACCAGCCAGTAGATCTGCTTGGCCGCTTCGTGCGAACTGGGGGCCGGGTCGCTGCGGATCAGGTTGCCGAAGGCCTCCATCCAGCCGGAGGCGGTGTCGGGATCCGGATGCAGCGCACTGCGCAGGTCGAGGTCGCCGGCCCGCATCCAGTCCAGCAGCCGGCGGCCTTCGACCTCGGTCTTGAGGAACTTGAATACATCCAGCGCCGCGGCGTTGCCGACCACGTCCTCGGCGTAGTCCTCGCCCAGCAGGTGCGTGCCGATCTCGGTGTGCTGCGGCAGCGTGCCGGGCGCGGCATGCAGGCTGCTGCCGCGGGCGTCCGGGTGGGTGGCCTTGAGCACGTGGGTGACGGCCTGGATCTGGCCGACCCGGCGCGCGGCATCGGCCAGCCACGTGCCGTAGTCGTACCTGGATGCCGTCCCGGCATCGTCTTCCTTGCCCTTCAGCTTGGCCTCGCGCCGCTCGTCGATGAAGGCAGTGATGGCTGAGCGGAAGGTTTTCCCTCTTTTGGTCAGATCGGGCATGTCATTTTCCCCTGTCGTGTTGTCCCCTTTCATTTCCACTCTTAACTCTCACCCATCTCACAGGTTGCGACCCCGGAATGGCGAGCCTGCCGACCGCAACTGGCATTGTGTCCCGTGGGTTCCTCGAATAAAATCCATAGTACTATCGCAAAGATAGCTTAGAAGATAGTTCTATCCCAAGGGGTGTACTGCCGAGTAGGCAGTTTTTCAGCATGCATTGCATACAATGCCGTCATTGCCTTCGGAGGATTTGAGTCCATGGCTACCGTGACAATCCGCAACATTGGCGATGACGTGAAGACGCGCCTGCGTATTCGGGCGGCGCAGCACGGGCGTTCGATGGAAGAGGAGGCCCGCAGCATCCTGCGGGCTGCGCTGAACACCGAGCCGGAAGCGAATACCGGCGCGGCGCTGGTCAAGGCCATCCGTGCCCGGGTGAAGCGGGTCGGCGGCATCGATCTGGAACTTCCGCCGCGCGAGCCGATGCGTGAGGCGCCGGACTTCGGCGAGAGCGGGCGCGGCGAGTGATCGTCCTTGACACCAATATCCTGTCCGAGCTGATTCGCGCGATACCGGAGCCGAGGGTGGTGGCTTGGCTGGAAGCCCAGACGATGGATGTGCTGTTCACGACGGCGGTTTCGCGGGGCGAGATGCTTTATGGCGTCTGCATCCTTCCAGCCGGTCGTCATCGCGACGCCCTGCTGCATGAAGTGGAGGCAATCTTCTCCACGGATATGGCAGGGCGCGTGCTGCCATACGATAGCGCCGCCGCCGAGGTCCATGCCACGCTCGCGGCCATGCGCCGCGCGCAGGGGCGCCCGATCAGCCAGTCGGACGCCATGATCGCCAGCATCGCTCGCTCGCGCGGAGCGATGCTGGCCACCCGCAACGTACGGGATTTCGAGGATTGTGGGGTCACGGTGATCGATCCCTGGCATGCCTGAGCCTTCCGGTCGCTCCGCGCAGCGCCGCTAAGCCTTGCCGAAGCCCAGCCACGGGTGCCAGTTCCAGCCTTGCGTGCTCTCCGGAACCTGCACGACGGCGAACTTCTTCGCGGCCGCGTCCAGCGGGATATCCAGGGCATCGGCCTGTTCGGCGAGCAGCGCCATCAGTTCAAACTTGCCCCAGGCCTTGATGCGTTCACCGACGTCCAGGCGCACGTCATGGCACTGGCTGCGGTCGATGGCGACGTGGAGACTCTGACCGCGTCGTGCCGGGTCTTGTTCGACGCGGTGCAGGACGAGGCGCTCTTCGTCGTCGTCGGGTAGGAAAACCAATGTTGTCTTGCGCATGGTGTCTTCGCGGAACGGTTGCTGTTGCGGCAGGACGCCGGTCAGCGCGGCCTGCGGGTACTGCCACGACCATGTGGCTTCGTCGCGCTCGATGGGGGCGTCATCGTCCAGCGCCCCCGAGGCCGCCATGCGCCGTCTCGGCAGCATGCCGGCGGCCATGCGTGCGTGTTCCAGGTCCACGAGCCGCTCCCGGCTGGACCATTCGGACTGCGGGCGTGGCCGGATGCGCGGGATGGCCGTGAGCGTGCGGTACTCGTCCGGCGACAGGAGCTTGTCCAGGCGGGGCGAGCGGAGCCGGAAGCGGCGGCTGTCGTCCTGGCGTTCGAAGCCGGGCCGGACGAATACCGGGCTGGGTTCGCCGCCGGGAAACGTCCTGCCTTCGGCAGCCTTCAGGTTGCGGTCGAACACTCGTATGTTGGGGCCATCGCCGCATTTGCCACGATGCCGCTGCACGCGCCCCGCGAGCTGGATCAGCGAGCGCATCGACGAGGGTTCGGCCACGGCCCAGTCGGCGTCCCAGTCGCGGCCGACTTCGCAGACGGGAGAGGCGAGGACGACGAACAGGTGGTCGTGTTCCGGGTGGGCGTCGAGCGCGGCACGGATGCTTGGCAAGTGGTAGACGGCCTGCCCGTCGCCGCGGCGGTTCAACGCGGTGTCGAGCTGATGCTCGATGGCCGAGCGTTGCAGCAAGGGGAAACGGGCGTGGTAGACGCACAGGTGGATACGGGTGCCTTCCGGTGCCCCGAGCGCGAACAGCCCGCGGGCCACGTCGAACAACGGCTCGATGTTGGCCATGCGGACCAGGCCGAAACTGACCTGCTTGCCGCTGACGGGATCGATCTCCGCGTGGTCGGCGTGCAGTTGCAGGCATGCCGTGCGCACATGTCCGGCGAACTCGGCGCGGATCTGCGCTCCCGGTACGCCCTTGGCGATCAGCAGGGGAAACAGCTCGGCCCGGCGGAATGGCCCGGCTTTTTTCAGCTTCACCACGCGCTTGTCCACAAACTGCGCATGCCGGCCGGAAAAGACCTCGGCATTGGCGCAGCTTGCCGTTTGCGCGCCGAACTCGTCGGCCCACAGGCAGGGCACCTCGATCGGCCCCGCATGGGCTCCACCATGGGCGCCGCGGTTGCGCCGGTACTGGATGCGCCCGGCGCGATAGGCCAGGAACATGCCTTCCACCAGCGCCGGCGGCAGCGTGGCCGAGGACAACACCACGCGCGTGCCGAGCATGCCGGCCCAGTGCACCAGCCGCGTCAGGGCGGGCAAGTCGTCGAGGTCGTAGTCGTCCAGTTCGTCCAGGACCAGGTCGGCGCTCATCAGCCGCAGCATGGGCGCGATCTGGCGGCCGGCACGCAGTGCCTCGGTGGCGGGCACCATGTGATCCACGGTGCAGGCCAGCATCGGTGCCGACAGCAGGCTGCGAATGTTGGGGTCGTGCAGCGCCCGCGACAGCAGCGGGTGGTCGGTGACCACGCCTTCGTAGAGGACGTGGCTGTCCTCCTCGATCAGGTCCTGGACCGAGGCGGAGCCATGGGCTTCGGCCTTCTGTTCGTAGTACTCGAACAGGGCGCGGCTGGCCGAGCCGCCTACCCGGATCGCCAGTTCGTCTTCGCCCAGGTGCAGGTCGTTGCGATAGCTGCGACCGGTCTGCAGCGTCAGCGTGCGCAGGCCCAGGGCGAAGGTGGCGCGCATGCCTCGCTGGGGATCGGCCAGCGCGTGGAGGATGCGGGCGTTGGCAAGGGTCTTGCCGCAGCCGGTGGAGGCCATGTTGACGACGAAGGCGCCATGCTCCCGCGCCGCCTCGCGCAGTGCCGTGGCGGCGTCGGCCGCCTTGTCCTGCCAGGAAAACCGGGGATCGGCGCTGCGCTTGCGCAGGCCACGGTGGTTGGCCAGGCGCGGCAGGTGCCGCTCGAAACCGGGCAGGGCATGGGCAATGAGGCCGGCATCGCGGGCCACGCCCAGCAGGTGCTCGTCCAGCGGTTGCTTGAGGCGGCCATCGCGGCCGGTATTGGCGTACAGGCGGGTGTTGCCGTCCCCCTGCACGCGCAATGGCGAACCGGGAGGAAGGCTGGAGTAGTGGTGGTCGGCCAGCATCAGGCTGAGTCGGGCCAGGTGCACGACGTAGGGGTTGCGCAGCCAGTCGTTGCCGCGACGCAGGCGCAATCCGAGCAGGCTTCGCGCGAGTCGTGCGGCCTGGGCGCGCCACTTTGGCTCGATCACCGGCAACGGACCGGCGGGTTGCCAATACGGTTCGATCCTGGATCGTTCGGCTTCCTGGCGGATCTCGTTCCAGTCGTGCGCGACCCGGGCCAGGGGGGATTCCAGCCATCCCGTCACTGAGCCTGGGTAGCGCTTGCCAAGCCAATCCTGGCTGCCATCCTCCCTGGCGACCGGTGCCAGCGGCAGACGGTGGTGCGTGAGCACGAGCCAGGCAACCGCGGCGGCCAGCGGGGGCAGATCGCGGAACGGATATCTGTCGATGGCTCCCAGTCCGTCGCGTTGGTAGCGGTCGGATGCGATCCAGGCCTGTTCGTCGAAAATCTCCGGGTCGGCCAGGCGCTGCAGCCAGCCTTCGTCGTCGTCCTGGCCGACGAAGGCCAGGAACAGGCGCAGCGAAACCCATTCGTGGCGATAGAGGTTCCGCTCCTGCAACTCGCCACGCAGGCGGGCCTGGAAGGCCAGGCTGGCCTTGCCCAGGTCGTGCAGCAGGGCCGCCAGCTGCGCCAGCAGGCGGATGTCCTCGGCGGTGTGCCAGTCGTTCTCGTCACCGGCACGCAGTACGTTGCGCACCGTGGTGTCGGTGGGAACCGCGCCCTCCGCATTGAAGCGGCGGGCGTCGCCGACGAGCCACAACAGTTCGCTGTGGTCCTGGCCGCGGATCCAGTGGCAGGCGACGGCCGTGTTCTTGCGTGCGGTCCTGCGCAGCAGCTTGCGCAGGGTGTCCAGGCCGGACTGGGTGATCGGGGTCTGCCAGGTGCGATCGCCGCGGCGCTCGGCGAACTGGTCGAGGATGCGCCGGGTTTCGGTCAGGGCACGCTTGTCGCATTGGGAAATCAGCAGGATGTTCATGCGGCCTTGCCCGCCGTCTCCAGCGCCACGGCCTTGAGCGTGTCGATCATGAAGTCCAGCGATTCGCTGCGGGTCAGCGCCTCGATGCAGCCACGGCGGAACGCCTGCTCGTCGTCGCCCCGCATCGCCGACAGGAACGCCTGCGGCAGGATGCTGGCATCCTTGACCAGGTCGGCTACGTCGAATACCAGGCCGCCGCGGCGGGTCTTGCCGTGCAGCACCGCCAGTCCATGCGGCAGGCCGAGTACCCAGGTTGCGGTGGCGCCCAGGCCATACGCCAGGTAGTTGCCGTGGTCGAGGAAGCGGTTCGCCGGATCGCTGCCGCTGCCGCGTTTGGCCCGGGTGAAGTCGCCATAGCCGACGGTGTCCACCGCCAGCTTGAACAGGGCCTTGGTCAGGCGTGCTTCCTCGGTCAGCAGGGCGGTATTGTCCTGGGCCAGTTCGATCTGGCGTGCGGTCCGCTGCAGCAGTTCGTCCAGGCGGCCAGGATCGGGGGCGAAACCGGCCTCGCGCAGGTGGCGGTGCGTCCATTGCCCGTGCAGCCGTGCCGTGCGGGCGCGCTGGAACGCCTTGGCCGCGTACAAGCGCAGGTCGTCGTCGAACCAGAACTTCACCCAGGCCTGCAGGTACTCGGTGGACCGGTACTCGCTTTGTGGCGAGAACCACGCCACTTCCACGTCCATCTCGTTGGCCGAGAACAGCGGCGTGCCGCCGCCACCGCAGAAGCCGACCAGCACGCCGGCCTTGGCCAGTTCGCGCATTGCGGCCTGGGTGATCGAAGTGCCGGTGCCGAGCAGGATCGTGGTGGTGTTGGCGATCGGGATGTTCCAGTACAAGGAACGCTTGCCTGCGTCGGTGACGTATTCGACGCGGCCGCCATTGACCAACACGCGGCAATGTTGCAGGTAATAGACGTTCGCCCGCTTCGAATGCAGGATCGTCTTCAGATCCGACGGTGACAGATCGTCCATCGCGCCCCCTTCCTGCTATTCCTTGCAGCGGGGCTTCGATACCCCCGCCCGGAGCCTATCCATATGCGGGGCGCGTCTCAAATCCTGAGGCTCGGTTCAGGGATGGCACTGGCGCTTGAGGCCAGGCGGCATGGGCGATGTGGGGCGGGCGAGAAGCCTGTCGCTGCTGGCCGGGCGGCTACAGCACCTGCGGCGGCTCCCCGCCGACGATGACGACGTCGGCCGGGCGGCGGGCGAACAGGCCGACGCTGACCACGCCGGGGATCTGGTTGAGTTCGGTCTCCATGCCCACCGGGTCGGTGATGGACAGGTTGTGCACGTCCAGGATCCAGTTGCCGTTGTCGGTGACCACGCCGTCGCGCCAGACCGGCTGGCCGCCGGTGAGGGCGAGGATGCGCCGGGCCGCCAGGCTGCGCGCCATCGGGATCACTTCCACCGGCAGCGGGAATCTGCCGAGCACCGGCACGCGCTTGGCCGGGTCGACGATGCAGACGAAGGTCCGGCTGGCCTCGGCGATGATCTTCTCGCGGGTCAGCGCGGCGCCGCCACCCTTGATCAGGCGCTTGTGCGGGTCGCACTCGTCCGCGCCGTCCACGTACAGCTCCAGCGGGCCGGCGGCGTTGGCGTCCAGCACCTCGATGCCCAGTGCCTTCAGCCGCGCGGTGCTCTGCTCGGAGCTGGATACCGCGCCGGCGATGCGCTCCTTGATCCGGCCCAGGGCCTCGATGAAGTACGCCACGGTGGAGCCGGTGCCGACGCCGACGATCATGCCGTCCTCGACGTAGTCGATGGCCTTCTCGCCGGCCTGGCGCTTCGCTTCGCTCATGGGTCGTTTCCAGTGGTGCCTTCTGTAGGGGCCGGCTTCAGCCGGCGATGCGCCGCGTCGGCGCGGGCGGCTCCCCGTTGTCCCGGCGCCCGTGTTGTGGGCCGAAGCCGGTTCCCATGGGGCGGCGCAGGCCGATCGCGTTCGATGGCGGCGGGTTCATTCCAGCGACAGCAGCAGCTTCCACTGCGCGGCGGTGACCGGGAATACCGACAGGCGGCTGCCGCGCGCGGTCAGCGGGAAGCCTTCGCCCAGTTCGTCGGTGTGTCGCTTGATTTCCTCCAGCGCGATGGTGCGCTTGAGCTTGCGCTCGAAGGCCACGTCCACCAGGAACCAGCGCGGCTGCTCGCGGGTGGCCTTGGGGTCGTGGTAGTGGGACTTGGGGTCGAACTGGGTATCGTCCGGGTAGGCGGTGCTGGCCACGCGGGCGATGCCGACGACGCCGGGCACCTTGGTATTGGAGTGGTAGAACAGCACGCCGTCGTCCACGTGCATGCCGTCGCGCATGAAATTGCGCGCCTGGTAGTTGCGCACGCCGTTCCACGGCTCAGTGCCGACCCGCTGCAGGTCGTCGATGGAGAAGGCGTCCGGTTCGGACTTCATCAGCCAGTAGCGCTTGCGGGGGGTCATGCGGGTGCGGTTCCGGGGGCGTCGTGCGCGCCGTCGTGGAGGGAAGGAAAGGTGGCGTCCTCGGTGCAGATCGCGTCGGGCGCCACGTCCCAGGCGGCGGCCTCCAGCGCTGGCACGCGCTGCGCGGCGAAGCCGGCGCCCACCAGCCAGGGCGGCGCGGCGCGGTCGCGGCGGAACGCGAAGCTGCGATCATACCAACCGCCGCCCATGCCCAGCCGCCGGCCGGCGTCGTCGAACCCCACCAGCGGCATCACCGCCAGCGCCAGGTCCTCGGCGCGCAGGCCGGAGGACGGTTCGACCGCGGGTTCGGGGATGCCGAAGCGGTTGGTGACCAGCGCATCGCCCGCGCGCCAGGGCGCGAAGCGCAGGTGGTCGCCCTCGTGCAGCAGCGGCAGGCACCACACCAGGCCCGGCGGCAGCCGCATCTGCAGCACGTGCAGGCCGATCTCGCCGTCCATCGCCCAATAGCCGGCGACGTAGCCCGACGTGGGCAGGAAGGGCAGGGCGAGGATGCGCTGCGCCAGCGCCTCGGCCGCAGCGATCCGGGTGGCGGGCGGCAGCGCGCGGCGGCGTTCGCGCAGTTCGCGGCGCAGCGTGGCGCGGTCCTGGGTCATGGCGGCCGGAAGAGGGAAGGGAACGCGCATGATCGCGGACCCGCCAGGCGGCGCCAAGCCCGTTCGGCCACGGCCGTGCCCTTGGCCCTTCATCTTTTCGTCCTTTCGCCTTGCAGGAGCCGACTTCGGCCGGCGGTCGCGTCGAAGCCACGGAATCGTCGGCACCCGGGCACGGCGGTCGCCGGCTCTCCCCGGCTTCTGCAGTCAGTGGCCTACGGGCTGGCGGCCATCTCGGCATGTCGCGCGCCGGGACCAGGAACAAAAAACGACGCCCCCATGAGGAGGCGTCGTCGGAAAGAGCATTCTCCGCCATGGCGATGCGGCGAAACGACCTTGAACCCGAGGTTCAAGTGGGAACGCTAGGATACCTTCGGGCTTCCCGCTGCGTGGCGGACATGCACCCCCGGCGTCGTCGCATCCCCGGTGTCGTTTTTAAGGGACAAGGCGAATGTTTTGCCACTGTCGCGCACGGCAGAGAACGCAAGGGGATTATAGCGCCAAGCGCGGAACTTCCCCAGTGCGCCGACGGCCGCGACCGCGGCGCGGCCATGAGGGGTTCAGTGTCGCAGGGGGACGGTGGCGGCGGTTTGCCGCATTCAGTCCTGCGCCGGGCCGAGCATGCCGTCCAGGCGCCGGTGCAGGGCGTCGAGGGTGCGCGCCAGTTCGCGTTCGCGCGCGTCGCGCTCCTCGCGCGCCTGCTGCAGCTCGTGGGCCAGGTTGAGCGCCGCCAGCACCGCGATGCGGTCCAGCGAGACCACGCGGTTGTTGCCGCGCAGCTCGCGCATGCGCGCGTCCAGCATGCGCGCGGCGGCCAGCAGGCTGTCGCGCTCGGCGGCGGTGACGCCGACGGTGTAGTCGCGGTCGAGGATGCGGACCTCGACCGGCTGGGCATCGCTCATGTGTGCTGCTCCAGCGACTTCAGCCGCGCGATCATGGCCTCCACGCGCGAGCGCGCCTGCTCGTTCTTGCTCAGCAGTTGCGCGCGCTCGCCCACCAGTTGCTCCTGCTGCTGGCGCAGGCTGCGGTTCTCGTCGGCCAGGCGCTGGCAGCGTTCGACCAGGGCCTCGACCCGCGCGGCCAGGGCGCGGAGCTGGGCGATGGCGTCGGCGGGCGGTTCCATGGCGGCCACGATAGGCAGCGCCCGGCGGCCCGGTCAAGCGGCCGGTGCCATGGCGGCCGGCGGCTTCAGTCGGGCAGCAGGGTGGGCTGGCGCAGGAACGCCAGGCAGGCGTCCTGCTCCATCGCCGCGGCGATGTAGTGGCCCTGGATCTCGTCGCAGCCGTGTTCGCGCAGGAACTGGAGCTGGGCCGCGGTCTCCACGCCCTCGGCGACCACCAGCAGCGACAGCGAATGGCCCATCGCGATCACGGTGCTGGTGATGGCCTCGTCGTCCGGGTCGCAGGCCAGGTCGCCGACGAACTCCTGGTCGATCTTCAGGGTGGTCAGCGGCAGGCGCTTGAGATAGGCCAGCGAGGAATAGCCGGTGCCGAAGTCGTCCACCGCCAGGCCCACGCCCAGGGCGCGGCAGGCGTGCAGCACGCCGGCGCTGCGCCCGACGTTGTCCATGATCGCGCTCTCGGTCAGTTCCAGTTCCAGCAGGCCGGCGGCCACGCCGGTCTCGTCCAGGATGCGCGCCAGGGTGGCGGCCAGGTCGCCGCGCAGCAACTGGATCGCAGACACGTTCACCGACATGCGCATCCCGTCCAGGCCGGCCTCGTGCCAGCCGCGCAGGACGGTGCAGGCCTCCTTGAGCACCCATTCGCCGATCTCCAGGATCAGCCCGGTGTCCTCGGCCAGCGGGATGAACTGGTCCGGCGGCACCAGTCCGAACTCCGGGTTGCGCCAGCGCAGCAGCGCCTCCACCCCGACCACCCGGCGCTCGTGCAGCGAGTAGCGCGGCTGGTAGACCAGGGCCAGTTCGCCGCGCTCCAGCACGCGCCGCAGCAGGCTGGACAGGGTGGCGCGGCGGCGCGCGGACTCGTCCATGTGCGCCGAGTACACCTGCCAGGTGCGACGGCCGGCCGACTTGGCCTGGTACATCGCGGTGTCGGCATGCTTGATCAGCTCAGTGGGCGCATTGGCGTGGCCGGGGAACAGGCTGATGCCGATCGACGGGGAGATCGTGATCTCGCCATGCTCGCCGCACACCAGCGGCTCGGCGAAGGCCTCCAGCACCCGGCGCGCGGCCTCCTCGGCTTCCTCCGGCGCGGCCAGCGCCTCCAGCACCACGGTGAACTCGTCGCCGCCCAGCCGGGCCACGGTGTGCTGGGTGCCGACCGCGCGCTGCACCCGCTCGGCCGCCGCGCGCAGCACGCGGTCGCCGACCGCGTGGCCGAGGGAGTCGTTGACATGCTTGAACCGGTCCAGGTCCAGGAACAGCACGGCCACGTGGCCGCCTTCGCGGCGTGCCCGCACGATCGCCCGGGCCAGCCGGTCCGACAGCAGCGAGCGGTTGGGCAGGCTGGTCAGGGCATCGTAGTTGGCCAGATAGCGCAGCTCCTGCTCGGCGCGCTTCTGCTCGGTGATGTCGCTGAGCACCACCACGTGGAAGTTGAACTCGCCGGCCATGTCGCCGATGCCGTTGTGGCGCACCTGGCACAGGATCTCCTCGCCGTCGCGCCGGGTCATCCACACGTTGCCCTGCCACTGCGGGCGCCGCGCCAGTTCGTCGCGCAGCGCGCCGGGGAGGCCATCGTGGCGTCCGGAGTCGAGCAGCGACAGGGGGCGCCCGAGCGCTTCCACGTCGCTGTAGCCGGTGATCAGGGTGAAGGCGGGGTTGACCGCCACGAAGTACAGGTCGTGGTCGAGCACCGCCACCGCCTCGCTCATGCTGCGCAGCACCTCGCTGGCGATGCGGCGCTCGGCGTCGGCGTGGCGGCTGGCGGTGGTGTCGCGCGCGGTGCCGGCCAGGCGGCGCGGGCGCCCGCGCGCATCGCGCTCGACGGTGCGGCCGCGCACCCGGGTCCATATCCAGTGGCCGTCGCCGTGCAGGTCCACCCGGTGCTCGGAGGTGAACAGCGGCTCGCGCCCGCGCAGGTGCGCGCGCAGGCGCCTGCGCACCTGGCGGCGGTCCTGCGGATGCACGGCCGGAAGCGGCATCTTGCGGCTGGTCACCGAAAGGCCCGTGCCGGACGGCAGTTCGCTCTCGTCGCAATCCAGCACGTGCAGGTCGCGCCGGGCCAGGTCGAAGTCCCAGAACCGCTCGCCCGAGCCCCACAGCGCCACGGTCAGGTGTTCCTCGCGGGCGCGCAGGATGGCGGCCTGGGCGGCGTGGCTGCGGCGCCAGTGCCACAGCAGCAGGAGCACGGCCAGCAGCAGGCCGGCGGCCACGGACATCAGGATCGCGGTCATGGCCTTCCACTCCGGCTTGGGAACCCGCACTGTCGGTGACGCACGGTGCAACTGGGCGGCATGGCATGACCGGCGTGACGGGACGATCGGACCCAGTGTAGGCACGCGCCGACAACGCCGACAAGCGGGATGCCGGACCCGGTTGCTACACTTCGGCGTACCTGGCGCCGGGCGATCCGTGCCGGCTCGGCCATCTTCCCGGAAAGGAGTTTGCGCGCGCATGCAGGAATTGCCCACCGCCGACGAAGTCGCCGCCGCCAGCCGCGAGCTGGGCCTGGCCGCCTCGGCCGCCGAGCTGCACGGGGCGCTGTGCGGCTGGCTGTGCGGAGATGGCGGCGACCTGGCCGATTGGCCGGCCCGGGTGCTGGCCGACCCGTCGCTTCCCGCGCCGCCGCCGGGTTCGGCGCTGGACCGGCTGCGCCAGGGCAGCGCCGCCCGCCTGGACGATGGCGAGTTCGCCTTCCAACTGGTGCTGGACGACGACGATGCGCCGTTGCACCAGCGCGCGCAGGCGCTGTTCGACTGGTGCCGCGGTTTCCTCGGCGGCTTCGGCCTGGCCGCCGGCGCCAGCCCGCCGCTGTCGGAAGAGGGCGCGGAGGCGTTGCAGGACCTGGGCAAGCTGGCGGGGGCGCGGGTGCAGGACATCGACGAGGACGAGGAGGACGAATCGGCGCTGTCGGAGCTGGAGGAGTTCGTCCGCGTCGCCACCCTGCTGCTGCATGGGGACTGCGTGCTCGGCCCGCGGCATCGCCGCCGCCTGAACTGACATGCTGCGCGCGCTCACCGGCATCTCCGGCGCCGAGTACGCGCGCCGCCGCCGCCAGCTCATGCGCCTGGCCGGCGAGGACGCCATCCTGGTGCTGCCCAGCGCGCCCTTGCGCGTGCGCAGCCACGACACCCACTACCCGTACCGGCAGGATTCCGACTTCTGGTACCTGTGCGGCTTTCCCGAGCCGGAGGCGGTGCTGGTGCTGGTGCCCGGGCGCCGGCATGGCGAGGCGCTGCTGTTCTGCCGCGAACGCGACCCGGTGCGCGAGGGCTGGGACGGCCCGCGCGCCGGCCAGGAAGGCGCGGTGGACCGCTACGGCATGGACGACGCCTACCCGATCGACGACCTGGACGACATCCTCCCCGGGCTGCTGGAAGGCCGCTCGCGCGTCTACTACCACTTCGGCCGCGATGCCGAGTTCGACCTCAAGCTGATCGGCTGGCTCAACCGGGTGCGGGCGCAGGTACGCCACGGCGCGCAGCCGCCGCACGAGTTCCTCGAACTGGGCCACCTGCTGCACGAGCAGCGCCTGTTCAAGTCCAAGGACGAGGTCCGGCTGCTGCAAAAGGCGGCCGCCATCAGCATGCGCGCGCACGAGGCGGCCATGCGCGCCGCGCGCCCGGGCGTGCACGAATACGAGCTGCAGGCCGAGATCGAGCGCGTGTTCCGCGCGTCCGATGCCTGGCCGGCCTACGCCAGCATCGTCGGCGCCGGCGCCAACGGCTGCGTGCTGCACTACGTGGCCAACGGCGCCAAGGTCCAGGACGGCGAGCTGGTGCTGGTCGATGCCGGCGCCGAGTACCGCAACTACGCCGCCGACATCACCCGTACCTTCCCCGCCAGCGGCCGCTACTCGAAGGAGCAGCGCGCGCTGCACGACCTCGTCGGCGCGGCCCAGGCCGCCGCGCTGGAGCAGGCGCGCCCGGGCGTGGCCTGGACCGCCATCCACGACGCGGCGGTGGAGGCGCTGACCGAGGGCCTGCTGCGGCTGGGCCTGCTGAAGGGGCGCCTGGAGGCGAGCATCGCCGGGAAGCACTACGAGCGCTTCTATCGGCACAAGAGCGGCCACTGGCTGGGCCTGGACGTGCACGACGTGGGCGACTACCGCATCGACGGCGAGCCGCGCCTGCTGGAGCCGGGCATGGTCCTGACCGTCGAGCCGGGGCTGTACGTGGCGGCCGACGAGGCATCGGTGCCGGCCCGGTGGCGCGGCATCGGCATCCGCACCGAGGACGACGTGCTGATCACCGCCGAAGGCCACCGGGTGCTGAGCGAAGGGCTGGCGCGCTCGGCCGACGAGATCGAAGCGTTGATGGCCGGGGGATGACGCGGGACGAAGGCTCCCGGCGCCTGGGGCCCGTCGCCGACCGAAGCTGGGTTCCTGCAGGGCGCCAGCGGCGGCGGCCCTTGAAATGCCTGCCTAGGCAGTTATATCCTGCGCACCCATGGCGCCCCGTCCCCATCCCCGCGAAAGCCTCGGCTACCTCGTCGCCGACCTCGGCCGGCTGTTCGGCCGGGTGTTCGACCGCCGCGTCGCCCACCTCGACCTGACCCGGGCGCAGTGGCGCGCGCTCAAGCGGCTGGCCTGCGCCGAGGGCGCCACCCAGGTCGAGCTGGCCGACCAGTTGGACATGGAGCCGATTGCCGTCGGCCGCGTCATCGACCGCTTGCAGAAGGCCGGCTTCGTCGAGCGCCGCGCCGACCCGGCCGACCGGCGCGTGTGGCGGCTGTACCTGCGCCCCCAGTCGGCGCAGGTGACCGACGAGGTCGAAGCGGTGGCCCGGCTGCTGCGCAAGGACGCCACCGCCGGCATCGGTTCCGCCGACCTGGCCACCACCCTCTCGGTCCTGGGCCGGGTGCGCGCGAACCTGACCCAGCTCGACCGCGAAGGCCGCGGCGAGCCCTCCCCCAAGAGCTGACCCCCATGACCGGCAAGCCCGACACTGCCGCCGCGGCCGCAGCCGCCGCCCCGTCTCCCGCCCGCAGGCGCCGCGTGCCGGTGTGGCTCTGGATCGCCGGGCCGCTGGCCGTGGCCGGTTTCTTCGGCTGGGAGTGGATGCAGGCCAGCCGCCAGGTCGGCACCGACAACGCCTACGTCAAGGCCGAGCGCATCCTCATCGCGCCGCAGGTCGGCGGCCGCGTGGTCGAGGTCGCCGTCGGCCAGAACCAGCCGGTGAAGCGGGGCGACCTGCTGTTCCGGATCGACACCCGGCCGCTGGAGATCGCCCTGGCCCAGAACGAGGCGCTGCTGGCGCACATGGCCAACAGCGCCAGCGCCAGCCGGGCCAAGGCCAGCGGCGCCGGCACCTCGATCCGGGCCGCGCGCGAGACCCTGGCCTGGGCGCAGCGCGACCTGCAGCGCATGCGGCAGTTGGCCGGGCAGCAACTGGTCTCGCGCAAGATGCTCGACGACGCCCGCCACGCCGTGGCCGAGGCGCGCACCGACCTGGCCGACGCCGTCGCCTCGGAGAACGAGGCCACCGCCAGCCTCAGCGGCGACGCCGCCACCCCGACCGAGGACCTGCCCGACTACCGCGCCGCCACGGCGATGGTGGCCAAGGCCAGGCTGGACCTGGAGCATGCCCAGGTGCGCGCGCCGGTGGACGGCATCGTCGGCACCCACGACCTGCAGGCCGGCGAGTTCCTCGCCGTCGGCCAGACCGCGATGCCGCTGGTGGCCACCGGCCGGCAGTGGATCGAGGCCAACTTCAAGGAGACCGAGCTGACGAGGATGAAGGTCGGCCAGCCGGCGACCGTGGAGATCGACAGCTATCCGGGCGTGAAGTGGCAGGCGCACGTGGCCTCGATCGCGCCGGCCTCCGGCGCCGAGTTCAGCGTGCTGCCGGCGCAGAACGCCACCGGCAACTGGATCAAGATCGTGCAGCGCATCCCGGTGCGGCTGGAGATCGACGGCACCGGCCGCGACGATGCGCCGGTGCTGCGCGCCGGCATGAGCGCGCGGGTCAGGGTCGACCTGCGCGGCGAGGCGTCGTCCACCGCGGCGGCGGCCGCCGTCTCCCATGCGCAGCCGGCCGCTGGCCAGCACTGAGCCCCACCGCCCGTCGCCCGCCGCCGCATGATCCGTGCGCGGCGGCCGGTACCCGTTTCCGCGGAACCGCTTCCGGAACCCCCCGCCATGATCCAGCGCCTCAACGCTTCCGAGGGCGGCCGCCGCGCCTTGCTGGTCGGCTCGGTGATGCTGGCCACGCTGATGCAGGCGCTGGACACCACCATCGCCAACGTCGCCCTGCCGGACATGCAGGGCGCGCTGTCGGCCACCCAGGACCAGGCCGCGTGGGTGCTGACCAGCTACATCGTGGCCGCGGCCATCCTCACTCCGGTCACCGGCTGGCTGGCCGGGCGCCTGGGCCGGCGCCGCCTGCTGATCGTCGCCGTGAGCGGCTTCACCGCCGCCTCGCTGCTGTGCGGCATCGCCACCGGCATCGGCCAGATGGTGCTGTTCCGCATTCTGCAGGGCGTGTTCGGCGCCTCGCTGGTGCCGATCTCGCAGTCGCTGCTGCTGGATGCCTTCCCGCGCGAGAAGCACGGCGCGGCGATGGCGATGTGGGGCATGGGGATCATGGTCGGCCCGATCCTCGGCCCGCCGCTGGGCGGCTATCTCACCCAGTACTACAGTTGGCACTGGGTGTTCCTGATCAACCTGCCGGTCGGCATCCTGGCGCTGGTCGGGATCGCGGCCAGCGTGAAGCCGGAAGCCCCGCACCGGCGCCCGCTCGACGGCACCGGCCTGGCCCTGCTGGCGCTGGGCATCGGCGGCCTGCAGTTGTTCCTGGACCGCGGCCAGAGCCAGGACTGGTTCGGCAGCCTGGAGATCCAGGTCGAGGCCGCGTTCGCGTTCCTGGCCCTGTACCTGTACGGGCTGTGGTGGTGGAACCGGCGCGACCGCGCGCTGCTGGACCTGGGCCTGCTGGGCAACCGCAACTTCGCGGTGGGCTGCGTGTTGATCTTCGTGGTCGGCATCGTGTTGTTCGCCACCCTGGCGCTGCTGCCGCCCTACCTGAGCGCGCTGATGCACTACCCGGTGCTGACCATCGGCCTGGTGCTGGCGCCGCGCGGGGTGGGCACGATGTTCGCGATGATGCTGGTGGGGCGCATGCTCGGCCGGGTGGACGCGCGCATCCCGATCCTGGCCGGCATGGGCCTGATCGTGTACTCGCTGTACGGCATGGCCGGGTTCGGCACCGAGGCCTCGGTGCAGGCGGTGGTGTGGCTGGGCGTGGCCCAGGGCGTGGGCCTGGGCCTGGTGTTCGTGCCGATCTCCACCGTCGCCTATTCGACCCTGCCGCCATGGCAGCGCACCGAGGCGGCCAGCATCTTCAGCCTGGTGCGCAACATCGGCTCGTCGGTGGGCATCTCGATCGTGTTCACGCTGCTGGCGCGCGCCGGCCAGGTCAACCATGCCGAGATCGGCGCGCGCATCCCGGCCTACGGAGCCGAGCAGACCCTGGTGCCGGCGCTCTGGAACCCGGCCACCGCCACCGGCGCGGCGCTGCTGGACGGCGAGCTGCTGCGCCAGTCCGCGGCGATCGGCTATGCCAACGATTTCTGGCTGATGACGGTGCTGACCCTGTGCGCCATGCCGCTGGTGCTGCTGATGCACAGCGGTCGCCATGGGCCGGCACCGGGCCCGGGCATGGCGGCCGAGGCGCATTGAGCCGCCGCCGAGGACGGCGGACCCTGCCCCCGGAACGGAAGCGGGCGGCAGTTGCCCGCCGCCCGCTTCTTTTTGTCTCGAAGCAGAAAGCCGGTGCCGGGCTCAGCCCAGCGAGGCGAGCCACTCGTCGTCGGAGCCTTCGTTCACGCCCTCGAACAGCGGGGTGGAGAAGTAGCGCTCGCCGGTGTCGGGCAGCATCGCCAGAAGCACCGAGCCCGGCTGCGCGTCGGCGGCGACCTTCAGCGCGGCGGCCACGGTGGCGCCGGCGGAGATGCCGGCGAAGATGCCTTCCTCGATGGCCAGGCGGCGGGAAGTGGCGAAGGCCTCTTCGTCGACCACGCCGACGATCTGGTGGGCGACCTCGCGGCTGAGCACGCCCGGCAGGAAGTCCGGGGTCCAGCCCTGCACCTTGTGCGGCTTCCACTCGTTGCCGCCCAGCAGCGAGGCGTTGGCCGGCTCGGCGGCGGTGATCTTCACCTCCGGGCGTGCGGTGCGCAGCACCTCGCCCACGCCGGTGAGGGTGCCGCCGGTGCCCCAGCCGCTGACGAAGTGGTCCAGGCGGCGGCCGGCGAAGTCGCGCAGGATCTCGGCGGCGGTGGTCTGCCGGTGGTAGGCCGGGTTGGCCTGGTTCTCGAACTGGCTGGCCAGGAACCAGCCGTGCTTCTTGGCCAGTTCCTCGGCCTTGCGCACCATGCCCACGCCGCGCTCGGCCGCCGCGGTCAGGATCACCTTGCCGCCGTAGGCGCGGATCAGCTTGCGGCGCTCGATCGAGAAGGTCTCGGTCATCACCGCCACGAACTTGTAGCCGCGCGCGGCGGCGACCATCGCCAGGGCCACGCCGGTGTTGCCGGAGGTGGCCTCCACGATCGTGCTGCCGGGCTTGAGCAGGCCGCGCGCCTCGGCGTCGAGGACGATGGCGATGGCCAGGCGGTCCTTGACCGAGCCGCCGGGATTGAAGGCTTCGACCTTCGCATACAGTTCCACGTGCGAGGGCGCGATGCGGTTCAGGCGGACGATCGGGGTGAAGCCGATGGTGTCGAGGATGCTGTTGTGGATGGCCATGCGGTGTTTTCCGTGGGTCGTGTGGATGTCGTGTGATGGGGTCTTCGATGCGGGGGCGGGTTCAGGCCGCCTGCGCCAGTGCCGGGGCGGGCGGCGTCAGCGGCGCGGCGCCGAACCAGTGCAGTTGCGCGGCCAGCCCGGCCACCTCGCCCAGGATCAGCAGCGCCGGCGAGGCGACCGCGTGGGCGCGCGCGGTCCGGGTCAGGTCGTCCAGGGTGCCGACGATCACGCGCTGCTCCGGGCGCGAGCCGTTCTCCACCAGCGCGAACGGCGTGGACGGCGCGCGCCCGGCGGCGAGCAGGCGCTCGCGCAGGCGTTCCAGCCCGGCCACGCCCATGTACACCGCCAGCGTCTGCCGCTCCTGCGCCAGCGCGTCCCAGTCCAGGGTGTCGACGCCATCGCGGCAGTGCGCGGTCATCAGCCGCAGCGACTGGGCGTGGTCGCGATGGGTGAGCGGGATGCCCGCGTAGGCCGCGCACGCCACCGCCGCGGTGATGCCCGGCACCACCCGGTAGGGGATGCCGTGCGCACGCAGGAATTCCAGCTCCTCGCCGCCGCGGCCGAACACGAACGGGTCGCCGCCCTTGAGCCGGACCACGCGCAGGCCGCTGCGCGCATGGCGCAGCATCAGCGCGTGGATGTCTTCCTGGGGAACGCTGTGGTGGCCGGCGGACTTGCCCACCTCCACCATCAGCGCGTCCGGATTGGCCAGGGCCAGCACCCCGGCGCCGACCAGGCGGTCGTACAGCACCACCTCGGCCGATGCCAGCGCCTGCGCGGCATGCAGAGTGAGCAGGCCCGGATCGCCCGGACCGGCGCCGACCAGGGTCACGCTGCCGGGCAGCAGAGAGGAGGGCGCGGCAGTGTTGGACGGCTGGTTCACGGACATGAAAGACGGAAACGGGAGGATGACCGTAGCGCCGGCTCATAACGAGCGGAAATAACTTGCCGCACAATGCACATGCATCCCGGTTATAAGATCGGTCGTGGAATGGGACTACAGTCAGGTCTCGCCCTCGCCGCGTATTCAGGTTATTGCCCGATGACGCTCACCCAGCTTCGCTACCTCGTGGCCATCGCCGACGCCGGGCTCAACATCACCCTGGCCGCCACCCGCGTGCACGCCACCCAGCCCGGCCTGTCCAAGCAGCTCAAGCAGTTGGAGGACGAACTGGGCTTCCTGTTGTTCGTGCGCAAGGGCCGCAGCCTGGAGGCGATCACCCCGGCCGGCGGCGAGGTGCTGGAGCGCGCCCGCGTGATCCTGGCCGAGACCGCCAACATCCGTGCCTATGCCGCCAACCAGCGCCGCGAGAGCCAGGGCCAACTGACCCTGACCACCACCCACACCCAGGCCCGCTTCGTGCTGCCGCCGGCCATCGCCCAGATCAAGCGCGCCTTCCCCCAGGTGAGCGTGCACCTGCAGCAGGCCACCGAGGGCGCCGCCCTGGACCTGCTGAGCCAGGGCGACGCCGACATGGCGGTGGTCAGCACCGCCGGCGGCGAGCCGCAGGGCGGAGTGGCGGTGCCGCTGTACCGCTGGCGCCGCCTGGCGCTGGTGCCGCGCGGGCATCCGCTGGACCGCACAGATCGCGCCCCGGACATCCAGGAGCTGTCGCAATACCCGCTGATCAGCTACGAGTCCTCGGTGCGCCCGGAGTCCTCCCTGCAGCGCGCCTTCGCCGGCGTCGGCCTGGAACCGGACCTGACCCTGACCGCGCTGGACGCGGACCTGATCAAGACCTACGTGCGCGCCGGCCTGGGCGTGGGCCTGCTGGCCGAGATGGCGGTGAGCCTGGGCGACACCGACCTGCGCGGCTGGCCGGCGCCCAAGGAGATCAGCGAGTGCATCGCCTGGGCGGTGCTGCCGCGCGAGCGCGTGCTGCGCGACTACGCCCTGGAGCTGGTCCACGTGCTGGCCCCGCAGATCGACAAGCGCGACCTGCGCCGCGTGCTGGACGGCAACCAGGAGCCGGACTGGCCCGACCCGCCGACATGGGAATCGTTGACGCAGACGATTACGAGCTGAGGACGTCTCGCTCGGCCCGCCCGCGAGAGCGCCAGGACACGATTGACCCGCATAGGCGCCAGGTGGAGCAGGGCGCCGCCGAGGATGGCCAGCGGGCCAGGGGGACTTCATGGCTCATCCAGGCGCGCCGCAGGCGCTACGGCCTGTCGCCAGCAGTCGCCGGCGACGGGCCCTTGAGTTCGATCACGTTGCCATCCGGGTCCGGGAAATACAGCGACAGCCCGTCGCCCTCCGCTCCGAAGTTCGTTTCCGCCGGGCCCAGCGGCGCCACACCGTGGCCATGCAGATGCGCGACCAGGCCGGCCGCGTCGAACGGCTCGATGCGCAGGCACAGGTGATCGACGTTGCGCGCGCCCTCCGCCGGCGCCGCGCCTCCGCGCGACCCAAGCGCGCCATCCACGCTTACCAGGTCGATCATCGAGGCGCCGGCGCGCAAGTGGACGAGCCCCAGGTGTTCGCGCCGGCGCACGACTTCGCAGCCGAGCACGCGGCCGTAGAAGTCGATGCTCCTGCCCAGGTCGCGGACCCGGAAGACGACGTGGTCGATGCGCTGGATGGAGAACGGGTGTGGCATCGTGGGTTCCATGAAGTGGCGGCGTTCCGCTGGAGCGGCGGGCGCGGCGCGGGCCTCCCCCGGATGTCAGGCCTGCCGCTGCGCCCGAGGGTACGCGACGAGCGCAGTGGCGTACCCGTGCCCGAGCTTATGCGCTTCCTCGAGGTGGGCGGCCTGTTCCATGTGCTTCCTCTCCTTCATCGCGTCGAGCCCACGGAGCCAGTGCGCCACCGGCTTGCCGTGGGCTTTTTCGATGGAAGGGACGTATGAGGCTGGCCGCATCACTGGCCACCTACCGGGCGCCATTCGATGCCCGCTCCCATGGCGCCACCGGCCCAGGATGCCGGCGAAACAGCGGATGGCACGCCGGTATGGCGATGCCGCTCCATCGGGCCAGTACGCCAGGATTGCGAGCCGACAGCTTGCCTTGTAGGTGTTTCCACTCGTACGCGAGCTGACCGGAACCGACGAAGATGGGCTGCACCGCCCGGATAGGCCCGATCTTCGAGCGGTCGAAGGCGTAGCCACGTTGTGTGGCCTCATCGCAGATTGCGGCCAGGTACGAGTTGACGGCCGAGCGGGGGTAGGCGTGCGCCCTGAACCGCTCCAGTTGCGGATGATGGGTGTAGCCGCGCGTCTTGCCGCCAAGAACGGCCTTGGCCAGCAGTGCTTCTCGCCAGAGTGCGACCAGGCCTTGTGGGTCCAGATACTTCGGATGCAATGACCAAAGTCGCATGCAGCGGTGCCTGATGCCAGGGCTAAGTCGTGCCGCGGAACGGCATCGGCTTGGGCGAAGCGCCGACTCCGCCCGCCGCATCTTGCAGCACGGCGTGCTCGGCCAGCTCCGCATCGATGAAGCCCGAAATCATCGCCCGATACACCTGCTCGGTGACGGCCGGGTTGGCGCCGAGCGCGCGTGCCAGCGCCACCGCCTTGCCGACGACTTGCTCGACCCGCTGGGGTGCGCGAACGTCGGCGGTGGAGGCCTTGAACGCGGCCGCTTGCTTGACGTAGGCGCCGCGCTCGGCCAGAAGGCCCACGATATGCTGGTCGATACGATCGATGTTCGAGCGGACCTGCTCGATGGAGCTGCAGGCCTCGATGGGGTTGGCGCTGTTGCTCATGCGTACTCCTGAAGCTGGTTGCCAGCTCACGCCCGGATTGAGCCAGTCGTGAAGCGGCCCGGATGAACCGTCATGCGGGACTGGCGGCCTTCAACCCGAAAACCATTCCGCGGGCCTGGAGAACGCCCCGCCCGGGTCGGTTTATGAAAAGCCCCGCAAAAGCGGGGTTCTTTTATCACGAACACGCAAGCGGCAGCGATCAGATCTCCTCGTGAATCCCGCACTCGCGCTTCAGGCCGAAGAAGCGGGTGTCCTCTTCCTTCATGCCCGGTTCCCACCGCGTGGTGGTGTGGAAGTCGCCGATGGAGACGTAGCCCTCGTGCCACAGCGGGTGGTAGGGCAGGTCGTGCTGCTTGAGGTACTGCCACACGTCGCGGTCGGTCCAGTCGGCGATCGGGTTGACCTTCAGGCGACGGTCGCGGCGTTGCAGGATCGGGGTGCCGGCGCGGCTGGCGGACTGGTTGCGGCGCAGGCCGGTGAACCAGGTGCCCACGGCCAGCTCGTCCAGGGCGCGGCGCATCGGCTCGACCTTGTGCAACTGGTTGTAGCTGTTGAGTCCTTCCAGTCCCTGTTCCCACAGGCGGCCGTGGCGCGCTTCGGTCCACGCGCGGCTGAACTGCGGGCGATAGACCTTGAGGTTCAGGCCCAGGCGCTGTGCGAGTTCGTCGGCGAAGCGGTAGGTCTCGGGAAAGAGGTAGCCGGTATCGACCAGGATCACCGGGATGTCGGGCCGGTGCCGGGTCACCAGGTGCAGGGTCACCGCCGATTGCGCGCCGAAGCTGGACGACAGCGCCGGGTTGCCGTGGCCGTGCGCCAGCGCCCAGGCCACGCGCGCGTCGGCGTCCATCGCTTCCAGGCGGGCGTTGAGCGTGTCCAGGTCGGGCGCGGAGACGGGCTCGGCGCCGTTGGCGGCTTCGTCGGTGGCGGTGACGGTCAGGCTCATCGGGAACTCCGGACGCGGGGGCTGAACATGGATCAGGCGCTGGCGCCGGCCATGGCTTCGGCCGGATCGACGCGGACGTGGGTGGGGTAGGCGGGCAACTCGATCAGGCCGGCGCGGTGCAGGAAGTCGCCGAAGTGTTCTTCCGGCTCGCGTTCGGCGGCGTAGCGCGCCAGCAGCGGGTCGAGCGCGGCCAGGATCTCCGGCTCGGTGACGTTCTCGCGGTACAGGGTGTTCATGCGCAGGCCGCGGTGGTCGCCGCCGAGCATCAGGTTGTAGCGGCCCACGGCCTTGCCCACCAGCGCGATCTCGGCCAGGTACGGGCGCGAGCAGCCGTTGGGACAGCCGGACACGCGCAGCAGGATCGGCTGCTCGCGCAGGCCGTGCTTGTCCAGCAGCGGCTCCAGGGCGCCCACGAAGCCGGGCAGGTAGCGCTCGGCCTCGGCCATGGCCAGGGCGCAGGTCGGCAGGGCCACGCAGGCCACGGCGCTGCGGGCCAGGGCGGTGGGCGCCTTGTTCTCCGAGTCCAGCGCGTGCTGCGCCACCAGCGCGTCGATGCGCTCGCGCTCGGCGGCCGGCACCCCGGCGATGATGAGGTTCTGGTTGCAGGTCATGCGGAAATGGCCACGATGGACGCGGGCGATCTCGCGCATGCCGGTCAGGTGCGGGCGGCCGGGGCGGTCGACGATGCGGCCGCTGGGCACGGAGAGGGTGAGGTGCCAGTGGCCGTCCTCGCCCTCGACCCAGCCGAAGCGGTCGCCGTTGTGGTCGAAGTGCCAGGGGCGGGCGGGCTGCAGCTTGAAGCCGGCGCGCTCCTCCATCATCGCCACGATCTTGTCCGAGCCGTGGTCGTCGATGGTGTACTTGAAGCGCGCGTGCTTGCGCTCGACGCGGTCGCCCAGGTCGCGCTGCACGGTCACCGCCGCCTCGGCGATGGTGAACACCTGGTCGGGGGTGACGAAGCCGATCACGTTGGCCAGGCGCGGGTAGTGGGCGGCGATGCTGTGGCTGGCGCCCATGCCGCCGCCGATGGCCACGTTGAAGCCGGCCAGCTCGCCGGCCGCGTCGACGATGGCGATCAGGCCCAGGTCGTTGGCGAACACGTCCACGTCGTTGAGCGGGGGCACCGCCACGGCGATCTTGAACTTGCGCGGCAGGTAGGCGTCGCCGTAGAGGGGCTCCTGCTCCTGGCCGCTTTCGGCCACCTTCTCCTCGTCCAGCCACACCTCGTAGTAGGCGCGGGTCTTGGGCTTGAAGTGGAGCGACAGGCGCTGCGCCCAGTCGTGCACCTGGGCATGCAGGCGCGACTGCAGCGGGTTGGTGGCGCCCAGCACGTTGCGGTTGACGTCGCCGCAGGCGGACACGGTGTCCAGCATGGCGGCGTTGATCGCCTGCATGGTCTCCTTCAGCTCGCGCTTGATCACTCCGTGGATCTGGAAGGTCTGGCGGGTGGTCACGCGCAGCGAGTGGTTGGCGTAGGCGGTGGCGATGGCGTCCAGCTTCAGCCACTGCTCGGGGGTGAACACCCCGCCCGGCGCGCGGATGCGGATCATGAACTGGTGCGCGGGCTCCAGCTTCTGCCGGCGGCGCTCGTCGCGCAGGTCGCGGTCGTCCTGCTGGTAGCTGCCGTGGAACTTGATGGTGCGCTGGTCCTCGAAGTTCAGCGAGCCGGTGACGGCATCGTCCAGCCCGGCCTCCATCGTGCCGCGCAGGCGGCGGCTGTTGATCTTGATGTCTTCGACCGAAGGGTGGCTCATGGCGTTGGCTGGGAGTCCGGTAGGGGGAGCGCGGGCGGAAGGGGCGGCGGTGTCAGTAGACGTCGCGGCCGTAGCGGCCTTCGGTCTGCAACCGGGTGAGGTATTCGGCGGCGGCCTCGGCGTCGCCGCCGTTGTTCGCGGCCACGATGTCCAGCAGCGCGGCGTGCACGTCCTTGCCCATGGCGATGGCGCCGCACACGTACAGGTGCGCGCCGTTCTGCAGCCAGTCGTAGACGTCGCGGCCGCGCTCGCGCAGGCGCTGCTGGACGTAGACGCGCTGCGCCTGGTCGCGGGAGAAGGCCAGGTCGATGCGGTGCAGCTCGCCGCGCTCCAGCGCCTCCTGCCACTCGGTCTGGTACAGGAAGCCGGTGTTGAAGTGCTGGGCGCCGAAGAACAGCCAGTTGCGGCCGCCGGCGCCGGTCTCGGCGCGTTCCTGGACGAAGGCGCGGAACGGGGCCACGCCGGTGCCGGGGCCGATCATGATGATGTCGCGCGAGGCATCGGCGGGAACGCGGAAGCGCTCGTTGGGCTCGATGTAGACCGGCACCTGCGCGCCTTCCTCCAGGGCGGCCAGGAAGCCGCTGGCGGCGCCGAGGTGGTCGTGGCCGTGGGCCTGGTAGCCCAGCACGTCCACGGTCAGGTGCACCTCCTCGCCCACGCGCTTGCGGCTGGAGGCGATGGAGTACAGGCGATGGGTCTGCGGGCGCAGCGCGGCCAGCAGCGCATCCGGTGCCCACGAGGCCGGCCAGCGGCGCAGCACGTCGACCAGTTGGTGGTCGCCCAGCAGCGCGGCCAGTCCGGCGTTGCCCGGCTCCAGCAATTGCTGCAGCTCCGCCGCGCCGGAGCGCTCGGCGTGCGCGGCCAGAAACGGGCGCGACAGGCGGGTCAGCTCGCGGCGGGCGGCCAGCGCTTCGGCCAGCGGCAGCGACTGGCCGTCCAGGGCGGCGGCGGCATCGCCGTCCAGCCCGGTAGCCTGCAGCACCGCCTCCACCAGCGCGGGCGGGTTGCGGTGATGGATGCCCAGCGCGTCGCCCGGCTCGTAGGCCAGGCCGGAGCCTTCCAGCGACAGCTCGATGTGGCGCACGTCCTTGTCGAGGGTGGCGTAGGTCTGGAAGCCGGTGCCCCGGAACTCGCGGCCGGTGATGCGCTGGCTGGCCAGCAGCTCGGCCTGGAACGGGCGCTCGTGGGTCCAGGCCGCGGCCGGGCGCAGCGGGGTGACCGTGGCCACGTGCGCGGCGGCCGGGGCGGCGGCCTTGAGCAGCTCGCCGGCCTTGGCCAGCGCGTTGTCGCGCCAGGGCGCGGCCACGGTGTCGATGTCGACGTCGGCCTGGCCCAGGTCGGCCAGGCGCTGGGCGCCCAGCTCGGCCAGGCGCGCGTCCAGCTTGCGGGCGATGCCGCAGAAGTCGACGTAGCTGGAGTCGCCCAGGCCGAGCACGGCGAACTTCAGCTCCGGCAGCTTCGGCGCGCGCCTGCCCAGCAGGAATTCGGTGAAGCCGATGGCGTCGTCCGGCGGGTCGCCCTCGCCCTGGGTGCTGATCACCACGTACAGCAGGCGCTCGCCGGCCAGCTCGCGGGTGGGGTAGGTGTCGGTGCGGGCCAGGCGCACGGCCAGGCCGGCGGCCTCGGCGGCCTGGACGATCTTCTCCGCCTCGCGGCGGGCGTTGCCGGTCTGGCTGCCGTACAGCACGGTCAGGCGCTGGCTGGCCTGCGGCGCGGCGGCGGCGGCCGGGGCGCCGCCGGGCAGCACCGCCAGGTGCGGGGCGGCATGGCCCTGGGCCAGGCCGGCGGTATAGCCGGACAGCCACCACAGCGAAGGGCCGTCCAGGCCCTCGACCAGCCGGGCCAGCAGCACCTTGCGGTCCTCGTTGAGCGGGCTGGGGGGCAGGGCGGGGGACGCAGCGGTCATTTCGGGCGGGCCTGGCACGGGGTCGGCATCGACGGGCCACCGATGTTAGGAAAGTGCGAAGCGCGGCTGAAACGGCTTGTGGTTATTCGCTTATGCTCTGTGCTTATTTCATCGGCAGGGCCGCCGCGCGAATACTCGCCGTCCCGAACGGTCCCGGTCCGGAGCGCGTCTCCGGCCCCTGGGCGCGTCCGTCGCCGGAGGCCCACGGCCCCCGCCCGCCACGATTCCTTCCCGAAAGACCCGATGAGCCTGGCCCACCGTCTGTCCCACCTCGACCGCCTGGAGGCGGAGAGCATCCACATCCTGCGCGAGGTCGCCGCCGAGTTCCGCAACCCGGTGCTGCTGTACTCGGTGGGCAAGGACAGCTCGGTGCTGCTGCACCTGCTGCTCAAGGCCTTCGCCCCGGCGCCGCCGCCGATCCCGCTGCTGCACGTGGACACGCGCTGGAAGTTCCGCGAGATGATCGCCTTCCGCGACCTCCGCGCCGCCGAGACCGGGGTGGAGCTGCGGGTGCACATCAACCCCGACGGCATCGCCCAGGACATCGGCCCGATCAGCCACGGCGCCACCGTGCACACCGACGTGATGAAGACCCAGGGCCTGAAGCAGGCGCTGGACAAGTGGCGGTTCGACGCGGCCATCGGCGGGGCGCGGCGCGACGAGGAGAAGTCGCGGGCCAAGGAGCGCGTGTTCTCGTTCCGCAACGAACACCACCGCTGGGACCCCAAGCGCCAGCGCCCGGAGCTGTGGAACCTGTACAACGCCCGCATCCGCAAGGGCGAGAGCGTGCGCGCCTTCCCGCTGTCCAACTGGACCGAGCTGGACGTGTGGCTGTACATCTACCGCGAGAAGATCCCGGTGGTGCCGCTGTACCTGGCCGCCGAGCGCCCCGTGGTCGAGCGCGACGGCGCCCTGATCCTGGTCGACGACGAGCGGCTGCCGCTCAAGCCCGGCGAGGTCCCGCAACTGCGCAAGGTGCGCTTCCGCACTCTGGGCTGCTACCCGCTGACCGGGGCGATCGAGTCGCAGGCCGACACCCTGGAGAAGATCATCGCCGAGATGCTGGTGGCCACCAGTTCCGAGCGCCAGGGCCGGGTGATCGACCACGATCCCACCGCCTCGATGGAGAAGAAGAAGCTGGAGGGCTATTTCTGATGGGCACGGAAGCGGCGGGCACCCCCGTCACCGACATCGCCGGCTACCTGCGCCAGCACGAGGACAAGCCGCTGCTGCGCTTCATCACCTGCGGCAGCGTGGACGACGGCAAGAGCACCCTGATCGGGCGCCTGCTGTACGAGAGCAAGCGCCTGTTCGACGACCAGCTCGCCGCGCTGGAGGCCGACAGCCGCCGCCACGGCACCCAGGGCGAGCGCGTCGACTACGCGCTGCTGATGGACGGCCTGGCCGCCGAGCGCGAGCAGGGCATCACCATCGACGTGGCTTACCGCTACTTCGACACCGACAAGCGCAAGTTCATCGTCGCCGACTGCCCCGGCCACGAGCAGTACACCCGCAACATGGCCACCGGCGCCTCCACCGCCGACCTGGCCGTGGTCCTGGTGGATGCGCGCAAGGGCCTGCTGCCGCAGACCCGCCGGCACAGCTACATCGTCTCCCTGCTGGGCATCCGCAACGTGGTCCTGGCGGTGAACAAGATGGACCTGGTGGGCTACGACCGGGAGACGTTCGAGGCCATCGCCGACGGCTACCGCGCGCTGGCCGCGCAGTTGGGCATCGCCAACGTGCGGATCATCCCGCTGTCGGCGCTGGAGGGCGACAACCTGCTGCAGCGCTCGGCCAACACGCCGTGGTACGACGGCCCGGCGCTGCTGGAGCACCTGGAGTCGGTGGAGGTGGACGACGGCGACGCCGCCGCCGGCCTGCGCCTGCAGGTGCAGTGGGTCAACCGGCCCAACCCGGACTTCCGCGGCTTCGCCGGCACCATCGCCTCCGGCGAGGCGCGGCCGGGCGACGAGGTCGTGGTGCTGCCCTCGGCGCGGCGCTCGACCATCGCCCAGGTGCTGGGCCCGGACGGCCCGGTCGAGCGCGCCGCCGCCGGCCAGGCGGTGACCCTCACCCTGGGCGACGAGATCGACGTCAGCCGCGGCGACGTGATCGCCGCCGCCGGCGACCCGCCGCCGGTGGCCGACCAGTTCGCCGCCCACGTGCTGTGGATGAGCGACGCGCCGCTGCTGCCGGGCCGGCCGTACTGGCTGAAGGTCGGCGCGCGCACCGTGGCCGCCAGCATCAGCGAGATCAAGTACCGGGTGGACGTGAACACCCAGGAGCACCTGGCGGCCAAGCGCCTGGAGCTCAACGAGGTGGGCTACTGCAACCTCAGCCTGGAAGAGCCCATCGCCTTCGCCCCCTACGCGGAGAACCGCGCCCTGGGCGGCTTCATCCTGATCGACCGCCAGAACAACGACACCGTTGCCGCCGGCACCCTGGACTTCGCCCTGCGCCGCGCCGACAACGTGCACTGGCAGCACATCGACGTGGACAAGGCCGCGCGCGCCCGGATCAAGGGCCAGGCGCCGAAGGTGCTGTGGTTCACCGGCCTGTCCGGCGCCGGCAAGTCGACCATCGCCAACCTCGTGGACAAGCGCCTGCACGCGCTGGGCTACCACACCTTCGTCCTGGACGGCGACAACGTCCGCCACGGCCTCAACCGCGACCTGGGCTTCACCGACGAGGACCGGGTCGAGAACATCCGCCGCGTGGCCGAGGTGGCGCGGCTGATGGCCGACGCCGGGCTGATCGTGCTGGTCAGCTTCATCTCCCCGTTCCGGGCCGAGCGGCGCATGGCGCGCGAGCTGTTTGCCGAGGGCGAGTTCGTCGAGGTGTTCGTCGACGTGCCCCTGGAAGTGGCCGAGGGGCGCGACGTCAAGGGCCTGTACCGCAAGGCCCGCGCCGGGCTGATCCCCAACTTCACCGGGATCGATTCGCCCTACGAGGCGCCGGAGCGACCGGAAGTCCACCTGGACGCGGCCGGCACCGCGTCCGAGGCGCTGGTGGCCCGGGTGCTGGAGGCGCTGGACCTGGACTGGGGCGCCGGCACCTCGTGGCTGTAGGCGCGCGTCCGCGCCGGCCTTTTCGCGCATCGGACTGAGCTGTCAACCAAAAGACATGTGCGACCGTTAACAATCGCCCGATACACTGGACGATTGGTGCATGAAGGCAGCGAGGCGGTCGATGGCGTCACGAGTCCTGGCGGGCGGTTGGATCCTGGTCGGCGTCCTGGGGATGGCGGCCTGTGGCCGGGATGCATCGCCGCCGCATGCGGCCGCGCCGATCCCGGTCACCACCGCCACGGTGCGGTCGCAAGCCTGGAGCGATACCGTGCACGCGCTGGGCACGGTGCATGCGCGCGAATCGGTGACCTTGACCGCCAAGGTCAGCGAGATCGTCGACCAGGTGCATTTCCAGAGCGGGCAGCAGGTCCAGGCCGGGCAGCCGCTGGTGACCCTGCGGGTGGCCGCGCAGCAGGCCGCGCTGGTGGAGGCCCAGGCCGCCGCCGACGAGGCCGAGCAGCAGCTCCGGCGCCTGCAGGGCCTGGCCGGGCAGCAACTGGTGTCGCGGTCCACGCTCGACGCCCAGCGCGCCACCCGCGACGCCGCCGCCGCGCGGGTGCGGCAGATGCGCTCGGACATCGCCGACCGCCACGTGCGCGCGCCGTTCGCCGGCGTGCTCGGCATCCGCCAGGTCAGCCCCGGCGCCCTGCTCACGCCCAACGCGGTGATCGCCACGCTGGACGACATCTCGCGGGTGTACGCCGATTTCCAGGTGCCGGAGGCGGCGCTGTCGGCGATCGCGCCGGGTGCCCGGGTGGCCGCCAGCGGCGCGGCCTGGCCGGGCCACGCCTTCGAGGGCGAGGTGGAGACCGTGGTGGCGCGGATCGACCCGGTCACCCGCACCGTCACCGTGCGCGCGGCCTTCGACAACCCCGAGCGGCGGCTGCGCCCGGGCATGCTGCTGCAGGTGAGCCTGTTCCGCCCACAGCGGGAGGCGCTGGTGGTGCCGGAGATCGCCGTGGTGCAGGTGGGCCGGGAGTCGTTCGTGTACCGGGTGGGCGAAGACGGCAAGGTCGAGCGCGCGGTGGTGGAGACCGGCGTGCGCCGCGACGGCCTGGCCGAGGTGGTCCGCGGGCTGCACGCAGGCGACCGGGTCGTGGTCGACGGGACCGGCAAGCTGCGCCCGGGGGTGAGCGTGACCGAGGCCGCGCCGGCGGAGGCGCCGCCGCAAAAGGACGCGGACGCCGGCGCACCGGCCCGGGACTGAGCCGATGAAGCTGTCCGACCTGTCGATCAAGCGCCCGGTGTTCGCCGCGGTGGTGAGCCTGCTGCTGGTGGTGCTGGGCGTGATGTCGTTCATGCGCCTGACCTTGCGCGAGCTGCCCAACATCGACCCGCCGATCGTCTCGGTGCAGGTCAACTACCCCGGTGCCTCGGCGGCGGTGGTGGAGACCCGCATCACCCAGATCCTGGAAGACGGACTGGCCGGCATCGAGGGCATCCGCACCATCCAGTCCTCCAGCCGCAACGGCCGCGCGGACGTGACCATCGAGTTCAACCTCACCCGCGACATCGAGGCCGCGGCCAACGACGTGCGCGACCGGGTCAGCCGGGTGATGGACCGCATGCCCGAGGAGGCCGACCCGCCGGAGATCGCCAAGGTCGAGGCCGACGCCGACGTCATCATCTGGCTCAACATGCGCTCCACCGCGATGGACACGATGGAGCTGACCGACTACGCCGACCGCTACGTGGTCGACCGCCTGTCCTCGCTGGACGGCGTGGCCCGGGTGCAGTTGGGCGGCGGCCAGCGCTACGCCATGCGCATCTGGCTGGACCGCGACGCGATGGCCGCGCGCGGGATCGCCGCCTCCGACGTGGAGCGCGCGCTGCGCGCCGAGAACGTGGAGCTGCCGGCCGGGCGCATCGAGTCGCAGGACCGCGACTTCACCCTGCGGGTGGAGCGCGGCTACCGCCAGCCGGAGCAGTTCGCGCAATTGCCGCTGGGCAAGGGCGCGGACGGCTACGTGGTGCGGCTGGGCGACGTGGCCGCCGTCGAGCTGGGCCCGGAGGAACGCCGCGCCTACCTGCGCAGCAACGGCGTGCCCAACGTGGGCCTGGGCATCGTGCGCACCTCCACCGCCAACGCGCTGGACGTGGCCCGCGCCGCGCGCGCGGAGGCGGAAGTCATCCAGAAGAGCCTGCCCGAGGGCACCGACATCTTCGTGGCCTACGACAGCACCACCTTCATCGAGGCCTCGATCGAGCGCGTGTACTGGACCCTGGCCGAGGCCATGGTCCTGGTGTTCGGGGTGATCTGGCTGTTCCTGGGCAGCCTGCGCGCCGCGCTGATCCCGGCGGTGACGGTGCCGGTGTGCCTGGTGGCTGCGTTCATCGCCCTGTACGCCTTCGGCTTCTCGATCAACCTGCTCACCCTGCTGGCGCTGGTGCTGTGCATCGGGCTGGTGGTCGACGACGCCATCGTGGTGCTGGAGAACGTGCAGCGCCGCGCCGACCTGGGCGAGCCGCCGCTGGTGGCCGCCCGCCGCGGCACCGCGCAGGTGGCCTTCGCGGTGATCGCCACCACCGCGGTGCTGGTGGCGGTGTTCCTGCCGGTGGGCTTCATGGAGGGCAACACCGGGCGGCTGTTCCGCGAGCTGTCGGTGGCGCTGGCCGCGGCGGTGGCGATCTCCGCGTTCGTGGCGTTGACCCTGACGCCGATGATGTCGTCCAAGCTGGTGCGCCCGCATGCCGCGCCGCGCGGCCTCAACGCCTGGACCCAGCGCAGCCTGGATCGCCTGGGCGCCGGCTATGGCCGCCAGGTGGAGCGCCTGGTCGGCCTGCCCGGCACGCGGATCGCGGCGCTGCTGCTGGCGGCGATGGCGCTGTGCGCGGCGCTGGTGGCGGTGCTGGGCCTGCGCGTGCCCAGCGAGCTGGCGCCGGCCGAGGACCGCGGCCGCTTCTTCGTGATGGTCGACGGCCCCGAGGGCGCGGGCTTCGACTACACGGTGGCGCAGATGCAGCAGGTCGAGCGGATCGTGCTGGACCGGGTCGGTGCGGACGGGCCGATCCAGCGTGCCAACTCGCGCGCGCCGCGCAGTTGGGGCGGCGGCGAGGAGATGCATACCGGGCAGGTGATCGTGTTCCTGCAGCCCTGGAACAAGCGCGAGGAGAGCACCGACGAGGTGGTGGCGCAGTTGCGCGCGCAGTTCGCCGCCCTGCCGGGCGTGAACGTGCGCGCCAACGTGCCCGGCGGCCTGGTCGGCAGCCGCGGCCAGCGCTACCAACTGGTGCTGGGCGGGCCGGACTACGCCGAACTGGCGCAGTGGCGCGACCGGGTGCTGCAGCGGATGGAATCCAACCCAGGCATCCAGGACCCGGACTCGGACTACAAGGAGACCCGGCCGCAGATGCGGGTGAACATCGACCGCGAGCGCGCGGCCGACCTGGGCGTGTCGGTGCAGGAGATCGGCAGCACCCTGGAGACCATGATGGGCTCGCGCCGGGTCACCACCTACGTGCAGGAGGGCGAGGAGTACTACGTGATGCTGCAGGCCGGGCGCGACAAGCGCATGGACCCGTCCGACCTGGCGCGCACCTACGTGCGCGGCGGCGGCGGCGAGCTGGTGCCGCTGTCCAACCTGGTGACCCTGAGCGAGCTGGCCGAGCCGGGCACGTTCAACCGCTTCAACCGCCTGCGCGCGATCACCATCAGCGCCGGCCTGGCGCCGGGCTATTCGATGGGCCAGGCCCTGGCCTGGACCCGGCAGGTGGTGGCCGAGGAACTGCCGGACTACGCCCAGATCGACTGGAAGGGCGAGTCGCGCGAGTACCAGGAGGCCGGCGGCGCGGTGGTGCTGACCTTCGCCCTGGCGCTGCTGATCGTGTACCTGGTGCTGGCCGCGCAGTTCGAGAGTTTCCTGCACCCGCTGGTGATCATGCTCACCGTGCCGCTGGCGGTGCTGGGCGCGCTGATCGGGCTGTGGGCCACCGGCGGCACGCTCAACCTGTTCAGCCAGATCGGCATCGTGATGCTGATCGGCCTGGCGGCCAAGAACGGCATTCTCATCGTCGAGTTCGCCAACCAGTTGCGCGACCAGGGGCGCAGCGTGGCCCAGGCCATCGCCGGCTCGGCACGGGTGCGGCTGCGGCCGATCCTGATGACCTCGGTGGCCACCGTGGTCGGCGCGGTGCCGCTGGTGGCCGCCGGCGGGCCGGGCTCGGCCAGCCGGGCGACCATCGGCATCGTGATCATCTTCGGGGTGAGCTTTTCCACCCTGTTGTCGCTGTACGTGGTGCCGGCGTTCTACGCGCTGCTGGCGCCGTACACGCGCTCGCCCGAGGCGCTGGCCCAGGCATTGGAGAAGCTGGAAGCGGAAACGCCGGCGGTGGGCGGGCACGACTGAGCGCATGACTTCCGTCACGTCTGCCTCGCGGGCGGACGTGTTCCACTCCGGCGATACGTCTTCGGAGGTACCGCCATGCGCCATGTCCTTGGCCTGCTGCTGGCGCTGACCAGCGTGTCCGTCCACGCCGTCCCGTCCGATGTACCGCGAGGGCGCCTGCCCGGATGGGCCGTGCCGCGCCACTACGCGCTGGAGCTGAAGGTCGACCCGCGCCAGGACGCCTTCCAGGGCCAGGCCCGCATCGAGCTGGCGCTGGAGCAGCCTTCCGACCACGTCTGGCTGCACGGCAAGGACCTGGAAGTATCCCGGGTGGCGGCGGTCACGGCCGACGGCGGGCGCGTCCCGGCGCAGTGGCGGGTGGCCGACGCGCAGGCCGGCGTGGCCCGGGTGGACTTCGGCCGCCGCCTGCCGGCGCAGACGCTGATTCTGGAGCTGCATTACTCGGCGCCGCTGAACAGGCAGTTGCAGGGCCTGTACAAGGTCGTCCACCAGGGCCGGGCGTACGCGATGACGCAGATGGAGCCGATCAGCGCGCGCCATGCCTTCCCCGGCTTCGACGAGCCGGCCTTCAAGACCCCGTTCGACCTGAGCCTGACCGTGCCGCAGGACGACGTGGCCCGCGCCAACACCGCCGCGGTGGAGACGCGCGCGGCCGGGCCGGGCTGGAAGACGGTGCGCTTCGCCACCACGCTGCCGCTGCCGACCTACCTGCTGGCCTTCGGCGTGGGCCCGTGGGACGTGGTGGATGGCCCGGCCATCGCGCCCAACCGCTGGCGTGGCCAGGCCGTGCCGTTGGCCGGGGTGGCCGCCCTGGGGCAGGGCGGGCGGATGCAGCGCGCGCTGGCGCAGGCCCCGGCGATGATCGAATGGCTGGAGGCGTACTTCGACTACGGCTACCCTTTCGGCAAGCTCGACCTGGTCGCCGCGCCGGACTTCTCGGCCGGGGCGATGGAGAACCCCGGCTTCGTCACCTTCCGCGACTGGCTGCTGCTGCTGGACGGCGATTCGCCGGCCCGCAACGTCAAGGGCTCCTTCAACGTCACCGCGCACGAGCTGGCGCACCAGTGGACCGGCGACGTGGTCACCATGGCGTGGTGGGACGACCTGTGGCTCAACGAGGCCTTCGCCACCTGGCTGCAGCAGAAGATCACCATGGCCCTGCGCCCGGAGTACAAGGCCGGGCTGGACCGCGTGGGCAGCGCGCAGCGGACCATGGGCGGCGACAGCCTGGTCAGCGCGCGGCGCATCCGCCAGCCGATCACCGGCAACGGCGACATCGAGACCGCCTTCGACGGCATCACCTACCAGAAGGGCGCGGCGGTGCTGGCGATGTTCGAGGCCTTCGTCGGCCCGGACGCGTTCCGCCAGGGCATGCGCGACTACCTGCGCAAGCACGAGTTCGGCAACGCCACCGCGCTCGACCTGATCGACGCCATCGCCGCCGCAGCCGGCAAGGGCGAGGACTTCAAGGCTGCCTTCCGCAGCTTCCTCGACCAGCCCGGCGTGCCCTACCTGCACGCCCGCCTGGCCGGCGCCGATGGCCAGGTGCGCCTGGAGCTGGAGCAGCAGCGCTACCTGCCGGTGGGTTCCACCGGCAGCGCGGCGCAGCGCTGGGGCGTGCCGGTGTGCGTGCGCTACGGCGCGGCCGGCGGCGCCCGTACCGCGTGCGAGCTGGTGGACGAGGCTCGCGGCGAGATCCCGCTGCCCGGCGCCGCCGCCGACACCTGGGTGATGCCCAACGCCGGCGGCAGCGGCTACTACCGCTTCAGCCTGCCGCGCGCGCAACTGGCCCGCCTGGCGGCGCAGGCACCGTCGCTGGACGAGGCCGAGCAGCTCACCTACGCCGACGCCCTGGGCGCGGCCTTCGCCCGTGGCGACGCCGATGCCGCCGACGTGATCGAGGGCTTGCGCGGGCTGGCCCGCTCGCCCTCGCCGGAGGTGGCCACCGCGCTGCTGGACCGCTTCAACTGGATCTGGACCCACCTGGCCGCCGACGACGCCCAGCGCGCGGCGCTGCGCGAGGCGGCCAGCGCCGCGTTCCTGCCGCGGCTGCAGGCGCTGGGCTACCGCCGCCAGCCCGGCGAGGCCATGGAGGACGCCGAGTTGCGCGTGGAACTGGCGGGCCTGCTGGGCATCCGCCTGGAACTGCCGCAGGTGCGCCAGGCGCTGCTTGCCCAGGCCGAGGCGGTGCTGGCCGGGCGCGACGGCGCGCTGGATTTCTCCGCGGCCGACCCGGACCTGCTCGGCAACGTGCTGGCGGTGGCGGTGCAGGAGCGCGGCGAGCCGGCGGTCTCGCGCCTGATCGCCGCGCTGGGCCGCAACGGCGATGCGGTGCAGCGCAACGCGATGATCGCCGGCCTGGCGATGGCCCGCGATCCGGCGCAGTTGCGCCGGGTCCGCGACCTGGCCCTGGGCGAGCGGGTCAAGGTCGGCGAGATGGCCGGGCTGCTGATGGGCGGCCTGGGCGATCCGCAAATCCAGCGCAGCCTGTGGCCCTGGTTCAGCGCCCACTTCGACCGCATCGTCGCGCGCACCGGGGTGTTCGCCGCCGGGCGCCTGCCGATGCTGGGCGCCGCCGGCGGATGTTCCGTGGCCGCGGCCGAGCGCCTGGAGGCGTTCTTCCAGCCGCGCCTGGCCACGCTGTCCGGGGCCGACCGCGGCCTGGCCCAGGCCAGCGAGTCGGTGCGGCTGTGCGCGGCGCTGAAGGCGGCCCAGGACCCGGGCGCGATCCTGCGCTGAGCGGGCGCGGCGCGCGGGCGCGCCAGGGCCTTCCCGCGGCCGCGCCACGCGCCGCCGCCGGACGTTCCCGGCACGCCGCGGACTCCGGGACGGCGCCGCGCATCTCCCCAGGACGGTGCGCGTTCCCGCCGCGGCCCGCATGGGGGATCATGGGCCGCTTCGGGGAGCGCACGGGGAGCGCATGAAGAAGATCGACTACGTCTCGCGGATGGAAGGCCTGGACGCGCTGCGCGGCTTCGCCCTGTTCGGGCTGTTCATCGTGCACATGCCCGAGCTGTTCGAGCTGTACTGGGTGAACCCGGCGACCGACCCGCTGCAACGGGCGGTGCACGACGCGGTATGGCTGCTGTTCGCCGGCAAGGCGTTCGCGCTGATGGCGCTGTGCTTCGGGGTGAGCTTCTTCATCATCATGGACCGGTCCGCGCAGCGCGGCGTGGACTTCACCGGGCGCTTCGTGTGGCGGCTGCTGTTGCTGGCGCTGATGGGGCTGGCGCACGGGCTGTGGTACCGCGGCGACATCCTCGAGGTGCTGGCGCTGATGGGCCTGTTTCTGGTGCCGTTCCACCGGGTGCGCAGCAACCGCGCGCTGGTGGCGCTGGCGGTGCTGTGCCTACTGCAGCCCTCGATGCTGGCGCAGATCGTCGCCGGCCTGTGGGGCGCGGAATGGGCCAACCGCCCGCCGGCCTACTGGGACATCGCCATCTCCGGGGTCTATCTCGATGGGAGCTTCCTCGACACCGTGCGCATCAACGTCGTCGAGGGGCACGCGCAGAAGTGGAGCTTCATGTCCGGGTCCGGCCGCCTGAGCCAGATCATGGGGCTGTCGCTGATCGGCATGGTGCTGGGCAGGATCGGCTTCTTCGCCCGGCCGCAGGCCTTCGCGCGCGCGCGCCATCTCGGCCTGGCGCTGGCGCTGGCCGCGGCGGTGGCGCTGTATTTCGCGCGCGGGCCGCTCGGCGGCCTGGTGCCGGCCAGCGAGGCGATGTTCATGCCGCGCGACCGGGCCTGGGCGCTCCTGGGCAGCCTGTTCGACCTGTCGGCGATGGCGGTGCTGATGCTCGGCTTCCTGTCGCTCTACCACGGCCCCGGACGGCGTGCGCTGGGATCGCTGGCGCCGGCCGGGCGCATGACCCTGAGCCTGTACGTGGGGCAGTCGCTGGTGTTCGTGCCGGTCTTCTACGGCTACGGCCTGGGCCTGTACGCCAGCATGAGCCAGGTGCAGGCGGTGCTGCTGGGCCTGGCCGCCTTCGCCGTGCAACTGGTGTTCGCCCACCTGTGGTTCCGCCGGTTCTACTACGGGCCGCTGGAGTGGCTGTGGCGCGCCGGCACCTTCCTGACCACGGGCGTGCCGTTCGTGCGTCCGCGCACCGGTGCCGTGGCGCCGCCGCTGCGGCCGGCGGCCGAGGCCGAGGGCGCCGGCTGAAACCGGCCGTGCAGTCGCAGGCGGCTACCGGGGTGGCCTCCATGGCGGCCGGCGCGCCGCAGGTCCGGCGCTGCGCGTCCCTGCGGATGCGGTTATCTTTCCGGGATGCGGGCGGCGTGGTGCCGCCCGCGTCCTTTCCCGTTCCCGCACCGCCAACACCCGGAGATCCGCGCCCGTGGAAGCCCTTTTCGTGTGGTTGAACGGCGTCATCTGGAGCAAGGCGCTGATCGCGCTGTGCCTGGGCGCCGGCCTGTGGTTCAGCTTTCGCACCCGCTTCATGCAGGTGCGTGGCCTGGTCGAGATGACCCGGCTGACGTTCAGCGGCCAGTCGTCCGAGGCGGGCGTGTCCTCGTTCCAGGCGCTGGCGCTGTCCATGGCCGGGCGCATCGGTATCGGCAACATCGCCGGCGTGGCCACCGCGATCTACTACGGCGGCCCCGGCGCGATCTTCTGGATGTGGGTGATGGGCTTCCTCGGCGCCTCCACCTCGTACATCGAGTCCACCCTGGCCCAGATCTACAAGGAGAAGGACGCCGAGGGCCGTTACCGCGGCGGCCCGGCGTACTACATCGAGAAGGCAATGGGGCTGAAGTGGTATGCGCTGGCCTTCGCCTTCGCCACGCTGGTGGCGGCCGGCCTGCTGATGCCGGGCGTGCAGGCGAACGCCATCGCCGACAGCATCGTCAACGCCTGCCGCGGCGGGTTGTGCGGAAGCCTGGAGGGACAGTGGCTGGGGATGCCGGCGCTGACCGCGTTCAAGCTGGGCATCGGCCTGGCGGTATCCGCACTGCTGGCCGTGATCATCTTCGGCGGCGTGCGCCGCATCGCCACCTTCGCCGAGGTGGTGGTGCCGTTCATGGCCGTGGGCTACATCCTGATGGCCATCGTGGTGATGGTGGTCAACTACGACTTCGTGCCGGAGATGTTCCGCATCATCTTCTCCAGCGCGTTCGGCATGCACGCCGGCTTCGGCGCGATGCTGGGCCTGGCGGTGGAGTGGGGCGTCAAGCGCGGCATCTACGCCAACGAGGCCGGCCAGGGCACCGGGCCGCACGCGGCCGCGGCGGCGGAGGTCTCGCATCCGGCCAAGCAGGGCTACGTGCAGGCGTTCGCGATCTACTTCGACACCATGCTGATCTGCACCTCCACCGCGTTCCTGATCCTGGCCACCGGCATGTACAACGTGGCCGGGCCGGACGGGACCATGCTCCAGCATGCGCTGCCGGGCGTGGAGCCGGGCTCGGGCTTCCCCCAGCACGGCATCGAGTCGGTGCTGCCGGGCTGGGGTGCGGGCTTCGTGGCGATGGCGCTGTTCTTCTTCGCCTTCACCACGATCATGGCCTACTACTACATGGCCGAGACCAATCTGACCTACCTCAACAACCACCGCGCGCGCCCGCGCCGGGTGCTGCTGCTGCGGCTGGGCATCATCGGCATGGTGGTGTTCGGTGCGGTGCGCACCGCCGAGATGGCCTGGACCCTGGGCGACATCGGCGTGGGCCTGATGGCCTGGCTGAACATCGTCGCCATCCTGATCGTGCAGAAGCCCGCGCTGCTGGCGCTGCGCGACTACGAGCGGCAGAAGAAGCTGGGCCTGGACCCGGTGTTCGACCCGGACGCGCTGGGCATCCGCAACGCCGGCTTCTGGAAGGGACGGGGCTGAGATGGCCGGCCCGTGGGATCGCGGCCCGCGGCCGCCACGGCCGCGACCGCCCCGCGGCGATGCCCTGCCGGGTGCACGTGCGCGGCCGGAGGCCGCCACCGGCCCGCGTGCGGACGGACTGCGTCCTGCATCCGCGCCGCCGGTGGAGGGCCGCCCACCACGATGGCCGGACCGGCAGGCGCCGGCCGAAGCCACGTCGACGTCGACGCGACCGGCGCGGCGCGAGGAGTTGCGGCTGTACGGGCTGAATGCGGTGCAGGCGGTGTTCGAGCGCCGTCCCGGGGCGATCCGCAAGGTCTACCTGGCCGAGACGCGCATCGGCGCGCTCAAGTCGCTGCTGGCCTGGTGCGTGAAGCAGCGGGTGGGCTACCGCGTGGTGGAGGCGGCCGACCTGGACCGGCTGGCGGGCAGCGCCCATCACGAGGGTGTGGTGGCCGACGTGCTCAGGCCCGAGCCGATGCCGCTGGCCGCTTGGCTGGATGCGTTGCCGGCCGGTGCGCCGGCGCCGGCGATCTGGCTGGACGGCGTCGGCAACCCGCACAACTTCGGCGCGATCCTGCGCTCGGCCGCGCACTTCGGCGCGGCGGTGCTGTTGCCCGCGCACGCGCCGCTGGCGCTGTCCGGCGCGGCCGCGCGCGTGGCCGAGGGTGGCGCCGAGGCGGTGCCGCTGGTGCGCCTGCCGGAAGGCGCCGCGGCCCTGGAGCGGTTGCGCGGCGCCGGCTTCGCCCTGGCCGCCACCGTGGTTCGCGACGGCGGCGACCTGTTCGCCGCGACGCTGCCGCCGCGGCTGGTGTACGTGATGGGCGCCGAGGGCGCGGGCATGGACGCGGCCCTGGCCGCGGCCTGCGACCTGCGCCTGTCCATTCCCGGCAGCGGCGCGGTGGAAAGCCTCAACGTGGCCGCGGCCACCGCCGTGTTCCTCGCGCAATGGGCCGCGTCGCGTCGCTGACCGCACAAAGACGTGGCGGTTGGCGAGCGCTGCGTGGCATGCCCGGCATGTCCTCGCTCCGGAGCCTTTTCGCCGGTTGAAGTGGGCTTCTAATAAGGGGCGCGGTGCGGGATCAACGGGTCAGGCGCACCGCCGCGCCGCCGCTGGGGGACAGGTCCAGCTTCAGCGTGCGGTGCCCGGCGTCGATGCGCCGTTCCTCGCGGCGCACGTCGGTGGGCGCCTGGCCGTCGTGCCACAGGGTGGCGCGATGGCCGGCATCCGCCAGGAAATCCAGCGGCACTTCCAGGGTGCGCGCGGTCTCGTCGGTCATCGCGCCGATGTACCAGTCCTCGCCGGCGCGGCGCGCGACCACGATGTACCGGCCGATCTCGCCGGCCAGCACCCGGGTTTCGTCCCAGGTGGCCGGCACCGCGGCGATGAAGTCGGCGCCGGCTGCGTCCACGTACACGTCCGGGCTGTCGGCCACCATCTGCAGCGGGCTCTCGTAGACCACGAACATGGCCAACTGGTGGGCGCGCGTGCCCATCACCTGGGGGCCCTGGAAGTGCACCTGGAACGCCTCCGGCGTGGCGTTGCGGAAGCCGCCGGGGGTGTAGTCCATCGGCCCCAGCAGCATCCGCGTGAACGGCAGCACCAGGTTGTGGGTGGGAGTGATGCGCCGGCTCCACTTGTTGTTCTCCGCGCCCAGCACGCCTTCCTGGGTGAGGTACTGCGGCCAGGTGCGGGCGAGCCCGGTGGGGCGGTAGGCGCCGTGCAGGTTGAGCATCAGCCGGTGCCGCGCGGAGCTGCGCATCATGCGGTGGAAGAACTCCACCATCTGCTGGTCGTCGCGGTCCATGAAGTCGACCTTGACGCCCTTGACGCCCATCCGCGCGTACTGCGCGAACACCGCGTCCATGCGCGGCTCCAGCGATCTCCAGTGCGCCCACACCCAGATGCCGACGCCGCGCTGGCGCGCGTATTCGATCAGGCCGGGCAGGTCGAGCTGGGGGATCGGGCGGGTGATGTCGGCGTCTTCGTTGTAGCGGCCGTTGCCGGTGCTGCCCGCGTACCAGCCGTCGTCGATCAGCATGTACTCCAGCTTCAGCGCGGCGGCGTGGTCGATGTAGCGGCGGATGGTGGCGGTGTTCATGCCCGGCTCGGGCACGTCCGGTGCCAGGCCGCCGGACCACCAGTCCCAGGCGGTCTTGCCGGGGCGGATCCACGAGGTGTCTTCGATCGGCGTGGGCGGGTTGAGGCTGGAGATGAGGTTGGACTCGACCAGCGCGCCCGGGCCGTCGCCGAGCATCAGCACGCGCCACGGGGTGAGGTGGCCATCGCGCGCCACCTCCCCGCGCGGCAGGCGCACGGCGAGCTGCGGGGTGTCCAGCCGCGGCGAGAGCCTGGCTTCCACGCCCAGGCGGCCGTCGCCGCGGCCGGACAGGTACATGCCGGCGTAGCGGTCCAGGTCGGCCTCGGCGATGGCGAGGGTCGCCGTGCCCTGGCCGGTGCCGCACACCAGGGGCAGTTCGATCAGGTGGTGCGGACGCAGGCGCGAGGCGGCGATCGGATCGTACTCGCCCTCGTGGCTGGTGCCGAAGCGGCCCAGGTTGAGCGCCCAGCAGGCGTAGTCGCGCGGGAACACGAAGCCGGTCAGCTCCTCCTTCACCACCAGGTCGCCCTGGGCGGGCAGCGGCAGGCGGTAGCGCAGGGCGATGCCGTCGTCGTAGGCGCGCACGACCAGGCCCAGGCGGCGGCCCTGCGTGTCGGCCAGGTCCACCTCCATCTGGCGGTAGTGGTCGCGCACCCGGCTGGCCTTGCCGGCGACCAGGGCGTAGGTGGAATCCGATTCGCTGCGGCGGCTGGCGACGATGCGCAGCCCGCGCTCGATGCGGTCGTCCTCGCCAAGCTGCACGCCCAGCGGCGAAGGCAGCAGCACGGGCTGGCCGTTCCAGGCCACCGCGTAGTGCGCGTGGCCGCCTTCGTCCAGCGACAGTTCGACCACGGCCTTGCCGTCGGGCGACTGCAGGCGCAGCGGCGCGGCCTCGGCGGCGCTGGCGCGCGGCAGCGTGGCGGCCAGCAGGGCGATCAGTGCAAGCGTGCGGTGTATCGGCATTCCCGGCGTCCCCCCATCCATAACGAAAGCGGAGGGTAACCGCCCATGCGCGCGGTGTCTGGAATACCTGCTCTGCGCGTGCGGCATAACGGCCGCCGTGCGGGGCCACCGCGCGCCCGGCCGGCGCGCGGGCCGGCTCAGTCCTTCGCCGAGCTGCCGAAGTCGCCCTCGGCCTCGGCCGCCAGGTAGGCGAATACCGCGTAGGCGGCCACGTTCTGCGCCAGCGCGGCCGGGTCGATCTTGTCCAGGGTGTCGTCGGCGGTGTGGTGCAGGTGGAAGTAGTCGCTGCCGTCCTGCGCCAGCCAGGCCCAGGTCGCGCCCTTGGCCGCCAGCGGGATGATGTCCGGGCCGGGGCTGCCCTGGCCGGGCGCGTACTCGATGCCCAGCGGCGCCAGCGCCTGGGCGATCTGCGCGGTGGCCGCGCGCGCATGCGCGGGCGCGCCGGTGTCGAAGGCGTAGATGCGGCCGGCGCCGAAATCGCTCTCGGCCGCCAACTGGTGCAGGGCGATGTCGGCCGCGTGCTCGGCCGCATACGCCCGGCCGCCGTGCAGCCCCTGTTCCTCGTTGGCGTAGGCGACCACGCGGATGCTGCGCGCCGGGCGCCGCGGCATCCGTCCGATCAGGCGCGCGGCGGCCAGGGTGATGCCGATGCCGGCCGCATCGTCCACCGCGCCGGTGCCCAGATCCCAGGAATCCAGGTGGGCGCCGATCAGCACCACTTCCTTCGGCCGGCTACGCCCGGTGATCTCGCCGATCACGTTCTGCGAGGTGTACCGCCCGTCCCAGCCGCAGTCCAGCGCCAGGCGCACCGTCACCGGTCCGCGCGCGGCCAGGCGCGCGAGCTGGTCGGCGTCGGGGATGCTCAGCGCCGCGGCGGGCACCGGGGCGAGCCCTTCGTCGTAGCGGGTGATGCCGGTATGCGGCACGCGGTGGTTGTCGGTGCCGGCCGAGCGCATCAGGAAGCCGATGGCGCCCTTGCGGATCGCCGCCGAGGGCCCGCGCGAACGCACCGCGCCGCCATCGCGGTAGCCGCTGCCGTCGCGCGCGGCCTGCATCTGGAAGTCGACGAAGGCGATCTTGCCGGCCAGCGAACCCTCGGGCGCGGCCTCCAGCGCGGCCAGGTCGGCGAAGCGCGCCACCTGCGCCTGGACCGTGCCGCCGGGGCTGCCGCCCAGCGCGGTGATCGCCAGCGGCTGCGCATGCGCGCCGACCACGGCGGCGCTCTCGCTGCGGCGCTCCCACTTGGGGAAGGTGACCGGCTCGGTCCAGACCCGGTCGAAGCCCAGTTCGCGGAACTTGGCCTGCGCCCAGGCCACCGCGCGCGCGTCGGCCTCGCTGCCGGCCAGGCGCGGGCCGATCTCGGTGGTCAGCGATTCGGCGATCTTCCAGCCGGTGTCGTCGGCCAGCGCGCGCTCGCGCAGTTGCGCGGCCTGTTCCAGCGCGGCGGCGGGGATGCGGGTTTCGGCGGCGTGCGCCGGTGCCGCGGCGAGGGCGGCGGCCAGAGCGGCGGCGAGCAGGGCGTTGCGCATGGCGCGGGCTCCGATGAAACCATGGAGCCTAGCAAACGCGTCCTTGCCGCTCACGTGCAGGCGGTCACGCATCGGCGCGCCGGCCCGGCGTTCCTGCGGGCGCCCTGCGCAGGGCGGCCCCCGCTCTTCTCGCCACCGCGCCTGCGTCAGCGCCTGAGCGTGTCGCGGATCTCGCGCAGCAGCAGCACTTCCTCGGTCGGTTCCGCGGGCGCCGCCGGGGCCTCCTCGTGCTTGCGCGACAGGCGGTTGACCACCTTCACCAGCAGGAAGATGGCGAAGGCCACGATCACGAACTGGATCATGGTGTTGAGGAACTCGCCGATGCCGATGGTCACCGCCGGCACCGCCTCGCCGGCGGCGTCGACGCCGGCTGCCTTGAGCGTCCATACCCACTGGGAGAAGTCGATCCCGCCGATCAGCAGGCCGATCGGCGGCATGATCACCTTGTCCACCAGCGCGGTGACGATCTTGCCGAACGCCGCGCCGATCACCACGCCCACGGCCAGGTCGATCACGTTGCCGCGCATCGCGAATTCCTTGAACTCGCCGATCATGCCCATGTCGCTCTCCTCTCCAGTCGATGGCTGTCTTGGCGTGCCCGCGCGCGGCGGGCACGGGCGCTAGCCTAACCCGGGCGGCGGCGCCCGGGTCAGCGGCCGATGCCGCCATGCAGGGTGGCGATGCCTTCCAGTACCGCCTCGTAGCGGTCGCCCGGCCGCAGCGCGGCCACGCCGGCGGGCGTGCCCATGAACACCAGGTCGCCGGCGCGCAGCGCGTAGAGCCTGGAAAGCTCGTGCAGGATCTCCGCCACGTCCCAGATCAGGTCCGACAGCGGCGCGCGCTGGCGGCGCTCGCCGTTGACCCGCAGCTCCAGCATGCGCGGCGCCAGCGCGCCGGCCTGGCCGGCCGGCACCAGTTCGCCCACCGGCGCGGAATGGTCGAAGCCCTTGGCCGTGTCCCAGGGCAGGCCCCGAGCCTTGGCCGCGGCCTGCAGGTCGCGGCGGGTGAGGTCCAGGCCCACGGTGTAGCCGAACACCAGCGCTTGCGCGCGTTCCACCGGCAGCACGCCGGCCGGCGCGTCGCGGCCCAGCGCGACCACCAGTTCCACCTCGTGGTGCAGGTCGGCGGTCGCCGGCGGGTAGGGCACCTGGCCGTCCACGACGATGGCGTCGGCCGGCTTCATGAAGAACACCGGGCGGCCGCGTTCCTCCTTCGAGGCCGGCGCGGCCGCGCCCATCTCGCGGGCATGCTCGGCGAAGTTGCGGCCCACGCAATAGATGCGGCGCACCGGGAAGCCGCCGCCGCCGCGCACGGGGATGCGCGGCACGGGCGGGACGGGGATCACATCGGTCATGCGGCGGTCCGTGGGATGGGCGCAGCCGCGCCCGGCGTCAGTGCGGCGAGGGCAGCACCGGCTTGCGCAGCACGCGGTATTCGGCGTCCATCACATGCCCGGCCTGTCCCGTCGCGGGGCGCGCACGGCCGCGCAGCAGCTTCCAGGCCAGGCCGGCGGCGATCATCGCCGCGCCGACGAATACGCTGAAAAACACCAGCAGCGCCAGCAACGCCACGCCGACCAGGCCCAGCGCCACCCGCAGCAGCGGCGCGCGCGGCTTGCGCGGCGAGAACAGGGCGCCGAGGAAGGCGGTGTCGAAACGGAACGTGCGGAATCGCATGAAGGGATCGCGTGCCAGAATGGCGCAGGCCGGCAGTATCGGCCGGATGCCTGGCGAGGTTGTGATGGGTTCGTTAAGCGATGGCGTTGCGGCGGGGGCGCCGGGCACGGCGCCGTTGATCGATCTTGCGGCCCTGGCCGAGGGCGGCCTGGCCGAGGTCCAGGCGCGGCTGGGCGAGGACGAGGAATCGCTGATCCTGCACCGGTGCGGCGACGCGGTGCATGCCTGGATCAACGTCTGCCCGCACGCCGGGCGGCGCCTGGACTGGGCGCCGGGACAGTTCCTGAAGAGCCGCGAGGGCCACCTGGTCTGCGCGGTGCACGGCGCCGCGTTCGGCCTGCCCGGGGGCGTGTGCGTGGCCGGCCCGTGCCGGGGCGATGCGCTGCGCCCGGTGGCCGTGGAAGTGCGCGACGGCCAGGTCTGGCTGGCCGCCGCCCGCCTCACTTCCAGAACATCAGGTTGACCACCGTCACCGCGATCACCGTGTACAGCAGGCACATCGGGGCGCCGACGCGCCACATCTGGCGCGCGCCGTAGCCGGCCGGGCCGGTGATCATCGAGATGATCGGGTTGGAGCCGGTCATCAGGTTGTTGGAGGCCGACAGCGCGGTGATCAGCGCGAACGCGGTGGGGTCGCCGCCCACCGCCAGCGCCAGGCTGATGGCGATGGGCACCATCACGATGGTCGCGCCGACGTGGCTGATGACCAGCGAGAAAGTGGTGGTCAGCAGCGCCAGCACCACCTGCAGCGCCCATGCCGGGGTGCCGTCGGGCAGGTTGGCCAGGGTGTTGCCGGCCACCCAGGCGGCCGCGCCGCTGCTGTCCATCGCCCAGCCCAGCGGGATCAGGCCGGCGGTCAGGAACACGGTCTTCCAGTTGATCGCCGAATAGGCCTCGTCCATCTTCAGCACGCCGGTCAGCAGCATGCCGGCCACGCCGGTCATCAGGGTCAGCGCCACCGGCAGCTTGGCGGTCAGCGCGATGAGGATGGTGACCGCGAAGATCGCCATGGCGATCTTGAACTTGTGCGGGCGCTGCTCGCCCTTGGGGTAGTCGGTGACCACGGCGAAGTCGCGGTTGCCGGCGGTGCGCCGCAGGTCCTGCCAGAAGCTGTGGAACACCAGCATGTCGCCGGCGCGCAGCTCCACCGCGCGCACGTCCTCGCGGATCACCTTCTTGTCGCGGTTGATCGCCAGCAGGCTGATCCCGGAGGTGTGGCGCAGGCGCAGTTCGCGCGCGGTCTTGCCGATGTAGCGAGAGGTCGGCGGCACCACCGCCTCGGAGATGCCGGCGCGGGCCGGGTTGAACAGGTCGCCCAGGTTGCGCAGCCGCGAGGACATGCGCAGGAACTGGTTCTGGGCGAAGTCGGCCACCTGCTGGCGCGGCCCCATCGCGCCGATCACGCTGCCCACCCAGATGCGCATGTCGGCCGGCGGCGCCAGCCGGGTGTCGTTGCCGGACTTGAGCGCCAGCAGCAGCGGGGCCTCGTGCAGCGACTCGGCCTCGGCCACCGACATGCCCACCAGCGGGCTCTCGGCGGTGACGGTCAGCTCGAACACGTCGCCGTCGATGCCGTAGGTGCGGGCGAAGTAGCCCTCGGTGCTGGACGGGGTGACGTTCTCGCCGGAGCCCTTGCCCTCGGCCTCCGCCTCGGCCAGCTTGCGGTTGCCGTAGAAGCGGAAGTACAGCAGCGAGGCGATGAGCAGGGTCACGCCCACCGGCGCCGGGGCGAACATCGGCAACGGCTCCAGGGTGGCCATGCCCGAGGGCAGGTTGTTGTTGGCCGACACCAGCAGGTCGTTGAGCAGGATCAGCGGCGAGGTGCCGACCATGGTCAGCGCCGCGCCCATGATGATGGCCGAGGTGATGGGCAGCAGCAGCCGCGACAGCGCCATCCCGGTGCGCGAGGACAGGCGCGCGGCGACCGGCAGGTACAGCGCCATCACCGAGGGGTTCTGCATGAACGCCGAGTTGATGCCGGCGATGGCGCTGGTCATCAGCACCAGCCGCTGCTCGATCCCGCGGCCGCGCCGCAGCAGCCAGCTCGCCAGCCGGTTCAGCGCGCCGGTGCGGTCCAGGCCGGCGCCCAGGATCATCGTGGACATGATGCTCATGACCGCGTTGCTGGAGAAGCCGCTGAAGATCTCCTCCGGGGCCACCAGCCCGGTGATGCCCAGCACCACCAGCACCACCAGCGCGATCAGGTCGGCGCGGATGCGGTCGAACAGGAACATCGCCATCGTGAACCCGACCAGGCCCAGTACCAGGCGCATCTCGTTGGTCAGGGTCAGGCCGGAGTCCATTGCGCGCCGGGGTCCTTAGGGCGAGGCGGTGGCGGGGCGGCCGCGGGCGGCGCGGGCGCGGGAGGTCGCTGCGGTGTTCATGCCGGGTCCGAGTCTAGCGCCGGCGCGCCGGTGCGGTCGTAGAGCAGGTCCCACACGCCATGGCCCAGCTTCAGGCCACGCTGCTCGAAGTGGGTCTGCGGCCGCCACGGCGGGCGCGGCACGTGGCCGCGCGGGCCGGCGCGGTTGGCCAGGCCGGGGGTGGCCTCGAGCACGTCGAGCATGTGCACGGCGTACGGCTCCCAGTCGGTGGCCAGGTGCAGGCGCCCGCCCACGCGCAGCTTGCGCGCCAGCAACGCGGCGAACTCCGGCTGCACCAGGCGCCGCTTGTTGTGCCGCTTCTTGTGCCAGGGGTCGGGGAAGTAGATGCGGATCTCGTCCAGCGCGCCGTCGGCGATCTCGTCGCGCAGCACCTCGACCGCGTCGTGGTGGTACACGCGCACGTGGTCGCTGCCGTCGGCGGCCAGCGCGTTGAGCAGGCGGCCCACCCCGGGCGCGTGGACCTCGATGCCGATGTGGTCGCGCGCCGGGTCCTGGCGGGCGGCGAAGCGCAGCGCCTCGCCGTTGCCGAAGCCGATCTCCAGCACCTTCGGCGCGGCGCGGCCGAAGGTGGCGTCCAGGTCGCGCACCGCGCCGGCGTAGTCCAGGCCGAAGCGCGGCCAGGCCTGCTCGAACGCGCGCTGCTGGGCCGGGGTGAAGCGGCCCTGGCGCAGGACGAAGCTGCGGATCGCGCGGCGGCCTTGTTCGACCGTGTAGGGTTTTGGAGGGGCCTTGTTCAAGGTCTGCTCGTCATTTTTCCGGAGGGGCGGCCGCCTCCCATGGCGCCCGCGCGGCGGCCTGTGGGAAGCACGCCCCGGCGCGGCGGTGCCGCCGCGGGGCTCACCCGATCAGGCCGTCCACCGGCGAGGAGGCGCTGGCGTAGCGCTTGCGCGGGACGCGCCCGGCGAGGAACGCCTCGCGCCCGGCCTGCACCGCCTTCCTCATCGCGCCGGCCATCAGCACCGGGTCCCTCGCGCCGGCGATGGCGGTGTTCATCAGCACGCCGTCGCAGCCCAGTTCCATGGCGATGGCCGCATCCGAGGCCGTGCCCACGCCGGCGTCGACCAGCACCGGCACCTTGGCGTTCTCGACGATCTCCAGCAGGGTGTAGCGGTTCTGGATGCCCAGGCCCGAGCCGATCGGCGCGGCCAGCGGCATCACCGCGCAGCAGCCGATCTGCTCGAGCTGGCGGGCCAGGATCGGGTCGTCGGAGGTGTAGACCATCACGTCGAAGCCGTCGGCCACCAGCAGTTCGGCGGCCTTGAGGGTCTGCACCACGTCCGGGTACAGGGTGCGCTGGTCGCCCAGCACTTCCAGCTTCACCAGGGTATGGCCGTCAAGCAGCTCGCGCGCCAGGCGGCAGGTGCGCACCGCCTCATCGGCGGTATAGCAGCCGGCGGTGTTGGGCAGGATGGTGTAGCGCTCCGGCGGCAGCACGTCGAGCAGGTTCGGCTCGCCAGGAGTCTGGCCTATGTTGGTGCGGCGGATGGCGACGGTGACGATCTGCGCGCCGGCGGCCTCGGTGGCGCGGCGGGTCTCGTCCAGGTCCTTGAACTTGCCGGTGCCGGTGAGCAGGCGCGAATGGAAGGTCCGGCCGGCGATGACCAGCGGATCGGGCGTGGGGGCGGTGTCCATCGCACGATTATGGCGCGATGCGCCGCCGGGGAACAGGCGAGGGCGCGGGTGGGTGCGGAGTGCCGCTCAGCCGCCGCCCAGCGCGTGGACGATTTCCACCTGGTCGCCGTCGGCCAGCGCATGCCCGGCATGGCGGCCGCGCGGGACGATCAGGCCGTTGACCTCCACCGCCACGCGGCGCTCGGCCAGGCCCTCGGCATCCAGCAGCGCCGCCAGCGTGATTCCCGCCGCGAGCGTGCGCGGCTCACCATTGAGGACGATGTGCATGGGCGGGATTGTCGCATCGTTCGCCGCGTGCCGCAGCGCGGCGCGGGCGGGACCGCGGGCGCCTGCCGGCCATTCGTGTCCGTACGCCACGGCCGCTAAACTCCCGGCATCTCCGGCGCCGCGCGCCTTCACCCGAATCCCGACCCCCAAGGAGTTGCACATGTCCTTCCCCCGCCCGATCCGCTCGGCGCTCGCCGCCGCCCTGGCCCTGGCCTGCGCTCCGGCGCTGGCCGGCGAGTACGCCGGCACGGTCTTCTTCGGCGACAGCCTCACCGACGCCGGACACTTCAAGGACCAGTTGCCGGCGCCGCTGCAGCCCATCGCCGGCAAGTTCACCACCAATCCCGGCCTGGTCTGGGCCGAGCACGTGGCCGACTACTACGGCGGCGATGGCCGTACCGACAACCAGGGCGGCGACAACTATGCGCAGGGCGGTTCGCGGGTGGCGGTGGCCAATGGCGTCGCCGAATCCACCGTGTCCCAGGCCGCCCGCTACCTGGCGGCCAACGGCGGCAAGGCCGACCCGGACGTGCTGTACACGGTATGGACCGGCGCCAACGACATCTTCGCCATCGCCGGCGCCGGCGCGCCGGTGCAGGAGACCCTGGCCACCGCGGTGGGCGGCGTGGTCCAGATCGTCGGATCGCTGGAGGCGGCCGGCGCGCGCTACGTGCTGGTGCCCAGCATGCCGGACATGGGCATCACCCCGGACGCTGCCGCCGCCGGTCCGTTGGCGCAGGCCGCGCTGACCCAGTTGGCGTCCGGCTACAACGACGCGATGTACGGCGCGCTGGCCCAGGCCGGGCATCGCGTCATCCCGCTGGACACCTTCAACATGCTGCGCGAGGTGCTCGCCAGCCCCGCCGCCTACGGCCTGCGCAACGTCACCGAGACCGCGTGCCTGCCGCCGGGCGGAAGCTCCCTTGCCTGCTACCCGGCCGCCTACGTGGCCCCGGACGCGGCCGACACCTACCTGTTCGCCGACGGCGCGCACCCGACCGGCGCGGTGCATGCGTTCCTGGCCGACTACGCGGTCTCGGTGCTGGAAGGCCCGCGGCTGGTGTCGGTCGTGCCGCATTCGGCCACCGTCATCGGCCGTTCCCGCGCCGACCAGGTGGCCGGCCACATCCTCGCCCGCCCCGAGGCCGAAGGGCTGCGCTGGTGGGGCGGCCTGCGCGCGGACAACCAGCGCTACGGCCATGCCGACCTGTACGACGGCGTCGCCCCGGCCGGCCTGTTCGGCATCGACTGGAGCGACGGCAGGGGCCTGGTCGCCGGCACGTTCGTCGGGCATGGCCGGCTGGACGCGGACTTCGGCCTGGGGCGCGGCGACTTCACCCAGACCGAGTCGACCCTGGGCGGCTTCGTGGGCTGGTACGGCGAGCGCGCCTGGGTCAACGCCCAGGCCAGCTACACCCGCCTGGACGTGGAGGTGAACCGCGAGGTGGCGATGGGCCCGGCGGTGCGCCGCCACGCCGGCGACACCGACGGCCGCAACACTGCCTTCGGCGTGTCCGGCGGCTACGCGTTCGGCGAGGGCGCGGTGCGCCACGGGCCGGTCGCCGCGCTGCTGTGGCAGCAGGTGGAGCTGGACGGCTGGCGCGAGAGCAACCTGTCCTCCAGCGCGCTGGCCTACCCGGAGCTGTCGCTGGACTCGCTGGTCGGCAGCCTGGGCTGGCAGGCCAGCTACGACGCCGGCGCCTTCGTCCCCTACGCGCGCGCCACCTGGGACCACGAGTTCGAGGACGCGCCGGCGCAGGCCCGCGCGCGCCTGCAGACCCTGCCGGACCTGGAATACGCGGTGCCCGGCCTGGACATCGACGGCGACTACGGCACCCTGGTGCTGGGCGCGCGCTTCGGCCTGTTCGGGCTGGCCGCCGACCTCGGCGCCCGTACCACGGTGGGCCGCAAGGGCGGCAGCGACAACGGCGTGTTCCTGAGCCTGTCCGGCGGCTTCTGAGCCGCGGTACCGCGGCGCGACGGCCGTCCTGCGTTGCGCCGCGGTACCGCCGCCGCATAGACTTCATGCCTGTGCGGGTGTAGTTCAATGGTAGAACTGCAGCTTCCCAAGCTGCTAACGTGGGTTCGATTCCCATCACCCGCTCAAATCCACTGAAGGCCATGGAGCGCCACTGACGTCCATGGAGCGCTACGAATCATTGGCCAATCAGGGGCTTAGGCCCCTTTTTCGTGGCTGTGACGTTCCAGGGACGTCCACCGAATTCCACCTACAGCCAGTCCTTTTTAGTCCACTTTTGGGGCCTTTTTCCAAGGGCCGTAAGCGATGGACTCGCTTGGGTGTCGCTGGCCGGCAGCGCTAGGATCTTCGTTTGCGACTCGGGTCAGGAGCGAGCGTCATGCCGCTCACGGACATTGCCGTCCGCCAAGCGCGCGCCACCGGCAAGGCCTATACCCTTGGGGATGGGCGTGGAATGGCGCTCAACGTGGCCGCCAACGGCAGCAAGAACTGGCACTTCCGCTACCGGTGGCTGGGCAAGCAGCGGCGCATGTCCTTGGGGACCTACCCGGAGGTCAGCCTCAAGGAGGCGCGAACCCGTAGGGAGGCTGCTCGGGCTCTGGTGGCCCGCGGGGTGAATCTCCAGGAGTATCGTAAGCACGAACGACTCGTCCGACACATGGCGGAGGAACAGGTCTTCCAGACAGTCTTCGACACTTGGGTCGAGCATCGTCGTCTCAGCCTGAAACCCAAGCGCCAAGGCAGCTTGCTGCAGATCCAGCGGATCTTCCGGAAAGACATCCCGCCAACGCTCAGGAAGCGGTCGATATACGACATCAGCCGAAGCGATCTGGTCGCCGTGCTGGCAAAAATTGAAGCGCGCGGTGCACTCACCATTGCCCAGAAGTGCCGGCTCTGGCTCCGGCAGCTCTTCCGGTTCGCCATGGTCAAGTTCCCGGGACTCGAGCGCAATCCCGCGCTGGATCTGGATGCCGTTGCCCTGCCGAGGGTGCCAGTTGCCCACAATCCCTTCCTGCGGGTGGAGGAATTGCCGCTGCTTCTGCAGGGTCTGTCAGGCTATCGGGGCGACCAGCAGATTCGACTTGGCCTGCGCCTGCTGTTGCTGACAGGCGTACGCACGGGCGAATTGCGGTCCGCGACGCCGGATCAGTTCGATCTCGAGCGGGGGCTCTGGGTTGTTCCTGCGGTACTCGTGAAACAGCTGCAGTTGACGATACGCAAGCAAGGCAAGCAGTCGCAGGACGTGCCGCCCTACGTCGTCCCCTTGTCGAATCAAGCTCTTGAAGTTGTACGCCAGTTGCTTGGTTTCGTACGACCAGGTCAGCGCCACCTTCTGTCGCAACGCGGCGATGTAAAGAAGCCGATCAGCGAGAACACGCTGAACCAGGCACTCGAATCATTGGGGTTCAAGGGGCGTCTGACTAGTCACGGCATCCGCGCCACCATTGCCACCGCGTTGAACGAATACGGCTACCCCAAGGCTTGGATAGACGCCCAACTGTCGCATGCGGATGCTGAAGGTGGTGGTACAGCCTACAACCATGCCGAGTACATTGAGCAGCGTCGGCGCATGATGCAGGACTGGGCTGATCGTTTGGATCAGATGGAGCAAGGCGCTGTCGCTGTGACGAGTGCGTCGACAATGGGACCTGCGGTTGCTTCGCGAGATGCAGAAAAGGAGCAGGTCGCCCGCGTCCTTTACTTGGAGGGCGGCACGATGGTTATCATAGTTCCGCCTGGTTCCCCAGATTTGGTGAAGGGATCCGCCATTTCTGTTTCGGACTCTTCGGCATTACGGTTGCCGCCATCAGCCTGCGATAGGCTGGAGGCTTACGAAGCACCGCACAACCTTCCGCTGTCGGCGTACGCCGTGCTTGCAAGGAAGTCTTGCGAACAAATCATTGGGGATATCAAGGCCAGACGACTGCTTGCGCTTTCCCTGGATGACCGGGGATGCCGGATTCCTGATTGGCAGTTAGATCCAACCAAGTATCTGTTGACCCTTACCGTGTTGACCCATGCGGATCAGGCTGATGCTTGGGATGTCTATTGGGCGCTTTCCAGGTCAATGGGGCGATTGGGATCACGAGCGCCCTTAGAGATGGTTACATCGAGCACAATCCTTGAAGTTGGCGAGATCGTGTGTGCTAGCCTTCGTGAACGAAGATTAGATGCCTAGTCTTTGGATAGTGAGTGTGGTCTGCTTCCGACCCAAGGCGGTCATTCAGAAAGTCGTTTGCAGTGTATACCGGCACACAACGTTTAGCCGGATGACGGATCAGGCTTGGAGGATTTCGTTGGACAATCCCTACGTCGTCGCAGGGCCTTCGCGAGACAGTTCGGCGATGCCGAATACGCTTTGAAGCGATCCGGCCGGATTCGGCTAAACAAGAAGACTGCCGAAGCCGATTGGGATGCGTTCGCCCGTGATCTCGGGCCAGAATTCTTCGCCGCGGTCGTCGACAATGGCATCGCTAAGACCCTGGTCGGCGAGCCGCCGCGTCGGCTGATGAACGACCTTGTATGGGCACCCGAAATACCCGTGCCCTTAATGAACGTGCACGAGTTAATTATTCAAGGCGTTTGCCGAGTGCGAAATAGCTACCTGCATGGCGAGAAATTCCGCGGTGGGCCGGATGGCCAGTGGGAGCGCGACGTGACACTCATAAAGGAAGCCCACGTCGTGCTGCAGGCGGCCCTTGCTTGGTCGGGCCGCGCGAACGCCTGACGCGTTAATCGCTATGCTAGCGGGGTTGAAAACCAGCGAAGGGGCGACCGGATATTTGAGGGTGCCGAACATCGTTCTGCCGGTTAAGATTGAGCCGGCGGCGGCCGAGAACTTCTAGCGCATAGCGAGGATCGGGAGTTCCTGACCAGGGGGAGGTATTTTGAAATTCATCCATTCTGCTGACTGGCAACTCGGCAAACCGTATGGGCGCTTCGAGCCCGAAGTCCGGGCCGGCCTTAGCGAGGCGCGGTTCGAGGCAATCGACACACTTGGGCGCGCAGCGGCCGAACATGGGGCACAGCACGTCGTCGTTGCCGGTGACATCTTCGACACCGAAGGGCCCGAGGACCGGACGATCGTGCAGGCTATATCCCGGATGAGCCGTCATAGCTGTCGCTGGTGGCTGCTTCCCGGCAACCATGATTTCGCGCGCAATGGCGGATTATGGGATCGCGTCCGTCAACGGGCGAGCGATAACATCGTCATCTTGTCGACGCCCGAGCCGGTCGAGATGAACCCCGGCGTCTGGCTGCTGCCGGCGCCGCTTGAGCATCGCCACAATCTCGAAGATCCCACCGCCCGTTTCGACGCCATGGAGACGCCCGGCGCGATGCTGCGAATCGGCCTCGCGCACGGTTCGATCCGCAACTTCGGCTCACAAGGCGAAACGAAGAACCAGATCGCGCCAGATCGCGCACGCCGATCGAACCTCGACTATCTGGCGCTCGGCGACTGGCATGGGGCACTCCGCGTCGATGGTCGCACTTGGTATGCCGGCACGCCCGAGGTCGACCGCTTCCAGCGGGATGATCCCGGGCAGGCCCTGGTCGTCGAGCTTTCGACGGGTGCGGAGCCGTCCGTCACGCCGATCCGCACGGGCCGATTCCAATGGCTTCTGCGGGATTGGATGGTCGGCGACCAGGCCGCGTTCGATGCCGAGTGCGAATTGCTCCTCGGCGCGATCGACGCGCCCACAACGCTCCTGCACCTGACGCTGGCTGGTATCACCAGTCTCGGGGATCGGATTGGCATGCTAGCGCGGCTCGAACACGATATCGGGCATCAGCTGCGCTATCTCGACGTGCGCGCGGATGATCTGGTGGGTCGGCCGAGCGAGGAAGACATTGCAAACTTGGCCGTCGAGGGCATGCTCGGGGCGGCGGCGGCGATGCTCAATACCAGGATCGAAGGTGGTGGCGAGGATGCGGTGGTCGCGAAGCGGGCCCTCGAACGCCTCTTCGTCGAATATAGCCGAGAGGAGCCGGCATGAGCCTCGTCATTCGTCGCATCGCGGTGGAGAATTTCCGGAAATTCCGCGCGCCCGTCATGATCGAGGGTCTCACCGACGGCCTCAATGTCGTCATCGAGCCCAATGAGACGGGCAAGTCGACGCTTCTCGAAGCCTTGCGCGCGGCCTTTTTCGTCCGCTTCAACACGCGCAATCAGCTTGCCCAATCCTTCGCACCGCATGGCGATGCGGTCGGTCCCGAGGTCGAGGTCGCTTTCGAGGTCGATGGCGCGCCGTGGTCGGTGACCAAGCATTTCTTGCGCAGCGCATCGGTCGAGGTCTCGGGGCCTCAGGGCCGTGCGCAAGGGGAGGAGGCCGAGGCGCGCTTGAATGCGCTGCTCGGTTCGGTCCGCGACACGAGCCGGGGCGGCGATGTCGCGACCTATGGCGCACTCGGTTTACTCTGGGTCGCCCAGACCGAGGCCTTGTCTGTGACCGCGCCCGGCCAGATCGTTCGCGACAGCGTCACCTCTACGCTCGAGGCGGAAGTCGGGTCGATCATGGGCGGCGCTGCCTATCGCCGCGTCAGGGATCGCGTCGAGGCCCAGTATGAGCTCTACTGGACACCGACGGGCCAGAAGCGTGGCCGGCAAACCGACGCGCGTGAGCGGCTCGAGGCCGCCGAGACCACGGCGCGCGAAGCCGCGGATCGATTGGTCACGCTGGAGCGCAGCTTCTCAGATGTCGAGGCGGCTCGTGCCCGCCTGAAGATTATCCAGCGCGAGATGGCGGACAACACGGACGCGCAGACGCGTAGCGACCTGGTTGCATCGCTCGATATCGCGCGAGCGGCGGCCCAGATCCTCACCACCCGTCGTGCCGAGCAGGAAGCGATCAACGGCAAGGTAAAGGCTCTCGCGGACCTTCGGCAACGCCACGACGATGCGACGCAGGCTCGGACGAAAGCGGACGCCGCGCTGACCCAGGCAAGCGAGCGGCGTCTCGGGGTCGCCGACACATTGTCGGCCGCGAAGCAGAAGGTGGTGGATGCGCGCACCGGGCTCGATGCCGCGCGCACGGACCGCCAGGCCGCGCGAACGGCCCTGGTAGAAGGCGAAGAGCGGATCCGACAAAGCCGTCGCGGTGTAGCGGTCCAGGCCGCGCGCCGCCGGCATGCCGACCTCCTGAAGCTCGAGGAACAATACAGCACCGCGAAAGCGCTTTCCGACATGGCGATCGCTCCGAAAGTGCTGACGTCGCTTGAAGATCATGACCGCGCCGTTGCGGAAGCGCTGGCAGTGGTGAACGCCGGCGCGACCCGGATTGCGTTGTCCGGCTCAGCGGACGGCATCACGATCGATGGCGAGCCAATGGTACTCGGTGCGCGCACCCTCGACCGCGAGGTCCAAATCCGCTTCGGCGCCGCCGAGCTTCAGATCACGCCGCCGGCGTCTGCCGCCAGCGCCGCAGAGGTCTTGGCGTCTGCGCTTCGTAAGCGGAAAACGGCACTCGACGATCTCGGTGTCGTCGATCTTGCTGCCGCGAGAGCCCGCAACGAGATCGCCAGGGATGCCGCAGCCGACCTGCGAGCCTTGGAGGCGCGCATCGAAGCCGCGACGCCCGCCGACGATGTCCTTCAGCTCGCCGCTGGATCCGCCGCGCTCAAGCTGTTCGTCGCCGAGCTCGGCGAGGAACGGGCTGCAGGGGAGGAGGAGCTTCTCGATATCGCGGCGCTCACGAAGGCGATGGAGACGGCCGATAGCGCCGCAGCTCGCGCCGAAGGGGCCCAGGACAGCGCCATCGAGGCCCTGCGTCGCGCCGAGCAGGAGGAAGCACCGCTTGCGACGGCAGAAGCAAGGGCCGCGAGCGATGTCGCCAACGCCGTCAGCGCGCTCGAGGCGATCGAGCGGCGAGTTGAATGGGCGACGCTCACCCAAGATCTGGCCAAGGCGCGCGAGCAGGCCGCCGAGGCTTCGGTCAAGGTTGAAGACGCACTCCGCGATGCCTCTGCGCACGACGTCGCGACCATTACGCGCAAGATAGAATTGATCGATGCGAGGGTGCGCACGGCTGGGGAGACCCTCACGCGCCTCGAGACCGATATCGCGCGCCTTGAAGGGACGATCGAGAGCGAGGGCGGGCTTGGCCTCGCCGATCGGACAGCTGCGGCCTCCGAGGAAGTCGAGGCGGCTCGTCTTGCTCTTCAGCGCATCACCGATGAAGCGGAAACGCTGAAGGTGTTACGGAGCACCCTCGACGCCGCCCGTAACGAGACGTCGGCAAAATTTGTCGGTCCGGTGGCGGCGCGGGCGAAGCGTCATATCGAGCGCCTGCTGCCTCAATGCGAGCTCACCTTTTCAGAGGATCTCGGTCTCGAAAGCGTAATCCGTGGGGGCGTGGACGAAAGCTGCGCAAGCCTGTCGCGCGGCACGCAAGAGCAGCTTGCCGTCCTAACGCGGATTGCATTTGCCGATATGCTGTTGGAGCAGGGGAAGCCCGTGTCGCTGATCCTCGACGATCCGCTGGTCTATTCCGACGATGCCCGTCTCGACACCATGATCGAGATTCTGTCGGAGGCCGCGACCCGCATGCAGGTCGTCCTTCTCACCTGCCGCGATCGCGCATTCAGACATGTCGCTGGAAATCGGATCGCGTTGTGACCATAAAGTCATCAATCGCCGGTATGCGATCATCGAGAAACGGGAACGACCGAAAAATGGGGATTTCGATGACGAACGAATGCGAACGTGACGTCCGCGCGGCAGATCACCGCAGGGGGTAATGGTGGCCGATCGGAGCGCAGTTTCAACGATTGCTGGCTATTTCTATCAGTTCGATCGCTCGATCCTTAGCATCCTGGGTCTAACGGGTGCGAATGACTCGGTGGCGATCGAATGCATTGAGGATATCGATGTCCATACGGCTACGGAAACGACCGCCGTCCAGTGCAAGTATTACGAGAAATCCGAGTATAATCATTCAGTTATCAAGCCCGCCATCATGTTCATGCTCGCGCATTTCAAAGCGGGCCTCACGGCCGGCCGGCCAGCGATCCAGTATCAACTTAGTGGCCATTTTGCGTCCGGGCAAGACAAGTTGGTGCTCCCGTTCGATATTGGCTTCCTCAAGACCAATTTTCTCACCACCGCATCAAAAGAGAAGACGGTCGAAAAACATGAAGAGCTGGGAGTCAGTGACGCGGAGCTCGAGGACTTCTTGAAACTCCTATCGATCGACGTGAATGCGGCGAAATTCGAGGACCAGTTTCAGGCGATCATAGAGAGACTTGTCAAACAGTTTAGCTGCTCACCGTTCGCGGCCGAGTATTTTTACTATAACAGCGCCCTGCGGGTTATCAAAGAACTGGCGATTGAACCGGACGAGGCTCTGCGCGTCACAACGAAGGCGGCCTTCATAGAGCGAATAGATACATCATCGTATCTCTTCGATGAGTGGTTCATCACTAAGCTCGGCGCGGCCAAATATTATCGCGGGCTACGCAACGAATTTTTCGCAGCAGGCGTCAATGTCTCTCCGGCAGACCGGCTTTTCATCATCCATCCGGCTGGCGACACTTACAATCGGAACGCGGTCAAAACTCTTCTGAAGACCATCTCCCGGAAGTATTCCAAGCTGTCCAAACGGGATGCGAAGCCCTTCTCTCCCTATGTTCTGCTCGTCGGCATCGATGATAGCGAACTTGCCGGTCTCAAGCAGGAGCTGCACAACGAAGCCGTTCGCTTCGTCGACGGCTACGACTTCAAGGGTGCCCAGTTCGACGCCGGTTCGATCTCCCGACCGGCTTCCGCCAGTGCCGGTCCGGCCCTGAGGCTATTCTGCGATCTGGCGGAGGCGCGGCAGACCTTTCTGTCGTTCCAGCGCTCCCGCGAAATCTATGAATTCTATCGCAGTGAGCCGGTTGAAGACTTTGGTGATGGCGCCATCAGCCATACCCGATTTCAGATTCCCAAGTACGAAGATATCGACAAGATCATTTAGGGGATAAGTATGAGTGATGTAAAAGCCGAAGTCGTCGCTGTCTTTCCTAACAAGGTCAAGATCGTTGTCGATGACCTGGAGAATTTCAGGATCGCCGAGGAATCTCTCCGTGTCGGCTCATATTTGAAGATCGCCGACAATGAGAATGCGGTACTGGTCGCCATCATTGAAAATTTCCAGATTCAGGCGCGCGACGACGGCAGCCAGGATTATGTGATCGAGGCTTTCCCGCTCGGCGTTCTACGCGATCAGAAGTTTGAGCGCGGCGGCGACGCCTTGGCGATCCCGCCAAAGACCGTCCAGCCGGCGACGATCGACGATATCCGCTTAATCTATGGCAGCTCGTTGCCCGTGAAGGACCGCTTCTGCTTTTCGACGCTTGCGACCAATAAGGAGGTCGAGGTTCCCGTCGACGGAAATAGATTCTTCAACAAGCATATCGCGGTGGTCGGTTCTACGGGCTCCGGCAAGTCGCACACCGTCGCGAAGATCGTTCAGAAGGCGGTCGGGGCGAAGGGCGATTATACTCTGAACAACTCTCACGTGATCATATTCGATATCCATTCAGAATATCGTGCGGCCTTTCCGGAGGCGAATTTCATCGACAGCGCCAGCCTAGTTCTCCCGTACTGGATGCTGAGCGGTGAGGAATTGGAGGAGTTCTTCCTCGACACCGAGACGAACGATCACAATCAGCGCAACGTGTTTAAGGATGCCGTGATCCAGAGCCGTAAGGCGCACTTCACGGGAAGTGATGACGACAAGAACCGAATCCATCTGGACACACCGCTCCCGTTCGACATTCGCGACGTTCTGGCCCACGCCAACTATCGCAACACAGAGATGGTCGACAGCGGCGAGGTGTATGCTGCGAGCAACAAGGAGAAGGCCGGGCAGCCGAAGCTCACGCAGGGCAGCCTCTATGGGCGGCTGACCAACTTTGTGAATCGTCTCGAGAGCAAGATCAACGACCGGCGCCTCGACTTCTTCCTTGGCGAGAAATCCAAGTCAATCTCTTTCGAGGAAACGCTCCGATCCATTCTCGGCTACAGTACGGGCAAGCAGCACAACGTCACCGTCATCGATCTCAGCGGCGTGCCGTTCGAGGTTCTGAGCATCACGGTCTCGCTGATCTCGCGGCTGATCTTCGAGCATGGCTACTTCTACAAGCGCCTGCGCTGCGCCGCCGATCCGCAGGAAAAGATCAACAACGATGCACCCATTCTTCTCGTTTACGAGGAGGCGCACAAATATGTGCCGAACAGCGAACTATCGAAGTTCCGGGCGTCGAAGATGTCGATCGAGCGCATCGCCAAGGAGGGGCGCAAATATGGCATTACCTTGCTCCTCGCGAGCCAGCGGCCCTCGGAGATCTCCGAGACGATCTTTTCACAGTGCAATAATTTCATCGCCATGCGCCTGACCAATCCGGTCGACCAAGGCTATGTCCGCAAGTTGCTGCCGGACTCGCTGGGAACGCTCATCGACAAGATGCCGGCTTTCAAGCAGGGCGAGGCGCTGCTGGTCGGAGAGTCGATCGCCCTGCCGTCTGTAGTCCAGATCGAGGTCTGCACGGTGGCTCCAGCATCGACTGATATTCCCTACTGGGATCTCTGGCAGCAGCAGTGGAAGGATCTTGCGATCGACAAGATCCGCGACGAGTGGTTGCGCCGCTAGTCAGGCGATAAGGGGCGGCAGCCGAAAAATTATTGTCGACCATTGTGAGCATTAATCTGCAAATTGGGCAGTGGTGTTGGAACGTGCCTGACACCAGTCTGGGCAGGTCCGATGTCGGCTGGGCGAACTTTGTACGTCGGCTTCTGGCCGATTGTGGTCAGAACCTAGTCATATGAAGCCAACATCGTCAGGTAGGGCGCCATGGCTTTCCATGCGCCTGCCTGCTCGGCGAGTTGGGCGATCTCGGCAGGCGTGGCCTTGCGTTGGCGCAGCGTTTCGCGCATCGCTTTGATGACCACTGCTGTCCCGAGCATACGACGGTAGCGAAACAGGTCGACGATCGTCTTGGTGACACCATAGATTGGGACAGGGGTCTGCCCGATCACGTGATATTCGACGTTGGTTGCCAGCAGTTCGGGCGGGAAGCGGACGATCCGCACGGGTGGGTAGGTGATACGAGGGCGCCAGTCCTGCTTGCTCAGCGCCACCCAGACGTGGGCAGGGAGCTGATCAGTCAGGCCGTGGAAGGCCAGCGCCGAGGTCAGGCAGATGACACCCTTCGGGATCAGCTTGGCCACCTCCGCCAGCGAGTACTGCTGGTCGAGTTCCTCATCGGCGAGCCGGTACAGTCCCCGGGCTAGCCGCGTGATCGCGCCATCCCGTTCCAGCCGTGAGACGGTTGCGGCCGTAATTCCGGTCTCACCGAACTCGCGCAGACGCATCATCCCGCGACTTGCTAGCAGCGAGAGGACCCGTTCCCGCTGGGAGACTCGGGACGCGGACATGCGATAGGAAACCTCGGCCAAAATGAAAAAGTGCAGAGGTTTTAACACATACTCCTGCCCGGGGTGTCGCCAGCCGCCAGAACTCCTCGTCGTCCCGGTGGTATGCCTCGTCGTCCACACGACCCCCGGGGCGATTGGTTTCACAAGGGGGTGTAGTGTGGGTCTGCACGATGTTGCGGAGCGGACCATGCCGACTATTCATGAACAGGCCACCGTCACGGCGACGGGGCGACTCACCCTTCCACGATCGGTCCGGCAAGTGCTGGGAGTGGGGATCGGTGATGCCGTGGCGTTCGATGTGCACGACGATGACCGGGTCGTAATCAGTCGTGTGAGCGGCGAACACGAAGATCCGGCCATCCAGGCTTTCCTGGGTGTACTGGCCCGGGATATCCGGCGTGGCAAGCGTGTCCGGCAGCTTCCGAAAGCGTTGATCCAAGCCATGCAGACGCATGGCGGCAGTGGCGTGGATCCAGACGAGGAGATCGAGGGCGACGTCGCGCTCTGACGCGGGCAGGGTTAGGGGTGGTCTGTAGCCGCACGAAACTCCGCATGGGCCGAGAAGGCTCCCGCCGTCAGGTTGATGTCGGCGCCTGCGATACCCGCCCTGCGCGCAGCGTCTTGCCATCCATCGACCGCTGCCACGACTTCTTTCACGACCTGTTGGGCCTGGTCGTCGCCAAGCCCGTAGAACGCCGCCGTGCTGAGAGTCGTCTCCAGGCTCGGCCGGTTGTCCGCATCATCAAGGTTCAGGACGTGCTCGGCCTTGTCGATGTTCGGGTTGACGTCGAAGGCGGGGGCCAGTCGCCACCCTGTTTCGCCCAGCACGAACCCGTGGTTGCGCAGATGGTCGTCCCGGTTGCCGACGGCCACGTTGAAAGCGATGCGCCGGAACAACTGCGCCAGGTCGGCATCCGCATGCGCGGCGTCGCCTTGGGCGCGCAGGAATTGCGCCAGTTCGAGGTAGCTGGTGCCTTCGCTGTGCTCCTTGCGAAGCAAGGTCATGGCCGAGGCATAGAAGCGCCGCGTGCCCTGCACACGGTCGAAGCGTTGGACGCAGAAGGTGTGGAATTCGTTGTTCAACCGGACCAGCTTGGCAGGCGGCACATCCACGCCGGCCTTCCGGGCCAGGGTATGCGCCACGTACTCCCAGGCCCCCACGTCCCTGTCGTCGTCCCGTGCAGGGAACTTGCCGATCCAGAGGGAACCGTCGGTTTCCGTGAAGTTGGCCTTCGGCCGTGCGCCGCCGAGGGATGCGCCGGGTGCCACCAGTACGGCGAGCCATTTTCGCAACGCGTCGAGATCGTCGATCCGGCGGCTGCTGAGCTGATAGGCAACGGCCTCAAGTTCGCGCAGGGTGGTCACCGGCGGGGCCGCCATCTTCTCGTTGCCAAGGAAGGTGTCGGTACCTGCCCGGCGAAAGCGCAGCGCCCCCTGGCGCGTCAAGTCCTGCACGCCGATCAGGAAATCCCAGGCATAGAGGGTGCGGGGCGTCCGGTTCTCGTCCTTGGCCTGCAGCGCCTCGCGGCGCTTCATCAGGGTCTGGCCCCAACGATCGGGCGAGGAATCCAGGAAGATGCCGAAGTTGCCGAGCTCTGGTTTCGGGAAGAAGGGGGATTCGTCGAGCGACAGATCCGGATCGAGCGCGAAGGCCCGAGGGTCTTTAAGCCAGTCGCGGTCGTAGTGGAAGCGGATCTGGCCGCGGTCATGCGCCAGCGTGCCGACCTGGCAGGCTGGGCCGAGGTCGCTGTCGAGCCACACTTCCAGTACGTTGTCCGGCGGGCTCATGACGAGGGCTTCGTGTCGGGCGGCGGGGCTGGATCGGTGCGCTTGCCGGCGGCGCGTGGCCGCCGCGCCGGTGGTGCCAGGGCCAAGTCTTGGAGCTTCCGTCCAACTTTGTCGTCGGCGGCAAGCGCTTGTAGATCGTTCTCCAGGCCGAGCACTGCCAGTACCCGGACGTAGGAGCCCAGTGTGGCTCCCGGGTCGCCGGCTTCCACCTTATACAAGGTGGTTCGCGAGATGCCCGCCCGCTGCGCCACGACGGCGTTGCTCAGCTTGCGCCGCAGCCGGGCCAAGCGCAGCCGCTCTCCCAGTTCGGAGAGTAAGCGTTGCTCTTGAGGGAAGACGATGGGTGGTTTGCGGGGCATGTTTTCTATTCTAGACATAAAAACTTTATATTGTCTATAATAGAGTTAAATTCGCTAAGGCTGGCGCTGCTTAGCCGGGCGGCCCTAGCCTGGCAACTTGATGCAGTACAGATAGGGCCAGGATGCCTGCGACTGCTCCCGGAGACCGGACATGCTCGTCAAGCTCACATCAAAGCGCCGGATCACCTTGCCGACGGCTGTCGTGCCCAGTCTTGGGGAGGCCGAGTACTTCGAGGTCACGATTGAAGGTGATCGTATCGTCCTGACCCCGGTTCCAACTCAGAAGGCTTATGCCGTTCGCGAAAAGCTGCGGCGGCTGGGAATTACCGAGCAGGATGTGGAGGCGGCCCTCGATTGGGCACATCAACAATGACGCGCGTGCTGGTTGGCTTCAGAAGCCGCTGCGCGCCTTCGGCTACAAGACCGCCGACGCCCTGATCCAGGAAGGCCGGGTCGATGCGGTCATCGCCTATTTGGAATCGCTCGCCGGCGGTGCGGCTGGATGATCGTCGCGCCCTTCGGTGAGGGGAAGGACGCCACTTGGAGTAGTGCGACCTCGTGCCGCGCTGACCACGGGCGGGATGCGCCTGTCGGCGGAACTATGTCGTTGGCTGTTGGTAGCCGTCGCTGGTTCGTGGTGGACGCGTGCATTGCCGGGCTTTCGACGTGTGGTTTAGACTAAGTCCAAGTAGCAGTCCAACTCGCAATGGACGGCTAGGAAAATCGTTATTACTCAACGGGTTATGGGTTAGATTCGATTCCCATCACCCGCTCCACTCTTCCCCCGGCCCGGCGTGCAAGCGGCCGGCGGTGCGAAGATTCCCGCAGGGGGTTCGATCCCCAACGGTCCTGCCCAGGGCATCCTTCTAGCTAGCATCGAGAATCCCAAGGCCCTCGCTGCCGGTCCGCCCTTCGGGCCGCCAACGCCGCCCTCCGAACGCCGCGCTCAACTTGTGCCGCGGCGGGGCCGATAGAAACCCGGTCGGGCGCCGCCCGGCCGGACCGCGCGCCTCCGTACCGGTGCGCCCGCAATCGGGGAAACCATGAAGCACTTGCTCGTTGCCGCCGCGCTGGCCGTCGCCATGCCCGCGGTCGCCCAGGCCGAAGACCTGGTATTCACGCTGGAGAACGGCACCGGGGCCGTCGTGGTCTATTTCCATGCCTCGCCCGCGGACGTGGATGAGTGGGAGGAGGACGTCCTCGGTTCGGACGTGCTGGGGCCGGGCGAATCAGTGAGCGTGACCATCGCCGATGGCCGCAGCCAGTGCAGCTACGACATGCGCTTCGAGTTCGACGAGGATTCCGGCCTGGAGGTGCTGGAGGACACCCAGGACCTGTGCGAACTGGGCCGCTATAAAATCACCGATTGATGGCGGCTAATGGCGGTCCATTGATGGGGTGGGCCGCCGCCCGTCTGCCGCCGCCCGTCTGCCGCCGCCGGCTCCAGTCGACGACAGCACGCGGAGCCACGAGGCGCCGGCGAGCAGGCAGGGCGGCCGCGGCCGTACCCGGCGCCTATGCGTCGGGATGCGGCGTCGCGTTTCCATGGCCGGGCACCGGCTCCCGTGGGACCGCATGCGCTGCCGGGCCCGCGTCCGCGCGGCGCGCACGTGGCACGCGGCCGTGCCATCATCGCCCCGGACCGCGTGCCCGGCCACGGACCGGCACGCGAGGCAATCGATGTGATCGGGAGGGAGTGCCATGGGGATTCGCCGTCGGCCGCAAGGGCCGTGCCTGCTGTTGCTGCTGGCCTGCACGTGGACGCTGCAGGCGCAGGATTTCGCCTGGCCTGGCACCGCGAAGGCCGCGGTCAGCCTGGCCTACGACGATGCGCTGGATTCGCAGTTGGACAATGCGGTGCCGGCGCTGGACCGGCATGGGTTCAAGGCCACCTTCTACCTGACCCCCGGCCGCGGCAACCTGCCCGGGCGGGCGCAGGAATGGCGCGCGGTGGCCGGCCACGGGCATGAACTGGGCAACCACACCCTGTTCCACCAGTGCGATGGTTCCCGCCCGGGCCGCGACTGGGTGGAGGCGCACCGCGACCTGAGCACCACCACCGCCGCGCAGATGCAGGACCAGGTGCGCGCTGCCAATGCCTTCCTGCAGGTGCTGGACGGGCGCACCGAGCGCACCTTCACCGCGCCCTGCGGCGACCGCGGCGCCAGCGACGGCGAATACGTGGATGGCGTGCGCGAGCTGTTCGCCGGCATGAAGGTCAGCCAGGGCGCGCACGCGGCCCGGAGCATGGCCGACTTCGACCGCTACGCGGTGCCGATCGAGGCGCCGGAAGGCGTGACCGGCGCGCAGTTGATCGCCCGGGTGGAGGCGGCGGCGCGCAGCGGCACGGTGGCCGCGTTCACCTTCCATGGCATCGGCGGCGACTACATGAGCGTGTCGGCCCAGGCGCACGAGGAACTGCTGGACTACCTGGACCGGCACCGGGACGTGTACTGGACCGCCACCTTCCTCGACATCGCGCGCTGGGTGCGCGACCGGGAGGCGTCCGCCACGCCGTGATCCATCGCGGCGCGGTGGAGCGCGGTTGTAGGAGCCGGTTGCATCCGGCGACCCGCCATGCCCGGCGTACCGGCACCTCCTATCGTCCTCAGCCCGCTTCCTGCATCCGCCGCCATTGCCGCGGCGAAAGCCCGCTGCACACCTTGAACGCGCGCGACAGCGCGGTCTCGCTGCCGTAGCCGACCTCCATCGCCACCCGTTTCAGCGGCCAGCCCTGGCGCATGGCCTTGCGCGCCAGGTCCAGGCGCCAGCGCTGCAGGTAGGCGCCGGGGGGGCAGCCGACGGTGTCGCGGAAGGCGTTGGCGAAGGCGCTGCGCGACATGCCCGCGCACGCGGCCAGGGTCTCCAGCGACCATCCGCGCGCCGGTTCGGCATGCATGGCCGCCAGCGCATGGCGCAGCCGCGGGTGGGCCAGCCCGGCCAGCGGCCCGGCCTGGACCCGCCCATCCTCCATCAGTTGCCGCAGCACCTGGATCAGCACTACCTCGAACAACCGGTCCAGCATCGCCTGGCGCCCGCAGTTGCGCGCGAACGCTTCCTCGAACAACAGTGCCAGCACGCCATCGCCGCCGGGCAGGGTGCGCAGCGGCAGGCAGGTGAAGGCGGGCAGGGCGGCGGCGATGGGATGGCCGGCGCCGCCATCGAACAGCAGCCGGGCGCAGGCCAGGTCGGCGCCGTGGCGCGGGTCGGTGCGGAAGCGGTGCGGCTGCGCCAGCGGGTAGAGCAGCAGGCTGGGTTCCTCGATGCGGGCGACCGCGGCGCCGTCGTGCAGCACCTCGACCGTGCCGCTGCGGATCAGGTGCAGGTAGCCGCCCTCGCCGTCCTCCAGGTCGCGGATCCCGCATACCGCGCCGGCATGGAAGGCGCGGGCGCTGAGCGGGGAATGGGCCAGCAGGGCTTCCAGGCGGTCGGTCATGGCGATACTCCAGGTCGGGTTTCAGGGACTCCCTGTTACGCAAAGTATCGTCCGGACGGGCAGAGTATGTCCCTGCCTGTGTTCGATCCCCTCCATCAGCCAAGGAGCTGTGCCATGTCTTCCCCCGAAAAGGTCCTCTACACCGCCCAGGCCACCGCGACCGGCGGCCGCGATGGCCGTGCCGTGTCTTCCGACAACGTGCTGGACGTGCGCCTGTCCGTGCCCGCCGAGCTGGGCGGCGCCGGCGGTCCCGGCACCAATCCCGAGCAGTTGTTCGCCGCCGGCTATTCGGCCTGCTTCCTGGGGGCGCTCAAGCTGGTGGCGGGCAAGGCCGGGGTGGCGCTGCCGGCCGATACGCGGGTCGGCGGCCAGGTCGGCATCGGCCCGAATGCGACCGGCTTCGGGCTGAAGGTGGAGCTGCGCATCTCCGCGCCGGGTGTGCCGCAGGAAAAGCTGCGCGAGCTGGTCGAGCAGGCGCACATCGTGTGCCCGTATTCGGATGCCACCCGCGGCAACATCGAGGTCGCGCGCATCGTCGAGTGATCGCGTCGGCACCGCCGCGACGATCACCGCGGCGGTGCCGACGGGCCCGGTGCCGCCGCCAAGCGGCGCGCCGTCAGCGGCGCGGCCGGGGGGCCCCTTTCTTCGCCGCGGCCGCGCAAGCGGCCGGCTTGCCCGCCGGCCGCTTGCGCGGCGCGGGCGTGGGCGTGGGCGCGCCGCCAGCGTCCTGCCCCGGCAGCGGCGGCATCAGCGCCCGCCAACTGCGGAACAGCGCTTCCCAGGCCGGGTCGCTCACCGCGGCGGTCAGCCCGGCATCGTCCAGGGCGCCGACGGTGCGGCGCTGCCAGTCCTGCACCGCGTCCTGCAGGCCGCGGGAAAAGGCGGTCTGTGCGGCCACCGCGATCTGGGCGATGGCCACGTGGTCGTCGGGGCGCGGTTGCAACTGGCGCCAGAAGGCCTCGGCCGGCAGCGATGCCAGCGCCTGCCAGTCCTGGGAGCGCAGCATCGCCTGGAGGCCGGGCTCGGGCCCGGCCATGCCGCCGGCCAGGCGCTGGCCGAAATCGAGCCAGTGCCGGCTGCTTTCCTGGATCAGGCGGCCGATCCGCGCCTGCAGTTCCAGGTTGGCCTGGTACAGGGCCAGGGGAAGTCCAGCGGGGTCGTTCATGCGCGTGTCCTCGAAGTAGGGGGACCGCGAGGCGCATGGCCGCAGCCGGGTGCAGCGGCGTGGCGGCCGGGCGCATCGCATCGCGAGGGTCGGGCGGCCCCTGCGACGATCCACGCTAGCCTTCCTGGCCTGCGCCGGCAATGGTGCGCCGACGGCCGGACGCGGCGGGGGGGCGGGTCCCTGACGATGGACGCGGGCGGTCCGGCTGAAGCCGGCTCCTACAAATGCGCTGCACCGGCCGGGCCACTGCGGGCGCCGGGTTCAGCCGGCGATACGCCCGGCAGCCAGGGACCGCCGCCATGCTGCTCAGTGCGCGGCGACCACCCGGTTGCGGCCGGCGTGCTTGGCCTCGTACATCGCCCGGTCGGCGCGGCGGACCAGGTGGTCGCGTTCCTCGCCGAGCTGGCGCACCGCCACCCCCGCGCTGAAGGCCACGCAGATGCGACGGCCCTCGTGCCGCAGCGGCCGCGCGGCCAGTTCGCGCTGCAGGCGGTGCACCGTGGCGGTGGCCTCGTCCAGGCCCGATCCGGGCAGCAGCAGCACGAATTCCTCGCCGCCGTAGCGGAAGACCGCATCGCTGGCGCGCAGGCCTTCGCGGATCACCTCCACCACGTGGCGCAGCGCGGCGTCGCCGCCGGCATGGCCGTGGTCGGCGTTGAGCTTGCGGAACGCGTCCAGGTCCAGCACCGCCAGGGCCAACGGCCGGGCCTCGCGTTCGGCGCGGGCCACCTCGCGCTCGTACAGTTCCTCGAAGCCGCGCCGGTTCAGCGCGCCGGTCAGCGGGTCGGTGGCGATCAGCTCGCTGACGTCGCGCAGTTGCGCTTCCAGCTCGCGCACCCGCGCCTCGGCCGCGTCCACCTCCTCGCGCGCGGTAGCCATCTGCGCGCGCGCGCGCTGGGCCTGTTCCTGCAGGCGCACGGTGTCTTCCAGGACCTCGTCCAGGCGCTTGCCCAGCTCGGTGATGCTGCGCGCCTGGCGCACCGCCTGCATGTGGTTCTCCAGCCGGCTCTGGAACTGGCCGGCGCTGGCAGACATGCCGTCCAGGCGCTCGACGAAGGTCACCATCATCCCGCGCATGGCGTCCTTGGAGTCGACGATGCCCTGCTTGAGCAGGCCCTGCTGGTAGACCATCTCGCGCAGGCCCTGGCGGGTGGCCTCCAGGGTCTGCCGGTCCGGGTCGCCGGCCAGCAGCTCGCGCACCACCGCCACTTGGCCTTGCAGCCAACTGCCGTCCTCCAGCAGCTCGGCCAGGTTCTCCAGCAGCAGGTCGAACAGGCTCAGCATCAGCGCCTGCTGCTCGGTCGCGTCGCCGGCGTGCACGCCGACCTGGTGGCACAGCTCGCGCACGCGCCGGGCCAGCGGCGCCAGCTCCTTGCCCGGCTGCCATTGCTTCAGCTCGCTGCCCAGGGCGCTGGACTCGTCGGCCAGCGCCGGCAGCGGCTGCAGCAAGGAGGCCAGGGCCACGCCGACGGCCTGGCGCAGCAGTTCGCGCAGTTGCTCGGACTCGGCCGCCGCGCCGCTGGGCGCATCCAGGCTTTGGGCGAATCCGCGCAGGTACTTGTCCAGGAACTGGCGCAGCACCCGCGCACAGGTGGCCCAGTCCTCGCCCTGGCAGGCCGACTGCAGGCGCCGTCCCAGGTCGCCCAGTTCCCCGGGCAGCGCGGCCATGTCCTCGGCGAAGGCCGGCAGCAGGGCCCGCGGATCGTGGGCGGCCGCTTCCAGCGCCGCCGGGACGGCGGCCGCGGCGGGTGCGTGTGCGGAGGCGGGGGCTTTGCTGCGGATGACCATGCGGGACTCCGTTTCCGCCGGCCACGCGCGCCGTGGCGCATGGCCGGAAAAGGGGCGGGACGCCTGCCTGGCGGTTCGGCGGGCGCGGGCCTGAATATGCGACGGTACGCCGCCGGCGCCCCGGCGTGAAGCCGGCGGGGCCGGACGGCGGCGGCCGGGTGGGCAGGGCGGCCGGTCCGTGCGAGGCTGGCGGCTTTCCAAGAGCGACGGAGGTGGCATGGATATCGGCATGATCGGTCTGGGCAAGATGGGCGCGAACATGGCCCAGCGGCTGCAGCGCGGCGGGCACCGGGTGGTCGGCTACGACCCGGGCGAGGCCGCGCGCCTGGGCCTGGAGGAGCGGGGGCTGGAGACGGCCGACTCGCTGGCCGCGCTGGTCGCCGCCCTGCCGGCGCCGCGCACGCTGTGGCTGATGGTGCCGGCCGGGGCGCCGGTGGATGCCACCCTGGAGGCGCTGCGCCCGCTGCTGCAGGCCGGCGACGTGCTGGTGGACGGCGGCAACTCCAACTATCGCGACAGCCAGCGCCGCGCCGGCCAATGCCGCGAGCAGGGCGTGCATTTCCTGGACTGCGGCACCAGCGGCGGGGTGTGGGGCCTGGGCGAGGGCTACAGCCTGATGGTCGGCGGCGACGCCTCCGCGGCCGAGCGCCTGCGGCCGGCGTTCGAGGCGCTGGCGCCGGCGCCGGACCGCGGCTGGGGCCGGGTGGGGCCCAGCGGCGCCGGGCATTTCGCCAAGATGGTCCACAACGGCATCGAGTACGGGATGATGCAGGCCTACGCCGAAGGCTTCGCGATCATGCAGCGCAAGGAGTCGCTGGCCCTGGACCTGCCGCAGGTGGCGGAGATCTGGCGCCACGGCAGCGTGGTCCGTTCCTGGCTGCTGGACCTGACCGCCGATGCGCTGGCCGACAATCCCGCGCTGGAGGGCATCGCCCCCTACGTGCCCGATTCGGGTGAAGGCCGCTGGACCGTGGCCGAGGCGATCGACCTGGACGTGTCCGCGCCGGTGATCACCCTGGCGCTGCTCGAACGCCTGCGCTCGCGCGAGGACGATTCCTTCGCCGACAAGATGCTGGCCGCGCTGCGCGACCGCTTCGGCGGCCACGGCGTGCGCCAGGGGTGATCGGCCGGGCGGCCCGCGGGCTTGCGCGCCGCCGCCGGGCACGCGTACACCGCCTCTGCGTGGCCGTGCGCCGCGATGCCGCCTGGACGGGGCGGGGCTTCGTCGCGGCGCCGCGGCCGCTCAGCCGGCGAAGGCGACCTCGCGCCCCTGCGCCGCGCTGGCGATGCCCGCGTCGATCACCCGCATCGCCAGAAGCGCTTCCTGCGCGGTGACCGGCGGCGGCGCGCCGTCCACCAGCGCGTCGCGCAGCCGCGCGTAGTAGGCGGTGTAGTCGCCGCGCGGCCCGGTGGCCGCCGCCTCGCGCACCGTGCCATCGGCGTCCACCCGCAGCCAGGCGCCCGGCTGCGGGTCGCGGCCCCAGTCCGCGCCGCCGGGCGCGTGGCCGGCGCGCAACGCCTCCTCCTGCGGATCCAGCCCGTGCTTGATCCAACTGCCGCCGGTGCCGTGCGCGGCGAAGCGCAGGCCGTGGCCGGGTACCAGCGTGCCGGCATGCAGCAGTACGCGCAGGCGCGCGTAGCGCAGGCGCACGTGGAACCAGTCCACCGCGCTGGCGCCATCGCGCTGCCGGCCCAGGTCGGCGCACACCGCCAGCGGCGGGCCGAACAACTGCAGCGCCTGGTCGACCAGGTGCGGACCCAGGTCGTACCACAGGCCGCTGCCCGGTCCCTCGCGGTCGCGCCAGCGGTCGGGCACCTGCGGGCGGAAGCGGTCGAAGTGCGAGTGCAGTTCCATCACATCGCCCAGCCCCCCGGTCTCCACCAGCGCGCGCAGGGCGAGGAAGTCCGCGTCCCAGCGGCGGTTGTGGAAGACGGACAGCACTCGGCCGGCCCGGCCGGCCGCCTCGATCATCGATTCCGCCTCGGCCGCGTCCAGCGCGAACGGCTTGTCCACCACCACGTGCTTGCCCGCGTCCAGCGCGGCCAGCGCCAGCGGCGAATGGGTGTGGTTGGGCGTGGCCACCACCACCAGGCCGATCGCCGGGTCGGCGAACGCCTGCGCCGGGTCGGCCACCACCCGCGCATGCGGGTGATCGGCGGCGACAGCGGCCGGGTCGCGCGAGACCACCGTGTGCAGGCGCAGGCCCGGCGTGGCCGCGATCAGCGGTGCATGGAACACGCGGCCGGCCAGGCCGTAGCCGAGCAGAGCGACATCGAGCGGGGCGGGCATGGGCGGTCTCCGGAGGACGTGGGCATTACACGCGCCGGCAGAGGCCCCGGCAACCTCGGTGCGTCGGCGGCGGCCGTGACGTGCGCCTCATCGGGCTGAATCGTGCACAACCTTCACGCCGGAATTCACCGCTGCTGTACGGCCCGCGGCCGACACTGCGCCCACACCCGAACGGAGACCCATGCACATGCGCAAGAATGCCTCGATCCTCGCCGCCACCCTGGCCGCCTTCCTGTTCTCGGGCGCCGCGCTGGCCAACGATGACACACCCCACAAGAAGCCCGCTGCCGACGCCGAATCGGCGCAGCCGGTCAACGACACCTGGATCACCACCAAGGTCAAGTCCAGCCTGCTGGCCGACAACGACGTGTCCGGCACCAAGATCGAAGTGGACACGGTCAACGGCGTGGTGTTCCTCACCGGCACCGCCCACACGCAGGCCCAGGTGGACGAGGCCAAGCGCATCGCGGCCGAAATCGACGGCGTGTCCCGGGTGGATGCCTCGCGCCTGAAGGTGGCCGCGCGCTGACGCGACCCGATACCGGTTCACTGGCGGCCCGGAGTGACGACGGGACGCCACGGCGGCGCGGGGCCTCGGCTCCGCGCCGCCTTCTTTCGTGCCGCCCGAGCCTGCGCCGTATCCCTGCCTGCAGGAACCCACTCCGGTCGACGCCCCGGCCCGATGCCCGGATGACCGCCACGCGGGCCTCGTTGCCCCGGCGTCGCCGGCACCCGCAAAACGGCGCGCAGGGTGGCCCCGCCCAGGAGCGCTCGATGCGTCGCTCCCTTTCTCCGGCGGCTTCTTCGCGACCGTGGAACGGCTTCCCTCCAAGCCCTCCGCTAGAATCGGCCATCGTCCCCCGCAAGCCTCCCGGACCATGCCCAACGACGCGATGCCCGTCGACCCCCGAGTCGAGTCCTTGCTCGCGCGCATGACGTTGGAGGAGAAGGCCGGCCAGTTGAGCGTGTTCGCCGACATGGTCCGGCCCTTCGCCCCGGACGTGAACCCGGAGGCCAACCGGCGCAACGCCGACGAGGTGATCGAGCAGGTGCGCGCCGGTCGCGCGGGCACGCTGTTCAATGGCGTCGGCGCGGCGCAGGGGCGCGAGATCCAGCGGGTGGCGGTGGAGGAGAGCCGGCTCGGCATCCCGGTGCTGCTGGCCGCCGACGTGATCCACGGCATGCGCACGGTATTCCCGATCCCGCTGGGCGAGGCGGCCAGCTTCGAGCCGGAGCTGGCGCGGCGCACCGCCCGCGCCACCGCGGTGGAGGCCACCGCTGCCGGCATCCACTGGACCTACGCCCCGGCGGTGGACATCGCCCGCGACCAGCGCTGGGGCCGCGGCGCCGAAGGCGCGGGCGAGGACACGTTCCTGGGCTGCGCGTTCGCCGCCGCGCGGGTGCGCGGCTTCCAGGGAGAGGACCTGCGCGCCCCCGATTCACTGCTAGCCACGGCCAAGCACTTCGCCGCCTACGGCGCGGTGGCCGCCGGCATGGACTACAACTACGTCGAGATTTCCGAAGGCACCCTGCGCGACGTGCACCTGCCGCCGTTCAAGGCCGCCTTGGACGCCGGCGCACTGGCGGTGATGACCGCCTTCAACGACATCAACGGAGTGCCGGCCAGCGCCAACCGCGCGCTGCTCACCGGCGTGCTGCGCGAGCAGTGGGGCTTCCCCGGCCTGGTGGTGTCCGACTACACCGCCGACATGGAGCTGGTCGCCCACGGCTACGCCGCCGACGACCGCGACGCCACCTTGCGCGCCTTCACCGCCGGCATGGACATGAGCATGCAGAGCGGCTTCTACGCCGAGCACCTGCCGGCCCTGGTCGAGTCGGGCCAGGTGACGCTGGAGATGCTGGACGCGGCCGTGCGGCGGGTGCTGTCGGTGAAGGCCGCCCTCGGCCTGTTCGACGATCCCTACCGCTCGCTGGACCCGGTGCGCGAGGCCGACGCCTCGCACCTTCCCGCGCACGAGGCGCTTGCGCGCGAGGCCGCGCGGCGCTCGATCGTGCTGCTGAAGAACGAGGGCGACGCATTGCCGCTGCAGGGCGGCCGGCGCATCGCCCTGGTCGGCCCTTTCGCGCGCGACGTGGACAACATCGAGGGCTGCTGGACGCTGTTCGGCGACCGCTCGCGCTACGTCGGCCTGGAGGCCGGCATCCGCGCCGCGCTGCCGCCCGGCGCCGTGCTGGACGTGGTCGACGGCTGCGCGCTGGAAACGCCGCTGGACGGCGGCGTCGATGCCGCCGTGGCGGCCGCGCGCGATGCCGACGTGGTGCTGCTGGCGGTGGGCGAGCCGCAGCGCTACAGCGGCGAGGCGCAGTCGCGCACGCAGATCGTGCTGCCGGCCGTGCAGCAGGCGCTGGCCGAGGCGGTCGCCGCCACCGGCACTCCGCTGGTGGTGCTGCTGCGCAACGGCCGCGCGCTGGCCCTGGAGGGCGCGGTGCGCGACGCGCAGGCGATCCTGGTCACCTGGTTCCTCGGCAGCCAGACCGGGCATGCGGTGGCCGACGTGGTGTTCGGCCGCCACGGCCCGTCGGCGCGGCTGCCGGTGAGCTTCCCGCACGATTCCGGGCAGCAGCCGTATTTCTACAACCATCCACGCACCGGCCGGCCGGAGACGCCGCAGATGTCGGAGTTCAAGGCGCGCTGGCGCGAGCAGCCCAACGCGGCGCTGTACCCGTTCGGTCACGGCCTGGGCTACGGCCGCATCGAGTATGGCGCCACTACCGTGGACGCGGCGGCGCTGGCGTGGGACGGCACCCTGGCCGTGCGCGCCAGCGTGCGCAACGCCGGCACGCGCGCGGCCGAGGAAGTGGTGCAGTTGTACCTGCACGACCGCGTGGGCAGCCGGGTGCGCCCGGTGCGCGAGCTCAAGGGCTTCGTCAAGCTGCCGCTGGCGCCGGGCGAGAGCCGCGACGTCGTGTTCGAGCTGACCCGCGAGCAGGTGGCGTTCACCCGCGCCGACGGCAGCTTCGGCGCCGAGCCCGGCCGCTTCGACGTCTGGATCGCGCCCTCGGCGGCGGCGGGGGAGCCGGTCAGCTTCGAACTGCTGCCGCCGGCCGCGTCCTTGCCGTGACCCTGGCGCCGGCCGTACCCGGCGCCTACAGGCGCAGTGCTGCGTTCGAACGCGCGGCCGGCGCTCAGGAATCGCGACGCGGGAACCGGTAGATCGCTGCGCCCACCAGCAGCGCGATGCCGACCGCCGCCAGGTTGTCCGGGCTGGCGCTGGCCAGCAGCCCCAGCGACAGCAGCAGCGCGGCCACCGGAACCAGCGGCCCGCCCGGCAGGCGCAGGGCATCGGGACGGTCGCGGTAGCGGCGCGCCAGCACCAGTACCGCCGCGGCCGTGCCCATGTAGGACAGCAGCCGGGTGACCATCGACAGCAGCGCCAGTTCCACGAACGAGCCCCACAGCGCCAGCGCCAGCGCGATCGCGCCCTGGACGAGGATGGCCGCGGCAGGCGTGCGGAAGCGCGGGTGCACCGCGGCCAGGAAGCGCGGCCCGTAGCCGTCGGCGGCCAGCGCGTACAGGAAGCGCGGCCCCAGCATCATGGTGTTGCTGTTGGTGCCCAGGATCGAGACCGTCGCGCCGACCGTCAGCAGCAGCGCCAGCCCTTCGCCGCCGAAGCGCGCCGCCGCGTCGGCCAGCGGCGTGGCCGAGTCGGCCAGGCCGGGCAGGGTGCCCTGGGCGACGAGCTGCACCAGCACGTAGACCAGGGTCACCGTGGCGATCATGGTCAGCAGCGCGAACGGCACGTCGCGGCGCGGGTTGCGGTATTCGCCGGCGGCGGCGGGGATGTTCTCGAAGCCGGCATACGCGAACAGCAACAGCAACGCCGCCTCGCCCAGCCGGCCCAGGTCGGCGGCGGCCGGCGGCCCGCCGGCCAGCGCCCACGACCAGTCCACGTAGAACAGGCCGATGGCCACGAACAGCAGCAGCGGCAGCAGCTTGCCGATCACCAGCGCCACCCCGGTGCGCGCCGCCGATTTCACCCCGATCACGTTGACCGCGGTGAGCAAGGCCAGCGAGACGGCGATCACCCCGGTGCGCCCCGCGCCGGCCGCGGCCGCCGGCCAGAAGCGGCTGGTCGCATCGGCCAGGCCGTTGCTCAGCGAGGCGGCCGAGGCGATGCGGGTGAGCCAGATCATCCAGCCGATCTCGAAGCCCACGAACCGGCCGAAGGCCTCGCGCGCGTACAGGTAGCTGCCGCCGGGCTGGTCGAAGTAGCTGGCCGCCTGCGCGTAGCACAGCACCAGCAGCGCCACCACCATCCCGGCCAGCAGCACCGCCCACACGCTGGCCGGACCAAGCAGCACGAAGGTGGCGGCCGGCAGCAGGTAGATGCCGCTGCCGACCACGTCGTTGATGGACAGGCCGACGATCTGCCAGCGCCCGACCGCGCGGACCAGCCCCGGCGATGGGCCGGGGTCGCGCGCGGCGCTCATCCGGCCCCCTGCGGCAGGGCCCAGTCGCGCGCGAGCCGGCGGTACTCGGCCGCCGGCAGCAGCACGAAGCGCGGCCGCGCACGCGGGTCGAGCCAGGCCAGCAGTTCGCGCATGCCGGCCTCGTCCATCGCGGTGCAGCCGGCGGTGGCCTCGCCCGGGCTGCGCCACAGGTGGACGAAGATGCAACTGCCCGCGCCGGGCAGGTTGCCGGGGTTGTGCGCGATCACGATGCCCAGGCGGTAGCGCGGGTCGCCGTCGCGGTGCAGGTCCAGGCGCATCGGCTCGGTGGAGCCGGCCACCGCGTCCGCGCCGACGTCGCGCGCATCGACGATGCGGTTGTAGAGCGGCGAATCCGGCACGTCCATGCAGTAGTGCCCGCGGCGCATCGGCGCATAGGGCAGTGCGGTGGCGGCCGCATCGGCATAGCCGAAGGCCGTGTCCAGGGCGAACGCGCCGGCCGGGCTGCGGCCATCGCCTTCGCGCTTGCGCGGGCCCCGCGCCGCATCGCCCGGTGCGTGCAGGCCGATGCCCCATGCGCTGCCGTGCCGGCCGATGGCCACGGGGCGCGATGCGCCGGCCTCGTGCCAGGCCGCATCGTCGGCGTCGCGCCGGTAGCGGCGCAGCATGCCGTGGTCGGCGTCCCAGCCTTCGGTGGTCACCAGCACGAGCTGGCGCGCGCCATGCAGCGGTCCGTGTGCGGGCGCGTGTGGCGGGGCGTGTATGGGCGCGGCCTGGAGGGCGGCCGCGGCGATGCCCGCCAGCGCCAGCGCGGCCGCGCACGCCCGCCCGTGGCCGGGGCGGAAGCGGGAACGCCGGTGATCGGGAGCGGTGGGCGCCATGCGGTTTCCCCATGAAGCGGATGTCGCTGTGGATGTCGGTGGCCTGCCGTGCGGCATGCGCCGATCCTGGTGCGGCGCCGACGCCCTGGCAACCGTTGCCCCGTTCATCGCGGCAGCGGCTGCAGGCCGTCGATGGCCTCGATGCCCAGCCCGGGTGCGTCGGCCAGCACGATGCGCGGGCCGTCGAACGCCACGCCGCCGGCCACCGGGTTGGCGCGGGCCAGCGAGGGGCCGTCCAGGTCGGCCTGGACGAGGGTGTCGGCGCGCGACACGGCCAGGTGCGCGGCCGCGCCGGCGCCGATCGCCGATTCGACCATGCAGCCGATCATGCAGCGCACGCCGTGGACCGCGGCGATGTCGACGATGCGCGCGGCCTGGTGGATGCCGCCGGCCTTCATCAGCTTGATGTTGACGATGTCCGCCGCGCGGCGGCGGATCAGCTCGACCGCCTGGGCCGGGCCGAACACGCTCTCGTCGGCCATCACCGGGGTATGGATGTGGGCGCTGACGTGGGCCAGGCCATCGATGTCGGCGGCCGCGACCGGCTGCTCCAGCAGCTCGGGCAGGATGCCGGCGTCCTCCAGCGTGCGCATCGTGCGCACCGCCTGGCGCGCGCTCCAACCCTGGTTGGCGTCCAGGCGCAGGCGCGCGCGGCCGCCGACGGCGGCGTGGATGGCGCGGACCCGCTCCAGGTCGGTACCGGTGTCGCGGCCGACCTTTATCTTGAGCGCGTCGTAGCCCTGTTCCACCGCGGCCACGGCCCGGGCCACCATCGCCTCGACGGTGTCCAGGCCGAGGGTGGTGTCGGTGCGCAAGACCGGCTCGCCGCCGCCCAGCAGCCGGTACAGCGGCGCGCCGTGCAATTGCGCCCACGCGTCGTGCAGGGCGATGTCCACCGCCGCCTTGGCGCTGGGGTTGCCCGCCAGCGCGCCTTGCACCAGCGCGCAGTTGCGGTTGAGTTCGTCCACCGGCCGTCCGATCAGGCGCGGGCCGATGTGGCCGGCGATGGCCTCGACGATCGAGGCGTGGGTGTCGCCGGTGATCGCCGCGGTGGCCGGCGCGCTGCCGTGGCCGGTGCGGCCGTCGTCGGTGCGCAGCAGCACCACCACGTCCTCGATGGCTTCCACCGTGCGCAGTGCGGTGCGGAACGGGGTCTTCAGCGGCACGCGCAGCATGCCCAACTCAATGGCGGCGATTCTCATGGTGCGGCCGCCGGCCGGATCCGCTGGATGGCGACCATGTGGTCGACGTAGGGCCGGCCGTCGCCGGCCAGCATCGGTTCCAGCGGCGTGACCACCACGCCGTTGAGCCTGCCTTCGGCCACGGTGCCGTCGGCGGCGCGCCAGCGGCCGCCATGGATGTCGTGGATCACGTAGGTCATGCCGTCCTGCCGGCCGATGGCCATGAGCACATGGCCGGGAATGTAGACCAGGTCGCCGGGCCGCAGCGCGCGCACGGCGGCCATGCGCGCGGCATGGCCGTCCCGCGGCGCGAACGCGATGCGGTCCAGGGCCGGGCTGGCAGCCTGGTCGCCGGTGTTGCGCGGCAGCAGCACGCCGAAGCTGCGGTAGACCTCGGAGACAAAGCCGCTGCAGTCGCGGGTGCCGTGCGCATGGCCCCAGCCGTAGCGCTCGCCGAGGAACTTGAACGCCTGGCCGATGAGGTGGGCCGGGGTCAGCGGCAGGTAGTCGCCGGCCATGTCCGCCGCGCGCGGGACCAGCGCCGGCATCGCCTGCAGGCGCCCCTCGGCATCGCGTACCGGCAGTTCGACCACGTGCGCGGCCACCGGGAGCTGGCCATGGACCGGCTGCTCCGGCGGCCAGTCCGCGCGCAGCGGCAGGCGTACGCCCATCTCCAGCGGCAGCGCCGACACGCGCGGTTCGCCGGGGGCGATGGCGGTACGCACGTGCGCGCCGGTGGCCACCCGATAGGGCGTGCGCCGCGCGTAGCCGAGGACGGCGTCGCGCCCGCCCAGGGCGACGTCGGCGGCCGCGATCCACGCCAGGTAGCGCTCGCTGGCCACGAACAGCCAGCGGCCGTCGCGGCTTTCGTGCAGCACCGCCACCGCATCGCCGGGGAACAGCGCCGACTCCTGGAAGCGGTCGATGTCGGTGTCCCGCGGCGAGGAGAAAGCGCTCGCCCGGGTGGGGAAGGTGCGCAGGTCGGCGCGGCGCACGACCAGGCCGTAGTGCAGCGGCCGTTCCGGCGCGATCGCCTCCAGCGCCAGGGCGCGCCGCAGCATTCGAAGGGAACGCGGCGGCAGCGGCGTGCCGTGGCCGTCGTACAGCGGGTTCGCCGGCAGGACGGACAGTGCCTCGATCCGCTCGCGCACCCATGCGCGCGGCAGCGGGTCGGGCAGCGTGGCGAGGTCGTGGATGGAGGGGTCCAGCGCACGCATGCGCGCGTTCTGCGCCTGGATGCCGGCGCGGTCCAGGATCGGCCGGTCCGGTTCGGCCAGCTTCGCGATCCAGTGTTCGGGAGACAGCGCGTCGGCGTCCACGCTGGCCATCACCGGCAACGCTTCGGCTTCCGTGGCTGTGCCCGGCAATGGCGCGGCGAGCGCCAGCACGGCGGCGGCCAGCACGGCGCAGCGGCGGGCACCGGTACGCGCGGGCAGGGGGGCGGCCACCGCGCATGCGGGCAGCGTGGCGAGGGGGCCGGTGTTCAAGCGCATCGCGTTCCCGTATTCCGGCATGCGCCGGCAAGTGTAGCCTCCGGCACGCTGGCGACGGCCGCCTTCCCGGAGGATCCGTGGACGACAGGCGCGCAAGCCGGATTCCCATCGTCCAGGCGGCGGGATTACCCTGGGTTCCACCACGGCCCGGCCCCTGCAGCATGAACGTGCCGATTCCAGGCGAGCGTCGCACCGGGGCCACCCCGCCCCTTCCGCGTGCGGGCAGGGCATCCGCCCGCCGCGCCGTCTGTCTTCGCCTCCTCGCGCTCGCGCCCTTTGCGCTGGCCGGCATGCCGGCGATGGCGGCCGAACCGATGCCGCCGCCCGCCGGCGACGCGGCCGCCGCGGGCATGGTCGACGTGCGCACGCTGGCGCCGGACGTCCAGGTGGAACTGCGCTATGCGGGCAGCGACAACTTCACCGGTGCACCGGTGCCGGGCTACGAAGGCGGCCGCTGCTGGTTGCTGCGGCCGGCGGCCGAGGCCGTGGCGCGGGTACAGGCTGCGCTGCGGGCGCAGGGATTGGGTCTGCGCATCTACGATTGCTACCGCCCGGTGCGCGCCGTGCGCAGCTTCATGGCCTGGGCGGACGGGCCGGACGATCCGGCGCTGAAGGCGCGCTGGTATCCGCGCGTGGACAAGGCGGCCCTGGTGCCCGGCTACATCGCCGCGACCTCCGGGCACAGCCGCGGCGCCACCCTGGACGCGACCCTGGTCCGCTGCGGCGCCGATGGCTGCGCCCCGCTGGACATGGGCACGCCGTTCGACTTCTTCGACCCGCTGGCCCACACCGGCGCGGCGGCGATCGCGCCGGCGCAGCGCGACCACCGCCAGCGCCTGCGCGCGGCGATGGCCGCGCAGGGCCTGCGCAACTATCCGCAGGAGTGGTGGCACTACACCCTGCACCCGGAGCCCGACCCCGGCACCGCCCATGATTTCCCCGTGCGCTGAGGCTGCGATGATCGACTGGCTGGAACTGCGGTGTCCCTATTGCGGCGAGCCCATCGACGTGGCGGTCGACGCGGGCGCGGGCGACCAGCAGTACGTCGAGGATTGCCAGGTGTGCTGCCGTCCCATGGTGATGACGGTGAGCGTCGAGCAGCCGGAGGGGCCCGCCCGCGTGGTCGCCCAGCGCGAGGACGAGGCCTGAAGCGGCGGCGCCGTTTAGACTGTGCGTTCCCGTCGCATGCCGCTCCTCAATGAACCTCTCCCTGCACACCGGTCTGCTCGGCGCTCTCGAAGCCGGGCTGATCGCCTTCCTCATCGGCGTGGCGGTATACGCCGGCTGGGCCTGGGTGTGCCGCCGCGCCGGGCTGTCCATCGGCCAGGCGGTGGGCTGGGGCGCCGCGATCGCCGTGGTCGTGGCCGCCGGCATCGACACCTGGAACCTGTTCTACCTGGGCGTGGCCAAGCTCGAATCGCCGCTGTACGCACGCCTTGCGCTGGCCGGCATCCATGATGCCGACCACCTGGGCGCGCGCGTGCTGCTGGAAGTGATCGGATCGCTGTGCGGCACGGTGCTGGGATGGTGGCTGTTCAGCGGCCGCTTGGGCGTCGATGCCGCCGCCGCGGACGGCGATGAGGCGACGTAGGTCGCAGTTTCCGGTGGGTTGAACCTTCGCCTAACCGGCTCCTCATGCCTGGCTAACCGATGCGGTAGACGTTCGTCGCCGCGCGGTGGTTAACCCCATGTCGAGGCGCCGGTCGCGCCGCAAGGGCGATTCATGCGCCGCCGGGCAAGTTCATGGCCGTGGATGGCAAGCACGCGTCCACGCCCATCCCTTCCGCAGGAGCATGCCATGACCCACCCGCGCCTCATCCCTGGTTTCCTCATCCTCGGCCTGGCCGCCGCGCCGCTGGCCATGGCGCAGACTGCGCCGACCGACGCGCAGCCGGCGCAGGCCGAGTCCACCCATGCGCCAGCCACCGGCGCGGCCGAGCAGCAGGCGCATCAGTCCGCCGCCCGCGGCGAGGGCCTGAGCTGGGCGGACCTGGATGCGGACGGCAACGGCAACCTGAGCCGCCAGGAAGCGCAACGCCACGCCGGCCTGGCCAACGTATTCGCCGAGGCCGACAGCGACGCCGATGGCGAGCTGACCGGCGACGAATACCGCAGCTACGTCCAGAAGCAGCAGGCGGACGCCGCACAGGAGTGACCGCGCCACCGTGCGCGGCGTGCTTGCCCGCCGCGCACGGCGGCGTACCCGGGCGGGCGCCCCGCGTTCTTCGGCGCCTCCCTCCCGCGCGCGAAGACTTTGGGACGTCCCACTCTTCGTTGTAGGAGCCGGATACAGCCGGCGACCCACAGTACACCCCACCGCCGCGCAACCCGCCACCGCGTTATCCTGCGCTCCCGCGCAAACCGGTGGCCACTCCCATGCCCGATATCAGCCTGGTCGGCTTCGACGGCGACGACACCCTCTGGCGCAGCGAGGACTATTACCGCGCGGCCGAGAAGCAGTACGAGGAGATCATCGGCCGCTACGTCGACCTGCACGATGCCGGTACCCTGCGCCATCTGCTCGAGGTGGAGCGCCGAAACCTCAAGGTGTTCGGCTACGGCGCCAAGGGCATGACCCTGTCGATGATCGAGGCGGCCATCGAGCTGACCGACGGCCGCATCGCCGCGCGCGACCTGCAGCGCGTGGTGGAGATCGGCCGGGCCACGCTGCAGCATCCGGTGGAGCTGATCGACGGCATCCGCGAGGCGGTGGCCGCCATCGCCTCGCGCTGGCCGGTGGTGTTGATCACCAAGGGCGACCTGTTCCACCAGGAGGACAAGATCGCCCGCTCCGGGCTGGGCGACCTGTTCCCGCGCATCGAGATCGTCTCGGAGAAGGACCCGCCCACCTATGCCAGGGTGCTGGCCGAATTCGGCATCGATGCATCGCGCTTCGTGATGATCGGCAACTCGCTGCGCTCGGACATCGAGCCGGTGGTGCGCCTGGGCGGGTGGGGCGTGCATGTTCCCTATCCGCTGACCTGGGCGCACGAGGCCGAGCACGGCCTGGCCGAAGCCCATCCGCGGGTGCTTTCCGTGCCATCGCCGGCGCAGCTCGGCGAGGCGGTGGCGCGCATCGTCGCGATGGGCGCCAACGACGGCTGAACGCATCCGCCGCCGCGCGCGCGGCGGCGGGTTTCCGGGCGGCCGGGTTAAAGCACGGTTCACCGTGTTCGCGGCACCTTCACTCCAACACCCGAGGGAAGTGCCCGCCATGACCGCAAAGCCGATCGTCCGCCGCATGCGCTCCGCCTGGATGTTCGCGGCCCTGCTGTCGTTGTCGTTGGGCGCCGGGGCGGCGGCCGCCGTCGTGCCGCTGCGCGCCGAGGCCACCGACGTGCAGGTCCGGGTGCTGGTGGACGTGGCCGACCTGATCTTCCGCAGCGGCCACCCCTACTACTACGAGCGCGGCTACTACCAGCCGGTGGTGATCGAGTACGACCCTTGGCGCCGCCCGGTCTACTACCGCTACGTGGCGCGCCCGGTGGTGGTGCACGTCCCGCCGCCGCCGCGCTACCACGTGGTGCATCCGCCGCGCCCCTACTACACCGCGCCGCCGCGGCACTACACCCCCGCGCCGCCGCACTATCGCACCGGTTACGGGTACGACGACCGCCATTCCGACCGCTCCCGCGCCCACCATCGCGACTCGCGCCGCGGGTACGGCCATTCGCAGGGGCGCGGCAGGAACTGACACGCCGCGGCCTGGGTGCTCAAGGCTCACGAAGCCATGGCCGCGCGTCGCGAAGGCGCGCGGGCATCCAGGGTCGTGGCGTCGCAACGGCCAGGGATACGCTGCTTTTCCTTCCGCTCGTCGCCAGGCCGCTTCGCCCCAGCCCTGACAGCCGCGCCCGGCTGCGGCAGAATGGCCGCATGCGCCGCCAGCCAATGCCGCATCCGGTCACGCGCATCGCCCTGGGCCTGTTGCTCTTGCTGGCGATGCCGCCGGTGCTGCTGGGCGCACCGGCGCCGCTGCCCGCGCACTACGCCACCGGCGACGAATGGCTCGACGCACACCTGGCCGACATCGACCGCTACGCCTCCCGCCATCCCGCCGCATTCGCCGCGGAAGTGGAGCGCTATGCCGGCGTTCCACGCGACTACGTACGCGGCCTGCTCGCCCAGCCCGGCTGGCAGGCCGGCGATGCCTGGTTCGCCTGCTTCCTGGCGCGCGCGCTCGAGGCGACCTGCCGCAGCGTCGTGCGTGCCCGGGCCGGCGCCGGCGCGCAGGCAGGCTGGTCCCCGGCGATGGACGGCCTCGATACCGGCACGCGCGAACTGGCACAGGTCCGCCTGGCGCTGGCGGACAGTTACCGGCGCTGGGCGCGGCCGTTGCAACCGGATGCGGCGCTGGCGCGCGCCCTGCGCGAGCGCGAGGCGAATACCCCGGAACCGAAGGAGTCCCCGCCATGAACACCATCATCCTGCTCTACGATTCCCAAGGCTGGGAGCGCGCGCAGTGGCCCGACGCCCCGCTGGTGACCGACTGGAATGGCCGCAGCGTATCCCTGCGCGCCGGCCCGCGGACTCCGCTGCCCCAGGACGGACGGGACTGGCCGCCGGTGGCGGTCTACGCGCCGGACGAATTGTCCGAGGAAGAATTCCAGAGCCTGTACGAAGCCCACCGCCCCGGCATCGTGGAACTGGGACTGCATTACTGAGCAAGCGCGAGCGCGACGCCTTTGGCCATGACGAACATCCGCTTCAAGGCGAAACTGTTGCGGCCGGCAAGCCCGAAGGGCGCGGCCTGGACCTTCCTCGTCCTGCCGAAGGACGCCAGCGCGAAACTGCCCACGCGCAGCATGACCACCGTCGAGGGCACCCTCGGCGGCCATCCCTTCCAGGCCACGCTGGAGCCGGACGGCCAGGGCAGCCACTGGCTCAAGGTGGGCCGTGCGCTGCGGGAGGCGGCCGGTGTCGTCGCGGGCGACACGGTCGCCGCCGAAGTCGCGCCGGTAGCGGTGGAGCCGGAGCCCCGGGTTCCGCCCGACCTGAAGAAGGCGTTGGCGGCCGCGCCGCCGGCACGGACGCAATGGTCCAGCCTCAGCCCCGTCGCGCGCCGAGACTGGATCCACTGGATCGCGTCCGCGAAGAAGGCGGAGACGCGCGAGCGACGGATCGCCAACGCCTGCGACATGCTCGCGTCCGGGAAGCGACGCGCCTGCTGCTTCGACCGCTCCGGAATCTACAGCAAGGCCCTGGGCGCCCCCGAGCCGGCGGATTAGGCCACCCGGGACGAGCCGCGACGCCACGGTTCGTACTGCCGTGCCGTCGCGGAGCTAGCTGTGTAAACCCATGAGGTTGTTCAGCGGCAGTTGGAGTCGGCTGATAGGGGGCTTGTAGCCCAGGCTGGCATGCGGTCGATGCCAGTTGTAGCGGTGCAGCCAGTCAGGAAGTGCCTGCTGGCGCTGGTGGGAGTTGTCATAGGAACGGGCGTAGGCCCATTCGCGCAACGCGGTCTGGACCAGCCGTTCGGCCTTGCCGTTGGTGCGTGGCGTATAGGGCCGTGTGCGCAGGTGTCGCAGCCCCAGGCGCTGCAGGAGTCGGCGGAACCGCCGGCTCCTGTAGCAGGCCCCGTTGTCGGTCATCACCCGGGTAAAGGTGACGCCGAGGGTTCGGTAGTAGCGCAATGTCTGCAGCAATGCGCGACAGGCGCTGGAGCCACGCTCGTCGTTCTCGATGGTGCCGAAGGCGACCCGGGAGTGGTCGTCGATGGCCAGATGGACGAACTCCCATCCGGCGCCGTCGGATGCGCGTTGGAGATCACCGGTGACCCGGTGTCCGGGCCGCCAGAAGCGCCCCAGTTTCTTGATGTCCAGGTGCAGCAGGTCGCCCGCCTGCGGGTACTCATAGCGGTTGTCCGGGCGCGCCGGCGCGAGCTCCGCCAGTCGATGCAGCCCGGCACGCTGCATCAGTCGGGCGATGGTGCTCGGCCCGACGGGCAAGGCCAGCGAGATCTGGCGATAGGTCTGTCGCTGGCGGCGCAGCGCGATCACCTGCGCAACCCCCCCTGGCGGGGTTGCCGTGGGGGATCGGAGAGGACGCGAGGAGCGGTCATGCAACCCGTCCAGGCCCTCCTCGCGGAAACGGCGGAGCCACTTGTACGCCGTGCGGATGCTCACCCCGGCGGCGTGGGCGGCTTCCTCGACCCGCAGGCCGTGATCGATCACCCGCTCGACAAGCAGGGCTCGACCGCGAGGCGTAAGACGGGCATGTTTATGCAGGTTCATCCGGGGCTCCTGGGGGGCTGGGTTGGCTTCGCAACCCCCATCTTCCAGAGATGCCCCGGATAAACAACCTACTGAGAGATCACAGCTAGCCCGGTGTGCGTCGCCAGTGACCTGGGCGTCCAAGGTCCAAGGAACGTGTACCCGGCAAGTGACTCGGCAACGGTCGGGTTTATCCTTGCCATTTTCGTATGCGCTATCGCGCACTGAGCCGTCGTGGGGGCGAAAATCTAGTGCGCCCAGGAGGCGCGCGCCCGATTTATGTACATGATTTTATTTGTGAAATATTGAAATAGTCGCCCCTGAAAAACTCATCCCACGCATGACGTACAGCCGTTTCCGCGCATTTCCTGCGTGCCGGCACTCCCCGTTTTCGCTACGCTGAGCGCTGTTTCCTTGCAGTCTGGAACCAGCGCATGCGCAAGCAGCCCG
>NZ_JACHGU010000004.1:207500-386664 GCF_014202435.1 Pseudoxanthomonas broegbernensis | reverse complement strand
CAAGACCATGCGCGAAACCGGACGCGACATGCAGGACAAGTACAAGGAAACCTCTCGCGGCGGACTGGCCGTCAACGTCATCGAGTGCTGAGGGCGCTCGCCTTCGGTGCTCTTCCCTCCTCCTTCCCCACAGAGGCCGCCATGCACGCTCATTCCCTTTCCACCCGCCTGCGCCGCTCGCTGCTGTGCATCGGGCTGGCCGGCGCCGGCATCGCGCCCGCCTTCGCCCAGGACGGCGGCGAACGCGCCGAGCTGCTGGCGCAGATCGGCCAGTTGCGCGACCAGCAGGCGCAGATCGCGCGGATGCAGCGCGATACCGAAGCCGCCCTGCACGCGCTGGAAGCCCGCCTCGGCCTGGCCGTCACCCCACCCCCGCCGGCCTCCGTTGCGCCCGCACCGCCGGTCGACGCGCCTGCCGCATCCGCGTCCGCGTCCACACCGGCACCGGCGCGATTGAAAGTGGGCGGCGATTTCCGCGTGCGCGGCCAGTTCGACAATTCCGACCGCGATGGCCGCGACCGCAGCAGCGGCCAGGTGCGCGGCCGCCTTGGCGCGACCTTCGCGGTCAACGACCGCGTCACCGTGGGCGCGCGGCTGGCCACCGGCGATTCCAACGACCCCAACAGCACCGACGTGCAGTTGTCCAACTGGCTCGACGACCTGGAGGTCAGCCTGGACCAGGCCTACCTGCAACTGGCCTTCGGCGAGCTGACGGTGTTCGGCGGCAAGATGCCGCAGCCGTTCGTGCGCACCGAGCTGGTGTGGGACGGCGACGTGAACCCGCAGGGCCTGGCCGCGACCTGGCGCCACGCGCTGGGCAACGGCGGCGCGGTGCGCGCCAACGGCCTGTTCTTCGTGGTCGACGAGCAGGCCGGCGGCGCCGACAGCACCATGCTCGGCGCGCAACTGGGCTACGACAGCCCGGCCCTGGGCCAATGGCGCTTCGACGCCTCCGCCGCGTACTACGACTACACCCTGGGCAGCATGGCCGGCGCCGACGCCGGCGACTGGCGCAGCAACCTGCTCAATCCCGACGGGACGTACCTCTCCGGCTTCCGCCTGGCCGACCTGATCGTCGGCGCCAGCTACACGGGCCTGGGCGAGCGCTGGCCGCTGCGCATCGTCGGCGACTACGTGCGCAACACCGCCGCGCGCACCGACGGCGACACCGGCTACGGCCTGGACCTGGCCGTGGGCAAGGCCAGCGACGTCGGCGACCTGCGCTTCAGCTACGGCCACGCGGTGGCCGGCGTGGACGCGGTGCTGGCCGCGTTCTCGCAGGACAACATCGGCATCGGCACCAACTACCGCATGCACGCGCTGGGCGTGGACTACGTGCCATGGCCGAAGACCACGCTCAGCGCGGTGTGGTACCGGTACAGGCCCGATGCGGCCGCCTACGCCGGCAGCCACGACCCGGGCGACTGGCTCAACCGCTTCCGGGTATCGCTGATGGTCGGCTTCTGAATCGCGGGCCGGGCGGCGGCGGCGGCGCTGACGCGCGCCCGGTGCCGGCCCCGCCGTTGGCGGCCCGGCGTCAGCGCAGGGCGATCCGGATGCGCGCGCCCTCGGCCGGCACGCTGAAACGGGCTTCCTCGAAGGTCGCCTTGCGCATCACCATGGGATTGTTGCTGAAGCCGTAGCCCTCCAGCGGCATGCCGAGGGCGTTGGTGTCCAATTGGCCGTTGCCGTTCTCGTCGTGCATGACCAGCACCGCGTAGTCGCCCGGCGCCAGGCCGTCGAACTGCAGGCGGGCGGTGCCGCCGGCCGGAGGGGTGGACCGGGTGGCGACCGGGGCGGCCTGTCCATCCCAGCCCTGCGCCGAATCGACCACGGACACCTTCAGCTCGCCGGTGGCCGCGCGGATGCCGTCCAGCTCCACGGTCAGGTCCGCGGCGGACGCGGCGCCTGCGCATAGCAGGGCGGCCAGCAGCGCGGCCCGGGCAGGCGAGCGCAGACGGTGGGTGCGGTGGCGCATGGCGTGGCTCCTCTTCGATGGATGTGCGCGGCCACCGTATCCGGCGGCGATGGCGGCCGGCAGGGCCGGCGGTCACCGCCCCGACCTGCCGGAAGTCACTTCCTGTGCCCGCGCCATTGCCAGCGGCCGCGCGGCGGCCGAGCATGGCCGCATGCGCCAGATGCTCAAGGTCCTGCTGCAGCCGCTGACGGTGGCCGGGCTGCTGACCATCCTCACCGTCGGCCATTCGCTGCGCTTTGCCCCGTCCGCCGACCGTCCCCTGGCGGGCATGCTGCTGGCCGCCTTCCTGCTGCTGTTCGCGGTGCTGCAGATGCTGCCGGACACCCGCCGCAGGACCCGGAACGCGACGCTGCTGGCGATGCCGCCGTTCGCGCTGGCCCTGAACGCGCTCAGCTTCCAGGTCGGTGCGTCCCAGGTCCTGCTGGTGATCTGGGTGGCCTGCACGTTCACCGCCTGGACCCCGCGCGTGGCCATCGGCGCCGCGCTGCTGGTCAACGCCCTGTTCTACCTGCTGCTGTTCCGCGCCGGCTTCGAGGACCCGCTGTCGATGGTCCTGATCAACATGGGCTTCCAGTCGCTGGCCGCGATCTGCGTGCACTACGCGCGCTCGGCCGAGGACTCGCGCGATGCCCTGGCCCGGGTCAACGCCGACCTGCTGGCCACCCGCGCCCTGCTGGACGACAGCGCGCGCGACGCCGAGCGCCTGCGCGTGGCCCGCGAACTGCACGACGTCGCCGGGCACAAGCTCACCGCCATGCGCTTGAACCTGCGCGCGCTGGCGGCCGAACCGGCGCTGGCCGGGCATCCGCAGGTGGCCCTGGCCGAGCGCCTCTCCGCCGAACTGCTGGCCGACATCCGCCAGGTGGTGCAGTCGCTGCGCGACGACCGCGGCCTGGACCTGGCCACCGCGCTGCGCGCGCTGGCCGTCCCCTTCCCGCGCCCGGCGCTGCGCCTGGCGATCGCGCCGGATGTCCGGGTGACCGACCCGGCCGTGGCCGAGACGGTGCTGCGGCTGGCGCAGGAGGCCCTGACCAACGCGGCGCGGCACGCCGGCGCGGGCCAGGTCTGGCTGCATATCGACAACGGTGAGGGGCAGTTGCGCGTGGACATCCACGACGACGGCCAGTGCGGCGAGCGCGTGTGCGAAGGCAACGGCATCGCCGGGATGCGCGAACGCCTGGCGACGCTGCGCGGCACCCTGGACATCGGCCGGACCGCCGCAGGCGGCATGCGCCTGCAGGCGAGGCTGCCGGGGTGAGCGCGCCCGCGCCGCTGCGCGTGGCCCTGGCCGACGACCAGGCCCTGGTCCGGGCGGGGCTGCGCGCGCTGCTCGAACGCCTGGCGGTCGAGGTCGCGCTGGAGGCCGAGGACGGGCAGGAACTGCTGGACGCGCTGCGGTCGCAGCCGGTGGACGTGGTCCTCAGCGACATCCGCATGCCCGGGATGGACGGCATCGCCGCGCTGCGCGAACTGCGCGCCGGCGGCGACCGCACGCCGGTGCTGCTGCTGACCACCTTCGACGACGCCGACCTGCTGCTGCACGCGCGCGAGGCCGGCGCGCAGGGCTTCCTGCTGAAGGACGCGGCCCCGCAGGACCTGCACGAGGCGATCGTGCGCGTGGCCGGCGGCCAGACCCTGCTGCAGCCGGTGAGCACCGGCCCGGTGCGCGCACGCTACCGCTTCCACGACGAAGCGCCGCCGCACGACACCTTCGGCCAGCGCGAGGTGGCGATCCTGCGCCTGCTCGCCGGCGGCTATTCCAACAAGGAGATCGCGCGCAGCCTGTTCCTGGCCGAGGGCACGGTGAAGAACTACGTCTCCACCATCCTCGACAAGCTCGGCACCCGCGACCGTACCCGCGCGGTGCTCAAGGCGATCACGCTGCGGATCATCTGAAGGAGCGGCGGCGGCCCGTCAGCGCCGCACGTCGTAGCGCCCCTCGCCCACCAGTGCCTCGACGTCCGCCACGGTCGCCAGGTTGAAGTCGCCGGGGATGGAGTGCTTCAGGCAGCCGGCGGCCAGGCCGAAGCCGATGGTGCGCTCCGGTTGCCAGCCGTGGATCAGGCCATGCAGCACCCCGGCGGCGAAGGCGTCGCCGCCGCCGATGCGGTCGACGATGGGCCCCACCTCTTCCCGGGGCGCCAGCGCGGTGCCGCCGTCGCGGCCGACGAGCACCCCGGACAGGGCGTGATGGTCCACGTTGCGCGGGCTGCGCAGGGTGCAGGCCATCCACCGCAGGCGCGGGAAGGCGGCGAAGGCGTCCGCCGCGCCGGCCTGCACGCGCGCCAGCGGCTCGGACTGCGGGTAGTCCCCGCCCAGCACCACGCCCATGTCGCGGTGGTCGGCGAACAGCAGGTCGGCCTCGGCCATCAGTTCGGACAGGATGCCCCGGGCGTCGCCCTGCCACGCCTCCCACAGCTTCGGCCGGAAGTTGCCGTCGAACGACACCCGGGCGCCGGTCGCGCGCGCCGCGCGCGCCGCGGCCAGGGCAGCGGCGGCCGTGTTCGTGCCCAGCGCCGGGGTGATGCCCGACAGGTGCAGCCAATCGGCCCCGTCCAGCAGCGCCGGCCAGTCGTAGGCCTCGGCGGCGGCCAGGGCGAAGGCCGAGCCGGCGCGGTCGTACAACACCTCGGCCGGGCGGTGGATCGCACCGGGGGCGAGGAAGTACAGGCCCATCCGCCCCGGCGCGATGCGCACGCCCGAGGTATCCATGCCGTGGCGGCGCAGCTCGCCGGCCGCGGCCTCGCCCAGCGCGTTGTCGGCCACGGTGCTCACCATCGCCGCGCGATGGCCGAACCGGGCCAGGGAAACGCCGACATTGGCCTCGGCTCCGCCGATGCGCACCTCCAGCGCAGGACTCTGCAGCAGCCGCTCGCGGCCGGGCGCGCTCAGGCGCAGCAGCAGTTCACCGAAACACACGACACGAGCCGACATCCCCTTCTCCCTCGATTGGCGCCGACACCGGCGCTGGATGGTGCCATGAGCGTACCGTGGGCTTGCGATCGGGACGAGGCGTCATGGCCAGCGGTGTCATTCTAGCGCCGCCCAACCATGCGGTGAGTGCCTCCCCTGTGAGCGCTACCATGCAAATTTCGTGCTGCAATGCAAGATGCCCGGCTCCGGAAGCGGTGTTAGCGTCCCGTTTGACCAGCGGTGTCATTCGCCCTGGCTTTGCCATTCGTCCTAGCGTTTCGATGCCCTTGGGAGGGGAAAATGCAAAACCGTAGCAACCGCCGGAAGACACCGGTTACCTTGCTGGCCGCGTCCATCGGCCTGGCCTTGTACGTACCGTCAGCCTTCGCCCAGGAAGCCCCCGACGCCGGGGACACCACCAACCTCGACACCATCGTGGTGACCGGCTACCGCGCCAGCCTGGAGCGTGCCATCGACATCAAGCGCGGCGAAGCCGGCGTGGTCGACGCCATCGTCGCCGAGGACATCGCCGACTTCCCGGACCTGAACCTGGCCGAATCGCTGCAGCGCATTCCCGGCGTGTCCATCACCCGCGACGGCGGCGAGGGCCGCAACATCTCCGTGCGCGGCCTGGGTCCGCAGTTCACCCGCGTGCGCATCAACGGCATCGAGGCGCTGGCCACCGGCGGCGGCACCGATACCGCCGGCGGCGTGAACCGCGGCCGCGGCTTCGACTTCAACACCTTCGCCTCGGAGCTGTTCAGCCAGCTCCTGGTGCGCAAGACCTCCTCGGCCGACGTCGAGGAAGGTTCGCTCGGCGCCACCGTGGACCTGCGCACCGGGCGTCCGTTCGACTACGACGGCTTCACCCTGGTCGTCGGCGGGCAGGCCAGCTACAGCGACCTGGCCGGCAAGGTCGCGCCGCGCGCCACCGCGCTGGTCAGCAACACCTGGGCCGACGGCCGTGTCGGCGCGCTGCTGTCGGTCGCCTACACCGATCGCACGGTGCACGAGGAAGGCTCCGACTCGGTACGCTGGAAGACGGCCACCGGCGATGGCGGCTTCAGCCCCTCGTCGCCGTTCGCCGCCGCCAACGACGCCAGCGTGTTCCATCCGCGCATCCCGCGCTACAACCTGTTCCGCCACGAGCAGGAACGCCTGGGCGTGACCGGTTCGCTGCAGTTCAAGGCCAGCGACCGTACCGAGATCGTGCTCGATACCCTGTACGCGCGCTTCGACGCCAATCGCTGGCAGGACAACATCAACGCCGTGTCCTTCAGCCGCAGCGGCAACGGCAAGCCGGACACCGTGGTCCTGGACGGCGAGATCGATTCCACCGGCAACCTGGTCTACGGTGTGTTCGACAACGTCGACATCCGTTCCGAAGGACGCTACGACGAGCAGACCACCGAGTTCAAGCAGTGGGGCCTGTCGCTGGCGCACGAGTTCAGCGACAGCTTCTCGCTGGATGCGCTGATCGGCGGCGCGGTGTCGACCTACGACAACCCGATCCAGACCACGGTCATCGCCGACAAGTTCGACGTCGACGGCTATTCGTGGGACTACCGCGGCAACCGCCGCCTGCCGGTATTCAACTACGGCAGCATCGATCCCACCGACCCCAATGGCTGGACTCTGGCCGAGATCCGCCTGCGCCCGCAGTGGGTCGAGAACACCTTCGACACCGCCTCGCTCGACCTTTCCTGGATCGCCTCCTCGTACTTCACCCTCAAGGGCGGCGTGAACGCCAAGGAGTACGAGTACAAGAGCAGGGAGTGGGGGCGCGGCACCGCGCCGGGCAACCGCGTGGAAACCGTGCCGGGCAGCTTCATGGACAGCGCCACGCTGGCCGCGCTGATGCGCAGGTACAGCGTCGGCCACGGCGGCAGCGCGGTGGTCCCGGACGTGCAGGCCTTCGCCCGCGAACTGGGCATCCACGACGGCACGGGCCTGTTCGCCCTCAGCAACACGCTCAACAACCTGGCCGCCAACAACCGCAACGTCACCGAGAAGGTCACCGGCTTCTACCTGCAGGGCGACTTCAACTTCGACATCGGCTCGGTGCCGGTGCGCGGCAACCTGGGCGTGCGCCGCGTCGACTCCGAGCTGACCAGCGACGGCTGGTCGATCGTCGGCGGCCTGCCGCAGGCCACCCGCGTGGTGCACGAGTACAAGGACACCCTGCCGTCGCTGAACATCGCCGCCGAGCTCACTCCGGACCTGGTGCTGCGCTTCGCCGCGGCCGAAGTGATGGCGCGCCCGGACCTGGGCTTCCTCAACCCGGGCGCCACCGTCAGCGTGGCCGGCGGCGCACGCACGGTCAGCACCGGCAACCCGAAGCTGGACCCGTTCCGCGCCAAGACCCTGGACCTGGGCCTGGAATGGTATTTCGGCGACGGCGGCCTGCTCTCGGCCGGCCTGTTCTACAAGGACATCGAAAGCTACGTCCAGACCTCGCGCGAGACCCGCGCCTACAGCACCTCGGGCCTGCCCGAGTCGCTGATCGCCGGCACCGGCGCCACGATGAGCGACGAGTTCGTGTTCACCCAGCCGTTGAACACCCCCGGCGGCGACCTGAAGGGCTACGAGCTCAGCTACCAGCAGCCGTTCTCGTTCCTGCCCGGGCTCTGGAAGGACTTCGGCGTGCAGTTGAACTACACCCACGTCGAATCGGAGATCCAGTACCTGTCGTCGACCGGTGCGCCGAGCGCGAAGGGGCCGATGGTCGGCCTGTCCGAGAACGCCTGGAACGCCACCCTGTACTACGACAACGGCGACTTCTCCGCCCGCGTGTCGGCCGCCTATCGCGACGAGTACATGAACACCATCCCGGGCCGCGAGAACACCGACATGGAAGGCACCGCGGCCACCACCACGGTCGACGCCTCGCTGTCGTACAACATCAGCAAGAACCTGTCGGTGTCGATCGAGGGCCTGAACCTGACCGACGAGTGGAACGACATGTGGATCGACAGCACCCGCGACCTGCCGATCGCCTACACCCACACCGGCCGGCAGTACATGCTGGGCCTGCGCTACAAGTTCTGATCCGGCCGCACGGCCACGATCGGGCTTGACCCAAGGCCGGGGCGGCACTGCCGCTCCGGCCTCTTTTTGTGCGTGCCGCCGGCTACCGCATGGCCTTCGGCGCGGTACCCGCCTTCTCCGGCGACGGTCCGGAGAGCGGCCGGCCACGCACTCCGGGCGGTGCTGCGCTGCAAGTTGCGGCACGCCCGGACCGTTGTTACGGTCCTATGACCATCGGTGTCATATGCACCGCTTCCGTTTGGATGCCCTGCCGCATCCTGCCGACCATGCCGCCATTTCCGGGAAGGGGAACCTTCGATGCAACCATCTGCCATCCATGGGAAGACACCGGTTACCTTGTTGGCCGACTCCGCCGGCATGTCCTTCGGCAGCGGGGCTGGAATCCGGGCACCTGCGCGCCGACCGTGCGCGACGCGGGCGGACGCGGCGCGCGCCCTGCGTGCGGACATGCCGGTCCACGGGGGCGCGACCTGCACCGACAGCCGGGCCACCCTTTTGTCCCGCTCCCGCAATGCCGCATCGTGCGGCAGCGGAGGATGCCTCTTGCCCCCGCGCGACCGCATCGCGCACCTCCGTTCCAACGTGGAAACCCCGATCCGATGAACGTCCTCCTGCGCCTCGCGATGCTCGCCACCGTCATGGCCGCCGCGCCGCCCGCTTCGGCGCGTGCCGAAGCGCAGGCCGACGCGCCGCAACTGCTGTTCCGGGTCTCGGCCGATGCCAGCCTGGTCGCCGACCACGCCGCCGGCGACCCGGTGCCCAACTTCCGGGACAAGGTGCGGGTCGTGCCCACCGGCGTGCAGGGCGGGGCGATCGAATGGGACGACGACGGCGTGCTGGCCTGGAACGCGCCGGGCAACATCCAGGCCCGGCGCGGCACCCTGTCGTTCTTCTGGCGCCCGCGCTACGCGGTGGGCGAGGCGCCGTTCGTGATCTTCCGCGTGGGCTACGCCGACCACAGCAGTTGGGACATGACCTGGCTGCGCATCGACTGGAACGGCCACGGCTTCGACGCCTTCGCCACCGACGCCAACCTGGCGCGCACGCGGGTGTCGTTCAAGCCCGACGCGCTGCCCGATGCGAAGTCCTGGACCCACCTGGCCTTCGCCTGGGACGAGGCCGTGGGCGTGCGCCTGTACGTGGACGGCCGGGAAGCGGCGCGAGCCGGCACCGATGGCCGCGCCTCGCTCGACTACGACGCCGCGCTGGACCAGCTCGGCCTGGCCGGCCGGGTGATGGCGCCCTACCAGGTGCAGAGCCGCTACAACTTCCTGCGCGGCGGCGACTTCGACGAGATCCGCGTGTACGACCGCATGCTCGACGCCGCCGGCATGGCCGTGCTGGCGCGGCGCGCCGACCTGGCCGCGGCCGTGCCCAAGGCCGCCGTCGAGGCCGGCGAGGCCGCCCGCCACCGGGCCTGGCTGCACCGCCATGGCTGGGACCACGGCCAGGCGCCGCCTGCACTGGAGGCGGCCACCACCTCGATCCGCAAGCTCGAGTTCGCCGACGTGCGCGACAAGAAGCAGTGGATGTGGAAGGGCACCGACGGCATCCCCGAGACCACCTGGCCGGGCGTGTACAACCGCTCGCGCCTGCCCGGCCGCAACGATTACTTCCAGTTGCCGGACTGGAACACCTACGTCGAGGGCGGCATGGCGCTGGACCTGGCGATGCCGGACGAGCCGTTCAACCGGGTGGAGATCCGCGGCGCGGCCTTCGGCCAGGCCACCCACGGCGCCGATGCGCAGCACCTGCAGCCGCTGTTCGAGCGTGCCCGGGGCACGGTGCGCAGCGTCCACCCCTTCGGCACGCGCAGCGGCGGCCACCTGCGTTTCGCCAACGCCGAGCAGGAAACCCCGATCCAGGAGATCTGGGCCTACCACGTCGGCGACGCGGCCGAGCCGGAAGGCACGGTCAAGCAGCGCTACTTCGTCGACAGCTCGGTACTGCCGGACTACGGGAACGTGCAGGCGCTGCGCCATTACATCGACGGCCGCTTCCCGGCCGCCGAGCGCAGCACGGTGATGGCCCTGCCCAAGGGCGCCGGCTCACGCAGGCGCGGCGACGCCTCGTTGCCGGCCTCGCCCGACCCCATCGTGCACGTGCTGGTCCCTTCCGGAGTGGGCGACGCGCCGCCGGCGCAGCCGCTGATCCGTAGCTGGGCCTACAGTTGGGAGAACATGCACGACGGCCTGGACGGGATCGCCATCGACCTGCCCGCGCTGGACCTGGCGGCCACCCACGACGGGCTGATCCCGCTCAACATTCGCGTCAAGGACCCGATCTGGCCGGCGCGCGACATGATCGACGTCTCGGTCTCGGTGCGCCCGGGCCAGGCGCGCACCGTGTGGCTGGATCTGCGCGACCGCATCCTCACCGCCGACAGCCTGTGGATCAGCATCGCCAGCGCCGCGCCGGGCTTCGGCGCCGCCTCGCTGGACGGCGCCCAGGTGCGGCTGGTGTTCAAGGACCGCGAGCGGGCGAAGAAAGAGCACGTCGCCGACCGCTTCAACCAGGTGCGCGACAACTGGGGCTTCCTGGTGGAGGAGCACACCACCTCCAAGCGGCAGCGCCTGTACGCGCGCGTGTACGCCGACCTGTCCGACCTGCTGCGGGTGGACCCGGACCACGCGCTGGGCCGGCTGTACTGGAACTACATCAGCTACGACAGCCAGGGCCGGCCGCCGTTCGAACAGCCGCGCGCGCCGCAGGGCGTGCCGCTGTGGGCGTTCCGCCAGGTCGAGGACCTGAAGTACGTGCGCCGCTTCGTCGACTGGTGGATCGACCACCGCCAGGTGGAATACGGCGACTTCGGCGGCGGCCTGTCCGACGATTCGGACCTGGTGCAGCAGTGGCCGGGGCTGGCGCTGATGGGCGTGCGGCCGGACAGGATCAACGCCTCGCTGACCGCGGTGTCCGACGCCATCCACCGCAACGGCATGGTCACCGACGGCCTGAGCACCATCGAGACCGACGAGCTGCACGCCTATGAGGAAGGCATCAACGCCGACAGCGCCATGCTCTACCTCAACTGGGGCGAGCCGCTCACCGTGGAGCGGCTGATGGCCACGGTGCGGGCCTTCGACCAGCGCATCGTCCTGCCCAACCCGCAGGGCCACCTGCTGTTCTCCAGCAACTGGTTCGGCGGCAACAAGGTCTATCGCGAGCCGAACTGGCAATGGCAGAAGCCGTATTCGTTCCCGGCGCTGCATCCGGCCTACCTGCTCGGCGACTTCAACGCCGACCGCACCGGCCGCAAGCTGGTCACCGGCCTGGCCGACGCCTACCTGGCCCATGCCTATACCGCGCAGGACGGGCAGTGGGCGCTGCCCAACGAGATCCACTGGGCCACCGGCCGGACCCGCGGCGGCGAACTGCTGCAGAGTTCCGGCGGCGGCGACACCCTGCACCTGTTCTGGGCCGCCTGGCGCTGGACCGGCGAGGACCGCTACCTCAAGGCGCTGGACTATCGCGTGGCCCGCAGCGGCCCGGCCGCGCTGGGCAACCTGGGCGAGAACTTCGTCGGCGTGCTCGGCCGCCAGGACGACTGGGGCCGCGCGCTGGTGGCGGCGGCCGACACGGGCGCCACCGGCTACGCCAGCCTGGCGGCCTGGCAGCACACCGGCGACAAGAAGTACCTGGAGGCGCTGCACGCCGAAGGCATCCGCGCCAAGGCGCAGCGCCACTACATGAACACCGAGGGCCACTGGTGGTCCGACCGGGTGGAGGCGCCCAGCGAGTTCCTGCAGCGCGCGCGCCTGGGCGGCATCGCGCTCAAGCGCAACCAGTCCTGGCCGGGCCACACGGTGAGCTGGCGTTTCGCCCGCGAAGGCGGCGCCGAGCAGGTGGCGATCCTGCTGCCCGACCCACGCCGCGACCGCTTCAAGGTGATCGGCTACAACCTGGATGGGCGGGCGCAGCCGGCGACCATGACCGGCTGGAACATCGCGCCGGGCACCAGGCGCATGACCTGGGGCATCGACCGCGACGGCGACGACCGCATCGATGGCAAGGCGTCCACCCGCGAGTTCGCGCTGGAGAAGAGTGCCTCGGTGGACCTGCTGTTCCCGCCCAGGCAGACCGTGGTGATGGAGTTCGAACGGGTGCGGGAGGGCAGCCCCGTCGAACTGCGCCCGGACCTGGGCATCGGCCGCGGCGACGTGCGCGTGGCCGGCGATGCGGTGGAGGTGACCGTGCACAGCCTCGGCCACGTCGCCACCGGCGGCGCATACGCCGTGCTGGAGGACTTGCGCGGCCGCGAGCTGGCGCGGGCAGCGGTGCCGGCACTGGCCGCACCGGCCGACCTGCAGCCGCGGACCGCGCAAGTGTCGCTGCCGCTGCCGCCCGGCGTGGACCGCGCCGGCCTGCACGTGCGCGTGGGCCTGGAAGACGGGGCCGCGGAAGTGACCGCCCTCAACAACCGGCTGCCGCTGCGATGAACGGCGCCGTCCGCCCGCGGCGGCCGGGCCCTGCGCTCCTGCGCTCGCGCACCGCAGCGTGGCCGGCCAGGTGCGGGCGTTGAAGCCGGCGACCCGCGCGGGCCAGGGACGCTGCCTGGACTTCCGGTGCGGTGCACTGGATTTCCGATCCCGCACCACCTGGCAAGAGCGTGCCAACGTGCGATGGAGCCTTCCCGCCCATCCCCGCCCGAGGAGCAGCCGCCTCTACGAGGTGCCGCGTTGCAGGAAGGGGGCCTGCTGCCAGAAACGGCGCTCCGCCCCGCGCGGGTCGTCGGCCTGGACGGCCGGCACGTCGAACAGCAGCGTCTGCCGGCGCGGCAACGAATACGGTTCCCAGCGCGGGATGCCGGCATGGTTCGGGTCGCCGCCGCGGGCGAAGGCCAGCACCGCCCCGCTCATCGCATCGGCCAATGCCTGCGCCTGGACGCCGTCGCCGGTGCGCGAACCGGGCTGGCGGACGTTGTCGAACACCAGCGGGATGTCCAGGGTGTGGAACGCGCGCAGCCGGCCGCCTTCCAGCGGCGAACCCCAGTCCAGCCGGTAGGCCCAGGTGGGCGCGGCACCGCCCGGCTGGCGCGCGCGCGCCTCCAGTTCCTCCACCGCGCCGCGCCAGGAGCGCCCGGCCGTGGTCGCGGCGAAGAACACTTCCGACGGCGTGTAGTGCGGGTACAGGCGGCGGTACTCGGCGACCACCAGGTCGGCGCGGATGTCCACGTACTGTTGCTTTTCCAGGCGCGCGGCCAGGTCGTCCCAGCCCAGCGCGAAGTTCCTCGGGTCGTTGCCGAGGAAGGCGCGGGTCTCGTCGCGGGTGTTGCCGACGACCATCGGGATCGCCGCCGACTGCGCCGGTGCGTCCGGCCAGAACGGGTGCCGCGGCAGCGTTTCCCCATCCATCACCGGGCCGAAGTACAGGCGGGCGTCCTCGACCCGCGAGAAGTCGTGCACCGCCGTGGCTTCGACGAGCGTGCGCCGCGGCAGCGCGCGCAGCCTCGCGATCGCGTCGGCCGACGCCGGATCGATGCCCGCCGCCGCCAGGAAGCGTCGTGCGCGCTGGGTGGCCGCGCGCGGCCCGGCGGCGGTGACCTGCTGCCCGCTCATGGTCCAGGCGCGGTGGAACAGGCCGCGCGCGGCCGGCATCGCCATCAGCGTGGCGATCTTGGCGCCGCCGCCGGACTGGCCGAACACGGTGACGTTGCCCGCATCGCCGCCGAACCCGGCGATGTTGTCGCGCACCCATTGCAGGGCCAGCACCAGGTCGAGCTGGCCGGCGTTGCCCGAGGCCGCGTACCGCGCGTCGCCGAACTGGCACAGGTACAGGTAGCCGAAGGCGTTGAGCCGGTGGTTGACGGTGACCACGACCACGTCGCCGCGCAGGCACAGGCGGGTGCCGTCGTACAGCGGGTCGCTGCCCGCACCGGTGTCGTAGCCGCCGCCGTGGAAGTAGGCCAGCACCGGGCGCCGCCCGCCGTCGCGCAGCGCCGGCGTCCACACGTTGAGGAACAGGCAATCCTCGTCGCCGTCCTCGCCGCGCTGCGGCGCCGAGGCGCCAGGCTCCAGCGCCGCGGCCACGCCGGCCCAGGGCGAAGGCGCACGCGGCGGCTGGAAGCGCAGCGGTGCGGTATCGGCGCCGTAGCGGATGCCGCGGAACACGTGCACGCCGCGCTCGCGCACCCCGCGCACGCGGCCGGCGCGGGTGCGCGCCACCACTGTGGGCGACGCGGCGGCGAAAGCCGGCGGCGCGGCGCCGGCCAGGGCGAGGCCGGGCAGGGCCGCCGCCGCCTGCAACAGGCGGCGGCGATGCGGATCGGCCGGGCCGTCAGCGGGGGCGGGCGATGGAGGCAGGAATGGACGCTCGGAGGACATGTTCAAACCCGAATGGAAGTATCGGAAGCCGTGGCGGCAGCGGCCGCCGGGCCCAGGCGGCGATGCGCGGCGGCAGGTACGGCGGCGATGGCCAAGGCGCACGAAGGACGGACCCTCGGCCGGCACGCGCCCGTATCCCGGCAGGCCCGTGGCCGGTTGCCCGCTGCGTCCGAGGCGATCCGAAGGCGGCGATCAAGGGCGGCCTGCAACGCCGGCGGCCGGGCCGGGTCCAGCATCGAAGGGCGTTCTCCCGGGGGCGGGACGGCCCGCGACGAAGGTTTTGCCGCAGTGCACATTGCCAGATGACACCGGTTTACCATATACCGTCCACAGGCCGCCGTCTTATGGCGGCGCAACACGACAGACCGCATCAGTTGGGAGGCGTCTTGAGCAAGGATAACGGCACCGCAAGCGGAACCACGGCAACGCCGGAACTGGCCGCGATCGCCGAACGCTTCACCCGCGCGCGCCGGCGCGGCGAGTCCCTGCCGGGGTTCCCCGGCACGATCCCGGACGACCTGGACACCGCCTACCGGGTGCAGGACATCGCCATCGGCCGCTGGCCCGACCGGGTGGTCGGCTGGAAGGTCGGGTACATCGCCGTCGAGCGCCGCGACGCGTCCGGGGACGAGCGCCTGCTGGGGCCGATCTTCGAACGCAACCTCTGGAATGCCACCGGTAGCATCATCCCCATCCCGATATTCGACGGTGGCTTCGGCGCGATCGAGGCCGAGTTCGTGCTGCGCCTGGACGCCGACGCTCCCGCCGACCGCTTGCACTGGACGCCGGAGGCCGCCGCCGCGCTGCCGGCCACACTGTTCATCGGCATCGAGGTGGCCAGCAGCCCGCTGACCACGATCAACGAACTCGGTCCGCGGGTGGTGATCTCCGACTTCGGCAACAACAACGGCCTGCTGCTGGGCGCGCGGATCCCGGACTGGGCCGCGCGCGACGAGGCCACGCTGCTGGCCGAGACCTTCATCGACGGCGCCAGCGTCGGCACCGGCGGCGCCCGGCGGCTGCCCGGCGGCCTGCGCGCGGCGTTCGCCTTCGCCCTGTCGCGCTCGGCCCGGCGCGGGCGCCCGCTGCGGCGCGGCGAGCTGATCGCCACCGGCAACGCCACCGGCATCCACGACATCGCCATCGGCCAGCGCGGTACCGTGGTGTTCCAGGGCCATGGCACGCTGGAGTGCCTGGCCGTGGCCGCCATGCCCCGTGAGGATCTCGCATGACCGCGCTCAGCCGCCGGCGCCTGCTGTTGGCCGGAGCCGGCGCCGCCTGCGCGCTGCCGCTGGCCGGGGCCGGGCGCGCCCTGGCCGCCGGCCCCGGCGACCCGGCCGGCACCCGCCTGCTCACCGCCACCGACGTGCACGTGTCCGACTACCCCACGGTCGAGGCGGTGCGCTGGATCGGCCAGGCCCTGCGCGAGCGCAGCGGCGGGCGCCTGGACATCCGCCTGTACCACTCCGGCCAGCTCGGCCGCGAGGCCGAGGCCATCGACATGGCCCGCTTCGGCGCCATCGACATCACCCGGGTGTATTCGGGCGCGCTCAACAACGCCTTCCCGCTGACCCAGGCGCTGTGCCTGCCGTACGTGTTCGACTCGGTGGAGCACATGCGCCACGCGCTGGACAACGGCGTGGCCGACACGGTGCTGCGCGGCTTCGAGAGCCGCGACCTGGTCGGGCTCGCGGTGTACGACAGCGGCGCGCGCTGCTTCTACAACATCAAGCACCCGATCGTGCAGCCGCACGACCTGCACGGCCTGAAGCTGCGCGTAGCCTCCTCGGACATCTTCATCCAGTTGCTGCGCCTGCTCGGCGCCAACCCCACGCCGATGTCGCTGGGCGACACGTTCTCCGGGATGGAAACGCACATGATCGACGGCGCCGAGAACAACATGCGCAGCTTCCATTCCAGCCGCCACTTCGAGGCGGCCCGGTTCTGGTCGCAGAGCGAGCATTCCTACGCGCCGGACATCCTGCTGGTGTCGCGCCGCACCTTCGACTCGCTGGCGCCCGGCGACCGCCGGCTGCTGCTGGAGACCGCGCGCGAGTCGGTGGCGGTGATGCGCCGGAAGTGGGACGAGTCGGAAGGGCGGGCGCGCCAGGCGGTGCTGGACTACGGCATCCAGGCCAACGCGGTGGACATGCCCGCGTTCCGCGAGGCGGCCCGCCCGCTGCGCGAGGCCTACCTGCACCGGCCCGAGCTGGCCGCCCTGTACCGTCGCATCCGCGACCTCGCCTGACATTTTCGTTTCCCGGGATTCCGCGATGTCCGAAGCCATGACCGCTCCGCCGCCCAGCGCCGTCCAGCGTGCGCTGGGCCTGATCGCCGCCGCCGCCATCGGCCTGGCTGCCGCCGCCCTGCTGGGGCTCGTGGTGGTGCAGGGCTGGCAGGTGTTCGCCCGCTACGTGATCAACGATTCGCCGAGCTGGACCGAGCCGGTCACCCTGCTGCTGCTGGCCACCTCGATGAGCCTGGGCGCGGCCGCCGGCGTGCACGGCAACCGCCACTTCGGCTTCTACCTGCTGCACGACCACGTGCGGCCGGCGGTGCGCCGCGCCATCGACGTGGTGGCGCAACTGGTGGTGGCCGCCATCGGCGCGGTGATCGCCTGGTGGGCGGGAGTGCTGCTGCTGGACGGACTGGACATCAAGACCGCGGGCGCCAACCTGCCGCTGAGCATCAACTACCTGCCGCTGGCGCTGGGCGGCGCGCTGATGACGCTGTTCGCGCTCAATCGCCTGGCACTGGCGCTGGCCTCGGACGAAGGAGCGCACTGACATGGAGATCGCGCTTCTGTTCGGCGTGTTCGCCGTCCTGCTGGTCATCGGCGTGCCGGTGGCCTACGCGCTGGCCGCCGCCTCGCTGGCCACCCTGCTGGCGCTGGGCCTGCCCTCGGTGGTGCTGGTCCAGCAGCTTTCCGCCGGCACCGGCACCGCCTCGCTGATCGCCATCCCGCTGTTCATCTTCGCCGGCGAGATCATGATGCGCGGCGGCATCTCCGAGCGCCTGATCGCGCTGGCCTCCTCGCTGGTGGGACGCCTGCGTGGCGGCCTGGGCCAGGTGTCGATCCTGTCCTCGCTGTTCTTCGGCGGCGTCTCCGGCTCGGCCATCGCCGACGTCTCGGCGGTGGGCGGGACGATGATCCCGCAGATGGTCAAGCGCGGCTACGACCGCGACTTCGCGGTCAACGTCAGCATCACCGCGGCCCTGGTCGCGCTGCTGGTGCCGCCCTCGCACAACCTGATCCTGTACTCGGCCGCGGCCGGCGGCGGGCTCTCGATCGCCGACCTGTTCGCCGCGGGCATCGTGCCTGCCCTGATGATGACCGTGGCGCTGATGATCACCGGCTATGTGGTGGCGCGCATGCGCGGCTACGGGGTGGAGGCGTTCCCCGGCTGGCGCGCGGTGCTGGTACGGCTGGTGGCGGCGCTGCCGGGCCTGGGGCTGGTGACCCTGATCTTCGTGGGCATCCGCGCCGGCGTCTTTACCGCGGTGGAGTCGGCCGCCATCGCGGTGGTGTATGCGCTGCTGGTGACCATCGTGCTGTACCGGCAGTTGCGGCTGCGCGAGTTCCTGGAGACGGTGACCCACGCCGCGCGCAGCACCGGGGTGATCCTGTTCGTGATCGCCGCGGCGGCGGTGTTCGGCTGGCTGCTGGCCTACCTGCAGGTGCCGACGGCGGCGGTGGACTTCCTGCAGTCGTTCGCGCACAGCAAGGCCATGGTGCTGCTGATGATCGTGGTCATGCTGCTGCTGCTGGGCACCTTCATGGACCTGGCGCCGATGATCCTGATCTGCACCCCGATCTTCCTGCCGGTGGCCCGCGCCTACGGCATCGACCCGATCCACTTCGGCCTGGTGCTGGTGCTGACCGGCGGCCTGGGGCTGGTGACGCCGCCGGTGGGCTCGGTGCTGTTCATCGGCACCGCCATCGGCAAGATCAGCGTCGGCCAGAGCATGCGCACCATCTGGCCGTTCTGGCTGGCCGGCCTGGGCGTGCTGCTGGTGGTGGCCTTCTTCCCGCAACTGTCGATGTGGCTGCCGGCGGTGCTGCGCGGCTGAGGCCCGGAGACGCCCCGCCCGCGGGGGTTCCCGCCCATTGCCCGCGAGGCGGCCGCCGGACCCGTGCCGCCGCCTCGCGGCGAAGCGGCGGCACCGCAGCGCGACCCGACCCGCCCAGCCGCGTCCGCTCCGGCTAGAATCCCTTGGATATCCACGTGAATCCGACCATGCCCGCGCGCAAATCCCCCGCCGATACGGCCTCCCGGCCCGCCGCCGCCGCTGGCAAGGCGGCGACCATCAACGACATCGCCCGCCTGGCCGGGGTGTCGAAGAAGACCGTCTCGCGGATCATCAACCACTCGCCGCTGGTGCGTAAGGACACTCGCGAGAAGGTGGAGGCGCTGATGCGCGAGGTCGGCTACGTGCCCGACCCGCTGGCGCGCGGGCTGGCGTTCCGGCGCTCGTTCCTGATCGGCATGGTCTACGACAACCCCACCGCGCAGTACATCGTGGACATGCAGTACGGCGCGCTGGACGCGCTGCGCGACTCCGGCTTCGAGCTGGTGGTGCACCCCTGCGACACCCGCAGCCCCGGCTACATCGACAGCGTGCGCCGCTTCGTCCGGCAGCAGAAGCTGCACGGGGTGATGCTGGTGCCGCGCGCCTCCGAGGACCAGAACCTGGCCGACATGCTGGCGGAGCTGAGCTGCCGCTACACCCGGATCGTGCCGGTGGGCTTCGACGACCACGACGGGCGCATGATCGTCACCCACGATCGCGACGGCGCGGCCGAGGCGGCCGACTACCTGCTGACCCTGGGCCACAAGGACATCGCCCTGATCACCGGTGCGCTGACCTACCGCTCGGCGATCGAGCGCACCGAGGGCTTCGTCCAGGCGCTGGCCATGCGCGGGGTGGAGGTACCGAAGTCGCGGATCATCGAGGCCAGCTACACCTTCGAGTCCGGCGTGGCCGCGGGCGAGAAGCTGCTGGCCGGCAAGGACCGGCCGACCGCGATCTTCTGCGGCAACGACGAGATGGCCGCCGGCGTGTACAAGGTGGCCCTGCGCGCGGGCATCAGCATCCCGCGCGATCTTTCCCTGGTGGGCTTCGACGACAGCCCGCTGGCCTCGCGCCTGTGGCCGTCGCTGACCTCGGTGCGCCGCCATACCCGCGACACCGGCCGCATCGCCGCCGCCACCCTGATCCGCACCGATCCCAGCCCGCTGCCGGTGGCCAGCGTGCGCCCGCACCTGATCGTGCGCGACTCCTGCCAGCCCCCGGCCTGAGCCGGGCGGCCGCGCCGCGCGCAATCCCCGGCGGATGCGCGCGCCCTCGCTTCCCCGCGTTCCGGATGGGGCCCGCCACCCGTTCCAGGGCCGTGGCCGGATCTTTCCGCAGTGCGGAATGACACCGGTTACCAAAATTGGCTAGACTCGTAGCCTGCCAATGGATGCGGGGGCCATTCCCGGCCACCGCCGCCCTCTCCAAGAGCCGCAGGAGCTGTTCGCCATGTATCAGAAAACCTATTACGCAACCCATCCCGGCGTCGTGCAGGGCGCCAGCAACGACGCGCTGCGCGACCTGTACCTGATCGGCGAGCTGTTCGCCGCCGACCAGGTGCGCCTGAACTACACCCACTACGAGCGCTTCGTGATCGGCGGCGCCGCGCCGGTGAACCAGGCCGTGTCGCTGCCCCGGCAGACCGAGCCGGCCTCGGCCGCGGGCAAGGCGTTCCTGGAGCGCCGCGAGCTGGGCGTGATCAACGTGGGCGCCGGCACCGGCACGGTGACGGTGGACGGCACCGCCTACGCCCTGGGCCCGAAGGACGGCCTGTACGTGGCCATGGGCAGCGAGGAGGTCGTGTTCGCCTCGACCGACGCCGCCACCCCGGCCAAGTTCTACCTGACCTCGACCCCGGCGCACGCGCGCTTCGAGACCAAGCAGCTATCGATCAAGGACGCGGTGGCGCTGGACCGCGGCGCGCTGGAGACCAGCAACGAGCGCACCATCTACCAGTACATCGTGCCGGCCACCTGCCAGTCCTCGCAGTTGCTGCTGGGCCTGACCGTGCTCAAGCCGGGCAGCGTGTGGAACACCATGCCGCCGCACCTGCACGACCGCCGCAGCGAGGTCTACTTCTACTTCGACCTGGGCGCCAACGACCGCGTCTACCACTTCATGGGCCAGCCGGACCAGCAGCGCCACATCGTCATGCAGAACGACGAGGCGGTGGTCTCGCCGCCGTGGTCGATCCACATGGGCTCGGGCACCAGCAACTACGCCTTCATCTGGGCGATGGGCGGCGAGAACCTGGACTACACCGACATGAACGTGCTGGACATCTGCCAGCTCAAGTAAGCCACCGCGCCGCGCGGCCCATCCCGCACGGCGCGCTCCGCCGGCGACCCGCCGCAACAACCGCACACTCGAAGGGGTACATCCGATGACGAATCCGTTCAGCCTGGAAGGCAAGGTCGCGCTGGTCACCGGCGCCAACACCGGCCTGGGCCAGGGCATCGCGCTGGCGCTGGCCGAAGCCGGCGCCGACATCGCCGGCGCCGGCATCGTGCCGGCCGAGGAAACCGGTGCGAAGGTCCGGGCGCTGGGCCGCCGCTTCCTCAACCTCGACGCCAACCTGATCTCGATCGAACCGGTCGAGCGGCTGGTGAAGGACACCGTCGCCCAGCTCGGCGGCCTGGACATCCTGGTCAACAACGCCGGCCTGATCCGCCGCGCCGACGCGGTGGAGTTCAGCGAGAAGGACTGGGACGACGTCATGAACGTCAACATCAAGTCCGCGTTCTTCATGTCGCAGGCCGCGGGGCGCCACTTCATCGCCCAGGGCCGCGGCAAGATCGTCAACATCGCCTCGATGCTGTCGTTCCAGGGCGGCATCCGGGTGCCCTCCTACACCGCCAGCAAGTCCGGCATCGCCGGCATCACCCGCCTGCTGGCCAACGAGTGGGCCGACAAGGGCGTGAACATCAACGCCATCGCGCCCGGCTACATGGCCACCGACAACACCGCCCAGTTGCGCGCGGACCAGGACCGCAGCAAGGCCATCCTGGACCGCATCCCCGCCGGCCGCTGGGGCACGCCGGCCGACCTGGGCGGCACCGCGGTGTTCCTGGCCAGCACCGCCTCGGACTATGTCAACGGTGCGGTCATCCCGGTCGACGGCGGCTGGCTGGCGCGCTGAGCGAACCGGCCGCCGGCCGTCCCCCGCGGCCAGCGGTATTCTTCAGGAGAGGCCTCCGGCCACGACCGCCCTCTCCCGCGGTCGCGGCCGGGAGCCGATCCTCCCGGAGCGAAGCCCGCCCCCGGCGCCATCGTCCGCTCCGGCCTCGCCCTCGTGGAGGACGCATGCTCCCGCACCGACCGCTCCGGTGGCTGCTCCCGATCCTGCTCGGCCTGCCCGGCCCGGCTACCGCTACCGCCACCGCCGCCACGCCCGCCGCACCGCACCGCGTCTTCCTGGCCGGCGACTCCACCGTGGCCGAGTACGGCCCCGAGCGCGCGCCGCGCAACGGCTGGGGCCAGCGCCTGCAGGATTTCCTCGACCCGGCCGCCTACCAGGTGCGCAACCGTGCCGTGGGCGGGCGCAGTTCGCGCAGTTTCGTCGAGGAAGGGCGGCTGCAGCCGATCGCCCGCGAGCTGCGCAGGGGCGACGTGCTGCTGGTGCAGTTCGGCCACAACGATGCCAAGTACGAGGACCCGCGCCGCTACGCCGACCCGGCGCGGGCCTACCCGCAGTGGCTGATGCGCTACGTGGACCTGGCCCGCGCGCGCGGCGCCACGCCGATCCTGGTCACGCCGGTGGCGCGGCGCCTGTTCGACCATGGCGCGCTACTGGACACCCATGCGCGCTACGCCGACGCGATGCGCGCGCTGGCCGCGCGCGAGCGGATCGCGCTGATCGACCTCGATGCCGGCAGCACCGGCTGGCTGCGCGCGCTCGGCGAGGAGGCGTCTCGGCCGTACTACGCGCACGTGCCCGCGCGCGGCGTCACCGACGATACCCACCTGAGCGTGGCCGGCGCGACGATGGCCGCCTGCCTGGTGGTGCGCGACTGGAAGGCGCTGGACCCGGCCCTGGCCGCGCACGTGGTGCGCGACACCGACTGCGGCGCGCCGGACAGCGCGCGCGAGGATCGTGCCGCGCAGGCACGCCCGTCCTCGGTGGTGCACGAATCGGACTTCGCCCGCCCGCAACCCGGCCCGCACGGCGGACCGGGCGCCACCACCGCCTATCCGCTGTTCGCCGACGCCCAGGACCTGCCCTTCGTGCTGCGCAAGCGGGTGCTGCACAAGGGCGCCGGCATCGGCCTGCACCAGCACCACAAGGACGAGATCTACTACGTGCTGTCCGGCCGCGGCCGCTACGTGCTCGACGGCCAGGTGCACGAGGTCGGTCCCGGCCACGCCATGCTCACCCGGGCCGGCAGCACGCATGCCATCCAGCAGGCCGGCGAGGACGACCTGGTGCTGCTGCTCGCCTATCCGGCGCACTGATCCGCGCGCCCACCGGCCCGGATACGGCGGCGACCCGCGTTTCGTTTCCCTTCCCGCGAGGGGCGCCACTCCGCGCGCCGCTACGCGATCGCACCTTCTCGCCGGGCGGCCGCCAGGAAGATAGGCGGCGGCAACCGGCTTCCGGGCATCCCGGCCATGCGGCGGGATCAGGGTGGGGACCTGGCCACCCCTTCCGGGATTGGCGCCCCCTGTGGATAGCGCGCCAGCGCCGCGTTCAGAACAGCTCGCCCTGCGGCGAGGGCGGGCGGGGCGCCACGAAGCGCCCGCTGTCCAGCCGTCGCGGGCGCACGTCGGCGTAGCCGAAGCGGCGGTGCGCCAGGGCGAAGCGCTGTGCCAGCAGGTCGGCATGGCGGCCCTGGCCGCGCATGCGCTGGCCGAACTGCGACTGGTAGTCGCGGCCGCCGCGCATCTGCCGCAGCACGCTCATCACCCGCTCGGCGCGCTCGGGCAGGTGCGCCTGCAGCCAGTCGCGGAACAGCGGCGCGACTTCGTGCGGCAGGCGCAGCAGCACGTAGCCGGCGCTTTCGGCGCCGGACCCGCGAGCCGCTTCCAGCACCGCCTCCAGCTCGTGGTCATTCACCCAGGGAATGGCCGGGGCGAACATTACCCCCACGGGCACCCCGGCCGCGTGCAGCCGCGCCATCGCCCGCAGGCGCGCGTGCGGGGCGGCCGCGCGCGGTTCCAGCCGCGCGCTCAGGCGCGGGTCCAGCGTGGTCACCGAGAAGTGCACCCGCACCAGGCCCTGTTCGGCCAGCGGCTGCAGCAGGTCCAGGTCGCGCTCGACCAGGGCGTTCTTGGTGATCAGGCTGAAGGGGTGCCGGCATTCGAGCATCACCTCGATCAGCCGGCGGGTCAGGCGCAGGCGCCGTTCGGCCGGCTGGTAGGCGTCGGTGTTGATGCCCAGGGCGATGGGATCGGGCCGGTAGCCGCGGCGAGCGAACTCGCGGCGCAGCAGTTCCGGGGCGTTGGTCTTGGCGAAGATCCGGGTCTCGAAGTCCAGGCCGGGGGAGAGGTTGAGGTAGGCGTGCGAGGGCCGGGCGAAGCAGTAGCTGCAACCGTGCTCGCAGCCGCGGTAGGGATTGACCGACTGGGAGAAGCCCACGTCCGGCGAGTCGTTGCGACTGATGATGCTGCGTGCGCTTTCCTCGTGCAGCCGGGTGCGCGGGCGCAGCGGGTCCGGCCCGCACTCGGTGTCGCCTTCCGGTGGCGCCCAGCCATCGTCGAACGCCTCGGTGACGGTGCGCTCGAAGCGGCCCGCCAGGTATTGCCGCGAGCCGCGGCCCTTGATCGTCTCTGCCATGCGCGCAGGCTAGACCGCGCCGTTCTCAGGCGTGGCGACCTGGCTGAGCGGTTCAGGTGCGGCGCGTGCGGACCCGGCTACGAACGGCCGTCTTGCCGTCCCCACCGTCGCGCCCAGGCGGGACTGCACGCGTGCCGGCTGCGGGCCTGGACGGCCGCCTGCGCACTGGCCCTCCGTGCTAAGAATCTGCCTGGCTGCTGCATGTGCGCGCATGCTGCGGCATGCTGGTGGCCCGCCCCATCGCGCGACCGGCACCCGGACATGTCCGCCAGAAACCTGGACTACTGCGGCCTGAGGCTCCTCGACGCGCTGCAGCGGGGCGCGCGCATCACCCGCCGAACCCTGGCCGAGCACATGGCGCGGCCACCCGGTGCTTGGCTGTGCCACGTGCACGAGCCGGAATCGCGCAGCCAATCAGCCACGCGCATGCTGCTGGGCGACGGCTATGGCGTGGAAGAAGATCGTCTCCCACTTCCTGATGGACGAGGACGAGCCGTTCAGCGGCTATCTGCCGCTGGACGCGCCACCGCGATGACCTCCCGCCAGACGCCCGGGGCCCGCCCATGTCCGCATTGCTGACCTCCACCCGGGAGATGCTCGGCGCGATCCCCTACCTGGGCCATGCCCTGGTCCTGGCCTGGCTGGTGTACGTGCTGTGGCTGTGCGCCTGGATCGTGCTGCAGAAACGCGAACCGGTGGCCACCCTGAGCTGGGTGATGTCGCTGGCGCTGCTGCCCTACGTCGGCTTCATGGTCTATTTCCTGCTCGGCCCGCAGCGGATCAAGCGCCAGCGCCTGCGCCGCGGCAGGACCCGCTCGGGCATGGCCCGGTACTCGGACACCTGTCCCGCCGACGACGCCTGCGCCGAGCTGTCGCGCATCGCCCAGGCCACCACCGGGCTGCCCCCGTCCAGCGCCCTGTCGGCGCACTGGCTGGTGGACGGCCAGGCCACCTACGCCGCGCTGCTGGAGGCCATCGCCGGCGCGCGCCATCACATCCACCTGGAGTACTACATCTGGAACCCGGACCGCACCGGGCTGCGTCTGCTCGACGCGCTGGCCGAACGCGCGCGCGCCGGCGTGCAGGTCCGCCTGCTGCTGGACGCCGTGGGTTCCTCGGCGCTGAAGGCCCGGCACCTGCGCCCGCTGATCGAGGCCGGCGCCGCGTTCGCCTGGTTCCATCCGACCCGCTTCCGCCCCTTCACCCGGCCCTGGGTGAACCTGCGCACCCACCGCAAGATCGTCGTGGTCGACGGCCGGGTCGGCTTCATCGGCGGCATCAACGTCACCGACGAGGAGAACGAGGCGGTTTCCGGCAACGCCTACCGCGACCTGCACCTGCGGGTGGAAGGCGCGGTGGTGCGCAGCCTGCAACTGGCCTTCATCGAGGATTGGATCTACGCCGACGCCTGCGACCCGGACGGCTTCGGCGAGCCGGGCTACTGGCCTCGGCCCGAGCCCGGCCCGGTGCAGGCGCAGGTGCTGGTGTCCGGGCCGGATTCGTCCTGGGAGGCGATCCACCGCCTGCATGTGGCGGCCATCCACGAGGCCCGGCGCCGGGTCTGGCTGGTCACCCCGTATTTCGTTCCCGGCGAGGCCGCGCGCATGGCCCTGACCTCGGCCGCGCTGGGCGGGCTGGACACGCGCCTGCTGGTCCCGCGCCGCAGCGATTCGCGGCTGGTCACCCTGGCCGCGCGCTCCTACTTCGACGAGCTGATCCAGGCCGGCGTGCAGGTCTACGAGTACGGGCCGCGCCTGCTGCACACCAAGGCGCTGCTGACCGACGACCAGTTGTGCATCGTCGGCAGCGCCAACTTCGACCACCGCAGCTTCCGCCTCAACTTCGAGGCCTCGATGCTGCTGCGCGACGCCGATGCCTGCCAGGCCCTGGCGCGGCTGCTGGAAGCCGAGTTCGACGCCGCCGCCCGGGTCCGCCCCGACCGGCCCGGCGGGCTGTGGCGGCACCGGCTGCCCGAGTCGCTGGCCCGCCTGCTCTCGCCCCTGCTGTAGGCCCCGGCGACGGACGGGCCGGGACCACGGACGCGCGGCGGCAGCCGGCGGCCCGCACATCGGGCATCATGATCCCGGCGCGGCGCCCAAGGGGGGCGCGCCTCCCGCCAACTGGAGGACAGTGATGCACTGGCTCTATCTACTCTTCGCCCTCGGCGCCCTGCTGCTGGCCATCACCACCACCCATGCCTGGCTGCTGGCGTTGTGCCTGATCGCCGCCGCCGGCCTGTTCGTCGCCTGGGCGCTGGCGCTGTACCAGCAGCGGGTCGGCGACAGCGGCCGCGACGCACTGGGCATGATCGACCCGACCGAGCTGCGGCGCATGCGCGAGCTGGCCGAGGCCCGCCGCCGCGCGGATGCCGGCGCCGCGCAACCCTCCACGCAATCCCGGGAGCGCACGCCTCCGCCTTCGGCATGACCCGGCTCAGCGTCAACGTCAACAAGATCGCGGTCCTGCGCAATTCCCGCGGCGGTGGCGAGCCGGACGTACTGGCCGCGGCCCGGGCCTGCCTGGACGCCGGCGCCCACGGCATCACCGTGCATCCGCGGCCGGACCGCCGCCACATCGTGGCCGAGGACCTGCCGCCGCTGGCCGCGCTGACCGCGCGCCGCGGGGTGGAACTCAACATCGAGGGCAATCCATTCGCCCCGCCGCGGGCCGGCTACCCCGGCCTGCTGGCGCTGTGCGAGCAGGTGCGGCCGGCGCAGGTGACCCTCGTGCCCGACGGCGACGGCCAGCTCACTTCCGACCACGGTTTCGCCTTCGACGGCGACCTGCAGGCCCTGGCCGTGCAGGTCGGGGCCTTCGCCGCGCTGGGCTGCCGGGTCAGTCTGTTCGTCGATGCCGGCGTGGCCGGGCTGGAACGCGCCGCGGCGCTGGGCGCGGACCGGATCGAGATCTACACCGGCCCCTACGCGGAGGCCTTCGCCGCGCGCGAACCGGCACCGGCGCTGCAGGCGTGCGCGGACACCGCGCGCCGTGCCCGCGCGGCCGGGCTGGGCGTCAACGCCGGCCACGACCTGTCGCAAGCCAACCTCGGCGCCTTCCTGGCGCAGGTGCCGGGCGTGCAGGAGGTGTCCATCGGCCATGCGCTGGTCGGCGAGGCGCTGTACGCGGGCCTGGCCGCCACCGTGCGCGGATACCTGTCGATCCTGGACTCGACGGCGCCCAGGGCCTGACTTCGGGCCGGCTGCCGGCCCGGCGGCCAATCGGCTACCGGGGCCACCTGGCGGATGGACCACGCGATACCGGGTGCGGTAGCGGGGCCGTGCCGGCCACAAAAGGACACGCCGCCCGTAGGCGGCGTGTCCGGCGCGTCGCATTCCGGGCCCCGCCGCTGCAGGAAGCGGCGCCCGGCGTGCGCTGCGGTCAGGGCTGCACGAAGTTGATCTTCTTCATGTCCGCGTTCTTGGCCGCGGCCAGTACCTTGGCCATGGTCTCGTACTCGGAGTCCGAGCTGGCGTCGATGCGCAGCTCCGGCTGGTTGGTCGGGTCGCGCTGCACCTCGGTCTCCATCATCTGCTGCAGGGACGCGACCGCGACCGGGCTGTTGTTCCAGTACGCCTGGTTGGTCGCGTCGATGCGCAGGTCGATCGGCGGCGGCGGTTCGCGCAACTGCGGCGGCGGGTTGATGACCCGCTGCGGCAGGGCCACGTCGATCGGGTAGGTCATGATCGGCGCGGTCACGATGAAGATGATCAGCAGCACCAGCATCACGTCGATCAGCGGCGTGACGTTGATCTCGGCCATGGGGCCATTGTTGCCACCAGAACTGAAAGCCATGGCTCAGTGACCCTTCTCTTTGGTTGCGACGAAGCCGATGTCCAGCATGCCGTTGCGCTGGGCGATCACGGTGATCTCGTTGATCGTGCGCATCTTGGTGGTGCGGTCGCCGCGCAGGTTGAGCGGCGGCTGCGGCACCTGCTGGGCGACGCTGGACAGGCGCGACTCCAGGATCTCCCGAGTGATCTCCTCGTCGTTCCAGAACAGCGAGCCGTCCTCCTTGACCGAGACGGTGATGGGCAGCACCCGCTCGTTCTTGTCGTCGTCTGTCTGGACGAGGTTCGCCTCCGGCAGTTCGATCTTCACCTTATGCGACATCAGCGGCGCGGTGATGATGAAGATGATCAGCAGCACCAGCATCACGTCCACGAGGGGCGTGACGTTGATGTCGTTCATCGGGCCGTTGGAGTTGTCGGAACTGAAGGCCATGGGGCTCTCCGAATTGCGTGCTGGTGCGGCGCTTCTTCTACGGGCCGGCTCAGCGCACGCGCGAGCCGGTGGCGAAGAAGTCGTGCAGGTCGTGGGCGAACGAATCGAACTTGGCGATCGTGGCGCTGTTGATCTTGCTGAAGAAGTTGAAGGCAAACACGGCCGGGATGGCGACGAACAGGCCGATGGCGGTCATGATCAGCGCCTCGCCCACCGGGCCGGCCACCGCGTCGATCGAGGCCGAGCCGGTGGCACCGATCTTGATCAGCGCGCCGTAGATGCCCCACACCGTGCCCAGCAGGCCCACGAACGGCGCGGTCGCGCCGACGGTCGCCAGCAGGATCATGCCCGACTGCAGCCGGGCGCTCTCGCGGGTCACGGCCTGGCGCAGCGCGCGGTCCACGAACTCCGAGCGGCTCAGGGTCTCGCCCACGCCATTGCCCGCACCCTCGGCGCGCTGGTGGTGGGCGGCGGCCTGGGCGGCATCGAGCGCGATCTTGGAGAACGGCTCGCTACGCGGCTGTTCTTCCATCGTGCGGATGGCTTCCTGCGCGTTGGGCGCTTCCCAGAAGGCATTGACCACGCGGTCGGCCGCCGACTTCAGGCGGGTGTTCTTGATGGTGTTGAAGACCGTCCAGTACCAGGACGCCGCCGACATCAGGACCAAGGTGATCAGCACGATCCAGGAGACGGCGAACTCGCCCGGATTGGCAACCATCTCGCTGATGAGGTGGTCGAAGCCCATCTGGTTCAGGGCCGAGGCGCTGTTGCCCCCGGCAGCGGCGGCGATGAAGATTTCCTGCAGCATGACGCTTACCTTTTGTTTTGATTGGGGTGAAGAGAAGGAAGGCGGAAACGCTAGGCCCGGTTTCCGTCACGGGGTCCCGTGACGGGTGCGGACATCAGCCCAGAGTGAAGTTCACCGGGACCCGAACGCGACCGGCCGCCTTCTGGCCGTTCACAGTCGCGGGATTGAAACGCCACCTGCGGGCGGCCTCCATCGCGGCGCGGTCGAGGTCGCGGTTGCGGCTGGACTTCTCGACCGACACGTTGGTCACGTTGCCGCTGGCATCGACGTCGATGACGAGGATGACCTCGCCCTCGATGCCGGCACGCGCGGCGGCCGGCGGATAGCGCGGCGGGTTCATGTTCTTGGACGAGATGTCCACGCTGGCCGAGATGTCGGCCACCGGCGCGGGCGGCGCGGGCGGCGACGGCGGCACGAACACGTCGGTCGGGCGCGGCTCGGCCACGTCGATCGGCGGGGCCTCCGGCGGCGGCGGTACCGTCGAGGGCTTCGGCGGCGACAGGTCCTTCACCGGCGGCGGCGGCTTGTCCTGCTGCGGCGGCGGGGGTGGCGGCGGTGGCGGCGGCGGCGGCGGGGCATCCACCAGCGTGACCAGGATGCTGCGCTCCTGTTCGACATCGGCCTTCGGCGCAACGGCGGGGATCAGCAGCAGCATCAGTGCCGCCAGATGCAGCGCGACGACGAACGCGATGCCGATGATGCGCGGCCAGCTCAGTCCGCTGTCCTCGACTTCTTCGTAGTTCCTGTGGACGACCAGTTGTTCAGTCATTGCGCCAATGGCTCGTTTGTGGGGCTGGAACCCGAGCAGGGTCCCCTATTCCGCGGTTAACACCGCATGAACCGCCAAGCATATACCAATCCCGGGTTCCTTTGACCAGACACCCGGCGCTTCTATCTAAATTCACTTCAAGTTGATGATTTTCTTCGCATCCTCGGGCTTCCTGACGCCCTTGGACAATGCCTGCTGGGCTGCCTGCTTGGCCTCGGGGATGCGACCCTCCTGCCATAGAACGCGCGCCAGGTTCAAATAGGTCTCCCCGTCCTTGGACATCGGCGCGGCCTTCTGCCAGTTCTCGATGGCCTGGGGGATCTGTTCGCTGTAGTAGTACGACTGGGCCAGGGCCAGGTGGGTCTGGTAGTCGGGCTTGAGCACACCCTTCCGCATGCCCTCGTCGATCACCGCGATCACGTCCTTCTCGCGGTTGTCCATGTTGGCGTAGGTGATGTAGAGCTGGCGGTACTCGCGCTCCTCGGTGAGCTGGCCCTGCGCGCGCAGTGCCTCCAGCACCTCGGCGGCCTTGTCCGTGCGGTCAGCCTGGGCGTAGACGGAGGCCAGGTTCATCTTCGACTTCTTGTCGGCCGGGTTCTTCGCCGCCTGCTGTTCGGCCAGGGCGATCGCCTCCGGGTACTGCTCGGTCTCCGCGTAGCAGGCCAGCAGCAACTGGATCCAGTTGTCCTTGGGTTCGGGCGCAAGCTCGATGGCCTGCTTCAGCACCGGGATCGCCTCCTGGTAGCGCTCGGCCTGGTAGAGCGCCTGGCCCTTGAGAATCAGGTCCTCGGGGCGGCGGGAGTGGGTCTCGGCCAGGAAGCGGTCCAGGGTGGCCAGGCCGGGTTCGATCTCGTCGTCGGCCAGTTGCAACTGCGCGAGCATCAGCATCGACTGGTAGTGGCCATTGTTCTCCAGGCCGTTGAAGTCGATCGCCTGCTGCAGGTACGCCTTGGCACCGGGGTTGTCGTCCAGGTTGTAGGCGGCCTGCGCGCCCAGTTGCGCGGCCAGCGCGCTGTCGTACTCGTTGGCGCCCGCGGTAGCCAGGATCTCATCGGCCAGCGCGCGGGTCTGCGCATAGTCCTCGCCGTTGTAGACGTCGATCAGCTTGCCCAGCTTCTTGCCGACCTTGGGGGACGGCTTGGCCGAGGGTTCCTGCCGGGTGGCCTCCGGGAACATCGCCTCGGTCTTCTGCGCGGACTTCTTGCCCGAGCGCGAGGTCTGCGCGGACGCATCGGCCACCACCGCGCCGCCCAGGCAGGCGGCGATGAAGAACGACAGCAGGACATGTTTGCGGAATGTCATGGAGGATCACCTCTTGCTGGCCATCGCACCGCGATGGCGGGAACCGAGCCGGCAACGCTAACAGAACCGGATTTTTTTCGAAATGCCGCTTGGGGACCGCGCCGCCCGGTCACGGACCGCATCGCGGCGCCTGCCCGCCCTGGCGCGCGGCCTGGTAGGCCGGCTGCAGGGCGGGTGCGCGCTGGCGCAGGGCCTGGATGCGGTTCTGCGGATCGGGATGAGTGGACAGCCACTCGGGAGTGCGGCCGGCCGAGGCGGCGACCATGTTCTGCCACAGGTCCACGGCCTGGGCCGGGTCGAACCCGGCCTGCGCCATCAACTGCTGGCCGATCTGGTCGGACTCGGTTTCCTGGACGCGGGAGAAGGGCAGCAGCAGGCCCAACTGGGCGGCCATGCCGCCGCCCTGGGCGACCATGTCCGAGGCACCCTGGCCGTAGCGCGCGCCGGCCAGCGCGCCCACCACCGCCAGGCCGGTGGAGGTGGCGGCCTGGCGCGACACGCGCTCGTTGGTATGGCGCGCGTAGACGTGGCCGATCTCGTGGCCGATCACCGCGGCCAGTTGGTCCTGGTTCTTGGCCACCTTGAACATGCCGGTGTTCACGCCGACCTTGCCGCCCGGCAGGGCGAAGGCGTTGGGACTGTCGTCCACGAACACCGCGGTCTCCCAGGGCAGCTTCTGCCAGTCCGCCGGCAGTTGCCGGACCAGCGCCTTGACCACGCACTGGACGTAGCCGTCCTGCTGCCCGCTGGCGGCCGTCTTCTGCTGGGTCTTCATCTCGGTGAAGGCCTGCGCGCCCATCTGGTTGAGCTGGCTGTCCGAGTACGCCATGTATTGCTTGCGCCCGGTCGGCGACGTCGTGGTCGCGCACCCCGCCAGCACCGTCGCCGCGGCTGCCGCCAGCATCCAGCGTTTCATGATCCCGCCCCTCGCCTGTTCCAGTGGAAATTGTGGTCGTTGGGGGCTTAACTTTTCGTCAAACGGCCGCTCTCAGACCAGGCCGTGCACGTACAGGGCGACGGCGTTGTTCAGGGCGTGGGCGGCGATGGGCGACCACAGCGTGCCGGTGCGCCGGTAGACCCAGGCGAAGGCCGCGCCCATGCCGGCATAGACCAGCCACAACTGCAGCACGGCCAGCGGCGGATTGCCGCTCAGGCCCGGCACCTCATGGACCAGGGCGAAGGCCAGGCTGCTCAGGACCAGGCCCAGCCACGGCCGGCCGGCGGCCAGGAAACGGCCGAACAACACGCGGCGGAACAGCAGCTCCTCGTAGGCCGGGGCCAGTACCACGGCGAACACGAACAGGAACAGCGGCCAGCGTTGGCTGGCTTCCTCCACCATCGGCAGGTTGCTCGGCACCGGTTCCACCCCGGCCTGCCGCATCAGCCACCCGATCAGCGTGCTGCCGGCGAACACCGCCAGCCCGATCGACAGGCTCCACGCCCAGGTGGAAGGCCGGCGCGCGGCGGCGCGCGAGCGGGCGCGCTCGCCGGCATCCGCGCGGCGGCGCCAGAAGTACAGCAGCAGCGCGGCCGACGACATGCCCAGCACCGCCATCAGTATCTGCGCCAGCACGCCAGGCTGGCCCAGCGCCTGGGCAATGGCCTGGGCGTCCGGCGCCGGGCCGGGCCCCTGGCCCACCACCTGGAACGCGCGCCAGGCGGCCCACGCCATCCCGGCCACCATGCCCACCGCCGACAGCACGACGAACGCGACCGCCGCATCCACCAGGAACCGGCCGACCAGCGCGCCCGTGCGCTCGGGCGGAAGCGATGGCGGGACAGCGCCGGGATTCGCGCCGTCCGCTGGCTCAGACATCCAGGTTGGCGACCTTCAGTGCGTTGGTCTCGATGAACTCGCGGCGCGGCTCGACCACGTCGCCCATCAGGGTGCTGAAGATCCGGTCGGCGGCCACCGCGTCCTCCACCCGCACGCGCAGCAGGCGGCGGGTATCCGGGTTGACCGTGGTATCCCACAACTGCTCCGGGTTCATCTCGCCCAGGCCCTTGAAGCGCTGGATCTGGCGGCCCTTCTTGGCCTCCTCCAACAGCCAGGCCTGGGCCTGGGCGAAGCTGGTGACCGGCTGCGAACGGCCGCCGCGCACCACCTGCGCGCCCTCGCGCACCAGCCCGTGCAGCAGCGCGGCCGCGTCGCGCAGCGGCCGCAGCTCGCCGCTTTCGAAGATCGTCAGCGGCAGTACCTGGCGGATTTCCTCGCCCATGTGCCGGCGGGTGAGCTGCAGCGCGGCCGGGCGTGCATCGTTGGCCGCTCCATCCGATCCGGGCTCGGCCGCCAGCAGGGCCAGCGCGAAGCGCGGGCTGCCGAGCTTGCCCCGGTTCAGGCGCGCTTCCAGCGCGTCGAGCTCGTGGCGTTCGTCGGTGTTGCGCGCCAGGTGCGCGGCATCGAGCGGGGTGAAGTCGATCAGCGATTCCAGCAGCAGCGCATCGAAGCGATGGCTGTTGCGGGCGATCGCATCGCGCGCGCCGGCATAGGCGAGCAGCAGCTTCTCCAGGGCCTCGCCGCTGATCGGCGGTTCGCCCTGCGCCGGCACCAGCGCGGCGTTGTCCACCGCGCTGCTGGCCAGGTAGGCGTTCAGCGCCGCGTCGTCCTTCAGGTACAGCTCGGTCTTGCCCTGCTTGATCTTGTACAGCGGCGGCATGCCGATGTAGACGTGGCCGCGCTCCAGCAGTTCGGGCATCTGCCGGTAGAAGAAGGTCAGCAGCAGGGTGCGGATGTGCGAGCCGTCCACGTCCGCGTCGGTCATGATGATGATGCGGTGGTAGCGCAGCTTGTCCGGGTTGTACTCGTCCTTGCCGATGCCGGTGCCCAGGGCGGTGATCAGGGTGCCGACTTCCGCGCTGCCGAGCATGCGGTCGAAGCGCGCACGCTCGACGTTGAGGATCTTGCCGCGCAAGGGCAGCACCGCCTGGTTCTTGCGGTTGCGGCCCTGCTTGGCCGAGCCGCCGGCCGAGTCGCCCTCGACGATGAACAGTTCCGACAGTGCCGGGTCCTTCTCCTGGCAGTCGGCCAGCTTGCCGGGCAGGCCGGCGATATCCAGCGCGCCCTTGCGCCGGGTCAGCTCGCGCGCCTTGCGCGCGGCCTCGCGGGCGCGGGCGGCGTCGACCACCTTCTCGGTGATGGCGCGGGCCTCGTTTGGATGTTCCTGGAGGAACTCCTGCAAACGTGCACCGAACGTGCTTTCAACTGCTGACTTCACCTCCGAGCTGACCAGCTTTTCCTTGGTCTGGCTGGAGAAGCTGGGGTCCGGCACCTTCACCGACAGCACCGCGATCATGCCCTCGCGCATGTCGTCGCCGGAAAGGTTGATCTTGGCCTGGCGGGCGAGCCCGTTCTGCTCGATGTACTGGCTCAGGGTACGGGTCAGCGCGGCGCGGAAGCCGGCCAGGTGGGTGCCACCATCCTTCTGCGGGATGTTGTTGGTGAAGCAGAACATCGTTTCCTGGTAGGCGTCGGTCCACTGCATGGCGACGTCGACCACGATCCCGTTCTGCTCGCCGGTCACCGAGATCACGTTCGGATGCAGCGGCGTCTTCAGTTGCGCCAGGTGCTCGACGAAGCTGCGGATGCCGCCTTCGTACTGGAAGGTGTCCTGCCGGCCCTCGCCGCGCTCGTCGACGAGGGTGATCTTGACCCCGGAATTGAGGAACGACAGCTCGCGCAGGCGGCGCACCAGGATGTCGTAGTGGAATTCGGTGTCGCTGAAGATCTCCACCGCCGGCTTGAAGCGCAGGGTGGTGCCGCGCCGGTCGGAAGGCTCCAGGCGCTTGAGCGGATACAGCGGCTCGCCCATCGAGTATTCCTGCTGCCAGTGGAAACCGTCGCGCCAGATGTCCAGCCACAGGTGCTCGGACAACGCATTGACCACCGACACGCCCACTCCGTGCAGGCCGCCGGAGACCTTGTAGCTGTTGTCGTCGAACTTGCCGCCGGCATGCAGCACGGTGAGGATCACCTCGGCGGCCGCGCGCTGCTCCTCCTTGTGCATGTCCACCGGAATGCCGCGGCCGTTGTCGGACACGGCCACCGAGCCGTCCTCCAGGATCCGCACGACGATGTCGTCGGCGTGCCCGGCCAGCGCCTCGTCGACCGAGTTGTCGACCACCTCGAACACCATGTGGTGCAGGCCGGTGCCGTCGTGCACATCGCCGATGTACATGCCCGGTCGCTTGCGCACCGCTTCCAGGCCGCGCAGGACGGTGATCTTGCTGGAATCGTAGAAGTCGTTGCCGGGGGTCTGTTCGCTCATGCCTTCGCCGCGCTCGGGGCCGGACCGCAGACCTTGGGAGGCGCGGCCCAAGGCCATAGGGTAGACAGCCGATTATACCAGCCTCGACACCCCGCCCTCCGAGACCCAGGTTCAGCCGGAGAGATGGCCCTGTTCCACGTGGAACAGGCGGTACGTCAGCCCCATGTCCGCCAGTACCGGCGGCGCCTCGGTGGCGGTGACGAACAGTTGCAGTCCGGACTGGCGCCGCAGATGGTCGAACACGCGCTGCTGGTGCGGCCGATCCAGCTCGGAAGGGAGGTCATCCAGCGCGATTACCGGCCACTGCCCACGCCGCGCCGCGTAGTCGCCCGCCTGGGCCAGCAGCACCGCCAGTGCGAGCAGCTTGGTCTGGCCGCGAGAGAGCGCCTCCCGGCCTGGCAACTCCTTGAAGCGCACGCTCCAGTCGGCCCGGTGCGGCCCGGCCCCGGTATGGCCGCTGAGCCGGTCCCGTTCGCGTCCCAGCAACAGCGCGTCGGCCAGGGAGAACTCCTGGCGGCGCCAGCCGGGCTGGAATTCCAGGCCTTCCAGCGGGATCGTCCCACTGAGCCCGGTCGTGGTCTCGGCCACCCGCGGGGCCAGTTCGGCCAGGTAGCGTTCGCGGTGTACGGTCAATGCCTCGCCCGTCTCGGCCAGCTCCCGGTCCCAGGCATCCAGTTGCGCGGTGCCGCCGCCGGCCTTCAGCAACGCATTGCGCTGCTTGAGGGCCCGCGCATAACGGCGCCACAGGAACATGAAGTCCTGTTCCACGTGGAACAGGCCCCAGTCGAGGTAGCGCCGCCGGTTCTCGGCGCCCCCGGCGATCAGCGCGTGGCTGCCCGGCTCGAAGGTCACCACCGCCAGCGCCGCGCACAACTGGCCCAGGTGGGCGACGTCCTCTCCATCCAGGCGGCCGGTCCAAGCCTGGCCTGCGTGCCGCAGGCCCGCGCGCCGCGTCCGGGTCATGTCCGCGGCGTCCATTTCCTCCCATTCGACGAAAACTTCCAGCGCCGGGGCCTGGTCGCGGATCAGACCGTCGCGGACGCGGCCTCGGAAGCTGCGCCCATAGGCCATCAGGTGCAAGGCTTCCAGCACGCTGGTCTTGCCTGCGCCATTGCCGCCCGTCAGCAGGTTCAGGCCGGGCGCGGGCGCCATCTCCACCGCCTGGAAGCGGCGCAGGTCGCGCAGGGCCAACCGAGTCACGCGCATGGCGAGGCCCGCACAGGAAGACGCCCGGACAAGGCCGGGCGTCGGAGTTCCACGTGAAACATGGCGGGTTGCCCGGAGCCGGTCACAGGCGCAGCGGCATCACCACATGGCGACACTTGTCGCTGCCCGCTTCCCGCACCAATGCCGAGGAATTGGCATCGCGCAGGGCCACCACCACGAACTCGTCGCGCAAGGCACCCAGGGCGTCGAGCAGGTAGTTCACGTTGAAGCCGATGGCGATGCCATCCACCGTGGTGTCGGCCTCGATCTCTTCCTGCGCCTCTTCCTGCTCGGGGTTGTGTGCGTTGATCTTCAACTGCCCCGGGGAAATCTCCACGCGCACGCCGCGGTACTTCTCGTTGGACAGGATGGCGGCACGCTGCAGCGCCGTGCGCAGCACCTCCCGGTCCACGCGCACTTCCTTCTCCGCGCCGATCGGGATCACCGCCTCGTAGTCGGGGAAGCGGCCATCGATCAGCTTGGAAGTGAAGCTGACGTCGTCGCGCTTGACCCGGATGTGGCTGCGGCCGATCTCCAGCTCCAGCGCCCGGTCGCCGCCCTCCAGCAGACGCTGCAGTTCGGTCACGCCCTTGCGCGGCACGATGATCTGGCGCTTGGTCGCCACCGGCTGATCCAGCGGCGCCTCGCACAGCGCCAGGCGGTGGCCGTCGGTGGCCACGCAGCGCAGGGTGGATTCGCGCAGGTCGAACAGCAGGCCGTTGAGGTAGTAGCGCACGTCCTGCTGGGCCATGGCGAAGGCGGTGCGTTCGATCAGCTCCTTCAGTGCGGCTTCCGGCACGCCGATGCGCTCGGTGGCCTCGACCTCGTCCACCGACGGAAAGTCGTTGGCCGGCAGGGTCGCCAGGGTGAAGCGGCTGCGTCCGGCCTGCACCGAGACCTTGTCGCCGGACTGGGACACGGTGACCCGGCTGCCATCCGGCAGCGCCCGCACGATCTCGAACAGCTTTCGCGCCGGGATGGTGGTCTCCCCGTCCTGGGCGTCCTCGACCGAGGTACGGGCAATCATCTCCACCTCCAGGTCGGTGCCGGTCAGCGAGAGCTGCCCGTCTTGGACCTGGACCAGGAAGTTGGCCAGAACGGGAAGGGTCTGGCGCCGCTCGATGACGTTGACGACCTGGGCCAGAGGCTTGAGCAAGGCTTCGCGCTGGAGAGTGAAACGCATGGGATTCCGTGCCTCTACGCTTTAGAGAAGATGTGGAATAAATCAAAAAGCGGTGGTGCTGGAGGGGGCTTCGGGCTGTGTATAACAGCTTTAAATACATGAAAACAAACGGGATTTATCTGGACCAAACCGTGCTGGAAAGACGCTGCCGGGGCTGGGACAAGCTGTGGATGGTTTCCGGTGATCGTTTCTGTCCCCCGCTTATCCCCAGCCCGCCCCCGTGTTGTACCCGGAGAATCTACCGCACCTTTTCGCCCTTGGATGACTCCCGTGCGTGCGGCCCGGCGATCGCCCCGCTTTCCTCGGAAAGAGTCATTCGCTCAACTTCCGGATCAACTTGTCCCAGTCCTCGCGCAGCTTGCCGTCGGCTTCCATCAGCGTGCGGATCTGCCGGCAGGCGTGCAGCACGGTGGTGTGGTCGCGGCCGGCGAAGGCATCGCCGATCTCCGGCAGGCTGTGTTCGGTCAGTTCCTTGGTCAGGGCCATGGCCACCTGCCGCGGCCGCGCCAGCGAGCGGGTCCGGCGCTTGGACAGCAGGTCCTTGATCTGCAGGCCGTAGTAGTCGGCCACGGTCTTCTGGATGTTGGGGATGCCGATGGCCTGCTGCTGGGCGCGCAGCAGGTCGCGCAGGGTCTCCTGGGCGAATTCCACGCTGATCGCGCGGCCGGTGAAGTTGGCCCGCGCGGCCAGGGTGTTGAGCGCCCCTTCCAGGTCGCGCACGTTGCTGCGCATCTTTTTGGCCAGCAGGAAGGCGACCTCGTCGGGAATCTGCGCGCCGCGCTCGCGCGCCTTGGCCAGGACGATGGCCGCGCGGGTCTCGAAGTCGGGCGGATCGATGGCCACCGACAGGCCCCAGGCCAGGCGCGACTTCAGCCGCGGCTCCAGGCCGTCGACCTCGCGCGGGTAGCGGTCGCAGGTCATGATGATCTGCTGGCGGCTGTCGAACAGCGCGTTGAAGGTGTGGAAGAACTCCTCCTGGGTGCGGTCCTTGCCGGCGAAGAACTGGATGTCGTCGATCAGCAGCGCGTCGATCTGCTGGAACTGGCGCTTGAACTGGTCGGCGGTCTTCTCCTGCAGGGCGCGGAAGAAGGCGTTGTAGAACTGCTCCGAGCGCAGGTACAGCACGCGCGCGCCCGGGTTGAGCCGGCGCATCTCGTTGCCGGCGGCGAACATCAGGTGGGTCTTGCCCAGGCCGGTGCCCCCGTACAGCAGCAACGGGTTGTGGGCGCGGTCGCCGGGTTTCTGCGCCGCCTGCCAGGCCGCGGCGCGGCCGAGCTGGTTGCTGCGGCCCTCCACGAAGTTCTCGAACACGTAGTGCGAATCGAGGTTGCCGCCGAACGGCTCGGCCGGCACCGCGCGGGCGGCGGGCATCGTGCCTGCCGGCGGCGGCGGTTCGGCCGTCTTCGGCCGCGAGCCGATCTCGAGGCCCACGTTCAGGTGTCCGGCGAAATGCTGCGCCAGCTCGCGGATGCGCGGCAGGAAGCGCTCGCGCACCTGCTCGACGATGAAGGCGTTGGGCGCGTACAGGACCACGCCGTCGGCGCGCTCCTCGGCCTGCAGGGGTTTGAGCCAGGTATGGATGTCCTCGGCCGGCAGTTCGGCTTCGAGACGTTCCAGACAGCGGGGCCAGGCATCCATCGAAAGGCAAAGCTCGTCGGGCGCGGTCACCGCGCCGCCAGGAGCGTCGCCGGAGACCGCGGAGGGGCGGTATCGGACAGGGCAGCCTACCACCGGCCCCGCCGTTTCCCAAGATTCATCCACAGGCCATCCACAGCCCGAGGGCATTCGCGCCGTGGGCCCGGCACCGGGCAGGTTGACCCGGAGGCGGGGTGCCCCTAGAATTTCCGGTTCTTTCGATCCCGAACACTTCCCGAGTGCCGCCATGGCCACCAAGCGCACCTTCCAGCCCAGCAACCTCAAGCGCAAGCGCGACCACGGCTTCCGTGCCCGCATGAAGACCGCCGACGGCCGCAAGATCCTGGCGCGTCGCCGCGCCAAGGGCCGCGCGCGCCTGAGCGCTTGATCGCGCGCGGCCGGTGCGCCGCGGCGAGAGCATTGCAATGAACACGGACCCGCGCGCGCGATTCCCTCGCGGCGCCAGGGTCCGTTCGCGTGCCGACTACACCCGCGTATTTGACGGCGGCCGCCGCCTCGGCGATGCCCTGCTTGGCCTGCACTGGCTTCCCGGCGACGGCGAACCCCGCCTCGGGCAGGCCGTATCGCGCAAGGTGGATCCGCGTGCCGTGGGCCGCAACCGGATCAAGCGCATTCTGCGCGAGACCACCCGCCGCATCCGTCCGCAACTGGCCGGCGGCGACTACGTGGTGGTCGCCCGCCCCGCCGCCGCCCGCGCCAGCCACGCGCAGATCGCCGCCGCGCTGACGCGCCTGCTGCGCAAGGCCGGCGCATTGCCCGCGCCGGTCGCCGACGGCACAATGCCCGCGGCCGCGGCGCCGACGTCCCCTCCCGATTCCACGCCGGATGCTCGCGCCGGCCGAACCAGCCTGCCCGAATGAACCAGACCCGCGTATTCCTGATCCTCGCCTGGCTGATGGTGGCGATGCTGCTGTGGATGGAATGGGGCAAGGAGAAGGCCGCCCCGCCGACTCCTCCCGCCCCGACCACCGCGCTCGACGCCGCGACCGCGGTGCCGGATGCCGTGCCGGCCGCCGCCCCGGCCGGGGCCGGGGCCGACGCCTCGGTGCCCATGCCGACCGCCGCGGCCGCCCCCGTCGCGGAGGCCGCCGTGCCGGCCGCGGCCACCGCGGCCCGGGTGAGCGTGACCACCGACGTCCTGCGCCTGGTCCTGGACGGCGGCAGCGTGCTGCAGGCCGACCTGCTGCAGTTCCCGCAGAGCCGCGACCCGGGCAGCGCGCCGGTCCGCCTGTTCAGCCAGGCGCCGGGCGAGTTCTATGCGGCGCAGAGCGGCTGGGTCAGCACCGCCGCCTCGGCGCCCAGCCACCAGTCCGGCTTCGTCCCGGCCGGCCCCGAGCGCGAGTACGCGCTGGCCCCGGGCCAGGACACGGTGGCGGTGCCCTTCGTCTGGCAAGGCGAGGACGGCGTGCGCATCACCCGCACCTACACCCTCACCCGCGGCGGCTACGCCGTGCAGGTGCGCGACGAGATCGCCAACGACGGCGCCACGCCCTGGCAGGGACAGGTCTATCGCCAGCTCATCCGCACCCCGCCGCAGATCAAGCGCGGCTACACCCGGCCGGAGTCCTTCAGCTTCAACGGCGCGGCCTGGTACGACGGCAGCTACCAGCGGCGCAAGTTCGGCGAGGACTACCTGGAGGACGGAAAGGTCGACCAGCAGACGGCCAACGGCTGGGTGGCGATGCTGCAGCATCATTTCTTCAGCGCCTGGATCCCGGAAGGCGGGCAGCCGGCGACGATCTCGCTGGACGCGCCGGCCAGCGGCGCCCTGGTGCGCGAGCTGGGCGCGCCGCTGCAGGTCGCCCCGGGCGCCACCGGCACGGCCAGCGCCCGCCTGTACGTGGGGCCGAAGCTGGTCTCGCAGATCCGCGCCCAGGCCGTGCCGGGCCTGGAGCGGGCGGTGGACTACAGCCAGTTCTCGATCCTGGCGATCCTGGGCGAGGGCCTGTTCTGGGTGCTCGGCCACCTGTTCGGCCTGATCGGCAACTGGGGCTGGGCGATCATCGGCCTGGTGCTGCTGGTCAAGCTGGTGATGTATCCGCTGTCGGCGGCCCAGTACAAGAGCTTCGCCAAGATGCGCAAGTTCCAGCCGCGCATCCAGCAGCTCAAGGAACGCTACGGCGACGACAAGCAGAAGTTCCAGGTCGCCATGATGGAGCTGTACAAGAAGGAGAAGATCAACCCGATGGGCGGGTGCCTGCCGATCGTGGTGCAGATGCCGGTGTTCCTGGCCCTGTACTGGGTGCTGGTGGAGTCGGTGGAACTGCGGCATGCGCCATGGGTGGGCTGGATCCAGGACCTGACCGCGCGCGATCCGTACTTCATCCTGCCGGTGATCAACGTGGCGGTGATGTGGTTCACCCAGAAGCTGCAGCCGGCGCCGGGCATGGACCCGATGCAGCAGAGGATGATGCAGTTCATGCCGGTGGCCTTCGGCGTGATGATGGCGTTCTTCCCCGCCGGCCTGGTGCTGTACTGGGTGACCAACGGCGCGCTGGGCCTGCTGCAGCAGTGGTGGATGATGAAGCGCCACGGCGAGCCGGCGCCCCGGCCCACGCCCGCCAAGTAAGGCCGGCCGCCGCGCATCCGAAGGAACCCGCCGTCATGGCGGGTTCCTGCTTTCGGGCGGCGGCCGCCGCCCCGGCTGCGCAATCGTGCGCATCAGCCGCTACGCTCTCCCGCATCCCGCATCCCGCATCCCGCATCCCGCATCCCGCATGAGCCAGACCGAGACCATCGCCGCCATCGCCACCGCCCCGGGTGCCGGCGGCGTGGGCCTCGTGCGCCTGTCGGGCCCGCGCGCGCTGGAGATCGCGGCCACGATAAGCGGCCGCCGCGCCGTGCCGCGCCGCGCGCAACGCGCCGGCTTCCGCGCCGCCGATGGCGAGGCCATCGACGACGGCATCGTCCTCGCCTTCCCGGGCCCGCACAGCTTCACCGGCGAGGACGTGGCCGAGCTGCAGGCGCACGGCAGCCCCGTGCTGCTGCGCCGGCTGGTGGAGCGCTGCTGCGAGCTGGGCGCGCGCCCGGCGCGCCCGGGCGAGTTCAGCGAGCGCGCCTTCCTCAACGGCAAGCTCGATCTGGTCCAGGCCGAGGCCATCGCCGACCTGATCGCCGCGGCCGACCTGCGCGCGGCCCGCGCGGCCCGGCGCTCGCTGGAGGGCGCGTTCTCCCAGCGCGTGGAGGCCATCGCCGGCACCCTGTTGCGCCTGCGCATCCACGTCGAGGCGGCGATCGACTTCGTCGACGAACCGATCGACACCCTGGGCCTGCCGCAGGTGGCCGCCGAGCTGGACGGCCTGCGCGGCCAGGCGCGCACGCTGCTGGAACGGGCCGAACGCGGCCGCCGCCTGCGCGACGGCCTGCATGCGGTGCTGCTGGGTCCGCCCAACGCCGGCAAGAGCTCGCTGCTCAACGCGCTGGCCGGCGATGCGCGGGCCATCGTCGCCGAGGTGGCCGGCACCACCCGCGACGTGCTGCGCGAGACCGTTCGCATCGATGGCCTGGAACTGGTCCTGGCCGATACCGCCGGGCTGCGCGAGGGCGGCGATGCGATCGAGCGCGAGGGCATGCGCCGCGCCCATGCCGAGCTGGCCCGCGCCGACCTGGCCCTGCTGGTGGTCGACGCGCGCGACCCGTCCGCCGACCGCGCCGCGCTGGAGGCGGCCGCGGCCGACGTGCCGATGCGGCTGTGGATCCACAACAAGGCCGACCTGCTGGACGCCGGCGCCGCACCGCTCGATGCGCCGCATGCGGTGCGGGTCTCGGCCCTGACCGGGGCCGGCCTGGAGCGCCTGCACGCCCTGCTGCGCGAGCGGGCCGCCGGCGGTGCGCCGGACGCGGCCGAAGGCGAATTCAGCGCCCGCGCCCGCCAGGTCGACGGCCTGCGCCAGACCCTGGGCCATGCCGATGCGGCCGCGGCCGAGCTGGGCCTCGGCCGCCTGGAACTGGCGGCCGAGGAACTGCGCCTGGCCCACGACACCCTGGGCGCGATCACCGGCCGGATCGGCGCCGACGAGATGCTCGGCCACATCTTCGCCAGCTTCTGCATCGGCAAGTAGCCGCGCCGCACCCGCCGTCGCGCGGGAATGGAACCGGTGCGGATGGGTTGTAGGCTCGCGCCAACCGGTTGACAATCCGGGCCTAATGGCGCGAGCTAAGGGAAGAGTCCGCGGTACCACAGGCTTTGCCACGGGGGAAAGACAATGCAGACCATGACGATTTCGTCGAAGTCGCGGCTGGCCGCGTGCCTGCTGTTGGCGCTGATGCTGGGCGCCTGTTCCAAGCAGGAAGAAGCCGCACCGGCCGCCGCGCCGCCGGCGGACGGCACGCCCGCCGCCGCCGAGCCCGCCGCGCCGCCGGCGCCGGCCGTGGCCGCCAGCGTGCAGGCCATGAGCGCGGACCAGTTGCGCGAAGCCGCCACCCAGGCGCTGCGCGAGAACCGGATGTACGCGCCGGCCGGCGACAACGCCATGGAGTACTACCTGGCCCTGCGCGACAAGCTGCCCGACGATCCGTCGGTCAACAGCGCGCTGACCGACCTGATGCCCTACACCGTCATCGCCACCGAGCAGGCGGTCGGCCGCGAGCAGTTCGGCGAGGCCCAGCGCCTGGCGGCGCTGATCGAGAAGGGCGACGCCTCCGCGCCGGCGCTGCCGCGCATCAAGCAGAGCATCGTCAGCGCGCAGCAGGCGGTGGCCCAGCGCAGCGAGGCCGAGGCCACGCGCGCGCGCGCCGAGGTGGAGGCGCGCACCCAGGCCGAGCAGCAGCGCGCGGTGCAGCAGCAGGCGGCCGAGGCCGATGCCGCGCGCCGGCTGGCCGAGCAGCAGGAGGCCGCGCGCCTGGCGGCCGAACGCCAGGAGGCCGAACAGCGCGCCGCCGAGCAGCGCGCGGCCCAGGCAGCGGCCACGCAGCAGCCCGCGCGCCCGGCGGCCGCACCGACGCCCCCGCAGCGCAGCCTGCGCGCGGTCAGCATGGCGCAGCCGCGCTATCCGCCCGAAGCCCTGCGCTCGGGCACGGCCGGCGAGGTGCTGGTGGAGTTCACGGTGGAGCGGGACGGCAGCGTCAGCGACGCGCGCGTGCTGCGCGCCACCCCGCCACGCACCTTCGACCGCGAGGCGCTCAACGCGGTGCGCCGCTGGCGCTTCGAAGCGGGGGACACGCCGGTCACCACCCGCCGCACCCTGGTCTTCAGCCCGGCCGACTGAGCGAAGGCCAGGCTGCACGAAACGAAGAAGCCCGGCATCGCCGGGCTTCTTCGTCATGGGACATCCGCCACGGCCCTGCCTCGGCCTGGGGGGAGGCGTGCCTGCGCGTGCCGCCCACGCCATGAGCGCCCGAGGAGCTGCACCCGCCCGAGGGCGCTTCCACGGAGCCATCCTGCGGTACCCGAGTGCCGGGGCTTCAGGTGGAGATCGCCAGCTTCTCCTGGCGGTAGCGCAGCACCGCCGCCAGCCACAGCAGCGCGGCCAGGCCCACGCTGGCGCCCAGGTACACCCCCCACGCCTGGGGGCCGATCGCCTCGCCGCGGATCACCTTCAGCAGCAACTGGTTCTGGGCCAGGAACGGCACCGCGAACTGCCACAGTTGGCTCTTCACCGGGCTGGCCATCAGCATGATGGTCGGGACCATCGGCAGCAGCATCAGCCAGGACATGTGGCTCTGCGCCTCCTTCAGGCTCTTGGCGGCCGCGGCCAGGAAGGTCAGCAGCGAGGTGCCGATCAGCAGCATGGGCAGCAGCACGAACAGCATCTTGCCGATGGCATGCAGCGACATGTCCAGGCTGCGGGCGGTGCCCGTGCCCATCTGCGCGCTGAGCTTGATCGCCAGCAGCGACAGCAGCAGGGAGACGACGCCCAGCACGCAGGCCGCGGCGATCTTGCCGCTGACGATCGCGCCGCGCGCCGCCGGCGTGGCCAGCAGCGGCTCCAGCGACTGCCGCTCGCGCTCGCCGGCGGTGGCGTCCAGGACCAGCGCCGCGCCGCCGAGGAAGGCGGTGATGATCAGGAAGTAGGGCAGCATCAGCGACAGCAGGAAGCCGCGCTTGGCGTCGGGCGTGGCCACGTCCAGGGTGCCCACGTTCACCGGCTGGGCCACCGAGGCGTCCACGCCGCGGGCGAGCAGGCGCAGCGCGCCGACCTGGCCGCCGTAGGCGGCCAGCGCCGAGGACAGCCGGCGCCCGGGAATGCCCGAGTCGCGCTGGCTGCTGTCCAGCATCACCTCCACCAGCGCCGGCCGGCCGGCATGCCAGTCCTCGGCGAAGTTTTCGGAGATGCGCAGGCCCGCGTCCACCCGCTGCTCGCGCAGGGCATCCTCCAGGTCCGCCGGCGCGTCCACCGCGCGGATGCCCTGGGTGGCCAGGAACGCGACCAGGTTGGGCGCCCGCTCGCGCCCCACCGTCGGCACCTCCAGCACCTGTTCGATCTGGGTGCGCGCGCGCTTCTCGGCCAGCGAGCCCATGCCCAGGATGATGGCCGGGAACAGCAGCGGCCCCAGCAGCAGGGTCAGGCCCAGGGTGCGGCGGTCGCGGCCGATGTCGCGCAGTTCCTTGACCAGTACGGTCCACATCGTCGCCAGTGCGCTCATGCGTGCAGGCCCTCCTCCGAGCCGATCGCCTTGACGAAGGCGTCCTCCAGGTTCTCCTCGCCGGTCTGCTCGCGCAGTTGGTCGGCGCTGCCGGCGGCCACCACCCGGCCCTTGGCGACGATGACGATGCGATCGCACAGCGCGGCCACCTCCTGCATGATGTGGCTGGAGAAGATCACGCAGCGGCCTTCCTCGCGCAGCCGGCGCAGGAATTCGCGCATGGCGCGGGTGGTCATCACGTCCAGGCCGTTGGTCGGCTCGTCCAGGATCACGTTGCGCGGGTCGTGGACCAGGGCGCGGGCGATCGCGGTCTTGGTGCGCTGGCCCTGGGAGAAGCCCTCGGTCCGGCGGTCCAGGATCTCGTCCATGTCCAGCGCCTGCGACAGCGCCTGGATGCGCTGCGCGGCGGCGGCGGCCGAAAGCCCGTGCAGGCGCGCGAAGTAGGCGATGTTCTCGCGCGCGGTCAGGCGCTTGTACACGCCGCGCGCATCCGGCAGCACGCCCAGGGCGCGGCGCACCGCGACCGGGTCGTGCGCCGGGTCCACGCCATCGACCTCGATCCGGCCGGCATCGGGTTTCATCAGGGTGTAGAGCATGCGCAGGGTGGTGGTCTTGCCGGCGCCGTTGGGGCCGAGCAGGCCGGTGATCTGGCCGTCGTGCGCCTCGAAGCTGACGCCGGCCACGGCGTGGACCGTGCCGGTCTTGGTCTTGAAGCGCTTGTGCAGGTCGTGGGCGCGGATCATGCGGCGGCTCCCGTGTGGAGGTGTGGGCGCATCAGGGTTCCCATCCGTTGAAGCTGGTGAAGGGCGGCACGTAGGCCATCGTGTCCAGGCAGGTGGCGTCGAGCGACCCGGCGTCGGCCGATTCGAGGAACTGGGCCACCAGCCGCGGCATGCAGCCGCTGCCGAGGTTGCCGTGGCCCTGTCCCTGCGCGACCAGGTGGCGGCCGTTGCCCAGGCCGGCGAGTACCCGCTCGCCATAGCGCGGCGGGGTCACCGGGTCCAGCTCGCCGGACACCAGCAGCGCGGGCGCTTGCGAGCGCAGCGGCGCGGTGAAGTCCCGCGGGCGGCCGCCGTGCGGCCAGCCGGCGCAGGCGGCGAAGAACATCCGCGCCACGTCCGGGCCCAGCAGGGTGCCGTCGGCGGCGCCGGTGTCGCGGTAGCGGTCGGCGTCCTCGGCGCAGATCACCGACCATTGCATGCCGCGCGCCATCGTCCCGCCCATGCTGCGGCCCATCAGCTCGTGCAACGACATCAGCGGGGCGTAGCGGCCCTGGCCGGCCTCGTCCAGCACCAGCGGCAGCAGCGAGGCGGTCTGCGGCATGTACGAGAACAGGAAGGCCAGGCCGGTGACGGTGTCGGCATCGACCGTGCCGCGGTGGCTCTGCGCGCTGGCCGGGTCGCGGTATTCGACGTCCACCGGCGCCTGCCGCAGCCGTTCCACCAGGGCGGCCAACTGGGTGCGCGCATCCTGAGGAAAGCGCGCGGCGCAGGCCGGCAACTGCCGGCATTTTTCCGACTGCAGCGCCAATGCGTCCTCGAAGGTATGGGCGAACTCGCCGCCGACCACCAGGTCGTTGGGCGCCACGCCGTCCAGGACCAGGCTGCGCACGTGCTGCGGGTGGCGCGCGGCGTATTGCTGGGCCACGCGGGTGCCGTAGGACACGCCGACCAGGTCGATCTTCGCCGTACCGATCGCCTCGCGCACGGCCTCGACGTCGGCGATGGCGTCCATCGTGGTGTAGAAGCGCGGATCGGCGCGATCGCCGAGGCGCTCTGCACAGCGGCCGGCGAAGGCGGCCAGTTCCCCCGGATCGGGCGTGGCCGCGGATTCCTCGTCCTCGTCCTCGCACTCCAGTGGGTTGGAGCCGCCGGTGCCGCGCTGGTCGATCAGCACCACGTGCCGCTGCTTGCGCACCTGGGCGAAGGCCGGGTCGATCTGCGGCCAGGTGCGCAGCGCCGACTGGCCCGGGCCGCCGGCGAAGAAGAACACCGGGTCGTCCACCGCCGAGCCTTCCTCGGTGGCGGGCAGCCAGGCCAGGGCCAGCTCGATCTTCCGGCCATCGGGCGCGGCGCGGTTCTCCGGTACCTGGAAGCGGGCGCACTGGGCCTGCACGTTGCCGGCGAACGCGCCGCTGGCCAGGGTGCAGGGTTCGAACGCGATGCGGCCGTAGTGGCGCGTGGCCGCCGCCGTCTGCGCCGGATCGGCGGTGGAGTCGCAGCCGGGCAGGCCGGCGGCCAGCGCGGCGGCGAGGAGGAAACGGGTCGTTCCGGGGATCATCGAATCGTGCCCTTGCGGTGGAATGGGGATCGGAATGGAAGCGGTGTGCGGTCAGCCCGCATCGGGATCGAACACGTCCTCGATCCGCAACGCGAACAGCCGGGCGATGCGGAACGCCAGCGGCAGGCTAGGATCGTACTTGCCGGTTTCCAGGGCGTTGACGGTTTGCCGCGAGACCTCCAGCCGTTCGGCCAGTTCGCCCTGCGACCAGCCCTGGGTCTGGCGCAATTCGCGCAGGCGGTTGTTCATGGCGGCGCATTCACCGGTAGCGGCGCACGACCGCGAGCTTGGCCAGGCCGTAGGCCAGGCAGGTCAGCGGGAACACCCAGATCATCGCCGCGTCGGCGGGCAGGTCGATCACCCGGGCCGCCTGCAGGAATCCGCCGGCCATGTAGGCCAGCGACACGCAGGCCGTGGCGATGCTGACCGCCTCCAGTTGGATCCGCTGCTGCATCTCGTCGGCGTCGCGGATGTAGCGGACCATGGCGCGCAGCACCAGCGCGATCGGCGGCACCGGCAGCAACGCGACCGGGGCGCGCAGCGCCGGGGCCTCGATCCGCTTGAGCAGCCAGACCGACAGCACCAGCACCGCGGCGTACGCGGCCATGGCGACGAACATCTCCCGGGAATAGCGCCGGCGCAGGGCCGGCGTGGCCATGTCGCAGTCGTCGGGCCGGCGCCAGCGCAGCAGCGCGGTGAACGCCAGGCCGATGCCGATGCCGATCAGCAGGCCGCTGACCATGTCCGGCACCCGGCCCGGCAGCAGGTACGCCAGCCCCAGGCCGGCGCCCGCGCACAGGATCGCGGCGGCCAGCAGGTGCCAGGGCGAGAACCGGCTCATCGTTGCTGGCCCTTCCAGTCCCGCCGCCGCCACGCCACCCCGGCGGCGACGAACGCCAGGCCCATGGACAGGCCGGAGGATGCGCCGCCGGCGACATAGGTCGACAGGAAGACGGTGCCCAGGATCAAGAAGACCCGGCCCAGAGGCTCGGGAGGCGTGCAGATCCGCATGACGTTGCCCTGTGTCAAGGAAGCTTGACAGAACGTAATCCTGGCCGCTCCGGCTTGTCAAGCGCCCTTTACATGCCGGGGGCGCTGGCCGCCTCGGTCCGTCTATGCGCAGGGATACCGGAAACGCCGCCGCGTGCCGCGTGCGGCGCACGGCGGGCAGGAACACGGATGTCGACGCCCGGCGACCGGCCCGCCGCGCCGGCGGCGCCTCCCCCGGTCAGTGGCCGGCGGTGGCGGTCACGTATTTCTCGCGGCGGATCTGCGGCAGGCCCAGCCCGTAGCCCTTCAGCGCCTCGATGGTGGCGTCCACCATCACCGGGTTGCCGCACAGGTAGGCCATGTCGGCGGCCGGGTCCGGCGCGAACTCGGCCAGTTGCTGCTGCACGTAGCCGCGGCGCACGTCGGCGTGCGCGTGCGACGAGCCGGCCGCGGGCAGCTCGCGCGACAGGCACGGCACGTAGCGGAAGCGCGGATGGGCGTGGGCGAAGGCGCGGAACTCATCGCCGTAGAGCAGCTCGCCGGGGATGCGCGCGCCGGCCAGCAGCACCACGTCGACGTCGCGCTCGTGGATCTGCTGGGCCAGCACCGGCAGCATCGAGCGGTACGGGGCCACGCCGGTGCCGGTGCCGACCAGCAGGTAGCGGCGGTTGCGGTCGCCGGGCATCAGGCAGAAGCGGCCGTAGGGCCCGCTGGCGCTGATCCGGTCGCCGATGCCCATGCCTTCGAACAGCGCGGTGGCCGCGCCGCCGGGCACGTGGCCGACCGCGATCTCCACCGCCTCGCCCGGGCCCAGCGCGTGGTTGTGCACGGTGGCCAGCGAATAGCTGCGCCGCGCCGGGGAGCCGTCGGCGTAGTCGAAGTGGATCTGGATGAACTGGCCGGGAACGAAATCCAGCGGCTGCCCGTCGTCGCGGGCGAGTACGTAGTGGCCGATGGAAGGCGCCAGCATGCGGCGTTCGACGAGGCGGAGCGGAAACGGAACGGGCACGATGGTGGTTTTCGCAACGGTCTGTAGCCGGGTCCGGTGCCGGCGGCCATCTATAATAGCCTCTGCTCCAAGCAGGCGCCGTATCCGGCGCGAAGGCCCATGACTCCCTCCGATGAAACCGCGGCGCCCGCGCTGCGCGTGCGCGACCTGCGCAAGACCTACGAAAACGGCGTGCAGGCGCTCAAGGGCGTGAGCCTGGACGTGGCGCCGGGCGACTTCTTCGCCTTGCTCGGGCCCAACGGCGCGGGCAAGTCGACCCTGATCGGCATCGTCAGCTCGCTGGTGAACCTCACCGCCGGAGCGGTGCAGGTGTTCGGCATCGACCTGGCCGCGCGCCGCGGCGATGCGATGCGGCTGATCGGCCTGGTACCGCAGGAGATCAACTTCAACCTGTTCGAGCAGCCGTTCGACATCCTGGTCAACTACGCCGGCTTCTACGGCATCCCGCGCGCGCAGGCCGAAGCGCGGGCCGAGGCCGAGCTGCGCCGCGCGCACCTGTGGGACAAGGCGCGGATGATGAGCCGCACCCTGTCCGGCGGCATGAAGCGGCGGCTGATGATCGCCCGGGCGATGATGACCGGCCCGCGGCTGCTGATCCTGGACGAGCCCACCGCCGGGGTGGACATCGAGATCCGCCGCGACATGTGGCGGGTGCTGCGCGAGATCAACGCCGCCGGCACCACCATCATCCTCACCACGCACTACCTGGAGGAAGCCGAGAACCTGTGCCGCAACCTGGCCATCATCGACCACGGCACCATCGTCGAGCAGGGCCCGATGCGCGCGCTGCTGGCCAAGCTGGACGTGGAGGGCTTCCTGTTCGACATCGACGGCACGCTGCCGGCGCGGTTGCCGGCGATCGAGGGCGCCACCCTGGCGGCGGCCGACAGCCACACCCTGGACCTGGACATGCCGCGGGCGATGGACCTGAACCGCGTGTTCGCCGCGCTGGAGGCCGCCGGCATCCGCGTGCGCTCGATGCGGACCAAGAGCAACCGCCTGGAAGAACTGTTCGTGCGCCTGACCGGACGCACCCAGGAGGCCGCATGAAGCACGACGCCATCCCCCAGGTCCCGGCCCAGGCCGGCAAGGCCGCCCGCCACTGGACCGCGCTGGTCACCATCATGCGCCGCGAGGTGTTCCGCATCCTGCGCATCTGGTCGCAGACCCTGGTGCCGCCGGCCATCACCATGACCTTGTACTTCCTGATCTTCGGCGGGCTCATCGGCTCGCGCATCGGCGACATGGGCGGCTACAGCTACATGGAGTTCATCGTCCCCGGCCTGGTAATGATGAGCGTGATCCAGAACAGCTACGGCAACATCAGCTCCTCGTTCTTCGGCGCCAAGTTCGGCCGCCACGTCGAGGAACTGCTGGTCAGCCCGATGCCCAACTGGGTGATCCTGTGGGGCTACGTCGCCGGCGCGGTGCTGCGCGGGCTCATGGTCGGGGTGATGGTGCTGGCGATCGCCATGTGCTTCACCACGGTGCGCATCCCGCATCCGCTGGTGACCCTGAGCACGGTGCTGCTGGGCGCGACCATCTTCTCCCTGGCCGGCTTCATCAACGCGGTCTATGCCAAGAAGTTCGACGACGTGGCCATCGTGCCGACCTTCATCCTGACCCCGCTGACCTACCTGGGCGGCGTGTTCTACTCGGTGAAGCTGCTGCCGCCCTGGGCCGAGGCGGCCACCCACGCCAACCCGATCTTCTACATGGTCAACGCCTTCCGCTACGGCCTGCTGGGCAGCACGGACGTGCCGCTGTGGGTGGCGTACACGCTGATGCTGTGCTTCGTCGCCGCCCTGTCCGCGCTGGCTCTGTGGCTGCTGCGCCGCGGCGTGGGGCTGCGCAGTTGAGCGCCGGCCCGCGCATCCTGGTCCTGGGTGCCGGCGGCACCGGCGGCTACTTCGGCGGCCGCCTGGCCCAGTCCGGCGCCGACGTCGCCTTCCTGGTGCGTCCGGCGCGGGCGGCGGCGCTGCGCGAGCGGGGATTGCGCATCCGCAGCCCGCTGGGCGACGCGGAGCTGCAGGTGGCCACCGTCACCGCCGACGCCTTGCCGGCGCGGGCCGGGCGGCCGCCGTTCGACCTGGTGGTCCTGAGCTGCAAGGCCTACGACCTGGACAGCGCGATAGAAGCGGTCGCGCCCGCGGTGGGCCCGGACACGGTGGTGCTGCCCATCCTCAACGGCCTGCTGCACTACGACGCGCTGGACGCGCGCTTCGGCCGCGCGCGGGTGCTGGGCGGGCTGTGCTTCATCGGCGCCGCCCTCGGCGCGGACGGCGAGGTGCTGCACCTGGGCAAGCCGGCCTCGATCACCTTCGGCCTGCGCGAAGGCAACCGCGATACCGGCGTGCTCGCCGCGCTGGCCGCCGCGTACGCCGGCGCCGGGGTCGACCACCTGTACGCGCCCGACATCGCCCGCGCGCAGTGGATCAAGTTCAGTTTCCTGGCCACGCTGGCCGCGGGCACCTGCCTGATGCGCGCCGGCATAGGCGACATCGTCGCCAGCGAGGGCGGCATCCGTTTCATGGCCGCCCTGCACGAGGAATGCCTGTCGGTGGCCGCCGCCGAGGGGCAGCCGGTGCCCGCCGACGAGGCCGCCATCGCGCGCAAGGGCCTTACCCGCGCCGGCTCGCCGGTCACCGCCTCGATGCTGCGCGACCTGCGCGCCGGGCAGCGGGTGGAGGCGTTGCAGATCGTCGGCGACATGGTCCATCGCGCACAGCGCGCCGGCCTGGCGGTGCCGCGGCTGGAAGCGGCCTGGTCGCACCTGCAGGTCTACGAAGCCGGCCGCAGCGAAGGCTGAGCGGCACGGGCTGGCGGCGTAGTCGCCGGCATCGTTGCTGCCGTACCGCCGCCGCCAGGCTCAAACCGGGCGGGTCGTGCGGCGTCGCCCAGAAGCTGGAACGGCGCACCAAGGACCTGGCACGGGTTCCGGTATGGACGGGCGGCGAGCTGCTGTGGGTGGAGGGCAGGGTCTTCGACGACCGCATCGACAACGCCAAGGGCAAGACCTTCTCCAAGTTCGAGCTGGACAAAGCACCTGCGCGAGCAGGTCGAGGGACGGCGGCGTGCGGGTGAGCGAGCGCAGCTACGGCCGCGACACCTACCAGGCCAACAAGAAGGCGCTGGACGACTTCCGCCGGGAGTTCCACGGCCTGGAGGACGCCTGCTGGTACGGCAAGGACGTGGACACCTACGCCATCCGTCGCGCCGACAGCGTGGTCTGGGTGGTGCTGCAGATGCGCAACGCCGCCGCCCTCATCCTGGTGGCCGAAGGCCCGCTGCCGGCGGCGAACCGACGGTAGGGGCCGCGCGTCGAACGCCGCCAGGACCGCCGGCGACCGCCCCGGCGATGCCCGGGTGGGCCAGCGCCGATCGCCTCCGGCCCGCACGCAGGCCGCGACACGGCGCTGGCAGCACCGGCCGCGGCACCGCGGCTCAGCGCGGCCCGCGCAGGGTGAGGTAGGTGGCGCTCCACTGCATCGGGTCGTCGGTGTTGTTGTCCTGGAAGAACGCCTCGCCGTTGCCGCGGCCGTTCACGCCCAGGCCGAGCAGATGGTGGTCGCTGTTGTTGAAGGTGAACTCGAAGCCCTGCAGCGCATCGATGCGGCTGGACGGCGCGCCGCCGCGGCGCGCCTGGGTGCCGGCCAGCGCGCCCTTCTGCGCGACAGTCGCGTTGGGGATCCAGGCGTACTGCACGGTCACCCGGTAGCCGCGGTACTTGCCGGACATCCGGCCGATGCCCTTCACCGCGGCGCCGGTGCCGGCGACCACGCTGCCGGTCTCCAGCAAGCCGGGCAGCGGGATCGCCGCGCTGGCGGCCATGGCCCCGAGGCTGGCCTCCAGGCCGCGGAAATCCAGGCCCTGGTCGTCCATCAGCGACACCCGCACGCGGTTGCGCTGCGGGTCCAGCCACACGCCGATGTTGCGCAGGTTCGCGTCGGTGCCGTCGGCACGCTGGAACTGGAAGCCGGACAGCACCAGGGTCGAGTCGGCCGGTGCGCGCCCGGGCAGGCGGATCTCGAACTTGCCGCCGCCGTCGGCGCTGACCTGCTGCACGCGCACGCCGGGCAGCGCGCTCAGCCGCGCGCTGGCGTTGAACGGATCGTCGCCGTTGCCGTCGGCCAGCGCGAAGCGCACGAAGCGCTCCTCGCCCAGCACGCCGATCCGGCGCAGCTTGTGGTCGCCATTGCCGAAGCGCAGGTCGAATCCCGCCAGGGCCCAGCCGCCGGGCAGCGGGCGGTCGAGGGCGGCCGGGCCGCTGTCGCGCAGGCCGTCGATGCGGGCATGGTGCGACGCCGGCGCCTGCGCCGCCCGGGCGACGACGGGCTGTGCCTTCATCCGTTCGGGCGGTACCACGCGGACCTGCGAGGCGGCCGGCGGTACGGCCAGGCACAGCAGCACGACGGCGGACAGGACGAACGGGCGCGACGGCAGGACGGTCATGGCGGGCTCCGGAAGGAATCGACACCCCGGCATCCGCAAACCGGGCCCGCCGGCTGCCAGGGGCGGCTGGCAGTTGCCGCCGGCAATCTGCGGACGCCGCAACCGAACGCCCCGCTTCCCGGGGCCGGAGAGCGCCGCCATGTACCGGATCGCCGTTTCCTGCGTGCTGCTGTGCCTGGCCGCCTGTTCGGCCCCCGCACCGGACGAACTGGCCGAAAGGGCCGCCGGGAAAGCCGCCGCGGCCGCGGTCGCCGCCGCCAGCGAGGGCCAGGTGAAGCTGGAGGCCGGGCAGGAGCGCCTGGTCGTGGAGGATGGCGGGCAAACGATGGAGGTGGGCCTGGCCAGGGGCGGCCTGCCGCGTCCGGACTGGTGGCCGCAGGACGTGTACCTGCCCGAGGACGCCGCCATCCACCAGGTCGCCCGGAACGAGGGCAGCCACGTGCTGGCGGCCGCCGTGGCCCGGCCCGGCGCCGCGCTGCATGGCGAGATCGAGCGCGCCATGCATGGACTGGGCTGGAGCACCGTGCGCAACTCGCTGGCGGCCAGCGGCTCGGGCATGGCCGCCTACCGCAAGGACGGCCGCGAAGTCACCGTGCTGGTGGCCGCCTCGGGCAAGGCCGGCCAGCCGGCGATGGCGACCTTCCACCTGCGCGGGGCCGCCGCGCGATGAACGCCCCGGCCTGCGCCGCCGGCCACGGTGGCGGGGGATTCCGGCTACCCTCTGGCCCTTGTACCGGTCCGGGCAGGATGTGGTCGCTGATGGGCAACGAGATCACGCAACTGCTGGAGCGGGTGAGCGCGGGAGAACCGGCGCACCTGGCGGAGGTGTTCGAGCGGCTCTACCCGCAGTTGCGCCAGATCGCCGCCGCGCGCCTGCGCGCGGGCGAGCGCACGCTCACCCCCACCGTGCTGGTGCACGAGCTGTACCTGCGCGCGACCACTGGCGAACCGCTCAGCGCCAGCGACCGCCGCCATTTCTTCACCACCGCGGCCAAGGCGATGCGCTGGATCCTGGTCGACCATGCGCGGCGCAAGGCGGCCGGCAAGCGCGGCGGCGACCTGCTGGAGGTGACCCTGACCGAGTCGCTGGCGCAGGCGCCCGCACCGGACGTGCTCGACCTGCACGACGGCCTGGAGGTGCTGGGCGAGATCGCCCCGCAGCAGCGCGACATCGTCGAGCTGCACTACTTCGGCGGCCTGGAATTCGCCGAGGTCGCGGCGCTGCTGGGCACCTCCGAGCGCACCGTCTACCGGCAGTGGCAGCGCGCACGCGCCTTCCTCCACGCGCGCCTGCGGTGAGGCACGCATGGACCCGCGCGAGCGCCAGGCGTGGCAGGCCGCCGATGCCATCCTCGACACCCTGCTGGACCTGCCCGCGGACGCGCGCGAATCGCACCTGCGGACCCTGAGCCACGACCCGGAAGTCACCGCGCGGGTGCGCGCGCTGCTGGCCGGCAGCCAGCGCGAGGGGCCGCTTGACCGTCCGCTTTCGCCGCCGCCGGACCTGGGCATGGAGGACGCCCCGCCGCCGTCGCTGCGGGGGCGCCGTCTCGGCCGCTGGACGCTGGAGCACTGGCTTGGCGAAGGCGGCATGGCCGTGGTCTGGAAGGCGACCTCGGCGGCGCCGCCGCTGGGGCAGCAGGCGGCGGTGAAGATCCTCAGCCTGGGCGCGCTGGCCCGGGGCGGGCACGAGCGCTTCCTGCGCGAGCAGTCGGTGCTGGCCCGCCTGCGGCATCCCTACATCGTCCCGCTGTACGAGGCCGGGGTCGGCGAAGACGGCACGCCGTGGCTGGCGATGGCGCTGGTGGAAGGCCAGCGCATCGACCAATGGTGCCAGTCGCGGCGCCTGGACCTGCCCGGGCGCCTGGACCTGGTCGAGCAGGTCGGCGAGGCCCTGGCCCATGCGCATCGCAACCTGGTCGTGCACCGGGACGTCAAGCCGTCCAACGTCCTGGTCGACGAGGACGGCCTGGTGCGGCTGCTGGATTTCGGCATCGGCCGCGAACTGTCGGCCGGCGCGCCCACCCATACCCGGTTGTGCGCGCTGACCCCCGAATACGCCGCGCCCGAGCAGGCCAGCGGACAGGACAGCGGCACCGCCGCCGACGTCTACGGCCTGGCCGCGCTCACCTACCGGCTGCTGGCCGGCAGCCCGCCGAACGCACAAGGCCGCGCCGCCGGGCAGGAGCCGGAGCGTGCGTCGGCGCGGGCGTCGCGGATGCCGCGCGGTTCGCCCGAACGCGGCTTCGCCGCGCGCCTGCGCGGCGACCTGGACGCGGTCCTGCTGCGTGCGCTGGCGCAGGAACCGGCCCGCCGCTATACGAGCGTGGAGTCCTTCGTCGCCGACCTGCGCCGCTACCGCGCCCGGCGCCCGGTGCAGGCGCTGGCGCCGCGCGCCGGCTACCGCCTGCGCCGCTTCGTGCAGCGCAACCGCTGGCCGCTGGCGGTGGCCGCGCTCCTGTCCGCCTCGCTGCTGGCCGGCGGCCTGGGCGTGCTGTGGCAGGCGCAGCGCGCCGAACGGGCGGCCGAGGAAGCGCGCCTGCAACTGCGCTACCTGGAATCGCTGCTGCAGGAACTGGCGCCCTCCACCGCCGAGGCGCGGGCGATGGACCGCGGCCGCCTGATCACCTCCGCGGCCGGGCACGCGCGCAACGACCTGGCCCGCCGCCCGGGAGTGCTGGCCACCGTGCTGCTGGCCCTGGCCGAGATCGCCGAGGCGGCCGGCGACCACCGCCAGTCCGAACGGCTGGCCGCCGAGGCGGCGGAACTGCGCGAGCGCCTGCATGGCGCCGACAGCGTGGAGTACGCGCAGGCGCTGGTCGTGCGCGGCCACGCGCTGTGGTCCGAACGCGGCCCGGACGACCCGGCCGTGCTGGCCGAGCGGGCGCTGGCGATATACGAGCGCCGGGCGCCGGATTCCGACGGGCACATGCGCGCGCTGGTGCTGCAGCAGGTGCTCGACGGCAGCCTGGACCGGATCGAGCGCGCGCGGGCCGGCAGCCAGCGCACGCTGGCCTGGTGCCGGGCCCGCGGGCAGCAGCCGTTCGAGGTCTGCAACCAGGTGCTGTTCGCCGCCGCGGCGCTGTACGACCGCCAGGGCCACGTACGCGAGGCCGAGCCGCTGTACGCCGAGCTGGTCGAGTTGCGCACCGCGCGCCACGGCGCCGGGCATGCGCGCACCCTGCACGCGCGTACCCGCCACGCCCGTGCCGTGCTGCGCCTGGGCGATGCCGCGCGGGCCGCGGCGCTGCTGGAGCCCGTGCTGGCCACCCAGCGGGAGATCTACGACACCGCCACCCCGGAGCTGGCCGGCACCCGGGGCGCCCTGGCCGAGGCGCTGACCGCGCTCGGCGAGTTCTCGCGCGCACGCGCCCTGCACGAGGCGCAACTGGCGGAGCTGGCGGACGCGCGCGGCGGCGCCCATCCCGAGGTCGCCGCCTACCTGGGCAACTTCGGCGTGTTCCTGTTCAAGGCCGGCGACTTCGAGGGCGCGCTGGCGCGCCTGGCCGAGTGCGCCGCGGCCTATGCCACCCAGGCCGGCCCGGACCACGCCGGGGTGCACGTGTGCAACGGCAACCGCGCCGACGTGCTGCGCGAGATGGGCCGCGCCGCGGAAGCCGAGCCGCTCGGCCGGGCCGCCCTGGAAGGCATCCGTGCCGCGTTCGGCGAGGACTCGCCGCTGCTGGCGCCGCGCTACAGCAACCTGGGCCGGATCCTGGTCGCGCTGGGCCGCGATGCCGAGGCGCTGCCGCTGTTCGCGCGCGCGCGCGCCATATATCGCGAACAGGACGCCCCGGTGGCCGCGCTGATCCACCTGTACGAACTGGACGTCCTGGTCCGCACCGGGCAAGTCCCGCCCGACCGGGGCTGGAACCAGGCGCTGGATGCGCGCGCACGGCTGGAGGCGGGCTTCCCGGCGCGCAATCCGCTGCGCACGACCATGCTGGTACCGCTGGCGCGGATCGCCTGCAGCGCTCCGCGCCGGCTGCCCTGCGCCGCCCTGCGCGACGAGGCCCTGGCCGCCATGGCCCAGGCCGCCACCCCGGCCGACGCCCGGCAGCAGATCGGCCTGGTCCTGCGCACCACGGAAGACGCCGTGGCCGTGGCGGGCGCGGCGGCGACCGGCCCCGCGCGTTAGCGGTTGCGGGCCCCGCGCGTCGGCCCCGGCCTGGCAGTCGCCCCGTCCTTTTTCCGTCTACCTCCAGCAGCGGCGCGATCCACGCCCGCATCCGCCATCCGGGAGGATCAGGAATGAAGCGCAATCCATCGGCCGCCACGGCGCTGCTTTTCGCCGCGGGCATGGCCGCGACGATCCCGGCGATGGCCGTCGACGCCTGCCTGGTGGGCACCTGGAGCCCGGAGGGCAACGGGGCGGCCGAATGGGTCCAGCGCCAGTCGCCGGGCATGAAGGTGCTGGTCCAGCAGGAGGTCGCCACGCTGCGCTTGAACGCCGACGGCAGCTACAGCGCGCAGGCGCGGATGCGGATGGAGGGCCGGGCGGCGCAGGTGGCCGCGCGCAGCGGCGGCAGCTTCTCCGCCCAGGGCGGCTGGAGCGCCAGCGGCGACAGGCTCACCCTCGTGCCGTCCGCTTCCCGCCTCGACGGCACGGTGGACGTGTCCGCCGGCAAGGCAGGCACGCGCGGCCACAGGCTGCCCAGCAAGGCTGCCCGGCCGACCGCCTACCAGTACGCCTGCGGCACCGGCACCTTGGAGACGCGGATGCGGATTCCCGGCGTGTCCGACCCGATCGTGCAGCGCTATCGCCGGCAGTGAACCGATGATGCCGGCCACCCAGGAGAAGCGAATGAAGCGGACGACCCCCCTGGGCATGGCGCTGGCCGGATTGCTGCTGCTGTCCGGGCAGGGGCAGGCCGGGCCGGATGCCGGGCCCTCGTTCGATTGCGCCCGGGCGAGGACGCAGGTGGAACGCATGGTCTGCGCCACGCCGCGCCTGTCGGTGCTCGACGCCGTCCTCGGCCGCTACTACGCCGCCGCCGGGCAGTCGTTGCCGCTGGGCCAGCGCAGTTGCCTGGCCGCCGAACAGCGCACCTGGCTTGCGACTCAACGCAACGCCTGCGGTTCCGCCGCCTGCCTGGAACGGGCCTACCTGCTGCGGCTGGATGCGCTGGAGGGCCTGTTGCCGGGCGCGGCCGTCGATCGCCGCCTGGAGGGCTACCCGGACGTGGCCGGCGCGCGCTTGCTGGCGGTCGTCCCGGCGGCGGCCGGCCGCGACCCCGGGGAAGACCTGGAGGAAGTGCTCATGGAAGGAACCCCGGTGGAGGACGAGGGTGGCTACCTGCTGGTGGATGCGCGGTTCGACCCGCGTACCCATGGCGAGCTGGCGGCCATGCAGGGCGATGCCGACGCGATCCGTGCGCGGTTCGGCGATGGCCCGGTGCGTTCGCCGGGCGTCGTCGGCAGCTTCGGCACGTATCTGCTGGACGACAGGGCACGCGCGGCCATCGCCGCTATTGCCGGCGGTGGCGGCGACGGCATCGTCCGGGTCAAGGGCTGGGCCGTCCATGCCGACGCCGCACCTCCGGCCCTGGACCCCCGCCGCTGCGCGTTCGTCTATGCGGCCGCGCCGCGATGAAGCATCGGCACGGACGAAGGGTTCACGCCTGCGGCAGGCGGAAGAAGCCGCGCGTGGCCGCCGTGGCGTTGGCCGCGGTCAGCGCCGCGTCCTCGCCGCGGTCGCGGGCCACCTCCTCGACGATGTGCGGCAGGAAGGCCGGCTCGTTGCGGCGGTCCTTGGGCATCGGCCTGAGCGTGCGCGGCAGCAGGTAGGGCGCGTCGGTCTCCACCATCAGCCGGTCGGCGGGGATGTGCCTGACCAGCTCGCGCAGGTGCGCGCCGCGGCGCTCGTCGCACAGCCAGCCGGTGATGCCGATGTACCAGTCCCGGTCCAGGCAGTCGAACAGCTCCTCGCGGGTGCCGGTGAAGCAGTGCACGACCGCCGGGCCGAGCTGGCCGTCGAAGTTCTTCATCACCGCGACGAAGTCCTCGTGCGCGTCGCGCTGGTGCAGGAACAGCGGCTTGCCGGTATCGGCGCCGATCTGCAACTGGCGCTCGAAGGCCTTGCGCTGCGCCGGGCGCGGGGAGAAGTCGCGGAAGTAGTCCAGCCCGCATTCGCCCACCGCCACCACCTCCGGGTGCGCCTGCAGGGCGCGCATCTGCGCGTCGCACTCGTCGGTGTACTCGGTGGCGTGGTGCGGGTGCACGCCGGCGGTGGCATAGAGCATGCCCGGGTGCGCCTGCGCCAACCGCAGCGCCAGCGGCGAGTGCTCGCGGCTGGCGCCGGTCACCACCATCTGCGCCACGCCGGCCTGGCGCGCGCGCGCCAGCACCGCGTCGCGGTCGTGGTCGAAGCTGTCGTGGGTGAGGTTGGCGCCGATGTCGATCAGGTGCATGCGCTGCCGCAGAGGGTTCGGGAATGCCTATTGTAGGAGCCGGTCGTGCCGGCGACCGCCACGATGGAACCAGGACAGCTCTCCGACCCGCGGACCGGCGCGCCGGTCCGCGGGCATCGCGGTCGCCGGCACGGCCGGCGCCTGCGAGGGGCGGCGCCTTATCCTTCACGGATGGAATCCCCCGCCTTTCCGATAACCCCGTTGCTGCCCGCGATCGGCGAGAGCCTGGCCGCCCATCCGCGCCTGGTGCTGGAAGCGCCGCCCGGTGCCGGCAAGACCACCCAGGTGCCGCTGGCCCTGCTCGATGCGCCCTGGCTGGAAGGCAGGAAGATCGTGATGCTGGAACCGCGCCGGGTCGCCGCGCGCAGCGCCGCCACGTTCATGGCCCGCCAGCGCGGCGAGGAGGCCGGCGCCACGGTCGGCTACCGCATCCGCTTCGAGAACAAGGTATCGGCGCGGACCCGGATCGAGGTGGTCACCGAGGGCATCCTCACCCGCATGATCCAGGACGACCCGCTGCTGGAGGGCGTCGGCGCGCTGCTGTTCGACGAGTTCCACGAGCGCCACCTGGCGGCCGACCTGGGCCTGGCCCTGGCCCTGGACGTGCAGGCGCAGTTGCGCGAGGACCTGCGTCTGGTGGCGATGTCGGCCACGCTCGACGGCGAGCGGCTGGCGCGGTTCCTGGATGCGCCGCGGCTGTCCAGCCAGGGCCGCGCCCACCCGGTGGAGGTGGCGCATTTTCCCGCGCGCCGCGACGAGTCGCTGGAAGCGCAGGCGCGGCGCGCGGTGGAACAGGCGCTGGCCCGCCACCCCGGCGACGTGCTGGTGTTCCTGCCCGGCCAGCGCGAGATCGCGCGGCTGGGCGCGGCGCTGGATGCGGCGGCGCTGCCGGCGGGCGTGGAGGTGCTGGCGCTGCATGGGGATCTGCCGGTGGAGCAGCAGTCGCGCGTGCTCCAGCCCGCGCCCGACGGCCGCCGCCGGGTGGTGCTGGCGACCAACGTGGCCGAATCCTCGGTCACCCTGCCCGGCGTGCGCGTGGTGATCGACAGCGGCCTGGCGCGCGAGCCGCGCTTCGATCCCAGCAGCGGCTTCTCGCGGCTGGACGCGGTGGCCATCTCCCAGGCCTCGGCCGACCAGCGCGCCGGCCGCGCCGGCCGCGTCGCCGAGGGCTGGGCCTGGCGGCTGTGGCCCGAATCGCAGCGGCTGGAGGCGCAGCGCCGCGCGGAGATCGGCCAGGTCGAACTGGCCGGGCTGGCGCTGGAACTGGCGGCGTGGGGCAGCGACGCCCTGCGCTTCGTCGATCCGCCGCCGCCCGGTGCGCTGGCCGCCGCGCGCGAACTGCTGCAGCGGCTGGGCGCGCTGTCCGACGCCGGTGGCGTGACCGCGCGGGGCCGGCGCATGCTCGCGCTGGGCACCCATCCGCGCCTGGCGGCGATGCTGCTGGCCGCGCGCGACCCGCGCGAGCAGGCGCTGGCCGCGGACGTGGCCGCGCTGGTCGAGGCCCGCGACCCGCTGCGCAGCCGCAGCGACGCCCTGGCCGAACGCTGGCGCGCGCTGGCGGCGTTCCGCGGCGGGCGCATGCCGGCCGATGCCAGCCGCCCCGCGCTGGCCGCCATCGACGCGGCGGCAAGACAGTGGCGCGGCCGCCTGCGCTGCGAGGCCGGGCCGCCGGCGCAGGTGGAGGCGCACGCGCTGGGCGACCTGCTCGCCCACGCCTTCCCCGACCGGATCGCGGCCCGCCACCCTGCCGATCCGCTGCGCTACCAACTCGCCAACGGCCGCGCCGCCCGCCTGTTCGAGGACAGCGCGCTGCGCGGCGAACCCTGGCTGGTCGCCAGCGAACTGCGCCAGCCGCCGCGCGGCGACGCCCTGCTGCTGCGCGCCGCGCCGCTGGACGAGGCGCGGCTGCGCGCCGACTTCGCCGATCGCTTCGCCGAGCACGAGGGCGCGGTGTGGGATGCGGACAAGCGCGCGCTGGTGGCGCGCCGCCAGACACGCTTCGACCGCATCGTGCTCGACAGCCGGCCGGCCGGGCGGGTCGATCCGGCCCAGGCCGCCGATGCCCTGACCGAGGCGGTGCGCGAACTGGGCCTGGAGGCGCTGCCCTGGAGCGAGGGCCTGCGCCAGTGGCAGGCGCGGGTGGCGTCGCTGCGTGCGTGGATGCCGGAACTGGGCCTGCCCGAGGTGACCGACGCCGCGCTGCTGGCCACGCTGGACGATTGGCTGCGCCCGGCCTTCGCCGGCAAGACCCGGCTGGACGCGCTGGCGGAAGACGCGCTGGGCCAGGCGCTGAAGTCGCTGCTGGAGTGGGACGCGCGCCAGCGGCTCGACCGCCTGGCGCCGGCGCGCATCGCCGTGCCCTCGGGCATGGAGCGGCGCGTCGACTACGCGCTGGACCCCCAGGGTCTGCCGCGGCCGCCGGTGCTGGCGGTCAAGCTGCAGGAGCTGTTCGGCCTGGCCGACACCCCGCGCATCGCCGACGGCCGGGTGCCGCTGCTGCTGCACCTGCTGTCGCCGGGCGGCAAGCCGCTGCAGGTCACGGCCGACCTGCGCAGCTTCTGGGACCGGACCTACCCGGAAGTGCGCAAGGAGATGAAGGGGCGGTACCCGAAGCACCCATGGCCCGACGACCCCTGGAGCGCGACCGCCACCCATCGCGCGAAGCCGCGCGGGACGTGATCGGCCCCTGCCGTGGCGGCCGCCGCCGCCGGCCGGTTCGGTGCGGCGCCTGCATGAATCGCCGCCATCGCCGCGCCGGCGTATGGCTTGCGCGGGGCCGGCGCTGACGTATCGTCGACACGAGGTCGACGACACTGTCGGCCTTTCCCACCTCCTCCACGGGGACACGCATGAGCAAGCTGACCATCATCACCGACCGCGCCATGGAACTGGCCGGGCAGGCCGGAGCCGGGCTGCGCCATGCCGGTTCGAGCCTGCGCCACGCCGGCCACGGTGCCGAACAGTGGATCAAGACCGGTGCCGCGCTGGGCGCGGCCCGCGCCGGGGCCAAGGCCGCCGGCAAGGTGGCGCGCCGCAACCCGGTGGCGGTGGCCGCGGCGGCGGCGGTCGTCGGTGCAGGGGTCCTGGCCTACATGCTGTACCGCAAGCGCCGCGAGCAGCGGCAATACGCACCGCTGGAAGGCCAGTCGCGCCGGATCGACTCACGCCGCGAAAACGGCACCGCCAGCGCCACCCGGGCCCGTCCGGCCCGTGCGCGCAGCCGCGTCGCACCGCCGGCCTGACTGATCGGTTCGGTGGGGTTCCCTGCACGGCGGACCGCGCTTGCAGGGCTTGGTTTTGCAGGACCGGTACAGCCGGGCGACCGCCGTGCCGCATGCATGAGCTTCGAGCCAGTCGCCGGCTATCCGCGATTCCCGCAACGAAGGCGCCCGCGCGGCCGATGGGCGCCGGGAACCGCCGGGAGATCAGGCCGGACCGGCCGGGACGTCCAGCCTGCGCCAATGGCCGGGCGCCAGCCAGCGGTCGCCCTCGCCCATGGCATCCAGGCGGTGCCGGCCCATCCCCACCCGTACCAGCCGCAAGGTCGGCAGTCCCACCGCGGCGGTCATGCGCCGCACCTGGCGGTTGCGGCCCTCGGCGATGACCAGTTCCAGCCAGGCATCGGGCACGCGCTTGCGGTAGCGCACCGGCGGATCGCGCGGCCACAGCGCCGGCGCCGGATCGAGGCGGCGCGCCCGCGCCGGCCGGGTCGGCCCGTCGTTGAGCGCGACGCCGTCGCGCAGCGCCTGCAACTGCTCCGGTCGCGGATCGCCTTCCACCTGCACCCAGTAGGTCTTGGCCTGCTTGTGCCGCGGGTCGGTGAGGCGATGGGCGAGGGCGCCGTCGTCGGTGAGCAGCAACAGGCCCTCGCTGTCGTGGTCCAGGCGGCCGGCCGGATACACGCCGGGCGGCAGGCCGAAGCCGGCCAGGGTGGGACGCGCGGGGACCGAGCGGTCGGTGAACTGGCACAGCACGCCGTGGGGCTTGTTGAACGCGACCACCATGGGGGCGTGGCGAGCGTGGGCTCAGGCCGCCGGCAGGCCCTGCCCGCCGAGCGGCCGGGTGCGCACCTGCGATTCGAAGCCGGCGATCAGCGGCCGCCCCTTGGCGATCGCCTCGCGCACGGCCGGCAGCGCCAGCGAGGCCTCGTGGCTGGCGGTGCCGTCCCAGACCTCGGTGATCCACAGGACGTCGGCGTCGGCCGCATCCTCGGCCACGATGTAGGACAGGCAGCCGGGCATGGCCGCGGTGCCTTCCAGCAGGATCGCGGCCAGGGCCGCGCGCTGGCCCGGCTGGGCGCGCATCTTTCCGATCAGTCCATGCATGCGGGGTGCTCCTCCGAAGCCGTGGCCGGGCAGCGCCGGCAGCGCCGCGCCGGCGATCAGGCTGGCGATGAAACCGCGCCGATCCATCCGTTCCCTCAGCCGGCGCGCAGGGCGAGGGCGGCGATGACGAGCGAGACTGCCGGCCGGAAGTGGGCGCGGGCGCGGGGCTTCGCGGCGCGCCCGCCGCCGCGGCGGCCCGGAGCGCCGGGTTCCGCGCGTGGCCCGGCCATCGTCGCCGTCCGCGTCATTTCCCGGCGGGCTTCACGAAGCGCAGGGTCATGCGGTCGCTCTCGCCGATGGCCTGGTACTTCGCGCGCTCGGACTCGGGATGGTTGTTCGATGGCGGCAGGGTCCACACGCCGTTGGGGTGGTCCTTGGTGTCGCGCGGGTTGGCGTTGACCTCGCTGCTGCCGGCCAGCTCGAAGCCGGCCGCCTGCGCCAGCGCGATCACCTGGGCCTGGCCGACGTAGCCGCTCTTGTCGTCGGCCGGCACGTCGGCCCTGGCCCGATGCTCGACCACGCCCAGCACGCCGCCGGGCTTGAGCACCCGGTAGAAGCCCTCGAACATGCCCTCGGCCTGGCCGGCGCCGCGCCAGTTGTGCACGTTGCGGAAGGTCAGCACCAGGTCGGCCGAGCCGGCCGGCCCGAGCACCGGGGCGGCGGGGTCGTAGCCGACGACCGCGGCCTTGCCGAACTGTGCCGGCGCGTCGGCGAACTTCTTCTCCAGCCCATCGCGCGAGCGCTGCTGGTAGTCGCGGCCGCCACCTTCGGCCACCGCCGCCGGGTCGACCACCGCGGCCACGTACCGGCCCTTGGCCTGCAGGTAGGGCGCGAGGATCTCCGCATACCAGCCGCCACCGGGGGTGATCTCGACCACCGTCTGTCCGGGGCCGATGCCGAAGAACGCCAGGGTCTGGCCCGGATGCCGGTACCGGTCGCGGGCGGTATTGGCCGGAGCCCTCCAACCGCCGTCGATCGACGCCTGCAGGGCCGCGTCGGGCGCAGGCAGGGCCGCACTGTCCGCAGGTTCGGCCGCCTGGGCCAGCGGCGCCGCCAGGGCGAGGGAAATGGCCAGCAGGCAGGCGCGGGAAAGTGACGTGCGGGTCATGGCGGTGCTCCAGCAGTGGCGGAAGCCGGCGAGCCTAGCATGCACCTGTGCCATCGCCTGCTGCAGGCGCGTGCGGGCGTGAACGCCGGCAGCGACCGGCCCGCGCCGCTGGACGATCGGACACCGGGGAACCCGTCACGGGCCCCCACCGACGTGCCGCGGGCCCGGCGGGGCCGCGCGCGCACCGGGGGCGGGGCGCTCAGCGCCGCACGTACACCCAGGCCTGGCCGCCGGAAGCCAGCCGCGCCCGTTCGCGCCGGTAATCGGCGACCTCGTAGCGGTCGGCCGCTTCCAGCTCGGCGGCGCTGATCCGAAACACGGTGCCGGCGACTTCGTCGTCCGGGTCGCCGCTGGCGCTGACGATCGGATGGAAGCGCTCGCCGCTGCTGGCCAGCACCTCCGGGTCGGTGATCTCGAGCATGGCCTTGGCGTAGCCGCGGATCGCGTCCGCGGTGCCTTCGAGGCGGCGCCCGAACGAGGCCAGTTGCACGCTTTCCGACTGCAGGGTGCCGTAGGAGAACAGCAGGATGTCGCGGGTGTCGTCCATGGGAAGGATCCGGAGGGATGCGGACGGGCGGGGGCGTGGTGCCCCTGGCCGTCCGGAAACGCGAAGCCCGGCACGTGGCCGGGCTTCGCAGGTCGGCGCATCGTGTCGACGCGCGCTCAGCCCCCGAGCGTGGCCAGCGCCGCGTTGAGCGTGGCCGACGGACGCATCGCCGGGCCGGCCTTGGCCAGGTCCGGATGGTAGTAGCCGCCGATCTCCACCGGCCGGCCCTGGGCACCGACCAGCTCGGCCAGGATCGCCGCCTCGCCTTCGCCCAGCGCCTTGGCCAGCGGCGCGAACTTCGCCTTCAGGCCCGCGTCCTGGTCCTGCGCGGCCAGGGCCTGCGCCCAGTACAGGGCCAGGTAGAAGTGGCTGCCGCGGTTGTCCAGCCCGCCGACCTTGCGCGCGGGCGAACGGTCGTTGTCCAGCACCAGGCCGTTGGCCTGGTCCAGCGCCGCGGCCAGCACGCCGGCGGCCTTGTTGCCGGTGCGCTCGGCCAGGTGCTCGAGCGAGGCGGCCAGGGCCAGGAACTCGCCCAGCGAATCCCAGCGCAGGTAGCCCTCTTCCACGAACTGCTGCACGTGCTTGGGCGCGCTGCCGCCGGCACCGGTCTCGAACAGGCCGCCGCCGGCCATCAGCGGCACCACCGAGAGCATCTTGGCGCTGGTGCCCAGCTCCAGGATCGGGAACAGGTCGGTCAGGTAGTCGCGCAGCACGTTGCCGGTCACCGAGATGGTGTCCTTGCCCTGGCGGATGCGCTCCAGCGAGAACCGGGTCGCGGCCACCGGCGCCAGGATGCGGATGTCCAGGCCGGCGGTGTCGTGGTCCTTGAGGTAGGTCTCGACCTTGGCGATCACCTGGCGGTCGTGCGCGCGCGCGCTGTCCAGCCAGAACACGGCCGGCGTATTGCTCAAACGGGCGCGGGAAACGGCCAGCTTGACCCAGTCCTGGATCGGCGCGTCCTTGGCCTGGCACATGCGCCAGATGTCGCCGGCCTCGACGGCGTGCTCGAACACCACCTTGCCGGCGTCGTCGGTGACGCGCACGGTGCCGTCGGCCGGGATGCGGAAGGTCTTGTCGTGGCTACCGTACTCCTCGGCCTTCTGCGCCATCAGGCCGACGTTGGGCACGCTGCCCATGGTGGTCGGGTCGAACGCGCCGTTGGCCTTGCAGTCCTCGATCACCGCCTGGTACACGCCGGCGTAGCAGCGGTCCGGGATCAGCGCCTTGGCGTCCTGCAGCTTGCCTTGCGCGTTCCACATCCGGCCCGAGTCGCGGATCATCGCCGGCATCGAGGCGTCGACGATCACGTCGCTGGGCACGTGCAGGTTGGTGATGCCCTTGTCCGAGTTGACCATCGCCACCGCCGGGCGCTGCGCGTACACGGCCTCGATGTCGGCCTTGATCGCGGCCTGCTGCGCTTCCGGCAGCGAGCCGATGCGCGCGTACAGGTCGCCGATGCCGTTGTCCGGGGAGAAGCCCACCGAGGCCAGCGCGTCGGCGTGCCTGGCCAGCGCGTCGTGGTAGAACCGCGAGACCGCCACGCCGAACATGATCGGGTCGGAGACCTTCATCATGGTCGCCTTCAGGTGCAGCGAGAACAGCACGCCCTGCGCCCTGGCATCGTCGATCTGCGCGTCGACGAACGCGGCCAGCGCCTTGCGGCTCAGGGTCGCCGCGTCGACGATCTCGCCGGCCTGGACCGCGGTCTTCTCCTTCAGCACCACGGTCTTGCCGTCGGCGCCGAGCAGTTCGATCTTCAGGCTGCCGGCCTTGTCGAGGGTGGCCGATTGCTCGCTGGCGTAGAAGTCGCCGGCGTCCATGTGCGCCACGTGCGACTTGGAGTCCTTGCTCCACGGGCCTATGCGGTGCGGGTGCTTGCGCGCGTAGTTCTTCACCGAGGCCGGCGCGCGGCGGTCGGAGTTGCCCTCGCGCAGCACCGGGTTGACCGCGCTGCCCTTGGTCCGGTCGTAGCGGGCCTGGATGTCCTTTTCCTTCTCGTCCTTCGGCGCGTCCGGGTAGTCCGGCAGCGGGTAGCCCTGGGCCTGCAGCTCCTTGATCGCGGCCTTGAGTTGCGGCACCGAGGCGGAGATGTTGGGCAGCTTGATGATGTTGGCTTCCGGGCGGGTCGCCAGTGCGCCCAGCTCGGCCAGGTGGTCGCCGATCTTCTGTCCCTCGCCCAGGTAGTCCGGGAACTGCGCCAGGATGCGGCCGGCCAGCGAGATGTCGCGGGTCTCCACGGCGATCCCGGCGGTGCCGGCGAAGGCCTGGACGATGGGCAGCAGCGACTGGGTCGCCAGGAACGGCGCTTCGTCGGTGAGGGTGTAGATGATCTTGGGCGAGTTCGACATGGTCTGCGGGGGCTCTCTTTCGTAACGGCGGAGACGGGCGCAGCCGGCGCGGCGTGCTGGCAGGGAGCGGGCAGCGGTCCGGCGGCGAAACCCCCATATTGTCGCGTGTTTTGCCGGGGGATGCGTGCCCCCCCGGTATGGTTCGGGCCGGGGGAGCGACGGGCGCGCGTGCGCAGGCGTCCATGCCGCCGCCGGCGAGTGGCCAAAACGGCCCTGGCCGCTGTCGTACCTGACGGATCGTCAACCGCGCGGCCGCGCGGCTGACGCTTTCCCGATTCTGTATCCGGCCGCCCCGCCCGAGACTGGCGGCCACGGGCGATGCGCCCGCAAGACCGGGGAAACCGCATGCAGCACTGGATTGACCAGCAGGATGGCCGCACCCAACTGATCGTCGTCACCGACGAGGCCGTGTACGCCGACAGGATGACGCCCGAGGCCGCCGCGCAGGCGGTCGAGGCGATGGGGTCCGGCCGCTCGCCGGCCGCGGTGTTCGGCAAGGGCGCCAAGCACGTCGGCTTCCGGGCGATGACGCGCGTGCAGTACAACGAGCACGAGACCGACATCGAGTTCCACCACCGCGACGGCAAGGACGACGAGGTGGTGTCGGTGTACATCGGCACCCCCGGCCTGCGCGAGCGCGTCTACGAGCACCTGCGCGAGCGCCTGGCCGGCCAGTTCGGCGCCTACCAGGCGCACTTCAGCCGCTGGCGCGCGGCGTTCGGGTCGCTGCTGGCGCTGACGGTGTTCGGCCTGGGCACGCTGCTCCTGCGCGCCGCCGCGATCGCGGTGCGCGCCGCCGGCGATATGGAGTACGAAGGCCGCCGCCAGGGCAGCAAGAAGCTGCTCGCCGGCCTGCTCGACCTGCTCGGCCCGACCGGCGTCAGCGTGATCGGCGGCTTCCTGGTGGTGCTGGCCGCGGTGGTGCTCTACAGCCGCCTGCGCGACCCCCAGCGCCTGCACATCCTCCAGGCCACGCCGTACGCGTTGCCGAGCCCGATCGTGCTGGGGCTGAAGTACGCGGCCCTGGGCGCGGTCTGGCTGCTGGCCCTGCGCGTCCTGTTCTGACCGGTGCAGGCGCGATGCCCGACCGGGTTGACATCACCGGCGTGGACGCTAGCGTGGGCGGCCGCCTCGCCGCCCACGCCGGTATGCCCGACCCGCGCTTCTCGCAGATGCTGTCCGCCCACATGCGCCGCATCCGGGCCAGTGCCGGCGCGGTGGCCGCCGAGATCGGCATGAGCCGCGAGTCGGTCAACAACTGGCGCAACGGCGACGCCATGCCCAGCGCCAGGCACCGCGACCGGATGGTGGCCTGTGCGAGCTACCTGCGCCTGACCGAGGCCGAGACCGACGCGTTGCTGGAGGCCGCCGGGTTCGAGCCGGAATACCCGGTGCAGCAGTCGGTCGCCGAAGGCCCGTTCGCGGCGACCGTGCGCGACGCGTTCGAGCGCATGGACCGGCTGATGCCGTATCCGATCCTCATGCTGCTCAGCCAGGCCCACTGGGGCCAGCCGCCGTTCCGCGAGGCCTTCATCGCCGAGGCGGGCCGCCGCTTCGGCGCCGCCTCGGTGCTGCACCTGCAGCCGCCGTACAGCCTGGCGATCGACCCGGCCGCGTACTTCCACGCCATCGGCGCGCAATGCGGGCTGGACGGGATCGACTCCGACCACGCCTTCGAAACGGCCTTGCGCCGCCGCCTGGCTGCCGGCGAGCGCGTGTTCTGCCTGGTCAGCCGCTTCGAACAGGGCGACCGCGCCCTGCGCGAAACCCTGGCCGGCGTGCTGCGCAGCCTCAGCGAAACCCACAGCGGCCGCCTGCATCTGCTGCTGTGCGGCGGCGAGGCGCTGGCCGACCTGAAGTACCAGGGCGGCGACCTGTCGCTGCTCAACATCGCCGACGTGCAGGTCTGGCCGGAGATGGACGAGGCCTCGCTGCGCGCGCTGCTGCGCCACGATGGCGGCGCCGCGCCGGCCGACGTCGACGCGCCCCGGCTGCTGCGCCTGAGCGGCGGCCATCCCGCGCTGCTGGATGCCGCCCATCGCCTGTTGCGCGCCGCGCCGGGGATCGACGATGCCGCCGCGACCGCGCGCCTGGCCGAACACCCGCTGCTGTGGCAGGCGCTGCTGCCGCTGGCCGTACCTGCCGAGGACCGCGCGCGCCTGTCCGGCCTGCTGGAGGCACCGCGCCTGGGCCGCGCCCGGCCCTACCTGATCGATCCGATGCTGCGCCGCCTGTACTGGGCGAACCTGCTCGCGCCGCGGGACGCCGCCGACGGCCGCTGGCTGGCGTGGCGCTGCGAGGCCGTGCGCGCGGCCGCGCGCCACGTGCTGGTGGACGCGTGAGATCGCATCCGGAGCGGGAGCGGCGCCCCCGACGCTGGCCGCGCATGGCGCTGCTGGCGCTGGCGACCCTGCTGCTGGTCGGCGCGGCGATCCCGGCGCGCTGGAACCCGCTGCTGGCCGTGCTGTTCCGGCAGGACCGCGAACTGGTCCCGGTGATGAGCCGGGGCTGGGGCGAGATCGCCTACGCCAGGGCGCTGCTGGCCGAGCGGGTCGCCGTCGAAGGCGAATGGCCGGCGACCCTGCTGCCCCCGGGCGAGACGCTGCCGGAGCACAGCGTGCTGGCCTTCGACACCGCCCGGCCCTGGGTGCTGGTGGTGGTGCTGCCGGCGCGCGGGCCCGACCGCGCGGGCCTGCACGGCGAGGTGGTGCGCTACCGCTACGATCCGGACACGCTGCTCTGGGAGTGCGACGGCCGCGGCAGCGTGCTGCCCCGGCGCTGGATTCCCGAGGGCTGCCAGGCGCCCCCCGGCTGGGGCGCCACGCAATGGCTGCTGGCGCTGCTGTCGGCGCTGCTGCTGGGCGCGATCGCCGCGGTGGCCTGGCTGTTCCACCGCAACCCGATGCTGGCGCCGCTGCAGCGCGATCCATCGCGCCTGCTGGAGGTGCCGCTCGACGACCTGCACGCGCTGGACCGCGCGCTGGGCTGGCTGCGCCAGCGCGGCGCCCTGCTGCGCGGCGCCGGCGTCGATGCCGATGCCTGGCGGCAGGCGCTGGGCTTCGACCGCGCCTCGCCGACCCAGAAGGCCGCGATCCTGGCGCTGGCGGTCGGCGCCCGTTCGCGGCGCAACACCGACTGGACCCTGCCCGGCGAGGTGTTCGAGTGGAGCCTGCCCGAGGACCTGCCGGTCAACCTCGCCCGCTGCCTGCTGTACGTGCCCGACCCGTCCTGTCCGCCGGCGGAGCTGGTGCGCGCCCTGCGCGAGCTGCGGACCGGCCAGGACGTGCTGCTGGTGCTGAGCCCGTCGCCCGCCGCCGACCGCCCGCTCTTCGCCGCCTGCCGCGATCCGGCCAACCTGCTGGTCGCGCTGGACCGGCGCGCGCAGACGCGCTGGCTGCTGGCGGCCGAGCCGGTCGATGCGCTGGTGCGGGCGATGGCGCGGCAACTGCAGGTCACCCGCATTTCGCCGTACCAGACACGCGGCGGCGTGTCGCGGCCGTCCTCGTTCTTCGGCCGGGCCCACCTGCTGGCGCAGGTGGTGAACCGGGAGCCGGGCAACCACGTGCTCGTCGGCGGCCGCCAGCTCGGCAAGACCAGCCTGATGAAGGCCATCCAGCGCCGCTTCCAGGCGCACCCGCGCGTGCGCTGCCTGTACCTGGCCCTGCGCGACCACCGCCTGGCGCCGCGCGTGGCCAGCGAGGCCGGGCTGGGTCCGGACACCGACCTGGACGCCGCGCTGTCCGCGCTGTCCGCGCAGGCCCAGGGTCGGACGCCGCTGTTGCTGATCGACGAGGCCGACCCGTTCCTGCGCCACGAGGCCGCGCACGGATATCCCGGGCTGGCGCGCCTGCGTGCGTTCAGCGAGGAAGGCCGCGGGCATTTCATGCTGGCCGGCTTCTGGGACGTCTACCAGGCCGCGACCCAGGACTACCAGTCGCCGCTGCGCAACTTCGGCGAGGTCATCGCCATCGGCGGGCTCGAGACCGCGGCCTGCCGCGCGCTGGCGACCCAGCCGCTGGAACGGCTGGGCATCGCGTTCCAGGCCCCGGCGCTGGTCGACGCGCTGGTCGAGGCCAGCGGCGAGCGCGCCAACCTCGTCGCCATCCTCTGCCAGGAATGCCTGCAGGCGCTGCCGCCGGGCAGCACTCGCATCCGCCGCGAGCACGTGCAGGCGGCGCTGGCCTCCCAGGCCGCGCAGGACGCGCTGGCCGGCTGGGCGCGATTGACCCAGGACGACGCGGCCTCGCGCCTGGACCGGATCGTCGTCTACCGCATCGCCCGGACCGGCGCGCAGCGCCTGGCCGACCTGGTCGCCCTGCTGGATGCGCACGGCGTCCGGGTGGACATCGAATCCCTGCGCCAGTCGCTGGCGCGCCTGCGCCTGGCCTGGGTGCTGCGCCAGGACGGCGACCGCTACCGCTTCGCCGTGCCGCTGTTCGAGCGCCAGTTCGACCCGTCCGAGCTGGACCTGTTCCTCGAACGCGAGCTGCGCGCCGCCACGGCGTGATGAAGATTCCTGGCCCGCGCCTGGGCTTTCCCGGTGGCGGGCGCCGGAACGGGCCACGAGCGCCAGCCCGTACAATTGCCCCAATGAATACCCCCTACCCCACCGTGCGGCTGAAGAACGCCTGGCGTTCCAGCCATCCCTGGATCTTCCAGAAGCTGGTCGAGCGGCCCGCGCAGAAGCCGCGGCCGGGCGAGATCGTCGATGCGTTCGACGTGGACGGCCAGTTCATCGGCCGCGGCTTCTACAACGGCCACTCGCGCATCGCCCTGCGCATCCTGGAGACCGACCCGGCGACGGCGGTGGATGCCGGCTGGTTCGCGGGCAGGATCGGCGAGGCGGTGGCGCTGCGGCGGGACGTGCTGAAGCTGGACGAGGTGTCCGATGCCTGGCGCGTGGTCCATGCCGAGGGCGACGGCCTGTCCGGGCTGGTGGTGGACCGCTACGCCGACCTGCTGGTGGTGGAGTTCTTCAGCGCCGGCATGTACCGCCACCGCGAATGGGTATACGCGGCGCTGCGCGAGCACTTCCCCGGCGCGCGCATCTACAGCTTCGCCGACGAGCACGTGCAGAAGCAGGAGAGCTTCGACTACCGCCCGGTGTACAGCGAAGGCGGCGCGCCGGAGCCGGCGGTGATCGTCGAGCACGGCATCCGCTTCCGCGCCGATCCGGCCGGTGCGCACAAGACCGGCTTCTTCGCCGACCAGCGCGAGAACCGGCAGTGGTTCTCGCAGCAGGTCGCCGGCAAGCGGGTGCTCGACCTGTGCTGCAACACCGGCGGCTTCGCGGTGTATGCGGCGGTGCGCGGCGCGGCCGAGGTCACCGGCATCGACATCGACGCGGACGTGATCGAGATCGCCAAGGGCAACGCCAGGCTCAACGGCGTGCGCCCGAAGTTCGTCCAGGCCGACATCTTCCCCTGGCTGCGCGAGGCCGCCGTCCGCGGCGACCGCTACGACGCGGTGGTCCTGGACCCGGCCAAGATGACCCGCGACCGCGACCAGGTGATTCCCGCGCTGAAGAAGTACCTGGACATGAACAAGCTGGCCCTGGGCGTGGTGAAGCCGGGCGGGCTGCTGGCCACGTTCTCCTGCACCGGGCTGGTGGCCGAGGACCAGTTCCTGGACATGCTGCGGCGCGCGGCCTTCTTCGCCGGGCGCACGGTGCAGGTGCTGAAGGTGGCCGGCGCCGGCGCCGACCATCCGTTCCTGGCCAGCGTGCCCGAGTCGCGCTACCTCAAGGCGGTGTTCTGCCGGGTGCTGGATTGAGCCGGCCGGTCTGAAACGGGCGGCGCGGCCTTACCGGCGGCCGGAAGCCGGCTTGGACTGCAGCCACTGGCGCAGCGCCACCGCGTTGTTGTGGGTTTCGTCGCGGGCGCCGTAGAGCAGGGTCACCGCGCCGCGGTCGAGATATGCGCGCAATTCCGCCACCGCCTGCGGGTTGGCTTCCAGCTCGGCGAAATAGCGTTCGCGGAACGCTTCCCAGCGCGCCGGGTCGTGGCCGAACCATGTGCGCAGCGCGGTGCTGGGCGCCAGGCCCTTGAGCCAGGCCTCGGCCTGCAGCGCCTCCTTGGACACCCCGCGCGGCCACAGCGCGTCGATCAGCAGGCGCTGGCCGTCCTCCGGCGCGGCGGCCGCGTAGGCGCGCTTGAGGTGGATGGCGTGGCGGCGGCGGGCCATGCGGCCAGTCTACGCCCGCCATATCGGGAGGCGTAGCGCGCGCGCGACCGGCCGGGCACCGCGCGCACCTGCCGCGACCGCCGCCGCTACACTGCCCGGATGAACCTCGAAATCGCCTCCGTGCTGGTGGTGTTGCTGCTGGCGGCCGTGCTGGTCCTGCTGTTGATGTTGCTGCGGCGCAGCGTCGCCGCCAGGGGCGATGCCCCGCTCGCACTGGAGGCCGAGCGCGCCCGCGCCCAGGCCGCGGCGGTGGAGGCCGGGCAGTTGCGCGGCCGGCTGGAGGCGCAGGAGGCCGAGCGGGAAGACGAACGCGCCCGCGCGGCCGTCCAGGCCCAGGCCCTGGCCGAGGCCTTGCAGAGGGTGGAGCGCGAGACCACCCTGCTGGCCACGCTGCAGGCCCGGCTGGTCGAGCGCGAGGCGGCCCTGGCCCAGGCGCAGGCGCGCGGCGCGGCCCTGGAGGGGCAACTGGAGGCGCTGCGCGGGGAACACCGGCACCTGCATGGCGAGCACGCCCGCGTGGTGGCCGACCTGCGGCATTCGCGGCAGGCGCAGCAGGAACTGCGCGCCTACCTGGACACCGCGCAGGAGAAGCTGTCCGGCGCCTTCGCCGAGCTGGCCGGCAAGGTGTTCGAGGAACGCGGCCGGCAGTTCGAGAAGAACGTGCTGCAGGCGACCGTGCAGTCGCGCACCGACATCGAGGGCCTGCTCAAGCCGTTCTCGGACAAGCTGGGCGAGTTCCGCCAGCGGGTGGACGCGGTCTACGGCGAGGAAGCGCGCGAGCGCGCCAGCCTGCTCGGCGCGGTGGGCGAGCTGAAGACGCTCAACCAGGACATGGCGGCGCAGGCCGCGGCCTTGACCCGCGCCCTGAAGGGCAGCGCCAAGGTGCGCGGCGACTGGGGCGAGCTGATGCTGGACAGCGTGCTGCGCGGCTCCGGCCTGGAGGAGGGCACCCACTACCAGCGCCAACAGCACGCGGTGGACGACGAGGGCGCGCGGCTGCGGCCGGACGTGGTCGTGCATTTCCCCGACCAGCGCAAGGTGGTGGTCGACAGCAAGCTCAACCTGGTGGCCTGGCAGGAGGCGATGAACGCGGCCACGCCCGAGCAGCACGACGAGGCCCTGCGCCGGCATGCGGTGGGCCTGCGCCAGCACGTCAAGGATCTGGGCGAGAAGAACTACCCCAAGGCCGTCGGCGGCGACGCCCTGGACATCACCATCGCCTTCGTGCCGATCGAGGGCGCGCTGTCGGCGGCGCTGGGCACCGACTCCGACCTGCAGGGCTACGCCTTCGACCGCCGGGTGGTGTTCGCCTCGCCCAACACCCTGATGGCGCTGCTGCGCGTCACCGAACGCCTGTGGACCCGCGACAAGGTGCAGAAGCAGGCGTTGGAGATCAGCGAGGTCGGCGGCCGCGTGCTCGATGCGCTGTCGGCCTTCCTCGCCGAGTTCGATACCGTGGGCAAGCGCCTGGACGACGCCAGCCAGGCGTTCAACCGCGCGCGCAACCGCCTGGTGGATTCCCCGCAGTCGGCGCTCAACCGCGCCCGCCGCCTGGCCGAACTGGGCAGCAAGGCGCGGCGCGCGTTGCCGGCCGAGCTGCAGCCGGACGCGATCGAGCCGTTGGCGCCGCCGGGCGCCGCGCAGGACTGATCGCCCTGCGCGCCGGAGCCGCTAATCCGGCCCCTGCACGCCCCGATCCATCGCTTCCATCGCTGCCTTTCCGTAGGGGCCGGCTCCAGTCGGCGGCCGTGCCCGGACCAAGAGCGCGCAACCGCGGCAAGCCTCGTGCACACACTTGCGCGCCGCGCACGCGCTATGACCCGTCGGTCCGTCCTGCGCCGCCCGCGCGGAGCGGGAGAAAATCCCAGGCCGCGCGATCGCGCGCTCAGCCGCCGGGAATCGGCATCGCGCCCGCCGGTACGGTCGGGTCGCGCTCCTCGTCGCGCAGGTAGTCGGGCAGCTCGCCCGCGTCGTGGCGGCGGCGATCGACGTCGATCATGTAGTTGCGCCGCTGCAGCCAGGCGTCGCGGGTCATCGCGTACTCGTCCGGCGCCGCCTCGCGCAACGCGTCCAGCGACAGAAGCTGCACGCGCGTATCCACCAGTTGCAGGCCCTGCAGGCCGATGCGCACCTTGTCTTCCTCGATCTGCCGGATCGGCGACAGCGGCGCGTCGCCCGCCAGGCCCAGCACGTCGCGCACCGTGCGCGGGCCGAAGAACGGCAGTTCGACGTAGCGCGAGGTCGACCAGCCCCACACGCCCAGGGTCTGGCCGAAGTCCTCGCGCCGGCGCTTCATCTTCAGGTCGCTGGCCGGGTCGAACAGGCCGCCGATGCCCAGGGTGGAATTGACCACGAACCGGCCCAGCGTCTGCACCGCGTCGCGCGGCCGGCCCTGCAGCACCTGGTTGACGAAGGTGAGCGGCGAGCCGAGGTTGTCGAAGAAATTGCTCACGCCCAGGCGCAGCGGCGGCGGGACCACGGCCACGTAGGCCTTGGCCAGCGGCTTGGCGATGGCGCGGTCGACGGCGTTGTTGAAGCCGTGGATGCGGCGGTTCAACGGTTCCCACGGATCGTAGGCCGGGCGCGCGGCGTCCGCCGCCGCCTCGACGGGGGCGCCATAGAGTGCGGCGTAGTCGTCCTCGGCCTCGGTCGGTACGGGCCTGTCGACGCTGGCGGATGCGTCCTCCTCGGCCGGCATGGCCTGCGCAGCGGGGGCGGCCACGGCCGCCGGGTCGCTGGGCGCGGCATCGGTATCGGCATCGGCATGCGCTGCGTCGTCGCTGGCGACGGGCATGGCGCTGGCCGCCACCGCGGCGGGTGCGGCGGGTGCGGCGGGTGCGGCGGCGGTGCGCGGCGCGCTGGCGCAGCCGGCCAGCAGCAGGGCCGGCAGCACCAGGGCCGGCAGCACCAGGCCGGCGAGCGGGCGGATCATCGGGTCGCTCCCGCGTAGTCCAGGTTCGGGTCCATCCGGTAGGCGGCGCACAGTTCGGCCAGGCCGGGCGGTTCGCCGGCCACGCGCGGCCGGGTGCCGGCGGCGGCGATGCGCGCGGCCAGTTCGGCCAGCAGCGCCAGCCCGGCGCTGTCCAGCGAGCGCACCCCGCTCAGGTCCAGCGCCTCCACGCCGGCCGGCAGCGGCTGCGCCGCCCGCCACAGGGCCGGCACGGCGGCGCGGTCGAGGTGGCCTTCCACGTGCAGTACCGCGCCGTCGCGGCGCAGGGCCGCCGGCTCAGGGGTTGCCATGCGCCGCCTGCAGGGTGCCGCTGCGCAGCTCGGCGGCCACCTGGGCGATCGGCTTCTGCCGCAGCGGGGCGTCGAACTGGCTGCGGAAGGTCTGCACGTAGGACACCCCTTCCACCATCACGTCGAAGATCTTCCAGCCGCCGTTGTCGCGGACCAGGTAGTCCACCGGCACGGGGTCGGCGCCGTCGCGCAGCAGCTCGGTGGCGACCTTGACCCCGCGGTTGCCCGGCAGCGGGGTCTCCGACTTGAGGCGGATGCGCGGCTTGCCCTCGAAGCTGAGCAGGGCCGAGCCGTAGCGTTGCATCAGGTTGTCGGACATCGCGTCGGCGAACAGGCGCACGTCGGCGTCGCTGGCGCCGCGGCCGTGCGGGCCCAGTACCAGGCGCGCGGCGTACTCGCGGTCGAAGCTGGTCCGCAGCTCGCCGTCGATGAAGGTCTTCAGCGCGGCCGAATCCTTCAGGAACTCGGTGCGGCGCTGCTGCAGCGTGGCCAGGATGCGGGTGCCGTTCTCGACCACCTGCTTGCCGGGCGTGGCGGCCGTGGCGGCCTGCTGGGCGTGGACGCCGGTGGGAACGCCTGCCAGCAGCGGCAGGGCCAGGGCGAGGGACAGGATCAGGGGCTTCATGGCAGGGGTTCTTCCATGGGTTGCGGGGGAGACGCGCCGGCTTCGCCACCGGAGGCGCCGCCGAACATGTACTTGCCGACCAGTTGGATCAGGTCGATGGCCGGCTGGGTGAAGGCGATCTCGTCGCCCGGGCGCAGCGCCTCGGGGTCGCCGCCCGGCTGCAGGCCGATGTAGCTCTCGCCCAGCAGGCCGCTGGTGAAGATGCCGGCCGAGGTGTCGGCGGGCAGCTCGGCGTAGCGCTGGTCGATGGCCAGGGTGACGATGGAGTCGAACCTCACCGGGTCCAGCTCGACCTTGTCGACCCGGCCCACGACCACGCCGCCGATCTTCACCGGCGCCTGCAGGCGCAACTGGCCGAGGTTGGAGAAGCGCGCGGTCAGCGGATAGCTGCCGCCGCCGAGTCCGAACTGGCGGTTGGTCGAGGCGAAGGCCAGCACCAGCAGCGAGGCCAGCGCCAGCACGAGGAAGGCGCCAACCGCGAATTCGAGCCTGGGACCACGGATTGCCATGGGCGGATTACCTATCGGAACGGGTCTGAACAAAGGGCATCCAGGGACGCATCACTGGAAGAGCAAGGCGGACATCACGAAGTTGAGCATCAGCACCAGCAACGAGGCGTTGACCACCGCGCGGGTGGTCGCCACCGAGGTGCCCTCGATGGTCGGCTCGGCGTGGAAGCCCACGTAGGCGGCCACCAGCGCGGCCACGCCGCCGAACACGGCCGACTTCAGCAGGGCCACGCCGAAGTCGTCCCAGAAATCCACGCTGCCCTGCAGCGCGGCCCAGAACGTGCCGTTGTCCAGGCCCAGCACCTTGACCGCCTCGAACCAGCTTGCGCTGATCGCCAGCGAGCAGAAGAAGCCGGTCAGCAGCGGCACGCACAGCACCGCCGCCCAGAAGCGCGGCGCCACCGCCTTGGCCACCGGGTCGATGGCCATCAGCTCCAGCGCCTTGATCTGGTCGGTGGCGCGCATCAGGCCCAGCTCGGCGGCGATGGAGCTGCCGGCGCGGCCGATGAACAGCAGCGCGGTCAGCACCGGCCCCAGCTCGCGGTACAGCGACAGGCCCAGCAGGGTGGACAGCGCGTCGGAGGCGCCGAAGGTGGTCAGGGTGCGGTAGCCCTGCAGGGTCAGGACCAGGCCGACGAAGGCGCCGCCCACCGCGATGATCGGCAGCGAGCGGCCGCCGGTCTTGTAGATCTCGCGCACCAGCTCGGCGAAGAAGTCGCGCGTGGGCAGCGAGGCGCGCAGCACCGACAGCGAGAACAGGCCGGCACGGCCCAGCGACTGCACGGTGGCGGTCATGGCGGCGACGCTCATTCAGGCGGCCTGCGCGCGCGCGGCGCCCGGGGCGGCCCCGCCCTCGAACGGGATCGGCCCGTCCGGCTCGCCACGCAGGAACTGGCGCAGCAGCGGGTCGTCGCTGGCTTCCAGCGCGGCCGGGGTGCCGTCGAAGACGATGCCGCCGTTGGCGATCACCACGGCCTGGTCGGCGATGGGCAGGGTCTCGCGCACGTGGTGGGAGACGATGATGCTGGTCAGCCCCAGGCTGCGCGACAGGCGCTGGATCAGGCTGGTGATCACCCCCGAGGCGATCGGGTCCAGGCCGGTGAGCGGCTCGTCGTACAGCATCAGCGGCGGGTCCAGCGCCAGCGCGCGGGCCAGCGCCACGCGCCGGGCCATGCCGCCGGACAGCTCGCGCGGGTACAGGCCGGCGGCGTCGCGCAGGCCCACCGCGTTGAGCTTCATCGCCACCAGCCGTTCCAGCACCGGCGCCGGCAGGTCGGTATGGGTGCGCAGCGGCAGGGCCACGTTGTCGGCCACGCTCAGGTCGGTGAGCAGGCCGTTGCCCTGCAGCAGCACGCCGATGCCCTTGCGCATTTCCAGCAGCGCGCGCGCGCTGCGCGGCACCTGGCGGTCGAACACCCGCACCTGGCCCGCGGCCGGGGCCAGCTCGCCGGTGAGCGCGGCCAGCAAGGTCGACTTGCCGGTGCCCGACGGGCCCAGCACCGCGGCGATGCTGCCGCGCCGGACCGTCAGGTCCAGGTCGCGCAGGATCGTGCGCCCGCCACGGTCCAGGCGGGCTCCCTGCAGGGCGACGGCATTGGCGGAAGAAGCGGACATGCGTGGGCGTGCTTTCCCTGGCGGAGGTAAGCCATCAAGCGGCGCATCATGCGCAAGGCAAACTGAATCTTAACCCATCGATTGAACCGCCAAGTACAGGAATTATCGCCGTGCGTGGTCCGTTCTGTCGCGGACGCGGCGTCGGCGATGCCTCGGCACCGGCCGTGGCGGGCCGGGCGCCCGGCTCCTGGAGGGCGTGCAACCGGAACGCCCTCTTCCGTGCGCCGCGCCCTCGCCTAGGCCCGCTCCGGCACCGCGTCTCCCGCCAGCCGGCGCAGCCGCTGCAGCGAATCGGGTTCCTCGGCGAAGGCGAGCGCCTGGCGCAGGCTGCGGTAGATGCGTTCGACGTAGCCGTGGTCGTTGAGCAGCGAGCCGGCTTCCAGCGCGTCGAAGCGGCCCGCCCGCACCTGCTCGAACAGTCGCGTGCGGAAGCGTGCGTCGAACGCGGCCGCTTTCCGGTCCAGGTCCCGCAGCCGCGATGCGCCGTCGTCGCCATCGGCCAGGGCGATGGCGCGCAGCGCCCGGATCTGGCCGAACAGGTGCCGGCGCAGGTCCACGTAGGCTGCCCGCACCGGCGAGTCCGGCCCCTGCAGCCGCTGGCCCAGGTTCTTCTGCAGGTGCTTGGCGTCCTTGACCGCGTTGACCATCTGCAGTGCCGCCATCTGGCTGCCGGTCCAGAAACGCCGGTGTTCCTCGTCCAGCGGCAGCTCCAGCCGGCTCATGAAGGCCAGCAGGTCGCCGTACACGCCCTTCACCCGCTGCTGGCACAGCAGTTCGGCGTCGACGCAGGTGCCGGGGTCCGGTGCAACCCCGGCTTCGTCCGGCCGCGCCGCGGTCAGTTGGCTGGCCGGCAGGCGCAGCGCCTGGCAGATCACTGCCAGGCTCAGGTGGCCCAGGTGGCGCAGTTCGAGGGCGACCGCGGCGGCGGCATCGGCCGATTCAAGCGCCGCATCGCCGAGAGGGCGCGCGCGCAGCCGCTCGACCCGCACCGGGCCGTCCGCCACCGCCAGAACAGGGCCACGCCGCCGGCGTTGAACAAGGTGTGGAACGGCGCCAGTTGCAGCAGCGCATTGTCGCCGAAGCCGCCCAGCCGCGCCAGCGCCTGCATGCCCCACGTCAGCGGCACCAGCAGTACCAGCGCCGGCGCCGCGGTGACCACGTTGAACAGCGTGCGCCAGCGCCAGGCGCTGCCCGCTGCGGTTGCCGCCGAGCATGCCGACCAGGTCGGTCCCCACGCTGCTGCCCACGTTCGAGCCGCTCGCCATGGCCAGCCCCTGTTCCAGTTGCAGTTGCCCACCCGCCAGCGCGGCCAGGGTCAGCATCAAGGTGGCGTGGCTGGACGGCAGGATCATGGTGACCACCAGCCCGCCCAGCGCGAACAGCTAAGGTCCCGGCCATGCCGCCCTGCTGCAGCGCGCCCATGTCCAGGCCGCCGCCGGCCAGCGCGAAGCCGCCCTTGCCGGCGTTCCGCCCGGCACGGCCATCGCCGGTACGCTCTCGCCCGCGGCGACGCCGCTGCGGCAAGATGGAGCGATGCCCGCCGCGCCGCCCGACTTCCGCCTCTACCACTCCAATTCGCTGGAAGTGCTGGCCGGGCTGCTGGCGCAGGCGCTGCGCGAACCGGTGCCGGGGCAGTCGCCGCTGGCGCCGGATATCGTGCTGATCCCGCAGGTGGCGATGCGCCGCTGGCTGCAGGCGCACCTGGCCGCCACCCACGGCGTGGTGGCCAACGTGGAGTTCCTGGCGCCGGGCCAGTTCGTGGCGCATGCGCTGGCCGCCAACCTTGGCGCCGGCGACGACGACCTGGATGCCGCCGGCCTGCACTGGCGCCTGTATGCCGCGCTGACCGACCGGGCATTGCTCGCGCAGCCGGCGATGGCCCGCCTGGCCGGCTACCTGGCCGGCGCCGATCCGCTCAAGCCCTGGACCCTGGCCCGCGAACTGGCCTCGGTGTTCGAGAAGTACCAGGCCTGGCGCCGCGACTGGCTGCTGCGATGGGAGGCCGGCGCCGACCCGGACGACCCGCAGGCCATCCTCTGGCGGCGGGTCGCCACGGGCCTGGACCACCGCGCACGCCGCATCCAGGCCTACCTGGAACGCTTCGCCGGCCCCGAGCGGCCGCTGCCGCAGGGGCTGCCGCCCCGGCTGTTCGCCTTCGCCACCCTCAACGTCTCCCCGGACGTGCTGCGGGTGCTGGCCACCCAGGCGCGCGCGGGCACCCTGCACTTCTACCTGCCCACCCCGACCCAGGAATACTGGGGCGACCTGCAGGCCCTGGGCGCGCGCCTGCGTGCCGGCGCGGCCGACCCCTTCGGCGCCGAGGACCAGGAGAACCCGCTGCTGCGCGCCTGGGGCGCGGCCGGGCGCGACTTCATGGCCCTGCTGGGCAGCTACGAGGCGGTGCATCCGTCCGGCGAGATCGCCGCCTATGCCGATCCGGAGGCCGGCCCGGGCGGCAGCCTGCTGCGGCGGCTGCAGGCCGACCTGTTCCACCGCCGCGCGCAGCCGGGCGCCGCATTGCGCCCGCAGGTCGAGGCGGACGACCCCAGCCTGCAACTGCACGCCTGCCACACCCGGCTGCGCGAGTTGCAGGTGCTGCACGACCGCCTGCGCGCGCTGCTGGAGGACCCGCGCTTCGACCCGCCGCTGCAGCCGCGCCAGATCGCGGTGATGGCGCCGGACATCGATCCGTACGTGCCCTACCTGGATGCGGTGTTCGGCGGCCACGGCCAGGGCGACCCGATCCCCTGGGCGGTGGCCGATGCCAGCCCGCTGGCCGGCGAGCCGCTGGCCGCCGCGTTCCTGCGCCTGCTGGCGCTGCCGGTTTCGCGTTTCGGCCTGGACGAGGTGCTCGACCTGCTGGCCAGCCCGCCGCTGGCCGAGGCGGCCGGGCTGGATGCGGCCACCCTGGAACGCCTGCGCGGCTGGCTGCATGCCGCCGGTGCGCGCTGGGGCCTGGACGCGGCCCATCGCGGCCGCCACGGCGCGCCGCAGGACGACGCCTATACCTGGCAGTTCGCCGTGGATCGCCTGCTGCTGGGCCACGCCACCGGCGACCCGGCGCCGGTGGCCGGGCCGGCGCAGGCGGTGGCGCCGCTGCCGGCGCTGGAAGGCGGCGCGCTGGACGCGCTGGACCTGCTGCTGCGCCTGCTGCGCGTGCTGGCCCGGTACGAGCGCGCCTTGGCCGAGGCCATGCCGCCGGCGCGCTGGCGCGAGCGCCTGCTGGGCCTGCTTGAGGCCCTGGTCCCGCACCCGCCGTCCACCCCGCGCGGGCAGCGCGCGCTGGACCGCCTGCGCACGCTGATCGACGCGTTCGCTTCGGAGGCGGACAAGGCCGGCTTCGAGGCGCCGGTCCCGGGCGAGGCGGTGCGCGCGCACTTCGCCGCGGCGCTGGGCGAGGCCGACACCCGCGCCCCGCTGCTCACCGGTGGGGTCAGCTTCGCGCGCATGGTGCCCATGCGGCTGCTGCCGTTCCGGGTGATCTGCCTGCTGGGCATGGACGACGGCCAGTTCCCGCGCCGCGACCCGGCCGCCGGGCTCAACCGCCTCACCGCCGAGCTGGGCACGCAGCGCCGCCGCCATGGCGACCGCTCCACCCGCGACGACGACCGCTACCTGTTCCTGCAGTTGTTCGCCTCCGCGCAGGACGTGTTCTACCTGAGCTGGCTGGGCGCCGACCCGCGCGACGGCAGCGCGCGCGAACCGTCGGTGCTGGTGTCCGAACTGATCGAGGCGGCCGCGGCCCAGCACCTGCCCGATGCGGACGCGGCGCGCGCGCTGGTGTTGCGGCACCCGCTGCAGCCGTTCTCGCCGGCGGCGTTCGGCGCCGGTGGCGATCCCCGCCAGTTCTCCTACCAGCGGCCGTGGCGCGCCGCCGCCGCCGGGTCGGCCGCGGCGCGCGCGATGCCGCCGCCGTGGTTCGCGGGCGACGCGCTGGAACCGGCCGCGGCCGATGCCTCGCTGCCGGTCGAGGCGCTGCGCCGCTTCCTGCTGCATCCGGCCGAGGCGTGGCTGAAGCGGCTGGGGCTGCGCCTGGCGGAGGCCGAGGCCCGCGGCGAGGACGTGGAGCCGCTGGTCGCGCCCGGCCCCGGGCTGGAGCGCGCGCGCCTGCAGCGCGCGGTGTTCGACACGCTGCTGCAGGACGACAGCGAGGCGGCCATCCATGCCGACCTGCGCGCGCGCGGGCTGCTGCCCAGCGGCGCGCCGGGACGGCGCGTGCTGGCCTCGCTGCGCCGTGAGCTGGCGCCCTACGCCGATGCCTTCGGCCAGTGGCGCGGCCAAGCGCAGCCGCGGTCGCTGGCGGTGGAGACGACCCTCGACGGCGTGCGCCTGCACGGCCGCATCGGCGAGGCCTACCCGCAAGGCATCGCCCGCCTGCGTTTCGGCAAGCCCAACGGCCCGGCCACGATCCGCAGCGGGCTGGACTGGCTGCTGGCCTCCGCTGCCGGAATCGAGCTGCCGCTCGCGGGATTCCACGAGGGCGAAGGCCGCCGCCTCGGCCCGCACCTGCGTCCGCCGCTGGCGCCGGAAGCCGCGCGCGCGGCGCTGCGCCGGCTGCTGGAACTGCGCGCGCAGGGGCTGCGCGAACCGCTGCCGTTCGCGCCCTACAGCGCGTGGGAGCTGTTCAGCGCGCCCGACCCCGTGCGCGGCGTGAAGGCCGCCGCCACGCGCTGGCACGGCAACGGCCAGAACGGCTTCGCCGAAGGCCGGCAGGCCGCGCTGCGGCTGGCGCTGCGCGGCCTCGATCCCTTCGCCGACCCGGCCCTGCTGCTGCGCTTCGCCGACCTGGCCATGAGCGTGTTCGCCGCCGTGCAGGACGGCGAGGTCCACGCCGGCGTCGATCCCGGCGCGCTGGCGGGGCTGGCCGCCGCGTTCGACGCGGAGGACGCCGGATGAGCGCCGCGCAGGACGCCTACCTCACCGTACCGCTGGAAGGCGTGCGCGCCATCGAGGCCTCCGCCGGGACCGGCAAGACCTTCACCCTGGCCACCCTGGTGGTGCGGCTGGTGCTGGAACGCGGCCTGTCGGTGGAACGGATCCTGGCCGTCACCTTCACCGAGGCCGCCACCCAGGAGCTGCGCGCCCGGGTGCGCAAGCGCCTGCTGCTCGCCGCGGAGCTGGCCGTCGACCCGGCGCGGCCCGGCCAAGGCGCGCACGATGACGCCCAGCCCGAGGCCGCGCTCACCCACGGCCTGATCGAGGCGCACCTGGCGCGCAGCGGCGAACCGCGTGCCTCCGTGTGCAGGCGCCTGCGCCAGGCCGCCGACGGCATCGACCTGGCCGCGGTCTTCACCATCCACGGCTTCTGCGCCCGGGTGCTGCGCGAGCATGCGCTGGAGAGCGGCCAGGGCTTCGACACCCCCGAGCTGCTGGCCAACGACGATGCCCTGCGCGCGGCCATCGCCGCCGACCTGTGGCGCACGCACGCGGCCGATGCCGACGGCGTCGACGACCTGGCCGCGCTGTGGCCGGAGGGCCCCCGGGCGCTGGCGCGCGACCTGTCGCTGCTGGCGCGCGAACCGGAACTGCGTCCGCCGCCGGCGCCCGCGCTGCCGGACCCGGCGCCGATGCTGCGCGCGGCGGCCCGGGGGCTCGCCGCCGCCGGCCGCGAACACGGCGCGGACTTCCGCACCGCGCTGCTGGCGGCGGTGGACGGCAAGGTGTTGCACGGCGGCAGCTACAAGGCGGCGTGGATCGAGGACCTGTTCGCCACGCTCCAGGCCTGGTGCGCGGCCGGCGACCCGGACGTGCCGTTCGACCACGCCAAGCTGCCGCAACTGCAGCGCGACACCCTGCGGGCGCGCACCAGCAAGGCCGGCGCCGGGCGCACCCCCGACTCGCCGCTGTGCGGCGCGGTGGAGGACTACGCCGCCGCGCTGGCCCGGCTCGACGAGTACCGCCAGGCGCGCCAGGTGGCGCTGCTGCACCGCCTGCGCGACGACGCCCGGCGCCGGCTGGCCCTGCACAAGCGGCAGCGCCGCGTGCAGACCTACGACGACCTGATCGACCGCCTCGCCGATGCGCTGGACGGCGCCCAGGCCGACGCGCTGGTCGCGCGCCTGCGGGCGCAGTACCGCATCGCCCTGGTCGACGAGTTCCAGGACACCGACCCGCGCCAGTGGCGCATCTTCGACCGAGTGTTCGGCGCGCGCAGCGGCGACCCGGCGCTGTTCGTGATCGGCGATCCCAAGCAGGCGATCTACGGCTTCCGCGGCGGCGACGTGGAGACCTACCTGGCCGCGCGCGCCACCGCCGAGCAGGCGCCGCCGCTGACGCACAACTTCCGCTCGCGGCCGGCCGTGCTGCGCGCGATCGATGCGCTGTACGCGCGGGCCGACGCCGCGCTCGCGGGTGGCGACCCGGCGGCGGGAACCTCGGCCTTCGCCGATCCGCGGATCCGGTTCCGCCCGGTCGCGCCCGGCGGCAACCGCGCCGATGCCGACTACCTGCGCAACGGCGCGCCGGCGCCGGCGCTGGTGCTGTGGCGCGCGCCCCCGCCCCCGCCGGACGCGGACGGCCGACACAAGCCTTACAGCGCGCCGCACTCGTGCGAGTTGGCCACCCGCGCTTGCGTGGCCGCCATCCATGCCGTGCTGGCCGACGCGCGCGCGGGCCGCGCCATGGTCGATGGCCGTCCGCTGCAGCCCGGCGACATCGCCGTGCTGGTGCGCCGGCACCACGAGGCTGCGCGCATCCGCGAGGCGCTGGCGGCGGCGGGCATCCCGGCCGTGGCCGCCGGCCGGCAGAGCCTGTTCGCCACCGCCGAGGCGCACGAGCTGCACGCGCTGCTGCAGGCCCTGCTGCACGGCGCCGACGACGGCCGCCTGCGCGCCGCCCTGGCCACCGTGCTGGTCGGCGAGGACGCGCGGCGCATCGCCGCGCTCGACGCCGAGGGCCAGGCCCTGCACCGGTGGCGGATGACCACCCTGGCCTGGCGCGACCGCCTGCAGCAGGGCGGCCCGCTGGCCCTGGTGAACGATCTGTGCGCCCAGCACGCCCCGCGCCTGCTGGGCCTGCTGGACGGCGAGCGCCGCCTCACCAACTACCTGCAACTGGCCGAGCACCTGCAGGAAGCCCAGCGCGGCGCGCTCGGCCTGCAGGGCCTGGTCGAGGGGCTGGGGCGCGCCATCGGCACCGCCAGCGCCGAGGACGATGCGCAGTTGCTGCGCCTGGAGTCGGACGCGCGCCGGGTGCAGGTGGTCACCCTGCACAAGAGCAAGGGCCTGGAATACCCGCTGGTGTTCCTGCCGTACGCCGGCATCGGCGGCAAGCCGCCGGACCCGGGCCGGCGCGTGGTGGTGCACGACGGCGCCGACGGCCGCGTGCTGCAGTGGAAGCTGCCGGAACGGGCCGGCGGATGGGAGGAGGCCAGCGAGCGCTGGAAAGCCGCCCAGCGCGCCGAGGACGCGCGCCTGCTCTACGTGGGCCTGACCCGCGCGCGCGATGCGCTGTGGCTGGCCGGCGGGCAGTTCTACAACCACGCCCAGTCGCCGCTGTGGCCCATGATCGCCGATGCGCACGCGCTCGCCGCCCTGGCGCCCGGCGCCATCGTGCTCGACGACGCGCCGCCGCCGGAGGCCCTGCCCTGGCTGCCGCCCGAGGCCGAAGGCGCGGTGCCGCCGGCGCGCATGGCCACCCGGCCGCTGGCCGGCGACTGGTGGGTCTACAGCTTCACCCAGCTCGCCCACGCCGATGCCGGCGGCGATACCTCCGCCGCGGCCACCCAGCCCGTCCCGGGCGGCGGCGACGAGCCGGCCATCGATGCCGCCACGCCCGACGAAGAAAGCGATGCGCGCTTCGGCGGCACCCGCTTCGGCGTGGTGATGCACGAGGTGTTCGAGCACGCCGACTTCGCCGCCTGGCGCCATTGGCGCGCGGGCGATCCCGCGCCGGAGGCGGAACGCGCCAGGATCGTCGAGGCCCTGGGCCACGGCGGCTATGCCGCCGCCGACATCGACGAGGGCGTGGCCGCGCTGGCCGCACTGGTGGGCCACACCCTCACCGTGGTCCTGCCCGAGGGCATCGCCCTGGCGGCGCTGGCGGACGCGCAGCGCCGGGCGGAGATCGAGTTCCAGTTCGCGCTCGCGCCCACCCGTGTCGACCGGCTGCTGGCGCTGCTGCACGCGCACGGCCTGCTGCGGGGCCGCCAGGGCTTCGGCGCGCGCCGCACCCTGGAAGGCCTGATGACCGGCCTGATCGACCTGACCTACCTGCACGACGGACGCTGGTACGTGCTCGACTACAAGTCCAACCGCCTGCCCGGCTACGGCCCCGCGCACCTGGCCGAGGCCATGGAGCACAGCGAATACCCGCTGCAGGCGCTGATCTACACCCTGGCCCTGCACCGCTGGTTGCGCTTCCGCCTGGGCGGACGCTACGACTACGCGCGCGACTTCGGCGGCGTGCGCTACCTGTTCTGCCGCGGCATCGACGCCGGCCGCGCCGATTCGCCCGGCGTGCAGGCCTGGACCTTCGCGCCGGAACTGGTGCATGCGCTCGATGCGCTGTTCGCCGGCGATGCGCCGCGAGGGCCGGCGGCATGAGCCTGCTCGAACGCCTGCGCCGCGACGGCCGGCTGCGCACCCTCGACCACGCCTTCGCCCACAGCCTGCGACGGCTGGACCCGGACACGCCCGGCGAGGTGCTGCTGGCCGCCGCGCTGGCCTCGCATGCGGTGGCCGCCGGGCGTGCCGGCTTCGATCCCGCGCAGCCGCAGGCGCTGGCCGGTGCCGACGTCGACTGGCCCGCGCCCGAGGCGTGGATGCGCGCGCTGGCCGCCTCGCGCTGGGTGTGGCGATCGGAAGACGGCGGCGCACCGGCGCCGGCCGACGCGCCGCTGGTGCTGGAACATGGCCTGCTCTACCTGCGCCGCTACCGCGAGTACGAGCGGCGCCTGGCCGCCGGCCTGCGCCGCCTCGGCGGCCAGGCGCCCGAGGCGCCGGGCATCGCGGCGCTGGCGCCGTTGTTCGCGCGCCTGTTCCCGCGGACGGGCAGCGGCGACGACCGCCAGGCGCGCGCCGCGGCCGTGGCCCTGCGCCACTCCCTGGTGCTGGTCACCGGCGGCCCCGGCACCGGCAAGACCACCACCATCGCGCGCCTGCTGGTGCTGCTGGCCGCACAGGCCGCGCAGGCCGGACGCGCCGCGCCGCGCATCGCCCTGGCCGCGCCCACCGGACGCGCCGCCGAGCGCATGGCCGAGAGCCTGCGCAAGGCCGCGCAAGGGCTGGCCGCCGAGGGCATCGACGCGCCGCTGCTGGCGCCGCTGGCCGCCGCCGGCAGCACCCTGCACCGCCTGCTGGGCACGATTCCCGATTCGTCCGGCTTCCGCCACCACGCCGACAACCCGCTGGAGCTGGACGTGGTGGTGGTGGACGAGGCCTCGATGATCGACCTGCCGCTGATGGCCAAGCTGGTCGACGCGGTGCCCGACGGCGCCCGCCTGGTCCTGCTCGGCGACCCCGACCAGTTGCCCTCGGTGGAAGCCGGCGACGTACTCGCCGGCATCCTCGCCGCCGCCGGCGACGGCCTGCGGCTGCACCCGGACGATACCGAAGCGCTGCAGCCGCTCCTCGGCGACCCGGTCGACGCCCCCCCGGCCGCGCCGGTGCGTATCGACCGCGGTCCCGGTGCGGGCGCGGACGCGGTGGGCACCGGTGCCACGCAGGCCCGGCCGCCGGACTCCCGCCTGCGCGGCGACCCCCCGCAAGCCCTGCCCGCCCGCCACGTCCGGCTCACCCGCGGCTGGCGCCAGTCCGCCGCGCTGGACCTCGCCCCGCTGGCCGCGGCCGTGCGCGAGGGCGATGCCGGGGCCGCGCTCGACCTGCTGCGCGGCGGCCGCCTCGACGGCGTGCACTACCATCCCGACGCCGCCGACCCGCTGCAGCATCCGCTCCAGCGCGAACGCTTCCTCGCCCACTGGACCGCCCTGGCCGAGGCCGGGACCCCCGCGCAGGCGTTGATCCGGGCCGGCGCCTTGCGCATCCTCACCGCCGTGCGCGAAGGCCCGCAGGGCGCGCAGACCCTCAACGCCCGCATCGAGGCGTTGCTCTCCCAGCGCCTGGCCGCCGCGCCGCAACGCAGCGCGGCCCGTGCCGGCCGCGCCCAGGGCGGCTTCTTCCACGGCCGCCTGCTGCTGGTCACCGAGAACAGCTACCGCCACCGCCTGTTCAACGGCGACATCGGCATCTGCCTGCGCGACGACGACGGCCAGCTCATGGCCTGGTTCCCCGGCGAGCATCCCGACCGGCCGCGTGCCTTCCACCCGGCCACCCTGCCCGCGCACGACAGCGCCTTCGCCATGACCGTGCACAAGGCCCAGGGCTCGGAGTTCGATGCCGTGTGGCTGGCGCTGCCGGCGAAGGACAACCGCGTGCTGTCGCGGGAGCTGGTCTACACCGGCATCACCCGCGCGCGGTCCGAGCTGCACCTGGCCGGCCGCGCGCAGGTGCTCGATACCGCCCTGCGCCGGCACGCCGTGCGCTGGTCGGGATTGGGATGGCGGCTGGGCGAACGGTCCGGGGAATGAGCCTTCCGCCTGCATCCACGAGGCGGCCGGCGCCGGCGTCGCGGATGCGGACGGAAGGGGTGCACCCGTGGTGCGGGGCGGTGCTCAGCCCAGCAGGCGGTTGATCCGCTGCACGAACGCGGCCGGGTCGGCCAGCGGCGCGCCGGCGGTCAGTTCGGCCTGTTCCAGCAGCAGGGTGGCCAGGTCGGCGGCGCGGGCCTCGTCGGTCTCGTCCTCGATCCTGCGCAGCAGCGGGTGCTGCGGGTTGATCTCCAGGGTGGGCCGGTTCTCCGGCACGGCCTGGCCGGCCTCGCGCAGCAGGTGCGCCAGGTGCGGGGCCATCTCGTGCTCGGCCAGGGCCAGGCAGGAAGGCGAGTCGGTCAGGCGCGCGGATACGCGCACCTGCTCCACGCGCTCGCCCAGCAGCGCGCCGAGCCTGTCCAGCAGCGGCGCGGCGGCCTTGGCGGCGTCTTCCTGCCGCTTCTTCTCCGCCCCGTCCAGCGGCAGCTCGCCCTTGGCCACGTGGCGCAGCGGCTTGCCCGCGTATTCGTGCAGGTGGCCCACCATCCACGCGTCGATGCGGTCGGACATCAGCAGCACCTCGATGCCCCGGGCCTTGAAGGCTTCGAGCTGCGGGCTGCCGGCGGCGGCCTTGTGGCCGTCGGCGGTGACGTACCAGATGGCATCCTGGCCGGCGGCCATGCGCCCGACGTAGTCGTCCAGCGAGACGGCCTGCGCCGCGCCCTCGCCCTTGGTCGAGGCGAAGCGCAGCAGTTTCGCGATGCGCTCGCGGTTGCCGGCGTCCTCCACGATGCCTTCCTTCAAGGTGTTGCCGAAGGCCTTGAGGAAGGCGGCGAACGCCTCCGGCGCGTCGCGCGAGAGCTTCTCGACCAGGTCCAGCACCCGCTTCACGCACGCGCCCTTGATGCGTTCGAGCTGGCGGTTGTGCTGCAGGATCTCGCGGCTGACGTTGAGCGGCAGGTCGTCGGCGTCGACCACGCCGCGCACGAAGCGCAGGTAGTTGGGCAGCAGTTCCTGCGCCGCGTCCATGATGAAGACGCGCTTGATGTACAGCTTCAGGCCCTTGCGCTCGTCGCGCCCGCCCATCAGCACGTCCAGCGGCGGCTGCGCGGGCAGGTACAGCAAGGTGGTGAAGCTCTGGCTGCCTTCCACCCGGTTGTGGGTCCAGGCGGCCGGCGCGTTGAAGTCGTGGCCCAGCGAGGCGTAGAAGCGGCGATAGTCCTCGTCCGGGATTTCGGACTTGGGCTTGGTCCACAGCGCCGAGGCATCGTTGGCCGTCTCCCATTCCGGCGCGGCATCGGCCTGGGTTTCGTCGTCCTTGCCGGCCGCGGCCCGCTTCGGCACGCGGATGGGGAAGGCGACGTGGTCGGAATAGGCGCGGATCAGCGAGCGCAGCTTCCAGTCGTCGAGGAACTCGTCCTCGCCCGGCTTGAGGTGCAGGATCACCGTGGTGCCGCGCTCCGGCACGAGGGCCTCCTCCAGGGTGTACTCGCCGCGGCCGTCGCTTTCCCACTTCACCCCGGCCTCGGCCGGGGCGCCGGCGCGGCGGGTGAGGACGGTGACCCGGTCGGCCACCACGAAGGCCGAATAGAAGCCCACGCCGAACTGGCCGATCAGGCGCGCGTCGGCCTTCTGCTCGCCGCTCATCGCCTCCAGGAAGCGGCGGGTGCCGGAACTGGCGATGCTGCCCAGGTTGGCCACCACCTCGTCGCGGTCCATGCCGATGCCGGTGTCGCGCAGGGTGATGGTGCGGGCGGCCTTGTCGCTGCCGACCTCGATCCGCAGCTCGCCCTCGCCGGCCAGCAGTTCGGGACTGGCGATCGCCTCGAAGCGCAGCTTGTCGCAGGCATCGGAGGCGTTGGAGACCAGCTCGCGCAGGAAGATCTCCTTGTGCGAGTACAGCGAGTGGGTCACCAGGTGCAGCACCTGGGCGACTTCGGCTTCGAAGGGGCGGGTCTGGGGAGCGGCGGCGGTGGTCATCGGGAGGTCCTTGTGGATGGCCGGGTCGAGCCCCCGATGTGCGAGCAGGCGGTGCGATTTCAAGGGGCATGGCGGCCGCGGCGGTCCCGCCGCCGTCGTGCGGGCCCTTCTCGCGCGGCGCCCGCCCGCTCAGCGCGGCAGGGCGTAGGCGATCACGTAGTCCCCCACCGGCGTCTCCATGAAATGGTGGCCGCCGGCCACGATCGCCACGTACTGGCGGCCGCCGGCCTCGTAGACCATCGGGGTGGCCTGGCCGCCGGCCGGCAGCACGTCCTTCCAGACCGTCTTGCCGGTGCGGATGTCGATGGCGCGGACCAGGCCGTCGGTGGCCGCGGCGATGAACACCAGGCCGCCGGCGGTGACCGCCGGGCCGCCGTTGTTGGGCGTGCCGATGTCCAGCGGCAGCCCGGAGCGGATCCCGAACGGGCCGTTGGCGCGGGCCTCGCCGAATGGGCGGTCCCACAGGGTGCGGCCGGTGGTCAGTTCGATCGCGCGGATGCCGCCATAGGGGGGCTCCTTGCACAGCAGGCCGGTGACGGGCATGCGCCAGCCGGCGTTGACGTCGATGGCGTACGGGGTCCCGGCCTGCGGGTCGCCGGCGCCTTCGGCACTGGTCTCGCTCAGGCTGCCGCCGCGGGCTTCCTCGCGCGGTGCCCAGCCGCGCCGGTCGGCCTCCTCGCGCGGGACCAGGATGTTGTAGTTGGGCATGTCGTTGTAGTTGGCCACGATCACGCCGCGGCTGGGATCGACCGCCACGCTGCCCCAGTCCGAGCCGCCGTTGTAGCCGGTGTACTCGATGAAGTGGCGGTCGGCGGTGGGCGGGGTGTACAGGCCCTTGTAGCTGGCGCGGCGGAAGTTGATCCGGCACGCCAACTGGTCCAGCGGGGTCAGCCCCCACATGTCCCGCTCGGTCAGCTCCGGCTGGGCGAGGGTGGCGTAGAGCGAATGCGGCTGGGTCCTGGCGCGGCGTTCCGGCTCCACCCCGCCGGTGGGCGCGGGCCGTTCCTCGACCTCGAACAACGACCGGCCGGTACGGCGGTCGAGGACGTAGATGTCGCCCTGCTTGCTGGGCAGGATCACCGCCGGCACGCTGCCGTTGGCGGTGGGCAGGTCCACCAGGGTCGGCTGCGAGCCGAGGTCGTAGTCCCACACGTCCATGCGCACGGTCTGGAAGTGCCAGCGCGGGCGGCCGGTATCCACGTCCAGCGCCACCAGCGCGCTGCTGTAGGCGTTCTCGATGTCGGTGCGCAGGCCGCTCCAGTAGTCGGCGGCCGAGTTGCCCATCGGCAGGTACACCAGGCCCAGGGCTTCGTCGCCCGCCGCGGTGGTCCACATGTTGGGCGTGCCGCGCGCGTATTCCTCGCCCGGGCCGGGCGGGGCGCCATCGCGTTCCGGGTGCAGCATGTCCCAGGCCCAGCGCAGGCGTCCGGTGACGGCGTCGTAGCCCTGGATCACGCCCGACGGTGCCCAGCGCATCTGCCCGTCCAGCACCTGGTGCCCGGTCACCACCACGCCGCGGACGATGGTCGGCGCCGAGGTGATGGAGACGTAGCCCGGCGGGGTGTCGCCCATGCCCACGGTGATGTCGACCTGGCCGTTGTCGCCGAAATCCGCGCAGGGCAGGCCGGTATCGGCGTCCAGCGCCAGCAGCCGCGCGTCCAGGGTGCCGCTGACGATGCGGCGGCGGCAGGCCGGCGCCGCGGACGCGGCGGTGTCGGCGGCGGGGACCTCGTAGTACGCCACCCCGCGGCAGGCGGCGGTGTAGGGAATGGACGCATCGTCCACGCCCGGGTCGAAGCGCCACTGTTCCTCGCCGGTGGCCGCGTCCAGCGCGATCACCTGGCTGCGCGCCGTGCACAGGTACAGGCGGTCGCCGACCTTCAGCGGCGTGGTCTCCGCGCCCCAGTTGCGCTCGGGGATGTCGCCGGTGCGGAAGACCCAGGCACGCCGCAGGTCGCCGACGTTGTCCGCGGTGATCTGCGCCAGCGGCGAGAACCGGGTGCCGGCATTGTCGCGGCCCCAGGCGGCCCAGTCTCCCGGGGCGGGGGCATCCTTGGGCTGGGCGCCGGGCGCGGCCGGCACCTGGGCCAGCCCGCCGGGCGCCGGCACCTGCCCGGGCTGCCGCGCGCCATGCGGCAGGAACGCCAGGGCGAAGGCGGCCACGAACACCGCCGCCAGGCTGCCGGCCAGCACCGGCACGGCGCGCCGGCGGGGCGGACGGTCCAGTCGCGGCAACAGCAGCGCCAGCACCAGGCCCAGGGCGACCATGAGCCCCAGCCGCGGCACCCAGCGCCAATAGTCCAGGCCCGATTCCCAGGCGGTCCACGCCACGGTGCCGGCCAGCACGATCCAGAACGTCCAGGCGCCGAGGTGGCGGCCGCGCCACAGCAGCGCCGCCGCCGCCAGGAGTCCGGCCCCGGCCAGCGCGTAGTACCAGGAACCGCCGAGGAACAGCAGCCACAGCCCGCCGGCCGCCATGGGCAGCCCGACCAGGACCAGGAGCGCCGCGAAGCCGCGCACCATCCAGCCCGGGTTCGGTGCGGTGACGGTGACGGGACGGTTCATCGGAAGTCTCCGGCGATGGGGTCCGCGCCACCGTAGGACGATGCGCGGCAGCGCCGGGTGAAATCGCCCGGCGGCCGGGCGCCGGCACGGGCCGGCGATGTCGTCGGCCCGGATCGCGGGGATCGCTCCGTCCTTGCCGGCCACGGCCGTGCCTTGCTCGCCATGGCCGGCGCGCGCGCCGCCGCCGGCATGCGGGGCGCGGCCGTGGGTCAGGGAGGGGGTGGGCCGTGGTCCGGCCCTCGCGTGCCCCCGGCTTGGTCGAGAGGCTCAGGCCCGCTTGCGCGCGGCGATCCATCGGTCCACGCGTTGCTCCAGCAAGTCCAGCGGCAGCGCGCCGCCGCCGAGCACGGTGTCGTGGAAGCCGCGGAGGTCGAAGCGCTCGCCCAGTTCGGCCTCGGCCTTCGCGCGCAGTTCCTGGAGCTTGATCATGCCGATCTTGTAGGCCGTGGCCTGGCCGGGGATGACCAGGTAGCGCTGCACCTCCGAGCGGATGGCCGCGTCCGGCACCGAGCTGTTGGCGCGGAAGTAGTCCACCGCCTGCTGCTCGGTCCAGCCCTTGGCGTGCAGCCCGGTGTCCACCACCAGGCGGATGGCGCGCCACATCTCCGACATCAGGCGGCCGTACTCGGAGTAAGGGTCACGGTAGGTGCCGGGCATCTCCTTGGCGAGCCATTCGGCGTACAGGCCCCAGCCTTCGGTGTAGGCGGTGCTGCGGTACTGGGTGCGGAAGGTCGGCACGCCGGTCAGTTCCTGGGCGATGGAGATCTGCATGTGGTGGCCGGGCAGGCCCTCGTGGTAGGCGATCACCTCCAGCTCGGTCCTGGGCATGGCGTCCATGTCCGCCAGGTGCGCGTAGTAGATGCCGGGGCGCGAACCGTCCGGGGTGCCGGGGTAGTAGTGCTGGGCGGCGCCGGGCTGCTCGCGGAACGGCTCCACCCGGCGCACCACCAGGTCGGCCTTGGGTAGCAGGCCGAAGTACGCGGGCAGGTGCTGCTTGATGTTGTCGATGTCGGCGGTGGCCTCGTCGATGTAGGCCTGGCGGCCGGCGTCGGTGTTGGGGAACAGGCGCGCGCCGTCGTCCTGCACGTGCGCGAAGAAGGCCTGCAGGTCGCCCTGGAAGCCGATCCGGCGCTGCACCGCCTCCAGTTCGCCGCGCAGGCGCGCCACCTCGGACAGGCCGAGCTGGTGGATCTGTTCGGCGCTCATCGCGGTGGTGGTGTTCTGGCGCAACTGGTGGCGGTAGTACGCCGCGCCGTCGGCCTGGGTGGCGCCCACGCCGGCGGCGTTCTCCGTGGCCGCGGGCAGTTCTTCCCGGGCGAAGGCGACCAGGCGGGCGTAGGCGGGGGCGACGCTGTCCAGCAGCGCCTGGCGCGCCAGCGCCTTCAGTTCGGCCGCGCGCGCGGCGGAGATGGCGCCCTTCCCGGCCAGCGCGTCGGCCTTGGCCTGGGCATCGGCCCACAGCGCGCTGTCGGCGCCGGCGTCGAACGGCGCGCCGCCGACCACCTTCAGCGACTGGTCGATCACGCCCTGGTAGGCGAAGCGCGGCGGGCGGATGCCCTGCGCGGCCGAGGCGGCGGCGCGTTCCAGCAACTGGCCGAACATGGCCGGCACCGCGTTCAGGCGCGCGACGTAGGCCAGGTAGTCCCGCTCGTCCTCCACCTTGTGGAAGTTGATCAGGAACGTGGGCAGCGAGGCATGGGTACCGCTCATCTGGTTGAACAGGTAGGTGTTGGCCATGAACGGCAGGGCGTCGCGCGCGTCCTCGTACTGGCGTTTCCACAGGTCCCAGGACAGGCGCGCCTCCGGGTCCAGGCGGTCGCGGTCGAAGTCCGCCTCCATTTCCGCCACCGAGGCCTCCAGCCAGGCCAGGCGGTCGCGCGCGGCGGCCTCGGACATGTCGTCCAGGCGGTCGTTGAGTTCCTTGCGGCCCAGGAAGGTCAACTGCATCGGGCGCAAGCGCAGCAGTGCCTCGTACTTGGCGTCGAACCAGGCGTTCAGGCGCTGCGACTCTTCCTGCGAAGGCGCCTCGGCGGCCACGGACGCCGAGGCCGACGGCCCCGTGGACGGCGACGGGGAACAGGCGGCCAGGGCCAGGGCGAGCAGGCTGAGGGCGGATGCATGGCGCACGGGAGCTCTCCGGGCAAAGGGGATGGCCCGCATTGTGTTGCCGGGCGGCGGGGCAGGCCAATGCGGAAGGTCATGCCGCCGCCGGTCTTTGCGGTACCCAGGACCACGCCCCGTGGCGGCGCCCGCGGTGGGCCCGCGCGCGACGCCGCTGCGCCGCGTGGCGCGATCATGGCCGGAGAAGGACGATGGCGCGGACGCGGTACCATGGCCGTCCTCGCCGTTTCCGCCGCAGGCCATGTCCGATTCCCCGCGCAGTGCTGCTTCCGTCACCCAGGCCCAGGCCGAGGAGGCCGTGCGCACGCTGCTGCGCTGGGCCGGCGAGGACCCCTCGCGCGAGGGCCTGCTGGACACCCCGCGGCGCGTGGCCGAGGCCTACGGCGACTGGTTCAGCGGCTACCGCGAGGACCCGCGCGAATACCTGCAGCGCACCTTCGAGGAAGTGGCCGGCTACGACGAGATGATCGTGCTGCGCGACATCGAGTACGAAAGCCATTGCGAGCACCACATGGCCCCGATCATCGGCCGGGTGCACGTGGGCTACCTGCCGGACGGCAAGGTGGTGGGCATCAGCAAGCTGGCGCGGGTGGTGGAAGCCTACGCGCGCCGCTTCCAGGTGCAGGAGAAGATGACCGCGCAGATCGCCCATTGCATCCAGGACGTGCTGCACCCGCTGGGCGTGGGCGTGGTGGTGGAAGGCACGCACGAGTGCATGACCACCCGTGGCATCCACAAGCGCGGGGTGAGCATGGTGACCTCGAGCATGCGCGGCAGCTTCCGCGCCGATGCGCGCACCCGTGCCGAGTTCCTGCGCTTCATCGAGGCGGGGCGCCGCTGAAGGCGCCTCGGGAGCCGAAGGCCATGCTCTGCCCCTGCGGGATCGACCGCGAGTACGAGGACTGCTGCGGCCGCTGGCATGCCGGCGCGCCGGCGCCCGACGCGCTGGCGCTGATGCGCTCGCGCTACAGCGCCTACGTGCTGGGCCTGCCCGACTACCTGCGCGCCACCTGGCACCCGTCCACCCGCCCCCCGGCGCTGGACCTGGACGACCCCGAGGCCCGGCGCGTGGTCTGGCTGGGCCTGCAGGTGAAGGAGCATCGCGCCGCCGGGGACCGCGCCGAGGTCGAGTTCGTCGCCCGCTACCGGGTCGGCGGCGGCAGCGCGGTGCGCATGGCCGAGCGCAGCCGCTTCGTCCGCGAGGGCGGACGCTGGTACTACGTGGACGGCGATACGGCCTGACCCGCGCGCGGCCGTGACGCGGCGCTCATGGCGACGGCGCTAGCGTGGGCGCATGCCGTCCGTCGCCGCCCCCGCCCCGCCCCCGGCCGCCGTGGCGCTGGAGCCGCGCTACCGCCAGGTGCGCGCCGCCAGCCGCGCCCTGGCCGCGCCGCTCTCGGCCGAGGACGCCATGGTGCAGAGCATGGACGACGCCAGCCCGGCGAAGTGGCACCTGGCCCATACCACCTGGTTCTTCGAGCGCTTCGTGCTGGAGCCGGTTGGCCAGGCGCCGTTGCGGCCGGAATGGAACTACCTGTTCAACAGCTACTACGACAGCGCCGGGCCGCGCCACCCGCGCCCGCGCCGCGGGCTGCTGTCGCGGCCGTCGCTGGAAGAAGTGCTGGAGTACCGCGAGCGGGTCGACGCGCGCGTGCTGCAGGCGCTGCAGGCCGGCGACCTGCCCGCCGTGGCGCGCGACCGGCTGGAACTGGGCCTGCACCACGAGCAGCAGCACCAGGAGCTGCTGCTGACCGACATCAAGCACGCGCTGTGGAGCCATCCGCTGCGTCCGGCCTACCGCGACGACCTGCCCGCGCCGCCGGCCGCCGCGCCCATGCCGCTGGCGTGGATCGCCGTGGACGAGCGCATCGTGCGGATCGGCGCGCCGCGCTGGCCGCAGGCGCCCGGCTTCGCCTACGACAACGAGTCGCCGCGGCACCGTGCGCTGGTCCCGGCGCACGCGCTGGCCAGCCGGCCGGTGAGCAACGCCGAATACCGCGGCTTCGTCGAGGACGGCGGCTACCGCGCGCCGGCGCTGTGGCTCAGCGACGGCTGGGCGAAGGTCCGGGCCGAGGGCTGGCAGCGTCCGCTGTACTGGGAACCGGACCTGGAGCGGGCCTACACCCTGGGCGGGCTGCGCGCGCTGCCGGCGCACGCGCCGGTCTGCCACCTGAGCTACTACGAGGCCGATGCCTTCGCCCGCTGGGCCGGGGCGCGGCTGCCGGGCGAGGCGGAATGGGAGCAGGCCGCCGCGCCGCTGGCGGCCGAGGGCCACTTCGCCGACGACGGCCTGCTGCAGCCGCGGCCGGCCACGGCCGCCGGGCTGCAGCAGCTCTACGGCGATGTCTGGGAATGGACCGGCAGCGCCTACCTGCCCTATCCGGGCTTCCGCCCGTGGCAGGACGCCACCGGCGAATACAACGGCAAGTTCATGTGCGGGCAGTGGGTGCTGCGCGGGGGCAGTTGCGCCACCCCGCGCGGGCACGTGCGCGCCAGCTACCGCAACTTCTTCCCGCCGCACGCGCGCTGGCAGTTCTCCGGGTTGCGCCTGGCCCGGGACGCGGCATGAGCGTGGCCGCGCGCGCCGCGCCGCCGGACCCGCACGCGGCGCTGCGCGCGGACGTGCTGGCGGGCCTGGCGCACCGGCCGCAGCGGCTGCCGTCCAAGTATTTCTACGATGCGCGCGGGTCGGCCCTGTTCGAGGCCATCACCCGGCAGCCGGAGTATTACCTGACCCGGGTGGAGCGGGCGCTGCTGGCGCGCCACGCCGGCGACATCGCCGCCGGGGTCGGGCCGCGCGCGCGCGTGGTCGAGTACGGCAGCGGCAGCGGCCTGAAGACCGAGTGCCTGCTGGGCGCGCTCCCGGAACCGGTGGCCTATACCCCGGTGGAGATTTCCGCCGCCGCGCTGGACGCCTGCGTGGCGCGCCTGCGCCTGCGCTTCCCGCGCCTGCCGATGCTGCCGCTGTGCGCCGACTTCACCGCGCCGCTGGCGCTGCCGCATCCGGCCACGGCGGCGGCGCGCACGCTGGCGTTCTTCCCCGGCTCGACCCTGGGCAACTTCGAGGACGCCGAGGCGGTGGCGCTGCTGCGGGCGATGGCCGCCACCGTGGGCGAGGACGGCCTGGCCCTGGTCGGGATCGACCTGGTCAAGGACCCGGCGGCGATCGAGGCCGCGTACAACGACGCGGCCGGGGTCACCGCCGCGTTCACCCTCAACCTGCTGGCGCGGATCAACCGCGAGCTGGGCGCGGACTTCGACCTGGACGGGTTCGCCCACCGCGCCCGCTACGTGGCGGCGCGCGAGCGCATCCAGACCCACCTGGTCAGCCGGCGCGCGCAGGCGGTGCGGGTGGCCGGCCGCCGCTTCGCCTTCTCCGCCGGGCAGGCCATCCTGGTGGAGTACAGCCACAAGTACCGCGACGCGCGCTTCGCCGCGCTGGCCGCCGCCGCCGGCCTGGAGGTGGCAGGCGCCTGGGGCGGCGAGGCCGACGGCTTCGGCCTGCGCCTGCTGCGGCGCAGGCGCGCGGCGGACTGACCGCGGCGCCTGGGGCGGCCGCGCGGCACGGATCGGCGCCACGAAGCGCACCGACGATGCGATGGCGCTCACCCGGGTGCTGCCGGGGAGCCGGGTGCGCTTGGCTATCATGGCCGCCTTCCCGATCGGCGCTGCGGCATGAATCCCGTGCCTTCCCTGCTGTTGAACCTGGCCGCCCTCGGCCTGGCGGCCTGCGCGCCTGCGCGCGGCCCCGCGCAGGCTTCGGTCGCGCCGGCCGGCACGGACCTCTCCAGCGGCGTGGATGCCGCACCTGCGCCCACCGCCTTTCGCCTGCCCCCCGGCTACGGTGGGCTGGTGCACTCGCCTTCCCCCGTTTCGCAGAGGATCTCCTCGATGCCGCACGACATCCCCGGCCTGCGCCTGGGTACCTTCCAGGGCCTGGATGCACTGCTGGTCCGGACCCCGCACGCCAGCGCCGCAGTGGCGCTGTTCGGCGGCCAGTTGCTGTCCTTCGTGCCGGCCGGGCAGGCCGATGCGCTGTGGGTGTCGCCGCAACGGGCCGCGCTGCCCACGCCGATCCGCGGCGGCACCCCGGTATGCTGGCCGTACTTCGGCCGCCAGGGGCAGACCGCCGAGGTGCCGGCGCACGGCCTGGTCCGCACCCTGCCCTGGCAACTGGCCGGTGCCCGGCGCGAGGACGACGGCACGGTGGTGCTGGAACTGGAGCCGCCGCCGCTGGCCGAGCTGGCCCTGCGCCTGCGCATGACCCTGCGCATCGGCCGCACCCTGGAGCAGGCCCTGGTCACCGAGAACGCCGGCCCCGAACCGGTGCGCTACACCGAGGCGCTGCACAACTACTTCCGCGTGGCGGACGCCGCGCAGGTGCGGGTGGAAGGGCTGGACGGGCGGGCCTACCTGGACAAGAACGACGGCATGGCCACGCACGTGCAGCATGGCGACTGGACCTTGCTGGACCCGCGCGACCCCGGCCGCAGCGACCGCCTCTACGGCGCGGCCGGCGGCGCGTACCGCCTGGTCGATCCCGGCCTGGGCCGGCGCATCGAGCTGAGCGTGCGCGGCGGGCGCACCGCGATCGTGTGGAACCCGGGCGAGTCCGCCGCGGCACGCATGGCCGACGTCGGCGCGCACTGGCGCGAGTTCCTCTGCCTGGAAGCGGCCAACGCCGGGCCGGACGTGGTCGAGCTGGCCCCGGGCGCGCGCCATGCGCTGGTGCAGACGATCGCGGTGCTGCCCCTGGAGGACTGAGCGCCCTTCTGCAGGAGCCGGTACCGTCGCCGCCGCGGCGGCTACACTGCGCGGCCATCCGGGTCGACGGCCGCGCCTGAGGCGTGGCGTCCGGGCCATCCCCTGCACACGAAAAGGCGGACGCGTGGATTCCTCCCAGCGGCAACGGCCGGGCGCACGGCGCGCGGCGCTGGTCTTCATCTTCTTCACCGTGCTGATCGACGTGCTGGCCTTCGGCGTGATCATCCCGGTGCTGCCGCACCTGGTGGAGCGGTTCACCGGCGGCGACATCGCCGCCGCGGCGCGCTGGGTGGGCGTGTTCGGCATGGTGTTCGCGGCGGTACAGTTCGTGTCCACGCCGGTGCAGGGCGCGCTGTCGGACCGCTACGGGCGGCGGCCGGTGATCCTTCTGTCCTGCCTGGGGCTGGGCCTGGACTTCGTGTTCATGGCCTTGGCCACCTCGCTGCCGATGCTGCTGGCCGGGCGGGTCATCTCCGGCGTCGCCGCGGCCAGCTTCACCACCGCCAACGCCTACATCGCCGACGTGACCGCGCCGGAGAAGCGCGCCCGCAGCTACGGCATGATCGGCGCGGCCTTCGGCCTGGGCTTCGTGGTCGGCCCGCTGATCGGCGGTTGGCTGGGCGGGATCGACCTGCGCCTGCCGTTCTGGTTCGCCGCCGGGCTGGCGCTGTTGAACTTCCTCTACGGCCTGTTCGTGCTGCCCGAGTCGCTGCCCCCGCAGCGGCGCACCGCGCGCTTCGACGTCTCCCACGCCAACCCGTTCGGCGCGCTGGCGCTGCTGCGCCGCTACCCGCAGGTGTTCGGCCTGGCCGCGGTGGTGTTCCTGGCCAACCTGGCGCACTACGTGTACCCGAGCGTGTTCGTGCTGTTCGCCGACTACCGCTACGGCTGGGGCCCGCGCGAGGTGAGCTGGGTGCTGGCGGTGGTGGGGGCGCTGAGCATCGCGGTCAACGCCGGGCTGGTCGGGCGCACGGTCAAGGCGCTGGGCGAGCGGCGCACGCTGCTGCTGGGGCTGGGCTGCGGGGTGGCCGGGTTCGCGGTGTACGGGATGGCCGGCAGCGGCTGGGTATTCATGCTCGGGCTGCCGGTGAGCGCGCTGTGGGCGCTGGCCGCGCCGGCCACCCAGGCGCTGATCACCCGCCAGGTCGGCGCCCAGGTGCAGGGCCGCATCCAGGGCTCGCTGATGAGCCTGGTGAGCCTGGCCGGCATCGCCGGACCGCTGCTGTTCGCCAACGTGTTCGCGCTGTTCGTCGGCGCCGATGCGCCGGCGCACCTGCCGGGCGCGCCCTGGTTCCTGGCCGCGGCGCTGCTGGCCTGCGCGTGGGCGGTGGGCTGGCGCTACGCGCGGCCGGGCGCGGCGACCGAGGGGGAGGACGCCGCCGCCGCGCCCGGCGGCTGAAGGCCAGGGAGGGTCAGTCGTTCTCGATGCCCAGGATGCGGCCGTCGGTGGGGTCGACCCGGATCTTCACGTCCTTGCCGTCCGGGCGCTCGGCCTCGGCCTCCCAGATGCCGTCGTCGTAGTCCACGTCGTGGACCTTGGAGTAGCCGGCGGCGGTCAGCCTGGCCTTGACGTCCTCGGCGCTCAGGCGCGAGACCATGCCCTCGGCGAAGACCTTGCCGCTGGCCGGGTCCACGCGCACGTCCACGCGGTTGCCGTCGGCGCCGGTGGCGTCGGTCTCCCACATGCCGTCCTCGAATTCCAGGTCGTCGATGCGGGTGAAGCCCTGCTCGGCCAGCAATGCGCGCACCTGCGGTTCGGTCAGGGTCTGCTTGCCGCCGGAGCCGGCCATCGCCGGCGCGGCGGCCAGCGCGGCGGCCAGCAGGGCCGGGAGGATCAGGGCGGTGGAGTTGCGCATGGGGACGTTCCTGTTTTGCGGGTTCCGGGGGCGCCACCGTGCCCGTGGCCGCTTCAGCGCCGGGTGAACGGGCGCGCGCGGCGACGGCGTGCGTTCATCGCGGTGAAGGCCGCGTATCGGTGCGTGATGCCGCGGGCGGTGCGGAACGTGCGCGTCCCATGCCTGCGAACACCTGCGCCTGGACCGTCGAGCGCGGCGGGACATGCCCCGCAGCGCCGGCAAGGGAAGGGGGGCGAGCCGCCGCATTGCCTCGGCGCGATGCGCGTTTCGGATGTGCGGACCCGGGGCATGCCCCTATGCCGGCGAGGGCAGCTCCAGCCGGGTTTCGCCCAGCGCCGCGCCCATCGGCCCCCAGCGCCGCTCGACGATCGTGCCGCCGCCGCCGCGGTCCAGTGCGATCACGGTGCTGGCCCGGGTGCCGTAGTCGGCTCCGCGGATGAAGGCCGCCGACAGCCGCCGTTCCCGTTCCGGGCCGACGCCGGTGTCGGGCAGTTGCGCGTCCGGCCAGGTGCGCTCGTCGGCCAGGGCTTCCAGCAGCGGGGCGAAGTCGTCGGTTTCACCGCCGCCCAGCCAGGCGTGCAGGCGCATGCCCAGCGCCGTGGCCTTGGGCCAGGGCGTGTCCAGCTCGGCGTTGGACAGCACGTGCACGCCGTCGGCCGGACGCAGCGCGCGCGGCCGCGGGGTGTTGCCGATCCAGGCGCAGGCCTGGCGGTCGAACAGCACCAGGTTGAATGGACGGTAGTCCGCCGCCGATGCCAGCAACGCGCGGGCGTGCTCCACCGCGCCTTCGTCCCCGCGCAGCCAGTCGCCGGCCAGGTGGCCGCGCGAGGCACCCTCCTGCGGCGCGCGCGGGTCGCGCACGTTGGTCACCAGCGCGCAGCGGCCGGCCGCGTCCACGCCCAGCCAGGTGCCGCCGGCTTCCAGGTCGCGTCCGGCCGCCACCTGCGGGGCGTCGTCCCAGCGCGCCAGCGGCGCGGTCGGGCGGGCGTGGAATTCGTCGCGGTTGCCGGCCAGGACCAGCCGCCAGCGCGGATGCGCGTTCCAGGCGAAGGCGACGACGCACATGCGGGCGGCCGGCGATGCCGGCTCAGGCGCCGCGCAGGGCCTGGCGCAGGCGCACGGCCGCCACCCAGCGCGCGGCCACCGCCGGCGAGGTGATGCACACGGCCTCGTCGGTGACGGTGGTCACCGCCCGCTCCAGCAACTGGATGTCGGCCTCGTGCTGGCGCGCCACGTGCGGGTCCTCGAAGAACACCGCGCGCTGGCAGCGCCGCTCCAGCACCAGGTCGGCGATCTGCGCGTCGCCGCCCATCGGGCCGCTGAGGTAGCGGTGCACCCAGGGCGTGTCCTGCGGCCAGCCGCGGCTCCAGGCCATCTCGTTCAGGCGCTGGCCGGTGGTGCCGGTGGCCACGCGCCGGGCGAAGCGGCTGAGCACGTCGTAGTGCTCGGCGGCGAAGGCCAGCATCTGCGGCTTCATCGCATCGTGCGCGATCAGCGCCAGGGTCTGCGACTCCAGCGCGTGGAAGCGGTCGGCGCCGGGGTCGGGCGCCAGGCCGGCGTGGACGCGCTCGTTCTCGACCCAGTCGCGCGCGCTGGCCACGGTGGAGATGAAGGGCTTGCCGTGGATCACGCACTGGCGCTTGAGGGCGATGGCCTCGGGGAAGATCGAGGACGGGTCCACCGGATCGATCAGGTAGATCGCCCCGTCCAGGGTGCGCGCCTGGCCCTCCACCCCCACGACCTCGGCCACCAGCTTCATCAGCCCGCCCTCGCGCCCGTAGGGATAGCGCTTCAGCCCCGCGTGGCCGGCGAGCATGCCCGCCGCGGCGATGGCGTCATGGGTGCGGCCCACCGCATGCAGTTCCAGGCCCAGTTCGCGGATGCCCTGGCCGCAGGCGCGCAGCCAGCGGAACAGCGCGGCGTCCTCGGTGCTGTGGTGCAGTCGGTTGGCGGCCAGGCCCAGGCGCATGGGGGGTTCCTTTCGCGTGGTGGGTGCGTGCGGCCAGTCTAACCGGCGCGGTGCGGCCGCCGCGCGACGCTCACAGCAGCCACAGCTCCACGCGCTCGTTGCGCAAGCGCGCCCACTCGCCGTCGCCGCCGGCCAGCGGCCGCAATGGACCCAGGCCGCGGGTGCGCCGCACCGGGATGCCACGCTCGATCAGCCAGGCGGCGACGATGTCGGCGCGGTTGCTGCTGGTGGTCATGGCGAACAGCTTGTTGTGCGGGTCGGCCTGGGCGAAGCCGACCACGCTGACCGCGCGGCCGCGGTTCTCCGGTTGCTGCAACCAGGCGGCCACGCGTTCCAGTTCCTGCGCCGAACTGCTCTCGAAGATCGTGGTCAGCGAGTTGAGGTTGAAGCGCAAGGTCAGTGGCAGGCGCGCGGCGCCATCGACCGCGTCGCGGTAGGCGGGTGGCAGGGCGGCCGGATCGGCGCCGGCGGCGGCCGGCGCCAGGCCCATCGGCACCAGGCCCTGCGCGCGCACCACGCGCTGGGCGCGCGGGGTGATGGAATGCAGGGCGAGGCTGCGGCCGAGCGCGGACATCATCTGCCCGCCGTAGACGTGGTAGCGCCAGACCAGGGGATAGTCCTGGCTGCGGATGCCCACCGTGTCCGGCGCCACCGCCAGGCCGCCGTCGGACACGGCCAGCGCACGCACGCCTTGCGGCAGCGGGGTGCCCAGTTCGACCACGGCCAGCGCCGCGGGGTCGTCGGCGACGGCCAGCGCCGCGCTGCGCAGATCGCGGTGGCGGCGCAGCGCCGCCGGCCGCAGCGGCCGGCCGCCGGTCAGGCGCTCGCGCAGGAATTCTTCCAGTCCGCCGGCGGCCGGGCCCAGTTGCACGCGCGGCGAGCCGATGCCGTCGTGCGCTCCGCCGGCAAGCAGTGCGCGCAGTTGCGCCAGGTCGATCCGCCGCAATGGGCTGTCGCGATGGACCACCACCCGCGCGCCGTTGAGCGCCACCAGGAACTCCTGGTCGGGCGAGGCCAGGTCGCCGAGCTGCCAGCCGGCCTCGCGCTCGCGCCGGTCCGGGCGGCGCGCCAGCATCGCCAGTTCGGCGCGGCCCTGGACCAGCGCGTCGAAGCCGGCGCCGGCACCGTGCCGGTCGATCTCCACCACCAGCGGCATGCCCTCGCGTTCGGCATGGATCTCCAGCCGCGCGGGCGCGCGCGCCACGCGGCGGATGCCGGTGTACTCCAGCGCGCGCAGCCAGTCCTCCACCAGCGCCGGCATCAGCGCCTGGCCGATCGTGTTCGAGCCGTGGATGCGCAGCCGTTCCGGTTCGTCCCCTGCGTGCGCCGGCGCGGCCGACAGGGCCGATAACGGCGCCAAGGCCGCCAGAAACCACGCGATGCGTATCAACCAAGCCGCCATGTCCGATCCCTGTCGCCGAGGCGCGGGGAGTGTGGCGGGACGGGATGACACCCGCGTGACCCGGCGGCGGCGATGCCCGCGTGCGCCCATCGCACCGCCCTGGCGGCGATGCGTGGCGGCGGCGCGGCCGCGGCCCGATCAGGCCGCGGCGGAGCGCTGCATCGTGCCCAGCAGTTCGGCGATGCTCGCCGCCGCATCGCGGCCCTCGGCCACCGCGGTGACCACCAGGTCGGCGCCGCGCACCGCGTCGCCGCCGGCGAACACGCGCGGGTGGGCGGTCTGGTAGGGCAGGCGCGGGCTGCCGTCGGCGGCCGTGCCGCCGGCCACGATGCGGCCGTTGGGCGTGCCCTTGATGCCCAGCGCGCGCATCCACCGCGGCACCTGCGGCGAGAAGCCGAAGGCGATCACCACCACGTCGGCCGCGATCACCGACTCGCTGCCCGCCACCGGCACCGCGTTGCGGCGGCCGCGCGCATCCGGCTCGCCGAGCAGGGTCTCGACCACGCGCACGCCGGTGACGCGGTCGTCCGCATCGGCCTCGATCGCCAGCGGCTGGCGGTTGAACAGGAAGTGCACGCCTTCCTCGCGGGCGTTGCCCACCTCGCGCGCCGAGCCGGGCATGGAGGCCTCGTCGCGGCGATAGGCGCAGGTGACCTGGCCGGCGCCCAGGCGGATGGCGCTGCGCACGCAGTCCATGCCGGTGTCGCCGCCGCCCAGCACCACCACCCGCTTGCCGGCCAGCGCGGGCAGGGCGAGCTGGTCTTCCCATCCGGCGATGGGCCGGCCCCAGGGGTCGTTGCCGGTGACGATGCGCCCGTTCTGGACCAGGAACGGCAGCGCCGGCAGCACGCCGTCGGCGTCCTGGCCGGGCAGCCCGCCGTCGGTGTAGCGGTAGGCGCCGGTGCCCAGGAACACGGCGTCGTATTCGTCCAGCAGCCGTTCCAGGGTCACGTCGCGGCCGACCTCCACGCCCAGGCGGAACTGGATGCCCATGCCTTCCAGCACCTCGCGGCGCTTGGCGATCACCTCCTTGTCCAGCTTGAAGGTGGGAATGCCGAACTGGAGCAGGCCGCCGATCTGCTCGTAGCGGTCGTACACCACCGCCTGGATGCCGACGCGGGCCAGCCGGTCGGCGCAGGCGATGCCGGCCGGGCCGGCGCCGACCACCGCCACGCGCCGGCCGGTCGGGGCCACCTCCGACAGGTCCGGGCGCCAGCCCTGCTCGAAGGCGGTGTCGACGATGTACTTCTCCACCGCGCCGATGGTCACCGCGCCGAAGCCGTCGTTGAGGGTGCAACTGCCTTCGCACAGCCGGTCCTGCGGGCAGACCCGGCCGCAGACCTCCGGCAGCGGGTTGGTGCTGTGGCACAGCTCGGCCGCCTCCACGATGCGGTTCTCCTGGACCAGTTGCAGCCATTGCGGGATGGCGTTGTGCACCGGGCACTTCCAACTGCAGTAGGGGTTGCCGCAGTCCAGGCAGCGGCCGGCCTGGTGCTGGGCCTCGGGCAGGCCGAACTTGCCGTACAGCTCGCCCCAGTCGCCGGCGGTGCGCAGCTCGATGGGGATGCGCCGCGGCATCTCGCGCGGCAGTTCGAGGAATTGGAACAGGTGCTTGCGGCTCATCGAAGGGGTTTCCGGCTGTTTCCCGCGCGGGCGGGGAGCGGAGAGGACCGGGCATCGCGTCCGCCGGGAATCGGGGACACGCGATCCGGCCGCGTGGCGGCGGCCAGGTGCATCGGCTCGGTCGGAAGGGCCGGGCCCGCGCGTCCGGCCCATGCGGGGCCGGCGGGGCGGGCCTGGAAGCGGCGCGCTGTCAGGCCCGGGGTGCGGGCGGCACGCCGGAGACGGCGCGTTTCTTTCGATTGCCGTGCAGCACGGCCACCGCCAGCGAACCGCAATGGCGGCCGCAGCGGGAGAGCGGGGGATGGGCGCGGCGGGCGTTCACGCCGCGCGCCTGAGGGTGTCGGCCAGCGACTCGATGCTCGCCGCCTTGGGCTTGACCAGCCAGAACTTGCCCACGTAGTCGCGGAACTCGTCCAGGATCTGCTGCGCCCAGATGCTGCCGGTCAGCTCGCGGTGGCGGCCGACCAGGCGGTGCAGGTGCTGGCGGTAGCTCTCGAAGCCTTCCGGGCTGATCCGGTGGATGTCGATCAGCTCGTGGTTGTAGCGGTCCACGAAGTCGCGGTCCTGGTCGAGCACGTAGGCCAGGCCGCCGGTGAACCCGGCGCCGAAGTTCAGGCCCACCTTGCCCAGCACCAGCACCACGCCGCCGGTCATGTACTCGCAGCAGTGGTCGCCGGCGCCCTCCACCACCGCCAGCGCGCCGGAGTTTCGCACCGCGAAGCGTTCGCCGGCGCGGCCAGCGGCGAACAGCTCGCCGCCGGTGGCGCCGTACAGGCAGGTGTTGCCCACGATCGGCGTGCTGCGCGCCTCGAACCGCGCGCCGCGCGGCGGCCGCACCACCAGGCGGCCGCCGGCCATGCCCTTGCCGACGTAGTCGTTGGCCTCGCCTTCCAGCTCCATGTGCAGGCCGCCGGCGTTGAACGCGCCGAAGCTCTGCCCGGAGGTGCCGCGGAAGTGGAGCTGGATCGGCGCCTGGTCCATGCCGTGGTTGCCGTGCGCCTGGGCGATGGCGCCGGACAGGCGCGCGCCGATGCTGCGGTCGGTGTTGTGGATCAGGTAGCGGTGCTCGCCGCCGGCCTTGTCGGCGATGGCGCCGGCCAACTGCAGGTCCAGTTGGGTGGCCAGGCTGTCGGGCGACTCGTACAGGCGCGGCGCGGCGCAGCGGCCTTCCTCGCGCGGGGCCGGGGCCAGCAGCCGCGACAGGTCCACGTTCACCCCGGCGCGCGGCGCGGCCTCGATCTGGCGCAGCAGGTCGGTACGGCCGACGATCTCGTCCAGCGAACGGGCGCCCAGCAGCGACAGCCACTGCCGCACCTCCTCGGCCAGCAGGCGGAAGAAGTTCTCCACCCGCTCGGGCAGGCCGGTGAAGTGGTTGGCGCGCAGGCGCTCGTCCTGGGTGGCCAGGCCGGTGGCGCAGTTGTTGAGATGGCAGATGCGCAGGTACTTGCAGCCCAGCACGATCATCGGCGCGGTGCCGAAGCCGAAGCTGTCCGCGCCCAGCAGCGCGGCCTTGACCACGTCCAGGCCGGTCTTCAGGCCGCCGTCGGTCTGCAGCACCGCGCGCTGGCGCAGGTCGTTGGCCACCAGCGCCTGGTGCGACTCGGCCACGCCCAGCTCCCACGGCCCGCCGGCGTAGCGGATCGAACTGATCGGGCTGGCGCCGGTGCCGCCGTCGTGGCCGGACACGGTGATCAGGTCGGCGCCGGCCTTGACCACGCCAGCAGCGATGGTGCCCACGCCGGCGTGCGAGACCAGCTTCACCGAGACCAGCGCCCGCGGGTTGACCTGCTTGAGGTCGTAGATGAGCTGGGCCAGGTCCTCGATCGAGTAGATGTCGTGGTGCGGCGGCGGGCTGATCAGGCCGATGCCCGGGCGCGCGTAGCGCAGGCGCGCGATCAGTTCGTTGACCTTGTGCCCGGGCAGTTGCCCGCCCTCGCCCGGCTTGGCGCCCTGGGCGACCTTGATCTGCAGCACTTCGGCGTTGACCAGGTACTCGGGGGTGACGCCGAAGCGGCCGGAGGCCACCTGCTTGATCTTGCTGCGCTTCTGCGTGCCGTAGCGCACCGGGTCCTCGCCGCCCTCGCCGGAGTTGGAGCGCCCGCCGAGGCGGTTCATGGCGATGGCCAGCGCTTCGTGCGCCTCGGGCGAGAGCGCGCCCAGCGAGATCGCGGCGCTGTCGAAGCGGCGCAGCAGGTCGGCGGCCGGGGCCACCTCGTCCAGCGGCAGCGGGGTGGCGGCCGGCTGGAGCGCCAGCAGGTCGCGCAGCGCCGACGGCGGGCGCGCATGCACCGCCTCGGTGTAGGCCTTCCAGTCCGAGGCCTCGCCCGAGCGCGTGGCCTGCTGCAGGGTGGTGACCACGTCCGGGTTGTACATGTGGTATTCGCCGCCGTGCACGTACTTGAGCACGCCGCCGATCTCCGGCTTCTTCAGCTCGTTCCAGGCCGCGGCCTGCAGCTCGCGCGCGTCGCGGTCCAGGCGCTCGAAGCCGGCGCCGCCCACCCGCGAGGGCGTGCCGCCGAAGCACAGGTCCACGACCTCCCGCTCCAGGCCCACGATCTCGAACAACTGCGCGCCGCGGTAGCTGGCGATGGTGGCGATGCCCATCTTGGAGATGATCTTGGACAGGCCCTTGTACAGCCCCTTGCGGTAGCTGCGGCCGATCTGCGCGGTCTCCCCGCCCTTCTTCAGTTGCAGGATGCCCTGCCGGCCCATGTCGAACAGGGTCTGGTAGGACAGGTACGGGTACACCGCGGTGGCGCCGTTGCCCAGCAGGCAGGCCACGTGGTGCGCATCGCGCGCGGTGCCGGTCTCGATGATCAGGTTGACCTCGCAGCGCAGCCCGGTCCGGCACAGGTGGTGGTGGACCGCGCCGGTGGCCAGCAGGGCGTGGACCATCGGCCGTTCCGGCACCGGGTAGCGGTCGGACAGCAGCAGCATGACCACGCCTTCGCGCGCGGCCTGCTCGGCTTCCCGGCAGATGCGCTCGATGCCGGCCTTCAGGCCCTCCCCGTCGCCGTAGGACAGGTCGATCAGCCGGTTGCTGCGCGCGTATTGCGGCATCTTCAGCAGCTCGCGCAGCTTGCGCTGGGACAGCACCGGCGAGTTGAGGATGACGTGGTTCACCGTCTCCGGGCCGGCATGGAAGATGTTGGTCTCCTTGCCGAGCTGGGTGACCAGCGACATCACGCAGTCCTCGCGCAGCGGGTCGATCGGCGGGTTGGTGACCTGCGCGAACGCCTGGCGGAAGTAATCGTACAGCGGCCGGTTGCGCTGGCTGAGCACGGCCATGGGCGTGTCGTCGCCCATCGAGCCGGTGGCTTCCTGCTGGGTCTCGGCCATCGGCCGCAGCACCAGCTCCACTTCCTCGGAGGTGAGCTGGAACAGCTTGTGGTAGCTGCGCAGGGTCTTCTCGTCGAAGGGTTCCTCGGCCAGCGAGGGGTCGATCAGCTCGGTCTGCAGGTAGGTCGCGCCCTGGTGCAGCCATTGCTTGTAGGGCGCGCGGCCGCGGTTGATGCGGTCCACCGCCTCGGAGTCGAGCAGGTCGCCGCGCTTGAGGTCGATGGCGATCATCTCGCCCGGCCCCAGCTTGCCCTTGCGCACGATGCGCTCGGTCGGCACCTCCCACACGCCGGCTTCGCTGGCGACGATGAAGTGGCGGTCGGAGGTGAGCAGCCAGCGCGAGGGGCGCAGGCCGTTGCGGTCCAGGGTGCAGGCGGCGTAGCGCGCGTCCATCGAGACGATGCCGGCCGGGCCGTCCCACGGCTCGGTGTTGAGCGCGTAGTACTCGTAGAACGCGGCCAGGTCGGCGTCCTTGAATTCCAGCGACTGGGTGGCCGGCGGCACCAGGATGCGCAGCGCCTGGATCAGCTCCATGCCGCCGGACACCAGCAGTTCGAGCATGTTGTCCAGGCTCTGCGAGTCCGAGCCGTGCATGGACACGACCGGGTCGAACTGGGCCAGGTCGAACTTGGGGGTGTGCCAGACCTTGCCGCGGGCCTGCGCCCAGCGGCGGTTGCCCTCGATGGTGTTGATCTCGCCGTTGTGGGCCAGCATCCGGAACGGATGGGCCAGCGGCCACCGGGGCAGGGTGTTGGTGGAGAAGCGCTGGTGGAAGACCACGGCGCTGGAGGCCAGGTCGGCGCGCTGCAGGTCGGGGAAGAACTGCGCCAGCTTGTCGGGCAGGACCATGCCCTTGTAGCCGATGGCGTGCGCGCACAGGGTGACGACGTAGAAGTCGGCGGCGTCGCGCAGTTGCTGCTCGGTGCGGCGGCGTGCGGTGAACAGCGCCAGGTTGAAGCTTTCCTCGTCCTGCCCGGCGCCGGCCTGGACGTAGATCTGTTCGATGGTGGGCAGTGTGTCCTTTGCCAGTTCCCCACAGACGCTCCTGTCTGTGGGCGGAGATCGCCAGCCCAGGATGCTGAGGCCGGCGCGTCGCAGTTCGTGTTCGAGCAGCGCGCGGCAGCGTTGCGCCAGCAGCGCCTCGTCGGGCAGGAACACCAGGCCGGAGGCGAAGCGCAGATGGTCGTCCAGGGCGATGCCGGACTCCCGGGCCAGTGCGCGCAGGAACGCCTCGGGCCGGCGGATCAGCAGGCCGCAGCCGTCGCCGGTCAGGCCGTCGGCGGCCACGCCGCCCCGGTGGGTCATGCGCGACAGGGCGGCGATCGCGGTGTCGACCAGCGCCCGCGAGGGCTGGTCGTCGAGCTGGGCGATCATGCCGAAGCCGCAGGCGTCGCGTTCGGAGTCGGGGTCGTAGAGCCCGTGCTGTCCCTGGAGCCCTTGGCGGTTGCGGGGGGCCATCTGTGCCTCGAAAAACAGGTGCGCCGGATGCTGCCATCCCGAACGCGGGCGAGGGCGACACCGCACACAGTTTCTCTCGAAACTTGCGCTACCTGGATGCCACCGGAAATCCGATAAAAACACAGTTGTTGCGGTGCCGCAACTGGCGGCGGCGGCCTCCCGGGAGGGTTTCGGCCATGGTTTCCCGCCGCCGGCTCCGTGCGCGTGCGCAGGGTGCGGCGCGCGGGCGCGTTCAGCCGCAGCGCAGGGCGACGATCCGCCCGTCTTCGCCCAACTCGATGTTCAAGCGCGCGCCGTCGAATTCCAGGGTGACCGCCTGCCCGGGCCGGAGCACGCGCACGCGTGCCGCGCCGGTGTCGATCCGGGCCTGTTCGGCGGCGGCTTCCTCGAACGCCTGCCCCACCAGCCCCAGCGCCTGGCTGGCATCGCACACCGGGGCCGGCGGCGTATCGGCGGCCGGCGCCTCGGCCGCCTGTTCGGCGGCGCGTTGCGCGGCGACGATCGCCTGTTCCTGCTCGGCCGCGTCGTCTTCCGGAGCGGTGGCCGGGGCGCATGCCGCCGTCAGGGACACCAGGGCCAGGAAAAGCAGGGAGTGAATCGTGCGTGCGCTCATCGCGGTGCCCGGTCGGTTCGCCGTGCGCAGAGTGCAAGAGAAGGGATTTGCAATGTGTTAATTCCGGCACGCCGCATGCGCGCGATCGCGCTTGGCCGGCACGCAGGGGAACGATGCGCCGGAGCGCCGGGCGGAGCGCCGGCGGTAGTTCGGTGTCTGCTGCGGGTGCGTCCGATGCGCTGCGCGCGTCCTAGCCGCAGCGCATGCCGGTGATCGCGTTGTTGTCGCCGGTCTCGATGATCAGGCGCGGCCCGCCGGTGGACACGGTCTGCGCTTCGGGCAGGGTCGCGGTCGCCGGACGTTCGCCGCTGCCGGGGACGACCTGCACCTGGGGGCTGTCGCTGTCGATGCGGGCACGTTCGATGGTGGCGTCGGAGGCGGCCAGCCCGACCGCGCCGCGGACCATGTCGGTATGGCACTGCCCGGAAACGATGCCGTCGATCGGGGCGACGCCGGCGATGCGCGGGCCGGCGCAACCGGCCAGCATCGTGGCGGCCAGCGCGAAGCCGGGAAGGAACAGGGGGCGGAGGGACGGTCGAGGCATGGCGCGGTGTCCGGTGACGGGGGACGCCAGCGTGGGCGACGGCCTGTGGGCGGCCGATGAAGGTGCACGGCGACGGCCAGGAAGCGACCGGTTGAAAACCCCGGAATCCTAGGGTAACGTTACCTTGTTGCGTCGAGGGGGCGGCGGGGCGGGGCGGCCGCACTGGGGCCGGACGATCGCGTCACGCGCGGGCTTGGGGAGGATTTCTGATGCTGGATTGCCTGAGGCGGGCCGTGCGCGGCCTGGTATTGGCCGTCGCCGTGGTCGGGGCGCCCTGCGCGCTGGCCACCGAGGGGCCATGGAACGTGGAGCTGCTGGAGGGCGGCTCCGGCCTGGAGAAGCCGCTGCCGGCCGACTCGCCGGTCCTGGCGGCCGATGCCGAATGGACCCTGCATGCCTGGCTCCGTGCCGACCGCCTGCCGTCCGGGAGCGTGCTGCTGGCCGGCTATGGCGATCCGCAGGCGGCCGGCCGCTTCTTCAGCAGCGAGGCCGGCGCCCTGGGCCTGCGCTGGAGCCCGGACAGCGTGCTGGCATCGCGCGCGCGCCTGCAGGCCGGCCGCTGGCAGGCGCTGGCCGCGGTCGCGCAGGGTGGCCGGCTGGCGCTGTACCTCGACGGCAAGCGCGTGGCCGAGGGCCCGGCGCCGCGCGCTGCGGTGGCCCCGCGCCTGCACTTCGGCCCGCGCACGGCCGCCGATGCGGAACGCTTCGGCGGCGACATCGCCGGCCTCACCCTGGAGCCGCGCGCATTGCCGGCCGCGGCGCTGGCCGAGCTGGCACGCCACCCGCCCGACGACGCCCTGCTGCGCCTGGAACCGGCCGCGCCGCACTGGCCGGTGCAGACCCGGCAGATGGCCGGGCAGGTCACCCCGCAGCCGCCGGCCACCCTGCCGCGCGCCCGGACGGCATTCGACCGCCCCGTCGCGCGCGCGCCCGGCACCCGCCGCGGGCTGGACGCGCGCGACGCGCATGCATGGACGGTCGGCGACTGGCACCTGGCCTCGGCCAAGGCGCTGGGCGAGGCCGGCGGCGCGGAGCTGTCGCGCACCGGTGCGGGCGCCGTGGGCGCCTGGTACCCGGCCACCGTGCCGGGCACCGTGCTGGGCACCCTGGTCGACCGCGGCGTGTACCCGGACCCGGACCATGGCCTGAACAACATGGCCATTCCCGAGTCGCTGAACCGCCAGGACTGGTGGTACCGCAGCGAGTTCGAGGCGCCCGCCGCCCTCGCCGGCCGTCACCTGCGGCTGGACTTCAACGGCATCAACTATGCCGCGGAGGTGTGGCTCAACGGCCAGCGCCTGGGCCGCACCCGCGGTGCGTTCGCCCGCGGCCGGTTCGACGTCACCGGACATCTGCTGCCCGGCCGGCGCAACGCGCTGGCGGTGCGAGTGTCGCCGCCGCCGCACCCGGGCGTGCCGCACGAGCAGTCGATGAGCGCCGGCGTGGGCCAGAATGGCGGCATGCAGGCGCTGGACGGCCCCACCTTCATCGCCAGCGAAGGCTGGGACTGGATCCCGGCGGTGCGCGACCGCAACACCGGCCTGTGGCAGGACGTGGTGGTGCACGCCAGCGGGCCGGTCGCCATCGGCGACGCCTGGGTGAGCAGCCGCCTGCCGGCGGGCGACCCTGGCGTGGCCGAGCTGGGCATCGAGGTGCCGCTGCGCAACGCAACCCAGGCCGTGGTGCGGGGAGAACTGTCGGTCGAATTCGAAGGCGTGGCGCTGCGCAAGCCGGTGGAGGTGGCGCCGGGCGAGAGCAGCGTGCGCCTGGGCGTGGACGAGTTCCCGCAGCTTCGCCTGCGCAACCCGCGGCTGTGGTGGCCCAACGGCTACGGCGAGCCGGCGCTGTACACCTTGCAGGCGGCGTTCGTGGCCGATGGCGCCGAGTCCGACCGCGCGCAGGTGCGCTTCGGCATCCGCGAGGTCACCTACGAGCTGTCGCTGTTCGATGCGCACGGGCGCCTGCGCCGGGTCGAGTTCGATCCGGCCGCCACCCCGGGCCAGCGGGTGGTGGACGTGCGCCACGAGGCGATCCGGCGCACGCCCGGCGGCTGGGCGCAGTCGTTCCTGCCCGGTGCCGAGGATTCGCCGGCGGTGCGCGCGCTGGACGACGCGCGCCTGGCGCCGCACCTGGCGATCCGGGTCAACGGCGTGCGCATCGCGGTCAAGGGCGGCAACTGGGGCACCGACGACTGGCGCAAGCGCACCTCGCGCGAGCGGCTGGAGCCGTACTTCCGCCTGCAGCGCGACGCGCACATGAACGTGATCCGCAACTGGGTCGGGCAGAGCACCCAGCCGTCGTTCTACGAGCTGGCCGACGAATACGGCATGCTGGTGTTCAACGACTTCTGGGCCTCCACCCAGGACTTCCAGCTCGAACCGCAGGACGAGGCGCTATTCCTGGACAACGCCGCCGACGTGGTCCGCCGCTACCGCCACCATCCGTCGGTGGTGCTGTGGTTCGGCCGCAACGAGGGCGTGCCGCATCCGCTGCTCAACGAGGGCCTGGACCGCACGGTCGCCGAGCTGGACGGCACCCGCCTGTACATGGGCAGTTCCAACGAGGTGAACCTGCAGGGCAGCGGCCCGTACGCCTACCGCGAGCCGGAGCAGTACTTCACCACCCTGGCGCAGGGCTTCTCGGTGGAGGTCGGCACGCCGTCCTTCGCCACGCTGGAGGCATTCGAAGCAATGGTGCCGGAGCCCGACCGCTGGCCGATCGGCGACACCTGGGCCTACCACGACTGGCACCAGGACGGTAACGGCGACACCGCCACCTTCATGCAGGCGCTGGCGCGCAAGCTCGGGCCGGCCACCGGCCTGGCCGACTTCGAGCGCAAGGCGCAATTGCTCAACTACGAGACCCACCGCGCGATGTTCGAGGGCCTCAACGCGCACCTGTGGTCGAAGAACAGCGGCCGGCTGCTGTGGATGAGCCACCCGGCCTGGCCCAGCCTGATGTGGCAGATCTACAGCCACGACTACGACACCCACGCGTCCTACTACGGGGCCAAGAAGGCCGCCGCGCCGCTGCACGTGCAGATGAACCTGCCGGCGCACGACCTGGCCGTGGTCAACAACACCGCCGGCGCGCGGCCCGGCTTGCGGGTGGCGGTGGCGGCGTACGGCCTGGACGGCCGCCCGCTGGGCGAGGACGAGGTCGGCGTGGACGCGCCGGCGGTGGCGGTCACGCCGGTGCCGGCCGCGCTGGACCTGGACGGCATCGTGCGGCGCGAAGGGCTGGCCTTCGTCGCCCTGCAACTGCGCGATGGCGAGGGTCGTGCGCTGGGCGACAACTTCTACTGGGCCTCGCGCACGCCGGACGACCTGCGCGGCCTGGACGCGCTGCCGCAGGTGGCGCTGGAGGTGGCCGCCGCGCTGCAGGCGCCGCAGCGGCTGCGGGTGAGCGTGCGCAACCCCTCGCAGGCGGTGGCGCTGGGCGCCAAGCTGACCCTGGTCGATGCGCATGGCGCGCGCATCCTGCCGGCCTACTACGACGACAACTACCTCAACCTCGCCCCGGGCCAGTCGCGGGAACTGTCCATCGAGGTGCCGGCAGGCGCGTCGCTGCGACAGGCACGGCTGCGGGTGCGCGGCTGGAACGTGGCCGCGGCCACGGTGGTGCCGGATACCGATACAAAGCGTGCCATCCCGGGCGATGATGCCCGTCCCACCGCACAGCACCAGGAGTGACCGATGCATCTTGCCGGCCAACAGCCTTCCGGAGCCGCCGGCTCCACCGGATCGTCGCGGCTGCTGCCGCTGGTGATCGCCCTGTTCTTCGCCTGGGGCTTCTGCACCGTCCTGGTGGACGTGCTGATCCCCAAGCTAAAGGCCACCTTCGCGCTCAGCTACGCGGAGGCGATGCTGACCCAGTTCTGCTTCTTCCTGGCCTACTTCGTGGTCTCGATCCCGGCCGGGCTGCTGGTCAGCCGGATCGGCTACCTGCGCGGCATCGTGCTGGGCCTGGTGATCATGGCCGGCGGCTGCCTGATGTTCTCGCCGGCCGCCTCGATGGGCTGGTATCCCGCGTTCCTGGCCGCGCTGTTCGTGCTGGCCGGCGGCATCACCATCGTCCAGGTGGCGGCCAACCCGCTGGCCGCCGGGCTGGGCGACCCGGCACGGGCGCACAGCCGGCTGACCCTGGCCCAGGCGTTCAACTCCGTGGGCACCATGATCGGCCCGCTGTTCGGCTCGGCGATGATCCTGGCCGCCGGCGTGGCCGAGCCGGAGCCGGGCATGGCCGATGCCGCGCTGGCCGCGTTCCGGGTCGAGCAGGCCGGCCACGTGCGCCTGCCGTACATGATCATCGCCGCGGTCCTGCTGGGGCTGGCGGCGCTGTGCTGGTGGGTGCGGCGCGCGCCGGTGCCGGCGGTGCGCCCGGTCAACCATGGCGACTACCTGCGCCTGCTGCGGGTCCCGCAACTGAGCCTGGGTGCGCTGTCGATCTTCCTGTACGTCGGCGCGGAGGTGGCCATCGGCAGCGCCCTGGTCAACTACCTGATCATGGTCGGCGCCACCGGTTCCGAGCACGCGGCCGGCAACCTGATCGCGGTGTACTGGGGCCTGGCCATGGTCGGCCGCTTCATCGGCTCGTGGGTGCTGCGCTTCGTCGCCCCGGGCCTGGTGCTGGCCGCCTGCGCGGTGGGCGCGGCCACCCTGGCGCTGCTGGCCGCCACCACCCTGGAAGGCACCGTCGCGGCGGTGGCGATCCTGTCCATCGGCCTGTTCAACTCGGTGATGTTCCCCACCATCTTCACCCTGTCCATCGACGGCCTGGGCGAGGACACCGCCGGCGGCTCGGGCATCCTGTGCCTGGCCATCGTGGGCGGCGCGGTGGTGCCGCTGCTGATGGGCGTGGTCGCCGACCGCGTGGGCCTGGCGCTGGCGCTGCTGGTGCCGGTGGTCTGCTACGCCTGGATCGCCGGCTACGGCCTGCTGGTGCGTTCCGGGGTGATCGGCGGCCGGCCGCGGGTGGCCGCCATGGCGGTGCCGCCGGAGGCCTGACCCCGGGTGGGAATGAAGGCCGGCGTCGCCGGACGCCGGCCTCTCGCAGGGGGGCGTTGATACAGCCTTAAGATATCGTTACCTTCTTGGCGCCGGGCGTATCGAGGTACCGGGAGGAAACAGGCCGGTGCGGCGGCATCGCGGAGGTACCGGCCGGTCCGGCCGGATAACCGCCGGCATGCCGCATGGCAGGCGATCCAACCGCCGTTCCATGAGCGGCGGGGACGACGGAGGCCGGCACGGGTAGCGGTGCCGGCCCCGGAGCGACGGGGGGTTTTCGTCGCGCAAAGATATCGTTACCCCAACCGCGGCCCAGCCGCACACGCAAACGGCGCAGATCTCTGGGAGGAGAGGCCAATGAAGAAGAAGCCGCAGCACCGCAGCACCCACCCGCCCGCCGGGCCACGACCGATCGGCCTGCTGCACAGGGCATTGCTGCCCGACGCCTGAGCGCCGGACCCCGCGCGAAACCGGGCCGCTGCCAGGCGTCGGTCCCCGTGTGGCATTCCGCACCGCAAAGGTATCGTTATCTCAAAAAACACCGCCCTGGCGCACGCATGCGACGGCAGGGAACCCTGGGAGAAAACACATGAAGAAGTCGCAACCCCGCAAGAGCCCATTGGCGGCGTCGATCGCCGCCGCCGTGTTCGGCCTGGCCGCCGCCCTGCCCGCGATGGCGCAGGACGCCGCCCCGCGGCCGGAGGAAGGTGCCGTGGAACTGGACCGCGTCGTCGTGCGCGGCGTGCGCGGGGCGCAGGCCAGCGCGATCAACGCCAAGCGCGAGGCCCACCAGATCGTCGATTCGATCTCGGCCGAGGACATCGGCAAGCTGCCCGACGTGACCATCGCCGATTCGCTGCAGCGCATCACCGGCGTGCAGTTGCGCCGCTCGGCCGGCGAGGGCGCGCTGGTCAACATCCGCGGCGTGCCGCAGGTGCAGACCACGATGAACGGCGAGCTGTACCTGGGCGCCGGCGGCGGCGACCAGTACGGGCAGCCGAACCTGGGCCGCGCCCAGCCGGACTTCGTCGACATCCCGCCGACGCTGTTCAGCGGCGTGGACGTGGTCAAGTCGCTGACCGCCGCGGACCTGGACGGCGGCATCGGCGGCACCATCTCGCTCAAGACCCATCGCCCGTTCGATTTCCAGAAGGGCTGGACCTTCAGCGCCCAGGCCGAGGGCAGCTACGGCGACATGGTCGAGAAGCTCAACGAGCAGTACTCGGCGCTGGCCAACTACCGCTCCGACCGCTGGGGCGCGCTGTTGACGGTGTCGTACTCGGACGCGTCGCTGGCCAACAAGCGCCCCAGCGTGTGGAGCAACGGCGCGCAGAAGTCCAGCGAGGAGAACGTCGGCTTCGACTTCAACGGCGACGGCGCGATCGGCGGCAACTTCGACCCGGCCAACCGCCCGCGCGAATACTTCTACAACTGGGTCGCCACCGAGCTGGAGAACCGCTACACCGAGCGCGAGCGCCTGGGCGTCAACGCCGCGCTGGAGTTCGCGTTCACCGACTCGCTCAAGCTGAACGCGGACGTGGCCTACACCGACATGCAGAACCTGGACAAGTCGGTGGCTGCGCAGTTGCACACCAGTTGGGCCACCAACCAATTGCAGCCCGGCTCGGTCGTCGACCCCAACGGCGTGCTCGAATACGGCATCTTCAACTACGGCCGCTTCCAGGCGCATTCGCTGGCCGGGGTCAGCGACTCGGATGCGCTCAACGCCAACATCGAGCTGGCGTTCGACAACGGCGGCGCGTTCCGCGGCAGCCTGCGCTACGTGCACGGCAAGTCCAAGCGGGTGTACGAGGAAGCCCGCGCCGACGCGGTGGTCAGCCGCGGCGACCCGATCACCCTTCCGGACGGCAGCACGCGCTACGCCAACATCAACGGCCTGGAGCGCATCGACGCCTCGATCGACTTCCGCGGCGCCTATCCGCGCGTGGACATGATCACCGACGTGACCGACCCGGAGAACTGGCAGCTCATGTCCACCTGGGCGCAGGGCAACCGCATGGAAGCGACCATGGACGTGTTCCGCGGCGACGGCGTGTGGGAGTTCCAGGACGGCGGCGTGCTGCGTTCGCTGCAGTTCGGCGCCCGCTACGGCGAGCGCGACTACGACTACCGGGCCTACAAGTACCTGTCGCCGGTGTCGCCCGGCCCGTGCGCCGACCCGAACCTGGCGCTGTACTACTACAAGGACCCGCTGATCGTCGATTCGTGCACCGGCGTGTCCGAGGCGCGGCTGCTGCCGTTCTCCTCGATTCCGGACTACTGGGCCCGTTTCGGCGACTTCAACCCGGTGGCGGTCGACGGGCTCGGCGGCGTCGGCCTGCCGGCGGTCGACCCGAACGTGATGAGCGACCCGGTGAAGTACCTCAACAGCCTCTATCCGGGCAACGTGGCCTACGCCCACGCGCCCGATTCGTTCGCGGTCAAGGAGCAATCCACCTCGGGATACTTCCAGGCCAACCTGGAGGGCGAGACCGGCGCCAACGGCATCCCGTGGTACGCCAACCTCGGCGTGCGCGTGGTCAACACCAAGCTGACCATCGACCAGTACCTGACCGCCGACTCGGTGTTCGTCGGCAGCCATAGCTGGAACGGGGTGAACCCGGCGCTGGGGGTGAACCGCATCGTCAACGAGTACACCGACGTGCTGCCGTCGGCCAACATCAGCTTCGACCTGTCCGACGAGCAGAAGCTGCGCTTCGGCTACAACAAGGGTGTGGCCCGGCAGAACCTGCCCGACCTGGGCCGCGGCCTGGTGGTGTTCTACGCGGCCAATGGCTCGGCGCCGGACGCGCGCCACCCGGAACTGCCGCCGGACGCGCAGATCTTCCTCAACGGCCGCGCCGGCAACCCGGACCTGGAGCCGTTCCGCTCCAGCAACTACAACATGTCCTGGGAGTGGTACTTCGCCGACGCCTCGCTGCTGAACCTGGGCGTGTTCCTGATGGACGTGGAATCCTTCCCCGGCGGCACCACCCAGAACGAGCCGCAGCCCGACGCCGACGGCGTGGTCCGCGACGGCGGCCCGGTCGAGCGCATCGTCAACGGCGGCGGCGGCACCATCAAGGGCTTCGAGATCGGCTACCAGCAGGCGTTCGACTTCCTGCCCGGCTGGTGGAGTGGCCTGGGCGTCAATCTCAACTACACCTACTCCGACGCGGCCACCGGCGGCGAGGACATCGACGGCAACGTGTTGCCGATCGGCGACAACTCCAAGCACCAGGCCAACGCGGTGGTGTGGTACCAGAAGGACAAGGTGCAGGCGCGCGTGGCCTATAACTGGCGCAGCAAGCGGTTCGGTGAAACCAACTCGGCCGCCTGGGGCGACCAGTTGGCCATCTGGAACGACGAGGTCGGCTACCTGGATGCCTCGCTGAGCTACGACGTCAATCCGCATTTCACCCTCTACCTGCAGGGCACCAACCTGACCGGCGAGAACGAGCGCCGCTACGCGCAGTGGAGCAACCAGTTCTACGACATGAACATCTACGAGCGTCGTTACTACCTGGGCGCCCGCTTCCGCTTCTGAGCGGGACGCCCGAGGGTGCCGGCCCGCCCTTCCCTGCGATGGCGGGCCGGCGCGTGGCGGGCGGGCCGGTCACCGCCGCCCGCCGGCTGCGCTAGAGTTCCAGTCCACTCCCCGGACGCCTTCGGCCGTGCCGTCCCCCTCGGCGCGGCCGCCTTTTATGGGAACGTCCGGGACCGATCCTTCCACCGACACAGGCGATCGCCCATGGTTCCTTCCACCGCCCTGCCCCGCCTGGCCGTCTTCGGCGAGGCCCTCACCGACTTCGTGCGCACCGGCGCCGACGGTTGGCGCAGCGTGGCCGGCGGGGCGTGCTGGAACGTGGCCCGGGTGGCGGCGGTGCTGGGCCTGCCCACCGGCTGGGGCGGCGCGGTGAGCGAGGACCTGTTCGGGCGCGAGATCGCCGACAAGTCGAAGGCCGCCGGGCTGGACGCGCGCTTCCTGCAGGTGGTGGCCAAGCCGCCGCTGCTGGCGATGGTCCACCAGCTCGACCCGCCGCGCTATTTCTTTCTGGGCAACGACAGCGCCGACCTGGCGTTCGACGAGGCGCGCCTGCCGGAAGGCTGGGAAGCGGCCTGCGAGTTCGCCCATTTCGGCTGCATCAGCCTGGTGCGGCAGCCGCTGGGCGCGCGCTTGGTGGCGCTGGCGCAGCGGCTGCACGCGGCTGGAGTGCCGGTCAGCTTCGATCCGAACTGCCGCAACCTGATGGATGAGCATTACCCGCCGCTGTTCGAGCGCCTGGCCGTGCTTGCGGCGGTGCTGAAGATCTCCGACGAGGACCTGCGCCATATCTACCCGGCGCTGGATGCCGGCCAGGCGCTGGCGCGGGTGCGCGCGTTGGCCCCCGGGGCGGTGCTGCTCTATACCCGCGGCGGCGAGGGCATGACCGCGTTTGCCGGCGATGCGTGCATCGAGCAGCCGGCGTTCCGGGTGCCGGTGGCCGACACGGTCGGGGCCGGCGATGCCTGCATCGGCGGCTTCCTGGCCAGCCGCCTGCTGCGCCCGGATGCCGGCCTGGCCGCGCACGTGCGCTTCGCCGCGGCGACCGCGGCGGCGGCCTGCACCCGTCCCGGTGCGCACGCGCCGACGCGGGACGAGGTGGAGCGCCTGCTCGCCTGAGGCGGGCAGGCCGTCGCAACGGCGCGCCCTTGGGCGCCGCCGCGGCGCGGCGCGCTCACACCACCTTCAACACCTCGTAGCAGGCGCCCATGGTGTGGTAGTCGGTCTTGCCGGCGGGGCTCTTCTCGTCGTCGTACTTGCGGTTGTCGCGGCCGAGGATGCGGTACCAGGCGCCATGCTCGTGGTCGACGAAGCGCGCCCAGCAGTATTCCCACAGGCGCCCGTACCACTGCCAGTAGCGCGGCTCGCCGGTGCGCGCGCCCAGCAGCGCGGCGGTGGCCAGCGATTCGGCCTGCACCCAGAAGTACTTGTCCTCGTCGTAGAAGCGGCCTTCGCGGTCGTTGCCGTAGACCAGGCCGCCATGCTCCTCGTCCCAGGCCATCGCCACGGCGCGGTCGAACAGTTCGCGCGCGCGCGGCAGGCGCCAGTCCGCCGGCGCGTGGCGGTCCAGGATCAGCAGCAGCTTGGCCCATTCGGTCTGGTGGCCGGGCTGGTAGCCCCAGGGGCGGAAGATGTTGCTGCGGTCGCCGCGGTTGTAGTCCCAGTCCACCGACCAGTCGCGGCGGTAGTGCTCCCACACCAGGCCGTCGGCGAGCGCGGCCTGGCGGCGGGTCATGTTGTCGGCCAGCAGTGCGGCGCGGCGCAGGTAGCGTTCCTCGCCGCTGGCCTCGAAGGCGGCCAGCCAGGCCTCGCAGGCGTGCATGTTGGCGTTCTGGCCGCGGTAGGGCGATACGCGCCAGTCGGCGGTGGCCTCGTCGGCGTACAGGCCGTGTTCCGGTTCCCAGAAGTGGCGCTCCATCAGCGCCCAGGTCTCCTCCAGCCAGCCGCGGGCCTCGTCCATGCCCGCCTCCAGCGCCTTGGCATAGGCCAGCACCACGAACGCCAGGCCGTAGCAGTGGTTGGTCGCATCGGCCACCTGGCGGTCGTGCAGCACCCAGGCGTAGCCGCCGGTATCGGGGTTGCGGTGCGCCTGGCGCAGGAAGGCGACGCCATGCCCGACCGCGTCGCGGTAGTCCGCCTGGCCGAAGGCCTGCCACGCCATCGAGTAGTTGAAGACGAAGCGGGTGCTGCTGACCAGGTGCCGCGTGTGCGGGTCGTAGACCGAACCGTCGTCCTTGAAGAACTGGAAGAACCCGCCGGCCGGGTCGATGCAGCGCGGATGGTAGAAGGCCATGGTGTCGCGCACGTGGCCCAGCAGGAACCGCCGCGAGCGGAAATCGGGGTGGATCGGCGAGGTGGCCGGAGCCTGGTTCATGCGGATCGTTCCATGGCACGGAATGGGAGGAGCCGGTGCGACGACGCCCGGAACGCCCGCGGCGGCGGGCAAGGTAAGGTTACCACCGATATCGCGCCGTGAATCCTTCCGGCATGGGACCGCCCGCGCGGCGCGCGGGGATCAGGAGGCCGCGGCCGAGGACTGCCGCTTGATCAGGGTGTGCTTCATCACCTGGTGGGTCGCCTCGCGGCGGCGCCCGCTGCGACGCGCGCGGATCTCCTCGAGCATCAGCGCCACCGCGTTCTTGCCCAGTGCCGTCACCGGCTGGCGGATGGTGGTCAGCTCCGGCCACAGCGTGGTGGCCACCGGGGTGTCGTCGAAGCCGACCACGGTCAACGCGTCGGGGATGCGCACGCCCGCGCCGTGGGCCACCGCCATCGCCGCGGCGGCCATGTCGTCGTTGCTGCAGAAGATCGCGGTCGGGCGCCGCTCCAGGTCCAGGAGCTGGCGCGCGGCGGTCAGGCCCGAGCGGTAGGTGAACATGCCCACCACCATGTATTCCTCGGGCATCCGCAGCCCGGATTCGGCCAGGGTGTCGAGGAAGGCCTGCCGGCGCAGTTGCGCGGAGGTATGGCTGGGATCGCCCTGGATGAAGCCGATGCGGGTGTGGCCCAGCTCCAGCAGGTACAGGGTCATCGCGCGCGAGCCCTGGTAGTCGTCGATGCGCACCGAGGAGACGCCGGCCACCGGCGCACCGGCCACCGCCACCACCGGGATGCCGCGCTCGTCCAGTTCGCGCAGGGTCTGCGGCGAATCGCACAGCGGCGGCGGCAGGATGATGCCGTCCACGCCCGCTTCCAGCAGGCGCTGGGTGGCCGCGCGCTGGCTGGCGATGCCGCCGCACTTCTCCACCAGCACCTGCGCACCGCTCAGGCTGCTCTGCTCGAGGATGCCGAGCATCAGCTCGTTGAGGTAGGCGGCCGACGGGTTGCTGTACAGCACGCCGATGCGCGCCGAGCCGGTGGTGCGCAGCGAGCGCCCGGCGAGGTTGGGCCGGTAGCGCAGCGTCTGCACCGAGGCCTGCACGCGCTCGCGCAGGTCCTGGCCCACGCGCGGGTTGCCGTTGATGACGCGCGAGGCGGTCATCGGCGAGACCCCGGCGTGCTTGGCCACGTCCAGGATCGTTACCGCGCCTGGCTTCTGGCTTTCGCGCTTGGGCATTCGCTCTTGAGGCACCGAGTCGGAATGGCGCGCCTGGAGGGATTCGAACCCCCGACCAATGGCTTCGGAAGCCACTACTCTATCCGGCTGAGCTACAGGCGCGTGGCCGGCTAGTGTAGCGGAAAACGTTTTCCGCAGAACGGCCTGCACCCCCGGTTCCGCCGGGCGAAGTCCCGCTCCCCGAAGGGCGCGGGCCGCATCGCCCGGGCGTCGCGCGCCTCAGGGCAGCAGCACCGCCCGCCCGCGGATCTTCCCCTCGCGCAGGCGCCGGTACACGTCCAGCGCCTGCTCCAGCGGAAAGGTTTCCACCTCGGTCCGGATGTGTCCGTCCTGGGCCAGGGAGATCACCTCCATCAGCTCGGTGCGCGAACCCCAGTAGGGCACGGTCACCTGGCAGCCGTAGGGCGGCCGGTTGGCCGCGTAGTGCACCACGCCGCCGCCCAGGCCGACCACGGTCAGCCGGCTGTTGCGGCCGACCACGCGCGCGCCCAGGTCCACGGTCGCCTGCGCGCCGACGAAGTCCAGCACCACGGTGGCGCCGCGCGGCCCGGCGATCTTGCCGATCGCCTCGGCCGCCGCGTCGCCGTCGCGGGTGTCCAGGGCGTGCGACGCGCCGAGCTGGCGGGCATGGTCGAGCTTGGCCGGGTCGTTGTCGGCGGCGATCAGGGTCGCCGGGGTGAGCGCCTTGAGCAGTTGCACCGCCATGTGGCCCAGCCCGCCGATGCCGATCACCACTACGGTCGCTTCCGGGGTGAGCAGCGGCAGCGCCTGCTTGATCGCGTGGTAGGGCGTGAGGGCGGCGTCGGACAGCGGCGCGGCCCGCACCGGGTCCAGCCCGCCCAGCGCCACCAGTTGCCGCGCCGAGGGCACCAGCATGTACTCGGCCATGCCGCCGTCCGCGCCCAGTCCGCCGCCCATGGTGCCCAGGCTTGCGTGGTTGTCGCAGTAGTTCTCCGCCGAGCTCTGGCAGGTGCGGCAGCGGCCGCAGCCCCAAGGCCCGTACACGGCGACCGGATCGCCTTCCTTCCAGCCCTCCACGCCCTGACCCAGGGCCTGGATCCAGCCGGCGTTCTCGTGGCCGAGCACGAATGGCCCCTTCAGCCCCAGGTCTTCGTCCAGGATGTGCAGGTCCGAATGGCATACCCCGGCGCCGGCGATCTTCAGCACCACCTGGCCGGGGCCGGGCGTGGGCCGGGGAATGTCCACGATCTCGGCCGGGCGGCCGGTCCGGATGAAACGCACGGCTTTCATGCCCGCCTCCGCAGCGTCGATGAGCCGCCAGCCTGCGCACGGGGCGGTTACATGCCGGTGAAGCCGGACGGTGCGCGCCGCGCGGGCGCCGGTGGCGGCCCGGGACGATAGACTTCCGCCATGGCATACGAACGCTACGAGACGCCGGCCCCGGCACCCGTGCCGCGCTGGCGCGAGCGCCTGGGCCAATACTGGAAGCTGCTCCGCGGCGACCGCCCCATCGGCGTGCTGCTGCTGCTGTGGCCCACCTGGTGGGCGCTGTGGCTGGCCGCCGGCGGGATGCCGCCGCCGTGGGTCCTGTTCGTGTTCACCGCCGGGGTGTGGCTGACCCGCTCGGCCGGCTGCGTGATCAACGACTACGCCGACCGCTGGCTGGACCCGAAGGTGGAGCGCACGAAGCGGCGGCCGCTGGCCACCGGCGCGGTGTCCGGGCGCGAGGCGCTGGCGGTGTTCGCGGCGCTGATGCTGGTGGCGTTCGCGCTGGTGCTGACCCTCAACGCGCTGACGGTGGGGCTGAGCCTGGTCGGCCTGTTCCTGGCCGCGAGCTATCCCTACCTGAAGCGCTACACCTACCTGCCGCAGGTCTACCTGGGCATGGCCTTCGGCTGGGGCATCCCGATGGCCTTCGCCGCGGTCCAGGGCGAGGTGCCGGCGCTGGGCTGGCTGCTGTACTGCGCCAACATCCTGTGGGCCACCGCCTACGACACCTGGTACGCGATGGTCGACCGCGAGGACGACATCCGCGCCGGGGCCAAGTCCACCGCGGTCCTGTTCGGCGACCTGGACCTGGTCGCGCAGGGCGTGCTGTACGCGCTGGCGCTGCTGGCGCTGGCGCTGGCCGGCAGGCAGGCGCAACTGGGCCCGGCCTACTGGGTCGGGCTGGCGCTGGCGGCGGCGCTGGTCGCCTGGGAGTTCCGGATGGCGCGGCATCGCGAGCGCGGCGCCTGCTTCCGTGCGTTCCTGCACAACAACTGGGTCGGCGCGGCGGTGTTCGCCGGCATCGCCGCGCATTACGCGCTGGCGGGCTGAAGGCGGGCGGCACCGGGAAGGAGCGCGGCGGTGCGCTGGCCTGCGCGGCGCCCAAGCGGAAGGCGGGCGCGACCGTGCGGATGCTTGAGCTTTGCGGCGCGGGTCGAGGGCCGCGGCGGGGGATGAATTGCAGCGGCCCATCGTCACGGCGTGCGAGCGCAGACCCAGGCATCGACCCGCGCCACCCCGGCCCGCCGCAAAGCCGCGGCGGCCGCATGCAGGGTCGCGCCGGTGGTCATCACGTCGTCGACCAGGGCCACGTGCGCCGGCAGTGGTTGCCGCGCGTCGGCCAGGAAGGCGCCGCGCAGGTTGCGCCGGCGCCGGCGGGCGTCCAGTTCCGACTGGGCCGCGGTCGCGCGTACCCGACGCAGGGCGCCGGCCCGCAGCGGCAGGTCCAGCGCCGCCGCCAGCGGGCGCGCCAGCTCCAGTGCCTGGTCGTAGCCGCGGCGGCGCAGGCGGCCGGGGTGCAGGGGCACGGGGACCAGCGCCAGCGGTCGCTCGCAGGCGACCAACGAGGCGGCCATCGATTGCGCCAGCAGCCGGCCGGCGGCCAGGTCGCCGTGGAACTTGTAGCGCGGCAGCAGCCGGTCCAGCGGTGCGGCGTAGACGAACGTGGCACGGGCAGCGTGCAGGGGGGGCGGCCGGCGCAGGCAGGCCCCGCAAGTGGCGGGCGCGGGCAGGGGCAGGGCGCAGCTTGGGCAGGCGGGGCCGGCGTACGGCAGGCGCCGGCGGCATTCGCCGCACAGGTCCAGGCCGGGGCCGCCGGACTCCCCGCACAGCAGGCAGCGCGGCGGCAGCAGGGCGGCGCCGATCCGCGCCAGCAGCGGACCGGTCCCCGCCCAGGGCGGGCGCAGGCTGTAAACCATCACGGGCGCACTCCGGTTGACAGGGCGAGGGGCGCTTTCCAGACTGCCCGCGTCCGGCCGCTGCGGCCGTCAGGAAATCCCGCTCCATGGCTTCGGAAATCCGCCACGACTGGCGCCGCGAGGAACTGCTGGCCCTGTTCGGCCTGCCGCTGCCGGAATTGCTGTTCCGCGCGGCCACGGTCCACCGCGAGCACTTCGATCCGAGCGAGGTCCAGGTCTCCACCCTGTTGTCGGTCAAGACCGGCGGCTGCCCGGAGGACTGCAGCTACTGTCCGCAGGCCCAGCGCTACCACACCGGGGTGGACGCGACCAAGCTGATGGAGGCCGACCAAGTGCTGGAGAAGGCGCGCCAGGCCAAGGCCGCCGGCGCCTCGCGCTTCTGCATGGGCGCGGCCTGGCGCAGCCCCAAGGACCGCGACATCCCCAAGGTGGCGCAGATGATCGCCGGGGTGAAGGCGCTGGGCCTGGAGACCTGCGCCACCCTGGGCATGCTCTCGCCCGGCCAGGCCGACGCGCTGCGGGACGCCGGCCTGGACTACTACAACCACAACCTGGACACGGCGCCGGAGTTCTACGGCGACATCGTCCACACTCGCCAGTACCAGGACCGCCTGGACACCCTGGAGCACGTGCGCCAGGCCGGGCTGAAGACCTGCTGCGGCGGCATCGTCGGCATGGGCGAGACCCGCGAGCAGCGCGCCGGCCTGCTGCAGGCGCTGGCCAACCTGCCCGCGCACCCGGACTCGGTGCCGATCAACCGCCTGGTGCAGGTGGCCGGCACGCCGCTGGCCGGCACCGCCGAGCTGGACCCGTTCGAGTTCGTGCGCGCGATTGCCGTCGCCCGGATCGCGATGCCGCGCTCGATGGTGCGGCTGTCGGCCGGGCGCGAGGCGATGAGCGACGAACTGCAGGCACTGTGCTTCATGGCCGGGGCCAATTCCATCTTCTACGGCGAGAAGCTGCTGACCACCGGCAACCCGGACACCGGCCGCGACCAGGCGCTGTTCGCCCGCCTGGGGCTGGTGCCGATGCCGGTCCGGGTGGATGCGGACGGGCACGACCATCCCGGCACGGTGCATGCCGACATCACCGCCCCGGCCCGCGGCTGCGCGGCATAATCCGGACGGCGGGTCGGCGGGTTGTCCGCCGGCCGGTCCCAGGGGGGAAACGCCGATGAGCCGTATCGATATCCACGAGCGCGTCCAGGCGCAGGGCCGCCTGCGCGTGGCCCAGGGACGCCAGCGCAGGCGCCGCACCGTCACCCGCCGCGACGGCGTGCGGGTGGAGGTCGACGGCCGCTGGCTGACCGGCTTCTGCAGCAATGACTACCTGGGCCTGGCCTCGCAGTTCGAGGTCGGCGCCGCGCTGCAGGACGCGGCCGCGCGCGAGGGCGCCGGCGCCGGCGCCTCGCATCTGGTCTGCGGCCACCACGCCCTGCATGAACAGTTGGAGCGGGAGATGGCCGACTGGCTGGGCGTGCCGCGCGCGCTGCTGTTCGGCAGCGGCTTCGCCGCCAACCTCGCCGTGCAGCAGGCGCTGCTGCTGGAAGAGGACGACGTCTGCGTCCAGGACCGGCTCAACCATGCCAGCCTGATCGACGCCACCCGCCTGGCCGGGTGCCGCCTGCGCCGCTACCCGCACCTGGATGCGGAGGGCGCGATGCGGCAGTTGCGCAACGCCACCGGCGGCGCGGCGATGCTGGCCACCGACGGCGTGTTCAGCATGGATGGCGACATCGCCCCGCTGCGCGCGCTGGCGCGGGTGGCGCGCGACGAGCAGGCCCTGCTCTACGTGGACGACGCGCACGGCATCGGCGTGGTCGGCCCGCAGGGGCGCGGCAGCATCGCCGAGGCCGGGCTGGGCGTGGACGAGGTGCCGCTGCACCTGGCCACGCTGGGCAAGGCGCTGGGCGGCTACGGCGCGGTGGTGGCCGGCGACGCCGGGCTGATCGAGCACCTGGCCGGCACCGCGCGGCCCTACCTGTACACCACCGCGCTGCCGCCGGCGCTGGCCGCCGCCTCGCTGGCCGCGTTGAAGCTGGCCCGGCGCGACGACTGGCGCCGCGAGCGGCTGCACGAGCTGATCGAGCTGTTCCGCGCCGGCGCCGGCCGCCTGGGCCTGGACCTGATGGCCTCGACCACTCCCATCCAGCCGCTGTTGTGCGGCGGGGAAGCGGCGGCCAGCGCGATGTCCGCCGCGGTGGAGGCGGCCGGCTTCATGGTCACCGCGATCCGCCCGCCCACCGTGCCCGAGGGCCGCTCGCGGCTGCGCGTGACCCTGTCGGCGCTGCACACGCCGCCGCAGGTGCAGGCGTTGCTGGCGGCCATCGCCCAGGCGCGCGATCGCGTGCCGGCCGCGGACCGGCACGATACGGACAGGTGAGCGCGGGACGTTGCGCGGCCAAACGCGCCAGCGGCGCGGCGGCCCGGCGGCGTGGCCTCGGCCCGCCCGCCGCCTGCGCGGACACGGGCCACCCGGCCGCGGCCATCCCGCCCGCCCGCGTGCCGGTGGCCATCGCATCGGCGACAATGGCGCCATGCACATCGAAACCCTGGGCAGCGGCCCGGACCTGGTCCTGATCCACGGCTGGGCCCTGCACGGCGGCGTGTTCGCGCCGCTGGCCCAGCGCCTGGCGCCGCGTTTCCGCCTGCATCTGGTCGACCTGCCCGGCCACGGCTTCAGCCGCGGCACCGGCCTCGCGCTGGACCCGGCCAGCGTGGTCAGCGCCATCGCCGCCCGGGTCCCGCCGGCGATCTGGCTGGGCTGGTCGCTGGGCGGGGTGTTTGCCCTGCGCGCGGCGGCGACCCTGCCGACCGTGCGCGGGCTGGCGATGGTGGCGGCCACGCCGCGCTTCGTGCGCGGGCCGGACTGGCCGCACGCGGTGGAGCCGGCCGTGTTCGAGCGCTTCGGCGAGGAACTGGGCCGCGATTTCGCCGGCACCCTGGACCGCTTCGTCGCCCTGGACACCTTGGGCTCCGAACACGGCCGCGCCGAGCTGAAGGCCCTGCGCGCGCTGCTGCACGAACGCGGCGAGCCCGACCCGGACGCGCTGCGGGCCGGCCTGGCGCTGCTGGACGGCAGCGACCAGCGCCGTGCCCTGCCCGGCCTGCGCGCCCCCAGCCTGTGGCTGGCCGGGCGCCGCGACCGGCTGGTGGACCCGAAGGGCATGGCCGCCGCCGCCGCGCGGGCGCCGCGCTCGCGCTTCGTCGAACTGGCCGGTGCCGGCCACGCCCCCTTCCTCGGCCACGTCAAGGCGGTGGCGGCCGAGCTGGCCGCCTTCGCCGACACGGCGGGGCCGTGAGCCGCACCCGCCCATCCTCCAGCGCCCCGATGGATCCCCTATTCGACCCCCGCCACATCCGCCGCGCCTTCTCGCGCGCGGCCGGCGGCTACGACGCCGCCGCCGCCCTGCAGGCGGAAGTGCGCACGCGCCTGCTGGAATCGCTGGCCTACCTCGACGACGCCGTGCCCTCGGTGGTCCTGGACGTGGGCAGCGGCACCGGCCATGCCGCGGCGGCGATGAAGAAGCGCTGGCCCAGGGCGCAGGTCCTGGCCCTGGACCTGGCCCTGCCGATGCTGCGCCAGGCCGGGAAGCAGTCGGGCTGGTGGAAGCCGTTCGCCCGCGTCTGCGCCGACGCGCGCGCGCTGCCGCTGGCCCAGGGCAGCGTCGACGTGATCTTCAGCAACCTGTGCCTGCAATGGGTGGAGGACCTGCCGGCGGTGTTCGCCGGCTTCCGCCGCGCGCTCAAGCCGGGCGGGTTGCTGCTGTGCTCCAGCTTCGGCCCGCAGACGCTGGCCGAACTGCGCGAGGCCTTCGCCGGCGCCGATGCGGCGGCGCACGTGAGCCCGTTCGCCAGCATCGCCGGGTTCGGCGACGCGCTGGTCGACGCCGGGTTCCGCGACCCGGTGCTGGACCGCGACCTGTTCACCCTGACCTATCCCGACCTGCCGGCGCTGATGCGCGAGCTGCGCGCAATCGGCGGTACCAACGCGCTGGCCACGCGCCGGCGCAGCCTCACCGGGCGGGCGCGGTTCGCGGCGGCGGCGGCGGCGTACGAGCCGCTGCGCGACGGCGCCGGACGCCTGCCCAGCAGTTGGGAGGTGATCTACGCGCAGGCCTGGGCGCCGGCGCCGGGCGCGCCCATCCGCGAGGGCGGGCACGAGATCGCCGCGGTGCCGCTGGCGGCGATCCCGATCCGGCGGCGCCAGCCCTGAGTCCCGCGCCCGGCGGCACCGCGCGTCCTTCAGGCGGCGCGCTGCACCAGGTCGCGGTGGAAGAAGTAGACCTCCTGCAGCAGGAACTTCCACTGGGTCTGGATGCTGCGGAACCGGGTGCTGGGCGTGGGCGAGCCGGCTGCGTCGATGCCCAGCCGGCGGCACAGGCGCAGCGCGCGGGCCATGTGCAGCGGATCGCTGACCACGATGGCGCGGCGCAGGCCGTGGCGCTGCATCAGCGCGCGCGCCTCCAGCAGGTTCTCGCGGGTGGTGCGCGAGGAGGTCTCGATCAGGATCGCCGAGTCCGGCACGCCGTGGCGCAGCGCATAGCGGCGCGCCACCTGCGATTCGGCGAAACGCGCGCCGCTGCCGTAGCCGCCGGTGAACAGCAGCACCGGCGCATGCCCGCGCCGGTACAGGTCCAGGCCGTGGCGGATGCGCTCCTCGAACACGGGCGATGGCCGGGCGTCGTAGGCGGCCGCGCCCAGCACGATGATCGCGTCGGCGGGTCCGGCCCGATCGTGCTGGCCGACCCAGACGATCCACGCGGCCACGCCCGCCAGCCACAGCGCCACCACCAGCACGAGGCGCAGGAGCCAGGCGATGCGCCCGCGCCTGCGCTTCATCCGCGCCACGGGCGTCCTCCCTGGCCGATCGCGCCCGGACGTGGGCCGGCGGCGCGTCCCGCCGGGTCCGGTCGCCGCGGTCCGCGGCCGCGTGGGCGGCGCGCACCGGTGTCGGCGTCGGGCGGATCGGTGTGCGGGGCCCCAAGCATGGTCCAAGGGTAGCGCATGCCCCGGACACCCCGGCAGGCGCGCAGGCTGTCCCCAGGCTGAGCGAGCCGGCGTCGCAACGGCGGGATTAAGCACCGATTCAATGCGCCATGCGAAGCTGGAGCCTCACCGGACGGGGGAATGCCCATGAAAATGCCCATAAAAGCGCGATCGCTGGCCGGCCTGGCGCTGGTATTGGCACTGGGCGGCTGCAGCACCTACGGCTACGTGGACCAGGGCGGCGGCTACTACACCGGGCAGACGGTGACCCGCTACTCCTCGGGCTCGGTCGTCTACCCCTACGGCTACAGCCCCGGCCTGTCGTACGGCCTGGGCTACTACACGCCCTACCTGTCGCCGTACGCCACACCCTACCGGGGCGGCTACTACTCCCGGCCGCCGGTCTACCGCCCCCCGCACGTGCAGCCGCCGCGTCCGGGCCACAACGGGCCGCCCACGCGACCGCATCCGGGCCACGGCGGGCCGCCGCCGCGCCCGCCCGCCGATGGCCACCGGCCCGATACGCCGCGCCAGGACGGCGCGCCATGGCGCAACCTGGAGCGCCTGCGCCGCGGCGAGGGCGCGCAGCCGCCAAGGCCGCAATACGGGCCGCGGGCACCGCAGGGGAACCGTAGCGGCGTGGAAGGTCCCAGAGCATCGCCGCCGCAGAGTCCGAGGCCGGCCGACGGGATGCGCGCGCCACGGCCGCCGGCCGCCGCCGCCGAAGGCGGCCGGATCGAGCGCGCCGCCCAGGTGCCGGTGCGGCCGATGAGGCCCAGCATCGAATCCGCGCCGCGGCGCGATTCCAGCGGGCCGGTGCGCGCACAGCGCCCGGCTTCGACGCGGACTGTGAGGCGCGACACGCCCCGGCGCTGAGTTCCCTCTTGCGTTGTGCCGCTTCTGGCCGCAAGCTAACGCGCGCATGACCATGTGCGTCACCTTCTGACCCGCATGGCACGTCCATGTCGATGTCCGGCAGGAAATCTGGATCCCCCCTGTTCCGGCCCTGTCGGACATCGACGCCCCTTCCAGCCCGGCTCGCGCCGGGCTGTGTCGTTGAAGGCTCCGGGGGCCGTTGCGGCCTCTTCGGCCAAGGGCGGGCGGGAACGAAAAAGGGGCCGGCAGTCCCCCGACTACCGGCCCCCGTGCTTCCCCGCCGCGCGCGTGGCTGGTCCCTGTTCCAAACCCAGCCGCGCCCCTGACGCATGCCGCTGCGGGTGCAGGGTAGTCGCAGCAGGAACCATGCCAAGTCCGCGCCGGGCCGCCGCCGCGACCGCAGTAGAATCGCGGCCTTGCGCCGCCATCGCCCGTGCGCGGCCAGCCGGCTTATTCCCCATGACCATGAACTCCTTCCACCGCTACGACGTGATCGTGATCGGCGGCGGCCACGCCGGCACCGAGGCCGCGCTGGCCGCGGCGCGCGCGGGTGCGCGCACCCTGCTGCTGACCCACAACATCGAGACCGTCGGCGCGATGAGCTGCAACCCGGCCATCGGCGGCATCGGCAAGGGCCACCTGGTCAAGGAGATCGACGCCCTGGGCGGCGCCATGGCCCATGCGGCCGACCTGGCCGGCATCCAGTGGCGCACCCTCAACGCTTCCAAGGGGCCGGCGGTGCGCGCCACCCGCTGCCAGGCCGACCGCGGGCTGTACCGCAGCGCCATCCGCCGCATCGTCGAGCACCAGCCGGGCCTGACCGTGTTCCAGGCCGCAGTGGACGACCTGCTGATCCAAAACGGCACGGGCGATGCCGGCGACGCCGTGCGCGGCGCGGTCACCCACACCGGCCTGCGCTTCGAGGCGCCGGCGGTGGTGCTGACCGCGGGTACCTTCCTGGCCGGCAAGATCCACGTCGGCCAGGCCCAGTACGCCGCCGGGCGCATGGGCGACCCGCCGTCCACCGCCCTGGCCGCGCGCCTGCGCGAGCGGCCCTTCGCCGTGGACCGGCTCAAGACCGGCACTCCGCCGCGGATCGACGGCCGCACCCTGGACTACTCGGTGATGGAGCCGCAGCCCGGCGACGACCCGCTGCCGGCGATGTCCTTCCTGGGCGATGCGCGCGAGCACCCGCGCCAGGTCCCGTGCTGGATCACCCACACCTCCGAGCGCACCCACGACATCATCCGCGGCGCGCTGGACCGTTCGCCGCTGTACAGCGGCCAGATCGAAGGCATCGGCCCGCGCTACTGCCCGTCCATCGAGGACAAGGTGGTGCGCTTCGCCGAGAAGCCCAGCCACCAGATCTTCGTCGAGCCCGAGGGCCTGGACGTCGCCGAGATCTATCCCAACGGCATCTCCACCTCGCTGCCGTTCGACGTGCAGCTCGAACTGGTGCACAGCATCCGCGGCTTCGAGCGCGCGCACGTCACCCGCCCCGGCTACGCCATCGAGTACGACTTCTTCGACCCGCGCGGGCTCAGGCCCACGCTGGAGACGCGGGCGGTGTCGGGCCTGTTCTTCGCCGGCCAGATCAACGGCACCACCGGCTACGAGGAGGCCGCCGCGCAGGGCCTGCTGGCCGGGATCAACGCCGCGCGCCAAGCGCGCGGGCAGGACGGCTGGGCGCCGCGCCGCGACCAGGCCTACCTCGGGGTGCTGGTCGACGACCTGATCACCCACGGCGCCCCCGAGCCCTACCGCATGTTCACCAGCCGCGCCGAGTACCGGCTGCAGTTGCGCGAGGACAACGCCGACCTGCGCCTGACCGAGATCGGCCGCGGGCTGGGCGTGGTGGACGATGCGCGCTGGGCGCGCTTTTCCGCCAAGCGCGAGGCGATCGAACGGGAAACCGAGCGCCTGCGCGCGCTGTGGGCGGCGCCGGGCAATGCGCTGGGCCGCGCGGTGGAGGCGACCCTGGGCGTGGCCGTGAGCCGCCAGGCCACCGCCCTGGACCTGATCAAGCGCCCGGAACTGGGCTACGCCGCGCTGATGCGGGTGCCGGGCCTGGGGCCGGGCACCGGCGATGCGCAGGTGGCCGAGCAGGTGGAGATCGGGGTCAAGTACGCCGGCTACCTGGACCGCCAGCACGAACAGATCGCGCGCCAGCGGCGCCACGAGGAAACCGCGGTCCCGGAAGGCTTCGACTACGCCGCCGTGCGCGGCCTGTCGGCCGAGGTGCGGCAGAAGCTGGAACGGGTGCGCCCGCTCACCCTCGGCCAGGCCCAGCGCATCCCCGGCATGACCCCGGCGGCGATCTCGCTGCTGCTGGTGCACCTGGAGCGGGTGCGGCGCGGCCGGGTGGCGTGAAGGAACGGACGGCACGTCGCAGTCCTCGCAGGCCCATGGCGAGCGCGCACTGGCAGCCGGCGTGGCTCGCTTGCCTAGGGGGTGCGCAACGCCTTGTTCCAGGGCATCCGCGCCAGCAGCCGGGCCATGCCGCAGAAGCCGGACAGGCCGGCGAACAGCAGGCCGGCACCGAGGAAGCCGGGCAGCAGCAGGAACCAGGGCGAGGCCGTCGCCGCCAGCGCGGTGCCGAGCAGTAGCAGGCCGCCGACGGCGACCTGCACCTGGCGGTTGAGTTCCGGCGGTGCGCGGCGATCGCGCGCCACCGGCAGGCCGGCGCGCTTCCAGGCATCCAGCCCGCCTTCCACGATATAGGCTTCGCAGCCGGCGGCCGCTGCCTGGAGGGCGGCGGCGTTGGCCCGGGTCCGCATTCCCGAGCGGCAGTGGAACAGCAGCGTGCGGCTTGCGCCCTGGCGCAGTTGCGGCGCGTCGGCCAGGCGGGAGACGGGGACGCAACAGGCAGCGGGGATGCGCTCGCGTGCGTGCTCGTCGGCCTCGCGGATGTCGACCAGCAGCGCGCCCTGGTCGAGCAGGGCGAGGGCGGCACGGGGAGGGATCGTTTTCATCGGCATGCCTGGGGGGAATCCGGGGGTTCGGGGACAGAGCGGTTCAGGGGCAGAACACGGACTTGAGCGCCGCCACCAGGGTCCGTACCCGAGGGTCGGCGATGCGGTAGTGCATCGTCTGCGCCTCGCGGCGGCAGGCGACCAGGCCGTCGTCGCGCATGCGCGCCAGGTGCTGGGACAGCGCCGACTGGCTGAGGTCCACCTGTTCCAGCAGCGCGCCGACGGTCATCTCGCCGTGGCCGATCAGCAGGCACAGCACCAGCAGGCGCTGCTCGTGGCCGAGGGTGCGCAGCATCGCCGCCGCCTCGGCGGCGCCCTGCTGCATGAACTTGCGGTCGGTGCGGGTGACGGGCGGGCTCATACGGCTAGTATATTAGAAGTTTCTAATTTAGAGTAACCTTAATTAACGGTTGCCGGCCCTTCCGCCCGCCGTCCAAGACAGATGACAGGAGCCAACGATGAGTACCCCGTCCTACCAGGAGCTGACCCGCGGCATCTCCCGCAACCTGACCGCGCTGCGCAGCCACAATGCCGATGTCATGCACGGCTTCGGCGCCTTGAGCAAGGCGGCGATGGCGCCCGGCGCGCTGGACGAGAAGACCAAGGAACTGATCGCCATGGCCATCGGCGTGGCCAACCGCTGCGACGGCTGCCTGGGCTTCCATGCCAAGGCGCTGGTGAAGCTGGGCGCGACCCCGGAGGAGTTCCGCGAGATGCTGGGCGTGGCCGTCTACATGGGCGGCGGGCCTTCGTTGATGTACGCGGCCAACGCGCAGGCCGCCTACGACGAGTTCGCCCGCGCGGCGGCGGCCTGAGGCGCTGGCCGGGCGATTTCCCGTAGCTGCTTGCCCGGCCGTCGTCCCCGCCTGCGCGGGGAGGCGGTGATGCGATGGCGAGCGGGAAGCCTGCCCCCGATCTACGCCCTCAGGACCGGCGCAGGCCCTTGAGCGCATCGGCCATGGCGCTGTTGAACGGCGCGGCCTGCTGCTGCGGGCGCGATGCGCCGCCGCGGGCGTTGCCGCCACCCCGTGCGTCGCGCGGCGGCCCACCGGGGCGGCTGCCGTCGCGGCGGCCCGGATCGCGTTCGCCTCCGCGCGGGTTCGCCTGCCCCGGCTCGTCGTCCAGGCGCCGGGTCAGGGCGATGCGCTTGCGCGCCACGTCCACCTCCAGCACCTTGACCTTGACGATGTCGCCGGCCTTGACCACTTCGCGCGGGTCCTTCACGTAGCGGTCGGACAGGGCGGAGATGTGGACCAGGCCGTCCTGGTGCACGCCGATGTCGACGAAGGCGCCGAACGCGGCCACGTTGCTGACCACGCCTTCCAGGATCATGCCCGGGCGCAGGTCCTTGATGTCCTCCACGCCGTCGGCGAAGCGGGCCGCCTTGAACTCCGGGCGCGGGTCGCGGCCGGGCTTCTCCAGCTCCTTGAGGATGTCGCGCACGGTCGGCAGGCCGAACTTCTCGTCGGTGAACTGCTCGGCCTTGAGCGCGCGCAGGAACGCGCCGTCGCCGATGATCTGCTTCACCCCGCGGCCGCTGCCGGCGAGGATGCGCTCGACCACCGGATAGGCTTCCGGGTGCACGGAGGAAGCGTCCAGCGGCTGCTCGCCTTCGGCGATGCGCAGGAAGCCGGCGCACTGCTCGAAGGTCTTCTCGCCCAGCCGCGGCACCTTGAGCAGCGCCTTGCGCGAGGGGAAGGCGCCGTTCTGGTCGCGGAAGGCGACGATGTTCTCGGCCACCGTGGACGACAGGCCGGAGACGCGCGCCAGCAACGCGCTGGATGCGGTGTTCACGTCCACGCCGACCGCGTTCACGCAGTCCTCGACCCGGGCGTCCAGCGCGCGCGCCAAGCGGTACTGGTCCACGTCGTGCTGGTACTGGCCCACGCCAATCGCCTTGGGCTCGATCTTGACCAGCTCGGCCAGCGGGTCCTGCAGGCGCCGGGCGATGGACACCGCGCCGCGCAGCGACACGTCCAGGTTCGGGAATTCCTTGGCCGCCAGCTCCGAGGCCGAGTACACCGAGGCGCCGGCCTCGCTGACCACGATCTTCTGCATCGCCGGCTCGGGTACCAACTTGAGCAGGTCGCCGGCCAGCTTGTCGGTCTCGCGCGAGGCGGTGCCGTTGCCGATGGCGATGAGCCGCACGCCGTGGGCGAGGCACAGCTTCTTCAACGACGCCAGCGAGGCGTCCCACTGCCGGCGCGGTTCGTGCGGGTAGATGGTGTCGGTGGCCACCAGCTTGCCGGTGGCGTCGACCACCGCGACCTTCACCCCGGTGCGCAGGCCCGGGTCCAGGCCGAGCACCGCCTTCGGCCCGGCCGGCGCGGCCAGCAGCAGGTCCTTGAGGTTGTCGCCGAACACGGCGATGGCCTCGGCCTCGGCCTTCTCGCGGGCCTGGTTGAACAGGTCCAGCAGCAGGTGCAGGTGGATCTTGGCGCGCCAGGCCAGGCGGCAGGCATTGCGCAGCCAGGCGTCGGCGGCGCGGCCACGGTCGGCGATGCCGGCCTGCAGGGCGATGCGGCCCTCGGCATAGGCGTTGCCGGCCTCCGCGTCGCTGCCCGGCTCCAGTTCCAGTTGCAGGAATTCCTCGCGGCGGCCGCGGAACAGGGCCAGCAGGCGGTGCGAGGGGATCTTCGCCAGCGGCTCGGCGTGGTCGAAGTAGTCGCGGTACTTCTCGCCGGCGGCCTCCTTGCCCTCGACCACCTTCGCGCGGATCACGCCCTCGCGCTCCAGCCAGCCGCGCAGCTCGCCCAGCAGGGCGGCGTCCTCGCCCCAGCGCTCGATCAGGATCGCGCGCGCGCCTTCCAGTGCGGCCTTGGCGTCGGCCACGCCCTTGCCGGCGTCGACGAACGACGCGGCGAACTCCTCGGGCACCTGCGACGGATCGGCGAGCAGGCCGTCGGCCAGCGGCTCCAGCCCGGCCTCGCGTGCGATCTGGGCGCGGGTGCGGCGCTTGGGCTTGTACGGCAGGTACAGGTCCTCCAGCCGCGACTTGCTGTCGGCGGCCTCGATCTGCGCGCGCAGATCGTCGCTCAGCTTGCCCTGCTCGTCGATGCTGGCCAGGATCGTGGCGCGGCGCTCCTCCATCTCGCGCAGGTAGCCCAGGCGCGTTTCCAGGTTGCGCAACTGGGTGTCGTCCAGGCCGCCGGTGACCTCCTTGCGGTAGCGGGCGATGAACGGCACGGTCGCGCCCTCGTCGAGCAGGCCGACGGCGGCGTGCACCTGCGCGGTCTGCGCGCCGATCTCCTCGGCGATGGTCTGGGCGATCTTGCGCGCGAGCGCGGCGGACATCTCGGTCATGGAGTGCGGGTTCTGCGGCGGAAAAGCGAAGGGCCGATTGTGGCAACCGCATCGTGGCGATGTAACCCGTTGACAATGCGCCGCCCGTCGCGCAGCGATGCGGCCGGCGGCGCCGGAATCCGCCGCCGTGTCCCGGTCAGCGGCCGGATGCCCGCGCCGCCGGCGTAACAGCGGGCGCGTGCGGCGGGCGGTTCATCGCTCCAGGCCCATTTCCCGCAGCAGGTGCGGCGCCGGGTACACCTTCTCCATCAGCCAGCGCATGTAGCGCATGTCCACGTGGATGGCGCGCTTGTAGCGCGGGTCGAACCACCAGCTCGCGCTCACCGCCTCCCAGTTGCTGTCGAAGTTCAGCCCGATCAGCTCGCCGCGGGCATTGAGCACCGGCGAGCCGGAGTTGCCGCCGGTGGTGTCCAGGTTGGTGAGGAAGTTCACCGTCTGGGTGCCCAGCGCCGGGTCGGCGGTGTGGCCGAAGTCGCCCGCGGCGATGGCGTCCAGCAGCGGCCGCGGGGCGTCGAAGGGCGCCTGGCCGGTGTGCTTCTCGACGATGCCGGCCACCGTGGTGACGGGAGCGTAGGCCACCGCGTCGCGCGGCTGCAGGGCTTCCACGCGGCCATAGCTCACCCGCAGGGTGCCGTTGGCGTCGGGATAGGCCGCGCCGCCCTGGCGCGGGCGCCAGGCGGTGAGCGCGCGCATGTAGGCCGGGCGCAGGCGCAGCAGCTCGCCGTCGCGGGCCTTGCGTTCGTCTTCCAGGCGCAATTGCGCCGGCAGCAGTTGCGCGGCCAGGTGCAGCAGCGGGTCGGCTTCCAGCGCGCGGCCCTGGCGCGCGGCGGCCAGGCGCGACAGCCGCGCGGGTGCCTCGCCCAGGGCAGTGGCGGCGTACAGCGCGTCCAGCCGGGCCGCCAGTTCGGCCGGCGCGCGGCCGAAGGCGGCATCGAACTCCGGCAGCCGCTGCGCATCGGGCAGGCGCTGGTAGCGGCCCAGCAGCTCGCCCAGCAGGGCCTTCTCCACCGCCGGGTCGTAGCGGCGCTGGACCTGTTCGAGCATGCCCTCGATCAGGGCCAGGTCGCGTTCCTGGTAGCCGCCTTCGCGCTGCGCGTCGGGCTTGGCCGACTCGATCCGCAGCCGTTCCAGTTGCAGGGCCGCGCGCAGCAACTGGGTCTGGCTGGCGACCAGGGCCAGCAGCAGGTCGCGCTCGCCGCTGGCCGAGGCCCGGGCCAGCACCTGCGCCAATGCGGCGATGTCGCGCGCATCGCGGCCACCGGTGGCCGCGAGCATGGCGCGCTCGTCTTCCCCGCGCAGGCGCACCGCGTCGCTGCGGCGCAGGCCCTGGAGTTCGCCGACCGCGCGCTTGCGGTTGTTCTTCAGCGATTGCAGTTGCGCGGCGTAGCGCGTGCGCGCCTCGGGCGCGTCGCGTCCGGCGCGCTCGATGGTGGCGGCCAGGGCGTCGAACACCTCCACGCGCGCCGGCAGGGTCGCGCCCACCTGCTGGGCGAACTCGGCCGCGGTGCGGTTGCGATAGGTGATGCCGGGATAGCCGGCGAGCATGGCGAAGTCGCCGGCCTTCGGGCCTTGCGCGGACACCTGCAGGTGCGAGGACGGATGGTAGGGCACGTTGTCGGGCGAATACGCCGCCGGCTTGCCGTCGCGGCCGACGTAGGCCCGCAGCAAGGTGAAGTCGCCGGTGTGGCGCGGCCACATGAAGTTGTCGGTTTCGTCGCCGTAGTTGCCGATGGCACGCGGCGGCGCGTAGGCCAGGCGCAGGTCGCGCAGCTCGAGCTGGCGGACCAGGTAGAAGGCGCTGCCGTAGTCCGTGTTGGCCACGCTGCAGCGCATCTGGCCGTCCTGTTCGCAGGTGGCGACCAGGCGCTTGGCGGCCGCGTCCACCGCGTCGTGGTAGGCACGGCCGTGCTTGCCGCGAGCGGCGCGCAGCACCGTGCCGGTGACCTCGTCGAAGCCCACGGTCACCCGCACCCGGAAATCGGGATTGGCCGGCAGTTCGGCGGCGCGGTCGGCGGCGACGTAGCCGGCCTCGATGAGGTCGCGTTGCGGCGTGCTGTTGTACTGGATCGTGCCGTAGGCCACGTGGTGGTTGGTCAGTACCAGGCCGTCGGCGGAGACGAAGGCGCCGGTGCCGCCGCCGGCGCGCACCACCGCGTTCATCGGCGCGGCGGTGAGGTCGGCCAGCGCGGCCGGGTCGCCGGCGTAGCCGGCCTGGCGCAACTGCGCGGCGACCTGCGGCAGTTGCGAAGGCATCCACATGCCTTCGTCGGCGTGCGCGGCAGTGGCCAGGGCACAGAGGCAGGCCAGGGACAGGCGGATGGGCCGGCCGATGCGCGTGTTCGGGGTCATGTCGGGTATCCGTGCGGGTGCAGCCCCGGACCGTAGCCGGCGGCGTTGCCCGGAACAACCGTCGCCGGTCATGGATGCGACGGCCGTGGTGTTTCGCGCCGATGCGAGCCCGCGTGCCGCCCTTGCAGGAGCCGGCTTCAGCCGGCGGCCGCGCACTGCGGCCAGGCATGCCCACGCCGCCATCGCGGTCGCCGCCGCGTCCTGCCGCTATCGCTCCCTTCGCCAGTTCACCGAGCCGCGCGTCTCCACCGTGCTCGACTCGATCTCCAGGTCGAAGCCCTTGCGCAGCAGGTACTTCAGGATCAGCACCTGGCCGCTGCCGACCATCGACACGCCGTAGCCGATGTAGAGCTTGGGCGAGAGGTACTTGCCCACGCCCACCACCGAGCCGCCCAGGGCGCGCGACTGGGTCACGCCGGCGTCGTCGAAGCCGAGCTTGGCGCCCAGGCGCGCGGCCAGCAGGCTGGTGCCGGCCGACATCGCCGCCGAGGCGGCGGTGACCTGATTGGCCTGGGCGCGGGTGGCGCCTTCCAGGCTGCGGCCGAGGATGAGGTAGGACAGCGCCTCGGACTGCGGCATCGACGGGTTGGACCACACCTCCACGCGCGGCTGCAGGGCGTTGCCGGTGACGTCGATGCCGGCGGTGACGTCGCCGATGCGGCGCTCGGCGCGCAGGTTCACGCGCGGGTCGGTCACCAGGTTGTTGCTCCAGGTCATCTGCCCGCGCGAGATCTGCAACTGCTGGCCGTAAGCCTCGTACTTGCCGGCCACGTCCAGCGCGCCGGTGGCGGTCATCTCGCGGCCGGGCCGGGCGCGTACCTGCAGGCGCCCCTGCAGGCTGCCGTCCAGGCCGTAGCCGCTCAGCTCGACCTGGTCGCCCAGCACCAGGGCCAGGTCCATCTCCAGCGGCGCGCTGGGGGCTTCCTCCGGGTCGACCGGGTCGGCGACGACCACGTCCTCGGACACCGAGGCGCCCTGGTCGAGGCGTTCGAGGTTGATGGTGGCGCTGGGCACGGCGACTTCGCCATCGAGGACCATGGTCTTGCCGCGGAGGCTGAACCGCAGGTCGGGCGCGGCGACCGCGCGCAGCATCGCGGTGTCGGAGACCAGCACGTCGCGGCCGTGGATGCGCAGTTGCAGCGGCGTGGCCTGGCCGTACCAGGACAGGCCGCCGTCGACATGGAGGGTGCCTTCGCCCGACTTCACCGAGGCGGCGATCCGCGCCGAACCGTCCGGTTGCGCGTCCAGGCTGCCCTTGCCCTCGCTCAGGGCCAGGCCCAGCACCGGCAGCTCGCCCTGGAAGTCCTCCAGCAGCAGTTGCCCGCCCAGCGCCGGCTGGCCGCGGGTGCCGCGCAGGCTGACGTGGCCGCGGACCACGCCGCGCGGACGCACCAGGTCCGGCGACAGCAGCTCCAGCCAGAACAGTTGCGACATGTAGGTGTAGATCTCGCCGGTCAGCGGCGAGTGGCCGTCCCAGCCAGTGTCGAAGGTGGCGTCGATGTAGCCGTCGCCCTTGAAGCCGCTGCCGAGGCGGCCGTGGATCCGGGTGGGGTCGAAGGCCAGGTCGAAGCTGAACTGGTCGTAGCGGAAGATCTCGCGGCGGGTGCGGTCGCCCAGGCGCAGGCCGCCGTCGGGCGAGGCCAGGTGCACCTCGCCGGTCCAGCGGTTGGCCTGCGGGCGCAGGTGCGCGTCCAGGGTGAGGTCGCCGCGCAGCACCAGGGCGCGGCCTTCGTTGCGCGGCAGCCAGGGATGCAGCAGGGTCAGCGGCAGGCGCTGGCTGGTGACCGACAGGCCCTGGCGCGGCCAGTCGGCCTGCGCGCACAGCGAGGCGTCGCCATCGCCGCTTTCGGCGACCGCCAGGCAGGCCGGCTGCAGCACGGTGCGGGCGCCGGCGATGGAGAACTCGGCCGGCGCCTGCAGCGACCAGGGCTGGCCGCGCACCGGCGCGATCCGCAGCCGCTCCAGCGTGCCCTGCCAGCCGCCGCCGCGGCGGCGCGCGTGGCCGGCCAGGGACAGGCGGGCGGCTTGCGCGCTCTCGGCTTCCGCCTCCAGTTGCAGGTCCTCGACCGCGCCGCGCGCACGCACGGCCAGGCGCTGCACCGGCAGGCCGGCCTGCAGGTCGGTGGCGGTCAGGGCCAGGTCGCCGCCGCGGCCGCGCCAGGGCAGGTGGCCTTGCAGGTCCAGGGCCTGGGCGGCCCAGTCGTCCCAGCGCAGGCCACGGACCTGCAGCGCCGCGTGCAGGTCCGGTGCGTGGCGCGAGCCGGTCAGGCGCAGCTCGCCCTGTACGTTGCCGGCGGCATCGGGCAGCAGGTCGTCCAGGCGCAGGGGCTGCGCGTGCGCCTGCACGTCGATGCGCTCGCCGGCGATGCGGCCCTGGGCACGCAGGCGGCTCTCGCCCAGCGCCAGCGCCAGGGCGCCTTCGCCTTCCTCGCCGCGCAGGGCGAAGCGGCCGCTGCCGTCCAGCGCGCGTCCGCGCAGGCGCCCGCCCAGGTCTTCCAGCTCCACCTGCGCATCGAAACCGGCGTCGTCGCGCGCCTGGCCGCGGCTGGCGAGCCGGCCGTTCACCCGGCCGTCCCAGCCGGGGACGAAGTAGCCCGGGTCGAAGCCGTCCAGCGCCAGCGTCAGGTCCCAGTCCAGCCGCGGGTCCCAGCCGGCCTCGCCGCTGGCCTGCAGGGTGCCGGTGGGCATGCTGGCGCGCAGCGCATGGATGCGGGCGCGGGCCGCGTCGCCGCGCACGTCCAGTTCCACTGCGGCCTGTTCGCCGCCGCGCTGCAGCGTGGCCTCGCCGTAGGCGGCCCAGCGCTGGAGCGTGCCGGCCAGGCCCAGCGTCGCCTCCACGCCGATGGCCGGCGCCGCCGGGTCCTGGCCCTGCAGCCGGATGCCCTGGGTGTCGAGCGCGAAGCGGAAGCGCGCGTCCTGCGGATCGGTGAAGTCGGCAGTGCCGCGCAGCCGCACGCGGCCCTCGTACAGTTCGAGCACCAGCGGGAGGACCTCCAGCACCTGGTTTTCCAGGCGAAGCTGCGAGGGCGCAACGACGATGTCCTGGCCGCCGTGGCGCACCCCGCCTTGCAGTTGCGCTGCGCCGCCCTCGCCCTGGGCCTGCAGGTGGAAGGCCAGCGGTTCGGGCATGGGCTCGCCGCCGAGCAGCAGCGCCGGGTCCAGGCCGTCGCTGCGCGCCTGCAGGCGCCAGCGCGGGGCGTCCTGGTCGCCGCCCAGGCTGAGCGTGGCCCGCAGCGGTTCCGGTGCCCGCCCGCCGATTCCCACTTCCATCCCCGACAGGTCGCCGCGCGCGATCAACCCCAGCCGCGCGGGGCTGCGCCCGCGCGGCGCGGGGAACACCGCGGTCACCTGCAGGTCGGCGCGGTAGTCGCGGGCCGGCTGGTAGTCGCCATGCACCGAGAACAGGCCCAGGTCGCTGTCCACCTGCAGGCGTTCGGCATGCAGCGAGCCGTTGGCGACGTCGATGCCGCCGCGCAGGCTGCGGATGTCGATGAGCGGTTCGCCACCGGAGCTCACCTTCAGGCCGTCGACCGCGATGCGGTCGGCCTGGATCGCGATCGGCATCTCGATCGCCGGCAGCGACTGCGGCCAGCGCGGCAGCTCGAACGGCTCGTCGCTGCGGGCCAGGCCCAGCTCGGCGCCTTCCAGCTCGAACGCGTCCAGGCGCAGGCGCCGGCCCAGCAGCGGGCGGATGTCCGGGTCCAGGTAGGCGCGGCGCGCGGTGAAGCGGTAGTCCTGGTAGCGGAAATCCAGGCCGTGCAGGGTCAGCGGCCCGGCCAGCGGGCCCTCGGCCCGGTCCCAGCTCAGCGAGGCGCCGGCCGGCAGGCGCGAGACGATCTGCGCCAGCAGCACGTCGCGCCCGGCCACGGTCTGCAGCAGCCAGTACAGCAGCCCCAGCGCGGCGATGGCCGCGGCCAGCGCGGCCAGGCCCGACCAGGCCCAGAACCGCCGCCGCCGGTAGAAGCGCGGCCGTGGCGCGCCGGGCGCGGGCGCGCTCACAGGTTGGCTCCCAGGCTCAGGTACACCTGGAACTGCGAGTCCGGGCGGTCCAGGCCATGGGCGATGTCCACCCGCACCGGGCCCACCGGCGAGCGCCAGCGCAGGCCCACGCCCACGCCCACGCGCGCATCGAAGCCGTCGTCGAAGGCGTCGCCGGCATCCACGAACACCGCCCCGCCCCAGGGCCCGCCGCGCAGGTAGTGCTCGTACTCCACCGAGCCGGTGACCACGTTCTTGGCGCCCAGGGCGTAGTTGTCCGGCGGCGGCGTGCGCGGGCCGACCTCGCGCCAGGCGTAGCCGCGGATGCTGCGGTCGCCGCCGGCGAAGAAGCGCAGGCTCGGCGGCATGTCCACCAGCGCGTCGGTCCAGGTGGTGCCGGCCTCGCCGCGCACGATCAGGCGGCCGTCCGCGCCCATGCCCTTGAACCAGGTGGCGCTGGCCCAGGCCTGGACGAAGCTGGCGTCCGAGCCGGCGCCTTCCACGCCGCCGCGCAGGGACACGCTGGCGCTGATCCCGCGCCGCGGGAACAGGCGGTCGTCCACGTCCACGTAGTTGGCGGTCAGCTCCGGGTACAGCAAGGTGGCGTACGCGTACAGACGCTGGCCGGTGTCCAGGTCCATGTCGTAGCTCCAGCGCTCGCGCAGCGCGTTGAGCGAGGCCACCGCGGTCCAGTGATCGTCGATCTCGCCGCTGCGGCTGGCGGTGAGCCTGAGGTTGCGCAGGTCGATGTAGTCGGTCTGCTCGTCGTAGGCGCCCAGGGAGAAGCCGTACCAGCCGTCCAGCCAGGCGAAGGCCGGCACCCGGTACTGGGTGAGCAGGCTCTTGCGCCGCTGCGCCCAGTCCAGGTCCCAGTTGAGCTTGTGCCCGCGGGCGTTGACGTAGCGCCGCTCCACGCCCAGGCGCACGCCGGTGCCGCTCTCGGTGCCGTAGCTCAGGCCGGCGGTGTAGACGTTGCGCCTGGCCAGCACCAGGTTGACGTCCACCGGCACCTGGTAGTCGTCGCCGGCGTCCTCCGGGTGCGCCTGGATGTCGATCGCGCCGAAGTAGTCCAGCCGCACCAGCGACTCGCGCAGGCGGTCCAGCTTGCCCTGGTGGAAGTAGCTGCCTTCCTCCCAGGTCACCAGCTTCTCCAGCAGGCCGGGGCGGAAGTAGTCCTGGTGGAATGCCGTCGGCCCCATGTCGTAGCGGGCGCCGCTGTCCCAGACCAGCTCGATGTCGGCGGCCTGCTCGGCACGGGTCACCCGCACCCGCCGCTGCATGAAGTCCGCGTCGAAATAGCCGCGCTCGGCCAGGCGCCGGGTGATGCCGTCCTTGCTGGCCTCGTAGACGGCGTGGTCGAACGCCTCGCCGCTGCGCGGGCGGAAGTCGTCCACGTCGCTGCGCATGTAGCGGTCCTGGCTGGCCGGGCCGATGATGGCCACGTGCGCGTCGCGCACGGTCACCGGCTCGCCCTTGTCGATGTGCAGGGTGACCACGATGTCGCCGTCGGCATCGCGCGGAGCCTCCACCTCGATCGTCGGCGAGTAGTAGCCGAACGGCTCCAGCGCCTGCCGTGCTTCCTTCTCCGTGCGTAACAGCAGGTATTCCAGCCGCGACTCGCCCTGCGGCTGGCCCAGCGAGTCGTTCAGGCTCAGGGCCAGGCGCACGTTCTGCAAGATCGCCTCGTCGGCATCGGCCTCCAGCCCGCGGATGTGCACCCGCTCGATGGTGCCGCGCGCCAGCGCCGGCCCCGCGAACGCGCCCGCCAGCACGAGAGCCAGAACGCAGTTGCGGACGAAGAGGCCTGACGACATCGGCGCAGGATACCGGGAACGGCCCGGTGCAAGCTGAAGAACGCCTTCGCCTGCGTGCTAGCATCAAGGCCGTGTGAAGGCTTGCCGGGGACGCGGTGACCGATTGTGCTGTTGCGATGGCGGACGACGACGCACGCGCGTTGTCCGGCTTGCGCGTGGCGGTGGTGGAGGACGATCCCGAACTGCGGGCCCTGCTGATGGCCGAGCTGGTCGATCGCGGCGCCTGCCCGGTCGAGCTGGACAGCGCCGAAGCGCTCTATCGCCACATGGCGGTCCATGCCTGCGACATCGTGCTGCTCGACCTGGGGCTCCCGGGCGAGGACGGCTGCAGCGTGGCCGCGCACCTGCGCCAATCCTCGCAGGTGGGCATCGTGATGCTCACCGGCCGCGGCGCGGCGCACGACATGGCGCACGGGCTCGAGCGCGGTGCGGACCTGTACCTGGTCAAGCCGGTGGACCTGGACGTGCTGGCCGCCGGCCTGATCACCCTGCGGCGCCGGCTGGAGCCGGCCGCGAGCGGGCATGCGGAGGTGCCCGTGCCAGCGCTCCCCCCGGCCTGGCGCCTGGAGGCGGCCGGCTGGCGCCTGTGCGCCCCGGACGGAAGCACCCTGGATCTGGGCCGGGCCGAGCGCGGCTTCCTGCAGAAGCTGTTCGCCACGCCGGGCCAGCCGGTCGATCGCGACACCCTGATCGCGGCCATCACCGATGCGCCCTGGGACTTCGACCCCCATCGCCTGGAGATGCTCGTGCACCGGCTGCGCGGGCGGGTGCGCAGGTCCACCGGCCGCACCCTGCCGGTGCGCGCGCTGCGCGGCGCCGGCTACCTGGTCCTGCCCGAAAACGACTGAGCCGCCCCACTCGGCGTGAGCGAGCGTGAGCGAAGGAGAGGCCCGGCTACTGATCCGGGTCTCGCCTTTATCAACAATCCCCCTGCAGCGGGTCGCCAGGCCCGCGGTATTCCGGCGCGTGTCTGCAACCGCTGCCGGCACTGGAACGATGCCCGCCGCCCGGCCAGAGCCGGGCTCAGGCAAAGGGGAAATCAGCGTGAACAAGCAGGACGACGCGACGCCGGCCACGGTGGATGGCCGGTATTCGGCCGCAGGCGGGCATTGCGCGCCCAAGCACTCGGGGCGCGGATGGCGCCGCCTGGCCGCATTGGCCCTGGCCGTCCTGGCACCGGCCGCGCTGGCCGTCGATCTCCAGTTCAGCGGGCTTTCCGATGCCGGCTACGACGGCCAGCCGGCGGGCACGGAAGTCGTGTACACCGTCCAGGTCGAGAACGGGGACATCGACATCGCCACCGGCGTGTCCGTCATCTTCGACCTGCCGGCGGGCACCACCGCCGGCACCTTGCCGGGCTTCTGCGCGGCCGATGCGATCGTGCCGCAGCGCGTGGTGTGCACCGTCGGCACCCTGTTCAGCCAGACCCCGCAGACCTTCCAGATCGGCGTGCTGACCGCCGGCCTTGCACCCGCCACCTACACCCTGCGCGGCGCGATCGGCTTCGGCGGCAACCTGCCGCATGCCACCACTCCGGTGACCAGCCTGACGGCGGACGACTTCTTCTTCGCCGACGACATCAACCCCAACAACAACACCGCCAACGAGCCGACCACGCTGATCGACTCGGGCGACCTGCGGGTCGAGAAGTCGGGCTCGCCCGACCCGGTGATCGGCGGCGGCGAGATCACCTACACCGTCACGGTCCACAACGACGGTCCCAGCGCGTCCACCGACTTCCGGGTGGTCGACAGCCTGCCGCCGGAGCTGCAGTACGCCGGCGGCTTCAACGGCGGCGGCAACTGGACCCTGGACCCAGGCACCATGACCGCCACCCACGCCGGCACGCTGGCCGCCGGCGGCAGCCGCAGCTTCACCTTCCGCGCGCGGGTGATCGCGGCCGTCGGCACCGTCACCAACAGCGCCAGCGTCGCCCCCAATCCCGGCGGCACGCCCGATACCAACCCCAACAACAACACCGCCACCGAAAACACCACGGTGACCCCGGGCGCGGACCTGGCCATCGAGAAGGTGGCCCTGCCGGCGCCGGCGGTGGCCGGCGAGCAGGTGACCTTCACCCTGACCGCGCGCAACCACGGTCCCAGTCCGGCGCAGAACGTGGTCGTGCGCGATGCGATGCCGGCCGGGCTGGTCATCGCCAGCGCGACGGAGCCGGCCGGCTGGACCTGCACCACCGATCCCACCGACACGGTCCGGGAGTGCACCATCCCGGCATTGGCCGCGGGCACCACCACGGTCTTCCAGATCGTCGCCGACCTGCCCGTCGTCGGGGCCGGCAGCAGCGGCACCATCGTCAACACCGCCACCATCGCCTCGGGTACCGCCGACCCGGACGCCAGCAACAACAGCTCCGACGACAGCTTCACCGTGCTGCCGGACGGCGCCGACCTGCAAGTGGGCAAGAGCAAGCTGCCGGCCCTGGTGGCGATCTGGAACGCGGGCGATCCGCCGGGCAGCACCGACAGCCACATGACCTCCACCATCATCGTGCACAACCATGGGCCGCGCGCGGCCCACGGCGGCATCCAGGTGGTGGACACCCTGGCCGCGGGCGAGGAGTTCCTGCAGGTCGAGGCGCCCTCGTCCTGGACCTGCACCGTCGACCAGCCGTATGCGGCGCCGCCGGCACGCCAGGCCGTGACCTGCGATCTCAACGGCGGCTATCCGGTCAACGTCGGCAACGATGCGCCGGCGCTGGCGATCGTCACCCGCGCGCGCGCGGCCTCGGCCAGCCTGGTCAACCGCGCCTGCTCCATCGATACGGGGCTGCAGACCGTGGGTGCCGCGAGCATCGTCGATCCGTACGCGGCCAACGACTGCGACAACGGCACCGGCGTGCGCACCACCGTCGAGCGCACCGACCTGACCATCGCCAAGGCGACCACCGCGCCGGCCGCCAAGGTGGTGACGATCGCCGACACCGAGGTCGTCTACACCCTCACGGTGACCAACAACGGCCCGAACGACACCGCCGGCGTGGTGGTCAACGACACCATCCCCGGCTACGTCTCGGGCGTGGGCGGCACGGCGATCACCGTCACCCAGCCGCCGGGCTGGCCCGCCTGTACCGTCTCCAACGCATCGGTGATCTGCAACTCGGGCAACGCGGTGCTGGCCAACGGCGGCACGGCGGTCATCACCATCCGCGCCACCCGTCCGCTGTACGACTCGGTCGGGCAGGGCGGCGGCACCTGTGGCGTGGCCGAGGCGCACTGCAACGTCGCCGGCGTCGGCGTGGACTCGCTGGTGCCGGGCGCCGTGGGCGAGATCGACTCGTCCAACAACCAGGCGCGCGATTGGGTGCGGGTGGAACGGATGGCCAACGTCCGGACCAGCAGCAAGACCATCACCAGCGGCGCCACCGGCCGTGCCGGCGTCGAGTCCACCTACGTGGTCACCTACATCAACCAGGGCCCGTCGACGGCGCGCGGGGTGGCGTTCCGCGACGTGTTCACCCTGCCGGCCGACGACGCCGGCTTCGTGCTGGTCTCGGCCCAGCGCAGTGGCGGCGGCGGCGCGGCCTGCACCGCCCAGCACGGCTTGGACGTGACCGCCACGCTCACGGCCGGCGGCTACAGCTATGCCAACTCGACGGGGGCGCCGGCCGAAGTGGCCATCGTCTGCCCGCGGATCGACCTGACCAACGGCGGCACCGAGAGCCTGACCATCAGGATCCGGCCGAACGTCAACGCCACCAACAGCGCCCGCAGCTTCACCAACACCGCCGATTTCTTCTTTGCCGACGCTTTGGGCAGCCCGGTGCCGGCGACCGGCAGCGACGCCAGCGGCCCCTACAACTACAACTCCGATCCCAGCATCGCCGACGACCGGAAGGACGCCACGCTGGCCTTCGACCAGGGCGAGGTGGAGCTGGTGCCGAACAAGCGCGACACCGGATTCGTCGGAGGCGTGGATCCGCTCGGCTACAGCGTGATCGATCCGGCCAGCAACATGATCACCTACGAGGTGACGGTGCGTAACGGCGGCCCTTCGGTCGCGACCAACACCCGCATCCTCGACACGATCACGCCGGAGCCCGGGCGCGAGGTGGAATTCATCGGCGCCTCGGACACCGTGGCCGGCCCGTTCCTCGGCCTCGCCGATCCGTCCTCCCGGTGCACGATCGCCGCAGGTGCCAACCCGGCCACCGGGCCCGCCACGCTGGCCCTGGACTGCCTGATGCCCGGCGCCGGCTTCGGCGGCAACGTCGATGGCGTGGTGGCCAGCGGCTCGACCGGCTCCCTGTACCTGCGCTACCAGTACAAGACCGCGCCGGCGGCCATCGGCGACGTGCTGAACAACTTGGTCGTCGCCAGCTCCGCCGAGGTCGATACCAATCCCGGCAACAACACCGTCGACGAGGACACCACCATCCGCGCCCGCGCCGACATGGCGGTGAGCAAGCGCGCGGTGGCCACCGCGCCGGATGCCGACCCGAGCGTGGCGCTGCCCGCCGCGGTGACCGAGGTCAGCGTCTGGCAGCCGTTCCATTACGTCATCGAGGGCGACAACAACGGGCCGGGCGCCTCGCTCTCGCGCGACCGCACCGGCAGCAGCCCGTTGGATGGCACCGGCACCGTCATCACCGACACCCTGCCGGCCGGCCTGGTCGTGACCGGCCCCGTCACCTGGCGCAAGGCCGGCCCGGCCCAGTTGGGTACGGTTCCCAACGGCGGCGGGTCATGCACCCTGGCCGGCCAGGTGGTCACCTGCAACGTCGGCGACGTCACCAGTAACGGCCGGGTGCGGGTGATCGTGCCTGCGCGCTGGGAGAGCTACCCGACCGGTGGCACGGCCAACAACGTGGCCAGGGTCGCCACCGAGCAATTCGACCCCGCTCCGGGCAACAACGAGGTCACCGTCCCCCTCGACGTCACCCGCGCCTCGTTGTCCGGCGTGGTGTACGAGGACCGCGACCGCAGCCCCGGCAACGGCGGCACCCGGCAGACGACCGGCGAGCCCGGCATGGACGGCGTGAGCCTGGAACTGACCGGCACCGACGCGTTCGGCCAGACGGTCAGCCGCACCGCCGTCACCAACCCGGACGGCAGTTACGCCTTCGAGGACCTGCCGCCATCGGACGCCAGCGGCTACACCATCGTCCAGACCCAGCCATCCACCCATATCAACGGGCCGGTCGACCCGCCGGCCGCGCCCGACCCGCAGGCCGCCTCGCTGGGCGGCACCTACGCCGCCGCCGTGGACGGCGCGGGCAATTCCGCCTATGCCGGCGTGGCGGTGGTCGCCGGGGATGCCGGCGTGCGCTACGACTTCCCGGAAGTGCGGCGTCCCACGCTGTCGGGCTACGTGTACGCCGACGCCAACCGCGACAACGTGCGCAACGTCGGTCCCGACCTGATCATCGCCGGGGCGACGGTCAACCTGCTAGACGCGGCCACCGGCACGCTGCTGACTTCGGCCACCACCAATGCCAGCGGCTACTACGAGTTCACCAACCTCGACCCGCTGGTGGTCTACACGCTGTCCGAACCGCTGCCAGGCAGCGGCCAGTACGACAACCGCCCCAGCGCGATCAACCCGGGCCTGATCGGCGGCAACCCCTGCCCGCCGGGGCCGGGCAACTGCGAGCCGGGCACCGGCATCGGCGACGATGCGATCACCACCGACCGCATCTCCTTCATCGACCTGGGCGCCGGCCTGGACGGCACCCAGTTCAACTTCGGCGAGGAGCTGATCAGCGCGATCACCGGCACCGTCTACCTGGACCGCAACCGCGACGGTACCCAGGACCCGACCGATCCGGGCATCCCCGGCGTGACCGTGACCGTCCAGAGCGCCGGCCCCGACGGCAACTTCGGCACCCTCGACGATCCGCCGCCGGTGGTGCTGACCACCGATGCCAACGGCCAGTACCTGTATCCCAACGCGCCGATCGGCTTCGACTACCGCATCACCGAGACCCAACCCACCGGCCTGGCCGAGGGCCAGACGCCCTTGAACGAGATCACGGTGAACAACCTCACCGATCTGGGCTCGTTCGACAACGACTTCGGCGAAGTCGCCGGCACGGTCGCCGGCACCGTGTTCCTGGACGAGAACAACAACGGCGTGCGCGACCCGGGCGAGCCGGGCATCCCCGGCGTGCAGGTCGAGCTGCCGGCCGGCACCGTGGACGCCCTGGGCAACCCGGTCACGGCCGCGACCACCGACGTCAACGGCGACTACCTGTTCGAGCACATGCTGGCGGGCACGTACACGGTGACCGAGCAACTGGCCCAGCCGGTGGTGGGCGGCACCGCCACGCTCAACGGCACCACCCTGGTCGGCAACATCGGCGGCGTCCCGATCGGCACGGTCACCGCCGTGGGCACCGTGCCCAGCGCGGTGAGCGGCATCGTGCTGCCGGCGGGGGCGCAGTCGGTCCAGAACGACTTCGGCGAGATCCTGCCGGTCTCCATCTCCGGCACCGTCTTCCTCGATCTGGACAACGACGGCGTCATCGACGTGGGCAGCGATACCGGCATCGGCTTCGTGACCCTCGTGCTGACCGGCACCGACGATACCGGCGCGGCGGTCAACGTCAGCACCACCACCGATGCCCTGGGCCGCTTCGCGTTCCCGAACCTGCGCCCGGGCATCTACGTCCTGACCGAGCCCAACCAGCCACCGGGCACCCGCAACGGCATCACCACCGCAGGCACCGCCGGCGGCGCCGCCACCGGCCCGGGCATCACGCCCAGCGCGATCACGGCCATCGACCTGCGGGTGCCGGGCAGCGTGTCGGACGACAATCTGTTCGGCGAGGTCCCAGAGAACAGCTCCATCTCGGGCCGGGTGTGGCTGGACCTGGACAACGACGGCGTGATCGATCCGGTCGAGACCGGCATCGCCGGCGTGCGCGTGCGCCTGACCGGCATCGACGCGCTGGGCAACCCGGTGCAGCGCGACACCGTCACCGACGCCCAGGGCCGCTACATCTTCGACGGCCTGTTGCCGGGCACCTACACGGTGACCGAGCCGGACCAGCCGGACGGCACCTTCAACGGCAAGACCGTGCCCGGCAGCCTGGGCGGCGCCCCCACCCCGACGTCCACCACGCCGTCGGCCGTCGCCGGCATCGTCCTGGGCCCCGACCAGCATGCCGTGGACAACAACTTCGGCGAGGTGCTGGGCGGTTCCATTTCCGGGCGGGTCTACAACGACACCGACGACGACGGCCAGGTCGACCCCGGCGAGACCGGCATCCCCGGCGTGGAGATCGTGCTCACCGGCACCGACGACACCGGCACCGCGGTGCACCTGACCACCACCACCGACAGCGAGGGCCGCTACCGCTTCGATGGCCTGCGCCCGGGCACCTACACGGTGACCGAGCCGGTGCAGCCGCCGGACACCTTCAACGGCATCACCACCCCAGGCAGCCTGGGCGGCACCGCCACGCCGCGCGCGACCACGCCCTCGGCCATCAGCGACATCGTGCTGGGCGGCGGCGAGGAGTCGGTGGACAACAACTTCGGCGAGATCGGCGACACGCCCGACCTGCGCGTGAGCAAGTCGGTCGCGCCCGAGGTGCTGCTCAGCCAAAACCCGGCCACCTACCGCATCGTGGTGCGCAACGCCGGGCAGGGCCCGACCGTGGGCGAGTACACCGTGCGCGACCGCCTGCCGGTGGGCGTGACCCTGAGCGATACGCCCTCGGGCCAGGGCTGGGCCTGCGAAGGCCAGGCCGGCGAGGACCGCTTCGCCTGCCGCAGCAGCGAGGTGCTGGCCGCCGGCCAGGTCTCGGCCGCGCCGATCGAGGTCCCGGTGGCGGTGGGCGAGGCGGCGGCCGATGCGCAGACCGTGCACAACGCGGTACTGGTGGAAGGCGGCGGCGAGCGAGCGCCCCATGCGCCCACCCCGGACGAGCGCGATGCGTTCGAGAACGACGTGCCGCGCCTGCCGGTGTGCGACCCGGCCATCACCGAGAACGCCTGCCGCCTGTCCAGCCAGGTGCTGCGCGCCTGGCCGGACCTGGCGGTGAGCAAGGCCGCCGACACCGAGGTGTTCACCGTGGGCATGCCGGCCAGCTACAGGATCGACGTGCGCAACATCGGCGAGCGCGCCAGCAGCGGCGAATACGTCGCCGAGGACCGCCTGCCCGCCGGCATCGTGCTGGCCGCCGCGCCCACGGGCGAAGGCTGGACCTGCACCGGCGCGGCCGGCGACAGCCGCTTCCAGTGCGCGAGCGACCGCGTGCTGGCCGTGGGCGAGGTCCACCCCGGCGCCATCGCCGTACCGGTGCAGGTGCTGCCCGAGGCGCTGGGCAACGGCCCGGTGAACAACGCGGTGCTGGTGGCCGGCGGCGGCGAAGAGCCCTCGCGCGAGCCGGGCACCGAGGAGCGCGCCACGTTCGAGGAGCGCCCGGGCGAGCTGGATCCGTGCGAGGCGGACATCACCCAGAACCTGTGCCGGGTGCCGAACGAAGTGCGGCTGTCGCAGCAGCCGAGCGTGCTGAGCATCGCCAAGCGCGGCGACCGCTCGGTGGCCGAGATCGGCGACATGGTCCTGTACACCGTCGAGATCCGTCACGTATCCGGTGCCGGCCTGAACCAGGTCGACGTGGTCGACCGCCTGCCGCGCGGCTTCACCTACGTCGACGGCACCGCCCGCGTGGACGGTACGGCGCTGGCCGACCCGGCCGGCAGTCCCGGCCCGGTGCTGGTGTTCGATGCCGGCGCGCTGCCCATCGACGGGCACAGGACGCTGACCTACCGCGTCCGCATCGGCGTGGGTGCCGACCAGGGCGATGGCGTCAACCGCGCCCAGGCCCACGGCTGCCAGCGCGACGACCACTGCGTGGATCCGTCCAGCAAGACGCCGCTGCCGGGCAGCATGCCCTCGAACAATGCCGAGTACCGGGTGACCGTGCGCGGCGGCGTGTTCGCCAGCGAAGGCTGCGTGTTGGGCAAGGTGTTCGTGGACTGCAACAACAACCATGTGCAGGACCGCGAGGAACTGGGCATCCCCGGCGTGCGCATGTACTTCGAGGACGGCACCTGGATGGTGTCCGACTCGGAGGGCAAGTACAGCTACTGCGGCCTGCCGCCGCGCAGCCACACGCTGAAGGTGGACGGTTCCACCCTGCCGGTGGGCGCGCGCCTGACCACCAGCTCCAACCGCAACCTGGGCGACGCCGACAGTCTGTTCGTCGACCTGAAGAACGGCGAGCTGCACCGCGCCGACTTCATCGAGGGCAGTTGCTCCAACCCGGTGCTGGAGCAGGTCAAGGCCCGCCGCGCCCAGGGCGAGGTGCGTGCGCCCGAGACCGAGACCGGCCTGCCGGCGCTGCGCTTCGACAGCAAGCCCGAGCGCAGCCCGCGACAGGGCACCGACTCGGCCAACCAGAGACCGATCGTGGACCCTAGACCCGTGACGCCCGGGCGCAGTGCCGCCGCCGGCGACCAGGAGGCGCAGCCGTGAGCCGCCTGCCCGCGTTCCGTCCCCTGCGCGGCCCCCGCCCGAGCGCGCTGGCCTGCGCCCTGGCCGTCGCCGTGCCCCTGGCCCTGCCCGCGCTGGCCCAGGACGTGTCCGGCAGCGGCCGCTTCACCCCGGCGCTCGGCCGTGCCGATGCGCTGTACCCGCAGGCGCCGGCCGCCACCGCCGCCGCGCCGCGCGTGGTCGATGGCCGCTCCGGCGCGGTGGACTACAGCGCCAACCGCGCCGTGGACCACGTGCGCGTGGAACTGGACCGCGACGGCGTGCCGGCCGACGGCCAGTCCACGGTGCACGTGCGCGTGGCGCTGCTCGGCGCCGACGGCCTGCCGCTGGCCGGCCAGGCCTTCGCCACGATCGAGCACAGCGGCGGCCGCATCCGCCTGCCCGGCTCGCGCACCGACGAGTTCGGCCCGGGCGCGGCCGATGCCGACAAGGCCACGCCCGGCATCCAGTTGGCGGTGGAGAACGGCGCGGCCGAGTTCGACCTGATCGCCCCACACGACCCGCAGGACGTGCTGCTGCGGATCACCGCCGGCGGCCAGTCCGCCGAGGGCGTGATCGGCTTCCTGCCGGAGATGCGCGAGCTGCTGGCCACCGGCCTGATCGAGGGCATCCTCAACTTCGGCCGCAAGGGCAACCGCGACCTGATCGCGCCGGTGGAGCGCGGCGACGCGTTCGAGCGCGAGATCCGGCGCTGGGACCGGCAGTTCGGCAACGGCAAGGCCAGCGCCTCGGCGCGCACCGCGTTCTTCGTCAAGGGCCGGATCAAGGGCGAGTACCTGCTCACCGCCGCCTACGACTCGGACAAGGACCTGCGCTCGCGCCTGCTGCGCGACGTGCGCCCGGAGGAGTTCTACCCGGTGTACGGCGACTCGGCGCTGCGCGGCTTCGACGCGCGCTCGGCCGAGCGCCTGTACGTGCGCGTGGACCACGGCCGCAGCTACCTGCTGTACGGCGACTTCCAGACCGGCGAGACCCTGGCCACCGCGACCGGCGTGGGCGGCGGCGGGCCGATCCCGCAGCGCAGCCTGGGCACCTACAACCGCACCGCCACCGGCCTGGGCTGGCACTTCGAATCCGAGCGCGTGCGCGGCAACGTGTTCGCCATCCAGGACTCGCTGCGCCAGGTGATCGACGAGTTCGCCAGCCAGGGCAGCGGCCCGTACGCGCTGCGCAACAGTGCGGTGCTGGAGGGCAGCGAGCGGGTGGAGGTGGTGGTGCGCGACCGCAACCAGCCCTCGCGCATCGTCGAGGTGCGCCCCCTGGCGCGGCTGGTGGACTACAGCTTCGAACCGTTCTCCGGGCGCATCCTGCTCAACCAGTTCCTGCCCGCGTTCGACGCCAACCTCGACCCGGTCTCGCTGCGCGTGACCTACGAGATGGACCTGGGCACGGAGAAGTTCTGGACCTATGGCGCCGACGCGCAGTTCAAGCTCACCGACAAGCTGGAAGTCGGCGGCTCGGCGGTGGACGACCGCAACCCGTTTGCCGAATTGCGCATGGCCAGCCTCAACGCCGGCTATCGCTTCGGCGCGAACACCTTCCTGGCCGCCGAGTTCGCCCGCACCCGCGGCGAAGTCAACACCAACCCGGTCAACCAGGTGGCCACGCCCGGCCTGGCGGGGATGACCGGGCAGGTCGAAGGCGATGCCTGGCGGGTGGAGTTCGGCCATGAGGGCGAGAAGCTGGAGGCGCGCGTGTTCGCCGCGCGCACCGACCCGGCCTTCAACAACCCCGCCTCGCCGCTGTACGGCGGCCGCGGCGAGTACAGCGCGCGCCTGGCCTGGAAGGTCAATGCGCGCTTCGAGCCGTACGTGGAGGCGCTGCGCAGCGAGGACCGCAACCCCGACGGCGGGCAGCGCGACGCGGCCGGCCTGGGCCTGCGCATCGGCGCCACCGAGAAGCTGACCGTGGACCTGGGCCTGCGCAGCATCCGCGAGACCGTGGGCGCGTATTCGCCGTGGACGATGAATGCGCCCTTCGGCAGCGCCGGCGGCCTGACCGGTGGCCTGGCCACCGGCGCCGGCGGCGGCGCGCTGGGCTACGGCCAGCAGCCGCTGGACCCGCTCACCGGCCTGCCGGTGCTCGGCGCCAGCGGCGCGCAGGGCGAGTGGACCAGCAGCCTGCCGGTCGGGACCGAACTGGAATCGGACACCGCCCGCCTCGGCCTGGGCTACAAGGTCAGCGAGAAGCTCTCGCTTGGCGGCGAGATCGAGCAGGAGGTCCGCGGCGAGGACCGCAACCGCCTGGCCCTGGGGATGGACTACCAGGTCTTCGAGCGCAGCCGCCTGTACGGCCGCTACGAGAAGCAGACCGGCCTGACCAGCGCCTACGGCATCACCGAGGTGGGCCGGCCGGCCGACGCCTTCGTGTTCGGCGTGGACACCCGCTACGTCAAGGACACCCAGGTGTTCAGCGAGTACCGCATGCGCGACGCGGTGAACGGGCGCGACCTGCAGGCCGCCTCCGGCATCCGCCACACCTGGGACATCGCCCAGGGCCTGCGCCTGAGCAGCTCGGCCGAGCACGTGAAGGTCTACGATGGCGCCACCGGCGACGCCACCGGCCTGGCCTTCGGCCTGGACTACACCGCCAACCCGCTGTGGCGCGGCAGCGCGCGCGTGGAGCACCGCATCTCCGGCGACGTGGCCGGGACCGAGGCTGACGAGGCCTTCGACACCACCCTGGTGCAGTTGCTGGCCGCGCGCAAGCTCGGCCGCGACTGGACCGTGCTGGCCCGCAACTACCTGCTGGCCACCGACTACCGCAGCCGCGGCGACGTGCTGCAGGACCGCTTCCAGGTGGGCCTGGCCTATCGCGACACCGACACCAACCGGATCAACGCGCTGGCCCGCTACGAGTACAAGCTCGAGCGCGACGAGAGCGGCCTGGCGCTGGACCAGGGCCGGGCGGTGGACGGCACCGGCCAGGACGTGCGCACCCGCGCCCACATCGTCTCGATGCACGCCGACTGGCATCCCTCGCGGCCGTGGTGGCTGACCTGGCGGGTCGCCGGCAAGTGGCAGCAGGATCGCTTCGCCTACGCCGACGGCGGCCGCGTGGACAGCCGTTTCGACGCGGTGCTGCTGTCCGGCCGCGTGGTCTACGACGTCACCGAGAACTGGGACATCGGCGCGCTGGCCTCCACCTTCCGCGGCCAGCACGGCGCCAACCAGTACGCCTGGGGCCTGGAGGTGGGCCGCCTGCTGCGCCAGAACCTGTGGCTGTCGGCCGGCTACAACTGGACCGGCTTCGCCGGCGACCGCGACCTGTCCGGCTACGAGTACACCCAGCAGGGCGCCTACCTGCGCCTGCGCTTCAAGTTCGACGAGGACCTGTTCCGCAGGGAGCAGCCCCGCTACCGCGAGCCCGTGCGCCACGGGACGACCACCGAATGAAGGCCAAGCCCATGACTTCTTCCCGCCTCCATGGCGCCGCGCCGCTGCTGTGCGCCGCCATCCTCGCCACCCTGGCCGGCGCCGGCCACGCCCAGGACGCGGTGCGCCTGGCCGCGCAGCAGGACCGGATCAGCGACGAGGCGATCCATGCCGACCTGGGCAGCTACGACGTCACCCAGGGCCGCATCCAGGCGCTCAACGACGCCGGCCGCCCGGTGGCCGACTACCACCTGTCCAAGGCCCAGTGCTGGCTGGACGTGTCCTTCCACGAGTACAGCCGCAACGACCGCAGCGCCTTCCCGCAGGAGGCACTGGACGAGTCGGTCAAGCTGATCGCGGGCATGGAGCACGGCGTGGAGCCGCTGCCCGTCGACACCGCGCTGGTCAACGACGCCCGCTACCTGCGCCATGACCTGTGGCAGCGTCTGCGCGCGATCCACGGCACGCCCGGCTTCGCCTGCGCGCAGCAGGCCGTGGCCTGCGGCGAGGTCGATCTGGTCCATGCCGGAAACGAGTTCAACCAGCAGCAGTGGCGCCACGCCAAGCCGTACGTCCAGATCGCCGAGGACTGGGTCAACGACGCCGAGGCGCTGGCCCGCCAGTGCGGCGGCCCGGCCGCGTCCACCGCCACCCCGGCGGCCGAGCTGCCGCTGGTGGTCAACCTGCTGTTCGAGTTCGATCGCCACGGCCGCGGCGACATCCGCGACCATTCGCTGCAGACCCTGGAGCGGGCGCTGGCGCGGATCGCGGAAGAAGGGCTGGCGGTGGAGCGGGTGGAACTGGTCGGCCACGCCGACCGCATGGCCGGCCGCGGCCACGGCTACAACCAGGATCTGTCCGAACGGCGTGCGCAAACCGCGCGCGCGCTGCTGGCCGAGCGCGGCGTCGACCCCGGCGCGATCCAGTACGCCTTCCGCGGCGATACCGAGCAGGTGCAGCGCTGCGAGGGCGTGACCCCGCGCGCCGCGCTGCTGGAGTGCCTGTTGCCGAACCGCCGGGTGGAAGTGCGCTTCATCGTGCGCTGATGGAGGCATGCCGCCCGCAGGCCCGCGCGGCGGCGGCGCGGGCGGGTGCCGTGGGGGGCTCAGCCCGTCTCGCCGCCGCGCCGCGGCGTGCGCTCCTCGCCCTCGCGCAAGGGCGCATGGCGGTAGGAGGCGTCCGGCTCGCCCTCGCGCACCGGCGACCACGACATCGGCCGGTTGCCGCCGATGGCGATCCAGCCCTGGGCCAGCGCGGCCTCCGGGTTCTGGCGGACGCTGTACAGGTCCACGCCGCGGCCCTCGGCCAGCCCCCACAGGCCCGCCCAGGCATTGCGGCCGGCGTGCTTGGCCACGTACAGCGCACGGTCGGCCAGGCCGACCGCTTCCTGCCAGCCGCCGTCCTGCGCGCCGGGGAAGAACGGGGACGACGCCACGCCCAGCGAGACCGTCACCTCGATGCCGTCCCCGGCCAGGGCATCGGCGCGCTGGATGCTCTCGCGCAGGTGCTCGGCCAGGGCGAAGGCGGCTTCCTGGCTGGTGTTCGCACGCACGACCAGGAACTCCTCGCCGCCCCAGCGGGCGACGATGTCGTCGTCGTCGCAGCATGCCCGCAGCACCGCCGCGATGCGGACCAGGATCTCGTCGCCGGCGACATGGCCTTGCTGGTCGTTGATCGCCTTGAACCGGTCCACGTCGACGAGCAGCACGGCGTTGCGGCGTTGGCCGCCGATTTCCAGGGCCTCGATGCGGCGGCCGGCCTCGCGCCGGTTGAGCAGGCCGGTCAGCGGATCGGTGGCGCCCGCCTCGATCAGGCGCCGCTGGCGGCGGCGCAGGCGCGCCAGGGCGATCCCGCCGGCCAGCACCAGCAGCGCCAGCACGGCCAGCAGGCTGTTGCGGACGAACTCGCGCCGGTTCCAGGCCAGGTCGTCCGCGATCCGCGCCGGCGCCTGCGCCCGCTCGCGCATCCGCGCCATCGGCGCGTCCATCTGCGCGGCCGCCGCCTCGCCGGCCAGTGCCTGCAGGCGCGCGCTGTACTCGGCGGCACGGGCGGAGTCGCCCAGCGCCTCGTGCACCTCGGCCATCTGGGTCAGTGCTTCGACCAGCAGCAGCGGCCCGCCGCCGCCCCGCTCGGCGATCTCCAGCACCTTGGCGGTGTCGGCCAGCGCCTGCCGCGGCTGCCCGGACTTCAGGTCCACCTTGGCCAGGTACAGCATGCTCGCCGTCTCGCCCATGCGGTCGCCCAGCCGGCGCTGGAGGGTCAGCGCCTCGCCGAGCCTGAGGCGGGCCTGGTCGTAGCGGCCGTTCTCCAGTTCCAGCAGGCCGCGGGTGCCGATGGCCCGCGAGCGCAGGCCGTCCGCGTTCGGCAGCGAGCGCAGGATGCGTTCGGCGCGCTCCACCTGCACCCGTGCCTCGTCCAGCTTGCGCCGCTCCAGCAGCGAGGCCGCGTAGCCCAGGTGGAGCCCGGCGTCCTGCGGCAGCGGCGGCCGCGCCACGCTCTGGACGATGGCGATGGCCTGCTGGAAGTAGGGCTCGGCCCCCGCCGGGTCGTGCAGCACGAAGGCATGGGTGTTGGCCAGGTTGACCAGCGCATTGAGGCGCACGGTGGGCGAGCCGAGGCGCTCGCCCAGGACCAGGGCCTCGTCGAGCCGGGCGGCCGCGCGCCGCGGCTGGCCCAGGAACTCGGATATGCGCGCGAGTTCCAGCAGGGCGTTGACCCGGGCGATGTCGCCCATCGCCGGGTCGTCGAGCGCGGCGGCCAGTTCCTCGGCCGTGGCCTGGGCGCCATCGCGCTGGCCGGAGAACATCTCCGACAGCATCCTGCACCCCAGCGCCGCCGCCCGTGTCGCCGGGTCCAGCGCGGGGCGGGCGAGCATGGATTCGGCCAGGGTCAGCGATTGCCGTGGCGCCCGCTCGACCAATTCGCGGCAGCGCTGCATCTCCATCATCTGCGGGCTCATCCCGGGCAGGGCCTGGGCCAGGGCGCCGCCGGCCAGGAACGGCCCGGACAGCAGAAGCAGGATTGCGGACATCGCGAGGCGCGCTTGCATGGGGATCCCCGGGAATGAGCCAACGGTGCAGCGTTGCGGCGCCAGGCAGGCGCCGCTGGAAACGTTATCTTCGCATCCCGGCCCGCCGTGCAGGCGCGGGGGGATGAGCGCCGTGGTTCCGTCAGGGTTCGATCGAGGTCTTTCGCGCATGCCAGCCAATCCCCGTTTTCGCCGTGCCGGCGCCCCGCCCCGGGCGGGCCTGAGCCGTGCGCCGGCCGTCGGCGCGCGGGCGGCCGATGCGATCGAGCGACGCAACGCGTCCACCCTGCGCATCGTGCTGGGGTTCATGGCCGTCTATCAGCCGCTGGTGCTGCTGGGCGCCTTCCAGGCACAGGCCGGCTACGTGCCGGCCCCGGCCGCGGTGGTCCTGTCGGCGGTCAACACGCTGGTGGTCGTGGCCTGCCTGCTGGCGGCGCGGCGCGGCCATTTCCGGTCGGCCGCATGGGTGTTCATCGCCACCACCCTGGGGATGCTGGCCTATTCGCACCTGCGCTGGGGCCTGAGCGTCCAGGTCGGCTCGCAGTTGACCCAGATCTGCCCGGTGCTGGTGGCGGGACTGCTGCTGGGCCATCGCGCGCTGTGGGCGTCGACGGCGGCCACGGCGCTGGTGATCGTGATGGGCGCGTGGTGGGAGGCGGCGCGGTTCTTCTTCGATCCGATCATGGGCCGGCAGGTTTTCGGCATGGCCCTGATCACCCTGATCGGCCTGCTCTCGATCGCGGTGATCCTGGACCGCACCGTCGCCGCGCAGCGCGAGAGCGCGATCGCGCTGCGCCGCCGCAACGACCGCCTGGCGCGCGTGCGCGACCTGCTGCAACTGGAAATGCAGGAGGGCGAGCGCTCGCGCGAGCAATTGGTGCACGCGCAGAAAATGGAGGTGGTGGGCCGCCTGGCCAGCGGCGTGGCGCACGACTTCAACCACCTGCTCAGCCTGGTGGTGGGCTACGCGCAGCGCGGGCAGCGCAGCGACGACCCCGAGCAGATGCGGCAAGCGCTGCTCGGCGCCGAAGCGGCCGCGCGCCGCGCCACCGCGGTCACGCGCAGGCTGCTGGATTTCAGCCGCCACGAGGCCACCCAGTTGACGGTGTTCGACGCCCGCCGGGCGCTGGCGGGGATGGAGTCCATGCTCCGCCAGTTGTTCCATCCGGGAGTGGTGCTGGAGCTGGAGGCGGGTGTGGCCGGGCAGGCGCCGCTGCCGGTGCGGTTCGACCGGGCGCAACTGGAACTGATCGTGCTCACCCTGGCCAGCAATGCCGACCAGGCCATGCCCGGCGGCGGCCGGTTCCGGCTGTCGCTGCACGAGGAACCGGCGGCGAAGGCGGCCGACGCGCACGGCTGGGTGCTGATCGAGGCCGCCGATACCGGCACCGGCATGGACGCGCGGACCCTGGCGCGCTGCTTCGAGCCGTTCTTCACCACCAAGCCGAGCGGCGTGGGCACCGGCCTGGGCCTGGCGGTGGCGCGCAACCTGGTGGAGGCTTCCGGCGGCGGGCTGGAGGCCGAGAGCGCGCCCGGCCGGGGCAGCACCTTCCGGATCCGGCTCCCGCGGTGCGCGGCCACCGGCTGAGCGGCCGCGACGGCGCGTGCCGGGCCGGACAAGGCGGCGCACCCGCTCCGATCACACATCCCGATGATGCCGGCGCCGTTGAGCGTGGCGTCGGCGGGCCGGCATGCGGATTCCCGGCGCGGGTGACGGCGCCGGAAAATCCGCCGTTGCGGTCAGGCCGACAGGTGCTCCACCGCCGCCACCGCGCGGAAGCGCTCGGCCAGGCGCCGGAGCAGGGCCAGGCGATTGGCGCGCAGGGCCGGGTCCTCGGCATTGACCATCACCTGGTCGAAGAACGCGTCCACCTGCGGGCGTACCCGGGCCAGCCGTTCCAGCACGCGCACGTAGTCGCGCTGGTGCAGTGCGGCGGCGGTGTCGTCCAGCGCCGCGGCCACCGCCTCGGCCAGGGCGCGCTCGGCCGGTTCGGCCAGCAGCGCGGCGTCTTCCATCGCCGGGATGGCGATGTCGGCCTTCTTCAGGATGTTGCCGATGCGCTTGTTGGCCGCGGCCAGCGCCTCGGCCTCCGGCAATGCGGCGAAGGTGCGCAGCGCGTCGATGCGGGTGTCGAAGTCGGCCAGCGAGGCCGGCTTGAGCTCGGCCACCGCATGGAAGTGCGCGGGCGGCACGCCCCTGTCGGCGTAGTAGCCGCGCAGGCGGTCGAGGATGAAGTCGTAGAGTTCCCCGACCTCGTCGGCGGTGGGGAAGCGGACCTGGATCTGGTCGGCGCCCAGCCCGCCGACCTGTCCCGAGTCCGCCCGGCCGTACATGCCGGCCAGGGTTTCCAGGAGCTTCATCCGTTCGACGAACTCGATCCTGGCCTTCACCGTCTCGATGGAGGCGTTCGCGCCCAGGCAGGCGTTGAAGACCAGCTTGCGGATGTCCAGGTCGTACCCGCTTTCGATCACCGTCCGCGCCAGGCCCAGCGCGTTGCGCCGCAGCGCGAACGGGTCCTTGTTGCCGGTCGGCTTCAGGCCCGCGGCGAAGCCGCTGGCCAGCGCGTCCAGCCGCTCGGCGATCGCCAGCACCTTGCCCAGCGGCGAGGCGGCGATGTCGTCGCCGGAGAAGCGCGGCCGGTAGGCCTCGTCGATCGCCAGCGCGATCGCCGCCGGCTCGCCGGCGGCCAGCGCGTAGTGGCGGCCGGCGATGCCCTGCAGTTCCGGGAACTCGTTGACCATGCGCGACTGCAGGTCGTTCTTGGCCAGCCCGGCGGCGCGGCGCGCCTGCGCCGGGTCGACCCCGGCCTGCGCGGCGACGGCTTGCGCCAGCGCGGCCACGCGCGCGACCTTGTCGGCGACGGTCCCCAGCTTGGCCTGGTAGGTGACGGTCTTCAGCCCCTCGCCCATCGAGGCCAGGCCCTGCTTGAGGTCCTCGTCGAAGAAGAAGCGCGCATCGGCGAAGCGCGGGCGGATCACCCGCTCGTAGCCCTTGCGCACCTCGGCCACGTCGCGCGACTGGATGTTGGCGATGCCGATGAAGCGCTCGGTCAGCCTGCCGGTCCCGTCCAGCACCGGGAAGAACTTCTGGTTGACCTCCATGGTCTCGATCAGCGCTTCCTGGGGCACGGCCAGGAAGTCGCGCTCGAAGCCGCACAGCACCGCCGCCGGCCATTCGGTCAGGCATACCACCTGTTCGAGGTTGTCGTCGGTGATCCGCGCGCCGCCGCCGGCCTGGCGCGCCGCCTGTTCGGCCTCGGCCACGATCCGGGCGCGGCGCTCGGCCGGGTCGACCAGCACGCGCGCCTCGCGCAGCGCATCGACATAGTCCTCCGGCCGGCCGATCGGTACCGGCCGGTCGTGCTCGAAGCGGTGGCCGCGGCTGGTCCGGCCGGACGCCACCCCCAGCACGGAGGCATCGACCACGTCCTCGCCCAGCAGCAGCACCAACCAGTGCACCGGGCGGGCGAAGGCGTAGTCGTGGCCGCCCCAGCGCATCGGCTTGGGAATCGGCATGCCGGCCAGCGCTTCCGCGACGATTTCCGGCAACAGGTCGGCGGTGCGCGCGCCCGGCGCCACCGCGCGGTGGACGAAGCGCTCGCCCTTGGCGTCGGTGATGCGCTCCAGCGCCGACCATGCGACCCCGGCCTTGGCCGCGAAGCCTTCCAGCGCGCGGGTCGGCCGGCCCTCGGCATCGAGGGCGGCGTTCACGTAGGGGCCGAGCGTTTCGCTGCGCTGCTCCGGCTGCACCGTGTCCACCGCCGGCAGCAGCACCGCCAGGCGGCGCGGGGTATGCAGCGGGCGCGCATCGCCGCGCTCGACGCCGATGCCGCGCTTGTCCAGCCCGGCGGCCACGCCGTCGAAGAAGGCCTGGGCCAGGCCTGGAAGCGCCTTGACCGGCAGCTCCTCGGTGCCCAGTTCGACCAGCAGGGATTTGCGTTCGCTCATTGCCGTACCTTGTCCTCGTGTTTCCCCGCTGCGGCGCGGGTGGGAGCGGACGCGGGTCCGCCGGCCCAGGCGCACCGGCTCCCGCGCATGGGAGCCGGCCGGATCATGCGTGGGCGCGCTTCAGGCCCGGGAAGCCCAGCTTCTCGCGCTGCGCGTGATAGGCCTCGGCCACCCCCTGGGCCAGCCGGCGCACGCGCAGGATGTAGCGCTGGCGCTCGGTGACGGAGATGGCGCGTCGCGCGTCGAGCAGGTTGAAGCTGTGGCTGGCCTTGCACACCTGCTCGTAGGCCGGCAGCGGCAGGCCGGCCTCGACCAGCTTCAGCGCCGCCGCCTCGCAGGCGTCGAAACGGTGGAACAGCTCGGCCACGTCGGCATGCTCGAAGTTGTACGTGCTCTGCTCCACCTCGTTCTGGTGGTAGACGTCGCCATAGGTGACCACGCCTTGCGGGCCGACGGTCCACACCAGGTCGTAGACGTTGTCCACGTTCTGCAGGTACATGCACAGGCGTTCCAGCCCGTAGGTGATCTCGCCCAGCACCGGCCTGCACTCCAGCCCGCCGGCCTGCTGGAAGTAGGTGAACTGGGTCACCTCCATGCCGTTGAGCCACACCTCCCAGCCCAGGCCCCAGGCGCCGAGGGTGGGCGATTCCCAGTTGTCCTCGACGAAGCGCAGGTCGTGCACCCGCGGATCGATGCCCAGCGCCTTCAACGAACCCAGGTATCGCTCCTGGATGTCGTCCGGGTTGGGCTTCATCACCACCTGGTACTGGTAGTAGCGCTGCAGGCGGTTGGGGTTGTCGCCGTAGCGGCCGTCGGTGGGCCGGCGGCTGGGCTGCACGTAGGCGGCGTTCCACGGCTCCGGGCCGAGCGCGCGCAGGAAGGTGGCCGGGTGGAAGGTGCCGGCGCCCACTTCCAGGTCCAGCGGCTGGATCAGCACGCAACCCTGCTCGGCCCAGTAGGCGTTGAGCGCCTGGATCAATCCCTGGAATGTCGGACCTGTCATCGGCATTTTTGCAGTGCGGAAAAGCGGGCTAGTATAGGACGCAGCCCCGCCCCATGCGGGTTTTCCGCCCTTTCGCAGGCCCAGTACCGCCCCGTGAACGCCGCCCGTCGCGCGCCCTTCCTGATCGTCGAGACCGGCCAGCCGGTGGACAGCCTCAAGCGCTACGGGCGTTTCCCGCACTGGATCCGGGTGGCCGCGGGGCTGTCGGCACGCGAGGTGGTGGAGGTCAATGCCGAGCGCGGGGAGCCGCTGCCGGTGGCGGACGGACTGGCCGGGGTGATCGTCACCGGCTCGGCCGCCTTCGTCACCGACCGCGCCGAGTGGAGCGAATCCACCGCCGGCTGGCTGCGCGAGGCGGCGCAGTCGGGCATGCCGCTGCTGGGCATCTGCTACGGCCACCAGTTGCTGGCCCACGCCCTGGGCGGCCAGGTGGACTACAACCCGGCCGGGCGCGAGTCGGGGACGGTGTTCATCGACCTGCACCCGCCGGCGTTCGAGGACCCGTTGTTCGCAGCCATGCCTTCGCGCTTCGCCGCCCATGCCACCCACCTGCAGACCGTGCTGCGGCCGCCGCAGGGCGCCACGGTGCTGGCCCGCTCCGAGCAGGACCAGTGCCACGCCTTCCGCTGGGGCGCCAACGCCTGGGGCATGCAGTTCCACCCGGAATTCGCCACCCACCACATGCGCGGCTACGTCAACGCCCGCGCCGACTGCCTGCGCCGGCACGGCCGCTGCCCGCGCACGGTCGCCCGCGAAGTCAGCGCCGCACCCCAGGCCCGCCAGTTGCTGCGCCGGTTCGTCCAGCACGCCCGCGGCACCGCCGGGCGTCCGGGCCCGGCGTGAACGCCGCCGCCGGGCGCCCGGATCGCCGATAATCGCCGGGCGCCGGCTCCCGCCGCACGCACCCCACCCCTCGATCCGCACCACCCGCGCCTCTCCACGGCGCACCATCGGAACCGGAATGGACACGATTCGCAGGCTGCCGGCCTCGGCCGGCGCGGAATGGCTGCTGGGCGGCTTCGCCCTGTTGCGGCGGGCGCCGCTGGCGCTGGGCACGCTTGGCGCGCTGTGGGGCGTGCTCGGCGCGCTGGTGCTGGCCTTCGCCCTGGCGGTGCCGGCGCTGGCCGCCGGCCTGCAGTTGCTGCTGGCGCTGGCCGGGCCGCTGCTGTTCGCCGGCCTGGTCTGGGCCGTGCGCGAGGTGGCGCAGGAGCGGCCGGCGCAGCCCGGCCATTTGCTGCAGGGCCTGCGCCCCGACTGCGCGCCGCGGCTGCTGGCCACCCTGCTGCCGCAATTGGCCGCCGGCCTGGTCCTGGGCGTGCTGCTGCTGGTGATGGTCGGGCCGCAGCACCTGCAGGAGCTGTACGCGGCCAGCGAGGAGCTCAATGCCCTGGCCCGTTCCGGTGCCCAGCCCACGCCCGAGCAGGTCCAGGCCCTGGTCGCCGGCCTCCCGGCCGGCCGCATCCTGCTGTGGCTGCTGCTGGGCGTGTCGGCCGCGGTGCTGGTGGCCATGACCGTGTTCGTGTCGGTGCCGCGGATCGTGTTCGACGGCCGCGGCGGGCTGGCGGCGATGGGCGACAGCCTGCGCGCGTGCATGCTCAACCTGCCCGCCATGCTGGTGTTCTTCCTGCTGGCCTGGATCGCGCTGTTCGCGATCTATTTCGCGGTGCTGCTGGTGATGCTCGTGGTGCAGGCGCTGGTCGGGCCGGTACTGGCCGCGTGGCTGGCGCAGTTGCTGCTGATGGCGGCGGTGATGCCGCTGCTGGCCGGGGCGGTGCTGACCGCGTGGGGCCAGTTGTTTCCGCCCTCGGCAGCGGCGTCGCCACCGGCGCCCGATGCGGCCAGCGGCCGCATCGAGGCCTGAGGGGTCGCGTACTTTCCCTTGGTTGGCGACGGCCGGCGGTTCGCTTTGCCATGCGGGGCGTCTGCCCGGCCGCGTCGCGCCGCCGAAGGTTCCAGCCCCGGCGCCTCCCGATTTTCCGCACGGGCGTGACAGGCCGGGCGCGGCACTCAGAGTGCCGTCGGGCGGGCCGGCGCAGGCTTCACCGGCCGCGCCGGTCGATCAGCTTCGCCGCCAGGATGCCGGCTTCGTACAGCAGGCACATCGGGATCGCCAGCAGCAATTGCGAGATCACGTCCGGCGGCGTGATCACCGCGGCCAGGACGAAGATGCCGACGATCGCGTAGCCGCGGCCGGCCTGCAGTTGCTGCGGCGTCACCCAGCCCAGCAGCACCAGGATCACCAGTGCCACCGGCAGCTCGAAGCTGGCGCCGAAGGCCAGGAAGATCACCAGCACGAAATCCAGGTAGGCGTTGATGTCGGTCATGATTGCCACGCCATCGGGCTTGATCGCGGCCAGGAAGGCGAACACCGAGGGCAGCACCACGAAGAAGGCGAACGCGCAGCCGGTGTAGAACAGCGCCACCGCCGAGACCAGCAGCGGCACCGCCAGCCGCTTCTCCCGCCGGTACAGGCCCGGCGCGACGAACGCCCAGGCCTGGTACAGCAGCCATGGCGCCGAGAGCAGCAAGGCGGCGAAGAAGGCGAGCTTGATCGGGGTGAAGAACGGCGAGGCCACCTCCACCGCGATCAACTGGCCCCCGGCCGGCAGCTTGTCCAGCAGCGGTGCGGCCAGCCAGGCGTAGAGGCGGTTGGCGAACGGCAGCAGCGCCAGCAGCGCCAGCACCAGCCCGGCCAGCGCCCGCATCAGCCGCGAGCGCAGCTCCAGCAGGTGCTCCATCAGGCTGCTTTCGGCGTCCGGGTCAGGGCTGGCGCGGTTCATCGCCTTCCTCGCCTTCCGCGCGCTGCGCCGGCACATCCTCTTCCGCCGGTGCCGGCGGGGCAGCGTCCTCGACCTGGCGGCGCAGGGTTTCCAGCCCCTGGCGGGCGCCTTCGGCGTCTTCGCTCAGCCGGGCCTGCGCCTGGCGCAATGCGGCCTGCGTTTCCTGCAGGCTGCGCTTGAGTTCGTCCGCCTGCAGTTCGCGCTCCAGTTCGGCCTTGACCGAATACCACTGCGCGCGCGCGCGCCGCACCCACAGCCCGGCAAAGCGCGCCGCCTTGGGCAGCCGCTCAGGGCCCAGGACCACGAGGGCGACCACCGCGATCAGCAGCAGTTCGCCGAAGCCGATGTCGAACATCCGCGCGCTGCCGCCGACGGATCAGTGCTGGGAGCGGTCGCGCTCGGACTCGTTCTGCGACGACTCGGCGCTGCGCTCGTCGCCGAGCTGGCCGGCCGGCTTCTCCGGGTCGCGCATGCCGTCCTTGAAGCCCTTCACCGCCTCGCCCAGGTCGCGGCCGGCGTTGCGCAGCCGCTTGGTGCCGAAGACCAGCAGCACGATGACCAGCACGACGATCCAATGCCAGGCGCTACCGAAACCCATGATCCATCTCCTGGCCGTGACGGGAAAACGAAACCGCGCATGTCCTGCGCCGGCCGTCGCGGTCCCGTTACCGCGCTTCGTTAAGTCAAGTTGCCAATGCGACGGCGGGCGGCAGCGAGGGCGATGGGCCGTGCCCGGTGCCGAAGCCGCCGGTGGTGTCCATGCCGGCCTGGGCGCCATCGGCGGTCGTCCGGCGACAAGGTACAGCATAGCGCAGGCCGGTGGCCGGCCGGGTCAGGCCCGATCAGGGCAGGGGCTCGCTGTGCACGGTGTCGTCCACCGGCTCGAAGCCGCGGGTCGGTGCCGGGCCGACGGCCGGCTCGGCCGTCGCCGGTACTGGTGCCGGGGTCGCCGCGCCCTGGGCCGTAGCGACCGGCGGTTGCGTCGCCGGCTCCCGGGCGGCGGTACCGCCGCCGCGGGCCAGGCGCGCGCTGTACGTCGCCTCCTCGAGCTGGTCGCGGAACGCCACCGTCGCTGCGCTGGGCGCGTTCTGGGCGCGGCCCTCGAACACCATTCGCGGAGTGGTGCGAGACCCGTACACGGCCGCCTGCGCATCGCGGTCGATCTGCAGCACCGCCCCGTCCAGGGCCACGCCGGCGAACAGGCCGCGCGCGCGCGACCACGACCAGATCTCGGCCTTGAGCTGGCCATCGGTGGCGGCGGCGGCATTACGCCCCACCGGCCCGGCGGCCACGCTGGCGTCCGCGCCCAGGGTGAACTTGCCGTTGACGATGTTGTCCAGGCTCCGGTCGTTGCGGAACACCAGCACCACGTCGGAGGACTGCAGGCCGACCTGGAAGCCGATGCTGGCGCCGGTGAGCTTCACGAACACCGGGTTGGACCAGGTGCCGTCCTGGCCCTTGACCGACATCAGGCCATGGCCGCGGCGGCCGCCCAGCACCAGGCCGGCCTTGATGGTGTCGGGGATCACCACGATCCCGCGCGCCTCGTCCAGCAGCTTGTCCGGGATGGCCTGCTCGGGGATCTGCTGGATCTCGGTCAGCACCCGCAGCGCGTTGCGGGCGCGATCGTCCTCTTCTGGACCGGCCACGGCATGCCCGGCGACGCACAGCAGGGCCAGCGGCAGCAGGAGTTTCGACAGGCGCGACATCGACATGCTTTGGGCTCCGGACGGTTGACCAAGGATTAAGGGCGAGCGATGCCTCCGAACTTAGGCGCGGGGCAATGAATCGGGCCTGAGGCCGCGCCGCGCCGGCCGCCGGCGCGACCGGCGCATCGGGTCTGTCAGAATGGCGCCATGCATGAAATCGCCGATACCGCGCTGGTCGCGGTCAACCTGGGAACGCCCGAGGCGCCGACCGCGCCGGCCGTCCGCCGCTACCTGGCCGAGTTCCTCGGCGACCCGCGCGTGGTGTCGATCCCGCCCCTGCTGTGGAAGCCGTTGCTGCACGGCCTGATCCTCCCGCTGCGCGGTCCGCGCTCGGCGGCCAACTACGCCAAGGTGTGGATGGAGGAAGGCTCGCCGCTGCTGGTGCATACCCTGCGGCTGGCGTCGGCCCTGCAATCCCGCCTGCCCGACTGGCGGGTGCTGCCGGCCATGCGCTATGGCCAGCCTGCCCTGCGCGCGACCCTGCGCGAATTGCGCGCCTCGGGCGTGCGCCGGCTGGTGGTCCTGCCGCTGTACCCGCAGTACTCCACCACCACCACCGCCTCGGTGGCCGACCTGGTGGCCGAGGAAACCGGAGGCATGGACGTCACCCTGATCGAGGACTACTCCACCGATGCCGGCTGGGTGGGTGCGGTGGCCGATTCGGTCGCCCGGTTCCGCGATGCGCACGGCGAGGGCGACCACCTGCTGTTCTCCTTCCACGGCCTGCCGCAGCGCGTGGCCGACGCCGGCGACCCGTACCCGCAGCGATGCCAGGGCAGCGCCGGCGCGGTGGCGGCGGCGCTGGGGCTGGAGCCGGCGCGATGGTCGCTGTCCTATCAGTCGCGCTTCGGCCGCGAGCGCTGGCTCGAGCCGGCCACCCAGGACGAGCTCGACCGCCTGGCCGATGCCGGCGTACGCCGACTCGACGTGGTCTGCCCCGGCTTCGCGGTCGACTGCATCGAGACCCTGGAGGAAGTGGCGCTGGGCCTGGCCGAGCGCTTCGCCGCCAGGGGCGGGAGCCTTCGCTACATTCCCTGCCTCAACGACGCGGACGGGCATGCCGACGCACTGGCGCGCCTTGCCCGCTGCGCCGCCGGCAGCGGCAAGTGCGGCCCGGACGCGCGGTAGCGGGCAGTACCCGCAGGGGGCATCCGGCGGTGCATAACCTGCGTTGCACGCTACGCCGACGCCCGATGGCGTCGACATTCCGGCCTGCAACCGACAGGATGCCGGGTATTCATTCCCGAAGGAGCCTCGGGGCATGGCCCTGTATCCGTTGTTCGCCGACCTCGAAGGGCGCGACGTCCTGGTGGTGGGGGGCGGCGAGGTCGCCGCGCGCAAGATCGCGGCCCTGCTCAAGGCCGGTGCCCGGGTGCGGCTGCATGCCCGCGCCATCCTTCACCCGGACGTGGCCGCCGCGCTGGCCGCCGGCCGCATCGACCGCCTGGGCGGCGACTTCGATCCCGCCTGGCTGGAGATGGTCTGGCTGGTGGTCGCGGCCACCGACGACACCGCATTCAATGCCGCCCTGGCTGTCGAAGCGGGCACGCGCAGGCGCCTGATCAACGTCGTCGACGATGCCGCCCTGTCCACCTTTCAGGTGCCGGCAGTCGTGGACCGGTCCCCGCTGGTGATCGCCATCTCTTCGGGCGGCGTAGCGCCGATGCTGGCGCGGCGCGTGCGCGAGCAGATGGAAACGTTGCTGGATCCGGCCCTGGGCCCGCTGGCGGCCCTGTTCGGACGCTATCGCCAGCGGATCAGGCAGGCACTGCCCGATATGGGGCTGCGCCGGCGCTGGTTCGAACGCCTGCTCGATGGCCGGCTC
>NZ_JACHGU010000004.1:0-202500 GCF_014202435.1 Pseudoxanthomonas broegbernensis | reverse complement strand
GTAACGACAGCGGCGCTGTCTCCACCCGAGACTCAGTGAAATTGAAATCGCTGTGAAGATGCAGCGTTCCCGTGGCAAGACGGAAAGACCCCGTGAACCTTTACTATAGCTTTACACTGAACGTTGAGTTCGTCTGTGTAGGATAGGTGGGAGGCTATGAAGCCGAGGCGCTAGCTTCGGTGGAGCCATCCTTGAAATACCACCCTGATGTGCTTGACGTTCTAACCTAGGCCCGTAATCCGGGTCGGGGACCGTGTATGGTGGGTAGTTTGACTGGGGCGGTCTCCTCCCAAAGAGTAACGGAGGAGCTCGAAGGTACGCTCAGCGCGGTCGGACATCGCGCACTGTGTGCAAAGGCATAAGCGTGCTTGACTGCAAGATCGACGGATCAAGCAGGTACGAAAGTAGGACTTAGTGATCCGGTGGTTCTGTATGGAAGGGCCATCGCTCAACGGATAAAAGGTACTCCGGGGATAACAGGCTGATACCGCCCAAGAGTTCATATCGACGGCGGTGTTTGGCACCTCGATGTCGGCTCATCACATCCTGGGGCTGTAGTCGGTCCCAAGGGTATGGCTGTTCGCCATTTAAAGTGGTACGCGAGCTGGGTTCAGAACGTCGTGAGACAGTTCGGTCCCTATCTGCCATGGGCGTTGGAGATTTGAGAGGGGCTGCTCCTAGTACGAGAGGACCGGAGTGGACGAACCTCTGGTGTTCCGGTTGTCACGCCAGTGGCATTGCCGGGTAGCTACGTTCGGAAGCGATAACCGCTGAAAGCATCTAAGCGGGAAGCGCGCCTCAAGATGAGATCTCCCGGGACACAAGTCCCCTAAAGGAACCATCAAGACTAGGTGGTTGATAGGTCAGGTGTGTAAGCGCAGCAATGCGTTGAGCTAACTGATACTAATGATCCGTGTGGCTTGACCATATAACCTCAAGTGGCCTTGGACTCGACGAACACGTCGATAGCCATCCGCCGCTCACTACATCCCAAGTACATATGCGAGACGGTGCGGTATGCACGGTCGGTCCCTCACGGGCGATCATGTTCACCAGCACGCTCCAACCGTCTCCCTGATGAAATTAGCGTTGTGGAACCACCCGATCCCATCCCGAACTCGGAAGTGAAACGCAACAGCGCCGATGGTAGTGTGGGTTTCCCATGCGAGAGTAGGTCATCGTCAGGGTTTTATATCCGGAACCCCTCAGCCGACAGGCTGGGGGGTTCTTCTTTTTTGTGCCCTCGCCCCTGCCGCCACTGGCTGTGTCCAGCCGGCACACGGCGTAGGCGCTACCGATGCCATGGTCGCCGCAATGTCGACGGACTCGTGGCTGAAGTCGTCGGCAACGGTCAGGCACTTGAGCCGCCGGCCACTGGACAGTGCACCGATGAAGAAGCCCCTGCCGCCAAGGTGGCATCCAATGGATCGACTGCGTTCTACTGTGGAGGACGCGCGCGGTCGGGCGCAGGTAGCCTGGGCAGCGGGTGAACCACCAGTGGAGGCACCGGAACCATGGCCAGGATTCGCTTCGAAGGCGGTTGCTTCTGCGGTGCGATCCGCTACGAGCTGACCGAGCCTCCCGCCGGGAGCATGGTCTGTCATTGCAGCACCTGCCGCCGGCTGTTCGGCGCACCGGTGGTGGCCTGGCTCTCGGTGGCGGCGGGCGGCTTTGCGTTCACCCGGGGCGGGCTCGCGGAGTTCTCGTCCACGCCGCCCGTCACCCGCTGGTTCTGCCAGGCGTGCGGTACGCACCTGGCGTACGTGCATGCCGACGAACCGGACTACGTCGAAGTGGCCACCTGCAGCCTGGACGACGCTTCCGCGTTTCCGCCCACGCATCATTCCTGGCAGGGCCATGACCTGCCGTGGGTCGTCTTTGGCGACGGCCTTCCCACGTTCCAGCGATCGCGGTACGGGTCGTCCGCCTGAGATTCCACTCCAACCGAGCTCGCATCGCGCCGCGACCCAGGCGCCATGTCCATGCGGCAAGCATCCATCCGGGGAAGCGAAAATGACCAATCCATACGACTCCGCGCCGGTCCGTTCCGGTCCCCTCCTGAACGACTCCATGGTCACCACCGCCCCGGAACTCCCCGGGTTCCGGGTGGTGCGCAACCTCGGGATCGTGCGGGGCATCGTGGTGCGTTCGCGCTCGATCGTCGGCAATTTCCTCGGCGGCCTGCAGACCTTGTTCGGCGGCAACATCACCATCTACACCGAGCTTTGCGAGCAGGCCCGGCAGGAGACGTACCGGGACATGGTCCTGCACGCCCGCCAGCTTGGCGCCAACGCGATCATCGCCGTGCGCTACGATGCCACCGAGCTCATGACCGGCCTCACCGAGGTGCTGTGTTACGGCACGGCGGTGGTGGTCGAGCCGGATCGTGACTAGTACGCCGTTCGACCCGGTCGGCGACCGGTACGGCCCGGCGGCCCGGGAGGAAGCATGAAGCGGAGGCGCCATGCGTAGGGAAGAAATCAAGGCCGTTTTCGACCAGCAGGCGCAGGGCTACGACCGGCAGTGGGCGAGGATGGCGCCGATCCGCGAGGGGCTGCACTTCCTCCTGGAGTCGGTGTTCGCCGGCCTGCCCGCCGATGCGCGAATCCTCTGCGTCGGCGCGGGCACGGGCGCGGAGTTGGCGCACCTGGCCCGGGAGTTCCCCCTGTGGACGTTCACCGCGGTGGACCCGTCGGGAGCGATGCTGGAGGTATGCCGCCGGCGCGCCGAAGAGGAAGGGTTCGCGTCGCGCTGCCGCTTCCACGAGGGGTACCTCGACTCGCTGTCCATCGAAGGTCCGTACGATGCGGCCACCTGCTTCCTGGTATCGCAGTTCATCCTGGAGCGCGACGCGCGTTCGGCGTTCTTCCGCGGCATCGCCGGCAGGCTTCGGCCCGGGGGGATGCTGGCCAGTTCGGACCTGGCCGGGGAAGTGGGTTCGAGCGAGTACGAGGCGCTGCTGGATGCATGGCTGGCCATGATGGCGGCCGCGGGCATCCCGCCCGAGGGGCTGGAGCGGATGCGCGCGGCCTACGCCAGCGACGTGGCGATACTGCCGGCGGCGACGGTCGCATCCATCATCGAGTCCGGCGGCTTCCAGGCACCGGCGCGGTTCTTCCAGGCCGGGCTGATCCACGCGTGGTTTTCCAGGCGCGCCGCGGAAGACGGCGCCTGACGTCAACCGGGCGATGCCGCATCGCCGGCGGATCGGGCGCGGGCACCCGGCGCGAAAGCGGGCGCGAGGCGGCAGGTGGATTGTCCCGGGATCGGGTGAGGGTGGGATTCAGAACCGGTTGTCGCCATCCAGGATGCGCCCCAGGCCGCCCAGCACCGAGCCTTCGCCGCGGCTCTGGCCGCCGCCCTGCGGCGCGGCGGCGAGCATGCGTCCGGCCAGGCGCGAGAATGGCAGCGACTGCAGCCACACCTTGCCGGGGCCGGTGAGGGTGGCCAGGAACACGCCCTCGCCGCCGAACAGCATGCTCTTGATGCCGCCCACCGGGCGCACGTCCATGGCCACCGTGGCGTGGTAGCCGACCACGCAGCCGGTATCCACATCGATGCGCTCGCCCGCGGCCAGGTCGCGCTCGACCACGCAGCCGCCGGCATGGATGAACACCCAGCCGTCGCCCTCGAGCTTCTGCATGATGAAGCCCTCGCCGCCGAACAGGCCGGTGAGGATCTTGCGCTGGAAGTGCACGCCGATCTGCACGCCGCGCGCGCCGGCCAGGAAGCTGTCCTTCTGGCAGACGATGCGGCCGCCGTGCTCGTCCAGCTTCATCGCCAGCACGGTGCCCGGGTACGGCGCGGCGAAGGCGACCTTGGCCTTGCCGCCGCCGGTATGGGTGAACACGGTGGTGAACAGGCTCTCGCCGGTGACCACGCGCTTGCCGGCCGCCAGCAGCTTGTCCATGAAGCCGCCGCCCTGGCCCTGGTGCGAGCCGTCGCCGAAGAGGGTGTCCATCTGCACGCTGGCGTCCTTGAACATCAGCGCGCCGGCCTCGGCGATGGCGCTTTCGCCCGGGTCCAGCTCCACCTCGACGAACTGCATCTCCTGGCCGTGGATGCGGAACTCGATGTCGTCGGCGCGGCCGCGGCCGGCGTGGCGCGGCAACGGCGGCGGTGCCTGCGCGGGGTCGCCGGGCAGGCCGTCGGCCAACTCGGCGACGTTGCGCACCGGCAGCCAGTCGCCCATGCCCTCGCGCCAGGCCAGCAGCGCGGGGTTGTGCGCGGCCTGGGCGCGGGCGGCGTCGGTGTCCATCGGCCCCAGGCGCTGGTTGCTGGCGGGGTTGTGCAGGTACCAGGTGGTCATGGCGGCGTCCTTGGCGGAAGGCGGGAAGGCGGAGTCTAAGCCGGCCGCGGCGGCGGTCCAGTGCCGGAAGTGGGACGTGCGCCGAACCCGTTCGCCGGCCGCCTACCGGCCGCCGGCCCGCCCCGCGGGCGCCGGGCTTGCCGGGCCCGCCGCGTCCAGGCCCTCGCGCAGCGCATCCAGCAACTGGTCGTCGACGTCGTGGCGATGCTCCCAGTACATCAGCCCGCCCAGGCCGCGCGCGCGCACGAACGCGGCCTTGGCCGCCAGCGACTGCGGGTCGTCGTAGGTGACGAAGGTGCGGGTGGCCGGGTTCCACAGGTAGGGCGCCTGTGCCTGCGCGTCCCAGTGGCGCACGTAGCCGTCGCGGCCGGGCAGGTCGCGCACCTGATGCCAGGCCAGCGAATCGGCATAGCGGCCGTAGGGCTGGTGCACGCCGTTGTGCGCCGGTTCCACCTGGGCGAACGCGCGCCCGTAGAAGGCCACGCCGACGTTGAGCTTGCGCGCCGGCACGCCCGCGGCCAGGAACTCGTCCACCGCCTGCACGGTGGTGCGCGCGTCCGCCGGCGCCAGGCGCGAGCGGTCCAGCGCGGCGTGGTGGCCGGTGCGGGGGCCCAGGCTGCCGTAGAAGTCGTAGGTCATCAGATTGATCCAGTCCAGCACGCGCACGATGCGCGCCAGCTCCAGCCCGCGCGCGGCCTCGCCGTCGGCCGCGGCGATGGTGAGCAGGTAGTGGCGGCCCTGTTCGCGGCCCAGCGCATCCAGGTGTTCGCGCACCGTCTCCAGCAGCAGGCTGAAGTTCTCCCGGTCCTCGGGGCGGTGGCTGATGCCGGGGCCGGGCAGGGTCGGGTACTCCCAGTCGATGTCGATGCCGTCCAGGCGGTGCTCGCGCGCCAGCCGGGCGGCGCTCTCGGCGAAGCGCGCGCGCGAGGCCGGGGTCAGCGCGGCCTCGGAGAAATGGTCCGCGCCCCAGCCGCCGATGGAGGCCAGCACCTTGAGGTCCGGGGTGTCGTCGCGCAGGGCGACCAGCCCTGCCAGCGCGCCGGCCGCCGTCCGGCCCGGCAGGTAGACCTCGCCTTCGGGGTCCACCAGGGCGAAGGCGAAGTTGATCGCGTCCAGCTTGCGCGCGCTGATCGGCGGCAGCACCGGCCCGTCCATCACGTAGCCGATCACCTTCAGCCGCGACGCCGGTGCGGGCGCGTCGGCCGCTGCGGCGGAGGCCGCGACGGCCAGCGAGGCGGCCAGGGCCAGCGTCATGCGCAGCAGGCGCGCGCGGGAAACGGGTGGCTTGAAGTCCATGCCGGGCTCCGGGCGATTGCGGGGCGGCCACTATAGGCATGCCGCCGCGGCGTTCGGCGCGGCCTCGCGCATGTTGGCGCGGGCATGTCCGTTGTGGCCGATGGACGCGTCATGGCCGGGCCGGGCGAAGCGATGCGGCCGCGCTGCCCGAGCCAGGGCGCGGCCTCGTGCGGTCCACGGGGATGTCCGGACGCGGACGGGCGCATGCGCGGATGCCGCCGCGATGTCCGTGCGTGGGTCGCGCCGGCGGGGTCGCCGCCTACGGCGGCGGCTGGCGCGGTGGCGGCGGGAAACGCAGCACGACGCCGCGCACCTGCCCGTCCCCGCGCTGCCACAGCACCGGCACGTCGGCTGGCGGCGGGGGTTCCAGCTCGTCGCGTTCGGCCGGGTCCTGCGCCGCCGCGCGTTCCTCTTCGTCTTCCCAGCTATAGCGCGGCCGTGGCGGCAGCGGGTCGCGCCGGCGCAGCAGCAGCGCGGCCAGCACCCCACCCAGCGCGCCGCCCATGTGCGATTGCCAGGACACACCGGGCTCGTGCGGCAGCACGGTCAGCAGCATGCTGCCGTAGAACAGGAAGCCGATCATGCCCGCGGCGATCGAGGCGCGGTCGCGGCGCAGCAGGCCCAGGACGAAGACCATGAACATCAGGCCGTGGGTCACGCCGCTGGCGCCCAGGTGATGGCTGCCCGCCTCGCCCAGCAGCCAGGCGCCCAGGCCCGAGCCCAGCCACATCAGCGGCAGCGCCCAGACGGTGGCGCGGGGATACACGGCGCCGGCCAGGGTTCCCAGGATGAGGATGGCGCCGGCATTGGCGGCCAGGTGCTGCGGCGAACCGTGCAGCAGTGGCGCGGCCAGCAGCCCGGCCCAGGCATGCGGATCGCCCGGGGCCACCGCCAGCGCGCGCACGTCCAGCCCCGATTGGGCGACGAACACGACCAGCAGCAGCAGGACGAAGGCCAGGCTCGCGTTGAAGGCGCGCAGCACGCGGCGGCGCTCGTGGCTGGGCGGGGATGCGGTATCCATAGCCACTGCATGGCGATAGCGGGTGCGGGAATCAAGCCGCCCGCGCGGTGCGGCGCAAAAAAGAGGGCGCGGTATGTACCGCGCCCAAGTGTGCTCACCCTGCCGGGAGAGAGGAGCAGGAGAGAGGGAACCGGTTGCCCGGGTGTTGCGTCGCTCTTACTTCACTTCGAAATCCTTGGACTGCACGACGGTCCCGTCCAGCGCGACCTCGACCTGGTAGCGCCCGGCCGGGAAGCCGTCGGGCTTGTTGATGTGGAAGGTGGTGACGCCGTCGCCGGTCAGGTCCAGGTTGCGGCTGTCCTCGTGCACGGTCTGGCCGTCCTGGTAGGTCCACTTGGCCGAGAGCGTGCCGGGCACGCTGGCGGCCGGGTCGCTGGTGCGGGTGGCCACGGTGGCGTAGATGGTGTCGGTCGGGGCGAACACGCTGGCCGGCGCGGTGACGCGCTGGTCGGCGCCCACGGCATTGCCCAGGTCCACCGAGGCGACCGTGGCGGTGGCGCCCATGGCGGCCGTGTCGCCCATCGGCACCGGCGCGCTGGTGGCCGGGGGCGGCAGCGGTTCGGGCTGTTCGGGCTTCTTGCAGGCGGCCAGGGCGAGCGTGGCGGCCAGGGCGGCGGACAGCGGGTACAGCAGGCGATTGCGGGTCATGGGGGAGTCCTTGGAAGTCGTGCGGAGATCGGCGCGGCGACGCGCCGCTTCATCCGCGGGCGGGGATCTTCAGTTCCTGGCCGGGCTTGATCCGGTCCGGATCGTCCAACTGGTCGCGGTTGGCCTCGAAGATGGCCGGCCACGCATTGGCGTCGTCGTAGAAGCGCTTGGCGATGCGCGAGAGCGAGTCGCCCTTGACCACCGTGTAGGTCTGCTCCGGCGGGTCGATCGACCGCTCGGTCGACTGCACGCCGCCTTGGACGTTGGAGAAGTCGGGGCGCTCGGCCTCCGTGCTGCGCGCGCCGCCCTGGACGTTGGAGAAATCGGGCTTGTTTCCGCTGCTCATGCGCACGGTCCGGTGTGGAAGGCACGGCTACGGTGGCATAGCCCCTGTTAACAAAGCATCTGGGGCGCGTGAAGCGTTTATTGGAACGGCGCGGGGTTATTGACGCTCGTCACGCAACGGCATCGGCGCGGCGGTGCCGGGCGTGGCGCGCCAGGGGTTGATGTCCAGGCCGCCGCGGCGGGTGTAGCGCGCTTCCACCGACAGCGCGTGGGGCGCGCACCGGTGCAGCACGTCCAGGAAGACGCGCTCCACGCACTGCTCGTGGAACTCGGCGTGCTCGCGGAAGCCGACCAGGTAGCGCAGCAGGCCGGCGCGGTCGATCCGTGGGCCGCGGTAGCGCAGGTGCACGCTGGCCCAGTCCGGCTGGCCGGTGACCGGGCAGTTGGACTTGAGCAGGGCCGAGTGCAGGTATTCGTCGACGATGGCGGATGCGTCGGCGCGCAGTTGCGCCGGGTCCGGCGCGGCGCAGGCCTCGAAGCCGGCCTCGATGTCGTCCAGCGATCCGACCGGGTCCACCCCGGCGGCCAGCGGCGGCAGCCCCAGCGCCACCGCCACCGGTGCGCCCGCGCAGGCGGACAGGTCGGCCGCGATGCAGGCGCGGGCCGCCTCGGCATCGGCGAAGCGGTGCGCGTTGAGCGAGTTGAGGTAGAGCTTGAGCGACTTGGATTCGACCAGGCTAGGGGAGGTGGCCGGCACGTGCACGGTGGCGGTGGCCACCTGCGGCTTGCCGCGTGCGTCCAGCCAGCCCAGTTCGTAGGCGTGCCAGCGGTCGTGGCCGATGAACGGCAAGGCGCCGCCGCCGTCCAGGCCCAGCGCGGCGCGCCCGCCCGCCCGCGGGATCGGGAACAGCAGCGCCGGATCGTAGCCGGCGGGGTAGGCGACCTCGCGGCCGAGGCTGGAATCGTGGGGGGTGTTCATCCGCCCATTCTAGGCGCGGGGCCTCTGTATCATGGCGGCCATGGCCCAACCCTCGTTCCCCGCCGCATCCGAAGTCCTGCTGCTCGACGGCCCGGCCGGCAAGCTGGAGGTCGCCGTCGACCTGCCCGAGGCGGCCGACGCCCGCCCGCTGGTGGCCGTGGTCTGCCATCCGCTGCCCACCGAGGGCGGCACCATGCACAACAAGGTGGTGACCATGATGGCGCGCGCGCTGCGCGAGCTGGGCGCGACCACGGTCCGTTTCAACTTCCGCGGCACCGGCCAGTCCGAGGGCGGCTTCGACCAGGGCGCCGGCGAGCAGGACGATCTGCGCACGGTGGTCGAATGGGTGCGCGGCGCGCGTCAGGGCGATGCGCTGTGGCTGGCCGGTTTCAGCTTCGGCGCCTACGTGAGCCTGCGGGCCGCCGCCACGCTGCACGCGGACGCGCTGGTCTCCATCGCCCCGCCCGTGACCGGCCGCGGCTGGGACTTCGGCGACATCGAGGTGCCCGACGTGCCGTGGCTGGTGATCCAGGGCGATGCCGACGAGATCGTCGATGCGCAGGCCGTATATGCCTGGGTCGATGGGCTCAAGCGCAAGCCGCAGTTGGTGCGGATGGTCGACACCAGCCATTTCTTCCATCGCAAGCTGATCGACCTGCGCGGAGCCATCCAGCACGAAGTGAAGGCGTGGCTGCCGCCGGCCTGAACGGACCGGAGCCGGTGCGCATACCGTCGCAGGCCTATGCCCAGGGGGCCGCGGCCGGGCGCTGGCGCGACGACCCGGCCCAGCACCCGGCGCTGCGCGAACTGGACCGCATCCATCGCGGGCTGCTGGCGGCCCGGCCCGGCGGCTTGCTGGCGCGACTGGGCCTCGGCGGGCCGCCGCCGGCGGTGAAGGGGCTGTACCTGTGGGGCGGCGTGGGCCGCGGCAAGACCTTCCTGGTCGACCTGTTCTACGAAGGCCTGCCGATCGAGCAGAAGCGGCGCACCCACTTCCATCGCTTCATGCGCGGCATCCACGAGCAGTTGCGCCAGCACGCGGGCCAGACCGACCCGCTGGCGAAGATCGCGCGGCAATGGCGCGGCGGCCTGCGGGTGCTGGTGCTGGACGAGTTCTTCGTCACCGACATCGGCGATGCGATGCTGCTGGGCCGGTTGCTGCAGCGCCTGTTCGCCGAGGGCGTGACCCTGGTGACCACCTCCAACACCGCGCCACAGAACCTGTACAAGGACGGCCTGCAGCGCGAGCGCTTCCTTCCGGCCATTGCCCAGTTGCGCGAGCACTGCGTGGAGCTGGCCGCCGACGGCCGCGAGGACTACCGCCTGCGCGCGCTGACCCGCTCGCCGGTGTACCGCGCGCCGCTGGACGAGGGCGGCGAGGGCTGGCTGGCCGAGCGCTGGCAGGCCCTGGCTGGCGGCATCCCGGCGCGCGCCGGCAGCATCCAGATCGAGGGCCGCCGGATCGCGGTGCGCGGCCGCGGCCGCGGCGCGGCCTGGTTCGATTTCGCCGAACTGTGCGAGGGCCCGCGCTCGGCCGCCGACTACATCGAGATCGCGCGCGAGTTCCAGATCGTCCTGCTCGGCGGCATCCCGCGCTTCGATGCGGGCAACGAGGACGCCGCGCGCCGCTTCGTCAACCTGATCGACGAGCTGTACGACCGCCAGGTGACCTTGGTGTGCACCGCCGCCGCCGCGCCGGTGGCGCTGTACGACGGCCACCGCCTGGCCGGCGCGTTCGAGCGTACCGCCTCGCGCCTGATCGAGATGCGCAGCGCCGAGTACCTGGCGCGCACGCACCGCGGCTGATGGGCCGATCGCGGGCGGCCGCGCCGCCCTTGCAGGAGCCAGTCTTGCCGGCGCCGCCATGGGAAACCGCCGGCCAGCCATCCGCCACCGACGTCGCTTCCGGTCCCGAAACCCTCCGACGCTTTTCCGACCTGCGCGGCCCGAAGCTGGACAGCCGCGGCCGCCCGGCCGCCCCGAGTCTGCCGCCGGAAAGTCGCATGCCTGCATCACCGAGCCATATCCCGCGGGGAGTCGTGGGGACCGTCGGGGCGTTCAAGGGGTCGCTCAGCGGCTTACGTGCGGCATGGCTGTACGAGGCATCCTTCAGGCTGGAGGCCGTGCTCGCCGCCGTCCTTGTTCCCCTGGGGCTTGTGCTCGACGAGGACGCCATCGAGCGCTTGCTGCTGATACTGGCGGTTCTGGTGACGGAATTGCTCAACTCCGCCATCGAGGCCGCCATCGATCGGCACGGTCCGGAGTGCCACGAGCTCTCGGGCCGGGCGAAGGATCTCGGGTCGGCGGCGGTGCTGGTCGCGTGATCCCGGGCGATGCGGGGACGGCGCGGGCGCGGCGGCGGCGCGATGCCGGCGCATGGCTGCTGATCGCCGTCAGCCTGGCCGCGGGGATCGGCATGCGCTCGCCGGCGCCGCCGGACGAACCGCGGTTCGTCCTGGCCGCGCGGGCGATGGCGGCCTCCGGGCAGTGGCTGCTGCCGCATCGGGGAACGGAGCTGTACGCGGAGAAACCGCCCGTCTTCATGTGGCTCCAGGCGGCGTCCCACGGGCTGTTCCGCGACTGGGACATCGCCTTCCTCGTACCCTCGCTGCTCGCATCCCTGCTGACCCTGTGGCTGACCTGGGACCTGGGACGCAGGCTGTGGGGACAGCGGGTCGGGCGATATGCGGCCCTGTCCCTGTTCTGCACGATCCAGTTCGGGCTGATGGCCAAGCGGGCGCAGATCGACATGGTCCTGGTGGCGATGACGACGCTGTCGCTGTGGGGCATGGTCCGGCACCTGCTGCGCGGCCCGGACCGGGCGTGCCTGTTCCTGGCCGGCTTCGCCGCCGGCCTGGGCACGGTGACCAAGGGCGTGGGCTTCCTTCCCCTGCTCGTGGCGTTCCCATGGCTGATCCTCCGGCTTCGAGATGCCCGGCGCAGGATCGGCGCTCCGGCATGGCAGTGGACGCTTGTTCCCATCGGGTTCCTCGCCGGTGCCGGCGTCTGGCTGGTACCGCTGGGCATCGCATTGCTGCAGCCCCATGGCACCGAACTCGACGTCTACGCCCGCGACATCCTGCTGCGCCAGACCGGCACGCGCTATTTGGATTCCTGGCACCACGTCCAGCCGGCCTGGTACTACGCGCAGGTGATCCTCACCCTGTGGCTGCCGGGAAGCCTGCTGCTGCCGAAACTGGTTCCGGCCTGGATGAGGCGGATGCGCCGTGGCGACGCCAGGCACGTCCTGCTTCTCGGATGGGCGCTACTGGTCCTGGCGTTCTTCACCGCCACACCGGGCAAGCGCGAGGTCTACCTCTTCCCGGCGCTGCCCGCTGTCTGCATCGCCGCCGCGCCGCTGCTCGGGGGCCTGCTGCGCATGCGCTACGCTCGCCTCGCGTTGCGAGGATACGTCGGTGGAGCCGGCCTGGCCGCCCTCGCGCTCGGTGCGATCCTGCTGTTGGAGCCGGCGCTGCTGGCGTCCAGCCTGGCCGGCCGAGACTTCGACCACGACGCCGTACATGCGATGGGCGCATGGATGCTGGTGCTGGGTGCATCCCTGGTCTGGGCACTGGACGCGCATGCGCGTTGCCCTGGCCGGGCGACGGTACTGGCCACCTGCCTCATATGGATCGTGTACGGCGTGGGATTCATGCGCGTCCTGGACCCGTTCGCCTCGTCGTCGCGGCTGATGGGACAGGTCTACCAGCGGATCGGGCCCGTGGCGCAGCTCGGGTTGGTCGACTGGCGCGAGCAGAACTACCTGCAGGCGCCCAGGACACCGGTCGACTTCGGCTTCAAGGCGCCGGTGGAAGACCAGTGGCGGCGTGCGTTCGAATGGGTCGGGGGATCGCCCGCGCAGCGATGGATCCTGGCCAACGGGAAAACGCTGCCCGGCTGCGTGGACCGTGCGGCGGTGGCGAACGCCGGGCAATCGAACAGGAACGCCTGGGTGCTGGTCCCCGGCGCGGCCCTGGCCGGCTGCGGGCGCGGGCAATAGGTCCATCGTCTGGATGGGCGGTGCGCGCCGGCACCAGGCCGCGCCGCTACCGGCGGAACGTCAACATCGCCAGTCCCGAGAGGACGAGCAGGATGCCCAGCCAGTCGCGGCCGGAAGGCTTCTCGCCGAGGAAGACCACCGCGAACAGCAGGACCAGGAGCACGCTGGTCTTGTCCACCAACGCGACCTTCGTCAGCTCGCCGACCTGGATGGCGCGGAAGTAGCACAGCCACGAGGCGCCGGTCGCCAGCGCCGACAGCACCAGGAAGGCCTGGGCCCGGGTGGGCAGGGCGAACGGATCGGCCCATTTGCCCGTGGCCACCACGAACGGGACCACCAGCAGCGCCACCATGATCGTCCTGAGCGCCATCGCCAGGTCGGAATCGACATCGCGGACGCCGGCCTTGGCGAACACCGCGGTGAGCGCCGCGAAGCAGGCCGACAGGGCCGCCCAGGCGAGCCACGCGGGGAGGGCGATGTTCATGGTCGTTCAGTCGTTTCCCGGGTCCGCCGCCAAAGGCGTGGAGGACAGCGTCAGCCGGGCCACGGTGCCGCGGTCGGTGTCGGACCGGATGTCGAGGGTCCAGCCAAGGTGCTCGCACAACCTGGCGATCAGATCCAGGCCGATCCCGCCGCCCATCCGCTCGCCGCCCCCGCGGGCGATCCTGGCGTAGATGGCGCTGATCTCCTCGGGCGTCATGCCGTGGCCGGGGTCGGAGATGACAACCGTTGCGGGCGGCTCGATCCGCAGCGCGATCGTGCCGCGGTCGCTGTTCTCGATGGCGTTGCGCAGCAGGTTGCCGATCGCGGTCTGCACCACCGGAAGCGGCGCGACGATCTCCACGCCGGCCGAGCCGGCGACTTCGATCGTGAGATCCTTGCCTTTGGCCAGATGGGCGTGCTGCTCCACGATCTCCGCGACCGTCTGGTCCAGGGAGAAGCGGTCGGCCGTACCCGCCAGGCGGGACGGATCCTTGGCCAGGACCAGCAGCAGCGTGACCAGGCGTTCCACGTCCCGCGAGGTTTGCCGGATGCGGGTCAGTTGGCCCCGGATGGCCGGCGGTATCGATGGTTGCCCGAGCGCGAGTTCGCTGGCGCCGGCGATGACCGATAGGGGTGTCCTCAATTCGTGGCTGGCGGTGTCGATGAAGACCCGCTCGCGCTCCACGAAGCTGTCGTTGCGGCGCAGGTAGTCGTTGATCGAGTCGGCGATCACGACCAGTTCGGTGGTCGCCGACGCTGGAACCCCGATGCGCTGGCCGGGTTGGTCCGGCTTCAGCGCTTCGATGCGTCCGGAGAGCATGGTCAGGGGGCGGACCAGCCGGTTCACGCCCCAGAACACCGCCAGGCTGATGAGGACGACCATGGTCAGGGTCGAGCCCATCACCGTGATCCACATGTCGAACTCGCGCTGTTCGAGATCGGTGATGTCCAGCGCCAGCGCCACCGGCCCGCCGTCGAGCTGGCGGATCAGCGCCACCCGCACCACGCCGTCGATGACGATCTCGTCGTGCACCCCCGGCGCAAGTCCCTGCAGGGCATCCGGCAGCGGCGCGCGGCGGCCATCGAACAGGACCATGCTGGAGGTGTCGACCCACCGGTACTCCGGATCGGATGTGATCCGCTCGACGACGTGGTCCAGCTCCGAATCGAGCAGGGTCTGCCACACCAGGGCCTCGGCGTGCTCGTTGACCAGGACGCCGTGGGCGAACACGGCAAGGGTGAGCGCGACCGTGTATCCGAGCAGGCCCAGCAGGATCCGCCTGCGCAGGCTGGTCCTAGCGGCCATCGTCGTCGTCCCGCGCCGGGCCGGGTGCCGCGAGACGGTAGCCGATCCTCGGGATCGTCTGGATCAGTTTCTGGTCGAAGGGGCCGTCCACGCTGCGCCGGAGTTCGTAGATGTGGGAGCGGAGCATGTCCCCGTCCGGCGGGTCGTCGCCCCAGAGTGCGTACTCCAGCCGCGCCCGGGTGACCGCGCTCGGGCTGGCCTGCATCAATACCTCCAGGAGCTTGCGGCAGGCCGGGTAAAGATGCAGCGGCCGCTCCTGGCGCGTGGCCTCCAGGGTCGCCAGGTCGAGCCTGAGGTCGGCGACCCGCAGCGTCCTGCCGCGACGCCGGCCGCTGGCGCGCGCGAGCAGCGCCTCGAGCCTGACTTCCAGTTCGGGCAGGTCGAACGGCTTGGTCAGGTAGTCGTCGGCGCCGGCGCGGAAGCCGGTGATCTTGTCCGGCAGCTCGTCGCGGGCGGTGAGCATCAGCACCGGGACGTCGATCTCCGCGTCGCGCAGCCGGTGCAGGAACTGCGGGCCGTCCAGTCGCGGCAGCATCCAGTCCAGGACGATGACGTCGAAGCCGTGGCTCACCGCCAGGTGCAGCCCGGTCAGCCCGTCCGGCGCGGCGTCGAGCACGTGGCCGCGCGCCTCGAAGTATTCGAAGAGGTTGGCGACCAGGCTTCGGTTGTCTTCCACGACCAGTATGCGCATGGGTGAGGCGTAGCGGGTGTTCCGGACGGACCATCCGGCAGCGTGAACCGGCCTTCATCTTAGGGCATCGGACGTGCGGCGATTCCGACCGCATTCCGACATGTCCGTATCGATCATCGCCAGGGCCAGCCATGCAATGCCGATGGTTTACCGATGCAGGCTCCCGCCGTCGTTCCCCGGTTTTCCCGCACACCACACCCTGGAATTTCGCGTATGCATCCGCATGCCGTTTCCCTGTGGCGGCACCTGCTGCTGCCGCTGGCCGGCCTGGGCCTGTTGCTGGTCTGGGCCGGGCCGCTGGGCGGCGACCCGTGGCTGGCCGACCGCCTCTACGCCTGGGAGGGCCACGCGTGGTCGCTTCGCGATGCGTGGATCACCGACACGGTCATCCATGTCGCCGGGCGCAATCTGAATGTCGCGGTGTGGGTCGTGCTCCTGGCGTGCTGGCTGCTGGCGTGCTTGCCGCCATCGCGCCGATGGGCGTTGCGGCGACCACTGGGCTATCTCCTGCTGGCCACGCTGGTCTCGTGCCTGGCCGTGTCCTGGATCAAGTCCTGGTCGAACATGGACTGCCCGTGGGACCTGCTCCGCTATGGCGGGCGAAAGGCCTTCGTCGGCCTGATCGAGCTGAGGCCATTGGGCATGGGCCGCGGGCGCTGCTTCCCCGCCGGGCATGCCAGCGGTGGCTATGCCTGGATGGCGTCGTACTTCTTTCTTCTGGCGGTCGCGCCGCGCTGGCGCTGGCTGGGACTGGGCACCGGCGTGGCCCTGGGCCTGGTCTTCGGGATCTCGCAGCAGCTTCGCGGGGCGCATTTCCTGTCGCACGACCTGTACACCGCCGGCATCTGCTGGCTGGTCTCGCTCACCCTTTACCTGGCGATCCTGCGTCCCCCGGCCGATCCCAGGCGGGCGGCGCGCAGCGGGGGCGGCACGCCATGAATGCGGTGTCCCGGGATGCCAAGAAGCGCCCGGAGGCATGGCGGCTTCCGTTGCAGATATGGAGCGAGTTCCGCCCGGTGCTCAGCCAGGAGATGCTCGCGCTGTTGACCGGCGTGTTCCTGGCCATGTCGGCCAACACGGCCTTCCTCAGGGAGGTGCATGCAACCGGCGCCCTGCATGGCGCCGGCGGCGCGCTGGCGGGTGCCTGCCTGTTCGTGCTTGTGGTCGCGTTGAACACCCTGCTGGCCCTGCTGCTGTTCAGCCGCTGGTCCGTCAAGCCGGTGCTGGCCGTGCTGTTGCCGGTATCGGCCGCAGCGGCCTACTACATGGACCACTACGGGGTGTACTTCGACACCGGCATGGTGAGGAACGTGCTGCAGACCGACCTGCGAGAATCCTCGGAGCTGGTCTCGCCCGGCCTGGCGCTGCGGGTCGTGGTAGCGGGGCTGCTGCCGGCGGTCCTCGGCTGGAAGGTCGTCCTGGTCCGCCGAAGCGCGGGAAGGGCGGTCTTGATCCGGGCCGGCGCCATCATGCTGGCCGTCGCCGTCGCCGCCGCGGCCGCGTTGCTCGCCTTCCAGAGCCTGTCGGCGCTGATGCGCAACCACCACGAGATCCGCCACCTGATCACGCCAGGCAACTACCTGGTCTCCCTCGGCCGCGTGTTGGCCGATGACGGCGCTGCGCGCAACGTGCCGAGGAAGGAGCTGGGCATCGGCGCGCACGTGGCCGCGGCGCGCGCCGGGCAGCGGCCCAGGCTGCTGGTACTGGTGGTGGGAGAAACCGCGCGGGCGCACAACTGGGGCCTGAACGGCTATCCGCGGCAGACCACGCCGCAACTGTCGCGGCTGGATCTGGTCAACTTCCCCGACGTGGCCTCGTGCGGGACCTCCACGGAAGTCTCCCTGCCGTGCATGTTCTCCGCCTACGGACGCGAGGACTACGCGAAGGACAAGGTCCACAATTCCGAATCCCTGCTGCACGTGCTCGACCGCGCCGGGATCGCGGTGGCGTGGCTGGACAACCAGGGCGGGTGCAAGGGCGTATGCACGGGTCTGCCCTTCCAGTCCTACGAGCATGCGGACGACCAGGATTTCTGCAACGCCGAAGGCTGTCTGGACGGAATCCTGTTGAAGGGCCTGTCCGGGCGGATCGCTTCGCTTCAGGGCGATGCGGTGATCGTGCTGCACCAACTGGGCAACCACGGCCCGGCCTACTCCAGGCGGTACCCGGGCGCCTTCGGGAAATTCCTGCCCGCCTGCGAAAGCTCCGCGCTTGGCGACTGCAGTCGCGGGCGGGTCGTAAACGCCTACGACAACGCCCTGCTTTACACCGACGACCTCCTGGCCCGGACGATCCGGCTGCTCGGCGAGCAGCCCGGAAGGGACACCGCGCTGTTCTATCTGTCCGACCACGGCGAATCGCTGGGGGAAGGCGGCCTGTACCTGCACGGGATGCCGTACGCGATCGCCCCGGACGAACAGAAGAAGGTGCCGATGCTGATGTGGTTCTCGTCGGGCTACGCCGGCAGCCTGGCGCTCGACGTGTCCTGCATGAAGAGGAAGGCGGCCGTTGCCGGCGCCAGCCACGACAACTACTTCCACACCGTGCTCGGGCTCATGCAGGTGTCGGCGCCCGAGTACCGGCCTGGCCTGGACCTGCTGGACGGTTGCCGCGCGGGGCGGGGCGGGTAGCGTGGGGCGCGGCGGAAGCGGACGGCCCGTGCCTGTACGGGCCGGCCTTGCCTGAAACCGCGATATGGCGGGCGTATCGCTGGCGCGCGAGGGTCGCCGGCAAGGCCGGCTCCTACAAGGAGGTCTCCGTCATGACAGCCAGGAACGGGCCATCCCGGCCGACGTGCCACCGATCGCCGAAATCAGGCCCCGCTGAAACCAGAAAGCTGCAGGCGTGGGATTGCGTTCGAGTACGGAATCGTCGGGCGCCAAGCCGGCCATGGAGAACAGGTACAGGATGCTGCCCACGATCGGATAGCCCGCCGGACTGCCCAGCGACAATTGCAGTGGCCAATGCGCCATACCCAGGATCCCGGCCAGGCCGCTCCAGATCCACCCCCTGCCGTGCAGGATCAAGGGTCGCGTAGCCTTCATCAGCACGAAACTCGCCCATGCCAGTGCAAGCGTGAAGAGAAACGCGAGCACCAGGCTCAGGATTCCGTTTCCCGGCGGTATGAGGCTGCTCATGGATAGGCCGCGGTGGACAACCTGGTGCGGGGTCTCCCGGGTGGGCGTGCGTGCCGGGTCGCAGGTCGCGATATGGGGCTGGAAGGCGAGGTCATCGAATGGGATCAGGGCCGCGGCGGGGTGCGGGGTGCCAATGATGAAAAGCCGGATGTCGGGGAACGGTCGGAGGCCTTGCAGGAGGGGGGCGGTGGCGCCGGGCTTGACGGGCGCAGTCGTCGCGGCATCGGCAGGGGCTTGCGCCCGACACTTTTCCGGGCTCCTCCTTGTGCGCCAAGGCTTGCCGGCATTCCCCGATATCTGGTGTTGACCGGGTCTGGCCACCCCACTATCTTGGGGCGGTCGGTGCCGGCGCTCCCCAAGGGGCGCCGGTTTAAAAGGGAAGCCCGGTGGGCCTGCGAAGGCGAATCCGGCACTGCCCCGCAGCGGTAACCGGGAACGAACCCGCCAACGCACTGGAACCATCCGGTTCCGGGAAGCGACGGGGGAGGCGGAAGGCCAGGCCTTCCATACCCGGAAGTCCGAAGACCTGCCGACAGCCGCGCGAAGCACGCCGCGCGGTGCCGGCCCTGGAGTCTCCGGAGGGAGATGGCTGGCGACGTGAAGCCCCGCGGCCCGGCCGCGGATGCCGGCTTTGCGACGCCGCTTCCCCATCCTCCGCTCCCGGCCGGGCTTCGCGATCCCGCGCGGGAGGGACGTGGCGTGCACCACGCAACGGAGGATGCGATGACGCACCAGGACACCCTTTCCACCGAGGCGCAGGCCCCCGCCGTCGCTTCCGCCCCGCCCGCCGCCGCCGAACCCGTGCGTGCCCCGGCCGCCGCCGGCGCCGTCGATCCCGACGACGCCGTGCCCCCGCCCCCCCAGGCCATCGCCATGCCCGCCGCCGCCATCGAAGAACACGACGTCTCCACCTGGATCACCAAGGAAGCCGGCAACCGGCGCATCCCGTTCGACCGCGCGCGCCTGGAGCGCAGCATCGACGCGATCCACGCCGAGTTCCCGCAGTTGGACGCGGCCGACTACAAGCGCAGCGTGTTCGGCTTCGTCGAGCGCAAGGATGCGGTCAACGCCGACGACCTGGTCGACCACCTGATCCGCGAGGCCGAGGCGCGCGTGGACCTGACCGCGCCGGAGTGGGAGTACTTCGCCGCGCGCCTGTACCTGCGCCGCCTGTACAAGCGCGCCAGCCGCAACCGCTTCTACGACGCCGAGCAGAAGTACGGCTCCTACGTCGGCCTGCAGGAAAGCCTGGCCGACCGCAACATCTATTCCAACGACATCCTGCGCGCCTATTCCAAGGAAGAGCTGCAGGAGGCCGGGCGCATGATCGAGCCCGAGCGCGACAAGCTGTTCGCCTACAACGGCCTGTACCTGCTGGCCACTCGCTACCTGGCCACGGACAACTCGCGCGCCGTGTTCGAGCTGCCGCAGGAGCGCTGGCTGACCATCGCCCTGTACCTGATGCAGGACGAGGCCGGCACCGGCAAGGGCGGGCGCGAGCGGCGCATGCAACTGGTGGGCGAGGCGTACTGGGCGCTGTCCAACCTGTACATGACCGTGGCCACGCCCACCCTGCAGAACGCCGGCAAGGTCGGCGGCCAGTTGTCGAGCTGCTTCATCGACACGGTGGACGACAGCCTGCAGGGCATCTACGACTCCAACACCGACATCGCCCGCGTGTCCAAGGGCGGCGGCGGCGTGGGCGCGTACATGGGCTACGTGCGCTCGTCCGGCTCGTCCATCCGCGGCGTGGCCAATTCCTCCGGCGGCGTGGTGCCGTGGATCAAGCAGCTCAACAACACCGCCGTGTCGGTGGACCAGCTCGGCCAGCGCAAGGGCGCGGTGGCGGTCTACCTGGACGTGTGGCACCGCGACATCGAGGCCTTCCTCGACCTGCGCCTGAACAACGGCGACCAGCGCCTGCGCGCGCACGACGTGTTCACCTCGGTGTGCATCCCCGACATCTTCATGGAGGCGGTGGAGCGCCGCGGCGACTGGTACCTGTTCGATCCGCACGAGGTCAAGCGGATCAAGGGCTGGTACCTGCAGGACTTCTTCGACGAGCAGAAGGGCGACGGCGCCTTCCGCAAGAAGTACGAGGAGGCGGTGGCCGACGAGCGCATCGGCCGCAAGACGGTCAAGGCGATCGAGATATTCAAGCGGATCATGGTCAGCCAGTTGGAGACCGGCAACCCGTTCATGTTCTACCGCGACGAGGTCAACCGGAAGAACCCGAACAAGCACGCCGGCATGGTGTACTCGTCCAACCTGTGCACCGAGATCCTGCAGAACATGAGCCCCACCCGGCTCATGCAGGAGATCATCTCCGGCAACCAGATCGTGACCACCAAGCAGGCCGGCGACTTCGTGGTCTGCAACCTGTCATCGATCAACCTGGGCCGCGCCGTGGTGCCGCAGGAAGGCCAGGGCGACCTGATCACCGACGTGCTCGAGCGCCTGATCCCGATCCAGGTGCGCATGCTCGACAACGTGATCGACCTCAACGACCTGCCGGTGCCGCAGGCCACCATCACCAACCAGAAGTACCGTGCCATCGGCCTGGGCACCTTCGGCTGGCACCACCTGCTGGCGCTCAAGGGCATCCAGTGGAACTCGCCGGACGCGGAGGACTACAGCGACGCCCTGTACGAGCGGATCAACTACCTGACCGTGCAGGCGAGCATGGAACTGGCCCGGGAAAAGGGCACCTACAGCGTGTTCCCCGGCAGCGACTGGCACACCGGCGCCTACTTCCGCGACCGCGCCTACAACAGCCCGCAATGGCTGGAGCTGGCCGCGCAGGTGGGCGTCAACGGCATGCGCAACGGCTGGCTGATGGCGGTGGCGCCGAACATGTCCACCGCCCAGATCGCCGGCTCCACCGCCTCGATCGACCCGATCTTCTCGGCGTTCTACTACGAGGAGAAGAAGGACTTCCGCCGCCCGGTGGCCGCGCCCGGGCTGTCGCTGGAGACCTGGCCGTACTACGAGAAGGGCGCCTACAAGGTCGACCAGTTCGCCAGCGTGCGCCAGAACGCGCGCCGCCAGCGCCACGTCGACCAGTCGATCAGCTTCAACTTCTACGTGCCCTCCACCATCCGCGCCAGCACCCTGCTGGACCTGCACATGACCGCCTGGCGCGAGGGCATCAAGACCACCTACTACGTGCGCTCCAACGACATCGACATCGCCGAGTGCGAGTGGTGCAGTAGCTGAAGCGCATTCGCGCTTCGCTTCCACGGTTCGCGTGGCGAACCGTGGACCCTGCATCACCCTGCATCCACACCCCCGCGCCTGCGGCGCGCCCCCCTGACCCAGGGGGGCTTTCCTCCAGAAGGATGCGTCGCCGGGCGCAAGCGCAATACGAGAAGCCACATGTCCGCCACCGCACCGTTCACCGCCACGCCCCTCGACCGCATCAAGATCCTGGAGCCGCGCCACCCCAACCGCTCCACCGGCATCATCAACGGCAAGACCTCCGGCATCCTCAACTGGAACGACATCCCGTACCCGTCGTTCTACCGCGCCTACAAGGAGCTCTCGACCAACTTCTGGATCCCGGACGAGGTCGACATGAAGGGCGACGCCAAGCAGTACGGCGAGCTGTCGGCGCGGGAGAAGAACGCCTACGACTCGATCATCGGCCTGCTCGCCACCCTGGACTCGCCGCAGACGCGCTTCATCTACAACGTCGCCGAGTACATCACCGACCCGGCCGCGCACGCCAACGCGGCGATCATCGGCCAGCAGGAAGTGATCCACAACGAGAGCTACAGCTACGTGCTGGCCTCGATCACCGACCTGGCCAACCAGAACCGGGTGTTCGAGATCGCGCGCACCCACCCGACGATCCAGCGCCGCAACGCGCCGATCATGCAGTCCTACGACGACTTCATGCGCGAGAAGACCGCCGAGACCCTGCTGCGCTCGCTGATCCAGTCCTCGATCCTGGAGGGCATCAACTTCTATTCCGGCTTCGCCTACTTCTACAACCTGGTGCGCCAGAACCGGATGACCGGCACCGGCAAGATCATCAGTTTCATCAACCGCGACGAACTGGCCCACACCAAGTTCATCAGCGAGGTGATCCGCGCCATCGTCGGCGAGAACCCGGAGCTGCAGACCGACGAGCTGACCGACTACGTGCACAAGGCGTTCGAGCACGCCATCGAGCTGGAGGCGCAGTGGACCGGCGAGGTGCTGGACGGCATCGACGGCATCGACGTGGACGAGATGATCCGCTACGTGAAGTACCGGGCCAACAAGATGGCCGGCATGCTGGGCATCGAGAAGCTGTACACCGAGACCACCGACAACGTGATGCCGTGGATCAAGGCCTACGCCGACAACTTCACCGAGACCAAGACCGACTTCTTCGAGATGCGCAACGCCAGCTACAAGAAGACCAACTCGGACAACGGCTTCGACGACCTCTGACGCCGGGCGCCATGCGCATCCTGATCGCCTTCACCTCGCTTAGCGGCAACACCCGCGACGTCGCCCGCCAGGTGCGCGCGCGCTGCGAGGCGCTGGGGCACCGGGTGAGCTGGGTCGAGGCCGGGGTGGACACCCTGGCCGACGCCGGCGACCCGCGCCACGACCTGTACGTGCTCGGCGCCTGGACCGACAACGCCGGGCGCACGCCCGGCGAGATGAAGGCGCTGATCGCCGACCTGGTCGCCGCGGTCGGCAAGCCGGCGCCGCTGGCCGTGTTCGGCACCGGCGAGACCCAGTGGGGCGAGGAATACTACTGCGGCGCGGTGCGCCGGATCGCCGCCTTCTTCGGCACCCGCTACCCATGCCTGGAGATCGAGCAGATGCCGCACGGCGAGCGCGACGCGAGCCGGATCCAGCACTGGACCGACCACATCCTGACCCGTACCGGAAATGCCCATGCAGACCCTGCACGTTTCGTCGCCTGACGACTACGCCGCCGCCGTGGCCGCGCACCCGCGCCTGCTGGTGGACTACCACAAGGACAACTGCCCGGGCTGCACCATGCTGGACATGTCGCTGAAAAAGTTCGCCGCCGAGCCCGGCGCCGACGGCGTGGTGCTGCTGAAGGTGAAGCTGGAGCAGGTGGGCGAGGAATTCTTTCGCGGCCTGGGCCTGCGCCAGACCCCGACCCTGGCCGTGTTCCGCGACGGCGCCGAGGTGGCGCGGCTGCCCGGCTTCCAGTCGCCGGCGCAGGTGGCGCAGGCGGTGGGCGCGCACCTCTAGGCGCCTGCACGCCGTCCGCCGCCGGATCGGTGATGATGGCCGCGGGAGGCCGCGACGACCTGGAGAACACCGCGATGTCCGAAGCCCCGCAGAACGAAGCCCGCGCCACCGAGGCGCGCCTGCTGCACATGGTCTTCCCCGACCACACCAACCATTTGGGCACGCTGTTCGGCGGCCAGGCCCTGGCATGGATGGACATGGCCTCCTTCATCGCCGCCTCGCGCTACGCGCGCAGCACCGTGGTCACCGCCCGTTCCGAGCAGGTCGACTTCAACCAGCCGATCCACAAGGGCGACCTGGTCGAGGTGATCGCGCGGCTGGTCAAGGTCGGGCGCAGCTCGATGAACGTGGACGTGGAGGTCATCACCGAGGACCTGCTGAGCGGCGAGCGCAAGCTGTGCACCCGCGGCCACTTCGTGATGATCGCGCTCGACCCGCTGGGCCAGCCGACGCCGGTGCCGCCGCTGCCGGCGCCCGCGTCTGCCCGGGAACCGGCACGTTCGCCATGACGTCCCTGTAGGTGCGGGCTTGCCGGCGAGCGTCATGCCTGGCGCAGCGCTGGCGGGCGGTTTCCCCGGGCGGCGCCTACGGGGGCGGGGCGCCGGGGTGGCGCCGCTTCCAGGCGTCCAGCGCCCGGCGGTATTCGTCCAGCGCCTCGGCATAGAGGTCGTACACGCAGATCGGGCAGCCGCTTTCGCAGCATTCGCCCGGCAGCGGCTTCTCGGGCGGCACCGGTGGCGGATCGTCCGCCGGGACGAGTCCGGAAGCAGGAGGCGGTGGCGCGTGTTCGTCGGTCATCGCCGCCAGCGTAGCAGTGCGCCGGGGGGCACCGAATGCCGCGGTGCCGCCGGCGCCACGATCCTCGCGCCGGGCGAGGGACGACGGCGATGCCGCGCACCTCCTTCCCGGCCACGCCGGACGTCGAGCACCGGGCACCGGCCTGGCCGGTGTCCGGTGCTCGTTGCCGGCGCCTGCCGACGATGGCTCAGGCCGCCGCGGCGCGCTCGCCGCGCAGGATGCGCGCGGCCTCGACCATGCGCTCCAGCGCGGTGCGCGTTTCCGGCCAGCCGCGGGTCTTCAGGCCGCAGTCAGGGTTGACCCATATCTGCTCGGGCGCCAGCACCGCGCGCGCCTTCTCCAGCAGTTCCACCATCTCCGAGGTGGTGGGGATGCGCGGGGAGTGGATGTCGTACACGCCCGGGCCGATCTCGTTGGGGTAGCGGAACTTCACGAACGCGTCCAGCAGCTCCATGCGCGAGCGCGAGGTCTCGATCGAGATCACGTCCGCGTCCATCGCCGCCACCGCCTGGATGATGTCGTTGAACTCGGAGTAGCACATGTGGGTGTGGATCTGGGTCTCGTCGCGCACGCCGCTGGCGGACAGGCGGAAGCTTTCCACCGCCCAGTCCAGGTAGGCGGCCCACTGCGCGCGGCGCAGCGGCAGGCCCTCGCGCAGCGCCGGCTCGTCGATCTGGATGACCTTGATGCCGGCCGCCTCCAGGTCGGTCACCTCGTCGCGCAGGGCCAGGGCGATCTGGCGGCAGGTGTCGGCGCGGGCCTGGTCGTCGCGCACGAACGACCACTGCAGCACGGTCACCGGGCCGGTGAGCATGCCCTTCATCGGCCGCTGCGTGAGCGACTGGGCGTACCTGGACCAGCGCACCGTCATCGGCGCCGGGCGCACCACGTCGCCGAAGATGATCGGCGGCTTGACGCAGCGGCTGCCGTAGCTCTGCACCCAGCCCAGCTTGGTGAAGGCGAAGCCGTCCAGTTGCTCGCCGAAGTACTCGACCATGTCGTTGCGCTCGAACTCGCCGTGGACCAGCACGTCGATGCCGATCTGCTCCTGGAAGCGCACGCACTTCTCGGTCTGCGCCTCCAGGAAGGCGTCGTAGCCGGCCTCGTCGAGCTTGCGCGACTTGAACTTTGCCCGCGCCTCGCGCACCTGGAGGGTCTGCGGGAAGGAGCCGATGGTGGTGGTCGGGTACGGCGGCAGGCCGAGCGCGGCTTCCTGCGCCTGCCGGCGCGCCGGATAGGGCGAGGCGCGCTGCGCCTGCGCCGGGGTGACCGCGGCCAGGCGCGCGGCCACTTCCGGGCGGTGCACGCGCGGGGAGGCCTTGCGCGATTCGATTCGCGCGCGCGCGTCGTCCAGGGCGGCGTGCGCGGTATCGCGGCCGTCCAGCGCGTCGGCCAGCACCCGGATCTCGCCCAGCTTCTGCCGGGCGAACGAGAGCCACGACTTCAGGTCGGGTTCGAGCGCCTTCTCGCCGTCCAGGTCCACCGGCACGTGCAGCAGCGAGCACGACGGCGCCAGCCACAGCTTGTCCGCGCCGACGCGGGTGCGTGCGTAGCGGGCCAGCAGCAGGGCGTTGTCCAGGCGGGTGCGCCAGATGTTGCGGCCGTCGACCAGGCCGGCGGAAAGCACGCGGCCCTCCGGCAGGCGGTCCAGCACCGCCTCCAGCTCTTCGGGCGCGCGCACCAGGTCCAGGTGCAGGCCGTCGACCGGCAGCGAGGCGGCCAGCTCCAGGTTGTCGCCCAGGGCGCCGAAGTACGGGGTCAGCAGCAGCTTCGGGCGAGGGCCTTGCGTCAGTGCGGCGTAGGCGCGGCGGTAGGCCTCGCGTGCCTCGGGCGCCAGGTCCAGCACCAGCGCCGGCTCGTCGATCTGCACCCACTGCGCGCCGGCCTCCTGCAACCGCGCCAGCAACTGCGCGTACACCGGCAGCAGGCGTTCGAGCAGGGCGAAGCGGTCGCTGCCGTCCACGGTCTTGGACAGCCACAGGAAGGTCACCGGGCCGATCAGCACCGGCCGCGTCTCGATGCCCAGCGCCTTGGCCTCCAGGTACTGCGCCACCGGCTTGTCGCCGCGCAGGGCGAAGGCCTGGCCGGCCTCCAGCTCGGGCACCAGGTAGTGGTAGTTGGTGTCGAACCACTTGGTCATTTCCAGTGCGTGCAGGTCGATCCCGTCGCGCTGGTGGCCGCGGGCCAGGGCGAAGTAGCCGGCCAGCGGGTCGGCATCGGCCAGGGCGCGGTAGCGCGGCGGGATGGCGTCGAACAGGAAGGCGGTGTCCAGCACCTGGTCGTACAGCGAGAAGTCGTTGGACGGCGGCAGGTCGATGCCGGCGTCGACCTGCAGCGTCCAATGGCGGGCGCGCAGTTCGCGGCCGGCCTCCTGGAGCTGGTCGGCGGACAGTTCGCCGCGCCAGTGCGCCTCCAGGGCGTGCTTGAGTTCGCGGCGCGCCCCGATGCGGGGGAAACCGAGGGAGGTGGTGAGCGTCATGGTGGCGTTTCCTCATGCAGGGACGGATGGGCGACGCCGCAGGAGCGGCCTTCGCCCTTGCGGGCGAACCGGGACCGTCGCGGGTGGGGCACGGGGACAGGCGCACGGCGCGCGGCGCCATGCGGATGCTCCGGCCACCTCCCCGCGGAGGCTCCAGGTCGTACGGAAGGCGGGCATGCCTTCCGGCCGGGGCAGGTCTTCGGGCTCATGGACGCACGGCGCGCGGACGCGCCGGGGCCTACTGTCCGCCGCTTCCCGGCCGGTTGGGCCAGTGCGATGGCGGAGGTCGTTTCCAATTACCGCTGCGGGGCAGCGCCGGAATGGGGCCCGCTTGCACGGGCCCGCACCGGACTTCCCTTTTAATCCATCGCTTCATATGGATGAAGAGATGTAACCTCGGCGGCGCCACGTTAGCCTCGACGCCGGCGGACGTCAACCGGCGTCCGTGCGCATGCGGCTCGCGGCACGGGCGGCCGCGGCCCTTGCGCGCAGGCGCGGGCCTCCCGCGACGCCGTGTTCTGCCCGCCCCGCTTGCCGCCTTCGCCGGCGGCGGGTGCAATGCGCGTCCCTTCCCGCGTCGTGCCCGCCATGAGCCTGCTGTTCTCGCCCCTTGCGCTGGGTCCGGTCGAGCTGCCCAACCGGATCGTCGTCGCCCCCATGTGCCAGTACTCCGCGCACGACGGCGTGGCCGGCGACTGGCACCCCATCCACCTGGGCCAACTGGCCCTGTCCGGCGCTGGCCTGCTGGTCCTGGAGGCGACCGCGGTCGCGGCGCGCGGGCGTATCAGCCACGCCGACCTGGGCTTGTGGAACGAGGACCAGGAAGCGGCGCTGAAGGCGCTGGTCGCCTCGCTGCGGCGCTGGTCGCCCATGCCGCTGGGCATCCAGTTGGCGCATGCCGGACGCAAGGCGTCCACCGCGCGGCCCTGGGAAGGCGGCGGCCCGATCGCGGCCGACCACCCGCACGGCTGGGCCACCGTGTCCGCCTCGGCGCTGGCCTACGACGACGGCCATGGCGTGCCGCGGGCGCTGGAGGCGGCGGACATCGATGCGCTGGTCGAGGACTTCGCCCATGCCGCGCGTCGCGCGGTGCGCGCCGGCCTGGACCTGGTCGAGGTCCATGTCGCGCACGGCTACCTGCTGCACCAGTTCCTCTCGCCGCTGAGCAACGTGCGCGACGACGCGTACGGCGGTGCGCTGGAGAACCGGATGCGGCTGACGCTGCGGGTGTTCGACGCGGTGCGCGCGGCGGTGCCGGAGCGGGTCGCGGTCGGCGTGCGGATCTCGGCCACCGACGGGGTCGACGGTGGCTGGGACCTGGCCCAGAGCATCGAGCTGGCGCGCGCGCTGGACGCGCGTGGCTGCCAGTTCATCCACGTATCCAGCGGCGGACTGGACCGGCGCCAGCGCATCGCCGCCGCCCCCGGCTACCAGGTGCCGTTCGCCGAGGCGATCCGGGCGCAGGTGGCGATGCCGGTGATCGCGGTCGGCCTGATCACCGCGCCGCACCAGGCCGAGGCGATCCTGGCCGAAGGCCGTGCCGATGCGGTGGCGCTGGCCCGCGGCATCCTCTACGACCCGCGCTGGCCGTGGCATGCGGCGGCCGAGCTGGGCGCCACGCTGGCGCCGCCGCCGCAATACCTGCGCTGCGAGCCGGCCGAAGCGCGCGGGGTGTTCGCGGGGAACTAGCGGCCGCGCCGGCCCAGCATCCGGCCGCGTACCGCGATGCGCCCGCCCGGCGCCGGGCCGGAGCGTCGGTAACAGGTGCAACCGGCGCCGCACGCGGCGGCGCGCTCGCATACCATGGCGCGTCTATGCGCCACGACCACATCCTTTCGCTCTCCTGCCCGGACCGCACGGGCATCGTCTACCGCGTCAGCGGCCTGCTGTTCGGCCAGGGCTGCAACATCCTCGATGCCCAGCAGTACGGCGACGAGGAGAGCGGCCGCTTCTTCCTGCGCGTGCACTTCCAGTTGCCCGACGCCGAGGCGCTGCCGGCGCTGCACGAGCGCTTCGCCCACCTGGCCGGCGAGTTCGAGATGGACTGGCAGGTGCACGATGCGCGCCGGCGCGCGCGCCTGCTGGTGCTGGTGAGCAAGCAGGGCCATTGCCTCAACGACCTGCTGTTCCGCGCCCACAGCGGCCAGTTGAACGTGGACATCGCCGCGGTGGCGTCCAACCACGAGGATTTCTCCGCGCTGTCGGCCTCCTACGGCGTGCCGTTCCACCACCTGCCGGTGGACGCGTCCAACCGCCCGCGGCAGGAACAGGCGATCGTCGACCTGGTCGAGCGCGGGCAGGTGGACCTGGTGGTGCTGGCGCGCTACATGCAGATCCTCTCCCCGCGCCTGTGCCAGGCGCTGGCCGGGCGCGCGATCAACATCCACCACAGCTTCCTGCCGAGCTTCAAGGGCGCCCAGCCCTACCACCAGGCGTACGCGCGCGGGGTCAAGATCATCGGCGCCACCGCGCACTACGTGACCGCGGACCTGGACGAAGGCCCGATCATCGAGCAGGACGTGGCCCGGGTGGACCATGCGATGACCCCGCGCGACCTGGTGCGGGTGGGCAGCGACATCGAGTCGCAGGTGCTGGCGCGCGCGGTGCGCCGCCACGTCGAGCACCGGATCCTGCTCAACGGGCACAAGACGGTGGTGTTCCGCTGAGGCGGCGGCCGGCCGGGGCCGCTGCGCGTCTGTCGACGGCGGGGGCGTAGCATGCTCCGGATAGCAGGGATCGGGCGTGGCGCCCGGAAGGAACCGGACAATGATCGAACCGCACAGGCTGGCAGCGCTCCTGCTCGCAACCGTTCCCATGGCCTGGCCGGCACTGGCCGCCGCGCAGACATCACCGCGCAGCGCGTCGGGTGCCTATGACGCCAAGGACTGGAAGACCTGCGCACGCCTCTACGGCGAGCAGGCCGAGCGCACGCCGCCGGTGCGTGGCGCCGCCTACGACGCGGCCTGCTGCCTGGCCCTGGCCGGCGACGTCGAAGGCGCCTTCGCCCGCCTGCAGCGGACGCCTTCGGAGCAACTGCCCGAGGCTCTTGCCGATGATCCCGACCTGGCCGCGTTGCATGGCGATCCGCGCTGGCAGGCCCTGCTCGTTCGCTACCGTGCCGACAACGAGGCGTCGGCCACGAACCTCGACACCGCGCTGCTCGAGGAGCTGACGCGGCGCGTGGACCGCGACCAGGAGGTGCGCAACCGCTCTTTCCAGGGTCCGCAAGGTGAACTCGCCATCCAGGAAGCGATGGCCGTGGACCGCGACAACACCGCCTGGCTGAAGCGCTACCTGGAAGAGCACGGCTGGCCGCCCCATGCCAAGGTTGGCCGCAAGGGCAGTCAAGGCTTCTGGTTGCTGGCCCAGCATGCCGATGCCGACCCGCGCTTCCAGGAGCAGGTGCTTGAAATGCTGGGCGACGCGGTCGCACGCGGCGAAGCCTCAGGCGTGCATCTGGCCTACCTCAGCGACCGGGTGCGACTGGCGCAGGGCCGGCCGCAACGCTACGGCACCCAGTTCGAACGGGTCGACGGCACGCTGCGGCCACGACCAATCGAGGATGCGGACACCGTCGATGCGCGCCGCGCCGCACTGGGCATGGAGACCCTGGACGAATACGCCGCGCGCATGGAAGACGCCTACGCCGCCGACAGCCAGGATTGAGGGAGCGGGCGCCGATGCAGCGGCGCGGTGCGGGGGCGCCGCCGGACTGCCTCGCGCAGTCGTCGCGTGTCCAGCCGGAGGGAGGCTGGAAGGCCTGCGAGCCGGATCGATTCAGAACCCCAGCCAAGTCCGCAGCGGGTGCGCCGGGTCGGCCAGCAGGCGCAGCGCCAGCAGGACCGACACGCTCACCAGCAGCGGCTTGATGATCCGCGCGCCCTGCTTCATGGCCAGGCGCGAGCCCAGTTGCGCGCCGAGGAACTGGCCGGCGCCCATCGCCAGCCCGACCTTCCACAGCACCGCGCCGGCGGCCAGGAACACCGCGAACGCGCCGACGTTGGAGCCGAAGTTGAGGAACTTGGTGTGGGCGGTGGCCTTGAGGATGCCGAAGCCGGCCAGGCCGACGAAGCCCAGCATCAGGAACGAACCGGTCCCCGGACCGAACACGCCGTCGTAGAAGCCGATCGCCGGCACGAAGGTCAGCCCGAACAGGCGCGGGCCGATGCGGCGATGGCGCTCCACCGCACCGATGTCCGGCTTGAACGCGAAGTACACGGCGATGCCCAGCAGCAGCAGCGGCAGCACCGCGCGCAGCCAGCCCACCGGCATCGCCGTGGCCAGCAGCGCGCCGAGCACCGCGCCGGCCGCGGCGGCGAGCACCATCGGCCATTGCGCGGACAGGTCCACGTGGCCGTGGCGGGCGTAGGCCCAACTGGCCGAGCCGGCGCCGAACAGCGATTGCAGCTTGTTGGTGCCCAGTGCCTGCAGCGGCGGGATCCCGGCCAGCAGCATGGCCGGGATGGTGACCATGCCGCCGCCGCCGGCGATGGCATCGATGAAGCCGGCCAGAAGGCCGGCGAGGAACAGCAGCAGCAGGACCTGCAGGGCGAGTTCGGGCACGGGGAAGCAGCGGTTGCGGGAGGCGGCCGATGGTGGCCCGCCGCCGCCGGGAAGGAAAGCGGCATCGGCCGTGTCCGGCGGGCCTACATGTCCAGGCCCAGCAGCAGCGGGTCGTGGTCGGAGCTGCGCCAGGGGCCGGGCACGTTGCGCCCGGCGTAGCCGGCGTCGTCCGGTTCGTCGGCGTTGACGTGCCAGTGCGCCGCGCCGCGCAGGGCCGGGGCCAGCGCCGGGCTCAGCAGGGCGTGGTCGAGGCGGCCGCTCAGGCCGTCGTAGACGTAGCTGTGCGGGGACTCCACGCCGGCGGCGGCGAAGGCATCGGCCCAGCCGCCCTGCTCGCGCAGCCAGCGCAGCGGGTCTTCCATCGCGTAGGCGTTGAAGTCGCCCAGCAGGACGATGCGCGCGCGCCCGCGTCCCAGGGGCGAGGCGCGCAGCCAGTCGTGCAGGCGCCGTGCCGAGTCCAGGCGCAGCGCGTTCCAGCAGCCCTGGCCATCGCCCTGGTCGGCGTCCGCGCCGGAAGCCTCGCCGCAGCCCTTGGACTTGAAGTGGTTGGCGACCACCACCAGCGGTACCCGGCCGCCCTTGCGCACGAAGGCCTGCGCCAGCGGCACCCGGCTGCGCTCGCCGAACGGCCCGCCCGTCAGGGTGGCCGGCCGGCCGCGCGCGGCTACCCGTTCGTCGCGATAGATCAGGCCGACGCGGATGCTGTCCGGGCCGGGGCCATGCCCGGCATCGACGAAGCGCCAGCGCGCACCGTCGGCGTTCAGCGCGTCCACCAGTTGGGCGATGCTCGAGTCCGGGCCGTAGCCGTCGTTCTCCAGTTCCATCAGCGCGGCGATGTCCGGGTCCAGCGCCCGGATCGTGGCGACCAGCTTGGCCATCTGCGCGGCCAGCGCCTGCGCCGTGCGTGCGCCGCGCGCGGTGGGGAAGCCGCCGCCGCGGCCGTCGCCGTTGAACAGGTTCTCCAGGTTGAGGGCCGCCACCTTGAGGGTGCCGGACACGCGGGGCGGGTCCGGCCGCGGCGCCGGCCGCAATGGCAGCGGCGCGGTGAGCTGCAGCCGCCAGCCGCCATGGCGCCACGCGACGATGCCTTCGGCGCCGACCGCCACGGTACCCACGCGCGGCGTGGGATGGCCCGCCAGGTAGGCGGCGGGCCCGGGGTCGCGCTGCTGGCTGCCGTCGTCCAGGGCCAGCCGCCGATGCGCGTTGTCCGCCGCCAGGCGCGCGTGTTCCGCGCTGCCCGGCCGCGCCCGCTCGCCGGGCTGCCACAGGCGGCCGCCGAAGCTGGCGGCCAATTCACCGAAGCGCTCCAGCGCGTGGCTGCCGGTGATGGTCAGCGGCGCCTGGACGCGCACGAGCATGCCTTCCAGCGCCGTCCAGTCCTCCGGCGGCGCGTCGATCGGCCGGGGAACGGGCATCGCACCGGGCCGGCAGGCCTCGATCGCCGTGGCCTGGATCGCGGTCGGGCCACGGCCGCCGGACGGCGGTTCGGCCACGCGGCCGCGCACCCGGCAGCGCGCGCCGATGGCGAAGCCGGGCGGCGGCATTCCCGTGTCCGTGCCGGTGGCGACGAACACGCCGTCGGACGTGCGCGGGTCGCCGTCGCCGTCGTCCTGCAGGTAGAAGCCGCCCAGGCCGGCGCGGAAGTCGGCGGTGACCGTGCCTTCGACGGCCACCTGCCGGCCCTGCAGCGGGCTGGACGGGCCGTGGCCCTGCACGCGGCCCACGGCCAGGGTGGCCGTCTCCGCGTGCGCGCCGGCCAGCGGCAGCGCCGCGTACAGCAGGGCGATCCAGGCGGCGGAACGGGCGGGGCGTGGGGAATGGCGCATGGCGGAGGTCTCCGAACGCCGGGCCGCAAACGCAGACGCCGCCCGGAGGCGGCGTCTGTGGCGTGGCGGGTACCGGCCTACTTGAGGTTGTCCAGCATCCAGTCGACCGTGGCGTGGACCTGTTCCTCGGTCAGCGCCGGGTTGCCGCCCTTGGGCGGCATGATCCCGCCGTCGGCGCCGGTGAAGCCCTCGACGGCGTGTCGGTACAAGGTGTCCTTGCCCTGGGCGATGCGCGCGCTCCAGTCGCCGCGGACCAGGGTCGGGGCCAGGCCCACGCCGTTGGTGTGGCAGGCGCCGCAGAGGTTCTGGTAGATCACCGAGCCGTCGGTGGTGCCGCCATAGGCGACCTGGGACGCGGCCTTGGCCACTGCCGCCGCCGCGGCCGCCGCCTGCGCCGCGGCGCCGGTGGAGCCGGCGTAGACCGCGCCGGTGGGGGCGATGCGCGCGGCGGTCCGCGCCGCGGCGGTGGGCGAGACCTCGGGCGGGACGCGGCCGTGGAGGTAGATGGCCAGCAGGATCAGGCCCAGCGTGACCACGCTCAGAAAGCCGATCACCATCGAGAACCGCTTCAGGAATTCAAGATCGTAATTGCGCACATCGCATCCTATGGCAGGTGGCCCGGCCGGCCACAGCTACCGCCAATTATAGAGAGGGAGGCGCCGGCTCCGGAAGGGCGCCGGGCCATGGCGGAGCCGGCGCGCGCCCTGCGTTGCGCGCGCGCAACCGGCAATGGCGGCGTCCGCAGTGGGATTCGCCGGCGGAAGAGGCGCGGCGGTGGCGGGATATCTTCCCGCCGCAATCGCCTGCTGCGCCGCAACAGGATGCTGCCCGCGGCGGGCGTCGCCGTCCTTCCCTCCCCGCCGCTGCGCGATGCTCCTATCCGCCGTTTCCCGTGCTGGTGCGATGCCTGGCCCTCGGTACCGGCCGCCGCCGGCCCGGCGCGCCGCCCGGCGCGATTGACAGCGCTGCCATTTGGCCCGAGCCTCTGCCCGGCACCCGATCCTCGACCTACCGTCGAGGACCGGCCGGTCGCTGCGGGCGGCCGCATATCTATCGATGAAAGCGGAGGGGAACATCTTGAGCAGCAAGTTTGTCGGCGCACGCGCGCCCGGAGTCCGTATCGCCACCACCTTGGCCGGTGCGCTGGTCCTGGCCTTGCTGGCCGCCTGCGGCAAGCCCGACGCCGTCGCCGAGGGCGCCGCCGACGCGGCGCCCTCGGCCAACGACGGCAGCATCCACCCGGAACTGTGGCCGCAGCCGGAATGGCCGTTCCCGGCCGACCCGGCGCTGGAGCAGAAGGTCGACGACCTGCTGGCGAGCATGACCCTGGAAGAGAAGGTTGGCCAGATCATCCAGGGCGACATCGCCAGCATCACTCCCGACGACGTGCGCAAGTACCGCCTCGGCTCGATCCTGGCCGGCGGCAGCTCCGACCCGGGCGGCAAGTACAACGCCACCCCGGCCGAATGGCTGGCCGTGTCCGACGCGTTCTGGGAAGCCTCGATGGACACCTCCGGCGGCGGCAAGCCCATCCCGATCATCTGGGGCATCGACGCGATGCATGGCCAGAGCAACGTGGTCGGCGCCACCCTGTTCCCGCACAACGTCGGCCTGGGCGCCACCCGCAACGTGGAGCTGCAGCGCAGGATCGGCGAGATCACCGCGCTGGAGACCCGTACCACCGGCATGGAGTGGACGTTCGCGCCGACCGTGGCGGTGCCGCAGGACGTGCGCTGGGGCCGCGCCTACGAAGGCTATTCGGAGAACCCGCAACTGGTGGCCGAGTTCGCCGCGGCGATGGTCGAGGGCCTGCAGGGCAAGGCCGGCTCGCCGGAATTCCTGGACGACCACCACGTGATGGTGTCGGTCAAGCATTTCCTCGGCGACGGCGGCACCGCCAACGGCAAGGACCAGGGCGACACCCAGGCCAGCGAGGCCGAGCTGCGCGACATCCACGCCGCCGGCTACGTGACCGCCATCGCGGCCGGCGCGCAGTCGGTGATGGCCTCGTTCAACAGCTTCCACGGCACCAAGCTGCACGGCCACAAGGCGCTGCTGACCGACGTGCTGAAGGAGCGCATGAACTTCGGCGGCTTCGTGGTCGGCGACTGGAACGGCCATGGCCAGGTGCCGGGCTGCACCAACGACGACTGCCCCGCCACCTTCGTCGCCGGCCTGGACATGGCGATGGCCTCCGATAGCTGGAAGGGCATGTACGAGACCGCCCTGGCCGCGGCCAAGGACGGCACCTTGTCGATGGAGCGCCTGGACGATGCGGTGCGCCGCATCCTGCGGGTCAAGTTCCGGATGGGCCTGTTCGACGCGCCCAAGCCGTCGCAGCGCGCGCTGGGCGCCAAGTTCGAGCTGCTCGGCGCGCCCGAGCACCGCGAGGTTGCCCGCCAGGCGGTGCGCGAGTCGCTGGTGTTGCTGAAGAACCAGAACGCGCTGCTGCCGCTGCACGCGAACCAGCGCGTGCTGGTCGCCGGCGACGGCGCCGACAACGTCGGCAAGCAGGCCGGCGGCTGGACCCTGAACTGGCAGGGCACCGGCACCACCCGCGCCGACTTCCCCAACGCCGACACCATCTGGGAAGGCGTGGCGCGCGCGGTCGAGGCCGCCGGCGGCCAGGCGGAACTGGCGCTGGACGGCCGCTACAAGGCCAAGCCCGACGTGGCCGTGGTGGTGTTCGGCGAGGAGCCCTACGCCGAGTTCCAGGGCGACATCGCCAACCAGTTGTACAAGCCCGGCAACGACACCGACCTGGAGCTGATCCAGCGCCTGAAGGCCGACGGCATCCCGGTGGTGGCGGTGTTCATTACCGGCCGCCCGCTGTGGATGAACCGCGAGATCAACGCCTCCGACGCGTTCGTGGTGGCCTGGCTGCCGGGTTCGGAGGGCGCGGGCGTGGCCGACGTGCTGCTGCGCAAGCCCGACGGCAGCGTCGACCACGACTTCAAGGGCAAGCTCAGCTTCTCCTGGCCGCGCACGGCGATCGAATCCAATGTCCGCGCGCCGGGCTACCAGCCGCTGTTCGCCTACGGCCACGGGCTGACCTACGCCGACAAGGGCGACCTGGAGCCGCTGTCGGAGGAGTCCGGCATCGAGGGCCTGCAGGCCGCGCCGGGGGTGTACTTCGCCAACGCCATGCTCGCCCCGGGCCTGAGCATGCGCCTGGAGAACGCGCAGCACCACGCCGCGCAGGTCACCACCGTGCCCACCGGACTGCACGACAAGAGCCTGGTGGTGACCGCGATCGACCACCAGCGCCAGGAGGATGCGCGCCAGTTCGCCTGGTCCGGCGATTCGGCGGCCAGCGTGACGATCTTCGCCGAGCCGGCGCAGGAGCTGTCGCGCGAGACCAACGGCGACCTGCTGCTGATCCTGACCCTGCGCCCGGACGCGGTGCCGGCCAGCGGCCAGATCGGCATCAGCGCCGGCGCCAGCGCGCCGCTGCCGCTGCGCGAGACCCTGGCCGCGCTGCCGGCCGGGCAGTGGACCACGCTGGGCGTGCCGCTGAAGTGCTTCGCCGTCGCCGGCGCGGACGTGGAGGCCCTGGACGTGCTGGCCAGGCTGCAAAGCGATTCGGCGGCGACGCTGTCGCTTTCGCGGGTGGCCGTGGGCGCGGTCAACGAGGCCGAGCGGATCCTGGACTGCCCGACCGCGAAGTAATTGCGGCCGGTACGCGGCGGCCGATGGCTTGGATGCCATCGGCCGCCGTTTTTTTTTGGATCCTTCCGCGCGGGCTTGGTCCGTGGGGAGGCCGGAATGCCTGCGTGCGAGGCGATACGAGGCTGCGCAAAAGCATGCTGCGACGCAGCGCGCCGGCCGGGTCCGCGCGGTTCTCCGACACCGGGCGCCGCGTGATGGCGGCGTCGGCGCGAAAAGTGTGCGCGAATACGCGGTTTGCGGTTGACAAGGCTGCGGCGGCAACATAAGACAGCGCTGTCAAAATGCCTGAAGGGGGTTGCGGCAGCAGGGCCGGCACGGGTTGGGGAACCCATTGCCGGCCGCTGCAGGGGGAGGGGGTCGGGCCGGTCGCCGGAGGGGAGCGATCGGTTTCGCGTTCGCGTCGCTGCACGCCAGCCATGCGCCCGGCTCTCTCCCCCATGCCGCCCATCGGCATCGTCCACGAGGCGGCCGCCCAGCGGCCGCCTTGCGTCATTGGGGAACCTGAGGAGTCGACCGAGTGAAACTTGCCACGTTGGACATCGTGATCGTGCTCGCCTACCTGGCCGGCATCTTCATCCTGGCGCAGTGGGTGTCGCGCGAGAAGGCCGGGCACCAGAAGTCGGCCAGCGACTATTTCCTGGCCAGCAAGTCGCTGCCGTGGTGGGCCATCGGCGCCTCGCTGATCGCGGCCAACATCTCGGCCGAGCAGATCATCGGCATGTCCGGTTCCGGCTACGCGCTGGGCCTGGCCATCGCCTCCTACGAGTGGATGGCCGCGGCCACGCTGCTGCTGGTGGGCAAGTTCTTCCTGCCGATCTTCCTGCGCAACGGCATCTACACCATGCCGCAGTTCCTGGAGGAACGGTACGGCACCCGCATCCGCACCCTGATGGCGGTGTTCTGGCTGGGCCTGTACGTGTTCGTGAACCTGACCTCGATCATGTGGCTGGGCTCCATCGCCGTGGCCCAGGTCACCGGCATGGACCAGATGACCGCGCTGGTGCTGCTGGGCGTGTTCGCCCTGGCCTACCAGTTGTACGGCGGGCTGAAGGCGGTGGCGCTGACCGACATCGTGCAGGTGACGCTGCTGGTGATGGGCGGCCTGCTGGTCACCGGGATCACCCTGGGCCAGCTCGGCGGCGGCGACGTCCTCGCCGGCTTCTCGAGGCTGTGGAGCGAGCACCCGGGCCACTTCGAGATGATCCTCAGCAAGGACAACCCGTTCTACAAGGACCTGCCGGGCATCAGCGTGCTGATCGGCGGCATGTGGATCATGAACGTCAGCTACTGGGGCTTCAACCAGTACATCATCCAGCGCGCGCTGGCGGCCAAGGACATCCGCGAGGCGCAGAAGGGCGTGGTGTTCGCCGCGTTCCTGAAGCTGCTGATGCCGCTGGTGGTGGTGGTGCCGGGCATCGCGGCGGTGATGCTGGCACCGGGCCTGGACAAGCCGGACGAGGCCTACCCGACGATGATGCGGCTGTTGCCCACCGGCATCCTGGGCCTGGTGTTCGCCGCGCTGGTGGCCGCGATCGTGGCTTCGCTGGCGTCGAAGATCAATTCGGTGGCCACCATCTTCACCCTGGACTTCTACGCCAAGTCCAAGAAGCAGCACAGCCAGGCGCACCTGGTGCGCGTGGGCCGCATCGCCGCGGCCGTCTCGGTGCTGCTGGCGGCGCTGACCGCCCGCCCGCTGCTGGGCAGCTTCGACCAGGCGTTCCAGTACATCCAGGAATACACCGGCTTCTTCACCCCGGGCATCGTGGTGATCTTCGTGCTGGGCCTGTTCTGGAAGCGCGCCAACGAGGCCGGCGCGCTGGCCGCGGCGGTCGGCTCGTTCGCGCTGTCGGTGCTGCTGAAGATGGCCTGGCCGTCGCTGCCGTTCATCGACCGCGTGGGCCTGGTGTTCCTGCTGGCGCTGGCGCTGGGCCTGGTGGTGTCGCTGGCCACGCGCCCGCAGCAGGCCGGCAGCGACCTGATCCGCACCGACGACGTGGACTACTCGACCTCGGCCGGCTTCAACGTCGGCGCGCTGGGCGTGGTGGGGATCCTCGTCGCGCTGTACGCGGTGTTCTGGTAATCGGGCGGTCGGACATGCGGCCCGGACGGCGCGTGCCGCGCCGGGCCCGCCCCCCGGGAGGGCGTGTGCAGATGCGGGTGAGGATCGAGGACGTGGCCGCCGCGGCCGGCGTATCGATGAAGACGGTGTCGCGCGTGCTCAACCACGAGCCGGGCGTGCGCCAGAGCACGCGCGCGCGGGTGATGGAGACGGTGGTCGCGCTGGACTACCGCCCCGACCCGTCCGCGCGCAGCCTGGCGGGCAACCGCTCGTACCTGGTGGCGCTGCTGTACGACAACCCGTCGCCCAACTACCTGATGGAGATCGTCACCGGCGTGGTGGACGCCTGCGAGCAGCACCACTACGGCATGGTCATGCAGCCGGTCGCCTTCCACGACCCCGGCCTGGCCGACACGATCGAGTCGCTGGTCAACGCCTCGCGCCTGGACGGGCTGATCCTGACCCCGCCGCTGACCGACAGCCAGGCGCTGCTGGACCGGCTGGACGAGCGCGGGGTGCCGTTCTCGTGCATCTCGCCGCGCCACCCCCAGGGGCGCATCGGGGTCACCCTGGACGAGCACGAGGCGGTGTGCGAACTGCTCGCCCAGCTCATCGGCCTGGGCCACCGCCGCATCGGCCACGTGCGCGGCCACCCCGACCACGGCGCCAGCGAATGGCGCATGGCCGGCTACCGCAGCGCGCTGCGCCGCGCCGGCCTGCGCTACGACCCCGCGCTGGTGGTCGACGGCGAGTTCTCGTTCGACTCGGGCCTGGCCGCCGGGTTCCGGCTGCTGGACCTGCCCTCGCGCCCGACCGCGATCTTCGCCGCCAACGACGACATGGCCGCCGGGGTCATGCGCGCGGCGGCCGAGCGCGGCCTGCGCGTGCCGGACGACCTGTCGGTGTGCGGCTTCGACAACACCCCCATCTCCCAGCAGATGTTCCCGCGGCTGACCACGGTGCAGCAGCCCACCCGCGACATGGGCCAGGTGGCGACCATGCAACTGCTCGGGACCATCCGCGACCGCGGCGCCGGGCGCATGGTGAAGATGCCCTATGCGCTGCAGGGGCGGCAGTCGACCGGGCCGGCACCGGCGGAGAAGTGACCGGGCCCGGCCTCTCCGTCTCCAATGCATCGCCCATTCCAGCGGGCCGGCTCGCCGGCGACCGCGATGGCCGACGGGCCTCCGGCAGGCGGTTTCCCATGGCGGCCGCCGGCGAGCCGGCTTTTGCGCACGGGGCAGGGGCGCATGCCGCTCAGGCGGCGTCGGCGCGCGGCGCCCTCCGCGATGGGTCCTCCCATGCGTGCAGCAGCTCGGCCTCGCGCGCCTTGGCCTGGCGCAGGTGCGCCTCCTTGACGTGGCCGAAGCCGCGGATGTGCTCGGGGATGCCGGCGATTTCCGCAGCCAGCGCGGCATTGCCGCCGTCCAGCCCGGGCAGCAGCCGCTCGACGGTGGCGAAGTAGTCCTCCACCAGGCGCCGCTCCATGCGCCGCTCGGCGGTGCGCCCGAACGGGTCCAGGGCGGTGCCGCGCAGGAAGCGCAGCCTGGCCAGCCACTTGAACGCGGTGAACATCCACGGGCCGTACTCGCGCTTGAGCGGGTGGCCCTGTGCGTCCTTCTTCGCCAGCAGCGGCGGCGCCAGGTGGAAGCGCAGGGTGTAGTCGCCCTCGAACTGCTGCTGCAGGCGCCGCCGGAACTCGCCGCGGGTGTACAGCCGCGCGACCTCGTACTCGTCCTTGTAGGCCATCAGCTTGAACGCGTAGCGCGCCACCGCTTCGGTCAGCGCGGTGGAACCGGGCGCCTTGAGGTGCTCGGCGGCGCGCGCCTTCGCCACCAGCTCCGCATAGCGGCGCGCATAGGCCGCGTCCTGGTAGTCGGCGAGGAACCGCTCGCGGCGGGCGACGAGTTCGTCCAGGCTGCGGGACAGGCGCAGGTCGTCCAGCGGCAGCGCGGCGATCTCGCCGGTCGCGGTGTCCAGCGGCGACGCCGGGGACGGGGCGTCGGCGATGCCGGCATGGCCGCCGCGCTCGGGCAGGCCGCGCCACTCGCGCTCGGTGCGCGCCGGGCGCGGGGCGCTGGTGCTGCCCCACTCGCTGCCTTCCCAGTCGCCCGGCGGCAACTGGCGCAGGCCGTCGGGCGCGCGCTCCTCGGCGGTGGCCGGGTTGCGCACCAGGCCGGCGGCCGTGGCCACCGCCTGCGGGTCCACCGCCGACAGCCGGCCCCAGGCGAAGGCCTGGCGGTTCATCTCCACCGCCGCGCCGTTGAGTTCGATGGCGCGCATCAGCGCGTGCAGGGACACCGGCACCAGGCCCAGTTGCCAGGCATGGCCGAGCATGAACAGGTTGCTGGCGATGGCGTCGCCCAGCAGCGCGGTGGCCAACTGGGTGGCGTCGAGCAGCCGCGGCGTCCGCCCACCCAGGGCCAGGCCGACGCCGGCGACGATGTCGGCGGCGGGGAAGTGCAGGTCCGGGCGCATGGTGAAGGTGCCGGGCATCGCCTCGTAGGTGTTGAGCACCACCTCCGAGCGCCCGGCCCGCACCTTGGACAGCGACCAGTAGTCGTTGACCACCACCATGTCGCAGCCCAGCACCAGGTCGGCCTCGCCCGCGGCGATGCGCACGGCGTGGATGTCCTCCGGCGTGCGCGCCAGGCGGACGTGGGTGGTCACCGCGCCGCCTTTCTGTGCCAGGCCGGTCTGGTCCAGCACCGTGGCGCCCTTGCCCTCCAGGTGCCCGGCCATGCCCAGCAGGGCGCCGATGGTGACCACGCCGGTGCCGCCCACGCCGGTGATGAGGATGTTCCAGGGACGGTCCAGGCCCGTGCGCGGCACCGGCTCGGGCAGGTTCTCCAGCAGCGCCGCGGCCGGCGCCGTGCGGCCCTTGCGCGGCCGCCCGCCGTGCACGGTGACGAAGCTGGGGCAGAAGCCGGACACGCAGGAATAGTCCTTGTTGCAGTTGGACTGGTCGATCTCGCGCTTGCGCCCGAACTCGGTTTCCCGGGGCAGCACGGACACGCAGAAGCTCTTCTGCCCGCAGTCGCCGCAGCCCTCGCACACCAGCGTATTGACCATCACCCGCTTGGCCGGGTCCTCCAGCTTGCCGCGCTTGCGCCGGCGCCGCTTCTCGGTGGCGCAGGTCTGGTCGTAGATCAGGATCGAGACGCCCTTCACCTCGCGCAGGCGCTTCTGCACCGCATCCAGTTCGGCGCGGTCGTGGAACTCCACCCCGGCCGGGAACAGTTCGCGCTTGCGCCACTTGCCGATCTCGTCGCTGACCACGACGATCGTGCCGATGCCTTCGGCGCGCATCTGCCAGGCGATATCCGGCACGGAGAGCGGGCCGTCCACCGGCTGGCCGCCGGTCATCGCCACCGCGTCGTTGTAGAGGATTTTGTAGGTGATGTTGACCTTCGCCGCCACGGCCTGGCGGATGGCCAGCGAGCCGCTGTGGAAGTAGGTGCCGTCGCCCAGGTTCTGGAACACGTGCGCGGTGTCGGTGAACGGCGCCTGCCCGGCCCAGGTGACGCCCTCGCCGCCCATGTGGGTGAAGGTGTCGGTGGCCCGGTCCATCCAGGTGACCATGTAGTGGCAGCCGATCCCGGCCAGCGCGCGCGAGCCCTCGGGCACCGCGGTGGAGGTGTTGTGCGGGCAGCCGGAGCAGTAGTGCGGCACGCGCGGGAAGTCGGCGCGCGGCAGCGACATCTCCGCTTCCTTCTGCTCCATCCAGCGCAGCCGCTGCTCGATCGACTCGGTGCCGATCGAGCTCGATTGAAGCAGGCGCTGGATGCGCCTGCCGATCACCCCGGCGATGGTGGCCGGGGTCAGCTCGCCGGTGGACGGCAGGATCCACTCGCCGGCCTCGTCGTACTTGCCGACGATGCTCGGGCGCCGGCCCCCGTCGGCCGGCCAGTTGTAGAACTGCTCCTTCATCTGCCGCTCGATGAAGGCGCGCTTCTCCTCCACCACCACGATGTCGTCCAGGCCGCGGGCGAACGCGGCGATGCCCTGCGGCTCCAGCGGCCAGGTCATGCCGACCTTGTACACGCGGATGCCGATGTCGCGGCAGGCGCGCTCGTCCAGGCCCAGGTATTCCAGCGCCTGCAGCACGTCCAGGTAGCTCTTGCCGGTGGTCACGATGCCCAGCCGCGCGTGCGGCGCGTCCATCACCACCTTGTCGATGCCGTTGGCGCGGGCGAAGGCCTGGGCCGCGCCGACCGCGTAGCGGTGCAGGCGCATCTCCTGGTCCAGCGGCGGGTCGGGCCAGCGGATGCCGAGCCCGCCCGGCGGCAGCTCGAAGTCCTCGGGCAGCACGATCCGGCGCGCGAACGGGTCCACCTCCACCGAGGCGGAGGATTCCACCGTCTCGGCGATGGTCTTGAAGCCGATCCAGCGGCCGGTGTAGCGGCTCATCGCCCAGCCGACCAGGCCCAGGTCGAGGATGTCCTGCACCCCGGCCGGGTTGAGCACCGGCATCATCGCGCTGACGAACTCGTCCTCGCTGCCGTGCGGCAGGGTCGAGCTGCGGCAGGCATGGTCGTCGGCGGCCAGCGCCAGCACCCCGCCGTGCTTCCAGGTGCCGGCGGCGTTGCCGTGCTTGAACACGTCGCCGCAGCGGTCCACGCCCGGGCCCTTGCCGTACCACATGGCGTAGACGCCCTCGACCCGGGCGCCGGGGAACAGGTTGGTCTGCTGCGTGCCCCAGACCATGGTCGCGCCCAGATCCTCGTTCAGGCCGGGCTGGAAGCGCACCTTCGCCGCGTCCAGGTGCTTGCGCGCGCGCCACAGTTCCAGGTCGAAGCCACCCAGCGGGCTGCCGCGGTAGCCGCTGACGAAGCCGGCGGTGTCCAGCCCGGCCGCGGCGTCGCGCAGGCGCTGCATCAGCGGCAGCCGCACCAGCGCCTGCACGCCGCTGAGGTAGATGCGGCCGTCGCAGCGGGTATAGCGGTGTTCCAGGGTGTAGTCGCGGTCGAACGTGTCCAGGCCGGGCGTGTTCGCGGAGGCGGGCGAGGTCAGTTCGGCGGTGCTGGTCATGGCTGGCCTTGGCGCTGGCGGGACCGGGCCGGAACCCGGCACGGCATGATACAGCGGGCCTCGCGCACCGCCCCGTGAGCGCGGTGCGCGAAGTCGGCTGCGGCGTCGCGGCGAACGGCGGCGCGCGGGGCATGCCGCCGGGTCTGCGTCATGCGCGGGGATGGAACGTGCTGCGCGCTGTGTGACGGACGTGCCTGCGCGTCTTCGGTCGGCCTGTTCCCGGTGGACGCCGCCGCACGGCGCGGCGCACCTGTCCGTGCCCGCCATCCGTGCCGCGCGCCGCGTCAGTCCGCCGGCACCGTGCGCGCGGCCGCCCATTCGCGCAGCGCCGCCACCTGCTCGGCCATCAGCACCGACAGCGGGCGGGTGCCGCGGATCTCGGCCATGAGCACGTCGGTGTCCAGCGCGCGCTGCTCGGCATGGGCCGCGTACAGGCCGGAAACGATGGCCTGCTCGATCTCGGCGCCGGAAAAGCCGTCGCTGGCCGCCGCCAGCGCGGGCAGGGCGAACGCCTCCGCGTCCAGCCCGCGTCCGCCCAGGTGGAGGCGCAGCAACTCCACCCGGGTGTCCGGGGCGGGCAGGTCGACGAAGAAGATCTCGTCGAAGCGGCCCTTGCGCAGCAGCTCGGCCGGCAGGTGCCGGACCTGGTTGGCGGTGGCCACCAGGAACACCGGCGCGCGGCGCTCGGCCATCCAGGTGAGCAGGTAGCCGAGCACGCGCCGGGACACGCCGCCGTCGCCGTCGCCCGCATCGGCGGACACGCCCTTCTCGATCTCGTCGATCCACAGCACGCATGGCGCCAACTGCTCGGCCGAGGCCAGCGCGGCGCGCAGGTTCTGCTCGGTCTCGCCATGGTATTTCGCGTACAGGGTGCCGAAGTCCAGCCGCAGCAGCGGCACCCCGAAGCCGCCGGCGATGGCCTTGGCCAGCAGCGACTTGCCGCAGCCCTGCACGCCCAGCAGCAGTACGCCGCGCGGCGGGTCCAGGCCCGGCGGCGGGTTGCCGGCGAAGGCGGCGCGGCGGTGGCCGATCCAGCGCTTCAGCCGCGCCGCGCCGGCCACCTGGGCGAAGCCGGCGGTGTCGTATTCGTAGTGCAGGTGGCCGCTGCGGTTGAGCAGCTCGAACTTCAGCCTGGCCAGTTGCGGCAGGTCCGAGGCGGTGAGCGCGCCGTCGTCGTGGATCAGGCGGCGGGCGATGCGGCGCGCGTCGTGCAGGTCCAGGCCCTGCAGGTGGCGCACGATCTGGCGCACCGCGTCCTCCTCGGCCTCGACCCGGCGGCCGCCGTGCTCGCGGGCATAGGCCACCGCTTCCTCGCGCACCAGCTTGAGCAGGGCGGCCGCGTTCGGCAGGCGCGGGCTGAAGCGCACCGCCAGCGCGTCCAGCTCGGCCGGCAGCTCGACCTTGGCCCCGACCAGCACGATCACGTGCGGCTGGCAGTGGCGGCGCTGGAGGATGTCGCGCAGCAGGCGCTGGTGGCTGGCGTAGCCCAGGTAGGGGTGGAAGTCGAGCAGCAGGTAGATGCCGCGCTGCCCGGCGTCCTGGATCGCGCGCAGCACCGAGCCGGCGTCGGGCGGGCCCTCGGCGGCGTCCTCGCGGTCCAGGTCCAGGCGGCGCAGGCCCTCGGTGATGGTCCAGCGGTGCAGGGCGCGCCAGACCTGCATCAGCGATTGCCGGAACAGTTCCACCACCCGCTCCTCGTCGCGGGTCTCGATCACGATCAGGGGCGCGTTGGCCCGGATCAGGGCGGTCAGGTCCTGCAACTGGCTCATCGGAAGGCGGTACGGCGCGGGGACGGGGCACGATAGCAGCGCGGGCAGGGGCCTTCCTACCGTCTCCACGGGGGGCGGTGTACCCTGCGGGCAGCCGATTGCGGAGGACGGTGGCGCATGAAGACGATTCTGGTGGCCGGCTCCAAGGGCGGCGTGGGCAAGACCACGGTCGCCACTCACTTGGCGGCGCATTCGGCGCTGCAGGGACGGCGCACGGTCCTGGCCGATGCCGACCCCCAGGCCTCGGCCACGCGCTGGGCGCAGCGCCGGGCCGTACTGGACAGCGCGGTGCTGCCGATCGACGCCAGCCGCCGCCGCGCCTGGCGCAGCCGGCTGCCGGACGATACCGACCAGGTGGTGATCGATGCGCCGGCCGGCGCCCTGGCCGACGACCTGGACGCGTTCCTCGGCCTGGCCGACGCGGTGGTGGTGCCGGTCCAGCCCTCGGCGCTGGACATCGAGGCCACCGTCGGCTTCCTCAATACCCTGGCCAAGGTGCCGCGGGTGCACCAGCGCAAGTTGCCGGTAGGCCTGGTGCTGAACCGCGCCAAGCCCTGGACCCACGCCACGCAGCAGGCGCTGGAGATGCTCAAGGGCTGGCCCTACCCGGTGGTGGCGCAACTGCGCGACACCCAGGCCTACGTGGTCCTGGTGGGGCTGGGGCGCAGCCTGTTCGACTACCACTCCGCGCAGGTGCGCGACCACCAGGCCGACTGGGAGCCGTTGTTCAAGTGGCTGGCCCGGGCGTGACGAGCGGAGACGACATGCGCGAGGTGATCCTGCTGCGCCATGCCCACGCCGAACCGGCCTCGCCGGGGCAGGCCGACATCGACCGCCCGCTCTCGCCGCAGGGCCTGGCCGAGGCCGAGGCCGCCGGCCGCTGGCTGGCGGCGCAGGGCCTGCTGCCGGACCGGGTGCTGTGTTCGCCGTCGCGGCGCACGCGGGAGACGCTGGAAGCGGTGCTGGCGGTCACCGGCTACGCCGAGCAGCGGCTGGAGGAGAGCATCTACGAGGCCACGCCGGGCACCCTGATCGGGCTGCTGGAGGCGCAGCAGGAGGTCGAGCGCCTGCTGCTGGTGGGCCACAACCCCGGCATGGAGCGCCTGGTGGCGCTGCTGCACAGCGGCCGCTCGGGCGACTACCGCGGCATGCCCACCGCCGCGGTGGCGGTGCTGGCGCTGCCGGCGCGGGTGGCGATCGAACCGGGCATGGGCCGGCTGACCGCGTTCTGGTGGCCCTAGGGCGCATGCACCGGCGGGCGTGGTGCGGCGGTCTCCTGCTCGGGCTCGGGCTCGGGCAGGCGCTGGCGGCGTCCGCGTCGCCGCCCGTGCACGAGGCGGTGCCGCCCGCGCCGCCGCTGCGGATCGACACCGAGCACAGCCACCTGGGGTTCGAGGTGCGCACCCGCCTGGGGCAGCACCTGGAGGGCGTGTTCCCGGTGTACGACGGCACGGTCGAGGCGCTGCCGGACGGGCGCCACCAGGTGCGCCTGCGCATCGCCACCGCGGCGGCCGAGATCCCCGGACGCGCCCGCTACACCGCCTGGATGCGCGGAGACAGCTTCTTCGACAGCGTGCGCCACCCCTGGATGGAATTCGTCTCCGACCCTTATGTCGCCGCCGGCCTGGCCGACGGCGCCGCGCTGAACGGCCGGCTGACCCTGCGCGGGGTCACCCAGGACGAGGCGCTGCAGGTGGCGCCGTCCGCCTGCCCGCGCCCGGGGCTGGACTGCGCGGTGTGGGTGAGCGGGGACATCCAGCGCAGCCGCTACGGCATGGACGACTGGCGGCTGGTGCTCAGCGACCGGGTGTTGCTGCGCATGCAGGTGCGGTTGAAGGAGAATCCGCCGCCGTGAACCGCCTGTTGCACCGCGTCCTGGCGGCGGCCCTGTCTCTGCCGGTGGCCGCCTGCGCCACCCTCTCGCCCGCCCAGCACGAGCGCGCGGAAGCCATCGCCATGGCCGCGCGCGACACCACGGTGGACTGCGCGCGCGCGGACCATTGCGCCGCGCCCTCGCCGCTGCGCGCGCTGGCCGGGCAGGCCTTCGCCGCTTCCGCGCCCGCCACGCCGCGCCACTACGCGCTGATCCTGGACGAGGGCGGCGAGGCGCTGCTGGCGCGCCTGGACCTGATCCGCGGCGCCACCCGGCGGGTGGACCTGCAGACCTACATCTTCGACAAGGACGACAGCGCGCGGCTGGTGATCGACGAACTGCTGGCCGCGGCCCGCCGCGGGGTGAAGGTGCGGGTGCTGATCGACCAGCTCTCGGCCATCGCCGACCTGCCGATCCTGGCCGCCCTGGGCGGCGCGCACGCCAACCTGGAGCTGCGCATCTACAACCCCACCTTCGGCCTGGCCAAGCCCAACTACCTGCACTACGCGGCCAGCGTGGTGTGCTGCTTCCGCCGCTTCAACCAGCGCATGCACAACAAGCTGCTGGTGGTGGACGACGCGGTCGGCATCGCCGGCGGGCGCAACTACCAGGACGACTATTACGACTGGGACGCGCAGTTCAACTTCCGCGACCGCGACGTGCTGGTGGCGGGCCCGGCGGCGCGCGCGATGGAGCGCAATTTCGCCGAGTACTGGAACGACCGCCGCAGCGTGCCGGTCGAGCGCCTGCGCGACGTGGCCCGGCTGCTGCTGGAACAGGGCGTGCCCGCGTTGCCGCCGGCGCAGCCGCAGCGGCCCGGGCGGGTGGAGCTGATCTCGCGCGCCGCCTCCGACGCCGGCCTGGTGCGCGAGCGCCTGGCCGCGCGCGCGCTGCCGGTGGGCGCGGTGGCCTACCTGGCCGACCTGCCGGAAAAGCACCACGGCGACCCGGGCAGCGAAGGCGCCGGCGCCGCCGGCCTGGCCAGCCTGCTGGCCGGCGCGCGGGAGGAGATCCTGCTGCAGACCCCGTACCTGGTGCTGTCCGACGAGGCGCTGGAGATCTTCCGCGGGCTGCGCGCGCGCGCGCAGCCGCCGCGGGTGGTGGTCTCCACCAACAGCCTGGCGGCCACCGACAACCCGATCGTCTACGCGCTCACCTACAAGTACAAGCGCCGCCACGTGCGCGAGCTGGGCTTCGACCTGTTCGAATACAAGCCGTTTCCGCGCGACCCGCCGGTGGACCCGGCGCTGGGCGCCTGGCAGCCGGGCGCGCCGGGCACCGATCCCGGCCCCACGGTGGCGCGCAGCGAACTGCCCGGCGGCAGCGTGGGCGGCAGCCGCGGTAGCGGCCAGGAGCGCCAGGTGCAGGACAAGCTGCGCACCGAGACCCGGCCCTCGCTGCTGCGCGCCAGCGCGCCGGCCAACCGCCCGGTGCCGGTCACCGGCAGCGGCCCGCGCATGGGCCTGCACGCCAAGTCGATGGTGATCGACCGCCGCATCGCGGTGATCGGCACCCACAACTTCGATCCGCGCAGCGAGACCTACAACACCGAGGCGGCGGTGGTGATCGACGACCCGGCCTTCGCCCGCGCGCTGGCGGCCAGCATCGAGCGCGACATCGCCCCGGGCAACTCCTGGACGGTGGCGCCGCGGGCCAGGCCGCCGGTGTTCTCGGGCCTGAGCTACAGCATGGGCAAGGTGCTGGAGGCCTCGCCGATCCTGGACCTGTGGCCGTGGCGCTACGCCACCAACTACGCCTTCCAGCCCGGGCCGGACTGCCCGCTGCCGCTGCCGCGGCGCGACCCGGACTTCCACCGCTGCTACGTGGCGGTGGGCGATTTCCCCGAAGTGAGCCTGGGGCCGAAGTCGATCTTCACCCGCATGCTGACCGCCTTCGGCGCGGGCCTGGTGCCGATCCTGTAGGCGCCGGCGTGGGGCCGGCCGCCGTCGACACGCGGCGTGGACGCGGCCTCGGTTGCAATGGCGGCATCTTCCCGACCCGGACCGATGCCATGGCCCATGCATTCAAGGTAGGCGACCACGTGCGCTGGAATTCCGAAGCCGGCCACGCCAGCGGCCGCATCGTCAAGGTCCATACCCGCGACACGGAGTACAAGGGACACATGCGCCGCTGCAGCGAGGACGACCCGCAGTACGAGATCCACAGCGACCGCACCGACCACGTCGCCATGCACAAGGGCGCGGCGCTGCAGAAGATCGGCTGAGCGTGGCCGCCGGTCGCGCCGCCGTCTCCACCGTCTGGACCGTGGGGCATTCCACCCGGTCCTGGGACGGCTTCCTGGCCCTGCTGGGCGGATGCGGCATCCAGGCACTGGCCGACGTGCGCCGCTTCCCCGGCTCGCGCCGGCATCCGTGGTTCGCCAGCGAGGCGCTGGCCGCGAACCTGCCGGCGGCGGGGATGGAATACCGCTGGCTGCCGCAACTGGGCGGGCGCCGCCGGGTGCGGCCGGGCTCGCCCAACGGCGGCTGGCGCAACGCCTCCTTCCAGGGCTACGCCGACCACCTGGACAGCGCCGAGTTCGCCGAAGGGCTGGACCTGGCGCTGGCGCTGGCCGCGCGGCGCCGCACCGTGCTGATGTGCGCCGAGGCGGTGTGGTGGCGCTGTCATCGCGCGCTGATCGCCGACGTGCTCAAGCTGCGCGGCATCGAGGTGCTGCACATCCTCGATGCCGCGCACGTCCAGCCGCATCCCTACACGTCGGCGGCGCGGGTGGTGGAGGGCCGGCTGGCGTACCCGCCGCCGCAGCCGGGCCTGTTCGACGCCGATTGAGCCGCCGTCCATCGTGCGGCCCGGCGGGGGCAGCGGCGTGCCGCCGCGCGCCGGCGGGCGGATAATCCCGTGGTCTCCCCCGCAGGTCGCCCACCGCATGGTCTTCCACGCTCCCGTTTCCCTGGACGAACTCAACCGCCAAGGCCGCGGCACCCTGATCGAACGCCTGGGCATCGTCTTCACCGGCGCCGGCGAGGACTGGCTGCGCGCGACCATGCCGGTGGACCCGCGCACCCGGCAGCCGTACGGGCTGCTCCACGGCGGCGCCTCGGTGGTGCTGGCCGAGACCCTGGGCAGCAGCGCCGGCAACCTGTGCCTGGACGCCGCCGTGCACATGGCGGTGGGCCTGGAGATCAACGCCAACCACCTGCGCGCGGTACGCGCGGGCACGGTCACCGGCACCGCGCGGGCGCTGCACCTGGGCCGCACCACCCAGGTCTGGGAGATCCGGATCGAGGACGAGGCCGGCCGCGCGGTCTGCGTCTCGCGCCTGACCCTGGCGGTGGTGGCGGCGCCGCCGGCCGCCTAGCGCCGGTGGGTTTGCCCCACGGGCGCCGCACACGACGCCATGGACGGGCGCAGGCGCCACCGGCGGGGTACGGCCGCATGGGTTCCTGGCATCGCGCCCCGGGTCTGGGCGGCATGCCGCGTCCCGCGTCCTTACGCGGCGGATGCCCAAGCGGCGGCCATCCGGTATCTTGCGCGTCCATGGAACACGTCCCCCCACGTGCCGCCCGGCGTCCCCAGCGACGCGGCGCGATCGTGCGCAGCGCCCGCTATCTCTACCGCGTCCCGCTGCTGCTGCTGCACCTGCTGGTGCCGCTGCCGCTGACCCTGCTGTGCCTGGCGCCGCCGCTGGGGCACATCCGCTGGGGCCCGGAGACGCTGGGCGACCGCGCCGTGCGCGCCTGGTCGGCGGGGCTGATGTGGATCTTCGGCTTCCGCCTGCGCCGGGTGGGTACGCCGCTGCCCGGCCCGGTCCTGTTCGTGGCCAACCACGTGAGCTGGATCGACATCGAGGCGCTGCACAGCCAGCGGATGATGGGCTTCGTGGCCAAGCGCGAGATCGCCGGCTGGCCGCTGGTGGGCTGGCTGGCCGCGCGCGGGCAGACCATCTTCCACCGCCGCGGCAGCGCCGATTCGCTCAACGGCGTGCTCGAGGCGATGGGCGAGCGCCTGCGCGCCGGCAAGTCGGTGGGCGTGTTCCCGGAAGGGCGCACCCGGGGTGGCGAGGACGTGGGCCCGTTCCATGCGCGCATCTTCACCGCCGCGGTCCAGGCCCAGGTGCCGGTGCAGCCGGTGGCGCTGCGCTACGGGGCCGGCGGCGCCGCGCAGACGGTGGTGGCCTTCGGCCCGCGCGAGAACTTCGCGGCCAACTTCCTGCGCCTGCTCGGCGAGCCGGTGCGCCCGGCCGAGATCCATTTCCTGGCGCCGATCCCGCCCGGCGACGTGGAGGGCCGGCGCCGGATCGCCGAGCAGGCGCGCGAGCGGATCGTGGCGGCGATGGCGCGTTGAACCCGGCGCCCGGCTTGCGCCGCCCGGGCGCGGATGCAGAATGGCCGGCGCGCTCCCGCCTTCCCCCGACATGCTGACCGCCGCCGACTACCAGCCGTCCCGCCTGCTCCGCAACCCGCACCTGCAGTCGGTGCTCGGCTCCAGCGGCCTGCGCGGCCGCCGCGGCCTGCAGGCGCTGGCCGCCAGCGGCGCGGTCACTACCGAGTACATCCTCGATGGCGGCGGGAACGCGCGCCTGCAGGCCTGGCACAGCCACGTCCCCGGCACGGCGCGCACCGGCACCGCGCTGCTGCTGCACGGCTGGGAAGGCAGCGCGGACTCGGGCTACATGCGCCTGACCGCGGCGCGGCTGCTGGCCCGCGGCCTGGAGGTGGTGCGCCTGAACTTCCGCGACCATGGCGACACCCACCACCTCAACGAGGAGCTGTTCCACTCCAATCGCCTGGACGAGGTGGTGCACGCGGCCGCCGACCTGGTCTGCCGCCTGCGCGTGCGCGATCTGGTGGTGGCCGGCTATTCGCTGGGCGGGAACTTCGCGTTGCGGGTGGGCCTGCGCGCGGAGGCGGCCGGGCTGCCGCTAAGGCGCATCGCCGCGGTCTGCCCGCTGGTGGACCCGGCGCGCACCATGGACTGCATGGAGCGCGGGCCGGCGATCTACGACTGGTATTTCCGCCGCAAGTGGCGCCGTTCGCTGCAGCGCAAGCGCGCGCTGTTCCCGGAGCGCTACGACTACGACGACGCCATCCTGGCGCTGGACCTGCGCAGCCTGACCGCCTGGCTGGCCCGGCGCTACGCCGGCTTCGGCAGCGTGGAGGCGTACTTCGACAGCTATTCCATCGCCGGCGAGCGCCTGGCCGCGCTGCGGGTGCCGGCGGACATCCTGATGGCGCGGGACGATCCGGTGATCCCGTCCGACGATTTGCGCCAATGGCGGCTGCCGGCGGCCGCGCGGCTGGAGGTGGCGCGCTGGGGCGGCCACTGCGCCTTCGTCGAGAGCCTGGCCGGCGACGGCTTCGCCGAGCGCTGGGTGGCCGAGCGCCTGTGCGCGGTAATGCGGTAGGACCGCGCCGCGCATGCGGGTGGCTGCATCCGTTTGACCGGCTTCGGCTTCTCTTATTCCGTGGGTAAGCGCGTGCCGGGCGTCAACGGCAAAAAGCGCTGTGGGGTGTCGGCTTCGGCGGGAGCCGCGGCCGTCCGGGTGTGTCGTGGCCGCTCGGGCGCACGTCCGTGTGCGCACTCGCTACCGCGGCCATCCATGGCCGCTGCCACGCACACCCGGACGACCACGTCTTCGGGTGCGTGCGGGATGTGGCTTCGCTCAACCAACAGCCAGAGCGTCGTAGCTGAAAGCAAGTGCTTCCCTTTGGAAGCGACAGCCGTTGCCGTGGCTGTGGGGCAAACGAAGCCACTGCCCGAGGACGGCGGCCCCTCCGAAGCCGACGCACTCGAATGCTTTTGCTATTCCCCGGAGGCTGGAGAAACCAACGCGATCCGCCCTTGGGCTACCCTGGGGACCGGTCCCACCAGGAGGACGCGCGATGCGCATCTGGAGCGAGAGTTTCCAACCCCGCGGCCCGATCCCGGCGCGGTATGCCATGGGGCGCGCCGAGGGCCTGTCCGACAACCGCAACCCGCACCTGGCCTGGGACGAGGTGCCCGAGGGCACGCGTTCGTTCGCCCTGTTGTGCATCGACCCGGACGCGCCGACCGTGCCGGAGACGGTGGGCCGGGAGGACATGCAGATCCCGGTGGAGCAGCCGCGCGCGGAGTTCGTGCACTGGGTCATGGCCGACGTCGCGGCGCAGGTGCACGCCATTGCCGAGGGCAGTTGCAGCGACGGAGTGACCGCCCGCGGCAAGCAGTCGCCGCCGGGCCCGGAAGGCGCGCGCCAGGGGCTGAACGACTACACCGGCTGGTTCGCCGGCGACGCGGACATGGGCGGGGACTACTTCGGCTATGACGGCCCGTACCCGCCGGCCAACGACCTGCGGGTGCACCGTTACTTCTTCCGCCTGTTCGCGCTGGACGTGGCGCGGCTGGAGTTGCCGGCGCGCTTCACCGCGGCCGACGTGCTGCGCGCGGTGCAGGGCCATGTGCTGGCCGAGGCGGTGGTGTACGGGGCCTACACGCTCAACCCGGCGGTGCGCGCGCCGGGATAGAGACTTCGGGTGCGCGTCTTGGCGGCCGTGGCGACGGCCGGCGACGAAAGGCCCGGCAAGCCGCTGCCGCCGTGCCCGAGGGAAGCGATCCGCAGGGCGCACGCCATCCATGGCGTGCTCGACGCGGCTACTCCCGTCTTCGATGCGTGTCCGGGTGCGATGAGGGCGCCCGGCTTCGGAAGGGGCGGGATCAGCGCGCGGTGTTTTCCGACTCGACCACCATGTCCAGCACATAGGCGTAGCGGGAGGCGTCGGCCGGCACGTTGCTGCGGGTGTAGCGGTCGATGCGCAGGATGTTGCGCACGCCGGGCTCGTGCTCGTAGCCCTCGATCTGGTCGTAGAAGTTTTCCCACGCGCTCGGATCGCCGGTCCGCAGGCCCTGCTCGTCGTAGTGCACCTCGCGCACCTGCAGGCATTGCTTGTCCGGGATCAGCGGGTGGCTGCAGGGCTGGGTCTGGGCCGCCACCTCCAGGAACATGCGCTCGGGCGCACTGCCGTAGCGGGTGGCGGCGGTGGGCTCGCCGTTGAACACCAGGCGTTCGTCCGCGGCGGTGGTCAGGGCCAGGCGCGGTGGGTCGGTGGCCGGGTCGACGGCAAGCGCCAGCCTGCCTTCCAGGCGCCGGCTCACCTCCCCGTCCAGCGCGGCCAGGGCCGGGTCGGCGCAGGCCATCAGGGTCGAGGCCATGCGGTCCACGGTCAGGTGCCCGTTTTCCAGGCGGTAGCCGCCGCCGATGTGGTTGCAGGCGTTGGACACGCTCAGGCGGCCGTCGGCGAAGTCCAGTTGCACCGGCCGGTCGGCGCGCACGAACAGCGGGTCGATGCGGGCACCGGTGGCGTCGCTGGCCTCGGCCAGGCGCCAGTGGTAGGCGGGGAGCAGGGTACCGGCGTCCTGGGCGGCCGGCGCGGGCGTCTGCGCGGTGGGCAGCTCGCCGGGCGGCGGCTCGGCTTCGGAGGCGGGCTTGTTGCAGCCGGCCAGGGCCAGCGGCAGCAGGACCAGCAGCGGGAAGGGCGGGAACTTCTTCATGATGACCTCCTTGTGGGCGCCGGCATGGCGTCGATGGAACAAGAACGGTTGAATGCACCCGATGGGGTTGCGCGGGCGTGAAGGCGCGCCGTGCCGTCAACCGCCGGGCATCAGCACCAGCAGCAGCGCGCCCAGCACGATGCGGTATACCGCAAACCCGGTGAAGCGGTGCGCCTTGACGTAGCCCAGCAGCCAGCGCACCACGACGAAGCCGGTGGCCGTGGCCGCGGCGAAGGCCACCGCCACGCCGGCCCAGTCCTCGCCGCCCACCGCGCCGTCCTTCACCAGCTCCAGGAAGGCGTAGCCGCTGGCGGCGAACATGGTGGGGATGCCGACCAGGAACACGAATTCGGTGGCCGCCGAGCGCCGCGAGGTGCCGGCCAGCATGGCCATGAAGATCGCCGCGGCCGAGCGCGAGGTGCCGGGGAACACGCCGGCCACCACCTGGGCCAGGCCGACCAGCACGGCCACCTTCCAGGTCACCGCGGCCAGGTCGCCGCGGCGTTCGGCCAGGCGCTCGGCCAGCAGCATCCATACCCCGCCGACGACCAGGGCCCAGGCCACCGGGGCGATCGTCTCCGGCAGTTCCCAGCCGGCCAGCCGCACCGGCAGCCCGACCAGGGCGGTGACCAGGAAGGCCGTGCCCAGCTTGGCCACGTAGTCGCGGTTGGCCGCATCGCCCAGGTTCGTGGCCAGCTCCCACAGGCGGCGGCGGAACACCAGGGTGATGGCCACGATGGCGCCGGCCTGGATGACGATGTTGAAGAAGTCCGAGCGCGCGCCCAGCCAGTGCTGGGCGATCAGCAGGTGGCCGGTGCTGGACACCGGCAGGAACTCGGTCAGGCCCTCGAGGATGCCCAGCAGCAGGGCGGAAAACAGATCGGACACGGGCGGGACGGCGGGCGGGATGAGGCGGCCAGCATACGTGAGCGCGCGCCTGCGCCGGGGAGGCGGCGTCGGCCGCGGTTCCTCGCACCGGCGCGGGGCGCGACGGGAAGGGGCGAAGGCGGGAAGCGGCGCCGTGCGCGGCGAGGAAGGAGGCGCGTGGCCGGGTGGCGCCGGTCGCTTGCCGGGATATCGCACGGCTCCGGTTCACCAAAATGGTGCAAGGCGGCGCCGGCCTCGGTGCACTCGAATGGTGCATTGGTGCGCGGCGACGATGCGGCCCTATGAAAATCAACGACTTGCACAGAATAAATAGTTGGCATGCCGTTTGCTTTGGATTCGCTACCCATTACCGAGGTCGCCCGCAATGCCCGTGGAAAACGTTGAGAAGCTGATCAAGGACAACCAGGTCGAGTTCGTCGACCTGCGGTTCGTCGACATGCGCGGCGTGCAGCAGCACGTCACCTTCCCGGTCCGCATCGTCGAGCCGTCGCTGTTCGAGGACGGCAAGATGTTCGACGGCAGCTCCATCGCCGGCTGGAAGGGCATCGCCGAGTCGGACATGGTCCTGCTGCCCGACGCCGAGACCGCGGTGCTGGACCCGTTCACCGCCGACCCCACCCTGATCCTGACCTGCGACGTGCTCGACCCGGCCACCATGCAGGGCTACGCGCGCTGCCCGCGCGGCATCGCCAAGCGCGCCGAGGCCTACCTCAAGTCCAGCGGCATCGCGGACGTGGCCTTCTTCGGCCCGGAGCCGGAGTTCTTCATCTTCGACGCGGTGCGCTTCGCCAACGACATGGGCCACACCTTCTTCAAGATCGAGTCCGAAGAGGCGGCCTGGAATTCCGGCACCGAGTACGAAGGCGGCAACACCGGCTACCGCCCGGGCGTCAAGGGCGGCTACTTCCCGGTGGCCCCGACCGACTCGCTGCACGACCTGCGCTCGGAGATGTGCAAGACCCTGGAAGAGGCCGGCATCGAGGTCGAGGTCCACCACCACGAGGTGGCCACCGCCGGCCAGTGCGAGATCGGCACCAAGTTCAGCACCCTGGTGCGCAAGGCCGACGAGCTGCTGACCACCAAGTACATCGTCCGCAACGTCGCCCACCGCAACGGCAAGACCGTCACCTTCATGCCCAAGCCGATCGTCGGCGACAACGGCAGCGGCATGCACGTGCACCAGTCGCTGGCCAAGGACGGCAAGAACCTGTTCGCCGGCGACGGCTACGGCGGCCTGTCGCAACTGGCGCTGTGGTACATCGGCGGCATCTTCCGCCATGCCCGCGCCATCAACGCCTTCGCCAACGCCGGCACCAACAGCTACAAGCGCCTGGTGCCCGGCTTCGAGGCGCCGGTGATGCTGGCCTACTCGGCGCGCAACCGCTCGGCCTCGTGCCGCATCCCGTGGGTGTCCAACCCGAAGGCGCGGCGCATCGAGATGCGCTTCCCCGACCCGATCCAGTCCGGCTACCTGACCTTCACCGCGCTGATGATGGCCGGCCTGGACGGCATCAAGAACCAGATCGACCCGGGCGCTCCTTCGGACAAGGACCTGTACGACCTGCCGCCGGAGGAGGAGAAGGACATCCCCAAGGTGTGCTCCAGCCTGGACCAGGCGCTGGAGGCGCTGGACGCGGACCGCGAGTTCCTCAAGGCCGGCGGGGTGATGAGCGACGACTTCATCGACGGCTACATCGCGCTGAAGATGCAGGAGGTGACCAAGTTCCGCGCGGCCACCCACCCGCTGGAATACCAGTTGTACTACGGCAACTGACACGAGGCGCCGCGCGGGAAACCGCGCGGCGCTTTCGCATCGCGGCCCGGCAGGGGCCGGCCGCGCGCAGGAGAGGAGAGAGGCGAAGCGGCGCAACGAAACATCAAGCTGGATCACGGGCCTGCACGACCTCCCCCAAGTCGTCGGGTGCAGCCCTGGATCGGTGCCGCGGCCGGCAGGGCGCGGCCATGTCGAACGGGATGCCGGGTCCGCCACGGGCCCGGCGCGTCCCCGCGAAGGACCGAATGCCGGCCCGTGCGGCCGGACCCTCCACCATCGGGATGCGAACATGAAACTGATCACCGCTATCATCCGGCCGTTCAAGCTCGACGAGGTGCGCGAAGCCCTCGCCCAGGCGGGCGTGTCCGGCATCACCGTGACCGAAGTCAAGGGCTTCGGCCGGCAGAAGGGCCACACCGAGCTGTACCGCGGCGCCGAGTACGTCGTCGACTTCCTGCCGAAGATCAAGCTGGAGACCGTGGTGGCCGACGAGCGCCAGGACGCGGTGCTGGAGGCGATCCGGCAATCGGCCGGCACCGGCAAGATCGGCGACGGCAAGGTGTTCGTCGCCGACATCGAACATGCCATCCGCATCCGCACCGGCGAAATCGGCACGGACGCGCTCTAACCCCACTCGGAGCCCCCCCATGAAGACTCGATTCCTCGCCGGGTACCAAGCCCGGTGCCGTACCCTGTGCGCGTGGTTCCTGCTGGCGGCCATCCTCGCCGGCGTCGCCAGCCTGCCCGTGCTGGCCCAGGAAGCCGCGGCGCCCGCCGCCGAGGCCGCGGCCCTGTACGCGACCCCCTACGCCGCCGAGCCGCCCGCGGCCTGGGCCACCGACGCGGACGTGGCGGTGCCGGAAGAGGCGGCCGCGGCCTTCGACAGCGGCAACGTCGCCTGGATGCTGACCTCCACCCTGCTGGTGCTGCTGATGGTGGTGCCGGGGCTGGCGCTGTTCTACGGCGGCATGGTCCGCGCCAAGAACGTGCTCTCGGTGTTGCTGCAGGTGCTGGTGGTCTATTCGCTGGTGGTGCTGCTCTGGGTGGCCTACGGCTACAGCGCCGCGTTCACCGACGGCAACGCGTTCTTCGGCTCGTTCACGCAGAAGGCGTTCCTGAGGGGCATCGCGCCCGATACCGATGCCGGCGGCCTGCCCGAGTTCCTGTTCGTCGCGTTCCAGTCCACCTTCGCCGGGATCACCGCCGCGCTGATCGTCGGCGCCTTCGCCGAGCGCATCAAGTTCAAGGCGATGCTGCTGTTCTCCGCGCTGTGGGTGACCCTGGCCTACCTGCCGATGGTGCACATGGTGTGGAGCGGGGAGAACGGCTTCCTGGCGCACAAGGGCGTGATCGACTTCGCCGGCGGCACCGTGGTGCACATCAACGCCGGCGTGGCCGGCCTGGTCGGTGCCTGGTTCCTGGGCAGGCGCCTGGGCTACGGCCGCGAGGCGATCAAGCCGCACAGCGTGCCCTACACCTTCGTCGGCGCCGCGCTGCTGTGGGTGGGCTGGTTCGGCTTCAACGCCGGCTCGGCGCTGGCCGCCGACGCGGCCGCCTCGCTGGCCATGCTCAACACCATGGTGGCCACCGCCGCCGGCGTGCTGGGCTGGACCCTGGTGGAAGCCATCGTCAAGGGCAAGCCCTCCGCGCTGGGCGGGGCCTCCGGCGCGATCGCCGGCCTGGTCGGCATCACCCCGGCCGCCGGCAGCGTCGGCCCGATGGGCGCGATCGTGATCGGCCTTTGCGCGGGCACGCTCTGCGTGTGGGGCGTCAACGGCCTCAAGCGCCTGCTGGGCGCGGACGACAGCCTGGACGTGTTCGGCGTGCACGGCATCGGCGGCATCGTCGGCGCGCTCCTGACCGGCGTGTTCAGCGACGCCTCGCTGGGCGGCACCGGCATCGACGGCTCGATCGCCGCGCAGGTCGGGGCGCAGGCCTTCAGCGTGCTGTTCACCATCGCCTGGTGCGCGGTGGCCACGGCCATCGCCATCCTCGTCACCAAGGTCCTGGTCGGCCTGCGGGTGAGCGAGGAAGTCGAGCGCGAGGGCCTGGACATCAGCGCGCACGGCGAACGCGCCTACGAGGCGTGATCCGCACCGGGCCGCGGCCGCAGCGCCGCGGTCCCGGTCCAGGCGGCGGCGCGGCAAGCGCCCGCCGCCGCCGGCCGGGCGCATCGCCCGGCAACCCGCCAGCGCAGGTGGATGCCATGTTCCCCGCAACGTTCCATCGTCCCGGCCCGCGCCGGCACCGCTTGCCACCGGCAGCGGCACCCGTTGCAATGGGCCATGGCTTCGCGATGGCTGTCCACGCTGCTGGTCCTGCTGCTGTGCGCCTGCGCGCAGGCGCCGTCGCGCAACCCGATGGCGGCCTGGGTGCCCTCGCCCAACCACGACGCGCGGCGGGCGACCCTGGTCGTGCTGCACGCCACCGAGCAGGACTCGGTGGAGCGCAGCCTGCGCACCCTGCGCAGCGGCCACCGCGGCGGGCCGGTCAGCGCGCACTACCTGGTCGGCGCCGACGGGGGGCTGTACCAGTTGGTCGAGGACTCGCGCCGTGCCTGGCATGCCGGCGGCGGCCGCTGGGGCGCGATCGCCGACCTGAATTCGGCCTCCATCGGCATCGAACTGGACAATGACGGTGCCGAACCGTTCCCGCCCGCGCAGATCGACGCGCTGCTGCGCCTGCTGGACGACCTGTGCACGCGCCTGCGCATCCCGCGCCACGCGGTCATCGCCCATGCCGACCTGGCGCCCACGCGCAAGCGTGATCCGGGCCCGCGGTTCCCGTGGGCGCGGCTGGCGCAGGCCGGCTTCGGCCTGTGGCCGGACCCGGCCCATGGCGAGCCGCCGCCCGGCTTCGACCCCTGGCTGGCGATGCAGGCCGTCGGCTGGCCGCTGGACGATCCGGACGCGGCCGTGCGCGCCTATCGCCGCCACTACCGGGGCGACGAGGCGGCCACCCTCGATGCGCAGGACCGGCGCATCCTGTACTCGCTGGTGCTGCAACTGCGTTCGATCCCCTGACCGCGGCCCGTCGCGCCTGCGCCTGGCGCGACGGCAGGCCGGGCCGGGCAAGGCCGGCGCCGGCCGCATGTCCACCAGGGCGGGATCGCGCGCAGGCCGGTCATGCACTAAATTGGTGCAATGGACCCGATGACCGCCATTCCCGCCCCCGGACTGGACCAGCTCGGCACGCCGGTGGCCTGGACCGATGCGCAGGCGCGCATCGTCGGCACCAACCCGGCGTTCCCGCGCTGGCTCGGGGTCGGCGCGCGGCGGCTGCTCGGCCAGCCGCTGGCCGCGCTGGAACAGGACGGCGACGCCCTGTCCCGCTTCCTCGGCCAGGACGAGCGCGAGGTGCTGCGGCTGCACCGCATCGCCCTGGGCGTGCCCGGCGAGATGCCGCGCCACGCCGACGGCTGGATTACCCGCACCGGCGAGGGCTGGCGCCTGGAAGTGCACCCGACCGACGCCTTCTCCGCGCTGGACCCGGCGCAGGCCCTGCCCGGCGCGCTGGCGGCCGCGCTCAAGGGCCTGGCCCACGAGCTGCGCAACCCGCTGGCCGGGCTCAAGGGCGCGGCGCAGTTGCTGGCCCGGCGCACCGGCCAGCGCGCCGAGGACAGCGGCGAGCACGAACTGGTGGAACTGATCGGCGCGGAGATCGACCGCCTCGGGCAACTGGTCGACCGGCTGCTGTCGCCGGCGCCGCAGCGAGCGCACGCGCCGCTGAACATCCATGCGGTGCTGGAGCGGGTGCTGCGCCTGGCCGAGGCCGAAGGCGGCGGCCAGGTGCGCCTGCAGCGCGACTACGACCCCAGCATCCCCGAGTTCGCGGGCGATGCCGACCGCCTGGTGCAGGCGGCGTGGAACCTGGTGCGCAACGCGCAGCAGGCCGGCGCGGCCACGATCGTACTGCGCACGCGGGTGGAGAGCGGCCTGCATATCCGCGAGCACCTGCATGCGCGCGCGCTGCGGGTGGAGATCGTCGACGATGGCCGCGGCGTGCCCGAGGAACTGGCCGAGCACCTGTTCCTGCCGCTGGTCAGTGGCCGCGCCGAGGGCACCGGTCTGGGCCTGGCCCTGGCCCACCAGGTTGCGCGCGAGCACCGCGGCTCGCTGACCTTCCGCTCGCGCCCCGGGCACACCGTCTTCACCCTGCTGCTGCCGCAGACCGAACCGGAGGGAGGCTCCCCCGCATGAGCACCGACAATCGCCGGGTCTGGGTGGTCGACGACGACCGTTCCGTGCGCTTCGTGCTGGCCACCGCGCTGCGCGAGGCCGGGTACGAGGTCGACGGGTTCGAGAACGCGTCCAGCGCCCTGGACGCGCTGGACGTGCGCGGTGCGCCCGACCTGCTGTTCACCGACGTGCGCATGCCCGGGCAGGACGGCCTGGCGCTGCTGGACCGGCTCAAGGCGGTGCACCCGCAGTTGCCGGTGATCGTGATGTCGGCCTATACCGACGTGGCCAGCACCGCCAGCGCGTTCCGCGGTGGCGCGCACGAGTTCCTGTCCAAGCCGTTCGACCTGGACGACGCGGTGGCCCTGGCCGCGCGGGCGCTGCCGGCCGCCGTCCCGGCACCGGGCGACGGCGGGCCGCGCGCGGCCGTGGTGGAGGACGCGCCCGGCACGTCGGCGCTGATCGGCGATGCCCCGGCCATGCGCGCGCTGTTCCGCGCCATCGGCCGGCTGGCGCAGGCGCCGTTGTCGGTGCTGATCACCGGCGAGACCGGCACCGGCAAGGAACTGGTGGCCAGCGCGCTGCACCGCGAGTCGCCGCGTTCGTCCGGGCCGTTCGTGGCGCTCAATACCGCCGCCATCCCGGCCGAGCTGCTGGAGAGCGAACTGTTCGGCCACGAGGCCGGCGCGTTCACCGGCGCGAGCAAGCGCCACATCGGCCGCTTCGAGCAGGCCGACGGCGGCACCCTGTTCCTGGACGAGATCGGCGACATGCCGGCCTCGCTGCAGACCCGGTTGCTGCGGGTGCTGGCCGAGGGCGAATTCTTCCGGGTGGGCGGGCGCGAGCTGATCCGGGTGGACGTGCGGGTGATCGCCGCCACCCACCAGGACCTGGAGGTGCAGGTGCAGCAGGGCCGCTTCCGCGCCGACCTGCTGCACCGGCTCAACGTGGTGCGCCTGCAGTTGCCGCCGCTGCGCGAGCGCCGCGACGACATCCCGCTGCTGGCCGACACCTTCCTGCGCCGCGCCGCGCGCAAGCTGGGTGCGGGGGCCAAGCGCTTCGACCCGGCCGCGCAGGCCGCGCTGCAGGCGATGGACTGGCCCGGCAACGTGCGCGAGCTGCAGAACACCTGCTGGCGGCTGGCCGCGCTGGCGCCGGGCGAGACCATCACCGTCGACGATCTGGACGGCGGGCAGGCGCCGGCCCCGGCCCCGGCGGCCCCGGCCGGGGAGCCGGAGGACTGGGACCGGCAGTTGGGGGAATGGGCGCGCGCCTGCCTGCAGGCAGGCGCGCGCGACCTGCATGCGCAGGCGCGCGAGCGCTTCGACCAAGCCCTGCTCGGCGCCGCCCTGAAGCACACCGGCGGCCGCCGGGTGGAAGCGGCCGCGCTGCTGGGCGTGGGCCGCAACACGGTCGCCCGCAAGCTCGGGCCGGCGCGCACGCGGCGCTGAGGCGCCCGGCAATTCATCCGCCCGTGGCGCCCGGGGGCTTATCCTGTGGCTCTTTCACGCAAGGAGCTACCCGACATGCGCATTCCCCTTGCCACGCTCGGCCTGTTCGCCCTGGCCGCCTGCAGCAGCGCCCCGCCGCCGGCCGAGCCGGCGCCGCCGGCGCCGGTCAGCACCGCGCAGCAGGCGACAGCGGTCCTGGCCTCGGCCTCCGGCAGCCGGGTCAGCGGCAAGCTCACCCTGGCGCCGATGGGCGATGGCGTGCACATCGGCGGCGAGGTCGGCGGGCTGACGCCCAACGGCCAGTTCGGCTTCCACGTGCACGAGAAGGGCGACTGCAGCGCGGTCGACGCCTCCAGCGCCGGCGGCCACTTCAACCCGGCCGGCACGCCGCACGGCCGCGCCGGCACCCCCGTCCACCATGCCGGCGACATGGACAACATCGTCTCCGACGCTTCCGGCGTGGCCCGGGTCAACGTGCACCTGCACGGCGTCACCCTGGGCGGCGGCGCGGCCAACGACATCGCGGGCCGCGCGGTCATCGTCCATGCCGCCGCGGACGACTACCACAGCCAGCCGGCCGGCAATGCCGGCGCGCGGGTGGCCTGCGGCTTGATCCGGGTGCCGTGACGCAAGGGCGGCCCAGGCCCCCGCGCCTGGGTCGCGCCGTCGCCGGCCCAGGCCGCGTCCTGGCAAAGGCAGCGGCCAGTCCGGTGCACCCGGAGTTCCCGGCCTTGTCGCCGACTGAAGCCGGCTCCTGCAAGTTCGGACGAACGGGTGGCGCGGCGCCTACTGCAGCTTCGCCCGTGCGTCGCCGTGCCCGTCGCAGTGCACGTACAGCACCGGGATGCCGTGCGCCTCCAGCACCGCGGCCAGTTGCCGCTGGCGGGCCAGGAAGTGCTCGTAGGCGCGCTGCAGCCGGTCGCGGTCGTCCGCCTGCGCGGTGGCGCCATGGTAGTGCGCGCACCAGCCGGCCGGGTCGAACAGCGCCATGCGCACGTGCCCGTCCTCCAGCCGCAGCAGCGGTTCGGGCCCGGCGTCCAGCCACTCCACCGCCTGCGGCGCCAGCAGCGCGGCCTCGATCAGGTTCCACAGGGCGCCCAGGCCCTGGTTCTCGTACTGCATGGCCATCATCGCGGCCAGGTCGTGCGCGGTGAGATAACGCGCGTGCTCGACCCGCGCGGCGAAGCCGTCCTGGGCCAGCAGCGCGGTGTCCGGGCGGGCCATGCCCAGCGCCAGCAGCTTTTCCTCCAACGCCTCGGCCACCGAGGCCACCTCCTCTTGCGGGCCGGCCAGCACGAACGGCAGCACCCGTAGTCCGCCGCCAGCCAGCGCGGCCTCGGCCTGGAACGGCAGCGGCACTTGGCCGGCGGCGTCGGCGCCGAAGGCAAGCACGCGCGGCCCCTGCCCGCGGCCGGGCGCGCGGGCGCGCAATTCCTCCAGGCGGCGGTGCAGCGGCCAGCCCGGGCGCAGCGCCTCGGCCGGGTCGAAATGGGCCGCGACCAAAGCCAGTTCCAGCCCGGCCACGCCGTTGACCAGGGCGGCCAGGTCGCGGCCCACGCACGTGGCCAGCTCGCCGGCCTGCGGGGGCGGCAGCGCCGGCCGGGCGCCTGGCCGCCGGCCAGTTCCAGCGCGAACACGCCTTCGAACGTGGCCTCAGCCATGCGCGCGGCCTCGCAGGTCGCGGTGGGATTCATTCATGTGCGGGTCGTCTTCGTCATTGGCCGCCTGACAGCGCGGGGCTACACTGCGGACATTATGCATTCGGCCGCGTATGCAGGCCGTGCCCACGAATGGAATCCGCCCGAGGTCGCCCCATGCCAGCCGCCCGTCCAGTCGCCATTCTCGGCGGCGTCCGCATTCCGTTCTGCCGGCAGAACACGGCGTATTCGGACGTGGGCAACCTGGGCATGTCGGTGCGCACGCTGGGCGCCCTGGTCGAGCGCTTCGGCCTGCACGGACAGGTGCTGGGCGAGGTGGCGATGGGCGCGGTGATCAAGCATCCCTCCGACTGGAACCTGGGCCGCGAGGCGGCGCTGTCCTCGGGCCTGTCGCCGCTGACCCCGGGCATCACCCTGCAGCGCGCCTGCGGCACCAGCCTGGACTCGATCGTCGCCGTGGCCAACAAGATCGCCGTGGGGCAGGTCGAATCGGGCATCGGCGGCGGCTCGGACACCACCTCCGACGTGCCCATCGTCTACGGCAAGGCGCTGCGCGCGCGCCTGCTGGCGGCCCACCGGGGCAAGACGGCGCGGGAGAAGCTCGCCGCGTTCAAGGGCTTCCGGCTGTCCGAGCTGAAGCCCGAGTTTCCCGGCGTGGCCGAGCCGCGCACCGGCAAGAGCATGGGCCAGCACTGCGAGGACATGGCCAAGGAATGGAACATCGCCCGCGACTCGCAGGACGCCTGGGCGGTGGACTCGCACCGCAAGCTGGCCGCGGCCTATGAGCGCGGTTTCTTCGACGGGCTGATCGTGCCGTTCCGCGGCGTGGAGCGCGACAACGTGCTGCGCCCGGACACCTCGCTGGAGAAGCTGGCCGCGCTCAAGCCGGCCTTCGACCGCACCTCCGGCCGCGGCACCCTGACCGCCGGCAACTCCACGCCGCTGACCGACGGCGCCGCCGCGGTGCTGCTGGCCTCCGAGGAATGGGCGCGCGCGCATGGCCACGAGCCGCTGGCCTGGCTGCGCGACGCGCAGGCGGCGGCGGTGGACTTCGTCCACGGCGAGGGCCTGCTGATGGCGCCGACCGTGGCCGTGCCGCAGATGCTGGCGCGCCACGGGCTGACGCTGCAGGACTTCGACGTCTACGAGATCCACGAGGCCTTCGCCGCGCAGGTGCTGTGCACGCTGCGCGCCTGGGAGAGCGAGGACTACTGCCGCAACCGCCTGGGCCTGGACGCGCCGCTGGGCCGGATCGACCCGGACAGGATCAACCCGGTCGGCTCCTCGCTGGCCACCGGCCATCCGTTCGCCGCCACCGGCGCGCGCATCGTCGCCACCGTGGCCCGGCAACTGGCCGAGCGCGGCGGCGGCCGCGCGCTGGTCTCCATCTGCACCGCCGGCGGCATGGGCGTGGTGGCGATCGTCGAGCGTTGAACCCCGGCGCCGGAACGGCCCCGGTTCAGGGCTGCGGCAGCCGCGGCATCCCGAATTCGTCGCGTTCCTCGACCACCGCCAGGTCGTAGATCTTCTCGCGCAGGTCGCGGCCGGGCAGTTCCTCGGCCGCCTCGCCGCGGGCCACGCGCAGGGCGTTGGCGTAGGCGCGGCGGGCCAGGGCATCGTCGCCGGCCGCGGCCAGGCCGTGGCCCAGTTCCTCCCAGGCGTCCGCGCCGCCGCCCTGGGCGATGGCCCGGTGCAGGAACTCCTGCGCCTGCAGCCATTGGCCTTGCTGGCGTGCCAGGCGAGCCAGCGCCAGCAACAGGGCCGGGCTGGCCGGGTGCGCCTGCAGCCAGCGCTGGACGCTGGCGCGGCGCGAGTCGACGTGGCCGATGGGCAGGCGGCCGTAGAGGTCCACCAGCGACTCGTCGAAGCGCGTGTCCAGGGCATGGTCCAGGTGGCGCAGCGCCGCGTCGTGCCAGCGCAGGGCGGCGGCGCGGGCGGCATAGGCGGCCACCACCGGGGATTGGGCGCGCAGCGGCTTGGGCAGGGTTTCCCAGCGTTCGGCCAGGAGGTTGGCGTCGGCGGCCTCCTCCAGGCACTGGGTGGCCAGTTCGGTTTCCAGACGGGCCAGTTCGGCGGGCGGCAGCGCGGACTGCTGGCGCAGGGCGCCGAGCAGGCCGTACGCCTCGCCGGCGCGGCCGATCGCCGCCAGCGCGCGCACGCGCAGCACCAACCCCCGGGGGGGCAACGGCTGCGCGGCGGCCACGTCCAGCGCGTTGACCGCATCCACCGGCCGCCCGCGTTCGAGCAGGCGCTCGCCCTGCAGCACGGCGTGCAGGGCCGGGTCGCGTTCCTCCAGCGCCGCCAGCCAGGACTGGGCCGCGGCCTCGTCGCCGCGGCCCTCGGCGGCGCGTACCGCCGCGGCCAGGGCGGCGGGACCGGCGCGGGGGTCGCGGCCGGCGCCGGCCAGCAGGCGTTCGCTCCGGGTCCATTGGCCGCACTGCAGGGCGCGCAGGCCATCGAGCAGGCGCGCACGCGACTGCCGCGTACGGTAGCGGCCCCATATCCGGAACGGCAGCCGCAGCGTCTGCCAGGCCAGCGCCAGCAGCAGCCAGGCCAGCACCAGCACCAGGACGGCGGTGGGCAGCGAGGCGCCGTAGTCGTGGCCGCCGGCGCGCACGATCACCCGGCCCAGGGCGGCGGGGTCCTGCCGGGTGAGCCACTGTGCGGCGAGCACGCCCAGCACGGCCATCGACAACAGGACCACCAGCGAGCGGTACGGCTTCACGAGTCGCTTCCTCCCTCGCGCAGGGCGCGCAACTGCCGCAGGGTGGCGCCCAGGGCGGGCGCCTGCGGCCGCAGCGGTGCGCTGCGCAACGCATCCAGTTCCCGCAGAACTTCGCGCAGCGGCGGTGAATCGGGCCACAACCGGGCCAGCCGGGCGCGGGCGCGGTTCAGCGCGGTATGGAAGGCGTCGAGGTCGCCACGCTCGAGCGCGGCGCGCGCCAGGGTCAGCTCCAGTTGCAGGGCATCGCCGGCCAGGGTGCGCTCGGCATCGGTGAGCAGGGCCTGGTCGCCGGACGGGGTGATCTCCACCAGTGGGGCCAGCAGGCGCTGCCACCAGGTTTTCGGCATCGTGCCGTCGATGCCGGCCTGCGCATCGGGCTGCAACGGCAATCGCGGCAGGCGGGCGTCCAGGCCGGCCAGCCGCTTCTCCAGCGCCGCCCGCGGGCCGGCGCCCAGGGCATCGAGGTCGGCGCGCTCGGCCGCCAGCGTCTGCCGCAGGTTGAGCAGGCCCGGATCGTCCACGCCTTCCAGCAGGCCGGCGGCCAGTGCGTAGGCGCTGCGCGCGCCGTCGAGGTCGCCGGCGATGCGCAGGCGCTGTCCGCCCAGCACCAGCAGCAGTTCCACTTCGTCCAGGCGCACGGCGTGGCTGCCCTGGCGGCCGCTGGCGGCCAGCCGTGCCACCGATTCCTCCAGCAGTGCGTTGCGCTGGCCCAGACCCAGCACTTCGTCGCGCAGGACGCGGTTGGCGGCGGCCGCGTCGCGGATCAGGCGTCCCTGCGCGGCCAGGTCGCCACGCAGGGTGTCCATGCGCTGCACCAGCGCGTCCAGTTGGCGTGCGTCCTCGCTGGCGCGGGCCTGCGCCAGGGCCCGGCCCGCCTGCCAGGCATGCCAGGCGTACCAGCCGGCCAGGCCGAGCAGCAGCAGGGCGCCGGCGGCGAGCATGCGTGCGCGGGAACGGCGAAGGGGGGAGGCGTCGTTCACGTCGGGATCCTTGTCCGGCTGCGGCGTCGACGTAGGCGGACGACCTTGTCCGCGTCCGCGGCGGCGGCCACGCCCGAAAGCATCGCTTGGCCTCCGCGCGCCTGCAAGGCGGGGCGGTTCAGGCGGCGGCAATCAGTGCGTGGGCGGTGGCGGCCAGCGCGGCCGGGCGTGGATCGCCGGCCACGGCGACCGGGCCCAGTGCGTAGCCGGCGGCGATCCGGGCCAGGCGTTCGCTGGCCGCGGCCACGGCGCAGCGGCGCAGCGCCGTGGCCGCGGCGGCGGGCCATTGTTCCAGCACCAGGCGCAGGGCCTGTTCGCTGCTCAGGGCCAGGACGGCGGGCCGGTCCAGGCCGCGCAGCCGCTCCAGCGCGGCCGCGCCCGGAGGCAGCGGCACGCGGTCGTAGACGTCGGCGCGGTGCACCTGCGCCCCGCGCGCGGCGAGTATGGCCGGGATCATCCCGCGCCCGCCGGGTGCGGTGACCAGGCCGACGCTGGATATCCCGTCCAGTTCCGGCAGTGCCAGCAGGCCCTCGCTGTCCATGCGCGCCGGCGCCCGCACTGCGGCGATCCCGGCGCGGCGCAGGGCGGCGGCGCTGCCCGCGCCCACCGCGAGCCAGTGCTGGCCGCGGCGTTCCCGCAGCGGCCGCAGCCGTGCGGCGGCGCGCACCGCGGCGGGGCTGGTGAACACCAGCGCCTGCGCGTCCAGCGCCGCATCCAGCGCCTGCCGGCTGGCCGCGTCCTCGCGCGGCCGCAGCGCCCACGGCGAGAGCGCCAGCAGGCCGGCGCCGTGGCGCGCGGCGGCGCGGCGCAGCGCCTCGTGCCCGCCGCGCGGCCGCAGCGAGACCAGGATCCAGGCGGGCGGACGCGGTGTGGGCATTGCGGCATTATGGCCGTTCGGGCGCATGGCACGGTGCGCCGGCGCGAGCTTTCGGACCTGCCTGGATGACCACCGACGATTCCCTGGAGCGGCTGAAGGCGCACTTGCGCGCCATCCCGCTGGTGCGGGCGATGCAGGTCGAACTGGCCGGCGCCGCCGACGGGCGCCTGCGCCTGCGCGCGCCGCTGGCGCCGAACGTCAACGACAAGGGCTCGGCCTTCGGCGGCAGCCTGGTGTCGCTGATGACCCTGGCCGGCTGGGGGCTGGCCACCCGGCAACTGGCGCGGGCCGGCATGCGGGCCGACGTCTACGTCGCCGACAGCACGGTGCGCTACCTGGCGCCGCTGCATGCCGGGCTGGAGGCCGAGGCCTGGCTGGAGGAGGGTGGCTGGGACGCGTTCGTCGCCACCTTCGGCGCGCGCGGGCGCGCCCGCTGCCGCATCGCCGCGCGCGTTCTCCTGCCCGATGGCGGCGACGCGACGGTGTTCAGCGGCCGCTTCGTCGCCCTGGCCCGGGAGGCGCAGGCGCCCTGCTAGGATGGCCGCTTCCGCCCTGGAGCCTTCGGATGCCGCGCACGCTCACGATCCTGCTGGCCCTGGTTGCGCTGCTGCTGGCCGCGCCCGGCGCCGAGGCGCTCAATGCCCGCCAGCGCACCAAGCTGGAGCAGGCGCAGGCGGTGTTCGCCTCGGCGGTGCGCTGGAGCGACTACGAGGCCGCCTGGCAACTGGTCGACCCCAAGGTCCGCACGTCCGAGCCGCTGAGCGACCTGGAACTGGCGCGCTACCACCAACTGCAGGTGACCAGCTACCGCGAGGGCGGCAACGGCTCCCTGCCCGACGGCAGCGTGACCCGCGAGGTGGAGATCGGCGTGGTCAACCGCCACACCCAGGCCGAGCGGCGGATCCGCTGGCGCGAGCAGTGGCGCTGGGACGCGGAGGGCAAGCGCTGGTGGCAGACGGCGGGGTTGCCCGATTTCTGGGAAGGGGACTAGCAGGCGCGGGCGCGGTGGGGGGCTTGTGCGACAATCGCCGCCCCGCACGACGCCACGAAACGATCCTGCCGTGAATCCCGAGACCCTGATGGCCTTCGCCGGCCGCCATCCGATGCTGTCGCTGGCGCTGGTCGGCCTGACCCTGGCCATCGTCTACACCGAGATCGCGCGCCTGCTGCGCGGCTACACGTCGCTCAAGCCGGCCGAGCTGCCGGCGCTGATGAACCAGCACGGCGCGCTGGTGGTGGACCTGTCGGCCATCGCCGATTTCGAGAAGGGCCACATCGCCGGCAGCCGCAACCTCACCCCCAGCCAGTTCGACCCGCAGGGCAAGCTGCTGGCCGGGGCCAGGCAATCGCCGGTGGTGCTGGTGTGCCGCAACGGCATGGCCTCCACCGCCGCGGCCCGGAAGCTGAAGAAGGCCGGCTTCGAGCAGGTGTACTGGCTGGACGGCGGCATCGGCGCCTGGCAGGCCGCCAGCCTGCCGCTGGTCAAGGGCCGGGCCTGACCACGCCTGCGGGCATGTCATAATCGTGCGTTCTGTCCCGGTCCCCGCTGGCCGGTCCTCATCGATTCTTCCGTATTTGCTGGAGTTGCGAAATGTCCGACGAAACCACCAACGGCGCAGCCGCCCCCGCCCCGCAGGAAGCCGCCGGTCCGGCCTTCAGCGTCGAGAAGATCTACGTCAAGGACGTTTCCTTCGAGTCGCCCAACTCGCCGGCCATCTTCAACGAGCAGGGCCAGCCCGACCTGCAGCTCAACCTCAACCAGCGCGTGCAGCGCCTGAACGAGAACGTGTTCGAGGTCTCCCTGCGCGTGACCCTGACCTGCAAGGTCGGCGACAAGACCGCCTACGTGGCCGAAGTCGACCAGGCCGGCGTGTTCGGCCTGTCCGGCCTGCAGCCGCAGGCGATCGACGTGCTGCTGGGCACCCAGTGCCCGAACATCCTGTTCCCGTACGTGCGCCAGACCGCCGGCGACCTGATCCAGGCCGGCGGCTTCCCGCCGTTCCTGCTGCAGCCGATCAACTTCGACGCCCTCTACGCCGAGACCCTGCGCCAGCGCCAGGCCCAGGCCGAGGCGTCCAACGACGTGGCCTCGGCCGAGCCGGCCGGCAACGCCTGATCCGGCGCGCTTCACCGGCCCATGACCGCCGCAACTGACGCGTCCAGGGCGCCCCTGGCCGTCCTCGGGGCCGGCTCTTGGGGGACGGCCCTGGCCGCGCTCACCGCGCGCCACGGCCATCCCACCACCCTGTGGGGGCGCGATGCGGCCATGGTCGCGGCGATCGACCGCGACCACCAGAACCCGCGCTACCTGCCCGGCATCGAGCTGCCTTCCGCGCTGCGCGCCACCACCGGCATGGGCGCGGCGGTGGCCGGTTGCGGCTGGGTGCTGGTGGTGGTGCCCTCGCATGCCTTCACCCAGACCCTGCACGCGCTCAAGCCGCTGCTGCCGGCCGGGGCCGGGGTGGCCTGGGCGACCAAGGGCTTCGAGCCGGGTTGCGGGCGTTTCCTGCACGAGGTGGCCGAGGACGTGCTGGGCCCCGGCGTCCCCCTGGCGGTGGTCACCGGCCCGTCCTTCGCCAAGGAGGTCGCCCTCGGCCTGCCGACCGCGGTGACCGTGCACGGGGAGGACGCCGCGTTCACCCAGCAGGTGGCCGATGCGCTGCACGGCCCGGCCTTCCGTGCCTATACCGGCGACGACATGGTCGGCGCCGAGCTGGGCGGGGCGATGAAGAACGTACTGGCCGTGGCCACCGGCGTGTCCGACGGCATGGAGCTGGGCCTCAACGCCCGCGCCGGCCTGATCACCCGCGGCCTGAACGAGATGCTGCGCCTGGCCGCGGCCATCGGCGCACGCCCGGAGACGCTGATGGGCCTGGCCGGCCTGGGCGACCTGGTGCTGACCTGCACCGGCGACCTGTCGCGCAACCGCCGCCTGGGCCTGGCCCTGGGCCGCGGCCAGGGGCTGGAGGAGGCGGTGCGCGAGATCGGCCAGGTGGTCGAGTCGGTGCAGACCGCCGACGAGGTCATGCGCCTGGCCGGCCGCCACGGCATCGACCTGCCGATCTCCGCCGGGGTGCAGGCGGTGCTGCACGGCGACATTACCCCGGTGGATGGCCTGCGCCAGTTGCTGGCGCGCGAGCAGAAGCCGGAGTACCCCGAGGCGCTGTTCCGCTGAGCGCGGGCGTCCGGCCGCATCGGCCGGGCTGCCGTTTTCCATCCCGTTTCCTGCCGCCTGCGCGGGTTCGCGGTCGCCTGCGCACAGCGCAGCGATCGGCACGGATGCAGTTCCGGTTTTCCAGGACGCAATCTGCATTGGACGAATCGTCATAAAAAACCCTATTCATCCGTGTGGACGGATGAATAGGCGATACCTAGAGTTCTGAGCCATCCGGTGCGGTGCCGCACGACGCGGCGAAGCCCGCACCGGTCTGCCTTTCCGCCAGGACTTCCCCATGCCGATTCACTCCCACGTGGCGCGCCGCGCGCCGCGACAGGCCCTGCTTTGCCTGATGATCGCCACCGCACTGGCCCAGGCGCACGCCGCCGAGCCCACTCCCGCCTCCGCAGGCGCCACGACCGCCATCGCCGCGATGGCGCCCACCCGCCTCGATGCGGTGGTCGTCACCGGCACCCGCGGCGTGGCCCGCACCGTCGACGGCAGCGAGGCGCCGATCGACGTGCTGTCGGCCGAGGACATCGGGCGCGCCAACAAGAGCAACCTGCTGGACGTACTCAACACCGCGCTGCCCTCGTTCAACCTGCCGCTGGAAACCGGCGACCTCAACAGCATGGTCCGCGCCGGCCAGTTGCGCGGGCTCAACGCCAGCCACACCCTGGTGCTGGTCAACGGCAAGCGCTGGCACAGCACTGCGCTGCTGGGCGCCGGCGGTTTCGGCGCGGCCGCGCCGGTGGACCTGGGCCTGATCCCGAACGCGGCGATCAAGCGCATCGAGGTGCTGCGCGACGGCGCTTCGGCGATCTACGGCTCCGATGCCATCGCCGGCGTGGTCAACATCATCACCGAGGACGACCCGGGCGGCGGCGCGGTGTCCTACCGCGACGGCCGCCATTTCGAGGGCGACGGCCGCAACCGCACCTTCCAGGCCGGCGCCGGCCTGGCGGTGGGCGATGGCGGCCACCTGCGGCTGTCGGCCCAGTACGACGACCAGGAAGCGACCAACCGCACCGGGCCGGCGCGCTCGAGCTTCCTCTACTACTTCCCGCTGGATGCCCAGGGCAACGAGATCCTGCCGGCCGGCAGCCTGTCGTCCAACCCGCAGCTCCCCGCCGGTGCCACGCCCAACCCGAAGGAGGCCACGCGCGACGACTACGCGTGGAAGAACCGCGGCATCCGCGCCTTCGAATTGAAGTCGGTGGCCGCCGACTTCGGCCTGCCGCTGTCGCAGTACACCGAGCTGTACGGCCTTGCGCTGTACTCGCGGCGCGATGCCAAGGCGCCGCAGAACTTCCGCCACCCGGCGCGCGACGAGGTGGTGCGCGCGATCTTCCCCGACGGCTATGCGCCCTGGGAGGAACTGGGCGAGGAGGACGTGGGGGTCACCGCCGGCATCAAGGGCGGCACCGAGTCGGGCTGGTCGTGGGACCTGTCGAGCAACTACGGCCGCGACCGGGTCGACATCGACCTGCACAACTCGCTCAACCCGACCTACGGGCTGGACAGCCAGACCCGCTTCTACGTCGGCCGCCTGCGCTACTCGGCGCTGACCAGCAACTTCGACCTGCGCCGCGGCTTCGACGTGGGCTGGCTGGCGCAGCCGCTGCAACTGTCGCTGGGCGCCGAGCGCCGCGACGAGAACTACCGGGTCGGCGCCGGCGACGAGCAGTCCTGGTCGCACGGCGGCCAGCCGGTGCTGGACGGGCCCAACGCCGGCAAGGCGCTGGGCCGCGGCCTGGGCGGCGCGCAGGCGCTGCCGGGCTTCAAGCCCGGCGAGGAGGTGGACGAGGACCGGCGCAGCATCTCCCTCTACGCCGGGGTCTCGCTCAATCCCACCTCGAAGTGGCTGGTCGACCTGGCCGCGCGCCACGAGGACTATTCCGACTTCGGCAGCGAGATCACCGGCCGCCTGAGCACGCGCTACGACTTCAACGAGCGCTTCGCCGTCCGCGCCACCGCCAGCACCGGATTCCAGGCGCCGTCGCTGGCCGCGCAGTCGCACCGGCGCACGGTCAACGGCAACTACTCGACCACGCACACGCTCAAGGTCGACTCGCCCGAGGCCATCGCCCTGGGCGCCAGGCCGCTGGAGCCGGAGACCTCGGTCAACTACGGCATCGGCCTGGTGCTGGAGCCGTTCGCCGGCTGGAACCTGGCCCTGGACCTGTACCGGATCGAGGTCGAGGACCGCATCGCCCAGTCCACCACCTTCAGCGAGAGCAGCTACCCGGGCGCGGGCGCGCTGGTGGAAGCGGCCGGCTTCGGCCGCGACGACGGCATCACCTACTTCATCAACGCCGCCGACACCCGCACCGAGGGCGTGGAGCTGACCCTGGAGACCGACAGCGACCTGGGCCGCTACGGCAGCATCCGCTGGTCGCTGGCCGCGCACCACAACCGCGCCCGCATCCGCGACATCGTGCGCACCCCGGACGTGCTGGCCGAGCTGGACATCCCGGTGTTCAGCCGCGGCTCGCAGAACGACCTGCTGTACAAGGCGCCGCGCAGCAAGCAGGTGCTCAACGCCAACTGGAGCCTGGGCGGCTTCAACCTCAACCTGCGCCAGACCCACTACGGGGCGATCCAGCGCTGGGGCACGCCCAACCCGGTGCCGGCCACCGGCCCGTACGCGGGCCAGGCCGAGATCGCCTACAGCATCGGCGACACCTGGCTGACCGACATCGAGGCCAGCTACCGCTTCGCCGGCGGGCTGCGGCTGGCGCTGGCGGCGAGCAACGTGTTCGACGAGAAGGCGATCAAGTACCCGGAGCCGCTGACGCCGTCGAACATGGAGTACTACTACGCCACCGGCGGCCCGATCGACGCATCGGGCGGCTTCTGGGCGGCGACGGTCGAGTACCAGTGGTGACCCGCGCCCCCGGCGCGGCGCGGCCCGCGCACAGCACCGCCGGCCATCTGCACATGAGCAAATGCCATGCATGGCGCGCGCATCGGCGTGGACGCCGCCGCGCGCCGGTTCCTACAGTCACCGTCCGGTGACAGCCGTTCCCCTGTCCTTCGAGAAGCGAGGTGAGTCATGAGAGGTGCGAAGCCATTGCTGCGCTTTGGCGCGGTGTTCCTGTCGCTGGCGGTGGCCGCCGCGGCCCACGCCGCGGCCAAGTTCCCGCAGGAAGGTATCTGGCGCGGCGAGTTCACCGTCGACGGCGACCCGATCCCGTTCAACTTCGAGGTCAAGGGCACCGACGCCAAGGACGCGAAGTTCAGCCTGATCAACGGCAGCCGCCGCGACAACTTCGTGGTCGAGCGCGTGTCCGAGGACACCCTGTCGGTGCCGATGAACACCTACGACGCGGCGCTGGTGTTCACCGTGGTCGACGGCAAGACCCTGCGCGGCGAGTACCGCGACCTGGTGCCGCACCGCCAGGGCGCGCGCAACATCCCGTTCGTCGCCGAGCATGGCAAGGCCTGGCGCTTCGTCGAGCCGGGCCAGGACGTGGCCGCCGGGGCCGACCTCAGCGGCAAGTGGGCGGTGCAGCAGTTGGACAAGTCCGCGCGCGCGGACAAGCGCGACCAGGTCGCCCTGCTCGACCAGGACGGCAACCACCTCGGCGGCGTGTTCATGACCGTGGTCGGCGACACCCGCGAGCTGGAAGGCACCGTGCAGGGCAACCGCTTCTGGCTGTCGCACTTCAGCGGCCCCAGCCCGCGCCTGATCAAGGGCACCATCGACGAGGACGGCAACATCCAGGGCGCGTTCGGCAGCGGCATCTACAACGTGGTCCGCTTCGAGGGCCGCAAGGACGCCAATGTCGAGCTGCCCGACCCGTACCAGTTGACCTTCCTCAAGGACGGCCAGAAGACCATCGACTTCACCTTCCCGGACCTGCAGGGCCAGCCGGTGTCCCTGCGCGACGACAAGTACCAGGGCAAGGTGGTGATCGTGGAGGTGATCGGCACGTGGTGCCCGAACTGCACCGACCAGACCTACTTCCTGTCGCCGTGGTTCAAGCAGAACCGGCATCGCGGCGTGGAGGCGGTGGCGGTGGCCTTCGAGCAGGAGGACAGCTTCGCGTATTTCCAGAAGGTGCTGGGCAAGTTCAAGCAGTACTTCGACATCGAGTACGACATCGTGTTCGGCGGCCTGGCCGACAAGAAGGTGGCCACCGAGAAGCTCCGGGGCCTGAACTACATGGCCGCGTTCCCGACCACGATCATCATCGACCGCAAGGGCGAGGTGCGCGAGATCTACACCGGCTACACCGGTACCGTCACCGGCGAGTACTACGCGCAGTACGTGGCCAAGTTCAACGCGCTGCTCGACGAGCTGCTGGCCGAGCCCGACCCGTACGCGCGCACGGCGCAGGACGCCGGCGGAGCGGACGGCGTGGACGCACCGCCGCGCCTGGCGGCGGCGCACTGACAGGCACGATCCGCCGCCAGCCGGCGGCGGACCCCACCGAGGCGATACGGATGAAGGGCAAGAGCATGCAATGGCGGCAACGGCGCGGGCCGGCAGGGATCGCGCTGGCGCTGGTGCTGGCGGCCGCGGCGTTGCCGCTGCGGGCGCAGGACGCCGGCGAGCTGGAATGGCAGTGGCGCGCCGAACCGGTGGCCGGGACGCACGACGTGGAGCTGGTGTTCACCGCGCCGATCCGGCACGGCTGGATCGTGTACGGCTCGGACTTCGAGGCCGGCGACTTCGGCCCGCGCCCGGCCAGGGTGGCGGTGCACGCCGGTGGCGAGGTGCTGCAGCCGGCGCGGTCGGTGGGCGCGCATGCGCGCAGCGACCGCAACTTCGCCGGCGAGTACCGCTACACCTACTTCGCCGATGCGGCCACCTTCCGCCAGCGCGTGCGGGTGGAACCCGGGGCCAGGGAGGTCAGCGGCGTGCTCAACGGGCAGAGCTGCCACGAGGAAAGCGGGTTGTGCACGCTGTTCAGGGCGCCGTTCGCCGTCGCCCTGGAATGACCCAGGCCGTCGCCGTCCCCTCCCCGGAGCCCCCGTGTCCGCACGCCTTCCCCTTCCATTCGCCGTCGCCCTGGCCACGGCCGCCATCCTGGCGGCCCCGTGGCTGGGGGCCACGTCGCAGGACGCGCCGCTGCCGCTGCCGGACGATCCGCGCCAGGCGCGCGCCGAGCTGGGGCGCAGGCTGTTCTTCGACCCGGTGCTGTCCGGCGACCGCACGGTGAGCTGCGCCTCCTGCCACAAGCCCGAGCACGCCTTCGCCGACGACGTGGCGGTCAGCCCCGGCGTGGCCGGCCGCCTGGGCACGCGCAACACGCCGACGGTGATGAACAGCGCCGGGCGCACTTCCATGTTCTGGGACGGGCGCGCCGAGACCCTGGAGGACCAGGCGATCTTCCCGATCGAGAACCCGCTGGAGATGGACCTGCCGATCGCCGACGCGCTGCGGCGGCTCAACGACGATCCCCGCTACGCCCAGGCCTTCGAGGCCGCCTATGGCGGACCGGCGACGGCCCGCACGCTGGGCCGCGCGCTGGCCGCCTACCAGAAGACCCTGGACACCACCGACTCGCCCTACGACCGCTACGCCCAAGGCGACGACGCGGCCATCGGCGCTGCGGCCAAGCGTGGCCGGCTGCTGTTCATCGGCAAGGCCAAGTGCGCCGAATGCCATTCCGGCGAGGACTTCACCTCCGACCGCTTCCGCAACATCGGCCTGTTCAACCGCGGCTCGCTGGACGACCGCGGGCGCGGCGCGATCACCGGCGATCCGGCCGACGACGGCCAGTTCAAGGTGCCGTCGCTGCGCAACGTGGCGGTGACCGCGCCGTACATGCACAACGGCATGTTCGCCCGCCTGCGCGAGGTGATCGAGTACTACAACGACCCCGACCGGGTGGTGCCGGACGCGCACGGGCGCGATGCCTCGATGCAGGCCGCGCTGCAGCTCACCGCGGACGAGATCGACGACCTGGAGAGCTTCCTGGTGGCCCTGACCGACGACCGTTTCGCCGCCGCTGCCGGCCGCGGAGCGCGGCGATGACCCGGCCGGCGCCGCGCGCCGTGGCCCGGGCGCTGGCGCTGCTGGCCGCGCTGCTGCCGGTGGCCACGCTCGTGCTGCCGGCGCGCGCCCAGGCCGGCGCCGGGCAGGACGGCCTGCTGCCGGTGGGCGAGGCCTTCGCCCTGCAGGTGGCGGCGGACGGCACCGGCCTGCGCCTGGACTGGCGCATCGCCGACGCCTACTACCTCTATCGCGACCGTATCCGGGTGGAGGTGCTGGACGGTGGGCGCGAGGCCACGCTGGAGTTGCCGGAGGGTGCGAACAAGCAGGATGAGTATTTCGGCCAGGTCGAGGTCTACCGCGAGCGCGTGTCCGCGCGGCTGCGGCTGGCGCCGGCCGCGGACGCCACCGCGCCGGTGCGCCTGCGCGTGGTTGCGCAGGGCTGCCACGAGGTCGAACCGCTGGTCTGCTATCCGCCGCATGCGGCCACGTTCGTGCTGGACGGCGGTGGCGTTCGTCCGGAGGCCACGCGCGCCGCACCATCGTCCGCTGTTTCTTCCGGGGGGGCGCCGACCATCGCCTCCCGCACCGGCGCGGCGCCGTTGGCCGGCATCCTGCTCTCGGCGCTGCTGGGCGGGCTGTTGCTCAACCTGATGCCGTGCGTGCTGCCGGTCCTCTCGCTGAAGGTGCTGTCGCTGGCCGGGGCGGGCGTGGATGCCGCGCAGGCGCGCCGCCGCGCGCTGGCCTATACCGTCGGCGTGCTGGCCAGCTTCGTCGCCGTCGGCGCGCTGGCCCTGGCCGCGCGCAAGGCGGGGGTCGGCCTGGGCTGGGGCTTCCAGTTGCAGCAGCCGGTGGTCGTGGCCGTGCTGGCCTACGTGATGCTGGCGCTCGGGCTGGCGTTGTCCGGGGTGGTCCTGTTCGCCACCCGGCTCGGCGGCGTCGGCCATCGCCTGGCCACGCGCGAAGGCATCAGCGGCGATTTCTTCACCGGGGTGCTGGCGGTGGTGGTGGCCAGTCCGTGCACCGCGCCGTTCATGGGCGTGGCCCTGGCCGCCGCCTTCGCCCTGTCCGGCGCGGTCGCCTTGCTGGTGTTCCTGGCCCTGGGCCTGGGGCTGGCGCTGCCGTTCCTGCTGGTCGGGTTCGTGCCGGCGCTGTCCTCGCGCCTGCCGCGGCCGGGCGCGTGGATGGAGACGCTGAAGCAGGCGCTCGCGTTCCCGCTGTATGCCACCGCCGCCTGGCTGGCCTGGGTGCTCAGTCGCCAGCACGGCAGCGATGCGCTGGGCTGGTTGCTGGCCGGCCTGCTGCTGCTGGCCCTGGGGCTGTGGGCCAGCGAACGCCTGCGCTACGCGCGCTGGCCGGCGCTGCGCCCGCTGGCGCTGGCACTGTCGTTGTTCGCGCTGTGGCCGTTGTGGCAGATCCATCGCCTGCCGCCGCCGGCACCGGCGGGCACGCAGCAACTGGCCGACGACGGCAGCGTGCCGTTCTCGCCGCAGCAACTGGCGCGGTTGCGCGATGGCGGCCGCACCGTGTTCGTGAACATGACCGCCGACTGGTGCGTGACCTGCAAGGCCAACGAGCGCCGGTTGTTCGCCACCGAGGATTTCCGCCAGGCCCTGGCCGGGCACGACGCGGTCTACGTCAAGGGCGACTGGACCCGGATGGACCCGTCGATCACCCGCTTCCTGGAACAGCACGGCGCGGTCGGCGTGCCCCTGTACGTCGTGTTCCGCCCTGGCCAGGCCGAGGGCGCGGTGCTGTCCACCGTGCCCACCCGCGCGCAGGTCGAGGCCGCGCTGCAAGGAGACAGGATTTGAAGACCCGGCACACCATCTATGTATCGCGCCGCTGGCTGCGCGCCTGCGCCGCCCTGCTGGTGTCGCTGACCACGCTGGCCGCGGTGGCGGCCGCGGGCGAATTGCGCCTGCCGGACCTGGACGGCAAGACCCGCAGCCTTTCGCAATGGCGCGGGCAGCCGGTGCTGATCAACTACTGGGCGACCTGGTGCGGCCCGTGCATCAAGGAGATGCCCGAGCTGGACGCCTTCGCCGGCACCCAGTCGCGCGCCGGTGGCGTGCAGGTGGTCGGCATCGCCCTGGACGAGGCCAGCAGCGTGAAGGCCTACCTGGCGCGCAAGCCGGTCCGCTACCCGGTCCTGGTCGAGGCGGTCGAGTACGGCGACAGCGGCAGTTCCGCCCGCTACGGCAACGCGCACGGCGTGCTGCCGTACTCGGTATTGCTCGATGCGCAGGGCCGGGTCGTGCGCAGCAAGGCCGGCCCGCTGACGGCCGCCGAACTGGCCGCCTGGCAGGGCGCGCTGCACCGCTGACCCTCAACCCACCCCTCCACCCACCGCTCCGGAGATCTCCGCATGACCCTGCATCGCCTGCTCGCCGCCGCCGTCCTGCTCGCTTCCAGCGCCGCCGCCTTCGCCGCGCCGGTCGGCTACACCATCGACCCGACCCATACCGACGTGCTGGTGAGCTGGGACTACCTCGGCTTCGCGCGCCCGTCGGCGCGGCTGGAGGCCACCGGGCGCGTGGTCTACGACGCGGCCCGTCCGTCCGCCTCGTCGGTCGAGGTGACCCTGCCGATCGCCAGCTTCGACGGCCACGTCGACCGCCTCAACCAGCGCGTGCAGCGCGAGGACTATTTCGATGCGGCCAACCATCCGCAGGCGCGTTTCGTCAGCACCTCGGTCGAGGTCAAGGGCGACCGCCTGCGCGTGAGCGGCGAGCTCACCCTGCGCGGCGTGACCCGGCCGGTGGTGCTGGACGCGGCGATCAACAAGGCCGGCGCGCACCCGGCCAAGAACGCGCCGGCGCTGGGCCTGCAGGCAAGCACGAAGATCAAGCGCAGCGATTTCGGCCTGGTCCAGCAATTGCCCAACATCGGCGACGAGCTGGAGATCCGCATCCAGTTGCTGGCGGTGGCCGAGGCCGGCGCATGAGCCTGCGCGCGTGCGCGGCCGCGCGCGCCTTCGCCGGTGCGCTGCTGCTCTGGACGGCGGCGCTGGCCGCCGCGATCCCGGCGGGCGGCCCGGAAGCCGGCGCGCCGGCGCCGGACTTCGAGCTTCCCGACCAGCACGGCCGCGTGCACCGCCTGCAGGATTACCGCGGCGGCTGGCTGGTGCTGTACTTCTACCCGAAGGCCTTCACCCCCGGCTGCACCGACCAGGCATGCGCGTTCCGCGACGACATCGTCGCCCTGCGCAAGGCCGGGGCGAAGGTCGTGGGCGTGAGCCTGGACGAGGTCGCCTCGCAGGCGGAGTTCGCCGAGAAGTACCAGGTGCCGTTCCCGCTGCTGTCGGATGCGGGCAAGGAGACGGCGCGGCGCTACGGCGTGCTCGCCTGGCGCGAGGGCCGCGGCGACTACAGCCGCCGCGAGACCTTCCTGATCGATGCAGGGGGCACGGTGGTGCGCCGTTACCGCGACGTCGACCCGCAGGCCAACGTGGCCCAGGTGCTGGCCGACATCGGCCGTGCCGGCGCGGCCGGCGGCTGACCCGGGAGGCGGGCGGCCGCCACGCGCTCAGCGGCGCCGGGCCAGGAAAGGATTGCCCTGGTCGCGCCAGTGCGGGACCGCCTGCGGCAGCTCGCCTTCGGCCTCGATCGCCCGGCGCACCGTGCGCGCATCGGCGCCCGGCAGCATCTGCGCGATCAGGTCGGCGGTGTGGTCGCGCAGCAGGCGGTCGCGGCGCAGCAGCAGCCAGGTGGTGCAGGTGGGCAGCAGGTGGTCGGTCGGCAGCACCGCCAGGTCGTCGCCCTCGATCGCTTCCATCGCCATCTCGGCGACGATGCCGATGCCCAGGCCGTTGCGCACGTAGGTGGCGATCAGGTCGGCGTCGCGCGCGGTCATCGCGATCTGCGGCTCCAGGCCCGCGGCCTCGAACGCGCGCTGCAGCGAGGAGCCGCGTTCGCGGCTGGACTCGTAGCTGACCAGCGGGTAGTGCACCAGGTCCTCGAGCTGCAGCGGCCGCCCCAGCCGGGTCAGGCGATGGCGGGCCGGCACGATGGCCACGCGCTCCCACTGGAACAGCGGCAGGCGGATGTCGGCGGCCGGCGCCGCGCCGCTGCTGCTGACGATGGCCAGGTCGGCCTCGCCGCGCGCCAGCCGCGCCAGCGATTCGCCATCGCCGCCCGGCGCCAGGTGCATGGCGATCTTGGGATAGCTGCGCTTGAGCCGGGCCAGCATCACCGGCAGCACGTGCCGGGCCTGGGTGTGGGTGGTGGCGATGTGCAGCTCGCCTTCGGTTTCCCGGCGCAGGTTCTCGCTCAGCGCGCGGATGTTGCCGGCATGCGCCAGCAGCGGGCGCGCATGCTCCAGCACGCGGGCGGCGGCGGGGGTGAGCGCGGACAGGCTGCGCGCGCGCCGGGTGAACAGCAGGAAGCCCAGTTCGTCCTCCAGCAGCTTGATCTGCTTGGACAGGCCCGACTGGGTCGCATGGACCTTCTTGGCCGCCAGGGTGATGTTCAGCCCGGCATCGACGATCGCGGTGAAATAGCGGAGCTGGGTGAGGGTCATCGCCGCGCGGTCTTGGATATGCATGCCATCCACCGCAGTCTGGCACAGCGCGATGCGCGCGCATCCGCCGGCGGGATGCCGGATGCTCATCACGAAATGAGCATCCGGACTATGCGCCGGCCGCCGCGAAAAGCGCGAAAAAAAAGAGCCCGGCATGCGCCGGGCTCCGGGGACTGGCGTGGGGGAGGGAACACGCCAGAAAGGTTGCGCAGGCCCGGGGCAGGGGAGAGAGGACCGCCCTGAACCTGCGCGTCGAACGCGTGCGGATCACCAGGTGAAGCGCGGGCCCACGAACCACTGGGTGTCGCCGTCGACGAACTTCACGTCGCCGCTCACGCCCCAGTTCGGGTTGAACTTCACCTGCGCGCCGAGGCGGCCGTAGAACTCGCCGTCGTACTCGTCGCCGTCTTCGTAGCCGGCCATCGCGTAGCCTTCGAAGTTGCGCGCCAGCGCGCCGCGCACGCCAACCTCGGCGCTCCAGCCGTCGTAGTCCAAGCCGCGGCCGGCGTCGAACTTCTCGTAGGCCACGCGGGTCACCAGGTCGGCGCGCGGGGCGATCTCGCGGTTGTAGCCCACGCCGACGCGCCACTGGTCGAAATCGATGGGGGTGCGGTCGATCTCCTGGTTGCTGTAGCTGCCGAACAGGTGGAAGTTGGGCGCGATGGCGACCGAGCCGTCCACGCCCCAGCCGTCGGCGTCGCCGCCGTCGGTGTCGGTGGCCGCATAGCCGCCCTGCACGTAGTTGTAGGACACGCCCTCGGCGGCGGAGGCGGCGAAGGGCAGGGTGGCCAGCAGGGCCAGGGCGAGCACGGAAGTGTTCTTCTTCATAGGGGGTTGACTCGCTTTCTAGTTGTTGTGGTTGTCTCGGCCCCGATGCATTCCTCCGCGGGGGAGGGGTGCCGGAGGGCATGTGGATTATTCGAGAACCACGGCAACCTCGCCTGAATTCAGAACTGACCGGTACATGAATTGCGGCGGCGATCCGGGAACTTTCAGGCCCGGATGCCCGGGCCGAACGCAAACGCAAGGCCGCGCCGATGCGTCCGTCACGGACGGCATCGGCGCGGCGATGGACGTCCTCGCGCCGCCGCGCGGCTCAGGCGGCCTTGCGTTCCCGCGCCGCGCGCTGGTTGCCGCCCTGCTCGGCCAGCAGGGTTAGCTTCTTGTCGGTCGCCTTCTCTTCCTCAAGGGTGTCGAGCAGCAGCGGCAGGGCGTCCTTGTAGCCGAGCTGCTTGGACAGGGCGGCCAGGGTGCCGTAGGCGGCGATCTCGTAGTGCTCCACCTTCTGCGCGCCACCGATCAGCGCCGCGTCGCGCAGCGGGCCGGCCTCGATCGAGTCGATGATCTCCTTGCCTTCTTCCACCAGGCCCTCCATCGCCGCGCACTTGATCCGCTTGAGGCGGATGTCGAGGATCTCGACGATGCGGTCGATGCGCTCGATCTGGCCTTCGGTCTCGGCCAGGTGGGTGCGGAAGCCGTCCGCCAGGGCGGGATCGTCGGCCGCGCGCGCCAGCCGCGGCAGGGCCTTGGTCAGTTGCTTCTCGGCGCTGTAGATGTCGGACAGTTCGTGGACGAACAGTTCTTCGATGGTCTTGATGCTCATGGCGTGTTCCCGGGGGGTCGGTCGGCTGAAGGGGCGTTCCAGGGGGGACGGAACGCGGCCCACGCTAGCGACGCGCGCATTGGCGCCGGGTCCATTGCCGGTGAAGGGGATGTTCAACCCAGGGGCGGGCCGCATGGCCGGTGCGTCCGTTCAGCGGATGCAGCCGGCACGGCACGACGGGGCCGGCCGCGCGTCCGGGCCTGTCGGGCCGCGCGCATTCGCCGCACGGCCCATCGCGCCCCCGGCCGCAGGCGGTTCCCACGCCCCACCATCCGGTCGCTGCGCGGGTGTTTCAGTGCGCCCGTGCCACCGCCTCGGGCACCGCCGCGGGGGCGTAGCGGCGCAGGTAGTCCATGTGCGTGGGCAACCGGCGCACGGTGCCTTCCACATAGCGGCGGTTGTCGTCGAGGAAGCGCTTGAGTTCGGCTTCCTCCAGCGCGTCGGCGGCCGGGTGGTATTCGCGCGGCTCGATGCCCTGGCCCAGCAGCACCTGGACCCAGGAATCCTCGGCGAACAGTTCGCCGGGCACGTGGAACACGGTGCCGGTCTGGCGGAACAGCTCGATGCGATGGCGCAGGGTGTCGGGCAGCGGCATGTTCGCCACGTATTCCCAGTAGGGCGTGTCGCGGCGCTCGGTGGCGTGGTAGTGCAGGACCACGAAGTCGCGCACGTGCTCCAGCTCGTCGGCCATGCGCCGGTTGTACTCGTCGATGCCCACCTGGCGGATCACGTGCGGGAACGACTGCACCAGGCGGGTGATGCCGCGCTGGATGAGGTGGATGGTGGTGGACTCCAGCGGCTCGATGAAGCTGCCGGCCAGGCCCAGGGCGACGCAGTTGCGGTTCCACAGTTGCAGGCGGCGCCCGGGACGGAAGCGCACCGGCCACGGTTCCTTGATGATTTCGCCCTCCACGCTGGCCAGGAAGTGCGCCTTGGCCTCGTCGTCGCCGACGTGGCGGCTGGAGTACACGATGCCGTTGCCGACCCGGTGCTGCAGGGCGATGCGCCACTGCCAGCCCCACTTGCCGGCGATGGCGCGGGTGTAGGGCACCGCGTCGCGCACGGCGGTGGTCTGGGCGGCGATGGCGCGGTCGTTGATCAGCCAGTGCGACCAGTCCTCGAAGCCGACCCCGAGGGTCTTCTCGATCAGCAGCGCGCGGAAGCCGGTGCAGTCCACGAACAGGTCGCCCTCGACCCGTTCGCCGTGCTCCAGGCGCAGGGCGGTGACGAAGCCCGATTCCGGGTCGGTCAGGACCTCGACGATCCTGCCCTCCACCCGCCGGCAGCCGTGGCGCTCGCTCATCGCGCGCAGGAAGCGCGCGTACAGGCTGGCGTCCAGGTGGTAGGCGTAGTGCATGCGATGGTCGGGCAGGTGCGCGAAGCGCGCTTCCAGCGCGGCCTGCAGCTCGATGCAGTATTCCTCGTAGCCGCCGGCCAGGCCCAGTTCGCGCCCGCGGCGCCAGAAATGCTGGAAGCCGGCGCTCCAGTGGTCGCGGCCGGTGTTGCCGAAGGCGTGGATGTAGCGGTGCGCCTGGGTGCGCCAGTTCTCGAAGGAGATGCCCAGCTTGATCGTGCCCTGCGCGGCCGCCAGGAACTGGCGCTCGTCGATCTCCAGCAGGCGGTGGAAGGTGGTCAGGCTGGGGATGGTGGCCTCGCCGACGCCGACGGTGCCGATCTGCTCCGATTCGACCAGGACGATCTCCAGTGCCTCGCCCAGTACCTTGGAGATGGCCGCGGCGGCCATCCAGCCGGCGGTGCCGCCGCCGGCGATCACCACGCGCCTGACCGGCCGGTCGGGCACCGCGGCGACATCGTTCGCGTTCATGGTGTCTCCCGTTCCCCCGGGAAAAGGCGGACCGCCGTAGGGGGACGGCGGTCCGGGAAAGCCGCCGCCGTGCCGGGAGAGGTCACGGCGGCGGGTGCTGAGGACGCTTCGATCAGAACCTGTAGCGCAGGCCGAACATGTAGCGCGGCCCCAACTGGGTGATGTTGTGCAGTTGGCGGCTGTTGCGGCCGTGGGCGCGGGTGCTCTCGTCGGTGATGTTGATGCCCTCCACCGACAGCGACAGGTGGTCGTTGACCTGGTAGCTGACGTTCAGGTCGATCTGGCCGTAGGCCTCCACGTAGGTCGGGGTCGAGCCCAGGCCGGCCAGGAACTTGTCGCGCCAGTTGTAGGCCGCACGCACCTGCCACGGGCCCTTGTCGTAGAAGCCGACCAGGTTGGCCGTATCGCTCAGGCCGGTCATCGCGAACTGCGTGCCCAGGCGGCCGGCATCGTAGGTCAGGCCGGAGTCGACCAGGGTGTAGTTGGCCGCCAGGCCGAAGCCGGAATCGCCGAACACGTGCTGGATGTTGAATTCCCAGCCGTCGAGCTTGTCGGAGCGGTTGTTGACCGGATAGTCGATCTTGAAGTCGGCCAGCGGGTCGCTGGGCAGGCCGCTGATCGATCCGGCGGCGGCGTCGACGCCGGGCTGGCCGTCGTAGTTGGCGAAGATGTAGTCGCGGATGCACACGCGGTTGGCGGGCGTGCAGCCGGAGGCGATCGCCGCGTCCCAGTAGGCGCCGCCGGACGGCGTGTGCAGGTTGGGATACGGCGTCTGGGTGCTGACCTGGCGGGCGATGAAGTTGTCGATCTTCTTGTGGAAGTAGCCCACCGACAGGTAGCTCGAATCGCCGTAGTACCACTCCCACGACAGGTCGATGTTGCGCGATTCCAGCGGCAGCAACGCCGGGTTGCCCGAGCCGCCGTTGCCGCCGTCGTAGCGGGTCTGGCCGCCGACGCCCAGCGCCGGGTTCAGATCGCCCCAGTTGGCGCGGCCGATGGTCTCGCCGTAGCTGGCGCGCAGCTTCATGTCGCCGGTCAGGTTCAGGGCGATGTCCAGGTTGGGCAGGACGTAGTCGTACTTGCCGCCCAGGGAGCGGAACTCCGAGCCGCTGTAGCGGATGACGAACTCGTTCTCCGAGATCCAGTCGATGCCCGACGGCGCCGACTGCTGGGCCGAGGCTTCCACCTCGGTCTTCTCCCAGCGCACGCCCGCGGCGATGTCCACCGGCATCGCCCAGTCGAAGGTGCTGCTCCACTGCAGGTAGACGCTCTTGGACTTCTCGCGCACGTGGCTGACCGAGTTGGAGCGGTTGGCGGCGGTGCCGGGTACCTGGGTGCCGGCGAAGCTGTAGTCGAAGGTGGGCCAGTAGTCCGCGGCGATGCCCTTGCCGCTGGCCACCCACGCCTTCTCCGCCAGGTCGCGCATGGTCTTGAAGTCGTACAGGAAGAACCCGTCGCTGAAGGCCGGGTCGTCATGGCCGCTGAGGCCCTTGAAGAAGTCGCCCATGTGGGCCAGCGGCCACACCTCGTCGGGATAGTCGCCTGGATTGGTGGCGCCGCCCCAGGTGTCCAACTGCACGTTGGTGCTGGCCGAGTGGTTCTTGTAGTCGGTCGCGGCCACGCCGAAGTTCAGCTTGGAGTAGTTGCCGAAGCGGAACTCGCCGCTGGCCTGCGCCTGGTCGATCTCGGCGTGCTGGTAGCCGGCGCCGAAGATCGAGCCGGCCACCATCATCATCGATGGGTCGACCTCGGTCATGCCCGGGAGCATGTCGATGGTCAGCACCGGGAAGTCGCGGCTGAAGTCGAGCGTGTTGCCGAGGCGGAAGTTGCCCAGGGCGGCCACCACGTTGTTGGAGCCGTACGGGCCGTCGGGCTCGTTGGTGGCCTCGGAATGGTGGTAGTCCAGGCCCAGGCTGAGGTTGTCGCTCACGTCCCAGGCCAGGTTCAGGCCGACCGAGTCGCTCTTGTAGCGGGTGGCCGTGTCCGAGGCGCCGTTGGCGAAGTCGGTGATCCACGGATAGGACTCGTGCAGCACCTCCGGCGAGGCGCCCGACCCGGAGGTCCAGGTGCTGGAATCGGGGTTGAAGCCCTGCCACACCGACATGTTGTTGGACTGCGCCTGGACCTTGTTCTGGGCGTAGGTGTAGTCCAGGGTGGCGGTCAGGTTGTCGGTCGGCGCCCACTGCAGGGTCACCTGCGCGTTGGTGCGCTGGCGCTGGGTGCGGGTGACCACGTACTCCAGGTTCTGCGGCAGCCCGTAGACGTCGTTGGGGCCGGGGCGGTTGGTGATGTTCTCCGAACCGGGCGTGCCCGGCAGGGGCAGCATCGAGCCGCCGCCCTCGCCGCTGGCCTGCGGGGTGTCGATGAACTCGCGCCAGCCGGCGGCCACGTGGGCCCGGGCCGAGCCGGAGTCGCGCTCCTGGTAGCTGGCGCTGACCGCAGCGCCGAAGCGGCCATCGGCCGAGGTGGTGCTGAAGATGGCGGACAGTTCCGGGGTCACCGTATCGCCGCGCACGCGCTTGGGCATGTCGTCGTCGGAGGTGTCCCACACGCCCTTCATGCCGACGTTGACGCGGGTGCCCGGGTTCTCCAGCGGGCGCGCGGTCTTGATGTTGATGGTCGCGCCCAGGCCGCCGGTGGGGTTCTCGGCGCGGCTGGTCTTGTAGACCTCCACCGCCGAGACCGACTCGGAGGCCAGGTTGCTGAACTCGAAGGCGCGGCCGCCGGTGACGGTCGGCATCTGCCGGCCGTTGAGCAGCACCAGGTTGAAGTCCGGGCCGACGCCGCGCACGGTGGCGCGCGAGCCTTCGCCGTTGTTGCGGTCGATCGACACGCCGCTGATGCGCTGCAGCGATTCGGCCAGGTTGGTGTCCGGGAACTTGCCGATGTCCTCGGCCACGATGCCGTCGACCAGGCCCTGGGAATCGCGCTTGAGGTTCATCGACGACTCGAGGCTGGCCCGGATGCCGGTGACCACCACGGTGTCCAGTTCGCTGATCTCGCCTTGCGGGCCGGCGGCCGCGGACGGCTGCTCCTGCGCGATGGCCGGCGATGCCAGTGCCAGCAGCAAGGCGGTCGTCAACAGCCGCTTCTTGGGTATGGCGTGCAACTGCTTCATGAAACGTCCCTCCCCGGGATACACGAATAGAAATTGAGTTGTCATGGCGCGGACCGTTCGTCTCCGCGCGGCCGCATTTGGAAACAACCGTGACAGCGTTGTCAAACGTAAGGAGGGAATACGACGTAGAAACAAACGATGTACCGCTAACATCGATTCAGGATGGTGCGTTGCAGCAGGAATTTTGCGCAAAACCCCCGAAAATTTAATTCAAGTAATTGATTTTTATATATTAAGTGGAACTTCCAATTCCACCATCCGAGCCCCGCGGCGGACCGTTCCCGCTGTCGTCCGAGCCCATTTCCACCGCCAACAGACGCCAAGGTACTGACAGCGCTGGAAGCAAAAAATGATAACGGTATCTTCTGGTGGACAAGCCACGCCCGGCCGCGCTCCGGCAGGCCGGAGCCGGGGGAAGAGACGCATGCCGGGAAGGGAAAGCCGGCGCTACCGGCTGCCGGCGAAGCCGGCCTGCCGCCAGGCCTCGAACACCACCACCGCCACCGCGTTGGAAAGGTTGAGGCTGCGGTTGTCCGGTCGCATCGGCAGGCACAGGCGCTGGGCCTGCGGCACCGCCTCCAGCACGTCGGCCGGCAGGCCGCGGGTCTCCGCGCCGAACAGGAAGGCGTCGCCGTCGGCGTAGCGGGGCCGGTCGAAGCGGACCTGGCCCCGGGTGCTCAGGGCGAACAGGCGCGGCGGCCGGATCGCGTTCAGCGCCGCCGCCAGGCTGGCGTGCACCCGCACCCGGGCGAACTCGTGGTAGTCCAGGCCGGCGCGGCGCAGCCGCTTGTCGTCCATCTGGAAGCCGAGCGGCTCGATCAGGTGCAGCCGCGCGCCGGCGTTGGCGCAGAGCCGGATCGCATTGCCGGTATTGGGCGGGATCTCGGGCTGGTACAGCAGGACGTCGAAGACGGGCGCGTGCATCCGGCCCATTCTAGCCAAGGGCGCCGTGGGAACCCGCCGCCGCCCGTGACGTCCGGCCGGCGGGTGCGGCATCGCGCGATGGCTACGGGCGCGCCTGCCTGGCCAGGTCCGACGCCAGGTGGGTGGTCAGCGTCCCGGCCTGGCGGGCGGCGAGGGTCGCCGCATGTTCGGCCAGTTGCTTGGCGGTGGGCCGTACGTAGACGGTGGCCAGAGTGACCACGCGCTCGCGCACCGACGCCAGCGCGGCGTGCCGCGGGGCATCGGGGCGGACCTGGACGGTCTCCAGGGTGACGATGTGGTCGACCCTGGGCGTGGCGGCGTCCGGCCGGACCTGGACCGCCGGCAGGTCGACCACGTGGTCGACCCGCAGTTCGGCGGCCGAGGCGAGCAGGGAGGGGGCGGCCAGCGACAGGGCCAGCGCGAGGGACAGGATCTTGGCTGCTTGGGCGTTCATTATGCGTTCTCGTGTTCTTGAGAGGTGGTGTTGTAGTAAAGTAAAACACCAGAACATGGTGAGCGCAAGCCCCTCGACCGCTGCCGGGAGTGCGATTGGGGGTTGGTTCAGCCGGCGCATCCGGCCAGCGCACCCGCCGTGGAGGAGACGCCGGCCCGGCGGCATGCCTTGTGGCCTATGCACGAGGCCGCGGGCGCTGGTTAGGATCGGCCCAACCCCTTTCATGCAAGGAGCGCCACCATGACGGTATCCCGCAGGCCACGTCCGGCCGCCCTGGTCCTGGCCATCGCCGCCTCGCTCGGCCTGGCGGCGCTGGCGCCCCCGCCCGCGAAGGCCAAGGACGCCGCTGCCGGCGCCGCGCAGGCGCTGATCCCCTACGAGGAATTCACCCTGCCCAACGGCCTGCGCGTGGTCGTGCATACCGACCGCAAGGCGCCGATCGTGGCGGTGAACGTCTGGTACCACGTGGGCAGCAAGGACGAGCCGGCCGGGCGCAGCGGCTTCGCCCACCTGTTCGAGCACCTGATGTTCAACGGCTCGGAGAACCACCCGGGCGAATACTTCGAGCCGTTCGAGCTGGTCGGCGCGACCGACATGAACGGCACCACCTGGCTGGACCGCACCAACTACTTCCAGAACGTGCCCACCACCGCGCTGGACCTGGCGCTGTGGATGGAGTCGGACCGCATGGGCCACCTGCTGGGCGCGATCGACCAGAAGACCCTGGACGAGCAGCGCGGCGTGGTCCAGAACGAGAAGCGCCAGGGCGAGAACCAGCCCTACGGCCAGGCCGACGACGAGATCTACCGCGCCCTCTACCCCAAGGGCCACCCGTACCACCACAGCACCATCGGCTCGATGAACGACCTCAACGCGGCCTCGCTGGAGGACGTGAAGCAGTGGTTCCGCGCCTGGTACGGCCCCAACAACGCGGTGCTGGTGCTGGCCGGCGACATCGACCTGGCCACGGCCCGGGAGAAGGCCGCCCGCTATTTCGGCGGCATTCCCGCCGGCCCGGCCCTGCCGCGGGTGCAGGCCGGTCCCGCCCGGCGCGATGCCACGCGCGCGACCATGACCGACAAGGTGCCGCAGGCGCGCATCTACCGCGCCTGGAGCGTGGACCGCTACGGCAGTACCGACCTGGAATACCTGACGGTGCTGGCCCGGGTGCTGGGCGGCAGCAAGAGTTCGCGCCTGGACCGGCGCCTGGTGTTCGACGAGAAGCTGGCCGACAAGGTCAGCGCCTACGTGCAGCCGTTCGAGCTGGCCTCCACCTTCTACGTCAGCGCCGACGTCAAGCAGGGCGTGGACCCGGCCCGGGTGGAGGCGATCATCGGCGAGGAGATCGCCCGGCTGCTGGCCGAAGGCCCCACCGCCGCCGAACTGCAGCAGGCGCAGACCGTACTCAAGGCGCAGGTGGTGCGCGGGGTGGAGCGCATCGGCGGCTTCGGCGGCAAGGCCGATGCGCTGGCCGAATGCGCGGTCTATACCGGCAATCCCGGTTGCTACCGCGACAGCCTGGCGGCGATCGAGCGCGCCACCGCGTCCGACCTCCAGCGCGCCGGCCGTGCCTGGCTGGGCGACGGCTCGCACACCCTGGTGGTGCTGCCGGGCGAGCGCACCGTGCTGGAGGAGGAGCCCTCGCCCACGCCGGCGCCGTTCGATCTGCCCAGGCCGGACGCGAAATACGCCACGACCGATGGCAAGGTGGACCGCAGCGGCGGCGTGCCGATGCCCGAGCGCTTCCCGGACCTGAAGTTCCCGGCGCTGGAGCGGGCCACGCTGAGCAACGGCACCGCGGTGATCCTGGCCCGTCGCGACGCGGTGCCGGTGGTGCAGTTCAGCTACGAGTTCAAGGGCGGTTTCGCCGCCGACCGCGGCCGCAAGCTGGGCACCTCCAGCTTCACCATGGCCATGCTCGACGAGGGCGCCGGCGAGCTGGACGCCCTGGGCTTCGCCAACCGCGCCGAGTCGCTGGGCGCCAGCCTTGCCGCCGGCGCCTCGCTGGACGGCGCCAACGCCTCGCTGTCGGCGCTGAAGGAGAACCTGGACGCCTCGCTGGGCCTGTACGCCGACATGCTGCGGCGCCCGCGCTTCGAGCAGAAGGAGATCGACCGCGTGCGCGCCACCTGGCTGGCCGGCATCGCCCAGGAGAAAGCGCGCCCGAACGGCGCCGCCCAGCGCGTGCTGCCGCCGCTGCTGTACGGCGAAGGCCACCCCTATGCGATCCCGTTCAGCGGCAGCGGCACCGAGGCCTCCATCGCCGCGCTGACCCGCGACGACCTGGCCGCCTTCCATCGCCAGTGGGTGCGCCCGGACGGCGCCACCTTGATCGTGGTGGGCGATACCACCCTGGCGGAGGTGGTGCCGCTGCTGGAGAAGCATTTCGGCGACTGGAAGGCCGGCGCCCCGGCCATCGCCGCCGAGGCGATCCCGGCGGTGCAGCGCCCGGCCCGGCCGGCGGTCTACCTGATCGACCAGCCCGGCGCGGTGCAGGCCACCCTCCTCGCCGGCCAGGTGGTGCCCTCGACCAAGGACCCGGGCAGCATCCGCTTCGACGTGGCCAACTCGGTGCTGGGCGGCGAGTTCTCCTCGCGCCTGAACATGAACCTGCGCGAGGACAAGCACTGGGCCTATGGCGCCTACAGCTTCGCCTCCGGCGCGCTGGGCCAACGGCCGTGGATGGCCTTCGCCCCGGTGCAGATCGACCGGACCGCCGAATCGCTGGCCGAGCTGGACCGCGAGGTGCGCCAGTACGCCAGCGGCAAGGCGCCGCCGAGCGCGGCCGAGGTCGCCAAGATCCAGGCCACCGAGATCCGCAGCCTGCCCGGCGCCTACGAGACCGGTCGCGCGGTGATGGGCGCCATCGGCGGCATCGTCCGCTACGACCGCCCGGACGACTACGTGGTCCGGCGCAAGGCCGAGATCGAGAGCCTGACCGTGGACCAGGTGAAGCAGGCCGCCACCGCCCTGGACCCGGACCGGCTGGTCTGGGTGGTGGTGGGCGACCTGAAGCAGGTCGAGCAGCCGGTGCGCGCGCTGGGCCTGGGCGAGGTTCGGGTGGTGGACGCGGACGGCCGGCCGGCGGCCGCGGCGGAATAGGCGCGGCGTCCGCCAGGCCGGCGCTGCGCATCGGCGACGCTGGCCGAGGCGCAGGTTCGCGCAGGAATGCGCCTCCGGCCCGTCGCCGTCGCCGTCGCCGGTGCGACGGTGCGACGGCGCGGCCGGCCTTTGCCACGGGCTTCCCGCTCGGACATCATTCATCCGTCGGCCGGCAGGCTTGCGGCCGACCGCCTCTTCACCGCCCGGGACCCGATCCATGTCGATTTTCCGCCTGCCCGTCCTGCTCCTCCTGGTCGTTCCCCTGGCCGCCTGCACCTGGGTATCGCTCCAGCCCGAGGCCCGGGCGGTGCGCGTGATCCCCGCCGGGGCGGCGCCGGCCGGCTGCGCCAAGCAGGGCGACATCGAGGTTTCGGTCAAGCACAACGTCGCCCTGTACGAGCGCAATGCGGTCAAGGTCCGCGACGAACTGGAGACCCTGGCGCGCAACGAGGCGCCCGGCCTGGGCGCCAACGTCCTGCAGCCGCTGGGCGAGCCGGCCGCGGGCAGCCAGCGTTTCGCCGCCTGGCGCTGCGCCCCCTGAGAGGCCCGCGCCCCGGCGCTTCCGTACTCGAAGGTGCGGTAACCACGGCCAACCGGTAGAATTGTCGGCCCTTTCGCCGATCGGCGCGCCCCTGCCATGCTTTTCAAGAACGTCTCCATCGCGGGACTTGCGCACATCGACGCGCCGCACACGCTGACCTCGCAGGAAATCAACGTACGGCTCAAGCCGACGCTGGACCGGCTGGGCATCCGCATCGACGTGCTCGGCGACATCGCCGGCATCCACGCGCGCCGCATGTGGGACGACGGCCAGCAGGCGTCCGACGTGGCCACCCTGGCCGCGCGCAAGGCCCTGATCGACGCCGGCATCGGCGTGGAGAAGATCGGCCTGCTGGTCAACACCTCGGTCAGCCGCGACTACCTGGAGCCTTCCACCGCGTCCATCGTCTCCGGCAACCTCGGCGTCGGCGACGAGTGCATGACCTTCGACGTCGCCAACGCGTGCCTGGCCTTCATCAACGGCATGGACATCGCCGCGCGCATGCTGGAGCGCGGGGAGATCGACTACGCCCTGGTGGTCGATGGCGAGACCGCCAACCTGGTCTACGAGAAGACCCTGGAGCGCATGGCCTCCCCGGACATGACCGAGCAGCAGTTCCGCGACGAGATGGCCGCCCTGACCCTGGGCAGCGGCGCGGCGGCGATGGTGCTGGCGCGCCGCGAGCTGGTCCCGGACGCGCCGCGCTACAAGGGCGGGGTGACCCGCTCGGCCACCGAGTTCAACCAACTGTGCCGCGGCAACCTGGACCGCATGGTCACCGACACCCGGCTGCTGCTGATCGAGGGCATCAAGCTGGCCACCAAGACCTTCGCCGCGGCCAAGCTGGCGCTGGGCTGGGCGGTGGACGAGCTGGACCAGTTCGTCATCCACCAGGTCAGCCGCCCGCACACCCAGGCCTTCATCAAGTCGCTGGGCGTGGACCCGAAGAAGGTCATGACCATCTTCGGCGAGCACGGCAACATCGGCCCGGCCTCGGTGCCGATCGTGCTGAGCAAGCTCAAGGAGCTGGGCCGCCTGAAGAAGGGCGACCGCATCGCCCTGCTGGGAATCGGCTCCGGGCTGAACTGTTCGATGGCCGAGGTGGAGTGGTGATGCGGGACGCGCGCCGGAAGTGAGCGCGAGGGCCGGCCCGTCCGGCCCTTCGCACAGGTGGAGGCCATGACGGACTTTCCCGGTTACCCCCCCGGCCCGAAGCGCTTCGAGGTGCGTCCGGGCATCGCCATGTCCTACCTGGACGAAGGCCCGCGCGACGGCGAAGCGATCGTCGCCCTGCACGGCAACCCGTCGTGGAGCTACTACTGGCGCACGCTGGTGGCCGGGCTTGCGGACACGTACCGCGTCATCGTCCCCGACCACGTCGGCATGGGCCTGTCCGACAAGCCGGACGACCGGCTCGCCGCCACGCCGCGCTACGACTACACCCTGCGCTCGCGGGTGGACGACCTGGAGGCGCTGCTGCGCCACGCCGGCATCGACGACGCCACCCCGGTGACTCTGGCCGTGCACGACTGGGGCGGGATGATCGGCTTTGGCTGGGCGCTGGCGCACGCCGCGCAGGTGCGGCGGCTGGTGATCCTCAACACCGCCGCGTTCCCGATGCCGGCGGCCAAGGCGATGCCCTGGCAGATCGCGCTGGGCCGCGACTACTTCGTCGGCGAGGTGCTGATCCGCACCTTCAACGCGTTCTCCGCCGGGGCCTCGCACCTGGGCGTGAGGCGGAAGATGCCCCCCGAGGTGCGCCGCGCCTACGTGGCCCCGTACGACTCGTGGAACAACCGCATCTCCACCGTGCGCTTCATGCAGGACATCCCGCTGTCGCCTAAGGATGCGGCCTGGCCGCTGCTGGAGGCGGCGGGCAAGGCGCTGCCGTCCTTCGCCGACCGCCCGGCCTTCATCGGCTGGGGGCTGAAGGATTTCGTGTTCGACCGTCACTTCCTGGAACGCTTCCGCGCCGACCTGCCGCAGGCGCAGGTGCACGCCTTCGACGATGCCGGCCACTACGTGCTGGAGGACAAGCACGAGGTGCTGGTGCCGGCGATCCGCGCGTTCCTCGATGCGCATCCGCCCACGCCGTAGGCCCGGGCGCACGGCCCCGCCCGCCCGCCGGCCTATGCGGCGATCGGGGTGAGCGGCGGCGAGGAAGGGCTGTTGCCGTTGTCGTCGGGATGGCTGTCGTCGTTGCCGGCGTCGTCGCGCCAGCGCCAGTCGCCGGCGTTCAGCACCGGCAGCCCGTGGGCGAGGCGAGCGCGGTCGCACTGCGGGCTGGGCGCGCCGAATTCCCAGGACGCATCCACCTGCCGGCACACCGACGGGCGATGCGGATGGATGCTGCAGCGCGAGCGCACGCCGATCTCCGCGTCTAGGGCCACGCAGCGCACCGGCGCCGAACGGGTACCGCGCATGCACAGCCGGTGCGGGTCCAAGCGCTCGGTCAGCTCCGCCGGCACCCCGCCCTGGGCGAACTCGTCCGATTCCATCCAGTGGAAGGCGACGCGGTACTGCGTGCAGCAGGCGCCGCAGGTCAGGCAGGGGTGCATGGGAGCCGGGCCTTGCGCGGCAGCAGCGGGGGAAGGATCGCGGATTCTTTTCCGGCCCGGCCCGATGCGCAAGAGGCGGGCCGGGCCGGGCCGGGGCGGCCGGGCGCCGGTGCGGCGGACCGGGCCGTGCCTGTGAATGCCGGCCGGGTTCGGCCATGCACGGCCGCCATGCGCGTGCCGCCGCCCGCCGTGCGGCGCATCTTCCTGGCGCCGCCTGCGCGCGCTGCCCGCCGTGGCCGGCGCGGGCGATAATCCGGGCATGAGCGATCCCTGCAACATCGCCGCGGCGCTGCCCCGGCTGGCGGCCGCGGCGCCGGACCGGGTGGCGATGCACTGCCCCGGGCGCGATGGTGGCTACGCCTTGGTGATGACCTACGCCCAATTGGACGCGCGCAGCAACGCCCTCGCCGCTGGCCTGGCCGGCCACGGCATCGGCCGCGGCATGCGCACGGTGGTGATGGTGCGGCCCTCGCCGGAATTCTTCGCGCTGATGTTCGCCCTGTTCAAGGCCGGCGCGGTGCCGGTGCTGGTCGATCCGGGCATCGACCGGCGCGCGCTGAAGCAGTGCCTGGACGAGGCGCGGCCGCAGGCCTTCGTCGGCATCCCGCTGGCGCACGTGGCGCGCCTGGCGCTGGGATGGGCCCGGTCGGCGCGGTGCCTGGTCACGGTCGGCCGCCGTTGGGGCTGGGGCGGGACCACCCTGGCGAGGATCGAGCGCGCCGGCGCGGCCGCGGGCCCGCAACTGGCCGATACCGCGCCGGACGAGGTCGCCGCGATCCTGTTCACCAGCGGCTCCACCGGCGTACCCAAGGGCGTGGTCTACCGCCATCGCCACTTCGTCGCCCAGATCGACATGATGCGCCAGGCCTTCGGCATCCAGGCCGGCGGCGTGGACCTGCCCACCTTCCCGCCGTTCGCGTTGTTCGACCCGGCGCTGGGGCTGACCTCGGTGATCCCGGACATGGACCCCACGCGCCCGGCGCGGGCCGACCCGCGCAAGCTGCATGCGGCCATCGCCCGCTTCGGCGCGACCCAGTTGTTCGGCTCGCCGGCGCTGATGAAGGTGCTGGCCGACCATGGCGCACCGCTGCCGACGCTGCGCCGGGTCACCTCGGCCGGTGCGCCGGTGCCGCCGGAGGTGGTGGCCAGGATGCGCGCGCTGCTGCCGGACGATGCCCAGTTCTGGACGCCCTACGGCGCCACCGAGTGCCTGCCGGTGGCCGTGATCGAGGGCCGCGAGCTGGAGCGGACGCGCGCGGCCACCGAGGCCGGCGCCGGCACCTGCGTGGGCCGCCCGGTGCCGCCGAACGAAGTCCGGATCGTCGCCATCGACGATGCGCCCATCGCCGACTGGTCCGGCGTGCGCGAACTGGCGCCCGGGCAGGTGGGAGAGATCACCGTCGCCGGCCCCACCGCCACCGACGGCTACTTCAACCGCGAGGCGGCCACGCGCGCGGCCAAGATCGCAGAGCGCCGGGCCGACGGCAGCGTGCGCGTGGTCCACCGCATGGGCGATGTCGGCTACTTCGACGCCGAGGGCCGGCTGTGGTTCTGCGGCCGCAAGACCCAGCGGGTGGAGGCGGCCGATGGCCCGCTGTACACCGAACAGGCCGAGCCGGTGTTCAACGTGCATCCGCAGGTGCGCCGCACCGCGCTGGTCGGCGTCGGCGCGCCCGGCGCGCAGGTGCCGGTGCTGTGCGTGGAACTGGCGCCGGGCGTGCGCGCGGCCGGGTTCGCGCGCATCGAGGACGAATTGCGGCAGATCGGCGCGCGCCACCCGCATACCGCGCGCATCGGCCGGTTCCTGCGCCATCCGGGCTTCCCGGTCGACATCCGCCACAACGCCAAGATCGGGCGCGAGGCGCTGGCGCGATGGGCCGCCGCTTCCACCCCCCTCGCGCGCGGCGCCGGGGAGGGAAACAAACAGGAAGGCGAGGCCCGATGAAGATCCTGGTGACCGGCGGCGGCGGTTTCCTCGGCCTGGCGCTGTGCCGCGGACTGCGCGCGCGCGGGCACGAGGTGGTCAGTTTCCAGCGCCGGCACTCGCCGGAACTGGCCGCGCTGGGCGTGGGCCAGGTGCGCGGTGACCTGGCCGACGCCAACGCGGTGGCGCACGCGGCCGACGGCGTCGACGCGGTGTTCCACAATGCCGCCAAGGCCGGCGCCTGGGGCAGCTACGACAGCTATTTCCAGGCCAACGTGGTGGGTACGCGCCACGTGATCGCGGCCTGCCGCGCGCACGGCATCGGCCGCCTGGTCTACACCTCCACCCCCAGCGTCACCCACCGCGCCACGCATCCGGTGGAGGGGCTGGGCGCGGACGAGGTGCCCTATGGCGAGGACTTCCAGGCGCCCTACGCGGCGACCAAGACCCTCGCCGAGCGCGAGGCGCTGGCCGCCAGCGACGCCGCGCTGGCGGTGGTGGCGCTGCGTCCGCGCCTGATCTGGGGGCCGGGCGATGCGCAGATCCTGCCGCGGCTGGTGGAGCGCTCGCGCGCCGGGCGCCTGCGCATCGTCGGCAGCGGCGACAACCTCGTCGACACCACCTACATCGACAACGCCGCGCAGGCGCACCTGGATGCGCTCGAACGCCTGCAGCCTGGCGCGGCCTGCGCCGGCAAGGCGTACTTCATCTCCAACGGCGAGCCGCTGCCGATCCGCGAGGTGCTCGACCGCCTGCTGGCCGCGGCCGGCGCGCCGCCGGTGACCAGGACGATTTCGTTCAAGGCCGCCTACCGGATCGGCGCGGCGTGCGAGCGGCTGTGGCCGCTGCTGCGCCTGCGCGGCGAGCCGCCGATGACCCGCTTCCTGGCCGAGCAGCTCAGCACCGCGCACTGGTACAGCATGGAGCCTGCACGGCGCGACTTCGGCTACGTGCCGCAGGTGTCCTTCGACGAAGGACTCGCCCGGCTGAAGGAAGCGTGGGCGAGGGCGGGCGCCGTCACCTGACGACGACCGCCGTCCCGGCACCATGCATGGCAACCGCCCCGAGCGGCGCTCACCAAGGGATCGCCTCACATGCTGCACTACGCCGTCGTCTTCTTCGTCATCGCCGTCATCGCCGCGCTGCTGGGTTTCAGCGGCATCGCCGGCGCCGCCACCAACATCGCCTGGATCCTGTTCGTGGTGTTCCTGGTCCTGGGCGCGGTTTCGCTGCTGCGCGGCCGCCGGGCCTAGCGCTCGCGGCACCTTCCGGGGGGAGCGTCCCGGCGCAGCGCACCCCCGGTGGCGGCCGGTAGAATGCCGGCCATGTCCACGCCTCTCGATGCCCTCAAGCCGCTGGCCGGCCGTGCCCTGGAAACCGCACTGAACCGGGCGGTGGCGCTCGATCCCGATACCCGGGACGCGCTGTCGGCGATGGATGGCCGGCGTGTGTCGCTGGCACTGGAGGCACCGCCGCTGGCGCTGGACATCAGCGTCCATGGCGGCCACCTGCAGGTCGGCCCGCCGCTGCGCGAGGCGGACCTGGCCGTGCGCGGCACCCTCGGCGGGCTCCTGGGGCAGCTTCCGTTCTTCGCCGATGTAGCGCGCGGGCGCCCGTCCGGACGGCTGCATATGTCCGGCGACGCCGACCTGGCCCGCCGCCTGCAGCGGATGGCCGCCGGTTTCGACCCGGACTGGCAGCAGCCGTTCGTGGCCGCGTTCGGAGAAGTGATCGGCGTACAGGTGGCCAACGCCGCCGCCGCCGCCTTGCGCGGCGCGCGCAGAACCGCCGCCGGGCTGGCCCGCTCCGGTGCCGAGTACCTCACCGAGGAGGCGCGCGAGGTGGTGGCCGCCGCCGAGTTGTCCGCCTTCCACGACGACGTGGACGCGCTGCGCGACGATGTCGAACGGCTGGCCGCGCGCGTGGCCCGGCTGTCCGCCGCGGAGCGCATATCGTGAGGGCCGCGCTGCGCGCCTGGCGCATCGGCCGGGTGGTGTTGCGCTATCGCCTGGACGCGCTGCTCGACGGTACCGCCGCCGGGCGCTGGCTGCGCCTGGGCAAGCCGTTCGTGCCGCGCGCGGCGGCCGACGTGGCCGCGCGCCCGCGTGGCGCGCGCCTGCGCCTGGCGCTGCAGGAACTGGGGCCGATCTTCGTCAAGTTCGGGCAGATCCTTTCCACACGCCGCGACCTGCTGCCGGCGGACATCGCCGACGAGCTGGCCCTGCTGCAGGACCAGGTGGCGCCGTTCGACGGCGACGCGGCGCGCGCCATCGTCGAGCAGGCGCTGGGCCGGCCGGTGGCCGAGGCCTTTGCCGCGTTCGATACCGTGCCGCTGGCTTCGGCCTCGGTCGCCCAGGTGCACGCCGCGCGCCTGCACGGCGGCCGCGAGGTGGTGGTCAAGGTGCTGCGCCCCGGCATCGAGCGGCAGATCGACGCCGACCTTGCCCTGCTGCGTTCGCTGGCCGCCCTGGTCGAGCGCACCCATCCCAACGCCGACAAGATCCGCCCACAGGCGGTGGTGGCCGAGATCCAGGCCACCCTGGCCGCCGAGCTGGACCTGCAGCGCGAGGGCGCCAACGCCAGCGTGATGCGCAGGCTGTGGAAGGACTCCCCGGACTTGTACGTGCCCGAGGTGGTCTGGAGCCACACCGCGCAGCGGGCGCTGACCATGGAGCGGGTCAGTGGCATTCCCTCCGACGACATCGCCGCGCTGGACGCGGCCGGCATCGACCGCCGGGTGCTGGCGGCCAAGGGCGTGCGCGTGTTCTACACGCAGGTGTTCCGCGACAACTTCTTCCACGCCGACGCGCACGCCGGCAACATCTGGGTCGACGACGACCCGGCGCGGCGCGACGACCCGCGCTTCGTCGTGCTCGACTTCGGCATCGTCGGCCAGCTCTCGGCGCGGGACCAGTACTACCTGGCCGAGAACTTCATGGCCATCTTCCAGCAGGACTACCGCCGCATCGCGCAGTTGCACGTGGAGGCCGGCTGGATGCCGGCCACCGTGCGCATCGACGAGCTCGAGGCGGCCGCGCGCGCGGTGTGCGAGCCGTACTTCACCCGGCCGCTGAGCGAGGTCTCGCTGGCGCAGGTGCTGGCCAAGCTGTTCCGCACCGCGCAGCGCTACGAGCTGACCCTGCAGCCGCAACTGATCCTGCTGCAGAAGACCCTGCTCAACATCGAGGGCGTGGGCCGCCAGCTCGACCCGCGCCTGGACATCTGGGCGGTGGCCCGCCCGGTGCTCGAGCGCATCCTGCGCGAGCGCTACAGCCCGCGCCGGCTGCTGCGCGAACTGCGCACGCGCGCCCCGGAACTGATGACCCGCGCCCCGGACATGCCGCGCCTGCTGCACGCCTGGCTGGAACAGCAGGTGCAGGGCCGGCACGCGGTGGAGGTGCGCTCGCACGACCTGGCCGAACTGGCGCATGCGCTCAAGGTGATGCAGCGGCGTTCGGTGGCCGCCATCCTCGGCAGCGGCCTGCTGCTGGTGGCCGCGGTGCTGTACGCGCTGGAGGCCGGCGGCCCGCGGCTGCTGGGCGTGCCGGCATCGGCCTGGATCGCCGGGATCGGCGGCCTGTGGGCGCTGCTGGCGGCGCTGCCGCGGCGCTAGCGCGGGGATACCGCCCCCCTCCGTAGGAGCCGGCTTCAGTCGGCGGCATGCGCCGCATGCACAGGGTCGGCACATCGGCGGCGGTCGCCCGCCCCCCGGCCCCCGCATGGCGGCGCCGCATCGCCGGGCGCGGCCGCTAGGGCGCGGCCACGGCCTCCGGCACGTCCTCCACCGCCGCGGCGAAGTCGCCGGCGGCGATCGCGCTCAGCGCGTCCGGGCGCAGGTGGCGGCGGATGGCGGCATTGACCTGCTCCAGGGTGAGGGCGCGGTACGTGTCGTCCAGGTCGGCGGTGAAGCGCATCGTGCGGCCGAAGAACGACTGGTCGCGCAGCATCGCCGCGACGGTGGCGTCGCTGCCGCGGGCCTGCTCGCGCTCGGTCATCAGGCCGGACACGCCGTCGCGCAACTCCTCGGCGGTGATGCCGTCGGCCACCAGGCGGACCAGTTCCTCGCCGATGGCCGCCTGCACCCGGTCCATGTTCTGCGGCGCGGCGATGGCCTGGATGGCGAAGGCGCCCGCGTCGTCCTGTCCATCCAGGCTGTCGTCGGCGCTGAGCGCGCTGGAGACGCCGTAGCTCAGGCCCTCCTTCTGCCGGATGCGGTCGCCCAGCCGCGACTTCAGCGCGCCGCCGCCGAACACGCGGTTGGCCACGACCATGGCCGGGTAGTCCGCATCGGTGACCCGCAAGGCCAGGTTGTGCCGCGCCAGCAGCACGGCGTTGGGCTTGTCGGGTGCGGGCAGGCGCTCGCGCAGCGGGGCCACGTCGGTGTGGCGCGTGTCGATGGGCGCGTACGGGTGCGCGCTGCGCCAGCCGGCGAACAGCGCCTGCAACTGCGCCTGCATGGCCTCGGCGTCGAAGTCGCCGACGATGGCGATCTCGCCCTGCGCGGTGCCGTAGAAATCGCGGTGGAAGGCGACCAGGTCCTCGCGGGTGAGCGCGCGCACCTTGGCCAGCGATTCGTCCAGCGTGTCCACGTGCAGCGGGTGGCCGGCCGGCCACGGGTCGAAGTGCAGCGCCAGCGCCTGGCCGGCGATGCTGCCCGGTTCCTTGCGCGAGGCTTCCAGGCCGGTGATGGCCTGCAGCCGCAACTGCTCGAACTCGTCCTGCGGGAATGCCGGTTCGCGCAGCAGCGTGGCCATCAGCGCCAGCGCCTCGGGCAGGTGCTCGCGGCGGCTGAGCAGCGACAGGTCCGCACCCTGCAGGCCGCCGCCCACCCCGCCCTTGGTCTGCAGCGCTTCCAGGCGGCGGTCGATCTGCACCCGGTCCATGCCCTGCGAGCCGCGCATCAGCATCGCGCCGACCAGCCCCGCGACGTGGCCGCGCCCGGCCAGCGAGGCCGCGTCCCCGAACCGGAAGCTGCCGGTCGCCACTACCGTGCCGCCACGGGTGCGCTTGGGCAGCAGCGCCACCTTCAGGCCCTCGCCCAGGACGACGCGCCGGGTACGTGCCTCGATGTTGGCGGGGGTGGCCTCGAAGTGCTCGCCCGCATCCACCGCCTCCCGCCCCGCGTAGCCGGCCACCACGTCCGCCGCCGCCGGCGCGGACGGCACTTCCACGCGGTCGGGCGCGTCGGTGGGCACGAAGCGGGCCAGGGTGCGGTTGCTGGCGCGCAGGTAGGCCGACGCGACCCGGTTGACGTCCTCGGCCGTCACCGCGGCGATGGCGTCGCGGCTGGTGAACAGCAGCCGCCAGTCGCCGGCGGCGATGGACTCGGACAAGCCCATGCCCACCGCGTTGACGTCGGTGAAGTACAGCGCGTAGTCGTTGGCCAGGCGTTGCCGCGCCTGGGCCGTCTCCTCCTCGGTGACCGGCTGCGCGGCGATGCCCTCCAGTTGCGCGAGCAGCGCCTCCTGCGCCCGCTGCGGGTCGCCCTCCCTCGGCTGCACCGCCACCGCGGTGAGCAGACCCGGCGCGGCGCGCGCCTCGGCGCTGGCGCCGATGCCGGCGGCGATGTGCGGTTCCACCAGCGCCCGGTGCAGGCGGCCGCCGGGCGTGTGGCCCAGCACCTGGACCAGCACGGCCAAGGCGGCGCTGTCGGCATGGGCGCGGGCGGGAATGTGGTACGCGGCGGCGACCAGGCGCAGGTCGCCGCTGCGGCGCACGGTGACCTCGCGCTCGCCGTCCTGCGCCGGCTCCACGGTCGGCGCCTGCGGCAGCGCGGCGGTGGGTTTGCGCAGCGGCCCGAACGCGGCGCGCACCTGGCCCAGCACGGCCGCCGGGTCGATCCGGCCGGCGATCACCAAGGTGGCGTTGTCGGGGCGGTACCAGGTGCGGTAGAAGGCGCGCAGCCGGCCGATGTCCATGGCCTCCACGTCGGAGCGCGCGCCGATGGTGGAGCGGCCGTAGGCATGCCACAGGAACGCGGTGGAGCGCAGGCGCTGGATGAGCACGGCGGACGGATTGTTCTCGCCGGCTTCCAGTTCGTTGCGGACCACGGTCATCTCGCTGTCCAGGTCGGACTGCGCAAGGCGCGAGTCGACCATGCGGTCGGCCTCCATGCGCAATACCCATGCCAGAGTGTCCTCGCTGGCCGGGAACGAGGCGAAGTAGCTGGTGCGGTCCAGCGAGGTGGTGGCGTTGAAGGCGATGCCGCGGCGCTTCATTTCCCCGCTGATGTCGGCGTGGGCCGGCGTGCCCTTGAACAGCAGGTGTTCGAGCAGGTGGGCCATGCCGGTCTGGCCGTGGTCCTCGTGCGCGGAGCCGACGCCGTAGACCAGGTTGACGGTGACCGCCGGCTTGGTCGGGTCGGGGAACAGCAGCACGCGCAGGCCGTTGTCCAGGGTGTATTCGCTGATGCCCTCGATGCTGGGGCCGGCGGTCATGCCCTTCGGCGGCGCGGGAGCCTGCGCCGCGGCCGGGACGGCCGACAGCGCAAGTGCGAAGGCCAGTGCGAATGCGAGAATCGGTCGGGTGGGAATCATCCGTGGTTTCCATGGGCAGGCATGGGCAAGCCCGTCGCCCGACAGTTTCGCAGATGCCGCCCAGCGGCGCGGAGAGGATGCATGCGGTTGCCGGTGCTGTACGAGGACGCGTGGCTGGCGGTGGTGGACAAGCCCGCCGGGCTGATGGTGCACGACAGCGTGCTGGCCGCCGGCGAGACCGACTTCGCCGCCGACCGCCTGCGCGCGCAGTTCGGCCGTCCGATCCATCTGGTCCACCGCCTGGACCGCGCCACCAGCGGCTGCCTGCTGCTGGCCTTCGACCGCGAGGCCGCCTCGGCACTGGGCAGGGCGGTGATGGCCCAGCGCCTGCACAAGCGCTATCTGGCGGTGTGCCGCGGCTGGCCGGAACAGGACTTCGCCATCGACCACCCGCTCGACGGCGGGCCGGGCAAGCCGCAGAAGAAGGAGGCGGTCACGCGCTTCCGCAGGCTGGCGACCGGCGAGCTGGAGGTGCCCGCCTCCGGCTTCCCCACCTCGCGCTACGCGCTGCTGGAGTGCGCGCCGCAGACCGGCCGCTTCCGCCAGATCCGCCGCCACCTCAAGCACGCCTCCCACCACCTGATCGGCGATACCAGCCACGGCGACGGCCGCCACAACCGCATCTTCCGCATGCGCGGCGTGCACCGGATGCTGCTGCATGCGTGGGTGCTGGGCTTCCCGCATCCGCACGACGGCCGCGCGCTGCGGGTGCAGGCGCCGCTGGACGCCGAGTACGGCAGGGCGCTGGACCTGTTCGGTTGGCAGCCGCCTTCGCCGCTGTAGGAGCGGGCCCGACCGCGACCCGGCGCCCGCGTCCCCGGCGCCCAGGTTCGCCAGCGGGCCGGGCACGTACATACAATCGTTCCATGCCCGCCGACGCACTCATCATCAGCCCCGGCCTGGCGATTCCCGAAGCGGAGATCGTCGAGCGCTTCGTGCGCGCCAGCGGCGCCGGCGGGCAGAACGTCAACAAGGTCTCCAGCGCGGTGGAGCTGCGCTTCGACGTCGCCGGCTCGCCCTCGCTGCCGGAAGCCCTGCGCGCCCGGCTGCTGGCGCGGCGCGATCGCCGCCTCACCGACGAGGGCGTGCTGGTGATCGACGCCCAGCGCTTCCGTACCCAGGACCGCAACCGCCAGGATGCACGCGAGCGGCTGGCCGCCTTCGTCGCCGCCGGGCTGTCGGTGCCCAAGCCGCGCATCCAGACCAAGCCCACGCGCGGCTCCCAGCAGCGCCGCCTGCAGGGCAAGCGCGAGCGCAGCCAGATCAAGCGCGGGCGCAGCACGCGCGGCTGGGACTGACGCCATGGCCGCGCGCGCGCCGCTGCTGCCGGCGATCCCGCCGAGCATGCCGCAGGTCGGGCGCCAGCACCGCCTCTCCCGCTGGATCGGTCGCAGCGTGCTGCGCGTGGGCGGCTGGCGCGTGGCCGGCACCCTGCCGGATGTGCCCAGGCTGGTGCTGATCGCCGCGCCGCATTCGTCCAATTGGGACGGGGTGTGGGGCATGGCCGCCAAGCTGGCGCTGGGCTTCGACGTGCGCGTGCTGGGCAAGGACTCGCTGTTCTGGTGGCCGCTGTCGCCGCTGCTGCACCGGCTTGGGGTGATCCCGGTGGACCGCAGCCGGCCGCAGGGCGTGGTGGAGCAGGCGGTGGAGATGATCCGCGACTCGCCGCGGATGTGGTTCGCGCTCACGCCCGAGGGCACGCGCAGCCGGGTCGCGCGGTGGAAGAGCGGCTTCTGGAAGATCGCCGACGCGGCGCAGGTGCCGGTGCTGATGGCGTACTTCCATTATCCGGAGAGGACCATCGGCATCGGCCCGCTGTTCCGCACCACCGGCGACATGCAGGCCGACATGGCGGCTATCCGCGCGTGGTACCGGCCGTGGATGGGCAGGAACCGCGGCACGGTCTGAACGTGCGCGTCGCCGCGATCGCGGGGCGGATTGGCCGCAGGCGCCGGCCGGCTGCATGCCGCGGCGCCTGGCGGGCGAGGGCGCCGGAAGCCCCGGGTCTCTTTTTCGCCTGCCTGCCGGTGACCGGGGCCGCCTGTGCCGGCACACGCCGGGTGCCGCAGCGGCCGTCTTCCCCCGCTGAGCCGTACGAGGAGGCTATGGGTCGGCCGGGTCGGGATCGGCGGATGCCCCGGACGCACCCCTGCGGCCCAGGGACATGCCTGCACCCGCACCGGCGCCCGCGGCCATTCCTCCTCCGCCACCGCCACCGCGTCCACCGCCACCGCCCTTGTCGCCCTCGCCCTTCTTGCCGCCGCCGGCGACCACCACCCGCAGCGGGCCCTGGTTGGGAACGGAAAGGTCCGGCGGGATCGGCTCCAGGTCCAGCGCCTGGCGGATGAAGCCGCGCAGGGACGCCACCAGCGCCGCGGTCTGGATGCTGCGCCCGGCGACCATGTCGTCGGCGGCCCGCGCGGCCAGGCGCACCTGTTCCTCGGTGCCGAGCAGGATCACGTCCGACAGCGCGGCCTCGACCGCGTCGCGGATGCGGCGCCGGCGTTCGGCGCCGGTGCCCGCCGGCTCTTCGTCGTCGGCGGGCGCTTGCGCCGTGTCGGTACCGCGCAGCCGGTCGCGCAGGTGGCGGGGATCGACCCCCAGTTCGCCGGTGAACGAGCCGCCCAGGGTCTTGTAGGCGGCGATCAGTGTCTTCAGGCGTTCGTTGATCTGGCGGTTCTCACGCTCGCGCCGGCGCTGCAGGGTCTGCATGAACACCAGGCGGATGCCGATCGCCACCAGCGATACCAGCACCAGCCCGAGCACGGTGGTGAGCAGGGAGGACCAGGAGCTGAAGTCGAGGAAGCTGCGCATGCGGGCCGCTGCGAGGGGCGAGGCCGCCACGATAGCGCGCGCGCATGCAACGGGCCGCCGGGCCGGCTCCCGAGGACGGTGCGGCCCGGCGGTTCAGCGCTCCGAATGCCCGCTCTGGTCGTACTCGCGCGGCGCCAGCAGGTCCGGCTTGATCAGGGCGATGAAGGCGCGCGCCTGCGGCGAGAGCACCCGGCCCTTGCGCACCACCACGCCGTAGGTGCGCGAGGGGAAGAAGGCGGCCAGCGAGCGCGAGGCCAGGCGGTCGCGGTCAGCCTCGCCCAGGCAGATGGACGGCACGATCGACACGCCCATGCCCATGGCCACGTACTGCTTGATCACGTCCCAGCCGCTGACTTCCAGCGCCGCGGTGTACGGCACCCGGTTCTGCTGCAGCACCAGGTCCACCAGGCGCCAGGTGATCTGCCGCTTGGGCGGCAGGATCAGCGGGTGCTCGGCCAGGTCCTGCAGGGACAGGCGCGGCTTCCGCAGCAGCGGGTGGCCGGGCGGGGCGATCAGCAACTGCTCGAAGCGGTAGGCCGCCTCGTAGCTCAGGTCCGCGGGCACGTCCAGCAGGGTGCCCACCACCAGTTCCACCGCATCCTCGCGCAGCAGGTCGGTGCCCTCGCTGGTGACCACGTTGTGCAGGGCCAGGCGCACCTCCGGGTGCCTGGCGCGGAACGCCTCCACGATTCTGGGCAGCAGGTAGAGGATGGTCGATCCGTTGGCGGCGATCCTCAGCTCGCCCGCGTCCAGGCCGCGGACCCGGTCGCGGAAGGCCGCTTCCAGCCCGTCGAGCTGCTCCACGAGCGGCAGCGCCATCTCGTACAGCACCTCGCCCTGGCGGGTGGGCGCCAGGCGGCGTCCGTTGCGCTCCAGCAGCGGCACGCCCAGGTCGCGCTCCAGCGCCTGCAACTGCAGGCTGATGGCCGGCTGGCTGACGAAAAGCGCTTCCGCGGCCCGCGATACCGAGCCCAGGCGCACCGTCTGGCAGAACGCCCGCAACGGCTTGAGCCGGTCGGATTTATAGGAAAAACGGGGGCTTGCGGGCGCCGGCACGGGAGTTGTGCCTATATATTAGTGAAACTTATGCAATACATTGACAAAACTGTTTTGTCAAATAGTTTGCCGCACTGCAGCGTGGGCTCCCGAACCAAGCCGCTCAGGAGCCTGCCATGTCCCCCACCGCCGCCGCCGCGACTTCCATCCCGCCGCCCCGTCCCGCCGGCCGCTTCGCCGCCGTGGCCGCCGTCCCGCGTCCTTCGGTCGGGCTTGCGCTGACCGAGCGCGTCGCCGGCCAGGAGCGGTTGCTGCCGGCGCCGCTGCTGGGCCTGCTGGTGTCCCTGCACCGCGCCATCGAACCGGAGCGCCGTGCCTGCCTGGCCGCGCGCCGCGAGCGCCAGGCCTTCTTCGACGCCGGCGGCCTGCCGGACTTCCGCGCCGACACCGCCGCCATCCGCCAGGACGACTGGAAGGTCGCGCCGATCCCGCGCGCGCTGCGCGACCGTCGCGTGGAGATCACCGGGCCGACCGACCCGAAGATGGTGATCAACGCGCTGAACTCCGGCGCGCAGTGCTACATGGCCGACTTCGAGGATTCCACCGCGCCGACCTGGCGCAACCTGCTGGCCGGCCAGCGCGCCCTGGCCGCGGCGGTGGACGGCACCCTGGCGTACACCGCCGGCGACGGCCGCCAATACCGCCTGCGCCCGTACGACGATCGCGCGGTGCTGATCGTGCGCCCGCGCGGCTGGCACCTGGACGAGAAGCACGTGCGGGTGGATGGCGAGCCGATCGCCGCGGGCCTGTTCGACATGGCCGTGTTCGCCTGGCACAACGCGCGCACGCTGACGGCCAACGACCGCGGCCCGTACTTCTACCTGCCCAAGCTGCAGAGCATGGAGGAGGCGGCGCTGTGGGAGGCCGCGCTGGCGCACGCCGAGGCGATGCTGGGCCTGCCGCACGGGCAGATGAAGGTCACCGTGCTGGTCGAGACCCTGCCGGCGGTCTTCGAGATGGACGAGATCCTGCACGCACTGAAGGACCGCGTCGTCGGCCTGAACTGCGGGCGCTGGGACTACATCTTCTCCTACCTGAAGACCTTCCGCGCCCATGCCGACAAGGTGCTGCCCGAGCGCGGCCAGGTGACCATGGCCCAGCCGTTCCTGAAGGCCTATTCGGAACTGCTGATCCGCACCTGCCACCATCGCGGTGCGCACGCCATGGGCGGCATGGCCGCGCAGATCCCGATCGCCGGCGACGAGACGGCCAACGCCCGGGCGATGGCGCGGGTGAGCGCGGACAAGCTGCGCGAGGTCGCCGCCGGCCACGACGGCACCTGGGTGGCACACCCGGCGCTGATCCCGGTGGCGCGGTCGATCTTCGACGCGCACATGCCCACGCCCAACCAGCACCACGTGCTGCGGCAGGACGTGCACGTCACCCGCGACGACCTGATCCGTCCCAGCGAGGGCACCATCACCCGCGCCGGGTTCGAGAACAACGTCGAGGTCTGCGTGCGCTACCTGGCCGCGTGGCTGGACGGCAACGGCTGCGTGCCGATCCACGGGATGATGGAGGACGCGGCCACCGCCGAGATCGCCCGCGCCCAGTTGTGGCAGTGGCTGCACCTGTCCGACCCGCGCGGCCGCCACGCCGAGGGCCGCCCGGTGCACCTGGACGACGGCACGGCGATCGACTTCGCCCTGTTCGAGCAGGCCCTGGCCGCGCTGCCGGGCCGGCTGGGCGATACCGCCGCGCTGCCGGGCGGCGCGCGCATCGCCGAGGCCACCGCCCTGCTCGACGCGCTGACCCGCGCCTGCCACCTGGTCGAGTTCCTGACCCTGCCGGCCTACGCGCGGATCGATTGACCGACCGTCGCGATCCCGTCCCTCCGGGATCGCGGTGGAAGGCCCTTGCAGGAGTCGGCTGAAGCCGGCTCCTACGGAAGAACCCCCTCTTCGCCACGACCCCCGCCCCATGGAGAACCGCCATGACCCCGCTGAAGACCGCCGAGCAGATCCAGCACGAATGGAACACCGACCCGCGCTGGGCCGGCATCGCCCGCACCTACACCGCCGCCGACGTGGTGCGCCTGCGCGGCACCGTCCCGGTCGAGCATTCCATCGCCCGGCTGGGCGCGCAGAAGCTGTGGAAGTCCCTGCACACCGAGGACTTCGTCAACGCCCTGGGCGCGCTGACCGGCAACCAGGCCATGCAGCAGGTCAAGGCCGGGCTGAAGGCGATCTACCTGTCCGGCTGGCAGGTGGCCGCCGACGCCAACCTGGCCGGTCAGATGTACCCGGACCAGTCGCTGTACCCGGCCGACTCGGTGCCGGCGGTGGTCCGCCGGATCAACAATGCGCTGCTGCGCGCCGACCAGTTGCAGCATGCGGAAACGAAGGCGAGCGGGAGCGGCGAACCGATCGACTTCCTGCAGCCGATCGTGGCCGACGCCGAGGCCGGCTTCGGCGGCGTGCTCAACGCCTTCGAGCTGATGAAGGCGATGATCGAGGCCGGCGCGGCCGGCGTGCACTTCGAGGACCAACTGGCCTCGGTGAAGAAGTGCGGGCACATGGGCGGCAAGGTGCTGGTGCCGACCCGCGAGGCGGTGGAGAAGCTCAACGCCGCGCGCCTGGCGAGCGACGTGATGGGCGTGCCGACGATCCTGGTCGCGCGCACCGACGCCGAGGCCGCCGACCTGCTGACCTCGGACATCGACGACAACGACCGGCCGTTCGCCACCGGCGAGCGCACCGTCGAAGGCTTCTACAAGGTCCGCAACGGCCTGGAGCAGTCGATCAGCCGCGGCCTGGCCTACGCGCCCTACGCCGACCTGGTCTGGTGCGAGACCGGCAGGCCGGACCTGGAGTTCGCCCGCAAGTTCGCCGAGGCGATCCATGCCAAGTACCCGGGCAAGCTGCTGGCCTACAACTGCTCGCCCAGCTTCAACTGGAAGAAGAACCTGGACGACGCGGCCATCGCCAGGTTCCAGAAGGAGATCGCGGCCTACGGCTACCGGTTCCAGTTCATCACCCTGGCCGGCTTCCACGCGCTGAACTACTCCATGTTCAACCTGGCCCACGGCTACGCGCGCCGCCAAATGAGCGCCTTCGTCGAGCTGCAGGAGGCCGAGTTCGCCGCCGCCGGCAAGGGCTTCACCGCGGTCAAGCACCAGCGCGAGGTCGGCACCGGCTACTTCGACGCGGTGACCCAGGCCATCCAGCAAGGCCAGTCCTCGACCACCGCCCTGGCCGGCTCGACCGAGGAAGCGCAGTTCCACGACCGCGCCGCGGCCTGACGCGGGTGGAGGCCCTCCACCGGCGCATGCGCCGGCGGGGGGAGGGGGCGGAGTTCCCGCTTCGGCGCCGTCCGCCACCGGACGTCCGGTGTCCGCCCAAGGGGCGGAAGGGACCGTTCATCGCATGTTGGCTGAGATGCCGGTCACAAAACGAAGGGAATGGTATCGTTGGCGATTGGCCTGGAAGGGGACCAGGCAGGGGTGCGGGATGGAAATCGACGCCATGCAGCGCGGTGTCCGGGACGGAGCCGGCCAGGACGCCGGCGGCAGCGGCGCGGCGGAGGTGCTGGCCGCGCGCGAGTTCGACCTGTTCGCCACGGTCGGACGCGAGCGCGTGGTCCACGCCGGCGAGCGCATCTTCCGGCGCGGCGATCTCGGCGAGGTCATGTACCTGGTCGCCGAAGGCCGGATCGAGCTGGACTCCGGCGGCGACCTGCCGGTCAAGCACCTCGGCCCGCAGGAGTTCTTCGGCGAACTGGGCCTGCTGATCGGCGAGCACACCCGCGGCGCCGACGCGGTGGCCGTCGGCGACGGCCGCCTGGTGGAACTGGGCCAGGCCGGTTTCCAGCGCCTGCTGGAGCGCGACCCGGTGCTGGTGGCGCAGTTCCTGCGCCGCTCGATCACCCGGGTGGTGCTCAACGAGCAGAACCTCATCCGCCAGTTGCGGCGCCGCAACCAGGACCTGGAGGCGGCCCTGGACAACCTCCACGTCACCACCCACCAGCTCAGCCGCACCGAGGCGCTGATCCGCATCGACGAGCTCACCGGCCTGTACAACCGCCGCGGCCTGGCCCTGCACCTGCAGGAGCGCCGCGCGCTCGCGGCCGGCGCCGGCATGGGCCTGCTGCTGGTGGACTGCGACCGCTTCAAGCAAGTCAACGACGACCACGGCCACCTGGTGGGCGACCGCGTGCTGCAGAACATCGCCGGCATCCTGCGCTCGGTCGCCGGCACCGACGACTTCCCCTGCCGCCTGGGCGGCGACGAGTTCTGCCTGCTGGTCAGTGCCCAGCAGCGCGAGGACGTCATGCGCTACGCGGAATTCGTCATCGCCACCACCCGCAGCCTGCTGCGGCTGCAACAGGCGGTGCCGACCATCTGCGCGGTCAGCGTGGGCGCCTGCCTGGTCGATCCGGAAGGCGACTGGAACGACTGGTACGCGCGCGCCGACGCGGCCCTGTACGAGGCCAAGCGCCAGGGCGGCAACCGCGTGCACTGGGTCGACGAGGCCGATGCGCCGCCGGCGGACTGAAAGCGGCCACGGCGCCCGCCCGGTGCGCCGCCGGCATGCGCGGCCCGCCTATGTTCCGGGGCTGGGCGCCGGCATCCGGTAGCCCAGCGCCTCGGCCAGGTGCGCGGTGGCGATGGCGGGGCTGGCGTCCAGGTCGGCGATGGTGCGGGCCACGCGCAGTACCCGGTGCAGGCTGCGCGCGGTCAACTGCAGGCGTTCGCCGGCCTGTTCGAGCAGGCCCAGGTCGGCGGCGTCCAGGCGGCAGGCCTCGGCCAGCCCGGCCTGTTCGAGCTGGGCATTGAGGCGGCCGCCGCGGTCGCGCTGGCGTCGGCGGGCCGCCTGTACCCGGGCGCGGATGGCCCGGCTGGATTCGCCGGGCGGCGCGTCGGGCCGCAGCAGGGCCGGCGGCAGCCGGGCCATGGCCAGATGCAGGTCGATCCGGTCCAGCAGCGGCCCGGACAGCCGGCCCCAGTAGCGGCGGACCATGTCCGGGGAGCAGCGGCAGCGGCCCGACGGGTCGCCGGCCCAGCCGCAGGGGCAGGGGTTCATCGCCGCGACGAGCTGGAAGCGCGCGGGGAACTCGGCGCTGCGCGCGGCCCGGGAGACGGTGATGCGGCCCGATTCCAGCGGCTCGCGCAGCACTTCCAGCGCGGCGCGGCTCCATTCGGGCAGTTCGTCCAGGAACAGCACACCGTTGTGCGCCAGCGAGATCTCCCCCGGCCGCGGCGGGCTGCCGCCGCCGGCCAGGGCCACGGCGCTGGCGCCATGATGCGGGCTGCGCCAGGGGCGCTGGCGCCAGCGGGCCGGGTCCAGCCCGCGGCCGCTGATGGAGGCCACCGCCGCCGTCTCCAGCGCCTCGGCCTCGGAAGCCTCCGGCAACAGGCCGGGCAGACGCGTGGCCAGCAGGGTCTTGCCGCAGCCGGGCGGGCCGCTCATCAGCAGGTGGTGGCCGCCGGCCGCGGCCACCTCCAGCGCGCGCCGTGCCTGGGCCTGGCCGCGCACGTCGGCCATGTCGGGGGCGTCGGGCGGCGCGGTGGCGGCATGCGCCCGGGCGCGCGGCAGCGCGGTGCGCCCGCCCAGGCCGGCGCAGGCTTCCAGCAGGGTGCGGGCGACATAGGCCTCGGCCCCGCCCGCCAGCCCGGCCTCGGCGCCGCTGCCGGCCGGGACCACCAGGCGGCGGCCGTCGCGCGCGGCGGCCAGCACCGCCGGCAGCACGCCGTCGACCGGGCGCAGCTCGCCGGTCAGGCCCAGTTCGCCGAGGAACTCGCAACCGGCCAGGGCGTCGCGGTCGATCTGGCCGCTGGCGGCGAGGATGCCCAGGGCGATGGGCAGGTCGAAGCGGCCGCCGTCCTTGGGCAGGTCGGCCGGGGCCAGGTTGATGGTGATGCGCCGCTGCGGGTACTCGAACCGCGCGCACAGGATGGCCGCGCGCACGCGGTCGCGCGATTCGCGTACCGCCGCGGCCGGCAGGCCGACGATCTGGGTGCTGGGCAGGCCGCCGGAGAGGTGGACCTCGACCTGGACCGGCGGGGCCTGGATGCCGGACCGGGCGCGGCTGTGCACCAGCGCCAGGCTCATGGCCGGCCGGTCAGTGCGGGTCGCGGTCGTGCGGCCGGACGCCGGGCTCGCCGGGCCGCGCCTCCCATGCCTGCATCGCGCGCTCCAGCGCTTCGAGCTTCTCGCGGGTGCGCAGCAGCACCGCGCGCTGCACCTCGAACTCCTCGCGGGTCACCAGGTCCAGCCGGGCCAGACCGGCCTGCAGCACGGCGCGGAAGCCGGCCTGGAGTTCCTCGCCCGATTCGCGCAGCCCCGGCGGGACCAGGTCGCTCAGGCGGCGGGCGAGGTCGTCGATATGGTTGAGGTCGATCATGGGCATTCCTCCGGCGGAACGGGCAGTCTGCGCCGGCGGCAGGGCGCGCCGGCATCGGGACAGGCCGCCCCGCGCCGTCGGGAAAATCCGATCTCGGCGCGCGCATTGAACCGGAGCGGGAGGGGCCTGACAAGCGCGCCTCGCGTTATCCTGTGCGTCCCGCAACCACCGCATCGTTGGAGACCCGCCGGATGAAGATGATCATGGCCGTGATCAAGCCGTTCAAGCTGGACGACGTGCGCGAAGCACTGGCCAGCCAGGGCATCGCCGGCATCACCGTCACCGAGGTCAAGGGCTTCGGCCGGCAGAAGGGCCATACTGAGCTGTACCGCGGCGCCGAGTACGTGGTCGACTTCCTGCCCAAGGTGAAGGTCGAGGTGGCGGTGACCGACGATCAGGTCGAAGGCGTGGTCGAGGCCATCGTCAAGTCGGCCGGCACCGGCAAGATCGGCGACGGCAAGGTGTTCGTGTACGACCTGGGCCGGGTGGTGCGCATCCGCACCGGGGAAGTGGACGCCGACGCGCTCTGAGCGCGCGGCGCTCCCGCCGGGCGGCCGTCAGCGGCTGCGCAGCCGGCGGTACAGGCGCTTCCAGCCGTCGCGCACGGCCGTCACCCAGCGCGGGTCGGCCAGCACCGTGGACAGGTATTCGCCGGGCGCGCGCCCGGTCAGGCGCTGCTCGATCTTGAAGGCGTTGGCCAGGTCGCCGCGGCGCAGTTCGCGCAGCAGCGGCGCGTTGCGCATCCAGCGCGGCAGCCGCAGCGAGGCGGTGAAGTCCAGCAGCACCACCCGGTCGCCGTCCACCATGACGTTGGCCGGGTGCAGGTCGTTGTGGGTGATGCCGTTGGCGTGCAGGTGCGCCACCGCGCCGCGCAGGCGGCGGAAGGTTTCATCGTCGACTTGCGCCTCGGTGCCCAGCGGCTGGCCGGGGACGAACTCCATGGCCAGCGCCAGCCCGCCGACGATGCCCAGCAGCACCGGCGCGTGCGCCCAGCCGCGCAGGCGGCGCAGCGTGCGCGCCTCGCGCCGCACCAGCAGCCGCGCCACCGGGGCCAGCATCGTGCGCCGGTAGCGGCCGTAGTCCTTCATCACGGTGGGGACGTCGTGCAGGCAGGTGACGTAGACGTCGGGCTCGAGCAGGCGTTCGCCGCGCTTGAGCAGCCGCGCATTGTCGGGGGATGCGGCCGGGAGCCGGCCGGCCAGGGTCAGGGGCAGATGCATTGGCGAATGGGTTCCGGCGTGGCGACGAGCCGCGGCCGGAAACGGATGACGTAGGGGAGGAAAGCCTACGGCCCGCGGCGGCGCCGATTGACGCCACCCGGCCGTTGGTGTGTTGCACGGCGGCAACACTTGTTGAATTTTCGTGAATCCGGGCCGTCTTGGGCCCGCATCGCCGGCTCGCCAGTCGACTGGCGTTCAGCCTCGGGCGCAGGTTTCGCCCAGCGCCTGCGCCACGAACGGCGGGGCCACCAGCACGCCGTGGTGCAGGTGCGCGCTGTAGTAGTGGGTGGGAAAGCCCTTGGCCGCCGCGTCGCCGTCGCGGAAGGCGAAGTCCCGGCCCTTGCGGGCCATCGTCACGCTCCACCAGCCGGTGGGATAGCACGGCTGCGGGAACGGCAGGGTCTTGAAGGTGGAGAAGCCCGCCTTGCCCATTTCCGAGCGCATGGCCTTGATCAGTTCGAGCTGGGCCAGCGGCGATTCGGATTGCTGCACCAGGATGCCGTCGTCCTTCAGCGCGCGGTAGCAGCTTTCGTAGAACGACCGGTTGAACAGGCCCTCGGCCGGGCCGACCGGATCGGTGGAGTCCACGATCACCACGTCCACGCTGCCGGCCGGGCACTGGGCCATGTAGGCCACGCCGTCGTCGAACAGCAGCTCGGCGCGCGGATCGCCGTTGGATTGGCACAGTTCGGGGAAGTGCTTCTCGGCCATGCGCGTGACCTGCTCGTCGATGTCGCACTGGGTCGCGCGCTCCACGCCCGGGTGCCTGAGCACTTCGCGCAGGGTGCCGCAGTCGCCGCCGCCGATGATCACCACCCGCTTCGGGTCGGCGTGGGTGAACAGCGCGGGGTGGGCGATCATCTCGTGGTACAGGAAGTTGTCGCGGCTGGTGAGCATCACCGCGCCGTCGATCAGCATCAGGTTGCCCCAGTCGGTGGTCCGGTACACCTCGATCTTCTGGAACGGCGAGCGCACCTCGTCCAGCTTGGCCTCCACGCGGTAGCCGATGGCCGATCCGGTCGGCTCGAAACGCTCGATGTACCAGTTGTCCAGGGGGGTCATGGCTGTCCTCGGTGGGGCTCGGGGGGCGGCGCGGGCGGCCTTCGCGGCACGCGCCGGTCTTCGCCGTGGCCCAAGGCCGGCGGCGGAGGGCGCGCATTGTAACGGAGCATCGTGAACCGCAGCGGTAGAATGCGCGTCCTTTCCGCCTCCCGAGCCGCATGCCGATGAGCGACTGGTCCGCCGACCACGCCCGCAAGACCTGGTCCATCCCGCACTGGTCCGACGGCTATTTCGACGTGGCCGACGGCCGCATGCAGGTGCTGCCGCGCGGCGCGGAAGGTCCCTCGCTGGCGCTGCCGGCGCTGGTGGAGGCCGCGCGCGCGCAGGGCATGCAACTGCCGCTGCTGCTGCGCTTCCCCGACATCCTCGGCGACCGCCTGGGCCGGCTGCAGGCCGCCTTCGCCCAGGCCATGGCCGAGTGGGACTACGCCGGCGGCTATACCGCGGTGTACCCGATCAAGGTCAACCAGCATCGCAGCGTCGCCGGCACCCTGGCCGGCCACCATGGCGAGGGCTTCGGCCTGGAGGCGGGCAGCAAGCCGGAACTGATGGCGGTGCTGGCGCTGTCGCGCCCGGGCGGCCTGATCGTCTGCAACGGCTACAAGGACCGCGAGTACATCCGCCTGGCCCTGATCGGCCGCAAGCTCGGGCTGGAGACCTTCATCGTCATCGAGAAGCCCTCCGAGCTGGCCCTGGTGCTGGAGGAGGCGCGCGCCCTCGGCGTACAGCCGGGCCTGGGCGTGCGCATGCGCCTGGCCTCGCTGGGCGCGGGCAAGTGGCAGAACAGCGGCGGCGACAAGGCCAAGTTCGGCCTGTCCCCGCGCCAGTTGCTGGACCTGTGGAAGGCGCTGCGCGAAATCGGCATGACCGACTGCCTGCAACTGCTGCACTTCCACATGGGCTCGCAGATCTCCAACGTGCGCGACATCGCCAACGGCATGCGCGAGGCGGTGCGCTACTTCAGCGAACTCTCGCGCCTGGGCGCGAAGGTGCGCTACATGGACGTGGGCGGCGGCCTGGGCATCGACTACGAGGGCACCCGCTCGCGCAGCGAGTGCTCGATCAACTACGGCCTGAGCCAGTACGCGTCCAACATCGTCCAGCCCCTGGCCGAGGCCTGCGCGCAGCAGGGCCTGGTGCCGCCGCGCATCGTCACCGAGTGCGGCCGCGCCATGACCGCCCACCACGCCGTGCTGGTGGCCAACACCATCGAGGTGGAGGCCGCGCCGGAGGGCCGCGTGCCCGATGCCCACGACGACGAGCCGGCCGCCATCCGCCACCTGCGCGAGCTGCACGCCGACCTGGACCGGCGCCCGGCGCTGGAGCTGTACCACGAGGCCCTGCACTTCCACGCCGAGGGCCTGGCCGCCTACGCCCTGGGCCAGATCGACCTGCCGCAGCGCGCCCGCGTGGACGACCTGTTCTACGCCCTGGCCCATGGCGTGCGCGTGCGCCTGGACATGAGCGAGCGCAACCACCGCGCGGTGCTGGACGAACTCAACGACCGCCTGGTGGACAAGTATTTCGTCAACTTCAGCGTGTTCGAGTCCATCCCCGACGCCTGGGCGATCGGCCAGGTGTTCCCGATCGTGCCGATCGAGCGCCTGGACGAGGCGCCGGACCGGCGCGGCGTGATCGCCGACATGACCTGCGACTCCGACGGCACGGTCAAGACCTACGTGGAGAACGGCGGCCTGGACACCTCGCTGCCGCTGCATTCGGTGCGCCACGGCGAGGGCTACCGGATCGGCATCTTCCTGATCGGCGCCTACCAGGAGATCCTGGGCGACATCCACAATCTGTTCGGCGACACCGACGCGGTGGAAGTGCGGCTCACCGCCGGCGGCGGCTACGCGCTGGCCCAGCAGCGTCGCGGCGACACCACCGACGTGATGCTGGACTACGTGGGCTACCGCCTGGACGACCTGCGCACGATCTACGCCCAACGCGTGCGCGAGGCCGGGCTGCCGCAGGAGCAGGCGCAGGCCATCGCCGCGACGCTGGAGGCGGGGCTGACCGGCTATACCTATCTTTCGGATGCGACGCCGGACTGAGCGCGCGCGGCCAGCGCGTGCGGATGGCTTGCGACCGCTTTGCTGGAGGCCGGCTTCAGCCGGCGACCGCCATGCATGCGCGTCGGCACCCCCGCGTATGCCGCACATGCCGCCGGCCGAAGCCGGCTCCCGCCGAGGGAAGCGTCCTTAGCCGCGGTGGACCTGGAACCCGGCGAAGCTCTGGCTCACCGGCATGATCTCCAGGCGGTTGATGTTCAAGTGCGGCGGCAGGGTGGCCACGTAGTGGATCTGCTCGGCGATGTCCTCGGCGGTCATCGGCGAGGCGTCCCTGTACAGCGCGTCGGAGGCGGCCTGGTTGCCGTGGGTGCGCACCACGGTGAACTCGGTTTCGGCCATGCCCGGCTCGATCGTGGTCACCCGCACGCCGGTGCCGTGCAGGTCGGTGCGCAGGTTCAGCGAGAACTGGCTGACGAAGGCCTTGGTGCCGCCGTACACGTTGCCGCCGGGATACGGATACACGCCGGCCACCGAGCTGACGTTGACGATCGCGCCCTTGCGCGCGACCAGCGCCGGCAGCAGGCGATGGGTCAGGGTCACCAGCGCGGTGATGTTGGTGTCGATCATCGTGCGCCAGTCGTCCAGGCTGGCCTGCTGCGCCGGCGCGGTGCCCAGGGCCAGGCCGGCGTTGTTGACCAGCACGTCGATGCCGGCGAAGCCTTCCGGCAACGCCGCCAGCGCCGCTTCCATCGCCGCCGTGTCGCGCACGTCGAACGCGGCCGGGTGCACGTTCGCCGCGCCCAGTTCCTCGACCAGCGCCTGCAGGCGCTCGGCGCGGCGGCCGGTGGCCACGACCTTCCAGCCCGCGGCGACGAAGCGGCGCGCGGCCGCCAGGCCGAAGCCGGAGGTGGCGCCGGTGATGAAGGCGGTGTGGGTCATGCGTGCTGCGCTCCTGTAGGGGACGGTGCGGAGGTCCGCCGGCGTCGGTACCGGGTGGACGTGGCCGGGCGCGCGGGCGTCACTGGGCCCGGATCGCCATCGCCTGGAGGCCGCCGTCGGCCAGCTTGCGCTTGGCCTCGGCCAGTTCGCTGGCGGTGCCGTAGGGCCCCATGCGCACGCGGTAGACGGCCCTGCCGTCGGCCTGGCCGGATTCGACCCGGGCGCTGAGGCCGAGCAGGGCGATCCGGGCCTTGACCTGTTCGGCATCGCCCGAGGCGCCGAAGGCGCCGGCCTGGAGGATGTAGCGCGCACCGTCGGTGGATGCCGCGGCGGTGGCCGACGGTGTCGCGGCCACGGCCGCCGCGCCGGCCTGGACCGCCGCCGCGGTTCCGGTTCCGGCATCGGCCGGCGCCGGGGCGGTGCCCGTGCGGCCCTCCAGGGCGTCGCGCGCGCGCCGGGCCTCGGCCTGCTCGCGGCGGGCCTGTTCCTCGCGCGCGCTGGCGGCCAGCTCGGCGTCGGACATGCGTACCTCGTTGCCCGGCAGCACCGTGTAGAAATCGTATTGGGGCACCGCCGGCGCCGGCGCGTCGGCCGCGGGCGTCTCGGCGATGGCCTCGCTGTCGGCGATGGGCGCGGGCTGCGCGTCCGGGTTGGCGCGCGGGCCGAAACGGACGAAGCCGTCGCCGCTGCCGCCCTTGAACAGCCCCGGCACCGCCAGGAACACCACCGCGCCGATGGCCAGCCCGGCCACCAGCCAGATCCACGCCGGGCGGCCGCCGTTGCCGTTGCGCCGCGCCTGGCTCCTGCCCCGTCTTGCCGCCATTCCAGCCTTCTCCGTCGTTTTCAGTGCGCGATCGCGCGGCGCGTCACATCCGCTCCGGCGCGCTCACGCCGAGCAGGTCCAGGCCGTTGGCCAGCACCTGGCGCACCGCCAGGGCCAGGCCCAGGCGCGCGTCGCGCAGGTCGGCCCCTTCCACCAGCACCGGCGTGTTGCCGTACCACGTGTGGAAAGCATAGGCCAGTTCGCGCAGGTACTGGGCCACCTGGTGCGGTTCCAGCGACTGACCGGCCATCTCGACCGTCTCCGGCCAGCGCGACAGCTCCACCATCAGCGCCAGCGAGCCTTCGTCGTCCAGCCTGGCCAGGTTCGCCAGCGCGTTGGCCGGGTCGTGGGCGTAGCCCTTCTCGGCGGCCTGGCGCAGCAGGCTGGCCACGCGGGCGTGCGCGTACTGCACGTAGAACACCGGGTTGTCGTTGCTCTGCTGGCGGGCCAGGTCGATGTCGAACACCAACTGCGAGTCGGGCTTGCGCGCGATCAGGAACCAGCGCGTCGCGTCGCGGCCGGCCTCCTCGATCAGGTCGCGCAGGGTCAGGTAGCTGCCGGCGCGCTTGGACAGCTTCACTTCCTCGCCGCCGCGCATGACCGTGACCATCTGGTGCAGCACGTATTCCGGCCAGCCCCGGGGGATGCCGACGTCCAGCGCCTGCAGGCCGGCCCTCACCCGGGCCAGGCTGCCGTGGTGGTCGGCGCCCAGCTCGGTGATCGCGCGCTCGTAGCCGCGCTGCCACTTGCTCAGGTGGTAGGCCACGTCCGGCACGAAGTAGGTGTAGCTGCCGTCGGACTTGCGCATGACGCGGTCCTTGTCGTCGCCGAAGTCGGTGGACTTCAGCCACAGCGCGCCGCCTTCCTCGTAGGTGTGGCCCTTGGCGGCGAGCTCGCGCACGGTCTCCTCCACCTTGCCCTCGGTGTACAGCGAGCTTTCGAGGAAGTAGATGTCGAAGTCCACGCCGAAGGCGGCCAGGTCGCGGTTCTGCTCGTCGCGCAGCCAGGCCACCGCGAAGCGGCGGATCGCGTCCAGGTCCTGCGCATCGCCGGCGCCGACGATGGTGTGGCCCTCGATCCGCACCGCCTCGCCGCCCAGGTAGGCGTCGGCCACGTCCTGGATGTAGTCGCCGTTGTAGGCCTCCGCCGGCCAGTCGGCGTCGCCGGGCTTGAGCCCGCGCGCGCGCGCCTGGGTCGAGCGGGCCAGGTTGTCGATCTGCACGCCGGCGTCGTTGTAGTAGAACTCGCGCTTGACGCTCCAGCCGTTGGCGTCCAGCAGGCGCGCGATGCAGTCGCCGATGGCCGCGGCACGGCCGTGGCCCACGTGCAGCGGGCCGGTCGGGTTGGCCGAGACGTACTCCACGCCGGCGGTGCGGCCCTGGCCGGAGGTGTTGCGGCCGTACTCGGCGCCGTGGCGCAGCGCGGCGGCGACCTCGCGCTGCCAGGCGGCCGGGGCCAGGTGGAAGTTGATGAAGCCCGGCCCGGCGATCTCCACCCGGGCCACGTCCTCGCTGGCCGGCAGCGCCGCGACCAGCGCCTGGGCCAGTGCGCGCGGGTTGCTGCGCGCGGCCTTGGCCAGCAGCATCGCCGCGTTGGTGGCGAAGTCGCCGTGCTCGCGGGTCTTGGGCCGCTCGACGACGAAATCGGGGACGGCCGCGTCGGCGGGCAGGGTGCCGGCGGCACGCAGCGCTTCGATGCCCTGGGCGACCAGGGCGCTGAGGAGGGTTTTCACTCGGGGGGGTGGATTCGTGCGATCGGGCCGGGCATTTTAACCGCTCCGCCCGGCCCGGGCCGGAAGGGGCCGTCAGACCAGGCCCTGGGCGGCCATCGACACCGGCTCGCCGTCGCCGACCACGAAGTGGTCCAGCAGCCGCACCTCCACCAGCGACAGCGCTTGCTTGAGCCGCAGGGTGACGGCGCGGTCGGCGGCGGAAGGGGCGCTGCAGCCGGACGGGTGGTTGTGGCCCACGATCACCGCCGCGGCGTTGTGCGCCAGCGCGCGGCGCACGATCTCGCGCGGATGCACCTCGGCGCTGTCGATGGTGCCGTGGAACACTTCCTCGAAGGCCAGCGCGCGATGCCGCGTGTCCAGGAACAGCGCCGCGAACACCTCGTGCGCGTGGGGACGCAGGCGGCGGGCGAAATAGCGGCCGGCGGCCACCGGGTCGGTCAACGCATCGCCGCGCTCCAGCGCCGCCGCCAGGTGCCGGTTGCCCAGTTCCAGCGCGGCGGCCAGCAGGCAGGCGCGGGCCGGGCCCAGGCCGGGCAGGCGCGCGAGGTCGGCGGGGCGGAGGTCCAGCAGGGTGCGCAGCGGGCCGTGGCCGGCGAGCAGGTCGCGCGAGGTGCGCACCGCGTCGCGGCCCTTGGTGCCCGAACCGAGGAAGATCGCCAGGAGCTCGGCATCGGACAGCACGCCGGCGCCGCGGGCCAGCAGTTTCTCGCGGGGACGCTCGGTGCTGGGCCAGTCGCGGATGTGCATGGCCGCAGGATGCAGGGCCGTGGCCGGCGCGGGGATCGGAGCATCGCGGCGCGGGGAGTAGGCTCGGCGGCCACTCCCGGGTAGGAAGTTCCCCACGCGGGCCCCACGGCCCGCCCTGCGCTGGTGGACAGTGCGTGGTGGTGGGCTGCCGCTTGCACGTCCTGTCAATGTTTCGGGCCGGCGCGGCGTGCCTTGCCCGCCGGATCGTGCCCCGTTCGCCATCAGGCGCCCCTGCAAAGGCCTTCCGTACGGGCCCACGCCATGACGTTGGCGACGATGCGGTCGCAACGTTCGCCGTCGAAGCTGAAGACGTCGCCGATCGCGATGTCGATCTCCTTCTCGAGGCTCTCGCGCAACAACGCGCGGGCGCGGAAATACCGTGTCCGCACCGTGGCTGCGGGGACGTCCAGGGCTTCCGCCACCTCGTCCACGCTCATTTCCTCGACCGCGCGCAGCATGAAGACGCTGCGGAACGCCTCTGGCAGCAGGCCGATGCGGGCCTCGATGAGGGCCCGGAGCTGCGACCGCTCGGCCGATTGTTCCGGTCCGCGGTCCGGAGCTTCGGTGAGCGCCGACTGCGTGTCGTTGGGCGACACCATGGCTGTCTCCAGAGGGATGATCTGCGCGCTCTTCCGGCGCAAGCGGCCAAGCGCCTCGTTCACTGCGATCCGGACCAGCCAGGTGGACAGCTTGCTCTCGGCGCGGAAATCGGAAAGCCTCCGCCAGGCCCTCATCCAGGCCTCCTGTGCGACCTCCTCGGCTTCGCCGTCACTTCGCACGATGCCGCGCGCGGTGCGGAACAGGAGCCGGTTATGGCGCCGCATGATCGCCTCGAAGGCGGCGCCGTCCCCCTGCGCCGCGAGTTTCGCCAACTCGGCATCCAGGACATCCCGGGAGTACAGGGCGGGAGCCGGACATTCGACCTTTTGCATCAACTCCTCCCGTGCTTCCGGAAATGCCGCCGGCCCCGGCCATTGTGCGCCCGGCCCGGCGGCTGGATCGCGGCCGCCAACGGCGCGCCCAGGGATTCGGGGCCTCTTGCGCATGCGGCCTTCAAGCGCATCGATGTTCCCGGGCACGCAGTTCAATGAACTCGCGCCGCAGAGCATCGTTTTCCAGGAAGGCGCCACGCATGACCGATGTGGTCATCACGGGTTGCCCATCCTCGATCCCGCGCCAGTGCATGCAGAAGTGGTTCGCATCCATCACCACGGCCAGGCCGTCGGGCCGGATGCGCCGCTCCAGTTCGTCGGCCAGCATGATCACGGCCTCTTCCTGGATCTGCGGCCGGCGCATGATCCAGTCACAGAGTCGCGCGAATTTCGAAAGCCCGATCAGCTCCGCGCCGGCATTGGGCAACACGCCGATCCATATCCTTCCCATGATCGGGCACAAGTGGTGCGAGCAGGCGCTGCGCACGGTGATCGGACCGACGATCATCAGCTCATCGAGCCGCGACACGTTCGGGAAGCTGGTGATCGGCGGCGCTGCGCGATACCGGCCCGCGAATACCTCCTCGACGAACATCTTCGCCACGCGGTGCGCGGTACGGATGGTGTTGTGATCGCTGCCGGTGTCGATCACCAGGGCGTTCAGTACTTCACTCATCCGGTTCTCGACCTCCAGGCGCAGCTCGTCCAGTTCGCCTTCCTCGATGAAGGCCGCGATGTTGTCGTTGGCCCGGAACATCTGTCCGGCCTTCCTGAGCCGTGCCCGGATCCGGCTGGATGTGGAGGTGTGTTCACAGGCAAGGGCCGGGGCGCGCAAGGCGTTGGGCATGGTCAGACTCCTGGTCGGCCGCGACGCGGCGCGGGCAGTGCCACGTTGCGGGTGGCCGGCCGATGCCGGGGACGTTGGGGGACGGCGTTCATCCGGACCGGCCACGCCCGATGCCGTGGCCATAGACCAGCTTCCCGCCAAACCAGCCGCCGATGGTCAGGGCGATGAACCCGCATGCGTCGAGCAGCAGCGAACATGCATCCGGCGCGACCGGCCGCAAGTGATCGAGCCGGAGGAGCAGCCGCGCCAGGAACAATGTGAAGGCGGCCAGCATCGCACCCATGTGCATCCAGGCGTCCCGCATTGGTGCGCCCTCGGGTACTAGGGGCAACTCCACCAGGCCTGCCAGCATGGCGATCAGGGCAGTCGAGCAACCGACGGCGAGCAGGCCGCCCGACCAGCGCCAGGCGGCTTCTCCCAGCCAGAGGCTGGCGAAGTCGGCGGCGACCGCAAGCGACCAGCAGGCCACCGGGAAGTGCACAAGCGCCGGATGCAGGGGATGGCGCATGGCATCAGAAGACCTGGGAGAGAACGGTCAGGAACCCGGCCACCGCGACGCCGGCATGAACCACGACAATGGCCCTGGGCGGCAGGCGCCTGCGCAGATGGAACGAGGCGAGGAGGAATCCGCCAAGGGCCGCGACCAGCAAGATCCCGAAACCGATCAGGACCGCTCGCGAGGCCTCCCCTTGGACCAACGCCACGATCAGCAGGATGAGCCCCAGCGCTCCAAGGCCGGCGTGCAGGAGCGAGACAGCCCAGGGGGGCAGTCGGCCGCGGAACACATGCCCGGCAAGATAGAGACCCCCGAGGGCGGCGATTGCGAATACGGTAACGGCGTAGTTGAGCATGTCGATCTCCTTGCGGTCGGAGTTGGCCGATGGTGAAAAGCCGCAAAGGGCGTCGTCGCCACCGCCGCTTTGCCCATCGTCGTTGTGTCTGACCATTCGATGCGGCCACGGGCCGTTGCGTTCCCGGATCGACGTTGCCGGCCCGGGCTGCAGTCGAAATCCCTGTCGTCCTGGGTGTCCCGGCGCCGCGGCTACCGATGGCCCGCTGGAGGGCTGCGAACGCCGGCCGGACCGTCACAGGCCCTTCCGTCGACACGTGCCGATGGTGCATCGCGTCAATGCCGCGCAACGGCTCGTGCAACGGGCCATGGCAGGCGCCGGGGATCGGAGCATCGCGGCGCTTGGAGTAAGCTTGGCGGCCAATCTCAGGGTAGGAAGTTCCCACGTGAGTGCTTCGGCCACCGCACTGGCGGGACAGCGGATACTGTTGTGCGTGGGCGGCGGCATCGCCGCCTACAAGTCGCTGGAGCTGGTCCGGCGCCTGCGCGACGCCGGCGCTGCGGTGCAGGTGGCCATGACCGCCGGCGCGCAGCAGTTCGTCACCCCGCTCAGCTTCCAGGCCCTGTCCGGCCACCCCACCCGGACCACCCTGTGGGACGGCGCCGCCGAGCAGGCGATGGGCCACCTGGAACTGGCGCGCTGGGCCGAGCGGGTGGTCGTCGCCCCGGCCACCGCCGACCTGCTGGCGCGGCTGGCCCATGGCCTGGCCGACGACCTGGTCGCGACCCTGTGCCTGGCCACCGAGGCGCCGCTGGCGGTGGTCCCGGCGATGAACCACCGCATGTGGCGGCACCCGGCCACCGAGGCCAACGTCGCCGCGCTGCGCGCGCGCGGGGTGCAGGTGATCGGCCCGGACGACGGCCCACTGGCCGAGGGCGAGTCCGGCCCCGGCCGGCTGAGCGAGCCGGAGGCCATCGTCGCCGCGCTGGCCGGCACCGCCGGCCCGGCGGTAGTCGCTTCCGGCCTACTGCAGGGCCTGAAGGTGGTGGTCAGCGCCGGCCCGACCTACGAGGACCTGGACCCGGTGCGCTACCTGGGCAACCGCAGCAGCGGCAAGATGGGCTTCGCCGTGGCCGACGCCGCCGCGCGCCAGGGCGCGCAGGTGGTGCTGGTGTCCGGCCCGGTGCAACTGGAAACCCCGCGCGGGGTGCGCCGCATGGACGTGCGCTCGGCCGCGCAGATGCGCCAGGCGGTGGCCGACGCCCTGCCGGCGGACATCTACGTCGGCGCCGCGGCGGTGGCCGACTACACCGCGCGCGCGTTCTCGCCCAGCAAGATCAAGAAGACCGGCACCGGCCAGTCCCTGGTCCTGGACCTGGTGCGCACCCCGGACATCCTGGCCGAGGTGGCCCAGCGCGCGGACGCCGGCCTGAAGCTGGTGGTCGGCTTCGCCGCCGAGACCGACAACGTGGCCGACTACGCGCGTCAGAAACTGACCGCCAAGCGCCTGGACCTGATCGTGGCCAACCGGGTGGGCGTACCCGGCAGCGGGTTCGAGAGCGACGACAACGCCATGACCGCCTACTGGCCCGGCGGCGAACGCGACTTCCCGCCCGCGCCCAAGGTGCGCCTGGCCGACGGCCTGGTCGAGCTGATCGCCGAGCGGCTGCGCGCATGATGGGGGCCGCCATGACCTGCCAGTTGGAGGTGAAGCTGCTGGACCCGCGCTTCGGCGATGCCTGGCCGATGCCGGAGTACGCCACCGCGGCCAGCGCCGGCATGGATCTGCGCGCGGCGCTGGATGCCGACCTGGCGCTGCAGCCGGGCGACGCGGCGCTGGTGCCCAGCGGGCTGGCCATCCACATCGCCGACCCCGGCCTGTGCGCGCTGGTGCTGCCGCGCTCGGGCCTGGGCCACCGCCATGGCATCGTGCTGGGCAACGGCACCGGCCTGATCGATGCCGATTACCAGGGCCCGCTGTTGATCAGCGTCTGGAACCGCGGCCGCGAGGCGTTCACGATCCGGCCGGGCGACCGCATCGCCCAACTGGTGCTGGCACCGATCGTGCGAGCGACACTCAAGGTGGTCGACACCTTCGCCGCCAGCGCGCGCGGCGCGGGCGGGTTCGGCCACACCGGCGTACGCTGAGACAGGGGAAGAGGCATGACCGAGATGGATGCAGGCAGGCGCGGATCGGGGCAGACCAAGCGGGCGGGGTTGCTGCTGGCGCTGCTGCTGATCCTGCTGGCCGCCTGGTTCGGCTGGAGCGGCGCGAACCTGTGGCGCGCCGATGCGCGCGAACAGCAACTGGCCGATGCCCGCGACCAGGCGGCCGCGGCGACGGCCGCGGCGGTGGGCGCCCAGGAGCGCGGCCTGGCCGAACGGCTGCAGGCGCCGGAGGTGCAGTCGGCCCTGGCGCAAGGCGATGCCGCGGCCGCCGCGGCGGCGCTGCGCGCGGCCTGGGAACAGGTGGAGGAGGTCGCGTTCTGGCGCGCGGGGCTGGGCGCGGCCTATGCCGAGGCCGCCGGCTTCGGCTATGCGCGGCTGGCGCTGCTGGAGCGTGCGCTCAGCAGCGGCGGGCCGGTGGCCGCGGTGGTCCGCGACGACGAACAGGCCCGCCTGGGCGTGGCCGCGCCGGTCGAGCTGGCCGGCGAGTCGGCGGTGGCCTACGCGCGCCTGCCGCTGCGCACGCTGACCGCCGGCTTCCAGCAGGTGCCGTTGCCCGAAGGCACCTACCTGGCGCTGCGCCAGGGCAACTACAACGTGTCCGAGCGCGGCGCCGGCTCGCTGTCGGGCAGCGCCGACGCGCTCTCGCGCGAGGTCGGCAAGACCGGCCTGCGCGCGGCGGCGGCGGTGCCCGACGCCGACGCGGCGCCGTTCCAGCTCGGCGCGACGGCCTGCCTGGCGGTGGCCGGCGTGCTGGCGTTCCTGGCGATCGTGGCCCTGCTGCTGGGCAGCGGGCGCCTGCAGCGCCTGCGCCGCCGCCGCGGCAACGCCGAGGCGACGCCGGACGAGCAGCCCACCTTCGGCCAGACCCTCGAGCGCGAGGCCGGCGACGCGCCCGCATCCGCCGCATCGGCGCAGCGTTCCGCGCCGGCGGAGCCGCCGTCGATGCCGGACGTGGCCCTGGACCCGGGCATCTTCCGCGCCTACGACATCCGCGGCGTGGTCGGCAAGCAGCTCACCCCGCAGGTGGCCGCGCGCATCGGCCAGGCCATCGGCAGCGTGATGGCCGAGCAGGGCCTGACCGACATCGTGGTCGGCCGCGACGGCCGCCTGTCCGGGCCGGAGCTCGTCGGCGGCCTGATCGAGGGCCTGCGCCGCGCCGGCCGCAACGTGATCGACGTGGGCATGGTGCCCACCCCGGTGGTGTACTTCGCCGCCTACCACCTGCGCGCCGGCAGCGGCGTGGCGGTGACCGGCAGCCACAACCCGCCCGACTACAACGGCTTCAAGATCGTGGTCGGCGGCGAGACCCTGTCCGGCGAGGCGATCACCGACCTGTACGCGCGCATCGCCGAGGGTCGCCTGCACCAGGCCGACCCGGGCGCGCTCAGCCAGCAGGACGTGGCCGAGGACTACATCCAGCGCATCGCCGACGACGTGCAGTTGGAGCGCCCGCTCAAGGTGGTGGCCGACGCCGGGAATGGTGTCGCCGGCGAGATCGCCCCGCGCCTGCTGGAGGCCATCGGCGCCGAGGTGATCCCGCTGTACTGCGACATCGACGGGACCTTCCCCAACCACCACCCGGACCCGAGCGAGCCGCACAACCTCGAGGACCTGATCCAGACGGTCAAGCAGTTCGACGCCGACATCGGCCTGGCCTTCGACGGCGACGGCGACCGCCTGGGCGTGGTGACCAAGGAAGGCAGGATCATCTTTCCCGACCGCCTGCTGATGCTCTACGCGGCCGACGTGCTGCAGCGCAACCCGGGCGCGATGGTGATCTACGACGTCAAGTGCACCGGCAAGCTGTCCGACTACATCCTGCGCCATGGCGGCAGCCCGCTGATGTGGAAGACCGGGCACTCGCTGATCAAGTCCAAGATGCGCGAGACCGAGGCCGAGCTGGCCGGCGAGATGAGCGGCCACTTCTTCTTCAAGGAGCGCTGGTACGGCTTCGACGACGGCCTGTACTCGGCCGCGCGGCTGCTGGAGATCCTGGCCGGCCGCATGGAGGCCCCCTCGGAGGTGCTGGACGAATTGCCCGACGGGGTGTCCACGCCGGAGATCAAGGTGCCGGTGGACGGCGACCCGCACGCGATCGTGGCGCGGTTCGCCGCGGCCGCGCAGGTCGAGGACGCCCCGTTCGCGGGCGCGCGCCTGACCACCATCGACGGCCTGCGCGCGGACTGGAACGACGGCTGGGGGCTGCTGCGCGCCTCCAACACCACGCCGGTCCTGGTGCTGCGCTTCGAGGCCGACGACGAGGCCACGCTGTCGCGCATCCGCGACCTGTACCGCGAGCAGTTGCGCACCCTGTTGCCGGAGGATGCACCGCTGGAGTTCTGACCGTGGCCGGCGCGGCGCGTCTTCTCGCGGCACGGCCGCGCCGCGCTACCCCCCGGACACGGCCGGCGGGTCGAACGCGCCGCGCGCGCCCGGCGCATCGTTGCTCTTGAGGGTGCGGAAGCGTTCCACGATCTCGTCGATCTCCGCATCCAGCGCCCCGCGCTGGCGTTCGAAGCTGCGTTGCAGCGACTGGTGGTAGATCAACTGCGCATGGCGGTGGCGGATGTCGTCGGCCAGCTTGTCCGGCACCGGCTTGCCGCCCAGCTCGCGCTCGCCGGCCACGCGCAGCAGGGTGACCAGGCCCTCGCGCAGGCTGGTCACGTTGTAGCGCGCGGTCTGGATGCTGTTGTCGACCAGGGTGAGGCGCTCGGTGAAGACCCGGCGCAGCTCGTCCTCGTCCTGGAAGGTGGTGAGGATCGCCTGGTCGGTACGGCGGCGGGTCTCGGCCGCCAGCGCCTCGGTGCGGCGCCGCGCCTCCTCCTCGGCCCGGGCGGCGCGCTCCTCGTCGGTCAGCGCGCGCTGCACCTCGCCGGTGCGCATGCCGCTGTGCAGGCTGATCTCCTCGCGCGCGGCGGCCATGGCCTCCGGCGGCAGCGAATCGGCGCAGACGCGCTGGCCGTTCTGGTCCCAGCAGTAGAGCTTCTTGGCGCTGGCCGGCTTCTGCTGGGCGGTGGCCAGGATCGGTACCAGGGCCACGCACATCGCCCACGGCGCCAGCGATCGGGAATGGATCGGCATCACGGCAGCCCCCTGCTGTCAGTCAGCCCGTCGGATCGCACCCGTAGCGGGCCCGGTAGGCCAGGAGCGGGGCATGGTGTGCCACAAGTTTGTCGTTTCCGGCGGCGAATGCAAGCAGGTCGGCCAGGCCGGCCACCGCGTGGACCGGCACCCCGGCCTGCGCGGCCACCGCCTGCGCGGCCGAGCGGCGGTCGCCGTCGGCGGCGATCTCCTGCCGATCCAGGGCCACGACGATCCCGGCGACGGTACCGCCTGCGCCGGAGATGATGTCCAGCGCCTGGCGGATGGCGGTGCCGGCGGTGATCACGTCGTCCACCACCAATACCCGGCGCCCGGCCAGCGCCGCGCCGATCAGGCTGCCGCCCTCGCCGTGGGCCTTGGCCTCCTTGCGGTTGAACGCCAGCGGCAGGTCGCGGCCGCGGCGCGCGTACTCGCAGGCCAGCGCGGTGGCCAGGGGGATGCCCTTGTAGGCCGGGCCGAACAGCAGGTCGAACTCCAGCCCGGCGGCGTCGATCGCGTCGGCGTAGCAGGCGGCCAGCGCCGCCAGGCGGGCGCCGCGGTCGAAGCGCCCGGCGTTGAAGAAGTAGGGCGAGACCCGGCCGGACTTGAGGGTGAACTCGCCGAAGCGCAGGGCGTCGGCGTCCAGGGCCAGTTGCAGGAAGCGGGTGCGGTGGTCGGACATGGGCGGAAAGACGGAGCGGGGTGGCAAAGCATACCCGGCGGGTCGCGGACCATGTACTGGCTGGTGGCTAGCGTGCGGACGCGCTTGCGGAGCCAGTCCACCATCGCACCGCGCGATGAAAGCTCGTAGGCATCCTTCTCGGCGAGATCGGGGCATTCTGCCGCCAGCACGCCAATGATCGACTGTGTGATCGCCGATGCACCGCATCGCAGGCAGCGCACGCCGATATCGCTGTGGTTGAGGCGGATATGGATTCTGTCATGCCGGTTACCGCCGGTCCTGGCCCACGACCGTGCCGCCGGCGAACCCGATGACGGGCCGCGAGACGCCCGGCTTCCGGTGGTTGCCGGCGCGGCGCGCGGCGCTGGGGCGTTCCCTGGATGAACTGATCGTCGGTCCGGTGTCTTCGCAGGCGCCCCGGGACGTGGTCCGGGAGGCGTCGGAGCTGTACATCGGAAACGCCGAAGAAAGGAACCTGCTGGTCCGCTATCGGACGCTGCCGCCCATGCGGCGCCAGGCCTTGCTGGCGTTGATCAAGCCAGCGAAGTGAGGACGGGGGCGCTTCCCCGGCGGAGGGACCGCCGGCCGGTGGCTGCCATCGGAATCTTGCAGGGCAAGGCGGCTCTCGAGGTTCGCGCGCCCTCGCGTCGCCGTCTGAAGTCGGTGCCTACAAGGATGGCGACGGGTCGGCCGCCGCAGGCGATGGCGAAAGGAGGCGGCGTGCGTGGGGATTGGTTAGGCTAACGGCGAATTTTCGTCTCCGTATCGACCGCATGCGCATCATCAGCTTCAACGCCAACGGCCTGCGCTCGGCCGCCAGCAAGGGTTTCTTCGATTGGTTCGCCGCGCAGGACGCGGACGCGCTGTGCGTGCAGGAAACCAAGGCGCAGGAACACCAGTTGGCCGGCCCCGGGTTCCTGCCCGCCGGCTACCGGGCGTGGTTCCGCGACGCCACCACCAAGAAGGGCTACAGCGGCGTGGCCATCTACGCCCGGCGCGAGCCGGACGAGGTGCGCACCGCGCTGGGCTGGCCGGAGTTCGACGAGGAAGGCCGCTACATCGAGGCGCGCTTCGGCAACCTGAGCGTGGTGTCGTTCTACATCCCGTCCGGCTCCTCGGGCGAGCTGCGCCAGGGCTACAAGTTCCAGGTCATGGAGTGGCTCAAGCCAATCCTGGACCAGTGGCTGGCCAGCGGCCGCGACTACGTGTTGTGCGGGGACTGGAACATCGTCCGCACCGAGCGCGACATCCGCAACTGGAGGTCGAACCAGAAGAACTCCGGCTGCCTGCCGCCGGAGCGCGACTGGCTCAACGGCCTGTGCGCCGACACGGCCGAGGAGGCCGACGCGAACGCCGGCCGCGGCTGGGTCGACGCCTACCGCGCGCTGCATCCGCAGGGACAGGACTACACTTGGTGGAGCAACCGCGGCGCGGCCCGGGCCAACAACGTGGGCTGGCGGATCGACTACCAGTTCGTCACCCCCTCGCTGCGCGAGCGGCTGCGCGCCTGCTCGATCCACCGTGCCGACCGCTTCTCCGACCACGCGCCGTTCACCGTGGACTACGCCACCGCGGGCCCTGCGGGCGCCGGCCGGTGAGCCAGGCCGTACGGCCCGAGGCCCGGGCGGGCGATGCGGCGGCGAAGAAGCCGCCGTACAGGGGCTGGGCCGGCATCCGCCGCGCCTTCGGCACGCCCTCGGCGCTGACCATGGCGGTGCTGGGCTTCGGCTGCGGCCTGCCGTTCCTGCCGATCGCCTCGATGACGCTGTCCACGCGCCTGCGCGATTCCGGGCTGGACCTGGGCAGCATCGGCCTGATCAGCCTGGCCAGCTTCTTCTACCTGCTCAAGTTCCTGTGGGCGCCGCTGATCGATCGCTACGTGTTCGCGCCGCTGGGGCCGCTGGGCCGGCGCCGCTCCTGGCTGCTGGCCGCGCAACTGGGCGTGGCCGCGGGCCTGGCGGCGCTGGCCTTCACCCGGCCGGAGCTGGGCGTGGCGCCGCTGGTGGGCTGGGTGCTGTTCACCTCCTTCGCCGGGGCGACCCAGGATTCGGTGGTGGACGCCTACCGCATCGAGATCGCCCCGGTGCAGGCCCAGGCCGCGCTGGCGGCGACCTACACCCTGGGCTACCGCATCGGCCTGATCCTGGGCGGCGCCGGCGCGCTGTACCTGGCCGAGTTCGCCGACTGGAAGGCCGCCTACCTGGGCATGGCCGCGCTTATGGCGCTGCCGCTGCTGGCCACGCTGCTGTCGCGCGAGCCGGCCGCGCCGGAAGCCACGGTGCAGCGGCGGATCGATTTCATCGGCGCGTTCTGGCAGCCGTTCTCCAGCTTCTTCGCCAGCAACGGCTGGGCGCTGGGGCTGGCGCTGCTGGTGTTCGTGGGGCTGTTCAAGTTCCCCGACCAGGTGATCGGGGTGATGGCCGGGCCGTTCTACCTGGATTCGGGCTACACCAAGGCCGACATCGCCACCGTGTCCAAGCTGTACGGCATCTGGGCCGGCATCGGCGGGGCGTTCCTGGGCGGGCTGTGCGTGGCCGCGTTCGGTTTCCGGAAGATGCTGTTCGTGGCCGCGCTCGGGGTGGCGCTGTCCAACCTGGCGTTCCTGCTGATGGCGCAGTATCCCTCGCAGATCTGGGCGTTCTACGCGGCCATCACCGCCGACAACGTGTCGCAGGGCTTCGCCGGCACGGTGCTGGTGGCGTTCATGTCCTCGCTGACCGACCGCAACTTCACCGCCACCCAGTTCGCGCTGCTGGTGTCGCTGGCCAACCTGCCGGGCAAGTTCGCCGGCGGCGTGTCGGGGTACGTGGTCCAGGCCAGCTCCTATTCGGCCTTCTTCGTGCTCAGCGCGCTGACCGTGGTGCCCACCCTGCTGCTGCTGGCCTGGCTGTGGCCGCGCATCCGCGAGGCGCCGCCGCCCACCGGCTAGCGACGCCGGGGCGATTCCCCGCCACCGTCAATCCGTGGCAGTCTTCGCCGCAATCCTCCGCAAGGCTGTCGACGCCATGACCGACCTGGTGCTGCGCGACATCGATCCGATCCTGGCCGAACGCATCCGCCGCGTGGCCGCGGCCCGTGGCTGGAGCGTGGACGAGACCCTCCTGCGCCTGCTCGAGCAGGGCCTGTTCGCCTCCGAGCAGGAAGTGCGCGGCGGCTTCGAGAACGTCGAGGTGGTCGCCCTGTCCGATGCGATCGCCGCGCTGAAGATGCTGCCGGCCGGCAAGGGTTTCTGAGCGCGGCGTATCGCCGGTTGCCGCATCCGCCGGTGGAGGCGGCTTGGCCGGCGACCCCCGGCAGGAACCGGCGGCCAACGGCCCGCCAGCCATGCGTAGGCCGCTGTGCGGCCCCCTTCAGGCCGGATGCACCACGCCCAGCACCCGCGGCCCGCGCGCGCCGGTGACCGCCGGCAGGTTGCCCGGCCGCCCGGCCAAAGCCTCGCGCGCCAGCCAGGCGAAGGCCATGGCCTCCACGAAATCCGGGTCCAGGCCGTGCGCGGCGGTGGACTCCACCGCCACCCCGGGCAGGCGCGCGGCGATGCGCCGCATCAGCGGCCCGTTGCGCACGCCGCCGCCGCAGGCGAGTACCCGCGCGGTGCCGGGCTGGTGCGCTCGCAGCGCGTCGGCCAGGGTGGCCGCGCTCAGTTCCAGCAAGGTGGCCTGGACGTCGGCCGGCGACTCGCCGCCGCGCAGGCCGGCCTGCACCCAGTCCAGGTGGAACTGCTCGCGGCCGGTGCTCTTGGGCGGCGGCTGCGCGAACCACGGTTCGCCGAGCAGGCGCGCGAGCAGGGCGTCGTCGACCGTGCCGCTGGCGGCGAAGGCGCCGTCGGCATCGTACGCGGCGCCGGTGTGGCGCAGGCACCAGGCATCGAGCAGGGCGTTGGCCGGCCCGGTGTCGAAGCCGCGCACCTGTCCCGTGCGCGGCAGCAGGGTGTAGTTGCCGATGCCGCCGAGGTTGAGCACGGCGCGGTCCTCGTGCGGCGCGTGCAGCAGCGCGGCGTGGAAGGCCGGCACCAGCGGCGCGCCCTGGCCGCCGGCGGCCACGTCGCGGCGGCGGAAGTCGGCCACGGTGGCGATGCCGGTGCGCTCGGCGATCACGCTGCCGTCGCCGAGTTGCATCGTGAACGGGGCATCGCCATGCGGGCGGTGGCGCGCGGTCTGCCCGTGCGAACCGATCGCCGCGACCCGGGCCGAAGCGACGCCCGCGTCTTCCAGCAAGGCCAGGGCGGCCGTGGCGAAGGCCTGGGCCACCTGCACGTCCAGCCGGCCCAGTTCGTCCAGCGAGGCCGGCTCGCCGCCCTGGCCCAGCGCAACCAGGCGCTCGCGCAACGCCGGCGCCCAGGCATGCACGCGCGCGGCATGCAGGCGCAGGCCCTCGGTTGCGTTGGCGCCGGGGAACTCGACCAAGGCCGCGTCGATGCCGTCGGCGCTGGTGCCGGAGATCAGTCCGATGAACAGGTGCGACATGCGGCCATTGTAGGAGCCGGCTCCGGCCAGCGACATGATGCCGGCTCAGCGGGGGCTGCCGCCGCGCCGGCCTGGCCGCTGCCGCATCCGGCGTTTGCGATGGCGACAAGCGTGGCCGCGCGGGCGCCGGCTCAGCCGCGCTTGTCGCGGGGCTTGTCCTGGGGCGCCGCCGCGGCGGTGGCGAACATCAGCTTTTCCATCGACTCGATCCGGGCCAGGGCCGGTGCGGCCTGGGCGCGGAAGGCGGCCAGCTCGGCGCCCTTGAGCGGCTCGGGCGGCGGCATGGTCACCGACAGCGGGTTGCGGTGCGCGCCGTTGACCCGGAACTCGTAGTGCAGGTGCGGGCCGGTGGCCATGCCGGTGGAGCCGACGTAGCCGATCACCGAGCCCTGCGCCACCTGCTGGCCGCGCTTGATCTTGCCGAAGCGCGACATGTGCGCGTACAGCGTGGTGTGGCCGCGGCCGTGGTCCAGGATCACCACGTTGCCGTAGCCGCGCTGCTGGCCGACGAACTGCACGCGCGCGTCGCCGGCGGCCATGATCGGGGTACCGGAGGCGGCGGCGTAGTCCACGCCCTTGTGCATGCGCATGCTGCCCAGCACCGGGTGCCGGCGCGCGCCGAACTTGGAGGACAGGCGCGCATAGGGGATCGGCATGCGGATGAAGCTCTTCTTCAGCGGGCGGCCGTCCTGGGTGAAGAACTGGGCCTTGCCGTCGCGCTCGAAGCGGAAGCCGGTGTAGGTCTTGCCGCCGGTGGTGAAGGTGGCCGCGAGGATGCGGCCGGAGCCGATCCGCTCGCCGTCGCGCCAGGTCTCCTCCACCACCGCGCTGAAGCGGTCGCCCGGCTGCACGTCCTTGAAGTCGATGTCGTAGGAGAAGATCTCGTCGGTCATCACCGCGATGGCGGCGGGGCTCAGGCCGGCCTTGCGCCCGGCCGCGTACAGCGAGTGGTCGATCTCGGCGCCGGCCACGGCCACGCGGGTGGTGGTGGCCCGCTCCAGCACCTTCTCGCGGACCTTGCCGCCGGCCAGGCTCAGCTCCACGCGCTGGGTCGGGCTGCGGTCGAAGCGGAAGCCCAGCAGCGCACCGTCCTCGCCGCGGGCGAAGGCCAGCTCGGCGCCGGGGCGCAACCGGGTCAGCGTCTCGCGGTTGCCCGGCTGTTCGAGGATGCGGTGCATGGTCTCGGCGGGCACGCCCATGGACTGGAACAGGCCGCCCAGGGTCTGGCCCGGCTGCACCTGGAGCACGTCCCACGGCTGGCCGGGCTGGCTGGCGAGTGGCGGCCGCACGGTCTGCGGCGGCAGGCTCAGCGGCAGGGTGGCGTGCAGCGGCAGGGCCGGCTGCAGTTGCGAGGAGAAGCCCGGGACGATGGTGGCCAGCAGCGCGCCCACGGTGGCGAACAGGCTGGCATGCAGCCAGTGGCGGCGGGTCCAGCGGGTGTTGAAGGCGGCCGGGAAGCGTTCCTTGAGGGTGCGGTGCAGGTGGTTGCCGTGGAGGACGCCGAGGCGTTCGTGGAACTGGTGCCGGCGGACGGAGCCGTGGTCGGTCAGGGGCATGCGGTCGGCTTCCTTCACGGGACCCCGGAATGCGGCCCATGGGGCGGTAAAATAGTCAGCTCAAATCTGTGCGTCAAACCATTGAAGAACCTGGCCTTTTCGCTGGCGTTCCGGTTAACGCGCACTTAACATCGCATTCAACTTTGTAGACCCCCGCAACGTGGAGCCGCCTGTGCCGTCCGTCGAACAATCCCTTGCCCTGATCGGCCGCGGCGCCGACGAGATCCTCAAGCGCGACGAGCTGGAGGCGCGGCTGACCGCTTCGATGAAGGCGGGGGGCCGTCCGCTGCGGGTCAAGGCCGGCTTCGACCCCACCGCGCCGGACCTGCACCTGGGGCACACGGTGCTGCTGAACAAGATGCGCCAGTTCCAGGACCTGGGGCACCAGGCGATCTTCCTGATCGGCGACTTCACCGGGATGATCGGCGACCCTTCCGGCAAGAGCGCCACCCGCAAGCCGCTGACCCGCGAGGACGTGCTGGCCAACGCGCAGACCTATGCCGACCAGGTGTTCAAGGTACTGGACCGGGAGCGCACCGAGGTGCGCTTCAACAGCGAGTGGTTCGGCAACATGAGCGCGGCCGACATGATCCGCCTGGCCGGCCAGCACACGGTGGCGCGCATGCTCGAGCGCGACGACTTCGCCAAGCGCTACGCGGCGCAGCAGTCCATCGCCATCCACGAGTTCCTCTACCCGCTGGTGCAGGGCTACGACTCGGTGGCCCTGCGCGCGGACGTGGAGCTGGGCGGCACCGACCAGAAGTTCAACCTGCTGATGGGCCGCGGCCTGCAGGAGCACCACGGCCAGGCCCCGCAGATCGTGCTGACCATGCCGCTGCTGGAAGGCCTGGACGGGGTCAACAAGATGAGCAAGTCGCTGGGCAACTACATCGGCATCGCCGAGCCGGCGATCGACATCGTGACCAAGACGATGAAGGTCGGCGACGAGCTGACCTGGCGCTGGATCGAACTGCTCAGCTTCGACATCTCCGCCGCCGAGGCGGCCGGGCTGCGCGCGGACGTGGCATCGGGCGCGCTCAACCCGCGCGAGGTCAAGCTGCGCCTGGCGCGCGAGCTGGCCACCCGCTTCCATGGCGCCGCCGCGGCCGAGCAGGCCGTCGCCGGCTGGCAGGCGGTGGTCACCGGCCAGGGCGACACCTCGGCCGTGCCGCTGCAGGACGTGCCGGTGCCGGCCGAGGGGCTGCGCATCGCCGCGCTGCTCACCGCCGCCGGCATCACCCCCTCCAACTCCGAGGCCAACCGCAAGCTCAAGGAGCGCGCGGTGAAGGTCGACGGCGCGGTGGTCGAGGACCCCGGCGCCACCTTCGCGCCCGGCTTCCAGGGCGTGCTGCAGGTGGGCAAGCGCAACTTCGCCCGGGTGCGCCTGGTCGCCGGCTAGCCGGGCAGGGCGAGCGACTCAGGCCATGGCCGGCTGCTCGCCGGCATGCAGGACCACCCGGTTGCGGCCGCCGCGCTTGGCCGCGTACAAGGCCTCGTCGGCGCGGCGCTGCAGCTCGGCCAGGTCGGCGGCGGCCGTGTCCAGGCACACCCCGAAGCTGGCGGTCACCAGCAGCCCGTCCGGCGCCGGCGCGGCCATGCGCATGTCCTCCACGGCGCCCCGGATGCGCTCGGCCAGTTGCGCCGCGCCGCACGACTCCGGTCCGGTGAGCACCACCAGGAACTCCTCGCCGCCCATGCGCGCGAACAGGTCGGTCTCGCGGATGCAGGCGCGCACCGCCTCGCTGAGCCGCTGCAGGACCAGGTCGCCGATGTCGTGGCCGTGGCCGTCGTTGATCCGCTTGAAGTGGTCCACGTCCAGGGCGATCACGGCCATCGAGGCGCCGCGGTCCAGTTGCTGCAGTTGCGGCTCCAGGCGGGCGTACAGGCCGCGGCGGTTGAGCGTGCCGGTGAGCGGGTCCTCCATCGCGCTGGCCTGCAGCGCCTCGGCGGCGCGGAAGCTGGCCAGCATCAGCATGCAGAAGTTGAACAGGAACCACATCGACAGGTCGATGTTGACCCAGGCCTCGTTGGCGCCGTAGTGGCCGCCGAGCGCATGCACCAGGTCGCGGCCGTACAGCGCGCCCAGGACCAGGCTGCCGGCCAGCATCAGCCGCGCCGGCAGCCGCGCCGGCGGCGTGTCCAGGCGGCGCAGTTGGAACAGCATCACCCCCAGCAGGACCAGCTCGACCGCGCTCATCGCCGCGCCCTGCGAGCGCAGCGGGTCGCCATGCAGCCAGGCCGCCAGCGGCAGCAGCAGCAGCAGCGCCAGCAGCGCCCGCTCGTGCGCGTGCAGCGAGCGCCGGCCGGCGAACTTGATCACCGCCCCGGCCATGACCGCAAGGCCGGCGCAGGCCATGGCCGAACCGGCCGCGGCGATGGCCGCGGAGAAGTCGCCGGCGGCCTGCCGGTCCAGCGCCTGGGCCGAGCCGTCGAGCATGGCCGCGCCCAGCGAGAACAGGTAGTGGCCCACGCCCCACGACGCGATGCCGTGGACCCCGCGCGCCACGCGCGCGACATAGGCGAACAGGCCCAGCAGGATCAGCGCCAGGACGCAGTCGCTGAGCAGCAAGTGGTAGAAATCGGTGGTCATCCTTCCTCCCCCAGGCGATGGCCGGGGAGGAATATGCCTCATCCCGGTGCGCCGCGCTCGCCCGCGGCGTCCGCCGCCGTCAGTCGCCCAGGGTCAGCAGCGAGGCGTTGCCGCCGGCGGCGGCGGTGTTGACCGTCACCGTCTTCTCGGTGGCGAAGCGCGCCAGGTAGTGCGGGCCGCCGGCCTTGGGGCCGGTGCCGGACAGACCCTGGCCGCCGAACGGCTGCACCCCGACCACCGCGCCGATCTGGTTGCGGTTGACGTAGATGTTGCCCACCTTCGCCCGCGAGACGATGCGCTCCACGGTGCCGTCGATGCGCGAGTGGATGCCCAGGGTCAGGCCGTAGCCGGTGGCGTTGATCTGGTCGATCACCGCGTCGAGCCGGTCGGCGTTCCAGCGGATCACGTGCAGCACCGGGCCGAACACCTCGCGCTGCAACTGCGACAGCGAGGCCAGTTCGTAGGCGCGCGGGGCGAAGAAGGTGCCCAGCGCCAGGTCCGAATCCAGCGGTGCGGTGGCGATGGGGGCGGCCTCGCGGTCCATCCGCTGGGTGTGCGCCTTCAGCGCCTCCAGGGCGTCGGCGTCGATCACCGGGCCCACGTCGGTGGACAGCAGGGCCGGGTCGCCGACCTTCAGCTCGGCCATCGCCCCGGCCAGCATCGACACCACCTTGTCGGCGATGTCGGCCTGCACGAACAGCACCCGCGCCGCCGAGCAGCGCTGGCCGGCGGAGGTGAAGGCGCTGGCCACCGCGTCCTTGACCAGTTGCTCGGGCAGGGCCGAGGAGTCGGCGATCAGCGCGTTCTGGCCGCCGGTCTCGGCGATCAGCGCCGCGATGGGCGCCTGCTCGCGCGCGGCCAGGGCGCGGTTGATCGCGCGCGCGGTCTCGGTGGAGCCGGTGAAGGCCACGCCGGCCACGCGCGCGTCGCCGGTCAGCGCCGCGCCGACCGTGGCGCCGTCGCCCGGCACGAACTGCAGCGCCTTCTCCGGCACGCCCGCCTCGTGCAGCAGCTTCACCGCCGCGTATCCCACCAGCCCGGTCTGCTCGGCCGGCTTGGCGATGGCGCTGTTGCCGGCGGCCAGCGCCGCGGCCACCTGGCCCAGGAAGATCGCCAGCGGGAAGTTCCACGGGCTGATGCAGACGAACACGCCGCGGCCCTGCAACTGCAGTTCGTTGGATTCCCCGGTCGGCCCGGGCATGCGCTCGGGCGCCGCGAACAGCGCGCGCGCCTGGGCGGCGTAGTAGCGCAGGAAGTCCACCGCCTCGCGCACCTCGGCCACCGCGTCGGGCAGGGTCTTGCCCGCCTCGCGCACGCACAGCGCCATGAACTGCGGCATGCGCTGTTCCAGCAGGTCGGCGGCACGTTCGAGGATGGCGGCGCGGCGCCCGGCCGGGGTGCGGTCCCAGGCCGGCTGCGCGGCCACGGCATTGGCCAGGGCGGTGTCGACGGTGGCCGCGTCGGCCGGCTGCCACTGGCCGACGACCTGGCGGCGGTCGGCCGGGTTGCGCACCGGCAGCGGTTCGCCGGCCGGGGCCGCGCCGGGCACCAGCGGCGCGGCGCGCCAGGGGCCGGCGTGTTCGTCCAGGCGCGCGGCCAGGGCCTTGAGTGCGTCGTCGTCGGCGAGGTTGGCGCCCATGGAGTTGTCCCTGTCGTGGCCCTGCGGGCGGTAGAGGTCGCGCGGCAGCGGGATGCGCGGGTGGGGGATGGAATCGAAGCCGGCCACGGCGGCCACCGGGTCCTGGACCAGGTCGGCCACGGCCACGTCCTCGTCGGTGATGCGGTTGACGAAGCTGGAGTTGGCGCCGTTCTCCAGCAGCCGGCGCACCAGGTAGGGCAGCAGGTCCTCGTGGCTGCCCACCGGCGCGTAGACGCGGCAGGGCACGTCCAGGCGGTCGGCGGGCACCACCTCGGCGTAGAGGTCGTCGCCCATGCCGTGCAGCTTCTGGTGCTCGTAGGGGCGGCCGTCGGCGAGCGCGCGGACCGCGGCGATGGTCTGCGCGTTGTGGGTGGCGAACATCGGGTAGAGCGCGTCGCCGTGGTCGAGCATGCGCCTGGCGCAGGCCAGGTAGGACACGTCGGTGTTCTGCTTGCGGGTGAACACCGGGTAGCCGGGCAGGCCCTCGACCTGGGCGCGCTTGACCTCCGCGTCCCAGTACGCGCCCTTGACCAGCCGCACCGGCATGCGCCGGCCCGCCCGGCGCGCCAGGTCGGCCAGGAAGTCGATCACGTACGGCGCCCGCTTCTGGTAGGCCTGCACCGCCAGGCCGTAGCCCTCCCAGCCGTCCAGGGAAGGGTCGGGGAAGGTCGCCTCGACGATGTCCAGCGACAGCTCCAGGCGCTCGCTCTCCTCGGCGTCCACCGTGTAGCCGATGCCGTGGGACCTGGCCAGTTGCGCCAGCTCCAGCACCGCCGGCGCCAGCTCGGCCATCGCCCGCGCGCGCTTGGCGTGCTCGTAGCGCGGGAACAGCGCCGAGAGCTTGATCGAGATGCCGGGCGCGGCGAGGACATCGGCGCCCTGGCGCTGCGGAGCATGGTGTATCCCGATGGCGTGGATCGCATCGCGGTAGGCCTGCAGGTAGCGCCTGGCGTCGGCCATCGTCAGCGCGCCCTCGCCGAGCATGTCGAACGAATAGCGGTAGGCGGCGTTGCCCCCCTTCCGGGCGCGGGCCAGGGCCTCGGAGATCGTGCGCCCCATGACGAACTGGTGGCCCATGATCCGCATCGCCTGGCGCACGGCCACGCGCACCACCGGCTCGCCGACCCGGCCGACCAGGCGCTTGAGCGCGCCGCGCACGTCGTGGCGGGTGAGGTCGTTGAGCTGGACCAGCCGGCCGGTGAGCATCAGCCCCCAGGTCGAGGCGTTGACCAGCACCGACTCGCTCCGGCCCAGGTGCTTCTCCCAGTCGGCCTCGCCGAGCTTGTCGCGGATCAGCTTGTCGGCGGTTTCCTGGTCGGGGATGCGCAGCAGGGCCTCGGCCACGCACATCAGCAGCACGCCTTCCTCGCTGCCCAGGTCGTACTGGTGCATGAAGGCCTCGATCGCGCCCTGGTCCCGGGCGCGGGCGCGGACCCGCAGCACCAGGTCGGTGGCCAGGGCGTCGGCCTGGGCCTGCGCGGCCGGCGCCAGCCGCGCCTGGTCCAGCAGCCCGGCCACGTGCCCGGCCTCGTCGCGCAGCCAGGCGGCGGTGATCGCCGCGCGCAGCGGCGGCGCAGGCGCCCGGGGAGCGTCCAGCAGCGGGAACCGGCCGCCGGCGGGGGGAAGGGCGCTGCCGGGGCGGGGATCGGGCGTGGCGGTCATGGCATCGCTCGGGAGAAACGGGGTGCGGCACCGGCTGCGCCGGGGGGAGGGGAGCGGCGCAGCCGGGAACGTGCCGCCAGGACGATGATGGCCAAGCCGGCGTGTAGCCGGCTTGACGGATTCCCCCGCCAGGGCCGCCCGGACCGGCACAAACCCGCCCGCCCGGCCGAACCGGGGCCCCTGGAGGCGCGCTCAGGCCTGGCGCAGGGCGCGGTATTCGCGCGGGGTCATGCCCACCAGCGCCACGAAGCGCCGGGTGAACGCGCTCTGGTCGCCGAAGCCGCAGGCCTGGGCGATCTGGGCGATGCTCTCCGGCCCGCCGTGCAGCCGGTGCATCGCGGCCTGGATGCGGATCCGGGTGAGCAGTTGCAGCGGCGCCAGTTGGAACACCTTGTGGAAGGTGCGCTCCAGCTTGGACTCGGAAAAGCCGGTGATCGCCAGCAGGTCGTGGATGCGGATGTTCTCGGCGTGGTGCCGGTTCATGTGCACCAGCGCCTCGCGCAGGGAGCCGTAGTCCGCCTCCAGCCCCTCGCGGCCGGCCAGGTCGCGGGAGATGCCGATCAGCCCGACCACCTCGCCGTCCGCCCGCAGCGGGCGCTTGCAGGTCAGGCACCAGCCCGGCTCCTGGTCGGAGAACAGGTGCAGTTCCAGCACGTTGTCGATCACCGCCCCGGCCAGCACCTGCCGGTCCTGCAGGCCGTAGTTGGCGGCCAGCCCGCCCGGATACACGTCGCCGGCGCGCTTGCCGATGATGTCCCGGCGCGAGCGCAGGCCCAGCCGGCGCAGCATGGTCGCGTTGACGTGGGTGTAGCGGCCCTCGCGGTCCTTGATGAAGAACAGCACTTCCGGGATCGAGTCGAACAGCGCCTCGACCTCGGCGGCATCCACGGTGGAGGAAGCGGGCTTCACGGCGATCCGCGCGGGAGGGACGGGCCGGGGCGCGGCTGCGCACCGGGTGGCGCCGATTCTACGGCCCGCCCGGCCCGCGCGCCCGCGCGGTGCCCCGGCCCGCCGGCCGCCGCCGCCGCGCGCGTGCGCCGCGCGGCCTGCGCGGGGCTTGCACAGGATCAATGCGAGTTGCCGCTGGGCGTGCCGAACGCTTACCATCTTGGGGTTTTCCGCAGGCTGCATCTGGCGGTGGGCAACGTGATTGAGGTGGTGTCGCGGGGTTCCGGCGAGGCCGGCGCGCAGCTCAGGCTGCGCCCGCCGCGGGTCCTGACGGCCCGCCAGTTCAAGGCGTTGTTCGCCGCGCTGGCGGGGGCGATGTGGCTGACGGCCGGGCTCGGCTGGCTGGCCGGCAATGCCTTCGCCCCGGCCTTCGCGCTGCTGCATAGCGCGGGGGTCGCGCTGGCGCTGCGCTGGCTGTGGCGCAGCGGGGAACGCGGCGAGGAGATCGCCATCGGTCCCGGGGCGGTGGAAGTCCGCCGCGGGGCCGGCGCCGTTTTCAGCGCCCACCCGTACTGGGTGCGGATGCAGGTGCAGGCGGACGGCGGAAGGATCATGCTGTCCTCCAGCGGCAGGCATGTGGAGGTGGGCGCTTTCCTGGGCCCGGCCGAACGCACGCAACTGGCGCGGTGTTTGAAGGAATTCCTCGCGGCCGCCGGTGGCCGCAACCGATGACGCAACTAGGGTCTAGGCAATGATGCAAGCGAAGGGATGGTGGAAGCGGTGGACGGCGGCAGGCGCGCTGATGGCGGCTCCTGCGCTGGCCTGGGCCCAGTCGGCGGACCCGCACCGCTGGCAACTGAACATGGGGCGCGGCGTCACCCCCTCCTCGCAGAACGCCTACGACGCGCACATGATCGTGCTGTGGATCTGCGTGGCGATCGGCATCGTCGTGTTCGCCGCGATGGGCTATGCGATGTTCAAGTTCCGCAAGTCCAAGGGCGCGGTCGCCGCCCAGTTCACCCACAACACCACCGCCGAGATCGTCTGGACCACCATCCCGGTGGTGCTGCTGATCGCGATGGCCTGGCCGGCCACGGCCAAGCTGATCGCCATGTACGACACCCGCGAGGCGGAGATGACCGTCAAGGTCACCGGCTACCAGTGGATGTGGAAGTACGAATACCTGGGCGAGGGCGTGGAGTTCACCAGCCGCCTCGACCAGGAATCGGACCGCATCCGCCAGAGCGGCGAGCGCCCGGACCCGGAGAAGCACCCCTACTACCTGCTGGACGTGGACAAGCGCCTGGTCCTGCCGGTCGACACCAAGGTCCGCTTCGTCATCACCGCCGACGACGTCATCCACGCCTGGTGGGTGCCGGCGCTGGGCTGGAAGCAGGACGCGGTGCCCGGGATCATCAACGAGGCCTGGGCCAGCATCCACACCCCCGGCGTGTACCGCGGCCAGTGCGCCGAGCTGTGCGGCAAGGACCACGGCTTCATGCCGATCGTGGTCGAGGCGGTGTCCAAGGAGGAGTTCGCCCGCTGGCTGGCCTCGCAGAAGCCGGCCCCGGCCGCCGAGCCCGCGCCCGCCGCCGAGGAGACCGTGCCGGCCGACCCGGCCGCCGAGGACGCCGGAGAAGACCAAGCGCCCGTCGCCGGGACCGTGCCGGCCTGACCCGGACACGACGCACAGGCCCGCCGAGGCGGGCCGCCACGCAGACCGCATTGCAGAGGTAACACGCCATGGCCCATTCCGCAGTCGACCACCACGACGACCACCACGGCCACAAGCAGGGGTTCTTCGAGCGTTGGTTCTTCTCCACCAACCACAAGGACATCGGCACGCTGTACCTGTTGTTCTCCTTCACGATGTTCATCGTCGGCGCGGCGATGAGCGTGATCATCCGCCTGGAGCTGATGCACCCGGGCCTGCAGCACGTCACCCCCTACTTCTTCAACCAGATGACCACCGTGCACGCGCTGGTCATGATCTTCGGCGCGGTGATGCCGGCCTTCGTGGGCCTGGCCAACTGGATGATCCCGCTGCAGATCGGCGCGCCGGACATGGCCCTGCCGCGCATGAACAACTGGTCGTTCTGGCTGCTGCCGGTGGCCTTCAGCCTGCTGCTGATCACCCTGGTGCTGCCGGGCGGCGCGCCGGCCGGCGGCTGGACCATGTACCCGCCGCTGTCGCTGCAGGGCGGCTACAACGTGGCCTTCACCATCTTCGCCATCCACGTGGCCGGCATCAGCTCGATCATGGGCGCGATCAACATCATCGCCACCGTGCTCAACATGCGCGCCCCGGGCATCGACCTGCTGAAGATGCCGATCTTCTGCTGGACCTGGCTGATCACCGCCTTCCTGCTGATCGCGGTGATGCCGGTGCTGGCCGGCGCGGTGACCATGCTGCTGACCGACAAGTTCTTCGGCACCAGCTTCTTCTACGCGGCCGGCGGCGGCGACCCGGTGATGTACCAGCACATCTTCTGGTTCTTCGGCCACCCCGAGGTCTACATCATGATCCTGCCCGCCTTCGGCGTGGTCAGCGAGATCATCCCCACCTTCAGCCGCAAGCCGCTGTTCGGCTACCAGGCCATGGTCTACGCCACCGCGGCCATCGCCTTCCTGTCGTTCATCGTCTGGGCCCACCACATGTTCACCGTGGGCATGCCGCTGGGCGGCGAGATCTACTTCATGTTCGCCACCATGCTGATCTCGGTGCCGACCGGGGTGAAGGTGTTCAACTGGGTCAGCACCATGTGGAAGGGCTCGCTGACCTTCGAGGCGCCGATGCTGTGGTCGGTGGCGTTCGTGATCCTGTTCTCCATCGGCGGCTTCTCCGGGCTGATGCTGGCCATCGTGCCGGCCGACTTCCAGTACCACGACACCTACTTCGTGGTGGCGCACTTCCACTACGTGCTGGTGACCGGCGCGGTGTTCGCGCTGATCGCCGCGGTCTACTACTGGTGGCCCAAGTGGACCGGCCGCATGTACAACGAGAAGTGGGCCAAGGTGCATTTCTGGTGGACGATGGTGTTCTCCAACCTGCTGTTCTTCCCGCAGCACTTCCTCGGCCTGGCCGGCATGCCGCGCCGCATCCCGGACTACAACGTGGCGTTCGCCGACTGGAACCTGGTCAGCTCGATCGGCGCGTTCGGCATGTTCGTCACCCCGTTCCTGATGGGCGCGATCCTGCTGTCCTCGCTGCGCAGCGGCGCCAGGGCCGAAGCGCGGGCGTGGGAGAGCGCCAAGGGCCTGGAGTGGACCGTGCCGTCGCCGGCGCCGCACCACACCTTCGCCGCGCCGCCGGTCATCAAGGACGGCGACCTGGCCCACGGCGACGTCAGCCACTGAGGCGGGTTCCTCGCAAAGGCCCGCATCGTTGATGCGGGTCCCTCGCAAAAGCCGGCGCATCCATGTGCCGGGATTGGACAGGAAAACGACGTGACCGCACCGACCGACAACCAGGACCGCACGCAGCGCCGCAAGGGCGTGATGCGCACGGCGTGGGTGGTCGGCGTCATCGCGATCGCGATCTACGTCGCGTTCATCCTGTCCGGGGTGCTGGCGGCATGAGCGCGCCGCGGACCCCGGACAAGCGCGGCGCGGGCGGGCTGAAGCTGGTCGGCGTGGCGCTGGCCGCGTTCGCCTTCACCTTCTCGCTGGTGCCGCTGTACCGGGTCGCCTGCGAGAAGGTGTTCGGCATTCGCCTGGAGCAGGGGCCGGGGCAGGTGCGCGAGGGCGCGGCCGCGGCGGCGGCGCGGCAGTCGCGCACGGTGACCGTGCAGTTCGACGGCGGGGTGAACTCCAAGCTGCCGTGGGCGTTCCACCCCGAGCAACTGACCATGAAGGTGGTGCCGGGCGAGTTGAACGAGGCCCTGTACTTCGCCCGCAACGACAGCGACCACGCCATCGTCGGCAGCGCGGTGCCCTCGGTGGCGCCGGCGCGGGCCTCGGGCTACTTCACCAAGACCGAGTGCTTCTGCTTCACCGCCCAGACCCTGGAGCCGGGCGAGCAGCGCGACATGCCGGTGCGCTTCGTCGTCGACCCCGGCCTGCCGGCCGACGTGAAGACCATCACCCTGTCCTACACTTTCTTCAAGAACGATGCCTTGACCGCGCGACTGGGCGCGGCCTCGGCCTCGAACATGCCGCACGCGGCGCCCTGACCAGAGCAACGGATACCCACGCCATGGCCCAACCCCCGACCGACGCCACCAACTACTTCGTGCCGGCCAGGAGCAAGGCGCCGATCTTCGCATCGGCGTCGATGTTCGTCCTGGTGATGGGCGTGGCCATCTGGTTCAACGAGGTCGCCTGGGGCAAGTGGGCGTTCTTCACCGGCATCGCGATGATGATCGCCACCCTGTTCTACTGGTTCGGCGAGGTCATCCGCGAGTCGCAGGGCGGCCACTACAACCGGCAGGTCGACGGCTCGTTCCGGATGGGGATGATCTGGTTCATCTTCTCCGAGGTGATGTTCTTCGGCGCCTTCTTCAGCGCGCTGTTCTACACCCGCCAGTTCACCCTGCCGTGGCTGGGCGGCGAGGGCGACGGGGTGATGACCAACGCCTTGCTGTGGGACGGCTACAGCGCCGCCTGGCCGAGCGCCGGCCCGGGCCAGGTGGGCGGGCAGTTCCAGACCATCCCGGCCTGGGGCCTGCCGCTGGTCAACACCCTGATCCTGCTGACCTCGGGCGTGACCCTGACCATCGCCCACCACGCGCTCAAGGCCGGCAAGCGCGGTGCGCTGCTGCTGTGGCTGGGGCTGACGGTGGTCCTGGGCATGGTGTTCCTGTTCTTCCAGGCGGAGGAATACGTCCACGCCTACCGGGAGCTGAACCTGACCCTGGGCTCGGGCATCTACGGCTCGACCTTCTTCATGCTCACCGGCTTCCACGGCGTGCACGTGGCGCTGGGCACCATCATGCTGGCGGTGATGTGGGGCAGGGCGTTCAAGGGCCACTTCACCCGCGACCGCCACTTCGGCTTCGAGGCGGCGGCCTGGTACTGGCACTTCGTGGACGTGGTGTGGCTGGGCCTGTTCCTGTTCGTCTACGTGCTGTGAGGCGATGAGGGGAGCCGGCGAGTCCGGTTCCCCGCGTCTCGGGCCTGCCTGCAGGCCTGCCCCGGGCGCCCCAGTGGCGCCCGTGTCGTTCCTGGCCCGGGCGCGTCGCGCGGTGCGGGGCCTACCGGCCCACGCCGTGCGGCTGGATCACCCCGGTCCAGATGCCCAGGATCACCAGCAGGATCAGCGCCACCGACAGGCCGATGCGCCGGGTGAGCGCATTGACGGTACGCTTGCTCTGGCCGCGGTCGACCATCAGGTAGTACAGGGCCGAGCCGAGGTTCCACAGGATGACCAGCAGGAACGCCACCACGATCAGGATCTTGAGCGAATCGTTCACGGGTTCGGCCTCGTCGGGCGCGCGGAAGAGTCCTCCATTATCGCAGGCCATGGCGCCGCCGGCGTGTGGAGGCGGGCGGTGAGCCGGCGGCGTATGCCGCTGCCGGTCGGGTGGGCCCTGGCGCTGGCCGTGGCCGTATTGTTCGCCGGCCTGGGCGGCTGGCAACTGCAGCGCATGCAGGCCAAGCAGGCGCTGCTGGATGCCTCGGCCCAGGTGCTGCGGCAGCGCCAGGCGGTGCCGCTGGCCCGGGCCGCCGATCCGGCGCGCGCGCGCGACTACGACTGGGCCGCCGGCGCCGGCCGCTTCGCGGCGCTGCCGGCGGTATTGCTGGACAACCAGAGCCGCGACGGCCATCCCGGCGTGCGCGCCTATCGCGTCTTCCTGCCGGAGGCCGATGGCGGCGATGCCGCCCCTGCACTGCTGGTCGAACTGGGCTGGCTGCCGCTGCCGGGCGACCGCCGCCTGCCGACAGTGGCGCTGCCCGATGCCGGGCGCGTCGAAGGCCTGCTGCTGCCGCCGCCCTCGCCCGGCCTGCTGCGCTCGGTGGAGGCGCAGCGCGGCGCCGGGACGCTGCTGGCGATGGACCTGGAGCCGGCCGCCGTGGCCGCCGCGCTGGGCCTGCCGGCGCTGGCCCCGCGCATCCTGCGCCTGGACCCGGCGCTGCCGCTGGGCTACGCGCGGGACCTGGAACTGCTGCCCAACACGCTGCCGCCGCAGCGGCACCTGGGCTATGCGGTGCAATGGTTCGCGCTGGCCGCGGCGGTGCTGGTGGTCGCGCTGGTGCTGACCTTGCGCGGCCGCCGCCGGCCACGGGCCTGAGCGCAGGGCGATGACGGCCACGCAAAAACCCTTCCCGCGGCTGGTCATGCGAAAATCGACGGCATGACCGCTTCCGATTCCGCGCGCACCCTCCGCGGGCGCCTGATCCTGATCGCGCTGTTCGTCCTGTTCTTCGGCTCGGCCCTGGGCGCCGGCCTGCTGCGCTTCAGCGGCTGGATGCCGGCGGGACTGAAGAACCACGGCGAGCTGCTGGACCCGCCGGTGGACCTGCGCGTCCGGCCGCCGCAACTGGCCGATGGCCAGGCGTACGCATGGAATCCGGAATCGCGCACCTGGCGCATCCTGGCGGTAGTGCCGGCCGCGGAGTGCGGCGCCGAGTGCCCGGAAGTGCTGGAGCGGTTGGACAAGGTCTGGCGTCTGTTCGGCCACAACGCCGACCAGGTCGAGATCCTGTGGCTGGGCGCGACGCCCGAGGGCGCCGATGCGATGCCGGCGCTGCGCGCGCTGCGCGAGGACGCGGGCCTGCGCGCCGCGCTGCCGCGCTCGGTCGACCCGGCGGGCGTGCCGCTGTACGTGGTGGACCCCCACGGCTTCGTCATCCTGCGCTATGCGCCGCACGCCGATCCGGTCGGATTGCGCGCCGACGTGGCCAAGCTGCTGAAGCTGCGTTGAGGCCGGGCCGCCGATGAACGCACTCGCCCGTCCCGCGCTGGTCCGCCACTTCCACCGCATCGCCTGGCTGGCGGTGATCCTGACCGCCTGCGTGGTGGTGTTCGGCGCCTTCGTGCGCCTGTCCGACGCCGGGCTGAGCTGCCCGGACTGGCCGACCTGCTACGGCCGCGCCACCTGGCCCTCGGCGTCGCAGGACGCGGCCGGGCACGCGGCCAGCCAGATCCGCCCGTTCGACACCCACAAGGCCTGGCGCGAGCAGGTCCACCGCCACCTGGCCGCCAGCCTGGGCGTGCTGGTGCTGCTGCTGGCGCTGCTGGCCGCGCGCCGCAGGCGCCTGGGCGCGCTGCAGATCGTCGGCGCCTCGCTGCTGGTGGCCGCGGCGATCCCGGCCTACATGTACGGCCACATCGGCCCGGCCTTCGCCCTGGCCGGCGCGGGCGAAGCGGTACTGCTGCTGGCCGCGCTGCGCTGGTCCAACGTCGACCTGGCGCGCGCCGCGGTGCTGACCCTGGCGGTGATCGTGTTCCAGGCGCTGCTGGGCAAGTGGACGGTCACCCTGCTGCTCAAGCCGGTCATCGTCATGGGCCACCTGCTCGGCGGGCTCGCCACGTTCTCGCTGCTGGCATGGATGGCCTGGCGCGCCACCGACCTGCCGATCCACCTGGCCTACGCGCGCGCGCTGCGGCGCTGGGTGGCGCTGGGCATCGCGGTGCTGGGCGTGCAGATCGCCCTGGGCGGCTGGACCAGCGCCAACTACGCCGCGCTGGCCTGCGGCGGCGGCGGCTGGATCACCGCCGAGCACCACTATCTCGATTTCCCGCGCTGCGTGGGCCAGTGGTGGCCGCCGGCGGACTTCCGCGAGGGATTCGTGCTGTGGCGCGGGATCGGCGTGGACTACGAGGGCGGCGTGCTCGACGGCGCCTCGCGCATCGCCATCCAGATGGCGCACCGGCTGATGGCCATCGTGGCGGTGGCCTACCTGCTGTGGCTGGCCGTGCGCCTGCACCGCACCCCGGGGATGCGCGGCTGGGCGTTCGCGCTGGGCCTGCTGGTGGCGCTCCAGGCCGGCCTGGGCGTGCTCAACGTGAAGCTGGCCCTGCCGCTGTCGGTGGCGGTGCTGCACAACGCCGGCGCGACCGCGCTGCTGTTCGTGCTGGTGACGCTGCTGGCGCGGCTGAAGGAACCCGAGTCCGTCGCATGAGCGCCATTCCCCTCTGGCGCCAGTACCTGGAGCTGACCAAGCCGCGCGTGGTCGCGCTGCTGGTGTTCACCGCGCTGGTGGGCATGTTCCTGGCCGTGCCCGGCCTGCCGCCGGCGCGCGAAGCGGTGTTCGGCCTGCTCGGCATCTGGCTGGCTTCTTCCTCGGCCGCGGCGATCAACCACCTGATCGACCAGCGCATCGACAAGGTGATGGTGCGCACCGCGCACCGGCCGCTGGCCACCGGCGCGCTGCGCCCGGTGCAGGTGCTGGTGTTCGCGCTGGCGCTGGGCGCGGCCTCGATGGCGATCCTGGTGGCGTGGGTGAACGCCATCACCGCGCTGCTGACCTTCGCCTCGCTGATCGGCTACGCGGTGGTCTACACCGGCTTCCTCAAGCGCGCCACGCCGCAGAACATCGTCATCGGCGGGGTGGCCGGCGCGGCGCCGCCGCTGCTGGGCTGGGCCGCGGTGACCAACATGGACGGGCCGTGGGACTGGCAGCACGCGCTGCTGCTGGTGCTGATCGTGTTCGTGTGGACGCCGCCGCACTTCTGGGCGCTGGCGATCTTCCGCCGGCAGGACTACGCGCGCGCGCTGATCCCGATGCTGCCGGTCACCCACGGCGTGGTCTACACCCGCTGGCAGATCCTGTTCTACACGGTGCTGCTGGTGGAGGTGAGCGTGCTGCCGGTGCTGTTCGGCATGAGCGGCCTGTTCTACCTGGGCGGCGCGCTGGTGCTGGGCAGCGTGTTCCTCTGGTACGCCTGGCGCCTGCTGGACCCGCCGGACGAGTTCTTCGCCATGCGCGTGTTCAACTGGTCCATCGTCTACCTGATGGCGCTGTTCGCCTTCCTGTTGGCCGACCACTGGCTGCCGCTGCTGCTGGGCGCGTGAGGCCGCGCCGCGCGTCTGCGCTCTTTGGTCCTCGGCCGCGCGGTCTCCGCGTTCTTGCAGAGCCGGCTTCAGCCGGTGACCGCCATGGCGGCAAGCCGGCCGGCCCTGGCCCGATACTTGTCGCAGGCTGAAGCAGGCTGATGCGGGAATCGCCGCGGCGGTGGCCCGTGGCGGCCCGGCGCGGGCTGTAGGAAATCGTTGCCGCCCTGGCCGGCGATGTGGGGTGCGCCGCATCGCCGGGGGAGGCGCCTCAGCCGTCCCCGGCCGCGGCGGCGGCCCGTTGTTCGCGCCGGCGTATCCACAGGTTGATCGTCTCGACGAACACCGAGAAGGCCATCGCCGCATACACGTAGCCCTTGGAGATGTGCTGGCCGAAGCCGTCGGCGATCAGCACCAGGCCGATCATGATCAGGAAGCTCAACGCGAGCACCTTGACCGTGGGATGGCGCTCGACGAAGTCGCCGATGGGGCCGGCGAAGCCGATCATGAACACGATCGAGATCAGGATCGCGGCCACCATCACCCAGCGCTCGTCGACCATGCCCACCGCGGTGATGATCGAGTCCAGCGAGAACACGATGTCCAGCAGCATGATCTGGACGATGGTGCCGCCGAAGGACGTGGCCGCGCGCGCCAGGCCGGGGCCGTCGCCGTCGCCGGCCCCTTCGATCTTCTGGTGGATCTCGTGGGTGGCCTTGGCGATCAGGAACAGGCCGCCGCCGATCAGGATCAGGTCGCGCCAGGAGAACGGGTGGCCGAGGGCCTCGAACAGCGGTGCGGTCAGGCCGATGATCCAGGTGATGGTGAACAGCAGGCCCAGGCGGGTGATCGCCGCCGCGGCGATGCCGAGCCGGCGCGCGCTGTTGCGCTGTTGCGGCGGCAGGCGGCCGGCCAGGATCGAGATGAAGATGATGTTGTCGATGCCCAGCACCAGTTCCAATGCGGTCAGGGTGGCCAGGGCGATCCAGATTTCGGGGGTGAGCAGGGTATCCATGGTCGGTCCGGTCGGTCGCGTGCGTCGACAGGCTGACGGCGTGCCGGTGCATGCGACGTGGTGAAGGCGGGGGAGGCCGGCTCAGCGGCCGGGCGGCGCGATCGCGGGCGAGGGGGCATCGCCGGCGGACGAAGCCGCGTGCCGGATGGCGGCGTCGCAGCCTCCGGCGTGCGCGGAAGGCGGGGTTTCGAAATCGGCAGGGTGCATGCGGGCTCCGGGAGTCACGGGGCCGCGGCGCGGAAGGCATCGGATGCACGGGGACGGTGCGCCTTCGCCGCGGGGCGGCGAAGGTCTTGCCCACAGGCCGCATGGCCTGCCGCTGCGCCGGGGCGGTGGAGCCCGTCATGACGACGACAGCGTGTGGGGGCTACTCCCCTTCGATGCGCGATCCTAGCATGCCGGACGGCCCCGCTCAGCCGCGGCCGGCCAGTGCCTGCAGCAGCATCCGCATCTCGTACTTGTCGGTTTCGTCCAGGCCCTGCGCGCGCTGCTTCTGCTGCAGTTCGTCGATGCGCTGCTGCAGGGTCTGCCGCTCCAGTTGCGCCACCGCGTCGTGCAGTTCGTGGGCCCAGCCGGCCTCGTCGCCGGGCAGGACCTGGGCGGCGAGCCGGCGCAGGGCGTCGGCCTGTTCGTGCTCGGCGAAGCGCTCCAGCAGCGCGCCGGTGCTGATGCCGGGCCGCTGCACCACCGCCTCCAGCAGCTCCAGCAGCAGCGGCATGCCGGGCAGGCGCAGCCCGGCGAAGCGGTAGGGACGCTCGATCTGCAGGCTCAGCGCCGGTTGCTGCAGCAGCAGGGCGATGGCGCTGCGCACCAGGCTGCGCCTCTGCGCCGGTGCGCCGCCGCGGGCGGGCGGGCGCGGCGCCGGGCTGGCCGGTCGCGCCGTGTCCACGCCGGTCCGGCGCTGCAGTTCCTGGCGCATCAGGTCGGCGAAGGCGCCGTCGGGCAGTTGCGCCAGCAGCGGCCGCGCGCGCTCGGCCAGCCGCGCGCGGCCGTCGAGCGTGGCGTGGTTGATGTCCCGGCCCAGTTCCTCGAAGAAGAACTGCGACAGCGGCGTGGCCTGGGCCAGGCGCGCGTCGAACCCGGCGGCGCCCTCCTTGCGCACGATGCTGTCCGGGTCCTCGCCCTCGGGCAGGAACAGGAAGAAGGCCTGGCGGCCGTCCTTCATCCGCGGCAGCGCCGATTCCACCGCGCGCCATGCCGCGCGGCGGCCGGCCGCGTCGCCGTCGAAGCAGAAGTACACGTCCGGCGCGTTGCGGAACAGCAGTTCGGCATGGTCGGGGGTGGTGGCGGTGCCCAGGGTGGCCACGGCCTGGGTGACGCCGTGCTGGAACAGGGCCACCACGTCCATGTAGCCCTCCACCACGATCAGCCGCTCCAGCTTCTGGTTGGCCTGGCGCGCCTGCCACAGGCCGTACAGCTCGCGGCCCTTGTGGAACAGCGCGGTCTCGGGCGAGTTGAGGTACTTGGGGCCGGCATCCTTGCCGTCGGCGGGCGCCGACAGCACGCGGCCGCCGAAGGCGATCACCCGTCCGCGCCGGTCGTGGATGGGGAACATCACCCGGTCGCGGAACTTGTCGTAGACGTGGCCGCGGTCGTTCTTGGACAGCATGCCGGTGCGGTCGAGCAGCTTGAGCCGGCGCTCGTCGGTGCCCAGCGCGTCCTTGAGCGTGGAGAAGCCGTCGGCGGCATAGCCGATGGCGAAGCGGGCGCGGTTCCCCGCGTCCACGCCGCGGCCGTCCAGGTAGTCGCGCGCGCGCGCGCTGTCGGCGAGCTGGCGCTGGAACAGCTTGGCCGCCGCCTCCAGCGCGGCGTACTGGTCGCGCAGGTCGCTGTCCTGGTTGTTCTGCCGGGTCTCGCGCGGCACTTCGATGCCGGCGCGGCGGGCCAGTTCCTCGACCGCGTCGAGGAACTCGAGGCGGTCGTAGTTCATCAGGAAGCTGATCGCGGTGCCGTGCGCGCCGCAGCCGAAGCAGTGGTAGAACTGCTTGGTCGGGGAGACGTAGAACGAGGGCGTGCGCTCGTCGTGGAACGGGCAGGGCGCGGCGTATTCGCGGCCCTTGCGCTTGAGCTGCACGCGCGAGCCGACGATCTCGACGATGTCGGTGCGCGCGAGCAGGTCGTCGATGAATGCGTCGGACAGGCGGGCCATCGGCATAGCATGCCATCGCGGCCCATCCTTGGCGGCATCGAGGCGGGGGCATCGCGCGGCCATCGCCGCTACCGCAGGAGCGGAGAAAAGTGCCCGGGGCCGCGCGGCTTCGGAGCGAGTCCGCCGCCGCCCGGGAGGGGGGCGCCCCGAAGGGTGCGCCCCATGCCCGCAGGACGGCGGCCTCCTTCCGAAGCCGCCGCCTTTGCGCATCTACCCCAGGTCAAGTCGAAGCCGCCAATCGCCAGCGACGATGCGAACGGATTTCCCCGGGTCTATTCCAGGGCGGGCGGCACCCCGCCATCTTCCCGGCCCGCCTCCGCTTCGGCCTCCTCCTCCCGCCCGTGCGCGCGCTCGTCGATCACCGCGGTGATCAGCGCGCCGGCAAAGAACACCACCGCCGCGTAGTACATCCACATCAGCAGCAGCACCAGCGCGCCCATCGAGCCGTAGGCGCTGCCGGGCGCGGCCTGGGCCAGGTACAGGCCGATCAGGTAGCGGCCCAGGGCGAACAGCACGGCGGTGATCGCCCCGCCCAGGAACGCCTGGCGCCATGCCACCCGCCGGTCGGGCAGGTAGTGGTAGAGGAAGGCGAAGGCCAGCGCGTACAGCAGCAGGGTGGTGGCGTAGCCGATGGCGGGCAGCAGCGAGGGCAGGTGCGCGAACGCCACCTGCAGCGCGGTAGTGGCGATCATCGACACGATCAGCAGGAAACCCAGCGCCAGCACCACGCCCAGCGAGAACACCCGCTTGCGCAGCCATGCGCGCAGGCCGCCCAGGCGCTGCCCGCCGGTGCGGAAGATCAGGTTCAGCGCGCCCTGCAACTGGGCGAAGACCACCGTGGCGCCGACGAACAGCAGCGCCGTGCTCCACAGCCCGGCCAGGGAGCCGATGCCGGGCTGGTTGGCGGCGTTGCGGATTACCGTCTCGGCCTCGCCGCCGGCCAGGCCGCCGATCTGCGCCACCAGCGAGGCCTGCGCCGGCGGATACAGCGAGGCGGTCAGCCACAGCAGCAGCACCAGCAACGGGGCCAGCGACAGCAGGGTGTAGAACGAGAGCGAGGCGGCCTGGGTCATCAGGTCGGCCTCCACGAAGCGCCTGACCAGGGCCGCCGGCAGGCTTCGTTCCAGGCGCCCGAGGGAGCGCCGCAACCGGGTGCGGGACAGACGGTTCATCGACCCTGCGGGACAAGTGCGGTGCGGGCCAGCATCGGTCGCGCGGCGTGGCCGCCGCGTGAGCGCGGCTCATGATCGTGCGAGGCGATGCCCGGCGCCCCGCCCTGCGGCGCCGACTCCCATCGACCTCCGCATGCTCTGTGGCGCAGACGCCGGCGGGCGCCTACCGCTGCCGCTTTCCCGGCCGTGCCCGCGGCCTGGCCGGGAAAACGCGCGATCAGCCTGCCAGCCGCCGCTTCACCAGGGCCGAGACCTGGCCCATGTCGGCCTGGCCGGCCAATTGCGGCTTGAGCACGCCCATCAGCTTGCCCATGTCGGCCGGGCCGATGGCGCCACCGCCTTCGGCGGACACGCGGGCGATGGCCGCATCGATCGCGGCCAGGATCGCGGCCTCGTCCAGCTTGGCCGGCAGGTAGTGTTCGATCACCGCGATCTCGGCCCGTTCCACCTCGGCCAGGTCCTCGCGGGCCGCCGCCTCGTACTGGGCGACCGAGTCGCGCCGCTGCTTGACCATCTTGTCCAGCACGGCGACCACGGCGGCATCGTCCAGCTCGATGCGCTCGTCCACTTCCCGTTGCTTGATCGCGGCATTGACCAGCCGGATCGTGCCCAGCCGGGTCTTCTCGCCGCTCTTCATGGCGGCCTTCATGTCCTCGGTCAGTCGCTGTTTCAGGCTCATCGCAGCACCTCGGTGTGTTCGTGGAACGGGGCCGGCTTTCCCGGAAAACACAAAAAGCCGGTCACGCGCGTGCGTGCCGGCTTCCGGTTGCCTCGGACCGCGGGGCGGGCCCGTGCGGGCGCCCCGTGGAACGCAGCGCGGCGAATCAGTACAGGCGCTGGCGCTTGGTGACGTCGCGCGACATGCGGCGCAACTGGCGCTTCACCGCCGCGGCGGCCTTGCGCTTGCGCTCCTGGGTCGGCTTCTCGTAGTACTCGCGCTTGCGGGTCTCGGCCAGGACGCCGGCCTTCTCGCAGGTGCGCTTGAAGCGGCGGAGCGCAAATTCGAACGGCTCGTTTTCGCGGACTTTGACGCTGGGCATGGAATCTCCGGACACAAAAGACCGGGCCTTGCCCGGTGAGCCGCGTATCATAGCCATGCTCCGGGGCCGGCTGCAAGCCGGTCCCTCCCCCGTATTCACGCTCCCCTGCTGGCAGTCCATGCGCGTCCTCGGCATCGAAACCTCCTGCGACGAAACCGGCGTGGCCGTCTACGACACCGCCGCCGTACCCGGTACCGGGCAGGTTGCGGCCGGCGCCGGCGGGCTGCGCGCCCACGCGGTCTACAGCCAGATCGCCCTGCACGCCGAATACGGCGGGGTGGTGCCGGAGCTGGCCAGCCGCGACCACGTGCGCAAGCTGCTGCCGCTGATCCGGCAGACCCTGGCCGAGGCCGGGATGACGGCCTCGGACCTGGACGGGGTGGCCTACACCGCCGGCCCGGGCCTGGCCGGGGCGCTGCTGGTCGGCGCCGGCACCGCGCGGGCGCTGGCCTGGGCGCTGGACGTGCCGGCGGTGGCCGTGCACCACATGGAAGGCCACCTGCTGGCGCCGCTGATGGAGGACGACCCGCCGCAGGCCCCGTTCGTGGCCCTGCTGGTGTCGGGCGGGCATACCCAACTGGTCGCGGTGGAGGCCATCGGCCGCTACCGGCTGCTGGGCGAGACCCTGGACGATGCGGCCGGCGAGGCCTTCGACAAGACCGCCAAGCTGATGGGCCTGCCCTACCCGGGCGGCCCGCAACTGGCGGCGCTGGCCGAGCAGGGCACGGCGGGCGCGTACCGCTTCGCCCGGCCGATGACCGACCGCCCCGGGCTGGATTTCAGCTTCAGCGGGCTGAAGACCCAGGTGCTGCTGGCTTGGCAGCAGTCCGACCGCAGCGCGCGCACCCGCGCCGACATCGCCCGCGGCTTCGAGGACGCGGTGGTGGACACCCTGGCGATCAAGTGCGAGCGCGCGCTGGACGCGGCTGGCTGCGACGTCCTGGTGGTGGCCGGCGGCGTCGGCGCCAACACGCGCCTGCGCGCCAGGCTGCAGGCCATGTGCGCGCAGCGTGGCGGCCGCGCCTGTTTCCCGAGGCCGTCGCTGTGCACCGACAACGGCGCGATGATCGCCTTCGCCGGCGCGCTGCGGCTGGAAGCGGGCCAGCGCGAGGACGCGCAGGTGAAGATCGCCCCGCGCTGGGACATGGCCGCGCTGCCGCCGCTCGCGGCCGCGCCGCGGGCGGGCGCGGGCGGCCCGGAATAGCAAAAGGCCGTACGATCCCCACCTCCGCCCGCATCTACGCCCGCATGGACAAGGTATTCATCGAAGGCCTCGAGGTCGACGCGCTGATCGGCATCTACGATTGGGAGCGCCGGATCCGGCAGACCCTGCGCCTGGACGTCGAAATGGCCTTCGACAACCGCCGCCCGGCGGCCAGCGACGACATCGCCGACACCCTGGACTACAAGGCGGTGAGCAAGCGCCTGATCGAGTACGTGCAGCAATCCGGCTTCGGCCTGGTGGAGACCCTGGCCGAGCGTTGCGCGGAAATCGTGATCGCCGAGTTCGGCGTGCAATGGGTGCGGCTGAGGCTGGGCAAGCCCGGCGCGGTGCGCGGCGCGCAGGCGGTGGGCGTGGTGATCGAGCGCACGGCCGCGGCGAACGGAGGTTGAGCGGATGCCGATGATGGCGGGCGCGGTGGCGCCGGTGGCGTTCCCCTGGCTGGAACGGACGCAGGCGGCGCTGGCGCCCTGGCCCTGGGTTTGGCCGGCCCTGCTGCTGGCCGCGCTGCTGCTGGCCGCCTGGCTGGCCAACTTCGTCACCCGCCGCATCCTGCTGCGCGCGCTGCGCCGCTTGCTCGACCTGATGGCCCGCCAGCCCGGCCATTCCGGGGCGGTGCGCATGCGGGTGGTCCCGCGCCTGGCCAACGTGGTGCCGGCGCTGGTCGTCTCCGCCGGCATCGGCTGGATCCCGGGCTTGCCGCCGGCGTTGTCGGCCTTCATCCACGGCGCCTGCCAGGCGTGGGTGGTGCTGACTCTGGCGCTGGCGCTCTCGCACGCGCTGGACGTGGCCAACGAGCTGTACGAGCGCCGGCCGGATGCGCGCAACAAGCCGATCAAGGGCTACCTGCAGGTGGCCAAGATCGCGATCTACGTGCTGGCCGGGCTGTCGATCGTGGCCACCCTGGCCGGGGTGAAGCTGCTGCATCTGGTCACCGGCCTGGGCGCGGCCACCGCGGTGCTGATGCTGATCTTCCAGGACACCATTCTCTCGCTGGTGGCCAGCGTGCAGATCAGCGGCGACGGCCGCGTGCGCCTGGGCGACTGGATCGAGATGCCCAGCCAGAACGCGGACGGCGACGTGATCGACATCGCCCTGCACACCATCACCGTGCGCAACTGGGACAAGACCATCACCACGGTCCCGACCAAGAAACTGATCAGCGAGTCGTTCAAGAACTGGCGCGGGATGCACGAGACCGGCGGGCGCCGGATCAAGCGCGCGCTGTACCTGGACCAGTCCAGCGTGCGCTTCCTCGGCGCCGAGGAGCGCGCCGGGCTCAAGCGCTTCGTCCTGCTGCGCGACTACCTGGAAGGCAAGGAGCGCGAGCTGGCCGAGTGGAACGCGGGCCTGGGCGCCGACGGCGAGCTGCCGTTCAACGCGCGCCGGGTTACCAACCTGGGGACCTTCCGCGCCTACGTGGAGCGCTACCTGCGCCGCCATCCCCGCGTGCACCAGGAGCTGACCCTGCTGGTGCGGCAGTTGCAGCCGGGCGCCACCGGCATCCCGCTGGAGGTGTACTGCTTCACCAACGACACGCGCTGGGCGGTGTACGAGGGTGCGCAGTCCGACATCTTCGACCACCTGCTGGCGATCTTGCCGGAGTTCGGCCTGCGGGTGTTCCAGAACCCGGCCGGCGCGGACTTCCGCACCCTGGTCGACGCCCGCGGGGACGGTCCGGACCTGGTGCCGTCCCGCTAGGCGGCGCGGCCGGCGCTGGTCACGGCGCGGGCCGCTGCATAGAATCGCGGCGCAGCATCCCACGGGCCTTCCATGAATCATCGCGCCGGCATCGAGGTGGACGAGGGCCCGGCCGCGCCCGGGCGTGCGCCTGCATGCCACGCGGCGGCACCCCGGCGCCGCCCCGGTTCCACCGCGTGGCCGGAGCGTGCCGTGGAGGCAGTGCGCGCCGCTTCGCGGACGGCCGGCCTGCCGCGGCCAGCGCAGGTCCGGGCCGGCCATCCGCGCCCGGCATCGTCCTGAGTGTCGGGACCCGGCATGCCGATGCCTAGCGCCGCCGCGCGCGATCCCGTCCTGGTGCTGCTCAGTCTGGGCAGCAACATCGACCCCGAACGCCACCTGCGCGCCGCGCTGGACGAGTTGCGCGCCGCGTTCGGGCCGATGACGGTCTCGCCGGCCTACCGCACGCCGGCGGTGGGCTTCGATGGCGCCGCCTTCCTCAACAACGCCGCCGGCCTCCGCACCTGCATGCCGCTGCCGGCGCTGGAGGACTGGCTGCACGCCCTGGAGGACCGCCATGGCCGCCGCCGCGACGGCCCGCGCCTGGCCGACCGCACCCTGGACGTGGACGTGGTGTTCTACGGCGACCTGGTCCTGCGCGAGGGCGCGCGCGTGCGGGTGCCCCGGCCGGAGCTGAAGCATGCGTTCGTGCTCAAGCCCATGGCCGACATCGCCCCGGAGTTCGTCGAACCGCTCAGCGGCCGCACCCTGGCCGAGCTGTGGCGCGCGCACCCGCAGCGCGAGGAGTCCTTCGAGACGGTGCTGTTGTAGGTGCGGCTTCGGTCGGCGATCTCCGCCGGTCACGCTCGTTCTTCTCCGCCTCCTGGGCCTGTCGCCGGCCGAAGCCGGTGCCTGCGAGGGCGGGGGCGCTCCCCGGCGTCGTGGGAAAGCCCGGGGCGTGCGCTCAGCGCGTGCGCCCGCCGTCCACGTGCAGCACCTGGCCGGTGACGTAGCCGGCCTCGGCCGACAGCAGCCAGTGCACCGCCGCGGCGATGTCCTCCGGTGCGCCGATGCGTCCCAGCGCGGTGGCCGCCAGGATCGACTGCCGCGCGGCGTGCGCCTGTGCCTGTTCCGGCCACAGGATCGCGCCCGGCGCCACCGCGTTCACCCGCACCTGCGGCGCCAGCTCCTGGGCCAGGGCGCGGGTCAGCGACACCAATGCGGCCTTGGTCGCCGAGTAGAGGGCGTGGTCGTGCAGCGGCCGCTGTGCGTACAGGTCGGCGAGGTTGACGATCGCCCCGCGCGCGGCGCGCAGGTGCGGGGCGGCGGCCTGGGCCAGGAAGAACGGCGCGCGCGCGTTGACCGCGAACAGCGCCTCCCACTGCGCCGGCACGGCGCTGCCCACCGGCGTGGGATGGAACAGGGAGGCGTTGTTGACCAGCGCGTCGAGCCGGCCGTAGCGGCCGATGCAGGCGGCCACCAGCTCCGGCAGGCGGTCGAACCGGGCCAGGTCGGCCCGCAGCACCAGCGTGCCGCCGCTGCGCACGGCCTCCAGTTCCGCCGCCAGCGCCGCGGCCTCGGCGCCGGAGCCGAGGTGATGCAGGGCCAGGTCGAAGCCGTGCGCATGCAGGCGCCGGGCGATCGCCGCGCCGATGCGGCGCGCCGCGCCGGTCACCAGGGCGACGGGACGGGGATGGGGCATGCGGCAGGGTCCGCTCGGCTATCCTGACCATTGTCCACGCCCGCCCCCCACGATGCACGCCCACCTGCCTGCCCCCGATCCGGACGCCCTGCGCCACAGCGATGCACTGGCGGCGCACATCCGCGCCGAAATCGCCCGGGCCGGCGGCGGCATCCCGTTCTCGCGCTTCATGGAGCTGTGCCTGTACGCGCCGGGGCTGGGCTACTACAGCGCCGGCAGCACCAAGTTCGGCCAGGGCGGCGATTTCGTCACCGCGCCCGAGTCCGGGCGCCTGTTCGCGGCCACCGTGGCCGGCGCGCTGGCCGGCGTCTTGCGCCAGCTCGGCCCGCAGGCGCGGGTGCTGGAGCTGGGCGGCGGCAGCGGCGCGTTCGCCGAGGTCGCGCTCAAGCGCCTGCTGCAACTGGACGCGCTGCCGGACCGCTACGCCATCCTCGAACCGAGCGCGGACCTGCGCCAGCGCCAGCGCGAGCACTTGCAGCGCATGCTGATCCCGCCGGTGTTCGCCCTGGTGGAGTGGCTGGACCGCCCGTTCGAGGACGCCTGGGACGGCGTGCTGTTCGCCAACGAGGTGATCGACGCGCTGCCCACGCCGCGCCTGGCCGTGCGCCAGGGCGAGGTGCTGGAGGAACACGTGGCGCTGGACGGCCATGGCGCCTTCGTGCGCGTGGACCGGCCGGCCGATGCGTTGCTGCGCGCCGCGGTGCGCCACGTGGAGCAGTACCTGGAGGCGCCGCTGCCCGACGGCTACCGGTCCGAGCTGCTGCCGCAATTGCCCTACTGGCTGCAGGCGGTGGCCGGCGGCCTGGGCGCGGGCGCGATGCTGTTCTTCGACTACGGCTATCCGCGCCGCGAGTACTACCTGCCGCAGCGCGCCGACGGCACCCTGCGCGCGTTCTACCGCCAGCGCATGCACGACGACGTGCTGCGCTGGCCCGGCCTGCAGGACATCACCGCCTCGGTGGACTTCACCGCACTGGCCGAGGCCGGTACCGGCGCCGGCTTCGAGCTGGCCGGCTACTGCAGCCAGGCCAGCTTCCTGCTGGGCAACGGCGTTGACGGTTTGCTGGAGCAGGCGCTGGCGCGCACCGACGAGGCCGGCGCCCTGCGCCTGCGCCAGGAACTCAAGCGCCTGACCCTGCCCGAGCAGATGGGCGAGCGCTTCCAGGCGATGGCGTTCTCGCGCGACGTCGACCTGGACGCCATGTTCCTGCTGGGCGACCTGACCTGGCGGCTGTGAGCGGCCAGCCATGAAGCGCGCGCCATGAAGGGTACGCTCAAGCCGTTCCGCCGGCCCGGGCTGTGGCTGGGCCTGTGGTGCGCGGCGGTGGCGCTGGTGGTGGTCCTGAGCCTGGTTCCGCCGCCGCCGCTGCCGTTGCCGCGGCATGGCGACAAGCTCGAGCACCTGCTCGCCTATGCCTTGCTGTCGGCGGCCGCGGTGCAGGTGCTGGCCGGGCGCTGGCGCCTGCTTGTCGCGGGCGCGGGCCTGGCGCTGCTGGGCATGGCGCTGGAGTGGGCGCAGGGCGCACTGACCGTCACCCGCCAGGCCGACATGGCCGATGCTGTGGCCAATGCGCTGGGCGTGGGGCTGGGCCTGCTCACCGCACTGTCGCCGTGGCGCGATGCGCTGCTGCGCCTGGAGCGGCGCCTCGCCCGCCCCCGGGGCGGATGAAGCGGTGGGGCGCTACAGCCCCGCCCCCGCTTCTTGATAGGAGCCGGCTCCAGCGGGCGACAGGTTCCGGAGGCAGGGAGCCCGGCGCGCAGGCAGGGCGATCGCAGGCCGGGGCCCGCGCCCGCCGCCGCGCGATCTCATCGGCCGGGCTGTAGCGTCACTCGATCGAGCACCCACATCTGCGGGCGCGTATCGCCGCTGAAGGTCAGGCACAGGTCGGTGCGGCCATCGGGGGCGGCACGCAGCGGCGCCTCCAGCTCGACGAAGCCGTCCGCGCCCGGATGCTCCGGCAGCGGGACGGAGGCCAGCACCGGGCCGTCGCAGCCGGCGCGCGCCTCGAACTCGCCGTGCGCGGCCACCGGCGCGCGGTAGCCGCGCGTGGATTCCTCCTCGCGCAGCAGGCCGAAGTTGTACGGGATGCGCCCGGCGCGCACCTTCACCGCGGCGATGCCGTCCAGTTGCGCGCCTTGCCACTGCCAGCACGGGTGGAAAATGGTCACGTCGAAGCTCGCGCGCGGCCCTTCCGGCGGGTTGTCGTCCTCCAGGCGCAGCAGCAGGCGACCGCCCCGCGGGCATGGGGCCAGGGTCTTGTCGGTGCGGGTCAGCAGCGATGCGCCGTCCAGCGGCCAGGCGCTGGGCCGGTCGGCGAGCGGCCTGCCGTCGAAGAAGGCGGCCGCCTTCAGCTCGGTCGGCACCTCCAGCGTCAATGGCGCGGTGTAGGCGGCCGACTGCGCCGTCGGCGCGCTGCCGTCGGTGGTGTAGCGGATGTCGAGGTAGCCCAGCGGATTGGACAGCGCGGCGGTGACGGTGCCGGTGGCGCGGTCGTCGCGGCGCTGCAGCGCCACCGCCAGCGCGGTCTGCGCGTACGGGATGCCCAGCGCGCGGTAGCGCTGCAACTGCGCCGGCAGGCGCGCCAGGAAGTCGCCGTAGTCCTTGCGCGCCGGCGCCGTCCAGGCGATCTCGGCCAGCGCCGACAGGCGCGGGAACACGTTGTGCTGCACGCGCTCGAAGGTGCGCATGTGCTCGGTCCAGACGTTGGCCTGCACGCCCAGCACGTGCGCGCGTTGCGCCGGGGTCAGGACCCCGGGCACCGGGTCGAAGGCGTAGATCTTCTGCATCGAGGTGAACTTCGGCCGGCCCGGCGGCTCGTCCGGCAGGTCGGTCTGCAGGAAGTCCAGGTAGAGGGTGTCGCCCGGCACCATCACCACGTCGTGGCCGCGGGTGGCCGCCTCGATGCCGCCCTCGATGCCGCGCCAGGACATCACCGTCGCCTGCGGCGGCAGGCCGCCCTCGATGATCTCGTCCCAGCCGATCAGCTTGCGGCCGCGCGCCTCCAGGAACGCCTCCAGGCGTTTGAGGACGTGCGACTGCAGCGCCTCCTCGTCCTTCAGGCCCAACTCGCCGATGAGGGCCTGCACCTGCGGCGAGGCTTGCCATTGGTACTTGACCGCCTCGTCGCCGCCGATGTGCACGTAGGGGCCGGGGAACAGCTCGATCACTTCCTCCAGGATGTCCTCCAGGAAGCGCACCGTTTCCTCGCGCGGGTTGAACAGGTAGGGGTTCACGCCCCAGTTGTGCGAAGGCTCGGTCGGGCCGTCGACCACGCCGTGCTCCGGATACGCGGCCACCGCGGCCTGCGCATGGCCGGGCACGTCGATCTCGGGCACCACGGTGATGTGGCGCGCGGCGGCATGGGCGACCACCTCGCGGATCTGTTCCCGGGTGTAGTGGCCGCAGTACGGGTGGAGCGTGCCGTCGGCGCCGGTGCCGGCCTCGCCGGCGGGGATGCGGCAGCCGCCGATCTGGGTCAGCTTCGGGTAGCGCTCGATCTGGATGCGCCAGCCCTGGTCGTCGGTCAGGTGCCAGTGGAAGGTGTTGAGCTTGTGCACGGCCATCGCGTCCAGCAGCGACTTGATCTGCTCCACGCTCTGGAAATGGCGCGCCGAGTCGAGCATCAGCCCGCGCCAGCCGAAGCGCGGCGCGTCCTCGATGCGCATGGCCGGCAGCCACACCGCGGCGGCCTGCTGGCCGGCCAGCAGTTGCCACAGCGACATCGCCCCGTAGAACAGGCCGCGCGCGTCGCCGGCCCGGACCAGGATGCGCCGCGGGCCGATGTCCAGCGAATAGGCTTCCGGAGACGCCTCGCCGGCGTTGGCGTCCAGCCGGAACACGATGCCGGCGGCGGAAGCCTCGTCGCCGTCCAGCGGCGCGGCCAGGCGGATCGGCGTGGTGTCGCCGAGCAGGCCGGCGAACTGCCGCGCCACCTCGGCGGCGGCCGCGCCTTCGGCCCGCACCGCGGTACCGGCGTCGACGAGGAAGCGGCCCGGGGCCGGCCGTATCGAGGCGGGGCGGGGGATCAAGGGCGCGCCGCGCACCTGCGCCGCGGCGGCGACCTCGGCGTGCGCATGCGCACAGGCGCCGGTGCCCGCCATGGCCAGGGCCAGCATGGCGGCCAGCGGGAGCAGGGGACGGCAGGGGACGGTCATGATCGATCCTTTTCGGAAACGGCGGGCGGCCGGGTATCCCGCATGCCCGGGCGCCGCCGGAGTCGCATGGCGGCGCAGCGGAACGGAAAGGGAGAAGGCCGTGCGGGGAATGCCGCCCCGCACGGCCGAAGGTCAACGCAACTGCAGCGTGGCCCGGTCCAGCACCCAGGTCCGCGGACGGGTATCGCCGGTGAAGCGCAGGCACAGGTCCTGGCGCCCGGACAGGCCCTGCGGCAGGGCGGCGGTCAGCTCGACGAAGCCGTCCGCCTCGGGCGCGGCCGGCAGCGGCACGCTGGCGATGCGCTCGCCCTCGCAGCCGTCGGCCAGGATGTCCAGTTCCCCATGCGCCGAGCGCGCCGGTTCGAAGCGCCGGTGCGGCTCGTCGTGGGCAAGCTGGAAGTAGTAGGGGATGGTGCCGGCGCGCACCTTGATCGACGCCACCCCGTCCAGGTCCGCCTCGCTCCACAGCCAGCACGGGTAGAAGATGGTGAGGTTGAAGATCGCGCGCTCGCCATCGGCCGGGCCGTCGTCCTCCAGCCGCAGCAGCAGGTCGCCGGCCGCCGGGCAGGTGGCCAGTTGCTCGTCGCTGCGCACCCGCAGCGAGGCCGCGTCGTAGGCGTAGTCGCGCGCCGGCGCCAGCGGCCGGCCCTCGAAGAACGCCGCCGCGCGCACCGTCGCCGGCAGAGTCACCGGCAGCGGCGCCGAGTACAGCGCCGAGTCCGCCTGCGGTTCGCCGCCGTCGGTGGTGTAGCGCACCTCGTAGTCCAGCGGGTTGGACAGGGTCACCGTGGCGGTGCCGGTGGCGCGCTCGTCCCGCGCCACCGCGTCCACCTGGAACGGGGTGAGCGCGTAGCCGATGCCCCAGCGCTGGTAGCGGCGCAACTGCGCCGGCAGGCGCTGCAGGAAGTCGCGGTAGTCCTTGCGCGCGGCCGGCGTCCAGCCGGTCTCGGCCACCGCCGCCAGGCGCGGGAACATGTGGTGCTGCAGGCGCTCGAAGGTACGGGTGTGCTCGGTCCACAGGTTGGCCTGCAGGCCGAGGATGTGCCCCTGCCGCTCGGCCTCCAGTTCCGCCGGCACCGGCTCGAAGTCGTAGACCTGCTGCAGGGTGATCGTGGCCGGGCGGCCCGGCGGCTCCTGCGGCGAGGACGTCTGCAGGTAGTCCAGGTACAGGTCGCCGGAGGGCGCCATCACCACGTCGTGGCCTTCGCGCGCGGCCTTGAGCGCGCCCTCCCCGCCGCGCCAGGACATCACCGTGGCCTGCGCCGGCAGCGGGCCTTCCAGGATCTCGTCCCAGCCGATCAGGCGCTTGCCATGGCCGGCGAGGAACTTCTCCAGGCGCGCGACCAGCAGGCTCTGCATCGCCATCTCGTCCTTGGCGCCCAGCTCGCGCATGCGCTGCTGCACGCGCGCCGAGGCCTCCCACTGGTCCTTGACCGCCTCGTCGCCGCCGATGTGGAAGTAGGGGCCGGGGAACAGCGGCACCATCTCGGCGATCACGTTCTCCAGGAAGCGGAACGTGGCCTCCTCGGTGTTGAACAGGTTGGGGAACACGCCCCACTCGCTGGAAGGCACCAGCGGCGTGTCGAGGGTGCCCAGTTCCGGGTAGGCCGCGATCGCCGCGGTGGCATGGCCGGGGACGTCGAACTCCGGGACGATGGAGATGTGGCGCGCGGCGGCGTAGGCCACCACCTCGCGCACCTGGTCCTGGGTGTAGAAGCCGCAGTACGGGCGCGGCTGGCCGCTGGCCGGGTCGATGCCGCCGTCGCCGGCGGGGATGCGGCAGCCGCCGATCTCGGTCAGCTTCGGGTACTGCTTGATCTCGATGCGCCAGCCCTGGTCGTCGGTGAGGTGCCAGTGCAGGGTGTTGAGCTTGTGCAGCGCCATCGCGTCGATGACCTGCTTGACCTGTTCCACGCTCCAGAAATGGCGCGCCGGGTCGAGCATGAAGCCGCGCCAGCCAAAGCGCGGCGCGTCCTCGATGCGCAGCGCCGGCAGCGCCACCGTGTCGGCGTCGTCCAGCGTGGCCAGTTGCAGCAGGGTCATCGCGCCGTAGAACAGGCCGGCCGCGTCGCCGGCGACGACGTCCACGCCCTGCGGCGAGACGTCCAGCCGGTACGACTCGGCGCCCGTCGCGCGGGCCGGGTCGATGGCGAAGCGGATCGCGCCTTCGCCGCCGGCGCCGTCGGCGGCCAGTTCCGGCGCCAGGCCGCGGCCCTTGGCCAGCAGCGCGGCGAACTGCGCGGCCACGGTGCGGGCCTGCTCGCCCTCGGCCAGCAGCGGAGTGGCGGCGGTCAGGACGAACCGGCCCTGTGCCGGCTCGATGCGCGCCGGCTGCGGGATCAGCGAAACCCGGGCGGGGGCGGCGTCCGGCGCCTGGGCGGCGGGGCCATGGCCGGCCGGGTCGCCGCCGCAGGCGGCCAGCGCCGCGAGCAGCCCGGCGATCCCGAGGGCGCGCCATCGATGCGGAAGACCGCTGGAATGGATCGTCATTTCGTTTCCTCCGGTGTTGCGGTGCGGGAACGGAAGCGGGCCCGGATCGCTCCAGGCCCGCCGTTCCCATGTTTCCGGCGGACGGCCCGTGCCGTCCGCCGATCATGCCTCGATCAGAACTGGAACCGAAGCGAAGCCATCAGGCGGCGGCCGGTGCGGTAGTCGCCGCGGACCAGCTTGTCCGTGTTCGCGATCCCGGGAACCTCGGCATAGGTGTAGTAGTTGCTGTCCAGCAGGTTCATGCCGTCCAGCCCCAGGCTCAGGTAGTCGTTGATCCTGAAGTTGATGCTGGCGTCCAGGGAGTCGTAGTCGTCGGTGACCAGGTAGTTGCCGCGGTCGACGCTGGTGTAGTACTTCGAGCGCCACGAGTAGGTGACGCGCGCGCTCCAGCGGTCGTTCTCGAAGAACGGGCTGACGTTGAGCTGCTCCTTCGAGTTGTACGGCAGGTGGTCGCCGTTGTCGGCCTTGGCATCGGCGTAGGTGTAGTTGGCCAGCAGGCCGAAGCCGGCGCCGAAGCTCTGCTGGAACGCCAGCGATACGCCCTCCACCTTGGCGCTGCCCGCGTTTTCCGGGCGGGACACGGTGAACGCTTCGACCTGGCCGTTGGATTCGTTGCGGTGCTGCTCGGTCCGGGTGGTGTAGAGGATGTAGCTGTCGACGTTCTTGCGGAACGCGGTGGCGGCCAGGATGGCGTTCTCGGCGAAGTACCACTCGGCCGAGATGTCCAGGTTGGTGGACTCGTACGGCTCCAGATTCGGGTTGCCGCCGCCGCCGGTGCGGGTCTGCGGGCCCAGCCACAGGTAGTTGGACATGTCGCCGTAGTTGGGGCGGGCGATGACCTTGGCCGCCGAGCCGCGCAGGACCACGGTGTCGGTGGCGTCGAACACCACGTTGAGGTTGGGCAGCACGTCGCGGTACTTCTTCTTGACGCTGACCAGCTCGTAGGTGTGGACGCCGTTGTTGGCCGCGGCGGTGGAGGTGCAGTCGGCGCTGACGCGGCACTGCCAGCCCACGCTGTCGGACTCGGTCTCCACCAGGCGCACGCCGAAGTTGCCGCGCAGCCGGTCCCAACTGTAGTCGGCCTGCAGGTAGGCGGCGTTCACGTCCTCGGACACGGCCCAGGTGTTGGAGACGAAGTCGGCGTGGCTGAAGGTGCTCGGCTGCGGCATGGTCTGCCACGGCGCCAGCCAGTCGCCGCTCAGGATGTAGTCCGACAGCGCCCAGCCGTCGATCGTGAAGCGGCTGTCGAGGTCGCCCACGCCGCTGAAGCCGCTGAGGTAGTTGCCCGGCAGCGAGCGCGGGTCGAACATGTCGGCGGTCGCGTTGCCGTACCCGGCCACCGCGGCCAGGGAAACGCCGCCCATGGTCTGGGTGGTCTTGTGCTCGCGGCGCTTGAGGCCGAAGCGGACCTGGTAGATCGGCGAGTCCAGGCGGATGCCGAAGTCGACCTGGGCGTACTTTTCCTCGTCGGTGGTCGGCTTGAACACGATGTTGCCGCCCCAGCCGGTGTTCCAGTCGCTGTTCTCCGGGCTGCCCGACGCGCCGGCCCAGCCGCCGTCGATCTGGAAGGCGGAGGGATCGAGGAAGGGATTGTTGCCGCTGAAGGTCAGGCTGCGGTTGCCGCTGATGTCGTAGCTGTAGTCGGACCAGTTCAGGAACTCGCCGTAGACCTGGCGGCCGGTGCCGCCGGTGGCCTTGGAGGTGCCGGCATGGGCCGAGGCGAACCAGCGCTCGTCGTTCCAGGTGGCCTTCAGGTCGTAGGAGTCGGTGTCCACGGTGGCCTGGCGGTTGATCAGGTCGTACACCACCAGCGCGTTCTCGAACGTGGCCTTGGTGATGACGCCGCCATCGACCGTGAGGTCGGTCATCTTCATCAGGCCGTTGTAGTCGTTGCCGTTGAACGCGAACATGGAGTGGCTCATGTTGTCGTAGCCGGCCTTCACGTCGAGCGCGTTGAACTCGATGTCCAGCTTCTCGTGCGGCTTGAACTGCAGCGCCAGCGACAGGGTGTCGCGCTCGCGCTGCTGCTCGAAGTAGTGGGCGCTGATCGAGTTCGGGCCGACCGCACCGGGGTTGGCCAGCAGGGTGGTGGCGCAACTGCCCTGGCACGAGGCTGGCTTGGTCTGCCAGTTGCCGTCGGCGTCGGCCGGCAGCGACCAGTCGATCGGCAGGTTGTTGATCGAGCCGCCGCCGCCCCGGCCATCGATGTAGTTCTCGCCGGTCACGGTGCCGTAGGACTCGATGCCGTCGCGGCGGATGCCCTCGTGCGAGCGCTGCGCCGAGACGATCACGCCGAAGTTGGAGGCATCGTTCTTCCAGCCGAACAGGGCCGAGACGGAAGGGTCGCCGGTGCCGATGCGGTCGTTGTGCAGGTAGCTCACCGCCCCGGAGATGGTGGTGCGGTCCAGGTCCAGCGGCTTGCGGGTGGAGATGTTGACGGTGCCGCCGACCGAGCCCTCGTCCAGCCACGCTTCCGGCGACTTGTACACCTCGACCTTGCTGACGACCTGCGGGGCCAGCAGCGAGTAGTTGAAGGTACGGCCGGGCTGGTCGGTGATGAACCAGTCGGCCGAGGCCACGGTCTGGCCGTTGAGCAGGGTGCGGTTGAGCGCCGGGTCGGTGCCCAGGATGGAGACCTTCTCGCCCTGGCCGAAGGCCTTGTCGATGGTCACGCCGGGGATGATGGTGATGGCCTCGGCCACGTTGGTGGCCGGGAACTTGCCCACGTCCTCGGCGGTGACCACGTCGATGATCGCGTCGGCGTCGCGCTTGCTGTCCAGCGCTTGCTTGAGGCTGCCGCGGATGCCGACGACGGTGATCGTGGTCAGCTCGGTGGCCTGCTCGTCGGCCTGCGTGGCCGGGGCTTCCTGCGCCTGGACGTGCGCCGATACCGACAGGCACGTCACGATGGCGGCGGAAAGGACTGACTTGCGGTACTTCATGATGTCTCTCCCATCATTATTTTCGAATTCGCCGGGAACCCCGGCGGCGAACGCTTCGGGCGCTCGGCCCGATGGCCGGGAACGTCCCGTCCCTACTCCCTTCGGCGCTTCCGGCGCCGAACTGCCTCACTTCTCCTGAACATGCGACGCCAGGTACCAACTGGCCGCGCCGATGACGCCCAACTGCCCGTGCTCGACCAACTTGACCGACACCCGCTCCAGCGCCTCGCGCATGGGGCCCTTGTTGAGGAAGCGGCCGACGAAATCGCTCTGCACCAGGAACTGGCGGATATGCGGCAGGATGCCGCCGGCCAGGTAGACGCCCTGGGCGCCGTAGAGCAGGGCCATGTCGCCCACGGCGCTGCCGAGCAGGCCGCAGAACACGTCCAGGCTCTCGCGCGCCATCGGGTCGCCGCCGCCCATGGCGGCCGCGGTGAGCTCGCCCGGCGTGGTCAGCGCTGGGGCCGCGCCGCGCAGCGCGCACAGCGCGCGGTAGAGGTTCATCAGGCCCGGCCCGGAGAGCGCCTGCTCGATGGAGACGTGGGAGCGCTGGCCGAGCATCTGCTGCAGCAGCGCCATCTCCAGGTCGGTGCCGACGGCCAGGGCCGCCTGTCCCGCCTCGGTGGCCAGGACCACGGGCTGGCCGGCGGTGGGAATCCACACCGCCGCGCCCAGGCCGGTCCCGGGGCCGAGGATGAGGATCGGGCCGCGGGGCGTGGCCGAGGGGCCGGACAACTGCAGGACCTGGCTGGCGTCGACCTGCACGGCGGCGTGGGCCAGCGCCTCGAAGTCGTTGATCAGGCGCAGTTCCTCGAGGCCCAGGTGCTCCTCCAGCCTGCGCATCGGCAGCGGCCAGGGCAGGTTGGCGGTGATGACGGTGCCGTCGTCCAGCGCATAGCCGGCGCTGGCGATGACGCCGCGGCGCACCGGCGTGGCCGCCTGCCGCAGGAAATCCTCGAGGATCTGGTCCAGGCCGGCGTAGTCGCCGCAGCGGTACTTGGCGTAGTGAAGCAGCCGGACCGGCGCGTCGGCCGGGCCGCGCGACGCCAGGCCCACGCGGACATGGGTGCCGCCGACGTCGGCCGCCAGGAACGGCTCGCGGTGGGCAGGCAGGCAACTGGGTGTAGCAAGCACGTTTGGATCCCCTTTTCCGTAGACACCGCGCAGGGGCGGTGTGAAATGCGAGCCGAGTGTCGTCTGCCGCTGACAACGATGTCAACAGGGACTGTGAAAATTTTCCTGATCTTCCAAAATGAATACGCTAAATAAATTTCTGAAGTAAATATCATTTAATTATCAATGGCTTATTTGTGCAAGAAAATTCCATCTCTCCTGCCACTTGGCCTTGTTTGCCGCATGGCAACAAAGAACTGGGAGCCTTTCATCGCCATCGCGGCCGGCGGTACCGACGGCCGCATGCCCTTTCCGGGTCGGAGAGAAACCAAAAAAAGGGCCCCGATGTCCGGGGCCAGAGGAGGGTACTGGAACGGAGGGGAACTCCGTCCGTACCGTGCTGGGTACGGACGGAGCGGGCGGCGCTCAGAACTTCAGGCGCATGTTGAGGTAGTACTGGCGACCGTTGCTGTAGAACGCGGTCGGGATGGTCGCGCTCTGGTAGTAGGTGATGCTCGGGTCGTTGAGGTTCAGCGCGTCGAGGGTGAAGCTCAGGTGGTCGTTGACCTTGTAGCTGAGCGCGGCCGACAGGGTGCCGAAGTCGTCCTGGTAGTACGGGTTGGCGCCGGACAGGCCGATCAGGAAGGCCGAGCGATGGGTGTAGCTGACGCGCGCGCCGAAGGCGTCGTTCTCGAAGTAGGCGCCCACGTTGTAGGTGTTCTTCGAGGTGCCCACCAGGTTGTTGCTGCCGTCGGCCCAGGTGTGCGAGGTGCTGCCGTCGGCGTAGGTGTAGTTGGCGCTGATGCCGAAGTTGTCGCCGATCGGCTGCTCGTAGGCCACTTCCACGCCGGTGACCTTGCCGTTGGAGTTGACCGGCACCGAGACCAGGTAGTCCTCCAACTGGTTGGTCAGTTCGCTGAACAACTGCCGCGTCTCGGTGCCGAAGGCCACGTAGTCCTTCAGGTTCATCGAGTAGGCGCCGACGGAAAGCAGGCCGCGCGGCATGAAGTACCACTCGACGTTGGCGTCGAAGTTGGTGGACAGCACCGGCTTCAGGTTCGGGTTGCCGCCGCCGCCGGTCTTGTTCAGGTCCGAACCCCAGGACGAGGCGCCCAGCGCGGAGTAGTCCGGCAGGGTCTGGGTCTGGGAAGCGGCGAAGCGGAACACCAGGTCGTCGGCCAGTTCGAACTTGAGGTTGGCGCTGGGCAGTACGCGGCTGTGCTTGTTGTTGGTGAACAGGCGGATCCACTGGCCGAACAGGCTGGACACGTCGGCGTTGGCAGGGTCGGAGACCGACTGGTAGGTGTCGATGTCCTGGTCCACGCTGACGTAGCGCAGCCCGAGGTTGCCGCTCCAGCGGTCGCCGACGAAGTTGGCCTGGACGTAGGCGGCGAGGTTCTTCTCGGCCACCTTCCATTCGCCGCCGTAGTTGTGGCGGCCGGTCGGGCCGTCGTCGTCGGACAGCCAGGTGGAGTTGTTGAGCACCGCCTCCTTCATCGCCGCCGGGGTGAAGTACCACAGGTTGCGCGGGAACTGGCCGCCGATGTTGCTGGCGAAGCCGCCGGGGTACGGGCGGGTGGCGCCGTTCTGCAGTTCGCTCCAGATGTCGCCCGGGGACGCGCCTTCCGGCGACAGGGCTTCACGCTCGTGGTCGGCATAGCGGGCGCCGAAGTCAATCGAGGACAGGGCGCCGCTGTTGAAGTAATGGCTGAAGTCCGCGGTGAACCACTGCTCCTCGTCCTTGGCCGTGACCTGCTGGTTGCCCCAGGTGCCGAAGCTGGTCACGCCGGCCGGGGTGATGTCGCCGCCGACGGTCCAGTCCAGCGGTGCGCTGTTGCCGTGGCTGTTCCAACTGGCGCCGCCGCCGTTGGCCAGGGTGACCTCGGCGATGAACTGGCGCGGGGTCGAGCCTTCGCCCTTGGTGCTGCCGGCCTGGAACTTGGAGACCAGGTTGTCGTTGATCTGCCAGTCGGCGTCGAGGGTGACGTAGCTGCTCTTGGCCGTGGCTTCGCGGTAGATCATGTCGTAGACCGCGTAGTCCTGGCCCGGTACGCCGGTGTACGTGGCCTCGGCCAGCACGCCGTCCTTGACCACGTAGCCGGCGTCCGGCGCATGGGCACGGGCGAAGTTTCCGCCCCACAGCATGAAGTTGCGGTTGTAGTTGTTGGCGTCCATGTCCGAGCGGAAGCCGCTCAGGCCCAGGGTCAGGTCGTCGTTGGGCTTGAACTGCAGTTCGATCAGGCCGCCCTTGCGCTCGCGGGTCTGCTCGAACAGGGTCGAGCCGAGCAGGCCCGGCGCCCAGACGCCGACCAGGTCGGGGTGGGTGGCCGCCGCGCCGTCGTCGGCGCCGATCTGGAAGAAGCCGCCCGGAACCTCCTGGGCTTCGCGGCGCAGCTCGCGCTTCTGGCTGAACGCCTGCACCATCACGCCGAAGGTGCCGTCGTCGTTCTTGTAGTTGAACAGGGCCGACAGTTGCGGATCGTTGGACTTGGCCTGGTCCGAGCGCACCGCGCCGATCGAGGCCTCGGCGGTGACCTGCTTGGCGAACTCCAGCGGCTTGCGGGTGATGATGTTCACGGTGCCGGTGGTGCCGCCGTCCTGCAGCTTGGCCTGCGAGGACTTGTGCACTTCCACCGAGCTGACCAGCTCGGACGGCAGCAGGGTGTAGCTGACGCTGCGGCCGACGTTGTTGCCCTGGCTGAGCACGAACCAGTCGGCCGAGCCGACCGAGTGGCCGTTGATCAGGGTCTGGGTGAGGCTGGGGCTGGTGCCGCGCAGGCTGACGCGGTCGGCCTCGTCGAAGCCGCCTTCGTCGGCGGAGGACGAGCTGATGTTCACGCCCGGCAGGCGCTGCAGGGTGTCGGCCACGTTGTGCGCCGGCAGCTTGCCCACGTCCTCGGCGGTGACCACTTCCACCCGCGAGTTGGCCTCGCGCTTGGTGTCCAGCGACTTCTCGGTCGAGCCGCGGATGCCGGTCACCACCACCGTATCCAGTTCGGTGGCCTGCGCGGTGTCCTGCGCCTCCTGGGCCTGCACGTGGGCCGACAGGACCAGACAGGTCACGATGGCGGCGGAAAGGACTGACTTGCGGTGCTTCATGATGTCTCTCCCATCATTGTTTGGATAACGCCGGGGGGACCCCGCGGCGCCTACTTCCGTGCGCGGGCCCGTGCGGGCCGCGCGCACCTGCTTGCCGGCGCCCGTGCGCCGTATTGCTTCACTTCTCCCGGGACGGGCCTCCCAGGTACCAGTTGGCCGCGCCGACCACGCCCAGTTGCCCGTGCTCGACCAATTTCACCGGGACCCGTTCGAGCGCTTCGCGCATGGGCCCCTTGTCGAGGAAGCGGGCGACGAAGGCGCTGTCCAGCAGGAACTGGCGGATCCGGGGGAGGATGCCGCCGGCCAGGTAGACGCCCTGGGCGCCGTAGAACAGGGCCATGTCGCCGACCACGCTGCCGAGCAGGCCGCAGAACACGTGCAGGCATTCGCGGGCGATGGCGTCGCGGCCGTCGATGGCCGCGGCGGTGATCTCGCCGGGCGCCGCGTACTCGGGCCGGACGGCGCGCAGCGCGCACAGGGCCCTGTAGAGGTTGAGCAGCCCCGGCCCGGAGAGCGCGTGCTCGATGGGCACGTGGGAATGCTCGCGCAGCATCTGGCGCAGCAGTTCCACCTCCAGCTCGGTGGTGGCGGCCAGGGCGGCCTGGCCGGCCTCGGTGGCCAGGACCGCCGGGCGCCCGGCGGTGGGAATCCACACCGCCGCGCCCAGGCCGGTGCCGGGGCCCAGCACCAGCAGCGGGCCGGGCGCGCCGAGCGCCGGGCCGGACAGCCGCAGCACCTCGCTGGCGCCCAGGTGCGGCACGGCATGGGCGACGGCCTCGAAATCGTTGACCAGGTGCACCGCCTCCAGGCCGGTGTCCTCGCGCACCTGCGCCGGCGACAGGCGCCAGGGCAGGTTGGCGGCGATCACGCTGCCGTCGGCCAGGGGGTAGCCGGCGCTGGCGATCACCGCCACCCGTGCCGGCTGGGCGCCGAGGCCGGACAGGAAGGCGCGCACGATGTCGGACAGGCTGGCGTAGTCGGCGCAGCGGAACTTGCTGTAGGCGAGCATGCTCAGCGGCGCATCGCCGTTCGCGCCGGGCCGCACCAGGCCGATGCGGACGTGGGTGCCGCCGACGTCCGCGGCGATGAACGGTTGCGATATCCGGTCGGACCGGGACATGGCGGGTGTGGCTGGCACGCGGATTCCCCGTAGGCGATGGTGCGTCGCCGTTCCTCCCCTCGGGGATTTCCTGGCGATGCGAACGCGGCGGAGTGTGAAAGCCGTCTGACAACGATGTCAACTCTGGGCGGGAATCTCCGCCCGATTCGCGCGGAGTGTGCCGAATCCGCGCGAAGGCCAGCGTTGTCATTCCTGATTGGCATCATTTTTGGCAATTATCCCGCAAGAAATTGCGTATTCATGTGCGATTGCAAAAATCCTCGATGCTGCAAGGCAACATCCGCCGGGCATGGGCCGGACGCCCCGAGGTTGACAAGCGGGGCCTGGTCGAAGCCAGAATGTGACAACGTTGTTCCCGCCTTTTCACCATCCCGGTGGGGCGGTTTCCAATCAGCAGGGGAGCTCCGCCGTCATGTCCGCGACCACCGCCGCGCCTGCGCGCGCCAGCCTGGCCTCGTCGATCGCCATCGTCGGCGGCCTGTTCTTCATCCTCGGCTTCTTCACCTGGCTCAACGGGCCGCTGATCACGTTCGTGCAACTGGCCTTCGACGTCAGCGAGATCTCCGCGTTCCTGGTGCTGATGGTGTTCTACCTGTCCTACTTCTTCCTGGCGCTGCCGTCGTCGTGGATCCTGCGCCGCACCGGCATGAAGCGCGGGCTGGCGCTGAGCCTGGTGGTGATGGCGGTGGGCGCGCTGGCGTTCGGGCAGTTCGCCACCTGGCGCATCTTCCCCGGCGCGCTGGCCAGCCTGTTCGTGCTCGGCGGCGGCATGGCCCTGCTGCAGACCTCGGTCAACCCGTACATCTCCATCCTCGGGCCGATCGACACCGCGGCGCGGCGCATCGCGCTGATGGGCATCTGCAACAAGGTGGCCGGCATCCTCGCCCCGCTGCTGCTGGGTTCGCTGGTGCTGCACGGGGTGGGCGACCTGGCCGCGGAAGTGGCCCAGGCCGCCCCGGCCGCCCGCGACGCGCTGCTGTCGGACTTCGCCGGCAGCATCCGCGGCTTTTACCGGGTGATGTTCGCGATCCTGCTGGTGGCCGCGTTCGCGGTGCTGTTCTCGCCGCTGCCGGAAGTGCGCGCGGAGGAGGCCAACGCGGTGCCGCCCGGGGCCGGCGGCGCGGCGCGCGACAGCATCTTCCGCTTCCCGCACCTGTGGCTGGGCGTGGTCTGCCTGTTCCTCTACGTCGGCGTGGAGGTGATGGCCGGCGACGCCATCGGCACCTACGGCGTGGCCTTCGGCCTGCCGCTGGACCAGACCAAGTTCTTCACCTCCTTCACCCTGTTCGCCATGCTGGTGGGCTACCTGGCGGGGCTGGCGCTGATCCCGCGCTTCGTCTCGCAGGAGCGCTACCTGAGCGTGTCCGCGGCGCTGGGCGTGCTGTTCTGCCTGGGCGCGCTGTTCACCCACGGCTACGTCTCGGTGGGCTTCGTGGCGGCGCTGGGCTTCGCCAACGCGATGATGTGGCCGGCGATCTTCCCGCTGGCCATCCGCGGGCTGGGCGGGTTCACCCAGATCGGCTCGGCGCTGATGGTGATGGGCATCGCCGGCGGGGCGATCATCCCGCAACTGTTCGCGGTGCTGAAGCAGCACTACGACTTCCAGTGGGTGTTCGCCGGGCTGATGGTCCCCTGCTACCTGTACATCCTGTACTACGCGCTGCGCGGGCACCGGGCCGGGCTGCCGGAAGGCCGCTGATTGACGCATCATGGACGGCGGAACCATTCCATGGACAGAAGGCATGCGCAGGCCGACCATCAAGGACGTCGCCGAACGGGCGAGCGTCTCGCTCAAGACCGTATCGCGGGTAATCAACAACGAACCCTCGGTGATGCAGGCCACCCGCTCGCGCGTGCTGGCCGCCATCGCCGAGCTGGACTACGAGCCGGACGCGACCGCGCGCAACCTGCGCAGCGGCACCCCGTTCGTGGTCGGGCTGGTGTACGACAACCCCAACCCGTACCACATCATCGGCGTGCAGAACGGCGTGCTGGCCGCCTGCAAGGAAACCGGCTTCGGCCTGCAGATCCACCCCTGCGACTCCACCTCGCCGCTGCTGGCCGAGGAGCTGGCCGAGTTCGTGCAGCGCTCGCGCCTGGCCGGGCTGGTCCTGACCGCGCCGATGTCCGAGCGCGACGACCTGGTGGCCGCGCTGGTCGCGCGCGGAATCCGGGTGGTGCGGATCATCGCCGCCACCGACGACCCGGGCGATGGCCCCTGCGTGTACATCGACGACCGCGACGCGGCCTACGAGATCACCGAGCACCTGATCCAGCTCGGCCACCAGCGCATCGGCTTCCTCTGGGGCGGGCCGCAGCACCGTTCCTCCGGCGAGCGCCATGCCGGCTACGAGTCGGCGCTGAAGGACTACGGCATCCCGGTGGACAAGCACCTGGTGGTGCCCGGCGACTACACCTTCGACGACGGCTTCCGCGGCGCGCGCCGCCTGCTGGCGCTGCGCGAGCCGCCCACGGCGATCTTCGGCAGCAACGACGAGATCGCCTCGGGCGTGCTGGCCGCGGCCAAGTCGGTCGGCTTGAACGTGCCCTACGACCTGTCCATCGCCGGCTTCGAGGACAGCCCGTTCTCGCGCCAGTCCTGGCCGCCGCTGACCACCGCCAAGCAGGCCACCGAGGAGATCGCCCGCCATGCCGCCCGCCTGCTGATCGGCAGCCTGCGCCAGGACGCCTACGACGACCATCCGCTGGCCGTGACCAACCAGGGCTTCGTGCCGCAACTGGTGGTGCGCGGCTCCACCGGGCCCGCGCCGCTGCAGCCGCGCAAGCGCCCCGAACCCGAGCCCGACATCGATACATGAACATGCCCATCGCCCTGCCCGCCGAAGACCGGACCCTGATGCACAACGAGGCGGCCCAGGCCGCCGACCTGATCGCCGCCCAGTTCGCCCGCAACCGCGACGCCATCGCCACCTTGGCCGCGCAGTTGCGCGCCGGGCCGCCGCCGTTCGTGGTCACCTGCGCCCGCGGCAGTTCCGACCACGCCGCCACCTACGCCAAGTACCTGCTGGAGACCCGCCTGGGCGTGGTCACCGCCTCCCTTTCGCCGTCGGTGGGCTCGGTGTACGAGGCGCCGCTGCGGCTGCGCGGCGCGCTGTTCATCGCCATCTCGCAGTCGGGCAAGAGCCCCGACCTGCTGCGCAACGCCGAGGCCGCCAAGGCCGCTGGCGCGCACGTGGCCGCGCTGGTGAACGTGGAGGACTCGCCGCTGGCGCACCTGGCGCACACCGTGATCCCGCTGGGCGCCGGCGCGGAGAAGAGCGTGGCGGCGACCAAGAGCTACCTGGCCTCGCTGGCGGCCATCGCCCAGTTGGCCGCGCACTGGCAGGGCGACGCGGCGCTGCTGGAGGCGCTGGAGGCGCTGCCGGCGGCGTTGCGCCAGGCCTGGGCGCAGGACTGGTCGGCGCTGACCGAGGGCCTGGCCGGCGCGCACAACCTGTTCGTGCTCGGTCGCGGCCTGGGCCTGGCCGCGGCCCAGGAGGCGGCACTGAAGTTCAAGGAGACCTGCGGCCTGCACGCCGAGGCGTACAGCTCGGCCGAGGTCAAGCACGGGCCGATGGCCCTGGTCGGCGCCGGCTTCCCGGTGCTGGCCTTTGCCCAGCCGGATGCGACCGAGGCCGGTACCCTGGCGGTGGCCGAGGAATTCCGCGCGCGCGGCGCGCAGGTGTGGACCGTGGCCGCCGGCGGCGACCTGCCGCTGGCCGCCGCGCCGCACCCGGCGCTGGCGCCGCTGCTGGGCGTGCAGAGCTTCTACCGCGCGATCAACGCCCTGGCCCTGCGCCGCGGCCACAACCCGGACCTGCCGCCACACCTGAACAAGGTCACGGAGACGGTGTGATGGCCGCGCGCGCGCTGGTCAACGCCGTGGTCCTGCTGGACGACGGCTTCCACGACGACCTGGCGGTGCTGCTCGACGGCATCGGCCGGATCGAGGCGCTGGTGCCGGCCGGGCAGGCGCGGCTGCAGGCGGCCGAGGTGGACGACCTGGGCGGCGGCTTCCTGCTGCCGGGCTTCATCGACGCCCAGGTCAACGGTGGCGGCGGCGTGCTGTTCAACAACGACACCGGCGTGGAGGCGATCGCCGCCATCGGCCGCGCCCACCGCAGGTTCGGCACCACCGGCTTCCTGCCCACCCTCATCAGCGACGACGCGCAGGTGATGGCGCGCGCGGTGGCGGCCACGCGCGCGGCCATCGCCGCCGGCGTGCCGGGCGTACTCGGCATCCACCTGGAAGGGCCGTACATCGCGCCGGCGCGCAAGGGCACCCACGACGCGGGCAAGTTCCGCGTGCCCGATGCCGCCGAGACGGCGATGGCCACTTCGCTGGACAACGGCGTCACCCTGATCACCCTGGCGCCCGAGCGCGTGCCGCTGGATACGATCCGGGCGATGGTCGCGCGCGGTGCCATCGTCGCGGCCGGGCACACCGCCGCCGCCTACGGGGAGATCCGCGCCGGGCTGGACGCCGGCCTGCGCGGCTTCACCCACCTGTTCAACGCGATGTCGCCGCTGCAGGGCCGCGAGCCCGGCACCGTCGGCGCGGCGCTGGAAGACCGCGAAAGCTGGTGCGGGATCATCGTCGACGGGGTGCACGTGCACCCGGGCAGCCTGCGCGTGGCGCTGGCGGCCAAGCCGCGCGGCAAGCTGTTCCTGGTGACCGACGCGATGCCGATGGTCGGCGCGGACGATCCTTCGTTCGCGCTGTACGGCGAGGTCATCGCCGCGGTGGACGGCGTGGTCCGCAACGCCGCCGGCGCCTTGGCCGGATCGGCCCTGGACATGGCCACCGCCGTGCGCAACTGCGTGGACCTGCTGGGCCTGCCGCTGGAGGAGGCCGCGCGCATGGCGTCCACCTATCCGGCGCGGTTCCTGGGGCTGGATGACCGCCTCGGCCGCATCGCCCCCGGCTACCAGGCCGACCTGGTGCTGCTGGATGCCGCGTTGCGGGTGCGCGGGACCTGGATCGCCGGCGCACCGTCGACGGCCGCCCGAGCGGGCGCGAACTGACCACGGGGAAAAGGGCAGCGCATGCATCCGACGATGGCCGCCTCCGCACCCCGGTCGCCCCGATGCATGCGCGGGCGGGCCGGCACGGCGTGGCGCGCGTGAACACGGCGGCGGCATCCCGCCCGGCCCGCTTCGCCTCGGTCGATGCGCTGCGCGGCCTGACCGTGGCGGCGATGCTGTTGGTCAACACCCCCGGCGACTGGGGCCACGTCTACGCGCCGCTGCTGCACGCGCCATGGCACGGCTGCACGCCGACCGACCTGGTGTTCCCGTTCTTCCTGTGCATCGTCGGCGTGTCGATCGCGCTGGGCGTGATGCCGCGCCTGGAAGCGGGCGTCGAACGCGGCGCGCTGATGCGCGCCGCGTCGGTGCGCGCGCTGCGCATCCTCGGCATGGGACTGCTGCTGCACCTGCTGGCGTGGTGGTGGCTGGACCTGCCGCACTACCGGCCATGGGGCGTGCTGCAGCGGATCGGCCTGTGCTTCCTGGTGGCCGCCGCCGTGGCGCTATGGCTGAAGCCGCGCGGGCAATGGGCGCTGCTGGCCGCGCTGCTGCTGGGTGGGTGGGCGCTGCTGGCCTGGGGCGGCGGCTACGCGCCGTTCGAGAATATCGCCAGCCGGATCGACGATGCGCTGCTCGGGCCGTGGCTGTACCAGCACGACCCGGCGACCGGCCGCGGCCACGACCCCGAGGGGCTGGCCAGCACCCTGGGCGCGCTCGCCACCACCGTACTGGGCCTGCGCGCCGGCGACTGGCTGCGGCACGGACGCGCGCGCGCGCTGTGGGCCGGTGCCGCCGCGGCGCTGCTGCTGGGCCTGGCGTGGTCGGCGCTGCTGCCCTGGAACAAGAACCTGTGGACCTCGTCCTACGTGCTGTGGAGCGGCGGCTGGGCGCTGCTGGCGCTGGCCGCCGCGCACCTGCTGATCGACCGCCGCGGCGGGCCGGCGCTGGGCCGCGCGTTCGGCGTCAACGCCATCGCCGCCTACGCGGGATCGGCGGTGATGGTCTATGCGCTGGCCGGCCTGGGCTGGCTGGAGCCGATCTACCGTGTCGGCTTCGCCGGCTGGATGACCCCGAAGTTCGGGCCGTACCTGCCGTCGCTGGCCTTCGCGCTGGCGTTCGTCGCGCTGTGGTGGTGCATCGTGGCCTGGATGGACCGGCGGCGCTGGTACCTGAAGATCTGACCCTTCGCCATGGCGCGGCGCTCGCGCGGTCGCCGACCGAGGCCGGCTCGTCGGTCCCTACAGGAGGGCGGCATCGTCCCGCACGCCGCTACGGGGCCAGGCGCTCGATCCGTACCCAGTCGACGTCCACGTGGCCGTGCGGCGCCGTGCCTTCGGTGCGCGCGTAGTTGAACAGCATCGGCCGCGCGCCCTTCCACCAACTGAAGCGCATCGTCGACGGCTCGCCCAGTGCGACGAAGCTGCGGCCGTCGTCGAGGCTGTACGCGTAGCTCACGCGCTGGTCGGCCACGTGCTGGCGCAGCCGCACCACGTCGCCGCGCAGTGCCGGGCCGCGGGTCTCCACGCCGGCGGAGGCGAACACGAGGTGGCGCACGCCCGCTTCCTGGACCACGCCGATCCAGTTGGGCTGCACCTGCAGCATGCCCAGGCCGGCGCGCTCGCCGTCGCGCAGGCCGGATGCGTCCAGGCGCACGGTGGTGCGCGAGGCGCTGCCGTGGTGGACCTGGGTCAGCGTATTGCGTGCGCCGACCAGGCTCGGCGCGTGCATCGCCGCCAGGCGCAGATGGCCGGGACGCGCGGCCAGGCTCCAGTGGGTATCGACCGGGTTGTGGTTCCACTCCCACTGCAGGCCGAGCGCGGCGCCGTCGAACTCGTCCGAGGCTTGCGGCCGCACCGGCGGGTGCGTGCCGCCGACGTCGGGCATGGCATGGGCGGCGACCGGCTGGCCGGTGGTGTCGGAGATGGGCTCGCCGATGATCGGCCAGTCGTCCACCCAGCGCACCGGCTGCAGGTGGACGATGCGGCCGTAGGCGCCGGTGCTGTTGAAGTGCGCGAACCAGGCCTGCCCCGAGGGCGTCTCCACGTAGCCGCCCTGGTGCGGCGCCTGCACCGGGGTGTCGCCCTGGGCCAGCACCGTGCGCCACTGGTAGGGGCCGCGGATGTCGCGCGCGCGCAGCACCGCCTGCGGGCCCTTCTCCACCCCGCCGTAGGGCGCGAACACGTAGTACCAGCCATTGCGCTTGAGCATCTTCGGCCCTTCCAGCACCGGCAGGTTCACCGGGTCTTCCATGATGACCGTGCCTTCGTCCAGCACGCGGGTGCCGTCGGGCGCCATCCGCCGCAGGATCAGTGGGCCGGCGCCGACCCTGGAATGGACGAGGTACGCGTTGCCGTCGTCGTCCCAGAACGGGCAGGGGTCCTCCAGCCCGGCCTGCGCGACCAGCGCCACCGGCGGCGTCCATGGGCCTTCGGGGTGTTCGGCGGAGACCATGAAGATGCCGTCGGTGGGCGTGGCGAAATAGATGTAGTAGCGGCCGGCGTGGTGGCGGATGGCCGGTGCCCATACCCCGGCGCTGTAGCGGTGGCCCATGGCCGGGTCCAGGCGCGCGCGCTCGGAGGCGTCGTCGAAGTTCAGCGGGCCGGGCAGGTCGTAGGCCGGGCCGAACGGCAGCCGCGGCAAAGCGTGGGCGACGAGGGTCCAGTGCACCAGGTCCTTCGACTTCAGCACCGGCAGCCCCGGCGAGAAGTGGAAGGTGGAGGCCGTCATCACGTAGTCCTCGCCCACCCGGATCACGTCCGGGTCGGAATAGTCGGCGAACAGGATCGGGTTGCGATACTGCGGTGTCGGTGTCGGTGTCGGTGTCGGCTGTGCGTGCGCGGCAACGGCCGCCAGCGCCAGCAGCGCCGGCGCGAGCCTGCGCAGCGGGAAGGGGCGGATGGCGCGCGCGGCGATGTGCACTGCGGTCTCCTCGGCGGTGGGTCCGCGGGCGAGGGTACCCCGCTTGCCAGGGTGCCGCACCGTGCCGTCGTGCCCGGTGCCGCCGCGACGCGGCGGACGCGCGCGGACCGCCACCGCCGCTCCTGCCGTCTCGCCTTGTCCGTCGCACATGCCGGCAGGGGGGCGGATGCTCTTGTGCGGGCGATGAAGCTCAGGCCGGTCCGGCGCGCAACGTACGCGCCGCGCCGATCGCGGCGACGCGCGCGCGCCGCAGCGCCTGGCCGACCTGCGGGCCGTCCAGGCCGTCGCGGTGGACCAGGTCGCGCGCATTCACCGCCACTGCGGCCGCGTGCAGGCGGCGCAGTTCCGGGCCCTGCGGGTACCCGGCGTCCTCGCTGCCCAGGCGGCCGCGCGCGTCGGCCTCGCAGGCGGTAGCGAGGCGCTCCACGCGCCCGGGGCGGCGGAAGGCGTCGCAACGTTCCAGCAGTTCGAGCACGGTGGCGTCGCGCAGCTCGGCCAGGCGGTGCACGTTGAGGTGGTCGCGGCATACGGCCTCGGCCAGACGCCGGTGTTCCAGCGGCACCCTCAGCCGTTCGCACAGGGCGGCCAGCGGTTTCAGGCCGGCCTGCTCGTGGCCGATGTGCCGCGGCAGCTTCTGCCGGGGGGTGAGCGCCTTGCCCAGGTCGTGGGTGAGCGCGGCGAAACCGGTCAGGTCGTCGCCCGGCGCCAGCCGGGCGGCCATGTCGCTGACCAGTTGCTGGTGCAGGCCGGTGTCGACCTCCGGATGGTACTCGGCGCGCTGCGGCACGCCGTACAGCGCGTCCACCTCGGGCAGTACCGCGGCCAGCGCGCCGCACTCGCGCAGGGTGGACAGGAACGCGGACGGACGCGGCGAGGCCAGCGCCTTGCGCAGTTCCTGCCAGACCCGCTCGGCCACCAGCGTGTCCAGCTCGCCGCCGGCCGCCATCCGCCGCATCAGCGCCAGCGTTTCCGGGGCGACGCCGAAGCCCAGCGAGGCGAAGCGGGCCATGAAGCGTGCCGCGCGCAGCACCCGAAGCGGGTCCTCGGCGAAGGCCGGGCCCACGTGGCGCAGCACGCGCCGCTCGATGTCGTCCACGCCGCCGTAGGGGTCGATCAGGTTGCCCCGCGCATCGCGGGCGATGGCATTGAGGGTGAAGTCGCGGCGCTGCAGGTCCTGCTCCAGCGTTACCGACGGGTCGGCGTCGACCACGAAGCCGCGGTGCCCGCGCCCGGACTTGCGCTCGGTGCGCGCCAGCGCGTGCTCCTCGCCGCTGCGCGGATGCAGGAACACGGGGAAATCGCGGCCCACCGGCCTGAAACCGGCGTCGAGCATCCGCTGCGGCGTGGCGCCGACCACCACCCAGTCGCGGTCGCCGGGCGGCAGCCCCAGCAGTTCATCGCGGACCGCGCCGCCGACGAGGTAGATGTCCATGAGGCCGATCCTAAATGCATCGTGGAAGCGATGCATTTTTGTTGAAGCGCTTTTTAATAGGTTGCCTTGATGAATTCACTGTGATAAACGCGTCTTGAATTTCAGTTTGCGCTTGATCGATTTATCCAGAAGCGCTGAATCGCGCAGTTAACGGCGGTTCGCCCGCGCGTTCTCGCACGCATACTCGTGGAGCGCAGTCGCCCTGATGCGCAGTTCGAATTCCCGCAACGCCGGCTGCGGGGCACAACCGGATACGGAGGCCGCCATGCGGGTTTCAAGGAAGAATCGGATATGGGGTGCGCTGGGGTTGGGATTGGCCTTGTCGCTGCCGGTCCACGCCCAGACCTACAGCCGCACCGAGACGATCGTCTACCACGACAACACCGCCAAGTGGGTGCTGGGCCAGGTGGCCAGCCGCACGGTGGATGGGGTGGTGGTGGCTGAGTCGCGCACCTTCGATCCGGTGCATGCTTCTCCGCTGACCTACAGCGCCTACGGCAAGCTGCAGCAGACCCTGACCTACAACGCCGACGGCACCGTGGCCACGGTCAAGGACGGCAACAACCGCGTCACGACCCCCTCCAACTGGTATCGCGGCATCCCGCGTTCGATCAAGTACGCCGACAACAAGACCCAACTGGCGGTCGTGAACGCCTCGGGTTGGATCACGTCCGTGACCGACGAGAACGGCCACACGACCGGGTACGGCTACGACGCGATGGGCCGGCTGAGCAGCGTCACCTACCCCACCGGCGACAGCACGGCCTGGAACGCGTCCACCCGGACCTTCGTGCAGGTGAGCGCGGCCGAGTACGGCATCCCGGCCGGGCACTGGCGGCTGACCGAGGCCACCGGCAATGCGCGCAAGATCACCTACTACGACGCTCTGTGGCGCCCGCTGCTGACCCGCGAGTACGACACCGCCAACGAGACCGCCACGCGCCGGTTCCAGCGCTTCGGCTACGACCATGACGGCCGGGTCACGTTCGCCTCCTATCCGGGCAGCACCGATGCGTTGAGCGTCGGCACCACGACCGCCTACGACGCCCTGGGCCGGGTGACAGGAACCAACCAGACCTCCGAACTGGGCGCCCTGACCACCACCACCGAGTACCTGGCCGGGTTCAAGACCCGGGTGACGGATCCGAAGGGCAACCAGACCACCACCAGTTACCAGGCCTGGGACCAGCCCATCTACGACTATCCGGTGTCGATCCAGCAGCCGGAAGGGGTGTACACCGACATCGTCCGCGATACGTTCGGCAAGCCGATCTCGATCACCCAGCGCAACGCCGGCAGCAGCGTGTCGGTGACCCGCCACTACAAATATGACGCCCACGAGCGGCTATGCAAGACGGTGGAGCCGGAGACCGGCGCCACCGTGCTGGACTACGACAATGCCGACAACCTGCTGTGGTCGGCCAGCGGCCAGGCGCTGCCCACGCCTACGGCCTGCAATCGGATGTCGGTGGCGTCCAACCAGAAGATCGTCCGGGCCTACGACGCGCGCAACCGTTTGATCTCGATGACCGTGCCCGGCAACCACGGCAGCCAGGATTGGACCTACACCGCCGATGGCCTGCCGTCCTCGGTGACCACCTACAACGATGCCGGCGCCAGCACGGTGGTCAACGCCTACACTTACAACAAGCGGCGCCTGCTGACCGGCGAGAGCCAGGTGCAGAGCACCGGCAGCAACTGGGCGTTCGGTTACGGCTACACCGCCAACGGTCACCTCACCAGCCTGGTGTACCCGACCGGGTTCACCGTGGACTACCTGCCCAACGCCCTGGGCCAGCCGACCCAGGCCGGGTCGTACGCCACGGGGGTGCAGTACCACCCGAACGGGGCGATCAAGCAGTTCACCTACGGCAACGGCATCGTGCACACGATGAGCCAGAACGCGCGGCAGTTGCCGGCGCGCAGCACCGACAGCGGCGATGTGCTGGACCTGGGCTACGGCTACGACAAGAACGGCAACGTGGCCGCGATCACCGACCACACCACGCTGGCCCGCCAGACCCGGAGCATGGCCTACGACGGCCGCGACCGGCTGCTGACGGTGGCCTCGCCGCTGTACGTGGGCGGGGCGACGTACGCCTATGACGTGCTGGACAACCTGACCCGGGTGACGGTGGCCGGGCGCGACCACCGCTACGTGTACGACGCCAGCAACCGGCTCACCAACGTCACCGATGGCCCGTCCGGCCCGAGCGTGATCGGGCTGGGCTACGACGCCCGGGGCAACCTGTCCAACAAGAACGGGGACCTGTACCAGTTCGACCTGGGCAACCGGCTGCGCACGGCGCTGGGGACGGAGAGCTACCGTTACGATGCCTGGGGCCGGCGGACGCTGTCGATCAGCAGCGGGGGCTCGCTGTTCGAGATGTACAGCCGGGACGGGCAGTTGCTGTGGCAGCGCGACGAACTGACGGGGATGCGGTTCTGGCACGTGTACCTGGGCGGGAGCCTGGTGGCCTCGCGCCGGCTGCCGATCGGCAGCACGACCGAGACGGTGACGTACCGCCACACCGATGCGCTGGGCAGCCCGATCGCGGCGACGAACGATTTCGGGGGCATCGACCAACTGACCGAGCACGAGCCCTACGGGCGGATGTTGAACCGCAGCAACGACAACCGGCCCGGGTACACCGGGCACATGATGGACAAGGGCACGGGCCTGGTCTACATGCAGCAGCGGTATTACGATCCGATGCTGGGAGTGTTCCTGTCGGTTGATCCGGTCACCGCTTACGATTCAGGTGATTGGCGGCAGTTCAATCGCTACGCATATGCATTCAATAATCCCTACAGGTTCACTGACCCCGATGGTCGTTGCCCTGAATGCAGGGATTGGCTCGTGAGCAAGGGGATTCTTCCTGGAGGGCCAAATGCGCATACGCCCATACCGGGCGCGAGCCGTGGAGACGCCAAAGTCGTTGGATTACTTGTAGGCTCTGCGACTGTAGGCGCTGCGGCCGGCGCTGCTGTTGCAGTGGGGGCTCCTTCGATGGTTATGGCTGCAGCAGAAGGGGCTAGTCTGCAGATAGGGATGGCCGCCCAGCAGGCCACAAATGCCGTGACGGGTGCAGTTGTAGCTGCCAGCGGAGCGACTACTAATGCAATGGTGGGCGCAACGGTACGTACGCTGACAGCAGTGGAAGCCGAAGCAAGCATGGTGGCTTCACACTATGGAGCTAGCACAACTACTGCCAATGCCATTGGCGCGTCTGCGGCTGCAGCGACCCCAGTAGCAGTTGCAGAATTCGCAACTGGTGCTATCACTGGTGCGGCTGGGGTTGATAGTCCCGCAAGCTCTGTCGCCAATCAGGCTGGAAGTACAGTAGGTGCAATAGTGCGGGACGAGCTTAAAATTCAGAAATAATTAACGGTGCGATGAATGTCATATCTCGGCCTTGCTGTTCTGCTGTTGATGCTTGGATTTTATCTCCTGTTCGGCGATAAGAGTTATTTCCCAATAGGTGCAAAAATACCGATCGATTTCGGAGAATATAAAAACATAGTCGGTTCATTTCTGATATTGATCGGAATTGTCTTGGGGCGGTTCGGAATAAAGTCGTTCAAGGAGAGATAACATTTGGATCTGCCATCTTCGTTCTAGTAATGTAATGACCCAGCGGTTTCTGCACAGGTCAGGCCGCTAATGCATATGCCTCAGCGGGTGTCTTCATGCCCAGCGCCTGATGCGGTCGCCGGTGGTTGTAGAACTGGATCCAGTCGCCGACCACGCGGGTGGCATGCTGCTGGCTCTCGAAGCGGTGACGATGGATGCACTGCTCCTTCAAGGTGCGGATGACCCGCTCGACCATGCCGTTCTGCTGCGGGCAGTGCGGGGTGATGGACTCTTGCTGCACCCGTAGCTGCGGACCAGTCGGGTGTAGTGCCGGCTGGTGAATACCAGGCCGTTGTCCGACCGCAGCAGGAACGGGGGCGGCACCCGGCCGAGCGTGCCGTACCGTAAGCTCCCCCTGACCCCGCACACCTAAAAAGTAGAGCTTTCTGGCATCTTTCGCGCCAGGAGGTTCCATGAAGAAGTCCAGGTTCAGCGAGTCGCAGATCGTCTCGATCCTCAAGCAGGGTGACGCCGGCGTCCCGGTCAAGGACCTGTGCTGGCAGGCCGGGATCAGCTCGGCCACCTACTACCAGTGGACGTCCAAGTACGGCGGCATGGATACCTCGGACCTGAAGCGGGTCAAGGAACTGGAGGCCGAGAACGCCCGGCTCAAGCGGATGTACGCCGAGTTGGCACTGGACAACGCGGCGATGAAGGACCTGATCGCAAAAAAACTCTAGGGCCGACGCACAAGCGCGAAGCGGTGCGCTACCTCATCGAGGTGCATGCGCGTCCGCTACGGCGCGCATGCGACTGCGTCGGCCTGTCACGCTCGGCCTGGTACACGCCCGCGCTGGACTGGACGGTGCGCGATGCCGAGGTCATTGCCGCCCTGGCCCGGCTGGTCGAGGCCCAGCCCAGCCGCGGCATCGGCAAGTGCTGCCAGCTCCTGGAAAAGAGCCATCCGCACTGGAACCACAAACGCATCTACCGGGTGTACTGCGCCATGAAGCTCAACCTGCGCCGGGCAGCCGGCCGGCGACTGCCCAAGCGCGAACGTGTGCCGCTGTACGTGCCGGATCGCCCCGATCGGGTCTCGTCAGCCGACTTCATGCTCGACGCGCTGGCCTGCGGCCGGCCGTTCCGGACCTTCAATATCCTCGAGGACTTCAACCGGGAGGCCATCCACATCGAGGTCGACACCTCGATCACCTCGGCCCGTCTGGTGCGCATCTTCGAGCGGATCGCTCAAGAGCGTCTGCTGCCGCAGGTCCTGCGCACCGACAACGGTCCTGAGTTCCTCGGTGAAGCCTTTGTCCAGTGGGCCAAGGCCCACGGCATGGCGATCCAGTACATCCAGCCGGGCAAGCCGAACCAGAACGCCTACATCGAGCGGTTCAACCGGACCTACCGCGAAGAGGTACTGGACCAGTACCTCTTCGCCCGGCTCGAGGACGTGCGCGAAGCAACCTGGCAGTTCCTGATCGACTACAACGAGCACCGTCCCCACAACGCCCTCGGCGGCATGACACCGACCGAGTGCCGCATCCACCACGCCGGAATCTCTACTTCCAAAGTGTGTGCTTGACGGGGGAGCTTACGGGCCGACTAAGGAGCCGGCGAACTGCTCTCGGTGACCATGGTCGGCCTGCCTAAGTCATCGAGACAGGGCGCCGATCCGGTCCCCGAGCAGCTATTGGCGACTTCCCACTTGAACGTTCTGGATTGCATGACCTTCGTCGTACTCAACTTGGGCCGAAGATGCGTGGCAGGAACCCGATCGAATGCATCCGGGAAATATCCGACGGGCTTGGGAAATCCTGGAGCATTCGTTCCGATTGCGTAGGTATGGGTTTCCCCCATAAGTACCTGATGCGGCTGCGCATTGGCGACGCGAGTGTGGGACAGCAGCAACCCCTCGTCGTCGGAGTACGTATTCCCGAAAGTATAGGTGTCAAGCGCGCCATCTGGCCCCAGTATCCTCGTCCTGGTGGTTCCATTGGCCATCGGAGCGAAGCCGATGTCGGACTGATAGCCGTATTTCCATAGCGCCGGAGGCATGCCGGGTCCGGTTACCTTCTTGCCGGTCAGGGCCGGCCTGTATCCTCCGAGGAAACGCCGAGGAACCTGAAGAGGCGTTGACCCCGCTGGAGATGCGCCAGGGGAATAGCAGCCATCCTCGACCGCGGATCGGCCAAGCAGGACGGCTTGAACCCGGAAAACCGCGCGTGCACCGGAGGGCGCGTCAACCGTATACCCGGTGAAGTCTGTATCTCCCACGGTCGTGGCATCCGTGTTGACGCCCTGAGTCCATGACAGGTCGTCACATGGCCTGATGACGGGAGGCGGAGCAGGCGGGTGCGAGACCCCTGAATATAGCCAGCGGGACGAATCCGGATTGCTAACTTCAACCAGCCGCATGGCGCTCAATGGAATGAAGGGGACGCCGGATGGGTTGCTCTGATAGACGTATGACCATGTACGCCCGTTGGCGGTAACGGTGGTCAGGTACCCGTTGACATACCCGACATTGATGATCCTTTCGTCGCTGGATTCGATCTTGTCGAGCTTTACTGATTCATTGCTCTTGTTCGAGTAGGTGTACGTCACCCAGTTTCCAAAACGATCTTCGATCCGGGTTGGATACAGGGCCAGGGTCGCCTGCTGTAGGGTGACCTCCATCACGCCACCCGAAGGATTCTGCGCAGACGACATCGAAGGCAGAATACTCTCCAGGGCCATCCAGTCGAACCAGTACTTCGTGCCGTCGGCACGGGTGACCAGATAGCCCTCCCCCCGGCCGAAAATCCGCTCCTGGGAATCGATCGGAAGCGAGTCGTTCTGGTTTTTCAGTGCGCCAATGCACGAAGCTGCATCTTGGCGGGTGGTGGTCCACAAGTAGGGGCCGCTTGAGGTCGGAACGGGCATGCCCGATGAGTTGTGCACAAGCAGTGCCGAAGATCCATCCGGATAGTGGAGCGTGGGGGGATTCCAGAACATGTGCGCCCGGAAGGTGCTGGGATATTCTTGTCCCGGTGGCGGCTCCATGTACGAGGGCTGCGTTATCGAGCAGTTCCTCGTGGGCCGGCTGGGGTCCGAGGTGATCCAGCCCACTTTGGCGTCGAAGGTGCCCTCTATCTTTGGCAGCGCCATCGCCCAGTCGCCCAAGCGAGTCCCCGGGTATGCGTAGGCATAGTTGTTGACCTGTTTCAATGGATCGGTTGCAGCCAAGGTGCGCCTGAACTCGACCGAAAGATTGTTATTGCCCGGAATATCCACGTCCACCACGTTGAAGCTCAGGGAGCCGCTTTCGATTCCGTGCTGATCCCCGAACACGTTCCCCGGCGTAGTTTTGTTGCGATCCTGGCGCTTGAGCAAGCTGTCGTAACGGAGGTCGACCCCTTCCGCAGTCGACCGGGCAAGGCATGGCATGGGAGCGTCTAGTTCGCTAGGACTATTCGAGCAGTCGTGACGGTCATCGTCCCCTTGCGCGGTCGACCGGGCAAGGCATGGCATGGGAGCGTCTAGTTCGCTGGGACTATTCGAGCAGTCGTGACGGTCATCGTCCCCTTGCGCGGTCGACTGGGCAAGGCACGGCATGGAAGCGGTCAGTGCACTGAGGCTCATCCAGAACAAGAGGTGTGCCAAACAGGTGCGTCCAAATGTTCCGTGCTGATTTGAGGTTTCCTTCATGGCTCTACGGACCTCTGAAATGTTGTCGCAGCAGGTCGTGGCTGCATTCCGAAACGGCTTTATCGCCAGAATTTCGCAAGCGATGCGCGATAAGACGCCGTCGCTAAAGGGATGCAATCGTAGGATGAGTATCGCAGTCCCCATGCGATTTGGCTGGACAATAACGCAAGGTTTAACCCCGCGCAAATTACTGGAGTTTTTGCTGGAGGCTTCGTAAAGTCACTCCTGAAAAACCCGGCACACCGCTGATTCCATGTGGTTTGCTGACCGGTGGCAGTGGCTGTCAGCCGGCTCGTAGGGCTGGCGTGGCAAGGTCCAAACGCCGGTTGAATCGCCACATCGTTTCGGCCAGAGTGCGATGGATAGCCGGGCCGGCTTGAAGGGGTGGCAGGCCCCGCCCAGTGTGCGCTGGGGTTGGACGGCGGGCTGTTGACCATGGGCTGATCGTCCAGCGAAGTTTCGCGAGGGTGGACGAGAACGGGGGTATTGAACAGGGGCTCAGAGGGTGGCGGTCGCCGTCGGGCAGGCGAAACCCTTGCGCGCGCCGTCCATGCGGCCCATCAGGCGGTCGCTCACCGGCAGGGCGTTGCCGTTGAGGCGCCAGTCGTAGATCACGCTGAAGGCCAGCACGCGGGCGACGTAGTCGCGGGTCTCCTTGTAGGTGATGGTCTCGATCCACAGGTCCGGGTCGAAGCCGGGGCGCTGCGACATCCAGCGCGCCACCGGCACCGGGCCGGCGTTGTAGGCGGCGATGGCCTGGTAGGTGAGGCCGTACTTGTCCTCCATCTGCCGCAGGTAGGCGCTGCCCAGGGCGATGTTGGTGGCCGAGTCGTACAGGCTCTCGGCGCCGGCGTAGGGCAGGCCGGTGCGCTTGGCCACGCTTGCGGCCGTGCCGGGCAGCAGTTGCATCAGGCCGCGCGCGTTGGCGCTGGAGCGGGCGTTGGGATTGAAGATGCTCTCGGCGCGGATCTCCGCGGCAATCCACGCCGGGTCGAGCGCATTGCGCTGCGCCGCGGCGCGGATCTGGGCATCGTGGTGCAGCGGGAAGCGCAGGGCGTACAGGCGCTGTTCCTCCGGCTGCCTGCCCAGCGAGAACACGGCGCGGTCGAACCAGCCGTTCTCCTGGGCCAGGGCCACCGCGATGCGGCGGCGGACATCGTCGAAGCGGGCCAGGGCGTCGTTCCATTCGCGCACCGCCCAGCCGGGGCGGTCGATGCGGTACAGGGCCAGGGCCCGGACCAGGGCCGGGTCGCGCGCCACCTCGGCGCGCAGGCCGGGCGGCTCGGCCTGCGACCACGGGCACAGCGCGTAGGGCAGCCCGAGCCGGTCGGCGGCGAGGAAGCCGTGGAAGTTGGGCGCGGTGGCCGCGGCGCGCAACAGCGCCTGGGCCTGCGCCGCCTGCCCGGTCTTCTCCAGCATGCGCGCCTCGAACCAGCGCCAGCGCGCGTCCTCGCGCATGGCCGCGGGCAGCTTGCGCAGCGTCGCCAGGGCGCCGTTCCAGTCGCCGCGGGCCAGCGCCTCGCGCACGCGGAATTCGTAGAGGCGCTCGTCGTAGGCCGAGTCGGGCACCGCGGCCAGCCGCCGCGCCGAATCGGGCAGGTAGGAGGCCACCGTCTGCAGGGCGACTTGGTACAGGACCGGGCCGCGCTCGGATTCGTCCATGCCCAGCACCGGCGCGAGCTGCGCCAGTTGCCGCTCGGCGCCGGCCGGATCGTTGCGCGCCAGGCGGGCCAGCCCGGCCGAGGCGACCTTGCGGCTGCGTGCGTCGCGCGGCCATTGCGCGGCGCGCGGGTGCGGGGCCTGGACGAAGGCAGCGTAGTCCTGGGCAAGCGCCAGCGCATCGGGCGGTAGCCCGCGCGCGGCGGTGCGCATCACCGCGGGGTCGCCGGCGGCCACGGCCAGGTCCAGGCGCTGCCAGCGCAGGGCGTCGTCCAGGCCGCCGCGCGCGGCCAGCGCGGCGAACACCGGGTCGCAGGCATCGGGCATGGACTTGCCCGAGCGCCACAGCGCCTGGGCTTCGCCGTTCCAGCCCGCATCGGCGCGGCCCTGCGCCTGCAGCGCGTTCAGGCGCGCGCAGCGCAGGCCGGCATCGTCCAGCGGCCGCCAGTCGGCCAGCAGGGCGCTCCAGTCCTGGCGCCGGGCCAGCGAGGCCAGCCACAGTTCGCGCAGCGCCGTGGCCGCGGCCTGGCCGTCGTGGCGCTGCAGGAAGGCGCGCACCTGGGCCGCGTCGGCGCCATCGAGGTTGCGCGAGAGACGGGCGAATTCCAGCCATGGGAAGCGCGGGTCCCCGCGCAGGGCCTCGGCCTGGGCGGGGGCGAGCTGGCCGCGCTGGGCGGCGGCGATGGCGGTCTTCATCGCCGCGTCGGCTTCGGCGCCGGCGGCTTGCGCGTGCGCGGCGGCGGCCGGGGCGAGGAGCACCGCCAGCAGCAGGGAGAGCAGGGAAGGTGCGCGTCGCGGCGCGGGGAGCTTGGCGGAATCCGGCATGCGCCCGAATATACCCAACGCGCCTGAATGGGCGTGACGGTGCGCCATCGCCGAGGTGAAGGGAGCCGTCGCCATCCCGCGCCGGCCCCGGCTGGCGAACGGCTTTACTTTCCCGGAGAGGCTCCTGAGTGGACGTGCCATCGACGATGTACCTGCTTTTCCCGCTGCTCGGCATTGCCGCCGGGGTGCTGGCCGGGCTGCTCGGCGTGGGCGGCGGCCTGGTGCTGGTGGCCGCGCTGGCGTGGCTGCTGCCGCTGTTCGGCGTGCCGCAGGAGGCGGCGATGCATGCGGCCCTGGCCAGTTCGCTGGCCAGCATCGTGCTCACCGCCGCTTCTTCGGCGCGCTCGCATGCGCGCCGCGGCGGCGTGCTGTGGCCGACGGTGGCGTGGATGGTGCCGGGCCTGTTGCTGGGCGGCTGGCTGGGCAGCGGCCTGGCGGTGGCGCTGGACGACGCGGTGCTGCGCTGGGTCGTATGCGGCTACTGCCTGCTCGCCGCCTGGCAGATCGGCTTCGGCGGCACCCGTCCGGTGGCCGGCGGCGGCGAGGCGCCAGCGCCGCGCGGCTGGCCGATGAGCCTGGCCGGCGGCGGCATCGGCGCGCTGTCGGCGGTGGTGGGCATCGGCGGCGGCAGCATGACCGTGCCGCTGCTGGTCTGGCGCGGAGTGCGGCCGGTGCGCGCGGTCGGCACCTCCAGCGCCTGCGGCGTGGCCATCGGCCTGGCCAGCGCGCTGGGCTACGCGCTGCACGCGCCGCCTGGGGCGCTGCCGCAGCACGCGGTCGGCTACGTGTACCTGCCGGCGGCCATCGGCGTGGCCGCGGCCTCGGTGCTGGCCGCGCCGTGGGGCACGCGGCTGGCGCACCGGCTCAGCGGACAGGCGCTGCGCAGCGTGTTCGCGCTGTTCCTGCTGGCGGTGGCGGTGAGCGTGCCCGTGTCGGGTTGAGCGGCGGCGCTAGCGGCGGCCCGCCGCGCCGCGCTGGGCCAGCAGCAGCGCTTCCATCGCCTCGGCCGGCATCGGCCGGCCGCAGTGGAAGCCCTGCAGCTCGTGGCAGCCGTGGCGGCCGGCCCATTCGGCCACCTCGGCCGTCTCCACGCCCTCGGCGACGATGGTGACCCGCATCAGCCGGCACATGGCGATGATGGTCTCGACGATGGCGGCGTTGCGCGGCAGGCCGAAGACCAGGCTGCGGTCGATCTTGATGCAATCGATGTCGGTGTCGCTGAGCCGGGCCAGGTTGGAATAGCCGGTGCCGAAGTCGTCGATGGCGATGCGCATGCCCAGCGCGCGCACCTGCTCCAGGTTGTCGTGCACGGTGAGGTTGCCCTCCACCAGCAGGGTCTCGGTGAGTTCCAGCTCGATGCGGTCGCCCTGGCAGCCGGTCTCGGCCAGCAGGCGCGCGACCAGGGCGCCGAAGCCCGGGTCGCTGAGCTGGCGCAGCGACACGTTGACCGATACCGCGATGTCCAGGCCCAGCGCCTGCCACCGCCGCTGCTGGCACAGCGCGCGCTGCAGCACGAAGGCGCCCAGCGGGTTGATCAGGCCGGCCCGCTCGCACAGCGGGATGAACTCGCTCGCCGGCACGGTCCCGCGCACCGGGTGGTGCCAGCGCGCAAGCGCCTCGACCACCACGGTCCGCTCTTCGGCCACGGAGTGGCGCGACTGGTAGTGCACGTCGAACTGCCCGCGGGCCAGCGCCTCCTTCAGGTCCGCCAGCATTTCCAACTGGCCTTCCATCCGCGTGCGCAGGCGGTCCTGGAACAGGCGGTACTGGTTGCGCCCCTGGGTCTTGGCCTCGTACATGGCCCAGTCCGCGCAGCGCATCAGCGACTGCGCGTCCTCGCCGTGGTCGGGGAAGCGGGCCAGGCCGATGCTGGGAGTGACCACCAGGCGACGGCCGCTGCTGCCCACCGGCATCGACAGGCGGTCCAGCATCTCCGAGGCCAGCGCTTCCAGGCGCGGCCGGTCCGGCGCCTCGGTGGCCAGGAACAGGAACTCGTCGCCGCCCAGCCGCAGCACGGCGTCCTCCGGGCCGCGCAGGGCCGACAGCCGCCGCGCCACTTCCATCAGGAAGGCGTCGCCGTGCTGGTGGCCGAGGGTGTCGTTGATCGACTTGAACTGGTCCAGGTCGATGAAGAACACGCCCAGCCCGGCGCCGGCCGCGCGCGCGCCGGCGCTGAGCCGGTCGAAGATCGGCGACAGCATGAGCCGGTTGGGCAGGCCGGTCATGGAGTCGTGGTGGGCCATGTCCTGGGCCAGCGCCTCGGCCTGCTTGAGGTTGCTCACGTCGGTGGCGCTGACCAGGACGGACGGGTCGCCGGAGGCCGGGTCCAGGCAAGTGCGGGCGGTGAACTCGTGCCAGCGGATGCCCTCGCAGGTGTGGAACCGGGCGGTCAGGCGGGTCTCGCGGTGCCGCGCCAGCGCGTCCCGCATCCGGGCGTGGTCCTCCGCCTGGACGAAGCGCTCGGCCAGCCGTTCCTGGCGGCCGTCGAAGGCGCTGCGCGCGGCGGGGTTGAGGTACAGCGTGCGGCCGTCGTCCCGGTGCAGGGAGATCATCATCTGGGTGTGCAGCAGCGCGTCGGCGCTGCGCATCACTTCCGGCTCCATGCCGTTCTCGGCGGTGCCTTCGCACAGCATCCCGGTGCGGTCGCCGTCCAGCCGGACGCCGCTGAAGCGCACCCGCATCGGCCGCGGCACGCCGTGCGGGTACAGCGTCCACAGCTCGGTGAACATCGCGTTGCGCGCGGCGAAGTCGGCCTGGTACTGCTGCAGGCGGCGCAGCACCGCGGGCGAGGTGGTGTCCTTCATCCGGCGTGCACGCAGCTCGGCCAGGTCGTCGGCGTTCCAGATTTCCAGCGCGGCGGGGTTGGCCCAGACGACGCTGCCGCGGTCGATGTCGTAGATCCACACGGCCGTGCCGAGGCGATCGAGCATCCAGCCGTTGCCGGACAGGGGGTCGTGCCGGGGCAGGCGCGCGGCGGCCGGCACGGTCACCCGGCCACCATGACCGTGGCGGCCTGCCGTGGGCGTGGGCCCCATGCCACGGCAAGGACGCATGGACGGGCGGATTCCCGGCCTGGATTGGTTGGATGCATGCTGGCGCTCCCCTGCCTGCGCCGGGGGCCGACGAGCGGTGCCGGTGCAGGCTCCGACCCGTGCCTTCCAGGCCCGTGCCGGCAAACTCCGAGCCCCCTCCCCGGGAGCGCCGGGGTTCCGTTCCCCGGTGGCTTCGTCATGCAGCATAACGGCCAAACGGCCGTGGAATGAAACGGTCGCCGAAAGCTTCAGCCGCCGCAACCGGTATCGGCGACGATCCTGGCCAGCCGCTGGTACTCGTCGCGGCGGCGTTCGGCATTGTCGGGATGGGCGAAGCGCCAGCGCGACTCGGCCTGGCGCGCATGGCGGCGCCAGGCCTCGCACGCGGCGCCGTCGGGCACGCGCACGCACTGGTCGCGCACGACCTCGCAGGCCTGCCCCGCGCCGGGGCTGCCGTCCAGGCCGGTGGTGCGCAGCGCCACGCAGCGCGGCGGCTGTTCGGGGTCCTCGGCCAGGTAGCCGTCGCCGTCGTAGGTGGTGCTCGACTCGGCCAACATCAAGCTGGGCGAAGCAGTCGCCCCTGAAAAACCCATCCCACGCATGAGGTATAGCCGCTTCCGCGCATTTCCTGCGTGCCGGCACTCCCCGTTTTCGCTACGCTGAGCGCTGTTTCCTTGCAGTCTGGAACCAGCGCATGCGCAAGCAGCCCGTTGCCGTGGATAGTGCCGCAGCCCACGCCGACGATCTTTTCCGCTCCCGCCTGGAGAACCAGATCGACCTGCGCCATC
>NZ_JACHGU010000003.1 GCF_014202435.1 Pseudoxanthomonas broegbernensis | reverse complement strand
CTGGTGGTCAAGCAGCGCAAGGCGCAGGCGCTGGCGGTGCTGGGCCGGCTGTACGGGGCGCAGGCCGCGCAGGACACGCTGGGGGAGATCGAGGCCTCGCTGTCGGCCGACCACCACCGGCCGCGGCTGTCGGACCTGGTGAGCAAGGCCACCGGCAAGATCCGTCCGATCGTGTGGGTGGGCATCGGCCTGGCCACGTTCCAGCAGTTGGTGGGCATCAACGTGGTGTTCTACTACGGGGCGGTGCTGTGGCAGGCGGTGGGGTTCTCGGAGGCCGACGCGCTGCTGATCAACGTGCTGACCGGTGCGCTGAGCATCGGCGCGTGCCTGGTGACGGTGGTGCTGATCGACAAGGTGGGGCGCAAGCCGCTGCTGTGGGTGGGCTCGGCGGGCATGGCGGTGAGCCTGGCGCTGGTGGTGTGGGCGTTCGCCAGCGGGTCGCTGGTGGACGGTCACCTGCAGTTGTCCGATGCGATGGGCACGCTGGCGCTGGTGGCGGCCAACGTGTACGTGGTCTTCTTCAACGTGTCGTGGGGCCCGGTGATGTGGGTGATGCTGGGGGAGATGTTCCCCAACCAGATCCGCGGCTCGGGGCTGGCGGTGGCCGGCGCGGCGCAGTGGACGTCCAACTTTGCGATCACCATGAGTTTCCCGATCCTGCTGGCGGGGATCGGGCTGGCCTCGACCTACGCCCTGTACCTGGTGGCGGCGGTGGTGTCGGTGTTCTTCGTCCTGCGCTTCGTGCGCGAGACCAAGGGCATCAAGCTCGAACAGATGGAGGGGTGACCCGGCGCCTCCCGGCCCCCTCGCGGGGCTGGGAGGACGGCCCGGACACGCAAAAGCCCCGCCATGGCGGGGCTTTTGCGTCGGGCAACAAAAAACCCCGCGAGCGGGGTCTTCGGTGCTTCGCCGCACCTGGGTGGCGCTCCCTAGGGGACTCGAACCCCTGTTTTAGCCTTGAGAGGGCCACGTCCTAACCACTAGACGAAGGGAGCGTTGCGGGTGTCGCCGGCGAAGGCGCGCTAGTATATTCACGCGCCAGCCGGTCGGCAATCGCCCGGCCCGTCCCCGTTCACGGAAGTACGCCCATCGACCCGCAAGCCCTCCCGCTCCTCGCTCCACGCGCCATCCCGCGCGACCAGCACACGATCTCCCGCCGGGACATCAGCCCCAACGCGCTGCGCGTGCTCTACCGCCTGCGCGAGGCCGGCTTCGGCGCGTACCTGGTCGGCGGCGCGGTCCGCGACCTGCTGCTGGAACTGCACCCGAAGGACTTCGACGTGGCCACCGACGCCACGCCCGAGCAGGTGCGGCAACTGTTCCGCAACTGCCGGCTGATCGGCCGCCGCTTCCGCCTGGCCCACGTGGTCTACGGGCGCGAGATCATCGAGGTGGCCACCTTCCGCGCCAACAGCGACGACGGCAGCGGCGACCGCGAGCTGGAGGACGGCCGCCTGGTGCGCGACAACGTCTACGGCAGCATCGAGGACGACGCGGTCCGCCGCGACTTCACCTGCAATGCCCTGTACTACGCCATCGAGGATTTCTCGGTGCGCGACTACGTGGGCGGCTTCGAGGACGTGCAGGCGCGGACCATGCGCCTGATCGGCGACCCGGAGACCCGCTACCGCGAGGACCCGGTGCGCATGCTGCGCGCGGTGCGGCTGGCGGCCAAGCTGGATTTTTCCATCGAGCCGGCCACCGCCGCGCCGATCCCGGTGCTGGCCCCGCTGCTGGGCGAGGCCGCGCCGGCGCGGCTGTTCGAGGAAATGCTCAAGATGTTCCTGGCCGGGCACGCGGTGCCCAGCTTCGAGGGCCTGGAGCGGCACGGCCTGCTGGCCACGCTGTTGCCCGATACGGCCGCGGCCCTGCGCTCCAACCGCAGCGGCGCGCTGCGGCGGATGCTGCTCCAGGGCCTGGCCCAGACCGATGCGCGGGTGGCGGCCGACGAGCCGGTCTCGCCCGCGTTCCTGTTCGCCTTGCTGCTGTGGCCGGCCTATTGCCGCACCCTGGCCGGGCTGCAGGCCCAGGGCATGCCGGTGGAGGAGGCGCAGCGCCGCGCCGTCGACCGGGTGACCTTGCACCAGGTGCAGACCATCGCGCTGCCCAAGCGTTTCTCGCTGCCGATGCAGGAGATATGGCTGCTGCAGTCGCGCTTCTCCAGCCGCCAGCGCAAGCGCGTGTTCCGGCTGCTGGCGCATCCGCGTTTCCGTGCCGCCTACGATTTCCTCGTGCTGCGCCTGGTCGCTTCGGATGCGCATGCCGCCGACGTGGAGTTCTGGACGCAGGCGCAGGCCAGTTCCGGCGATGCGCTGTCGGCCAGCCTGGAGGCGGCCAGCGCCGCCGGCACCGACGAGGATGCCGAACCCGCGGCCCGCCGCCGGCGCCGGCGCCGGCGCCTGCCCGCCGCCGCCGCGGAATGACGGCCCAGGCCAACGCCTGCATCGGCCTGGGGGCCAACCTGGGACATCCGGAGGCGGCCCTGCGCCGCGCCGTCGACGCGCTGGCCGCCTTGCCCGACACCCGCCTGCTGGCCGTGTCCCGCTTCTACCGGACCGCGGCCTGGGGCCGCACCGACCAGCCGGACTTCATCAACGCCGCCGCCCTGCTGCGGACCGGGCTGGCGCCCCAGGCCCTGCTGGCGCAATTGCTGGAGATCGAGCGCCAGGCCGGCCGCCAGCGCGACGGCGATGCCGCATCCACGCGCTGGGGACCACGGGTATTGGACCTGGACCTGCTGCTGTACGGCGGCCAGGTGGTCGACGAGCCGGGCCTGCGCGTGCCTCACCCCTGCCTGCACGAGCGCGCCTTCGCCCTGCTGCCGCTGGCCGAGATCGCGCCGGCAGAACCGTTTCCCGGGCATGGCAGCGTGGCCGACGCACTGCGTGGCGTCGATACCGAAGGCGTGCTGGCGCTGGACGATGCCTGATCGGGGACGCTGCATGCCGCCGGCCGCACCGGCCCGTGCGGGGTTTTGCGCGATAATGCCGCGCCCGCCCCACCGGAAGCCGAAATGAGCGTACATGCCGAGCAAAAGCCATGGACCGTGCCGGCCCTGGCGCAGGCCAAGCGCCAGGGGCGCCGGCTGGCGATGCTGACCGCCTACGACGCCGGTTTCGCCCGGGTCATGGACCGCAACGGCATCGACCTGGTGCTGGTGGGCGACTCGCTGGGCATGGTGGTGCAGGGCCACGGCTCGACCCTGCCGGTCACGGTGGCCGACATCGCCTACCACACCGCGGCCGTGGCCCGGGGGCTGGACCAGGCACTGCTGCTGGCCGACCTGCCGTTCCAGGCCGACGCCACTCCCGAGCGGGCGCTGGACGCCTCGGTGGCGCTGCTCCAGGCCGGCGCGCAGATGGTCAAGCTGGAGGGCGCCGGGCCGAAGCTCGACGTGATCCGGTTCCTGGCCGAGCGCGAGATCCCGGTGTGCTCGCACCTGGGCCTGACCCCGCAATCGGTGCTGCGGCTGGGCGGGTTCAAGGTGCAGGGGCGCGAGGAGAAGGCCGCCGCGCAGCTCCTGGACGACGCGCGCGCGGTGGCCGCGGCCGGCGCGTCGCTGCTGGTGCTCGAATGCGTGCCCACCGGCCTGGCGCGCAGCATCACCGCGGCCGTGGACATCCCCACCATCGGCATCGGCGCCGGCCCGCATTGCGACGGCCAGGTGCTGGTGCTGCACGACCTGCTCGGCCTGGACAGCGGCCACCGCCGGCCGCGCTTCGTCAAGGACTTCCTCGCGCAGGGCGGCTCGGTCGCCGGCGCGGTGCGCGCCTATGCCGGGGCGGTGCGCGACGGCAGTTTCCCCGACGCCGAACACGCCTACGCCTGAGCACCGAATGATCGAGACCATCACCGCCCTGGACGCCCTGCGCGAACGCCTGCGTGGCTGGAGACGCGAGGGCCTGAGGGTGGGCTTCGTGCCGACCATGGGCAACCTGCACGCCGGCCACTACTCGCTGGTGGCCCTGGCCCGGCAGCATGCCGACCGCGTGGTGTCCAGCGTGTTCGTCAATCCGACCCAGTTCGGGCCGAGCGAGGACTTCACCCGCTACCCGCGCACCCCCGACGCGGACACCTCCGGCCTGGAGGCCGCCGGCTGCGACGTGCTGTGGCTGCCCACGGTCGAGTCGATGTATCCGTTCGGCGTGGAACTGGCGGCCAACGTGCACGTGCCGGGCGTCAGCGGGGTGCTGGAGGGCGAGTGCCGCCCCGGCCACTTCGACGGCGTATGCACCGTGGTCACGCGCCTGTTCAACCAGGTGCAGCCGGACGTGGCCGCCTTCGGCAAGAAGGACTACCAGCAACTGGCGGTGATCCGGCAGATGGTGGCCGACCTGCATTTCCCGATCCGCATCCTGGGCGGGGCGATCGTGCGCGAGGACGACGGCCTGGCGATGAGTTCGCGCAACCAGTACCTGGGCGCCGACGAGCGCCCGCGCGCCAGCGCGATCCATCGCCTGCTGCACCACATGCGCCAGGCGCACGAGGCCGGCACGTCCCGTGCCGTGCTGGAGCGGCAGGCCACCGCACGGCTGGACGAGCAGGGTTTCACGGTCGACTACACCGCGCTGCGGCGCCCCGACCTGAGCCTGCCGGACGACGGCGAGCCGGGGCCGCGGGTGGCACTGGTCGCCGCGCGGCTGGGCAACACGCGGCTGATCGACAACCTGGAGTTTTGAACGCCCGGCGGCCTGGCCGCATCGGACCGCTGCCGGTCCGGGGCGCCGCCGCCGATGCCGGACGCGCGCAAGATGCACGCCGCGCCGGCGGTTTCCGGCGCAACGCCGCGCGCGTTGCTAACATCCACGACGCAAGAGTTGAACGCACGATGCACCTGACCCTGTTGAAAGCCAAGATCCACCGCGCCACCGTCACCCATTCGGAGCTGAACTACGAAGGCTCGGTGGCGATCGACGGGCTGCTGCTCGACGCCACCGGCATCCGCGAGTTCGAGCAGGTGCACGTGTGGGACGTCAACAACGGCAGCCGCTTCTCCACCTATGCCATCCGCGCCGAGGAGGGCAGCGGGATCATCTCGCTCAACGGTGGCGCCGCGCGCCACGTGCAGGTGGGCGACCTGGTGATCATCGCCGCCTTCGCCCAGCTCAACGCGGCCGAGGTGGAGGGCTTCCAGCCCAACCTGGTGTACGTGGACGCCGCCAACCGCATCACCCATACCAACCATTCCATCCCCAAGCAGGCCGCCTGATGACCGCATCCTCTCCCGGTTTCGAACTTCTCCAGTCCCATGCCCAGCGCCTGTCCGGCACCGGCATCGCGCAACTGCTGGAAGCCGAGCCGGGACGGGTGCGCGAGCAGGCGCTGCGGGTGGGGCCGCTGTACGCGACCTTCGCCCGCCAGCGCTACGACGCCCGGGCCTGGGATGCGTTGCTGGCGCTGGGGCGCGGGCGCGACCTGGCCGGCGCCTTCCGGCGCCTGTTCGATGGGCACAAGGTCAACGTCACCGAGGACCGTGCCGCGCTGCACACCGCGCTGCGCGGCGACCTGTCGCCGGCCGCCGCCGCGCGCGAGGCATTCCGCACCGCGGCCGAGGTGCGCCAGCGCATGCACGGGCTGATCCAGGCGCTGGAAGCCGGCGACGTCACCGACATCGTCAGCGTCGGCATCGGCGGCTCTGACCTGGGGCCGCGGCTGGTGGCCGACGCGCTGCGCGGGCCGCTGCCGGGCCGTTTCCGCGTGCACTTCATCTCCAACGTCGACGGCGCCGCCGCGCAGCGCACGCTGGCGCCGCTGGATCCCGAGCGTACCGCCGCCATCTTCATCTCCAAGACCTTCGGCACCCAGGAGACCCTGCTCAACGGCGCCATCGTGCGCGACTGGCTGGGCGGCAGCGAGCGCATCTACGCGGTCAGCGCCAACCCGGAGCGCGCGGCGGCGGCGTTCGACATCGCCGCCGAACGGGTGCTGCCGATGTGGGACTGGGTGGGCGGGCGCTACTCGCTGTGGTCGGCGGTGGGCTTCCCGATCGCGCTGGCGATCGGCTTTGAGCGCTTCGAGCAGTTACTGGAAGGCGCGGCGCAGTTCGACGCGCATGCGCTGGAAGCGCCGCTGGAATCCAACCTGGCGGTGCGCCACGGCCTGACCGCGGTCTGGAACCGCAACGCCCTGGGCCTGGCCTCGCACGCGGTGATGACCTACGACCAGCGCCTTTCGCTGCTGCCGGCCTACCTGCAGCAACTGGTGATGGAGTCGCTGGGCAAGCGGGTGAGGCTGGACGGCAGCGCGGTGGCCGCCGACACCGTGCCGGTGTGGTGGGGCGGGGCGGGCACCGACGTGCAGCACAGTTTCTTCCAGGCCCTGCACCAGGGCACCGGCATCGTGCCGGCCGACTTCATCGGCACCGTGCGCAACGACGATCCGTACGCGCAGAACCACGAGGCGCTGCTGTCCAACCTGCTGGCCCAGACCGAGGCGCTGGCCAACGGCCAGCCCAGCGACGACCCGCACCGCGCCTATCCGGGCGGCCGCCCGAGCACCACGATCCTGCTCGATGCGCTGACCCCGCAGTCGCTGGGCGCGCTGCTGGCCATGTACGAGCACAGCGTCTACGTGCAGTCGGTGGTGTGGGGCATCAACGCCTTCGACCAGTTCGGCGTGGAGCTGGGCAAGCAGGTGGCCAGCACCCTGCTGCCGGCGCTGCGCGGGGAGTCGCAGGCGGCCGACGCGGTGACCGCGGAGCTGATCGCGCGCCTGCGCGGCTGAGGCCGGCCCTAGAGGGAGCGGGCCCGGGCGGTGCGGCGGTCAGCCGGTTCCGCGGCGGTCGAGGTATTCCTGCAGCAGCGCCAACTGCGCCTGCGCCTCTGGATGGCCGTCGGCAGCCGCGGCGCGGACCTGTTCCAGATCCGGGTGGCGCACCACCAGCACGATGTCCTCGCAGCGCGGGCACAGGTACTCGCTCAGGTCCTCGTGCGGCTGCAGGGCCGCCTCGCGGCTACCAATGCCGGGAAGCGGCCGGCCTGTCGGCGCAGCCAGGGGCCAAGGCCGACCGAGGTCTGGGCATGGCCGTCGCGGCCGCGTTCGCCCGAGCCGTGCAGGAACAGCACCACCGGCAGTGGCCTGGCGTCGGCGTCGGCCGGGACGAACACGGCGTAGTGGAACCGTGCGCCCTCGAAGTGCAGTTCGCACTCGACGAAGCGGCCGCCATCGGGCCGCTCGGACCGGGGCTGGCAGGCGCCCATCAGGGCCGGCAGGAGCAGCAGGGTGAACAAGGACCGGACGGAGTGCAGGCGCATCGTGGGGGTTCCAGGCGAGGCTACAGGGGAGGGTACGCAGCGGAGCGCGACCATACGCCGCTTCGGACCGGAGCGGGGCAAGGCGTCCGTGCTGCGCGGCCGCGTTCGGCGCCGCGCCTCAGTCCTCCGGGGGCTTCAGCAATTCGAGCACGTCGACCTCCAGTGCCGTCGCCAGCCGGTTCAGGCCGTCGATGCTGATGTTGGTCACGCAGCGCTCCAGTTGCGAGACGTAGGTGCGGTGGAAGTCGGCGCGTTCGGCCAGTTGCTCCTGGCTGAGCCCGTGGGCCTTGCGCAAGGCTTTGATGTTCCTGGAAATCCGCTGCCTGGCATCGTCCGGCGGCTGGCTGTCGGTGGTGACCATGCCGACCAGAGTCAGTGACTACCGCTTGACGATCTACAGCGTATTTAATCTAATTTTTTAAATCTCATCCGGCTTGGCCCGTTCTGGGTGGAGCCGGCACCGTGGCGGGGGAAGGCCGCCACCCAATCGAAAGAAGGAAACTCTCGATGATGATCGACTCCAAGGCCGGCTGCCTGGCCGTGCTTGCGACGCTGGCCATGGCGGTTCCGGCCCATGCGCAGAACTCCCCCTGGTGGGACGGGCACAAGGACGAAGCCGCCGTGCCCGGAACCGCGCAGTCGCAGGCCGCCGCCGCGCCCGGTCGTGCCGCACCGGCCGCCGCGGGCCCGGGCTACACCTATGTCGAAGCCGGCGCGGCGCGGCTGGACGTGGACATGTACGGCCTCGACGAGAGCGGCAACGGCGGTTACGCGCGCGGTTCGGTGGCCCTGCCGGACACCGACGGCTTGTACCTGTTCGGCGGCTACGACCGGGTCTCGCAAAGCTGGAACGCCGGCGACGAACGCCTGAAGGTGGCCATCGACCAAGCCGAACTCGGCTTCGGTGCGCGCCTTTCGCTGTCCTCGCGCACCGACTTCTTCAGTGAACTGTCGCTGCTGCGGCTGGGGGCGCGAGTGGACTACGAGGACCGCGCCTACCCACAGGAGGGCATCCGTGGCAGCGACCACCTGCAGGCCGGCAAGCTCATGCTGGGCATCCGCGGCAGGCCCTCGCCGCACGCCGAGCTATGGGCCAAGGCCGGCTACGTGCGGGTGGACGACAACCTGTTGATCGAAAGCTCGGCCGTCGGCAACGTCGGCGTCCAGTTCAAGATCACCCCAACCTGGGGCCTGGTGGGCGAGGCCGAGTTCTACGACGACCTGCGCTTCTACCGGCTGGGCGTGCGCGCCAGCTTCTGAGGCGGTGGCGGGCCGGCGTCGCACCGATGGGTGCAACGCCGCACGTCACCGAATCCCGCCTGTGCCGGGAACGGCGCAGGCAACGCGCCCGGCGCTCAGCGCACCGGATCGGGTGGCGGCGGTTCGTCGCGCACCCGTACGAAGCGGGCGAAGCGCGGCAGGCCGGTGGAGGTGAAGCCGTTGTAGCGGTACGTCACCCAGCTTCCCGGCGCAGGCGGCGCGATACGCTGGGCATCGGTGAAGCCGCTGCCGATGCGGAAGCTACGCCCCTCCGGCGTGCGTACCTGCAGGGCTCCCATCAGGCCCTGGTACTTCCCCTTGCCGGGCCGATGCGCGACCACCTGCGCTTCGGCGTCCTGGTGAGGCTTGTACTTGAGCAGCGCATCGCTGCGCCCGGCACGGTACAGGGCATCGTGCCGGTGGAGCATCAGGCCCTCGCCCCCCGCCGCGACCACCCGGGCCAGCTCGGCATCCAGTTCGGCGGCGGTGCCGAAACGCCGCTGGGGGATCATCGCCAGTGCCGGGTTGCCGGCGGCCGCCACCAGCCCGTGCATGCGTGCGACCCGGTCGGCGAACGGGCCCGGGTGCGCGGGCAGGTCGAACACCATGAAGCGCATCTCGCGCCAGGCCCGCGGGTCGGCCTCGACGCGGCGGACGGTGGCGCTGGCCTCGTCGAACCGGCCGCGCCCGATCCACAGTTCGCCATCCATCGGCTCGGCCGGCCAGCCGCGCGTGAACGCGGCCGGAGGACGGATCCGCGCGCCGCCGCGGGTCCACAACATCCGGCCGTCCCAGCGGCCGCGCACGCCGTCGAGCTTCTCGCTGACCAGGAACGCCGATACCGGCACACCGTCGCGGTAGGAGGTGGCCAGCATCGGTTCGGGCGGCGGTGCCGACAACACCGGGCAGGCCGGAAGGCACAGCAGGAGAAACAGCAAGGCGCGCATGGCGGCGCTCGGGAATGGGCATGGCCGCAGCTTCGCGTCCGCTGCCGGGCGCCGCCATCGGCGTACGCCGCCGCCGTGCGTAGGAAAAGCCCCGCCGCGATGCGGTTTCAGCGCAGCAGGAGCAGGGTGGCCAGCCCGAGGAAGGTGAAGAAGCCCATGGAATCGGTGATGGCCGTGAGGAAGATGCCGCTGGCCAGCGCCGGGTCGAAGCCCATCCGCTTCAGGGTCAGCGGGATCAGCACGCCGGCGGAAGCGGCCAGCAGCAGGTTGCAGGTCAGGGCGACGAAGATCACCACCGACAGGCCGATGTTGTGGAACCAGGCCAGCACGATCAGGCCCAGCACCGTACCCATCAGCACCCCGTTCAACAGGGCCACGCGCAATTCCTTCCACAGCAGGGTGCGCACGTTGGATGCGCCCACCTGGCCCAGCGCCAGCCCGCGCACCATCAGCGCCAGCACCTGGGTGCCGGCGTTCCCGCCCAGCCCGGCCACCATCGGCATCAGCACCGCCAGCGCCACCAGCTTGTCGATGGTGCCCTCGAACTGGCCGACCACGTTGGCGGCCACGAAGGCGGTGCACAGGTTGACGAACAGCCACACCAGCCGCCGCCGCATGGCGCGCCAGACAGGGCTGAACAGGTCCTCGTCCTCGTCCAGGCCGGCCGCGCCCAGGGCCTGGTGCTCGGCCTGCTCGCGGATGATGTCGACCACGTCGTCGATGGTGATGCGGCCCAGCAGGATGTTGTTGTCGTCCACCACCGGGGCGCTGATCCAGTCGTGGTCGGAGAACATGCGCGCCACTTCCTGGTCGGACTCGCCCACGTCGATCGCCGGCTGGCGGTCGTCGACCAGGCGGTTGATCGGGGTGGAGTCCTCGTGGGTGACCAGCGCGGCCAGCGCCACCCGGCCCAGGTACTGGTGGCGCCGGCTGACCACGTACAGGTGGTCGGTGTGTTCGGGCAGCTCGCCGCGCAGGCGCAGGTAGCGCAGCACGACGTCGACGTTGACGTCGGCTCGCACGGTGACCACGTCCGGGTTCATCAGGCGGCCGGCGGTGTCCTCCGGGTAGGACAGCACCTGCTCCAGGCGCTCGCGGTTCTCGCGGTCCATCGACTTGAGGACCTCGTCGATGACCGTGTCCGGCAGGTCCTCGACCAGGTCGGCCAGGTCGTCGATGTCCAGGTCCTCGACCGCGGCGACGATCTCGTCGGTGTCCATGTCGGCCAGCAGGCTCTCGCGCACCTCCTCGCCGACGTGGACCAGGACCTCGCCGTCGTCCTCGGGGTCGACCAGGCCCCACACCACCTGGCGCTTGCCTGGCGGCAGCGATTCGAGGAGGTTGCCGATCTCGGCCGGGGACAGGGTGTTGACCAGCCTCCGCACCGGGCCCAGCCGGCCGCTGCCCAGTGCATCGGACAGCATGCGCAGTTGGCGCGCGGTTTTGTCGTGGCGGACGGCTTCGGCCATGCGCGTCTCCGGTTTGTCGGGGCAGGGGCCGCGACGTGACGCGCGGCGGGTCAGGCGTTCATGGCCGCCATTATCCCCGTCGCGCCCGGCATTTGATAGGGCAAAAACCGGCGACGGACGATTCGCGCGCGGGTCCGACGGTAGCGCGGTCGCCCGGCAAGGTCCGTGGCCAGGGTGTCGGATGCGCTTCCGTCGCGGTCGCCGTGCGTGCGCGACGGAAGCGGCGTCACGCCGGGACGGCGGCCTGCAGCCAGCGTTCGATGGCGGCGCGGTCGCGTGCCTGCAGCAGCTTGTCGGCGCGCGCCTGCAAGGCGGACAGGTCGCAATCGCGGATCGCGCGGCGCAGTTCCAGCAGGTTGGCCGGGTGCAGGCTGAACTCGCGCAGGCCCAGCGCCAGCAGCAACGGCGCCAGCATCGGGTCGCCGGCCATCTCGCCGCATACCGCCACCGGCGTGCCGTGCCGCGCGCCGGCGCCGATCACGTGGGCCAACAGGCGCAGCACGCCCGGATGCAGCGGTGAGTACAGCCCGCCCAGGGCATCGTTGTTGCGGTCCACCGCCAGCAGGTACTGGACCAGGTCGTTGGTGCCCACCGACAGGAAGTCCACCGCGTCGAGCAGGCCGTGCACGCCGATGGCGGCGGCCGGCACCTCGATCATCGCGCCCATCGGCGGAGGCTCCACCGCCACGCCGCGCCGGCGCACGGCGGCCACCGCGCGGCGCAGGCGCCGGCGCACGATCAGCAGTTCCTCGCGGCAACTGACCATCGGCACCAGCACGCGCAGCGGTCCATAGGCGGCCGCGCGTGCGATCGCGCGCAACTGGGTGTCGAACACCTCGTCGTACAGCAGCGACAGGCGCACGCCGCGCACGCCCAGCGCCGGATTGTCCTCGTTGGCCAGGGCCAGCCCGGCGCGGTCGGCCTTGTCCGCGCCCAGGTCCAGGGTGCGGAAGGTGACCGGGCGCCCGCCCATGGCCAGCACCGCGTCGCGGTAGGCGAGGAATTGTTCCTCCTCGTCCGGCAGTTCCTCGCGCTGCAGGAACAGGAACTCGGTGCGGTACAGGCCCACGCCGGCCGCGCCGACCGCATGGGCGCGGGCCATGTCCTCGCGCGACTCGGCGTTGGCGTACAGCACGATGTCGGTGCCGTCGAGGGTGCGGGTGGGCTTGCTGCGCAGCCGCTCCAGGCCGCGCCGTTCGCGGGCTTCCTGCTGGCGGCGGGCGCGGTAGTCGCGCAGGTCGGCCGCGTCCGGGTCGAGCACGATCCGGCCACTCTCGCCGTCGACCATGAGCACGTCGCCGTCGTTGATCCGGTCCAGTGCCTCGGTGGCGCCGACCACCAGCGGCAGGTAGAGGCTGCGCGCCAGGATCGCGCTGTGCGAGAGCGGGCTGCCGGCCGCCGAGACGACCGCCACCACGCCCTGCGCCTGCAACTGGATCAGTTCCGACGGGGCCACGTTGTCGCAGACCAGGACCTCGCCGGCGGTGCTGCGCGGGGCCGGTTCGCGACGATAAAGGTGGGCGTGGATGCGACCGATGATGTGGTCCAGGTCGTCGAGCCTGGCCTTCAGGTAGGGGTCGTCCATGCGCTCGAACACCGCCGCCAGGCGGTCGCGCTGCACGCGCAGGGCGTAGCCGGCGGAGTAGCGTTCCTGGCGGATCAGCCCGTCCAGGGCCTGGATCAGTTCCGGGTCGTCCAGCAGCAGGGCGTGCAGGTCGACGAATTCCACCGCCTCGTCCGACAGCGCGCCCTGCAGCTTCTCGCGCAGCGCGCGCATCTCCTCGCGCGCCGCGTCCAGGGCGTGCTGCAGGCGCTGCGCCTCGGCCCCGACCTGCGCGGCGGGAACGTGGCGCTCGCCCACTTCCAGGGCGCGCGACAGGCGCACGCGTGCCCGGCCCAGGGCCAGGCCGCGCGAGGCGCCGTGGTCGGCGAAGACCTGCCTCATCGCATGCCTTGCGGACACCGGTGTCCGCAAGGCATGCGGGAGCCGGCCGGCCCGGACGGGCTCATGCGTCCTCGTCGAAGCGGCGTTCGAACAGCGCCGCCAGCGTATCCATCGCCGTGGCCTCGTCCTCGCCATCGGCGCGGACCGTGCCGGCGTGCCCTGGCCGGCGGCCAGCAGCATCACGCCCATGATGCTCTTGGCGTTGACCTCACGGCCCTTCGCCTGCAGGGTGACCGTGCAGCGGAACGGCGCCAGCGCCTGCACCAGCTTGGCGGTGGCCCGGGCATGCAGGCCCAGGCGGTTGGAGACGGTGAGTTCTCGTTCAAGCATCGTCGATGATCGCTCCGTTGCGCGTGCCCGCCGCGGCGGTGGCGGGCAGTTCGTCCAGTCCCTGTTCCGGGTAGTTCAGCACCCGCAGCAGCATCGGCAGGCTCAGCGCCGAGACCCTGCGCACCGGCGTGCCCAGCCGGGCCAGGCGCTGGGCCAGGTTGCTCGGACTGGCGCCATAGAGGTCGGTCAGCACCAGCACGCCTTCGCCGCCATCGACCCGGCGCAAGGCCGCCGAAGCCTGGGGAAGCAACTGCTCCAGGTCGGCGTCGAACGGCACGTCGAAGGCTTCCACCCGCAGCGGCAGGTTGCGCAGCAGGGCGGTCGCCACCGCCAGCAGCGCACTGCCGACGCCGGGATGGGTGATGAGGAGAATGCCACAGGCCATGGTGAGAAGTTAACAGAGCGCTATGACCGCCGTCAGTGGGTGTCGGCCACTTTGTTGCCGGCGGCCGCGGATGTCCCGGGACGGGCTCGCCGGGCGGTACCCGCTTCCCCGCGAGGGGCGGGTCAGTCCTGCTCGCGGTGGTAGGTGGCCACCTCGTCCCAGCCCTGTTCGCGGGCGTGGGCCGCCAGCCGTTCGGCCAGGTAGACCGAGCGGTGCTTGCCGCCGGTGCAACCGAAGGCCACGGTGACGTAGGCGCGGGTGTCGGTGCGCAGCTTCGGCAGCCAGGTGTCGAGGAAGGCGGCGACCTGGCCGGCGTAGGCCTCCACCTCCGGCTGCGCGTCCAGGTAGTCGCGGACCCGGGCGTCGCGCCCGGTCAGCGGACGCAGTTCCGGGTCCCAGTGCGGGTTGGGCAGTACCCGCGCATCGAACACGAAGTCGGCCTCCTCGGGCACGCCGCGGCGGTAGGCGAAGGACTCGAACAGCAGCGACAGCCCCGGGCTGTGCTCCAGGGCGAAGCCGGTGATGACCTGGCGCCGCAACTGGTGCACGTTGAGTTCGCTGGTGTCGATCACCGCGTCGGCCTCCTCGCGCAGCGGCCGGGTGACCTGGCGCTCGCGGGCGATGGCCTGCGGCAGCGACAGGCCCAGGCGGCTGAGCGGGTGCCGGCGGCGGGTGTCGGCGTAGCGCCGCAGCAGGATCTGGTCGTCGGCCTCGAAGAACAGCAGGCGCGCGTCCGCGCCCAGGGTGGAGGCCAGCGCGCGCCACTCGGCCAGCCGGCTCAGGTCGCTGTGCCGGCTGCGCACGTCGATGCCCACCGCGATGCGCTCGGGCAGGCCGTCGTCGCGGATCAGGCTGCGCACGAAGGCCGGCAGCAGTTCCACCGGCAGGTTGTCGACGCAGTAGTAGTCCAGGTCCTCGAAGGTCTTCAGCGCCACCGACTTGCCCGACCCGGACAGGCCGCTGACGATCACCAGGGTTGGCTTGGACGCGTTCATGCCCCGCGCCGCTCGAGCAGGTTGTTGTGCCGGGCGATGAAGATGGCCGCCGGGTCGATGCCCTTGGTGCGCAGGATGTGCAGGCGGGTGGCGGCCTCGGTCAGCACCGCCAGGTTGCGGCCGGGCATCACCGGCAGGGTGATCAGCGGCACGTCCAGGTCGAGCACGTGGCGGGTGCCCGAGTCGCCGGTCAGGCGCTCGTAGCCGTGCGGGTTGGGCTCGGTCATCGGCCGGGTCAGGTGCACGATCAGGCGCAGGTACTTGTTCTTCTTCACCGCGGTGTCGCCGAACATCTCGCGCACGTTCAGCACGCCCAGGCCGCGCACTTCCAGCAGGTCCTGCAGCAGTTCCGGGCAGGTGCCGTCGAGCACGTCCGGGGCGATCTGGGTGAACTCAGGGGCATCGTCGGCGACCAGGCGGTGGCCGCGGCTGAGCAGTTCCAGGGCCAGTTCGCTCTTGCCCGATCCCGCCTCGCCGGTGATCAGCACGCCGATGGAGTAGATCTCCATGAACACCCCGTGCAGGGTGACGCGCGGGGCGAGGGTGCGGGCCAGGTGGTAGGAGAGGTGGTTGAGCAGCTCATGGCCGCGCTTGGGCGAGATCCACAGCGGGGTGTCCGACTCCTCGGCCGCCGCGCGCAGGTCCTCGGGGCAGGACTGGTTCTTGCTGATCACCAGCGCCAGCGGGCGGAACTGGACGATCTTCTCGATCGTCTCCCAGCGCTGGCGCGAGTCCAGCGAGTCCAGCCAGGTCAGCTCCTCGCTGCCCAGGATCTGCACCTTGTTGGGATAGACCGCATTGAGGTAGCCGGCCAGCGAGGGGCGGCGGGCGTTGGTCTGGCCGGACTCGATCTCGCGGTGCTCGCCCTTCTGCCCGGCCAGCCAGCGCAGGCACAGCCTTTCCTGCTGCTGGTCGAACAGCTCGCGGGCGGTGATGCTGGCGTTTCTCATGCGACCCGGTCTCGGCGGCGGAGTCGCACGATTGTCGCCCAAACCGGCGGCGCATGGGCGCCGCCGGCCACGGCGCCCGGTTCTAGAGGGTGTCGGGCACCACCCGGGCGGTGTACTGCTGCTGCTTTTCCTTGTGCTTGACGACCAGGCGGTCGAGCTTGTCGGCCAGCAGGTCGATGGCCGCGTACATGTTCTCGCCGTCGGCGTCGGCATGCAGGGTCTTGCCGGGGACGATCAGGTCGGCCGCGGCGTGGTGGGCGGGCTTGCGCAGCCCCAACTGCACGCGCACCTCGATGGGCTGGTCGAAATGGCGGTCGAGGCGTTGCAGCTTGCTCTGCACGTACTCGTTCAGGGCCGGGGTGACCTCGAGCTGCTGGCCGTACGTTTCGATGCGCATCGTGAACCTCCTGGGTCTGCCGCGTGGGCGGCCCCGTGCGATGCGGATGCCGCGTTCTCAGCCAATGCGGACCCGATCGTGCGAAGCCGGAATGTTCATGGCTTCACGATACTTCGCCACCGTGCGCCGCGCCACCGGTATGCCGTCTTCCTTGAGCACGTCGGCCAGCTTGGCGTCAGACAAGGGCTTGCGCGGGTTCTCGTCATCGATGAGACGGCGGATCATGGCCTGGATGGCGGTGCTGGAAGCCTCGCCGCCGCCCTCGGTGTCGATGCCCGAGGCGAAGAAGGCCTTCAGCGGCAGGGTGCCGCGCGGGGTGCGCACGTACTTGCGGGCGATGGCGCGCGAGACGGTGGATTCGTGCACGCCGACCTCGCCGGCGATCTCGCGCAGGGTCAGCGGCCGCAGCGCCTGTTCGCCGAACTCCAGGAACGCTGCCTGCTGCCGCAGCAGGCAGCGCATCACCTTGAGCAGGGTGTCGCCGCGGGCCTCCAGGCTCTTGAGCAGCCAGCGCGCCTCCTGCAACTGGGTGCGCAGGTAGCCGGCATCGCCCTCGCCGCAGCGGCGGATCATCTGCTCGTAGCCGCGATGGATGGACACCCGCGGCAGCGCCTGCCGCGACAGCGCCACCTTCCACATCCCGCGCTGGCGCCAGATCACGCAGTCGGGCACCACGTAGCTGTCGTGGTCCAGTCCGGCCAGTTGCTTGCCCGGGCGCGGGTCCAGCGAGCGCACCAGGTGCACGGCCTGCTCGACCTCGGCCGGCGCGCAGCGCAGCTCGTGGGCGATGCCGTCGATGCCGCTGCGCGGCAGCCGTTCCAGCGGGCCGTCGACGATGCGCCGCGCCAGTTCGAGGCTGGGGGTGTCGCCGGCCAGCGCATCCAGTTGCAGGCGCAGGCATTCGGCCAGGCTGCGCGCGGCCACGCCGACCGGATCGAAGCGCTGCACCTGGTGCAGCACGGCCAGGATCTCGTCCTCGCCGGCATGCACTTCCGGCAGCAGGGCCTGGGCGATGGCCGCCAGTGGCTCGCGCAGGTAGCCGTCCTCGTCCAGCGAGTCGATCAGCGCCGCGCCGATGTGGCGGTCGCGCCCGGACAGGTGGGACAGGTGCAGTTGCCAGAGCAGGTGGCTGGACAGGTCTTCCGGCTCGCTCATGCGCTCGGCGGCGCCGTCGCCGTCCTCGTCGTCGAAGCCGCCGCCGGCCCAGGCCGGCTCGTCGCTGGACCAGTCGCCGTCGTCGGCGGCGTCGCCCGGCGCCGAGGACGCGTCCGCGTCCGTATCGGAAGGCGATTGCGCGTCGCCCGGGTCGCCGGCGACCGGCTCGTGCTGGGCCTCGTCGGTCCACTCCAGCAGCGGGTTGGTCTCGATGGCTTCGGCGACCTCGGCCTGCAGTTCGAGCGAGGACATCTGCAGCAGGCGGATGGCCTGGCGCAACTGCGGCGTCATGACCAGGTGCTGTCCCAGCGATGTCTGCAGCCGTGCCTTCATGTCCCTGCCAGGTGTGGGGCGGCGGGGCTGCCGGCCGGGGGCGGTTCCTGGGCGGGTGCCTACAGGCGGAAAGTGTCCCCGAGGTAGACCCGGCGCACGTCCGGGTCGGCCAGCAGCGCGTCCGGCGCCCCCTGCGCCAGTACGCTTCCTTCGGCGAGGATATACGCCCGGTCGCAGATTCCCAAGGTCTCGCGCACGTTGTGGTCGGTGATCAGCACGCCGATGCCGCGGTTCTTGAGGTGGGTGACGATGCGCTGGATCTCGCCCACGGAAATGGGATCGACGCCGGCGAAGGGCTCGTCCAGCAGCATCAGCCGCGGGCGCGCGGCCAGGGCACGGGCGATCTCGCAGCGGCGGCGTTCGCCGCCGGACAGGCTGGCGCCGAGCTGGTCGGCGACGTGGCCGATCTGCAGTTCGTCCAGCAGCGACGACAATTCGCGCTCGATGCCTTCGCGGTCCAGGTCGTCGCGCAGCTCCAGCACCAGGCGCAGGTTGTCGGCCACGCTCAGCTTGCGGAACACCGACGGCTCCTGCGGCAGGTAGCCCACGCCCAGGCGCGCGCGCGCGTGCATCGGCTCGGCGGTGATGTCGCGGCCGTCCAGGACGATGCGCCCGGCGTCGGCGGCGACCAGGCCGACGATCATGTAGAAGCAGGTGGTCTTGCCGGCGCCGTTGGGGCCGAGCAGGCCCACCACCTCGCCGGCGTCCAGGCTCAGGCCGAAGTCGCGCACGACCTCGCGCTGCCGGTAGCGCTTGCGCAGGCCCTGTGCGACCAGCATCAGCCGCCGCTCCCGGGCGCGTCCGGCGTGGCGGCCGGCTGCCGCGGCTGGATCACGGTGCGCACCCGGCTGCCGTCGCCGCCGCTGCGCATCTGCCCGCTGGCCATGTCGTAGACCATGCGCTGGCCGCTGTTGCTGCCGCGCGGCGAATCGACCTGGTAGTTGCCGGTCAGGGTCAGGGTTTCCTTCTTCGGCTCGTAGACGATGCGGTCGGCGCGCGCGTTCATGGTGGTGCCGTCGTCCATCTCCTGCTTCATGCTGGCCTGCTTGCCGGTCAGGATGACCTGCTCGGTCTCGCCGCTGCGCTGCAGGATCTCGGCGCGCTCGGCGCGGATGTCCAGGGTGCCCTGGACGATCACCACGCCGCCGGTGAACACGCAGCGCGAATTGGCGTCGGCAAGCTGGCTGCAGTCGGAGTTGTCCGAGTCCAGGGTCATCGGCTGGTTGCGGTCGGAGGACTTGGCCTGGGCCGGCGGCGCCGGTGCGAGCGCGCCGAGCAGCAGCACGCCCAGCGCGAGCGCGCCCGGCAGGAGCGCATTCGGCAAGGCAGCGCCCGGTAGGCCGGCGGCGCGCTTGGTGCACGCGCGACGGGGCCGGGGACTAGCGGCGCACGGAAGGTTCATAGCGGGTCCTGACCTGCGAAAGAAGTCGGTACTGGCGGGTCTTGAGGTTGGCTTCCAGCCCCGTGCCGGTCTGCATGATACCGGGCCGGGTCAGGGTGACCGGCGCGCCGGTGCGGACCAGGTCCTGGTCCGGCAGCAGTTCCAGGCGGGTGGTGCGGAAGGTGGTGGGCGGGCCTTCGGCCGGGTCGCTGTGGCCGGACACGTCGCCTTCCAGCCGGGCCAGGTCGCCGTCGGGGCTCACCCAGCCGCGGTCGGCGCGCACCCTCCACGGTCCCTGCGCCGCGGGGATCAGGAACACCGGCGCGTCGATGTCCAGGCTCTCGTCGTCGCGGCTGCGCTGCAGTTGCGGCGCCCGCAGCCGCAGCGACTCGGCGCCGTCCTTGCCCAGTGCCACCAGCTCGAAGTCGCGCAGCACGTAGTCGGAGCGCTGGGCCTGCGCCGCGGCCGGCGCGCTGCGGTCGCGCATGCGCCAGGCCGACCAGCCGCTGACGATGGCGGCCACCAGCAGCGCCAGGCCGAGGCCGGTGCGCCAGCTCATGCACGCCGTCCGTCGCGCGAGCCATGGCCGGCGAGGATGGCCGGCACGTGGCCCTGCGCGGCCAGCAGCACGTCGCAGACCTCGCGCACCGCGCCTTCGCCGGCGCGCGCGCGGGTGCGCCAGTGCACGATCTCGGCGATCCACGGGTGCGCGTTGGCCGGCGCCACCGCCAGGCCGGCCTCGCGCAGGCAGTCCAGGTCCGGCAGGTCGTCGCCGACGAAGCAGGTGCGTTCGCGCGACAGGCCGTGGCGTTCGATCAGATCGTCCATGCAGGCGAGCTTGTCGAGCACGCCGATGTGAGTCTCCAGGCCCAGGTCGGCGCCGCGCTTCTGCGCCACCAGGCTGGGACGGGCGGTGATCAGCGCCACGTGGAATCCGAACCGCAGCAACTGGGTCAGGCCCTGGCCGTCGAGCACGCTGAAGGACTTCAGTTCGTTGCCGGCGCTGTCGAAGTACAGGCGGCCGTCGGTAAGGGTCCCGTCCACGTCCAGGCAGACCAGGCCGATGCGGCCGGCGCGCTTGTGGATGTCGGGGGTGACGCTGGCGAGGGGATCGTAGGGCACGAAGGGCTCTTGGGGCATTGGGGGGTTAAACCACGCGCGCGCGCAACAGGTCGTGAATGTTGAGCGCGCCGACCGCGCGGCCGTCGGCGTCGACCACGATCAGGCCGTTGATCTGGTGGCGCTCCATCAGGTGCGCGGCCTCGGCGGCCATCTGCCCGGCGTCGACGGTGCGCGGGTTGCGGGTCATGAGCTGGGCGATGCCGGCCTGGCGCACGTCGATGCCGCGGTCCAGCGCGCGGCGCAGGTCGCCGTCGGTGAAGATGCCGGCCAGGCGGCCGTCGGCGCCGGCCACCGCGGTCATGCCCAGGCGCTTGCGGCTCATCTCCATCAGCGCCTCGGCCAGGCTGGCGTCTTCCCCGACCTGGGGCAGGTCCTGGCCGCCGTGCATCACGTCGGTGATGCGCAGCAGCAGGCGGCGGCCGAGGTTGCCGGCCGGGTGCGAGCGGGCGAAGTCGTCGGCGGTGAAGCCGCGCGCCTCCAGCAGTGCCACCGCCAGCGCATCGCCCATCGCCAGCGAGGCGGTGGTGCTGGAGGTCGGCGCCAGGTGCAGCGGGCAGGCCTCGGCCGGCACGCTGACGTCCAGGTGCACGTCGGCCTCGCGGGCCAGCGTCGACTGTGGCCGGCCGGTCATGGCGATCACCATGTTGCCCAGCCGGCGCAGCGCCGGCAGCAGCATCAGCACCTCGTCCGACTCGCCCGAATAGGACAGGGCCAGGACCGCGTCGGCGTCGGTGATCATGCCCAGGTCGCCGTGGCCGGCCTCGCCGGGGTGGACGAAGAACGCCGGGGTGCCGGTGGAGGCGAGGGTGGCGGCGATCTTGCGCGCCACGTGCCCGGACTTGCCCATGCCGGTGCAGACCACGCGCCCGCGGCAGGCCAGGATGCGCTGGCAGGCCAGGGCGAAGTCCGCGCCGACGCGCGCGCCGACCGCCTCCAGCGCCTGCGCTTCGATCTGGAACACGCGCCGGCCGCTGGCGACCAGGCAATCGGCATCGGTGGCGGAGGGGACGTGAGCAGGCATGCGCGTCGGCCCGGGCGGCCCCGGATTCGCTAGACTATGGCGCCTCATTCTAGGCCAAGCGCTCCATGGACGCCGACACCATCGCCCGCATGATCGAAGCCGGCCTGCCAGGGTCCCAGGCCCGGGTACAGGGCGACGATGGCGTGCACTTCGAAGCCACCGTGGTGTGCGCGGCGTTCGCCGGCAAGCTGCCGCTGGCCCGCCACCGCATGGTCTACGCCACCCTGGGCGAGCTGATGGGCGGGGCGATCCACGCCCTGGCGCTGAAGACCGTCACGCCCGAAGAGGCGACGGCCGGCGGCTGACGCGCCGTCCGCCGCCATCCCCATTCCCAATCTCCAGACCCCGCCTTCAATGCAGAAGATCGTAGTCAACGGCGGCGTGCCGCTTCGCGGCGAGGTCGCCATTTCCGGCGCCAAGAACGCCGTCCTGCCCATCCTGTGCGCCACCCTGCTGGCCGACGCGCCGGTGGAGGTGGTCAACGTGCCGCACCTGCACGACGTGGTCACCACGCTCAAGCTGCTGGGCGAGCTGGGCGCCGGAGTCGAATTCGACCAGGGCACGCTCTCGCGCGGCAGCGGCCTGGTGGTGGACCCGCGCCGGGTGAACCAGCACGTGGCGCCGTACGAGCTGGTCAAGACCATGCGCGCCTCGATCCTGGTGCTGGGGCCGCTGCTGGCGCGCTACGGCGCGGCCGAGGTCTCGCTGCCCGGCGGCTGCGCGATCGGCTCGCGCCCGGTGGACCAGCACATCAAGGGCCTGCAGGCGCTGGGCGCGGAGATCGGCGTGGAGGGCGGCTACATCAAGGCGCGCGCGCGGCGGCTGAAGGGCGCGCGCTTCGTGTTCGACATGGTCACCGTGACCGGTACCGAGAACGTAATGGCCGCCGCCACCCTGGCCGAGGGCACCACCGTGCTGGAGAACGCGGCGATGGAGCCGGAGGTCGCCGACCTGGCCAACTGCCTCAACGCGCTGGGTGCGCGGATCGAGGGCGCGGGCACCTCGCGGATCACCATCCACGGGGTGGAGCGCCTGAGCGGCGGCCGCCACGCGGTGCTGCCGGACCGGATCGAGACCGGCACCTTCCTGGTCGCCGCGGCGATGACCGGCGGCCGTGTCACCGCGCGCCGGGCGCGCCCCGACACGCTGGAGGCGGTGCTGGACAAGCTGCAGGAGGCCGGCGCGGAGATCACCGTCGCCGCCGACAGCATCACCCTGGACATGCACGGGCGCCGGCCGAAGGCGGTCAGCCTGACCACCGCGCCGTACCCGGCGTTCCCGACCGACATGCAGGCGCAGTTCATGGCGCTCAACTGCGTGGCCGAGGGCGTGGGCGTGATCAGCGAGACGATCTTCGAGAACCGCTTCATGCACGTCAACGAACTGCTGCGCCTGGGCGCGGACATCCAGGTCGACGGGCACACCGCGATCGTGCGCGGCGTCGAGCGCCTGGGCGGCGCGCCGGTGATGGCCACCGACCTGCGCGCCTCGGCCTCGCTGATCCTGGCCGGGCTGGTCGCCGAGGGCCAGACCACCATCGACCGCATCTACCACCTGGACCGCGGCTACGAGAACATCGAGGAGAAGCTCGGTGCGCTCGGTGCGCGGATCCGGCGGGTGTCGGGCCGGGGGGACGCCTGATGCTGCTGCGCGGCCGGCTGACCCGGCGCCGGAAGGTCCTGCTGGCGCTGCTGGCGGCGGCGTTGCTGGCGGTCGGCTGGGCCGGCTGGGCCGGCATGGCCGCCACCCGTGGCATCGCCACCGCCGACATGGACTGGAACGCGGACGGCACGGTGGCCCGCGGCGAGATACTGCAGGCGATGTACGCGGTGACCGCGCAGACGCGACGGGAAGGCAGCCGCGAGTGCACTACCTTTCGCTGGTACCGCAGCGGCGAGGCGATCCGGGTGGATTGCCGCACCGTGTTCGGCGAGGACGCCACGGAGGCGGGTCCCGCCGCCGCGCCCGCGCGGTAGCGGCGCCGGGCGCAGGCGGTTCAGTTCACCGACTGCAGGGTCAGGTCGATGGTGTCCTGGCCGTTCTCGCGCTGCAGGATGCGCGCGGGCACCGGCAGGCCGGCGACGATCCAGGCCACGGTCTCGCGCTTGTCGTCGCGCCGCACCACCTTGGTCGCCTGCCGCTGCTTGCCGGAGACGGTGATCTGCTCCTTGCCGGCCACCTCGTAGCGCATCGCCTTGGCCCGGCCCTCGTCGACCATGCGGTAGGCCAGCGGGTTGCCCGCGGCCACGTCGCGGACCACCGCCAGGTTGATCAGCAGCGCGTCCATGTCGCCGGGCTGCAGCGCCACCGGGCCGCGGCGCTCGGGCTTGACGTCGCCGCTCCAGGTGGCCTGCGCGGCCGACCAGTCGTAGTTGGCCGCCACTGACCGGCGCTTGATCAGCATCACCGAGCGGTCGCTGCTGCTGAGCGGGCGCAGCCGGCCCTGGTGCTCGTCGAACACGGTGGTCTGGGTCAGGTCGGCGAGCTGGTTGCGGACGTTGAGCTGGTACTTCCAGTTCCCGTCCTCGCGGGCCAGGGTCATGCGGCCGTTGGCCTGCATGCCCATGTAGCTGGCCTGGTAGCGCGCGTCGAACGGCGCCAGCGCGGCGGCCTGCACGGACGCGGCGGCCAGCAGCAGCCACGCCGCCAGGCAGGCCGGCACCAGGCTGCGGCGGAGGGAAGGGGTGCGGTTGCTCATCCTCGGGCTCCTCGGTATTCCACCAGTCTCAGGTCGATCTCGTCCCGCCCGTCCTTGCGCTGCAGGATGCGGATCGGGGTGGGCACGCCGCCGGCGACCCACAGCACGGTCTGGTCGCCGTCGTGGTCGGTGCGGGCCACGCGCAGCGCGTCGTAGCTCATGTCGGCCACGGCCAGTGTCTCCGGTTGCGCGGCGACGTGGTAGACGTGCTCGCGCACGCGCCCGCCGTCGACGAAACGATAATGCAGCACGGCGCCGGCGCGGGCATCGCGGATCACCGCCAGGTTGATCAGCAGCGCGCTCATGTCGCCCGGCTGCAGCGCCAGCGGGCGGCGCCGGTCCTTTTTCAGGTCGCCGTCCCAGTGCGCCTGCATCGTGCCCCAGTCGTAGGTGCCGGTCACCCGCTTGTCCAGCAGCATCGCCTTGCGCACGGTGCTCTGGCTCAGCGGCCGGTACCGGCCGGCGTCGTCCTCGAACACCGTGCTCTGCTCGATGTTGAGCCGGGCCAGCCCGGCCAGGCCGCGCGCGCCGCGGATGGACAGGTCCACCCGCCAGCGGCCGTCCCCGGCCTCGCTCACCTGCAGGCTGGCGTCGCCGGCCTGGCGGCCGCGATACCAGGCATCGTAGGTGGCCAGGAACGGTTCCAGCACCGCATCGGCCGGGGCTTCGCCGGGCGATTGCACGGCCGGCTCCGAAGCCGCCATCTCCGCATCCTGGGTGCGAGCGACCGCCGCGCATGCGCACAGGCAGGCGAGCAGCAGCAGGCGGGATGGAATCCGGAAGGGCGTGGTCGGGCTCATCGTCGGGGGGCGGGAGGAAGGTCGCGCCCCAGCATGCCCGGGCGATGGTGTCAGTCGCGTGAGTCCGGGTGCAGGACGCCAGCGGAATCTAGTCGCAGCGGTCTAAACAGGGTCTGACCATCCAGTTGGACCTGACCGTGGCGTTCAGCCAGGCGGCCGCTGGCGGCCAGCGCCATCACCGCGGCCACCAGCCGGTGCTCCTGCGGCAGCAGGCGCTCGGCCAGGGTATCGGCGGTGTCGCCGGGCAGTACCGGGATGCGGACCTGCGCGACCACCGCGCCGGAGTCCAGCTCCGGCACCACGAAGTGCACGCTGGCGCCATGCTCGGCGTCGCCGGCGCGCAGGGCGCGGGCGTGGGTGTGCAGGCCCTTGTAGCGCGGCAGCAGCGAGGGGTGCACGTTGAGCAGCCTGCCCTCGAAGCGGCGCACGAAGGCCTCGCCCAGGATGCGCATGTAGCCGGCGCAGAAGACCCAGTCCGGCGCGCAGGCGGCCACGGCCCGCGCCAGCTCCGCGTCGAAGGCGGCGCGGTCGGGGAAGGTGCGCGCGTCGGCGCTCCAGCGCAGCGCCGGCTCCACCCGGTCCAGCGCGGCGGCATCGGGGCGGTCGGAGAAGACGCCGGCGATGCGCGCGTCCAGGCGGCCGGCGCCGATCGCGTCGAGCAGGGCCTGCAGGTTGCTGCCGCGCCCGGAGGCGAGGACTGCGATGCGCGCGCTCATTCAGCCGATGCGCACGCGCTCGCCGGCGCCGGCGGCCACGACGACCCGGCCGATGGCGCGGTGCTCCAGGCCCTGCGCGTCCAGGGCGGCGGCCACCGCCGCGATGCCGTCGCCCGGGACCACCAGCACGAAGCCGATGCCGCAGTTGAATGTGCGCCACATCTCCGCATCGGCCACCGCGCCCTCGCGCTGCAGCCAATCGAACACCGGGGGGAGCACGATCGCCGAGGCTTCGATCTCGACCCCCAGGCCCTCGGGCACTACCCGCACGATGTTCTCGGTCAGGCCGCCGCCGGTGATGTGGGCCATGGCGTGGATCGCCTGGCCGTGTTCGCGCAGCAGGGCCAGCACCGGCTTGACGTACAGCCGGGTGGGCGCCATCAGCGCATCGGCCAGGGGCACCCCGCCCACGTGGACGTCGGCGGGCCGCCCGGCGCGGTCGTAGATGCGGCGCACCAGCGAGTAGCCGTTGGAATGCGGGCCGGAGGAGGCGATGCCCAGCAGCACGTCGCCCTCGCGCACCTTGCCGCCGTCCAGCAGCGCCGACTTCTCCACGGCGCCCACGGTGAAGCCGGCCAGGTCGTACTCGCCCGGGGCGTACATGTCCGGCATCTCGGCGGTCTCGCCGCCGATCAGCGCGCACCCGGCTTCCTCGCAGCCGCGGGCGATGCCGCCGACCACGGCCACCGTGGTCTCCACGTCCAGCCTGCCGGTGGCGAAGTAGTCCAGGAAGAACAGCGGCTCGGCGCCCTGCACCAGCACGTCGTTCACGCACATGCCCACCAGGTCGATGCCGATGGTGTCGTGGCGGCCCAGTTGCTGGGCCAGCTTGAGCTTGGTGCCCACCCCGTCGGTACCGGAGACCAGCACCGGCTCGCGGTACTTGCCCGACAGGTCGAACAGCGCGCCGAAGCCGCCCAGGCCGCCCATCACCTCCGGCCGGAAGCTGCGCCGCACCAGCGGCTTGATCCGCTCGACCACCTCGTTGCCCGCGTCGATGTCGACGCCCGCGTCGCGGTAGGTGAGGGGGACGGGCGGAGAGGTCTGGCTCACGTGCGGGGCCTGCGGGGAACGGGATCGGGGGCGGCGATTCTAGCAGCCGGCCCCGGCCCGGGCTCCCCGGCGCCGGATCGATTGGCGCCGCGCCGGCATTCGGGCAACAATTCCCGCAACTCCCCCTGCTTGGCAGCCGTCGAGGAACCCGCATGCGCGCGCGTCGTGTCCGTACCGGCCTGTTTTCCGCCTTTCCCCTGTGCCTGGCGCTGTGCCTGGGCGTGCCCGCGCCCGCGCACGCCTGGCAGGACGGCCTGCGCACCGAGGGCGACGTCGCCTCCGCGCAGGGCCTGTATTCCGGCGAGGTGCCGGTCACCAGCCAGACCGACCAGGCCCGCGAGGCCGGCTTCGCCCGCGCGCTGGCCCAGGTGCTGGGCAAGTTGTCCGGCGACGCCAACGTGGCCGCCCGCCCCGGCGTGTCCCAGGAACTGCGCAACGCCGCCGGCTACGTCGACGGCTACGACTACCGCCAGGACCAGGGTACCTCGCCGGGCGGCGCGCCCACCTTCCGGACCATCCTGGTGGTGCGCTTCGTGCCCGAGTCGGTGGACGCGCTGACCGCCGCGCTGGGCCTGCCGCTGTGGCCGCAGCCTCGGCCCAAGCCGGTGCTGTGGCTGGCCATCGACGACGGCAGCGGGCCGCGCCTGCTGGGCACCGGCCAGGCCAATGCCGCGCGTCCGCTGCTGGAGCGCGCCATCGAGCGCGGCTACCGCCTGGGCCTGCCGGCCGGCAGCGCCGCGGAGCAGGCCGCGGTCGGCGCGATCTGGCGCGACGACCCGGCCGCGGTGGCCCGCGCCTCGGCCCGCTACGACCCGCCGATGCAGCTCATCGGCAAGATGTACCGCGGTGACGCCGGCTGGGTGACCGACTGGACCTTCGTCGATGCCGGGCGGGTCCTGGCCACCCGCTCGGTCAGCGAGGGCGATCCGCGCCGCGCGCTGGCCAGCGGCGCGGACGTGGCCGCCGATGCCTTGATCAAGCGCTATGCGCGGGTACCGCCGTCCGAGCCGGCCGGCACCTACCGGGTCGCCTTCACCGGCCTGCGCAGCGCCGACGATTACCTTCGCGTATCGGCGCTGCTGCAGCGCCTGCCGGTAGTGCGCCGGGTGGCGCCGGTGCGCGCGGCGGCCGACCGGATCGAGTTCGACCTGGACCTGCTGACCGGCCTGTCCGGCTTCGAGCGCATGTTCGGCGCCGACGCGCCGGTGGTGGCGGTGGAAGGAGTGCCGGCGGAGTACCGGATGCGATGAACGAGGTCCAAGACACGCCCGAATTCGAGATTGCGCGCTTCCTGCGCCAGTTGAAGTGGATCCTGCTGGCCGTGGTGGCGGTGTGGCTGATGTGGATGCTGGCGCCGATCCTGACCCCGTTCGTACTCGGCGCGCTGCTGGGCTGGCTGGGCGACCCGCTGGTGGACAGGCTGGAACGCCGGGGGCGCTCGCGCAACGTCGCCGTCACCCTTGTGTTCGCGCTGATGACGCTGCTGCTGACGCTGGCACTGCTGATCCTGGTGCCGCTGCTCGAACGCCAGGTGAAGACCCTGATCGTCACCTTGCCCGCGTACCGCGACTGGTTCGTCGACACCGCGCTGCCGTGGCTGGAGGCCAGGACCGGCTTGGAGCTGCTGGTCTGGCTGGATCCGGACCAGTTGGTGGAGTGGGTGCGCATGCACTGGCAGCAGGCCGGCGGTTTCGCCGCGACCCTGTTCGGCTATCTCTCGCGCTCGGGTTTCGCGATGGTCGCCTGGGTGGTCAACGTGGTGCTGCTGCCGATCCTCACGTTCTACTTCCTGCGCGACTGGGACCTCCTGGTGGCGCGGGTGGCCGTGCTGGTCCCGCGCGACCACATCGACACCGTCTCGCGGCTGGCGCGCGAGTCCAACGACGTGCTGGCTGCGTTCCTGCGCGGGCAGTTCCTGGTGATGCTCGCGCTGGGGGCCATCTACGCCATCGGCCTGCAGTTGGTGGGGCTGAAGCTGGGCCTGCTGATCGGCATCGTGGCTGGCCTGATCAGCTTCATCCCCTACCTGGGCGCGACCACCGGCGTGGTGATGGCGGTCGCCACGGCGCTGGTGCAGGCGCAGGGCCTGGACCTGCAGTTGCTGCTGCTGGTGGGGGCGGTGTTCACGGTGGGCCAGTTGCTGGAGAGCTACGTGCTGACCCCGCGCATCGTCGGCGACAAGATCGGTCTGCACCCGGTGGCGGTGATCTTCGCGGTGATGGCCGGCGGGCAGTTGTTCGGCTTCCTGGGCATGCTGATGGCGCTGCCGGTGGCGGCGGTGGCCAACGTGCTGCTGCGCTTCGCCAGCGAGCGCTACCGCCAGAGCGACCTGTATACCGGCGAGCAGATCCCCATCGTGCTGGACTCCTACGTGGACCGCAGCAGCCTCGACCAGGCCACGTCCGCGCCGGCCGCCGCGCAGGCGCCGGACGGGGTGCGGGGCCCGGGGCCGGCATGAGCGCACGCCCCCCCGCGCCGCCCGCACGGGCCGGGGGTACGCCGCAGTTGCCGCTGGCCCTGCGCTACCCGCCGGACCAGCGGCTGGACAGCTACATCGGCGCCCCCGCCGGAGCCGTGGAACAGTTGCGCGCGCTGGCCCGCCGGCCGGGCGCGGACTGGCTGTACCTGGAGGGTACGGCCGGTTCCGGCAAGACCCACCTGGGGCTGGCGGCCTGCGCCGATGCGGAGCAGGCGGGCCGCCGCGCCGTCTACCTGCCGCTGCGCGCCGTGGCCGGGCGCCTGCGCGATGCGCTGGAAGCGATGGAAGCCGACCTGGTGGCACTGGACGGGCTGGAGGCCGCCGCCGGCCGTCGCGACGACGAGGTCGCCCTGTTCGATTTCCACAATCGCGCCCGTGCCGCCGGCATGGGCGTGCTGTACCTGGCCGCCGCCGCGCCGCCGGCGTTGCCGCTGGTGCTGCCGGACCTGCGTTCGCGGCTGGGCCAGTGCACCCGCATCGCGCTGCGGCCGCTGGACGACGACGCCCGCCGCCAGGTACTGCACGACCGCGCCCGTCGCCGCGGCCTGGTGCTGGAGACGGCGGCGGTCGACTGGCTGCTGACCCGTACCGGCCGCGACCTGGTGCAGTTGCTGGCGCTGCTGGACCGGATCGACCGCGAGTCGCTGGCCGCGCAGCGCCGGGTGACCGTGCCGTTCCTGAGGGGAATGCTCGGAAATGGCCGGGAAGGTGCCGGATGAGCCCGCGCGCCTCGCTGTCGTGTTGCCGCCGCGGGAGCCGGTATAGCCGGCGACCGGCATGCGGGTAGGGCCGGGCATGCCGGGTTTCGGCGCGATGTCGCCGGCTGAAGCCGGTTCCTACAACGGGGGGCGGGTCAACGACCGGTCCAGCTCGTCCAGGCGTTGCGGGGTGCCCACGTCGGTCCAGCGTCCAGGGTGGCGTTCGCCGGCGACGGCCGAGCGCGCCATGGACGCGCGTAGCAGCGGCGCCAGCTTGAAGCGCGGCGGCGAGCCGGGGACGCCGGTGACGGTGTCGCGCCAGCCGGCCAGCAGCGAGGGGCGGTACACGCCGATGCCGGCGAAGGTGAGCCTGGCGTCGCCCTCGGCGGCGAGCACGCCGTCGGCGCCGAGCGTGAAGTCGCCTTGCGGGTGGTGCACCGGATTGTCCACCAGCACCAGGTGCGCCTCGCCCCGGGGTTCGCGCGGAAGCCGGGCGAAATCGAAATCGGTCCAGACATCGCCGTTGACCGCGATGAACGGTGCCTCGCCCAGCAGCGGCAGCGCGTGCAGCATGCCGCCGCCGGTCTCCAGCGGCGCGTCGCCCTCGTGGCTGTAGCGCAGGCGCAGGCCCCAGCGGTCGCCGTCGCCCAGCGCTTCGGGAAAGCGCGCGGCCAGCCACGAAACATTGACCACCACCTCGTCCACGCCCATGGCCGCCAGCTTCTCCAGGTGCCAGGCGATCAGCGGCTTGCCGCCGGCCCGCAGCAGCGGCTTGGGGGTGTGGTCGGTGAGCGGGCGCATGCGCTCGCCCAGGCCGGCGGCGAAGATCAGGGCGCGCATGTCATCCCGGCCGCGGGCGGGTGATGTCGGCGTCGCCGATGGCGCGTTCGAGCAGTCGCACCATCGGGCGGATGTCCGGGTGGCGGCTGCCGACCTCGCGCACGTAGCGCCAGACCAGCGGCAGGTCGGCCAGGTAGCCGGGCTTGCCGTCGCGATACGCCAGCCGGCAGAACAGGCCCAGCACCTTGACGTGGCGCTGCAGGCCGGCCAGGTCGAACCAGCGGGCGAAGCGGGCCTCGCCGGCATCGGTCAGGCCCGCCGCGACCGCGCGCCGCCGGTAGGCTTCGCGCCAGGCGGCGACGCGCTCCTCCGGCCAGGCGATGTAGCAGTCGCGCAGCAGCGAGGCCAGGTCGTAGGCCAGCGGCCCGCGCATCGCACCCTGGAAGTCGATCACCCCGGGTGCGTTGTCGGCCACCACCAGCAGGTTGCGCGAGTGGAAGTCGCGGTGCATGAAGCGCTGCGGCTGTGCGTGGGCGGCGTTGAGGATGGCGCGGAAGGCCGATTCGAGCGGGTCCCAATCCTCGCATTCCAGGTGCAGGCCCAGGTGCCGGCGCAGGAACCATTCCGGCATCAGCTCCAGTTCCATCGTCATCCATGGCTCGTCGAACGCGGGCAGGCCGTCGGCGGATGCATGGACCTGCATGGCCAGGATCGCGTCGATGGCCTGCGCGTACAGCGCGTCCGCGCGGGTCTCGCTCAGCTCGGGCAGGTACAGGCGCTCGCCCAGGTCCTCCATCAGCACGAAGCCCAGGGCGGGGTCGGCCGCGCGCACCGCCGGCGTGTGCAGCCCCGCACGCGCCAGGCGTGCGCCGATCTCCAGCCAGGGGCCGACGTCCTCGCGGCCGGGCGGAGCGTCCATCACGATCCAGGTGCTTCCGCCGCTGGAGGTGCGCCAGTAGCTGCGGAAGCTGGCGTCGGCCGAGGCCACCTGCAGCGCCAGCGCCGGGTCGGAAAGGGCCTGGCGGGTCCAGGCCAGGCGCTGGTCGGCGCGGTCGGTGGCGGGCATGGGCGCGGGAAGGAGAGCGATGCGCACAGGGTAAACTCGCCGCCATCGTCAGGCGAGCCTGCGCAACGGTAGCGTCCCATGTCCAACCCCCAGCTTGTTCCCGTCCTGCTGTCCGGCGGGTCCGGCACGCGGCTCTGGCCGCTGTCGCGCGAGGCCTATCCCAAGCAGTTCCTGCCGCTGGTCGGGCGCGAGTCGCTGCTGCAGGAAACCTGGCGCCGGGTGGCCGGGCTGGCCGAGGCCGCGCCCTTGGCGGTGGCCAACGAGGAGCACCGCTTCATGGTCGCCGAGCAGTTGCGCCAGGCCGGCGCCGAGCCGGCGGCGATCCTGCTTGAGCCGGTCGGCCGCAACACCGCCCCGGCCATCGCCGCGGCGGCGCTGCAGGCCACCGCCGGTGGCGACGACCCGCTGCTGCTGGTATTGCCCTCCGACCACGCCATCGCCGCCGCGCCCGCGTTCCGCGCCGCGGTGCAGGCCGCGCGCGCGGCGGCGGAGGGCGGCGCGCTGGTCACTTTCGGCATCGTGCCGACCGGGCCGGAGACCGGCTACGGCTACATCAAGGCGGCCGCGGGCGAGGGCGTGCGCCGGGTGGAGCGCTTCGTGGAGAAGCCCGACGCGGCCACCGCGCGGGACTACGTCGCCTCCGGCGCGTACTTCTGGAACAGCGGCATGTTCCTGTTTCGCGCCTCGCGCTACCTGGAGGAACTGGGGCGCCATCGTCCCGACATCCTGGAAGCCTGCCGCCGCGCCTTCGCCGGCGCCTCGCGCGATGCCGACTTCGTGCGCCTGGAGCGCGAATCCTTCGCCGCCTGCCCTTCTGATTCCATCGACTACGCGGTGATGGAGAAGACCTCCGACGCGGCGGTGCTGCCGGTGGACGTGGGCTGGAACGACGTCGGCAGTTGGTCGGCGCTGTGGGCGGCGTCCGAGCGCGACGGCGATGGCAACGCCCATCATGGCGACGTGCTCGCACTGGAGTGCCGCGATACCTACGCCTGGACCGAGCGCCGCCTGGTGGCGCTGATCGGCCTGGACGACGTGGTGGTGGTGGACACCGACGATGCGGTGCTGGTGGCGCACAAGGACAAGGTGCAGCGGGTCAAGGACGTGGTCGCCGCGCTCAAGCGCGACGGCCGCGGCGAGGCGGTCCTGCATCGCAAGGTCTACCGGCCATGGGGCGCGTACGACTCCGTCGACACCGGCGACCGCTTCCAGGTCAAGCGGATCACGGTCAAGCCCGGGGCCGCGTTGAGCCTGCAGATGCACCACCATCGCGCCGAGCACTGGATCGTGGTGCGCGGTACGGCCAGGGTCACCCGTGGCGAGGAGGTGCTGCTGCTGTCGGAGAACCAGAGCACCTACATCCCGCTGGGGGTGAAGCACCGCCTGGAGAACCCGGGCAAGGTGCCGCTGGAGCTGATCGAGGTGCAGTCGGGCAGCTACCTGGGCGAGGACGACATCGTCCGGTTCGAGGACGTGTACGGGCGCAGCGCCTGAGGCCCGAGCGCCAGGGAGGGGGTCCGGGAGTGGCCAGGCTTCTTCTTCGCCCGGTTCCAGGGCGCGCGAGATGGCCTTCGCACCCGTTGCCTTCGCACCTTCGTAGGAGCCGACTTCAGTCGGCGGCAGGGCCTGCGCAGTCGCGGGGAAGCGTGGGCATGGCGGTTGCCGGCTGAAGCCGCCTCCTGCGGGAAACCGTGGACCATCGCTGCTTTTGGGGAAGCCGACATCGGCCGGCGACACCCATGCGCACCGGGCTTGCGCAAGGGCGCCCAAGGCAAAGGCCCCGCGTGCGGGGCCTTTGCGTATCGGACGGTGGCGTCGCTCAGGTCTTCTTCTTCGTCGCCATCCCATAGATGACCAGCAGGACGATGGCGCCCACCACCGCGGCGATGAAGCCCGCCGGTTCGCCCGGTGCGTACCAGCCCAGCGCGGCGCCGATGAAGCGCGCCAGCAGGGCGCCGGCGATGCCCAGCACGATGGTCCACAGGAAGCCGAGCTTGTCGTTGCCCGGCTTGATCGCGCGCGCCAGCAGGCCGGCGATGAAGCCGATCAGCAGGGTCCAAAGGATGCCGCCACCAAGGATCTGTTCCATCTGCATGCTCCGGTCGGGGTGAAGGGGTGACCGCGCGAGCGTACCTCAGCGCCGCCTGGCGTGCGCCATGCCGCTGCCGGGCGGGGTGACGCCCGGCATGCGGCCCGGCGCTTGCGCGCAGGGGCGAAGCACGGACGGCTCAGCAGCAGCCGTGCTCGCCATGCCGCTCGCCGCCGGCCACCGCGCCCGCCCCGACGGTCTCGCCGCGCACGCTGGCCCGATGGTGCGCGGCGATCACGTGCGCCACGCTCTGGGTCACCCGCTTGCCCATCGGGATGTGCAGGAACTCGTTGGGCCCGTGCGCGTTGGAGTGCGGGCCGAGCACGCCGGTGATCATGAACTGTGCGCCGGGGAATTTCTCCCCGAGCATGCCCATGAACGGGATCGTGCCGCCTTCGCCCATGTACATGGCCGGCTTGCCGAAGGCCGCCTGCGAGGCGTCGTCGATCGCCTCGGTGAGCCAGGGCGACTGCGCCGGCGCGTTCCAGCCGGTGGATGCCTTCTCCAGTTCCAGTTCGACCGTCGCCCCGTTGGGCGGGTCCTTCAGCAGCAGGTCCTTGAGCAGATCGCCCGCGCGCTTGCCGTCCAGGGTCGGCGGCAGGCGCAGCGACAGCTTCACCGAGGTATGCGGGCGCAGGACATTGCCGGCCGAGGACAGCGGCGGCATCCCGTCCACGCCGGTGACCGAGAGCGCCGGCCGCCAGGTGCGGTTGAGCACCATCTCGGTGAGGTCGCCGGACATCGGGCTCATGCCCTCCAGGAACGGGAACTTGCCGAATACCTCGTCGCCCAGCACGCCGGCGACCTTGCCGGCCTGCTCCTGGCGCTCCACCGGGATATCCACGTGCAGCCCATCGACCTTGATCCGGCCGGTGGCCTCGTCCTCCAGCCGCGACAGCAATTGCCGCAGCAGGCGGAAGCTGGACGGCACGATGCCCGAGGCGTCGCCCGAGTGCACGCCCTCGGACAGCACCTTGACGGTGAGGTTGCCGCCGGCCAGGCCGCGCAGCGAGGTGGTGCACCACAGTTGCTCGTAGTTGCCGCAGCCCGAGTCCAGGCACACCACCAGCGAGGGCTTGCCGATGCGGTCGGCGAGGTGGTCGACGTAGGCGGGCAGGTCGTAGCTGCCCGATTCCTCGCAGGCCTCGATCAGCAGCACGCAGCGCGCATGCGGCACGCCCTGCTCCTGCAGCGCCTGGATCGCGGCCAGGGAGCCGAAGATGGCATAGCCGTCGTCGGCGCCGCCGCGGCCGTACAACCGGTCGCCCTTGAGTACCGGCTTCCACGGGCCCAGGTCCGCATCCCAGCCGGTCATCTCCGGCTGCTTGTCCAGGTGGCCGTACAGCAGCACGGTGTCCTCGCGCGAGCCCGGGCCGCTGGCCGGGATCTCGGCATAGATCAGCGGCGTGCGGCCCTCCAGCCGCACCGCCTCGACCTGCAGGCCCGGGATGGCCTGCGCCCTGGCCCAATCCTCCATGAGCCGCACGGCGGCATCCATGTGGCCGTTGCGTTGCCAGTCTTGGTCGAACATCGGCGACTTGTTCGGGATGCGGATGTACTCGACGAGCTGCGGGACGATGTCCTCGTCCCACTTCCGGGCGATGAATCGCTCGGTGGAGGAGGGGTCCAGCCGGGTGCTGTCCATGGGGGCTCCAGGGCGAAAGGGGTTGGGCGGAGATTCTACGGCGGTCCCGGGGTAGGGTTTTTCCTACAGATGAACGGGGGGTTCCCCTGCTGTTTGCCTGCCGTTGCGGCGATAGGCTTCTTGTCGGTGGCGCGGAAGACTGGGTCTACCGAAGTTCCGGCAGGAAGCCGGTCTCGGGATACCCACCAACCAAGCTACAAGGAGTGTTGCCATGAAGTCGTTTTCCGTTCTTCTGAAGTCGCTGGTGCTGTCCGTGCTGCTGCTGGCCGGAACCGCGTTCGCCGCGGACAAGGTCGACATCAACACCGCCGATGCCGCTCAACTGGAGAGGGTCCTGGTCGGTATCGGATCTTCGAAGGCGGAAGCCATCGTCGAGTACCGCAGCGCAAACGGGCCGTTCAAGAGCGCCGATGAACTGGCACTGGTGAAGGGCATCGGACTGAAGACGGTGGAACGCAACCGCGACCTCATCGCGGTCGGCAACGCGGCTGGGCCGGTGCAGAAGGCCGGGTCCGCCGTCGGCGCGGCCCCCGCCAAGCCGGTGGTGCGCCGCTGACGGACGGCGGGTGGCGAGGTCCGTCTCGCCACCGGCCGAGGAATGCATTCCGGAAGGATGCCGGAGCATTGCAGGAATTGTAGAAATTTCAGGACCGGTGCAGCGCGGTCGCAGGTGTCGGATTGGCGGTTCGCCCGGGTAATTTGGAGTTGGCTCACGCAAGGACCGCGTGGTCAGCATCCACCAAGGCAGGGACGTATCGAACCAGGCAGGGAAGCCAACAAGGAAGTACCCATCGCCCGGTGTTGCACAGGGAGTGCAGCCGGGCGATGTCATTTGTGTCTACCGTCATGCCGGCCGGATACGGCAGGACCTGATCCTCGGCACGTGCGTGGATGTCCGGCCAGGGGGCTGGAGCGCGGCTGGCATGGCCGGCCGGCCCCGGAGGGCTCCTCTTGGTTTTCATCCCATGGGGCATGCCGGATAGCGGCCTGCGACGCACCGGCGCTACCGCCGCGCCGCAAGGTTGTCAGTAGACGTCGCGCCGGTATCGGCCCTCGATGCGCAGCGCGTCGCGCCGCTCTTCGCCGAGCGCCTGGGCCATCGCCGCATCCACGCCCGGCGCCATGCCGCTGGCGTTGCCGCAGACCAGAACGCAGGCGCCGGCGTCGACCCAGTCGCGCAGGATGTCGGCGGCGGCGTGCAGGCGATCCTGCACATAGGCGCCATCGCCCTCGTCGCGGGAGAAGGCCAGGTCCAGCCGCTCCAGCCAGCCCTGTGCCCGCCATTCCATGAGTTCGCCGCGGTAGAAGAAGTCGCGGTCCGCATTGCGTTCGCCGAACAGCAGCCAGTTGCGGCGCGCGCCAGCGCGGATGCGCGCGCGCAGGTGCGCGCGCAGGCCGGCGATCCCGGTCCCGTTGCCGACCAGGATCAATGGCCGTTCCGCCGGTGGCGGCTGGAAACCGGGATTGCCGCGCAGGCGCAGGTCGATGGTTCCGCCCAGCGGCGCATATCGGCACAGCCAGCCACTGCCCAGGCCCGGGCTGCCGTCGGCGCGCGGCATCTCGCGCACCAGCAGGCGCAGCCGGCCTTCCTCCGGGATCGAGGCGATCGAGTATTCGCGGTGGGGCAAGGGCCGCAACTGGGCGGCCAAGGCGTCCGGTGCCAACCCGGGCAGTGCCTGGATGTCCTCCGGCAGTTGCGAGCGCGCCAGCAGTGCGGCCAGCGTTTCCTCGCCGCCCGTGGCGGACAGCCGGGCGCCCCCGTCCAGGCCGAGCCGATCCAGCAGCGCCTGCACCCGTGCCGGCGGATTGCGCGGCCCGATCTCGGCGATATCCCCGGCCTGCCATGTCGGCAAGGTGCCGGTGGCCGGCTCCAGGGCCAGGTCGTGGACCGGCGCGCCCTGGCTGCCCGGGTTGAGCAGTTCCCGTGCCGCCAGCCGCCAGGACTCGTAGGCGGGCGGGCTCCAGTCGGCGAGGTCGGCACTGTCGGCGATCCGGCCCAGTTCGTACTGCCAGTGGCGCAGCGCCGCCTCGTCGGCGTTGTCGACCTCGACCCGGTCGAACAGCGGCTGCGCGCCGCGTCCACGCAGCCATTCGTCCAACTGGCGGCCGAAGGCGCAGAAGTGCGCATACTCGCGATCGCCCAGGGCCAGCAGCGCGTATTGCAGTCGCGGCAGCGCCGGCGACTGGCGCATGGTCTCGTGCAGGAAGTGCAGGGCGTGGTCGGGCGGGTCGCCCTCGCCGGTGGTGCTGGCGATGAACAGCGCGCGGCGGGTGTCCGCCAGGCGCCCGGCGTCGACCTGGTCCAGCGGCAGCAGCAGTACGTTGCCGCCGCAGTCGCGCAGCACCGCCGCGCTGCGCTCGGCCAGCGCGCTGGCGAAGCCGGTCTGGCTGGCCCACACCACCAGCAAGGGCGGTTCGCCCGCTATTGCTGTGTCCGGCAGCGATGCCCGGCGCGGCCACAGGAAGACGGCGCTGGTGCCGGCGTAGGCCACGACCACCAGTGCGCACAGCCACCAGCGGGAGGGCTGGGGCGCGGCCGGCCACCAGGCACCGCCATGCAGGGTCAGCAGGGCGCCGGCCAGCAGCGCGAGCACGGCAAGGACCGCCAGGTTGCCGAGCAGCGGGCGCGATGCACCGCCCGATCCGGTGCCGGAGCCGGGTGCGGCCATGGCGCTCATGCGGCCAGCCGCGCGCGAAAGGCGTCGGTCATCGATTCTTCCAGCCGGTCTCCGTCATGGGCGACGAAGCGCGCGGCCAGCCCATGCTTCTGGGCGAATGCCAGCCCGTCGCCGCGGCCCATCACCGTGAGCGCGGTGGCCCAGGCATCGGCGCCCATCGCCTGGCCGGCGACCACGGTGACCGATGCCGCCGCGTGGGCCACGGGCTTGCCGCTGCGCGGATCCAGGGTGTGCGCGTAGCGGGTGCCTTCCTGCTCGAACCGGTGCCAGCGGTCGCCGGAGGTGGCCACCGCCGCGTCGTCCAGCGCCAGCACGCGGGGCGGCAGGCCGGCGGAATCCGCGTCCTCGTCGGGCGTGGACTCGACCAGCACGTGCCAGGGCCGGCCGTCGGGCTTGCGGCCGTAGGCGCGGATCTCGCCGCCGACTTCCACCAGCGCCGCGGCGATGCCGCGGTCGCGCAGGTGCAGGGCGACGATGTCGGCGCCGTAGCCCTTGGCGATGCCCGACAGGTCCAGTTGCAGCCCGCCCGGCTGCAGCAACTCGCGGCCGCCCTCGCGGCGCTGCAGGCGCCGCCAGCCGGTGCGCCCGCGCTCGCGTTCGATGTCATCGGCCGCCGGCACCCGCCGCGGCGTGCCCGCGCTGCCGAAGCCCCATAGGTCCACCAGCGGGCCGAGGGTGGGGTCGAAGGCGCCGCCGCTGGCCTCGGCCACCGCGATCGCGCAGTCCAGCACGGCGGCGAACTGGGCCGGCAACCGCTGCCAACTGCCGGGCTCCGCGCGGCGGTAGCGGCTGATGTCCGAGTCCGCCTCCCAGGTGCTCATCTGCGCCACGACCAGGTCGAGGCTGCGCTGGATGCCGTCATGCAGCGCATGCAGGTCGGCACCGGGGCGCGCGGCCAGGCGCACGCTCCAGCGCGTTCCCATGGTCTGCCCGCCCAGGCTGGCGAGGCTCGAGGCGGTCGCCTGTTCCATCGTCGCTTGCTTGGCCTTCCGCGCTGCCGCTTACTGCGGCAGCACTTCCAGCGTCGCCACGTAGCTCAGGCGCCGCTGCTTGGCCTGCGGCAGGCTGGTCTTGTCGTCCTGGGTGGAGGCCTCCAGCCAGTACATCCCGGCCGCCGGCCAGGTGACGCTGAACTCGCCGCGGGCATCGGTGGTGGCCTTGATCTCGTCCTGCGCATTGCGGTAGCGGGTCTCGCCGCGGACGATCTCGAACTCCAGGCCGGCCGCCGGCTTGCCGTCGACCAGCACGCGGAACTTCGCCTCCTCGCCGGCGAACAGGTCGTTGGGATGGGTCAGCGGCAGCAGTTCGATGCCCTCGCCGGTGGGCTTGAGCGCGGTCCCGTTCGGCGAGCCGTTGGTGACGAAGGTCTCGTTGCGGCCCACGCTCTGCGAGACCCGCAGGTCCTTGGCGTCCTTCGGTACCTCGGCGGCGAAGGTGGCCGCGGTGCCGCGCCAGCGCTTGGGCTTGCCGTCCTCCTCCCAGTTGGCGAACAGGCCGCTGTTGACCACCGCGATGCGGTAAGTGCCCTGCTGGGCCAACTGCACGTCGAACACGCTGCGGTACTTGCCGGTGGCCGGGTTCTGCGGCTGCACGGCGGTGCCGTCCGGCGCGGTGATGACCAGGTTGTCCAGCCGGATCGGCACGTGGTTGAAGTAGAACAGGTCGTTGGACACCGCCGCGTCCACCGTGATCCACGGATCGGTGCCGGCCAGCACGGTCTGCGAGGGACGCAGCCAGGCCTTGTGCGCGGCGGCGGTGAACGGGACGGCCAGCGAGGCGATGGCGACGGCGAGGATCAGGGAACGCTTCATGGTGGTGGACCTCTCAGGGTGTCCGCGACGGATGCGGTGGGATGTGGGATATGCCTGCGCAGGGCGGGGCTCAGGGCTTGACCGACAAGGTGACGGCGCCGAGTTCGCTGCTGCCCTGCGCCTTGCCCGACTGCGGCGCCTGGGCCGGCCAGGCGAAGGGGACCTTGACCAGCTCGCGGCCGCCGACCTCGCGCGCGGCCTCCACCACCAGCGTGTACTGGCCCGGCGCCAGTTCCTTGAGCTGCGGCTGCGCGTCGGTGAAGGACAGCCCGTGCGTGCCGGCCGGCTTGGTCGGGCCGGTCACCCCGTCCACCGGCACCTGCAGGGTGCGGCCGGACTTGCGCCACCACTGGCGCAGGTCCGGCAGCCACTTGGTGCCGTGGCCCTCGGCGGTGTCCTTCATCTGGTACCACACGGCCAGGTTGGCGGCGACCTTCTGGTCGGCGCCCTCCAGCCAGATGGCCACGTAGGGACGGTGGTACTCGGCGACGTTGAGCTTGGGGATCTCGACGTTGACCTGCAGCTCGGCCGCGTAGGCCGGGAGCGTGAGCAGGCCGCTGACCGCGATGAACAGCTTGGCGCGCATCTTCAAGGGAACCTCGTCAGTGGATGAAGCCGTCAATGGATGAAGACCAGGGCGAGCAGCAGCGGTACCACCAGGCCCAGGCCCACCAGCGGCCAGGTCATGCGGCGCTGCCGCGCATGCAGGTGCAGCAGGAACAGCCCGGTGATGCAGAACACCAGGCAGGCGATGGCGAACACGTCGATGAACCAGCCCCAGGCCGGTCCGGCGTTGCGCCCCTTGTGCAAATCGTTGAGGTAGGAGACCCAGCCGCGGTCGGTGCGCTCGTACTCCACCGCACCGGTTTCGCGGTCGATGCTCAGCCATGCGTCGGCGCCGGGCGTGGGCATGGAGATGTAGGCCTCCGCCGCCGACCACTCCGCCGGACGCCGGCCCAGGGAGACCTCCAGCCTGTCCCCCAGCCAGGCCGCCACCTCGGCCGGCAGGGATGCGTTGCCTTCCTCCGGGGAAGCGGCCAGCGACGCCAGCAACGGCGCCGGCAACTGCAGGGCGTGGTTGTCGACTCTCGGTTTGGCCTCGATCTTCGCGGCGTGGTTGAGGGTCACCCCGGTGGCGGCGAACAGCAGCATGCCGACCAGGCACAGTGCCGAGCTGATCCAGTGCCACTGGTGCAGCGTGCGCAGCCAGAAGCCGCGACGGCGCTGGGCGGAGACCGGATCGGAATGGGAGGCGCTGGCAGGCACGGAATCGGAGCGATACGGGGATGGCGAAGTATAGGCTATCAATGAGAACAATTCTCATTGATAGCCAGGGACGCCAGGAAAACGCGCCAGGACCCGGCCGGTTGACATGCCGGGTCCCGCGCGGCCGGAAAGGATCAGAAGCTGAAGTTCAGGCTGACCCAGACGTTGCGGGCCTTGTCCTTGTTGTTGTAGTCGTCCTGCGCCGACAGCGTGTAGCCGCCGTTGCCGTTGTCGGCGAACGAATACTGGTAGCTGGTGAAGTCGCGGTCCAGCAGGTTGTTGATGCGGGCGTTGACCGTGACCCACTCGGCGACCTTGTACGAAGCGCCCAGGTGGAACACCTCGTAATCCTTCCAGTAAAGCAGTTCGCCGCTGGTCGCATCGACGCCGCGGTAGCGCTTGGAACGGAGCTCGGCGCTCAGGAAGACGTTGAAGCTGTCCGTGGCCTGCCAGTCGAGGGTGGCGTTGGCCATGTGCTTGGCGCTGTTGCCCAGCGGCCGGCCCTTGGAGGCGCCGCTCTTCTGCTCGCTGTCGGTGTAGGTGTAGTTGGCGCGGAAGCCGAAGCGCTCGGCGATCTGCCAGCGTCCGGCCAGCTCGGCGCCCTGGACCACCGCCTCGTCGATGTTGACCGGGACGCTGCCGGTGACATAGCCGAGGTCGCCGTATTCGCCGGTCGGGCAGGCCAGTACCAGACCGGGGCCGCAGCTTTCGGTGGAGAGCTTGTCGTCGAACGCGTTGTGGAACACCGTGGCGTTGAAGCTGTGGCCGCGCGGATGCTGCCAGTACACGGCCAGTTCTGTGCTGGTGCTGGTTTCCGGTTGCAGGTCGGGGTTGCCGAACAGCGGCAGGGTGCCCTGGCTGCCGAAGCCGATGATGCCGTTGTACAACTGGGTGGTCTTGGGGGTCTTGAAGCCGGTGCTGACGCCGCCCTTGACCGTCCACTGCTCGCTCGCGGTCCACACGCCGTACAGGCGCGGGCTGACCTGGTCGCCAAACACCTGGTGGTCGTCGTAGCGCAGGCCGGCGGTGATCGCCAGCGGCTTGACCACGTACCAGGTGTTCTCGGCGAACAGCGAGTACATGTTGTGCTCCTGCACGGCGCTGGGGGTGCCCGCTTCCATGCCGAACACGCCGTCTTCCAGTTCGCCGCGGATCACCTGGGTGCCCAGCACCGTGGTGTGCTCGCCGTTCCACTGCCACGGGATGTCGAGCTTGCCGTCCAGGGTGTACTGGCGGCTTTCCAGGGTGCGCTTGGGACGCGGCAGGAAGGTGGATTCGGCCAGCGCCCGGCGCTCGGCCGTGCTCATGCCGGCGTATGCGCCGGTGCCGTCGAACATCGCCAGCAAGTGCTCGCGCTCGGCCACGGTGAACGGCAGGGTGCGGCCGTCGTTGTTGGTGGCGATGTGGGCCAGCGAGACCAGGCTGTTGCCGAACTCCCACTTGCCGTCGTGGGCGACCGACCAGCTCTCGCGGGTGAACTCCTGGGTGGGGCCGTAGCCCACGTTCGGGTTGGCGCGACGGCCCCAGGTGCCGCCATTGGCGCCGCAGGCGCTGGCGTTGGCGCCGGCCGCGCCCAGGCAGGCGTTGCCCGCCTTCCAGATGCTGGCGATGCTGTCGACCGTGCCGACCGGGTATTCCTCCGCACCGGAATCGTTGATCTTGGTGCCGTTGTCGTAGGCCTGCTTGGAAGTGTCGTAGTCCAGGGTCAGGCTCTGGTTGTCGGCGACGATCCATTCCAGGCTGAAGCCGACGGCCTTGTTGGTGTTGTCCACGGTCTTGCCGCCGCTGCCGAAGCCCAGCGGGCGGGTGTGGGTCTGGCCGGCCGGGTCGGTGACCGGCGCGTACACCGGGTTGGAGGCGTCGCGCTCGTACCGGCTGCCGCGCGCGCTGAGGTTCAGCTTGCCCTTCACGAGCGGGCCGGTGACGAAGAAGTCCGCGGTGGCGTCGTCGCCGAACTGGTCGTCGGTTTCGAAGGTGCGGCCGAGGCTGACCGAGCCGCTCCAACTGTCCAGGTTCTTCTTGGTGATGACGTTGATCACCCCGCCCATCGCATCGGCGCCGTACAGGGTCGAGGCCGGGCCGCGGATCACCTCGATGCGCTCGATCGCGTCCAGCGGCGGGATGTGGTTGAACTGGTTGCCGCCGAAGTTGTTGGGGTAGATGTCGCCGTGGTTGTTCTGGCGCCGGCCGTTGACCAGGATCAGGGTGTAGTCCGAGCCCATGCCGCGCATGGAGATGGTGCCCTGGCCGGTCTTGTCGCGGGTCTCGCCCACGTCCACGCCTTCCAGGTCGCGCACCGCGTCCAGCAGGGTCATGTACGGGCGCTTGGCCAGTTCCTCGCGGGTGATGACGCTGATGCTGGCGGGCGCGTCGGTGATCTTCTGCTCGAAGCCGGCGGCGGTCACCACGACGGTGTCCAGGGTGTTGGGAGCGCCGGCGGGAGCCGGGGCGGCGGTAGCCGGCAGGGAGGCGGCCAGGACCAGGCCCAGGGCGGCGGCGAGCGGAGCGGGACGGAGGGGGTTGCGATGCGAATGCGACATTGGAATGGACTCTGGAGATAAAAAGATAAAAGGGCGGTCGCAGGCGTGCGGACGCGCGGCCGGGGCCGGCGCCGCACCTGCGGTGTGGTGGTGAAAGAGGTGGGTTCGAAGCGGGCAAGCGCCGCGCCGGCAGGCGCGCGCGGCCCTGTGCCGCCCGCGCGGGCGGCGGCCTGGAGACGCTCAGGCTTGGGGAGGTGCCTGGCCGGGGTGCAGGCGCAGCAGGGGATTGGGCGGCGACGGCGGCAACACGGTGGCGTCGAAGCCTGCCGACAGCCGCAGCACGTACGCAAGCGAGGGCGCGGGTTCGATCCAGGCCGGAAGGCGGTTGCCGCGGACCGGCAGCGTCAGCACGCCCAAGGGCATCGGCCGGCGCTTCTTGGCCAGCACCGGGCGATGGAGGATGTCGGACGGTTCGCGTCCGCCGGACCCGGCCTCATGGGCGTGGGCGGCGCCGGCCCAGGCCTGCAGGGATGGGTCCGGATACGGCCGCGCGTCCACGCAAGCGGCCGCCAGGATCGACAGCACCGCCATGGTGGCCAGGAGCAGCCAGCGCACGGAATTCCGCATGCGCGGCGACTGCGGGGCCACATGGCGATCGGCAGGGGCGTGGAGCTGGATCAACTGCGTTCCCGGAAGGGCGTACCGGCAGGGGCACGCCTAGCGGGACGGATATTAAACGGGAATGGTTATCAAATGCAATCGATGATGAATCCCGTTCTCTCTTCGGTGGAGGCTACATCTCGGCCCAGCGCCTGAGCAGGTTGTGGTAGACCCCCGTCAACTGCAGTACCGCGCCGGCGTCGTTGCCGCCGCGGCGCAGGGTCTCGATGGCGGTGTCCATCTCGAACAGCAGCCGGCGCTGGGCATCGTCGCGGACCATGCTCTGCACCCAGAAGAACGAGGCCAGCCGTGTGCCGCGGGTGACCGGCGTGACCCGGTGCAGGCTGCTGGACGGATACAGGATCAGGTCGCCGGCCGGCAGCTTCACCTCGTGCTCACCGTAGGTGTCGCTGACGACCAGGTCGCCGCCGTCGTATTCGTCGGGTTCGCACAGGAACAGGGTGCAGGACAGGTCCGACCGGACCTGGGTCCGCTGCGCGCCGGCGCCGGTGATCATCACCGCGCCATCGACGTGGAAGCCGTATTCGCCGCCGCCCGCATAGCGGTTGAAGCGCGGCGGCAGGGTGCGCAGCGGCAGGGCCGCGGCGAAGAACAGCGGGTTGCGTTCCAGGGCCGCCAATACCGCCTGTCCCAGCTCGGCCTTCAACGGCGAGGCGTCCGGCAACTGCTGGTTGCGCTTGACCTGTGCGCCCTGCACGCCGACCGTTTCGCGGCCGTCGGTCCAGTCCGCCGTTTCCAGCGCCTGTCGCATCCGGGCCAGTTCGTCGCCGGAGAGGACCTGGGGAATGTGCAGCAGCATGGGTATTCCTCGATGCCGCGGCCGGGGCGCGGGCGCCCCGGCCGGCCGGCGGTCAGAAGCGCAGCTCGGCGCTGAGCAGGAAGGTGCGCGGGGTGCCCGGAGTGTAGCGGTAGCCGCTCTTGTTGATGGACGCCACGTATTGCTTGTCGAACAGGTTGTAGCCGTTCAGGCGCAGCAGCAGGTGGTCGTTGACGGCGTAGGAGGCCACCGCGTCCCAGACGGTGTACGACTTGACGAACGCCGGGGTGCCGGCCGCGCCATCGGTGCCGCGCAGCATCTCGCCGGAGTAGCGCACGCCGCCGCCCAGGGTCAGGCCGAACGGCAGGCGGTAGGTGGTCCAGCCGGTGAAGGCGTCCTCGGGGGTGTAGGTGAGGTTGTAGCTGCCGTTCCGGGCTACCGGGGCGCCTTCCTCGACCCGGGTGTTCTGGTGGGTGTAGCCGGCCGAGATCGACCAGTTCTCGGTGAGGTTGCCCACCGCCGAGATCTCCACGCCCTTCACCTGCTTCTCGCCGGTCTGGGTGGGCAGGCCGGCGTCGTCGGTGACCAGGCTGTTGATCTCGTTGGTCACCTCGGTGCGGAACAGCGCCAGGTTCAGCGCCAGCGCGTCGTCCAGCAGGCTCCACTTGCTGCCGACCTCGAAGGTCTTGGTCTTCTGCGGGTCGGCGTTGATGCTGCTGGCGCTGCCGGCCGCGTCGCTGAGCTGGAAGTTGGCGCCGCCGGGGGGCAGTTGCGACAGCGCGTAGCCGGCGTACAGGCTGACCGCCTCGGCGGGCTTGTACACCGCGCCCAGCTTCCAGGTCAGCAGGGTGTCGTCGTCCTCGGTATCGACGGTCTGGACGATGCTGCCAGTGGGCAGGCTGCCGCAGGACACCGCGCCGCGGCCGGTACCGCCGCACACGGCGCTGTTGCGGTATTGGGTCTCGTAGCGGTCCGCGCGCAGGCCGGCGGTCAGCAGGAAACGCTCGCCGAACTTCAGCGTGTCGAACAGGTATAGCGCGGCGGTATCGGTACGGCCGTAGCTGCCGGCGCCGCTGCGCGCCCAGGCCAGGTCGCCGCGGTCGTTCCAGTCCGGGTCGTACAGGTTGGCCGCTGGGCGCGAGCCGGTGCTGGCGATGCCGTGGCTGTCCTGCTCCTCGCGGGTCAGTTCCAGGCCGGTGCTGAGGTTGTGCTGCACCGCGCCGGTGGCGAAGTCGGCGCGCAGGTTGAGCTGGTCGGTCAGGATCCGGTTGCGCTGGTCCTTGAAGGTGGAGTTGCTGCGGGCCAGGGTGTAGCCGGACAGGTCCGCCGGGTCGGTCCACTTGATGTTGCCGGCCCGCGGGTCGGCGACGGTGCCGCCGGTGGACATGAACGCGGTCAGCAGGTAGTCCTGCTCGGTCTGGCCCCAGCGCAGGGTGTTGCTCAGCTTCAGGCTGTCGGAGAAGTCGTGCTCGAAGCGGAACGTGGCCATCTGCGCGGTCACGTCGTCATGGTCGTCGCGGGTGCCGTAGAAGTTCTCCGGGTCGACCGGGTGCCCGGCCAGCCCTTCCAGGCCCGGCTGCGGCTCCCAGCCCGGCAGGCCGAGGGTCGGGACGAAGCCGTCGGGAATGTTGTCCTGCTCCACGTACAGCAGGTTGAGGTAGTAGCGGGTGGACGAATCCAGGCCGAAGGCCAGCGACGAAGCCAGGCCATGGCGCTGGTTGTCGACGCGGTCGCGGCCGGCGACGTCGCTGTCCTGCCACATGGCGTTCAAGCGCAGGGCGGCGCCGGGCAGGCCGGCGAAGGACCGGTTCCAGTCGGCGGTGGCGCGCTTCTGGCCGTCGTTGCCGGCGCTGAGCGTGGCCGACACCGCATCGTGCAGGTTGGCCTGCTTGCTGACCATGTTGATCGAGCCGGTGGGCGAGGAGCGGCCGTTGTCGGTGCCAGCCGGGCCCTTGGTGACTTCCACCTGCTCGGTGTTGAACACGTCGCGCGAGATCGAGCCCAGGTCGCGCACGCCGTCGGCGTAGATGCTGCTGGAGCTGTCGAAGCCGCGCATGTAGACGGTGTCGCCGGTGGAGGTGTTGCCGTTCTCGCCGGCGTAGAACGTGCCCACGCCGGGGCTGTTGCGCAGCGCCTCGGTCAGGGTGGTGGCGCCCTGCTGGTTGAACAGGTCGGCGGTGATGACCTGGATGGTCTGCGGCGTGTCCTGCAGCGTCTGGGTGAACTTGGGCGACACCACGCGCTCGGCCTTGTAGCCGTGCACGCCCTTGACCTCCAGGCCGTCCAGGGTGGTGGCGTTGCCGGAGCGGTCGGCGAGGTCGGCGGTGTCGGCGGCCGCGACCGGCGCGGCCAGGGCCAGGCCGGTGAGCAGGGTGGCGGTGGCCAGGCTGCATTGTGCGGCGGGGGCGTGCTTGCGGTTCCTGATGTGGCTCATGGTGTTTCCGTTGCAGGGAGGGTGGAAGGAAGCGGGAGGGCGGCGGCCGGGTGGCGGCGCGCCATCGGCGAAGCGCGCCGCGGCGATGCGCGGCGACACGGGGATGGCCGTGGTGTTCGGAGAACGGGGATGGGCTGCCGGGGCGCGCTCGCGCACCGGGGGCGGCTGGCTCAGGCGAGCGGAGGCGCCTGGCTGCGATAGCGTGGATGCGAGCGGCGCCCGGCGATTTGCGGTGCGGCCGCCGCGACGACGAGGCCGTCGGCGGACAGGCGGGGCAGGACCCGCGCGGCGGCCGTGGCGGATTCCTCCGCTTCCTGCGCGCCGAGCGGGAAATCGGCATCGGCCGGCAACGGCGGCGGCGCGGACAGGGCCGCCTCGGGACCGGAGGCGACGGCCGCGGCGGGCAGATCGGCCGCCGGGGACGAGACTTCGACGTCGGCCGGCGCGGTCGCCAGCGGCGATGCGGGCATCCCGGACACGGCCACCGCCAGCAGCATGCCGGCCAGCCAGACCAGGCAGGTCAGGCGCCGGAGGCGGGGGCGGGGGCGGGGGCGGGAGGGTGACGGATCGGGAGGCAAGGGGGCGTCGGTTGCCGGGACAACGGCCGGGAAGTCAATAATTGGTTATGATAATGAGACAGATTCCCGTTTGCAACAAGACGTGAAGCAAGTTTCGCCGGGCCTCCGGGTCCAGGCTTCCAGGTTCGCCGGCCTCGAAGAGGCCTTCGTCAGTCCCGGTCGTCCCGGGTCCACACCCCGCCGTCCTCGACCTTCACTGGGAACTTGGGCACTGGCGAGTAGGCCGGAGCGCACAGGGCACGGCCATCGCGCACGTCGAAGCGGGCGCCGTGCAGCACGCACTCGATGCTGCCCTCGGCCGGGTCGACGGCACCGGCGGACAGCTCGAAGTCCTCGTGGCTGCACCGGTCTTCCAGGGCGTAGAGTTCGCCGTCCAGGTTGATCACCAGGATCGGCACCCCGGTCGCCTCGTCGAATACAGGCTTCATCTCGCCGGGCAGCAACTCGCCGGCGGGGCAGACGAAGGTCCAGGCCGGGCTCATGCGGCCGGCTCCAGGCGCTTTTCCAGCACCTCGAAGCGCAGGTCGTCGCGCAGCGGGATGCCGAAGCGTTCGTCGCCATAGGGAAACGGCTTGTGGATGCCGGTGCGGACGTAGCCGCGGCGCTGGTAGAAGGCGATCAGGCTGTCGCGGATGTCGATCACGTTCATGCGCATGGCCGGCAGCCGCCATTCCTCGCGCACGATGCGCTCGGCCTCGGCCAGTACCGCCTTGCCCACCCCGGCGCCCTGCAGGCCCGGCGACACCGCGAACATGCCGAAATAGCCGGCGCCGTCCTCTTCGGCCACGTGCGCGCAGGCCAGCAGGCCCTGGCCTGGGAATGGGGCGTCGCGCTCGGCCAGCACGACCATACTGCGCGGGCGGGCGATGTCGGCGGCCAGCGCCTCCGGGTCGATGCGCTGGCCGTCGAGCATGTCGGCCTCGGTGGTCCAGCCCCGGCGGCTGGCATCGCCGCGGTAGGCGCAGGTGACCAGGCCGACCAGCAGCGGAATGTCGGCCTCGACGGCGTGGCGGAAGCGGAAGCTGGGCATCGGCCGGGAAGCCTAGCAGAGCAACTGGCGGACCTTGCGCAGCGCGGCGGCGAAGCGCTCGATCTCCTCGTGGGTGTTGTAGAAGGCCAGCGAGGCGCGCACGGTGGCGGCCACCCCGAAGAACTGCAGCAGCGGATGCGCGCAATGCTGGCCCGAGCGCACGGCCACGCCTTCCAGGTCGAGCAGGGTGGCCAGGTCGTGGGCATGGGCGCCGTCGACCAGGAACGAGATCACTCCGGCCTTGTCCGGCGCCGTGCCGAAGATGCGCAGGCCGGGGATGGCCTGCAGCGCCCGGGTCGCATGCGCCAGCAACTCCGCCTCGCGCGCGGCGATGTTGTCCATGCCGACCGACTCCAGGTAGTCCACCGCCGCGCCCAGGCCGACGAAGCCGGCGATGTTGGGCGTGCCGGCCTCGAACTTGTGCGGCGGGTCGTTGAACACGGTGCCCTCGAAGCTGACCTCCTTGATCATCTCGCCGCCGCCGATGAACGGCGGCATCGCTTCCAGGTGCTCGCGCCGCGCCCACAGTGCGCCGGTGCCGGTGGGCGCGCACATCTTGTGGCCGGTGACGGCGTAGAAATCGCAGCCGATGGCGGCCACGTCCAGCTTCAGGTGCGGGACGGCCTGGGAGCCGTCGACCACGGTGACGATGCCGTGGCGGCGCGCCTGGCGGCAGATCTCGCGCACCGGGTTGATCGTGCCCAGCACGTTGGAGACATGCGTCACCGCCAGCAGCTTCACCTGCGGGGTCATCGCCCGGTACAGGGCCTCCAGGTCGAGGCGGCCGTCGGGCAGGATCTCGGCCACGCGCACGGTCGCGCCGGTGCGCTGGGCCACCAGTTGCCAGGGAACGATGTTGGCGTGGTGCTCCATCCGCGAGACCAGGACGACGTCGCCGGGCTTCAGCCGCGGCAGCGCCCAGGAATAGGCCACCAGGTTGATGGCGAAGGTGGTGCCGCTGCACAGCACTAGCTCGTCGGCGCGCACGTTGAGGAAGCGGGCCAGCTTGTTGCGCGCGCCCTCGTAGGCCTCGGTGGCCTCGGTGCCCAGCGCGTGCACGGCGCGGCTGACGTTGGCGTTCTGGCGGCGGTAGAACGCGTCCTGCGAGGCGATCACCGGCAACGGCTTCTGCCCGGTGTTGGCATTGTCGAAGTAGACCAGCGGCTTGCCGTGGACCTCGCGCATCAGCAGCGGGAAATCGGCGCGCACCCGCGCCCAGTCGACCTCGCCGCCGTCGTGCACGGGCAGGGCGGCGTCGTGCACGGCGGTCTGCGGCATGTCGTTCACGCCGGCTCCCCGGTTCCCAGCGCCGCGGCCAGGGCCGCGTCCAGGCGCGCCAGCAGCAGCTTGCGCAGACCGTCGTCCTCCAGTACCAGCAACGGTTCGCGGCAGAAGGCCAGGGTCATCAGGCGCTGCGCCTGGGCCTCGGGGATGCCGCGCGAGCGCATGTAGAACAGGGCGTTGGCGTCGAGCTGGCCGACGGTGGCGCCGTGCGCGGCCTTGACCTCGTCGGCGTCGATCACCAGCACCGGCTGGGTATCGATCTCCGCATCGGCCGACAGCAGCAGGTTCTTGTTCGACAGTGCCGCATCGGTACCGTCGGCGCCCGCGCGGATGCCGATGCCGCCGTGGAACACCACCCGGCTGCGGCCATCCGCAATGCCGCGCCAGAGCAGTTCGCAGGCGGTGTCGCGGGCGATGTGCTCGATGCCCAGGCGGGTATCGACGTGGCGGCGGCCGTCGCCGAACAGCACGCCGTTGGCGACCAGCCGGGCACCGTCGCCCTCCAGGCGCACGTTCAACTCGTGCCGGCTCAGCGCCGCGCCCAGTTCCAGGTCGATGCGCTGGTAGCGGGCATCGCGCGCCAGCACCGCGTCGGTGCGGGCGAAGCGGGTGGCGCGCGCGGCGTCGGCCTGGATCCGGGCATGGCGGACCGCGGCGCGCTGGCCCAGGTGCAGGTGCAGCACCTCGTTGGCCAGGTGGGCGTGCTCGCCGGCGGCGAGCTGGTGCTCGACGATGTCCAGGCCCGCGTCGTTGCGCAGGTCGAGGAAGTGGCGCAGGTGCCAGGCGCGGTCGCCGGCCTGCGGCACGCCGACGAAGACCAGGTGCAGCGGTGCCGGCAGCCGCACCCCGGCCTCCAGGCGCAGGACCACGCCCTCGTCGGCCAGCGCGGCGTTGGCGCGGGCGAAGACCTCGCTGCGATGGTCGTAGCGGCGCTGCAGGAAACCGACGTCGCGCGGTTCGCCGCCGGCCAGGGTATGCGACAGCGGCTCCAGCACCGCGCCTTCGGGCAGGCCGGAAAGGTCGCTGTGCGCGGCATCGTGGCGGCCGTTGACGAACACCAGGCGCGGCGCGGGGATGCCTTCCAGCAGCGCGGGGTCGAACGCCGGCGGCGCCGGGTCGGCGGCGGCGAAGGCGCGGCGCTCCAGCATGCGCAGCGGCGTGTACTTCCACGCCTCCTCGCGCGGGCCGGGCAGGCCGTCGGCCAGCAGGGCGTCCAGCGCCTGGCGGCGGGTGTCGCCCAACTGCTGGGCGTCGGGGGCGCCCAGCGCGTCGAAGCTGGTGCGGAACGATTCGAGGAAGCGCGAGTCGCCGGGTTCGGGGCTGCGCGTGGGCGACGGTGGGCGGGCGTGCAGGTGCGGCATCAGGCCACCTTCTCCGGCACGACCCGGTCCTTGAGCCAGGCGTAGCCGTGCTTTTCCAGCTCCAGCGCCAGTTCCGGGCCGCCGGACTGGACGATGCGGCCTTCGGCCAGCACGTGGACCACGTCCGGCCGGATGTAGTCCAGCAAGCGCTGGTAGTGGGTGATGACCAGGAACGAGCGCTCCGGGCTGCGCAGCGCGTTGACGCCGTCGGCCACGGTCTTGAGCGCGTCGATGTCCAGGCCCGAGTCGGTCTCGTCCAGGATCGCCAGCCGCGGCTCCAGCACGGCGAGCTGGAAGATCTCGTTGCGCTTCTTCTCGCCGCCGGAAAAGCCCTCGTTGACGCCGCGGTGGAGCAGTTCGTCCTTCAGGTGCAGCACGGCCAGCTTCTCGCGCACCAGCTTGAGGAACTGCATCGAGTCCAGCTCGGACTGGCCGCGCGCCTTGCGCTGGGCGTTGAGCGCGCTGCGCAGGAAGTAGGTGTTGTTCACGCCCGGGATCTCGACCGGGTACTGGAAGGCCAGGAACAGGCCTTCGGCGGCGCGCTCCTCCGGCGCAAGCTCCAGCAGCGCCTTGCCGTCGAACTCGACCTTGCCGGCGGTGACCTCGTAGCCCTCGCGCCCGGCCAGCACGTTGCCCAGGGTGGACTTGCCGGCGCCGTTGGGGCCCATGAGGGCATGCACCTGGCCCGGCTTCACGTCCAGCGACAGGCCCTTGAGGATTTCGTTGCCGGCGACGCTGGCGTGGAGGTTTTCGATCTTGAGCATGGGATTGGGATTCGAAGAGGGGGGATTGGGGCGGCAGGGCGGGGCCGGCCGGAGGACTGACGCCGAAGCCGGTGGCCGGACCCGGGCCGGGGAAGGCCGGGCAGGCGTCAGCCGACCGAGCCTTCCAGCGAGACTTCCAGCAGTTTCTTGGCCTCCACCGCGAACTCCATCGGCAGCTCGCGGAAGACCTGCTTGCAGAAGCCGTCGACGATCAGCGAGACCGCGTCTTCCTGGCCGATGCCGCGGGTGCGGCAATAGAACATCTGGTCGTCGCTGATCTTGGAGGTGGTGGCCTCGTGCTCGACCGTGGCGCTGGGGTTCTTCACCTCGATGTAGGGGAAGGTGTGGGCGCCGCAGCGCTTGCCGATCAGCAGGCTGTCGCACTGGGTGTAGTTGCGCGCGCCGTCGGCGTTGCGGTCCACCTTGACCAGGCCGCGGTAGGTGTTCTGGCCGCGCCCGGCGCTGATGCCCTTGGACACGATCTTGGACTTGGTGCGCTTGCCGACGTGGATCATCTTGGTGCCGGTGTCGGCCTGCTGGCAGTGGTGGGTCAGCGCCACCGAGTGGAACTCGCCCACCGAGTCGTCGCCCAGCAGCACGCAGGAGGGGTACTTCCAGGTGATCGCCGAGCCGGTCTCCACCTGGGTCCAGGTGACCTTGCTGCGCGCGCCGCGGCACAGCGCGCGCTTGGTGACGAAGTTGTAGATGCCGCCGCGGCCTTCCTCGTCGCCCGGGTACCAGTTCTGCACGGTCGAATACTTGATCTCGGCATCGTCCAGGGTCACCAGCTCCACCACCGCGGCATGCAACTGGTTCTCGTCGCGCATCGGCGCGGTGCAGCCCTCCAGGTAGGAGACGTGGCTGCCTTCCTCGGCGATGATCAAGGTGCGCTCGAACTGGCCGGTATGGCCGGCGTTGATGCGGAAATAGGTGCTCAGCTCCATCGGGCAGCGCACGCCCCTGGGGATGAACACGAAGCTGCCGTCGGAGAACACGGCAGAGTTGAGCGCGGCGAAGTAGTTGTCGCCGTGCGGGACCACGCTGCCCAGGTACTGCTTGACCAGCTCCGGGTGCTCGCGGATGGCCTCGGACATGGAGCAGAAGACGATGCCCTTGTCGGCCAGTTCCTGGCGGAAGGTGGTGCCCACCGACACCGAGTCGAACACCGCGTCCACCGCCACGCCGGCCAGCTTGGCCCGCTCGTGCAGCGGCACGCCCAGCCGGTCGTAGGTGTCCAGCAGTTCCTGCGGCACTTCGTCCAGCGACTTGTACTTCGGCCCCTTGGGCGCGGAGTAGTAGCTGATGGCCTGGAAGTCGATCGGCGCGATCCTCAGCTTGGCCCAGTGCGGCACCGGCATGGTCAGCCAGCGGCGGTAGGCGTCCAGGCGCCAGAGCGTCATCCACTCCGGCTCCTCCTTCTTGGCCGAAAGGGCGCGGATCACGTCCTCGTCCAGGCCCGGCGGCAGCGAGTCGGACTCGATGTCGGTGATGAAGCCGGCGTCGTAGCGCCGGCCCAGCCGCTCCAGGATCTCGGCGTTCTGCGGGGGGGAGGGGGTGGTGACTTCGGTGGCCATGCGGGCTGCCTAGGGGTTCAGTTGGCGATGCGCACGGCGATCTCGCGCCGTCGCACCTGGGGGGATACGGGAGGGTGCAGCATCTGCGCCAGGGTCACCTTGCGCAGCGCATCGGCGACCACGTCGTTGATCAGGCGCCAGTTGGCGCGCACGCCGCACTGGTCGGCGATGCCGCACTGGCTGTCGTGCTGGCTGCACTCGGTCATGGCCAGCGGGCCTTCCATCGCCTCCACGACCTCGATCAGGCTGATCTCGGACGCGTCGCGGCTCAGGCGGTAGCCGCCGCGCACCCCGCGCAGGCCCTCGACCAGGCCGGCCTGGGCCAGCGGCTTGAGCAGCTTGCTGACGGTGGGCTGCTCCAGCCCGGAGTGGTCGGCCAGCTCGGCCGCGCTCAGTACCTGGCCCGGCCGCGCGGCGAGCACGGTCAGGACCACGGTTGCGTAATCGGTCAGCTTGGTGACGCGGAGCATGGCGGGCCACGGGTTAAAGCGTACCGAAATTGTACTCTTTCGATTCCGCCGGGCCAAGCGGGTAGGCATGGCCGGTTTATCTTGCGGTCGCGCCGGGAGATGGCGGGCGTCACGGCGGCGCCCGGCGCAGGGCCGGGCGCAACTCGATTCGAGCGTGAGCCGGGCCGCTGTCGAGGGGCGGCCGCCTCGCGGCAGCCGTCGCGCCGGAGCCATGGCCAGGGTCCGGGCTTGGGATGGGCGGCGGTATCGGCGAGAATCTGCCCCGTTTCCCCTCTTCGTCGGAAAGCGCATGCCCCGCAAGATCGTCGCCCGCAAGTCGCCCATCCATGGCAACGGCGTTTTCGCCGTGGCGCCGATCCGCAAGGGCGAGCGCGTCATCGAGTACAAGGGGCGCCGCCGCACCCACGAGGAGGTCGACGAGGACACCTCCGGCGACGTGGAAAGCGGGCACACCTTTCTGTTCACGCTCAACGATGACTGGGTGGTGGACGCCAACTACCGCGGGAACGACGCGCGCTGGATCAACCACAGTTGCGACCCGAACTGCGAGGCGGTGATCGTCGAGCACGAGGGCCAGGAACGGCACAAGGACCGGGTCTTCATCGAGGCGATCCGCAACGTCGCCCCCGGCGAGGAACTGACCTACAACTACGGCATCGTCCTGGCCGAGCGCCACACCCCGCGGCTGAAGAAGGTCTGGGCCTGCCTGTGCGGCTCGCCCAAGTGCACCGGGACGATGCTCCAGCCCAAGCGCTGAGCGTACGCGGCGCCGGCCGGCGCGGCATTCAGTCGAACGCGGGCTGCAGCGAGGCCGAGGTGATTTCCCAGCCGCCGCCGTCGATGCGCGCGCGCAGGCGGTAGTAGCCCCGCAGGCGCAGGCTGCCGGCGTCGTCGTCCAGGCGCAGCCGCACCGGGACCTCGTAGGCGCGCGGGGGCGACTGGCGGTCGAGCGCCTGCGGCCGGTCGTTCTCGATCCGCATGCCCCGCAGGCCGGGCATGTGGCCGCGCAGCACCGCATCGCCGGCGGGATCGCCGGGGCCGCCGCCGGACCAGTAGGCGTCCGCGCGCGGGCGGTCCGTGCCGGGCAGCGCGCCGAGATAGGCGTGCACCGTGGCGACGGCCTGCCTGCCCGCTTCGGCCGTCGCCCGGGCCGCTTCGGCAGCCGCAGCGGCGGCGGGGTCCACGGTTTCCGCGTGGAGGGCGGCGGGTTCGGGCGCGGGTTCTGGCTGGCGCTGGCAGGAACAGTGGGCCAGCGGCAGGACGAGCAGCATTGGCAGCCAATGGCGCATGCACGATTCCGCCGGAACGGGAGCGCAGCAGAATACATGCACCTTCGCGGGTGCGGCCGGCGCCGGGCGTCAGGCCGCCCGGCTGTTCGGATCGATCCGTTCCAGCAGCGCGGCCAGCGGCGCGCGCAGCTCGCGCAGCGGGTCGTCGGCCAGGTCCGGGTGCCGTCGCGCGATGCCGTCGAGCAGGCGCGCGGCGATCGCCAGCGCGGTGCGCTCGTCGCCGGACAGGCCGGGCAGGCGCTGGGTGTCCTCGACCAGCCGCATCCAGTCCTGGCGGCTGGTCTGCTCGAACTCGATGGCGCAGCGGCCGAAGCAGGGCAGGCCGCCGCTCTCGACCGGGGTCACGGTGATCCGATAGCGATGGGTGGGGGAAGTCATGGCATGGATCCGCAGGTGGGGCCGGGTTCCAAGATAGGGTGCCGCGCGCGCGCGGACGAGGCGCCGGGCCATGATGATCTGTTCCACCGGGGCCGGATCGGCGGCGGAACTCTTCAGGGAAAAGGGAATTCCCAAAAGAAACGGGGCGGCATCGCTGCCGCCCCGCCGGTAACCGATGCGAAGCATGGATCAGGAAGCGGCATCCTTGAGCTTCTTCAGCGGACGCACCTTCACCTTCACCGAGGCCGGCTTGGCGGCGAACCACTGCTCTTCCTTGGTGAACGGGTTGATGCCCTTGCGCTTGGGCTTGGCCGGCACCTTCACCGAGGTGACCTTGAACAGGCCCGGCAGGGTGAAGCTGCCCGCGCCCTTCTTGCTGATCGCGCCGGAGACGCTGTCCTCGACCGCGGCCAGCACGGCCTTGACGTCCTTGGCGACCACGCCGCTGGTCTCGGCCAGATGCTTGATCAGGGCGGACTTGCCCAGCACTTCCTTGAGGATCGGGGCGGCCTTCTTCGGCGCGGCGGCCTTCTTCACTGCGGCCTTCTTTGCCGCTTTCGGCGCGGCCTTCTTGGCGGCCGGCTTCTTGGTGGTCTTCGCCATAACTTTCCTGTTCCGTTCGGTTGGATGGTGTAGGTGACCGACGACGTCGGCAACGCGAATGTAGGCCATGCGCGGGCCGACGCCAAGAGGAAAATCGATGAAAACCGCATGAAACGCGGGTCCGGGGCGCCCGGGGCGGTCGTCGGCACGATCCGGGGGGAGACCGGCGGCCGCCGGCGGCCGCGCCCGGTTCAGTCCGCGCGGGCGAACAGCACCCCGTACGCCGGGAGGCTGGCGACGCCCCCGTCGATGGACGCCGATGCCAGGCCATGCCCCTGGGCGAGCGTCCAGCCGCCGGAAGGCAGCGGCAGCGAGGCCGCGGCGTCGGACAGGTTGAACGCGGCGAGCATGCGCTGCCCCTGGTGCTCGCGGACGAAGGCCAGCACCGGTTCGGCGGTGTCGAGGAAGGCGATGGAACCCCGGACCAGGGCCGGTTGCTCGCGGCGCCAGCGCATGAAGGCGCGGAAGGCATTGAGCGTGGACCCCGGATCGGCGTGCTGGCGCCGGGCCGCCAGCGGGCGGTGCGCCTCGGGCACCGGCAGCCAGGGCGTGGCGGCGCTGAAGCCGGCGCCGTCCGCGTCGGTCCACGGCATCGGCGTGCGGCAGCCGTCGCGGCCCTTGAAATTGGGCCAGAAGGCGATGCCGTAGGGGTCTTGCAGCGCCTCGAACGGCACGTCGGCTTCCGGCAGGCCCAGTTCCTCGCCCTGGTAGACGCACACCGAGCCGCGCAGCGAGCAGACCATCGCCGCCAGCATCCGCGCCAGCCGCGGGGACGGGCCGCCGCCGCCCCAGCGGGTCACCGCGCGGCGCACGTCGTGGTTGGACACCGCCCAGCACGGCCAGCCCTCGGTCATGGCTTCTTCCAGGCGGGAGACGGTGTCGCGGATGTAGGCCGCGCTGAAGTCGTCCACCAGCAGCTCGAAGCTGTAGCCCATGTGCAGGCGCCGGCCGGAGGTGTACTCGGCGGTGGTGGCCAGCGAGTCCTCGGACGAGATCTCGCCCAGGGTGACCGCGCCCGGATAGCGGTCCACCAGCGCGCGCAGTTCCTCCAGGAAGCCGATGTTCTCCGGGCGGGTGTTGTTGTACCAGTGGTACTGGAACGCATAGGGGTTGTCGGGGCTGAAGCCGCGGCCCACGCGCTTGTCCGCCGGCTTGGGCGGGTTGTCGCGCAGTTGCGCGTCGTTGAAGCAGAAGTTGATCGAGTCCAGGCGGAAGCCGTCCACGCCGCGATCGAGCCAGAACTTCACGTAGTCCAGCGTCGCCTGGCGCACCTGCGGGTTGTGGAAGTTCAGGTCCGGCTGCGAGGACAGGAAGTTGTGCAGGTAATACTGGCGCCGCCGCGGTTCCCAGCGCCAGGCCACGCCGCCGAACAGCGACAGCCAGTTGTTGGGCGGGGTGCCGTCCTCGCGCGCGTCGGCCCACACGTACCAGTCCGCCTTGGGGTTGTCGCGGCTGCTGCGGCTTTCGCGGAACCACTCGTGCTGGTCGGAGGTGTGGCTGAAGACCTGGTCGATCATCACCTTCAGGCCGAGCCGGTGCGCCTTGTCGAGCAGGCGGTCGAAGTCGTCCAGGGTGCCGAACAGGGGGTCGACCTGGCGCTGGTCGGCGATGTCGTAGCCGAAGTCGGCCATCGGCGACTTGAAGAACGGCGAGATCCAGATCGCGTCCACGCCCAGCGAGGCCACGTAGTCCAGCCGGTCGACGATGCCGGGCAGGTCGCCCACGCCGTCGCCGTTGGTGTCCAGGAAGCTGCGCGGATAGATCTGGTAGATGACGGCGCCGCGCCACCAGCAAGGTCGGGACATGGGAAAGGTCGTTTGGGTTCGGGCGGGACCGCGCCGCGGGAGTCACGTCCCGGGTGCGGCTGCAAGTATCGGCATGAAGAAATTGCGCGCCCTCCCCGCCGGGGGGAGGTCCGGCGGGGAGGGCGCGCCAAGTCAGAAGCGGTAGTTCAGGCCGAGCAGGTAGGTACGGCCCCACTCGATGTGCTCGAGCGGACGGTCCTTGGTGCCGGCGTAGGTGCGGTAGGACTCGTCGGTCAGGTTGCTGGCCTGCAGCAGGACGGTCAGGCCCGACAGCGCGCCGCCGCCGCCGAAGCTGTAGCTGACCTGGGCATCGGTGATGTTCTCGCCGACCACGTAGCGCAGGGTGCGGTTGCCGTCGAAGTTGCCGATCTCGCCGATGAAGTCCGAGCGCCGGCGCTGGCTGACGCGGGCCTCGAAACCGTTGCGCTCGTAGTAGGCGGTCAGGTTGAACACGCGGTCGGACAGGCCCGGCAGGCTGATCGGGTCCTCGCCCACGCTGGAGGCGCTTTCCGGGTCGCGGATCTTGATGTCGCTGTCGTTGAAGGTGGCGCTGGCGACGATGCCGAAGCCGCGCAGCGCCTCGGTCCACAGGTCCAGCGGCAGCGAAGCGCTCAGCTCCAGCCCGCGCAGCGAGCCGCCCTTGTTGTTGACCGGCTGGGTGAACCTGCCGATCGGGCTGATCGGCGGGGCGCCCGCCGGCGGCACGTAGCCGGACATCAGCGCGCTGAAGTCGTAGCCGTCGCGGGTTTCGGTGTAGATGTAGCTTTCCAGGTCCTTGTAGAAGAACGCGGCGGCGACGTAGGCGCGGGTGCCGAAGTACTTCTCCCAGGACACGTCGAAGGCATTGGCGCGCCACGGGTCCAGGTTGGGGTTGCCGCCCGAGCCCCCCACTTCCCATTCGGCCTCGTTGACGCCGAACTCCAGCGAGGAGCGCAACTGGTCCACGCGCGGGCGGGCGACCTGCTTGGCCAGGCCGAAGCGCAGGGTCTGGTCGTCGGTGAGCCGCAGCGCCAGGTTCAGGCTCGGCAGCACGTCGGTGTAGGTCTTGCCGTCGGAGAACGGCAGCGCCTCCTGGCCGGCCGGCTTGGTGTTGTCCCAGTAGCGCGACGCGGAGGACTGGTCCACGCGCTGCACCTGCACGCCGATGTTGCCGGTGACCGGCAGCGCGCCCCACTGGGTGTCGATGCTGGCGCGGATGTAGCCGGTGGTGATCTTCTCGTCCAGGGTCCAGGCCTTGGGCACCAGGTAGGACAGGTCGTCGACCGGATCGAAGGTCATGTACTGCGCCACCGCGCCGGGTACGTTCCACGCCGGGATATAGCCGATGCCGGCGAAACCCAGGTCGACGGGGCGGTACTGGTACTCCTGGCCGATGGTGGCGTCGCCCTGCGCACCGAGCAGGATGTTGCCTTCCGGCTGGCTCTTGTTCTTGTGGCGGTCGGCGCGGTTCACTCCGGCGTCGATGCCCGACAGCCACGACAGCGCCTGCGGCGCCGGGAACTCGGCGGACAGGCGGTAGGTCTTCAGCTCGTCGGAGATCGACGGCACCTTGCCGTAGCCCGAGCCGTAGATGGTGTTGGTCAGGAACAGGCTGGACGGGTCGGAATAGTCGCGGCCCGGAGCGAGCGTGGAGAAGCCGTTGCCGCGGATGTCCAGCGCCACCGAGTCGAGCTGCGGCATCGGCGCCATCTGGGTGTTGTTCTCCAGGCTCAGCTCGTCGCGGTCGGCCTTGGACCAGCCCACGTCGGCGACGATGCGCACCGAGCCGGCGTTGAACTCGTTGTTCCAGCCGGCCGCCTTGATCCTGTCCTCGCGGTGGTTGTACATGCCGCGCACCAGCGGATAGACGTTGTGCGCCACGCCGCCGTCGAAGCTGCCGTTGGCGTTGCTGGTGACGCCGGTCAGCGCCAGGCCCGGGTCGTAGCCGCCGTTGTAGCCGCCCAGGTGCACCTCGAACTGGTTGGCGGTGTCCACCTGCTCGGCCTTGGAGTAGAACAGGTCCAGGGTGCTGGTCCAGGCGTTGGACGGGCGGAACTGCAGGGTCGCCATCGCCCCGTCGCGCTTGATGTTGCCGGTGCGGCGCAGGGCCTTGATGCCGTCCGAATACCAGGTGCCGGCGGACACGCCCGGGCGCCAGTCGTCGCCGCCGAGCGATTGCCAGGGCTCGTACAGGCCGACCTGGTTCTCCTGGATCGGCGAGTCGGAATGCGAATAGCCGATCGAGAATCCGAAGCGCCGGTCCGCGCTCTGGTCGATGTAGCTGACGTTGAAGCGGCTGCCGTCGCCGTCCTGGTTGGCGGCCGAGCCCAGCGAATTGCGCTGGTAGCGGCCGCTGACGGCCACCACGCGGTCGGCGAAGTTGAGCGGGCGGGCGGTCTGCATGTCCAGGGTGCCGGACAGGCCCTGGCCGACCAGCGCCGCATCGGGGGTCTTGTACACGGTCACGCCGCTGACCAGCTCGGACGGGTACTGGTCGAACTCCACGCTGCGGTTGTCGCCGGTGGAGACCATCTCGCGGCCGTTGAGCAGGGTGGTGGAGAAGTCGGGCGACAGGCCGCGCACGCTGATCACCTGGGCACGGCCGGCCACGCGCTGGGCGGCCACGCCGGGCAGCCGCGCGATGGACTCGCCGATGCTCACGTCCGGCAGTTTGCCGATGTCCTCGGCCGAGATCGACTCGACGATGGAGCTGGACTCGCGCTTGACCGAGATCGCGCTCTCGATGCCGCGGCGGATGCCGGTGACCACCACCGTATCCAGGTCCACCGTCTCGGCGTTGGATTCGTTGTTCGGTTCGGCGGTCTGGGCGCCGGCGCCGGTTGCGGCCAGCGCGATGGCCGAGGCCAGCGCAGCGCTCAGCAGGTTGCGTTTGTGATTCGACATGTTCCCCTCTCCAAGGACGTTTTATGCAGCAGGTCGGGTTTTTCGCCAAAGGCGGTATCCCGGCTCTCGAGCGCGGGGGATGCGATCCCCGAAGCGCGAAACGATGGTAGTGGCGCGAAGTGCGCAGTGCGCTTTCCTGCATACGTATTCATTGCCGTTTCGCTGCTTTTCCCGTGCGAGGCATGCAGCCGGCGACTTCGCGCCGCGCGTGTCCGCCGCGCCTTCGCACGCGATCGACCCGGCTGCCTGCCGGATTCCGCTGGCGGCCGCGTAACGCATGCGCCGGCGGCGCCGCGGCCTGGCCGCCGCGCGTCGCATGGCCCCCTGTGCGCGTGGGAATGAATGCCTTAGTCTTCGTCTCCCCCGAGACGCGGAGCGGCCGTCCGCCGCACCGGCATGCATGGAGAGTCGAATGACCCGGAAATTCGTGATGCTTCGTTCCGCCACCGCATCCGCGGTGCTCGCCCTGACCCTTGCGTCCGCCCCGTTCCTCGTCGCGCAAGCGCAGGACGCGGGTTCCTTCGCCGGCTACTGGAGCGGCGAGGTCGGCAGCGAGCGGGAACGCGTGGCCATCGGGGTGGACTTGCAGGAAGACGGCAAGGGCGGCCTGGACGTGCGCCTGGACCTGCCGGTCGTCCATTTCGACCGGATGCACGTGGGCGCCGCGCACATCGAAGGCGGCGCCCTGGTCCATCCGACGCTCCCGATGGCGCTGCGCCTGGAGGACGGCCACCTGGTCGGCACGCTGCTGGGCGAGGACGAGCACGCACGCCTGCAGCGCGGCGCCCCGGCGCCCGTCGCCGCGCCGGTGGAGCAGGTTCCGGCACTGCCGGGGCCGCGCTGGAGCACCCGCCTGGGCGGCCTGGTGTTCGCCTCGCCGGTGGTGAGCGAGGGCATCGCCTATGTCGGCACCACCGGCGGCACGTTGAATGCGGTGGACACGAGCGACGGGCGCATCGTCTGGGCCGTCGGCCTGGGCTTCCCGATGTACGGCGCGGCCCTGGTCGAGGGCGATGCGGTGTACGTGGTCAGCGACGGCGGCTACCTGCATCGCCTGGATGGCAAGGACGGGCGCGAGGTCTGGCGCCACGCGCTGGACGATGGCCGCCGCCCGCGCGTGCTGCCGCATCCGACGGTGTTCGATTGGGATTGGGAAGCGCCACGGCCGGTGCTGGCCGATGGCGTGGTGTATGCCGGCGGCGCCGACGGCGTGCTGCACGCCGTCGATGCCGTCACCGGTGCGCCGCGTTGGAGCTTTGCCGGCGAGGGCCGCATCCGCCATGCCGTCGCCGTGGACCCGGGAAGCGTGTACGTGGCCTTCGAATCGGGCGACGTGCATGCGCTGGACCGGGCGAGCGGCCAGGAGCGCTGGCGCTACGCGCTGGGCGGGCAGGCCGCCGCCGACCTGCTGGTGCACGACGGCAAGGTCTACGCCAGCGGGCGCAACGCCTACCTGCACGCCATCGACGCGGCCAGCGGCCAGCGCGCATGGCGGCAGAACTTCTGGACGTCCTGGATCGATTCGGCGCCGGTGATTTCGGACGGCACGCTCTACATCGGCTCGTCGGACATGCGCCGGGTCAGCGCCATCGACCCGGCCAGCGGCCGCGTGCTCTGGCGCACCGACGTGCTGGGCCAGACCTGGGGCACGCCGCTGGTGCTGGGCGAGCGCGTGGTGGTCGGCGCCGCGGCGGCAGCCCCGTACTTCCTGCGGCACGAGGCCGGCCTGGCCGTGCTTGACCGTCGCAGCGGCGCACTGCTGGCGCGGCTGGCGCTGCCCGAAGGGCACGGCCACCAGTGGGGCATCGCCGGGAACGTGTCGCGCAGCGGCGACACCCTGGTCGCCGCCGACATCGAGGGCCGGCTGATGGGCTTCGACCTGCCCGAGTAGGCGGCATCCTTCGCCAGGGGGCGCGCCATCCCGTCGCGCTTCCTGGCGGCGGGAAGCAACGGCGCCGGCGCGCGCCGGCTACGGCAGCGGCACGAAACGGATCGCCACGCCGCCGCCGGCGGCCATCCGCAGCGGCATCGCATCGTCCGCCGAGACCTCGCGGGTCTGGCGGACGAAGGCGAAGGGCGCCCGTTCCCAGTGCGCATCATCGCCGTCGCGGTAGATCTCCGCCCGGTAGCGGCGGCCGGCGTCGAGGAAGCCCAGGTCCACCTCCAGCGCGCGCGGCTGCCCGCCGCCCACGCCGCCCAGGAACCATTCCCCGCCGTCGCCGCGCGCCTTGCGCGCGATCACCGCGTACTGGCCCACCTCGCCGGCCAGTACCCGGCTGTCCTCCCAGTCCACCGCCACGTCCTGGATGAACCGGAACGCCTCGGGCTGCCGCGCATAGTGCTCGGGCAGGTCGGCGACCATCTGGATCGGGCTGTACAGCACCACGTACAGCGCCAGTTGCTTGGCCAGGGTGCTGCGCAGCGGCCGGCCGTTGCGGCCCTGGAGGCTGACGATGCCGGGAGTGAAGTCCATCGGCCCGGCCAGCATGCGGGTGAACACCAGGGTGGCCTCGTGCTCCGGCGGGTTGGGCGGATCGGCCCAGGCGGCGAACTCCATGCCGCGCGCGCCTTCGCGCGAGACCCAGTTCGGCCAGGTGCGGCGCAGCCCGGTGTCCTTGATCGGCTCGTGCGCGTTGATCGCGATGCGATGCGCGGCGGCCTGCTCGACCACGCGCAGGTGGTGGTTGCTCATCCAGTGGCCCTCGTGCCACTCGCGCACGACCGGGCCGCCGGCGCGGTCCTGGCGCTGGATGTCGCCGGCGTCGCAGACGTAGCCGGTCTTGACCACGTCCACGCCGTTGCGCGCGTACAGGTCCAGCGCCGCCGGCAATTGGCGCTCGTAGTGGCTGACCGCGCAGGCGGTCTCGTGGTGGCCGATCAGGTGCACGCCCTTGCCGGCGGCGTATCGCGCCAGGCCTCGCAGGTCGAAGTCGGGCATTGCGCGGGTGAAGTCGAAGCCCCAGCCGTTGGCGAACCAGTCGCCGTCCCAGCCCGGGTTCCAGCCTTCCACCAGCACCCCGCGGAAGCCATTGGCGGCGGCGAAGTCGATGTAGCGCTTCGTGTTGGCGGTGGTGGCGCCGTGCCGGGGGCCGCTGCCCCAGGTTTCGGTCTCCAGGTGCAGCGACCACCACACGCCCACGTACTTGGCCGGGACGAACCAGCTCACGTCGCCGATGGCGTTGGGTTCGTTGAGGTTGAGGATCAGGCTGGACTCGGCCAGGTCGCCGGCGCGCGCGCCGACCTGGATCGTGCGCCAGGGCGTGGCGAAGGGCGTGGCGCGGATCACCGCCGGGCCATCGCCGCCGGGGGTGAGCGCGGCACGCAGCACGTCGCCGTCGCCGCGGGCCAGGTTCATGCCGGCATAGTCGACCAGCGCGGCCTCGTGGATGGACACGTGCAGGCCTTCCCCGGTGCGCAGGGTCAGCGGCGTCTGCGCGGTGCCGATCTCGCGCAGCGGGGTGCGGCGGTAGAGGTATTCCTCGCGGTTCCATTCGAAGGCGGGGATCCACCAGGCGGCGGTGCCGGCGGGCTCGGCGAGGGCGAACTCGGTCAGCTCGGCGCGGATGCGCACCTCGTCCATGGCCGGCTGCTCGGGAAACTCGTAGCGGAAGCCGACGCCGTCGTCGTAGACCCGGAACACCACGTCGAAGCGGCGGCCGGCGTCCTTCCCGGCCGGCGCCTTCTCGGCGAAGCGGGCGCGCAGTTCGTTGTAGCGGTTGCGGGTGAGGCGGCGCTCGCCCCAGGGCTGCTCCCAGGTCTCGTCGAAGCTGCGCTGCGTTTGGCCGACCAGCTCCAGGTTGCGCTCCAGGCGCCCGTCGCCGAGCAGGAAGCCCAGCCGCGAGGGTGCGATCACCGGCTCGCCGTTGCGCTCGACCCGGTAGGCCAGGCGGTGCTCGTGCTGCGATTCCACGATCACGCTGAGCGCGCCGCCCGGCGAGGCGACGCGGGCCAGGGTCCCGGCGGTGGCGGGCAGTGCGGTGGCCCAGGCGAGCAGGGCCGCCGTGGCCGCCAGCACCCGTGCGTGCAGGGCGGGGTCGGGCAGCGCGCGCGGCGGGGCGGAAGGGGCGTGGCGGCGTCGATGGCGCATGGCGATGTTCACTCCAGGACGTACACGAGGGCAGTGCGCGGCGGCACGGTGAAGCGGCCGCGTGCGGAATCGAAGCGGGCCTGCTCGCGCGGCCGATGGTCGGCCGCGCCGGGAGCCCGGTGTACCGGGTGCAGGACGTAGCGCTTGCCGCGTTCGGACGGCAACTCCAGCACCTGCGCCTGCGGCGCGGCGTTGATCAGGTAGAGGACCTGGCCGAAGCCGGCGCCGGGATGGCCACGGCCATCGAGGTGGCCGGCGATCGCCAGCGGGTTCTGCGCCGGCCCGCTGTTGGGGAAGACCAGCCGTGCGGACACCTCTTCGGCGCTGCGCAGGCGGAACAGCGACGAGCTGGCGCGGATCCGCAGCAGGTCGCGCAGGGCGTCGCGGGCGAAGGCGATGTCGGCCGGCGCCGGTTTGATCGAGGCGTCGGCCAGGCGCGGGGCGATCCACGGCCAGTCCTGGCCGTTGCCGCTGGCCGGCGGCAGGCCGGTACCGAAGAAGTTGTCGCGATAGGTCCAGTCCATCCGGTTGAACCAGTCGCCCGAATCGAAGCTGTTGCGGTCCATCGACTTGGAGCGCAGGGTGTCGACGCCGGCATGGAAGTAGGCCACGCCCTGGCTGAGCGCGGTGGTGGTCATGCCCAGCACCTGCACCCGCACGCGCTCGGCGGCCGGGGTGCCGGCCGGCAGGCGGTAGGCGTTGAGGTCGTACAGGGTCTCGTTGTCGTGGTTCTCGACGTAGTTGACCACTTCGCCCGGGGCGGCGGCATAGCCGGCCGGCTGGCCGTTGTAGTCGATCGCATGCAGCGGCCGTGCGGTGCCGTCGGCGGTGGCCAGCACGTAGTCGCGCAGGGTGCCGGCCAGGCCGACGCGGACCAGGTCCGCGGCGCGCAGCAGGTCGGCGCGGCCGAGCGCGGGGTCGGCCGCGTCGTTGGGTGCGTAGGCCAGCCCGTTGAGCCAGCCCTGCCGGGCGACCTTGTCGCGGCCGCGGTCGCCCGGGCCGCCGCCGCGCAGCGCGTCGCGGGCGCGGTCGCTGAACGTGCCGATGCCGCTGCCGGCCAGCGAAAGCTGCGAGGCCTGGACGAAGCGCGCCCCGTCGGCCACCTCGCCGAAGTTCCAGCCCTCGCCGATCAACTGCACGCGGCGGCCCGCGGCCGCGTCCACCCGGCGCTGCAGCGCCTCCATCGCCGCGCGCGGCTGTTGGCCCATCAGGTCGAAGCGGAACGAGTCGATCCGGTAGTGGCGGACCCACCATTCGGCCGAGTCGATCATCAGCCGCGCCATCATCGCGTGCTCGGTGGCGGTGTTCTCGCAGCAGGTGCTGCGCTCGATGTTCCCGGCCGCGTCGAGGCGGTGGTAGTAGCCGGGGACGATCCGGTCCAGCACCGAGGCCTCGTCCTGGCCGGCGGCGTAGGTGTGGTTGTAGACCACGTCCATGCCCACCCGCAGGCCCAGCGCGTGCAGGGCCATCACCATGGCCCGGAACTGGCGGATGCGCGCGGCCCCGTCGAAGGGGTCGCTGGCGTAGCTGCCTTCCGGTGCGTTGAAGTGGAAGGGGTCGTAGCCCCAGTTGAAGCAGTCGCGTGCGGCCTGGGCCATCACCGCGGCCTGCTGCGCGGGGCTGTCGGCCGCGGCCTCCGGGACCTGCGGCGTGGCGCAGGCGGCCTCGGGCACGCTGGCGAAGTCGTAGACCGGCAGCAGGTGCAGGTCGGTCAGGCCGGCGCGCGCGAGTTCGCGCAGGTGGGCCATGCCGGCGCTGCGCGCGTCGGTGAAGGCCAGGTACTTGCCGCGGTGCGCCGGCGGCACGCTGGCATCGCCGATCGAGAAGTCGCGCACGTGCAGTTCGTAGATCGACATGTCCGCCTGCGCGCGCAGCGGCGCCGGGCGCGGGGCCGCGTCCCAGCCGGGCGGCGCGAGTGCCGGATCGTCGAGGTCGGCCACGTAGCTGCGCCGCGAGTCCGCGCCCAGGCTGGCGGCGTAGGGGTCGGTCACCCGGTTGCGGACCAGGCCGACGCCGCGCACGTAGGCATCGACCAGGTAGGTGTAGTAGCGGCCGCGCAGGTCGCCGGGCAGGACCGACGTCCACAGGCCCGTGGCCGGATCCAGGCGCAGCGGTTCGCGTCGCGTCGCGGGCGAGCGATCGTCCTCGTACAGGCATACCGACACCGCCCGCGCGGTGGGCGCCCACACGCCGAAGGCGGTGCCGGCGGCGGAAGGGTGCGCGCCCAGCCCCGGCGCGTCGACGGCGCCGGCGTAGAGGTCGTCCAGCGCGCCGGCATGTTGCAGCGCAGTGGCTTCCAGCACCCGGCCGGCCGGGTCCTCGCGCACCAGCACCAGTGCCTGGCGCAGCAGCTCGCGCAGGCGTCCGTCGTCGAGCGCGTGCGACAGGATGGCGCCTTCGCCGGCATGGGCGAAGCGGCGCGCCACCGCCGCGTCCGCCGGGAACGATGCCGCGTGCAGTGCGATGGCACCCGTGGCACCGGCCACTGGCCGGCCCGGTTCGGCGCGGATGCCGCCGTGCGGGGCGTGGTACAGGCGGTAGCGATGGGCGGGGCCGTTGCCGGCGCCGGGCCATAGCAGGGTGCGCCGGTCCAGCCACAGCGCGCGCGCCTGCGCGGGTGCATGCGCATCGGCGGCCAGCACGGCCTGGAAGCCGGCATCGCAGTCGGCCAGCGGCGGTGGGGCGGCGCCCGCCATCGCCATCGCAGGCGACGACAGCAGGGCCACGAGCCCGCCGGCCCGCCAGCGTCGTCCGCCGGTTGCGGCCGTTTCGCGGCGGCGTAGGCCGCTGCCGCGCGTCACATGTCCCATGTTTCCCCTCCCGGGAATGGCGGTATGCGTCGTGCCGCACCGTGCGCGGCGCTCGCACTATTCCACGCAGCGTCCACTTGCCGGCCCGTCGCACCGATGAATACGTATGCATCGACGCCCGCCGTGGCGGACGCGCCTCTACCATGGCCCGAGGGCGCCAGGCGCCCATCGCATCCGTGATTCCCGGAGGGGGGAACTGCTCGATGGAAAGCAAACCGCGCCTGTCTTTCTGGCAGATCTGGAACATGTGCTTCGGCTTCCTGGGCATCCAGTTCGGCTTCGCCCTGCAGAACGCCAACGTGAGCCGCATCTTCCAGACCCTGGGCGCGGACATGGAGCAGGTGCCCGGCCTGTGGATCGCCGCGCCGCTGACCGGGCTGCTGGTGCAGCCGGTGGTCGGCTACTTCTCCGACCGCACCTGGACCCGGCTCGGCCGGCGCCGCCCGTACTTCCTCGCCGGCGCCATCCTGGCCACGCTGGCGCTGTTCGCGATGCCCAACTCGCCGACGCTGTGGATCGCGGCGGGCATGCTGTGGATCCTGGACGCGTCGATCAACATTTCGATGGAGCCGTTCCGCGCCTTCGTCGGCGACCAACTGCCGTCGTCGCAGCGCGCCGGCGGCTATGCGATGCAGAGTTTCTTCATCGGCGCCGGGGCCATCGTGGCCAGCCTGCTGCCCTGGCTGCTGGCCAGGGCCGGCGTGGCCAACACCGCCGCGCCGGGCGAGGTGCCGGACACGGTGCGCTACGCGTTCTACTTCGGCGGCGCGGTGCTGTTCGCCGCGATCGGCTGGACCGTGCTGCGCACCCGCGAGTACCCGCCCGAGGCGCTGGCCCGTTTCGATGGCGCGCAGCCGCCCCCCGTACGGGGGGCGGGCGGCGGCCTGCAGGCGCCGGCGGTCGCGGCGCTGCCCTGGCTGCTGGCCGGCCTGGCGCTTGCCGCGCTGATCGCCGCGCGCGGCTGGGACCGGATGCTGTACGTGCTGGCCGGCATGTCCATCGCCTACGGCGCGCTGCTGCTGGTGGCGCGCGTGCTCCCAGCCGGTGGCATGCTGCCGACGATCCTGTCCGACCTGCGGGCGATGCCGCTGGCCATGCGCCGCCTGGCGGTGGTGCAGTTCTTCTCCTGGTTCGCCCTGTTCGCCATGTGGATCTACACCACCGCGGCGGTGGCCGGGGTGCACTTCGGCAGCGACGACCCCACCTCGGTGGCCTACAACGAGGGCGCCAACTGGGTGGGCGTGCTGTTCGCCGCCTATAACGGCTTCGCCGCGCTGGCCGCCATCGCCATCCCATGGATGGCGCGCGCGCTGGGCCTGCGCGGCGCGCACCTGCTCAACCTGTGGCTGGGCGCGGCCGGCCTGCTGTCCTTCCTGCTGGTGCGCGACCCGCAATGGCTGCTGCTGCCGATGCTGGGGGTGGGCTTCGCCTGGGCCTCGATCCTGTCGCTGCCCTACGCGATGCTGTCCGACAGCCTGCCGGCGGCGAAGATGGGCGTGTACATGGGCATCTTCAATTTCTTCATCGTCATCCCGCAACTGGTCGCGGCCAGCCTGCTCGGCTTCCTGCTGAAATCGCTGTTCGGCGGGCGGCCGCTGTGGGCGCTGGCGCTGGGCGGGGCCAGCCTGGCGCTGGCGGGCCTGTGCGTGCTGCGGGTGCCGCGGCCGCCGGCGATGGAGGCCAAGGCATGATCCGCGGCCTGGCGATCGCGGCGGGGCTGGCCCTGGCCGGCGGTGCGTTCACGGCGATGGCGGCCGCGGGCGAGGACTACTACGGCACCCTGGAGCCGTTCGCGGCCGAGGCGGTGTACTTCGTCCTCACCGACCGCTTCGTCAACGGCGACACGGCCAACGACCACCGCGGGCAGGGCGGCCCGCACCGCACCTTCGACATCCCGCTGCCGCCATGCGACGGGCAGGTCGGCAACATCGGCTACCTGGGCGGCGACTTCCGCGGCCTGCTCGACAACGCCGGCTACATCCGCGACCTGGGCTTCACCGCGGTGTGGATCACGCCGATCGTCGACAACCCGGACCAGGCCTTCACCGGTGGCGATCCGGTCACCTGCGACGGCTTCCTCACCGACCGCGGCAAGACCGGCTACCACGGCTACTGGGGCGTGAACTTCCACAGGCTGGACGAGCACCTGCCCAGCGCGGGCCTGGACTTCGCCGGCCTGACCGCCGGCCTGCGCGCGCACGGCTTGAAGACCGTGCTGGACATCGTCGCCAACCATGGCTCGCCGGCCTGGACCATGCCGGTGGCGCAGCCACAGTACGGCCAGTTGTTCGACGCGCAGGGGGAACTGGTGGCCGACCACCAGAACCTGCCGCCGGAGAAGCTGGACCCGGCCAGCGAACCGCTGCACGCCTTCTACAACGCCAGGCCCGACCTGGCCCAACTGGGCGACCTGAACGCGGACAACCCGGCGGTGATGGACTACCTGGCCAGCGCCTACCTGCACTGGATCGGGCAGGGCGTGGACGCGCTGCGGATCGACACCATCCGCCACCAGCCGCTGCCGTTCTGGAAGGCCTTCGCCGACCGCATCCGCGCCGAGCACCCGGGCATGTACATGTTCGGCGAGGCCTTCGACTACGACGCGGCCGGCATCGCTCCGTTCACCCTGCCCGAGAACGGCGGCATCAGCGTGCTCGACTTCCCGATGAAGCAGGCCATGGACGAGGCGTTCGGGCGCAAGCGCGCCGGCTTCGAGCGGCTGCTGCCGGCGCTGCATCTGCAAGGCGGGCCCTACGCCAACCCCTACGACCTGGCCACCTTCTACGACAACCACGACATGCGCCGGCTGGATGCGGACGACGCCGGCTTCATCGACGCGCACAACTGGCTGTTCACCGCGCGCGGCATCCCGGTGGTCTACTACGGCTCGGAGACCGGCTTCATGCGCGGCCAGGCCGAGCACGGCGGCAACCGCGCCTACTTCGGCCAGGAGCGGATCGACGCGGCGCACAAAAGCCCGATCTTCCAGTCGCTGCAGCGTATCGCCACCCTGCGCCGGGCGTCGCCGGCCCTGCAGCGCGGCTTGCAGCTCAACCTGCGCCTGTCCGGCGACACCGCCGCGTTCTACCGTGTCTACCAGCACGGCGATACCGCGCAGACCGCGCTGGTGCTTCTGAACAAGGGCGACCGGGCGCGGACGATGAGCGTGGCCGGCCACCTGCAGCCCGGCGCGTGGCGCGATGGCTTCAGCGGGGAAGCGCTGCAGGTCGGCAGGCGCCTGCGCGTCGAGGTGCCGGCGCATGGCGTGCGCGTGTTCTTCTTCGATGCGCCGCTGACCCGTGCCGACCTGCGCGCACGCCTGGCGGAATCGATGCCGGCGCACTGAGGCGGCTTTCCGCCGCCTCTGCCGCCGGCCGCCGGCGCGTGCCGCGGCGTTCAACCGGTGGCGGTGGAGCCGCGCAGCACCAGCTTCACCGGCAGGTTGCGGCTTTCCACCGGCTCGCGCAGGATCAGCCGGATCAGGCTGTCCACCAGCACTTCGCCGGCCTGCTTGGTGTCCTGCTGCACCGTCGACAACCCCGGCTGGGTGAGGCCGGCCATGGCGATGTCGTCGAAGCCGGCCACCGCCACGTCCTCGGGAATCCGCCGCCCGTGCTCGCGCAGCGCCTTCATCGCGCCCAGGGCGATCAGGTCGCTGGCCGCGAACAACGCATCGAACGGCCTGCCGGCCGCCAGCAGGGCGCAGGTGGCCTGGTAGCCGGATTGCTCGGTGGTGATGGCGTCGGCCTGCAGGGCCGGGTCCGGCTTCAGCCGCGCCTTGCGCAGCGCTCCGGCGTAGCCGCGGTACCGCTCGAAGAACTCGGGATAGTGGTCGGAGGCATGGCCGAGGAAGGCGATCCTGCACCGGCCGCGGTTCAGCAGGTGTGCGGTGATGTCGTGCCCGCCCTGGAAATTGTCGCAGCCGATCGACACCCCAGGCTCGTCCGGCAGGGCCGCGCCCCAGCGCACGAAGTGCGTGCCCTGGGCGACCAGCCGCTGCAGCTTGGATTCCGACTCCAGGTAGTCGCCGTAGCCGAGCAGGATGATCCCGTCGGCCTTGTGGGTGTCCCCGAAGTCGGCGTGCCAGTTGGTCGACAACTGCTGGAAGGACACCAGCAGGTCGTAGCCGCGCCTGGCGCAGGCGCGGGTGATCGAGCCGAGCATCGAGTGGAAGAATGGGTTGATCAGGGAGTCGTCCGGGGTCGGGTCCTCGAAGAACAGCAGGGCCAGGGTGCCGGATTGCTGGGCACGCAGGTTGGAGGCGTTCTTGTCGACCTTGTAGTTCAGCTCGCGGGCGATGGCCATGATCCGGCGCCGGGTCTCCGGATTGACCGACGGGCTGCCGCGCAGGGCGCGCGACACCGTCGGCTGGGAAACGCCGGCCAGGTGCGCGATGTCCAGCGAGGTGGCCTTGCCCTTGATGATCATGCCGGTCTCCTCTCCCCCTTCGAGCCGGATCCTGCGGTGCAGCAGGCATCATGCCATGGCCGCGCGGCCGGTTCGCCCGGCGTCGGGCAGGCTGGGCTAGAATCGGCGCATTGCCGCCGGCACGGTGCCGGTGCGCCAGAACCGCAGGGTGGCCCGCGGCAACGCCGGCCGAGCGTGCGACATGAGCACTACCACCGCCCACCGCTGAATGCCGCCGGGGCCCCGCCGATCCGCAGGCGCCCTCGAGGGCGTTTTTTTACGCCCGTCCAAGGGCCATGTGCCCGCGCACCCGCGTGCGGGCCCTCCAATGCAACAGCGTCGGCCCCGGGCCGGCGCACCGAACAGTTGAAGCTCCCATGATCACGATCACGCTCCCCGACGGCAGCCACCGCCAGTTCGACGCCCCCGTTTCCGTGCTGCAGGTGGCCCAGTCCATCGGCGCCGGCCTGGCCAAGGCCACCGTCGCCGGCCAGGTCGACGGCCGCCTGGTCGATGCCGGCGACCTCATCGACCACGACGCGACGCTGCGCATCATCACGCCCAGGGACGAGGAGGGCGTGGAGATCATCCGCCACTCCTGCGCGCACCTGGTCGGCCACGCGGTCAAGCAGTTGTACCCGGACGCGAAGATGGTGATCGGCCCGGTGATCGCCGAGGGCTTCTATTACGACATCCACAGCGAGCGCCCGTTCACCCCCGAGGACCTGGCCGCGATCGAGGCGCGCATGCGCGAGCTGATCGCCCAGGACTACGACGTGGTCAAGAAGATGACCCCGCGCGCCGAGGCGGTGGAGGTGTTCAGGGCACGCGGCGAGGACTACAAGCTGCGCCTGATCGAGGACATGGGCCCGGAGGTCACGGCCATGGGCCTGTACCACCACCAGGAATACGTGGACATGTGCCGCGGCCCGCACGTGCCCAACACCCGCTTCCTCAAGGCGTTCAGGCTCACCCGCATCTCCGGCGCCTACTGGCGCGGCGACGCCAAGAACGAGCAGCTCCAGCGCATCTACGGCACCGCCTGGGCCGACGACAAGCAGCTCAAGGCCTACATCCAGCGGATCGAGGAGGCCGAGAAGCGCGACCACCGCCGCATCGGCAAGCAGCAGAACCTGTTCCACCTGCAGGAGGAGGCGCCGGGCCTGGTGTTCTGGCACCCCAAGGGCTGGTCGGTGTGGCAGGTGGTGGAGCAGTACATGCGCCGGGTCTACCGCGACACCGGCTACGGCGAGGTGCGCTGCCCGCAGGTCCTGGACGTGTCGCTGTGGCAGAAGTCCGGCCACTGGGACAACTACAAGGACAACATGTTCTTCACCGAGTCGGAGAAGCGCACCTATGCGATCAAACCGATGAACTGCCCCGGCCACGTCCAGGTGTTCAACCAGGGCCTGCACAGCTACCGCGATCTGCCGATCCGCTACGGCGAGTTCGGCGCCTGCCACCGCGACGAGCCTTCCGGCGCGCTGCACGGCATCCTGCGCGTGCGCGGCTTCACCCAGGACGACGGCCACGTGTTCTGCACCGAGGGCCAGATCGAGGCCGAGGTCCGCGCCTTCCACGAGCAAGCGCTGAAGGTCTACGCCGACTTCGGCTTCGAAGACATCCAGATCAAGATCGCCCTGCGCCCGGACGCGCGCCTGGGCGACGACGCCACCTGGGACAAGGCCGAGGACGCCCTGCGCTCGGCCCTGCGCGCCTCGGGCGTGGAATGGCAGGAACTGCCGGGCGAGGGCGCCTTCTACGGTCCCAAGATCGAGTACCACCTCAAGGACGCCATCGGCCGCACCTGGCAACTGGGCACCATGCAGGTGGACTTCATGATGCCCCAGCGCCTGGGCGCCGAGTACGTGGACGAGCACAGCCAGCGCCGGCACCCGGTCATGCTGCACCGCGCGATCGTCGGCTCCATGGAGCGGTTCATCGGCATCCTGATCGAGCACCATGCCGGGTCCTTCCCAGCCTGGCTGGCCCCGGTCCAGGCGGTGGTCATGAACATCACCGACGCCCAGGCTGAATACGTGGCCGAGGTCCGGAAAACCCTTGCGGATCAAGGCTTCCGGGTGGAGGCGGATTTGCGCAACGAAAAGATCGGCTTTAAGATCCGCGAGCACACGCTGCAGCGCGTGCCGTACCTGCTGGTGGTCGGGGACCGCGAGAAGGAGAACGGCGCGCTGGCGGTGCGTACGCGTTCGGGGGAAGATTTGGGCACAATGTCGGTGTCCGCGTTCGCCCAGACCCTGCGTTCGCAACAGATGGCGTAAGACCTAAGGGCGCACCGGCAAAGGCCGCTGCGCCGCACAGCCCACCCCTGGAGACTGCAATATCAGTACCCCCGAGAAGCAAAACCGGAAGAATCAGGAGATCCGTGTCCCGCGCGTGCGCGTGATCGGGTCCGATGGCGAGATGATCGGCGTCCTGTCGCGCGACGAAGCGCTGCGCATGGCCGAGGAAGAGGGCCTCGACCTGGTCGAGATCCAGCCCAATGCGGACCCGCCGGTCTGCAAGGTCATGGATTTCGGCAAGTTCCGCTTCGAGGCGCAGAAGAAGGCCAACGAGGCCAAGAAGAAATCCAAGCAGGTCGAGATCAAGGAACTCAAGTTCCGTCCGGTGACCGACGAGGGCGACTACCAGATCAAGCTGCGCAACATGCGCCGCTTCCTGGAGGAGGGCGACAAGGTCAAGGTCAACATCCGCTTCCGCGGCCGCGAGATGAGCCACCAGGAACTGGGCCGGCAGATGGCGTCCCGGATCGAGGCCGACCTGGGCGAGGACATCGTGATCGAGTCGCGCCCGCGCCTGGAAGGCCGGCAGATGGTGATGATGATTGCGCCGAAGAAGAAGTAGGGCCGTCCCGGCGGCCGAACGGGTCCGTCCACGTGGACGGGTCCCCCCAGCGAGGGGCGTCGATGGCGCCCTTCCGCTTTTCCGGACACCCCCCTCGCCGCCGCACTTCCGCCCCTGTCGCGCCTTCCCCTGTGTAGGGGCCGACTTGTCCTGTCCCCGTTTCCGTTGTGGGAACCGACCCTTCCGAAGGGGCATTCGGCAACCGCAACCGCGGCGGGTTGCGTCGGCTTCGGAAGGAGTCCGCCGCCGCCTGGGGGATGGCGGACCCCTCGGGACGACCTCCTGTCTTTACTCGGGGCCGTGGCACATCCATTTGCCACTTGCCCCCCGGGGGCGACGGCGGACTGCTTCCGAAGCCTGCACATCCCCGATGCTCTTGACCCTTCCCGCCATCTTCGTACTCCCTCCGCCAGCCCCCGGCGACGCTTCCCCCGGAACCCGCTGATTTGCAAGGCAAACGGCCGCCGGGCATAATGCGCGGCTCCGGTTCGCCGGACGGGCTGGCGACAGCCCCAGGACCCGCCGTAGTTTCCTTCGCGAATTCAACGGCTTACCGACCGGTGTGGGCAAGGATGGAAAGCGTGGCTGCGCGTGAGCTTGGCGACCTGGTCGCGAAGATCGTGCAAGGCCGCCGCCCGCGCCAGTGACAGTTCCCATCAAGGACATTCGCAATGCCCAAGATCAAGACCAACCGGGCGGCGGCCAAGCGATTCCGCAAGACCGCCTCCGGCAAGTACAAGGCCGGCCACGCCAACCGTAGCCACATCCTCACCAAGAAAGCGACCAAGCGGAAGCGCAACCTGCGGCAGACGAACCACGTTCGTGCCGAGGACGCGGGCCGTCTGGACCGCATGCTGCCGTATCTCTGAGGAGGACTAGGAAATGGCACGAGTCAAGCGTGGCGTCCAGGCGCGCCGCCGTCACAAGAAGGTCCTCAACCTCGCCAAGGGCTACTACAACGCCCGCCGCAAGGTCTTCCGCGTCGCCAAGCAGGCGGTCATCAAGGCGCAGCAGTACGCCTACATCGGCCGCAAGCAGAAGAAGCGCAACTTCCGTTCGCTGTGGATCACCCGCATCAACGCCGCGGCCCGCCTCAACGGCCTGAGCTACAGCCGTTTCATGAACGGCCTGCTCAAGGCCGGCATCACCCTGGACCGCAAGGTGCTGGCGGACATCGCCGTGCACGATGCGGCCGGGTTTACGGCGCTAGCCGAGAAGGCGAAGGGCGCCCTGGCGGCATAAGTTGCGATTCCCTCGCAAGGGCCCGCGCATCCGCGTGCGGGCCTCCTGCGAAGAAAACCGCATGCATGCATGGGGAAGGGCGCGAGTCCTTCCCCATTTGTTTTTCCGAAGGGCCAAGGAGCCATGAGCGAAATCGAATCCCTGTCTGCGCGCGCGCTGGCCGACATCGCCGCGGCGAACGACCCCGAAGCGCTCGAGGCGCTGCGGGTGGGCCTGCTGGGCAAGCAGGGCAGCATCACCGGCCAGCTCAAGCGGCTCGGCGCCCTGCCGGCCGAAGAGCGCAAGGCGGCGGGCGAGGCGATCAACCGGGTGCGCGACGCCGTCGGGCAGGCGCTGGCCGAGCGCCGCTCGCTGCTGGAGGCCGCCGCGCTCGACGCGCGCCTGGCCGGCGAGGCCATCGATACGACCCTTCCGGGCCGCCAGGCGCATCGCGGCGGCATCCATCCGGTCTCGCGCACGCTTGAACGCATCGCCGAGATCTTCGGCCGGCTGGGCTACGAGCTGGCCGACGGCCCGGAGATCGAGGACGACTGGCACAACTTCGAGGCGCTGAACTTCCCGCCGCACCATCCGGCGCGCGCCATGCACGACACCTTCTACCTGCCGCCCGATGCCGCCGGCGTGGCGCGCCTGCTGCGCACCCATACCTCCGGCGTGCAGGTGCGCTACATGGCGGACCTGGTCGCAGCGGGCCGTACGCCGCCGCTGCGGATGATCGCCGCCGGCAAGGTCTACCGCAGCGACAGCGACCAGACCCATTCGCCGATGTTCCACCAGGTGGAGGGCCTGCTGGTCGACGAGCACGCCACCTTCGCCGACCTCAAGGGCACCCTGGCCGAGTTCGTGCGCGCCTTCTTCGGCCGCGATTTCCAGATGCGCTTCCGTCCCAGCTACTTCCCGTTCGTGGAGCCGGGCGCGGAAGTGGACATCGCCTGGCAGCAGCCGGACGGCGGCACGCGCTGGCTGGAGGTGCTGGGCTGCGGCATGGTCCACCCCAACGTGCTGCGCAACTGCGGCATCGACCCGGAGCGCTACACAGGTTTCGCCTTCGGCCTGGGCGTGGAGCGCTTCGCCATGCTGCGCTACGGGGTCAACGACCTGCGCGCCTTCTTCGAGAACGACGTGCGCTTCCTGCGCCAGTTCGCCTGAGGCCGCCGCACCTTCGTCATTCACGGCGGGCCGCGGCCCGCCCCATGGACCACGATCACGATGAAATTCTCCGAGAACTGGCTGCGCAGCCATGTCCCCACTTCGGCCAGCCGCGACCAACTGGCCGCGACGCTGACCGCGATCGGCCTGGAGGTGGAGGAGGTCGACGAGCTGGGCGATGGACTGGCCGGCGTGGTGGTGGTGCGCATCGTCGAGGCGGTGAAGCACCCGGAGGCCGACCGCCTGCAGGTGTGCAAGGTGGACGCCGGCGCCGGCCAGACGCTGCAGATCGTCTGCGGCGCGCCCAACGCGCGCGCCGGCCTGGTCGCGCCGCTGGCCACGGTGGGCGCGACCGTGGGTGGGATCGCGATCAAGGCCGCCAGGCTGCGCGGGGTGGAATCCAACGGCATGCTCTGCTCGGCCAAGGAGCTGGGCCTGGATGCCGATGCTTCCGGCCTGCTCGAACTGCCCGACGACGCTCCGCCCGGCATGCCGCTGGCCGACTACCTCGGCCTGCCCGACGCCAGCATCGAGATCAAGCTCACTCCCAACCGCGCCGACTGCTTCAGCGTGCGCGGCATCGCCTACGACGTGGCCGCGGCCTGCGCCAGCGAAGTCGCCGCGCTGGACGTGGCCGCGGTGCCGGCGGCCGGCACGCGCGAACTGGCGGTGGAACTGCAGGCCGGCGCCGATGCGCCGCGCTACTGCGGCCGCGCGATCGAAGGCGTGGCCACGGGCGTGCGCACACCCATCTGGATGGCCGAGCGCCTGCGCCGCAGCGGCGTGCGCCCGCTGTCGCTGCTGGTGGACATCACCCAGTACGTGATGCTGGAGCTGGGCCAGCCGATGCATGCCTTCGACCTGGACACCCTGCGGGGGCCGGTTGGCGTACGCCTCGCCCGTGGCGGCGAGCGGCTGGTGCTGCTGGACGGGCGCGAGGTCGAACTGGACGAGTATTTCCTGGCCGTCACCGATGCCGACCGCCCGGTCGCGCTGGCCGGCGTGATGGGCGGCATGGACACCCGCGTCACCGACGCCACGGTCAATGTGTTCCTGGAAGCCGCGCACTTCGCCCCTGCGGCGATCATGGGCCGCGGCCGCCGCCTGGGCCTGCATACCGATGCCGGCCACCGCTTCGAGCGAGGGGTGGACCCGGAACTGCCGCGCACGGCCATCGAGCTGGCGACGAAGCTAGTGCTGGAACTGGCCGGCGGCACGCCCGGCCCGGTGAGCGAGGCGGTGCTGGAAGACCACCTGCCCCGGCCGGTCGCCATCGCCCTGCGCCGCGCCCGCATCGCCCGGGTGCTGGGCATCGAGATCGCCGATGCCGAGGTCGAGCGCATCCTGCGCGCGCTGGGCATGCAGGTGGCCGCCACGGCGGAAGGCTGGCAGGTGACCGCGCCCAGCCGCCGCTTCGACATCGCCATCGAGGAAGACCTGATCGAGGAACTGGCGCGCATCCACGGCTACGACCGCATTCCGACCACCATGCCCAGCGGTCCGGCGCGGATCGCCGCACCCAGCGAGACCCGCGCGGCCGAGGCCGACCTGCGCCGGCAGATGGTCGCGCGCGACTACCTGGAGGCGGTCAGCTTCGCCTTCGTCGATGCCGCGCTGCTGGACCAATGGCACAGCGCCGCGGCCGTGCCGCTGGCCAACCCGCTCAGCGCCGAGCTGGCGGTGATGCGGCCGCGGCTGCTGCCGGGGCTGGTGGATGCGCTGGCCCGCAACGCCTCCCGCCAGGCCGGGCGGGTGCGCCTGTTCGAGCTGGGCCGCACCTTCGCCGCCGCGGAATCCCCGGAAGCCGCGCCACGGGAGACCCGGCGGATCGCCGCAGTGGTGTGCGGCGGCGCCCACGCCGAGCAGTGGAGCGGCAAGGCGCGCGCGGTGGACTTCCACGACCTCAAGGGCGACCTGGAGTCGCTGGCCGCCGTGGCCGGCGGCTCGCTGGAATTCCGCTCCGCACCGGCCGAGGCCTTCGGCCATCCGGGCCGCAGCGCCGAGGTGTGGCGTGCCGACCTGGAGGGCGGCGCGGTGCGCATCGGCTGGATCGGCCAGTTGCACCCGCGCCTGCTCAAGGCGCTGGACGTGGACACGGAAGTGCTGGGTTTCGAGCTGGACCTGGAGCCGCTGGAGCGGCGGGCCCTGCCGCGGGCCCAGGCGCTGTCGCGCTTCCCGGCCGTGCGCCGCGACCTGGCCTTCGTGGTGGCCGAGGACGTGGCCTGGGCGGCGCTGGCCGCCAGCGTCCGCAGTGCGGCCGGCCCGGTGCTGCGCGACCTGCAATTGTTCGATCTGTACCACGGCACGGGGGTCGAACCGGGGTGCAAGAGTCTGGCTATGGGCTTGATTTTGCAGGACAACACGCGCACTCTCACCGATCACGATGCCGATGCCGTGGTGGAGCGCGTGGTCCTCGCATTGGGCGATGGACACGGCGCCCGGATCCGCGGCTGATGCAGGGGAATTGAATGGCACTGACCAAGGCGGAGATGGCCGAGCGTCTTTTCGACGAAGTCGGCCTGAACAAGCGCGAGGCGAAAGAATTCGTCGACGCCTTCTTCGAGGTGCTGCGCGAGGCGCTGCAGGGCGGCCGCCAGGTGAAGCTGTCCGGTTTCGGCAACTTCGACCTGCGCCGCAAGAACCAGCGCCCCGGACGCAACCCCAAGACCGGCGAGGAGATCCCGATCTCCGCTCGCACCGTGGTCACCTTCCGCCCCGGGCAGAAGCTGAAGGAGCGCGTCGAGGCCTACGCCGGAGCCGCGCCGAATGCTTGATCCCGGCAGCAACCGCGAACTCCCGCCGATCCCGGCCAAGCGCTACTTCACCATCGGCGAGGTCAGCGAGCTGTGCGACGTCAAGCCGCACGTGCTGCGCTACTGGGAGACCGAATTCCCCAGCCTGAGCCCGGTCAAGCGCCGCGGCAACCGCCGCTACTACCAGCGCCACGACGTGCTGATGGTGCGCCAGATCCGCGGCCTGCTGTACGAGCAGGGCTACACCATCGGCGGCGCGCGGCTGCGCCTGGAAGGCGAGGGCGCCAGGCAGGAGTCGGCGCTGAGCAGCCAGATCGTGCGCCAGGTGCGCATGGAGCTGGAGGAAGTGCTGCAATTGCTGCGGCGCTGACCGGCGCCATGCCGGCCTCGCCCAGCGCCCGGCCGAAGCGGTATAATCGCGGCCCGCCTCGGCGGCGAAGTTCTTCGGGGTATAGCGCAGCCTGGTAGCGCACTTGTCTGGGGGACAAGTGGTCGTCGGTTCAAATCCGGCTACCCCGACCATTTAACCGTCCAAAGACGGCCAAGAAAGACCAAAAACCCTTGAGAAATCAGGGGTTTTTTGTTGTCTGGTGTCCGGTGGCGTCCAATGGCGTCCCTTGCAATGTGCCCCCAGCCGGGGGCATATATGGGGGCATGGCGGCGGGGAAATGCCCCGATGCCCCCAGAGAGGATGCCCCGATGCCCCTATCCGACGTTGCCATCCGCAAGGCCAAGCCGGCCGCCAAGCCTGTACGCCTGTTTGACGGCGGCGGCCTGTACCTGGAGGTATCCCCAGCCGGCGGCAAGCTGTGGCGCTGGAAGTATCGGCACGCCGGCAAGGAAAAGCGGCTGGCGCTGGGCACCTATCCCGAAGTCACGCTAGCTGATGCCCGGGAACGCCATGCGGCAGGCCGGAAGCTGCTGGCGGCGGGCTATGACCCCGGAGAGCAGCGGAAGGCGGAACGGGCCGCGATGCTGGACAAAGCCGGTAACAGCTTCGACGCCGTGGCCGATGAACTGCTGGCAATTCGGGCAAAGACGCTGGCCCCGGGTTCCGCCGTGCGGGAACGGCGGCTGCTGGAAAAGGACTTGTCCCCGTACCTTGGCAGTCGGCCCGTGGCGGACGTGACGGCCCCGGAGCTGCTGGCGGCGCTGCGAAAGGTGGAAGCACGCGGTGCTGTGGAGACGGCGCACCGGGCAAAGATGCTGGCGGGGCAGGTGTTCCGGTATGCCATCGCCACGGGCCGGGCTGAGCGTAACCCCGTGCCCGACTTGAAGGGCGCGCTGTCGCAGCCGGAGGGCCGGCATTTTGCCAGCGTGACCGACCCGGCGGCCGTCGGCCCGATGCTGCGCGCGCTGTATGGCTACCCCGGAACCCCGGCGGTGGCGGCGGCCTTGAAGCTGGCCCCGCTGGTGTTTGTCCGGCCCGGCGAGCTACGCCATGCCCAATGGGCGGATATCGACCTAGGCACGGCGGAGTGGCGCTTCACGGCGAGCAAAACGAAACAGCCGCATATCGTGCCGCTGTCGGTGCAGGCGGTGGAAATCCTGCGCGAGCTTCACCCCATCACGGGCCGGGGCGACTACGTGTTCCCCAGCGCGCGTGGCAAGGGCCGGCCAATGAGTGAGGCGGCGGTAATCGCTGCAATGCGCCGTATGGGTTTGGATGGCGACACCATGACCGGCCACGGGTTCCGGGCGATGGCGCGGACAATTCTTGATGAGGTGCTGGGCTTCCGACCCGACTACATCGAACACCAGTTGGCGCACGCGGTACGCGACCCGAATGGCCGCGCCTATAACCGCACCGCGCACCTGCCCGAACGCCGGAAGATGATGCAGGCATGGGCCGACTACTTGGACAACCTGCGCGAAGGCGGGAACGTCATACCGCTGCGCGCGAAGGCGGGCTGACGCGCAATGGCACGACGGGGCTGGTTGGATCGGAGCGAGAAACAGCGCGCGCGCGATGATGCGAAGCACGAAACAGCCCGTAGCCGGCGGACAACGCCGCTAGTTGCGTTCCATGGCTGGACACACGGCGACTTGTGGCACGTCTTGGGGAGGCTTGTAGCAGTGAGGCGAGGATCGACCTTAAGGCAACAAGACATTGCCGAGCGCATGGGCGTATCCCGGCAATTCGTGTCCCGCCTTGAAGGCATGTTTTCCGAACCTGTGGACAGCCCGGCCTACCGTGAGCTGACTCTGGGAGTTGTGCAGCGATACGCGGCAGCGGTTGGCTATGACGTGCGCATTGCCGTGCTAGATCCTCAAGGGAGACCCGCGCCGCCGTGATGCAACCGATTGGTTGCATCTACCGTTGAAGCCTCCTCCAAAGTGAATCTAATAGGTATCGCCCGGCCCATTGGTGGCCGTCACAAGGCGATACCATGCACCGCGATTCCCTCCCGTCTACTGGCTTCCTGCGACTCCCGCAAATTGTCGGCACCCCGGCCGACTCAAAGCGCAACATTCCCGCTGTGCCGGGCTTGATCCCGGTGAGCAAATCGACCTGGTGGGCTGGCGTGCGCGCTGGCCGCTACCCGCAGCCGGTCAAGATTGGCGAGCGCTGTACCGCGTGGCGTGCCGAGGATATCCGCGCGTTGATTGAAAGCGCCGCTGGTGCAAAGGCGGCGGCATGAATCAAGAAAAGCGAAGCCCGCGCGAGGCGGGCATCGGGCGCAAGCTGGCTGGCTGGGCGCACCGCAATTCTACCCTGCTGCACTGGCTGCCGATGCTGGGGCCGCTGGCCTTTGTGGCGGCGCTTGTCGCCCATGCGATTTGGGAGGGTGCTCGATGAAGGCATCCCTACCGATGAACACCCGGCAGGCCGTGGCATCCATGCGTGGCCTGTACGGCAAGCCCCGGCGATTGCCCGAGCATTGGCGCGACCGCCTGCCCGACCCGGACGCCTACTACCGCGCGCGCATCCCGAGTCTGGGCAAGGCGCACGGCAACGGATGGGCGCAGGGCCGATGCCCGTTCCATGACGACGGCACCGCGTCGCTGAGCGTGAACCTGGCGCATGGCGGCTGGAAGTGCTTTGCCGGCTGCGGCGGCGGCGACCTTGTGGGCTTCCATGTTCGCGTGTCCGGCCTGCCGTTCACCGATGCCGTGCGCGACCTGCTGGGGGTGCGGGCATGAACGCCGTCCCCAAGATGGAAACCCCGCAAGCCGGCGCGCGGCGGCTGTTTGCCCGAGACATTGCCGAAGGCTTCGCGCCCGTGGCGTTGCATTGCTACGCCGATGCCGACGGCCAGCCGTTGTTCTACCGGCCCCGCCTGAAGCATCCCGACGGAAGGAAGGTAATCAAGCCAATGCGCTTGGACGGCCTGCGCTACGCCATGGGAGAGCCGCCAGCGCCGAAGGAAGGCAAGCCGCTGTATCGCCTGCCCGAGCTGCTGGCCGACACCGCCGCGCCTGTCTGGATTGTCGAGGGTGAGAGCTGCGCCGATGCGCTGGCGAAGGCCGGCAATGTGGCGACCACAAGCGGCGGCGCATCTAGCGCCGACGGTATGGACTGGACACCGCTACGCGGCCGCAGCGTCATTCTGTGGCCCGACCACGACGGCCCCGGCGCGGAGTATGCCGACAAGGTGGCCGGCCGCCTGCGCGCGCTGGGCTGCGACGTGCGCCGTATCGACGTTGCCGCGCTGAACCTGCCCGATGGCGGTGACGTGGTGGATTGGCTGGCGGCGAACCCCGGCGGCGACTTGGACACGCTGCCGATGCTGGCCGCCCCTGCTGTGAGGGTTGAAGGCTTCGCGCCCGAGCCGCTGCGCCGTCCCGTGCCACCGCCGGAGCCGTACCCGCTGGCGGAGCTTGGCCCCGTCCTGCAACCGGCAGCGGAGAGCCTGCGGCGCGTCATCCAAGCGCCGGACGCGGTATGCGGGGCATCCGTTCTGGCAGCGGCATCGCTGGCGGCGCAGGCGCTGGCGGACGTGGAAATAGACGGCCGCACCGTGCCCCTGTCGCTTTGGATGCTGACTGTCGCCGAGAGCGGCGAGCGGAAAAGCGCGGTAGACGCCGAAGCCATGCGGGCAGCGCGCGACCATGAAAAGGCGTTGGCGAAGTCGCACGAAGTCGAGCTTGAAGCCCACGCGGCCGAACTTGCCGAATGGGAAGCCCGCTGCACCGATGCGAAGACCAAGGCCAAGAAATCGCAGGGCGCAGGGTTGGCGCGGGCATTGCAGGACATCGGCCCGGCACCGCCTGCCCCGCTGCTGCCGCGCGTCACCGTGGCCGACTTCACCGCCGAAGGGCTGGCAAAGCTGCTGGCCGCCGGCTGGCCGACCGTCGGGGCGTTCACGGATGAAGCCGCGCTGGTGTTTGGCGGTCATGGCATGACGAAGGAAACCGTGACGCGCACCGCCGGGACGCTTTGCAAGCTATGGGACAGCGGGACGCTGGATCGGGTGCGCGCGATGGATGGGGCGACGAAGCTACACGGCCGGCGGATGGCCCTGCACCTGCTGGCGCAGCCCGTCATTGCCGAACGCGCACTGTCGGATGACGTGCTGAGCGGGCAAGGGTTCCTGGCCCGTTGCCTGCTGGCTTGGCCGCAATCGACGGCGGGCACGCGGCCGTACAAGGCCGAAAGCCTGCGCCATGATGCGGCGCTGGGGCGGATGGCGCACCGGCTTGGCGAATTGCACCGGGAGCCGCTGCCGCTGGCCGAAGGCGAACGGCAGGAATTGCAGCCCCGGCCGCTGCACCTGAGCGCGAAGGCGAAGGCCGCATGGGTGCAGCTTCACGACGCCGTGGAAGCGGGCATGACGCCCGGCGGGCAATTCGCCACCGTGAAGCCGTGGGCAAGCAAAACGCCGGAGCAGGTGCTGAGGATTGCCGGCGTCCTGTCCCTGCTGGAATCGACCGGGGCGCAGGAAATCGACGCGGCCACCATCGGGCGAGCGGCTGAGCTGGCACTGTGGCACTTGAACGAAGCCGCAAGGCTGGCCGGCACGGCGGAGCTGTCGCCCGAGGTGCGCGACGCGGAAGCCCTGCTGGGCTGGTGCCACGACACCGGCCGGACGCTGCTGTATTCCCGCGACGCCCTGCGGCTAGGCCCGGGCCGCATCCGCGAGCGGGAAACCTTCACGCGGGCAATGGGCGAGCTTGAACGGGCCGGATGGGCTGAGCCTGTCGAGGGCGGCGCGGTGTTGGATGGCCGCCACCGTCGCCACGTCTGGCGCATTGCACCGGCACCGGAGGGTGGCTGACATGGGCCGGCTGCTGGCGAGCCTGCTGGCGAATGCGGAAAGCGCACCCGCTGCGACTCCCGCGACTCTTGCGACTTTTCAGCCCCCGCACCCGGAAAAGTCGCAGAGTCGCAAGAGTCGCACGGGGTTGGAGTGCGAAAACACGCCCCGAATAGTCGCAGAGTCGCAAGAGTCGCAAGGGGGCGACGCTGAGAAAGCGAAGGCGCAGCGCGCGCGGCTGCTGGTGCTGGCCGAAGGCGAAGGGCTGCCGGCCGGGCTGGTGCATGGCCTGGCCGATGCCGATGCGGCCGCCTGCGATGGAATGCCGGATGACGTGTTGAGGGCGTACCTGCGCGCGCTGGAAGCCCGGCAGCGCATGGACGCGGGGCAGGTGCCGCCGGGCTGGGGCGAGGCCGTGGCGCGCACCTGCGAAGGCTGCGGCCCTGTCCTGCTGTGGCCGACGTGCCCGGCCGTGGTGAAGGCGTGCCCGTGGTGTTTCCGTCGCAAGGCCGGGAAGGCGATCCCGCGCCCGCCGGTGGCCTGCGGCGACTGTCGGCACTACCTGCCCGACACCGTGAATCCCGAGGCCGGCATGGGCGGATGCCAGCTTGGCCCCGGCCGCGCCCATTGGCCGATGAAGCGCCACCGCTGCGCGGATTGGAGGAATCATGATTGATGCCCTGCTGTCTGGCCGGCTGGCCGCCGACCCCAAGCCCGGCACAAGCCGCAACGGCAGCGCCTACGCCACCGCGCGCGTGCTGGTGACAACCGGGGCTGAGGATCGCCTGAGCGTGTCCGTGATCGCCTTCGACGCCGGCACCGTGGCCGGGCTGCTGGCACTGACTGCCGGCGACCCCGTGACGCTGGCGGGCGAGCTGACCCCGAAGGTATGGACGGACAAGGAAGGCAGCGCGCGACCGTCGGCCGACATGAAGGCCCACGCCCTGCTGACCCCGTACCACGTCACCCGCAAGCGCCGGGCGATGGAGGGCGAGCTGTGACCGACGGATACCTGAGCTGCGACAAAGCGCACCTGGCCGAACTGCAACGCAAGCGCCGCGCCCGCATGGTGCGGATCGACTACATGCCGAGCCGGGAGGCGCTGGCGGCAATCGAGGGCAAGCGGGAGAAAGTGAGGCCGGGCAGCGTGGCCGCGACAAATAGCGCCATCATTGACGCCATCGTGACTGAGTGGGTGGCACTGGCCGGAATAGGGTGCAGGGAAGTAGAGCGGCCCAAGAGTCCGGACGACGGGCCGGAATTTGCAACCAAGTACGCGCAGGCGCGTATGACTTCGGATGCCGAGCGTTCCGCGCGCGCGCAAGAGTCCGGCGGCCTGCCCGGAATTACGTCAGGCATCGCGGGCGCGCGCACGGGCGCGTATGAGTCCGGTTCGCAGGCAACCCGGCGCGTCATCTGCGGAGCCAAGCGCCACCGGGACGGCCAGCCCTGCCAAGCCAAGAGCGAGCCGGGCAAGCGCCGCTGCCGCTTCCACGGCGGCCGCAGTACCGGCCCCACGACGCCGGAAGGCAAGGCCCGCGCGCTGGCGAACCTGCGCCAATATCGGGCGCTGTAGCCGGGGACACCACGGGGACTTTACGGGTATGTCCGGGGGGGGCATCGCCAAGCCCCGAGTCATTGGGGCGGACACCGGCCCCGCCCCGTCACACCGCTAAACCGCAACAATCTAGGCCGCACGCGCCCGGAGTTTCTGGAGTCCCTAAACGCGCGCGCGACCTGAGAGCCGTTAGGAAACCCCAAGATCACCGCAAGCCGGAAGTTTCCCCAAGCCATCGCGCGCGCGACCTGCGATCAGGCCGGAACAGGCCCAAGCGGCGAAAGGCTGGGGGCATTTGTGGGGGCATCGCGGGGTGTCGAAGATCAGAACCCCGCGCAAATGCTGGCCTGCGGGCCTTTATTTGGTAGAGGCTACCGGAACATCCCGGACAGTCCAGGAAGCCCCGGCACCGCCGGGACTTCCTGCGGCATCCGGTGCCGGCGCTGCGGCCGGCAGGTGGCCGCACATCCCAGGTGACCGCGCGCGGCTCGATTTCCGGGCCGGTGGCGATTCTGCGCGTCCCCCGACCCGGCCCTAAAGTTTGAGACGCTCGTCCCGATATGTATGTGAGGGAAGGACCGGACGTAGTGGGACCTTGCCCTTGATTGGGGCGGAGCGCAGGCACTCCGTCCAGGGAGTCCGGGGTAGCCGGACGTGTGTCCGATCGTTGACGTCCGGGGGAGGCATTGACACTGGCATTGGCATTGCATCGGCACTGGCGGGACCGAAGGACGGCTTCGCCGGTGGCCGTGCGCACGCGTGATCGGCAGGGGGAGCAGGAATCATCGGGTCCGGCACGGAGTCCGCCGGCTGGACCTGCCCGTAGCGGAAATCGCCGCCGCCGGAGCGGCCATGGGGAATCTTCGAATGAATAAAACGCGTTTCATGGCTTTCCTTGGGTTGGCCTCGTTGCAGTCGATCCTGAACCTGGCCCAGGCGCAGACCGTGCCCCCGGATGCCGGACAGTTGCTCAACGAGCAACGGCGATCCCTGCCGCCCGCCACGCCCGAGAGAAAGGAGCGGTTGGTCGACGCGCCTTTGCCGGAGGCGCAGGACGAGGTTGGATTCCGCGCGCGCATCGAGCGGGTGCGTTTCAGCGGTGCGCAGGGCCTGGTCGAGGACGAGGCGCTGCAGGCGCTCGTCGCCGACGCCAAGGGACGCGAGTTGAGCCATGCGCAAATGCGCGCGCTGGCGCAGCGGGTCGGCGCCGCGCTGCAGTCGCGCGGCTACCTGCTGGCGCGAGCCTATCTGCCCAGCCAGGACTTGAGCGACGGCGAACTGGAGATCGCGATCCTGGCCGGACGCCTGCAGAGCTCGCCGGGCCGGGTACAGGTCCTGACGAGCGATCCGGCACTGGGACGGCGCCTGGGTGCCATCGCCGATGCCGCGCTTCCCGAAGGCCCGGTACGCAACGACCAGTTGGAACGTGCGCTGCTGCTGATCAACGACGTCCCCGGCGTCCAGGCCCGGGCCACGCTGGAAAAGGGCGCCGAACCCGGAACCAGCCGCATGCTGGTGCGCGCCGAGCGCGCGCGCGACTGGGCGGCGGGCGCGGCCGTGGACAATTTCTCCAACCGCTATACCGGACAGTGGCGCCGCAGCGCCTGGGCCTCACTCAACCGTCCGCTGGACCGCGAGGACCTGCTGGGCGTCAACGTCAGCCACAGCGACGGCAGCCGCCTGCTGGGCCTGAACTACTCGCTGGGCCTGAGCCCGAAGGGCTGGCGCGCCAACATGGCCGCTTCCTGGATGGATTACGAGGTGGGCGGCGAATTCAAGCCGCTGGACCTGACCGGCAGCGCCCGCACCTTCAGCGCCGGCCTGAGCTATCCCCTGCTGCGCAGCCGCGAGCGCAACCTGTGGTTCAGCGTCGACGCCGAACACAGGCAGCTCACCGACAAGGCCCTGGGGCAGACCCTGCGCGACCGCAGGGTGGACAAGTTCACCACCATGCTCAGCGGCAACGCCTGGGACCAATGGCTGGGCGGCGGCTACAACGGCATGAACGTGGGCCTGGTGGCCGGCCGGCTGGACCTGGACAACGAGATCGATCGCCAGGTCGACGCGGCCAGCGCACGCACCGCCGGAAGCTTCGCCAAGCTGCTGTGGCGCGTGGAGCGCAGCCAGAGCCTGCCGAACCTGCACGACTGGGGCGTGTACCTGGCCGCCAGCGGGCAGATCGGCAGCAAGAACCTGGATTCGTCGGAGAAGTTCCTGCTCGGCGGGCCGGCCGGCGTGCGTGGCCACACGGTGGGCGAGGCCAGCGGCGACACCGGCTGGCTGCTCAATGCCGAGCTGCGGCGCGACTTCCGCATCGCCGACGGCCTGCGCGGCCAGGCGCTGGCGTTCGCCGACCACGGCCACGTGCGTCAGCACATCGACCCGTGGGTGGGTTCGTCCACGCCATGGGCCGGAAACGAATACGGCCTGTCCGGCGCCGGCCTGGGCCTGAACCTGCATAGCGAGCGCTGGTCGCTGCGCAGTGCCTGGGCGCATCGCCTGGGCGACAACCCCGGACGCAGCGCCACGGGCACGAACGCCGATGGCCGCAAGCGCGACCAGTACCTGTGGCTGCAGCTCAGCGTGCGCATCTGACGCCGCTCCAAGACAACCAAGAGGACAACCCGTGAATCACACCTATCGCCTGATTTGGGATGAAGTACGCGGCGCCTACGTGGTCGTGGCCGAGATCGCCAGCAGCCGTGGCAAGCGCGCCAGCGCGGCGGTGCTGGCCGCCGCGATGCTCGTCGTCGCGCCGCTGTGCGCCCATGCGCAGAACGCCGGCACCCTGCCTACCGACGGCCGGGTCGTGGCCGGCCAGGCCCAGTTGGACCAGCACGGTTCCAGGCTGACGGTGCGGCAGGGCAGCCAGCGGCTGATCATGAACTGGGCCGGCTTCGACATCGGCGGCGACGCCGGCGTGCGCTTCGAGCAGCCCAACAGCGGCGCCATCGCCCTCAACCGCGTGCTGGGCAATGCGCCCAGCCTGATAGCGGGCGAACTGAGCGCCAACGGCCAGGTCTGGCTGGTCAACCCCAACGGCGCGGTCTTCGGCAAGGGGGCGCAGGTCGACGTGGGCGGACTGGTGGTCAGTTCGCTGTCCATCAGCGACGAGGACTTCCTCGCCGGCCGTGCGCGCTTCGCCGCGACGGGTGCGGCGGGTGCGGTGCGCAACGAGGGCAGCCTCCGTGCCGGGGACGGCGTGGTGGCGCTGCTGGCGCCGTCCGTCGCCAATACCGGGCAGATCAGCGCCGGCCAGGTGGGCCTGGGCGCGGGCGACCGGGTGGCCCTGGACTTCGCGGCCGATGGCCTGCTTTCGCTGCAGGTGGAGCGGGCGGCGCTGGAGGCGGAACTGAGCCACAGCGGCCTGATCCAGGGCAACAACGTGATCCTCAGCGCCAGCAGCGCCAGTGCGCTGCGGTCGAGCGTGATCAACCTGGATGGTGTGGTCGAGGCCACGGGCCTGAGCGAGCGTGGCGGCCGCATCGTGCTGGACGGCGGCGAGGTGGGCGAGGTTCGCGTCGGCGGCCGCCTGGACGCCAGCTCGCAGGGCGCCGGAGGCGGGCGGATCGAGGTTCTGGGCCAGCACCTGGTGCTGGACGACAACACGCGGCTGGATGCCAGCGGCGCAAGCGGTGGTGGCGACATCCATGTGGGCGGCGGCTGGCAGGGCAACGCCCCCGCGCTGCGCAACGCCACAAGCGTGGAAGTTGCGGCGGGTGCCGTGGCCAAGGCCAACGCGACGGGTACCGGCCAGGGGGGCGAGGTGGTGTTCTGGTCCGATGACAGCATGCGTTTCGCCGGCAACATCGAGGTGCGCGGCGGCGAGCAGGGCGGCGACGGCGGCCGCGCCGAGGTCTCGGGCAAGCGGACGCTGAGCTACAGCGGCCGTACCGACGCACGCGCCACGCATGGGCGTACCGGCGACCTGCTGCTGGATCCGGCCGCGGTTACGATCCGGGGCGGTGGCAGTGGCTCGGGCGCGGTCGACGGCTCCCTCGTCTTCGAAAGGGACCTGGAGGCGCAGAACGCCAACGTGCTGCTCCAGGCCACCGAAAGCATCACCTTCGAGGACCTCAACAACAACGGCGGCGACGGCCGCCTGAGCATGGGCAACAACATCAGCCTGCGCGTCGAGGTGACGCCGCCGTCGGGGGATAACGGCAACCGCACCATAACCTTCGCCAACAGCAGCAACGTCATCGAGGTCTTCGGCACCGGCAGCATCTACATGCAGGCCGGCAGCAACAGGACCGGTGCGCTGGTCAATGTGGCCAATCTCATCGCCCACGGCGCGGGCAGCAATCCAGGCACGCTGCCGAGCCATACCGTGACGACGGTGGGGAGCGGTACGCCCGCCGCCGGGTCGATCACCCTGTATGGCGCCGACGGCATCACCCTCGGCGGCGCGATCGCCACCAACGGTGGTTACGTCCGCATCTGGGCCGACTCGGACAATGCAGGCGGTGGCGGCATGACCGTGGGCAACCCCATCTCTACCGGCGGCGGCAACCTCTACATCTCGGCGGGAAACTCCAGCAATCAGATCGATCTCAACTCCAACATGACCTTGGGGACCGGCCGTCTTTTCTTCCATCAGGATGGGACCCAGTCCGCTGCCTCGGTAACTCTGAACGGCCTGCTCAGTGCCTCGGGCAACGTGGATATCACCACGCCGTTCACCTTCGGCGGCAATGCCAGCATCCACACCGATGGCGCCATCAACTTCGGCAACGTCGCGGTCAACCTCAATACCGGTGCCGGCGTGCTCACCCTGCGTGCCAACAGCATCAACTGGGGCACGGCGACGCTGAACAACCTGAGCACCGCCTCCATGCGGCTGGAGCCCTACGCCGCGTCCACCAACATGGTGCTGGGCGCCGCCAGCGGCTTCGCTTCGGCTGCGACGCTGAACAAGCTGCCCGGCATCCGCAATCTCACCATCGGCCGCGAGGACGGCACCGGCACCATCAGCGTGTCGGGCAACTACAACTTCAATGCCAGCGGCAGCTTCGAGGTGGTCAACCGGACGCTGGACTTCACTGCAGGCGGCCTGTCCAACACCACCGGCAACGTCATCCTCACCGGCGACAACATCAACATCGGCCAGGCCGTCACCGCCAATGGCGGCACCGGCAAGGTCGTCATCCGGCAGGCGACCGCGGCCAACGAGCTGCGCCTGGGCAGCGGCCTGGACAATGCCTCCATCGGGCAGGTCAATGCCGCCACCCTCGAGGTGGGCCGCAGCGACGGCGGCGACCTGGTGTTCGACAGCGACATCAGCACCAGTGCCGGCAGCGTGCACCTGAAGAGCGGCGGGCGCGTGGTCGGCGTGGATGGCGGTGTGTCCGCCAGCAACCTGGCGATCACCGCCGGCGGCGGCGCCGAGATCACCGACGACACCTTCGATTTCACCACCCTTGCCCTGAACACCGGTGGGAACAGCAAAATCACCAGCTCCGCCCCGAACTGGGGACTGGGCACGGTGGATGGGCTCAATGGCCTGAGCATCCAGACCGGGCGCAACGTCGATGTGACGCTGAACGCCCAGGGCACCCTGGGCCTGAACTCGGCCATCGCATTCGCCAATACGGCCAGTACCTTGTACGCGCTGGCCGGCAGCGGTTTTTCGACGGGGTCCGCGACACTCAGCGGGCAGTCGCAGGCGACCGTCGAATTCGGCCTCGAGGGTGCCGGCCGGTCGTTCGAGCTCGGTGGCAGCGGCAGCACGCTGAGCGGCGCGGGCATGGCCAGGTTCAATGGCGTAAAGACGCTGCGCGTGGCGGCGGCCGACGACGATGTGACCGTCGGCGCTTTCAGCGTCAACGTCGGCGATCGGGTGGAAATCGTCGCCGACCATCTGGCCCAGCAAGGCGCCATGGCGGTAGGCAGCACCGGCAGCCTGTACCTGGACGTGGCACAGGGCGGCCTGCAACTGGATCATGCCATCGGTACGAACACCGGCATCGTGTCGCTGCACGACCGGGCCGGCGCCGGTATCCGGGGCAGCGGCGTGATCACCACGCCTGGCCTGGCTCTGCGCAGCGCCGGTGGGGTGGCGCTGTCCGGCGTGCAGCAAGTGAACCAACTGGCGGCCGAGGTCGGCAGCCTGAGCCTGCGCAATGGCCGCAGCCTCGCCGTGGGCACGGTCGATGGCCTGAGCGGTGTCGACGCCACCGATGTGGTCGACCTGCGCCTCCAGGGTGCGACGTCCGACCTGGTGCTCGGCCAGGCGGTGCACGCCGGCAACAGCAGCGGCGCGGACACGGCCGTGCTGCTGGCCGCCGGACGCAACTTCATCAACAACGCCGGCGCGTCCGCGATCACGACGGACGACGGCCGCTGGCTGGTGCAATCCACCAGCCCGCTCGCCGACACCCGCGGCGGCCTGGCGTCGGACTTCAAGCAATACGACGCCAGCTCGGCCGGCACCGTGCTGGGCAGCGACAACGGCTTCCTCTACACCGTGGCCCCGCAGCTCACCCTCGCCCTGACCGGCAGCGTCAGCAAGACCTACGACGGCAATACCGCCGCCAGCGTCGATCCTGCCACCCAGGTGTCGGTCAGCGGCGCCATCGACGGGGATACGGTCGTCCTGGACATCGCCGGCCCGTCCACCTACGCCGACAAGAACGTCGGAACCGGCAAAGCCGTGAGCGTGGCTGGCATCACCCTGGATGGCGCCAGCAACGGTACGGTGCAGGTCTACGGTTACGGCATGGCCGCCAGCAGCGCCAGCGGCAACATCGGCACCATCACGGCCAAGCAGATCCAGCTCGCGGCCGGCGTGGTGCAGGACAAGACCTACGACGGCACCACGGCCGCGACCCTGCGCGCACTGAACCTGGACGGCGTGGTCACCGGCGACAACGTGTCGGCCGGCGGCACGGTCACCGCCCAGTTCGCCGACCGCAACGCCGGCACCAACAAGCAGGTCAACCTGACCGGATTGACCCTCGGCGGCACCGACGCGGGCAACTACCAGGTCAGCAACATCACCCAGGCCAGCATCGCGCGCAAGATGCTGCAGGCGATAGTGCATGTCGACGACAAGGTGTACGACGGAAATACCGGCGCGCACGTCTCCAGCCAGGCGCTGGACGCGGTGGTCACCGGCGACGATGTGGTCCTGGACATCACCGGCAGCACGTTCTCGGACAAGAACGTCGGCATCAAGGTCGTGGCCCTGAACGGTGGCCTGGTCGGCACCGATGCCGGCAACTACGAGCTGCGGCCGGGCACGATGAGCGCAGTCGCCAGCATCACCCCCAAGACGATCGGCGAGGGCACGCTGAGCGTGGCGAGCAAGGTCTACGACGGTACCCGCGACGCGCAGGTGGGCACCAGTGGCCTGGTCGGCGCGGTTGCCGGCGACGACCTGGATCTGGGCCTGCAAGGGCTGTTTGCCGACAAGAACGCCGGCACCGGCAAGGCGGTGAACGTGCAGCTTGCGCTGAACGGCGCCGACGCGGGGAACTACCGGCTGGCGCACAACTCGGTGCGAACGAGCGGCGACATCACCCAGAAGACGCTCGACGCCGGCGCGCTGGACGTGGTCACCAAGGTCTACGACGGCACCCGCGATGTGCAGATCAGCAGCGCCACGCCCAGCGGCGTGGTGGCCGGCGACAACCTGCTGGTGGACGTGCGCGGCCAGTTCGACGACAAGAACGCCGGCACCGGCAAGGCGGTGGACGTACAACTGGCGCTGCGCGGCACCGATGCGGGCAACTACCGCCTCACCCACGATGCGGTGCGCACGGTGGGCGACATCGTGCCCCGGACCGTGGACGCGGGGCAGTTGACCGTGGCGACCAAGGTCTACGACGGCACCCGCGACGCCCAGGTCGGCAGCAGCGGGCTGGGAGACGTGGTGTCCGGCGACGACCTCACCCTGGGATTGCAGGGCCTGTTCGTCGACAAGAACGCCGGCACCGGCAAGACGGTGGACGTGCAACTGGCGCTGGGCGGTGCCGACGCGGCCAACTACCGCCTGGCCAGCGGCCACGCGCAGGCGACCGGCGACATCGTGCCCAAGACCGTGGTGGCGACGGGCGGGTGGGACGTGGCGCCGAAGGTCTACGACGGCAGCCGCGATGCCCAGGTCAGCGGCGGCACCATCGACGGCGTGGTGTCCGGCGACGACCTGGACCTGGAACTGGAAGGCCAGTTCAACGACAAGAATGCCGGCACCGGCAAGGCGGTCGACGTGCGGCTGTCGCTGGGCGGCACCGACGCGGGCAACTACCAACTGGCGGAGAGTTCCGCGCGCGCCACGGGCGATGTTTCGCCCCGCGACGTGGAGGCCGGCCCGGTCGGCGTGGCGGACAAGGCGTTCGACGGCACCCGCAATGCCGGGTTGATCCTGCCGCCGCTGCAGGGGCTGGTCGACGGCGACCAGGTGCTGCTGCGAGGGCAGGGGCTGTTCGACGACTCCACGCCCGCCGCCGACAAGACGGTGTGGATCGACCTGTCGCTGGGCGGAGCGGACGGAGGCAACTATCGCCTGCTCGATGCACGCCAGCAGGCCACCGCGGCCATCTCCAATCCGCCCAACCTCAATGCGGTGGATGCGCTGTCGTCGCCGCCGCCGGGGGGCAACGGCACCCAGTCGGGCATGGACAATGGCGGTGGTGGCCTGGGAGCGGCCACCGCCGCCGCGAACGCGCAGGCGGGGATGGCGGGTTCGGCCCAGCCCCAGTTGCCCCCCAGCGCATTCGATGCGCCCGGCAGTATCGGGGCAGGCGGCGCGGGCCAGGCCGGCGCAGGCCAGGCCGGCGCAGGTGCCAGCGGAGCCGGTACGGGTGCGGCTGGAACGGGTACGAGCGGTACGGGTGCAGCCGGCTCGGGTTCGGCCGGTACGGCCACCGCCGGTGCCGATGCGGCGGGATCGGGCGCGACCCAGGGTCCGGATACCCAGCACCGCGACGGGACCGGCACGGGCTCGTCCACCCTGGTGATGGAGCAGGTGTTGCGCAACGGCGACGGCCTGAGCGTATCGCTGGGCGGCGAGCCGCTGGCGGAGCCGCAGGTCAGCGTGCTGCCGGTGTTCCTGGAGGAACAGGGCCAGTTCGTGGGGCAGTTCAGGGTGGACGACACGGGCGACAGCCTGGCGCTGCATCCCTTGCAGGGCAGCAGCGTCGCCGCGCCGCGACTGGACCAGCCCGTGCGCGCCAGCTACGAGGTCCAGGTGCAACTGGACGACGAGCAGGTCGTCTGGCTGCGCCTGGAACTGCTGGAGGACGGTACCTTGCGCATCGTGGCGCCGCAGGCGGCCTCGCAGCTTGGCCAGGACGTCCTGGGCGCCTATGGCCTGAGCGCCCTCAAGCGCCTGGGCAACGTGGCGCCGCAGCAGGTGCGCATGCTGGTACTGCGTTTCGAGAACTGACTCCGGCCAGGCGAGGGAAGGAGCGCGGTTTCCGGCGCTCCTTCCCGGTGCGGACCGATATTCATCACGCCGGCGCCAGGCCGGGCCGGCAGGGATGCGGAAGGTGCGGTGCGGGCACGCACTGCCGTTCGCCATCGAGCCAGGCGGATAGTGCCGCTGCGGGCCGCCGCCGGATTCAGGCGCCGGCGGCGCGGGGCAGGTCGCTGTCGATCAAGGCCAGGCGCGGCCACCGATGGAGGACCGCGGCCTGGATGCCGGCCGCGTCGATGCCGGCTTCGGCCAGCAGGTCCTCGCGGCTGGCATGGTGCTGGAAGGCGTCGGGCAGGCCCAGGTGCAGCATTGGCAGCAGCACGCCTTCGGCATCCAGCAGCTCGGATACCGCCGAGCCGGCACCGCCGGCGACCACGTTGTCCTCGACGGTGACGAAGCCCTCGTGGTTCCTCGCCAGCTCCAGCAGCAGGGTGCGGTCCAGCGGCTTGACGAAGCGCATGTTGACCACGGTCAGGCCCAGTTCGGCGCCTGCCTGTTCGGCCGCGGCCACGGTGGCGCCGAAGGCGAGCAGGGCCAGCGGGCCGCCGCTGCGGCGCAACTGCGCCTTGCCGACGGGCAGCGTGTCCAGCGTGGCCTCCACCGCGACGCCCGGGCCGGTGCCGCGCGGGTAGCGCACCGCGGCCGGGCCTTCGTGGCGCAGGCCGGTACTGAGCATCCGCCGGCACTCGTCCTCGTCGGCCGGGGCCATCACCACCATGTTCGGCACGCAGCGCAGGTAGCTCAGGTCCAGGTTGCCGGCGTGGGTGGCGCCGTCCGGGCCGACCACGCCGCCGCGGTCGATGGCGAACAGCACGTCCAGCTTCTGCGTGGCCACGTCGTGCACGAGCTGGTCGTAGCCGCGCTGCAGGAAGGTGGAGTAGATCGCCACCACGGGCTTGGCGCCCTGGGTGGCCATGCCCGCGGCCAGGGTCACCGCGTGCTGCTCGGCGATGGCCACGTCGAAGTAGCGGTCGGGGTATTCCTTCGAGAAACGCACCAGGCCCGAGCCCTCGCGCATCGCCGGGGTGATGCCCAGCAGGCGCGGCTCGGCGGCGGCCGCATCGCACAGCCAGTCGCCGAAGACGTCGGTGTAGGTGGGTTTCTTCGCGCCGGACTTGGCGACCAGCCCCTTGGCCGGGTCGAACGGGCCGACCGCGTGGTAGCCGATCTGGTCGCCCTCGGCCAGGTCGTAGCCCTTGCCCTTGGTGGTGATCACGTGCAGCAGTTGCGGGCCCTTGAGGGTCTTGAGCGTCTTCAGCGCACCCAGCAGCGCCGGCAGGTCGTGGCCATCGATCGGGCCGGTGTAGTGGAAACCCATCTGCTCGAACAGGGTGGAGGGCACGAACATGCCCTTCCAGTGCTCCTCCCAGCGGCGCACGAAGCGCGCGGGCCGCTTGTTCTTGTCGCCCAGCAGCTTCTTGCCGCCCTCGCGCAGCTTGTTGAAGGTGGCGCTGCCGCTCATGCGGCCGAGCATCTTGGTCAGCCCGCCCACCGCCTCGGAGATCGACATGCGGTTGTCGTTGAGGACCACCAGCAGGTCGGGCTCGGGGTCCATGCCGCCGGCGTGGTTGAGGGCCTCGTAGGCCATGCCCGCGGTCATCGCGCCGTCGCCGATCACCGCGACCACCTTGGGAGGCGCGGCATCGTCCTGGCCGCCGCCCTTGAGCCGCGCGGCGATGGCCATGCCCAGCGCCGCGGAGATCGACGTCGACGAATGGCCGACCCCGAAGGTGTCGTACTCGCTTTCCTCGCGCTTCGGGAACGGCGCCACGCCGCCCTTCTGCTTGACCGTGTGGATGCGGTCGCGGCGGCCGGTGAGGATCTTGTGCGGGTAGGTCTGGTGGCCCACGTCCCACACCAACTGGTCGGCCGGGGTCTCGTAGAGCCAGTGCAGGGCCACGGTCAGCTCCACCACGCCGAGCCCGGCGCCGAAGTGGCCGCCGCTGCGGCCGACCGACTCGATCAGGTAGGTCCGCAATTCGTCCGCCACCGCTGGCAGTTCGGCCTCGTCGAACTGGCGCAGGTCGGCGGGCGAATCGATGCGCGACAGACGCGGGTAGCGGGCGGGATCGATCATTTTGCTGCGGGCACCATACGGGCCGCCATTGTCCTCCCCGGGGGCGTGACGGGGCAAGCAAGGCCGTTCAGGGGCGCCGTTCCCCGGCGGCGGTCGCCGGCGAGATCCGGCTCCCGCGCAAAGGGCGGGTGCGTAGCCGCCCCTGCCGGCGGGAATCGGCTTCAGCCTGCGAAGGGTCCGGGGCCGGGGGCCGGCATCGCGGCCGCAAGCGGGATCGCCGATGCGCCGGCCGTCATGCCGACAGCTTGGAGCGCTTGGGCAGTTGCGACTTCAGGAAGGCCATCTGGTCGGCCAGGATGTTGCGGTTGGAGAGGATCAGGTGCTCGATCCAGCTCGGCCGGTAGGGCACGGCCAGCAGCGGCATGTGCGCCTGCTGCGGCGTGCGGTCGCTCTTGCGCGAGTTGCAGTGGAAGCAGGCGGTGACCACGTTCTCCCACGCGTCGCGGCCACCCTTGGACAGCGGCACCACGTGGTCGCGGGTGAGGTGCGGGCGGCCGAACTGCCGGCCGCAATACAGGCACAGGTGCGCGTCGCGCGCGAACAGCGCGGTGTTGGACAGCGCGGGGGTGGGGTCCAGCGCGCGCGGATGGACCTGGCCGCGGGTGGCGACGATGGGGTGCAGGTCGATGAAGCTGCGGTCGCCGGTGTTGCGGGCGATGCCGCCGTGCACGCGCAGGCAGGGCACGCCCAGGGTCCAGGCGACGGCGTCGCGGGCGTAGAGGCAGGTCGCGTCCTGCCAGTGGATCCAGTCCATCGCCCGGCCGTGGGCATCGAGCGAAAGAACGCGCAGTGCCGGTGCGAAGGTCCGCACCGGAGGCGGGGGCGCGGCCGGTGCGTTCGCACCGGCGCGGATCGGGCCTGGCGTCGCTGTGTCCGTCTCCATCGAGAACACAGCTTATACCTCATCGATGACGGTTGGGCACGCGCGCCGCCGCGCTCAGCGCAATACCCCGTCCAGCCCCGGCGCCGGATTGACCGAGCTGCGGTAGTCGATCTCGAATTCACGCGGCTTCCTCGCCTCGTCCGGCGTGGCCGATACCTTGCCTTCCAGCCGGTAGGCGAGCGAACGCCTGCCGGCGAGCGCGTCGGCCACGGCGATCCGGGCCATGCCATCCGGCTTGAACGTGGCCTTGACCACGTCGGCCGAGGTCGGGCCGATCGACATGCCCGGCGCGGCCCGCAGGGTGCCGGCGGCGTGCTCGTCCACGCTCACCGCAAGCTCCAGGGTATGGAATTGCATGGAGACGCTGCTGAAGTTGTGCACGCGCACGTCCACCACCCAGTTGCCATTGGCCTGCACCGCCAACTGCTGGATCGAAACCGAGGGCGGCGATACGCGCCGCGTGTTCTTGCCGCACCCGGCAAGCACGGCCAGGGCCAGGGCCAACGCGAACAGTTGCAGGAAACGCTTCATGCCGCCTCCGGATCGATGAGGACGGCAGGATACTACGGCGTGGCCGGCGCCTCGCGCAGCGGCGCGGCGATCACCAGCGGCGACAGGTCGTAGCCCATCGCCTCGGCGCGCGCGCGCAGCCGATCGAACAGCCCGCGGTCCATCGACGGCTCGCGCGACAGGATCCACAGGTACTTGCGTCCCGGTTCGCCGACCATCGTCCACTGGTAGTCCGGATCGAGCTCCAGCACCCAGTAGTCGGCCCACACCAGCGGCAGCCAGGACAGCCAGTCGGGGACGAAGCGCACCTGCAGCCGGCCCGGATGGCCTTCCACCGTGCGCGCCACGCCCTGCGCCTCCTCCAGTCCGTCGTCGCGGGTGCGGCAGGCGTTGCGCACCCCGATCGAGCCGTCGCGGCGCAGGCTGTAGGTGGCGGTGATCTCGCGCACGCACTTGCGCTGGAACGACACCGGCAGGTGCGCGATCTCGTACCACTGGCCCGCGTAGCGCGACAGTTCCAGCTCCGGCACCGAGGCGACCGGTTCGTCGGCGTGGACGGCCAGGGGCGACATCGCCAGGCAGAGCACAAGCAGCATCGGAAAGGCGCGCATGGAGCCTCCGGGGATGGCGTCGGGCGGATGCTAGCACCCGCTCCGATGCGTTCCGTTACGGAATCGTCGATCCCTCCCGAGGCCGCGTGGCCCGGCCCGGAAACGGCGAGCGGCCAGGCGAAACGAAGAAAGCCCGCAACCAGTGCGGGCTTCCTAACGTCTTGAAATTCATGGTGGCCGGGGAGGGAATCGAACCCCCGACACGGGGATTTTCAATCCCCTGCTCTACCAACTGAGCTACCCGGCCACGTGCCGCGGCTTGGCCGCTGCAAGGGGCGGCATGATAACGGGGCCGGTGGAATACGACAAGCAGGACGGGGGCTGAACATGCGGGGACGGGAGCCGTTGGCCGCGGGCGCGGAAGGGGGATCATCGGAAGCCTCCCATCCAGAAGGTCGTGGACATGAAGAAGATGCTTGCGGTCCTCGCGCTGGCGGTGGCGGCCGGTTGTTCGAGCGCGCCGCGCCTGAGCGATGCCGAGCGGCTGGCGATGTACCAGGCGCACGCCGGCGAACCGGTGCGCGGTTTCTCGCTGTTCGGCGGGTTGCAGGGCTGGTCGCCGCTGGGCAACCGCGCGATGGTGGTGTGGACCCGGCCGAACCAGGCGTGGCTGCTGGAACTGGTCGGTCCCTGCCACGACCTGGACTACGCCACGGCGATCTCGGTCACCAGCTTCGGCGGGCAGGTGCAGGCGCGCTCGGACAGCGTGATGCCGCTTGGGCCGATGGTCGGGCAGGTGGGGCGCGTTCCCTGCAGGATCGACGCGATCCGGCCGGTCGATGCCAAGGGCGTGAAGCGGTCCGAGCAGGAACTGCGGCAGGCCAGCACGCAGCCGCGCGAAGCGGCCGATCCGGCGGAACAGCCTTGAGGGCGGCGCGGCGCGCGTCTTCGCCCGCCCCTCGGCGCGGCGTTGCCGTGTGCCGTCAGCCCTCGCCGGCGGGCGGCACGTAGCCGGCCGGCTTCTCCGCCCCGCCGCCGAACAGGAACTTCTCCATCTCGTCCTCGAGGAAGGCGCGGTGCTTGGGGTCGCGCGGGGAGAGCCGGTTCTCGTTGATCAGCATGGTCTGGTGCGCCAGCCAGGCGGACCAGGCGGGCTTGCCGATGTGGGCGTGGATGCGCTGGCCCAGCGGGCCGGGCCAGGGGACGAAGTCCAGCCCTTCGGCGTCGCGTTGCTGGTACTGGCAGAAAACGGTGCGGGACATGATCGGGCAGCCGGTCAGAGGGAGTCGAGCAGCTTGCGGATCGGCGCCGGCAGGCCCAGGGCGGCCAGTTCGGTACGCGTCACCCAGCGCAGGTCCTCATTGTCGCCCACCCCCGGCCGGGGCGCGACCTTGCGCAGGCGCCGCGGCTGCAGGCGCAGGCGGTAATGGCTGAAGGTGTGGACGATGAGGGGCAGTTCCTCGGCCGCGTCGTAGTCGCCGTCCGCCTCGCGTGCGAACCATCGGCGCATCAGCGCGTCGGTGTCGGCCTGCGGCAGGGTCCACAGCGAGGCCCAGATGCCGGTGGGCGGGCGCCGCTGCAGCAGCAGTTCGCCGCGCGCGTTCTCCAGCAGCAGGGCCACCGCCTCGCGTTCCGGCAGCGGCTTGCCGGGACGCGGCGTGGGCAGGGCGTCCACGCGCCCTTCGTGCAGCGCGCTGCAGCCTTCGCGCACGGGGCACGGCAGGCAGGCGGGATTGGCGCGGGTGCACAGGGTGGCGCCGAAATCCATCTGCGCCTGGGTGTAGTCGGCCATGCGCCCGTCGGGGACGTGTTCGACATGGGCTTCGGCCAGCGCCCACAGCCGCTTCTCCACCGCGGGCGCGCCCGGCCATCCTTCCACGCCATGCCAGCGCGCCAGCACCCGCTTGACGTTGCCGTCGAGGATGGCGCGGCGCCCGCCCCAGGCCTGGGCCAGGATCGCGCCGGCGGTGCTGCGGCCGATGCCGGGCAGGGCGTGGAGGGCATCGAAGTCCTGCGGCAGTTCGCCGCCGTGGCGCTCCACGCACCGCTTCGCGGCCGCGTGCAGGTTGCGGGCGCGGGCGTAGTAGCCCAGGCCGGCCCAGTGCGCCATCACCTCGTCGGTGGAGGCGGCGGCCAGGCCGGGCAGGGTGGGGAAGCGTTCGACGAAGCGCAGGAAGTACGGGACGACCGTGGCCACCTGGGTCTGCTGCAGCATGATCTCCGACAGCCACACCCGGTAGGGCGTGCGCGGATGCTGCCAGGGCAGGCCATGGCGGCCGTGGCGGTCGAACCAGCGCAACAGGCGCGGGGCGAAATCGCCGCTCGCCGGGTCGCCGATCATGGCGTCCCCGCAGGTGGAACGGCCGCGTGCGGGGTACGGCGCAGGAGGCATCCTTCGCCCGGCCGCGGCGAATGCATCATGGCCCGCCGATGCGAGCGGATCGTGTCGCCCATGGGCATGGCGCGGTCAGGCGCCCAGTGCCTCGGGCAGCAGCGCGTCGACGAAGGCCCGCGGGTCGAACACGCGCAGGTCCTCGGGCCGTTCGCCGATGCCGGCGTAGCGGATCGGGATGCCGAACTCGCGGGCCAGGGCGAACACCACGCCGCCCTTGGCGGTGCCGTCCAGCTTGGTCACCACCAGCCCGGTGATGCCGACGGCGGCATGGAACTGGCGCAACTGGCTGAGCGCGTTCTGGCCGGTGGTGCCGTCGATGACCATCAGCACCTCGTGCGGCGCGGCCGGGTCCAGCTTCTGCAGCACGCGCTTGATCTTGCCCAGTTCGTTCATGAGGCCCACCTGGGTATGCAGGCGGCCGGCGGTGTCGGCGATCAGCACGTCGGCGCCGCGGGCCTTGGCCGCCTGCAGCGCGTCGTAGGCCACCGAGGCGGCATCCGCGTCCTGGCCCTGGGCGATCACGGCCACGCCGTTGCGCTCGCCCCAGGCCTGCAACTGGGCCACGGCCGCGGCGCGGAAGGTGTCGCCGGCGGCCAGCATCAGGTTGCGGCCCTCGTCCTTGTAGCGGCGCGCCAGCTTGCCGATGGTGGTGGTCTTGCCGACGCCGTTGACGCCCACGGTCAGCAGCACGAAGGGCTTGATGCCGCGGTCGATGGCCAGCGGCTGCGCCACCGGCTGCAGCATCGCGACCAGGTCGGCGCGCAAGGCCGCCAGCAGGGCGCCGGCGTCGGCGAATTCGCGCGCGTTCATCCGCTTGCGCAGGCCCTCGACCAGCGCGGTGGTGGCGGCGACGCCGACGTCGGCGGTGAGCAGGGCGGTCTCCACCTCGTCCAGCAGGTCGTCGTCCAGGCGCGGGTTGCCGGAAAACAGGCCGCCGAAGCTGCGGGCGAAGGCGCTGTTGCGCAGCCGCTCGCGCCAGCCGGACTTGCCGGGCGCGGCCGCCGGCTGGATCGGCTGGCCGGGGCCGACCACCGTGCCGGGATCGATGTCGATGACGGCCTCGGTGGCGCTTTCGACGCCTTCCTGCACGATCACCGCCGGCTCCACGCGCACCGCGCCGGCCGCCGGGTCGATGGCGCCGTCTTCGCCGCTGGCGCCTTCGGCGGGATTGGGCGCCTGCGGGAACGCGGCGGCCAGTTCCTCGGCGCTCAGGCGCCCGCCGGGGCGTGCGGCGGGGCCGGATTCGGGCTTCTTGCGGCGGAAAAAACTGACCATTGCGCGTGGATGTCGGAGAATGCGCACATGCTAGCACCGCGTTCCCGTACGGCCCTTGCACGCGCGCATGCGCGGGGAACACCGCGCCGGTGCCCGGCCGCATGAGCCGGCGCGCGCCGGCGCGTGGCGGGGCCGCGGCGCATGCGCCGGGCAGCGTGCGCATCATCGGCGGGCGCTGGCGCGGCACGCGGCTGCCGGTGCCCGGGAGGCCCGGCCTGCGCCCCACCTCCGACCGGGTCCGCGAGACCTTGTTCAACTGGCTGATGCCGGCGCTGCCCGGCGCGCGCGTGCTGGACCTGTTCGCCGGCAGCGGCGCGCTGGGGCTGGAGGCGGTGTCGCGCGGCGCGGCGCAGGCCACCCTGGTGGAACGCGACCCGGCCCTGGCCGCGGCGCTGGACGCGCACGTCCAGCGGCTGGGCGCGCGGGAGCGGGTGCGGGTGGTCAACGAGGACGCGCTGCGCTGGCTGGACGCGCCGCCCGACGGGCTGGCCACCATCGCCTTCGTCGACCCGCCGTTTGCCGCCGGGCTGTGGGAGGTGGTGCTGCCCGCGCTGGTCCCGCGTTTGGAGGCCGATGCCTGGGTCTACGTGGAGTCGCCGGCCGCCGCGCCGCCGCCGCCGCTTCCGGCCGGCTGGCGGCTGCACCGCGAATTGCGTACCGCGCAGTCGCGGGCGGCGCTCTATCGTGGCCCGGGGATGGGGCGCACTGATACACTCGATGGTACCCGTCCGGCACCTTAGAGCGTCCGAGTGGTCAATCGCCGCACCGCTGTCTACCCCGGCACCTTCGATCCGATCACCAACGGCCACATCGACCTGGTCGCGCGCGCCGCGCCGTTGTTCGAGAAGGTGATCGTCGGCGTGGCCGCCAGCCAGGTCAAGGGGCCGACACTGCCGCTGGAGCTGCGCGTGCGCCTGGCCCGCGAAGCGCTGGCCGAGCATGCGCACGTGGAGGTGCGCGGCTTCGACTCGCTGCTGGCCCACTTCGTCCGCGACGTCGGCGCCGGCGTGCTGCTGCGCGGCCTGCGCGCGGTGTCGGACTTCGAGTACGAGTTCCAGATGGCGAGCATGAACCGCCACCTGATCCCGGAGGTCGAGACCCTGTTCCTGACCCCGGCCGAGAAGTACAGCTTCATCTCATCCTCGCTGGTGCGCGAGATCGCCCGATTGGGAGGCGATGTCTCGGGCTTCGTGACACCGGCGGTGGCCGCGGCCCTGCGCGATGCCAGGCGGGGCGATGCAGTTTCCGAATCACACTTGAGAACTACGGGAGGTTCCAGATGAACAAGACCACGCGTGCCATCGTGCTCGCCTGCATGCTGATTTCGCCGCTGCTGCTGACCGCCTGCAAGGACGAGGCGGCCGTGGCCAACGCGGCGTCCGAGAAGAAGGCGCTGGCCGCGCCGGCCAAGGACGACGACGCGGGCTGGAAGGCCTACCTGCCGGCGGTGGTGCAGGAGAACATGGGCGCCATCACCAACAACCCGTTCCTGTACTACCTGCCGCCGGAGTCGGACCCGGAGTTCGAGGCCAAGTACCAGCGCCAGGTCGAGGCGGCCACCACCGCCATGGCCCGCGGCATCCAGAAGGGCAACCTGCTGGCCTTCGGCTCGCCGGCCTCGGCCAAGATGGCCGACCTGATCGAGGTCGCGTTCAAGGACGTGCCCGCCGATACGCTCAAGGGCGTGCGCATCCTGTTCATCGGCGAGGCGGCCGACAACGACCGCGTGCAGGCGGTGCTGGCCCCCACCGGCGCCGAGTACGTCTTCGTCGAAGCCAAGTGACCGTCCTCCAGCGCCCGGCCGCCCAGGCGGCCGGGTCCTTGCGGGGCGGTCGTCCCCTCAAGGGCGGGATCGCGCGTCCCGCCGCTTCCGCTTTCACGGCCGCGGGCCGCGTGTTGCGCGAAAGTCATCGGGTTCCCGCCCGTGCGGGAACGACGGGCCAGGGGGCGACCGAGCCATCAAGCCCCACCTCCACCGGAGCGATATCCGCGGTACCGGCGCCGTGATTCGAACCGCAAGCCGATGTCCCTGAAGATCAACGAACTCTGCGTCAACTGCGACGTCTGCGAGCCGGCCTGTCCCAACCGGGCCATCTCGATGGGCCCGGCCATCTACGTGATCGATCCGGCGCGCTGCACCGAGTGCGTCGGCCACTTCGACGAACCGCAATGCGTGGTCGTCTGCCCGGTCGAATGCATCGAACCCGATCCGGACCTTCCCGAAAGCCAGGAGACGCTGCTGCAGAAGCTGCGTCGCCTGCAGCGGGAGCATCCCGAACTCTACGTCCCCGAGGCCGCCCCATGACCTTCCTCCCGCGCCTGCTGTGGCTGGCTTTCCTTCTCGTGCCGGTGCTGCCGGCCGCCGCCGCCGATGCCGTGGCGGCGGATTCGCCGGGCACCCATGCGCCGGCCGCGCAGCCGCGCGGCGCGGCCATCGCCAGCGCCCATGCGCTGGCCACCGAGGCCGGCTTCGAGGCGCTGGAGAACGGCGGCAACGCATTCGATGCGGCGGTGGCGGTTTCGGCGGCGCTGTCGGTGGTCGAGCCGATCAGTTCCGGGCTGGGCGGTGGCGGCTTCTTCCTGCTGCACCGGGCCAGCGACGGACACGACGTGTTCCTGGACGCGCGCGAGACCGCCCCGGCCGCGGCCGATCCCGCGCGCTACCGCGGTGCGGACGGCAAGCTGGACCGGGAGCATTCGCAGAACGGGCCGTGGGCGGCGGCCATTCCGGGCCTGCCGGCCGCGCTGGTGCACCTGGCGCGCGACTACGGCCGGCTGCCGCTTTCGGCCAGCCTGGCGCCGGCGATCCGCCTGGCCCGCGACGGTTTCCCGGTCTACGAACGGCTGGAGCGCGGCTATGCGGCGCGGCGCGAAGTGATGGAGCGCTATCCCGGCACCCGCGCGGTGTTCCTGGCCGGCGGCGGTCCGCCGCGGACGGGGCAGGTGCTGAAGCAGCCCGACCTGGCCCGCACCCTGGAGGCGCTGGCCGGAAGGGGCTTCGACGGTTTCTACCGCGGCCCGGTGGCGAAGAAGCTGCTGGCCGGCGTGCGCGCCCAGGGCGGGCGCTGGACCGCCGAGGAACTGGCCGGCTACACCGTCAAGGAGCGCGAGCCGCTGCGCTTCGCCTACCGTGGCTGGGAGATCGTCACCGCGCCGCCGCCGTCCTCCGGCGGCGTGGCTCTGGCGCAGATGCTGCAGGTACTGGCCGGCTGGGACCTGGGCAGGCTGGACCCGGCGCATCGCGCGCACCTGGCGGTGGAGGCGATGCGCCGCGCCTACCGCGACCGTACCTTCTACCTGGGCGACCCGGACTTCGCGCACGTGCCAGTGGACGTGCTGACCAGCCCGTACTACGCCGCCGGCCTGCGTGCCACCATCAACCCGGAGAAGGCCACGCCCAGCGATTCCTTCTCCGGCCTGCCCACGCCGTTGGAGGACGAGGAGACCACCCACTTCTCGATCATCGATGCGCAGGGCAACCGCGTGGGCGCCACCCAGACGGTGAACCTGCTGTTCGGGTCCGGCCTGGTGCCGCCAGGCACCGGCGTGCTGCTGAACAACGAGATGGACGACTTCGCGCTGCTGCCAGGCCAGGCCAACGCCTTCGGGGTGATGGGCTTCGAGGCCAACGCGCCGGAACCGGGCAAGCGCCCGCTCAGCTCGATGACGCCCACCTTCATGGTCTCGCCCGACAAGGTCGCCGTGCTCGGCACGCCCGGCGGCAGCCGCATCATCACCATGGTCCTGCTGGGGGTGCTGGGCTACGCCGATGGCCTGGGTGCGCAGGACGTCGCCGCGCTGCCGCGCTACCACCACCAGTGGCTGCCCGACGTGATCCTGGCCGAGCCGGGCGCCTTCGACGCGGCGACCGCCGCGCGCCTGCGCGCGATGGGCCACGCTCTGCAGTTGCCGGAGGACACGGTGTCCGCGCATGCCTCCAGCCACGCCTGGGGCAACCTGCAGACCGTGCTGTGGGACCGCGGCGCGAACAAGCTGAGCAGCGGCAGCGATCCGCGCAACCCGGCCGGCAAGGGCGAGGTGCGCGCGACGACGGAGCCGGCGCGATGAGCCCGCGCGCCAGCCTGGCCATCGCCGCGCTGCATGCGCTGCTGTACCTGGCGTTGTCGCTGTCGGTGGTGCTGCGCCGGCGCGCGGCGCGGGTGGGCCTGGGCCATGGCGGCGACGAAGTGCTGGCGCGACGCGTCCGCGCGCATGCCAATTTCGGCGAGTACGTGCCGCTGGCGCTGCTGCTGCTGTCGCTGCTGGAGCTGTCCGGCACCGCCGCGGCCGGGGTGTGGGGCTATGGCCTGACCCTGCTGGCCGCACGCCTGCTGCATGCCTGGGGCCTGTTCGGCAGCGCGGGGGTTTCCACCGGGCGGCTGATGGGCACCACCCTGACCTGGGCGGTGTTGCTGGGCGCGGCCGTGCACGGGTTGCTGAGGGCCGCCGGCACGGTCTGATGCGGCCTGGCGGAAGTGCCCGCGGCTTGCGGATTCTTAACCGGAACGGGGCTAGCATCCGCACATGAAACTCTGGTCCATCCGCGGCAATTCGCAGAAGCTCGACGGCGGCTCCATGTTCGGCAACGCCCCCAAGGCGATGTGGGCGCAATGGGCCGCGCCGGACGAGCATAACCGCATCGACCTCGCCTGCCGCGCGCTGCTGGCCAGCCCGCTGGGCGGCAAGACGGTGCTGTTCGAGACCGGTATCGGCGCGTTCTTCGAGCCCAGGCTGCGCGAGCGCTACGGCGTGCAGGAGGACCGCCACGTGCTGGTCGACTCGCTGCGCGAGGCCGGCTTCGAGCACGAGGACATCGACGTGGTGGTGCTCAGCCACCTGCACTTCGACCACGCCGGCGGGCTGCTGGCGCCCTGGGCCGAAGGGCGCGCGCCGGAGCTGCTGTTCCCCAACGCCGCCTACCTGGTCGGCGCCGCGCACTGGGAACGGGCGCGGCACCCGCATCCGCGCGACCGCGCCAGCTTCATCCCCGAACTGCCGGGGCTGCTGGAGGCCAGCGGCCGGCTGGAGATCGTCGACGGCGCGCACTCGCTCGCGCTGGGCGAGGCGGTGCGTTTCAGCTTCAGCGACGGGCACACGCCGGGCCTGATGCTGGCCGAGATCGCCGGGCCGGACATGGTGGACGGGCGGCCGCACGGCGGGGTGGCGTTCTGCGCCGACCTGATCCCGGGCCGCTCGTGGGTGCACCTGCCCATCACCATGGGCTACGACCGCAACGCCGAACTGCTGATCGACGAAAAGCGCGCCTTCCTGGAAGACAAGCTGGCGCGCGGCGTGCACCTGTTCTTCACCCACGACCCGGCCTGCGCGCTGGCGCGGGTGGTGCGCGACGGCAAGGGCCGCTTCGGCACCGAGCACGAGGTGGCCGAGTTGAGGGCGCGGCCGCTGGCGGCCTGAAGGCGAATCGCGCCGCGGCGCCGCGGAGGTATTCCGGAAAGCGTCTTGCTCGGGCAGGCGCGGGCACCGACCATGCCGGGCTGTCCCGCCAGGAGAACCCGCGCATGAAGCCACGCTCGCCGTCCGTCCCGTTCCTCGCCGCGGCGCTGGCCGCACTGTGCGCTTCGCCGGCCTGCGCGGCCCAGGCGGATGGCCAGGCTCCCGCCGTCGCCGCGATCCGGGTCGACCAGCTCGGCTACCTGCCCGGCGCGCGCAAGCTGGCGCTGGTGGAGGGGCGGGGCGCGCATGTGTTCGAGGTGGTGCGCGAGGGCGACGGGCAGGTGGTGCTGCGCGGCGAACTGTCGGCGCCCGCGCGCTGGGAACCGGCGGCGCGCGACGCGGCGGTGGCCGACCTGAGCGCGCTGTCCGCGCCGGGGCGCTACCGGGTCCGGGTGGAAGGCCTGCCACCGTCCGACCCCTTCCCGGTCGACCCGCAGGCCTATGCCGGCCTGGCCGACGCGGCCCTCAAGGCCTTCTACTTCAACCGCGCCGGCACCGCGCTGGAATCGCGCCACGCGGGCCGGTACGCGCGCGCGGCCGGCCATCCGGACACCAAGGTGAGGATCCATGCCTCCGCCGCCTCGGCGTCGCGGCCGGCCAGGACCGTGGTGGCCGCGCCCAAGGGCTGGTACGACGCGGGCGACTACAACAAGTACGTGGTCAATTCCGGCATCACCACCTGGACCCTGCTGGCCGCCTGGGAACACTACCCGGGCTTCTTCGGCGCGCGCGACATCGGCATCCCCGAGAGCGGCGACGCGGTGCCGGACCTCCTGGACGAGGCCTGGTGGAACCTGGAATGGATGCTGTCCATGCAGGACCCGGGTGACGGCGGGGTCTACCACAAGCTGACCAACCTGCGCTTCGACGGCACGGTGATGCCGAAGGCGGCCACCCAGGCCCGCTACATGGTCGGCAAGGGCACCGCCGCGGCGCTGGACTTCGCCGCGGTGATGGCCACCGCCAGCCGCGTGTACGCCCCGTTCGAGGCGCATTTCCCCGGGCAGGCGGCGCGCATGCGCGAGGCGGCCGAGGCGGCGTGGCAATGGGCGCAGGCGCATCCGGACGCGGTCTACCGGCAGCCCAAGGACGTGCATACCGGCGCCTACGGCGACGGGCGGTTCGAGGACGAGTTCGCCTGGGCGGCGGCCGAGCTGTACCTGCTCACCGGCAAGGCGGACTACCTGGATGCGTTCGGCCGCCACGCCGCGGCGCCGGGCGTGCCCTCCTGGGCCGATGTGGGTGCGCTGGGCTGGATATCGCTGGCCCATCATCGCGAGCGCCTGCCCGACCCGGCCGTGCGCGAGCGCGTGGAGGCGGGCCTGGCAGAGGTGTCGGCCGCGCTGGCCGCGCAGTGGCGCGACTCGGCCTGGCGGCTGGCGATGCAGCCGGGGGATTTCGTCTGGGGCAGCAACGCGGTGGCGTTGAACCAGGCCATGCTGCTGCTGCAGGGCCATCGCCTCACCCAGGACCGCGAGTACCTGGATGCGGCCCAGTCGCAACTGGACTACGTGCTGGGCCGCAACCCGCTGGGCGTGTCGTTCGTGACCGGGCAGGGCCTGCGCAGCCCGATGCACGTCCACCACCGGCCTTCGCAGGCCGATGGCATCCTCGAGCCGGTGCCGGGCTGGTTGTCCGGCGGGCCCAACCCGGGCCAGCAGGATGCCAAGGACTGCCCGGTGCGCTACGCCTCCGCGCTGCCGGCATTGTCGTGGCTGGACCACGACTGCAGCTATGCCAGCAACGAGGTGGCGATCAACTGGAACGCGCCGCTGGTGTACGTGGCCGCGGCATTGCAGGCGCTGACGCCGCCGTAGGAGCCGGGTACGGCCGGCGCCGCCCTGCCGGTGCGCTGGGCGTGGCGGGCGCCGGCCCGGGTCGTCGACTGAAGCCGGCTCCTACGGGAGGCGCGGATGGCGTGCGTGGAGGCGGGCGGCTACAGCCGGGTACCGAAGATGCGGTCGCCGGCGTCGCCCAGGCCGGGCAGGATGTAGCCTTTCTCGTCGAGGCGCCGGTCGATGGCGGCGGTATAGGCTTCCACGTCCGGATGCGCCCGCTCCAGCGCGGCCAGGCCTTCCGGCGCGGCGACCAGGAAGATCCCCTTGATCCGCCGCGCACCGGCGCGCTTGAGCATGTCGATGGTGGCGATGAGGGTGCCGCCGGTGGCCAGCATCGGGTCCAGGATCAGCGCGTCGCGCTCGTCGAGGCGGCCGGTCAGGCGTTCGAAGTAGGGCGCCGGCTGCAGCGTCTGTTCGTCGCGCTGCAGTCCGACCACGCCGACCTTGGCCGCCGGGATCAACGCCAGCACGCCCGGCAGCATGCCCAGCCCCGCGCGCAGGATCGGTACCAGGGTGATCTTGGCGCCGGCGATGCGGCGCACCTCCACCTCGCCGGCCCAGCCGATGGCGGTCGCCGCCTCGGTCGGGAGGTCGGCGGTGGCCTCGTAGGCCAGCAGCGTGGCCAGTTCGGCGACCAGCTCGCGGAAGCCCTTGGTGCTCAGGCCCGCGTCGCGCAGCAGGCCGATCTTGTGCTGGACCAGCGGGTGGCGGACTTCGACGGTCTTCATGCCGGGCTCCTCGGACGCGTTGCGGGGGAAGGCCGGCAGAGTCTGCCCGACGAACCGCCGGCCGGCGAGGCGCCGGCGGCGAAGGGGGCGTCGGCCAGGTTCAGGCGGACGTGGCCGGCTCGCGCCGCGGCCCGTCGCGCAGCGCGCGTCCGATCAGCCCCACCAGCAGGTCCAGCTCCGCCTCGTCCATGCGGAAGTGCGGGGTGAAGCGCAGCGAGTTCTCGCCGCCGTGGATCACGTTGGCCCCGTGCCGGCGCAGCCATTCCTCGGTGGAACCGGCGCCGTAGCACTTGTACTGCGGCGCCAGCTCGCACGAGAACAGCAGGCCGGTGCCCTGCACCTGGACGATGGCGCCGCCCAGTTCTTCCTGCAGTCGCGCCAGTTTCCGCAGCGCCTGCGCGCCACGCTCGCGGATGTTGGCGCGCACCTGCGGGGTGAGCAGGTCCAGAGCGGCGCAGGCCACGTCCAGCGCGCGCGGGTTGGCGGTCATGGTGTTGCCGTACACGCCCTTGCGGTACAGACCGGCGGCATGCTCGGTGGCGGCCAGCACCGACAGCGGGAACTGGGCGGCGTTGAGCGCCTTGGAGTAGGTCTCCATGTCCGGCGGCTGCGCGCCTTCGAAGCCGGGGTAGTCCACCAGCGACAGCACGCCGTGCGCGCGCAGGCCGGCCTGGATGGAGTCGACCAGCAGCAGGCCGCCGTGCGCGCGGGTCAGTTCGCGGGCGGCGTTGTAGAAGTCCAGCGGCAGCGCGCGGCCGGGGTCGCCTTCGCCCATCACCGGCTCCAGGAACACCGCTTCGATGAACCAGCCGTTGCGCTGCGCCTCGGAGAAGGCATCGTGCAGCGCGGCCACGTCGTACGGCGCGATGGGAATCACCGAGTCCTCGCCGCGATAGCTGGCCAGGTGCTGCACGTAGGCGCGGCGGCTGGAATCGGAGTACAGGCCGGGCCGGTCGGTGCGGCCGTGGAAGCTGCCCTTGACCACCAGCCGCTTGATCGTCGCGCCGGCGTGGCGCGCGCCCGGGTCGGTCTGCAGCTTGGCGTTGACGTCGACGATGCGGGTGCCCAGGCCGACTGCCTCCGAGCCGGAGTTCAGGCACATGAAACGGGCGAACGGGCAGCCGCCGCGGGTGTGGCCGATCTCCTTGCGCAGCGCCTCGGTAAAGCGGCGCTGGGCCAGGTTGGCGGTCATCACGTTGGCCATCGGCTGCGGCCGCGCCATGGCCTCCAGCACCGTTTCCGGGGCGTGGCCGAAGCCGAGCATGCCGTAGCCGCCGGCGTCGTACACCACCGCGCCCTTGAGCGTGACCAGCCACGGCCCGCGCGCGGCCAGGGCGACGTAGGGGGTGACGCAATCGTCGGGGTAGAAGTTGACCAGCCCCGATTGCAGGACCTGGATCTGCTCGGCCTCGTCGCGGTCCAGCAGGTCGCCGGCCGAGTCGCGCAGGCGCGCGTACTCGGCCGCTGCCGCGTCGATGGCGGCGGCCAGGTCCGGGTGGGAAGCGGCCAGGCCGGCGACGGTGGCGTCGTCCAGGCCGGGGGTCAGGCGCTGGCCGGGGTGGGCGCGCAATGGGGCCAGGGGGGCGAGGACGGACATGGCGGTTTTCCCTGCGGCGTATGTGACTTCTATTATCTGGATGGTATCGTCGTTTTGAAGCTATGATTTATGCATAGATAAGAGAAATTTCGTCGAATCGACGAAACCGGGACGACAGAACCACAGCGCGATGAAGATCACCGACGCCGACGAGCAACTGCTGTCCCTGCTGCGCGAGGATGCCCGCGCGCCCACCGCGCTGATCGCCCGGCGGCTGGGCCTGTCGCGCACCACGGTGCAGAGCCGGATCGACCGGCTGCAGCGCCAGGGCGTGATCCGCGGCTACACGGTACGGGTGGACGAGGGCGTGGAGCGGGCGCGGATACGCGCGCACATCATGATCACCGTCTCGCCCAAGAAGATGGCGGCCGTGGTCAAGGCGCTGCACGCGATCCCGGAGGTGCGCACACTGCAGTCGGTCAGCGGCGGCCACGACCTGGTGGCGCTGGGCGTGGTCGGCGACGTCAACCAGATGGACGTGCTGACCGACCGCATCGGCGCGGTCGACGGGGTGGAGCGCACGTCCTCGGCGATCGTGCTGTCGACCAAGTTCGAGCGCTGAGCCCGGCGCCGCCCGCCGCTACAATGGCCGGCTACCGAGCCCGCCTGCCGCCTTGAAGACGTCCGACTTCCACTACGACCTGCCCGCGGAGCTGATCGCGCAGGCGCCGCTGCCCGAGCGCTCGGCCAGCCGCCTGCTGCTGGTGCCGCCGGTGCCGGAGGCATTCGGCGACCGCCAGGTGCGCGACCTGCCGCAGTTGCTGCAGCCGGGCGACCTGCTGGTGTTCAACGACACCCGGGTGATCCCGGCGCGCCTGTTCGGGCGCAAGGACAGCGGCGGCCAGGTGGAGATGCTGATCGAGCGGCTGCTGCCCGACGCGCGTGCGCGCGCCCAGGTGCGCGCCAGCAAGCCGCCGAAGGCCGGCGGCCGGATCGCGCTGGAGGGCGGCGGCCAGGCCGAGGTGCTGGGCCGCGACGGCGAGTTCTACCTGCTGCGCTTCGAGGTGGACGGGCCGTTGGAGCATTGGTTGTCCAAGGCCGGGCGCCTGCCGCTGCCGCCCTACATCCGCCGCGCGCCCGACCGCGAGGATGCCGCGCGCTACCAGACCGTGTTCGCCCGCAGGGCGGGCGCGGTGGCGGCGCCCACGGCCGGCCTGCATTTCGACCCGGCGCTGCTGCAGGCCCTGCGCGAGCGTGGCGTGCAGGCCGGGCACGTCACCCTGCACGTGGGCGCGGGCACGTTCCAGCCGGTGCGGGTGGAGGACGTGCGCGAGCACGCCATGCACAGCGAATGGCTGGACGTGGGCGCGGAACTGGTGGAGCGGGTACGGCGCACGCGCCAGGCCGGGGGGCGGGTGGTGGCGGTGGGGACCACGGTGGTGCGCGCGCTGGAGAGCGCCTGGCAGCGCGACGCGGCCGCGCCCGATGGCGGCGAGCTGCGGCCGTTCACCGGGGAGACCCGGATCTTCATCTATCCCGGCTACCGCATCCGCAGCGTGGACGCGCTGCTCACCAACTTCCACCTGCCGGAGAGCACGCTGCTGATGCTGGTGTCGGCCTTCGCGGGCAAGGAGCGGGTGTTCGAGGCCTACCGGCACGCGGTGCGGCAGCGCTACCGGTTCTTCTCCTATGGCGATGCGATGCTGCTGTGGGGGCAGTCGCCGTCGTAAGCGGGCGGCGCAGGCCGGTCCACGCGGCGCGGGTGCGTCGGTTGCAGGCGTGGCGCATGCGTCCGCGGTGGGCGGCTTCGGTGGGCGCCGACGCGTCTTCGCCGGCGGGTGCATCGCTTCTGTTCGTTGCCGCTCGTTGCGGACAGGGCGGTGTCCGTTTCCGTGGAAACGGAAAATTCCGGGCATGTGGCACTGCAACACTTGACAGGCCCCCATGGCATCGTGTCCCCTTGCAGACCATGTCGAAGCCTTGCGCCAGCCACGTCCGTTCCGTTCCGCCGCTGCGGCGGGAGTGCGCGTGCGCGCCGGCCATCGGCATCATCACGATTACCGCCACCGGCATTACCCGTCCGGTGCGGTCGGTCGTGTTCGTGTAACCAACGAAACCACGGCCCCGCACCCGAATCCCGGGCGCGGGAACACCCGCTACCGGATGCGCGTGCAGGGCCTCGAACCCCGAGGTCCATCCATGTCGTCGCCCGCCGCCGCAAACGCTTCCTCCGACGCCGCACCCGCGCGTACCGTCGTGCACAAGTTCGGCGGCACCTCCGTCGCCGACGCCGACCGCTACCGCCACGTCGCCGGGCTGCTGCGCGCCCGCGAGGAGACCACCCAGGTCGCCGTGGTCTCGGCGATGAAGGGCGTGACCGATGCGCTGATCGAGCTGGCCCAGGCCGCCGCGGCCGGGGCGCCGGAATGGCGCCAGCGCTGGCAGGCGCTGCATGCGCGGCACCATGAGGCGGCCGCCTCGCTGCTGGGCGAGCGCGCCGCGCCGGTGCTGGAATGGCTGGGCCAGCGCTTCGAGGAACTGCTCCAGGTGCTGGACGCGCTGAGCGTGATCGGCAGCCTGCCCGAGGAAGTGTCGCAGCGCGTGCAGGGCCTGGGCGAGGTGTATTCGGCGCGGCTGCTGGGCGAGCACCTGCGCGCGCTGGGCGAGGACTGCGCGGTGCTGGATGCGCGCGAGGTGCTGGTGGTCAGCCACGGCGAGCTGGGCGTGGACGTGGACTGGGATCGCAGCGCCCGGCGCCTGGCCGATTGGCGCCAGGCCCATCCGCAGCGCCGCGTGGTGGCCACCGGCTTCGTCGCCCGCGACGCGCAGGACCGCATCACCACCCTGGGCCGCAACGGCAGCGATTATTCCGGCGCGATCTTCGCCGCCCTGTTCGGGGCCGATGAACTGCAGATCTGGACCGACGTGGACGGCGTGCTCTCGGCCGACCCGCGGGTGGTGCCCGAGGCGGTGCAACTGGAGTCGCTCAGCTACGACGAGGCCTGCGAGCTGGCCTACTTCGGCGCCAAGGTGGTGCATCCGCAGACCATGTCGCCGGCGATCGAGCGCGGCCTGCCGATCATCATCCGCAACACCTTCCAGCCCGACCACCCGGGTACCCGGATCACCGCCGGGCGCGACGTCAACGGCCCGGTGAAGGGCCTGACCCTGAGCCCCCACCTGGCCCTGCTCAACCTCGAGGGCACCGGCCTGATCGGCGTGCCGGGCACGGCCGAGCGCGTGTTCGCCGCGCTGCGCACCGCCAAGGTGTCGGTGGTGATGATCTCGCAGGGTTCCTCCGAGCACTCGATCTGCTGCGTGGTCAAGCAGGCCGAAGCCGAGCGTGCGCAGGCCGCGCTGGCCGCCACCTTCAGCCACGAGCTGGCCGCCGGCCAGGTGCAGCGCGTGCAGTACGTGCCGGGGATCAGCGTGCTGGCCGCGGTGGGCGACGGCATGACCGGCCAGCCGGGCGTGGCCGCGCGCCTGTTCCAGTCGCTGGGGCGCGCGCAGGTGAACATCCGCGCCATCGCCCAGGGCTCGTCCGAGCGCAACATCTCGGTGGCCATCGACAGCGAGCAGGCCACCCGCGCCCTGCGCGCCGCGCACGCCGGCTTCTGGCTGTCGCCGCAGACCTTCGCGGTGGGCGTGATCGGGCCGGGCAACGTCGGCGCGGCGCTGGTGGACCAGCTCCTGGCCGCGCGCGGGCCGCTGCTCAAGCGCGCCAACCTGGACCTGCGCCTGCGCGCCATCGCCTCCAGCCGCAGGCAGGTGCTGGACGTGCGCGGCATCGGCCAGGACTGGCGCGAGCGCCTGGCCGCCAGCGGCGAGGCGGCCGACCTGGACCGCTTCACCGAGCAACTGCTCGATTCGCACCTGCCGCACATCGTCATCGTCGACTGCAGCGCCAGCGCCCAGATCGCCGACCGCTACCCGCAGTGGCTGGCCGCCGGCATCCACGTGATCACCCCCAACAAGCAGGCCGGCGCCGGGCCGCTGGAGCGCTACAAGGCCATCCGCAAGGCCGCCGCCGCCAGCGGCGCGCGCTTCCGCTACGAGGCCACCGTGGGCGCGGGCCTGCCGGTGATCTCCACCCTGCGCGACCTGCTGGATACCGGCGACGTGGTGACCTCCATCGAGGGCATCTTCTCCGGCACCCTGGCCTGGCTGTTCAACAAGTACGACGGCAGCGTGCCGTTCTCGCAGTTGGTCGCCCAGGCGCGCGCGCAGGGCTACACCGAGCCGGACCCGCGCGACGACCTGTCCGGCACCGACGTGGCGCGCAAGCTGGTGATCCTGGCGCGCGAGGCCGGGCGCGAGCTGAGCCTGGAGGACGTGGACGTGGAGAGCCTGGTGCCCGAGGCGCTGCGCCAGGCCAGCGTCGACGATTTCATGGCCCGCCTGGACGAGGTGGACGCGGGCTTCGCCGCGCGGCTGGCCGCCGCCGGAGCCGAGGGCAAGGTGTTGCGCTACGTGGCGCGGCTGGACGCGGAGGGGCGCGCCAGCGTCGGCCTGGTGGAACTGCCGCGCGCGCACGCCTTCGCCAACCTGCGCCTGACCGACAACGTGGTCCAGTTCACCACCCGCCGCTACTGCGACAACCCGCTGGTGGTGCAGGGGCCCGGTGCAGGCCCCGAGGTGACCGCCGCGGGCGTGTTCGCCGACGTGCTGCGGGTGGCCGCCGGCCGCGGGGCGCGGCTGTGAGCGGTGTCCAGCGCCGGGCGACCGCGTTCGCGCCGGCCTCGGTCGGCAATGCGGCGGTGGGCTTCGACATCCTCGGCTTCGCCCTGGCCGGGGTGGGCGACACGGTGACCGTGCGCCGCACCGCCGAACCCACGGTGCGCATCGCCGCGATCGAGGGCGCGCCGTTCCCGCTGCCGCTGGAGGCCGAGCGCAACACTGCCGGCATGGCGCTGATGGCCATGCGCCAGGCGCTGGAGCTGCCGTTCGGCTTCGAGCTGGAGATCGTCAAGGGCATCGCCCTGGGCTCGGGCATGGGCGGCTCGGCCGCCTCCTGCGTGGCCGCGCTGGTGGCGGCCAACGCGCTGCTGGATGCCCCGTTGACCCGGCATGCGCTGTATCCGTTCGCGCTGGCCGGCGAGGCGGTGGCCAGCGGCGGCCGGCACGGCGACAACCTGGGGCCGATGCTGCTGGGCGGGCTGGTGCTGGCCACCGCCGACCGCATGGTGCGGATCCCGGTGCCGGCCGGCTGGCACAGCCTGCTGGTGCACCCGGAGGCGGTGCTGGAGACGCGCCGCGCGCGCGAGGCGCTGGCCGGCAGCTACGCACTGGAGGACTTCGTCGCCCAGAGCGCCAACCTGGCGCTGGTCCTGGCCGGCTGCCACGCTGGCGACGCGGAGCTGGTCCGCGCCGGCCTGCGCGACGTGCTGGTGGAACCGCGCCGGGCCCCGCTGATCGCCGGCTTCGCCGAGGCCAAGGCCGCGGTGCTGGACAGCGGCGCGATGGGCGCCAGCATCTCCGGCGCCGGGCCGAGCGTGTTCGCCTGGTTCGAGTCCCGCGAGGGCGCGCAGGCCGCGGCGCCGTCGGTGCAGGCGGCCTTCGCCCGCGCCGGCTTCGAGAGCCAGGCCTGGGTCTCATCCCTGGACAGCCCCGGCGCGGTGCTGCTGTAGCGGCGGCCGCGTCTTCCGGAATCCAAGATTTCCAGACTCTCAAGAAACGATCGATACGGGACCCACCATGGAATTCATCTCGACCCGCAACGCCTCCCCGCCGGCCACCCTCAGCCAGGCCATCGCCGCCGGCCTGGCCCCCGACGGCGGCCTGTACGTGCCGGCCAAGCTGCCAGCCGGGCGCGCGCTGCAGGCCGGCGACAGCCTGGCGCAGACCACCTCCACCCTGCTGGCGCCGTTCTTCGAGGGCGATGCGTTGGCGGCCGAGTTGCCGGCGATCTGCGCCGAGGCCCTCGATTTCCCGGTGCCGCTCGAACCGCTGGCCACCCCGGGCGACCACGTGCTGGAACTGTTCCACGGCCCCACCGCGGCGTTCAAGGACGTGGGCGCGCGCTTCCTGGCCGCGGCCCTGGCGCGCATCCGCCGCGGTGCGTCCGCGCCGCTGACCATCCTGGTGGCGACCTCCGGCGACACCGGCGCGGCGGTGGCCGCCGCCTTCCACGGCCAGCCCGGACTGCGCGTGGTGGTGCTGTACCCGGATGGGCGCGTGTCGCCGCGCCAGGCGCACCAGTTGGGCTGCTTCGGCGGCAACGTCTCCGCGCTGCGCGTGGCCGGTTCGTTCGACGATTGCCAGGCGCTGGTCAAGCGCGCGCTCAACGACGCCGAACTGCAGGCGCAGGTGCCGCTGAGCTCGGCCAACAGCATCAGCCTGGGCCGGCTGCTGCCGCAGATGAGCTACTACGCGCACGCGGCGCTGACCCACCACGCGGTCACCGGCAAGCGGCTGAACTTCGTCGTCCCCACCGGCAACCTGGGCAACGCGCTGGCCGCGATCCTGGTGCGCGCGCAGGGCCTGCCGCTGGGCCGCATCGTGCTGGCGACCAACGCCAACCGGGTCCTGCCGGAGTATTTCGCCGGCGACGACTACGTCCCGCGCGCCAGCGTGGCCACCACCGCCAACGCCATGGACGTGGGCGCGCCGAGCAACTTCGAGCGCCTGCGCTGGCTGTACGCCGGTGACGATGCGGCGCTGCGCACGGGCTTCACCGCGATCTCGGTGGACGACGCCACCATCCGCGCCACCATCCGCGCGCGCTGGGAGCGCCACGGCGAGGTGTTCTGCCCGCACACCGCCACCGCCATGCACGTGCTGCAGACCCTGCGCGCCGAGGGCACGGACGGCGACTGGGCGGTGGCGGCGACCGCGCACCCGGCCAAGTTCGAGGCGGTGGTCGAGCCGCTGGTCGGCCATGCGGTGGACGTGCCGCCGGCGCTGGCCGACCTGCTGGCGCGCCCGGCCCATGCCGTGCCGGTGCCGCCGGAGTACGAGGCCCTGCGCGGGCACCTGCTGGGCTGAGCGGCGGCGATTTCCGGGGTTCCGTCGCCCCGGGTCGCCCCCTGCAAGCACGGTTGCGCTGCCGCTCGCCGCAGGCGCCGGGCACGGCCGGTGCCCCCCGCGATGCCGAATGCGCGCTCGCGCCGTGGCCTCGTTGCGCGAACCCTCGCGACGCGGCACCGTGTGGACTCGGCTCGGGCCGATACCGTCCCGCGCCACGCCCGTGCCGCGCAGCCGGTGCGAAGGCGGTATCCGGCCCGGAAGGAGGGACGCCGATGGCGGCGGAAGAACGCAATGCGGGGAATGCCACCGTGCGCGACGGCGGCCTGCCGCGCCGCGCCGCGCGCGGCATGGCCGCGGCCCTGCTGTTCGCCGCCGCCGCGGTGCTGGCCCAGGACGCGCCGCGCGGGCCGCTGGACCTGCGGCCGGGCGAGTTCCTCTGGCACCCGGAGGTGTCGCCGGCCGGCCCGGTGGTGCTGGTGGTCAGCCTCGACGAGCAGCGCGCCTACGTGTACCGCAACGGCGTGGCCATCGGCCTGTCCACGATCAGCTCGGGCAAGCCCGGGCACGAGACGCCAGCCGGGGTGTTCACCATCCTGCAGAAGAACCGGGACCACCGCTCCAATCTCTACAACAACGCACCGATGCCGTACATGCAGCGGCTGACCTGGGACGGCATCGCCCTGCACGGCGGGGCGCTGCCCGGCTATCCGGCCTCGCACGGCTGCGTGCGGCTGCCGCAGGCGTTCGCGCAGAAGCTGTTCGGCATCACCCGCAACGGCGACACGGTGGTGGTGGCCGATGCCAAGGCCTCGCCGACCACGCTGGTATACCCGGCGGTGATCGCGCCGGTGACCGCCCAGGGCGCGCCGCTGGCGCTGCCGGAATCGGGCGGGGCCGGCTACACCTGGGACGAGGCGGCCGCGCCGCAGGGACAGGTGGGGATCGTGGTGAGCCTGGCCGACAGGCGCATCTACGTGCTGCGCGACGGCCGGCTGCTGGGCGAGGCGGTGCTGGAAACCGCCGCGCCCGAGGCGGCCTTCGGCGGCACCACGCTGTTCGTGATGGGGCAGGGCGTGGAGACCGAGGCCAGCCCGCTGGACCCGAGCCGGCCACGGCATGCCTGGACGGCGTACCCGATCCTGGCCGGACTGGAGGCTGCGGCGCAGCCAGGCGCGGCCCCGATGCGGGCCAGCGCCACGAGGGAAGCTCCGCCGGCCGCCGCGCCGGTGCCGCTGGACCTGCTGCGGCGACCCACCCTGCCGGTGCGGCTGCCGCCGGAATTCACCCGGCGCCTGTACGATGCGCTGGTGCCGGGCACGACCCTGCTGGTCACCGACCTTCCGGCGATCCGCCCGGCGGTCCCGGCGCACGCGGCGCCGGAACTGCAGCCGGTCCTGGAATCGGACGCCGGTGCTCCCGCACCATGACGCGGGGCCGGAAGCGCGAGTCCGGCACGCCTCCCGACGAAGCCTCCGCCGCATGAGATTTCCTACACGCCTGGTCCATGGGTTCGCCATCGCGGCGTGGCTGGTTCCCGTGGCCGGCCACGCTTCCGGCCGCGCCGTGGCGCCCGAGCCGTGGGCGCCGAGCGTTCCCGACCTCGCGAACCGGCTGGCGCGGGCGGCGCCGGCGGCCGACCGCGAGGTGCTGCGGCTGGCCGCGCGGGCGATGACGTGCGCGCTGCGCCACCCCGGTTCGGGCATCGATCCGCAGCGGCTCGGCGTGATCGACTATTCGCGCCCGTCCACCGAGCCGCGGCTGTGGGTGTTCGACCTGGCTGGCGGCCGGTTGCTGTTCGAGGAATGGGTGGCGCACGGACGCAACAGCGGCGAGAACCTGACCACGCGCTTCTCCAACCGCGAAGGCAGCCACATGACCAGCCTGGGCGGCTTCACCGCGCAGGAGAGCTACATCGGCGGCAACGGCTACTCGCTGCGCCTGGACGGCCTGGAGCCGGGCTTCAACGACCGCGCGCGCGAGCGCGCCATCGTCATCCACGGCGCGCCCTACGTGGATCCCGCCTCGGCCCGGCTGCAGGGCCGGCTGGGCCGAAGCCTGGGCTGCCCGGCGGTGCGGCCGGCGGTGGCGCGCCGGCTGATCGACACGATCCGCGGCGGCACCTTCGTCTTCGCCTACTACCCGGACCAGGAGTGGCTGCGGCGCTCGCGGCTGCTCGGTGGCGAATGCGGCGGCGCGGGCGCGGCGCGGGCGGCCGGCGCCGAGGCCCCCGCCGCGCGCTGATCCGGCGCGATCGTGGATGGAGTCCCGTGCGGCCGGCCCGCTTCTACGGCGGCGCGGCCAGCCAGAGCGAGGCGCCGGCCAGCAGCGAGCCGATGCCGGTGGCGGCGAGCACGTCGCTGGGATAGTGCAGGCCCAGTACCACCCGGGACACGGCCACCGAGGCGGTGAACGGCACCAGCAGTACCGCCAGCCAGGGGTAGTGGGCCAGCGCCACGATGGTGAACGCCACCGCGTGCAGGGTATGCCCCGACGGGAAGCTGAACTCGTCCAGCGGGGCGACCCAGGCACGGATGCGGCCGTCGGCGGCGAACGGCCGAGGCCGGCGGGTCCAGTGCTTCAGGCCCTTGTACAGGGCCAGCGCGACCAGGCCGGTGGCCGCCAGTTGCAGCGAGGCCGCCAGTCCGGCCCAGCCGTCGAAGGCGACCATCGTGCCCATCAGCGCGTACCAGAACACGCCGTCCCCCAGCCGGCTGACCACGGCGAAATAGCGCCGCACCGCGCAGCGCGCGCCCCAGCGGTTGGCGCGCACGCACCAGCCGCGGTCGCGCGCGCGCAGCCGCGCGGTACGCCGGCGCCGCGGCGGCGCGCAGGAAACGGCGATGCGATCAGGCGGCGAGAGCGGCATCGCGTTCTCCTTGGCGGCCCAGGGCGGCCAGCAGCGCGTCGAAGTCGGCGGCGACCCGTTCCGGCCGCAGCCGCAGCATGGCGGCGCGGGCCGCCCGGCCCATTGCGATTCGCACCGGCCCATCGCCGGACAGGCGCACGGCCGCATCGATGAAGCCGGCCTCGTCGGCCACCCGTGCGCCGTGGATGCCGTCGCACAGGTGTTCGCGCGCCGCGCCCGAGTCGAAGGCCACGGTCGGCACGCCGCTGGCCATGGCTTCGAGGGTGACGTTGCCGAAGGTCTCGCTGCGGCTGGGGAACAGGAACAGGTCGCCGCTGGCGAAGTGGCGTGCCAGGTCCGTGCCGTGGCGGGTGCCGCAGAACACGAAGTCGGGGTTGTCGCGGGCCAGCGCCCCGCGCGAGGGCCCGTCGCCGACCCAGACGAAGCGCGCGTCCGGGCGCCGCGCCTGCAGCGCGCGGAACGCGCGCACGGCCAGGTCGAGGTTCTTCTCCGGGGCGATGCGGCCGACGTGGATCGCCACCAGCGTGTCCGCGCCCGCGCCCCAGGTGTCGCGCAGCCCCGCGTCGCGCAGCATCGGGGTCAGGTGCGCGGTATCCACCGCGCGCGCCAGCCGCACCACCCGCCGGAAGCCGCGTGCCTGCAGGAAGTCGCGCAGCTCGATGGTGGGTACCAGGGTGGCGTCGGCGCGGTTGTGGAAGCGGCGCATCCAGGCCAGCGCGGCGCCTTCCAGCCACTGCAGGCCGTAGTCGCGCATGTAGCGGTCGAAGCGGGTGTGGAAGCCGGAGGCCACCGGGATGCCCAGCCGCGTGGCCGCGCGCAGCGCCGACCAGCCCAGCGGTCCCTCCGTGGCGACGTAGATCGCGTCCGGCGGCGAGTGGGTCCAGTGCTTCAGCAAGGTGCCGGTGGCCGGCAGGCCCAGGCGCAGGCCGGGATAGCGCGGCAGCGATGCGCCGCGCACCCGCAGCGCGGCGATGGCGTTCTCGTTGCCGGCCTCGCCGCCGCTGTCGGTGGGCTGCCGTGGCCGGACCACCTCCACCGCGTGGCCGCGCGCGCACAACCCCAGTGCCAGGCCCTGCACGGTGAGGGCGACGCCGTTGACCTCCGGCGGATAGGTCTCGGTGACGAGGGCGTAGCGCATGCGCGGCGGCTCCGGTTTTGCCCAGCCTGCGCCGCCGCCATGGAGCCTTGGTGACACCGGGATGACGCTTGCATGACGCAGCACGCGTGCGCCCTTCCCGGCGATGTCCCGGCGCGATGGCCGGTTCTGGCACCGCGCCATCGCGCCGGGGACTCCTGCCGCGGGCGTGGGCGCGGCGAAAGCCGGGGCGGCCCAGCCCGCAGGGAAGGGGGAGCTTCCGCCTATGGTTGGGCTCCCGCGCATCCCACGCGGGCGCGGGGCTAGCCCTCGTCCCGCGCCGCCGCCGGGTGCACCGCCTCGACCGACAGGGCCAGGGTGCCGTCGCGCAGCCGTGCCTGCAGGCGATCGCCCGGCGCGGCCTGGGCGACCGACTGCACCAGGCGGCCATCGGTGGCGTTGAGGATGGTGTAGCCGCGCGCCACCGTGGCCAGCGGGCTGCAGGCTTCCAGCGCGCGCGCCAGCGCGCGCAGCTTCAGTGCATCGCGCTGGAGGACGCGGGCGATGGCGGCCTGCGGACGCGCCTGCGCGCGCTGCAGGCGTGCCTGCAACGGGGCCAGGCGGCGGCCGGGGTGGTGTGCGCGCAGGACCGCGGCGGCCTGGCGCAAACGTGCCTGCCGACGCTGCAGGTGCTGCCGCCACAGCGCATCGAGCCGCTGCAGCAGGGCCTGCTTGCGCTGCCGCAGCATCCGCAGCCGCGCCTGGGGCGATTGCGCCTGCATCCGCAGCGAGGCACGGTCGGTCCGTTGCATCGCCTGGCGCAGGTAGTGTCGCTGCGAGGCGTGGGTCCGGCCCTGCAGGGCGCGCAGGCGCGCGCGCAGGTCGTTGCGGTCCGGCACCAGCAGTTCGGCGGCCACCGAGGGCGTGGGCGCGCGCAGGTCGGCGGCGAAGTCGGCCAGGCTGAAGTCGGTCTCGTGGCCCACCGCCGACACCACCGGCACCGGGGAGGCGGCGATCGCGCGGACCAGGCGCTCGTCGTTGAACGCCCACAGGTCCTCCAGCGAGCCGCCGCCGCGCGCCAGCAGCACCGCGTCGTAGCGGCCGCAGGCGCCGGCGCGCTGCAACAGGTCGGTGATCTGCGCCGCCGCAGTCTCGCCCTGGACCAGGCTGGGCAGGATGTCCACCTCGACCAGCGGCAGGCGCCGCGCCAGCACGCTGAGCACGTCGCGCACCGCCGCGCCGGTGGGCGAGGTGATCACCGCCAGGCGCCGCACGTAGGCCGGCAGGGGGCGCTTGCGCGCGGCCTCGAACAGGCCCTCGGCCTCGAGCTTGGCCTTCAGGGCTTCGAACGCGCGGCGCAAGGCGCCTTCGCCGGCCTCCTCCAGGTGGTCCACGATCAACTGGCAGTCGCCGCGCGCCTCGTACAGGGTCAGGCGGCCGCGGCCCAGTACCTTCATGCCCTCGCGCGGCACGAATTTCAGCCACTGGCTCTTGGGCTTGAACATGGCGCAGCGCACCTGCGCGCGCGCGTCCTTGAGGGTGAAATACACGTGCCCGGAGCCGGGGCGGGTGACGCTGCCCAGTTCGCCTTCGACCCAGACCAGCGGGAATGCGCTTTCCAGCAGGTCGCGCGCCAGGGTGTTGAGCTGGCTGGGGGTGAGGACGGGATTCTGCTCGGTCATCGGCGCACGTCGGGCGGCGGGACAGGATAGCGCGGTGGGGGGAAGCGCATGCCTTCCGGGTGTTTTGCGGTGCCGGGGCCGGTTTGCGGGAACAACCGCATGCAGCGGCAACGGCGGTGGGTGCGCTGGCTTCGGGAGGAGTCCGCCGCCGCCTGGGGAATGCCGTGCCGAAGGAGCGGCCCCTCTTCGCAGGACGGCGGACTCCCCGCCAAGGTCGCGCAACCCAATGCTCTTGTGCCTGCCGTCGCCGGTCGCTTCAGCCGTCGATGCCGGGAAGAGGCGGCCCGGAGGCGTGCCGCGCCAGTGCCCAGGCCACGTGCTCGCGCACCAGCGGCGAGGGATGCGCGCGGCGCGATTCCAGGGCGGCCAGCACCTCGGGCGTGGGCGGCGCGTTGCCCAGGGCCACGGCGATGTTGCGCAGCCAGCGCTCGTGCCCGCTGCGGCGGATCGGGCTGCCCTCGGTGCGGCGCAGGAACTCGTCCTCGTCCCAGGCGAACAACTGCGCCAGGCTGGCGGTGTCCAGGTCGTTGCGGGCACGGAAGTCCGGCTCGTCGGTGCGCTTGGCGAACTTGTTCCAGGGGCAGGCCAACTGGCAATCGTCGCAGCCGAAGATGCGGTTGCCGATCGCCGGCCGCAGTTCCTCGGGAATGGCGCCCTCGTGCTCGATGGTGAGGTAGGAGATGCAGCGGCGCGCGTCGAGCCGGTACGGCGCAACGATGGCGCCGGTGGGGCATACCTCGATGCAGCGGGTGCAGGTGCCGCAGTGCGCGCTGGCCGGCTCGTCCAGCGGCAGCGGCAGGTCGACGTAGATCTCGCCGAGGAAGAACCACGAGCCGCCGTTCCTGTCGATCAGGCAGGTGTGCTTGCCGATCCAGCCCAGCCCCGCGTTGCGCGCCAGCGCGCGTTCCAGCACCGGCGCCGAGTCGACGAACACGCGGTGGCCGAACGGGCCGATCTCCTGCTGCACCCGCTCGGCCAGCTTCTGCAGGCGGTTGCGCATCAGCTTGTGGTAGTCGCGGCCCAGCGCGTAGCGGGCGACGTAGGCGCGTTGGCCGTCGCCGAGGGTGTTCCAGGCCTCGTCGCCGTCGTTGCGCCCGTAGTCCAGGCCGACCGAGATCACCCGCACCGTGCCGGGAATGAGTTCCTGCGGCCGCGCGCGCTTGTCGCCGTGGCGCGCCATCCACTCCATGGTCCCGTACAGGCCGCGGGCGAGCCAGTCGCGCAGGTGGGCCTCGTCCTCGCCCAGATCGATGCCGGCGATGCCGCAATGCTGGAAGCCGAGTTCGCGTGCCAGCTCGCGCACGCGCCGGGCCACGGCCGACGGGTCGAAGGACGCGGCGACGGGCACGGCGGCGGCGGGCGGGGTGGCGGGCATGGCGAAAGTATAGGAGGCCGGGTGGAACGCACCGCCGCGCCGGCCGTGCCGGAACGCCACCGGCCGTGCGCGGACGCTTAGAATCGGCGCATGGGCCACCGCGCCACCGCCTTGTACGCCGCCGCTTCCGCACGCCGGATCGACCGCCTCGCCACCGCCGCGCTGGGCGGCGACGGCTACGTGCTGATGCAGCGCGCCGGCCAGGCCGCCTGGCGTGCCTTGTTGCAGCGCTGGCCGCAGGCGCGGCGGCTGGCGGTGGCCTGCGGCAGTGGCAACAACGGCGGCGACGGCTACGTGCTGGCGCGCCTGGCGCTGCAGTCCGGGCGCGAGGTCAGGGTGGTGCACCCGGCCGGCGGCGGGCCGCGCGCACCGCAGGCGCAGCGCGCGTGCACCGACTACCTCGCCGCCGGCGGACGGGTGGACCTGTTCCCCACGCCGCTGGACGGTGCCGACGTGCTGGTCGATGCGCTGTTCGGCATCGGCCTGGAGCAGGCCCCGCGCGACGATGCCGCGGCCCTGATCGCCGCGCTGGACGCCGCGGCGGCGCCGGTGTTCGCGCTGGACGTGCCCAGCGGCGTGGATGCCGACCGCGGCAGCGTGCCGGGCGCCGCGCTGCATGCGCAGTGCACGCTGCAGTTCATCGTGCCGCATGCCGGGCTGTACACCGGCGCGGCGCTGGACCGCACCGGCGAACTGCTGCTGGACGCGCTGGGCGTGGACGCCGGCGCCTGGGCCGGCGAGGCGCCGGCGACGGCCACGCTGCTGGAGGCCGGCGCCCTGCGCGCATGGCTGCCGCCGCGCCGGCGCGATACCCACAAGGGCCGGTCCGGGCACGTGCTGTGCGTGGGCGGCGACCATGGCGGTGGAGGTGCGGTGGTGCTGTGCGCCGAAGCGGCCCTGCGCGGTGGCGCCGGCCTGGCCAGCGTGGCCACGCGCGCGGAACACGTGGCCGCGGCACTGGCGCGGCGGCCGGAGGCGATGGCCCGTGCGGTGGCCGGTGCCGGCGATCTTCGCGCGCTTCTCGACGGCGCCGGCGTGGTCGCCTGCGGCCCGGGGCTGGGGCGCGCGGAATGGGGCAGGGAGCTGTACCGGTGCGTGCTCGACAGCGGCCATCCGCTGGTGCTCGATGCCGATGCGCTGAACCTGCTGGCCGAAGCGCCGCGCCTGCCCGGCGATGCGGTCCTCACCCCGCATCCGGGCGAGGCCGCGCGCCTGCTCGGCGCCGACACCGCCACGGTGCAGCGCGACCGCTACGCCGCCGCGGCCGAACTGGCGCAGCGCTATCGCTGCACGGTGGCGCTCAAGGGCGCGGGCACGATCGTCGCCGCGCCGGACCGCGCGCCGCGGGTGCTGGCCGCGGGCAATCCGGGCATGGCCACCGGCGGCATGGGCGACCTGCTCACCGGTGCCATCGCCGCGATGCGCGCGCAGGGGCTGCCCGCATTCGAGGCGGCCTGCGCCGGAGTGCTGCTGCATGGCCTGGCCGGCGACGCCGCGGCGCACGAGGCCGGCCAGCGCGGGCTGCTGCCTTCGGACCTGCTGCCCTGGCTGCGCCGTCTCGCCAACCCGGGAAGGACATGATGTGGATCGAACTGGCCGACGCTGATGCCACCGAAGCACTGGGCCGTGCGCTGGCCGCCATGCGCCCGCAGCCGGCGGTGGTGCACCTGCACGGCGACCTGGGGGCTGGCAAGTCGACCCTGGCGCGCGCGCTGCTGCGCGAGCTGGGAGTGCGGGGCCCCGTCCGCAGCCCCACCTACACTCTGCTGGAGCGCTATCCGGTGCCCGGTGGCGAGGCCTGGCACCTGGACCTGTACCGGATAGGCGATGCCGGGGAGCTGGATTTCCTGGGGCTGGACGGCGACGAGGCCACGCTGTGGCTGGTCGAATGGCCGGAGCGCGGTGCCGCGGCGCTGCCGCCGGCGGACCTGGGGATCCACCTGGCCCAGGCCGGCGCGGGGCGCCGGGCACGGCTCGAAGCGGGGTCGCCGGCGGGGGAGGCGTGGTGCGCGGCGCTGCTGAAAAGCGGCCGTTTGCAGGGCCTTCTTGCCGGTCAACCCTAGGAAGGCCCCACAGGTCACGGATTATTAAGGGAAAACTTCTTGCATTTGGCGGATCGCAGTGCTTGAATCCGCGTCATGCGCCTGGAAATGGCCCGGATCGGACGGTGGGGGGCGGGCTTCGTGCTCGCCGCCGTCGCGTGCGCGTCCTGGGCCGGCGAGATCAGCGCCATCGCCCTGGAGCAGGGCGCTACCGGCACCCGCGCCGAGGTGCGCCTGCAGGGCGCCGGCAGCTACAAGACCCTTTCGCTCGCCGGGCCGCACCGCCTGGTGCTGGACCTGCCCGACTCCAAGGCCATGCAAGGGCTGCGGCTTCCCGCGGCCGCCGGCGTCGTGGTGGGAGTGCGTACCGGCCAGCCGGTGCCGGGGACGTTCCGCATCGTGTTCGAGCTGGCCGCGCCGGTGGCGGCGCTGCCGCCACGCATGGAACCGGTGGCCGGCGGAGCCAGGCTGCTGATCGAATGGCCGGGCGATGGCCCGGCCGCGGCACCGGCCGCCGCGGGTACGCCCAACGCCGTGCAGACGGCCGCCATCGCCATCGCCACGGCCGCACCGACGACGGCACCGTCCGCCACGGCCGCGCAGGCGGCCGATGCGCGCGCCGAGGCCGCCCGCGCCACCGCGCTGCTCACCGCGCAGGTGGTGCAGGCCGGCAGCACCGCTTCCACCGCTCCGGCCGCCCCCGCGGCGGCGGACTCTCCCTCGCCGCAGGCGATATTGGAAGGGCGTGCATCCGCCTCTTCGCCGGCCATGGCGGCCACCGCGCCGGCCGCCGCCGCCGCCGCGGTCACGGTGCCGCCGCCGGCTCCGGCGCCTGCGCGCCCGTCCGTTGCCGGCCGTCCGCTGATCGTGGCCATCGACGCCGGCCACGGCGGGCAGGACCCGGGCGCCATCGGCCCCACCGGCAAGCGCGAGAAGGACATCACCCTGGCGATGGCGCGCGAGCTGGCCCGCCAGGTCAACGCCACTCCGGGGCTGAAGGCCTACCTGGTGCGCGACAGCGACATGTTCATCCCCTTGCCGATGCGCGCCCAGCGCGCGCGCGCGGCCAAGGCCGACATCTTCATCTCGATCCACGCCGACGCGGCGGAGAACCGCAGTGCGCGCGGCTCTTCGGTGTACGTGCTCTCGACCAAGGGGGCTTCCTCGCAGCGCGCGCGCTGGCTGGCCGACAAGGAGAACGCGGCCGACCTGGTCGGCGGCGTGCGCCTGCAGCAGACCGAGAGCGTGCTGGCCGGCGTGCTGCTGGACCTGGCCCAGAGCGGACACATGCGCGCCTCCGAGGATGCGGCCCACCACGTGCTGGGCGGGCTCAAGCGCGTGGGCAACAACCACAAGCCGAACATCGAGCGGGCCAACTTCGCCGTGCTGCGCACCGCCGACATGCCGGCGATGCTGGTGGAGACCGCGTTCATCTCCAACGTGGAGGAGGAGCGCCGGCTGGTCGACCCGGCGTACCAGCGCAAGGTGGCCGGTGCGGTGCTGGACGGCATCAGCACCTACTTCACCCGGCAGCCGCCGCCGGGCACGCTGTTCGCCGCGCGTGCCGAGGCGGAGAGCGTGGCCATGGCCGGCAGCGTCGGCGGCGCCGGCGGCACGCCCTGAGGCATTGGCCGCACCGCGGCCGCACCGCACCCCCGCGCGAACCCGCCGGCGCGGCACGACCCCGATTCGTGCACCGCCGGTACCCGGCCGGATGCGGGGCGCGAATTTCCGAAGCCCATCCTGCCCGGCGCGACGGCATCCGGCTGCGGCTATCATTCGTCCTGCATTCCTTCCGACGCAGCGCCCACGCCGCCTTCCCGTGCCGATCCTTCCGCTGCCCGATACCTTGATCAACCAGATCGCCGCCGGCGAAGTCGTCGAGCGCCCGGCGTCGGTGGTCAAGGAATTGATCGAGAACGCGCTGGACGCCGGCGCGCGCCGGGTCGACATCGACCTGGAGGAAGGCGGCATCCGCCTGATCCGCATCCGCGACGACGGCGGCGGCATCGCCCCGGAGGAACTGCCGCTGGCGGTCAGCCGCCACGCCACCAGCAAGATCGCCTCGCTCGACGACCTGGAGGCGGTGGCCACGCTCGGTTTCCGCGGCGAGGCGCTGCCGTCCATCGCCTCGGTCAGCCGCTTCATGCTGGCCTCGCGCCGGCCGGGCGACGCGCACGGCGCCGCGCTGCGGGTGGAGGGCAGCCGGGTCGGCGAGGTCGCGCCCAAGGCGCATGCGCCCGGCACCACGGTGGAAGTGCGCGACCTGTTCTACAACGTGCCGGCGCGGCGCAAGTTCCTGCGTGCCGAGCGCACCGAGCTGGGCCACATCGAGGAATGGCTGCGCTCGCTGGCCCTGGCCCGGCCCGACGTGGAACTGCGGGTCAGCCACAACGGCAAGCCTTCGCGCCGCTACAAGCCCGACCAGGGCGCGTCCGGCGACGGTGGCCCGGACGGCGCCGAGGCCGCCGCGCGCCTGGGCCAGACCCTGGGCGAGGATTTCGCCCGCAGCGCGCTGCGCATCGACCACGGCGGCGCGGGGCTGCGCCTGCACGGATGGATCGCGCAGCCGCATTATTCCCGCGCCAGCGCGGACCAGCAGTACCTGTACGTCAACGGCCGCGCGGTGCGCGACCGCAGCGTCGCCCACGCGGTGAAGCTGGCCTACCAGGACGTGCTGTTCCACGGCCGCCAGCCGGCCTACGTGCTGTTCCTGGAACTGGACCCGACGCGGGTGGACGTCAACGTGCACCCGGCCAAGCACGAGGTGCGCTTCCGCGACGCGCGGCTGATCCACGACTTCGTGTTCCGCACGCTGCAGGAAGCGCTGGCGCAGACCCGCGCCGGTGCCGACGTGGCCGGCGCGGGCACCGCCATGCCGCCGGCCGGCGCGGCGACGCCCGTATCCGGCGCCGGCTTCGGCGGCGGGGCGGGCGCGTGGACCGCGCAGCCGCTGGGCCTGCGGGTGGACGAGGCGGCCGCCGCGTATGCCGCGCTGTATGCGTCGCCCGCCAGTGCCGCGGCCTCCGGAGCGCCTGCCCGGGCGGACATGCCGCGGCCCGACGCCACACTGCCTGCCGGCGACGGCGAGGTGCCGCCGCTGGGCTATGCCGTCGCCCAGCTCCACGGCATCTACATCCTGGCCGAGAACGCGCAGGGCCTGGTGGTGGTGGACATGCACGCCGCCCACGAGCGCATCGGCTACGAGCGGCTGAAGGCCGCCCACGACGGCATCGGCCTGCGCGCCCAGCCGCTGCTGGTGCCGCTTTCGCTGGCGGTGGGCGAACGCGACGCCGACCTGGCCGAGCGCGAGGCCGCCACTCTGGCCGAGCTGGGGTTCGACGTCACCCGCAGCGGCCCGCAGGCGCTGGCCGTGCGCAGCGTGCCGGCGCTGCTGGCGCATGCCGATCCGGAGGCGCTGCTGCGCGACGTGCTGGCCGACCTGCGCGAGCACGGCGCCACCCGCCGGGTGGCCGCCGCGCGCGACGAACTGCTGTCCACGATGGCCTGCCACGGCGCGGTGCGCGCCAACCGCCGGCTGACGATTCCCGAAATGAACGCCCTGCTGCGCGACATGGAAGCCACCGAGCGCTCCGGGCAGTGCAACCATGGCCGCCCGACCTGGGCGCGCTTCAGCCTGGGGGAGATCGACCGATGGTTCCTGAGAGGAAGATGAGGACGGCCGGCATCGCCATGGGGATGGCGCTGCTGGCGGCGCTGGCCGCCTGCGGGCGCGGGCAGGGCGATGCGTCGGCATCGGCCGCGCCGCGGATCGACCCGGCGTTCGCGGCCGGGCAGCAGGCCTGGCGCGACCAGCGCCGCGAGGAACTGCTGCGTCCGGATGGCTGGACCAGCCTCGTCGGCCTGCACTGGCTGGAACTCAAGGCGCACTACGTGGGCAGCGGCGAGCGCATCGGCAACGGCGTGCGCTTCGCCTTCGGCCCGGAGCGCATGGGCATGGTCTCGCGCGATGCGCGCGGCGGCTACTGGTTCACCCCCGAGGACGGCGTGGAGCTGACCTTGAACGGCGAGCCGCTGAAGGGCCGGGTGGCGCTGCACGGCGACCACGCCGCCGCGCCCGCGGTGATCGGCTTCGACGAGGGCAAGGGCCAGGTGAGCCTGATCCGGCGCGGCAGCCGCCACGCGTTGCGGGTGAAGCATGCCGACGCGCCGACGCGGCTGCAGTTCGCCGGCCTGGAATACTGGCCGGCCGACCCCTCGTGGCGCATCGAGGGACGCTTCGTCCCGAACCCGGTGGGCAGCACCCTGTCCATCGGCGACGTCATCGGCGTGCGGACCGACACGTCCAATCCCGGTGCGGTCGAGTTCGAGCGCGACGGCGTGCAGTACCGCCTGGAGGCGCTGGGCGAACCGGGCCGCGAGCTGTTCTTCGTCCTGGCCGACCGCACCAGCGGCCATGGCAGCTATCCGGCCGGCCGCTTCCTCGACGCGGCATGGCCGGGCGCGGACGGCAAGGTGGTGCTGGACTTCAACCGCGCCTACAACCCGCCGTGCGCGTTCACCCTGTTCGCCACCTGTCCGCTGCCGCCGCCGCAGAACCGGCTGGACCTGGCCATCGCCGCGGGCGAGAAGACCTACGTCTCGCCGGTGCACCGATAACCTGCCCGGCCTTCCCGCCTCGCCCGAACCCGATGCCCCGCATGCCTCGCCTGCCGCAGCGCCTCGCCGCCTCGCTCATCGTCCTGTCGGCCCTGGCCTGGCCGCTGCGCGCCGAACCCCCGGTGCCGCTGCTGTGGAAGGTGTCCGATGCGGACAACTCGATCTACCTGCTCGGCTCGTTCCACCTGCTGGGCGAGGACGACTACCCGCTCTCGGCGGACGTGCAGGCGGCCTTCGCCGACGCCGAGGACCTGATGTTCGAGCTTTCCCCCGAGGAGGCCGCCTCGGGGGCCCTGCCGATGCAGATGGCGCAGGCGGCCATGCGTCGCCGCGCGGGCGACCTGCGCGGCGACCTGGGGCCGGAGCTATGGGCCAGGCTGCAGGCCTACGTGGCGTCCAACAAGCTTTCGATGGCGATGCTGGAAGGCTTCGAGCCCTGGTTCATCGGCCTGACCGTGGGCATTCTCGAAATGGGCAAGCAGGGCCTGAACCCGGCGCTTGGCCTGGACCGGCATTTCATGGAAGCGGCCGCGCGCGCCGGCAAGCCGGCTGCGGGTCTGGAGCCGGCAAGCGAACAGATCGCGGTGCTGGCCGGCATGAGCCTGGACGAGCAGCGGCAGATGCTGGCCGAAGCGCTGCAGCAGGCCGAGGAAGGGCCGACGCAGGCGCGCCGGCTGCATGCGGCCTGGCGCGCCGGCGATGCCGCCCGCCTGTGGAACGAGATGGCCGCGGAGATGAGGCGCGACTACCCGGCGTTGTATGCGCGGATCAACGTGGCCCGCAACGACGCCTGGCTGCCGAAACTGGAACAGCGCCTGGCGCGCAAGGACGACGACACCCTCGTGGTGGTCGGCGCCCTGCACCTGCTGGGCGGGGATGGCCTGGTGGAGAAACTGCGCGCCAAGGGCTATCGCGTGGAACGGATCTGCTCGGCCTGCGCGCATTGACCCACCAGGGCAGGCCGGTCGCCGGCTATGCCCGGCCCCTGCAAGCGCGCGGCTTGTAGCCATCCCTTGTAGGGGCCGACTTCGGTTCGAGCCGGGAACGCCTTGCGCGCCGAACCCTGCTACTGGGCGGCCGGCTCCATCACGATGCAGTCCACCGGGCAGGCCGGCACGCACAGCTCGCAGCCGGTGCACAGCGGGTCGAGGATCACGTGCATCAGCTTGGCCGCGCCGACGATGGCGTCCACCGGGCAGGCCTGGATGCACTTGGTGCAGCCGATGCAGTCGGCCTCCACCACCACCGCCACTTGCGGCGGCTTGCACTCGCCCCGGCTCCGGTCGTACGGCCGCGGCGCGATGCCCAGGACCCGCGCCAGCGCGCGCGCGCCCGCATCGCCGCCGGGCGGGCAATGGTCCGGCCCGGCCGCGCCGCGCGCCATCGCCTCGGCGTACGGCCGGCAGCCGTCGTAGCCGCACTGCCCGCACTGGGTCTGCGGCAGCAGGCGGTCGAGGCGCTCGACTCGTTCGATCTGGATGGCCATGGGAAACATGCCTGGCAGCGGGCCCGCGTATCCGGTGCAGCGCACCTGTGGCGCATTATCGCCGATGGCGGCACCGTCTCCCCTTGGCCCTTCGTCCCCCGCGCCGGAGACCCGGACCACGGTGTCGCCGCGGCCGCGGTGCCAGGCGATGCGCAGGCGATGCGCAGGCGTCAGCGCACCGGCATGCCGGGTTGCGCGCCGGCGTCGGCATCCAGCAGTGCCAGGGCGCCGCCGTCGAAGCCGGCCGACAGGATCATGCCTTCGCTCACGCCGAAGCGCATCTTGCGCGGGGCCAGGTTGGCGACGAACACCACGTTGCGGCCCACCAGCCTTTCCGGCGCGCCGTAGCTGGCACGGATGCCGGAGAAGATCTGCCGCCGGCCCAGTTCGCCGGCGTCGAGCAGGAAGCGCAGCAGCTTGTCCGAGCCGTCGACGAAGCCGCATTCGAGCACCTGGCCGATGCGCAGGTCGAGCCGGGCGAAATCCTCGATGCCGATGTACGAAGGCGCGCCCGGGTCCTGCGCGGGGGCCGGCCTGGCCTCGGCCTTCTTCGTCCCGGCCTGCTTCGCGGCGGCGGCGGGCGGGGCGGCGAGGGTGTCCCTGGAAGCGTCGGTCATGGCGTCGATGAGCTTGGGATCGATGCGGGTGAACAGCGGGGCATAGGCGTTGATGGCGTGCGCGAGCAGCGGCGCGTCCAGGTCGGGCCAGGCGCGCACGGGCGCGGCCAGGAACTCGGCGGCCTGCGCGCTGGTGCGCGGCAGCACCGGGGCCAGCGCGGCGGCCAGCACGCGGAACAGGTTCAGGCCCTGGGTGCACACCGCCTGCAACTCGGTCTCCATGCCCTCCTGCTTGGCGATCACCCACGGCTTGCGCTCGTCGATGTACTTGTTGGCCTCGTCGGCCAGCGCCATCACCTGGCGGATCGCCGCGGCCGGGTCGTTGCGCTCGTAGGCCTCGCGCACGCCGTCCAGGGCGGCGACGAAGCGCGCGTACTGGGCCGGGTCGGGCAGGGCGCCGGCCAGGCGGCCGCCGAAGCGCTTGTCGACGAAGCCGGCGCAGCGGCTGGCCAGGTTGACGAACTTGCCCACCAGGTCGGCGTTCACCCGGGCGGTGAAGTCGGCCAGGTTCAGGTCAAGGTCGTCCACGCCGCCGGAGGACTTGGCCGCGTAGTAGTAGCGCAGCGCCTCCGGGTCCAGGCCCACGTCCAGGTAGGTGCGGGCCATGATGAAGGTGCCGCGCGACTTGGACATCTTGGCTCCGTCCACGGTCAGGTAGCCGTTGACGTGCAGCCGCGTGGGCGCACGCAGGCCGGCGCCGTGCAGCACCGCCGGCCAGAACAGGCCGTGGAAGTTGACGATGTCCTTGCCGATGAAGTGGTGCATCTCGGCGCCGCTGTCCGGGCGCAGGTAGGCGTCGAAGTCGGCGCCGTTGTCCGCGCACAGGTTGCGGAAGCTGCTCAGGTAGCCGATCGGCGCGTCTAGCCAGACGTAGAAGTACTTGCCCGGCTGGCCGGGGATCTGGAAGCCGAAGTACGGCGCGTCGCGGGAGATGTCCCAGGCGCGCAGGCCGCCTTCGCCGTCCAGCCATTCGCGCAGCTTGGCCTTGACCCCGGGCACGGCCACGTCGCCGTCCAGCCACTGGCGCAGGAATGCTTCGAAGCGGCCGACCTCGAAGAAGAAATGTTCCGAGTCGCGCAGTTCGGGCGCGGCCCCGGACAGCACCGACCGGGGGGCCTTCAGGTCGGTCGGCGAGTAGGTGGCGCCGCAGGCCTCGCAATTGTCGCCGTACTGGTCGGCGGTGCCGCAGTTGGGGCAGGTGCCCTTGATGTAGCGGTCCGGCAGGAACATGCCCTTGGCCGGGTCGTAGAACTGCGCCACCGAGCGCCGGGCGATGTGGCCGCCGGCGTCCAGGCGCGCGTAGAACAACTCGGTCAGTTCGCGGTTGGCGGCCGAATGGGTGGAGTCGTAGTGGTCGAAGGCCACGCCGAAGGCGGCGAAGTCGCGCTCGTGGCTGGCCTGCATGCCGGCGATGAAGGCCTCCGGGGTGACCCCGGCCTTCTCGGCGGCGAGCATGATCGGGGTGCCGTGGGTGTCGTCGGCGCAGACGTAGTGCACCGTGTCGCCGCGCAGGCGCCGCGCCCGCACCCAGATGTCGGCCTGGATGTAGCCGACCAGGTGGCCCAGGTGCAGCGGGCCGTTGGCGTAGGGCAGGGCGTTAGTGACGAGCGCGGAGCGGGACATGTCGGGGCCGGACGCGGAGGACCGGCGATTATCGCATGCGCACGGATCGGGCCTTGCCGGCACCGGCCGGGCGTTTCCGGAGGCATGGCCCGCGCCGCGCTCCAGGGGCCATGGCGGCCCTCGGGAAGAAGCGATGCGTCCGGACCCGGCCGCATCGCCACGGGGAAGGGCGCCTACTGCCGTTCCCACACCTGCGACTTGCAGATGAAGGCGACGCAGCCGGAGACCTCCAGCCTGGCGCCGCCGTCGACCAGTTCCATCTTCGACTTGTAGACCTTGCCTTCGTCCGGCTTGAGGATGGTGCCGCCGGCGTAGCGGTTGCCGCCATCGGGCTTCATGCCGCGGATGATCTCCATCCCGGCGATCGGCTTGCCCTTGCGGTCGTCCTTGCACTTGTCGCAGGCCGGGTTGGGCTTGCTCGGATCGAGCAGTTCGACGATGCGCCCGCTGAGGGCGCCATTGGCCGCCTGGGTGATCTCGACGATGGACTTGGGCTTGCCCGAATCGCTGTCGATGGTCTTCCAGTGGCCGACGACGGGGTCGGCGGCGACGGCCGCGCCGGCCGCGAACAGGGCCGGCAGCAGCAGGACGGCGAGGAGCGGTTTGGAACGGTTGCTGCGCATATTCCCTCCGGTGGCTCGTAGGCCCGGCCGGTGGCCGGGCCGTGGTTTTCCGCACTCTAGCGCAGAAGCGCCGGCATGCATACGCATTCGTATGGTGAGTGGCCGTCCGGGGGCCGTCGCCCTCCTGCGGACCGTCCCGGACAGGCCCGGCGGGCGGATATTTGCCACAATCGTGTTCCCCCACCGCAGTCGAAGCCTCATTCCATGGACCCCGCAACCGCCCTGTCTGGCGACCTCCCGCACCTCGACGATCCCGCTTCCGGCGTGCCGCTGGGACCGCCGCAGGCCCGCTGGGACGTGCGCGGCGTCGAGGGCGGCCGCTGCGAGGTCGACCTGCTGACGGGATACCCGCTGGCCGCCGAGGCGGTCGAGGCCGTGCGCGCTCGCGTGGCCGAGGCGGCGGGCAGGCACGGGCTGGCCCTGGCCGCTTTCCGCGCCCACCACCGCATCGCCGCCCATGCCGTGCAGGGGGGGCTGAGCCCGGTGTCCGGGGTGCGCAACGTCATCGCGGTCGGGTCCGGCAAGGGCGGGGTCGGCAAGTCCACCACCGCGGTCAACCTGGCCCTGGCGCTGCAGCGCCTGGGCGCCAGGGTGGGCGTGCTGGACGCGGACGTGTACGGCCCCAGCGTGCCGGCCATGCTGGGCCTGTCCGGCCGGCCGGAGAGCCCGGACGACAAGTCGATCGAGCCGCTGCGCGCGTTCGGGGTGGAGGCGATGTCCATCGGCCTGCTGGTGGATACGGACACGCCGATGATCTGGCGCGGGCCGATGGCCACCTCGGCGCTGACCCAACTGTTCACCACCACCCTGTGGGGCGACCTGGACTACCTGCTGGTCGACCTGCCGCCGGGCACCGGCGACATCCAGCTCACCCTGGCGCAGAAGATCCCCGTGGCCGGCGCGGTGATCGTGACCACCCCGCAGGAAATAGCCACCCTGGACGCGCGCAAGGCGCTGAAGATGTTCGAGAAGGTCAACGTGCCGGTGCTGGGCATCGTGGAGAACATGGCCATCCACGTCTGCTCGAACTGCGGCCACGCCGAACACCTGTTCGGCCAGGGCGGCGGCCAGGCCATGGCCGACCAGTACGGCGTGCCGCTGCTGGGCTCGCTGCCGCTGGACCTGCGCATCCGCGAGCAGGGCGACGTGGGCACGCCGGTGGTGGCCGCCGCGCCGGATTCGGCCCCGGCGCAGGCGTATCTCCGTGCGGCGCAGGCCATGGCCGCGCGGCTGGCGCAGCGGCCGCGGGCCTCGATCCCGATCGCCTCGACCCTGGCCTGACGCCGTATCGCCCGGGCCGGCCTGCGCCTCCCATGGACGCGAGGCGCCGGCACGGGAAGCGGTTGCAGGCATCGCGCCGGAATGCCCGCATTCCCGCCCGCCGTCGCCTTTCGCGGGAGCCGGCTCCGGCCGGCGATCCACGGCCGATTCGCGAGGGGACAAACGCGCAGGCATGGCGGCCGCTGCTCGAACCCGGCTACAAGGAAGGTTGCGGGCTCGGCTAGAATCCTGCGATCCGGGCCGCACGGCCGCACAGGACACCGCATGAGCATCAAGAGCGACCGCTGGATCCGCCGCATGGCCGAGCAGCAGGGGATGATCGAGCCGTTCGAGCCGGGCCAGGTCAAGTTCTCCGACAAGGGCGGCGGTCAGGGCCAGCGCATCGTCAGCTACGGCACCTCCAGCTACGGCTACGACGTGCGCTGCTCGCGCGAGTTCAAGGTGTTCACCAACATCAACTCGACCATCGTCGACCCCAAGCGCTTCGACCCCAAGAGCTTCGTGGACATCGAGGCCGACGAGTGCATCATCCCGCCCAACAGCTTCGCCCTGGCGCGCACGGTGGAGTATTTCCGCATCCCGCGCGACGTGCTGGTGGTATGCCTGGGCAAGAGCACCTACGCGCGCTGCGGGATCATCGTCAATGTCACCCCGCTCGAACCCGAGTGGGAAGGGCACGTGACCCTGGAGTTCAGCAACACCACGCCGCTGCCGGCGCGCATCTACGCCAACGAGGGCGTGGCCCAGATGCTGTTCTTCCAGTCCGATGTGGACGACGTGTGCGAGACTTCCTACAAGGATCGCGGCGGCAAGTACCAGGGCCAGACCGGGGTGACCCTGCCGCGCACTTGAGCGCGGTATGGCGGCGCCCTCGCACGCCCCTGTCGTAGAGCCGGCTTCGGCCGGCGACCGCCTCCGGGCCCAGGAACGTTCCGCATGCGGGCCCGGCGCCTGCGAATCCACGGTTGCGCCTAGAATCGGGGCTTTGCGCCTCAGGGAAAACCGCATGCGCCCGTCTTCCTGCCCGCGGCTCCTCCGCAGCCTGCTCGTATCCGGCCTGCTGCTCGTATCCGGTTTATCGTCGCTGGCGCCGCTGCCGGCCGTGGCCGGCGATGCGCCGTGCGCGTCCTGCATCGCGGAAGCGGCGTCCGTGCCGTTCGACCCGGCCGCGTTCGATGCGCATGTCGAACGGGTGCGCTCGCGATTCGAGGTGCCCGGCATCGCGGTGGCCATCGTCAAGGACGGCCAGGTGGTGCTGGAGCGCGGCTGGGGCGTGCGCGCGCTGGGCAAGCCGGAGAAGGTGGACGCGCGCACGCTGTTCGCCATCGCCTCCAACACCAAGGCGTTCACCGCCGCCTCGCTGTCGATGCTGGCCGACGAGGGCAGGCTCTCGATGGACGACCGGGTGATCGACCACCTGCCGTGGTTCCGCATGGCCGACCCGTACGTCACCGGCCAGATGCGCATCGGCGACCTGCTCACCCACCGCAGCGGCCTGGGCCTGGGCGCGGGCGACCTGCTGTTCTGGCCGGGCAGCGACTATGGCACCGAGGACGTGGTGCGCCGGCTCAAGGACGTGCCGCTGAAGGCCGGCTTCCGCGAGCGCTACGCCTACGACAACATCCTCTACGCGGCGGCCACGCTGGTGATCGAGAAGGTCGCCGGGCAGCCCTACGCGCAGTTCCTGCAGCAGCGCTTCTTCGATCCGCTGGGCATGGACGGCACGCGCTTCAACGCCGACGCGCTGCGACCCGGCGACCCGGCGGCCACCGGCCATGCCAGGGCCGACTTCACCCGCCTGCAGCCGACCTTCGCGCTGACCTGGCACAACGCCTCCGGGGCCGGGGGCCTCTATTCCAGCGCGCACGACATGGCGCGCTGGGTGAAGGCGCAACTGGCCGGCGGCATCTACGCCGACGCCGAAGGCAACCAGCGCAGGCTGTTCTCGGAGGGGCAGCAAAAGGCCATGTGGTCGCTGCACTCGCCGATGAACATCGCCGCGCCGGCGGTGCCCGAACTGGCGCCGGCCGTACCCGCCTTCCTCGGCTACGGCCTGGGCTGGATCGTGTCCAGCCATCGCGGCCGCAAGCTGGTCTGGCACACCGGGGGCTGGCCCGGCATGGTCTCGCGGGTGACCCTGGTGCCCGAGCTTGGCCTGGGCGTGGTGGTGCTGACCAACCAGGAGTCGGGCGCGGCCTTCAACGCGATCACCATGCAGGCGCTGGACGCCTACCTGGCGCCGGCCGAGCGCACCGACTGGGTCGCCGCCTATGCGGCCGCGGCGGACAAGGGACGGAAAAAGGCCGAGAACGCCTGGGCGGCGCGCGTGGCGGCGCGCGACGCACGCTCCAGGCCGTCGCTGCCGCTGTCCGCCTATGCGGGCACGTACCGCGATGCCTGGTACGGCGACGTGGAGGTGACGCAAGGCAAGGCGGGCCTGGCGATGCGCTTCGACCGCACGCCGCTGCTGACCGGGGCCCTGCAGCACTGGCAGCACGACACCTTCCTGGCGCGCTGGGACGAGCGCACGCTCAACGGCGACGCCCTCGTCACCTTCGTGCTGGACGCGGACGGCCGCGTCGACGAGGTGCGGATGGAGCCGGCCTCGGAGCTGACCGATTTCAGCTTCGACTTCCAGGACCTGCGCCTCAGGCCGCGATGAAGCGTTCGCTCGAGGTCGGCGGCGAATCGAAGGCCGGCCGGCTATCGAGCGCCGATGACCGCCCGCATGCGGACGCGGAAGCGCAGGAAAAGGCAGCGGTGCCGCGGAGGATGGGGGAGGGGACCCCCGCGGCACCGTGCCGGGAACGCTAGGCTTGCGACAACTGCGCGGCGTAGATGCGGCCCGCGGTGTCCCGGTCGATCCGGCGCTCGGCCAGGTCGCGGATCACCGCCTCGCGGCTGCGCTCGGAAGGCGGGCCGTAGCCGCCGGCGCCAGGGGTGATCACCGTCACCTGGTCGCCCGGCTGCAGTTCGGCGATGCCGTTCTCCACCTGCACGCCTTCGCTGAAGGCGTAGCCGCCGCTGGCGCCGGGCAGGCCGCCGGCCAGGCCCCAGGGCTGGCTGCGCATGCGCGAGCCGTCCACCTTGACCCGGCAGGTGCGCTCGGCGCGGTAGACCCGGCGCAGGCCCATGCCGCCGCGGCAGCGCCCGGCGCCGCCGGAGCCGTCCACCATCTCGTAGCGCAGCAGGGTGAGCGGGTATTCCTGCTCCAGCGCCTCGGCCGGCAGGTTGGAGGTGTTGGTCATGTGCACGTGCACGCCGTCCAGGCCGTCCTTGGTGGCGCGCGCGCCGGCGCCGCCGCCGATGGTCTCCAGGTACACCCACAGTTCGCCGTCCGGGCGGGTGCCGACGAAGGTGGCCGAGGCCACCGCGCCGTTGCCGGCCGCGGTCACCCGCTCGGGCACCACCTGCGCCAGCGCGCCGTGGACCAGGTCGACGATGCGCTGGCAGGGGGCGATGCGGCCGTTGACCGCCGCCGGGTGCCGGCAGTTGAGCAGGCTGCCTTCGCGCGCGGTCACGTGCAGCGGCCGCGCCAGGCCGCCGTTGGGCAGGATGGTGGGATCGACCACGGTCTTGACCGCGTAGTACACGGTCGACAGCAGGGCGGTGTAGACCATGTTCAGTCCGGCGCGCACCTGGTCGGGGCCGTCGAAATGCAGGTTCATCTCGTCGCCAGCCACGGTGACGCTGCATTCGAAGGTCATCTCGCCGTCGAAGGCCGGGTTGTCGAAGCGGTCGCTGAAACTATAGGTGCCGTCTGGGATGGCGGCGATGCCGGCGCGCATCTTGCGCTCGGCGTAGTCCATCAGTTCCTGGCCTGCCGACAGCACCACGTCGCGACCGTACTTGGCGCACAGCTTGCCCAGGCGCTCGGTGGCCAGGCGGTTGGCGGCCATCTGCGCGCGCAGGTCGGAGATGCGCTCGCGCGGCACCTGGCAGTTGAGCAGGAACAGGGCCTGCAGGTCCTCCTGCAGCACGCCGGCGCGGTACAGCCGGATCGGCGGGATGCGCAGGCCTTCCTGGTAGATGTGGGCGTGGCCGCGGTCCTCGAAATCGGCGTGGTGCGCGGTGTTGACCGCCCAGGCCACCAGCGCGCCCTCGAAGAACACCGGTTCGGCGATCACGATGTCCGGCAGGTGGGTGGCGCCGCCCTCGTAGGCGTCGTTGCCGATGAACACGTCGCCGGCGCGGATCTCCTCCGGCGCGTAGCGCTTGAGGATGTGCGGGATGATGCCCAGGAAGCTGCCCAGGTGCATGGGGATGTGCTCGGCCTGGCACAGCGCCTGGCCGGCGGTGTCGAACAGCGCGGTGGAGCAGTCGCGCCGCTCCTTGATGTTGGCCGAGTGGCTGGCGCGCACCAGCGCTTCGCCCATCTCCTCGACGATGGAGGACAGGGCGCTGCCGATGACCTCGACCGTGATCGGGTCGACCGGGACCCGCGTGGTGGCGGTGGACGTGCTCATGCGCCGAACTCCAGGATCAGGTTGAGGTAGGGCTCGACCGTGGCGGTCATGCCGGGCAGCACGATGGTGGTGGTGTCCATCTGCTCGACGATGGCCGGGCCGGCGATGCGGTTGCCCGCGGCCAGCCGCGCGCGGTCGTAGACCGGGCAGTCGACGAAATCGCCGTATTCGGGCATCCAGACTTGGCGCTGGCCGACGCGCGCGGCCGACGGGTCGGGGCCGGCGTCGGGCTGCGGCTGGAAGGCGGCCTTGCGCACGGCGCCGGTGGCGCCGGCGCGGCAGGTCACCAGTTGGATGGGATCGTCCTTGGCCGAGAAGCCGTACAGGCGCTCGTGCTCGGCAGCGAAGCGGGCGGCGATGGCCTCCAGCGCGGCCGGGCCGATGGAGCCTTCGGGCACGGGCACGGCGATCTCGTAGTTCTGGCCCAGGTAGCGCACGTCCACCGAGCGCGCCAGGCCGCGGTCGGCCGCGGCGATGCTCTCCTCCTCGAACCAGGCCTGGGCCTGCGCGTTCAGCGCGGCGAAGGCCTGTTCCAGCGGTGCGGCGGCGCCGGCATCGAGCACCCGCAACAGGCTGCCGGCGAAGTCGGCGCGCAGGTCGGTCAGCAGCAAGCCGGTGGCGCAGAGAATGCCCGGGGTCAGGGGCACGATCACCCGCGACATCTCCAATTCCTTGGCCAGGCGCGCGGCGTGCAGCGGGCCGGCGCCGCCGAAGGCGACCAGGCTGTAGTCGCGCGGGTCGTGGCCGCGCTGCACGCTGATCACGCGGATGGCGCGGGCCATGTTGGCGATCACCACCGACAGGATGCCTTGGGCCGTCTCCATCGTGCCCAGGCCGAGGCGGTCGGCCAGGCGGGCGACCGCATCCACCGCCAGTTGCCGGTCGATGGGCATGCGCCCGGCCAGCAGGTGGGTGGGGTTGAGGGTCTGCAGCACCACGTTGGCGTCGGTGACGGTGGGCTCGTCGTTGCCGCGGCCGTAGCACACCGGTCCGGGATCGGCGCCGGCGCTGCGCGGGCCGACCTTGAGCAGGCCGCCGTTGTCGACGTAGGCGATGGAGCCGCCGCCGGCGCCGACGGTGTGGATGTCCAGCATCGGCGCCTTGATCGGGTAGCCGTGCACCACCGCCTCGCTGGCCAGGGCGCAGCGGCCGTCCTGCATCAAGGCCACGTCGCTGCTGGTGCCGCCGACGTCGAAGGTGATGAGGTTGCCGAACCCGGTTTGTTCGCCGATGGCCTGCGCGGCGACCACGCCGGTGCTGGGCCCGGACAGGACGGTGCGCACCGGCAGGCGCGAGGCCTGCTCGAAGCCGATCACCCCGCCGTTGGACTGGGTCAGGTGCGGCGCGGCCTTCAGGCCCAGCTCGGCCAGGCGGTCGCCCAGGCGGCGGATGTAGCGCTCCATCACCGGGCCCAGGTAGGCGTTGACCACCGTGGTGGACATGCGCTCGTACTCGCGGAATTCGGGCGCGACCTCGGAGGAGGTGGAGACGAAGGCCTCCGGGAATTCCTCGGCCACGATGCGGCGCGCGGTCTCCTCGTGCTCGGGGCGGACGAAGCCGTACAGGAAGCTGATCGCCACCGAGCGCACCCCGGCCTCGCGCAGCGCGCGCGCGGCCTCGCGCACGGCCCGTTCGTCCAGGGCGGTCTCGACGCTGCCATCGTGGCGCACGCGCTCGGGCACTTCCAGGCGCAGGTCGCGGGCGACCAGCACCGGCGGCTTGTCGGCCTGCAGGTCGTACAGGTCGGGGCGCTTCTGGCGGCCGATCTCCAGCAGGTCGCGGAAGCCGTCGGTGGTGATCAGGCCGGTGGGCACGCCGCGCAGTTGGATCAGTGCGTTGGTGCCCACGGTGGTGCCGTGGCCGAAATAGCTCACCGCGTCGGGCGTGGCGCCCACCCGCTCCAGGGCTTCGGCCACGCCCTGGGCGATGCCGCGCGAGGGATCGTCCGGGGTGGAGGAGACCTTCCAGATCTCGGTGCGCCCGGTGCTTTCTTCGAACAGGCACACGTCGGTGAACGTGCCGCCGGAATCCACGCCAATTCGCCAATTCATGCGATGACCTTGAGCAAGAGGGGAAGGGAGCGCCGCGCGCCGCGCGCCGCGATGTGCGAAGGGAAGGGAGGGGAGGCGGTCATGGCGCGCGCTCCAGGTGGTGGGCGCCTTCGCCCTCCCAGGGCCGGCCGTGGCCGAAACCGCCGTGCCAGCCGCAGACCCGGGCGCCGAAGCGCGCCCCGGCCTCCAGGCAGTCCGGCAGCGGCCGGCCGTCGAGGCGGGCCAGCAGGAAGGCGGTGATGAAGCCGTCGCCGGCGCCGAGCGTATCGACCGCCTCGGCGGGAAACACGCCCTGGGCATGGAGCTGGCCGGCGGCATCGATGGCCAGCGCACCGGCCGCGCCGCGGGTGGCGACCGCGCAGCGCGCGCCATGGCCGATGCAGCGTTCCAGCAGCACCCGGCAAGCGGCCTCGTGCAGGTGGGCGGCGGAGAGGAACACCGCGTCGAACAGGCCCGCGGTGTCGCGCAGCATCGCCTCGTCCCAGCGGTTGGAATAGTCGAACGACAGCCGCTGCGCGGCGGCCGCCAGGCGCGGCAGTTCCGCCTCCAGCCCGCTGTACACGCTGCTGTGGGCCAGGTCGAAGCCGGCCACGTAGTCGAAGTCGGCGTCGGTCAGCCGGTACTGCGCGCGTACCCCGGGGTGGGAACCGAGGAACCGGCGGTCGCCCTGGTCGTGGACGACGAAGGCCCGCGCGTTCTCGCCGGGGCGCACCCGCAGGCGTGTTACGTCCACGCCCTCGGCCATGAGGGCGTCGCGGACCAGGCGCCCGCCGGCATCGTCGCCGACACAGCCCAGGTAGGCGCTGCGGGCGCCGAGCCGGCGGGCCAGGGCGGCCACGTTGACCGTGTTCCCGCCCGGGTACTGGGTCCGGGACGACACGTAGGTGTCGACGGTGTTGTCGCCGATGCCGAGGATGCGGTGCGGGTTGCCCATGGTCGTCACGCCTGGCTCAGTATTCGGTCTTCCACATGTACCGGCGCGTGCTGAGCGGCTGGCCGTGCAGGTCGGACAGGTGCTCGGACAGGCGCTTGAGCGCGGCCTGCAGCACGTACGGCGCGACGATCGGGCGGATGGCCGGGGCGATGCCCTTCATCTCGTAGTCGCGCGAATCGTAGACCATCACCCGCTTGGCGTTCTTGTCGCAGAAGCGCAGCACGCGCTCCATCAGCGGGCGGCTGGGGTCCTCGCCCAGGATCAGGATCAGCGGCGTGGTCTCGTCGACGATCTCGAACGGGCCGTGGAAGAACTCGGCCGCCTCGATCGGGTAGCTGTGCAGCCACAGCATCTCCATCAGGATGCACACGCCGAACACGTACGCCGGCGTGAAGCCCGGGCCGGAAGCGACGTGGTAGAGGTTGCGGTCGTGCTGGTAGGTCTTGGCGTCCTCCAGCGCGCGCGCGTCGTTGGCGGCGGCGGTGTCGGCGATCGCGCCGGGCAGGGCGGCCAGCGACGACAGCAGCTCGTCGGCGTGCGGCCAGCCGTCGCGCTCGGCCAGGATGCCGCCGATCACCGACTGCATCAGCATGAACAGCGCCACGAACGACTCGCCCGTGTCGCCGGCCAGGAAGCCGCGCTGCGCCAGTCCCGCCAGCGGGCTGTCGCCCTTGAGGGTGAAGCCGACGGTGCGGCAGGGCTTGCCGCGCAGGTATTCGGCCGCGGCCACGGTCTCGGGCGTGGTGCCGGACTTGGACGCCAGGAACACCAGGGTGCGCTCGTCCAGACGCGGCGGATCCTGGGCCATCAGCTCGGAGGGGAAGTAGCGGCGCACTTCCAGGCTGGGGCTGAAATGCTCGATCCAGTACTGCATGCCCTGCATGGCGCGGTTGGCCGAGCCGTGGGCGACGAAGTAGACGCGGTCCACCTCGTTCGCCAGGCTGCGGCCGAGCGCCATCGCCTCCGGCAAGGTCGATACGGTATGGGCCAGTCCGGACAGGATGGCGCTGCGATTCACTTCCGATGCCATGATGTACTGCTCTCCGTTGGTATATACCAATAACGAAGTGGAGCCTACCAATTGCATCGACCAAGTACAACAGGCAATTCGAGCCGGGGCTGGCTTTGCCGTTCCGGAATCTGCGATGGTTAGCCACCTTTGATCCTCGACAGGCCATGACCCAAGACACCTCCAGCACGATCCTGCCGTCCTACGTCCTGGACGATTCCGTCCCCGCCTACCGCGCCATCCAGGGCTTCGTCCTGGAGATGATCCAGGGGCCCGACTACGGCCCCGGCGACCGCATCCCCTCCGAGCGCGCCCTGGCCGAGCAGTTGGGCAAGAACCGGATGACGGTGCGCAAGGCCATCGACGGGCTGGTGGCGCAGGGGCTGCTGGAGCGCAACAGCACCAGCGGTACCCGCATCCCGATGCCGCGGGTGATGCGGCCGATCGATGCGCGCACGTCGCTGGGCATCACCCGGATCATCCAGAGCGGCGGCAGCGTGGCCGGCAACAAACTGCTGCACTTCGAGCAGACCCGCGCCAGCACCCAAGTGGCCGAGCATCTGCAGATCAAGGAAGGCAGCGAGATCGTGATGTTCCGGCGGCTGTGGACGGTCAACGACACCCCGTGCTGCATCGAGACCAGCCACATCCCGCTGGACCTGGTGCCGGGGCTGGCGGCCGAGGACCTGATGGCGGGGCAGTCCCTGTACGGGTTGCTGCGCGAGCGCTACGGCATCGGCACGGTCACCGGCGAGCGCCAGATCTCCGTGGCCGCGGGCAGCCAGATGGAAACCCGGCTGCTCGGCCTGCCGCCGGGCTCGGCCTGCCTGCTGCTGCGGCTGGAGGTGTGCGACGAGCGCGGCCGGCCGATCGAGTACATGCGCTCGGTGAACCATCCGGGCCTGGTGATGTTCAAAACCTCCAAAGCCGAGATGACCGGCTGAGGTCCTCGCGCCGCGCGGGTCGCCGCGGCGCCTCCCTCCCTGCCTCCCTCGATCGCACTGGGTCCACCAGTGTTAAGAATTGGTGCTATGCCGCTTGCATATTGGTCTAGACCAGTGTAACTCTTGTTGCACGCTTCTGGGTCGAGCCGGTCTACCAGAATCGTCAATTGGTATACGCGTCGCCGGAATCCACCGGCGCCGCGACGAACGGATTCCCAACAGAAACCGGCGCCGTGCCAGCCGTCTCCCCGACGGACTGGCGTTGACGTCTATGCGAGGAGAGGAAAGCGTACCCATGAGTGCAACGACCCCCAGGCTCGGTCTGCTGGCCGCCGCGTGCATGCTGGCCATCAGCGGCATGCCGGCCGCGGCGCAGGCCCAGCAACAGGAAGTCTCCCCGGGCGCGGAACAGCCCACCCAGCTCGAAACCGTGGCCGTCACCGGCTCGCGCATCCGCCGCGTGGACGCGGAAACCGCCAACCCGGTCTTCACCATGGACCGGCAGACGATCGAGAAGTCCGGCTACATGACCGTGGGCGAACTGCTGCAGCAGTTGCCCAACATCGCCGGCGCCGGCATGACCACCGCCGACAACTCCTACGGCGGCACCGGGGCCTCGACCGTCTCGCTGCGCGGCCTGGGCAGCGAGCGTACTCTGATCCTGCTCAATGGCGTGCGCTACTACGCCGGCGACGTCAATGCCCTGCCGGCCAACATGATCCAGCGCATCGAAGTGCTGAAGGACGGCGCCTCGGTGGTGTACGGCTCCGACGCCATCGCCGGCGTGGTCAACGTCATCACCCGCCAGGACGTGGACGGGGTGGAGGTCAGCGCCTACTACGGCGCCAGCGACAAGGGCGACGCCCAGACCCAGAGCTACCAGCTGACCTTCGGCAAGACCTTCGACCGCGGCACCTTCGTCGGCGGCCTGAACTACGGCAAGCAGAAGGCGATGTGGCGCACCGACCGCGACTGGTCGGAGGTGAGCCAGTCGCTCAGCTACGGCAAGCCGGTCTTCGCGGGTTCCTCGACCATCCCCAACGGCCGCTTCGCCGTGCCGCGCGCCGCCGCCGCGGCGCTGGACCCGTCGCTGGACTGCGGCAACGCCGGCAACACCGCCAGCACGGTCTATCTGACCCGCCGCGACGGCGCCGCCGGCGCCTCGGCCGCCGACTTCCGCTGCTACATCGCCTCGGGTGAGGGCAACGACACCTACGAGTACGCCGGGGAGACCCAGCTGAGCACGCCGCAGGACCGCTACAGCCTGTTCCTCAACGGCAGCTACGACCTCTCCCCCTCGGTGACCTTCTTCGCGGACGGCTTCTACACCCACACCCGCTCGGACTCGACCCTGGCCTCGGACCCGCTGCTGGCGGGCAACTACGGCGTGGTCGCCTCGGGCGCGGGCATCTACAACCCGTTCGGGACCGACATCAGCAACTTCAGCATCCGCCTGGTCGACCTGGGCCCGCGCGTGCGCACCTACGACCGCGACGACGTCCAGGTGACCACCGGCCTGCGCGGCCGGCTGGGCCGCTTCGACTGGGATACGGCCTTCACCTACGCCAAGCAGCAGCAACGCATCACCAAGACCGGCAGCATCTACTTGCCGGCGCTGCAGAACGCGATCGGCACGTCGTTCCTCGACGCCGACGGCGTCGCGCGCTGCGGCGCTCCGGGCGCGGCGATCGCCAACTGCACCCCGCTGAACGTGTTCGGCCCGCTGACCCGCGAGCAGTTGCAGGCCTTCTCGCCGACCCTGATCAACCTGTACGACGGCGAGCAGACCGACTTCCTGGCCAACATCACCGGCGACCTGTTCGACTTGCCGGCCGGCCCGGTCGGCGCGGCGTTCGGCTACGAGTATCGGCGCCAGAAGTCCGACTTCCAGCCGGACTACCTGCTGGCCAACAAGATGGTCGACGCCACCCCCGAGGCGCCCTCGCGCGGCAGCTACGACGTGAACGAGGTCTACGCCGAGTTCAGCGCGCCGCTGCTGGCCGACAAGCCGTTCGCGCAGGCGCTGAACCTCACCGCCGGCGTGCGCTACTCCGATTATTCCAGCTTCGGCGACACCACCAACTCCAAGCTCGGCCTGGAGTGGCGCCCGTACGCCGACCTGCTGGTGCGGGCCAGCTACGCCGACATCTTCCGCGCCCCGACCATCGACGACCTCTACGGCGGCCAGACCGGCGACACGCCGACGGTCAACGACCCGTGCTCCGGCGCCGCCGCCGGCGTGGGGGCGTGCTCGGGCGTGCCGGCCGGCTTCATCGGCGAGAAACAGCCGCCGGCCACCAACGGCAGCAACCCGAGCCTGCAGCCGGAGACGGGCCGGGCCACCAATGTCGGCTTCGTTTACAACCCTTCGTTCTACACCCCGCTGACGGTCTCGCTGGACTTCTGGCAGTACCGCATCGAGGACGCCATCGTGGCCCCGGGCGCGCAGACCATCCTGGACCTGTGCTACCGCGCCGGGCTGCCGTCGTACTGCTCGCTGGTGACCCGCGGCGCCCAGGGCAACATCGTCAACATCGACAACACCCTGGCCAACGTCGGCGCCATCGAGACCCGCGGCGTCGACCTCGGGCTGCACTGGACGCTGGGCCAGACGCGCTTCGGCCACTTCCAGCTCAGCTTCGACGGCACCTACCTGGACTCCTACGACTACACCGCCGTGTCCGACCAGCCCGGCACGCGGGTTGGCTACGCCGGCAAGTGGAAGGGCTCGGACTCCGGCGGCCTGGGCAACTTCGCCCGCAACCGCGCGCGGACCACGCTGAACTGGTCGCAGGGCGACTTCAGCGCGGCGCTGGTCCACCGCTACGTGTCGCACGTCTACGTCGACAACCTGGACACCGCCAGCGGCGCGCACTGCGACGGCAGCCGCTCTGTGGTGGATACGCCGCAGGGCGGCGTGGTGTGCAAGTACAAGGTCCCGGCGTACAACTACGTGGACCTGTCCGGCGCCTGGCACTACGCGCCCTGGAACGCGACCTTCAGCCTGGGCGTGAACAACCTGTTCGACAAGGAAATGGACAGCTTCGCGGTGGACTACAGCACCTACGACGTGATCGGGCGCTTCGTCTACGCGCGGATGAGCTTCGCGTTCGAGTGAGGCACGCCGGCGGCCGCCGCTCCGGAAGGGGCGGCGGCCGCAAACGTTCGTCCGTATCCCCATTTTCCGGAGAAGTCCGTGACCGACCGCAACGACCTTCCCGACGCCACGGGCCGCCGCCGCTTCATGGCCGGCGCCGCCGCAGCAGGCCTGGGCGCCGCCGCAGGCGCCGCGCTGCCTGCGCTGGCACGCGCGCCGCGCCGCCGCGGCCTGGACGGCCTGGATGCTCATCCCGGCCCGAAGCAGATGGCCACCGCCGACGGCGCCATGGTGGTCACCTCAAACCCGCTGGCCACGCGCGCCGGCATCGAGGTGCTGCGGGAGGGCGGCAACGCCTGCGATGCGGTGCTGGCCGCGGCCATGGTGCAGTTGGTCACCGAGCCGCACATGACCTCGATCACCGGCGGCCTGAGCATGATGTACCGCGACGCCGCCAGCGGCGAAGCGACCTATCTCAACGGCAACGTCAACGCCCCGCTGGCGCCGTTGCCCGGCTTCAGCGGCGCGGACCTGTACAGCGGCCGCGGCGTGCCGGTGCCGGGCTGGTGGCCCGCGTTCGAGGCCGCGCGCCAGCGCTGGGGCCGCATCGGCCGGGCGCGGCTGATGCGCGACGCCATCGACATCGCGCGCGAGGGCTTCGCGGTCGATCCGCGCCTGTTCGCCAGCTACAGCGGGAGCGCCGACAACATCGGCATCCATCCGCAGGGGCGCGAGGTGTTCTGGCCCGACGGCTACCTGGTGATGCCGGGGCAGGCGCTGAAGCAGGCCCGCGTGGCGCGCACCCTGGAGCGGCTGCGCGACGAGGGCATGGACTACTACACCGGCGACTTCGCCCGCGCCTTCAGCGCCGAGTGCCGGCGCGGCGGCGGGGTGATCGTGCCGGAGGACCTGCGCGCCTACCGGCCGATGTTCCAGCGCCCGGTGCAGGGCAGCTACCGCGACCGCTACACCCTGATCGGCTCGCCGGCGCCGGACGACGGCGGGATGATGCTGGTCGAGGCGCTGAACCTGCTCGAGCACGTGGACCTGGCCCGGCTGGGCCCGGCCTCGGAGTCGTTCGAGACCCTGCAGTGGCTGATCCGCGTGCACAACGAGGTCTACTACGCGCCGCCGCGCCAGGGCGACCTGGACACCGCGCCGGAGGACGTCGCCTTGCTGCTGTCCAAGGAATACGCGGCGCGCCGTTTCGAGCTGATGTCGCAGCGCGATCCGCATCCCACCGGACGGGTCATGCCCACCCCGGGCACCATCCACATCTCGGCGATGGACCGCGACCGCAACGTCGCCAGCTGCACCCATTCGCACATGGCCGGCGGCTGGGAGAACGGCCTGTTCGCCGAAGGCTTCCAGCTCTCCGGCGGCGGCTCGTTCTTCCAGCGCATCCTGCCGCAGCCCGGTGCCCGGGCCACGGTCTACCTGGCGCCGAACATCGTCATGCGCGGCGACGCGCCGGTGATCGCCTCCGGCTCGCCCTCGGTGTCGCTGGTGGCCTGCGTCCTGCAGAACCTGGTGAACCTGATGGACTTCGGCATGGACGTGCGCCAGAGCGTGCACCAGCCGCGCTTCGGCGCCCGCCCGCACAATCCGCAGAACGGCTGGGAGCGCGGCAACATCCTCGAATGCGGCTTCTCCGAGGGCATCCAGCGGCAGTACCTGGCCTGGGCCGGCGAGCGCCGCCTGTGGCACAAGCTGGTCCAGCCCTGGGCGTCGCTGACCGGCGGTTTCGAGGCCGTGGTCCAGGACCCGGACAGCGGACGCCTGTCGGCCTGCGCCGACCCGCGCCGGGCCGGCGTGGCCATGGGACTGTGAACCTGAGATAGGACAACGGGATACGACGATGCATGCCGACGAACGCAAGGCGCTGATGGCGCAGGCCCGCTTCGGGCACAAGCGGCGGGTGGAGGCGGACAACGCACTGGTGGTCAGCTCCGACCCGCTGGCCACCCGCGCGGCGCTGGACGTGCTGCGCGACGGGGGCAACGCCTGCGACGCGATCCTGGCCGCGGCGACGATGCAACTGGTGACCGAGCCGCACATGACCTCGATCACCGGCGGGCTGAGCCTGCTCTACCGCGACGCCGCCAGCGGCGAGGCCACCTACCTCAACGGCAACGTCAGCGCGCCGCTGGCCGAACTGCCCGGCTTCAGCGGGGCCGACCTGTACAGCGGCCGAGGCGTGCCGGTGCCGGGCTGGTGGCCGGCGTTCGAGGCCGCGCGCCGGCGCTGGGGCACGCGCGACCGCGCGCGGCTGATGCGCGACGCCATCGAGGTGGCGCGCGAGGGCTTCCCGATGGATCCGTATTTGTACGGCGTGATGTACGGGCGCCAGGAAGGCATCGGCGTCCACCCCCAGGGTCGCGAGGTGTTCTGGCCCCAGGGCCACCTGCTGACCCAGGGCGAGACCGTGGTGCAGGCGCGCGTGGCGCGCACCCTGGAGCGCCTGCGCGACGAGGGCATGGACTACTACACCGGCGGCTTCGCCCGCGCCTTCAGCGCCGAGTGCCGGCGCGGCGGCGGGGTGATCGTGCCGGAGGACTTCCTGTCGGCGCAGCCGCTGTTCCAGCGCCCGGTGCAGGGCACCTATCGCGACCGCTACACCCTGATCGGCTCGCCGGCGCCGGACGACGGCGGGATGATGCTGATCGAGGCGTTGAACCTGCTCGAGCACGTCGACCTGGCCCGGCTGGGCCAGGCCTCGGAGTCGTTCGAGACGCTGCAGTGGCTGATGCGCGTACACGACGAGGTCTACTACGCACCGCCGCGCCAGGGCGACCTGGACACCGCGCCGGTGGAGACCGGCATCCTGCTGTCCAAGGAGTACGCGGCGCAGCGCTTCGAGCTGATGCGGGTGCGCGAGCCGCGCGCCGCCGGCACGGTGCTGCCCACGCCCGGCACCATCCACCTGGCGGTGGTCGACAAGGACGGCAACATCGCCAGCTGCACCCATTCGCACATGGCCTCGGGCTGGGCCAACGGCCTGTTCGCCGAAGGATTCCAGCTCTCCGGCGGCGGCTCGTTCTTCCAGCGCATCCTGCCGCAGCCCGGCGCCAAGGCCACGGTCTACCTGGCGCCGAACATCGTGCTGCGCGACGGCCGGCCGGCCATCGTCTCCGGCTCGCCTTCGGTATCGCTGGTGGCCTGCGTGCTGCAGAACCTGGTCAACCTGATGGACTTCGGCATGGACATCGAGGCCTCGGTGCACCAGCCGCGCTTCGGCACCCGGCCGCACAACCCGGCCCACGGCTGGGAGCGGGGCAATACGCTCGAATCCGACTTCGCCCCGGCGATGCAGGACGCGTTCCTGGCCTGGGCCCGGAAGCGGCGGCTCTGGCACCAGTTGGTGCACCCGCGCTGCACGCTGACCGGCAACTTCGAAGCGATCACCCTGGATCCGGACAGCGGCCGCCTGGCCTCGTGCGCCGATCCGCGTCGCTGCGGCAGCGTCGAAGGCTACTGACGCGTCGCCGCCCCACTTTTTTCCGGAGTTTCCCCATGCAGCATCCTTCCGCGGCCGCCCATGCGCCGCCGCACGATCCCGACGCCGGTTCGCCGGTCTGGCGCCGCGTCCTGTTCACCGCGGTGCTGGGCAACGTGGTGGAGTGGTACGACCACGCGCTGTACGGCATCCTGGCCGTGTTCATGTCGCGGATCTTCTTCCCCGAAGGCGATCCCTACGTGGCGCTGATCGCCACCTATATCGGACTGATTGCCTCCTACGCCATCCGGCCGATCGGCGGGGTGGTGATGGGCCGGCTGAGCGACCTGCGCGGGCACCGCTTCACCCTGATCCTGACCATCGCGCTGATGACCGTGGGCACGGTGCTGATCGGTATCCTGCCCGGGTACGCGGCCATCGGCATCGCCGCGCCGATCCTGCTGATGCTGTGCCGGCTGATCCAGGGCGTGGGCGCCAGCGGCGAATACACCGTGGCCGCCAACTTCATCCTCGAGCATGGGCCGCGCAAGCGCCGCCAGTACCTGGCCGGCTGGAGCGTGGGCTCGACCTCGCTGGGCCCGCTGCTGGCCTCGATCGTGGCCCTGGTCCTGATTCTGAGCATGCCCGAGGACGCGTTCTCGCACTGGGGCTGGCGCATCCCGTTCCTGCTGGCCGCGCCGCTGGGCCTGGTGACCCTGTACATCCGCCGCAGCGTGCCGGAGCTGCCGCGCATCCAGCAGGCGCTGGAGCAGGCCGCCGAGGAAATCCCGCCGCCGCACCCGTTCACCGAGGCCGTGCGCGGGCACTGGAAGCAGATGTGCCAGGTGATCCTGCTGGGCGCCGGGCAGCGCGTGGGCACGTTCTGCATCCAGACCTACTTCGTGGTGGCGCTGATCAACTCCGGCTTCGGCGCCGACCGCGCGCTGCTGGCCTCGATCCTGACCTACCTGATCGGGCCGCCGGCGGCGATCTGGGGCGGGCTGCTGGCCGACCGCTACGGCGGGCGCCGCGTGCTGCTGATCGGCTACGCCGCCTTCGTGCTGTTCACGGTACCGACCTTCGCCGCGCTGGGCGGCGGTTCGGTCGCGGTGGCGACGGTGGCGGTGGTGGGTTTCACCTTCATCAACAACTTCGTCGGCGCGCCGCTGACCCACGCCTACGTGCTGAGCTTCCCGCCGGAGGTGCGCGGCACCGCCGCGGCGCTGAACTTCAACGTCGGCACCACGCTGATCGGCTCCACCGCGCCGCTGATGGCCACCTGGCTGCACATGCGCACCGGCACCGACGTGTCCTTCGGCTGGTACATGACCGTGGCCTGCGTGGTGTCCCTGCTGGTGGCGATCTTCGCCTACCCGAAGGCGGCCGCCGACGCCTGAGCGCTCCAGGCTTGGAAGGCCCTTTGCACAAAAGCGGGATCCGCGCGCCGAAACAGACATCGTGCATCTTGGCCTTCCGTTCGGTGGCCATGATCGTGAAGCGGCGAGGTGCGGCGCGATAAAGCACCGCCGCTATGCATCGGATGCTCCTCCGTTCCGGGAAGAAAAGCTTGGGAAGGCGTGGCCCGTTTTCGCCGCGAGACACGCGGCGAGGGGCCAGGTGCGCCTGCCTGCCGCGCCGCTTACCGGATCGGCTCGTCCAGTACCAGTTGGCGCACGAAGCGCACCGGCGGCGCGCCGTAGGACAGTACCCGGTCGTGGTGGGCCTTGAGGTCGAAGTCCTCGCCCTGCCGGCGCTAGGTCTCGCGGCGCAGGTCGAAGTGCTCCTGCGCGCCGACGAAGTACGTGGGCGTCCGGGTCGGCCGCCTCCTGCGCCAGGCGGTCGGCCTGGCGCGCGTGATCGGCGTTGCGGCGCACGCTGGCGGTCGTCTTCTCCATCCAGGCGGCCGTCGGACAACGCCCACAGCAGGCTGCGCACTTCGCGCATGCTGCCTGGGGAGCGAGGAAGCGGTTGATGCTCGCGCCGCCCTGGAGGCGACGGCCTCACTCCTCGTCGGTTTCGAACTCCACCACCACGTCCAGGCGCAGGGCCAGTTCCTCCACCGCCTCGCGCACGCGGCCGGTGGTGTAGTCGTTGGGCGCTTCCACCTCCAGCTCGTGGGTACCGGGGCCGATGTCGTCCGAGAGTCCGGCCGAACTGGAATCCTCGTCGTCCATGCGCGGCATCAGGTCGGCCACTTCCTCCACGTGCTCGATGCCCTCCACGCTTTGCAGCAGGTCGGCGACCGCGCGCAGGTCGTCCTCGCTGCCGGTGATGCGGATGCGGAGCTGGGGCATGGCGTGGCCTCGGTGGGGTGCGACCGGGCCAGCCTGCCGCCGCGGCGATCAAGGCCGGGTGAGGGCGCGGCCCGGCCGCACTGGGAACGTACCGCCCGGTGCGTGGGCGCAGCGGCGCCGGTCCTCAGCGTGGCGCCATGCGCACCGGTACCGGCACGTTGCACAGGTCGATGTGGCCGGCCGGACGCTTGTAGAAGTCGTCGACGCGGTTGCGCCGCGCTTCGGTGGCGTCGCGGAAGGCCGGGGTGTCGGTGCGCAGCACCTGCAGCGGGAGGCGTTCGGCTTCGGGCAGGTCGCTGGCCAGGCGGATGGACTTGATCGGCGTGCGCTCGGCGGGGTCCGCGTAGAAGCCCATCGGCGCCGGGCCGCGCCTGATGGCGCTCAGTCGCTCCATGCCGTGGAGCACGCGGCCGACCACGGTGATGTTGTCGTCCAGTTGCCGCGGCGACTGGCCGATGACCACGTACAGTTCGGCGCCCAGGCTGCTGTCGTCGGCGCTGTTGCGGCCGGCGCCGACCGTGCCGTAGCAGTGCGCCAGCCATGCGGTGCCCGCTTCCGGGTCGCGCCCGGCGGGGAAGCCGCCGACGAAGCCCGTCTCCGGCGCCCAGCCGTCGGGGTCTGGCAGGCGGTCGAACGCCAGCCCGGCCGCCGCGCGGTGGAACTCGGCGGGCAGGTGCGTGACGGCCGCGCCCAGTGATTTGGCCTTGGCCGGGTCGTCGCCGTCGGCGTCGCCGAACTGCACGACGAAATTGTCCTGCGCGCGATAGATGCCGGTGCCGTCCCAGAACCCCTGGCGCGCCAGGATGCGGATGTTGCCGACATGCCGCGGCGCGAAGTCCGGCGCCAGTTCGATGACGATGCGGCCTTCCGCGCCCGGCGGCGTGTCCAGTTCCATGTACAGCAGGTTGGCCGGGTCCGGCGTGCGCCAGTCCGACGCCGGCGCGGCGTCCAGGATCTGCTGCGGGCTGCGGTAGGGCGCCTGGGCGGCGGCCGGCCCGGACGCCAGGACGAAGGCGCAGGCCAGCAGGGCGGGACGCAGGGACATGGCATGGACCGGTAGATGGGGAAGCCCCGATTCTCGCTCCGGTCGGCGTGCCCGCCAAGCTGGCCATGCGTCCCCTGGGGCTTCCCGCCGCTGCTCGGATGAGACGCCTGTCCACGCCGGACCGCCTGCGGAATGACTATCGGCACATCCACTATAGTCAAGTGATGGATAGAGTCCTGGTCGACCTAGCGGCGGAGGCCGACATGAGCGAGGCCGAAGCGTCCCTGAAGAAATTCCAGAAGGAGCTCAGCACCGGCACCGTGTCGCTGGCGTTGCTGGCCGTGCTGGCCCGCGCGCGGGAGCCGCTGTACGGCTACCTGATCGCCAAGCGCCTGGAGCGGATCGGCGAGGGCGCGCTCAGCGGCAAGCAGAGCGCGCTGTACCCGGTGCTGCGCAACCTGGAGGCCGCCGGCCTGCTGGAAAGCCACATGGAGCCGTCCGTGGCCGGGCCGCCGCGCCGCTACTACCGCATCACCGCACAGGGCCGGCAGGCACTGGGCCAATGGGTGGCCGCCTGGCGCGCCACCCGCGATTCCGTCGATTCCGTGCTCGAGGGAGCCATCGAATGAACACCGAACACACCGCCGCCGCCACGGGCCAGCCGTTGCCCGCCACCATTCCCGAGTACCTGGAGCAGTTGCGCCAGGCCTTGCGCGGCGCCGACCCGGCGCTGGTCCAGGACGCCCTGTACGACGCGGAGGAATACCTGCGCGCGGAGCTGGCCGAGCAGCCCGGGCGCGCGGAGGCGGAGGTGGTCGCCGCGGTCGCCGGCAGCTACGGCGCGCCGGAGGAGGTGGCCGACATCTACCGCCAGACAGAGGTGACCGTGAACCGCGCGCTGCGCCCTCCGCAGCCGCCCAGGGGCCGCTCGCTGGCCGCCCGCTTCTTCGGCGTGGCCGCCGATCCGTACACCTACGGGGGCCTGTTCTACATGCTGCTGTCGCTGGCCACGGGCATTTTCTACTTCACCTGGGTGGTGGCCGGGGCGAGCCTGTCGGCGGGCCTGCTTGTACTGATCGTCGGAATACCGCTGCTGCTGCTGTTCCTGATGTCGGTGCGGCTGCTGTCGCTGGTGGAGGGACGCATCGTGGAGGTGCTGCTGGGCGAGCGCATGCCGCGCCGGCCGCCCTACACCCAGCGCGACAGGTCCTGGCTCAAGCGCATCGGCGAACTGTTCACCGACGGCCGCACCTGGACCACGATGCTCTACTTCCTGTTGATGCTGCCGCTGGGCGCCGCCTACTTCAGCGTGGCGGTGGCGCTGCTGTCGACCTCGCTGTCGCTGATCGCCGCGCCGGTGGCGCTGCTGCTGGGCGCGACGGGCGCCATCGTGCTGGACGGCGTGCTGCCGGCCGCGCCGGTGCTGGGGCCGCTGTGCTTCGCCGCCGGGGTGGCGCTGCTGTTCGCCACCTTGCACCTGTTCCGCGGCGTCGGCCGCTTCCATGGCTGGCTGGCCAAGCACCTGCTGGTCCGCGACCCGGTGGTATGAGGCAGGGTGGGGCTGGCGGCGCGGGCGGCGACGCCCCCGTGCCGCCGCCAACCCGCCGCTGTGCGTTCGCCGGAAACGGAAAGCCCCGCGCAAGCGGGGCTTTCCCATCGCCGCGACGCCGCTGGCCTCAGCCGTTGTTGCGGGCGATGAAGTCGCGCACCCGCGGATACACCTGCTCGCGCCAGCGGCGGCCACTGAAGATGCCGTAGTGGCCGGCACCCTCCACGGTCAGGTGCTCGTGCCGCGGCTTGGGGATGCCGGCGCACAGCGCGTGCGCGGCGCGGGTCTGGCCCAGGCCGGAGATGTCGTCCAGCTCGCCTTCGATGGTCATCAGCGCGCTGTCCTCGATCGCCGCCGGCCGGACCGCCTCGCCGCCGACCTTCCACTTGCCGCGCGGCAGCAGGAACTCCTGGAACACGGTGCGGATGGTGTCCAGGTAGTACTCGGCGGGCATGTCCAGCACCGCGTTGTACTCGTCGTAGAAGCGGCGGTGCGCCTCGGCGTCCTGCTGGTCGCCCTTGACCAGGTCCGAGTAGAAGTCCCAGTGCGACATGAAGTGGCGGCTGGGGTTCATGGCCAGGAAGCCGGCGTGCTGCAGGAAGCCGGGATACACCGCGCGGCCCTGGCCCGGGTACGGCGGCGGCACGGTGTGGATGACGTTGTTCTCGAACCACGACAGCGGGTTGCGCGTGGCCAGGTTGTTGACCGCCGTGGGGCTCAGGCGCGCGTCCACCGGGCCGCCCATCATCACCAGCGAGCGCGGTACCGGCTCGCCGCGCGCGGCCATCAGCGACACCGCCGCCAGCACCGGCACGACCGGCTGGCATACGGCGATCACGTTCAGCGAGGCCGGGCCGATGTGGCGGATGAAGTCCTCCACGTAGGCGATGTAGTCGTCCAGGCCGAAGGCGCCGTCCTCCGCCGGCACCATGCGCGCGTCGATCCAGTCGGTGACGTAGACCTTGTGATCGCGCAGCAGGGTGCGCACGGTATCGCGCAGCAGGGTGGCGTGGTGGCCGGACAGCGGCGCCACCACCAGCACCACCGGGTCGTCCTTCAGCGCGCAGATGGTGGCCGCGTCGTCGGTGTAGCGCTTGAACCGCACCAGCCGGCAGAACGGCTTGCGCAGCACTTCCTGCTCCAGCACCGGCACCTTGTGGTCGTCGACCTCGACCTCGTGGATCGCCCACGGGGGTTTTTCGTAGTCCTTGCTCAGCCGGTGCACCAGCTCGTTGCCGGCGGCGATGCGCTCGGCGCCGGGCAGGGAGGAGGCCCAACTGGAGGGGTCGGAGAAGATCCGGGAGTTGGCCTGCGCCAGGTGGACCCAGGGCGCCATCATCGCCCGGTTGAGTTCGTGCAATTGATAGAGCATGGAAAGGCCGGGCTGCCGCTGGGGATGTTGCATCGCGTCATCCTACCGGATTCGCGGACGCGGCAACGCATGCGTCGCAGGTGTGCTTGAGATGCTGCGCAGGGAGTGAGCTTGCGGCCAACCGGCAGGGGCCGGACGCGGCGGCGATGGTGCCTGCCCGCGACCGCCTGGGCTCACCGCTGCGGCAGCGGGATGAACTCGTCGTCGCCGGCGATCTTGCCGAAGCGCCCTTCGAGCCAGTCCTGCTTGGCCTGCTCGATCCGCTCCTTGGAGCTGGAGACGAAGTTCCACCACATGTGGCGGTGGCCGTCCAGCGGCTCGCCCCCGAGCAGCATGGCCTTCAGCGGCGTGCGCGCCCGCAGCCTGGGCCGCGTGCCCGGGTCGAGGACGACCAGGTGCCGGGCCGGGATGTCCGCCCCGTCCAGTTGCGCCTCGCCTTCGAGGATGTAGAGCGCGCGCTCGGCATGGCCGTCGTCCAGCGCCAGTTCCGCGTCCGGATCGAGGTCGAGGGCCACGTTGAGCGTGTCGGCGAACACTTTCACCGGCGATTCCTCGCCGTAGCCGCGGCCGGCGATCACCCGCAGCCAGGCGCCGTCGCGGCGCTGCTGCGGCAGGCTGGCGGCCGGATGGTGGTGGAACTCCGGGCCGGTCTCCTCGTGCGCCTTCGGCAATGCCACCCAGGTCTGCATGCCGTGGGCCTGGCCGCCGGCGGCGCGCTCGGCCGCCGGGGTGCGCTCGGAATGGGCGATGCCGCGGCCGGCGGTCATCCAGTTCACGTCGCCGGGCCGGATGACCTGCTCGGACCCCAGCGTGTCGCGGTGGTCGATCGCCCCGGCCCAGAGGAAGGTGACCGTGGCCAGGCCGATGTGCGGGTGCGGGCGCACGTCCAGGCCGCGTCCGCCCTCGAACACCACCGGCCCCATGTGGTCGACGAACACGAACGGGCCGACGCTGCGCGCCTGGATCGACGGCACCGCGCGCCGCACCAGGAAGCCGTCGCCCAGGTCGTGCACGCGGGGTTGGATGAGGGTGGTCATGGCCGTCTCCGTGATGGGCGGCCGCAGCATCGCATGGGAATGCGCGCACGGGCCGGCGCGCGGCCGCGATGGACCGTTCCGCCGCGGGCGCGGATCAGCGCGGCTGGTCGCGGCGCGAGGCCAGGCGGTCGGCCAGCCGGGTGGGTTCGGGCAGGCGATAGCCGGCGAGCCAGCGCATGACCAGTTCGGCGGCCGTGTCCAGCGAGACGCGATGGCCGGGCGAGACGATCAGCGGGTTGCAGCGCGGCTTGCTGCGCAGCGCCCAGCCGATCTGTTCGCCGCGGTGCAGGAGCGGGCTGCGGTCGCCGCGCTCCGGGCCGGGTTCCTCGCAGCGGCCGACCAGTACGCTCTTGCCCACGCCCAGGCTGGGCAGCCCGGTGGCCACGCCGAAATGGGCCGCGATGCCCAGCCGCCGCGGGTGGGCGATGCCCTGGCCGTCGATCACCGCCAGGTCGGGCGCGTGCGACAGCATCGCCAGTGCCCCCAGCAGCGCCGGCAACTCGCGGAAGCTGAGCAGGCCAGGCACGTAGGGCATCGCCGTGGGCACCCGCGCCACGTGCGACTCCAGCGGCTGCAGCGTCCGCGCATCCAGCAGCACCACGGCCGCACGGGTGACGGCGCCCTGGTCCTCGAAGCCGACGTCGAACCCGGCCAGGGTCCGCAGCGGCGTGACGAAGCCATCGTCCAGGTTCACCTGCGCGGCCAGTTGCGCCTGCAGGGTGCGGGCGCCGGCGAGGCTGCCGTCCCAGCCGGGGAAGGGGTCCGTTGCGTGATCCAGCGCCATGCACGGATTATGGACCCGGCGGGTGAAGCACGGGCGATTGCGCGGTCGCGAGGGACGGCCGCGGCCAAGCGCCGGCCAACCTTACGCCGGCACCATGCCGCTACAATCCCCGGCCCGTCCCTTCGTCCGCACCGGAGATCCCCACAGTGACCCGCAAGCTTGTCCTGCTGCGCCACGGCCAGAGCCAGTGGAACCTCGAAAACCGCTTCACCGGCTGGGTCGACGTCGACCTGACCGAGCAGGGCCGCCGCGAGGCCGCCGCCGCCGGCAAGCTGATCGGCGCGGAGGGCCTACGCTTCGACGTGGCGTTCACCTCGACGCTCAAGCGCGCCATCCGCACCCTCAACCTGGCTCTGGGCGAGATGGACCAGGACTGGCTGCCGGTGCATAAGAGCTGGCGCCTGAACGAGCGCCACTACGGCGCGCTGCAGGGCCTGGACAAGGCCGAGACCGCGGCCAAGCACGGCGAGGAGCAGGTCAAAGTGTGGCGCCGTTCCTACGACATCCCGCCGCCGCCGATGGCGCTGGACGACCCAGGCCACCCGGCCAACGACCCACGCTACGCCGGCCTGGACCGCAACGCGCTGCCGTCCACCGAATCGCTGGCCACCACCCTGGACCGGGTGCTGCCGTACTGGCACGACGCCATCGCCCCGCAGCTCAAGTCCGGCGCCACGGTGCTGGTGGCCGCGCACGGCAACTCGCTGCGCGCGCTGTACAAGTACCTCAACGGCGTGTCCAAGGAAGAGATCCTCGAACTCAACATCCCCACCGGCATCCCGCTGCTGTTCGAGCTGGACGACGAGCTGAAGGTGGTCGCGCACCGCTACCTGGGCGACCCGGAGGCGGCCAGGCGCGCGGCCGAGGCGGTGGCCAACCAGGGCAAGGCGAAGTAAGGCAGCCAGCCCAGCGTCGACGCAGAAGACACCCGGCTCCGGCCGGGTGTCTTCGTTTCGGCCCGCGGCGGGTAATGCGGCCGTGCAGACGGGTAAGGCCGGTGCGGCATGCGCGCGCTTGCTTGTAAAATGAGACCCATTCGCATTTAATTGCGGTGCAAATTCCCGGGGGCGCTCCCTTCGGCTCCCGTCCCGGCAATCGAAAAGGCATTCCCCCCATGTCCCCGAAGCATTCCCGCGGCCCGCGGTCCGCGCGCATCCTGGTTCCCCTCCCTCTGGCCAACGCCGCCCTCCACCTGGCGATCGGGCTGGCCCTCGCCGGCGCGCCGGCGGCCGCGATGGCGGCCGCCCCGGGCGCCGCGCAGGCCGGCGGCGACGCCCGCACCACCGACCTGGACGCGGTGCTGGTCGTCGCCCAGCGCGCCGAGCGCGTCAGCAGCGGCGCGACCAACCTCGACCTGGCGATCAAGGACACCCCGCAGTCGATCAGCGTGGTCAGCGGCGAGCAGATGCGCCAGTTCGGCGCCAGCAGCGTCAACGACGCGCTGCGCCTGGCCACCGGCGTGCAGGTCGACGAATGGGAAACCAACCGCACCAGCTACAGTGCGCGCGGCTTCGACATCCTCAACACCCAGATCGACGGCGTCGGCCTGCCCAACGGCTGGGGCATCGCCACCGGCGCGTTCGATACCTTCGGCTACGAGAAGGTGGAAGTGATCCGCGGCGCCAACGGCCTGCTCACCGGCGTCGGCAACGCCGCCGGCACCATCAACTACGTGCGCAAGCGCCCGACCAACGAGCGGCAGGGCTCGCTCGGCATCGGCTACGGCTCGTGGAACACGCTCCGCGCCGAAGCCGACTATTCGACCCCGTTCACCGACGACGGCCGCTGGGCCGGTCGCGTGGTGGCCGCGCACGAGGACGGCGAAAGCTGGCTGCGCGCCAACGAGAACAGCCGCAACTACCTGTACGGCGTGGTCGATGGCCAGATCGGCGAGAACGGCACCCTGGCCCTGGGCTATTCGTACCAGCGGGCCAAGTCCGACGGCATCATGTGGGGCGCACTGACCTTCATGAACAGCGACGGCACCCAGTCGCGGTGGCCGACCCGCGCCTCCACCACCCAGGACTGGACCTACTGGGACACCACGAATCAGTCCGTCTTCGCCGAATACAGCCACCGGCTCGGCGAGGACTGGCAGTTGAAGCTTTCGTACAACTACCGCCGTGCCACCGGCGACGAGAACATGTTCTACGCCTTCCTGCAGGACACCGACGGCGACGGTGTTGCCGAAGCCCTGGACCCGGCCACCGGCCTGGGCCTGTACGGCTATCCGTGGGGCGGCAAGGACGAGGCGACCGCCCACCTGGGCGCGGTCACGCTCAACGGCCGCTTCCGGCTGCTCGGCCGCGACCACGAGGCGATGCTGGGCGCAAGCGTCGCCAGGAGCGAATCGGACAGTTGGGAACGCAGCGCGGACTTCTCCTCGCCGGCCTGGGGCGCGCTGCCGCCGTTCCCGTACGCGGCCAACGCCATCCCCGAGCCGGCCTGGAGCGAGCTGTCGCTTTATTCGGTCCTGAACCAGCGCCTGAAGCGCGCCTTCGGCGCCACCCGGATCGCCCTGAGCGACCGCCTGAAGGCCATCGTCGGCGCCAACTACGCCGAGTACCGCCGCAACGGCAATTCGTACGCCCTGGCCTTCGACCAGACCACCCGCCATACCAGTCCCTATGGCGGCCTGACCTTCGACTTCAGCGACCACGTCCTCGGCTACGTCAGCTATTCGGACATCTACCAGCCACAGGACCAGACCGACGCGAACGACCGTTATCTGGACGCCAGCAAGGGCGTGAACTACGAAGCCGGCATCAAGGCCGACTGGCTGGACAAGCGCCTGCTGACCACGCTGGCCGTGTTCAAGGCCGACCAGGACGGGCTGGCCACGCCCACCGGCGAGTACAACGAATACGGCTCGACCATCTACGCGCCGGTGGACGTGCGCTCCAAGGGCGTGGAGCTGGAGGCGGTCGGCAAGATCGCCGACGGCCTCGACCTGGTGTTCGGCTACACCGCGCTGAAGCTGGACGGCCTGAATGGCGACGACACCTATTCGTGGGTGCCGCGCCGCACCGCCAACCTGTTGCTCAGCGGCCGCCTGCCCGGCTACAAGGCGCTGTCCTGGGGCGTCGGCGGCCGCTGGCAGAGCGACATCTTCAACGTCGAGTCCAGCGGCCATCCCGTGCGCCAGGGCGGCTACGCGGTGCTCAACGCGTTCGCCGCCTGGGACTTCCTGCCCAATGCCACGGTGCAGCTCAACGCCAACAACGTCGGCGACGAGAAGTACATCAACACCTTGCGCTACAGCGGCTACTACGGCGCCCCGCGCAACTACTCGCTGAGCCTGAACTGGCGGTTCTGATCCGCCGCCCGCCACCGCGCACAGACGCCAGCCCGACGCCATGTCCCGCACGCCCGCCCTCGCCAACGCCTGGTCCCCGCGCCTGCGGCTCGCCGCGCGGGTAGCCGCCGCCATACTCGGCGGCTACGTCCTTGCCTGGGGCTTCATCGCCGCGGCCATGGCCTTGCTGTTCAAGGCCGGGATGGAGTTCCACGACGCCGAGTTCCTGTCCAGCATGCTGGGGCTGCTGCTGTTCCTGGCCGCGTTCCTGTGGACGATCGCCACCCGCCGGCTGGCGGTGGCCTGGCTGGCGCTGCCCGGCGGCGGGGCGGCGATGGCCGCCATCGGTTCGCTGGTGCAGGCCAGCATGGTCTGACCCCGAAGCATGCAGCAGGGAGAGTCCATCGTGTTCCAGAGCTTCCGCCAGGCCATGGCCTGGCTGCATACGTGGTTCGGCCTGGTGCTGGGCTTCGTGCTGATGGCCGCGTTCTTCTTCGGCGCGCTGTCGGTGTTCGACCGCGAGATCGACCGCTGGGCCATTCCCGCCACCCGCATCGAGCCGCAGCCCATGCCCTCGTTCGAACGGGTGCTGCGGCCGGCGTTCGAGCGCATGCAGCCCACCCGCGCGGCCGTGGACGCCATGCGCCCGCGGGTCGATGGCGCCATGCCCGAGCGCTTCGACACCGTGGCCAACTGGAGCGCCTATACCACCCACCGCGACCCGGTGCTGGCGCTGTACGCCGGCTACGAGGTACCCGGCGCCAAGGACCCGGACGAGTGGATCTGGGCCTACGCCACCATCGATCCGCGCGATGGCGCCGCGCTGCCGGACGACCGGCTCAAGGTCGGCAGCGACTTCTTCTATCCCATGCACTACAGCCTGACCCTGGACTGGAAGAGCCTGGGCTACTGGATCGTCGGATTCTCGGCGCTGATGATGCTGGCCGCGCTGGTCAGCGGCGTGGTGATGCACCGCAAGCTGTTCCGCGAACTGTTCACCTTCCGCCCCGGCAAGGGCGGGCTGCGCAGCGTGCTGGACCTGCACAACCTCACCGGCGTGGTGGCGCTGCCGTTCCATTTCTTCTTCGCCTTCACCGGCCTGCTGATCTTCGCCGGCATCTACTTCCCGATCGGCCACACCCAGTTGCACGACCTGCACGACCTGCACGAGCAGGCGGAAGCGCGCGAGACCGGCCTGCCGCACGAGCGCGCCGGCGTGCCCGCGGGGCTGGCGAACGTCGATGCGATGGTCGCCGAGGCGCAGCGGCGCTGGGAGGCGCACGACAAGGCCGGCGAGGTCGGCTTCCTGGTGCTGCAGCACGTGGGCGACGCCAACGGCTACGTCAGCGTCTACCGCGCCGGCACCGACCGCATCGCCCTGGTGGGCGACGGCATCCACTTCGATGCCTCGACCGGCGAGCTGATCCGCGAGGACCCGCCGGCCACGCCGGTCGCCCGTGTCGCGGAGTTCCTCACCGGCCTGCACCTGCAGCATTTCCGCCACTGGCTGCTGCGCTGGCTGTACGTGCTGGGCGGGCTGGCGGGCGCGGTGTGCATCGCCACCGGCTTCGTGTTCTTCGTCGACAAGCGCAAGCGCCAGCACGCCCGTCAGGGCAGCCAGGGCGCGCGCCTGGTCGATGCGCTGGCGGTCGCCACCGTGACCGGCATGGTCGTGGCGGCCCTGGGCATCCTGGTGGCCAACCGGCTGCTGCCCGACGACCTGCCGGCGCGGGGCGGCTGGGAGCGCTGCGCGTTCTGGGCTGCCTGGGCGCTTGCGCTGCTGCACGCCGGCTGGCGCAGCGCGCCGGTGGCCCGCGGCCTCGCCAACCCGGCCTGGCGCGAGCAGTGCGGAGCCATCGCCGTGCTGGCGGTGGCCGCGGTGGCGCTGAACTGGGTCACCACCGGCGACCACCTGTTGCGCACGCTCGGCGCCGGCTACTGGCCGGTCGCCGGCATGGACCTGGCGCTGCTGGCCAGCGCCGCGCTCGCGGCCCTGGCCGCGCGCACGCTCTCACGCCGCGTGGCGGCCACGGCCGCCGGACCGGTGCGCAAGCGGGAGGCCGCGCATGCCTGAGCCCGCCCATGCCGCCTGGCTGCTGGGCGCGGCGCTGGCCGCCAGCGTGGCCGGCATGGGCTGGCTGGCCCTGGCGATGCGGGTCCACGCGCAGCAGGTGTGGGGCACGGCGGTGCCGCCGTCCACGGCCAAGGCCCTGCGAATCCTGGGCGTCCTTGGACTGCTGGCCGCCCTGGCGTTGTGCCTGGCGGCGGACCATGCCTCGATGGCCGTGCTGGTGTGGGTGATGACGCTGGCCGGCGCGGCGTTCACCGTGGCCTTCACCCTGGCCTGGCGGGCGCGATGGCTCGGCGTGCTGGCGCCGTGGGTGCGGGCATGCGGGGCGCGACGCTAGGGCCCGTGCAAAGCGGCGGCGCGGCAACGGGCCCCCGGACTTTTCCGGGGGCCTTCGCCCGGAGGGCTGGACACTCCGCCAGCCCCGCCGGATCGACGACCGGAAGCAGCCTCCTCAGGTCGGCATGAAGCCGCGCGTGGACTTCTTCTCGTTTTTCTCCGCCCGCTTCTCCTTCATCGTCTTGGCGGGTTTCTTCTTCTGTTCCTTCTTCTTGTCCAGGCCCTTGGCCATTGTCGTGTCCTCATGGTTTTCGCGACGCCGGCAGCATGGCACGTTCCAGGGCATGGAGGCGGCATCGCTCGCGAACGCAGGGAGGAAAGCGGCGGCCGATGCGCCCCGGGCGGCTGGCCTCGGGCCGGGCGGGCCATGCCCGGACGCTTGCCGGCGGCCACCGGGAGCGGCGGCAAGCGCAGGAGGCGCGCCCGGCCCGCGCCGGTCCGGCTTTCCCCTGCGCCTGGCGCCCTCGCGCCGCTCGCCTACAATCGCCCGCAGTGGGGGATGCCGGCGGGGCGGTGATGAAGAAGAAGGTGTTCAAGTGGATCGGCCTCGCCGCGGTCCTGTTCGTGGCCGCCTCGCTGCTGTCGCTTTACGCCTACGGCCGCTTCGCCGAACGCGCCCGCGGCCCCGCCTCGCACGCCCTCGACGTGCAGCCCGCCGGCACCCCGCTGGACCGCGCCATCGCGCCGCTGACCTCCGGCCGGCCCGACCAGACCGCCATGCTGATCCTGTCGGACAACCTCGACGCCTTCGCCGTGCGCGCGGCCACGGCCCGCGCCGCCGGACGCAGCCTGGACCTGCAGTACTACATCTGGCACGCCGACTTCACCGGCAACCTGATCTACAACGAACTGCTGCGCGCGGCCGATCGCGGCGTGCGCGTGCGCCTGCTGCTGGACGACCTGAACGTGCACGGCAGCCATTCGGTGCTGGCCGCGCTGGACAGCCATCCGCGGATCGAGGTGCGCCTGTTCAATCCGACCCGCGCGCGCGAGGGCACCGTCGCCCGCGGCGTGGAGCTGCTGCTGCGCTTCTTCAGCCTCAACCGGCGCATGCACAACAAGGCCTGGATCGCCGACGGACGGGTGGCCATCGTCGGCGGCCGCAACATCGGCGACGAGTATTTCGACGCGGCCTCGGACATCAACTTCATGGATACCGACGCGGCCGTGGTCGGCCCGGCGGTGAAGCAGTCCGAGGCGATCTTCGACGCCTACTGGAACAGCGCATCGGCCATCCCGCTGGAGGCGATGGTGCGGGCCGAGCCCGGTGCGCTGGAGCGCCTGCGCGACGGCATCGACGCCGGCCTGCAGTCGGTGCGCGCCGCGCCCTACATCGGGCGCCTGCGCCAGTCTCCGCGGGTGCGCGACCTGCTGGAGGGGCGCGCGCGCATGCACTGGACCGCGGACGCGGCGGTGGTGTCCGATCCGCCGCAGAAGGCCGAGGGCGCCGCTTCGCAGCCGGACTGGATGACCCCGGTGCTGCTGGAGCGCGCCTCGCGCGCGCAGCGCGAGCTGAAGATGGTCTCGCCGTACTTCGTGCCCGGGGCCGATGGCGTGGACTGGATCGCGGGGCTGCGCCAGCGCGGGGTGGAGGTGGGCATCCTCACCAACTCGCTGGCGGCCAACGACGTGATGGCCGTGCACGGCGGCTACGCCGGCTATCGCATCCCGCTGCTGGAGCGCGGCGTGGCGCTGTACGAACTCAAGCCGCACGGCAAGACCGAGGGCAGCCTGTTCGGCTCCAGCGGTGCCAGCCTGCACACCAAGGCCTTCATCGTCGATGGCCGCAGCGGTTTCATCGGGTCGTTCAACCTGGACCCGCGCTCGATCAACCTCAACACCGAGATGGGCCTGCTGTTCGACTGCCCCGACGCGGCGGCCGAACTGGAGGCGCTGTACCGGACCAAGACCGGCGCGCAGACCAGCTACCGGCTGGAACTGGCCGATGGCGCGCTGCGCTGGCACGACGACGCGGCACAGCCGCCGCGCACCTGGGAACGCGAGCCGGAGGCCGGCCTCTGGCGCCGCGCCGCCGCGCGCGCCATCGGCTGGCTGCCCGTGGAGTCGCAGTTGTAGCGGGGGCGGCGGGTGCGCTGGCCGTCGTAGGCGCCGGGGATGGCCGGCGCCCGCCGCCATGCGTGCGCATCGGCCGTTCTTGCTGCCTGCGCCTTCTGTCTGTGCCTTGTCGCCGACTGGAGTCGGCGCCCGCACGTACGGACGCGGCGGTTCCGGGTTGCGCAGGCGGTCGCCGGTGCCCCGGCTTCAGCCATTGGGTGCCAGCGCCGCCAGCAGGCCGCGCGCGGCGTTGAAGCGGTCGGCCGCCTGCGGCAGCGGCAGGCGCACGCGCAGCTTGTCCGGCCCGTCCATCGCGTAGAGCTTGGGTTGCTGCTGGATCAGGCGGATCACCGTCATCGGGTCGACGTCGGGCTTGGACGCGAACACGATGCGGCCGCCGCCCTCGCCCAGGTCCAGCTTGCGGATGCCCAGCGCGTCGGCCTGCAGCCTCAGTTCGGCCACCGCGAACATGTGCTTGACCGCATCCGGCAACAGGCCGAAGCGGTCGATCATCTCCACCTGCAGCTCGCGCAGCGCCTCGGCGTCGCGGGCGCTGGAGATGCGCTTGTACAGGGTCAGGCGGGTGTGCACGTCGGGCAGGTAGTCCTCCGGGATCAGCGCCGGCACGTGCAGCTCGACCTCGGCGCCGCGCGCCTGCTGGCCGGCGTCCAGGTCCGGCAGCTTGCCCTGGCGGATGCTGCGCACCGCCCGCTCCAGCAGCTCGGTGTAGAGGCTGAAGCCGACCTCGGCCATCTGCCCGCTCTGGTCCTCGCCCAGCAGCTCGCCGGCGCCGCGGATCTCCAGGTCGTGGGTGGCCAGGGTGAAGCCGGCGCCCAGTTCGTCCATCGAGGCGATCGCCTCCAGGCGCTTCTCCGCGTCGGGGGTCATCGCGCGCCGGTCAGGCGGCACCAGCAGGTAGGCGTAGGCGCGGTGGTGCGAGCGGCCCACGCGCCCGCGCAACTGGTGCAACTGGGCCAGGCCGAAGCGGTCGGCGCGGTTGATGACGATGGTGTTGGCGTTGGGGATGTCGATGCCCGACTCGATGATCGTGGTCGACAGCAGCACGTTGAAGCGCTGCTTCTGGAAGTCGAGCATCACCCGTTCCAGCTCGCGCTCGGGCATCTGCCCGTGGGCGATGCCGATACGCGCTTCCGGCACCATTTCGGCCAGTTGGCGCTGCATGCGGCCGATGCTCTCCACGTCGTTGTGCAGGAAGTACAACTGGCCGCCGCGCGCCAGCTCGCGCTGGAAGGCCTCGCGCAACTGGGCGTCGTCCCAGGGCACCACGAAGGTCTGCACCGCCAGCCGGTTGGGCGGCGCGGTGGCGATGATCGACAGGTCGCGCAGGCCGGCCATGGCCATGTTCAGCGTGCGCGGGATCGGCGTGGCGGTGAGGGTGAGCAGGTGCACGTTGGCGCGCAGCGCCTTCAGCGCCTCCTTCTGGCGCACGCCGAAGCGCTGCTCCTCGTCGACGATGACCAGGCCCAGGTCCTTGAACTTCACGTCGGCCTGCAGCAGGCGGTGGGTGCCGACGATCACGTCGATCTCGCCCTTGGCCACCTTTTCCAGCTCGGCGGCGATTTCCTTCTTGCTCTTGAAGCGCGACAGCACCTCGACCTTCATCGGCCAGTCGGCGAAGCGGTCGCGGAAGTTGCGGAAGTGCTGCTCGGCCAGCAGGGTGGTGGGCACCAGCACCGCCACCTGGCGGCCGCCGCTGGCCGCGGCGAAGGCCGCGCGCACGGCGACCTCGGTCTTGCCGAAGCCGACGTCGCCGCAGACCACCCGGTCCATCGGCTGGCTGGACTGCAGGTCGCGCAGCACCGCCTCGATGGCGGCGAGCTGGTCGGGCGTTTCCTCGAACGGGAAGCCGGCGGCGAAGCCCTCGTACATGGCGCGGTCGATGTCCAGGGCCAGGCCGGCGCGGGCCTGCCTGCGGGCCTGGATCTCCAGCAGCTCGGCGGCCACGTCGCGGACCTTCTCCTGGGCCTTGCGCTTGGCCTTGCTCCACTGCTCGCCGCCGAGCGAGTGCAGCGGGGCGGTCTCCGGCGAGGCGCCGGAGTAGCGGCTGACCAGGTGCAGTTGCGACACCGGCACGTACAGGCGGTCGCCCTTGGCGTACTCGATGTCGAGGAACTCGCCGGGCATGCCGCCGATGTCCATCGCCACCAGCCCGCGGTAGCGGCCCACGCCGTGGTCCTCGTGGACGATGGGCGCGCCCTCGGTCAGTTCGCCCAGGTCGCGGATGATCGCTTCCGGCTCGCGCCCGGCGCGGCGGCCGCGACGCGGCTGGGTGGCGCGCTCGGGGAACAACTGGCGCTCGGTGAGGACGGCCAGCCGCGGGTCGTCCAGGGCGAAACCGTCTTCCAGCGGCGCCACGGCCAGGGCGAGGCGCTCGCCGCCGGCGAGGAACGCGGGGAAGTCGGCCAGCACCTGCGGGTGCACGCCGGCCGCCTGCAGCACCTCCAGCAGCGCCTCGCGGCGGCCCGGCGAGTCGGCCGCCACCAGCACCCGGCCCGGATAGCCGCCCAGGAAGCCGCGAAGGGTCTCGCCGGCCGCCGGCTGGTCGCGGCCGGCCACCGGCAGCGCCGGCGCCGGCTGGTCGCCCAGGGGCACGGCCTCGGAGATGCGCGCGTGCCCGGGCCCGCAGACCTCGATGCGGATGACCTGGTTCAGGCGCTCGCGCAGCGTGTCCGGAGGCAGGTACAGCTCCTCGGGCGCCAGCACCGGGTGTTCGACGTCGTGCCGGCGCTGCTCGTGGCGCGCGCGGGTCTGCTGCCAGAAGGCGTCGGCGGCGGCGTTGGCGCCGTCGGCCAGCACCGGCAGCACGGACATGGGCAGGTAGTCGAACAGGGAGGCGGTGGCGTCCTGGCCGCCGTGCGGGGCCCTGCCGGCCTTGTGCGGGCCTTCGAAGAACAGCGGCAGGTAGTACTCGATGCCGGCCGGCGCCAGGCCGGCCTTCAGGTCCTGGTACAGCGCGCTGCGCCGGGTGTCCACGTCGAAGCGCTCGCGCAGGGCGTCGAGCACGCGGGCGATGCTGGCCTCGTCCATCGGCAGCTCGCGGCCGGGCAGCATGCGCACCGACTCGGTGCGCTCCAGCGAGCGCTGGCTCTCGGGGTCGAAGCGGCGGATGGAGTCGATCTCGTCGTCCAGCAGCTCGATCCGCAGCGGCGCGTCGGCGCCCATCGGGTACACGTCCAGCAGGCCGCCGCGCACGGCGAAGTCGCCCGGGTCCAGCACCTGCGGCACGTTGCGGTAGCCGGCCGCCTCCAGGCGGCGCTTCTCCGCGTCCAGGTCCAGGCGCTGGCCGGTGGCCAGGTCGAAGCTGCCGCCGGCGATGTAGCGCAGCGGCGGCAGGCGCTGCAGCAGGGTCTGCACCGGCACCACGACGATGCCCTGCTCCAGGTGCGGCATCCGCTGCAGCGCGGCCAGGCGCTGGCTGACGATGTCCGGATGCGGGCTGAAACGGTCGTAGGGCAGGGTTTCCCAGTCCGGGAAGGGCACCACCGGCAGGGAGGAGCCTTCGCCGAGCAGGGTGCGCAGGTCGGCTTCGACCTGGTGGGCGCTCTGGTTGTCGCGGGCCACGAACAGCAAGGGGCCGGGATGCGCCTGCGCGGCGCGCGCCAAGTGCCAGGCCAGCGCCGAGGGCGAGGCCGGCGCGCGCCACCAGGCACGGGCCTGGCCGCGCCGGGGCAGCGGAAGAGGGGTGGACACGGTGGGAGACGCCGACGACAGGGTGAACCGCGCATTGTAGCCGCGTGCCGGGACACGGCCCTGGCATGGCCGTGTCCCGGCACGCGGGGCCGGGTTCGCTTACGTGTCCTGCAGGTCCAGCACCAGCCGTATCAGCCCGGGCGGCACGCCGCTTTCCAGGCTGGGGCGGAAGCCCATCGAGGCGGCCAGGTCGAGCATCGGCGCGTTGTTCTCGGGCGTGTCGCCGTACAGGCGGTCCAGGTAGCGGCCGCGCGACCACTTCACCAGCTTCTGCATCAGGTGCCGGCCCAGGCCCAGGCCGGCGACGTAGCCGCCCAGCAGGATGGCGTACTCGGCCTGGCGCGTGCCGGGCACGATCCGCGCCCGGGCCAGGCCGGCGATCATGGCCTCGCCCGGCGGCAGCGGCTCGGCGCCGACCAGGACCAGCTCGATCCTCGGGTCCGGGCGCGCCAGGTGCGCGGCGGCGGCCTTGTCCAGCCCGTCCTGCCCGGCGAAGCGGGCACGGATCTCCCCGGGCCCGAGCAGGTCGAACGCACCCTGCAGCGGCGCCGCGTCCTCGGGGCGGATCGGGCGGATCAGGATCGCCCGCCGGTTGGGCAGCACGAACTCCTCGTGCCAGGGGGGAAGCCGATTGCGTGGCATGCGGCGATATTCCCACATTCGCGGCGCGGTGGTGGAGTGCGGCGGCTTGCTAGAATCCGCGCGGACACGGTGGAGGGCGCGGCGATGGCGGGCAACGGCGATTCCACCCGCGCGATCTTCTTCGCGCTGGGCGCCAATTTCGCCATCGCGGTGGCCAAGGGCGTGGCCGCCTTCGTCACCGGCTCGGGCGCGATGCTGGCCGAGACGGTCCACTCCCTGGCCGACTGCGGCAACCAGCTCCTGCTGCTGCTGGGCCTGCGCCAGGCGGCGCGGCCGGTCTCGCCCGAGTACCCGCTCGGCTACGGGCGGGCGATCTACTTCTGGTCGTTCCTGGTGGCGGTGATGCTGTTCAGCGTCGGCGGCATGTTCTCGGTGTACGAGGGCGTGCACAAGCTGCGACACCCCGAGCCGCTGCGGCAGTGGGGGTGGGCGGTGGGCGTGCTGGTGTTCGCCATCGTCGCCGAGGGCGTCTCGATGCGGGCCTGCCTGCACGAGGTGAATAAGGCGCGCGGCTCGCGCAGCCTGTGGCGGTGGTTCCGCGAGAGCCGCCAGGCCGAGCTGGTGGTGATCTTCGGCGAGGACCTGGCCGCGCTGCTGGGCCTGATGTTCGCGCTGGCCGCGGTGCTGCTGGCGGTGGCCACCGGCAACCCGCTGTGGGACGCGCTGGGCACCATCGTCATCGGCGCGCTGCTGATCGTGATCGCGGTGCTGGTGGCCATCGAGGTCAAGGCGATGCTGATCGGGCAGAGCGTGGACCCCTTGCTGCAGGCGCAGATCCGCCGGTTCCTGGACGGGCGCGAGGAGATCGCCGAGTTGCTGCACCTGATCACCCTGCAGCAGGGCAACGAGGTGCTGGTGTCGATCCATGCGCGGATGCGCCAGAGCCGGGACGGGGAGCGGATGCTGCGTGAAATCGACCAGGTCGAGCGGGCGCTGAAGCGGGAGTTCCCGGTGGTGCGCTGGAGCTTCTTCGAGCCGGAAGGGGCGGAGCCGAAGCCGGCCTGAGACGGGCGGCCGGGGCATCGCCGACAGCCACAGCGCATCCGGCCCGCCACGTCCGCGCGCGCCGCGTCCGCGCGCGCTGGGTCCGCGTTTCTTATGGGCGCGGCCGGGGCCGCCGGGATGAACCGGGTCGCGGTGGGACCCTCAGCGGGCCTCGCGCTTCAGCCACTCCAGCCGTGTCGAGGCGCCGGCTTCGCCCAGTTTCCGCTGCAGGAAGGGCAGGGCGGGTGCCAGTGCCTCGTCCAGCTTCCACGGCGGATTGAGGATCGCCATGCCGCTGCCGTTGAGGCGCAGGGGCGAGTCGTCGGGGCGGACCAGCAGCTCGGCCAGCAGCGCCGAGCGGGCCGGCATCGCCTCCAGCTTGCGGAAGAACGGCAGCAGGCTGCGGCGCTGCTTGACCGGGTACCAGGCCGCGCAGGTCGCCTGCGGCCAGCGCTCCAGCGCTTCGCGCAGGGCGTGCGCCACCAAGGGATATTCGGCGTCCTGCGCCTCGTAGGGCGGGTCGACCAGGACCAGGCCGCGGGCATAGCGCAGGCCGTCGACCCGGGGCGGCAGCAGGGCGCGCACCGCGCCATAGCCGTCGCGTGCGTGCACGGCCACGCGCGGGTCGTGCACGAACAGGGCCTTGAGTTCGGCGGCCTCTTCCGGCTGCAGTTCGCAGGCGGCCAGCCGGTCCTGGTCGCGCATCGCGCGGGCGGCCAGCAGCGGCGAGCCGGGATAGGCGAGCAGGGCGTCGACGGGGTTGTCGGCGGCCACCTCGTGCAGGTAGCGGGCCACGGCCGCTGGCGGGTCCTTCGCGCCGGCCAGCGCCAGGATCCCGGCGGCGGCCTCGCCGGTGCGCCCGGCGTCCTTGCCTTGCAGCAGGTAGCGGCCACGGCCCGCATGGGTGTCCAGGACGAAGAACGGGGCGTCCTTGCGCCGCAGGGCGTCGATCAGGGCCAGCAGGACGACGTGCTTGAGCACGTCGGCGTGGTTGCCGGCATGGAAGGCGTGGCGGTAGTTCATGCCGGCAGTGTAAGCCGGCATGTCCGGCCTCAGCGGATCAGGTCGCGCGCGGCGTGGTCGAAGCGCTCCAGCGCCGCGTGCGATTCGGGCGTGCGGCGCAGCGACTCCACTGCGTCGGCCAGGCGCGGCGCCCCGACCAGGCCGCAACTGGCCTGGAGGCGGTGCAGCCGCGCCCGCAGCGTCGCCGCATCGCCCTTGCGCGCGCTGTCCACCACCGCGGCGTGGGCGCCCGGCAGCTCGTCGAGGAACAGCCGGCGCAGGGCCTTGACGTTGGCCGGGTCGTGGTTGAGCGCGATCGCGGCGGCGGCGTTGTCCCAGTCGGGCAGGGCGACGCCGGCGGCCAGGGCGGTGCGCACGGCCGCGGCGAGGCCGGCACTGGACACCGGCTTGACCAGCAGGTCGCCGAAGCCGGCGCGCAGCGCTTCGGCGCGCGGGCCTGGGCCGGCCTCGGCGGTATGGGCCAGGGCCGGCGGCGGCTGCGGCCAGCGGTCGAGCAATTGCGCCAGCAGCTCCGTGCCGGTGCCGTCCGGCAGGCTCAGGTCGATCAGCCACAGGTCGTACCGGGTGGCCCTGGCCCGGGCCAGGGCGCAGGCCTGCGTGGCTGTCGCGTCGACCCGGGCGGGCAGGGATTCGAGCACGGCGCGGAAATAGGCCTGGCTGATCGTGTCGTCTTCGACCAGCAGGATATGGGGGAGCGTGGGCGGATCGCGCAGTTCCATATGGCTGACTCCTTGTCGGCTGGGCGCATCTTAGCCTTGCCGGGGGCGAAGAATGTCAACGCCGGTCACGGTTCGGGCACGGCGGGCGCCTTCGATCTGAGACAATGGCCGGCCTTGTCCGCCCCGCAGCCCGCGCCACGTGGCCCGATTCGACCGCACCCCCTTCCGGACCGACATCCTCGACCTCAGCCACGACGGGCGCGGCGTGGCCCGCCACGCCGACGGCAAGGCCGTGTTCGTCGACGGCGCGCTGCCCGGTGAGACGGTGCTGGCCGAGCCCACCGCGCGCAGCCGCCGCTTCGACCAGGCGCGCACGCTGGAAGTGCTGGAGGCCTCGCCGGAGCGGGTGGCGCCGCGCTGCCCCCACTTCGGCACCTGTGGCGGCTGCGTGCTGCAGCACCTGGCCGAGGACCGGCAGATCGTGGCCAAGCAGCGGGTGCTGCTGGAGAACCTGGAGCGGATCGGCAAGGTCGCGCCGGAGCGGGTGCTGCCGCCGCTGACCGCCGGCAGTTGGGGCTACCGGCGCAAGGGCCGGTTCTCGGTGCGCCGGGTCGACAAGAAGGACAAGACCCTGGTCGGCTTCCGCGAGCAGGACCCGCGCTTCGTGGCCGACCTGCGCGAGTGCCACACGGTCGTCCCGGAGATCGGGATGAAGATCCAGGCGCTATCGGCGCTGGTCGACGGCCTGCAGGCGCGCGCACACATCCCGCAGATCGAGTTCATCGCCGGCGATGACGCCATCGCCCTGACCGTGCGCCACCTGGTGCCGCTGGGCGAGGCCGACCGCGCCGCGCTGGGCGCGTTCGCGCGCGCGCAGGGTTTCGCCGTCTTCCTGCAGCCCAAGGGCATCGACAGCGTGCATCCGCTGGACGGGGAGGCGCCGGCGCTGTCGTTCCGGCTGCCGCAGTGGGACGTGGAGCTGGCGTTCGAGCCGCTGGACTTCATCCAGGTCAACGCCAAGCTCAACGAGAAGATGATCGCGCTTGCGCTGGAGATGCTCGACGCGCGGCCGGAACACCGGGTGCTGGACCTGTTCTGCGGGCTGGGCAACTTCACCCTGCCGCTGGCCCGGCAGGTGCGCGAGGCGGTGGGCGTGGAGGGCGACGCGGGCCTGGTGGCGCGGGCGCGGGCCAATGCGCAGCGCAACGGGCTGGACAACGCGCGGTTCTTCGCCGCGGACCTGACCCAGGACCAGCGTGGCACGCCGTGGATGCGCCAGGGCTTCGACCGGCTGCTGCTGGACCCGCCGCGCTCGGGCGCCGACGAAGTGCTCAAGCAACTGCCGCTGCGGGACATCGAGCGGATCGTCTACGTGAGCTGCCATCCCGGCTCGCTGGCGCGCGACGCGGGCTTCCTGGTGAACGAGCACGGCTACCGGCTGGTGTCGGCGGGGGTGATGGACATGTTCCCGCACACGGCGCACGTGGAGAGCATCGCGCTGTTCCAGCGCTGAGATTCGCCGCTGCGGGTGGCTTTTCACGATGCCCCCCGGCACCGTGCTTGGCGGGTCTGCGCCACCTTGCCTGCCAGCTTTTCGCCGTATTGCTTCACCGCGTCGATGACGGCGGAGTGGGGAACCGCCAGGATGACGATGTCCCCGGCCGGGGCGGCGCCGAGCGTCCCTGTTGTCAATGATGCCGATAGTGCTCATGCACGACCCATCAGTCGAACTTGACCAAGTCCTTGAAGATCAGTTGACCCCAGCTATTTCCACGTGCCTGCACAAGCAGTCCACCTTCCGAAAGCCCGCCGAGTTCGATCGGCGAGAAACCGAGGTTTTCCGCAAGCGCACCAATCTCCGCTGCGGCGCCGTCATCGTCGCTCGCCAGGAACACCACTCTCCTGCCACCCTGTATGGCCGGATCTTGGCCAAGGACCGCGGCGACCAGATGGTTGAAGCCCTTGACCAGTCTTGCGCCGGTGAATGCCTGCGCGACGACCTTGGAGGAAGGCTGTCCTCCCAGTTCCTCGGGAGGCACGCGGGTGTTGGTCACATCGACGACGATCTTCCCCTGCCAGGTGGGGAGTGCCTTGGCGACATCCGGGTGCGACTCGAAACGGACCGCCAAGAAGACGATGTCCGCCTTGACGGCTTCCGCCAGCGTTTGGGGGATGATCGTGGGCCCGATCGCGGCCGCATCGGCCGCAAAGCTTTCCGGGCCGCGCGTGGTCGCAACGGATACTTCGATGCCGCTTCGGGCAAACGCCTTGGCAAGAGCCTGGCCGATCTTGCCGAAGCCGATAATTGCGTAGCTCATAATGTTTTCCTTATGGTTTACCGTGCCCTAGGGGCTCCGAATGTCGAATGGAGCGACCGGCTGGGCGTGGTGCGTCAGATTTGCGCCAGGCCGCCGTCGGCAGCGACCTCGCTGGCGGTCATGAAACTGCTGTCCCGCGACGCGAGAAAGGCAGCCACGGCCCCGATCTCCGCCGGCTCGGCCATGCGCTGGAGCGGGTTCATCGAGGCGAATACCTTCATGCCCTCCTCGCCCAGCGCTTCCTTCGCGAGTTCGGTCGCCGTCGGCCCGGGCGACAGCACGTTTACCCGGATGCCGGTGCCCTTCAAGTCCTCCGCCCAGGTCCGCGCGAGGTTGCGCACTGCCGCCTTGCTCGCGCTGTAGGCGCTGAATGCCGGGGCGCCCGTGGTGCCGGCGCTCGATCCGGTCAGGATGATCGAACCGCCCTGGTCCATCAGAGGCAGCGCCTTCTGAACCGTGAAAATCGTACCCTTCACGTTTGTGTCGAAGGTTTTATCAATGTGCTCGGCGGTGATCTTGCCGAGCGGAAGCGGACTTCCGGTCCCGGCGTTGGCGAAAACGATGTCGAGGGTTCCGCGCTCGGCCTTCACCGCCGCGTAGAGCCGGTCGAGGTCGGCTGGATCGGAAACCGAGCCCCTCACCGCACGGGCATTGGGTCCGAGGTCGGCTACGGCGGCGTCGAGCGCTTCCTGCCGACGGCCGAAGATGAAGACGAAGGCGCCTTCCTCGATGAAGCGCTTCGCGGCGGCGCGGCCGATGCCGGTAGCGCCCCCCGTGATGACTGCAACCTTGCTTTCGAGCTTTCCCATGACGTTCACCTTTGATTGTATGGACAGCGCCGCTGTTCCCATGGGTGCAGGGAGGCGGTATCTTGTGGACCACCGATCCATATCCTGGACCTCACAAGTGGACCACTGATCCATTTATATGGATCAGTGGTCCACTTGTCAAGGAAATCATGCGAGCCGACGCAAAAAAAAATCGCAGCCAAATTCTCACGGTCGCACGTGACGTCGTCGCCGAGCATGGGGCCGATGCGTCGATGCGCGATATCGCCCGCCGGGCCGGCGTCGGGTTGGCCACACTGCTTCGACATTTCCCGACGCGAGAAGCCCTGTTCGAAGCGTTGCTGTGTACCCATCTCGACGCACTGACGCAGAAGGCGGACGAACTCGAAACGTCGACTTCGGCTGACCAAGCGCTCCTGTCCTGGTTTCGGGAACTGGTGGCATTCACCCAAGGCTATAGGGGCGTTGTCGCCATGATGGCGGCCGCCCACACGAACCCGGACTCCGCGCTTTATGCTTCGTGCGCAGCGGTGCACGAAGCGGGCGCGCGACTACTGCTCCGTGCTCAGGGCGAGGGAACGGCGCGCGCCGATATGAATGGCGACGACCTGTTCGCCCTGATAACGGCCCTCGGCTGGGCGGTCGACCAACCCTCATTCGCGTCACGGGCGGACCGTCTCGTTGACCTCGTTACGAGCGCCATCCTGACAAGCCGGCCTGGCAGCGATGCCAAGAAGACAATGGGTTGACCGCTTTCGTACCGGCCTCAAGGAGCCGCGCATGTCCACCGTCCTCTACGGCTCGCCGAGCACCGCTTCGCTGGTCGTCCACTGGCTGCTGATCGAGCTGGGCGTCGAGCACGAGCTGCGCCAACTGGACTTCGACCGGCGCGAGCAGAAGGCGCCGGACTACCTGGCGATCAATCCGACCGGGCGCGTGCCCACGCTGGTGATCGACGGCCAGGTGCTGACCGAGTCGGCGGCCATCGCCATGCACCTGGCCGACCTGCATCCGCAGGCGCGGCTGGCCCCGGCCCCGGGCACCCCGGCGCGCGGCGCCTACTACCGCTGGATGTGCTTCTGCGTGTACACGCTGATGCCGGCCTACCGGGGCTGGTTCTACCCGCACGAACCGGCGGGCGAGGCGAACGCCGACGCGGCCAGGGCGTGCGCCCGCGCGCAACTGGAGACGGCCTGGCAGCAGGTGGACGACCACCTGCAGGCGCATGGCCCATACCTGCTGGGCGAACGGCCCTCGGCCGCCGACTTCGTGCTGACCATGCTGATGCGCTGGTCGCGCAACATGCCGCGGCCCAGCGACGGCTGGCCGGCGCTGCATGCCCACGCGCGGCGCATGAAGGCGCGGCCGTCCTTCGCCGAGGTCTACCGGCGCGAAGGCATCGCCGACTGGACCTGATCCCCGGCGGAGGATTCCCGCCAGGGCGAGAGCGGCAGGTCGTCGATGTGCCGGATCAGCAGGTCGGCGATGCGCCGGTCGTCCGCCACCGAGGGATGCCAATGGCAGCCCTCCATGGCCAGGCCGCGCACCGGCAGGAAGCTCACCCGCGTTTCTCCGGAGCGGTGCAGCAGCGCCGTCGCTTCCGCCGCCTGGGCGATGATCTCGCCGTCGGCCAGGTCCGTGGCCCAGAGCACGAAATGCGCCCGTGGGTAGCGCGCGCGCAGCGCGCGCACGAAGCCGGCATAGGTGCGCTGGTAGTCGGCATGCAGGGCCTGGCGCGTCTCCCACTTCTCGCCGGGCCGCAGCGGGGTCGAGAAATCGTTGGTGCCCAGGGCGATGACCACGACCTCCGGCTGCCATGCGTCGTCGTTGGCCGCCGAACGGTCGAACAAGACATACGGATAGGCCTGCGGCAGGGTGTCGCCGGAAGCGCCGTCGTAGTTGCGCACGACGCCGCGCCCGGAGATCGCATGGACCCGGTAGTCGGCATCGTAGTGGCCGGCCACCCGCGGCGCGAAGGCGCGGGTAGTGTCGGTGCTGGCCCAGACATCGGCCTGGCTGCAATCGCGGCTGGCCGAGGTGTTGCCGTAGCCGACCGTGTGCGAGTCGCCAATGAATTCGATCCGGTGCGCTCGCGCGGGCAGGGGCCGCGCAGTGGCGCCGGCCGGCAGCAGGAAGCCGTCGAAGCGATTGGCGCCGGCCTGGCTCTCGGTGGCCACGTCGATGCGGACCGTGTGCTCGCCCCGGCCCAGGCCGGCGATGCGGTAGGCGCCGGCCGGCTCGACCAGCGTCTGCACGAGCCGCCCGTCGGCCTCGACGTGGACGATGACCTGGCCCGGGCCGATCTCGAACACGATGCCGTCGCCGTGGAAGGCCGTCTCGAAATACGCGCCGGGCCACTGGAAGGCCGCGCGCTTCACGCCGCCGGCCTCGTCCAGGACGACGCGGCCGCCGCTGGCCATGGGGGCCGGCACGGCGCCCGGGGGCGGGGCGTCGATGCGCGAGACCGTCGGCGATGCGGCGGGCGCGGCCGTGGACCACAGCAGGCAGGCGGCCAGGGCGGTTGCGTGGACGAGCGTCTTCATCGGTGCGGCTTCCCCTGGCGCAATGGGCGCCTATCGTACCGGCCGGGACGGGCCGTCCGCAGGAAAGGCCACGGATGCGCCACCGGCTGTTCCGCGCTGCCGGCCCGGGCCGGCGTCACCCGCCGGGCAGCAGTTCCAGCACCGTTTCCGGCGGCCGGCACAGGCGCGTGCCGCGCGCGGTGATGACCACCGGCCGGTTGATCAGCACCGGGTGGGCGAGCATGGCGTCCAGCAAGACCGCATCGTCGGCGCCGTCCAGGTCCAGTTCGCGGTAGATCGCTTCCTTGTCGCGCACCAGGCCGCGCAGGCCGACGCCGCTGTCGGCGGCCGCCCGCAGCAGCGCGGCGCGGTCCGGCGGCCGGGCCAGGTAGTCCACGATCCGCGGTTCGATCCCGTGCTCGCGCAACAGTTGCAGTGCGCCGCGCGAGTTGGAGCAGCGCGGGTTGTGCCAGATCGTCGCCTGCGCGCCGGCGGGCATCAGAACCACTCCAGCAGGGCGAAGCCCACGCCGACGTAGGTGGCCCGGTGATTGTAGTCGATCAGGCTCTCACCGTAGCCATCGAACACCTGCACGTGGCCGCGCAGCAGGTTGTTGATCGGGAAGCCCCAGTCGAACTGCAGCGCGCCGCGCGAATGTTCGCCGCCGCGCAGCGAATGGCGCGCGGTCAGGCTCAGCTCGTGGCCGTTGCGGTTGTAGACCAGCAGCGCGTCGCCGCGGCCGAGGTAGTCGTCGATGTCCGGGTTGTTGTCCTCGCGCGCGCTTTCCTCGATGCGGTACCACGGGCGCAGCACCAGTGCCCAGTTCTCGCGGTCCAGGCCGACACTGAGGATGACCCGGTTCCAGCTTCGCGAGAGCGGGTCGCCGCGGCCGTTGGACTGGTGGTTCAGGCTCAGGCCCATCATCCGCCCCTTCCAGCCGAACAGGCTGTAGTTGTTGCGGAACACCAGCATGGCCTCGGGCTCGTAGTTGGTCTCGCGGAACGGGCGCGACAACTCCGAGTTGTAGGCCTGCCAGCGCGAACTCTGGGTATAGCCCACCCACACGTCGCCGTTGTCGCCGAACAGGTCCTCGGCGACCTTGGTCTTGAAGCTGAGCTGGAACTTGGCCTCGACCGCTTCCAGGTCCTCCGGGGCGGTCGCGGTGTTGTTCGGGTTCGGCGAGGCGGGGCGCCGGTTGACGTGGCTGGTCCAGAACGCGGGCAGCGCGTAGACCGGCTTGTACGCGCGCAACTGGAAGAGGCCCAGCTTGGAGTCCTTGGCCAGTTCCCAGCGGCTGTCCAGCAGCGAGCCGCGGCCGGCGTTGGCGATGGTGGCCCGTGCGGCCGGCGCGGGGTCCAGGTCGTCGCGGCGGAACAGTTCGCCGGCACGCTGGCGCATGCGCGCGCGCGCGCCGGCGTCCTCTGCCGGTTCGGCGGCGGCGCGTTCGCGGAGGCGCTGCTCCTCCAGTTGCTGCACGGCTTCCTGCGCGGCATCGTCGGCCTGTTGCGGGGTCGAGGCGGCATAGCCGAGCGCGGTGTCGTAGCAGGCCAGGCGCTGCGCCCCGGAGACGATGGCCAGGCAGGCCTGCGCGGTGGCGGGGTGGGCGGTGATCTCCTGCGCGGCCGTGGGCGCGGCCACGCCCGCGGCCAGCGCGCACAAGGCGGGGACGAAGCGGCGGGTCCGGTTCAAGGCGTGCTCCAGGGACGTATGCGCTCGCGCGGGATCAGAAGAACCAGGCCAGGATGAACAGCCCGAGCATGGCGAAGGCCAGCGCCAGCTTCAAGACCGTGCCCAGCAGCAGGCCCAGCCAGGTGGCCAGGCCGACGTGGGCGGCGCGCAGCAAGGCGCGGCTGTGCCACAGCTCGCCGGCGAGGGCGCCGACGAACGGGCCCAGGAGCAGCCCCAGCGGCCTGAACCCCAGGCCGGCCAGGGTGCCCAGCGCCGCGCCCCAGACCGCCAGCGGCCCGGCGCCGACCCGCCGCGCGCCGAGCGCGGTGGCCAGCAGGTCCACCGCCACCGACAGCAGGGTCAGCGCGCCCAGCGCCGCCAGCGCCAGGGCGCCGATCCGCTCGAATCCGCCGGCCCAGGCGGCCAGCAGCATGCCGCCGAACATCAGCGGCAGGCCGGGCAGGGCCGGCAGGACGACCCCGGCCAGACCGGCAAGGATCAGCAGGGCGGCGAGCACGTACCACAGGGCGGAGAGGTCCATGGGAGAAGGCTCACGAGGGGTCTGTGGGGAGCATGGGGGTACGATTGCAATCCCCCTGAACGCGGGTTAAGTTTGGGGCCGCTGCGCTTGGCAAGGTCACCGTGGTCCGTGGCCTGGTGCGGCGGGACCCTCCCGGCGGTCCGCCACGTCTGTTGCACCTCGCGTACTCCTTGCAACCAGCCGCCGCGGCAGCGGCGTAACCACCACCCGCAAAGTTCGAGGAGTCAGCAGTAATGGCAGAGCGCGAGACGGGCACCGTGAAGTGGTTCAACGATGCCAAGGGATTCGGATTCATCAGTCGCGAGAACGGCGAGGACGTGTTCGTGCATTTCCGTGCCATCCAGATGCAGGGCTTCAAGAGCCTGAAGGAAGGCCAGAAAGTCAGCTTCACCGTCGTCCAGGGCCAGAAGGGCCTGCAGGCGGACGCAGTCCAGGCCGCCTGAGCCCGGTCCGGGCCCGCCGTACCGGAACGGCCCGCCTGTGCGGGCCGTTCCTTTTTCCGGGTCGTCCCCGCCGTCGACCGCGCGCTGCGGTCAGCGGATCACGACCTTGCCGTTGACCACGCGCACGTAGGTGTTCTCGCGCACGCCGTCCAGGTCGCGCTGGTTGACGACCACGGTGCGGCCATCGTCCATGCGTACGTGGATGTTGTAGGTGTCGGAGGTCGCGCGCTTCTGGATGGCGTTGCCGGCCACCGCGCCGGCGGCCGCGCCGGCGGCCGCGGAGATGTTCTGGTTGCCCTTGCTGCCGCCGGTCTTGTCGGAGATTTCGTGGCCGGCCACCGCGCCGACGATGCCGCCCAGGACCGCGCCGGTGGCCGACGGCGCGCTGCGGCCGGAGGCGATGGCGTCGATGCGGGTGACGATGCCGCAATCGGCGCAGCTCGTCTGCGAGGGATACGCGGGATAGCCGGAAGGCGACGAGCCGTAGCCGTAGTTGGGCGAGGTCGTGCTGCAGCCGGCCAGGGCCAGGGTGCCGATGGCGGCGAGGCAGAGCATGCGGGACTTCATGGCGCGTCTCCTTGTTGGGACCGAAGCGGCGGGCGCGGGAGGGCAATCCGCCGCGTCCATGCCGCGCATGCTCCGGCCGGCCGCGTGAACGCCGCGCCAACCCGGCCGCGCCGGCACCGCCGGCATCAGCGCCGGTTCAGCGGAAATCGCGATGGCAGGCCTTGCAGTCCTCGCCGATGCGCGCGACCGCCGCGGTCAACTGCGCGCAGTCCTGTGGCGGCGCCGCCAGGGTGGCGTCGAGCGTCGCGCGCAGGCCGCTGGCCGCGGCGGCGAAGCGCTGGTCGTCGCGCAGGCCGGGGAAGGCGGTCTCCACGTCGTTGGCCATGGCGCGCAGCGATTGCAGCCGCGGCAGGGCGTCGTTGGCGGTGCAGCGGTTGGCGGCGACGTTGGCGCGCAGCTCGCGGTCCTGCCTGGCCATCACCTGCATCAGCGCCTCGGGGAAAGGATCGCTCCTGGCCTTCAGCGCGCGCACCAGCATCACCGTGCAGATGGCGCCGATGACCAGCCCGGCGAGGAGCACGAACAGGTAGCGGGCGGCGGACGAGGGGCGGCGGGTTTCCTGGCTGGCCATCTGGCGGGCTCCGGGCGGGTGACGGCCGACATGATAGGCGCTGGGCTGCCCAGGGCGACAGGCGCGCGGCGACGGGCCGCCGCTAGAATGCGGACGATGGACGGGACCTTGCACGAGCGCTTCGCCGGTATCGACCGGCTGTACGGCCGCGGCGCGGTGGAACGGCTGGCGGCGCGGCGCGTGGCCGTGGTCGGCCTGGGCGGCGTGGGCTCCTGGGTGGCCGAGGCGCTGGCGCGCTCGGCGGTGGGCGCGCTGGACCTGATCGACGCCGACGACCTGTGCGTGTCCAACACCAACCGCCAGTTGCCCGCCATCGCCGGGCAGTACGGCCGCGGCAAGGCGGAGGCGATGGCCGAGCGCTGCCGGGCGATCAATCCGGCCATCGATGCGCGGCCGGTGCCGGCCTTCCTCACCGGCGGCAACCTGGAGCAGGTGCTGGGCGGGGGGTTCGACCTGGTGATCGACGCCTGCGACAGCTTCCGCTCCAAGGTGGAGGCCATCGCCTGGTGCCGGCGGCGCAAGCAGCCGGTGCTCACCGTCGGCTCCGCCGGCGGCCGCACCGACCCGACCCTGGTCCGGGTGCGCGACCTCTCGCGCACCGAGCACGACGCGATGCTGGCGCTGGTGCGCAAGAAGCTGCGCGGCGAGTTCAATTTCCCGAAGACGCCGAAGCGCTACTTCGGCGTGCCGGCGGTGTATTCGCTGGAGAACGTGAAGTATCCGCAGGCCGACGGCAGCGTCTGCGGGCTGCGCCCGGCGCTGGGCGCGGATGCGGCACTGAAGCTGGACTGCGGCGCGGGCCTGGGCGCGGCCACGCACGTCACCGGCGCCTTCGCCTTCGCCGCCGCCGGCAAGGCGCTGGAGATGCTGCTCAGGCCGCGTCCTTCCGCGTAGCCCGCCCTATACTGCGCCCATCATGGATCGGAGCGCGGGCGCATGCGGATGGCGACGGGCGGGAGCGGGACGGGGCTGGTGCGCGGGATGGCGGTGTTGCTCGTGCTGGCGGCGATGCTGGCCTCCGGCTGCCGGCGCGACCCGGGCGGGCAGTTGCCGCAGGCCGGCGGCGAGAAGCTCCAGGCCCAGCGCGAGGAAGTGACCGGTTTCGCACTGGTGCGCGCCTGGCCCGACCAGGCCGACGGGCGCCTGGCCCTGGCCCTGGAGTTCTCGCGGCCGCTGGTCGGCACCCAGGACTTCGACAGCCTGCTGAAGGTGGAGCCGGCCGGCACGGACGGCAGCGGCTGGTCGCTCTCGGACGATGGCCGCATCCTGCGCTATCCCTACGTCGAACCGGCGCGCGACTACACCGTGACCGTGGCCGCCGGCCTGGTCGCCGCCGACGGCAGCCGCCTGGAGCAGGCGCTGGAGAAGACCGTGCACACCGGCGAGCTGGACCCGGTGGCCGGCTTCGCCTCGCAGGGCAGCGTGCTGCCGGCGCGCGAGAGCCGGGGCCTGCCGGTGGTGTCGGTCAACGTGCCGGAAGTGGACGTGGAATTCCTGCGCGTGCGCGAGGACGAGCTGCCGCGCTTCTTCTCCGAGTACCAGCGCGGCGGCCAGCGCAGCGGCTGGGAGCTGGACCGCAGCTACGGCGAGCACGTGCCGCTGCGCAAGATGGCCGAGCCGGTCTACCTCAACCGCTTCGTCCTGGGCGGCGAGCGCAACGAGCGCGTGCTCAACTACCTGCCGGTGCAGGAGATCGCCGAGCTGCAGCAGCCGGGGCTGTACTTCGCGGTGCTGCGCCGGGTCGGGCAGTTCGCCGACCAGTACGACACCGCCTTCTTCACCGTCAGCGACATCGGCCTGCATGCGCGCGCCTACCGCGACACGCTGTACGTGCACGCCGCCTCCCTGCACGACGGCCAGCCGCTGAAAGGCGTGGAACTGCGGGTGCTGGACGCCGGAGGCGAGGCCACGCTGAAGTCGGCCACCGACGCCAACGGCAACGCCCTGCTGGACCATCGCCTCGACGCCGCCCAGGTGCTGGTGGCGCGGCGCGGCAAGGACGTGTCGCTGCTGCCGTTCAACCAGCCGGCGCTGGATCTTTCCGAGTTCGCGGTGGGCGGGCGCGCGCAGGCGGACTTCGACGTGTTCGCCTGGTCCGGCCGCGACCTGTACCGGCCGGGCGAGACCGTGCGCATCTTCGCGCTGCTGCGCGACGGCGACGGCCGCGCCCTGCCGGCACCCGCCCCGGGCAAGGACGGCGACGGCAAGGCCCAGCCGCTGTTCCTGCGGCTGAAGCGGCCGGACGGGCGGGTGTTCCTGGAGACCCGGCTGGAGGCGCGCGCGCAGGGCCAGTACGCGTTCGAGCAGGCGATCCCGGAGGACGCGCCGACCGGGCGCTGGCAAGTGGAGTTCCGCACCGACCCGGCCGGGCGCGATGCGGTGCAGGGCATGACCCTGCGGATCGAGGAGTTCCTGCCGGAGCGGATGAAGCTGGACCTGGCCGCGCCGAAGTCGCAGGACACGCTCCGGCCCGGGGAGCCGCTGCAGTTGCAGGCGCAGGCGGCCTACCTGTACGGCGCGCCGGCGGCGGGCAACCGCTTCACCGCGCGCATGGCCCTGGCGGTGGCGCGCCGGCCGCTGGAATCCCTGCCGGGCTATTTCTTCGGCGATCCCACCGTGGAGTTGCCGACCGACCCGCGCGATGTGCTGGACACCGAACTGGACGCGCAAGGCCGCGTCGATGCCAAGCTGGCGCTGCCCGAGGAAGCGGCCAAGGCCGCCACCCCGGTGACGGTGACCGTGGCCGGCAGCGTGCACGAGAGCGGCGGTCGCCCGGTCAACCGCAGCCTGCAGCGCGTGCTGTGGCCGGCGCCGGCGCTGGTGGGCGTGCGCCCGCTGTTCGACGCCGACGATGGCGCCGACGCCAACGCCCGTGCGCGCTTCGAGCTGGTGCGGGTGGACGCGCAGGGCGCGCCGCAGCCGGCGCAGGGACTGCAGGTCACGCTGGTGCGCGAACTGCGCGACTACCACTGGCGCTACGACGACGGCGGCGGCTGGGACTACGACTTCACCCGCCGCTTCGAGAACGTGGAAACGCGCAGCGTGGACGCCGGCGCCAGTGCCGCGCGCTTCGACTTCGCGGTGGAATGGGGCGAGTACCGGGTGGACGTGCTCGATCCGGCCACCGGCCTGACCATGCGCTACCCGTTCCGTGCCGGCTGGAGCTGGGGCGACGACAACCGCGGCCCCGACGCGCGCCCGGACAAGGTCAAGCTGGCCCTGGACCGCACCGGCTACCGTGCCGGCGACACGCTCAAGGTGACGGTGACCCCGCCGCACGCGGGGCGCGGCGTGCTGCTGGTGGAAACCGACCGCCTGCTGTACGTGCAGGACATCGAGCTGCGCGGCGCGCAGGGCAAGGTGGCCGGCACCTTCGAGATCCCGGTGACCCAGGACTGGGAACGGCACGACGTATACGTGACCGCGCTGGTGTTCCGCGGCGGCTCGGCCACCCGCCAGGTCACCCCGGCGCGGGCGGTGGGCGTGGTCCACGTGCCGATGCGGCGCGAGGACCGGCGCGTGGCGGTGGGCCTGAAGGCACCCGCGCAGACGCGCCCGCAGCAGGCACTGCCGGTGACGGTGAGCGTGCCGCAACTGGCCGGGCAGGAGGCGCATGTCACCGTCTCGGCGGTGGACGTGGGCATCCTCAACATCACCCGGTTCCCGGTGCCGGACGCGGCCGCGCATTTCTTCGCCCAGCGGCGCCTGGCCACCGACGCCTACGACGTCTACGGGCGGGTGATCGAGAGCTTCGCCGGCGGCAGCGCGCGGCTGCGCTTCGGCGGCGACATGGCGCTGGAGGCGCTGCCGCAGGCGCGGCGGCCGACCGCGCGGGTGCAGACCGTGGACCTGTTCTCCGGCCCGGTGGCGCTGGACGCGCAGGGCAACGCGCGGCTGAAGCTGCCCCTGCCGGACTTCAACGGGACCCTGCGCCTGTCGGCGCTGGTGTATTCGGGCGACCGCTACGGCAAGCGCGACGCCGAGGTGCTGGTGCGCGCGCCGGTGGTGGCCGAGGCCGGGATGCCGCGGGTGATGGCGCCGGGCGACCGCGCCACGGTCAGCCTGGACGTGCAGAACTTCAGCGGTTCGGCGGGCGGGTTCCGGGTGCGCGTGGAAGGCGAGGGGCCGCTGTCGGTAGGCGAGGGCGAGCGCGGCCTGCGCCTGGACGACGGCGCCAAGGCCACGCTCGAGTTCCCCCTTGCCGCATTGCCCGGCCACGCGGTGGCCAAGGTGCGCGTGCGCGTGGACGGCGGCGGCTACGCGGTGGACCGCCGCTACGAACTGCCGGTGCGCGCGGCCTGGCCGTCGGTGCTGCGCACGCAGACGCGGGTGCTGGAGGATGGCACGCCGCTGGTGCTGGACGCGGGGCTGGCCGAGGGCCTGATCGCGGACACGGTGAACGCGCACCTGCGGGTGACGGCCACGCCTCCGATTCCCTTCGCCAGCGCGCTGCGGGGCCTGCTCGACTATCCCTATGGCTGCGCCGAGCAGACCGCCAGCAAGGGCTACGCGGCACTGGTCCTGGACCCGCAGAACGCGCAGCGCCTGGGGGGGCCGGTGCTGGATCCGGCCGCGCGGCGGGCGCGGCTGGAAGGCGCGTTCGGCCGCCTGGCGGCGATGCAGTCCGGCAGCGGCCACTTCTCCATGTGGGGCGGCCAGGGCGGCGGCACCGAACCGGCGCTGACGCCGTACGTCGCCGACTTCCTGCTCGACGCGCGCGAGGCCGGCTTCGCCGTGCCCGAGGGCGTGCTGCAGAAGGCGCTGGACCGCCTGTCCGAGGATCTGCTTTCCGGCGGCCCGCAGTTCTACGGGCGCGACCGGCGCGAGCACCTGCGCTTCGCCAACCGCGCCTACGCCGGCTATGTGCTGGCGCGGGTCAACCGCGCGCCGCTGGGCACCCTGCGCGCCCTGTACGACCAGGAGAAGGACAACAGCCTGACCGGCCTGCCGCTGGTGCAACTGGGCCTGGCCCTGGCCATGCAGGGCGACGGCAAGCGCGGCGCGGCCGCGATCGCCGACGGCTTCGCCCGCGATCCGGACAAGCGGCCGGCCTACCTGGGCGACTACAGCAGCCGCATCCGCGACGACGCATTGATGATCGCCCTGCTGCACGAACGCGGCCATGCCGATGCCAAGTACGACGCGCGCGCCCTGGACCTGGCCCGCGCGCTGCAGGCGCGGCGCGACGGCGGCGACCGCCTGTGGCTGAGCACCCAGGAACAGATGGCGCTGGCGCGGCTGGGCAGGGCGCTGGAGGCGGGCGACGGCCGCAAGGTCGCCGGCCGCTACCTGGCCGGCGGGGAGGCACTGGCGGTGGAGCCGGCCGGCGCCTTCGCCCGCCGCCTGGACGCGGCCGCGCTGTCGGCCGGGGTGCGCTTCGAGCCGGAGGGCGGCCCGTTCTTCGCCAGCGTGGAGGTGGCCGGCATCCCGCGCCAGCCCCCGGCCGAGGACACGCGCCGGGTCGGCATCGTGCGCGACTGGTTCCTGCCCGACGGCAAGCCGTGGAAGGGCGGCACGCTCAAGGAAGGCCAGGTGCTGGTCGTGCGCCTGACCGTGCAGGCGGAGGCGTCGATGCCCGACGCCCTGGTCACCGACCTGCTGCCGGCGGGCCTGGAGGCGGAAAACCTCAACCTGGGCGATGGCGCGCAATGGGACGGCGTGGAGATCGAGGGCGTGTCGCTGTCCGAACGCTCGGGGGCGGCCGACCTGCGCCACGAGGAGTATCGTGACGACCGCTACGTGGCGGCGCTGTCGCTGCGCGCACGGGGGACCGCGCGCCTGTTCTACCTGGCGCGCGCGGTCACCCCGGGGACCTACGTGGTGCCGCCGCCGCAGGCCGAGGACATGTACCAGCCCACCCTGCGAGGCACCGGCGTATCGCGTCCGGCGCAGATCACGGTGGTCCAGCCCTGAGCGCCGGGCCGTCCGCGACGCGTGCCGCCGGCGCCCGGGCGCGCGCGCCGGGACCATCGATGCCCGCCCGCCTCGCGGCGGGCGGGCGAACACCAGGAGACCTGCCTTGACATCGACCTCCCTGCATCTCTACGTCGACTCCCGGTTCGTCAGCCCGTTCGCCATGCAGGCGTTCGTGGCCCTGCACGAGAAGGCACTGGCCTTCGGGCTGTCGACCCTGGACCTGGACGGCGGTGCGCAGCGCGCACCGGCGTACGCGGACCGGTCGTTGACCGGCCGCGTGCCCACCCTGGTGCACGACGGCTTCGCGCTGTCCGAATCCTCGGCCATCGCCGAGTACCTGGACGAGGTCTTCCCGGGCACGCCGCTGTACCCGCGCGACCCGCGCCAGCGCGCGCGCGCGCGCCAGGTCCAGGCATGGCTGCGGACCGACCTGATGCCGATCCGGCAGGAGCGCTCCACCGAGGTGGTGTTCTACGGGCCGGTCGCCGCGCCGCTCTCGGCGCAGGCGCGCGAGGCGGCGGACAAGCTGTTCTTCGTCGCGGGCCGGTTGCTGGCGAATGGCGACGAAGCGCTGTTCGGGCAATGGAGCATCGTCGACCTGGACCTGGCGATCATGCTCAACCGGCTCGTGCTCAACGACGACCCGGTGCCGCCGAAGCTGGCCGGCTACGCCCGGCGCCAATGGCAGCGGCCCACGGTGCGGGGGTGGGTGGAGATGGAGCGTCCGCCGCGTTGAGCCGGTCCGGTCCGGCGTGGCTGGCGCCACCTCACCGAGGCAAGCGGTGTTCGTTCGGCCGCGCCCGGCGGAACAAAAAAAACCCCGCCTCGCGGCGGGGTTCCCAAGCGCGACGGTCCGGGTGGGATCAGTCGAGCGGGGTGATGTTGGAAGCCTGTGCGCCCTTCGGGCCCTGGGTCACCTCGTAGCTCACACGCTGGCCTTCCTTCAACGACCGGAAACCCTTCGAGTTGATCGCGGAAAAGTGCGCGAACACGTCCGCGCTGCCGTCTTCCGGCGAGATGAAGCCGAATCCCTTGGCGTCGTTGAACCACTTGACGGTACCGTTGGCCATGATGCTGCGTAGTCCTTGCGTTTGACGGAAGTGCGGCGAGCCGCCGCGTCGCGAGTATGCAAAGCCAGACGGCGGCTGACAATGCGCGCCGCCGCATCGGTTTCCGGCGTTACCGGTAACCCGGCCGGCCCCGCCGCTCAGCCCCGGGCCAGCCGCTCCACCAGGTGCGGCAGGCCGGCCGATGCCGCGGCCACGTTGTCCAGCACTTCGGCCAGGGTGATCTCGCCGGCGTCGGCGCAGCCGGCGGCCCAGTTGGCCACGATCGCCAGGCAGGCGTAGTCCAGGCCCAACTCGCGGGCCAGCCCGGCCTCGGGCATGCCGGTCATGCCGACCAGGTCGCAGCCGTCGCGGCGCATGCGCGCGATCTCGGCGTTGGTCTCCAGGCGCGGGCCCTGGGTGGCGCCATAGCAGCCGCCATCGACCACGGGCACGCCGGCGGCCCGGGCGGCGGCCAGCACCGCCTGCCGGAACGCCGGGGCGTAGGGGTGGCCGAAATCCACGTGCAGCGGTTCGCCTTCGCCGTCCCAGAAGGTCGATTCGCGGCCCCAGGTGTAGTCGATCAACTGGTCCGGGCAGGCCAGCACGCGCGGGCCATAGGCTCCGGTGATGCCGCCGACGGTGTTCAGCGCCAGCACCCGGCGCGCGCCGGTGTCCTTCAGCGCACGCAGGTTGGCGCGGTAGTTGACCCGGTGCGGCGGCAGCGCGTGGCCCTCGCCGTGGCGGGCGAGGAAGGCCACCCGGGCATCGCCGATGCGGCCGATGCGCAGCGGCCCGGAGGGCGCGCCATAGGGGGTTTCGAGGTGGCGCGTCTCCACGTCCGCCAGCGCGGCCAGGCGGTAGACGCCGGTGCCGCCGATGACGGCCAGGTCGATGGAACTCATGCGGCGATGCTCCGGGAAGGCGACGAGGGAACGGGCGGGAAGCCGGCGCCGGTCATTCCCGCAGCGCGTAGATGGCCGGCAGGTTGCGGCCCTGCTCGTGGTAGTCCATGCCGAAGCCGAACACGTAGCGGTCGGGCACGTGCACGCCCACGTAGTCGGCGCGCACGCCTTCCACGCAGCGGTCGTGGTCCTTCACGGCGAGGGTGGCGATGCGCACGTCGGTGGCGCCCTGCTCGAGGCACCAGCGGCCCACCTCGGCCAGGGTGTGGCCCTCGTCGAGGATGTCGTCGGCGATCAGCACCCGGCGCCCGTACAGCGAGGTGGCGGGGCGGTGCTTCCATACCAGTTCGCCGCCCTGGTTCTGGCCGCGGTAGCGGGTGGCGTGCAGGTAGTCGAACTGCAGGTCCAGGCCGCGCGCGCCCAGTTCCAGCGCCAACTGCCCGGCGAACGGCAGGCCGCCGTGCATCACCGTCAGGAACACCGGCACGAAGCTGTCGCCGAGGCGGTCGGCCGGCACGTCGCCGATGTAGTCGCGGGCGATGGCGTCGGCGATGCGGGCGATGGCCGCGTCGAGGGCGGGGCGGTCGACCAGCAGGTCGGACTTTTCGAGGACTTCGGAAATCAGCAGGTTCGACATCGGGAGGAGGCTACCGGATAGGAGCGGGGCGGAACCGGCGCGGGCGGCCGGTCAGGCGGCGGATGCCGGCAGGCGCGACTGCGCGCCGGCATGGCGGGCGTCGGCCAGCAGGCCGTCCCAGCCCAGCGCGCCACGGCCGATCAGGCCGATCAGCGCAGCGGTGTTCAGGGCGCGGCCCGCGACCGCGCGCAGGGATTCGTCGACCCGTTCCGGGTGGCAGACCAGGACCACGTCGCAGCCGGCGTCCAGGTGCGCGTCGACCCGGGCCTTGATCCCGCCGGCGGAGAACGCGGCGGCCATGCCGATGTCGTCGGAGAAGACCACGCCGCGGAAGCCGAGCCCTCCGTTGGCGACGGGCTCGCGCAGGATCCGCTGGATCCAGAACGGCGAGTAGCCGGCCGGTTCCGGTGCCACCGCCGGGTAGGCCACGTGGGCCATCATCACCGCGTCGGCGCCGGCGTCGATGCCGGCCGCGAACGGGACCAGGTCCTGCGCGCGCAGCACCTCCAGCGGGCGCGGGTCCACCGCGTCGTCGAAGTGGGTGTCCTCCAGCACGGTGCCGTGGCCGGGGAAGTGCTTGAGCGTGGCGGCCATGCCCACGGCGTGCATGCCGCGCACGTAGGCGCGGGTGAAGGCCGCCACCACCTGCGGATCGTCGCTGAAGGCGCGGTCGCCGATGGCGCGGTTGCCGCGGGCCAGGTCCACCACAGGGGCGAAGCTCAGGTCCACGCCGCTGGCGCGCACCTCGCTGGCCATCAGCCAGGCATGTTCCTCGGCCAGGGCCAGGGCCGCGTCCGGGTCGCGCGCGTACAGCTCGCCGAAGCGCAGCAGCGGCGGCAGCGGGCTGTAGCCGTCGCGGAAGCGTTGCACGCGCCCGCCCTCCTGGTCCACGCAGACCAGTTGCGGGCGCGGCGCCGCTTCGCGGATGGCGGCCGCCAGTTCGGCGACCTGCGCGCGCGAGGCGAAGTTGCGCTTGAACAGGATCACCCCGGCCACCGCGTCGTGCTGCAGCCAGTCGCGCTCCTGCGCGGTCAGTTCGGTGCCGGCGACGCCGATCACGAGCATGCGTGGGAACTCCGGGTCGCGCGCGGTCCGCGCGCCTCGGGCATTGTGGCAGAAGCCGCTGGGACGGTCAGTCGGCCGTGGCCGGAATGGCCGTCCCGGCGGGGGCGGCTGCGGCCGCGACCGCCTTGGGCGCCTGGGATGGCCGGCATGCGGGTATGGCAGTCGCCGGCTGTGCCTGGCTCCTACAACGGCAAGGCATGCCGGTGCTTCGTGGAGGAGCCGGTTTCAGTCGGCGACGGGGCCGAAGCGGCCGGGATGCCCGGTATGCCGCTTGGCGGCCTCCGCTGGAATGGCCGGCCTCGTGTCGCCGCGCCCGCCCGCCCGCCATGCCGGTGCCTACGACAGGCAGCCTTCGCGCTCGGCGGCGCTCCACCGGGAGTACGGCCGCGCGGCCAGCGCCAGGTTGTAGTAGCGCGGCTGGTCGGTGACCTCCTCCCCGAGCCAGTCCGGGCGGGCGAAGCCCTCGTCGGGCGAGTCCAACTCGATCTCGGCCACCACCAGGCCGGCGTTGTCGCCGAGGAACTCGTCCACTTCCCAGAGGTGGCCGGCATGGCGCACGTAATGGCGGCGCTTCTCGACGCGGCCGCCGACGCAAAGCTCCAGGAGCTGGCGTGCGTCCTCCACCGGGACCGGGTAGTCGAACTCGTGCCGGGTACGGCCCAGTTGCCGCGACTTGAGGTTGAGGAAGGCGGACCCACCCTCGATGCGCACCCGTACCGAGGCGTTCTGCGTGCCTTGCTCGATCGCGTCCAGGCCGTTGAGATAGCCTTGGGCCATCGCCTGGACCCGCTCGGCGGCGGCCTTCCAGCCGTCGCCCCGCACCTTGAACTTGCGCTCGATCTCGATGGCCATGGCCCGTCGCGCTACGCTTTCCGAAGGCGGCATGCTAGCGGAGACCGGGCCGCCGGATGCGCCCGGCCCGCGGCGGATCATGGACGCTCCGGCGGCCTTCGTGTATTAAACCGACTCCCCCCGCAGGTTTCCCCGTTCCGGCCCAACGCATGCAGAAAGACTCAGCGATTCGCTTGCTCATCGTCGACGACAGCGTGGAAGACGCCGAGGCGATCGTCAGTGCCCTGCGCAATGGCGGCATCGCGGTGCGCCCGCTGCGCCCGCAGAACGCCGCCGAACTGGCGCAGATGGTCGCCAGCCAGCCGGTCGACCTGGTCATGGCCGCGGACTCGGCGGCCATGACGCTGGAGCAGGTGCGCACCCAGGTGGCGGCCAGCGGCAAGGACGTGCCGCTGCTGGCCCTGGTCGAGGCAGTCGACGAATCCGCCGTGCTCGACGCGCTGGGTAGCGGGGTCCGCGCGCTGGTGCTCAAGCATCGCCCCGAGCACGTGCTGGAGACGGTGCGCCGCGAGACCGCCGACCTGGACGCGCGTCGCAGCCTGCGCCGGCTGGAGGCGCAACTGCGCGAGACCGAGCGCCGCTGCGATTCGCTGATCGCTTCCTCGCGCGACCCGATCGCCTACATCCACGAGGGCATGCACATCCGCGCCAACGACGCCTACCTGGAGATGTTCGGGTTCGAGGAGTTCGAGGACGTGGAGGGCATGTCGCTGCTGGACCTGGTCGGTTCGCAGCACATCGAGGACTTCAAGCAACTGCTCAAGTCGCTGGCCAAGGGCGAGCCGCCGCCGCCGGAATACCTGATGGAGGCGCGCCACGCCGACGGCAGCACCTTCCCGGCGAAGATGGAGTTTGCCACCGCCACCTACGAGGGCGAGGCCTGCGTGCAGGTGGTGTTCCGCCGCCGCGAGGAACTGGACCCGGAGCTGGCGCGCGAGGTGGAGGAACTGCGCCAGCGCGACCAGGTCACCGGCCTGCTCAACCGGCCCACCTTCATGCACCTGCTGGAAGGGGCGGTGGCCCAGGTCGGCCGCGACGGCGGCCAGTACGGCTTCCTGCTGGTCGAGCCGGACCACTACGCGCGGCTGCTGCCGGACATCGGCCTGGACTCGGCCGATGCGCTGGTGGCCGCGCTGGCCGGGCGCGTGCGCGCCACGGTCGACGCGGACGTGAAGGCCGCGCGTTTCGGCGAGCACAACTTCGCCCTGCTGCTGGAAGGCAACCATGCCCGCACCAAGGCCGCGGCCGAGGCCCTGCGCGACGCCTTCGCCACTCACGTGTTCAGCGTGGGCGAGCGCTCGGTGGCGGTCACCGCAAGCATCGGCGGCGTGCAGATCGGTGAGAAGATCGCCAGCGTGCCGCAGATCCTGGCGCGGGCGAACCAGTGCCTGCACGCGGCCGTCGAGCTGGGCGGCAACACGGCCCAGGTGTTCGACCCGGGCGCGGTCGACCGCGCCGAGGAGGAACGCATCGCCCTGTGGGTGGCGCGTATCCGCCAGGCCCTGTCCGGCGAGGGCTTCGTCCTGTACTACCGGCCGGTGCTGAGCCTGCAGGGCGAGCCGGGCGAACTCTACGAGGCGCACCTGCGGGTGGACGCCAACGGCGAGCTGGTCACCCCGTCGGGCTTCCTGGGCATCGCCGAGGAACACGGCCTGCTGGGCGAAATCGACCAGTGGGTGGTGCGCCAGGCCATCGCCGTGCTGGGCGAGCGCGAGCGCGCCGGCCGGCAGACCCGGCTGCTGGTGCGGATCGGCCCGGCGTCGTTCGGCGGCGACGCGATGGCCGCGCTGATCCGCGACGAGCTGGCCGCGCACGGCGTGCCCGGCGAGCGCCTGTGGCTGGAGGCGCCGGAGGCCAAGGTCTTCACCCACTTGCGCAGCGCCCAGGAGTTCCTCGCCGCGGTGGCGCCGATGGGCTGCCGGGTGGGCCTGGAGGAATTCGGCTCGGGCCTGGATTCGTTCCAGTTGCTGGCGCACTTCAAGCCGGCCTTCGTCAAGGTCGACCCGGACCTCACCGAGGAGATGGGCAAGCCGGGCGAGGCGCAGGACAAGGTGCGCGAGATCACCGCGCGCGCGCAGCGCGAGCAGATCGTCACCCTGGCCGGCGAGGTGGGCGAGGCCCAGGCAATGAGCCAGTTGTTCAGCGCGGGCGTGGACTACGTGTGCGGCGACTTCGTCGCGCCGGTGGGCGCGGCGATGAACTTCGACTTCGGCTGAGCCGGCCGCGCGCCGCGGCGGCATGCGCGGCGCCGAGGGAGAACGGCATTCCCGGCTTCCGCCCGCCATGCCCCGGCGGTACCGGGACGATGGCGGCGGAGGGAGAACGCGGACAGCCGGTCAGGCCGCCACGCGCAGTGCCTCGCTCGCCGGCCGCGGCGAGGGTATCGAGGCCCGTGCCGCGGCGAGCGCGTCGGCCCGGTGCTGTGGCGAGTAGGCCACGCCCTCGGCGCGGACGAACTCGACGTCCTCGACCCCGAGGAAGGCGAACAACTGCCTCAGGTACGGCTCCTGGAAGTCGGTGGCCGCGCCGGTGTGCACGCCGCCGCGGCCGCTGGCGACGATCACCCGCTTGCCTCCGGCCAGCCCCTGCGGACCGTTTTCGGTGTAGCGGAAGGTGCGCCCGGCCACCGCGATGCGGTCGATCCAGGCCTTGAGCGTGGACGGGATGGTGAAGTTGTACATGGGCGCGCCGATCACCACGACGTCGGCCTGCAGGAACTGGTCCAGCGTGCGTTCGGCCTCGGCGGCCTGCTCCGGGTCGGCCTTGGCCAGGCTGCCGGCGGTCAGGTGGGGCAGGGGATCGCGGTCCAGGTCGCGGTATTCGAGCCGCAGCCCGTCCACGGACGCCGACCAATGGGCGACGATGGCCGCGCTCAGGTCGCGGGTCACGGATTGGGCGCCCAGGGCGCTGGAATCGATGTGCAGAAGCTTCATGTAGTGTTCCTCCAACCTGCTGGCGGCGGGTGCCGCGTCGGAGGCCACTATCCTTTGTTGCAATTATGGGATAAAGATGATTTTATATCACCGTACGTTCTAGATATGGAGTTAATTCCATGCAGGATCTCAATGACCTGTACTACTTCGCGATGGTGGTGGAACACGGCGGCTTTGCCGCCGCCGAGCGCGCCCTGGGCATTCCCAAGTCGCGCCTGAGCCGGCGCATCAGCCAACTGGAAACCGAGCTTGGCGTGCGCCTGCTGCAGCGCTCCACCCGCCGTTTCGCGGTGACCGACGTGGGCATGAGCGTCTATCGCCATACCCAGACCATGCTCGCCGAGGCCCAGGCCGCGCGCGAGGTGGTGGACCGCCTCAGCGCCGAGCCGCGCGGCGTGGTCCGGGTCAGCGTGCCGGTGGCGCTGGCCCAGCAGCAGTTGCCCAAGCTGCTGCCCAGGTTCCTCGACCAGTACCCGAAGGTGCGCCTGCAACTGCACATCGGCAACCGCCGCGTGGACCTGATCAACGAGGGGTTCGACGTGGCCCTGCGGGTGCGCTCGCGGCTGGACGACGACGGCAGCCTGGTGATGCGCAGCTTCGGCCACATCCAGGAATTGCTGGTGGCCAGCCCCAAGTACCTGAACCGCGCCGGCCGCCCGAAGGACCCGGCCGACCTGGCCTCGCACCTGACCCTGAGCATTCACGAGGACGACGCGCACCAGCGCTGGGAACTGCACGGTCCCGGCGGCGAAGTGCGCCGGGTGGACCTGCAGCCGCGCGTGGCCGGTTTCGATTTCCCGCTGCTGCAGTCCATGGTGAAGGACGGCTTCGGCATCACCATGCTGCCGGAGACGGTCTGCGCCGAGGCCGTGCGCCGCGGCGAGCTGGAAGTGGTGCTGCCGGAGTGGTCGCTGCCGCAGGGCATCTGCCACGCCGTGTTCGCCTCGCGCCGCGGCCTGCTGCCGGCGGTACGGGTGTTCATCGATTTCCTGGCCGAACACCTGCCGCGCCAGATCGAGTCCTCGCGCCTGGACTGCGGCAACTGCGGGCGCAAGGAGGACGCGCCGGCGGCGGAGGCCGCCCAGGCCGGCTGATCGGCGGCCGGGCGCATGCGACAATCGCCGGCGTCAACGAAACGGCGGTAACACAACGCGTTGGCCGTATCCGCTGTGTTGCCGGGGAGTGCCGCTTAGCAGATTCTTGGACGTCTCGATGGAAGCGTGGCCGAGCGGTTTAAGGCAGCGCACTTGAAATGCGCCGAACGCGCGAGCGTTCCGTGGGTTCGAATCCCACCGCTTCCTCCACTACCGCGCACGTTGCCGAATTGCTTGGGGGGACGGGCATGGGTTGCCCGTTCGCTTGGAAATTCAGGCGCAGTAGCCAGGCCGGTCGATGTCGGCGACAAGGCCGAGGCCGGCGGGTTCCCAGCCCAGGACCGAACGGGTTCGAGCACTGGGGGCGGACAATTGCGCGCCGGCAAAGTGGGCGAACCGCCAAAGTGGTCGCGGTCCCTCGGCTCGACCGGTACTCCAGGTCGGCGGCCGATCACTTCTGCGATCTCCTTAATCGGTGTTGGCTGCGTAGTCGCGATCGGTCAGGGGAGGGCCTCGTCGCGCTTCCAATAGCCGGCCGCAGGCAGGCGCGGCCGATCGGCGCTTCTTTCGAGATGGCCGGCCTGCGAAGCGCTGCCACGGCAGGCGATCGCTCAGCCCATCCGCATGGAAAGTTCCACGTCCTCTGCGAACGGCACGGACATGTAGCCCCCGCCCGGTGCGCGGACGCGCTCCAGATATTCCAGGCAGAAGTCGGCATTGTCTGCGACGATGAGCGCGCCGGGTTTCAGGCGGCTTTCCATGAGGCCCAGGATTTCGGGGTAAAGCGGCTTCGCTCCGTCGAGCAGCAGCAGGTCGACCGCCTCGGGAAGGTTGGCGCCCAGCGTTTTCAAGGCATCGCCCTCGCGAACCTCCACCAGGTCGGCAAGGCCGCCTTCGACCAGGTGCTCACGCGCCCGCGCCACCTTGGAGGGCTCGAATTCGCTGGTGATGATGCGTCCGCCGCCATTGTCGCGGAGCGCGGCCGCCAGGTGCAGGGTCGAAATGCCGAACGAGGTGCCGAACTCGACAATGCTTCGCGCGCGCGTGCTGCGTGCGAGCATGTAGAGCAACACGCCCGTCTCCCGCGAGACGGGCAGCCACAGGTCTTTCATCAGCCCATAGAGGTGGAGATATTCCGTCTTGCTGTGCATCAGCCGGTCCCGTTCTTCACGGGAGAGGGCGGACATTGCAGGGCTGGTTGCCGCGTCGGCCTCCGCGAACAAGCGCGCCAGGAGCGGGGCAAGCGGTGCGGTATTCAAGGTGGTCATAGAGAGGCTCCGTTCCGAGAAAAGGTTGCTTCGTCTTGCTCGGTAAAATACGATTGATCCATCGCGTTTTCTAATCGCATTCGTGCGAGCCCAGATGCCGGATCGTCCAGCCGCCCGGATTTCCTTGCGAAAGCAGCCCAAGCAGGCCCGCTCGACCGACCTTGTGGCGGCGATCCTGGAGGCGGCTGTTCAGGTTCTGGCGACGGAAGGCGCACCCCGCTTCACCACTGCGCGGGTGGCCGAGAAGGCCGGTGTCAGCGTGGGGTCGCTCTACCAGTATTTCCCGAACAAGGCGGCCATTCTGTTCCGGCTGCAAAGCGACGAGTGGCGACAGACAGGCCACCAGTGGAAGGCGATCCTTGGCGATACGGCCAGGCCTTCGCTTGAACGGCTGCGACACCTCGTCCATGCCTTCATCCGCTCGGAATGCGATGAGGCTAGCGTTCGCGTGGCGCTGGACGATGCCGCTCCGCTCTATCGCGATGCCCCGGAAGCGCGGGATGCACGGGCGGAGGGCGATTGGGCGATCGAGGCGTTCATGCGCGAGGCGCTCCCTGGCGCGACGGACGAGCTACGCGAACTTGCGGGCGACCTGATCTGCACGACGCTGAGCGCGGTGGGAAAGAGCTTTTCGGGAACGCCGCGAACGGTGCAGGAAATCGAAGGCTACGCCGAAGCCATGGCGGACATGTTCTGCGCCTATCTCAAGACCCTTGACCGCGATCTCTAGAATGGACTTGATCGCCGGAGGGGGGCGTAGGCATAGCGCTCATCGGCAGCCCGCACGTCCCGCTCCCGCGGCTACCCGGCAGCGCAGGCACGCCCCCGGCCCGGTCCCGCCGGCCTTAGGACAGCGGCCGCAGCCACTGGCAGGTGGCGATGCCGGCCACGGTCATCAGCACCGAGCCGCACACGTGGATGCCGATCATCCCGGCGGCCCAGCCCAGCGCGCCGCGCTGGAGCAGCGCCACCACTTCGACCGAGAAGGTGGAGAAGGTGGACAGCCCGCCGCAGAAGCCGGTGATCACCAGCAGGCGCCACTCGGGGGAGATGCCCGGCGCCAGCGCGAACCAGGCGATCGCGAACCCGACCACGTAGCCGGCGATCAGGTTGGACGAGAGCGTGCCCAGCGGCACGTTCGGCAGCACCGCGTTGAACTGCGTGCTCAGCAGCCAGCGCAGCAGTCCGCCGAGGGTCGAGCCGAGGGCGATGGCGAGGATCGGTTTCCACATGGCACTGTCCAGGTTGGGGGACAGGCGCACGGAAGCCCGCGCGGCCCGCCCGGGCCGGTTCGCAGGCATCATCAGCCGCGCGCGCGGCGGTTATCGGAGGAATGCCATCTCCGTCGACCGCACGATACAGAAGGACGCGGCCGTGGTCACCGGTACGGCCGCGAACGTCAGCGCGGGGTGCCGGCCGCGGCGTCCCAGGCGCGCAGCCCGGCTTCCAGCGCGCGCAGTGCCGCCGGCACGTGCCGCGAATCCAGTTGCGTGGCGTCGTCCTGCGGACTGTGGATCACCTGCGTCACCTTCGGCGCCTGCGCCGGCCGGCGCCCGGCGAACACGTCGAGGATGCCGGCGATCTCGTCGCCGCCCACCAGCGAGAACGACACCGCCGGCCATCCGGCCTGGAGGAAGGCGCGGTGGTCGGTGGGCGGATAGGCCTGGCCGGCCTGCAGGCCGATGCCTTCGGCCGCGCTGGACCGGCGCAGCGCCTCCACCAGGGGATCGCCGGCCTCGGGGGCCATCATCCACAGCGTGTCGCCCCAGCCGAACACGTCGAAGTTGACGTACAGCGCCGGGCGCTCCTGGCCGGGCGCGGCGACCCAGGCGCGCGAACCGAGCAGCCCGTGCTCCTCCAGGTCCCAGAACGCCAGCTTCACCCTGTGCGCCGCCAGCGGCCGGGCCTGCAGCGCCTGGGCCAGGGCCAGCACCGTGGCTACGCCCGAGGCGTTGTCGGTGGCGCCGTGACCGACGTCCACCCGGTCGTAGTGCGCGCCGACCAGCAGCAGCGGCGCATCGTCCGCGCCGCCGAGATCGGCCAGCAGGTTGCGGCCGCGCTTGCCGTCCAGTTCGAATTCCTCCGCCCGCCACGCGATGCCCATCGCATCCAGGCGCCGGGCGATCGCCGCTTCGCGCGCGGGCGTGTCGGCGCCGTCGCTGATGCTCGCCACCTGCGTGCGCCACGCCTGCACCAGGTCGGCGCGCGGCGCATCGGCCGCGGCCGGAGCGGCGGCGAATGCGCAAAGCGCCAGGCACAGCGCGAATGCGGCGCATGTGCGCGTGTCGTGCGCGCGCATGGCGCGCGCGTGTCGCGGGGCGATCGTGATCATGCAGAACATTCCGGAAGAGGTCAGGCGAAAGTATGCCCGCAAGCCGGCTTGCCCGGTGGCGGGGCGGGCGATAGGCTGCTTGAAGGGCATACCGAGGGAGCGGCATGACCATTCGTGTATTTCTGGTGGACGACCATGCGCTGGTCAGGACCGGCCTGCGCATGATCCTGTCGGCGGAAACCGGCATCGAGGTAATTGGCGAGGCCGAGAGCGGCGAGGAAGCGCTGCCGATGGTGCGCAGGCTCAAGCCGGACGTGATCCTGTGCGACCTGCACCTGCCCGGCATCAGCGGGCTGGAAGTGACCGAGCGCATCGTGCGCAGCGGTCTGCCGGGGCGGGTGCTGATCGTGTCAGTGCTGGAGGACGGTCCACTGCCCAGGCGCCTGCTGGACGTCGGCGCGTACGGCTACGTGGGCAAGGGCGGCGATGCGCGCGAACTGCTGCGCGCGGTGCGCGACGTGGCCAACGGCAAGCGTTGCCTGGGCAGCAGCATCGCCCAGAACATGGCGCTGGCCAGCGTCGACGGCGAGGGTTCGCCGTTCGACCATCTTTCCACGCGCGAACTGGAGGTGGCGATGCTGCTGGTGCAGGGGCTGCGCCAGGACACCATCGCGCGGCGCCTGAGCCTGAGCGCCAAGACCGTCAATACGCACAAGTCGCGTTTGTTCGAGAAGCTCGGCGTGCAGGACAACATCGCCCTGGCGCGCCTGGCCACCCGCTACGGGTTGATGGATCCGGGCAATTCGCTGTAGGCCATGGGCCGGCGCGTTGCCGGCCGGCCCTTCGATTCCGGCGTGTTGCGATCCGCCGCCGGCCGGCCCCGCTCTCGGCGGATTCCGGCTGGCGGGCGCGGCCCGTCAGGGAGACGGGCGCGGATGCGTGCCGCCTGCCGCCTCGGTTGCGGCCTCATCCTCTTCATCGCCTTCGCCGGCGGCCGCGGCCTGTGCGGTGGCCGCCTGCGCCTGCGCCTGCGCCGCGCCGGCGGCGTCAGCCTGCGCGGCAACCGTTGCGGGCGATGCCCGCTCGGGCTGCAACTGGTCGAACAGGCCGGCGCCGGTGAACGGTGCGGCGGTGGTCGGCGAGGCGTGTTGCTTCCCTGCGTCCGCGTCGGACGCCACGGACGCTTCAGCCGTTGCGCGCGGTTCCGGTTCCGGCGGCTGCACGCCGACGGAATCATCGCTGGAAGCGGTGGCGGCGAGGACGGCGGTCTCGGCTGGAGCGATCGCGGCTTCCGGCTGCGGATCGGCTTCCGCTGGCGTCGGGACGGCGTCTGCTTCCGGCTGCACGTCCGGTTGCGGGCGAGTCGCCGCTTCGACCGCGGCGACGCGCACCTCGGGACGTGGGCTGGCCGCCATCACCGGGCTGGCCTCCGTTTCCGGCTGCCGGTCCACCGTTTCGGTCGGGGTGGGCGCCTCCGGTTGTTGCGGGTGGATCGCCGCCTCGGTCGGAGCGATGTTCGCCCTGCGCCGGCGGCTGGCCGGTTCCCCAGTGGAGGGGCTGGCGTCTTCGGATTGCGGACTGCCTGCGTTCGTGGCCGGCTGCACGGGGGCCGCCTCGACCGGCGCCTGCGCATCGCTCGCATCGCCGGTCGCGGCGGGGGCGGGCGAGGGCCGGGCCGGAGCGGGTGGCGCGGCGGGCACGATGTCGTCGAAGTCGAATTCCGGCTGGCCGGCGATGGTGCTGGCGGCGTGGGCACGGGCCTCGTCGGCGTCGAAGCCGGTATCGGCCTCGTCGCGCGTCTCGTCCAGTTCCTCGGCCGATTCCTGGTCGTTGTCGGTCAGGGCGCCGGTGGCTTCGCCACGGCGGCGGCGGCGGCCACCGCGACGGCCACGGCGGCGACGGCCGCCCTCCGGCATCGTGCCTTCGGCCGTGGCCGGGGCTTCGCCATTCTGGACGGGCGCCGCGGCCTCGGCGGTGGGGGTCTCTTCAGGCGCGGCGGCGGCGGCGTGGATGGCCGGCGTGGCCACGGCGATGGCCGCCGCGGTGGTCAGGGTGGCGGCTTCATCGGGCGCAGGCTGCGCGGCGGTGGCCGGCACGGCGTCCTCGTTGCGCGGACGCGGCGCGGGCTGGGCCTGTGCGGGCCTGGCGGCGGCAGCCGGACTGGCGGCCTCGGCCGGCGCCGGCTTCTGCGGTCGGTTTTGCGGCTTCTGCGCGCCGGCGTTGCCGCCCTTGCCCGACGACTGGCCCGGCTGCGCCGACCTGGACGACTGCGGCTTGCGCTCCTGCTTCTGCGCCTGCTCGCCGTTGCCGGCCTTGCCGCGCTTCTGTGCCTGGCCGCGGTTGCCCTGGCTCTGCGGGATGCCGGCCTCGTTGCTGCGGCCGTCGCGGCGCGGGCGTTCGTTGCGGTTGCCGCCTCGGCCCGCCGGACGGGTGCGCTCCGGGGTGGAGGCGGCCGCGCTTTCGCCGGCACCGAACAGGCGCTTGAAGAAACCGACCACGCCGCCGGACGCCACGGCGGGCGCGGACGCCTGCGCGGCGGCGGCCACTGCGACGGGGGCGTCCTCGCGTTCCTCGCGTACCGGCGCCGGACGCGGCGGGGCCACCCGGGTGACCGCAGGCGGCGGCGGAATGTTGAGCTGGGCCTTGGTCAGGGCGTGCACCGGCAGCTTGCGCGGGGTGCCGCGCTGGTAGCTGGGCCTGCCGCTTTCCTCGCCCAGCTCGTTCTCGCGCAGGCGGGTGACCTCGTAGTGCGGGGTGTGCAACTGCTCGTCGGCGACGATGATGATCGGCGCGTCGTGGCGGTTCTCGATCTCGCGCAGGGCGCCGCGCTTCTCGTTGAGCAGGAAGTTGGCGATCTCCACCGGGGCCTGGACCAGCACCTGCCCGGTGTTCTCCTTCATCGCGTGCTCCTCGGCCACGCGGATGATCGACAGCGACAGCGACTCCACGCTGCGCATGCGGCCGTGGCCCTCGCAGCGCGGGCAGACGATCTGGCTGGACTCGCCCAGGCTGGCGCGCAGGCGCTGGCGGCTCATCTCCATCAGGCCGAAGCGGGAGATGCGGCCGAGCTGCACGCGGGCGCGGTCGTACTTGAGCGAGCCCTGCAGGCGGTTCTCGACCTCGCGCTGATGCTTGGACGAGGACATGTCGATGAAGTCGATCACTACCAGGCCGCCCAGGTCGCGCAGGCGCAACTGGCGGGCCACTTCCTCGGCCGCCTCCAGGTTGGTATGGAACGCGGTCTCCTCGATGTCGCCGCCCTTGGTGGCGCGCGCGGAGTTGACGTCGATCGCGGTCAGGGCCTCGGTCTGGTCGATCACCAGCGCGCCGCCGGAAGGCAGGCGCACGTTGCGCTCGTACGCGTTCTCGATCTGCGATTCGATCTGGAAGCGGTTGAACAGCGGGATGTCGTCCTTGTAGTGCTTGAGCTTGCGCAGGGTCTGGGGCATCACCTGCTCCATGAACTCCCGCGCGTCGTTGTACATCTCCTCGGTGTCGACCAGGATCTCGCCGACGTCGGCGCGCAGGTAGTCGCGCAGGGCGCGGATGATCAGCCGCGACTCCTGGTAGATCAGGAACGGGGCCGGCTTGCTCAGCGCGGCCTCGGCGATCGCGCGCCAGGCGGCCAGCAGGTAGTCCAGGTCCCACTGCAGCTCTTCGGCGTCGCGGCCGACGCCGGCGGTGCGGATGATCACGCCCATGTCGTCGGGGATGTTCAGCGCGTCCATGGCGCGCTTCAGTTCCGCCCGGTCCTCGCCCTCGATCCGGCGCGACACGCCGCCGGCCGACGGCGAGTTGGGCATCAGCACCATGTAGCGGCCGGCCAGGGAGATGAACGTGGTCAGGGCCGCGCCCTTGTTGCCGCGCTCGTCCTTGTCGATCTGGACCACCACTTCCTGGCCTTCGCGCAGCAGTTCGCGGATGCCGGCCTTGTTCGGGTCGACGCCGTTCTGGAAGTAGTCGCGGGAGATTTCCTTCAGCGGCAGGAAGCCGTGGCGCTCGGCGCCGTATTCGACGAAGGCCGCTTCGAGCGAGGGTTCGAGCCGGGTGATGCGGCCCTTGTAGATGTTGGACTTCTTCTGTTCCTTGGACGGCTGTTCGATGTCGATGTCGTACAGGTTCTGGCCATCGACGATGGCCACGCGCAGCTCTTCGGCCTGCGTGGCGTTGATCAGCATTCGCTTCATGGTGCGTTCCTCGCGCGCTCTACGCGCGGAACGCCGGGTGCTCGCGTCCTGGAATCCCGCGCGCTCCCTTCGCGTGTCTGCGGGGGAAGTGCGGGCTTTGCCATCCGTCGCGCAGGCGCGTCCGGAAGGATCGTTATTTCCAGCGCTGCAACACCACGGCGGGCCGCGGGAGCGCTTTTTTCTAATGGTGTTTTGAGTACAGCAGGCCGGCGGCGCGGGCGCCGCACGGGACGTGTTCAGCTACCGGTGCTCTGACCCACCGGGCCATGGCCGGATTTGCCTGCAAGCCGCTAACATGGCCGCCCCGAGGGCGGTGGCCGCGCACTTTGCCGGGATCGCGGGAAGCCGGGGCTTCTGGCCCGACAGCTTCTTCCAGCGGAATCAAACCCTTACATCGCCGGCCGAGTCTAGCAGAATTGACAAGTCAATGACCGACCCCCTTTCCGCCCGGTCCGGCGCCCGCACCGTGAAGGTGCCCGACGACCGCGATGGCCAGCGTTTGGACAATTTCCTGCTGGGCCAGCTCAAGGGCGCGCCGCGCAGCCTGGTGTACAAGCTGGTGCGCAGCGGCCAGGTGCGGGTGAACGGCGGCCGGGCCAAGGCCGAGCGCAAGCTGGCGGGCGGCGACGAGGTGCGCATCCCGCCGGTCCGGCTGGGCGAAGAGGCCGAGCGCGGCACGCCTGCGCCCGGCCTGTTGCAGCGGATCGAGGCGGCCATCGTGTTCGAGGATGCGCGCCTGCTGGTGCTGGACAAGCCCTCGGGCGTGGCCAGCCACGGCGGCAGCGGGATCAGCTTCGGCGCGATCGAGACCCTGCGCGCGCTGCGCCCCGGGCAGACCCTGGAACTGGTCCATCGCCTGGACCGGGATACCTCGGGGGTGCTGGTGGTGGCCAAGAAGCGCTCGGCCCTGTCCGAGCTGCAGGCGCTGATGCGCGAGGGCGGGGCGGGCGGCGGCATCCGCAAGCGCTACCTGGCCCTGCTGGCCGGGCGGATGCCGGACGGCACGATGAGCGTGGATGCGCCGCTGCACGTGGGCCTGCGCCAGGGCGGCGAGCGCCACGTGCAGGTCAATCCCGCGGGCAAGCCGTCGGTGAGCCACTTCAAGGTGCTGGAGCGGCGTGGCGGGCAGTCCTATTGCGAGGTGAGGATCGACACCGGGCGTACCCACCAGATCCGGGCGCATGCGCAGCACATCGGCCATGCCGTGGCCGGCGACGACAAGTACGGCGATCCGGAGGCCAACCGCCGCCTGCGCGACAAGGTGGGCCTGCGCCGGTTGTTCCTGCATGCGGCTTCGCTGGAGTTCGCCCTGGACGAGGGGCGGACGCCCTACACCGTCAGCGCGCCGTTGGCCCCGGAACTTCGAGAGGTACTGGACCGGTTGGAATGATGGCCGTCGGTGGCGGGTAGCCGGTGCGCGCCGGGGCCGGGGCCAGGCGCGCGCCGACGGGAATGCCGGCTTCGGAAGCGGCCCGCGGGACGGCGGGCTCTCGAACGCGGCGTCTTGCGCCTTCGGCGACCCGGGAGCAACCGTCGCCTGCTTTCGCCGGCCGGGACGGCAACCTCGAAGCGCGCGGTCCGGCGGCGCCTCTCACCACTTGAACATCACCAGGCTCACCGCCAGCACGCCCATGCCGCTGACCAGGCCATAGACCGTCTCGTGGCCCTTGGCGTAGCGCTTGGCCGCCGGCAGCAGTTCGTCGATGGCCAGGAACACCATCACCCCGGCGATGACCCCGAACACCGCGCCGAACACGGCTTCGGACAGCACGCTGGACAGCAGGGCGTAGCCGATCAGCGCGCCCACCGGTTCGGCCAGCCCCGACAGCAGGCTGGCGATGAAGGCGTAGTGCTTGCTGCCGGTGGCGTAGTACACCGGCACCGCGATGGCGATGCCCTCGGGAATGTTGTGGATGGCGATGGCGAAGGCCAGCGGCAGGCCCACGGCCGGGTTCTCCAGGGTGGCGAAGAACGTGGCCAGTCCTTCCGGGAAGTTGTGCGCGGTGATCGCCACCGCGGTCATCAGGCCGACCCGGCGCACGTAGTCGCGGTTGTGCTCGCGCAGCGAGGGGTCTTCGGTGGTCAGGCTGTCGTGCGGGTTGGGCACCAGCCGGTCGATCAGCATGATCAGCACCATTCCGGCCAGGAACGCGAAGGTGGCCAGGGCGAAGCCGATGCGCGCGTCGTAGGCGGCGGTGAACGAGGCGATGGACTTGTTGAGGATCTCCGACAGCGACACGTAGACCATCGCGCCGCCGGCGAAGGCCAGGCCGAAGGCCAGCAGGCGCGGGTTGGGCCCGCGCGCGAAGATCACCAGCAGGCTGCCCAGGCCGGTGGCCAGGCCGGCGGCGAGCGTGACCGCCAGCGCGGCGAGGACGGCGGAGGTGGGAATGTCGTGCATGGACCGGGATCTTCCTTGAAGAGGCGGCGTGGATCGGGCTGGGCGTGCGGCCGGGCGCGTCAGCGCGCGCGACCGGCATCCAGTGCGAAGCAGGCGTCCGGCCGCACCGCCGGCGGGGTGAAGTTGACCGGTACCTGGATGGTCTGCGCCACCGGCTCGCCGCCGCGGGTGGCGGCCCTGAACGTCCAGCCCTGAACCGCCTCGCGCGCCCGCAGGTCCAGGTCGTCGTTGCCGCTGCCGCGAACCATGTCGATCCGGGTGGGCGTGCCGGCCGGGCCGACCGTGACCTTGAGCACGCTCTGGCCGCCGATGCCGGCGCACGCCAGCGCCAGCGGGTATTCCGGCGGCGGCGTGCGGATGGCGGCGACCGGGGTCGAAGGCGGCGGCGGGGGCGGGGCGTCGCCGCCGCAACCGGCCAGCGATGCGGCGAGGATCGCGGCGGTCATCGCCAAGGCGGGACGTGCGGACATCGGGCTCATTCCTCCAGCAGTGCGGCGACGCGGGCCGCGCAGATGAAATCGTTCTCGCTCAGGCCAGCGGCGTCGTGGGTCGAGAAGCGCACCGCGCAGCGATCGTAGTGCACGCTCAGGTCCGGGTGATGGTCCTCGCGGTGGGCGATCCAGGCCAGCGCGTTAACGAAGGCCATCGTGCGGTGATAGTCCTTGAAGCGGAAGGTGCGCACCAGTGCGCGCCCTTCCTCGGCCAGCTCCCAGCCGGGAACCTGCGGCAGCAGTTCGGCGATGCGGGCCTGGCCGAGGCGATGCTCGTGGCCGGGCCGCGGCATGCAATGGGCCTGCGCAAGCGGGATGAGATCGGACATGGGCGCCTCCGTCGTGCCTTGCTGAACCGCCGGGCGGACCATCGCAGGGGGGCTGCGGACAGCCGCCGGGTCGGGGCTAGAATACCCGCATGATCAACATTTCCGACACCGCGCAGGCACACTTCCGCAAGCTGGTCGAGCGCGAGGCGATTCCGGGCCTGGGCGTGCGGCTGAGCGCCATGCATCCGGGCACCTCGCGTGCCGATGCGCGGCTGGAGTTCGCCGAGCCGGCCGAGCTGGCCGGCGACGAGTGGGCGGTGGACTGTGACGGCTTCACCCTGTACGTGGCCGCCGACAGCGTGGCCTGGCTGGACGGGGCGGAGATCGACTACGTCTACCAGGGCGCCAGTGCCCAACTGACCATCCGCGCGCCGAAGATCAAGGGCCAGGCCCCGGCCGACTCGGCCTCGCTGGTGGAGCGCGTGCGCTGGGTGATGGAGAACGAGATCAACCCGCAACTGGCCTCCCACGGCGGCCGCGCCACGGTGCAGGAGGTGTCGGCCGAGGGCGTGGTGCTGCTGCGCTTCGGCGGCGGCTGCCACGGTTGCGGCATGGCCGACGTGACCCTCAAGCAAGGAATCGAGAAGACCCTGATAGGCCGCGTGCCGGGCGTGACCGCCGTGCGCGACGCCACCGACCACGACACCGGCTCGGCGCCGTACATGCCGCGCGGCAGTTCAGCCTAGGACGGCGTGCTCCGGTGACGGGGGCGGCGGACATCATCCAGGCGCTGATCGCGCGCGCGCCGGCCCGTCCGTTGGTCGAGCGCAGCACCGGCATGCCCTATGGCTGGGCGCTGTGGATGAAGGCGGCCCCGCCGCTGCCGGGCACCGCCCGGGCCGGCGAGATGGCCGCCGCGCTGCTGCAGCGGCCGCGCACGGCACCCGTGCGCGAACCGGAACTAGGCCCCTGGCACGCATTTCTGGGGCTGTTCCGCCAGGGCTGGCTGCCGGCGCCGCGCGACGAACGGCCGATGCGCTGGGCCTCGGGAACCAGCAGCCTGCTCCTTCACCTGCTCTTCATCGTGGCGCTGGCCTGGATCGCCTGGCTGCAGGCGCGGCTGCCGCCTCCCCCGGCCGAGGCCGGAGGCGGCGGTGAACGAGTCGAGGTGGGATTCATCGGCCGTGGCGACCCCGGCACCCCGCAGGCGGGAGAGGGCGGCCAAGGCGATGCCGCGCCCGCGCCGCCCGCGGCCACCTCGCGGGAATCGGCGCAGGCCGCGCGGGCGGCGGCGGCCGACGCTGCGCCGCCGGCATCGCCCGAGGTGCAGGCCGCCGAGATCACGGCGCCGCCCATCGCGAGGGTCGAGATCGCCGCCGATGCGCCATCGGTGCCCGTGCCGCCCGAGATGCCCCTGGCGGTGCGCGAGGTGCCCGAGCCCGAGATCGCGCCCCCGGCCGCCGAGCAGCCGGTCCAGGTGACCGAGGTCGAGCGCCCCACCCGCGAATACGTGCTGCCGCCCACCACCACGCGCCAGGTGCCGGCCCGCCCGATGCCCGAGGTCCAGGTCAGGCAGCGCGAGGTGGCGGTGGTGGAGATTCCATCCTTGCAGCCGCCGCCGCGCGCCGTCGACCTGCAGGCGCCGCGGCCCGCCGAGCCGCAGTTGCGCCGGCGCGAGGTCGACGAGCCGCTGCCGGAACTGGCGGTGCGCCCGGTGGACTTGCCCGTACCGCGCAGGGATGCCGAATTGCGCGCGCCGGAGGCCGCCGTGCGCCAGCGCGAACTGTCCCTGCCGGCGGCGCCGGACCCGTCGGCCGATGCTTCGGCGGCGGCGCCCTCGTCCGCCTCCGGCCCCGCCTCTGCGTCGGTTGCGGCGGCCAGCGCCGCGCCCACTCCGGGTCGCGCACCGGGCAGCGCCGCACGGGATACGTCCAGCGGCAACGCACCGGCCGGGTCCCGCCCTGCCGCCAGCAGCGGCTGGGAGAGTGCGTTGCGCGGCGACGACTGGGGGCAGTCGTCCACGGGAGAGCGCCGCCCGGGCGGTGCACCGGGACTGTTCGACGGCCAGGGCCGGGTGCGCCTGCCCGGCGAAGGCCAGGGCGAAGGGCCGGGACAGGGGCCGGGGCAGGGGCCGGGCGAGGGCACGGCCGAGCGCGGCGCGCCCGGCGGCGAGAATGACGCCTGGACCCGCGAGCGCATCGAGCAGGCCGGCACCTGGCTCAAGCGCCCGCCGTACGACTACGAGCCGACCCGCTTCGACCGCTACTGGGTGCCGAACGAATCGCTGCTGGCCGAATGGGTGCGCAAGGGCATCCAGTCGGTCGCCATCCCGATCCCCGGCACCCGGGGCAAGAAGATCAACTGCGTGATCTCGCTGCTGCAACTGGGCGGCGGATGCGGCATCACCGACCCCAACCTCAACGAGCAGCCGGCCGTCGCCCGGCCGCCGCCGGACGTGCCGTTCAAGCCGGAACTGCAGGAAGCCGACGGCGCCACGCCGCCTGCGTAGGCTCCGGCCCGCCGGTGCCTGCAACACCGGTTTCCGGGGGCGCCGCCGTCCGGCGTCGCTTGCGCCCGCGCCGGCGGGCCGCCCGGGCCGTGGTGCCCGCACATGCGGGGGTACAGTGTCCAAGCTGCTAGAATTGGCGGCTGTTTTTCACGCCCGCACCGTCGCCATGATCGAACTCAATCCCGTCCGCCAGCGCATCGCCGACCTGACCGAGCGGGTGGTCTCGCTACGGGGGTATCTTTGACTACGACGCCAAGAAGGAGCGTCTGGAAGAGGTCAATCGCGAGCTTGAACTGCCCAACGTCTGGGACGACCCGGAACGGGCGCAGGCGCTGGGCCGCGAGCGCGCCTTCCTGGACAGGACCGTCGGCGGCATCGCCTCGGTGCTGGAGGGCCTGAGCGAATCGGCCGAACTGCTCGAACTGGCCGAAAGCGAGCAGGACGAGGACACCGCCAGCGCGGTGCTGGCCGACGTGGACCGCTATCAGGGCGACATCGAGAAGCTGGAATTCCAGCGCATGTTCTCCGGGCAGATGGACCCGGCCAATGCCTTCGTCGACATCCAGGCCGGCGCCGGCGGCACCGAGGCCCAGGACTGGGCCGAGATCCTGCTGCGCATGTACCTGCGCTGGGCCGAGTCGCGCGGCTGGAAGACCGAGCTGCTGGAGGTATCCGGCGGCGAAGTGGCCGGCATCAAGTCGGCCACCTTCCGTGTGGAGGGCGACTTCGCCTACGGCTGGCTGAAGACCGAGACCGGCGTGCACCGGCTGGTGCGCAAGAGCCCGTTCGACTCGGACAACCGCCGCCATACCAGCTTCACCTCGGTGTTCGTCGCGCCCGAGGTCGACGACAAGATCGACATCGAGATCAACCCGGCCGACCTGAAGACCGACGTGTACCGCTCCTCCGGCGCCGGCGGCCAGCACGTGAACAAGACCGAATCGGCGGTGCGCATCACCCACGTGCCCAGCGGCATTGTCGTGGCCTGCCAGACCGAGCGCAGCCAGCACGCCAACCGCGACCGCGCGATGAAGATGCTGGCGGCCAAGCTCTATGAGCTGGAGATCCAGAAGCGCAACGCCGAGAAGGACGCGGTGGAGGCCACCAAGTCCGACATCGGCTGGGGCAGCCAGATCCGCAACTACGTGCTCGACCAGAGCCGGATCAAGGACCTGCGCACCGGCATCGAGCGCAGCGACACCCAGAAGGTGCTGGACGGCGACCTGGACGAGTTCGTCCAGGCCAGCCTCAAGGCCGGCCTGCAGGTCGGCTCCAAGCGCACCGATGCCGCCTGATCGCCGCTCCCGCGCAGGCGCGAACGACGGCAAAAGACGAATCTGACTCCCGCTTCCGCGGGAGCGACGGGCAAGAGATGAACGAAGCGACCCAACCCCCCCAGCACGCCGACGAGAACCACCTGATCGCCGAGCGCCGCGCCAAGCTCGCCGCGCTGCGCGGCCAGGGCGTGGCCTTCCCCAACGACTTCCGGCGCACCGACTACGCCGGCGACCTGCAGGACCGGTATGCCGATGCGGAGCGGTGGACGGTGGAGACGCTGGAAGCCCTGCCCGTGCGGGTGGCGGTGGCCGGCCGGCTGATGGCCAAGCGGGTGATGGGCAAGGCCAGCTTCGCCCAGGTGATGGACGAGTCGGGGAGGATCCAGGCGTTCCTGCAGGCCAACGCGCTGGGCGAGGGCTACGAGGCGTTCAAGTCGTTCGACGTGGGCGACATCGTGGCGGTGGAGGGCGGGTTGACCCGCACCCGCACCGGCGAACTGTCGGTCAAGGCCGCCTGCGTGCGCCTGCTGACCAAGTCGCTGCGCCCGCTGCCGGACAAGTGGCACGGCCTGAGCGACGTGGAGCAGCGCTACCGCCAGCGCTACGTCGACCTCATCGTCACTCCCGAGGCGCGCGAGGTGTTCGTCAAGCGCAGCCGCATCATCCGCGCCCTCCGCGCCTGGCTGGACGAGCGCCGCTTCCTGGAAGTGGAGACGCCGATGATGCACTACATCCCCGGCGGCGCCACGGCCCGGCCCTTCGTCACCCACCACAACGCGCTGGATCTGCAACTGTACCTGCGGGTGGCGCCGGAGCTGTATCTCAAGCGGCTGGTGGTCGGCGGCCTGGAGCGGGTGTACGAGATCAACCGCAACTTCCGCAACGAGGGCGTGTCGACCCGGCACAACCCCGAATTCACCATGCTGGAGCTGTACGAGGCCTACGCCACCTACCACGAGGTCATGGACCTGACCGAGAACGTGATCCGCGACACCGCCCGGTCGGTGCTGGGCACCGTGCAGGTGGAATGGGACGGGGCGGCCATCGACCTGGAGCCGAAGTTCCGCCGCTGGCGCATGGACGAGGCGGTGCGCCATCACAACCCGGAGATCTCCGCGGCCGACTGCACCGACCGCGAGGCGCTGCTGCGCCATTGCGAGCGGCTGAAGATCCGGGTCAAGCCGGCGTACGGCTGGGGCAAGCTGCTGCTGGAGATCTTCGAGGCCACGGTCGAGCACACGCTGGTCCAGCCGACCTTCATCACCGACCACCCGGTGGAGGTCTCGCCGCTGGCCCGCGCCAGCGACACCGAGCCGGGCTACACCGACCGCTTCGAGCTGTTCATCCACGGCAAGGAAATCGCCAACGGTTTCTCGGAGCTGAACGATCCCGAGGACCAGGCCGCGCGCTTCAGGGCCCAGGTCGAGGCCAAGGAGGGCGGCGACGACGAGGCGATGCACTACGACGCCGACTACATCCGCGCCCTGGAGTACGGCATGGCGCCGACCGGCGGCCTGGGCATCGGCATCGATCGCCTGGTCATGCTGCTGACCGGCAGCACGTCCATCCGCGACGTGCTGCTGTTCCCGTACATGCGCCCGGAGCAGGCCGGCTGAGTCTTCGCGCAGGCGCAACCCTGCCGCCTGCCGTGCCGATGGCATGCTTCGTGCTTGCGCGCCGGCGCATCCCATCGCCCCGGAACGGATGCGGGCCGGAAGGCGCCTGCGCCGCGGCCAGGCGTGACATCGACCGCCGGCGCGCTATTCTGCGGGTCCGGATTCGGGTCGGGCAGGGACGGGCAGGAACGTGGACATCGTCATCGTCGACGACCAGGCATCGGCACGCACGATGCTGCGCCACATCATCGAGGACATCGCCTCGGAGCTGGCGGTGCACGACTTCGGCGACGCCCGCCAGGCGCTGGCCTGGTGCAGCGACAACCCGACCGACCTGCTGCTGCTGGACTACCGCATGCCGGGGATGGACGGGCTGGAGTTCGCGCGCCGCTTCCGCCGCCTGCCCAAGCACCGCGACATCCCGATCATTCTGGTGACCGTGGTCGGCGACGAACCGGTGCGCCAGGCCGCGCTGGAATCGGGCGTGATCGACTTCCTGGTCAAGCCGGTGCGCCCGCGCGAGCTGCGCGCGCGCTGCCACAACCTGCTGCAGTTGCGCCAGCAGTCGGAGACGGTGAAGCAGCGGGCGATGTCGCTGGAGCAGCACCTGCTGTCGAGCATGCACGAGGTCGAGGAGCGCGAGCGCGAGACCCTGTCGCGCCTGGCCCGCGCCATCGAGTACCGCGACGCGGGGACCAGCGCCTACCTGGAGCGGATGTCGCGGGTGGCCGGCCTGGTCGCCGAGGCCATGGGCCTGCCCGAGGATGAGGCGCGTACCATCGAGATGGCCGCGCCGCTGCACGATATCGGCAAGATCGCCATTCCCGACGCGGTGCTGATGAAGCCCGGGCGCCTGGACGAGGACGAGATGGCGATCATGCGCCGGCATCCGCGCATCGGCTACGAGCTGTTGTCCGGCAGCCGCAACCGCTTCATCCAGGCCGGCGCACTGATCGCGCTGCGCCACCACGAACGCTACGACGGCAGCGGCTATCCCGACGGCCTGGCCGGCGAGGCGATCCCGCTGGAGGCGCGGATCGTGGCCGTGGCCGACGTGTTCGACGCGCTGATCTCGCCGCGGCCGTACAAGGAGGCGTGGACGATGGACGCCGCGCTGGCCTACCTGTACGCGCAGCGCGGGCGCCTGTTCGACCCGCACTGCGTGGACGCGCTGGTGCGCAGCCGCGCACGCCTGCAACAGATCTGCGAGCAGTACTCCACCGCCTTCGCGCGGCCGGGAGGGCTGGGAGATGCGTGACGCCATCGCCTGGCTGAGGGAGCGGCTCTCGCAACGCGGGGACAGCGAGCATGGCCAGGCGCTGGTGCGGATCGCACTGATCGTGCTGATCCTGGCCTACGTGCTGCTGCCGTCCTCGCGCGGCGGGCTGGCGCCGGAGCAGTACCGCGACGTGCTGGCGATCGTGCTCGGCGGGCTGGTGCTGGGCCTGGGGCTGTTCGTTGCGTTGCTGGCCGACCCGGGCCGCTCGGACGCGCGCCGCATCGCCGGCATGCTCGCCGACTACGGGCTGATGGCCGCCGGCATGATCCGCATGGGCGAGCCGCTGGCCTGGGTCTACGTGGTGGTGATGTGGGTGACGGTCGGCAACGGCCTGCGCTACGGCAACCGCTACCTGCTGCTGGCCGTGGCGATGGCCCTGGCCAGCTTCGGCGCGGTGCTGGTGCTCAACGACTACTGGGCGCGCACCGGCGTGCTGGGCATCGGCCTGCTGGCCGGGCTGGCGGCGATACCGCTGTACCTGTCCAGCCTGTTGCGGCGGCTGACCCGCGCCACCGATGAGGCGCATCGCGCCAGCGAGGCCAAGAGCCGCTTCCTGGCGAACATGAGCCACGAGTTCCGCACCCCGCTCAACGGCCTGGCGGGCATGTCCGAGCTGCTGGGCACCACCCGCCTGGACGAGGAGCAGCGCGAGTGCGTGCGCACCATCCAGGCTTCCACCCGCAGCCTGCTGGCGCTGGTGGAGGACGTGCTGGACATCTCGGCCATCGAGGCGGGCAAGATCAAGCTCTACCCGGAGGATTTCTCCCCGCGCGCGCTGGTCGCCGGCATCGGCCTGATCCTGCAGCCGCAAGCCAAGGCCAAGAACCTGGACTACCTGGTGGTGATCGACGAGCAGGTGCCCGAACTGCTGCGCGGCGACGCCGGGCACCTGCGGCAGGTACTGCTCAACCTGGTCGGCAACGCGGTCAAGTTCACCGACCAGGGACGGGTGCGGGTGGACGTGGCGCCCACGCCCGCGCCGGCCGAGGACGGCCGCGCCTGCCTGCGCTTCGCCATCACCGATACCGGCATCGGCGTGCCCGTGGAGATGCGCGGGCGCCTGTTCGAGGCCTTCGAGCAGGCCGATGCCGGCCTGGCGCGGCGTTACGGCGGTTCCGGCCTGGGCACCACCATCGCCCGCGGGCTGACCGAGGCGATGGGCGGGCGGATCGGCTTCGAGAGCCCCGAAGAGCGGGGCAGCCGGTTCTGGATCGAGGTGCCCTTCGACATCCCGGCACCGCCCGTATCCGTGCCCGCCTTCGACGCGAGGGAAGCGGACGGGGTGGCGGCCGAGGGCGACAACGTCATCGCCTTCGCCGATCCGTTCCTGCGCCATCGCGCCCGGGTGCGCGCCATGCGGCTGCTGGTGGCGGACGATTACGAGGCCAACCGTGCCGTCCTGCAGCGGCTGCTGCAGAAGGCCGGGCACCGGGTCACCAGCGTCGATGGCGGCGAGCGGGCGCTGGACCTGCTGGCCGTGGCCGACTACGACGCGGTGATCGTGGACCTGCACATGCCCGGCGTCAGCGGGCTGGACCTGTTGCGGCAACTGCGGGCGATGCAGTCCGGCGCCGGTACGCGCACGCCCGTGGTGATGCTCAGCGCCGATGTCACCCCCGAGTCGATCCAGCGCTGCGAACAGGCCGGCGCCTACGCTTTCCTGGCCAAGCCGGTGGCGGCGGCGCGCCTGCTGGAGGTGCTGGCCGACATCGCGACCCAGCGCCAGCGCCGCAGTACCGACGCGGCGCCCGCACCCGCACGGGAACGTCGGCCCGGTGCCGATGCCGGCCCGCTGGACCCCTCGGTGCTGGACGAACTGGCCGCGCTGGGCCTGGGCGCCGAGTTCGAGCGCGAGTTCGTCGGCCACTGCCTGGCCGACGCCGCCGAATGCATCGGCGCGATGCGCCAGGCCGGCGATGCCTCCGACTGGGAGCGGCTGCGCGAGCACGCGCATGCGATCAAGGGCGTGGCGGCGAACATGGGGCTGGTTGGCCTGGCCGAGCGAGGCGGCCGGATCATGCGCCTGGCCGACTGGCAGATGCGCGACGAATGGCGCTCGCAGGTGGAAGCGCTGGACGCCGGCCTCGCCCAGGGCCGCGAGATCCTGGCCGTGCGCCTGCGCGGCCAGGGCACGGACGCGCGCGACGGCGGCGAGAGCTGACCGGGCGGCACGCGCAGGCGTGGCTGGAACCGCAGGAGCGGCTTCGGCCGGCGACGAACGCAGCGCCGCGATGGCCACCTCCGGCCATCGCGGCCTCCGGTCTTGCCGGCGCCAGGGCGCCGATACGTGGATATCCGCCGCCGCGGATATCGGCGGCGGGAAGTGTCCCACCCCGGGGGGAAGGACCGGTCAGCCGGCCTCCGCACCGGTCCTGCGGGTCTGCGCACGCACGATCCGCTCCATCGTCCGCAACGACTTCTCGTCCAGCGCCAGCGCGGTATCCACCCAGACCTCGGTGATGCGCATCAGCTCGTCCAGGGCCACCGGCTGGCCGATGGCCCGGACCGCGTTCATCGCCCGGTACGCGTGCGGCGCGCGCTGCTGCCGGCGGATCAGCTCCAGCACGGCGCTCTCGCCCCGGCCCTTGGGCACCAGCACGTCCACGATGCCCAGCCGGTACATCTCCTGGCTGTCGTAGATCTCGCCGCCGAGGATCATCCGCTCCGCCTGGCGCGGGGACACCCGCCTGCACAGGAACGAATAGGCGCCCATTCCCGGGAACAGGCCGAACAGCACCTCGGGCAGGCCCATGCCCACGCCCTCCTCGGCGACGATGGTGTGGCAGGCCAGCGCCATTTCCAGGCCGCCGCCGAGCGCGTCGCCCTGGACCAGGGCCACGGTGTGCATGTCGCCGCCGAAGCCGGTATGCAGGTGGTGCACGCCCTCCACGCAGTGGCGCGCATAGGCCAGCAGCCGCTCGCGGTCGCCGGCGCCGATCAGGCGCATGAACAGGTCCAGGTCGCCGCCCAGGTTGTAGGCCGTGGCGGCCGAGGCCAGGACGAAGTGGCGCAATCGGCCGGCCGCGCGTTGCGGCTGTGCGGTGATCGAGCGCATGTAGCGCCACATGTCCTCAAGCATCTCGAAGCGGCAGCAAGGGCGCACGCCGGGACCTGCATCGGCATGCATGTATAGCCAGTGGGCGCTGCCTTCCGATGGCTCGCGGACGCGGATGGTGGGAAACCGGTCGCTGTGCTGCAGCTTTTCCAGAATGCTCATGGCGTCTTCTCCGAGGGGCGTGAACCCGCCGGTGAGGTGCAGCGGGCTGGGCATTGCGCGGCCATGCTACACCCGGCGAAGCGTGCGAACGCTCTCCCGCGCCGCCGCCATGGGCCGCGGCGGAGCCGAGGAAGGGGGCCGGCCGGATCGGCGCCGCGCATTCCGGCAGGCGCCGTCGGGCGCGTGCCGGCGGCGGCCGGCTCTCAGTGGGCCGTCGTGCCGGATGCGGGCTGCGCGGCGGCCGGTGCGTCGCGCAGCTCCTTGCGCAGGATCTTGCCTACGTTGCTCTTGGGCAGCTCGTTGCGGAACTCGATGTGGCGCGGCTGCTTGTAGCCGGTCAGCGCCTGGCGGCAATAGGCCTTGACCTGCTCGGCCGTCAGCGAGGGGTCCTTGCGCACCACGAACAGCTTGACCGCCTCGCCCGAGTGCTCGTCCGGGACGCCGACCGCCGCCACTTCCAGCACGCCCGGCATCGCCGAGACCACGTCCTCCACCTCGTTGGGGTACACGTTGAAGCCGGAGACCAGGATCATGTCCTTCTTGCGGTCGACGATGTAGACGAAGCCCTGCTCGTCGATCCGGGCCATGTCGCCGGTGTGCAGCCAGCCGTCGGCGTCGACCACCTTGGCCGTCTCCTCCGGGCGCTGCCAGTAGCCCTTCATTACCTGCGGGCCCTTCACGCACAGCTCGCCGATCTCACCGCCGGCCAGCACCTGGCCGTCGTCGTCCTTGACGCACACGTCGGTGGAAGGAATGGGCAGGCCGATGGAACCGTTGAACTCCTTCAGGTCCAGCGGGTTGATGCATACCGCCGGCGAGGTCTCGGTCAGCCCGTAGGCCTCGATCAGGGTGACGCCGGTGACCTGCTTCCAGCGCTCGGCCACCGCGCGCTGCACGGCCATGCCGCCGCCGAGGGTGATCTTGAGCGCGGAGAAATCCACCTGGTCGAAGCCGGGCGTGTTGAGCAGGCCGTTGAACAGGGTGTTGACGCCGGTGATGGCGGTGAAGCGCGTGCCCTTGAGCTCCTTGACGAAGCCGGGCATGTCGCGCGGATTGGTGACCAGGTGGTTGAGCCCGCCCAGTTCCATGAAGACCAGGCCGTTGGCCGTCAGTGCGAAGATGTGGTACAGCGGCAGCGCGGTGATGATGACCTCCTCGCCGCGCTTGAGGTCGTTGGTCCCCAGCCAGGCCGAGGATTGCTGCATGTTTGCCACCAGGTTGCGGTGGGTGAGCATGGCGCCCTTGGCCACGCCGGTGGTGCCGCCGGTGTACTGCAGGAAGGCGATGTCGCCCGGGTCGATGTCCACCTGCGGCAGCGTGTGCCGCTTGCCGGCCGCCAGCGCGTCGCCAAAGCGCACGGCGCCGGGGATGTCGTAGTCGGGCACCATCTTCTTCACGTACTTGAGCACGAAGTTGACGAGGGCGCCCTTGGGGAAGCCGAGCATGTCGCCCAGGCCGGTGGCGATCACCTGCTTGAGCGGCGTCTGCGCCAGCACTTCCTGCACGGTATGGCCGAAGTTGTCGACCACCACGATCGCCGCGGCGCCGGAATCGACCAACTGGTGCTTGAGCTCGCGCGCGGTGTAGAGCGGGTTGACGTTCACCACGGTCAGGCCCGCGCGCAGGATGCCGAAGGTGGCGATCGGGTACTGCAGGCAGTTGGGCATCATCAGCGCCACCCGGTCGCCCTTCTTCAGGCCCAGCTCGCCCAGCAGGTAGGCGGCGAACTGGATGCTGAGCGCGTCGACCTGCGCGTAGGTGAGGGTCTTGCCGAAATTGCGGTAGGCCGGGCGCTGCGCGTAGCGGGAGGCCGAGGCGGCGAACACCGCCGCGACCGAGCGGTACTCGTCGGGGTCGACCGTGGAGGGAACGCCTTGCGGATAGCTCTGCAGCCAGGGACGATCCGTACTCATCTAGCGTCTCCCTCCGGGATGGTGTCGTGTTCTGTGCCGCCGGCCGGCTCGCGTCGCGGCGGTGTCGATGCGAGCATACCGTTACGGATGGAAAACGCGAAGCGGATAGGGAGGGATGCATGGCACGGCGATGGATAGGGCGCGTGGCCCTTGCGACGGCGGTGGCACTGCTGGCGGCGGCCTGCTCGCGGACGCCGCCGGAGCAGCGGCTGCGCGAGCGGATATCGCAGATGCAGGCGGCGCTGGAGGGGCGCGGCGCTGCCGCGTTCATGGATGGCGTGGCCGAGGATTTCAGCGGCAATGGCGGCATGGATCGTGCTGCGTTGCAGCAGGTCGTGCGCATGCAGGTGCTGGCCAACGCCAGCATCGGGCTGACCCTGGGACCGGCCGACGTGCAGCTCCAGGGAGACCGCGCCACGGTTCGCTTCAGCGCGATGTCCACCGGCGGCAGCGGGCGCTTCCTGCCGGAGCGTGCCGGTGCCTGGGAGATCACCAGCGGTTGGCGCGACGAGGGCGGGCAGTGGCGGCTGTACTACGCGCAGTGGAAGCCTCGCTAGTTATGCGATGGGCGCCGCCCGCCCACTGAAGCGGGCTCCCACGGAAGCCCAACCGCCCCGCGTGTTGCGCGGGGCGGGTCTTTCGCCCGTTCCGGCGCCTATGCCGCCTTCCTTGCGGCGAGCTGGCGGAGCACGTACTGCAGCAGGCCGCCGTGGTGGGTGAGCGACGACCGCTTGCGCGGCACTGCCGCGCGGTCGTGGCGAACGCCCCGCGTGTTGCGCGGGGCGGGTCTTCCGCCCGTTCCGGCGCCTATGCCGCCTTCCTCGCGGCGAGCTGGCGGAGCACGTACTGCAGCAGGCCGCCGTGGCGGAAGTACTCCACTTCCTTGGGCGTCAGCAGCAGCACGCTGGCCTGGAACTGGATGGCCGTCCCGCCGGCGCGGCGGGCCACGACCGTGGCGATCCGGGCGGTGCCGTCGGCCAGGCCCGCGATGTCGTAGACCTCGGTGCCGTCCAGGCCCAGCGATTGCGCGGTCTGGCCGTCCCGGAACTGCAGCGGCAGCACGCCCATGCCGACCAGGTTGGAGCGGTGGATGCGCTCGAAGCTCTCGGCGATCACCGCCTTCACCCCCAGCAGGTTGGCGCCCTTGGCCGCCCAGTCGCGCGAGGAGCCGGTGCCGTATTCCTTGCCGGCGATCACCACCAGCGGGACGCCGTCGGCCTTGTACTTCATCGCCGCGTCGTAGATCGACATCTTCTCCGGCGGCTGCGTGCCGAAGTACAGCGTGTTGCCGCCTTCCTCGCCGCCGAAGAACTGGTTCTTGATGCGGATGTTGGCAAAGGTGCCGCGGACCATCACGTCGTCGTTGCCGCGGCGGCTGCCGTAGCTGTTGAAGTCCGCCGGCTGCACGCCGCGCTCCTGCAGGAAGCGGCCAGCGGGCGAGTCCTGCTTGATGTTGCCGGCCGGGGAGATGTGGTCGGTGGTGATGGAGTCGCCGAACAGGCCCAGCACGCGCGCGCCGTGGATGTCCTCGATCGCGCCGACCTCCATCGTCATGCCGTCGAAGTAGGGCGGGTTCTTGATGTAGGTCGAGGCACCGTCCCAGGCGTACAGCTCGTCGTCGGGCGAGTCCATGGAGTTCCAGCGCGCATCGCCCTTGAACACGTCGGCGTAGTTCTGCGCGAACAGCTCGGGCCCGACGGTGGCGGCGATGGTGTCGCCGATCTCCTTGTTGCTCGGCCAGATGTCGCGCAGGTACACCGGCTCGCCGTCGCTGCCGTGGCCCAGCGGCTCGCGGGTCAGGTCGATGTCGATGGTGCCGGCGATGGCGTAGGCCACCACCAGCGGCGGCGAGGCCAGGTAGTTCATCTTGACCTCGGGGTGGATGCGGCCCTCGAAATTGCGGTTGCCGGACAGTACCGACGCCACTGCCAGGTCGTTCTCGGCGATGCCCCTGGACACCGCCTCCGGCAGCGGGCCGGAGTTGCCGATGCAGGTGGTGCAGCCGTAGCCGACCACGTAGAAGCCGAGCTTCTTGAGCTCGTCCAGCACGCCGGCCTTGCTCAGGTAGTCGGTGACCACCAGCGAGCCGGGAGCCAGCGAGGTCTTGACCCAGGGCGCGGCCTTCAGGCCCTTGGCCGCGGCGTTGCGCGCGAGCAGCCCGGCGCCGAGCATCACCGCCGGGTTGGAGGTGTTGGTGCACGAGGTGATGGCCGCGATCACCACCGAGCCGTCGCAGAGCTGGTGCTCGCCATCGTCCAGGCGGATGTTGGATACCGGCTTGGCGGCCAGGCGCTCGGCCTGCGGCTGGATCCCGCCCTCGGCGGCCAGTTCCTGCTCCGCGCAGCCGATCCTGCGGTTGGCGACCAGCCCGGCGACGTTGCTGTGGAAATTCTCCTTCATGTCGCCCAGCAGCACGCGGTCCTGGGGGCGCTTGGGGCCGGCCAGCGAAGGCTTCACCTCGCCCATGTCCAGGCGCAGGGTGGCCGAGTAGTCGGCCGGGGCCTGGCCCGGCTCGTGCCACAGTTGCTGGGCGCGGGCGTAGGCCTCCACCAGCGCGATCTGCTCCTCGCTGCGCCCGGACAGGCGCAGGTAGCGCAGCGCCTCGGCATCGATCGGGAAGATGCCGCAGGTCGCGCCGTATTCGGGCGCCATGTTGCCGATGGTGGCGCGGTCGGCCAGCGGCAGGTGCTGCAGGCCCTCGCCGAAGAACTCGACGAACTTGCCGACCACGCCGTGCTGGCGGAGCATCTGGGTGACGGTCAGCACCAGGTCGGTCGCGGTGGCGCCCTCGGGCATCCTGCCGGTGAGCTCGAAGCCCACCACCTGCGGGATCAGCATCGAGGAGGGCTGGCCGAGCATCGCCGCCTCGGCCTCGATCCCGCCCACGCCCCAGCCCAGCACGCCGATGCCGTTGATCATCGTGGTGTGGCTGTCGGTGCCGAACACGGTGTCCGGGAACGCCCACAGTTCGCCGTCCCCGCGTTCATCCGGCACGACGCGCTTCATCACCACCCGGGCGAGGTTTTCCAGGTTCACCTGGTGGACGATGCCGGTGCTGGGCGGCACCACCTTGAAGTTCTCGAAGGCGTTCTGGCCCCAGCGCAGGAAGCCGTAGCGCTCCTTGTTGCGCTCGAATTCGATCTTGCTGTTGAGGTCCAGCGCGTCGGGGCGGCCGAACACGTCGACCTGCACGGAGTGGTCGATCACCAGTTCCGAGGGGATCAGCGGGTTGATCTGCTCCGGGCGGCCGCCCAGCTTGACCACCGCGTCGCGCATCGCCGCCAGGTCGACCACGCAGGGCACGCCGGTGAAGTCCTGCAAGACCACGCGGGCGGGCATGAAGGCGATCTCGGTATCGGGCTCGCGCTGCGGGTCCCAGGTGGCCACCGCCTCGATGTGCTCGGGCAGCACGCTCACCCCGTCCTCGTGCCGCAGCAGGTTCTCCAGCAGGATCTTCATCGAGTAGGGCAGGCGGGCCAGGTCGAAGCGCTGGCCCAGCTTGGGCAGGCTGGCGTAGGTGTAGGACTGGCCGCCGACATCCAAGCGGCTGCGGGTGGCGAAGGAATCGCGCATGGCGGGCTCCTGTGGCTGAGGGTGCCGCTGGTCGGGGCGGCTGAAGGGTTCAGGGCATTATCGACCGCATTCGATGACAGGGCCGTCTTTGCCGGCGATGCGCCCTGGATCGCGGCGGGCCGGACGGCGGCGGGACGGAGACCATTGTCGCCCGGGATCGCCATGCAGGTTTGAGTATGCATGGAATGGTATGTATCATGATGGCATACCGTCCCTTGCGGAGAGGTCCCCCCATGGAAGCCACCGTCGCCGAACGCGGCCAGATCACCCTGCCCAAGGCGGTGCGCGACGCGCTGGGCCTGACCAAGGGCACCCTGCTCAAGGTCGAGCTGGAAGGCGGGCGCATCATCCTGCGCAAGGACGTCAGCAAGGCGCTGCGCGAGGTGCGTGGCAAGTACCGGCTGGTCGACGGCATGACCCGTACCGACGAGGCGATGCGCGCCATCCGTGGCCGCGCGCCCGGGGACCCGGTCGATGCGTGATGGCAAGGGTCCCGCCAGGGCCACGTCCCCGTCGCGGAAGCCCGGGCGATGATCGCGCTGGATTCCTCCGTCCTCATCGACATCCTGATCGGCGACGACAGATTCGCCGAGGCGTCCGAGGCCTGCGTGGGCGAGGCCCTGGTGCACGATGACGTGGTCGTCTGCGAGGCGGTGGTCGCCGAAGTGCAGGCCATGCTCGACACCTCGGTCAGCCTGATGGACCTGCTGGCGCCGCTGGGCATCCGCTACCAGCCGCTCGGCGAAGCGGCGGCGATGCGGGCCGGGCACATGAACAAGCGTTTCCGTACCCGCGGCGGCCGCCGCGAGCGCGTGGTCGCCGACTTCCTGGTCGGCGCCCACGCCATGCTCCAGTGCAACGCGATGATCACCCGCGACGACGCGTTCTTCCGCGACTACTTCAAGGGCCTGAAGCTGATCGTTCCCAAGGCCTGATCCCGTTTTTCAGATCCCCGTACGCAACTCCCCCGGAGAAACATCCCCATGCTGGAAGCCTACCGCCACCACGCCGCAGAGCGCGCCGCGCTCGGGATCCCGCCGCTGCCGCTGAGCGCGCAGCAGACCGCCGAGGTCGTCGAACTGCTGAAGGACCCGCCGGCCGGCGAGGCGCAGTTCCTGGTCGAGCTGATCGCCCACCGCGTCCCGGCGGGCGTGGACGACGCGGCCAAGGTCAAGGCCTCGTGGCTGGCGGCGCTGGCCTTCGGCAGCGAGCGGAACGCGCTGATCGACCGCGCGCGCGCCACCGAGTTGCTGGGCACCATGCTCGGCGGCTACAACGTCTCGCCGCTGATCGAGCTGCTGGACGACGCGCAGGTCGGCGCGATCGCCGCCGACGGGCTCAAGAACACCCTGCTGGTGTTCGACGCCTTCCATGACGTGGAAGAGAAGGCCAGGGCGGGCAACGCCAACGCCCAGGCCGTGCTGAAGAGCTGGGCCGAGGCCGAATGGTTCACCAGCAAGCCGGAAGTGCCGCAGAGCCTGACCGTCGCCGTGTTCAAGGTGCCCGGCGAGACCAACACCGACGACCTGTCGCCGGCCCCGGACGCGACCACCCGCCCGGACATCCCGCTGCACGCGCTCGCGATGCTGAAGAACAAGCGCGGCGACGCGCCGTTCGTGCCGGAGGAAGACGGCAAGCGCGGCCCTATCCAGGCCATCGCCGACCTCAAGGCCAAGGGCCACCTGGTCGCCTACGTCGGCGACGTGGTCGGCACCGGTTCCTCGCGCAAGTCGGCCACCAACAGCGTGCTGTGGTGGACCGGGCAGGACATCCCGTTCATCCCGAACAAGCGCTTCGGCGGCGTCTGCCTGGGCGGCAAGATCGCCCCGATCTTCTACAACACCATGGAGGACGCCGGCGCGCTGCCGATCGAGCTGGACGTGTCGAGGATGGAGCACGGCGACGTCGTCGAGCTGCGCCCGTACGAAGGCAGGGCGCTGAAGAATGGCGAGGTGATCGCGCAGTTCCAGGTCAAGAGCGAGGTGCTGTTCGACGAGGTGCGCGCCGGTGGCCGCATCCCGCTGATCGTCGGCCGCGGGCTGACGGCCAAGGCGCGCGAATCGCTGGGCCTGCCGGCCACCGATTTGTTCCGGCTGCCGGTGCAGCCGGCCGATACCGGCAAGGGCTTCTCGCTGGCGCAGAAGATGGTCGGCCGCGCCTGCGGCCTGCCGGAAGGGCAGGGCATGCGCCCGGGCACCTACTGCGAGCCGAAGATGACCTCGGTCGGTTCCCAGGACACCACCGGCCCGATGACCCGCGACGAGCTCAAGGACCTGGCCTGCCTGGGCTTCTCGGCCGACCTGGTGATGCAGTCGTTCTGCCACACCGCCGCATACCCGAAGCCGGTGGACGTGAAGACCCACCACACCCTGCCGGAGTTCATCTCCACCCGCGGCGGCATCTCGCTGCGCCCGGGCGACGGCGTGATCCACAGTTGGCTCAACCGCATGCTGCTGCCCGACACGGTCGGCACCGGCGGCGATTCCCACACCCGCTTCCCGGTGGGCATCTCGTTTCCGGCAGGCAGCGGCCTGGTCGCCTTCGCCGCGGCCACCGGGGTGATGCCGCTGGACATGCCCGAAAGCGTACTGGTGCGCTTCAAGGGCCAGATGCAGCCCGGCGTGACCCTGCGCGACCTGGTCAACGCGATCCCGCTGTACGCGATCAAGCAGGGCCTGCTGACCGTGGCCAAGGCCGGCAAGAAGAATATTTTCTCCGGCCGCATCCTCGAGATCGAGGGCCTGCCGCAACTGAAGGTGGAGCAGGCGTTCGAGCTGTCCGACGCCTCGGCCGAGCGTTCGGCCGCCGGCTGCACCGTGCGCCTGGACAAGGCGCCGATCGTCGAATACCTCAACAGCAACATCACCCTGTTGAAGTGGATGATCGCCGAGGGCTACCAGGACGCGCGCTCGCTGGCCCGCCGCATCCGCAAGATGGAGGAGTGGCTGGCCGATCCGCAGTTGCTGGAGCCCGATGCCGACGCCGAGTACGCGGCGGTGATCGAGATCGACCTGGCCGACGTGCACGAGCCGATCGTGGCCTGCCCGAACGACCCGGACGACGTGAAGACCCTGTCCGACGTGGCCGGCGCCGCCATCGACGAGGTGTTCATCGGTTCGTGCATGACCAACATCGGCCACTTCCGCGCCGCGGCCAAGCTGCTGGAAGGCAAGCGCGACATCCCCACCCGCCTGTGGGTGGCCCCGCCGACCAAGATGGACGCCAGCGAACTGACCAAGGAAGGCGTGTACGGCACCTTCGGCACCGCTGGCGCGCGCATGGAGATGCCCGGCTGCTCGCTGTGCATGGGCAATCAGGCGCAGGTGCGCGAGGGCGCGACCGTGTTCTCCACCTCGACCCGCAACTTCCCCAACCGCCTGGGCCGCAATTCCAACGTCTACCTGGGCTCGGCGGAACTGGCGGCGATCTGCTCGCGCCTGGGCCGGATCCCGACCAAGGCCGAGTACATGGCCGACATCGGCGTGATCAACGAGAAGGGCGCGGAGATCTACCGCTACATGAACTTCGACCAGATCCAGGACTACAAGGACGTGGCGGACACCGTGGCGGCCTGATCGCGTCCGCGGTGACGACGACAACGGCCCGGGGAAGCACTCCCCGGGCCGTTGCGTTTCGGGACAGGTGGCCGGCTCCGTCGTGGAGCCGGCCGCGTCGCTTCGCGCTCAGAACGCCAGCCGGTACTGCAGGTTCACCTGGCGGTCGTCGAAGCGGTCGCTGGCGCGGTGGTCGTAGTCCAGCCGCACGCGGTGGCGCGTGTGCGAAGCGCCCACGCCCAGCCGGTACAGGCGGCTGCGTTCGGCCAGGCCGATGCCGTACAGCGGCTGCCACTGCTCGATGCCCACGAAGCTGGCGTCGAACATCTCGCCCTCCGAATGCAGCCGGCGCTGCCACTCGCCGCCCGCGTCCACCGACAGCGATACCCCGTGGCCGAGCCGCCAGTGGCGTTCGCCGCGCAGGCCCAGGTAGCCCTGGGTGCGGGTGGTGTCCCGGTCGGCGGCGCGCAGCCCCAGGCCGCCGGCACCGGCTTCCTGGAAACCGTCGTTCTCCATCCGGGTGTGGTCCATGCCCAGGTACGGCGTCAGCATGCCGCCGGCCAGGTGCAGCCCGTGGCCGGCCTCGACGTTGAGGGTGGAGTAGCTGCCGGACAGTTGCGCGCCCACGCCGTCCACCCCGGTGCCCAGGCGCAGGTTGCGCTGCATCTGCCGCTCGAACTTGCCCACGCCCACGCGGCCCTGGACATAGCGGTCCCCATCCAGCCATCCCGCATACACCTGGCTCTCGTACTGGTAGCCCTGCACCCGGTCGCCCAGGGCCGACAGCCAGCCGTTCTGCTGCTGCCGGCTCATGGCCACGCCGAGCAGGGCATTCCGGCCGGAGGCGACGTCATGGCCGACCGCCTCGCCGCGCGCGGACATGCCCACCGAGTCGAAGCCGGCCAGCGACAGGCCGCCATCGCGGGCGATGTTCGTGGCCCAACTGCCGGCGTCCTCGCTCCCGCCGCGGAAGCGGTCGAAACGGCCGCTGGCCGCCCGGCGGCTGGCATCGATGCTCTCGAAGGTCATCGCCGCCGCCGCACCGTGCAACTGGCCGGACAGGCTGCGCAGGGACAGGGCCGCCGCCTCGGCGTTGGGGGCACCCTGGAAGCGTCCGGCCGCGTCGATGAACGCGCCGTCGATCCCGCCGCCGGGCTGCGCCAGCGCCAGTTGTCCGTCGATGGCGCGCATCGCCTGCTCCATGCGCCCGGCGGCCGCGAGCGTGGGCTGCGGCAGCCCCCAGGCGGTGGCCGCGGCGTTCACGTCCACGCGCGTGGTCAGCAGGTAGGCGTTGTTGGCGTCGTAGTCGAGGCTGTAGTTGACCAGCACGATGTCGGGTTCGGACAGGACCAGGTCCTTGAAGCGGCCATCCACGCCGCCAGTGGCATGTACCACCGCGTCCTTGCCGGTGGTGGCGTAGCCGTCGCGCACGCCTTCGATGTAGAGCGCGCCCTTGGGCTGCGTCAGGCCGTTGCCGAGGTAGGCCTTGCCTTCCACTTCCAGCGGTGCGCCCAGCCAGACGGAAAGAATTCCCCAGTCGGACGTGAGCGGCCAGTCCTGGTTGTAGAAATCGCCCAGTATCCGCATGCCGTCGGTACCGTCGCCGGCGATCAGCCAGCCGGTGTTGACGACCTTGCCGGCAATGTCGCCCACGCCGACGAACATGCCGTCATTGCCGATCCTCACGCCATTGCCCGACAACCCGTTGAACGCGATCAGCATGCCGTCCTCCACCACGGTGGCGCCCTTGTAGCCTCCGTGACCGGCCAGGCCCAGGGCGCCGGTGCCGCGCTTGACCAGGCCGCCGTTGCCCTCGATGTCGTTGAACCAGACCGAGACGTCGCCGTCGCCCAGCGTGACCTTCACATCGCCCCAGTCGAAGCGCGCCGGTCCGTCCACGGCCTTGCCGACATTGAGCAGGCCATAGCCGAAGACTTCATCCGGGCCGGGATCGCCGATGTCGATGGCGGTGCCCAGCAGGGTCTGGCGGACCAGGTCGTTGTCGAAGTAGGGGAAGGCCTCCCATACCAGCGCCGCGGCGCCGGACACCAGCGGCGCGGCGTACGAGGTGCCGCCGCCCCACATGTAGGCCGGGTCGCCAGCGGTGGCGTCCGGCCCGGGATAGACCACGTTGCCGGGCGCGGTCAGGCAGTAGTTCATCGCGATGCCGCAGGCTTGCGAGTAGTTGGTCAGGGTAGGGGTGGGCTCGGTGGGATTGAGCGCGGCCACGGTCAGCCAGCCGCGTTCCAGCGCGGCGGCGCCAAGCGACTTGCTGGGCAGCGCGGCGATGTCGCCGGGCTGCGAACGGTAGCGCGGGTCCTCCCCGGAATTGCCGTTGGCGAAGACCACCAGGCCGCCGCGGTCGATGACGAACTCGCGGTAGGCGTCGACGAACTCGCGGGTGACCAGGGGCGAATCCCAGTACAGCCCGCCCCAGGAGTTGTTGATGATGCGCGCGCCGGCGTCGGCCAGTTCCAGGTTGAGCTGCTTGAAGTAGTTGCCGTAGCCCCGGCCCGGCAGCACCTTGTTGCCCTGGCCGGAACCATCGTCTCCGCCGGGGGTATCGGCGACGCTGCGGGAGGAGACGATCCGCGCTTCCGGGGCCACGCCGCCCGGCCAGATGTCCACCGGGGCACCGGCGGCCAACTGGGCCACGGTGGTGCCGTGGCCGACCTTGTCGTCCACCGACAGGTCGTTGCCGGCGCCGACGTGGACGAAGCTGGCGTCGACCCTGCCGTCCAGGGCGGGGTGGTCGCGGCGCACGCCGCTGTCTATCAGGCCGATGGTGACTCCCTGGCCGGTGTAGCCCAGCGCGTGAGCCGCATCGGCGCCGGTCAGCACCAGGTGGGCATCGATCGCCGGCTGCCGGTTTTCCGGGCCCGTGGCCTGGCCCGGGTCCGGATCGGGGTCCGGGGTGGGGTCGGGGGTGGGATCCGGAGTCGGGTCCGGTGTGGGATCAGGGGTAGGCGTCGGCGTCTGGTTCCCGCCACCGGTCACCGGCGTCGAAGACGGTGGGGTGGGCCTGGCGTTGCCGCCGCCTCCACCGCCGCCGCCGCAGGCCGCAAGGCTGGTGGCCAGGATCGAAAAAATGGCCAGGGCAAGCGTCTTTTGTGTCATGGAAATGCGTCCTCGTGTCCTTGAGTTTGATGGCGTGCTCGCGCCGCCCGTTGCAGGCGGCGGTATCGCTCCGTGCGGGGGCGGCCGCCCTCACGCGCAGGCCCGCCGGTCTCCCGGCCCCGTGCATTTGGTCAATCGTTCCCCGGGGCCGATAATGACATCGCCGCCGATATTCGGCACCCCCCTCCCGCTCCCTTCGAAGGCCCATCCTCCATGTCCGACATCGTCATCGCCGGCGCCAAGCGCACCGCCATCGGCTCCTTCCTCGGCCAGTTCAACGGCGTGCCCACGCCGGTGCTGGGCTCGACCGCCATCGCCGCCGCCCTGGAGCAGTCCGGCGTCCCCGCCGCCGACGTGTCCGAAGTGATCATGGGCTGCGTGCTGCCGGCCAACCTGGGCCAGGCGCCGGCGCGCCAGGCCGCGCTGGGCGCGGGCCTGCCGGCCTCGGCCGGCGCCACCACCATCAACAAGGTGTGCGGCTCGGGCATGAAGGCGATCATGCTGGGGCACGACCTGATCAAGGCCGGCACCGCCACGGTGGTGGTCGCCGGCGGCATGGAGTCGATGAGCAACGCGCCGCACCTGATCCCCAATTCGCGCACCGGCAACCGCTACGGCGGCTTCCAGGCGGTGGACCACATGGCCTGGGACGGCCTGACCAACCCCTACGACGGCCAGGCCATGGGCGTGTTCGCCGAAGCCACCGTGGCCAAGTACGGCTTCAGCCGCCAGGACCAGGACGCGTTCGCCATCGAGTCGGTCCAGCGCGCCCAGGCGGCGCAGGCCTCGGGCGCGTTCGACGGCGAGATCGTCCCGGTCAAGGTCGCCACCCGCAAGGGCGAGGCCGAGTTCGCCAGCGACGAGCAGCCGGGCAAGTCGGACGTGGCCAAGATCCCGACCCTGCGCCCGGCGTTCAAGAAGGACGGCAGCGTCACCGCCGCCAGTTCCTCCTCCATTTCCGACGGCGCGGCGGCCACCGTGCTGCTCTCGGCTGAGGAGGCCGCCCGCCGCGGCCTGCAGCCGCTGGCCCGGATCGTTGGCCACCAGACCTTCTCGCACCAGCCGGAGTGGTTCACCACCGCCCCGGTCGGCGCCATCTCGACCCTGCTGGACAAGGCCGGCTGGAAGGTGGAGGACGTGGACCTGTTCGAGATCAACGAGGCCTTCGCCGTGGTGGCGATGGCGCCGATCAAGGAACTGGGCATCCCGCACGCCAAGGTCAACGTCAACGGCGGCGCCTGCGCCCTGGGCCACCCCATCGGCGCATCGGGCGCCCGGCTGGTGGTGACCCTGATCAATGCCCTGCGCAAGCGCGGCCTGAAGAAGGGCGTGGCCGCGCTGTGCATCGGCGGCGGCGAGGCTACCGCGATCGCGCTGGAAGTGGTTTAATCTTTTTCACGACCTCTTTACGAAAATGACCCCGTGGCCGCTTGACAGCGGATACGGGCTTGTCATCATGTTATTGGCGCGCAATGGCGCGTTGCCCAAACTAAACGACGAGGAATATTCAACATGAGCATCAACAAGCTGCTGATCGCCCTGGCTCTGGGTCTGGCCCTGGCCGCGTGCTCGAAGCAGGAACAGGCCCAGGACGCTGCGGCCGCTGCTGACGCCGCCGCCACCGAGGCCCAGGCCGCTGCCGACGCGGCTGCCGCTGCCGGTGCCGAGACCGCCGACGCCGCCCAGGTGGCCGCCGACGCCGCTGCTGCCGCCGCCGACACCGCCGCCGACGCCGCTGCCGCCACCGCTGGCGCTGCGACCGACGCCGCTGCCGACGCTGCCGCCGACGCCGCCGACGCCGCCCAGGACGTTGCCGAGCAGGCCAAGGACGCCGCCGAAGAGGCCAAGCACTAATACTGCTGGCGCTTCAGCCGTACACGGGGAGGCCGTCGGGAAACCGGCGGCCTTTTCGTTTGTGCGGCCGCCGGGCCGATGGGCCGGCCGGGCCGCGCACCGGGTTCAGCCCCGGCCCTCGAACAGCTCGCGCCCGATCAGCATGCGCCGGATCTCGTTGGTGCCCGCGCCGATGGCGTAGAGCTTGGCGTCGCGCAGCAGGCGGCCGGTGGCGAACTCGTTGATGTAGCCGTTGCCGCCCAGCGCCTGGATCGCCTCCAGCGCCACCTGCACCGCCGCCTCGGAGGCGTGCAGCAGGCAGCCGGCGGCGGCCGCGCGCGAAGCGTGGCCGGCGTCGAAGTCGCGCGCCACCTGGTAGGCGAAGGCGCGGGACGACTGCAGCGCGGTATACATGTCCGCCAGCTTGCCCTGCATCAGGCCGAAGCTGCCGACCGGCGCGTCGAACTGGCGCCGCTCGCGCACGTAGGGCAGGGCGATGTCCAGCGCCGCCTGCATCAGCCCGATGGGGCCGCCGCTGAGCACCAGGCGCTCGGTGTTCAGCCCGCTCATCAGCACGTGCACGCCGTGGTTCACCTCGCCCAGCACGTTCTCGGCCGGAATCCGGCAGTCCTCGAACACCAGCTCGCAGGTGTTGGAGCCGCGCATGCCCAGCTTGTCCAGCTTCTGCGCGGTGGAGAAGCCCGCCATCCCGCGCTCGACGATGAAGGCGGTCATGCAGCGGCTGCCCGCCTCCCTGCCGGCGGTGCGCATGTAGACGATCAGCACGTCGGCTTCGGGGCCGTTGGTGATCCACATCTTGTTGCCGTTGGCGACCCAGGCGCCGTCGCGCAGTTCGGCGCGGCAGGCCATCGAGCCGACCACGTCGGAACCGGCGCCGGGCTCGCTCATGGCCAGCGCCCCCTTCCACTCGCCGGTGCACAGCCGGGGCAGGTACCGGGCGCGCTGCGCGTCGCTGCCGTTGAGGTACAGGTTGGACAGGCACAGGTTGGAATGGGCGCCGTAGCTCAGGCCCACCGAGCCGGAGGCGCGCGAGATCTCCTCCATCGCCACCAGGTGGGCCAGGTAGCCCAGGCCGCTGCCGCCGTGCTCCGGGGCCACGGTCACGCCGAGCAGGCCCAGTTCGCCCAGCTTGGGCCACAGGTCCTGCGGGAACGCGTTGTCCTCGTCGATGCGGGCGGCGCGCGGCGCGATCTCGGCGTCGGCGAAGCGGCGCACCGCCTCGCGCAGGGCGTCGATGTCCTCTCCCAGCCGGAACGTTCGCATCGGACCTCCCCTTCTTGATGGTTTCATCTGTTTCTAGTGTAGCGACCCACCCCGGGCGCCACACGTGCGTTCGCACAACCGGGGTCCCGGCGCGGAAGGACACCCGCCAGGATGCGCCATCGCGATGCTGCGGGGGAATGCCTGCCGGCGGCGGGAAGGCCGGGAACAAGTGCGGGCGCCGGCGTGGCGCATTTCCGCCGAGGGCTGCCGCGGGACGGACCGGGCAGGGGCGGTGGGTCAGCGCTCGCCGCGCAGGTGCCGCATCCGCGGCGTGGCCCGGCCCATCGGCAGCTTGAGCCGGCCGACGGCGGCCAGCCGCGCCTCGGCGATGCGGTCGGCCGCGTACTGCGGGCTGATGTCCTCGCGCTCGGACAGGTCGAAGACCTTGCCGACGTTGTGGTAGATGCTGCGGATCAGGCGCATGGCGCGCTCGCGGTTGTAGCCGTCGATCTCCAGCGAGACGTTCATCACCCCGCCGGCATTGACCGCGTAGTCGGGCGCATAGAGGATGCCGCGGCGATGCAGTTCGTCGCCGATGGCGTGGCTGGCGAGCTGGTTGTTGGCCGAGCCGCACACGATCTTGGCCTTGAGCCGCTCCAGCGTGCGCTCGTCGATGCCGCCTTCCATCGCGCAGGGGGCGAACACGTCGGCCGGCACCTCGTGGATGTCGCCGCAGGCCACCGCCTCGGCGCCGAATTCGGTCACCGCGCGCTCGACCTTGGCCGGGTCCAGGTCGGCGACGAACAGCTTGGCGCCGCGCTCCTTGAGCAGCTTGGCCAGTTCCATGCCGATGTGGCCCAGGCCCTGGACGGCGATGCTGACCTTGCCCACCTCCTCGTGGCCGAACTTGCGCTGCAGCGACGCCATCAGGCCCTGCAGGGTGCCGTAGGCGGTGAACGGGGCCGGGTCGCCGGAGCCGCCGTGGACCTGGTGCACGCCGGTGACGTACTCGGTCTCCAGGTACAGCAGTTCCATGTCGTTGACGTCGGTGCCCACGTCCTCGGCGGTGATGTAGCGCCCGCCCAGCGCCTCCACCGCGCGGCCGAAGGCGCGCAGCAGGACCTCGCTCTTGTCCGTCTTCGGGTCGCCCAGGATCACCGCCTTGCCGCCGCCGATGTTGAGCCCGGCCAGCGCGTTCTTGTAGGTCATCGTCCGGCTCAGGCGCAGGACGTCGCGCACCGCGTCGGCCTCGTTGGCGTAGGGCCGCATGCGCACGCCGCCCAGCGCCGGGCCGAGGACCGTGTTGTGCACGGCGACGATGGCCTTCAGGCCGGCTTCTGGGTTGTTGCAGAAGACCACCTGCTCGTGGCCGGAAGTGGCGAGGGTCTCGAAAAGCATGTCTGGCTCCGCGTCGTGTCGCGTGCGTCGGCGGGCTGGGCGCGACTGTGGCCGTCGGTGGGGAGAGGCGGCGGGCGCCTTTCCCGGGAAACAAAAACGCGACGGGGCCGGGGAAGGGGCATGCGTCGCGGGGGGGCATTCTAACCCCAGTGGCCCGATCCCGGCTTGTCGCCGCTTTCACGGAACGAACGGTCGTGCTATAAATCGCGCCATGATGCCCGCTCCTGCCAGCCGCCGCGCCGCCGGCCCGGCCACCGCCAAGGGCGCCGGCACCCGCGACATGCTGCTGCAGCGCGCCGCCGCGATGGCCGCCCGGGTCGGCCTGGAAGGGGTGACCATCGGCGAGCTTGCCGGTGCGGCCGGCATGTCCAAGAGCGGGGTGTTCGCCCACTTCGGCTCGCGCGAGGACCTGGTGCGGCAGACCCTGGACTGGGTCGCCGCCCGCTTCGCCGAACAGGTGATGGAGCCGGCCCTGCGCCAGCCGCGCGGGATGCCGCGCCTGCGGGCGATCGTCGACGGCTGGATGCGCTGGATCGGCGCGCAGCGGGAAGGCTGCGTGTTCCTCGGCGCGGCGATGGAATACGACGGGCGTCCCGGGCCGATGCGCGACCACGTCTGCGCGCTGATGCAGCGCTGGCAGCAGGCGCTGGAGCGGGCCGTGGCGATGGCGGTGGAACAGGGCCAACTGCGCGCCGATGCCGATGCGGCCCTGGTCGCCTTCGAACTGCAGTCGCTGATGCTGGGCCTGCATCATGGCCGCCTCAACCGGCCGCAGCAGGCGCTGGCCCATGCCCGTCGCGCCGTCGATGGCCTGTTCGCGCGCCACGCGGCGGTGCCGGCCGACGGCATCGCCGCCGCCGCCGGCAATTCTTCTCTCCCCTGATCGAACAGGAGTCCGCCATGTCGACGGTTGCGCCCGCCGCTTCGCCACAAAAAAGAACGGCCGTTCGCCACCCATCCGTGCCGCTAATGCTGCGCTGGGCATTCGCCATCGGCGGCTGGGTGGCGCCGGGCGCGACCCTGCGCCAGGCGTCGCGGCTGTTCGCCACGCCGCTGCCGTCCTCGCGCGGCCGCGCGCTGGCCGCGGCCTGCGACGACGCCGGCATCGGCCGGGTCCACAGCCGCGGCGATGCGCTGACCACCTACGCGTGGGGCGATCCGGCCACGCAGCCCTACGTGCTGTTCTCGCACGGCTGGTCCAGCTTCGGCCTGCGCTGCCGGCCGTGGGTGGCGCCGCTGCGCCGGGCCGGCTACGCGGTGGTCGCGTTCGACCATCCCGGCCACGGCCGCAACGAGGGTGGCGCCGCCAACCTGCCCGCGTTCGCCGCCGCGCTGGCGGCGGTGGCGCGGGCGCATGGAGCGCCGGCGGCGGTGGTGGCCCATTCGATGGGCGGCGCCGCGGCGCTGCTGGCGCTGGTCGAGGGATTGCAGGCCGGCCGGGTGGTGCTGCTGGCGCCGGCCGCCGACCTGCGCGCGGCCGGCCGCCGCTTCGGCCGTGCCCTGGGATTGGCGCCGGCGCTGGTGGCGCGCATGTTCGAAGGCTTCGAGCGCCAGCTCGGCCTGCCGGTGGACAGCCTCGCCGCGCATCGGCACGCGCCGGCGCTGGGCCTGCCGGCGCTGGTGGTGCACGACCTGGAAGACGACGAGGTGCCGTGGGAGGAGGGCGAGCGCTACGCCCGCCTGTGGCCCGGCGCGCGCCTGCTGACCACCCGTGGCCTGGGCCACCACCGCATCGCCGGCGAGCCGGCGGTGATCGAGGCCGCGCTGGGGTTCCTGCGCGGCGAGGCGGTGGGCGAGCGCGTGGTGTCCTCGCCCAACCTGCCGTTCGGCATCGGCTGACCCCGCGGCACGCTCGCACCCCGACCGTTTCCGCCGAAAGGAATAGAATCGGACCAGGTTCCCGCAACCCCGGTGCATGCACGCATGAGCACGCCCGCCCGCGACATCCCCGCCGCCGTACGCGCGCAGCCCGTCCCGCTGCGCTTCGTCACCGCCGCCAGCCTGTTCGACGGCCACGACGCGGCGATCAACATCATGCGCCGGCTGATCCAGGCCCAGGGCGTGGAAGTCATCCACCTCGGCCACAACCGCGGCGTCGAGGAGGTGGTCCGCGCCGCCCTGCAGGAGGACGCCGATGCCATCGCCCTGTCCAGCTACCAGGGCGGCCACGTCGAATACTTCAAGTACATGATCGACATGCTGGCGGAGAAGGGCGCCGCGCACGTCCGCGTGTTCGGCGGCGGCGGCGGCACCATCGCCCCCGGGGAGATCGCCGAGCTGGAGGCCTACGGCGTCGAGCGCATCTACCACCCCGACGACGGCATGAAGATGGGCCTGGTGGAGATGATCGAGGACGTCGTCGCCCGCGCCACCGCCGCCCGCGACCGCCGCGCAGGTGACGACGGGAATGCGGATGCCGCCACTCCCACCGAGCGGACCCGCCCTTTCGCCGCTGTTCGCGGAACCTTAGCGAATGCCACGGCGGCCCCCGCGCCCGGACGCCTGCCCGGCGGTCATGTCGCCAGCCGGCAGGCGTCGAGACCGGCGGAAGCCACGGGCGCCGCCTTCGACGAGGCCGCCATCGGCCGCATGCTGAGCGCGATCGAGGACGGCCGATACGCCGAACCGGAGTTGTCGAAGTTGCGCCAGCAATGGCAGCGCGCCGCCGGCCGCACGCCCGTCGTCGGCATCGCCGGCACCGGCGGCGCGGGCAAGTCCTCGGTCACCGACGAACTGCTCAACCGGTTCCTGTCCAGCTTCCCGGCCATGCGCATCGCCGTGGTCTCGGTCGACCCCACCCGTCGCCGCAGCGGCGGCGCCCTGCTGGGCGACCGCATCCGCATGAACGCCCTGCGCAGCCGCCGCGTCTACATGCGTTCGATGGCCACCCGTCGGCGCAACGTGTCCACCAACGCCGTGCTCAAGGACTGCATCGCCTTCCTGCGCAGCCTGGGCTTCGACCTGGTGATGGTGGAGACCGCCGGCATCGGCCAATCGGATTCGGAGATCGTGGACCTGGTCGACCTGCCGGTCTACGTGATGACCTCCGACTACGGCGCGGCCAGCCAGTTGGAGAAGATCGACATGCTCGACTTCGCCGAGCTGGTCGTGCTGAACAAATACGACCGTCGCGGCGCCGAGGACGCCCTGCGCGACGTGCGCAAGCAGTGGCGGCGCAATCGCAACGCCTTCGCCGCGAAGGACGAGGACATCCCGGTCCATCCCACCATCGCCAGCCAGTTCAACGACCCCGGCATCACCTGGATGTTCGTCAACCTGTGCCGGCTGCTGCGGCAGAACCCCGGCCTGCCCCCCTCCGCGGCGGCCCCTTCTGCGGGCCGCTGCGACTTCGATCCGCGGATCGACACCACGTTGAAGGAGCCTCGCGCCACGGTGCTCATCCCGCCCGCGCGGGTACGCTACCTGGCCGAGATCGCCGAACAGGGCAGGGCGATCAACCGCCGCATCGAGAGCGAGGCGCAGGTGGCCAGCCGTGCCCAGCGCTATTGGGAAGTGCTGCGCGAGCTGGACGACCCGCACCTGCCCGAATTCCTGGAGCCGTACCCCGCTGCCGTGCTGCTGGAAGCGCGCGATTCCCTCCCTGCCGGCGCCCATGCCATGGGCGCTGGCCCCGACGAAACGGCGTCTTCCGGTGCGGCCGCCATGTCGGCCGACGAAGGTGCGGCGACGGGGCCGGGCATCGGGCCGCACACGGATGGGCTCCTGTGGTTGCGCCAGCGCTACGACGACGCGGTGCAATCGCTGTCCTCCGAATCGCTGGCCCTGCTGCGCGGGTGGCCCGCGCGCCTGGGCTCCATCACCGACGACACCGCCGAATACCGGGTCCGCGGCAAGCCGGTCCGCGTGGAGAACTACCGCCAGTCGCTCAGCCACCGGAAGATCCCCAAGATCGCCGCCCCCATCTACCGGGACTGGGGCGAACGGCTCGCCTTCCTCGGCAAGGAGAACCTGCCCGGCAGCTATCCGTATACCGGCGGCGTCTACCCCTACCGCCGCACCGCCGAGGACCCGATCCGCATGTTCGCCGGCGAGGGCACGCCCGAGCGCACCAACCGCCGCTTCCACTACCTGTCCGCCGGGCAGCCGGCCGTGCGCCTGTCCACCGCGTTCGATTCGGTCACCCTGTACGGCGAGGACCCGGCCCCGCGCCCGGACATCCACGGCAAGATCGGCAACTCAGGGGTCAACGTCCCGACCCTGGACGACATGAAGAAGCTGTATTCCGGCTTCGACCTGTGCGCGCCGACCACCAGCGTGTCGATGACCATCAACGGCCCGGCGCCGATGATCCTGGCGATGTTCATGAACACCGCCATCGACCAGCAGGTGGAGAAGCACCTCAAGGCCGACCCGCAGCGCTGGGCGCAGGCACGGCGAAGGATCGACGCCTTCTTCGAAGGCAGGGAACGCCCCCGCTACCACGGCCAGTTGCCGCCCGGGAACGACGGCCTCGGCCTGGCCCTGCTCGGCGTCACCGGCGAGCAACTGGTGGACGCCGGCACCTATGCCGCGATCGAGGCCGATACCCTCAGGACGGTGCGCGGCACCGTCCAGGCCGACATCCTCAAGGAGGACCAGGCCCAGAACACCTGCATCTTCAGCACCGAGTTCGCCCTGCGCATGATGGGCGACATCCAGCAGTACTTCGTCGACCACCAGGTCCGCAACTTCTACTCGGTGTCCATCTCCGGCTACCACATCGCCGAGGCCGGGGCGAACCCGATCAGCCAGCTCGCCTTCACCCTGTCCAATGGCTTCACCATCGTCGAGTACTACCTGGCGCGCGGCATGCACATCGACGACTTCGCGCCCAACCTGAGCTTCTTCTTCAGCAACGGCATGGACCCGGAGTACGCCGTCATCGGCCGCGTCGCCCGCCGCATCTGGGCCCGCGCGATGCGCGAGCGCTACGGCGGCAACGAGCGCAGCCAGATGATGAAGTACCACATCCAGACCAGCGGCCGCTCCCTGCACGCGCAGGAGATCCAGTTCAACGACATCCGCACCACGCTGCAGGCCTTGTACGCCCTGTTCGACAACTGCAACAGCCTGCATACCAACGCCTACGACGAGGCGGTCACCACGCCCACCGAGGACAGCGTGCGCCGCGCCGTGGCCATCCAGATGATCATCAACCAGGAGCTGGGCCTGAATTACTGCGAGAACCCCTGGCAGGGCAGCTTCGCCGTGGAGTACCTGACCGACCTGGTCGAGGAGGCGGTCTACAAGGAGTTCGAGGCCATCAGCGAGCGCGGCGGCGTGCTCGGCGCCATGGACACCATGTACCAGCGCGGCAAGATCCAGGAAGAGTCGATGTACTACGAGCACAAGAAGCACGATGGCTCGCTGCCGCTGGTGGGGGTCAACACCTTCCTGCCCAAGGAACATGCAGGCGAAGTCGCCACCGGGATCGAGCTGATCCGCTCCACCGAGGCCGAGAAGGCCCAGCAGATCGAGAACGTGCGCGGCTGGCAGGCTTCGCGCAACCGGCTGGCGCCGGAAGGGGAGACCGGTCACGGCCATCGGGTGGAGGAGGGCGAGGGCGCCGGCGAGGTGCACGACGGCCACGGCCTGGCGTATCTTCAGGATACGGCGCGCAGGCGGGGGAACGTCTTCGCGGCGCTGATGGAGGCGGTGAAGACGCATAGCCTGGGCCAGATCAGCCATGCGTTGTACGACGTGGGCGGGGAGTATCGGCGGAATATGTAGGCCCCTGCCTCCGTGGGAATATCCCAGCGCAAGCATCCAGCGCAGTCCGGGCAGGCGATGCCAAGTGCGATGAAGTCGGGATCGCATCCTCCAAGTTAGCGCGCAGGCTGGGGTCAAGACCGGCGAACGATTGGACAGACTCGTGGCTTCCGGCCATCTCGAACTCAGGGACGGCAACTACTGCCTGACCGACGCAGGCAAGCAGGCGGGCGGTGAGTTCCGGATGAGCCAGCGTTTCGGCCCGTACTTCCTGTGGTCCGAGACGTTCTCGATCTGACGAAGCAAAGGGATGGAGAAGCCGGCCCCCCGGCGTGGACTCCGCCGTCGGGCCACGGGCATGGCATCCTCGCCGGTATCGGTATCGGTATCGGTATCGGTATTTGGGAGTCGCGGAAAATGAATCTGCTGCAATCCCCGGCAGCAAGGATGGGCATGTCGATCGCCGTTGCCACCGGCCTCTACGGCGTGTCGTTCGGCGCCTTGGGCGTGGCGGCCGGGCTCGGCGTCTGGCAGACGATGGCGCTGAGCCTGCTGATGTTCACCGGCGGCTCGCAGTTCGCCTTCATCGGGGTGGTGGCCGGCGGTGGCGCGGGCCCGGCCGCGTTCGGCGCGGCCACGCTGCTGGGCGTGCGCAACGCGGTGTACGCCATGCAGTTGAACGCAATGCTGCGGCCGCGGGGCTGGCGCAGGCTGGTGGCCGCGCAGCTCACCATCGACGAATCGGCCGCCACCGCCGCCGGGCAGATCGATCCGGACGAACAGCGGCGCGGATTCTGGGCGGCGGGGCTGGGCATCTTCATCCTCTGGAACGTGTTCACCCTGGCCGGCGCCGTGCTGGGCGATGCGCTGGGCGATCCGCGCCGATGGGGGTTGGACGGAGCGGCGGTGGCGGCTTTCCTCGGCCTGCTGTGGCCGCGCCTGCGCCAGCGCGAGCCGGTGGCGCTGGCGGTGGTGTGCGCGATGGTCACGCTGCTGGCGATGCCCTGGGTGCCGTCCGGCATTCCCATCCTGCTCGCGGCGCTGGTGGCGGCGCTATGGGGCTGGTTCAGCCGGGGACCGGCGGACGAGGGGCTCGAACCGGACATCGAGCCGGGCCGCCGCGCGACCGGGCAGGAGCCGCGCCGATGCCGCTGACCGCATGGTTGTTGCTGGCCTGCGCCGCCGCGTATGCGACCAAGCTGGCCGGCTACCTGGTGCCGCCGCGCTGGCTGGAGAACGCGCGCACGACCCGCGTCGCCGGCACGCTGACCATCGGCCTGCTGGCCTCGCTGACCGCGATGAACGCTTTCGGCAGCGGCGCGGGGCTGGCCCTGGACGCGCGGCTCGGCGCGCTGCTGGTAGCGGGGGTTGCGCTGTGGCTGCGTGCGCCGTTCCTGCTGGTGGTGGCGGCGGGAGCGGCCGCGGCCGCGCTGTTGCGGTGGGCCGGCCTGGAGTGACGCGACGGTGCGGGGCGGCATCGGCCGCCCTGGGCCTGGACGGCTCGGATGAGCCGCGACGGCGGAAGGCGCCGGCATGGGTTGGCTACCCGCGTCGCCGTGACCTCGGCACGCATGGCGGCGGCACGCATGGCGGCGCGGCACAGGATGTCCCCGGCCGGCACCGGGCGGGCGTCGGCGTCCACCCGGATGCAGGCCGCCCGCGGCCCAGGGCCGCTCATTCCTGCGGGGGAGTCGTCCCGGTCTTGGACTCCTGCGCGGCGCGCTTCTTGGCGTCCTTTTCGTCCTGCTTCTTCTTCTTGGCAAGTTCGCGCTGTCTCTTTTCGAACGAATAGTTGGGCTTGGCCATGGATACTCTCGTGGTAGGGGAAGAGCAGTGTAAGTGCTGGGTTCGGGTCGTATCCAGGCCCGGGCGGAACGCGGACGGGCCGTTTTGCCGCGTTGCGCGGGCTCTTGGCGTCCTTGGAGCGGGCCAATCGGCGCCGTTCGGTGAAGTTGCCGCGCCCTGCGCAGCCGGCTAACGTGCCTACCCATTGGCCTGGAACGGTTGCCGCAAGAGGGGATTTCGATGTCCAGAACCGCAGGGGTGGCGGTTGCGATGTGGCTGGCGCTGGCGGCGATCGTGCCGCACGCCGCGGCCCAGGCTCCGGGAATCTCCGCCGCCGAGCAGGTCGCGCGGATGGGTGCCGGGGTCAACATCCTGGGATACGACCCCTATTGGCGCGACGGCGGCCAGGGCAACTACCGGGAGGAGCATTTCAAGGCCATCCACGACGCCGGCTTCCGGACCGTGCGCGTGGTGCTGTTCACTTTCCGGCACCTGGACGAGGCCGGGACGCTCGACCCGGCCTGGCTGGAGAAGCTCGATTGGGTCGTGGCGATGGGGAAGAGGCACGGCCTCGTCGTCGTCCTCGACGTGCACGACTTCGACGATTGCGCGAAGGACATGGCCGGTTGCGTCCCCCGGCTGGAGAAAGTCTGGTCGCAACTGGCCGCGCGGTATGCGGACGAGCCCGATTCCCTGGTCTTCGAACTGCTCAACGAGCCGCACGGCCAGCTCGACGCGGACGCGTGGAACGCGCTGTTCCCGCAATTGCTGCGCATCGTGCGTGCCAGCAACCCCACCCGCAACGTCGTCATCGGGCCGGTGGGCTGGAACGGCTTCCGCTACCTCGATCCGTTGGAACTGCCCGAGGACGACCGCCACCTGATCGCCACCTTCCACTACTACGAGCCCTTCGACTTCACCCACCAGGGCGCGGACTGGGTCGGTCCGGAAATCTCCGGCCTCAAGGACGTGCCGTTCGGCACGCCAGGGCAGATTGCCCAGATCGGCAAGGATTTCGACGCGGTGAAGGCCTGGTCGCTCAAGCACGACCGCCCGATCCTGCTGGGCGAGTTCGGCGCCTACGACCGGGCCCCGATGGAGGGGCGCGTGCTGTGGACCGCCACCGTGGCGCGCGCCGCCGAAGCGCGCGGCTTCGCCCATGCCTACTGGCAGTTCTCCAGCGATTTCGTGCTCTACGATTTCGAAAAGCAGGCCTGGGTGGAGCCGATCCTGCGCGCGATCATCCCCGATTCGAAGGTCTTGCCCGAGTGAGCGGCACTACGATCGGGTAAGCGCGCCAGTGGGCTGCACGGCGGGCCGGAAGCAGCCCGCCATGCCGGCCCGGGTGATCGACGTCCTCAGCGAGGGCGTCCTCATGGCCCTCGGCGGCCGCCCACGGTGTTCCCCATCGGGCCGTGGGCGGGTGCGCGGGTACGGTCGTCGACCGCCTCCTTCCCACCGGCATGGCCGACGGGGTGACACGCGCCGGGCACGAAGAACCCGACGGGCCGTGGTCTTCCTATTTCTTCTTCTGCAGCAGCCCGTGCATCTTCAGCCAGCTCACGTAGGCCTCGAACCAGCCGGTGCTGGTGGTGTCCTTCGGGTACATGCCGAAGCCGTGGCCGCCGCGCTCGTAGAAGTGGAACTCCACCGGGCGACCGGCTGCGCGCCAGCTTTCGATCAGGCCGAAGCCGCTGTTGGCGAACAGGCCGTCGTCGGCGGCCAGGGCGACGAACAGCGGCGGGGCGTCGGCGGGTACCTTCGCTGGCGAGAGCGGGCCGTAGATGTCGGCCACGAAGGCGGGCCTGGCATCCTCGCCGGCGAGCGTGGTGACCATCGTGAGCATGGCGCCGGCGGAAAAGCCGATCATGCCGATCCGGTCCGGATCCACGTGCCACTCGGCAGCGCGGCTGCGCACCAGCGCGAACGCGGCGCGCGAGTCGGCCAGTTGCGGGGCCAGGCCGGATGCCGCTTCGGCGGCGTCCGGCTGGCGCGCGGGGCGCGGGCCGGCAAGCATGTCCCGGATCGCCTGGCCGAAGCCTTCCAGGTCGGCCGGGGTCTGGTTGAGGCGGTACTTCAGGACGAAGGCGGCCACGCCGCGGTCGGCCAGCGCGCGTGCCACGTCCCAGCCCTCGTTCTCCATCGACAGCGAGCGGAAGCCGCCGCCCGGTGCCACGATCACGGCGGCGCCGGTGGCCTTGGCCGGGTCGGGAAGGAACGGCGTGAGCGTGGCCTCGATGACGTTGCGGGCGAAGACGCTGCCGTACTGGCTGTGCCAGGACTCGGGGACCTTGGCTTCCGGCAGCGGGCCGGTTCCGAGCGGGATGGCAGTGGGCTGGGCCGGCGTCGCGATCGGTGTCATCGCATCGTTCTGGGCACTTGCCGGCGCCAGGCCGGCGCAGAACAGTGCCAGCACCAGGGCCATGGGCGCGCTGCCCCGGACCGCTCGGCCGAACGCGTGCAGGAGGCGTGTTGTCCGAATCATTGCGTTTCTCCGGTTGGGAAGAGCGTGGCATGGGCGCCGCGCACGAGCGGGCCGTACCGGGATGTCGCGCCGGCTGTCGTGCCGATTCCCCGGCACGCGGCGCCTGGATGCAAAGCGGGCCGAGCATACGCCAGGGAAATCCCCTTCCTCGCCCGCACCCAAAAATAGACATGAGGCATAACCCTTTTGGAATCGCAGGGCGCGCCGGCACCGGATACGCTGCACCGTCGGCTTCGAACACCATCGAAACCGCGGGAGAATTGGGGAATGACGCATCCGCTGCTGCGCGCCGTCACGATCATGCTGGCGCTTGCGCTGTCCACCGCCATGCCGGCCATCGCCGTGGAGGGTTCGCAGGCTGCGGCCGATCCGGTGCAGCCGGCCGAGGCCATGGCCGCCACGCTGGTGGCACGCATGTCCACCGAGGAGAAGCTGGGGCAGTTGCTCAACACCGCGCCGTCCATCCCGCGCCTGCAGGTGCCCGCCTACAACTGGTGGACCGAGTCGCTGCACGGGGCGATGGGCACGGTGCCCACCACCAACTTCGCCGAGCCGATCGGGCTGGCCGCCACCTTCGACGACGCCCTGGTCCAGCGCGTCGGCGCGGTGATCGCCACCGAGGTCCGCGGCCTGCATGCGCTGGCGCGGCAGACCGGGCGCACTGGCCGCATCGGCACCGGGCTGAACACCTGGTCGCCCAACGTCAACATCTTCCGCGACCCGCGCTGGGGCCGTGGGCAGGAGACCTACGGCGAGGACCCGTTCCTGGCCGCGCGCATGGCGGTGGCCTACGTCAAGGGCGTGCAGGGCGAGCACCCGGACCGGTTCGACGTGGTGGCCACGCCCAAGCACTACGCCGTGCACAGCGGTCCCGAGTCGACCCGGCACCATGCCAACGTCTACGTCTCCAGGCACGACCTGGAGGACACCTATTTGCCGGCCTTCCGCGCGGCCATCGTCGAGGGCGGCGCGGGCTCGATCATGTGCGCCTACAACCGCGTCGACGGCCAGCCGGCCTGCGCCAACGACCTGCTGCTGAAGGACTACCTGCGCGATGCCTGGTCGTTCAAGGGCTACGTGGTGTCCGACTGCGACGCGGTCGCCGACATCCGCGTCCACCACCACTATGCGCCCGATGCCGCATCGGCGGTCGCGGCCGCGCTGCGCTCGGGCGTGGACAACGAGTGCAACGGCGCCACCCTGGTCGACACCGACGGCCTGACCACGCCCTACCGGCAGGCGCTGGAACGCGGGCTGGTCTCGATGACCGACATCGACCGTGCGCTGGTGCGGCTGTTCGCCGCGCGCTATCGCACGGGCGACCTGCCCGGCCTGCGCCCGCCGTCCACCGACACCGCCTCGCCGGCCGACATCGCCCGCCCGAACCATGCCGCCCTGGCGCTGGAGGCGGCGGAGAAGAGCCTGGTGCTGCTCAAGAACGAGGGCGTGCTGCCGTTGCGGCCCGGCGCGCGGATCGCGGTGATCGGGCCGCTGGCCGACGCGACCCGCGTGCTGCGCGGCAACTACTCCTCGCCGCAATCCGGCCCGCCGGTGTCGGTGGTGGAGGGATTGCGGCGCACCATGCCCGCCGCGCAGGTGCGCCACGTGCCGTTCGGCGCAAGCTTCACCGACGGCGATCCGGTACCGGGCAGCGCACTGCTCACGCCCGACGGCAAGCCGGGCCTGCTGGCGCGCTACTACAACGCCGCCGCGGTGCCGCCGGCCCGGTTCGCGCCGGGCGAACTGGATGCGTGGATCGCCAGGACCGGGTTCGAGGGCGCGCCGGTGGCGACCCGGGTCGAGCCGGACGTCAACTCCCGCAGCCTGGACCTGGCCCAGGTGCGCGACGTGCACCGGGTCCGGTGGACCGGCTACCTGGTGCCCCCGGAGACGGGTACCTACCGGCTCGGCATCGGCGGCTTCAATGGCGAGATGACCTTCGACGGGCAGCCGTTCGTCGACCTGAGCAAGGCCTCCTGGAACAGCCTGCCGACGATGAAGACCGTGCGCCTCGAAGCAGGCCGGCGCTATCCGATAACGGTCACCACCGAAGCCCGGATCCTGGCCGGCATCGGGCTGCTGTGGAAGCGGATCTCGGAAGCGCCCGAGGCGGAGATGCGCGCGGCGGCGGCCGACAGCGACGTGCTGGTGGCGGTGGTCGGCCTCACCTCGGACCTGGAGGCCGAGGAAGCGCCGATCGAGGTGCCCGGCTTCAAGGGCGGCGACAAGACCAGCCTGGACCTGCTCGCCGACCAGCAGGCGCTGCTGCAGGCGGCCAGGGCGACCGGCAAGCCGCTGGTGGTCGTGCTGATGAACGGCAGCCCGATCAACCTGGCCTGGGCCAAGCAGCATGCCGACGCGATCATCGAGGCCTGGTATCCGGGCCAGTCGGGCGGACTGGCCGTCGGCAACGTCATCGCCGGCCACGTCAATCCCGCCGGGCGCCTGCCGCTGACGTTCTACCGCTCGGTGGACGACCTGCCGCCGTTCGACGACTACGACATGCGTGGGCGCACGTATCGCTACTTCGAGGGCACGCCGGTGTACCCGTTCGGCCATGGCCTGAGCTACACCCGCTTCGCCTACGCGCCGCTGCGGCTGCAGGCGGCGCAGGGCGGCGCGGGCGAGGGCCTGCGGGTGACGACGGAGGTGCGCAACACCGGCGACCGCACCGGCGACGAGGTGGCCCAGCTCTACCTGGACTTCCCCGATGTCGAAGGCGTCCCGCGCATCGCGCTGCGGGGCTTCAAGCGCGTGCACCTTGCGCCGGGCGAGCGCCGCACGCTCCAGTTCGAGCTCGATTCCCGCGACCTGAGCGCGGTGACCGTCGAGGGCGGGCGCCAGGTGATGCCGGGACGCTACCGCGTGTTCGTCGGTTCGGGCCAGCCCGGCACCGGCGTGGCGGGGCAGGAGGCGGGCTTCGATGTCGACCGGGTGCGGCCGGTGGCGCGCTGAGGGACGCGGGCCGGTCGCGCGTGCGCTCCGGGCCGTGGCCCGGGGCCGGAAGCCCGCGCGGCGCGCGCGCGCCGCGGCGCCGGTTCACGCGTCGGGCGGCTGCACATACAGCCGCTGGCAGGCCCCGCACCAGAACGCGCGCCGCTTGGCCCTGCCCAGGTGTTTGCGGTAGCTCAGCCGGGTGCCGTCGCGCGGGCACAGCGTCCTGGTGTGCACCTGGTAGTGCTGCCTGAGCACGAAGGCCTTCTTCCAGCGGTAGAAGTCGAAGCTGTACTCGCGGGCCTGCTTCACCAGCTCCGCCAGCTTGCGCGGCGGCAGCGCGCCCACCCGGCTCTCGGGATGGACGCGGATGCGGTGCAGCACCTCGTTCTTGATGATGTTGCCCACGCCGGCGAACACGTCCTGGTCGAGCAGGGCGTCGGCGGCCAGCGCCTGCGGCTGCGCCCGCAGCTTGCGCCGCGCGGCGGCCGCGTCCCAGGCGTCGTTCATCACGTCGGCGCTCCAGTCGTAGGCGTCGTCCAGGTCGCCCTCGATGAAGCGCACCGAGCACGCGTAGAAGTTCAGCGCCCGGCCCTTGCCGAAGTCCAGGCCCAGCCGCGGCGGCGCGTCCTTGGCCTCGTCGATGCGGTAGCTGCCGAACAGCAGGAAGTGGATCCGCACGCTGAAGCCGTCGAACTCCAGCAGGAAGTGCTTGCCCCAACTGCGCACGCCCAGCAGCGTGCGGCCCGCCAGGCGGCCGATGTCCTGCGTGCTGTTGCCGCTCACGCGCAGGACCTTGCGTCCCGCGAAGTGCGCCGCCGCCTCGCGCAGGATGACGATGGAAGGGCCCTCGGGCCTGGGCCGAGTATCACCGTGGCCGGTGTAGCCGGCGTCAACCGGCCACGGCGGGGATCAGCCCTGCGTTCCCCGCCGCGCCGCCTCGATCGCCGCGATGTCGATCCTGCCCATTGTCATCATCGCCTCGAACGCGCGCTTGGCCGCCGCCGGGTCGGGATCGGCGATGGCCTCGGTCAGCGCGCGCGGGGTGATCTGCCACGATAGCCCCCACTTGTCCTTGCACCAGCCGCAGGCGCTTTCCTGGCCGCCGTTGCCGACGATGGCGTTCCAGTAGCGGTCGGTCTGGGCCTGGTCCTGGGTGGCGACCTGGAACGAGAACGCCTCGCTGTGCTTGAACGCCGGTCCGCCATTGAGGCCCAGGCAGGGGATGCCGAGCACGGTGAACTCCACCGTCAGCACGTCGCCCCGCCGGCCGGAGGGGTAGTCGCCCGGTGCGTGGTGCACGGCGGTCACCGCGCTGTCCGGGAAGGTGGCGGCATAGAAGGTGGCCGCGTCCAGCGCCGCGCCGTCGAACCACAGGCAGATCGTGTTCCTGGCGGTCATGTTCGTACTCCCGGGTCGGGGCAGGTCGGCGCAGAGCGTATAACGCCCCGGCTAAAGACGGGGTCAAGCCACAGCCCCGCCGGGTTGTTGCCTGCCGGGCAGGCGGCTACCTTGTCGGTTCCGGGCCGCGGATCCAGGACAATGGGGCCAGGTTCGCTTCCTGCTTTCTGGAGTCGGTGCTTTGAGCGCAGTTGCTTCGGTCGATCTTGCTTCCCAGGTGGTCCTCGTCACCGGAGGGGCCCGCGGCCTCGGTGCCGCCCTCAGCCGCGCCTTCGCCGGGCAGGGCGCCCGCGTGGTGGCGAACTACCGCCGCAGCCGCGACGCCGCACTGGCCCTGCAGCGGGAATTCGGCGCCGACCGCGTGCTGCCGGTGCAGGCCGACGTGACCGATCCGGCGCAGGTGGCCGCGATGATCGCCCAGGCGCGGGTGCACTTCGGCGCGCCGGTGACCACCGTGGTCAACAATGCCCTGGTCGACTTCGTCTTCGACGGCGATGCGCGCCCGTCCGGCGCGGAGATCGGCTGGGAGCGCTTCGCCGCGCAGTTCGAAGGCAGCGTGCGCGGCGCGCTCAACACGGTGCAGGCGGCGGTGCCGGGCATGCGCGAGGCGGGCTTCGGCCGGGTCGTCAACATCGGCACCAACCTGTTCCAGAACCCAGTGGTGCCGTACCACGATTACACCGCGTCCAAGGCGGCGCTGCTGTCGCTGACCCGTACCCTGGCCGCCGACCTGGGACCGGACGGGATCACGGTGAACATGGTCTCCGGCGGCCTGCTGCGCACCACCGATGCCAGCGCCGCCACGCCCGAGGCGGTGTTCGACCTGATCGCCGCCAGCACGCCGCTGCGCCGGGTCACCACCCCGGCCGAGTTCGCCGACGCGGTACTGTTCTTCGCTTCTCCCTGGTCGCGCGCCGTGACCGGCCAGAACCTGGTGGTGGATGGGGGGCTGGTGAAGGATTGAGGCCTAATGGATGGCCGAAGTAGGCAGGGGAGGGCCATCCCTTCCTACTTGTCTACGCTTGGATACTTCTGGGCGACGGCTTGCGCGATCAGGGTGCGTGTCGTCCCGTCGAGTATCTCCTCGCCAGACAGCAGGAACTCGGCGCCGCGCCCCATGGGCGTGAAAACCCTGATATCGCTCTTACGCGCCCCTTCGAGCCTCTCGACCCACCAGCCAGGGAGTGCGATCGCGGGAATCACCGGCACGTCCCGACCCAAGCTTTCCTTCAGGTAGCGCCCGAGCCACTGGGATTGGCGGCGCGCCTGCTCGATAACCTTGGTGCTGCGGAAGTCTGGGAACTGCAGCGAGTTGCCGTCAAAGGCAACCTTGTAGTGGGAGCTGTCGCTGGAGCCGGCCGGCTTCCGGAACGACTTGGTTTCTACGGCATAGACCGCGCGTGGGGCGATCACTATGTGATCGATATTGAAGTTCTCGCAGGGCATGTCGTGGGCGACGATGCACTTGGGGCCCATCAGCCGATTGAGCAGTTGCCCGGTGATCTGTTCAGCGATTTGGCCTTCCTTCGCCGCCATGTAGGCGCCGTAGCTACGGGCATACATCCAAAGTCCGTATCCGAACACGCCGATGCCGGCCGTCAGGAACAGCGCCTCGTCAAAGCCGAATCGGACGGACCTCCAGTCCACGTGATGGATCGACCAAGCACCCAACGTGAGCGGAAGCGAGAAGTACATGAGGATGAAGGCGAAGCTCAGGTTCTCGCCATGATCGATGGTCCGGGCCATGAGCTGCTGGCCGGGCAGGTTCGCAATCTTCTTTCCTCGTAGCGGTGATCGCCGATTGTTCCGGCGGCGTATGGCCTTGATGATCAAGACGCCGGAGAGCAACAGGATGGCCGAAACCAGCGAGGTGGCGAATAGCACAAGATTCGAGATCACATCGGTTCCTTCCGTGAATCAAAGAGTCACCCGCCTACACGGGCCGAATAGGTGATGGCGTCAAGTCGGCAATGCCCGGCGATGGCGCCATGCAGGTTGAACAGGCGCGGCCTGTCGCGAAAGTTGAACAGTCGATAGAGCCGGTAATGCGCGGCATCGGCCTCGGAGCGCGCCAATTCGTTGCGGCTGACGAAGAACGGGGTGAGTTCTCCAAACGCCGTTGTCTTCACCTCGATCAAGCGCTCGCGGCCGTCTTCCTCGAAGGACAGCACGTCGTAGCCCAGCCCATCGCCCTGCGTAGCGGCGACGTGTTCGACGCGCTCGCTCAGCGCCTTCCTGCCGGCTGCATGCAGTCGCCGTGCCTCCAGCTCCAGCACGAACAGTTCGCCGGCGCGGCCGAGGGACCGGTTGCGCGCTTCCTGGGCCAGGTAGTCGCGGCGGGCGGCGGAGAAATTCGGGGCATAGGGCGCGGGATCCTCGCGCACGTGCTGCTGCTTAGGGGCAGGCACCCAGATGCCGGCGGTGTCGGCGAGGGCGATTTCGGCGGCCGGGCGTAGTACGGCGGCCTGGGCGGCTTCTTGCACGGTAGCGCTGGCTTGCACTTGCGCTTCCACCACGTCCAGCAGCAGGGCCTGATAATTATGGCGCGGCTTGTAGCCTTTGATGCCGGGATAACCCAGTGCCAGCATCACCGCGCTGATGTTGCAGTGCTTGAACTCGATGGATGGGCGGCTGCGGCCATCCAGCCTCTGCAGCAGGATGTTGGCGTGCTCGGTCTTGCTGTAGCGCTGGCCGTTGAGCTCCAGGGTCAGCATGCGCAGGTAATCCGCTACGCAGGCTTCCACTTCGCTGCGTGACCAGTCGTCGCCGGTTGCCATGTGCCCGCTCCCCCAGCGGTATCCCGATTCTGGCCAGGATAACGCAGTCCGCTTTGCGGTACCGGCACGGACAAGTCGCCGGTGGCGACGGAGCGCCGGCAAGCGGTCGGCCAGATTCCCTGGGACCCGCCCCCCCGAAGCCACCAAAGCAAAACGCCCCATGCGGGGCGTTTTTCGTTCGGATCCGTGGCTGGCTGGCGCAGGCGGGCTGGCGCGGATTGCGTGGCTGGCGCGCGGACGCGCGGGCTACGTGGCGCGCAGTCTAGCCAGCCCGGGAAACCCGTGTTCGAACGGGAAACATTCTCAATTGCGTGGCGGCAGCGGCAGCTCGATGTCGAGGAAGCTGGCCACGCGGGTATGGCCGTGCGCGGCTTCGCCCTGGCGCGGTTGCGGGTAGTCCTCGCGGCGGTCGACCAGCACGGTCTGCAGCCCGGCCGCGCGCGCCGCGTCCAGTTCCTCGGTCACGTCGGACAGGAACAGGATGGCGTGCGGCGTCTCGCCGATGGCCTGGGCGATACGGGTGTAGCTGTCGGCCTCGCGCTTGCCGCCGACCTGGGTGTCGTACCAGCCGGAGAACAGCCCGGTCAGGTCGCCGGCGTCGCTGTGGCCGAAGAACAGCTTCTGCGCCGGCACCGAACCGGAGGAATACACGTACAACGGCAGGCCCAGGGCGTGCCAGCGCTGCAGGGTCTGCGCGGCGTCCGGATAGATCGGCGCGGTGAAGTCGGCATTGCGGTAGCCGGCCTCCCAGACCATGCCCTGCAGCGCCTTGAGCGCGGTGTGCTTGCGGTCCTGGTCGATCCAGCCCTGCAGGGTCTCCACGATCATCTCGTCCTGGCACAGGCCGCCGGCCTCCACCGCCACCTCGTCCAGCCAGCGGCGCACGTCGGGGTCGTGGCCGTGGTGGCGCACGAAGCCGGGCAGGGCGCGGCGTGCGTAGGGGAACAGCACGTCGCGGACGAAGGAGATGCCGCTGGTGGTGCCTTCGATGTCGGTGAGGATGGCGCGGGTCATGGCGGGGGCCTGGAAAAGAAGCGCCCCTCCATGGGGAGGGGCAGGGATGCGGCGAAGGAGCCGGTCAGGCGGTTTCCGGCACGTAGCGCGGGAATTTATGCGCGATGTCGGTACCGGTGAAGTGCCCGACCCAGCCGTCCGGCTCGGTGAAGAAGCGGATCGCCACGAAGCTGGGCTCCTCGCCCATGTCGAACCAGTGCCGGGTGCCGTCGGGCACGGCGATCAGGTCGTCCTTGACGCATTCGATCTCGTAGACCTTGCCGTCCACGTGCAGGGTGAACAGGCCCGAGCCGGCGACGAAGAAACGCACCTCGTCCTCCTTGTGGAAGTGCTCGTCCAGGAACTTCTTGCGCATCTCGGCGCGGCTGGGGTTGTCCGGGGCGATGCTGACCACGTCCACGGTCTTGAACCCGCGCTCGGCGACCAGGCGGTCGATGTCGGCGCGGTAGGCGTCCATGACCTCCTCGGGGCTGGCGCCGGGCGCGATGTCGCGGCTGGCCCGCCAGCGCTCGAAGGTCACGCCGATCTTTTCCAGCTCGGCGGCGATGGCCTGCCCGTCGCGGCTGGCGAACAGGGGCCGGCCCGGGTCGTTTTCGTCGAAGATGCGCAGTCGGCTCATGGGGGGTGTCACCTGCAGTGTGCGATGGCGCGTGGACGCCGCGTGGACTTCCAAGATTACCAGTTGCCGGCGCGCCGGCCGGCAGCGCCGGCGGAACGCTGGGTCAGCCCGGCGTTCCGAGCCTGCGCAGGTCCAGCTCGCAGCCGAGCAGGAACTCGAACGCCTCCAGGTGGCGGCGGGCCTCGGCCATGCTCCGGCCCCAGGCGTACAGCCCATGGCCGTCGATCAGGTAGCCCCACAGCGGCTGGCGGTCGAGCAGGGCATCGACCTGCGCGGCCAGCACGTTCATGTCCTGGGTGTTGGCCAGCACCGGCACGTCGAGCGCGGTCTCGTGGGTGGCGTTGCCCTCGAACGCCTTGAGCAACTCGTAGCCCTCCAGGCGGACGCGGCCCTGCCCGGCGTACAGGCGCGAGGCCACCGTCTGCACCCGCGAGTGGGTGTGCAGCACGCAGCCGATGTCCGGGAAGCGCCGGTACAACTGGGTGTGCAGCAGGGTCTCGGCCGAGGGGCGCAGCGGCCGGCCCACGGCGCGGCCGTCGAGGTCCACGACCATGATGTCGTCCTCGACCAGTCGCCCCTTGTCGCGGCCGGAAACCGTGATCGCGGCGTGGGCATCGTCCAGCCGCAGCGAGAAGTTGCTGCTGGTGGCCGGTGTCCAGCCCAACTGCGACAGCTCGCGCACGTTGGCGATGATCGATTCGGCGCGCTTGCGCAGCGCGGCCGGGTCGTAGGGAAGCTTCTGCTGGGTGGTCATGTCGCGCATTTTAGCGTGCGGCCGGTGGCGGCCGCCGCGTGAATCCCCGGTAGGCCGCCAGCGCCAGCAGCGCGATCACCAGCCCGCCGACCAGGGTCTTGCCGGGCGTGGAATACACCAGCAGGCCGCAGGCCACCAGCGCGCCCATGCCCAGCATCCGCTCGCGCTGGGTGGACGGGCGCTGCGGCGTGCCCAGCAGCAGGCTCAGGCCCGCGGCCACGTACGCCATCACCACCAGGATCACCACCATCTCGATCAGGATCTCGAACTGGTCGGCCACGGTCGGCGAGAGGGTGACCACGGCCAGCGCGGTCATCGACAGGGCGACCACGAACAGCCCGATGCCGGCCGAGCCGTTATGCCGCAGCCGGCCGAACAGCGCGGGCAGGAAGCCGCGCTGCGCCGCGCGCGCGCCGGATTCCCCGGTCACCAGCATCCAGCCGCCGAGCGTGCCAGTGGCCTTCAGCGCCGCGGCCGCGGCGATCAGCAGCACCGCCCACGGCCCGAACATGCGCCCGGCCACCAGGGCGAACGGCGCGCCGGACTCGGCCAACTCGGCCACCGGCACGATGCCCATCATCAGCACCGAGGAGACCAGGTAGACCACGCCGGCGATGGCGATGCCGCCCAGGGTCGCGCGCGGCACGTTGCGGTCCGGGTCGTCGACCACGCCGGCCACCATCGCGCCCGTCTCCAGGCCGATGAAGGCCCAGAAGATCGGCGCCAGCGAGCCCATCACCACCGACAGGTCCGAGCGCCCGGACACGTTCCACGCATCGCGGTACACCGCCGCGTCGAAATGGGCCCAGCCGGCGGTCAGGATCGCCGCCACCGGCAGCAGGCCCAGGACCACGCACATCGACTGGAAGCGGGCGATCGGCCGCGGGCCGAGCAGGTTGAGCGCGAACATCAGCCAGATCAGCGCGATCTGCCCGCCCAGGCGCACGCCGGGGCCGTCGCCGACCGGCAGCCACGCCTGCAGCACCACCACCAGGTAGCCGAACGCGGCCACCGCGATGGCGTTGTTGCCGATCCACGAGGACAGCCAGTACATGGTCGTGGCCAGGAAGCTCACGTCCCGGCCCAGCGAGGGGCGCACGTAGTCGTCGGGCGACTGCAGGTCGGGATGGTGCCTGGCCAGGCGGGCGAAGGCGCCGCCCAGCAGCATCGCCAGCAGCGTGCACAGCAGCCAGCTCAGCGCGGTCACCCCGCCGGACCTGGCCAGCGTGGACGGCAGCAGGAAGAAGCCCGAGCCGATCATGTTGTTGGCGACCACGAAGGTGGCCAGCACCGGGCCGATCTTGCGGGGGGCGATTGCGCTCATCTGCGCGGTTCCCGGAGGGTGGAAGCGGCGCGGCCGGCGCTGGGCCGGCCGCGCCGCGAGGAACGCGGGCTCACCCGCCGTTGCGCAGCTTGCTGTGCCGGTAGCCGTAGCCGAAGTAGATCACCTGGCCCAGCAGCGTCCACAGCACGAAGATCAGCCAGTGTTCCATGAACGACTGCAGGAACAGGAACAGGCAGGCGAGCAGCCCCAGCGGGCAGATCAGCCAGAACATCGGCACGCGGAACGGGCGCGGCAGGTCGGAGCGGGTGAAGCGCAGCACGAACACGCCGACGCAGACGGTGGCGAACGCCAGCAACGTGCCCATCGACACCAGTTCGCCGAGCACGCTCAGCGGCATGAACCCGGCCAGCAGGCAGGCCACCACACCGACGAAGATGGTGCCGACGTAGGGCGTCTGGAACTTCGGGTGGATCCTGCCGAACAGCCTGGGCAGCAGGCCGTCGCGCGACATCGAGTAGAAGATGCGCGGCTGCGCCATCAGCATCACCAGGATCACCGAGGAAAGGCCGGCGATGGCGCCGATCTCGACTGCCGTCTTCAGCCAGCCCACGTTGGCGCTGGGATCGGCCTTGAGCACCTCTTCCAGGGCGGTGGCGACCGGCTTGGCGGTGTCGAGCAGCGAATAGTGGGTCATGCCGGTGAGGACCGCGCAGACCGCGATGTAGATGATGGTGCAGACCACCAGCGAGCCGAGGATGCCGATGGGCATGTCGCGCTGCGGGTTCTTGGCCTCGCCGGCGGCGGTCGAAACCGCGTCGAAGCCGATGTAGGCGAAGAACACGATGGTCGCGGCGCGGTAGACGCCCTCCAGGCCGAACCTGCCCGGGCCGGTGTTCTCCGGGATGAAGGGGGTCCAGTTGGCCGGGTCCACGTACTGGATGCCGAAGCCGAGGAAGGCGGCGATGACCACGACCTTGATCGTCACGATGATCGCGTTGACGTAGGCCGACTGGGTGATGCCGACGTAGCACAGGCCGCTGACGGCGGCGACGATCAGCACCGCGGGCAGGTTGATGATGCCCGCGGTGGCGACGAACTGGCCGTTGTCCCAGGTGATGGGCGCCGACGCGAGCTCCGCCGGGAACGGCAGGCCGAGCGTGGAGGTCAGGAAGCTGACGAGGTAGCCGGACCAGCCGACGGCGACGGTGGAGGACGCGAACAGGTACTCCAGCACCAGGCACCAGCCGATGAACCACGCCACCGCCTCGCCGAGGGTCGCGTACGAATACGAGTAGGCGCTGCCGGAGACCGGCATCATCGAGGCGAACTCGGCGTAGCACAGGCCCGCCATCGCGCAGGCGAAGCCGGCCAGCACGAAGCTGAGCATGATCGCCGGGCCGGCATGGTTGGCCGCCGCCTGCCCGGTGAGGACGAAAATGCCGGCACCGATCACCGCGCCGACGCCGAGCAGGACCAGGTGGCGCGCGGTCAGGGTCCGCTTGAGCGTGGCCTCGCCGTGGATCGATCCCTCGACCGGCTCGCCGAAATCGACGTGCGGGGCCGGCTCGACCGGTTTGATGATGAAAAGACCCTTGGACATGCGTGTTCCCCGTGTCTGGCCGTCCGATGCGCCGGTCTGGTTGGGACGGCCCCGCCGGGACCGCACAAGCGTCGTACCTTGCCAAACGGCCGGAGCGATCACAAGCTGTTTCCAGCCGGCAGGTAGATGGCCTGCGGTTATATGGCAATGCAGCATGAAACGTGGAGGATCGATGCGTTACGCGCCGCTACGCCGGCAGTTGGCGGCCTACGCCGGGCGCTGGCCGCCGGAGGCGGGGACCACGGCGGCCTTCGTGGACCTGCTCGAGGATGCCGGCAACCCATTCGTGCGGGAGCGCCTGGCGGGGCACTTCACCGGCTCGGCGTGGGTGGTCGGCGCCGGTGGCGACCGCACCCTGCTGACCCACCACCGCAAGCTCGGCCGCTGGCTGCAGCCCGGCGGGCACGCGGACGGCGATGCCGACCTGGCCCGGGTCGCCCTGCGCGAGGCGGAGGAGGAGACGGGCGTGGCCGGCCTGCGCCTGGAGGCGGCCGCCATCTTCGACCTGGACCGGCACTGGATTCCCGAGCGGGACGGGCTGCCGGGGCACTGGCACTACGACGTCCGCTACGTGGTCCGCGCCGGGGCCGACGAACGCTTCGTGGTCGGCGAGGAATCCCATGCGCTGGCATGGCGGCCGGTCGCGGAGATCGCCGCCGACCCGGCCGCGGACGCCTCGCTGCGGCGCATGGCCGGCAAATGGCTGTCACGGCCCCGCGAACCGTAGCGGCCTTCCCCTCGCAGAGCCGGCGTCAGCCGGCGGCATGGTCCGGGAGTGGGGAACGGTCGGCTCGCATGCGCGGTGGTCGCCGGCCGTACCCGGCTCCTACTAAGGTCGCGGCACGACCGCTTGCGCGGGAGCCGGCTTTCAGTCGGCGGCCTGCCGCCGCGCCACGGGATCAATACAGCACGCGGGTCCGCAGCGTGCCTGGGATCGCCGACAGTTCTTCCTTCAGCGCCGCCACCTGCGCCTCGTCGGCGCCGACGTCGATCACCACGTAGCCCACCTTGGGGTTGGTGCGCAGGAACTGGCCGTCGATGTTGACCGCGTGGCGGCTGAAGATCTCGTTGACCTTGGACAGCACGCCCGGCACGTTGCGGTGGATGTGCAGCAGGCGCAGGCTGTCCTCGTGCTCGGGCAGGGTGACCTCGGGGAAGTTGACCGCCGACAGGGTGCTGCCGTTGTCGCTGTAGCGCACCAGCTTGGCCGCCACCTCCACGCCGATGTTCTCCTGCGCCTCCAGTGTGCTGCCGCCGATGTGCGGGGTCAGGATCACGTTGTCGAACGGGATCAGCGGCGAGACGAAGGCCTCGGCGTTGCCCTTGGGCTCGGCCGGGAACACGTCCACCGCCGCGCCGGCCACGTGGCCCGATTCCAGCGCCGCGGCCAGGGCGTCGATGTCGACCACGGTGCCGCGCGAGGCGTTGATCAGGTGCGCGCCGCGCTTCATCGCCGCGATCTGCGCGGCGCCGAACATGTTCTTGGTGGACGGGGTTTCCGGCACGTGCAGGGTGACCACGTCCGAGCGCGCCAGCAGGTCGTCCAGGCTCTGCGCCAGGCGCGCGTTGCCCAGCGAGAGCTTGGCCTCGATGTCGTGGAAGACCACGTTCATGCCCATCGCCTCGGCCAGCACGCCGACCTGGGTGCCGATGTGGCCGTAGCCGATGATGCCCAGGGTCTTGCCGCGCACCTCGTGGCTGCCGGTGGCCGACTTGGACCAGCCGCCGCGATGGCACTGCGCGTTCTTCTGCGGGATGCCGCGCATCAGCAGCACCGCCTGCGCCACCACCAGCTCGGCCACGCTGCGGGTGTTGGAGTAGGGCGCGTTGAACACCGGGACGCCGGCCAGCTCGGCCGCCTCCAGGTCCACCTGGTTGGTGCCGATGCAGAAGCAGCCGATGGCGATCAGGCGCTTGGCCTCGGCCAGCACCTCGGCGGTGAGGTGGCTGCGCGAGCGGATGCCGATGATGTGCGCCTCGGCGATGCGCTTGCGCAGCTCGTCCTCCGGCAGCGACTTCTCGTGGTATTCGATCTGGGTGTAGCCGGCGGCGCGGAAGGTCTCCACCGCGGTCTGGCTGACGCCCTCCAGCAGCAGTACGCGGATGTCCTGTTTCGGGAAAGAGGTCTTCTTGGGCGACATTCGCGTCGGCTTCCGGTAGGTGGGCGGGAGCCAATAACTATGCCAGATGCGCTGCCCGTTTGCCGCACTGCGGCATCGCGTTTTCGCACGGCTCGCGGAACACCGTGTGCGACGATCCGGCGCAATGGCGCCATGATGAATGTTGCCCATGAAACTGGCCCCTGGCGCGTGCTTCATGGAGGGGCATGCATCCTTCCGCCGCCGCGGTTAGGCTTCGCGCATCCCCCGACATCGATGGAATCCCGGATGGCTCCGATGAACCGCACGCTGCTCCTGGCCGGCCTGCTCCTGGCCGTCGCGCCGGCCGCCCAGGCCTCCAGTTTCGCCGGCACCTCGGCCGGTGCTTCCTCCGCCGGCAGCTCGGCGTCGTCCGGCAGCACGTCCGGCGACGACAAGCTGGTGATGCAGGCGCGCGAGGACGCGGCCGGCTTCGTCGCCAGCGATGGCCGCGTGCGCAGCGCCCACCTGGAAGCGGCGTTGCGGACCCTGCGCGAGCGCGATCCGCAGGCGCGCCGCGCCAGCGACCTGGAACTGGCGCGGCGGATCCTGGCAGGCACGGCCCTCGCCGGCACCGCCGTCGCCGGGGGATGATCCGCGGCGCGGCGCTGGCCGTGCTGCTGCTGGCCTGGGCGAAGGCATCCGCCGGGCCGGTGTTCGCGCTGCCGGCCACGCTGCCGCGCGAGGAAAGCGCTGCCACGCGCCAGTTGCTGGGCGAGGCGGCGCGGCGCCTGCCGCCGGCCTGGGCGGCGGCGCTGGCGCGGCCGATCGCGATGGAATGGCGCGACGACCTGCCCGATGGCGTGCACGGCCGCGCCCGCCGCTGGCGCCTGCAACTGGACCGGCGCCTGCTCGATGGCTGGATGGCGCGTACGGCGGATGCCGGCGGTGCCGATCCCGCCGCGCGCGCCGCGCTGGCCGCGGCGATCCACGAACTGGCGCACCTGTACGACCGCACGCCGGCCGGCGGCCTGTCGCGCGATCCGCGCCTGCTCGACCTGGCCGGCTGGCCGGTAGCGCCGCTGCGGCCCGGCCGGCGCGCGCGCAACGACTTGCGCGATCGCAGCCCGGATCCCTACGAGTTGCGCTCGCCGCGCGAGTACGTGGCGGTCAACCTGGAGCACTACCTGCTGGACCCGGACTACGCCTGCCGGCGCCCGGCGCTCAACGACCTGTTCGACGCGCATTTCGGCCAGCCGGCACGGACCGCGCCGGCCTGCGCCCCGGGTCTGGCGTTCGTACAGGACGCGGTGGATGCGCCCGACCCGGTGCGGCTGCTCGACCCGGAGCGCCTCTTCGCCGTGGACTACCTGCTGGCCGAGGGCAACGAGCGGCCGATGAGCCGCTGGGGCCATGGCATGCTGCGGTTGGTGGTGTGCGCGCCCGGCCGCCCGCGCGGCCCGGACTGCCGGCTGGACCTGCAGCACCACCTGGTGCTCTCGTTCCGCGCTTTCGTCGACGACCTGCAGATATCCAACTGGCGCGGGCTGACCGGCGCGTATCCCTCGCGATTGTTCGCGCTGCCGCTGGGGCAGGTGGTGGACGAGTACACGAAGGTGGAACTGCGCGGCCTGCGCTCGGTGCCACTGGCGCTGTCGCGCGGCGAGATCGAGGCGGTGGCCGGGCGCGCCGCGCAACTGCACTGGAACTACGACGGCCGCTATTTCTTCGTCGCCAACAATTGCGCGGTGGAGACCTGGCGCCTGCTGCACGACGCGCTGCCGCGGCTGGCGGCGCTGCCGCTGGCCAGCCTCACCCCGAACGGCTTGCTGCGGCGGCTCCGCGCCCACGGCATCGTCGACCGGGCGGCCATACCGGCCGATGCCGCCGAGAGGGTGCGCCAAGGGTTCTACTTCGAGCCGGCCGGCGCCCACTACGAGGCGATGTACGCGGTCGCGCGCCAGGCGCTGGAACTGGAACCGGCGGACGCCTCTGCCTGGCTGGCGCTGCCGCCGCCACGGCGCAGGCCCGCGCTGCACCGGGCGGGCCTGCGCGAGGCGGCGGCGCTGCTGGTGCTGGAATCGGCCGCGCTGCGCCGCGAGCAGGCGCACGCGCGCGATGAGTTGAAACGCCACTGGCTGGGTGGCCGCGTTCCGCACGCGGCGGTGGCCGGCGGGGATCTCGCCGCACGGCTGCGCGAGTACCTGAGCCTGGGAGGGGCGTTCAGCCGGCCGGCGTCGTGGCTGGAAGGCATCGAGGGCTATGGCTTGCCGCAGGCGGACGAGCGCATGGCACTGCAGGCGCGCGCGCATTCGGACGCCATGCGGCGCCGGGCCGGTGCACGGGCGCTGGAGTCGCGCCTGCGGGGCCTGCTGTCGCCCACGCGGCGCGAATCGCTGGCCGGCACCGAGGCCAACCTGGAACTGCTGGGCGAACGCCTGCGCGTGCTGGCGCCCGGGACGCAATAGCCGTTTGCAGGAGCCGATTCCAGCCGGCGAGGCGGCCCGACGGCACCGCCCGGGCCGCGTTCAATCCGCGCGGCCGCCGAACTCGCCGGTGGTGGTGTTGACCAGGATCCGCTCGCCGTTGGCGATGTACTCGGGAACCATGATCTCGATGCCGGTGCTGAGCGTGGCCGGCTTGGGCCGCTTGGTCGCGGTGCCGCCCTTCAGTTCCGGCGGCGTCTCCACCACTTCCAGGGTCACGTGCTGCGGCAACTGGATGGCCACCGGCTGGTCGTCGATCACCTGCACGTAGATGCCGGCCAGGCCGTCGGTGATGTAGCCGGCAGCCTCGCCGATGGCGTCCGGGTCCAGCGTGTACGGGGTGTAGTCCTCGTCGTCCATGAACACGAAGGCCTCGCCGTCCTTGTAGGAGAACGTGGCCTGGCGGCGCAGCAGCTCGACCTCGGTGAGGTTGTCGTCGGCGTCGAAGCTGGCGTCCAGCTTGGCGCCGCCGGGCACCGAATACATGATGAAGCGGAAGCGGACGTTGCCGCCGCGGCCCTGCGGGGAACTGCGCTCGATGTCGCGGACCTGGTAGACGCCGTTGTTGTACTCGACGACGTTGCCCTTCTTGATTTCGCTGGCTTTCATTGGATCGACCGGTGGGAGTCTGTGGATGTCAGGAAACGATGCGTGCGATGCGGGTGCGCGAGCCGGCCGGGCCGGGCGGTGGCTTGGGCCGCGGGCGGGCGGCGGCGCCGGTGGGGAGGGGCATCGCCGGTTTCACTTCGGTGCCAGCCGAGCGGCGCCGTCCAGGCGGATGGTCTCGCCGTTGAGGTAGCGGTTGCGCAGGATGAAGGCCACGGTTTCGGCGAATTCCTCCGGCCGGCCCAGGCGCGCCGGGAAGGGGATAGTCGCGGCCAGCGACTGCTGCACGGCCTCGGGCATGCCGTCGACCATCGGCGTCCAGAACACGCCGGGGGCCACCGTCATCACCCGGATGCCGAAGCGTGCCAGCTCGCGCGCCATCGGCAGGGTCATGCCGACCACGCCGCCCTTGGAGGCCGAGTAGGCGGCCTGGCCGATCTGTCCCTCGTAGGCGGCGACCGAGGCGGTGTTGACGATCACCCCGCGCTCGCCGTCCTCGCCGGCGTCGTTGTGCTGCATCAGCGCGGCGGCGGCCTTGGCCACGTTGAAGCTGCCGACCAGGTTGACCGTCACCGTGCGGGCGAAGCCGTCCAGCGGCATCGGCCCGTCCTTGCCCAGCACCCGGCCGGCGCCGAGGATGCCGGCGCAGTTGACCGCGGCGTTGAGGCCGCCGAGGAATTCGCGGGCCGCCTGCAGGGTGGCGGCCACCGCGTCCTCGCCGGCGACGTCGGTGCGGAAGTAGCGGGCATGGGCATCGCCCATTGCGGCGACGGCGGCGGCGCCCTTGCCGTCGTCGACGTCGAGCAGGGCGACCCTGCCGCCGTCGGCGACGAGCTTGCGGGCCACGGCCAGGCCGAGGCCGGAGACGCCGCCGGTGACGACGGCGCGGACGGTGTCGGGCTGCATGCGCAGGCTCCGGGAAAAGGGAATGGCGCCATTGTACGGGGCAGCCATGGGGGGGCGAACTCTAGGGGCCGCGAAAGGCGGCTGGCTACTTTCGGTTGCGGCAAGGGCGCCGGCTGTTTCGAGGTTGCGGCGGGAGTGCGGGCTTCGGAAGGGGCCGCCGTGCCCTGGGCATGGGGCGCACCCCTCGGGACGGCATCCTGCCTTTACTCGGGGCCGCGGCACATGCCCAGGACACGACGGCCTTCGCGGCATGGGGATCGCGGGCTTCGGTGGGTGAAAGGCAAACGGCACCCCGTCGACACTGAAGCCGACGGGCCGGCGACCCCGGACGGGTGTTGGCGAATGAAGTCGCTGGATCCCTGGCTTCGCGGGGATGACGGTATCGCCCCCCCGTCGCGGCGGTGTACAGCCCCCTGCGTGCCCGACCGGACAAGCGCCCGGCCAGGCAGTCCGGCCTACTCCGGGTCGTAGTCCAGGTTCGAGGCCAGCCAGCGCTCGGCCTGGGCCAGCGGCACGCCCTTGCGGCGGGCGTAGTCGGCCACCTGTTCCTTGCCCAGCCGGCCGACCACGAAGTACTGGCTCTTGGGGTGGCTGAAGTAGTAGCCGGACACCGCCGCGGTGGGCAGCATCGCGAAGCTCTCGGTCAGGGTCATGCCGGCGTTGTCGCCGGCGTCCAGCAGCCGGAACAGGGTCGCCTTCTCGCTGTGCTCCGGGCAGGCGGGGTAGCCGGGGGCCGGGCGGATGCCGCGGTACTTCTCGGCGATCAGCGCCTCGTTGTCCAGCCCCTCGTCCGCCGCGTAGCCCCAGAACTCGGTGCGCACGCGCTGGTGCAGGCGTTCGGCCAGGCCCTCGGCCAGGCGATCGGCCAGGGCCTTGAGCAGGATCGCGTTGTAGTCGTCGTGGTCGGCCTGGAAGCGGGCGATGTGCGGGTCGATGCCGATGCCGGCGGTCACCGCGAAGGCGCCGATCCAGTCCTGCACGCCGCTGTCCTTGGGGGCGATGAAATCGGCCAGGCAGAAGTCCGGGCGCTCCACCGGCTTGTCGACCTGCTGGCGCAGGAAATGCAGGGTGGCCTCGCCGCTTTCGTGGCGCAGCACCACGTCGTCGCCGATGGCGTGCGCCGGCCAGAGGCCGAACACCGCGCTGGCCTTGAGCCACTTCTCGGCGATGATCCGGTCCAGCATCGCGCGCGCGTCGCGGTACAGCTCGCTGGCCTGCTTGCCGACGATCTCGTCCTCCAGGATCGCCGGGAACTTGCCGGCCAGTTCCCACGCCTGGAAGAACGGCGTCCAGTCCAGGATGTCGACCAGCTCGGCCAGCGGATAGTCGTCGAACACGTGCAGTCCCGGCCGTTTCGGCGCCGGCGGCGCGTACGCGCTCCAGCCGCCGTCGAAGCGCTGCCCGCGCGCCTTCTCCAGCGAGACCAGGCGCTTGGTGTCGCCGCGGTTGCGGTGGCGGGTGCGGATCTCGGCATAGTCGGCGTCGTTGGCGGCGACGAACTTCCCGCGCAGGTCGGGGCTGATCAGCGACTGGGCCACGCCCACCGCGCGCGAGGCGTCCTTCACCCAGACGGTGGGCGCCTTGTAGTGCGGGTCGATCTTCAGCGCGGTGTGCGCGCGCGAGGTGGTGGCCCCGCCGATCAGCAGCGGGGTGGTGAAACCCTGGCGCTGCAGCTCTCGGGCCACGTGGCCCATCTCCTCCAGCGAGGGCGTGATCAGCCCGGACAGGCCGATCAGGTCGGCGTTCTCGGCGCGCGCGGCATCGAGGATCTTCTGCGCCGGCACCATCACCCCCAGGTCCACCACGTCGAAGTTGTTGCAGGCCAGGACCACGCCGACGATGTTCTTGCCGATGTCGTGCACGTCGCCCTTGACCGTGGCCATGACGATCTTGCCGTTGGACTTGCCGGCGTCGCCGGTCTTCAGCTTCTCCGCCTCGATGAAGGGCAGCAGGTAGGCCACCGCCTTCTTCATCACCCGCGCCGACTTGACCACCTGCGGCAGGAACATCTTGCCGGCGCCGAACAGGTCGCCGACGATGTTCATGCCGTCCATCAGCGGGCCCTCGATCACGTCCAGCGGGCGCGTGGACTGCCGCCGGGCTTCCTCGGCGTCCACCTCGGCGAAGGCGTCGATGCCATGCACCAGGGCATGGGCCAGGCGCTCGCGCACCGGCTTTTCGCGCCAGGCCAGGTCCTCGGCCTTCTTCTCGCCCTTCTTCCCCCTGTAGCGCTCGGCGATCTCCAGCAGGCGCTCGGTGCCGTCGGAGCGGCGGTTGAGGACCACGTCCTCCACCCGCTCGCGCAGCTCCGGGTCCAGCTCGTCGTAGACCGGCAGCGCGCCGGCGTTGACGATGCCCATGTCCATGCCGGCCTTGATGGCGTGGTACAGGAACACCGAGTGGATCGCCGCGCGCACAGGCTCGTTGCCGCGGAAGGAGAAACTGACGTTGGACACGCCGCCGGACACGTGGCAGTGCGGCAGGGTGTCGCGGATGATGCGGGTGGCCTGGATGAAGTCCACCGCGTAGTTGTCGTGCTCCTCGATGCCGGTGGCGATGGCGAAGATGTTGGGGTCGAAGATGATGTCTTCCGGCGGGAAGCCGACCTCGTCCACCAGGATGCGATAGGCGCGGGTGCAGATCTCCACCTTGCGCGCGCAGGTGTCGGCCTGGCCCTGCTCGTCGAAGGCCATCACCACCGTGGCCGCGCCGTAGCGCAGGATCTTGCGCGCCTGTTCGACGAAGGCGTCCTTGCCTTCCTTGAGCGAGATCGAGTTGACCACGCCCTTGCCCTGCAGGCACTTCAGCCCGGCCTCGATCACGCTCCACTTGGAGGAATCGACCATCACCGGGATCCTGGCGATGTCCGGCTCGGAGGCGATCAGGTTGAGGAACCTGACCATGGCCTTTTCCGAATCGATCAGGCCCTCGTCCATGTTCACGTCGAGGATCTGCGCGCCGCTGCCCACTTGCTGGCGCGCCACGTCCACCGCCTCGGCGTAGCGTCCGTCCTTGATCAGCTTGCGGAACTGCGCGCTGCCGGTGACGTTGGTGCGCTCGCCGACGTTGACGAACAGCAGCTCCGGCGTGATGACCAGGAGCTCCAGGCCGGACAGGCGGGTATGGCGGGGGGTGGGTGCGGGCATGGTCTTCGTATCAGCGGTTGCGCGGCCGGAAGGCCGCCGGACCCGCGCAGGCGGGAACGACGGCCACGGGGAATGGGAGGGTGGCGGGAGCGCTCATGCCGCCTGCTCCAGTGCCGCCGGCGGTACCCGTGGCGGCAATCCACGCACGGCCTCGGCGATGGCGCGGATGTGGTCCGGCGTGGTGCCGCAGCAGCCGCCGACCAGGTTGAGCAGGCCGGAGCGGGCGAATTCCTCCAGCATCCCGGCCATCTCCTCGGGGGTCTGGTCGTAGCCGCCGAAGGCGTTGGGCAGGCCTGCGTTGGGATGGGCGCTGACGTAGTACGGCGATGTCCCGGCAAGCGCCTCCACGTGCGGGCGCAGCTCCTGCGCGCCGAGCGCGCAGTTCAGGCCGATCGACAGCGGCCGCGCGTGGGCCAGCGAGGTGTGGAAGGCCTCGGCGGTCTGCCCGGACAGGGTGCGGCCGGAAGCGTCGGTGATGGTGCCGGAGATCATCACCGGCAGCCGCCCGCCGCGCGCGTCGAACACTTCCTCGATGGCGTAGAGGGCGGCCTTGGCGTTGAGGGTGTCGAAGATGGTCTCGACCATGAGGGCGTCGGCGCCGCCGTCGATCAGGCCTTCCACCGCCTGTGCGTACGTGGTGCGCAGCTCGTCGAAGCTGGTGTTGCGGAAGCCCGGGTCGTTGACGTCGGGGCTGATCGACGCGGTGCGGCTGGTCGGGCCGAGCACGCCGATCACGAAGCGGGGCTGCTGCGGGGTGGCGGCCTCGATCTCGTCGCACACCTGGCGCGCGACGTGGGCGCCGGCCTTGTTCAACTCGTACACCAGGTGTTCGAGGTGGTAGTCGGCCTGGCTGGCGGAGGTGGCGTTGAAGGTGTTGGTCTCCACCAGGTCGGCGCCGGCCTCCAGGTAGGCGCGGTGGATGCCGGCGATCAGCTCGGGCCGGGTCAGCAGCAGCAGGTCGTTGTTGCCCTTGAGATCGTGGCCCTGCGGCGCGTGGTCGCAGCCCGGGCCGTGCGCGTGGGCCGGGTCCTGCGCAGCGGATCGGTGCGCGGAATCGTAGCCGGCGGCGAAGCGTTCGCCGCGGTAGTCGGCCTCTTCCAGGGCGTGCTGCTGGATCATCGTGCCCATGGCCCCGTCGATGATGAGGATGCGCTCGCGCAGGGACGCCTCCAGCAAGGCCACGCGCCGCGGGTGCAGCCAGGGCAGCGTGCGCGCGAATCCGGCGCCGGGGGGCGCAGGTTCCTGCGCGGGGTTCGCACTTGCGGTCATGGCTTGTTCCCGATCAAAGAAAGCACCTCGAAGTGCGGCGGGCGGCGCTCGCGGGTGACGCTCTCCAGGCTGGCGGTCTCCAGCCCGGCCTTCTCCACGAAGCGGCGCAGCTCCTTGGCGGCGAAGCCGAGGTTGACGTGGCCGTAGGTCTCCACCACCGCGCGATGCTCGTGCCGGGCCAGGCTGGTCAGCAGCAGGCGGCCGCCACGGCGCAGCACGCGCGCGGCCTCGGCCACGGCCTGCGCCGGCAGCGTCGAGTAGGTCAGGGCGTGCATCAGCACCACCAGGTCGAAGCTGCCGTCCTCGAAAGGCAGGGCGTGCATGTCGCCCTCGCGCACTTCCACGTTGCGCAGCCGGCGCAGGCGCTCGGCGGCGGCGGCGACCACGCGCGCGCTGGTGTCGATGCAGACGTAGCGATGCGAGTGCGGGGCCAGCAGCTCGGCCAGCACGCCGTCGCCGGAGGCGATGTCGAGCACGTCGCCGGTCTCCAGCAGCGGCAGCGCGCTGCGCGCCAGCGCCTCCCAGGTGCGGCCGGGGGAATAGTGGCGCTCCATGTCCCCGGCCACGCTGTCGGCCCAGTTCTGGCCGGCGGCGCGCGCGGCCAGCACGCCCGGCAGGCGCTCGGCGTCCTGGCGCAGCAGCGGATCGTCGCTGCCGGTGCTCAGGGTCTGCCAGAGGATGCGCTGGGCCGGGTCCAGCGCGTCCTCGTCGAAGCGGTAGTAGGCCGACACGCCGGCGCGGCGGTCGCGCACCAGCCCGGCCTCCTTCAGCTTGGCCAGGTGGGTGGACACGCGCGGCTGGGCCAGGCGGGTGACCGAGGACAGCTCGGCCACGGTCAGTTCCTCCAGCTCCAGCAGCGCCAGCAAGCGCACGCGGGTGGCGTCGGCGAAGACCTTCAACCGGACCGACCAGTCTTCCAGGTCCATAGATATCTTCCTATCGCGATATAGAGATGATTGTCTCGCCGCGGGCAGGGCGGGTCAACCACATACGCATGCGAATGGTGGGGCGGTTACAATCGGGACCATCGACCGGAACGGAGGGGTTCCCCGTGGATTTCAGCTTCACCGAAGAACAGCTCATGCTGCAGGACGTGGCGCGCCGCATCGCCCAGGACGTGGTCGCGCCCAGTGCCGAGCGCTTCGACCGCAGCGGCGAGTTCCCGCTGGACAACATCCGCCTGCTCGGCGAGAACGGGCTGATGGGCATCGAGGTGCCCGCCGAGTACGGCGGCGCCGGCATGGACCCGGTGAGCTACGTGTTGGCGATGATCGAGATCGCCGCTGGCGACGCGGCCCACTCGACCATCATGTCGGTCAACAACTCGCTGTTCTGCAGTGGCATCCTCACGCATGGCAGCGAGGAGCAGAAGCAGACCCACGTGCGCGCGATCGCTGAGGGCCGCCATATCGGCGCCTTCGCCCTGACCGAGCCGCAGTCCGGCTCCGACGCCACGGCCATGCGCTGCCGTGCGGCGAAGCAGGCCGACGGCACGTTCGTGATCAACGGCAAGAAGAGCTGGATCACCTCCGGCCCGGTGGCCAGGTACATCGTGCTGTTCGCGATGACCGAGCCGGACAAGGGCTCGCGCGGCATCACCGCCTTCATCGTCGACACCGAGCGGCCGGGCTTCCACCGCGGCAAGACCGAGCCCAAGCTGGGCATCCGCGCATCGGCGACCTGCGAGATCGAGTTCGCCGACTACGTGGCCGGGCCGGCCGACGTGCTGGGCAAGGAAGGCGAGGGCTTCAAGGTCGCCATGGGCGTGCTGGATGCGGGCCGCATCGGCATCGCCTCGCAGGCCGTCGGCATCGCCCGCGCGGCGTACGAGAAGACCCTGGAATACGCGAGGGAGCGCAAGGCGTTCGGCGCGGCCATCGGCACCTTCCAGATGACCCAGGCCAAGATCGCCGACATGAAGTGCAAGCTGGACGCCTCGCTGCTGCTGACGCTGCGCGCGGCGTGGCTGAAGGCGCAGGGCAGGCCGTTCTCGGCCGAGGCGGCCATCGCCAAGCTCACCGCCTCGGAGGCGGCGATGTGGATCGCCCACCAGGCGGTGCAGATCCACGGCGGCATGGGCTACTCCAAGGAGATGCCGCTGGAACGCTATTTCCGCGACGCCAAGATCACCGAGATCTACGAGGGCACCTCGGAGATCCAGCGCCTGGTGATCGCGCGGTCGGAGACGGGGCTGCGCTGAGCTGAGCGCCGCGAGGCATCTCTCCGGCGCGACTTCGCAGTGAGGCGGCGGGAGGCTCGACGGTAACGTCCAACGGCAATGGCAAGAGCGCCGTTTGTCGTGGGCCTCGGCGGGAGCCGCGGCGGTCGGGGGATGGCGCTGCCCCCTCGGGACGGCGGGCCCTTCCGAAGCTGGCGTTTTCCGTGACGGTGCGGCTCGCCCGAAGCCAGCTTTGAAGGCATCGCCCTGCTGGACCGGACCGTCACCGGGCATCCAGGAGATCGCGCCCGGATTTTCCGGTGCTTTCGCCAGGGCTTCCTCTGCCGGGCATGGATCGCGTCCAATGGGCGGGCGGCGCCAGGCCGCGGCACGTTGTCGGCGCATGCGTTCGGAGCCAGCAGGACCACGACCGATTCGACGTTTCTCCCCGCGCCGGCTGCTGCTGTGGCTGCGCTGGGGGACCGTGGCCGTGCTCGTCGCGGCGCTGGCCCTGGACCTGGCCTTCCCGCCGCCGTTGCCCGGCAGCGACGCCGGCATCGCCACGGTGGTCACCGCCCGCGACGGCACGCCGTTGCGGGCCTTCGCCGATGCTCAGGGCGTCTGGCGCTATCCGGCCACGCCGGAATCGGTCTCGCCGCTGTACCTGGAGGCGCTGCTCAACTACGAGGACCGCTGGTTTCACCGCCATCCCGGGGTAAATCCGGCCGCACTGCTGCGCGCGGCCTGGCAATGGCTGCGCAGCGGCGGCATCGTCTCCGGCGGCTCGACCCTGAGCATGCAGGTGGCGCGCATCCTCGACGGGCACGACACCCGCAGCCTCGCCGGCAAGCTGAGGCAGATGGCGCGCGCGCTGCAACTGGAAGCGCGCCTGTCCAAGGACCAGATCCTGCAGGTGTACCTGGAGCGGGCGCCGTTCGGCGGCACCATCGAGGGCGTGGAGGCCGCCAGTTGGGCCTACCTGGGCAAGCCGGCCGCGCGCCTGTCGCACGCCGAGGCCGCGTTGCTGGCGGTGTTGCCGCAGGCGCCCAGCCGGCTGCGGCCGGACCGCCACCCGGAAGCGGCGCGCGCGGCGCGCGACAAGGTGCTGGCGCGGATGCGGGCGCTGGGCGCGTGGTCGGCACTGGACGTGGAGGACGCGCGGATCGAGCCGGTGGTCGCGCGCTCGCTGCAGGTGCCCGTGCACGCCGCGCTGCTGGCCCAGCGCCTGCGCCAGCAACGACCGCGGGCGTCGCGCATCGTCACCACGCTCGATGCCGACCTGCAGCGGGCGCTGGAGGAGCGGGTGACCGCCTACTTCGCCGCGCTGCCGCCGCGCACGTCGGCCGCGTTGCTGGTGGTGGACAACGCGACCATGGAGGCGCGCGCCTACGTCGGCTCGGTGGCCTTCGGCGACCGCGAGCGGCTGGGCCACGTGGACATGGTCCGGGCCTGGCGCTCGCCCGGTTCCACGCTCAAGCCGTTCCTGTACGGCATGGCCCTGGACGATGGCCTGATCCATTCCGAAAGCCTGCTGGTGGACGCGCCGCAGGACTTCGGCGGATACCGGCCGGGCAATTTCGGCGAGGCGTTCAATGGCCCGGTCGGCGCGGCCACGGCGCTGCGGCTGTCGCTGAACGTGCCGGCGGTGGACCTGCTCGACCGGGTGGGCCCGGCACGCTTCGCCGCCCGGCTGAACCATGCGGGCGTGCCGCTGCGCTTCCCGCGCGGGGCGCGGCCCGGCTTGCCGCTGATCCTGGGCGGCACCGGCGTGCGCCTGGAGGAACTGGTCGGTGCCTTCGCCGCCTTCCAGCGCCAGGGCGTGGCCGCGCAGGTGCGCCACACCCCGGAACAGCCGCTGGTCGAGCGCCGCCTGCTGTCGCCGGGCGCGGCCTGGATCGTGCGCGAGATCCTGCAGGCCAACCCGAGGCCGGGCCATGCCGCCGCATTCGCCACCGGCACGCGGCCGCCGGTGGCGTGGAAGACCGGCACCAGCTACGGCTTCCGCGATGCCTGGGCGGTGGGCGGCACGCGGCGGCACACGGTCGGGGTCTGGGTCGGACGCCCGGACGGCACGCCGCTGCCGGGGCAGTACGGCGCGATCACCGCGCTGCCGCTGCTGTTTGAGGTGGTGGACAGCCTGCCGCGCGCGCCGGGCGACGCCGACCCGGTGCCGCGCCCGGCGTCGGTGGACCGTGCCGAGATCTGCTGGCCGCTGGGGCTGGCCGCCGCGCAGACGCCGGCGGCGCTGTGCCAGCGGCGCCTCGATGCGTGGCGGCTGGACGGCACCACGCCGCCCACCTTTCCCGAGCGCGATGCGCGCCTGTGGAACGCCGGCCGCGAGCGCTTCCGGGTGGACGCCGCCAGCGGCCTGCGCCTGTCCGCCGACTGCGCGCGGCCGCACCAGGCGCGCGAAGCGGAGATCGCACGCTGGCCGGCGCTGCTGTCGCCCTGGCTGCCGGCCGGCGTGCGCCGCGCCGCGACCCTGCCGCCGCTCGCGCCGGACTGCGTGGCCGACGGGCGCGAGGCGATGGAGTCGCTGCGGATCGAGGGCATCGCCGACCGTGCCACCCTGGCGCCGCCGCCAGGCAGCCCGCGCGGCCTGCGCCTGCGCGTGCGCGCCCTGGGCACCTCCGTGCGGGTGCAATGGCTACTGGACGGGCGTTGGATCGCGCAGACCGAAGGGGCGCGCGGCTTCGAGTACGACTATGCGGCGGCGGGCCGCGGCACCCACGTGCTCACCGCGCTGGCCGAGAGCGGGGCATGGGCGCAGGTGCGCTTCGGCGTGGCGCACATCGGGCCGCGGCCCGGGCCGGCCTCCATCGGGTACGTACCCGGGCACGTACCGGTCGCCGCGATGGAGGGGACCGGCGAGCCGGCCCGGGACCGGCCGGCGCCGGCCGCGCGCTGAGCGCCGCCGTCGCGCCCGCCGCGCTGCTCAGGGCAGGTGCTGCAGCACGTTCTCGGCCGAGGACACCTTGAACTCGCCCGGCGCCTCGACGAACAACTGCCGGACCACGCCATCCTCGATGTACAGCGCGAAACGGCGCGCGCGCAGGCCCATGCCGTAGCCGCTGGCGTCCATCTCCAGGCCCAGGGCGCGGGTCAGGTCGGCGTTGCCGTCGGACACCAGTTGCAGGCCGTCCGGCGCGTTCAGGGTCTTGCCCCAGGCCTGCATCACGAACGGGTCGTTGACCGCCATGCAGACCACGTCGACGCCGCGGCTGCGGAAGTCCTCGAAGTGGGCGATGAAGCCGGGCAGGTGCTTTTCCGAGCAGGTGGGGGTAAAGGCGCCGGGCACCGCGAACAGCACCGCCTTGCGGCCGTCGAACAGGGTGCGGGTGTCCACGCTCTCCACGCCCTCGCGGATGCACTTGAGCACGACTTCGGGAATACGGTCGCCGATCTGGATGGTCATTGCGGGGTTCCTCGGGGGGAAGGCCGGTCGCGGACCGGAGGCTGAACGCAGTCTAGCCGCAGTCGTGTTGCGCGGGCGTGGCGGCTGTTGAAACGCGCGCGCCCACGCCCATCTTGCGTTCATCGCCGCGGCGCAACGCGGCCAATCCGAGCCAGGAGACCGACATGACCATTGTCCGCTACAACACGCACAGCAACTTCCCGGGCCGCCACCTGCAGGACGAGTTCAAGCAGGTATTCGACCGCTTCTTCGGCGAGGCCGCCGGCGACCAGTCCGACGTGGTGACCAGCCAGTGGGCGCCGCGCGTGGACATCCGCGAGGAGGCCGATCGCTTCGTCATCCTCGCCGACATCCCTGGCGTGGACCCCAAGGAGATCGAGGTGCAGATGGACAAGGGCATCCTCAGCCTGAAGGGCGAGCGCGCCGGCGAGCAGGAACGGGAGGACGCAGGCTATTCGCGCCGCGAGCGCGCCTGGGGCAGCTTCTACCGCCGCTTCGCCCTGCCCGACAGCGCCGACCCGGACGGGGTCACCGCCAGCGGCCTCCACGGGGTGCTGCGGATCGACATCCCCAAGCGCCCGCAGGCCACGCCGCGCCGCATCCAGGTGCAGTAGCGCGCGGCGCGGGCCGTGCCGGGGACATCGGCCGGCCGGTACCGTCCTCCGCCGCCGTTGTGAGGCGGCGGAGGGCGTAGCCTTTAGAATCCAGGCCCGTGGCGTCCGCGTCACGGGCCTCTTCTTCATGGGGCCGTGCGCTTCGTGCCGCGCGGCCGCGCCTGAGCAATGGTGAACGGATGGAATTCAAGGACTACTACGCGATCCTGGGCGTGGAACCCAGCGCCGGCGAGGCCGAGATCAAGTCGGCCTACCGCCGCCTGGCGCGCAAGTACCACCCGGACGTGAGCAAGGAGCCCGGCGCCGAGGAGAAGTTCAAGGCGGTGGGCGAAGCCTACGAGGCGCTGCGCGACCCGGCCAAGCGCTCGGCCTACGACCAGTTGCGTGCGCGCGGCTACCGGCCGGGGCAGGAGTTCCACCCGCCGCCGGACGGGTTCGACGGCGCGGGATTCGACTTCGAGGAAGTGTTCGGCGATGCGGGCGGCCGCGGCGGCGGGGGCGGTTTCAGCGACTTCTTCGAGAGCATCTTCGCCCGCCAGCGCGGCGCCGGCGGGCGCGGGCCGCAGCCGCGTGGCGACACCCGGGCCAGGCTGGCGGTGCCGCTGGAGGCGGTGTACCGCGGCGACAGCGTGCGCATCACCCTCAACGGGCGGCAGCTTGAGGTGCGGGTGCCGCGGGGCATCCGCGCCGGGCAGTCGATCCGCCTGGCCGGGCAGGGCAACGGCGGCGGCAACCTGCTGTTGGAGATCGAATACCTGGCCCATCCCCAGTTCGAGGTGGACGGGCGCAACATCCTCTATGCCCTGCCGGTGCAGCCGTGGCAGGCGGCGCTGGGCACCACGCTCAGCGTGCCCACCCTGGGCGGTGCGGTGGAACTGAAGATCCCGGCCGAGTCCGATTCGGGGCGCAAGCTGCGGCTGCGCGGGCGCGGCCTGCCGGCCGGCGCGTCGGGCGAGCAGGCGGCGGGCGACCAGATCGTCGAGCTGGAGGTGCAGGCGCCGGCCCCGGCCACCGAGGCCCAGCGCAAGGCCTACCTCGACCTGGCCCGCGCCTTCGGCGAATGAGGCGCCGGCTCAGGCCGCCGAAGGGGGCGGGTCCTCGTCGCCGCCGAGCAGCCGGCCGATGACGTCGGACAGGTCGGTCTCGGAGAACGGCTTGGTCAGGTAGGCGCGCGCGCCCTGGCGCATGCCCCACATGCGGTCGGTGTCCTGGTCCTTGGTGGTGACCAGCACCACCGGGATGCCGCGGGTGGAGTTTTCGCGGCTGAGCGTGCGCGTGGCCTGGAACCCGTTGAGGTTGGGCATCACCACGTCCATCAGGATCAGGTCGGGCAGTTCGGCCTTGGCCACTTCCACGCCGGCGGCGCCGTCCTCGGCGGTCAGGGTCTCATGGCCAAGCTTCTCGACGATGCGCTGGATGCCCAGCAACTGCGACGGAGAATCGTCGACGATCAGGATGCGTGCCATGGTGCGTTTCCCCGGAGTCTTTGCCTCATCGCCGGAGTGTAGCCGCCGCACGTGGCGGCCGGAAGCCTTCCATCGGCCGTATCGCCCGCCCTGCGCTTCGCGGTGCGGCCGGCGGCCGGCGCACTGCAAAGGGAGTCCGCCGGAACGCGCCTGGACGGTGCCGGTGCGTGGCCGTCCTGGCCGTGCGGTTCGGCGCGCGCGCATGCCTGCCGAAGCTGCGCCGCAAGGACGGGCCAATGTCGGTTGCAGTTGAAACGCTGCGCACCGCGGCCGGACCGACGCGTTAGCATGCTTCGCCCCGTTCCTCCGACGACTGAATGAGCGACAGCCTGGAAACCCACCTGGTCCACGAGCGCGGCAAGCGCCCCTCGGGGCCTATGCCGGTGGACCTGGTCTCGGTGCAGTCGCAACTGGCCTATGGCCATGCCGGCAACAGCGCCGCCGTGCCGGTGCTGCGCATGCTCGGTGTGCGCGTGGCCGAGGTGCCGACCACGCTGCTCAGCAACACGCCCTTCTATCCCACCCTGCGCGGCCGGGTGCTGCCGGCCGAATGGCTGGCCGACCTGCTGCGCGGGCTGGACGAGCGCGGCGTGAGTGCGCGCGCGCCGATGCTGGTATCCGGATACTTCGGCAGCGTCGCCAACGGCGAGGCCTTCGCCGCCTGGCTGGAGGACCGCCATGCCGCCGGCGCCGCGCCGCGCTACCTGCTCGACCCGGTCATCGGCGATACCCATACCGGGGCCTACGTGGAACCGGGGCTGGAGGCGGTGTTCGCGCAGCGGCTGCTGCCGCTGGCCTGGATGGTCACGCCCAACGCCTTCGAGCTGGAAAACCTGAGCGGGCGGCCGGCGCTGGGGCAGGCCGACGCGCTGGAGGCCGCGCGCGCCTTGCTGGCGCGGGGCCCGGAATGGGTGCTGGCGCACAGCGTGGCGGGCGAGGGCGGCGACCTGCTCACCCTGCTGGTCGGCCGCGATGCCGCCTGGCGCTTGCGCTCGCCGTGCCTGGACGTGGACGTGGCCGGCACCGGCGACGTGCTGGCCGCCCTGCTGGCGGCATTCCTGCTGCGCGGCGAGGCGCCGCCGCGCGCGGCCGAGCGTGCGCTGGCGGGGGTCCACGCCGCGCTGGAATCTACCCTGGCCCATGGCTGGGAGGAACTGGACGTACTGGCCGCTCCCGCCGCGGCGCTGGCCGATGGCCCGGCGCGCTTTCCGGCGGTGCCGTTTTGAGCACCGTGCGGGAGGCCGCGCAGACACCGGTGGTGGGCATCGTGGGCAGCGACGGCGCCTACGGCCGCTGGCTGCGCCGCTTCTTCGAGCAGCGCATGGGCCTGCGGGTGCTGGGCCATGACCCGGCCGACCCCGGCAGCGACCCGCCCGAGCGCCTGCTCGACCAGGCCCAGGTACTGGTGTTCGCCACGCCGATCCGGCACACCCCGGGGCTGATCGCCGACTACGTCGCCCGCTCGGCCGGGCGCGAACGCGGCCGGCTGTGGCTGGACATCACCTCGCTCAAGCAGATGCCGGTGGAGGCGATGCTGGCCTCGCAGGCCGAGGTGGTGGGCCTGCACCCGATGACCGCGCCGCTGAAGACGCCCACCCTGAAGGGGCGCGTGGTGGTGGTCTGCGAGGCGCGCCTGGCCGCCTGGCGGCCGTGGCTGCAGGAACTGCTGGACGCGCTGCAGGGCGAGTACGTGCGCGCCGCGCCCGCGCACCACGACCGGGTGATGGCGCTGGTCCAGGCCATGGTGCACGCCACCCACCTGGGCCAGGCGGGGGTGCTGCGCAGCTTCGCCGGCGAGCTGGGCGGCCCGGCGGCGCTGATGCCGTACCGCTCGATCGGCTTCGAGATGGACGCAGCGGTGACCGCGCGCATCCTCTCGCTGAACCCGGAGATCTACGCGGACATCCAGTTCTGCAACCCACACACCGGCGAGATGCTGGCCCGGCTGGCGGCGCAGATCGCAGGCCTGCAGGGCCTGGTCGAACGCGGCGACGAGGCGGCCCGGGCCGAGTTCCGCGCGCAGTACCTGGACGGCAACCGCCAGGTGTGGGGCGAGGCGGCGATGGCCGACGGCAGCTACACCTTCGAGCGGGTCGGCTACCTGCTGGCCGACCTGACCGAAACCCGCTCCCTGAGCGTGCACCTGCCCGCGGACCGGGCCGGCTCGCTGCGCACCCTGCTGCACGTATTCGAGCGGCACGGCATCAGCCTGTCCTCGATCCACTCCTCGCGCACGCCGGCCGGCGAGGTGCATTTCCGCATCGGCTTCGAGGACGGCGCCGACGTGGACACGCTGCGCGCGGCGGCGGCGGAGATCGACCGCGACGGCCTGGGACGGGTGCTCGAAAGCCCCTGAATGGAACCGCCGGCGGCCGCCCCGGCCGCTCTCGATCAATCGGCGGTCAGCACCAGGGTGCCGTCGGCGTTGGAGAAGCGCTTGGCATCGCGCTGCAGGCGCTGCCCATCGGCCAGTTCGTAGCGCAGCGAGGCCTTCCCGTCGCGCTCCTCGTGGAACTCGATGATGATGTAGGCGTTGCCGTCGTCGCCGGTGGCGGGGAACTGGCGGAAGGACATGGCGACCTCCTTTTTCCGTGCGGTACGGGAACCGATTGTTTCCGCCACCCGGTAAGGCGACGTTGAAACGGCGTGAAAATTTGGTGGCCTCGCCGCCGCCCGGGGCCGCGTCCGGGTGGGGACGGCCCGGTACAATGCGGCCATGTCTACCCAATTCGTCCTGTCCGGGCGCGCCCGGGCGCTGACCAGCTCGGCCATCCGCGAGATCCTCAAGATCACCGAGCGCCCCGAAGTCGTTTCCTTCGCCGGCGGCCTGCCGTCACCGGCCACCTTCCCGGTCGAGCGCATGCGTGAGGCCACCGAGAAGGTGCTGCGCGAGGCACCGCACGCGGCGCTGCAGTACGGCCCCACGGAAGGCTTCGCGCCGCTGCGCGAATGGGTTGCCGCGCGCCTGAGCCGCCCCGGCGCCGCCATTCCCGCTTCGCGGGTGCTGATCACCACCGGCTCGCAGCAGGGCCTGGACCTGCTGGGCAAGGTGCTGATCGACGAGGGCAGCAAGGTGCTGGTGGAGACGCCCAGCTACCTGGGCGCGCTGCAGGCGTTCTCGCTGTTCTCGCCGCGGTTCGGCGCGCTGCCCGCCGACGCCCAGGGCATCGTCACCGATGCGCTGGACGCCGCGCGGCTGTCCGGCGCGCGCTTCCTCTACTGCCTGCCCAACTTCCAGAACCCCACCGGCCGGCGGATGCCGCTGGCGCGACGCGAGGCGCTGGTGGCGCTGGCTGCCGAGGCGGGCGTGCCGCTGGTGGAGGACGATCCCTACGGCGAGCTGTCCTACGGCGGCGAGGCCCTGCCCAGCCTGCTGTCGATGAACCCCGACGGGGTGATCTACATGGGCTCGTTCTCCAAGGTGCTGGCGCCGGGCCTGCGCCTGGGCTACGTGGTCGCGCCGGAGCAGGTGCACGCCAAGATGGTCCAGGCCAAGCAGGCCGCGGACCTGCACACGCCCTCGTTCTCGCAGCGCATCGTCCACGAGGCGCTGCGGGACGGCTTCCTCGACGCGCACATCCCCTCCATCCGCAGCCTCTACGCGCAGCAGTGCGAGCGCATGCTGGCCGCGCTGGAGCGCGAGTTCCCGCCGCAGGCGCGCTGGAACCGCCCCGAGGGCGGCATGTTCATCTGGGTCGAGTTGCCCGAGGGCCTGGACAGCGGCGTGCTGCTGGCCAAGGCGGTGGAGCGCAACGTGGCCTTCGTGCCGGGGGCGCCGTTCTACGCCATCGAGCCGCGCGCCAACACCTTGCGCCTGTCCTTCGTCACCGTGCCCGGCGAGAAGATCGACGCCGGGATCAAGGTGCTGGGCGAGCTGCTCGCGGCCGAGATCGCCGCATTGCCGGCGGTGGCCTGAAGCTTGCGGGCGTGCATCGGCGGCGAGCGGGCAGGCGGTGGCGCCGTGCATGCTGGCCCGGTCGCCGCGGGCTGGATGGACGCGCGGCGGATTCCGTGCGGCCGGAGCGCCGCGCCATCGCCCGATGGTCGCTTGCCGATGAGGTAGCGGCCGTCGACCGCCTTCAGGCGTGGGCCAGCGCCTGGCCGGCCTTGCTGCCGGTGGGCCGGCCCAGGCGCGCGGCGAGCCAGCGGCCGGTCTCGGCCAGTGCCTCCAGGTCGATGCCGGTGTCGATGCCCATGCCGTGCAGCATGTACACCAGGTCCTCGCTGGCGGCGTTGCCGCTGGCGCCGCGCGCGTAGGGGCAGCCGCCGGTGCCGGCTACGGCCGAGTCGGCCACCCGCACCCCGGCCTCGACGCAGGCGGCCACGTTGGCCAGCGCCTGCCCGTAGGTATCGTGGAAATGCACCGCCAGCGCCGCCATCGGCACCTCGGCGGCCACTGCCCGCAGCATCGCCCGCGCCTTGCGCGGGGTGCCCACGCCGATGGTATCGCCCAGCGAGATCTCGTAGCAGCCCATGGCGTGCAGGCGCCGGGCCACGCGGACCACCTCGGTCAGCGGCACCTCGCCCTGGTAGGGGCAGCCCAGCACGGTGGAGACGTAGCCGCGCACGCGCACGCCGTCGCGCGCGGCCCGCGCCAGCACCGGGGCGAAGCGGTCGATCGACGTATCGATGGAGGCGTTGATGTTCTTGCGGGCGAACGCTTCGGAAGCGGCGGTGAACACCGCCACCTCCTCGGCGCCGGCGGCGCGCGCGCGCGCGTAGCCCTGCTCGTTGGGCACCAGCACCGGGTAGGACACGCCCGGGCGACGTACGATGCCGGCCATCACCTCGGCCGCGTCGGCCAGTTGCGGCACCCACCTGGGGCTGACGAAGCTGGTGGCCTCAATGCTGCGCAGGCCGGTGGCCGACAGGCGGTCCACCAGCGCAATCTTGTCGGCGGTGGCCACGTGCCGGGCCTCGTTCTGCAGTCCGTCGCGCGGGGCGACCTCGACGATGCGGACGAAGTCGGCCATCGCTCAGGCTTCCGCCACGATGGCGAGCACGGTATCGGCCTCGACGAAGTCGCCGGCGGCCGCGCGCAGGTCCGATACCACGCCGTCGCGCGGGGACTTGATCGTCAATTCCATCTTCATCGCCTCCATCACCAGCAGCGGCTGGCCGGCCTGCACCGCCTGGCCGGCGGCGGCCAGGAGCATGGCCACCTTGCCCGGCATCGGCGCCAGCACGCGGCCGTCGCCGGCCGGGTCGGCGCCGCCGCCGGCCTGCTCGGGCGGCAGCAAGCGTACCGGCAGGCGGCGCGTGCCGTCGTGCAGTTCCAGGGTATCGCCGTCGAAGCGCGCGGCCAGCCGGCGAGCCTGTCCGTCGATGCGCAGGTCCAGCGCCGTGCCCGAAAGCCTGGCGTCGTCGATGGCTTGTACATCGCCGCCGTCGACCGTCGCCTTCCAGTCGCCGCCGTGGCCGCTGGCGGCCAGCGCATGGACGGCGTCGCCGGCCTGCAGGCGCAGCCGGCGGACGGCGCGGCCATGCAGGCGCCAGCCGTCGGCCACCGCCCAGGGCGAGTGCGGGTCGCCGGCGGCGGCGGCTTCGCCGGCCTGCAGCCGCAGCAGCCAGGCGGCGCCCGCGGCGGCGAGCAGGGGCGCGGGCACCGGCGCGGCGGCGTCGAGGAATTCGTCCAGGTGCCGGTCCAGGTAGCCGGTGTCGATCCGGCCCTCGACCACGGCCGGATGCCGCGCCAGCGCTTCGAGGAAGGCCAGGTTGGTCTTCGGCCCGGCGACGTGGCACTGCGCCAGCGCCTGGCGCAGCCGTGCCAGCGCGCGCGGCCGGTCGGCATCGTGGACGACGAGCTTGGCGATCATCGGGTCGTAGAACACGGTGACGGTGTCGCCGGCCTCCACGCCCGCGTCGATGCGCACCTGCGGTGACGGCGGCGGCAGCTCCAGCGCGCGCAGGGTGCCCGATGCGGGCAGGAAGCCGGCATCGGCGTCCTCTGCGTAGAGGCGCACCTCGATCGCGTGGCCGTGCCGCGGTACCTGTTCCTGGGCCAGCGGCAGCGGCTCGCCGGCGGCCACGCGCAACTGCCACTCGACCAGGTCCAGGCCGGCGACCATCTCGGTGACCGGGTGTTCGACCTGCAGCCGGGTGTTGATCTCCATGAAATAGAAGCCGCCGTCCGGATCGACGATGAACTCGACCGTGCCGGCGTTGACGTAGTCGATCGTGCGCGCGGCGGCCACCGCCGCCTCGCCCATGGCCCGGCGCAGTTCCGGGGTGAGGAAGGGCGAGGGCGATTCCTCCAGCACCTTCTGGTAGCGGCGCTGGGCCGAGCATTCGCGCTCGTTGAGGTGGATCAGGTTGCCGTGGCGGTCGCCGAACACCTGCACCTCGATGTGCCGGGGCGAGGCCACGTAGCGTTCCAGCAGCACGCGGTCGCGGCCGAAGGCGTTGCGCGCCTCGCGCTGGCAGCTCTCCAGCGCCGCGGCGAAGTCCTCCGCGCGGTGGACCACGCGCATGCCCTTGCCGCCGCCGCCGTGGGCGGCCTTGACCATCAGCGGGAAGCCGGTGCGCGCGGCCTCGCGCGCGAGGGTGTCCGGCGACTGGTCCTCGCCGTTGTAGCCGGGCACCACCGGCACGCCCGCCTGCGCCATCAACTGCTTGGCGCCGGCCTTGCTGCCCATGCGCCGCATCGATTCGGCGCGCGGGCCGATGAACGCCAGCCCGGCCGCGTGCACCGCCTCGGCGAAGTCCGCGTTCTCCGACAGGAAGCCGTAGCCCGGGTGGATCGCCTGCGCGCCGCTGCGCAACGCGGCCTGGATCACCGCCTCGCCGCGCAGGTAGCTGTCGGCCGGGGCGGGGCCGCCGATGCAGTGGGCCTCGTCGGCCAGGCGCACGTGTAGCGCGCCGGCGTCGGCCTGCGAGTACACCGCCACCGTGGCGATGCCCAGGCGGCGGCAGGTGCGGATGACGCGGCAGGCGATCTCGCCGCGGTTGGCGATGAGGACCTTGCCGAACATGCCCGCCGCGGGGCCGGCGGCGGCGGGACCGGCACGTTCGAGCGTCGCCATCGGCCTACTCCCGGGGACCGGCCCAGGCCGGCGGACGCTTTTCCAGGAACGCCGCCAGCCCTTCCTGGCCTTCCGCGGAAACGCGCAAGCGCGCGATCAGGTCGGCGTTGGCGCGGTCCTGCGCGGTGGCGTCGGCCCCGGGGGCGGCGTCGCGCACCAGGGCCTTGGCGGCGGCGGCGGCGCGCGGCGCGGCGCGGTCGAGCAGGGCGAGCTGGGCGGCGACCGCCTGGTCCAGGTCCTCGGCGGCCACGACCTGGTGCAGCAGGCCCAGGCGCAGGGCGGTGTCGGCGTCGAACGCCTCGCCGGTGGCGAACCAGCGCCGCGCCTGGCGCGGCCCGATGGCCGCGACCACGTACGGCGAGATCACCGCCGGCAGCAGGCCCAGGCGCACCTCGGTCAGGCCGAAGCGGGCCTGCGGCGCGCCGATGGCGATGTCGCAGCAGGCCACCAGGCCCACGCCGCCACCGAAGGCCGGCCCCTGGACGCGGGCAATGGTCGGCTTGGGCAGTTCGTCCAGGGTGCGCATCAGCCGCGCCAGCTCCAGTGCATCGGCGCGGTTGGCGTCCTGGCTGGCGGCGGCCATGCCGCGCATCCATTGCAGGTCCGCGCCGGCCGAGAACGAAGGCCCTTCGCCGGCCAGCACCACCGCTCGCACCGCGTCGTCGACGCCGGCGGCGTGCAGTGCGGCGGTCAATGCGGCGATCAGTCCGGCGTCGAAGGCGTTGTGCAACTGCGGGCGATTCAGGCGCAGGCGCAGCACCGGGCCTGCGTGCTCGATCAGCAGTGGTTGCGCCATCATCGCTCCCGGGGGATTGCTGCCCGGGATGATAGCCGCCCCCACCGCCGCGGCCATGACGCAGCGCGGCGGTACGACGGGTAAGGGGCGCCCGGCGGCGGGCAGTGCGGTGGCGGCGATGATACAATTGAGAACAGTTCTTGATAAGCGGAAGACTCCGTGCTGCTGTCCGACATGCCGCTTCGCCGTTCCGTCACCGTAGAGTCCGTGGAAGACCGCCAGCCCAACGATCCCGTCGCCCGTCGCCTGCGCGAGCTGGGCTTCGTCGCCGGCGAGCAGGTGGAAATCGTCGCCCGCGGGCCATTCGGCGCCGAGCCGCTGCTGGTCCAGGTGGGCTATACCCGCTTCGCCCTGCGCCGCAGCGAGGCCGCGCGCGTCCAGGTGGCGCCGCCGGCGCGGGAGACGGTGGCGTGAGCGCGCAGGCCGAGCCGCTGCGCCTGGCCCTGCTGGGCAACCCGAATTGCGGCAAGACCGCGCTGTTCAACCAGCTCACCGGCAGCCGGCAGAAGGTGGCCAACTACGCCGGGGTGACCGTCGAGCGCAAGGAAGGCAGGCTGCAGTCCGCTTCCGGGCGCAGTTACGCGGTGCTCGACCTGCCCGGCGCCTACAGCCTCAACCCCGCCAGCCTGGACGAGGCGATCACCCGCGACCTGTGCCGCGGCTTCTATCCGGGCGAGCCGGCGCCGGACCTGCTGGTATGCGTGGTCGACGCGACCAACCTGCGCCTGCACCTGCGCTTCGTGCTGGAGGTGCGGCAGATGGGCCGTCCGATGGTCGTGGCCCTGAACATGAGCGACGCGGCGCGGCGGCGCGGCATCGGCATCGACCGCGCCGCGCTGGAACGCGAGTTGGGCGTGCCGGTGGTGGAGACGGTGGCCGTGCGCCACCGCGGCGCGCAGGAACTGGTCGAGCGCATCGACCAACTGGCCGGGCACCTGCGGCCGCCGTCGCTGCGGCTGCCCGATCCAGCCGACTCCGACTCCGACTCCGATTCCGGCATCGGGCAGGCGCTGCACGAGGAAACCCGCCGCCTGATCGCCGCCACGGTGCGCATGCCCGCGCGCACCGCCAGGATCGACGATGCGCTGGACCGCTGGCTGCTGCACCCGCTGTTCGGCCTGCTGACCCTGGCGGCGGTGATGTTCCTGATCTTCCAGGCGGTGTACGCCTGGGCCACGCCGGTGATGGACGCCATCGAGGCGGCCACCGGCGCGCTGGGCGAATGGGTGGGCGCGCGCATGGGCGAAGGCCCGCTGGCCAGCCTGCTGGTGGACGGCATCATCGCCGGCCTGGGCGGGGTGATCGTGTTCCTGCCGCAGATCCTCATCCTGTTCGCCTTCATCCTGGCGCTGGAGGAATCGGGCTACCTGCCGCGCGCGGCGTTCCTGCTGGACCGGATGATGGCCCGCGCCGGCCTGTCCGGGCGCTCGTTCATCCCGCTGCTGTCCAGCTTCGCCTGCGCCATCCCCGGGATCATGGCCACGCGCAGTATCCAGGACCCGCGCGACCGCCTGGCCACGATCCTGGTCGCGCCGCTGATGACCTGCTCGGCGCGGCTGCCGGTGTACGCGCTGCTGATCGGCGCGTTCATCCCCGCGCGCGAGGTCTGGGGCGGCTTCAACCTGCAGGGACTGGTGCTGTTCGGCCTGTACATGGCCGGCATCCTCAGCGCGCTGGCGGTGTCTTGGGTGATGAAGAAGTGGCGCCGCGACAAGGGCGAGCACCCGCTGATGCTGGAGCTGCCGTCCTACCGCGTGCCGCACCCGCGCGACCTGCTGATCGGCCTGTGGGAGCGCGGCATGATCTTCCTCAAGCGCGTGGGCGGGATCATCTTCGCCCTGACCGTGCTGCTGTGGGTGCTGCTCTCGTTCCCCGCCGCGCCGGCCGACGCAACCCTGCCGGCCATCGACTACAGCCTGGCCGGCCGCATCGGCCACGCCATGGCGGCGGTGTTCGCCCCGCTGGGCTTCAACTGGCAGATCTGCATCGCGCTGATCCCGGGCCTGGCCGCGCGCGAGGTGGCGGTGTCCTCGCTGGCCACGGTGTACGCGCTGTCGGCCGCCAACGACGAGGCCGCCGCGCAGGCGCTGACCCCGCTGATCTCCGACGGCTGGTCGCTGGCCACCGGGCTGTCGCTGCTGGTGTGGTTCATCTACGCGCCGCAATGCATCGCCACCTGGGCGGCGATCAAGCGCGAGACCGGCTCGTGGAAGACGATGTCGATCGCGGCCGGCTACCTGTTCGTGCTGGCCTGGCTGGCCTCGCTGCTGACCTACCAGGTCGCCGTGCGCCTGGGCGGGGGCTAGCGGAGATGCGCGGATGAACCTGGACCTGCCGTTGCCGCTGCAATACGCGCTGGTCGGCGCGGTGGTGGTGCTGGCGCTGTGGATCTTCGCCAAGAAGCAGCTCCCAGGCCCCCTGCGACGGGGACGGATCGCGCTGGCCGCGCCGCTGGTGCGCGAGGGCCGGCCGGCCTGGATGCGCGCGCTGGCGCGGCGCATCGCGCCGGCCGGCACGGGCCCGGGCGCCTCCGCCTGCGGGGGGTGCGACGGCTGCGGGCCGGAGCCGAAGCGCTAGCGCCGCCCGGCCGCGGTCAGGGGGCCTGCGGCTCCGGAATCCACGCCCGGTACTGGCCGCTGCAATGGAGCAGGGCCATCAGGTAGAGCATGCCGTCGTAGTAGCGGTGGTGTCCTTCCGGCACCGGCCGCTCCCACAGCGCGCGCACGAACTCCAGCCGGCGCGGGTCGTCGGCGGCCAGCGAGGACACCGCGTTCATGGCCACCAGGCCGGTGGTCTGGCCGCCGCCCAGCGGCTTGCCCTTCAGGGTGTACAGGCTCTGGTAGCGGTCCATGCCCTGGGAGCGGAAGAACGCCTGCAGGCGGTTGCTCAGCTCCACCTGGCGCGGGTCGGCGCGCCACCAGGACCAGTCCATCGACCAGTTCATCGCCGTGCGCCAGGCGTCGTAGCGGAAATCCACCGCCTCCGGACGCCACGGGGCTGCCCAGGGCGTGCCGTCGAAGTTGCCGTAGTCGGGCGTCAGCGCGGTGCGCGGGTGCGCGGCCTTGGCGAAGTAGTCGCGGCTGACCTGCGCGGCCTCGTGCCAGAACGCACGGTCGGCCTGCGGCCCGACCCGCGCCCAGACCTCGTAGAACGCCGGCAGGTGGTAGGAGGCGTCGGTGTGCCGGGCGTTGGGCAGGTCCGGGGTGAAGCGGACCATCTTTGCCTGCCGGTCGAACAGGTTGGTGGCCGTGGCCTTGGGGTTGGTCACGGTTGCGCCGCTGATCTGGCCGCGGTGCAGGATGTCGGCCAGCAGCCGGTCGGCCTGGGCGCGGTAGGCGTGGATGCCCTCGCCCTCGCCCCAGCGCGCCGAGGCGAAGTACAGCGCGGTGATGAAGTATTCCTCGCCGTCCGGGGCGGGCATCTCGTCGTTGGGCACGCCGTCGGTGGAGACCGACCAGGCGAAGTAGCCGTACGCCGGGTGCGCCGGGTCGTCCTGGTACATGTGGGTCGTGGCCCAGTTCCAGATCGCGTCGAACTCGTGCTTCCGGTCCAGTTGCACGGCGATCATCATCCCGTAGGACATGCCCTCCGAGCGCACGTCGCCGCTGTTGACGTCGTGGATGTAGGCCAGCGGGCCGCGTGCGTTGCGGCCGGTCTCGTAGTAGACGGCCTGCTCGCGCGGATCGCCGTGGAACAACTGCGTGAACGCGGCCTGGACCTTGGCCTGGACCGCATCGCTGTCGTAGCCGGTTTCGGTGAACAGGTCCGGATAGCGCCCGGTGGCGACCGCACCGGCCGCCTCCGTGGCGGGCGCGGCGCCCGCGGCGGCGTCGAGCGGGGCATCGGCGCCGCGGGCGCAGGCCGGCAGGGCCAGCACGAAGAGCAGGGCGGCGCAGAAGCGCAGGGCGGGCGAGGGCATCGGCAGGTCCGGTTTTTCGATTCGCCGGGACCATAGCAGATAGCGGTAACATCCGGCGCCGCAAGCCATCGGACGGCATGCACGCATGCGGCGCGGGCTCCGTCCAGGAGGCGGACGAGCGCCAGGCGAGCGGCGAGGCCGGGTTCCCCGGCCCGGCCGTCCTACATCCGGAACACGCCGAACTTGGCCGGCTCGACCGGCGCGTTGAGCGAGGCCGACAGCGCCAGGGCCAGTACGCGGCGGGTATCGACCGGGTCGATGATGCCGTCGTCCCAAAGGCGCGCGGTGGCGTACCAGGGGCTGCCCTGGTGCTCGTACTGTTCGCGCACCGGCGCCTTGAACGCCTCTTCCTCTTCCACGCTCCAGTTGCCGCCACCGGCCTCGATGGCATCGCGGCGCACCGTGGCCAGCACGCTGGCGGCCTGCTCGCCGCCCATCACGCTGATCCGCGCGTTGGGCCACATCCACAGGAAGCGGGCGCCGTAGGCGCGGCCGCACATGGCGTAGTTGCCGGCGCCGAAGCTGCCGCCGATGACCACGGTGAACTTGGGTACCGACGAGCACGCCACCGCGGTGACCATCTTGGCTCCGTCCTTGGCGATGCCCGCGTTCTCGTACTTGCGGCCGACCATGAAGCCGGTGATGTTCTGCAGGAACACCAGCGGGATGCCGCGCTGGTTGCACAGCTCGATGAAGTGCGCGCCCTTGAGCGCGCTCTCGGAGAACAGGATGCCGTTGTTGGCCACGATGCCCACCGGATAGCCGTGCAGGTGGGCGAAGCCGGCGACCAGGGTCTTGCCGTAGCGCGCCTTGAACTCGTCGAGCTGGCTGCCGTCCACCAGCCGCGCGATCACCTCGCGCACGTCGAACGGGCGCCGGGTGTCGGCCGGGACGATGCCGTACAGTTCCTGCGCCGGGTACAGCGGTTCGCGCGGTTCGCGCGTGGCCAGCGCGATGGTCTTCCTGCGGTTGAAGTGGCCGACGATGCCGCGCGCGATCCGCAGCGCGTGCGCGTCGTCCTCGGCGTAGTGGTCGGCCACGCCGGACACGGCGGTATGCACGTCGGCCCCGCCCAGCGCCTCGGCGTCGACCACCTCGCCGGTGGCCGCCTTCACCAGCGGCGGGCCGCCGAGGAAGATCGTTCCCTGGCCGCGCACGATCACGCTTTCGTCGCACATCGCCGGTACATAGGCACCGCCGGCGGTGCAACTGCCCATCACCACCGCGACCTGCGGGATGTTCTCCGCGCTCAGCCGCGCCTGGTTGTAGAAGATGCGGCCGAAGTGCTCCTTGTCGGGGAACACCTCGTCCTGCAGCGGCAGGAAGGCACCGCCGGAGTCGACCAGGTAGATGCAGGGCAGCCGGTTCTCGCGCGCGATCTCCTGCGCGCGCAGGTGCTTCTTCACCGTCATCGGGAAGTAGGTGCCGCCCTTGACCGTGGCGTCGTTGGCCACGACCACCACCTCCAGCCCGCACACCGTGCCGATGCCGCAGACGATGCCCGCGCCCGGCGCGGCGCCGTCGTACATGTCCTCGGCCGCCAGCGGTGCGATTTCCAGGAACGGCGAGCCGGGGTCGAGCAGGGCGTCGATGCGCTCGCGCGCCAGCAGCTTGCCGCGTTCGCCATGGCGCTGCCGGGCCTTGTCGCCGCCGCCGCGGGAAGCCTGCCGCAGGCGGCGGTGAAGCTCGTCGGCGAGCCGGCGTTGATGCTCGGCGTGGCGGGCGAATTCGGGCGAACGGGTGTCGAGCTGGCTGCGAAGGGCAGGCATGGGGTTCCCGGCGTGCATCTGCCGGCAGAGCATACGGCAGTTGCACGCCGGGGCATTCTGGCGGCGCAGCACGACGACGCGCGCGCTTCGTGCGCCGTCGGCGGGCCAGGGCGGAACGGACGGACGCGCTTGGACGCGCCGCCGGGAAGGCCGCGCGGGATCAGGGAGTGTCGGCGTTGCGTTCGGCCTTGTCCGCCATCTCCCTCGCGCGCTCGGCGGTTTTCTCGGCCGCGTCGGCGGTGGCGTCGGCGGCGCGGGCCGCGGCATCGCGGGTGGCCGCGGCGGCGCGTTCGGCGGTATCGCGGGTCGCTTCGCCGGCCCGGTCCAGCGCCTGTTCGCTCTGGTCGGCGGCGGCCTGGGCGCGTGCCTGGGCGGTGTCGCCGGCTTCGCGCGCGGCCTCCACCGCGGAAGCGGCGGCGGTTTCGGTGGCCGCCGCGGCGCGGTCGGCGGCGGCGGCGGCATGGTCGGCCGCGCGCGCGGCCTCGTCCTGGGCCTGCTGGCGCGCAGGGCGGTCGCAGGCGACGAGCGGCATGACCAGGACGGCGGCGGCCAGCAGGAGGGGAAGGCGGTTCATGGCGATGCTCCGGAGCGTGACGGAAGAGGGGCGCCTTGGTGGCGTGCGCCCAGCATGTCCGCAGGCGGTTCAGCACGCCGTGAATTCGCTCGCGGGGACGCTTGGGGACGCCCGAACGCGGCATGCACCGTCTCCATCCGGTTTGCGCGCGGGCTGGAGCCGGGTGCGAGCGGCGATGCGTTCGTGCAGGGCCGCGCTCCTGGCACGCCGTTGCCGCAGCGAGGCGTGGCCGCGCCTGCCGCGGGGGGCAAATCATTGAAAGCGCAGCGAAACGGGTGTTGTCAGAAAGCGCGGCGGTGGGCCATAATGCGGACGGATCGAGACTTCGCACCACCCTGCGGGAAGCGTGGGTCTCGGTGAGCCGCAACGGGGCCGTTCCCCGTTCCGGCCCACAGGCCCCGGCCATGGCGCATGGCATCGACGGGGAGCGAGGAAAGGCCCCGGCGACGGGGTTTTATTTTTGCCGGATGAACGCGTGCATCGCGCACTCCCGGCATGCGTCCACCGGCCTGGTGGCAGAGTGGTTATGCAGCGGACTGCAAATCCGCGTACGCCGGTTCAATTCCGACCCAGGCCTCCATCTGACGATTCCATGTCGTCTCACCTAGTCCCGAAACCCCCTTGGAAACAAGCAGTTAAGGGGTTTTTTCGTCCCACGGCGTGCCAGCAAAATCCATGCTAGCCCGCGGCGAACACGAGTAGATTCTGGGTAGAACGGCGTTCTACTCGTCTCCCGCGCGGATTTCTACTCGTGTGGGGTCGAAAAATGCTTACCGACAAAGGACTTAGGGCGCTACGCCCGCGCGACAAGCTCTATCGCGTCGCCGATCAGGACGGCCTGTGTATCGAGGTCACCCCCGCCGGGAAAAAGCTTCTGGCGGTTCCGCTATTGCTTCGGCAAGTCCGAACGGATGATCTCGCTGGAAGCGACTATCCAGGCACCAGCCTCGCTCAAGCCCGGGAACTGCGCGACGAGCAGCGTCGCCTCCTGCGCAGCGGCGTGGATCCCACCCTCAAGCGCAAGGCGGACCGGCTCACGCGCAACATCTCGCAAGCCAATACGTTCGAGGCCGTCGGCCGGGCGTGGCTGGAGAAGATGAAGTCGGAATGGATGCCCGACCAACTGGACAAGGTCATGTGTTGGCTTGAACACCATATCTTCCCCTGGCTGGGGCCGATGCCGATCGCCGAGATCGAAGCACCGGTGGTTCTCGCCGTCCTCCAGCGCCTGGTCAAACGAGGCACCCTCAACACCGCAGGCCGCGTTCGACAGGTTGTCAGTCGGATATTCCTACGCCATTGCGACCGGAGCGGCCAAGTACGACCCCGCGGGTCCCCTGGTCTACGCCCTTCCCAAGGCTATTGGGCGCCACTACGCCGCGCTGACCGAGCCCGAGGACGTGGGGGCCTTGTTGCGCGCGATCGACGGATACCAAGGCACGGTGGTCGTGCTCAGTGCGTTGCGGCTGGCGCCGTTGGTCTTCTGCCGGCCGGGTGAACTGCGTGGCATCGCCTGGGATGAGGTCAACCTGGAGACTGGCGTTTGGCGGATACCTGCAGTCCGACGGAAGCTGCGCCGGGCTGCGAAGGAAAACCCGCACACGCCGGTGCATTTCGTGCCGCTATCGAAGCAGGCATTGGCGATCTTGCGCGACTTGCATCGTTTGACCGGTCGCGGAAAGCTCGTCTTCCCCGGTATCAGGGACAGGCATCGTCCCATGTCGGAAAACTCGATCAACGGGGCATTGCGGCGTCTTGGCTACACCAAGGAGCAGATGACGGGCCATGGCTTCCGCCATACGGCATCGACGCGACTCAATGAGCTGGGTTGGAACCCGGACGTCATCGAACGGCAACTTTCCCAAAAGGACCCCAACGAGACTCGCGGAACGTACAACCTGGCCAAGTATCTGGAGGAACGGCGGAACATGATGCAGGCGTGGGCGGACCGCCTCGACGATCTGCGTGAGAACAGTGGGCAAGCCTCCGTTCGCCTGGAAGGCGATGGCTTGGCCGCTGTCCGGTCGGGCACCGAAGGCGCCTCGTCGATGCATTCGCCACCCATCAACGTGTAGGGACCGCACGGCGTGGGCCGCGATTTGATCGCATCGATCAGAGGCGATGCGCGAAGCGCGCCTATTCGACGATACTGCCCGCTGCGGCCAAGGAGCACCGGGAACGGATGAAGACGCTGGTACTGGGCGGCTACGGAAATTTCGGTGCCCGCATCTGTCGTGCGCTTGCGGGCGATGCGAACATCGACCTGCTCGTAGCGGGACGCAATGCCGGGCGGGCCCAGCGATTCGCAGACACCCTGGACGGGCCGGCCAGCGCCGTCCCGATCGACTGCAATGCTCCCGACTTCAGCCGAACCCTGGCTGCACTGGGCGTCGACCTGGTGATTCACACGGCCGGCCCGTTCCAGGAGCAGTCGTATGCGGTGGCACGCGCGGCCGCACGCGCCGGGACGCATTACATTGACCTGGCTGACGGCCGTCGCTTCGTTTGCGATTTTCCATCAGCATTGCAGGACGCATTCCAGCAGGCTGGAAGAGTGGCCATCAGCGGTGCGAGTACGGTGCCAGCGCTGTCCTCGGCCGTCGTCGATCACCTGTCCGCTGGTTGGCGGGCCCTGCATGCGATCGATATCTGCATCGCACCTGCGCAGACTGCGCCGCGGGGCAAGGCGACGCTGGCGGCGGTGCTGAGCTACTGCGGCAAGCCGATCTGCGTCTGGCGAGGAGGGCAGTGGACGCAATCACCTGGATGGGCCACACCCGAGCGCGTTGAGTTCAAGCGCTTGCGCCCGCGCATCGGCGCGTTGTGCGACATCCCCGACCTTGAACTGTTCCCGGCGCGATACGGCGTGCGCGACCGGGTGATGTTCCGCGCGGCGCTCGAGGTTGCCGCAACGCAGTGCGCCTTCGCCGTGCTGGCGGCGCTGCGCGGCATGGGCCTGCTGAAGCGGCCGGAGCGCCTAGCCGGGCTACTGGACCGCATCAGTGGCGTGTTTGACACGCTGGGTACACCGCTGGGCGGAATGGTCGTGCACGTCGAAGGGCTCGACCATGCCGGGTGCCCCGTACGGCGCGCCTGGCATATCGCCGCCGACAACGACGATGGCCCCGAAATCCCCTGCATGGCCACAATCCTGCTGGCGAGAAAGCTTGCCGCCGGCAAGACCGTGGCCACAGGTGCCTTCACGGCCGCGGGCCTGCTCTCGCTGGACGAGTTCGAACCCGAGTTCGCCAGATGGGGGATGGCGACCGACGTCGTCGACGAAATCCTTGAAGTCTCACAGCGGGCCCTCTCCGCAAGCGCAACGGCGGCCTTGCGATGAGCACCGGAGACGTAAAGCTGCTGCGCATGGGCGTGGTATTCGTGTGGCTGGCGACGGCAGTGGTCAGCCTGTGGGAGCTCAACGGCCAGAGCATGGAGCTCCTGGCGAGGGCAGGCATCACCGACCATCGTGTCGCCACGGCCCTGATCGTCTTGGGTGCAGGCGCCGACTTCCTGATCGGTATCGCGATGGCGGTGTGGCCGTCGCGGCGCGTCTATCTGACCGCGTTGCTGCTCATGTTGGCGATGACCATGGTGGCCAGCGTGCTCGACCCTTCGCTGTGGCTGCATCCGCTAGGGCCGCTGACGAAGAATGTCCCCATTGCCGCGGCACTATGGATCCTGATCAGAGGAGCAAAATGACGATCTATTTCGTAGTGAAGTGGATCCACGTCCTGTCCAGCGTCGTCCTGGTCGGTACCGGCTTCGGTACCGCGTTCTACATGTTCTTCGCCAACCGCAGTGGGAGCCTCGAGGCGCAGGCGGTCGTGTCGCGGCTCGTGGTCCGCGCCGACTGGTGGTTCACCACCCCGGCAGTCCTGGTGCAGCCCGCCAGTGGCCTATACCTGGCGCACCTGGCAGGTTGGCCGCTCACCACACCGTGGCTGGCGCTGTCCATCGGACTCTACGTGGTTACCGGCGCGCTGTGGCTGCCCGTGGTCTGGCTGCAACTGCGCATGGCGGCGATGGCCTCCACGGCACGGGCCGGCTCCGGCGAACTGCCCGCCAGGTATTGGCGCTATGCGCGCTGCTGGGAAGCACTGGGCTACCCGGCCTTCGTCGCGATGCTGGCGGTGTTCTACCTCATGGTGGCAAAGCCGATGTGACCTCCTTCAGGATCGCCACGACCTGAGACTCGTTGCGCATTGAGGACCTCCTTCGGCCTTAAGCCTGCCAGATGTTCTCCTTACGAATGACGACCAATCAGGAGGAAGGCTACACAGGTGCACAACGAGCTTTTGGAGAAATGGTGAGTGGCGGCAGTCCTGGCTGCGGGTGCGGGCAATGAAGCCTATCTGGTTGCTTGCGGTTATCTTCGCGCTGACATTTCCTGTCGGGTGACGGATACAATCGCAACCATTCCCGCCCGGAACCGTACCGCCATGGCCCTGCCTGCCCACGACCTGTTCGATGTGCGTTCCCTGCTCAGCGAGGAGGAGCGTGCGGTCCAGGAGGCCGTGGCGCGCTTCACCGACGAGCGGGTGCTGCCGATCATCGGCGACTGCTTCGACCAGGGCCGCTTCCCGGCCGAGCTGGTACCGGAGATCGCCGCGCTGGGCCTGCTCGGCTCCTCGCTGCCCGAGGAATACGGCTGCGCCGGGCTCAACGCGGTCAGCTACGGCCTGATCTGCCAGGAACTCGAACGCGGCGACAGCGGCCTGCGCAGCTTCGTCAGCGTGCAGTCCTCGCTGTGCATGTACCCGATCTTCGCCTATGGCAGCCAGGAGCAGCGCCGCCGCTGGCTGCCGGAGATGGCCGCCGGCCGGGTGATCGGCTGCTTCGGCCTGACCGAGCCGCACGGTGGCTCGGACCCGGCCAACATGAAGACCCACGCCAGGCGCGACGGCGGCGACTGGGTGATCGACGGCTCCAAGATGTGGATCACCAACGGCGGCCTGGCCGACATCGCCATCGTCTGGGCGCAGACCGACGAGGGCATCCGCGGCTTCGTGCTGGAGAAGGGCATGCCCGGCTTCAGCGCCCAGGAGATCAAGCACAAGATGAGCCTGCGCGCCTCGGTGACCTCGGCGCTGTTCTTCGACAGCGTGCGCGTGCCCGAGGCCAACCGCCTGCCGGATGCGCACGGCCTGAAGGGCCCGCTGGGCTGCCTGACCCAGGCCCGCTACGGCATTTCCTGGGGGCCGGTCGGCGCGGCCATCGCCTGCCTGGACGAGGCATTGGGCTACAGCAAGGAGCGCATCCTGTTCGGCCGTCCGCTGGCGGCCACCCAGAGCGCGCAGATCAAGCTGGCCGACATGGCCCGCCGGATCACCCTGGCGCAGTTGCTGGCGCTGCAACTGGGCCGGCTCAAGGATGCAGGCAGCATGCGCCCGCAGCAGGTATCGCTGGCCAAGTGGAACAACTGCCGCATGGCCATCGACATCGCCCGCGAGTGCCGCGACCTGCTCGGCGGCGCCGGCATCACCACCGAGCATGGCGCCATCCGCCATGCGCTGAACCTGGAGTCGGTGATCACCTACGAGGGCACCGAGACCGTGCACCAGTTGGTGATCGGCCGCGAACTGACCGGGATCAGCGCGTTCTGACGCGGGCTCCTTGCGCGCATGATTGAAGGGGCGTCCACAGGGGCGGACGGGGGAGGCGACGCGGCTGCGCTCCTCCGGCAACGACTCGATCGGGGGGAAGAGGTGGCAGCGATGGACCTGTCCGGATTGCAGCTTGAAACCCGGCGCCTGCGGCTGCGGCTGCCGCGGCAGGACGACTTCGAGGCCTGGGCGGCGTTCCTCGCCGACGAGGAGGCCACCCGCCACATCGGCGGCGTACTGCCGCGCGCGCTGGCCTGGCGCGGCCTGGCGACCATGCGCGGGGCCTGGCACCTGCAGGGTTTCGCCATGTTCTCGGTGATCGAGAAGGACAGCGGCCAATGGGTCGGGCGGGTCGGCCCGTGGCAGCCGGACGGCTGGCCGGGCACCGAGGTCGGCTGGAGCATCGTGCGCGAACGCTGGGGCCTGGGCTATGCGCCGGAGGCGGCGGCCGCGTGCATCGACTGGGCGTTCGCCACGCTGGGCTGGGACGAGGTGATCCACACCATCGCCCCCGACAACGCCAATTCCAAGGCCGTGGCGGCCAAGCTGGGCTCGGGTTTCCTGCGCATGGGGCGCCTGCCGGAACCGCACCGCGACAAGCCGGTCGAAATCTGGGGCCAGTCGCGCGCGCAATGGTCCGCACAGAAGGAGAACCGGGGATGATCACCATCCGCGGCATGTCCCAGTCGGGCAACTGCTACAAGCTGCTCCTGCTGCTGGAGCAGATGGATTCCAACTACCGCTGGATCGAGGTCGACGCGCCGTCCGGCGCCACCCGCACGCCGGAATTCCTCGCCCGCTATCCGCAGGGCAAGGTGCCGGTGCTGGAGCTGGACGACGGCCGGGTGCTGACCGAGTCCAACGCCATCCTGTACTGGCTGGCCGGGCAGGCGACCGCTTCCGGGCCGCGCTTCCTGCCCGAGGACCCCTGGCTGCGCGCGCAGGCGCTGAGCTGGATGTTCTTCGAGCAATACAGCCACGAGCCGTACCTCGCCGTGGCCCGCTTCATCCGCGCCTGGCTGCCTCCGGACTCGCCGCGCCGCGCCGAACTGCCGCGCCTGCGCGAGCGCGGCCACCAGGCGCTGGCGTCGATGGAGCGGCACCTGGCCGCGGCGGACTGGTTCACCGGCCCCGACTACGGCATCGCCGACGTCGCCTTGTTCGCCTATACCCACTGCGCCGCCGACGGCGGCTTCGACCTGGCCTCCTATCCCTGCCTGGAGCGCTGGCTGGCGCGGGTGCGCGCCACGCCCGGCTTCGTGCCGATGCCGGCGCTCGACGCCGAGACGGCCGCGCGGCTCGCGCTCCCGGACGCGGGCGCATGAGCGGTCCGGATACCGGGCAAGGCGCCATCCCGGCCTGGCGCAGGGGCATCAACCGCGCCGAGATCTGCGACCGCAACTTCACCGAGGCGGTGCGCGCCTGGCGCGGCATGCCCGCGCCGCGTCCGCGCGACGACGCGCCGGTGTCGCCGGGCAGTGCGCTGGACGCGCGCGGCTTCGGCGAGTTGCTGGAGTCGCAACTGGTCAGCCGCCACCTGGACCTGATGGCGCGCGTGCTGCGGGTGCGCGACAAGGTCTTCTACACCATCGGCAGCAGCGGCCACGAGGGCAACGCGATGGTGGCGCGGCTGGCCCGCCACACCGATCCGGCGTTCCTGCACTACCGCAGCGGCGCCTTCATGGCCGAGCGCTTCCGCAAGCTGCCGCACGCCGACGGCACGCCGCGCGACCCGGTGATGGACGCGGCGCTGAGCCTGGCCGCCAGCGCCCAGGACCCGGCCAGCGGCGGCCGCCACAAGGTCTGGGGCAGCAAGCCGCTGTGGGTGCTGCCGCAGACCTCGACCATCGCCTCGCACCTGCCCAAGGCGTTGGGCACGGCGGTGGCCATCGAGCAGGCGCGGCGCATCGGCCACGCTTTGCCGGTGCCGGCCGACAGCATCGCCATCTGCTCCTTCGGCGATGCCAGCGCCAACCACGCCACCGCGCAGGCCGCGTTCAACGCCGCGGCCTGGACCGCCTACCAGAAGCTGCCCGCGCCGGTGCTGTTCGTGTGCGAAGACAACGGCATCGGCATCTCGGTGAAGACGCCCGAGGGCTGGATCGGGCAACGCTTCGGCACCATGCCCGGGCTGGACTACTTCCACGCCGACGGCCTGGACCTGGCCGCCGGCTACGCCCAGGTGCGGGCGGCGGTGGAGCATTGTCGGCGCACCCGGCGGCCGACCTTCCTGCACCTGCGCACCACCCGGATCATGGGCCACGCCGGCACCGACTTCGAGATCGAGTGGCGCAGCATCGAGGAGCTGTGCGCGGTGGAGGCCACCGACCCGCTGCTGCGCAGCGCGGCGATCGCGCTGGAGTCGGGGTGGATGACGGCCGGCGAGCTGCTGGAACTGTACGAAGCCACGCGCAGGCGCTGCCTGGCCGCGGCCGAGGAGGCCGACCGCCGGCCGAAGCTGGCCTCGCTGGCGCAGGTGATCGCGCCGCTGGCGCCGTACACGCCGGAGGCGGTGGCGGCCGAGGCGATGCGGCCGGCGCCGCACGCCGCGCGCGTGGCCGCGTTCGGCGGGGCGGAGCGGCTGCCGGAGAAGCAGGCGCCGCGCCACCAGGCGATCCAGATCAACCACGCCCTGCACGAGCTGATGGCCAAGTACCCCGAGGCGCTGCTGTTCGGCGAGGACGTGGCGCAGAAGGGGGGCGTGTATACCGTCACCCGCGGCCTGCACAAGGCGTTCAAGAGTGCGCGCGTGTTCAACACCCTGCTGGACGAGACCACGATCCTCGGCCTGGCCCAGGGCTACGCCAACATGGGGCTGCTGCCGCTGCCGGAGATCCAGTACCTGGCCTATTTCCACAACGCCTGCGACCAGATCCGCGGCGAGGCGTGCTCGCTGCAGTTCTTCAGCGACGGCCGCTACCGCAACCCGATGCTGGTGCGCATCGCCGGCCTGGGCTACCAGCGCGGCTTCGGCGGCCATTTCCACAACGACAATTCCATCGCCGCGCTGCGCGACATCCCGGGGCTGGTGGTCGGCTGTCCCTCGCGCGGGGACGACGCGGCGGCCATGCTGCGTACCCTGGCCGCGCTGGCCAAGGTGGATGGGCGGGTGGCGGTGTTCCTGGAGCCCATCGCCCTGTACATGGCCAAGGACCTGTACGAGGCCGGCGACGGCCAGTGGCTGTTCCCGTATCCGGAGCAGGGCCGGGCCATGACCCTGGGCGAGGGCAGGGTGTACGCGCCCAGGGCGGGAAACGGGGCCTGCGACCTGGTGGTGTTCACCTACGGCAACGGCGTGCCGATGAGCCTGCGCGCCGCGCGCCGGATCGAGGCCGCGCATGGCTGGACGGTGCGCGTGGTCGACCTGCGCTGGCTGGTGCCGCTCAACGATGGCTTCATCGTCGAGCAGGCGCGTGATGCCAAGCGTATCCTGATCGTGGACGAGGGGCGGCGCAGCGCCGGGGTGGGTGAAGGAGTGGTAACCGCGATCATCGAGGGCGGGTTCGGCGGCAGGCCCTTCGGCCGGGTGGTCGGTGCCGACACCTACACGCCGCTGGCCGGCGCCGCTTTCCTGGTGATCCCGGGTGAGGACGACATCGTTGCCGCCGCGGCGAAGCTGGAGCGCTGAGCCATGTGCGGATTGACCGGATTGCTGCTGGCGCAGCCGCGGCTGCATGGCGACGCGCTGGCCGCGCAGGCGCAGGACATGGCCGCCGCGCTGCCCCATCGCGGCCCGGACGACGCCGGGGTGTGGGTGGACGGCCAGGCCGGCGTCGCGCTGGCGCATCGGCGGCTGAGCATCCTCGACCTGTCGCCGCTGGGCCGCCAGCCGATGGCCTCGGCCGATGGCCGCTACGTGCTGGCCTGCAACGGCGAGGTCTACAACTTCGTGGCCCTGCGCGCGGCGCTGGCCGCGCTGGGCCACCGCTTCCGCGGCCGCTCGGATACCGAGGTGCTGCTGGCGGCGATCGCCGAATGGGGCGTGGAAGACGCCCTGCGGCGCTGCAACGGCATGTTCGCCATCGCCCTGTGGGACCGGCGCGAGCGCTGCCTGTGGCTGGCCCGCGACCGCGTCGGCAAGAAGACCCTGTACTACGGCTGGGCCGGTGGGGCGCTGGTGTTCGGCTCCGAGCTCAAGGCGCTGTGGCGGCACCCGGACTTCGACAACGGCGTGGACCGCGACGCGCTGACCCTGCTGCTGCGGCTGGGCTACATCCCGGCGCCGCATTGCGTCCACGAGGGGGCCTTCAAGCTGATGCCCGGCTGCCTGCTGCGGCTGGATGCGGCGGCGGTGGCCGATGGCGCCGCGGCGCACGACCCGCACCGCGACCAGCGGCGCTGGTGGGATGGGCGCGAGCGCATGCGCGCCGTGCTGGCCGAGCCGTTCGCCGGCGGGGTGGACGAGGCGGAGTCGCGGCTGGACGCCCTGCTGCACGACGCGGTCGGCTTGCGCCGGGTGGCCGACGTGCCGGTCGGCGTGTTCCTGTCCGGCGGCACCGATTCGTCCACCGTGGCCGCGCTGATGCAGGCGCAGAGCGAGCGGCCGGTACGCAGCTTCACCATCGGCTTCGCCGGCTCGCGCCACGACGAGGCGCCGCTCGCGCTGGAAGTGGCGCGGCACCTGGGTACCGACCACACCGAGCTGTACCTGAGCGGCGCGGACGCCTCGGCGCTGGTGCCGGGGCTGCCGGCGATGTTCGACGAGCCCTTCGCCGACGCCTCGCAGGTGCCTACCGCGCTGGTCTGCCAACTGGCGCGGCGGGACGTGGCCGTGGCCCTCTCCGGCGACGGCGGCGACGAGTTGTTCTTCGGCTACGGCCGCTACCAGCGGGCGTTGCGCAACTGGGCCATTCTCAACCGCATCCCGCGGCCGGTGCGCGGCCTGCTGGCCAGGCTGCCGGGTGCGCGCGGCGAGGGCTCGCGCACCGGCGGCCTGGCCGCGTTGCTGGCGGAGATGGGCGCGCGCGGCATCGGCGACGTCTACCGCAACCGCATCTCGCGCTGGCGCGACCCGGCCGCGGCCGTCGTCGGCGCGCGCGAGCCGGACAGCGTCTACGGGCAGGCCGATCCACTGGGGCTGCCGGGGCGCGAGGCCGAGGCGATGATGCTGGCCGACTTCCTCGCCTACCTGCCGGACGATCTCCTGTGCAAGGTGGACCGCGCCAGCATGGCGGTGAGCCTGGAGGCGCGCGCGCCGCTGCTGGACTGGCGCGTGGTCGAGTTCGCCTGGTCGCTGCCGCTGGACATGAAACTGCGCGACGGCACCAGCAAGTACCTGCTCAAGCGAGTGCTGCGCCGCTACCTGCCCGACGCGATGGTCGACCGCGGCAAGCGCGGCTTCGGCGCGCCGGTGGGCGACTGGCTGCGCGGCGACTTGGCCGGCTGGGCCGGCGACCTGCTGCAGGCCCAGCGCCTGCGCGGCGAGGGCCTGCTCGACCCGCGGCCGATCGCCGAGGTCTGGCGCCGCTTCCAGGGTGGCGAGCGCAAATGGCATACGCACCTGTGGACGGTGTTGATGTTCCAGGCCTGGCACGCGCACTGGCGTGCCAGCCGCGACGCGCCTCGCCCCTAGGCGCGAGGCGCGAGGCGCTGGCCGGCGCCTCACCGGCCGTCGCGCCTTCACTCCGCTTCCGCGCCGGCCCGCCTAGCATCGGCGGCCTGTCCCCCCCCATGCGAGAAACCGGCCATGGACAAGTACAAGGTCGCGGTGTTCGTCGGCAGCCTGCGCAAGGCGTCGTTCAACCGGCAACTGGCGCGCGCGCTGGAGCGGCTGGGCGAGGACCGGCTGGAATTCCACTGCGTCGAACTGGGGCGCCTGCCGCTCTACGACCAGGATTTCGACGGCGACTACCCGGCTGAGGGCACCGCGCTGAAGCAGCGGGTTCGGGGTGCGGACGCGGTGCTGTTCGTCACCCCCGAGTACAACCGCTCGGTGCCGGGCGTGCTCAAGAACGCGATCGACCTGGCCTCGCGCCCATACGGCGACAGCGCCTTCGCCGGGCTGCCGGCGGCGGTGGCCGGCGCTTCGGTCGGCGCCATCGGCACGGCCATGGCGCAGCAGCACCTGCGCAACACCCTGGCCTACCTGGACATGGCGGTGCTGCCGCAGCCGGAGGTGTACATCCACTTCAAGGAGGGGCTGGTCGACGCGGAAGGACGGGTGACCCGGCAGGACACCCGCGAGTTCCTCGAGGACTTCATCGACCGCTTCGTGGCGTGGATCGACCGCCAGCGCGGTTGAACCGCGCCGCGGGCCGGCCGGCTCAGCCCAGGCGCAACTGCGCCAGGCCCGCGCGCACGCGCTGCAGCGGCGATGGGTCCACCGGCCCGGCGTCGGTGAGCGTGGCGGCGATGGCGCGCCGGAACGGTGGCAGCGCGGCGCCCGCGTGCAGCGCCGCGCCGCGCAGCCAGCGCGCGGGCAGGCGGTCGTCGGTGTACAGGCCGACGATGGCGCGGGTGGTCTGGAACAGCGGCCGGCAGCCGAGCCGGTGGCGGCGCTGGTAGCCCGCCAGCAGGGATGGGTCGGCGATGTCGCGCCCCTGGCGCAGCGCATCGGCCAGCGTGCACGACAGGCGCTCGACCCCGGCCAGGCCCAGGTTGAACCCATGCGCGGTCACCGGATGCATGCCCACCGCCGCGTCGCCGGCCAGGGCCAGGCGCGGCCCGACGAAGCGCCGCGCCCAGGTCGCCACCAGCGGGTAGACGTGGCGGGTGCTGGCCAGTTCCATGCGACCCAGGCGGCCGTCGTAGCGGCGTTCCAGCTCGGTGGCGAAGGCGCTCTCGTCCAGGCCGGCCAGCACGCGCGCCTGTTCGCCGGGCAGGGTGATCACCGCCGAGGCCAGGTGCTCGTCCAGCGGCAGCAGGGCCCGGGTCTGGCCCAGGCCGAACCATTCCCAGGCCGCATGCTCGTGCGGCAGCTCGTGGCGCACGCGGCACACCAGCATGCTCTTGCCGAAGTCGTGCAGGTCCGCGTCGATGCCCAGCGCGCGCCGGGTCTCGGAGAAGCGGCTGTCGGCGGCCACCAGCAGCCGCGCCTGCAGCCGCGGGCCGTCCTGCAGTTGTACCCAGGCCGAGTCCGCGCCGGCGTGCAGGGCCTGGATGCGGGCGTCGGGATAGAGGGTGACCCCGGGCGTCTCCTGCACCGCCTGCCAGGCCGCGCGCCGGATCAGGTGGTTGGGCACCAGGTTGCCCAGGCGGTCGCCATCGCCCGGCAGGACGCGCATCTCGCGGGCCAGGTCGCGATCCATCACCTTGGCGCTGCGCAGCGGGTGGATCCCCTCGGCCGGCAGGTGGCGCCAGACGTCGAGTTCGCGCAGCAGGCGCATCGAGGCGTGGGTCAGGGCGATCTCGCGACCGTCGAAGGCCGGCTGCGCCAGGGCGGCCTGCGGTTGGCGCTCGACCAGGGCCACCCGCAGCGACTGCCGGCCCAGCGCCCGGGCCAGGCACAGGCCGGTGGGTCCGGCGCCGACGATCAGTACGTCGTGGTTCATCGCAACGTGCTCCTTTGGCGTGTGCTCGGCAGGTGGCGGTCCATGTCCGGCGGGATTCGTTCCGAAGGGGAGACCGGCCTAGTCTAGGCAGGCCGGGGCGGGGCGTCCTGATCCCGGTCAAGCCGGGCCGGAATGACGGCCGCGGCGGTCGCGGGCGCCCCCGTTCGCGGCACCGCACCGATTCGGGGAAAGCCGGGCCGGCGGCCCGCGAGCATGGCCCCGGTGCCGCTATACTGCCCGGTCCGGCACCGTTTCGGTGGCGCCGACGTCATTGTGACTCAATCACTTGGCGTACTTTCTGGATACACGACTTCAACCCGGTGACGCCCTGCGCCGCGCCACCTCCCGGGGAACCGATCGCCGCATGCGCCTGTCCACGATCAAGCTGTCCGGATTCAAGTCCTTCGTCGACCCGACCACCCTGCACCTGCCGACCAACCTGACCGGCGTGGTCGGGCCCAACGGCTGCGGCAAGTCCAACATCATCGACGCGGTGCGCTGGGTGATGGGCGAAAGCTCGGCCAGCCGTCTGCGCGGCGACTCGCTGACCGACGTGATCTTCTCCGGCTCGGCCGCGCGCAAGCCGGTGTCGCAGGCCACGGTCGAGCTGATCTTCGACAACACCGACCACGCCATCGCCGGCGAGTACGCCGCGTTCAACGAGATCTCGGTCAAGCGCACGGTCAGCCGCGACGGCCAGAGCCAGTACTACCTCAACGGCACCAAGTGCCGCCGCCGCGACATCACCGACCTGTTCCTGGGCACGGGCCTGGGGCCGCGCAGCTACTCGATCATCGAGCAGGGCATGATCAGCCAGATCATCGAGGCCCGGCCCGAGGACCTGCGCGTCTACCTGGAGGAGGCCGCCGGCATCTCCAAGTACAAGGAGCGGCGCAAGGAGACCGAGACCCGCATCCGCCACACCCGCGAGAACCTGGACCGGCTCAACGACCTGCGCGAGGAAGTCGACAAGCAGCTCGATCACCTGCGCCGCCAGGCCCGCCAGGCCGAGCAGTACCAGGCGCTGGCCGCAGAGCGCAAGGTCAAGGACGCCGAGTGGAAGGCGCTGCAGTTCCGCACCCTGGACGTACAGTTGCAGGGCCTGCGCGAACGCCTGGCGCAGGAAGAGACCCGGCTGGAGCAGATCGTCGCCGGCCAGCGCGAGGCCGAGCGCGAGATCGAGACCGGCCGGGTGCGCCGCGAGGCCGCCGCCGAGGCGCTGGGCAAGGCCCAGGCCGAGGTCTACCAGGTCGGCGGCGTGTTGGCCCGGATCGAACAGCAGATCCAGCACCAGCGCGAGATGGCCAGCCGCCTGAACCAGGCCCGCGACGAGGCCGCCACCGCGCTGGACGAGCTGGACCGGCACATCGGCGATGACCGGCAGAAGCTGGAAGCGCTGCAGGCAACGGTGGAGGAGGCCGCGCCGCGCCTGGAGCAGTTGCGCGAGGACGACCTGTTCCGCCAGGACGCCCTGCGCGAGGCCGAGGCCGCGCTGTCGGACTGGCAGCAGCGCTGGGAGACGCACGGCCGCCAGGCCGCCGAGGCCACTCGCGCCGGCGAGGTCGAGCGCACCCGCGTGGACTACCTGGACCGGCAGTCGCTGGAGGCCGAGCGCCGCCGCGAGGCGCTCTCCGGCGAGCGTGCCGGGCTGGACCTGGACACGCTGGCGCAGGCCTTCGAGCAGGCGCAGGTCCAGCACGAGACCCAGAAGGCCGCGCTGGACGGCCTCAACGAACAACTGGAAGCCCGCAAGCAGGGCGTGGCCGGCCTGCAGGAACAACAGCGCACGGCGCAGGGCGAACTGGCCGAGGTGCGCAAGCAGGCCCAGGCCGCACGCGGCCGCCTGTCTTCGCTGGAGACCCTGCAGCAGGCCGCGCTGGGCCAGGAGCAGGGCGCGGCGGTGGCCTGGCTGAAGGCGCGCGGGCTGGATTCGGCCGCGCGCGTGGGCGAGCGGCTGAGCGTCGAGGACGGCTGGGAGAATGCGGTCGAAAGCGCGCTGGGCCAGTTGATCGAAGGCGTGCTGGTCGATGCCCCGGAGCAACTGGTGGAAGCGCTGGCCGACCTCGGCGACGGCCGCATCGCGCTGGTCGCCGACGACAACGGCGACGCCGTGTTCGCGCCGACCTCGCTGGCGGCCAAGGTGCGCGGCCCGCTGGCGGTGCGCCGCCTGCTGTCCCGCCTGCACGCGGCCGAGGACCTGGCGCAGGCGCGTGGCCTGCTGCCGCAACTGGGCGAAGGCGACTCGATCATCACCCGCGCCGGCGAGCGCCTGGGCGAGGGCTGGGTGCGGGTGTCGCGCTCCGGCGCGGCCAGGCAGGGCGCGCTGCTGCGCGAGCGCCAGATCCAGTCGCTGCGCACCGGCATCGAGGAGCTGCAGCAGCGCGAGGCCGAGCTGGAAGAACGCCTGGCCCGCCTGCGCGACCAGTCGCTGGCCGCCGAGCAGCAACGCGAGGACGCCCAGCGCCAGTTGTACATGGCCCATCGCAGCGTCTCCGAGCTGGCCGGCCAGTTGCAGAGCCAGCAAGGCCGGATGGACAGTGCGCGCCAGCGCATCGAGCGCATCGAGACCGAACTGGCGCAACTGGCCCAGACCCTGGACGACAGCCGCGAGCAGGCCCGGCAGGCGCGTGCGCGGCTGGAGGACGCGGTGGTCGCCATGGGCGACCTGGAGACCGCGCGCCAGGCGCTGGAGGCCGAGCGCCGCCAGCGCATCGACGCCCGCGACCTGGCCCGCGACGCGGCCCGCGCCAGCCGCGACGCCAGCCACGCGCTGGCCCTGGGCCTGGAATCGCAGCGCACCCAGATCGCCGCGCTCACCCAGGCCCTGCAGCGCATGGATGCCCAGCGCAGCCAGTTGGACTCGCGCCTGGGCGACCTGGCCGCGCAACTGAGCACCGGCGACTCGCCGGTGCAGGCGCTGGAGGCCGAGCACCAGGCCGCGCTGGCCGAGCGCGTGCGCGCCGACCGCGCCCTGGGCGAGGCGCGCGCGGTGCTGGAAGGCGTCGACCACGAGCTGCGCGGCTTCGAGCAGTCGCGCCAGCAGCGCGACGAACAGTCGCTGGCCCAGCGCGAGCGCATCGCCCAGCGGCGCATGGAACAGCAGGCGCTGGCGCTGAAGGCCGAGCAGTTGGTGCAGGCCATCGTCGCCGACGGGCTGGCGATGGAGGACGTGGTCAACACCTTGCCGGAGGTGGCCGACGCGCGCGAATGGGAGCAGGCGGTCGGCCAGATCGACGCGCGCATGCGCCGGCTGGAGCCGGTCAACCTGGCCGCGATCCAGGAATGCGGCGAGGCGGAGCAGCGCAAGGAATACCTGGACGCGCAGAACACCGACCTGACCACCGCGCTGGACACCCTGGAGGAGGCGATCCGCAAGATCGACCGCGAGACCCGCGGCCGCTTCAAGGATACCTTCGACCGGGTCAACTCCGGCATCCAGCAACTGTACCCGCGCCTGTTCGGCGGCGGCCACGCCTACCTGGAGCTGACCGGCGAGGACTTGCTGGACACGGGCGTGGCGATCATGGCCCGCCCGCCGGGCAAGCGCGTGTCCAACATCTCGCTGCTGTCCGGCGGCGAGAAGGCCATGACCGCGGTGGCCCTGGTGTTCGCCATCTTCCAGCTCAATCCCGCGCCGTTCTGCCTGCTGGACGAGGTGGACGCGCCGCTGGACGAGGCCAACGTCGGCCGCCTGGCCAGCCTGGTCAAGGAGATGAGCGAGAAGGTGCAGTTCCTGTTCGTCAGCCACAACAAGGCGACGATGGAGGCCGCGCACCAGCTCTCCGGCGTGACCATGCGCGAGCCGGGCGTGTCGCGCCTGGTCAGCGTGGACCTGGAGGAGGCCGCGCGCCTGGCCGGCGCGGCATAGCAGCGCGCGCGCCGATTCCGGCGGCCGTGTCGTGGATCTTCACGACATCCGTGCAGCCGAGTCCAGGCCGGCGACCGGCCCGGGGAGCGGAGAAGGCCCGGCGCTCCCCCGGCCGTTCCCTGTTCTCCATTCCCGGCTCTATGTCATCCTTGGGCCTTGATCCGACTCCGCGGAGACGCGCTTCATGTCCGACATCGCCTGGCTGCGCATCGGTATCCTGGCTGCCGGCCTGCTGCTGATCGCGGCGATCTTCTGGTTCGGCCGGCCGCGCAAGGAGCAGCAGGGGCGCCGCCGGGAATCGCCGGCGATGACGTCCGAGTACGGCCCCGCGCGCCACGAGCCTTCCCTGGGCGGCGCCGATGCGGCGCCTGCGGGCGCCGACAGCCGCACCGACGGCGACAGCCAGCCCGACCTGGGCCTGGCGCCGGACCCGGCTTCGTCCGGCAACACCCTGGGCCGGCGCGAGAGCCAGGACTTCGACAAGATCGTCTCGCTGTACGTGGCCGCGCGCGCCGGCAACACCCTGCGCGGCGAGGACATCGTGGTGGCCGCGGAGAAGACCGGCATGGTGTTCGGCCACATGAACGTGTTCCACCGGCTGCTGGAGGCCCACCCCGAGCGCGGCCCGGTGTTCAGCATGGCCAGCATCATCAAGCCCGGCAGCTTCGACATGGCCACCATCCGCGACCTGGAGACGCCGGCCATCGCCTTCTTCCTCACCCTGCCCGCGCCGGCCCCGGCGCTGGACGCCTGGGAGAAGATGCTGCCCACGGTGCAGCGCATGGCCGAACTGCTCGACGGCGTGGTCCTGGACGACAGCCGCAACGCTTTGGGCCGCCAGCGCATCGCCCACATCCGCGACGAACTGCGCGCCTACGACCGCCAGCACGACGCGCCGCCGCTGACCAAGGCGCCGCGCTGGTGAGGCGCGGGCCGGACGGGAAGGCGAACGGCCCGGACAGCCGGATGGGAGGGCACAGGGAGGGGAACAATCGTGGATGAGCGGTGCCTGCGTCTGCTGGAGGCGGCCCGCCGGGCGGACGTGGCCGCCGTGGACGCCTGCCTGGTGGCCGGTGCCGATCCGGCCGCCGTGGACAGCAATGGCTTCAACCCGCTGCACCATGCGGCGATGGGCGCCAACGGCGCGGAACCTTCCACGGTGGTGGCGGTCATGCGCCGCTTGCTCGATGCCGGCTCGCCGGCCGAGGCGCGCAGTGCCGACAGCCGTACGCCGTTGTACCTGGCCGCGGAGTTCTCGTCGTCGCCCGAGCCGGTGCTTTGCCTGCTCGACGCCGGCGCCGATCCGCGGGTTCGCGACAGGCACGGCAACAGCATCGTCGTCAACGCGATGGATCCGGACGTGCGGGCGCTGTTATCGGCGGCGACCGGCATCGTGGTGGAACCGCCGCCAGCCGCCCCGCCCTCGAGCCGACGGGGCGCGTGGAAGTGGAAGGCGACCAAGGCCAGGATCGAGGCGGTGTTCGAGGCGCTGCGCGGGGCCGGGATGGTGGCGCTGCACGAGGCCGGCAACACCCAGGAGGACGGTTTCGCCGACTGCGCCCAGGCCGGCGCGGCGAGTGGCGGCCTGGCCCCGGGCATCGACGGTTTCTGCTGGTACACCCGGCAGGACCGCGCTCGCGCTCGCCGCAATGGCGTTTTGCCGCTGGCGTTCTGGGGTGCGCCCGAGGGCGGCGAACCCGATATGCGACGGGTCGGGCGAAGGATCGTGGACGCCTTCCGTGCCGCCGGCTTCACCGTGGACTGGGACGGCTCGTCCGCAACCCGGCCGCTACTGCACCTGTAGCCGGCGTGCCGGCGGCCGCCATGGCCGACGGATCGCAGGCAGGCGGTTTCCCCGTGCAGTCGCCGGCAAGTCGGCGCCTGCACGCCACGGCGGGTAAAATCGCGGCCCCGACCCACGCCGCCGCCCGATGACCTCCAGCCCGGCTCCCGCCGACCGCGCCGCTGCCCTGCGCGCCCGCATCGAAGACGCCAACCGCCGCTACCACCAGCTCGACGCGCCGGACATCGCCGACGCCGAGTACGACGCGCTGGTGCGCGAACTGGAGGCGCTGGAGGCGGCGCATCCGGAGTTGGCCTCGGCCGACTCGCCGACCCAGCGGGTCGGCGCCGCGCCGGCGGGGCGCTTCCCCCCGGTCGTGCATGCGGTGCCGATGCTGTCGCTGGGCAATGCCTTCGGCGACGAGGAAGTGGTCGACTTCGCCCGCCGCATCCGCGAGCGCCTGGACCGCGACGAACTGGTCTTCTCGGCCGAGCCCAAGCTCGACGGCCTGGCCATCAGCCTGCGCTACGAGGACGGCGCGTTCGTGCAGGGCGCCACCCGCGGCGACGGCGCCACCGGCGAGGACGTGACCGCCAACCTGCGCACGATTTCCGGCATCCCGCAGGCGCTGCGGGACGGCGGCTGGCCGAAGGTGCTGGAGGTGCGCGGCGAGGTCTACATGGCTCGCGCCGACTTCGAGCGCTGGAACGAGAACGCGCGCCTGCACGGTGGCAAGGTGCTGGCCAACCCGCGCAACGGCGCGGCCGGCTCGCTGCGCCAGATCGATCCGAAGCTGACCGCGCAGCGGCCGCTGAGCTTCTTCGCCTACGGCGTGGGCCAGGCGGAGGCCGGCGCGCTGCCGGCCACCCATTCGGCCACGCTGGCCCGGCTGCGCGAGTGGGGCTTCCCGGTCAGCGAGTTGGCCACGGTGGTCCGGGGCGTGGACGGGTTGCTGGACTACTACCGCCGGATCGGCGAGGCCCGCGACGGCCTGCCGTTCGACATCGACGGGGTGGTCTATAAGCTGGACGACTACGCCGGCCAGCGCGAAATGGGCTTCGTCTCGCGCGCGCCGCGCTGGGCGCTGGCGCACAAGTTCCCGGCCCAGGAACAGACCACGGTGGTCGAATCGATCGAGGTCAACGTCGGCCGCACCGGCGCGGTCACGCCGTGGGCGCTGATGCAGCCGGTGCAGGTGGGCGGGGTGACCGTCACCCGCGCCACCCTGCACAACGCCGACCACGTCGCCCGCCTGGACGTGCGCAACGGCGACACGGTGATCGTGCGCCGCGCCGGCGACGTGATCCCGGAAGTGGTGCAGGTGGTGGCCGACCGGCGCCCGCCGGACGCGCGGCCATGGTCGATGCCCGCGGCCTGCCCGGTGTGCGGCTCGGAACTGGTGCGCGAGGAGGGCGCGGCGGCGTGGCGCTGCTCGGGCGAGCTGTCCTGCCCGGCCCAGCTCAAGGAGACCCTGTTCCACTTCGCCTCGCGCCGCGCGATGGACATCGAGGGCATGGGCGAGAAGTTCGTCGACCTGATGGTGGAGACCGGCGTGGTCGCTTCGCCGGCCGACATCTATGCGCTGTCGCGGGACGACCTGCTGCTGGTCCGGCTGGTGCTGGACGCCGCGCCGGAGGATGTGGAGGCGCAGGTGCGCACCCATCTGGCCGCCGGGCAGGAGGCGGCCGCGGCGGTGGCCGCCGCGTTCGCGCCGCAGGCGCTGCAGGCGCCGGACTGGGACAGGCACGTGATCCGCGCGCTGCGCCAGGGCCGGGCCGCGTTCGCCTGGAACGAAAAGAAGATCGCGACCCGGGCGGCGGACAACCTGATCGAGGCCATCGACCGCAGCCGCGACACCACCCTGGCCCGCTTCCTGTACGCGCTGGGCATCCAGCACGTGGGCGAGAGCACCGCCAAGACGCTGGCGCTATGGTTCGGCGACCTGGAACTCATCCGCCGCCTGCCGTGGCCGCTGTTCAAGCGCGTGCCCGACATCGGCGGCGAGGTGGCGCGCGCGCTGGGCCATTTCCTCGACCAGCCGGGCAACCAGCAGGCGATCGACCGGCTGCTGGAGCGCGGCGTGCGCATCGGCGGCGCGCATGCGCCCGATCCGCGCCTGGGCGAGGCGCTGGACCTGGCCACGCTGCTGGTGGACCTGGAAATCCCGAAGGTGACCCCGGTGCGCGCGGCGCAGGTGGGGGCCGCCTTCGCCGACGCGCAGGCGCTGCTCGACGCGCCGGTGCACAACCTGGTCACCGCCGGCCTCCCGAGCGAGACCGCCGCCGCACTGGTCGCCTGGCTGGAGGATGCCGCCCATGCCGGCCTGCTGCTGAGCGGTGCGCAGGCGCAAGCACGCCTGCGCGGCCTGCTGCCGCAACGCGCCGCGCGTGCGGCCGGGCCGTTGGACGGGAAGACGGTGGTGCTGACCGGCACGCTGTCGGCGATGGGACGCGAGGAAGCCAAGGAGAGGCTGGAAGCGCTGGGGGCGAAGGCCGCCGGCAGCGTGTCGAAGAAGACCAGCCTGGTGGTGGCGGGCGAGGCCGCCGGCTCCAAGCTGGCCAAGGCCGAGGAGCTGGGCGTCGAGGTCTGGGACGAGGCGCGGCTGCTGGCGTTCCTCCACGAGCACGAGTGAGGCGATGGAGCGCGTACGACAGTCCTGCGGCGATGCGTTGGCGTACGCGCGCGGCCGCCGTGGCCTCCCGCCGCGAGCGGCCCGCATCGGTGGCATGGCCGGCCCGGGGGCGGTCGCTGGTTCCATGCGCCTGACCCGTGGACCGGCGACAGTGCCGGGCGGCGGATGGCGGCAGCCCCGGCGTTGCCCGCGCCGCCGCGCCGCGGACCTGCGCGGGAGCGATTCGTGAACCGGAACCAAGGCGACTGGCAACCCAGTGCCGGCATCCAGGCGCTGCGCCTGCGCGCGCGGGCGTATGCGCTGTTCCGTGCGTTCTTCGCCGAGCGCGGCGTGCTGGAGGTGGAGACGCCGGTGCTGTCGGCGGCCGGCAACACCGAGCCGAACATCGACAGCTTCACCGCCCGCTTCGACGGCCACCGCGACGCCGGCGCGGCGGAGCGCTGGCTGCGCACCTCGCCCGAGTACCCGCTCAAGCGCCTGCTGGCGGCCGGCATCGGCGACTGCTACGAACTGGGCCGGGTGTTCCGCAACGGCGAGGCCGGCGGCCGCCACAACCCCGAGTTCACGATGCTGGAGTGGTACCGGGTCGGCTGGGACCACCGGCGCCTGGCCGAGGAGACGGTCGAACTGGTCCAGCGATCGCTGGCGCTGGTCGGTCGCCGCGCCGAGGTGGTGTCGCTGGGCTATCGCGACCTGTTCGTGCAGGCCGCCGGCGTGGACCCGTTCGCCGACGACGAGGCGCGGCTGCGCGCGCCGCTGGCCGGCATCGGCATCGATGGCCAGGGCCTGGGCCGCGACGACTGGCTGGACCTGCTCATGACCCATCGCATCCAGCCGCATTTTCCCGCCGACCGCATCACCGTGGTCCATGACTGGCCGGCCACCCAATGCGCGCTGGCGCGGATCAGGGCGGGCGACCCGCCGGTGGCCGAGCGCTTCGAGCTGTACCTGGGCCGTTTCGAGCTGGCCAACGGCTACCACGAACTGACCGACGCCGCCGAGCAGGGCGCGCGTTTCCAGCGCGACCGGCAGGTTCGCGCCGCGCGCGGCGGCGTGCCGCCGCCGGTGGACGCGCGCCTGCTGGCTGCGCTGCAGGCCGGCATGCCCGATTGCGCCGGCGTGGCCCTGGGGGTGGAACGACTGCTAATGGCGCTGTGCGGCACCGACCGGATCGGCGACGTGCTCGCCTTCGATTTCGCCCGCGCCTGAACGCGAGTTCACGCCGTTCACCGCACACTGTCCGGCGCCGGGCCAGAATCGGCCCGACGTGGACCGTAGCGGGGGTAGGGTGCATGCAGCCGGTGCGTGTGGCGGGCAGGATGGGAGCGGCGGTGATGGGACTGGCCTGTGCGAGCCTGTGGCTGGTGGCCGAGGCCACCGTCCCAGCGGCGGCGGCGACCGCCGGCGAAGTGGTGCGCTGCGAGTCGGAAGACCTTCGGCGCACCTATTGCGCGATGGAAGCCGGCGGCGGCGTCGACCTGGTGAGGCAGTTGTCCGAGACCCCGTGCATCCGCGAATCGGACTGGGGCGTGGATGGGCAGGGCGTATGGGTGACCCGCGGCTGCCGCGCCGAGTTCCGCGCGCGCGGCGCGTCGTCGTCGGCCAGCCGCCACGTGATCCGTTGCGAGTCGCCCAGCGGCCGCAGCCGCAGTTGCGCGGTGGCGCTGCGTGGCGCGCCGGTGCGGCTGCTGCGGCAACTGTCCTCGCCGCCCTGCCGGTTCGGCGAGAGCTGGGGCGTGGGCCGCAACGAGATCTGGGTCGCGCGCGGCTGCAAAGGCGAGTTCGAGGTCGGCGACCGGGATGCCGGCTTCCCGCCGGGCCCGCGGCTGCTCACCTGCGAATCGAAGGGCTTGATCAAGCGCACCTGCGGCACCACCATCGACCAGGAGGTGTTCCTGGTGCGGCAGTTGTCCGATACGGCCTGCGAGGAAGGGCGCAACTGGGGATGGGACGAACACGGCGTCTGGGTCGACGACGGCTGCCGCGCCGAGTTCGCCGTGCAGTAGCCGGGCGGCGTTCGCACGCCGGGTAGAATGCGCATCATGGACATCGCCTTCGACTTCGATCGCTACGACCACATCCGCCCGATCCTCTGGACCGGCGACACCCTGGAGCTGCTCGACCAGCGCAAGCTGCCGTTCGCGGTCGAGCACGTGGCCTGCGGCGACAGCGACGCGGTCGCGCAGGCCATCGCCGACCTGACCGTGCGCGGCGCGCCCGCCATCGGCATCGCCGCCGCCTGGGGCACGGTCCTGGCCGGGCGCGCGGCCGAGGCGCAGGATGGCGACCAGGCGTTGCAGAAGCTGGAACCGGCGCTGCAGCGGCTCGGCGCCGCGCGCCCGACGGCGGTCAACCTGGCCTGGGCGCTGGCGCGGATGCGCCGCGCGCTGGCCGGCGCCGGCGCCGATTGGCGCCAGGTTCTGGAGCGCGAAGCGCAGGCCATCGCCGACGAGGACCTGGCCGCCAACCGGCACATGGGCGCGCTGGGCGCCGCGCTCGTGGCCCCGGGCAGCGGCGTGCTGACCCATTGCAACACCGGCTCGCTGGCCACCGCGGGCTTCGGCACCGCGCTGGGCGTGATCCGCGCGGGCATGGCCCAGGGCCGCATCGCCCGGGTGTTCGCCGGCGAGACGCGGCCGTGGCTGCAGGGCGCGCGCCTGACCGTGTGGGAGCTGCAGCAGGACGGCATCGACGCCACCCTGATCGCCGACTCGGCCGCCGCACACCTGATGAAGACCGGCGCAGTGCAGTGGGTGGTGGTCGGCGCCGACCGGATCTGCGCCAACGGCGACACCGCCAACAAGATCGGCACCTACCAACTGGCCATCGCCGCGCGCCACCACGCGGTGAGGTTCATGGTGGTGGCGCCGTCCTCGACCGTGGACATGGGCACGGCGGACGGCGCGGCCATCGAGATCGAGCAGCGCGACCCGGGCGAGCTGCACGGCGTGGGCGGGGTGCGCACCGTGGCCGAGGGCATCGCCGCCTGGAACCCGGTGTTCGACGTCACCCCGGGCACGCTGATCGACGCGATCGTGACCGAGAAGGGCGTGGTCGAGCGCCCCGACGCGGCGAAGATGCGGGCGCTGTTCGGCGGCTGACGCCGGGGATGCCACGCTGCGGCGTTCCGGCACGATGCCTGCCGCCGCTCATGTCCCCCGATCCTGGCTTGCAGCCAGGATCTCCTCCTTTACTTCCCGTCGGCAGGCATCGCACCGGAATGCTTCGGCCCGGCCGGCCGCTCCTGCATGGGCAAGCCACACGAGGGCGGCTTCAGCCCTTGCGCGCCAGCCGCCAGATCGCCACCGCGCTGAACAGCACCGTGAACCCGACCATCCCGCCCGCCGCCGTCAGCACCGGCTCGAACTGCAGCTTGTCCACGCCGCCGGCGTGCATGGCCAGCTGGCCGACGTGGAACTGCGGCCACAAAGGCACCTGCCAGTACATCGACGGCGGCAAAGGGAAGAACATTCCCGACAGGTAGCAGCCGGGCAGGTAGGCGAGGTTGGCATAGCCGGGCGCGGCGCCGCCGCGGAACAGGGTGCCGATCATCAGCCCCATCGCGCAGAACGGGATGGCGCCGGCCAGCAGCGCCGCGCTCATCGCGGCGATGCGCCACGGTTCCAGCGGCAGCCGGTCCGCGGCCAGCGCGGCTCCCAGAACGGGAGCGTAGGCGATCGCGCCGAAGGCCAGCCCGCAGGCGATCTTGGCCACCAGCCAGGATCCGGCCGGCGCGGGCTGGGCACGCTTCAGGCGCAGCAGTCCCATCTCCCGCTCCATGGCCAGCGAGGTGCCGATGCCGAACAGCGCCGGCATGCTGACCGCCATCACCGAGAACGCCGAGAACAGGAACACCGCGGTGGCAGGCTCCCTGGCCGTGGCCTCGCCGGTGACCACCAGCGCGATCAGCGCGTACAGCGCCACCGGCATGACCAGGGTCGGGAAGGCCAGGCCCGGGTTGCGCAGCAGCCGCAAGGCCTCGCAGCGGATCTCCTCCAGGTAGGCGACGGCGACCCGTCGCGGCGAAGGCGCCGCCGTGGCGGCGGGGTGGTCCAGGGTATGGGCGTTCATGCGGCCTCCCGGGTGAGTGCGTCGAATGCTTCGTTGAGTCCGGCCTGGCGTACTTCCAGTCCGGCAAGGGTGGGGTCTTCGGCCAGCAGGCGACGCACCACCGCCTCGGCATCGCTGGCGGTCAGGTGCAGGCGGTCGGATTCGGAGCGGGCATCGAGCACGCCCGGCCAGCCGCCGACCTGCGCGGCCGTGAGCCGGGACTCGCAGCTGATCCGGCGCCGGGCCACTAGTGCGCGCATCTCGTCCACGCTGCCGGAGGCGACCAGCCGGCCCCTGGCAATCACCGCGACCCGGTCGGCCAGGGCCTCGGCCTCTTCCAGGTAATGGGTGGTCAGCACCACCGAGCACCCGGCCGCGAGCAGCCCGCGGATGCTGGCCCACAGCGCCTGGCGCGCCTGTATGTCCAGCCCGACCGTCGGTTCGTCCAGGAACAGCACCCGCGGCTGGCCGCAGATGGCCACGGCGAACTGGACCAGGCGTTTCTGCCCGCCGGAGAGCTTGCCGTAGGGCCGGGCGGCGAAGTCGGCGATGCCGGCCCGGCGCAGGGTCTCCTCGACCGGCAAGGGATCGGCGTAGTAGCTGGAGGCCAGCCGCACCAGGTCGCGCGGGCTCAGTTCCCGCGGCAGTTCCACGTCCTGCAGCATCGCGCCCAGGCCCTGCCGGCGCACGCTTTCCCGCGGCGGGCCGCCCAGCAGGACCGCGTCGCCGGCGTCGGCTTCGATCAGGCCCAGCCACAAGGCGATGGCGGTGGACTTGCCGGCGCCGTTGGGCCCGAGCATGGCCAGCAGTTCGCCGGCGCGCAGCTGCAGGTCGATCCGGTCCAGCGCGGTGACCCCGGCGAAGGTCCGGGTGACGCCGCGCAGCTCGGCCACGGGCGGGCCGTCGACCCGGCCGCCGCGCGTCGGCCACGGGGCGGGCGAAGGCGTGGAGGGCGGCAAGGGTGCGCCGCCGCCACGCGGATACCGGCGGCCATTGAGCAGCTGGCCGATGACCGTCGGCCGCACCAACCAGTGATAGCTGGCGAACAGCACGGCCAGGCTCACCGCCAGGATCAGCGGGAACTTGATGCCCCAGGAGAGCGGCCAGTGGCCCACCCAGACCTGCAGGGCGGCCACCAGCGGCAGGTGCGCCAGGTACACCCAGTACGAGGCATCGGCGAGGTAGCGGCGGACCGGGCTGTAGCCGGACAGGAAGCGCAAGGCGGCGCCGGTGATGCCCAGCGACAAGCCCCACGCCGCCACGCCGTGCATGAAGGCGAAGCCGGACTTGGTCAGGGTGGCGCCGTCGACCAGGGCAAACGGGTTGGCCGGGAATTCCGGCGGCGCCATCGGCGAGACGCGCAGGCCCAGCAGCATCCAGCCGGCGGCCAGCCCGCCCAGCGAAAGGTTCGGCAGCCAGGTCCGGGCGATCAGGGCCAGCGCGTCGCGGGACCGGTGCACCAGCCAGCCGAAGCCGAAGGCCACGCCATAACCCACCAGCGGTGCCGGCTGCGGGACCAGCGTCTGGTCAGGGGCGGGAATGCCCGACCAGTAGAACCATCCCGGCAGCGCCATCAGCGCCAGCGCCACCGGGATGGCGAGCACGAAGGCCGCCAGCGGGAACCTGAGCGCGCCGACGACCAGCGCATCGATCGCGCTGCGCAGCTTCTGCCCACGGTCGATACCTGCGACCGCGGCGCGGACCAGCAGGGCGACCGCGTACAGCTGCAGCAGCTGGTACAGGAACCACAGGTGCGCCAGCGGGAAGGCGCCGGCCACCCTGGGCAGTTCCGGCATCGGCGGCAGTTGGCCGCCGAAGGCCTTGGCCAGGCCGGCCATCCAGGCCGCGGAGATCAGCGGGTACAGCACCGGCCAGGCCACCAGCATCGGCACGGCGATGCGCATCAGACGGTTGCGGCAGAAGCCCGCGGTGCCCAGCCTTTGCAGCAGCAGGCGGGCGAAGAACCCAGCGATGAAGAAGAACAGGGTCATCCGAAAGCTGTGGGCGACGAACGCCGCGTCGCCCAGGAACGCGCTGGGCGAGTTGTCGACCATGGCCCACAGGCCCGGCGGCCATCCGGGCATGAAGGAGAGCGCGGCATGGAAGCCCACGCCGAGCAGGAGGGCGAAGCCGCGTACGGCGTCCAGCGCGTGCAGGCGCCGGGAATCGGGGGTGTCCATGGAGGCGATCCTTCAGATGAAGTCGCGGCGCCGCGCCGCGGTGAGTTGCGGCAGGACGAGGGCGATGGCGAGGACGGCGAGTTCGACCAGCAGGACGCCGAGGACGGTCCCGTTCCAGACCGGGACCGGGCCATCCAGGTGGTCCTTGATCCCGGGCAGGGCGCCGACGAGGAACAAGAACAGGCTGACCGCCATGTTGGTGACGATGATCAGCGCCGTGACCAGCGCCTCGGAGCGCGCATGCAGCGCGCCGCACAGCACCACCGCGAAGTTGGCCAGCAGGAAGCCGCAAAGCGCGACCACGTAGGGCAGCAGGCCGTCGTTGATGCCGGGCGAGAGCAGCACCAGCGCCACCGCCGAGGCGGTGGCCGCCAGCCAGGGGACCATGTAGCTGAGCAGCAGGCCGATGGTCTTGGCCAGCACGTACTGGCCGATGGAGATGGGCAGGCTGAGCACGAACTGCAGCGACTGCTCCTTGCGCTCGTTCATGACCCCGTAGATGGCCAGCATCACCCCGCATGCGATCAGCGCGGTCATCCAGGCCAGGGCACCGACGTTGAAGGCGGTCCTGCCGAAGGCGCAGAGGAAGGCGGAGGCAGCCGCGCCCGTGGCGGTGACCGTGATCATCCAGCGGTTGACGTACAGCTCCTTGAGCACGAGCTTGCGGACGACGATGTTCATTGGCCGCGCGCCTCCCGGTGGTGCATCACGTTGGCGACGAAGATCTCTTCCAGGCTCATGCGTTGCACGTTGGCCACGGCGGCGCCCAGCCGCGCCAGCTGCAGCTCGCTGAAGCGGTTGGTGGTGAGGGTGTGGAACCGGCCATCCCCGGCACGCTCGACGACGTCGGGGATGTCGGGCAGGGCCGCGCCGGCCGGCAGCTGGACCTCGATCCGGCGCCAGCGCTCCAGGAACTGCTCCTTGTCGCCGCTGTCCACGATCCGGCCGCGGTCGAGGAACACGATCCGGTCGCAGATCCGTTCCACGTCCACGGTGTTGTGCGAGGAGAACAGGATCGAGCGCTCCTCGTCGCGGACCACGTCCATGAACTCGGTGAGCAGTTCGTGGCGGGCCACCGGGTCAAGGCCGTTGCTGGGCTCGTCCAGGATCAGCAGGCGCGGGCGGCGGGCCAGCGCCAGCAGCAGGGCGGCCTTGACCTGCTCGCCGTGCGAGAGGCTGCGCGCCATCTGTTCCGGACGCAGGTTGAAGCGGCGGACGAGCAGGGCGGCGTAGTCCGCGTCCCATTCCGGATGGATCGAGGCCACCAGCCGCATGTGCCAGTCCAGGGTGGCATTGGGCATCAGCCGCATGTCCGCCGAGACGTAGCCGACGTCGCGCTTGGCCGTGGCCTGCGCCTCGGGCATGGGCTGGCCGAGCACGCGGATCTGCCCGGCATCCGGGGCCAACATGCCCATGGCCATGCGCAGGGTGGTGCTCTTGCCGGCGCCGTTGGGGCCGACGAAGCCCATGACCTGGCCCGGCTCGAGCCCGAACGAGAGGTCCTGAAGGGCGAAGAAGCGGAACGTCTTGCTGACACCGTGCATCTCGATGTGCCGGGTGGCGGTCATTTGGGTTCGGGCTTCCTCTGCGCGCGGCGCAGGCGCGCCGCCAGGTTTTCGGGGGACATGCCCAGTTGCCGGGCGATCCCCGCCGCGGCCTCCAGGTGTTCGTCCAGCTTCTGGTGCTGCAGTTCGCCGGCGAGGTGGCCGTCGTCGGCGACGAAGGAGCCCTTGCCGTGGCGGGTGACGATCAGGCCTTCCGATTCCAAGTCCAGGTAGGCGCGCTTGACCGTGATCACGCTGACGCTGAGCCCGGCCGCCAGCGCCCGGATCGACGGCAGCTCCCTGCCGGGCGGCCAGTCGCCCGCGGCGATGCGGGCCCGGATCTGTTCCATGATCTGGGCGTACATCGGACGGGCGTCCGTTTGCGAGATGTGGATTCCACTGTACATACTGTACATATAGTGTATGCACAGTTGGGCGGGCATGGGAAGCCCCCGGTGCAATCGTGTCGCCCACGGCGGGGAAATCCGGTTCTGCTCCCAAGGGCGGGGAGCCTCCGGATACAGGGCCGCGGCGCTTTGGCCCGCGGCCTGCTGCCGCTCATGTCCTCCGGTCCCGGCAAGCCGGGACCTCCCCCTTTACTTCCCGGCAGCAGGCCGCGGACCAAAGCGCTCCAGCCTGGCTGGCGGCCCAGGGAAAGCCGGAACCCGTCGGCCTTTCGTCTGGCGGCCGATGACCGTGAAGCGGTGCGGTGCGATGCCTGCTGACGGGAAGCAAAGGAGGAGACTGCGGCCGCAGGCCGCAGCCGGGGGACATGAGCGGCTGCAGGCATCGTGCCGCATCGCCGCGCCCCCACCTTCCGTCTTCTTGCTTTCGGCGTGTACCCCAGTCGGCAGAAGCGCCAAGCATCCGGCCCGGCCCGTTCCCGGCAACCTCTGCGGGCATACAAGTGCTTGTTTCTACGTGGAATGCGGGGCTTCGGGGTGCTGGGTTGTGCTACAATCCTGCGGTTCCGCAAATGCCTGCCGCCGCTCCATGGCGCGGGCGCCGATCCGCCCCAACGAAGCGTCCTGAATGACCGATCTCGCCAAAGAAATCATCCCGGTCAACCTCGAAGACGAAATGCGCCGCAGCTACCTCGACTACGCCATGAGCGTGATCGTGGGCCGCGCATTGCCCGACGTGCGCGATGGCCTCAAGCCGGTCCACCGCCGGGTCCTGTTCGCCATGCACGAGCTGGGCGCGCACAGCAACAAGCCGTACTACAAGTCCGCGCGCATCGTCGGCGACGTCATCGGCAAGTACCACCCGCACGGCGACCAGTCGGTGTACGACACCCTGGTGCGCATGGCCCAGCCGTTCTCGCTGCGCTACCTGCTGGTGGACGGGCAGGGCAACTTCGGCTCGGTCGACGGCGACTCGGCCGCGGCGATGCGCTACACCGAGGCGCGCATGTCGCGCCTGACCCACGAGCTGATGGCCGACATCGACAAGGAAACCGTCGATTTCCAGCCCAACTACGACGAGAAGGAACATGAGCCGACGGTCATGCCGACCCGGTTCCCGACCCTGCTGGTCAACGGCTCGGCCGGTATCGCGGTGGGCATGGCCACCAACATCCCGCCGCACAACCTCACCGAGGTGGTGAACGGCCTGCTGGCCCTGATCGACGATCCGGACATGGATATCGACGGCCTGATGCAGTACATCCCCGGCCCGGACTTCCCCACCGCCGGCATCATCAACGGCATCGGCGGCATCCAGCTCGCCTACCGTACCGGCCGCGGCCGCGTGCGCATGCGCGCCAAGGCCGAGGTCGAGGTGGCCGACAACGGCCGCGAGTCGATCATCGTCACCGAGATCCCCTACCAGGTGAACAAGGCGCGGCTGATCGAGAAGATCGCCGAGCTGGTCAAGGAAAAGAAGATCGAGGGCATCTCCGAGCTGCGCGACGAGTCCGACAAGGACGGCATGCGCATCTACATCGAGATCAAGCGCGGCGACTCGGCCGAGGTGGTGCTCAACAACCTCTACCAGCAGACCCAACTGGAGTCGGTGTTCGGCATCAACATGGTGGCCCTGGTCGACGGCCGCCCGCAGTTGGTCAACCTGCGCCAGATCCTGGACGCGTTCCTGCGCCACCGCCGCGAGGTGGTGACCCGCCGGACCATCTTCGAACTGCGCAAGGCGCGCGCGCGCGCCCACGTGCTGGAAGGCCTGACCGTCGCCCTGGCCAACATCGACGAGATGATCGAGCTGATCAAGACCTCGGAAAGCCCGCAGGTGGCCAAGGAGCGCATGCTCGGCCGCACCTGGGAGCCGGGCCTGGTCGGCGCGCTGCTGGCCGCGGCCGGCGCCGAGGCCTCCAAGCCAGACGACCTGCCGGCCGGCGTCGGCCTGGTCGAGGGGATGTACCAGCTCACCGAGGTCCAGGCCCAGCAGATCCTGGAAATGCGCCTGCATCGCCTCACCGGGCTGGAGCAGGACAAGCTCACCGACGAATACCGCCAGTTGCTGGAGACCATCCGCGGCCTGATCGAGATCCTGGAGGACCCCGACGTGCTGCTGGCGGTGATCCGCACCGAGCTGAACAACCTCAAGGAAGAATTCGGCGACGCTCGCCGCAGCGAGATCCGCGCCAGCGAGGAGGACCTGGACATCCTCGACCTGATCGAGCCGGAGGACGTGGTGGTCACCCTGTCCCGCGCCGGCTACGCCAAGCGCCAGCCGGTATCGGCCTACCGCGCGCAGAAGCGCGGCGGCCGCGGGCGCAGCGCGGCGGCGACCAAGGAAGAGGATTCCATCGAGCAGCTCTGGCTGGTCAACACCCACGACACCCTGCTCACCTTCACCAGCAGCGGCAAGGTCTTCTGGCTGCCGGTGCACCAGTTGCCCGAGGCGGGCTCCAACGCGCGCGGCCGGCCGATCGTCAACTGGATCCGGCTGGAGGAGGGCGAGCGGGTGCAGGCGGTGCTGCCGGTGCGCGAATACGCCGAAGGCTGGCACGTGTTCTTCGCCACCCGCCACGGCACGGTGAAGAAGACCCCGCTGGCCGAGTTCGCCTACCGCCTGGCGCGCGGCAAGATCGCCATCCACCTGGACGAGGGCGACGCCCTGGTCGGCGTGGCCCTGACCGACGGCGGCCGCGACATCATGCTGTTCGCCTCCAACGGCAAGGCGGTGCGCTTCGACGAGGGCGAGGTGCGGGCGATGGGCCGCACCGCCACCGGCGTGCGTGGCATCCGCCTGGCGCCGGGCGAGAGCGTGGTCAGCCTGGTGGTGCCGGAGGGCGAGGGCGACATCCTCACCGCCAGCCAGCGCGGCTACGGCAAGCGCACCCCGCTGGCCGACTATCCGAAGAAGGGCCGCGGCACCCAGGGCGTGATCGCGATCCAGACCAGCGAGCGCAACGGCCAACTGGTCGGCGCGATCCAGTTGTCCGAGCAGCACGAGGTGCTTCTGATCTCCGACGCCGGCACCATGGTCCGCACCCGCGCCTGCGAGATCTCGCAGGTCGGCCGCAACACCCAGGGCGTGACCCTGATCCGCCTGGCCGAGGGCGAATCGCTGCAGGCGGTCGAGCGCGTGGACGCGTCGCTGGAGGACGAGGACGCCGCCCCGGCCGACGAGTACGCCGAACGCACGTCCGAGGCGCCGCCGCCGCCGGCCGGCTGATCGCCGGTCTCCGGCTTATCGATCGGGAACCACGACGCCGGCCACGCGCCGGCGTCGTGCCATCCGGATCACATCGTGTAGCACTGCCGCCAGCGCACCGCCTCGCCACTGTCCGGGCGGGGGTTGAGCTGCACGCGCACGGTGCGCAGCGGCGTCGGATAGCGTTCGAGCTCGCCGCAGACCAGTGGCCAGATGAGCTTGCTGCTGCCGCTGCCGCTGCGGTCGATCACCAGCGTGGTGCGGGTTAGCCAATAGGCGCGGGAAATGCCCGCGCGGGTGGACAGCGTGCGCGCGATCTCGGCCTGGTGGCGGGCCATGGTGGTGGCGTCCGGGGTCTCGTCGACGGCATGGCCGGCCACGTCCGCGGGACCGGCGTCGGCGGCGGGTGTCGGCGGCGCGGGTGCGGCGGCCGCTTCGGACATCAGGGGCGGCGGTGCGCGTTCGCCGAGCATCAGGCGCGGCAACAGCAGCGCGACCAGCAGGCCCAGGGTCAGTGCGGCGAGCACGGCGATGATGCTGTGCCGGCGTGCCTGCGCATCGGCGTCGGCGACGATCCGGCGGGTGGTCGCCGACGCCAGGAACGGCTTGAGCAACAGCCACAGGCGGCGCCCGTCGATGACTTCGATGCCCAGCCGTTCGGCGGCGGCCAGCGCCTCGCGGTCGGCGCGCCCCTGAGTGAGCAGGATGCCGGCGCCGGCGCCGGCCAGATCCATCTCGGCGGCCAGCTCGTCGATGTTCGCGGCCTGGATGCGATAGGCCATCCCGTGCTTGCACGACAGCAGCCAGCGCCCGCTGCCGTCGCTCATCAGCATCTGGCTGCCGCCGTCGCCGCGCTTTTCGTCGGGCGCGTTGCCGCCGGTGTCGCGCAGCCCGCGCTGCTGCATGGCCTGCGCCACGAGGGTGGAGAATTCGCGCCAACGCAGTGCGGCGAGCGCCCGCAGGCCGGCCGCGTTTTCGACGTCCACGCGTCGCACGAGCCACAGGTAAAGCAACGCAAGGGTGGCTGCCAGTACGGTCAGTGCCGATCCCACTATCCAGCCTGAAAACATGCGTGTCCCTTGCAGACCATCCCCAAAACGAGAGGGATGTTACAGGTTTGGCGCAGCGCAGCGGAGGCGCGATCGCGGACACGAGAAGGCCCGCCTGCCCAGGAGCCGAGAGGGGAGGGGAGCAAACGGCAACGTATGGACAGGCGGGCCGGTTCCGATTCTGCCGCAACTTAATTGTGCTTTGCAACAAATTTGTTTCCGGAGCGGATTCAGCCAGCCGGAGGCGGGGGTCCGGCGCTGGATTCGGCAGCGTTGCGCTGCCGCAGTTCCATTGCCAGGGCGTCGATGCGGGCGCCCAGCAGGTCCAGGTCCTGGCGCGTGGGCACGTCCATCAGGCGCAGGCTCTGGCGGATGCGGCGCTCGAATACGCGGCTGACGCTGTCCCACGTCTCGTCCGCGCGCACGCGGGTGCGTTCCATCGCCGCGTCCAGGGCCTGGCGCAGGCCTTCCAGCCGGGCGGCGGCGCCCTTGGCATCGGCGGGCGACTGGGCGACGCCGCGGCCTTCCTCGGCCAGTTGTTCGAACAGGCGGCTGCCCTCGGCCTGGGCCCGGGCGAGTGCGCCGATCCCGGCCAGCCAGATCTGCCGCGCCGAGTCGCCGAGTTCGCCGACGATGCCGGCGGGGGTGTCGGCCAAGGTTTCGGTATCGTGCGGTTGATGCATGTCCGTTCCTCGCGGTGGTGGAGCCACCGCAGTATGGGAACGGCGCTGGAAAGACGGCGTGAGGCCGCCCGGCCCGCTCAGCCCAGCTTTTCGCGCAGGACGCGGCGGATCTCGTCTTCCACCAGGTCCTTCATCGCCGAGAACAGCAGGCCCAGCTCGGCCACCACCTGCACCTGGCCGGGCTGCATCCGGATGCGGCCCTGGATGCCGGTGCCCGACAGGCGGATCGCATCGTCGCCGTCGGCGGTGGACGCGACGCCGTAGCGCTCCTGCAGCTTGGCGGCGATGTCCGCCACCAGCCGGCGCACGTCCTCGGGCCTGCGCGCATGGGGATGGAGGATTTCGATGCGGGACAAGCGATGCTCCGAGCGGCGGGCGGGGGCGTGGTCCGGGTTGCCACCGGTGCCGGAACCCGGCCGCAGGCGCGGCTGGCGCCCCCGGCGACGGCGCTGATAGGCTGCCAAGCATGCCGGAACTACGCCTTCATTTCAGCCATCGCCAGCAGCCGGACCATCCGCTGCTGCCGGGCGTGCACCGCCTGGTCCGCCAGGCGTCCGGCATGGTCGCCATCGGCGACGCGGTGCCCGGGGCGCTGCTGGCCCAGTTCTGCGTGGACCGGCGCGGGCTGTGGCTGCAGGTCGCCAACGGCGCCCGCGGCATCCACGTCAACGGGCGCCCGGTGCGGCGCATGGCCCTGTTGCGCGCCGGCGACGCGGTGTACGCCGACGGCATGGAGCTGATGGTGCAGGCGCCGTTGCCGGCGTTCGAGATGCCGCCAGCGCCGCCGGAGGGCCATGCCCACGACATGCGGGGGGTACTGCGCGGCATCGGCGGCCAGCACCATGGCCGCAGTTTCACCCTGGGGCCGCCGCGCCTGGTCGGGTCGGCGCGCGAGGCCGACATCCGCATCGATGACGCCTCCTTCGCGGCGCGCCATGCCCGCTTCGAGCGCCATGGCGAGCGGGTGCTGCTGCGCGGCCTCGGTCCGGCCCAGGGCAGCGTGGTCAACGGTGTGGCGGTGAGCGAGGCGATCCTCTCGGCGGGGGACCAGGTGGTGTTCGGCGGCCAGCATCGTTTCGTGGTCGAATTCCCGACGGCGCCGGATTCGCCGCGCTTCCCGCCGCCGGCCGACGACCTGCCGCCGGCCGCGCCGGCGCCGGAAGCCGTGCCCGATGCCGGCGACGCGCGCCTGCCCTGGCTGTTGCTGGCCGCGCTGCTGCTGGCGGTCGGGTTCAGCGCGCTGCTCTGGTTCGGCGCGCGCTGAGCGGGCTCCGCTGCTTGCCGCTGGCCGGTATTGGCCAGTAACGGAGGCCGGCCCGCCCGGCATGCGCGGCGGGCCTGGCGGAGCAACGGCCGCGCGAACGATCCGCATCGCCGGCCGGCGTCATTTCCCGCGCCGGCTCCGGCCGTCACACGGCACGGATCGGGGTGTCGGTTGCGCCAGCAACCGCTGCACTGCGGCATACTACGAGCCCTTTTGCGATGGGTGGTTCATGGCGCGCGTCTACAACTTCAGTGCCGGCCCCGCGACGTTGCCGGAAACCGTCCTGCGCCAGGCGCAGGCCGAGATGCTGGACTGGAACGGAGTGGGCGCCTCGATCGTCGAACTGAGCCACCGCGGGGCCGAGTTCATGGGCGTGGCCGCGCAGGCCGAGGCCGACCTGCGCCGGCTGCTGTCGGTCCCGGACGACTACGCGGTGCTGTTCATGGCCGGCGGCGCCACCACCCAGCAGGCGCTGCTGGCGCTGAACTTCGCCGCCCCCGGCCAGACCGCCGACTACGTGGTCAGCGGCCACTGGGGCAAGACCGCCATCCGCCAGGTCAAGCCCTACGTGGACGTGCACGTGGCCGCCGACGGCGAGCCGGGCGGCTTCCGCCACATCCCGCCGCGCGAGGCTTGGTCGTTGAGCGAGGGCGCGGCCTACGTCCACATCACCGCCAACGAGACCATCCATGGCGTGGAGTACCGCGGCACGCCGCAGGTGGATACCGCGCCGCTGTTCGCCGACTTCAGCTCCTCCATCGCCTCCGAGCCGGTGGACGTGTCCAGGTACGGGCTGATCTACGCCGGGGCGCAGAAGAACCTCGGCCCGGTCGGCATCTCGGTGGTCATCGTGCGCCGCGAACTGCTGCAGCGCGCCGGCCAGCCGCGCGCGGACATCTTCACCTACGCCTCGCATGCGGCGCGCGACTCGATGCTCAACACGCCGCCGACCTGGAACTGGTACCTGCTCGGGCTGACCGTGAAGTGGATGCTGGACGAGGGCGGGGTGGAGGAATTCGCCCGCCGCAACGCGGCCAAGTCGGCGCTGGTCTATGGCGCCATCGATGCCTCCGGCGGCTTCTACCGCAACGAGGTCGCCCCGGCCGCGCGTTCGCGCATGAACATCCCCTTCTTCCTGCCCGACGACACCCTGACCGCGCGCTTCGTCGGCGAATCCAAGGCCGCCGGCCTGCTGGCGCTGAAGGGCCACAAGTCCGTCGGCGGGCTGCGCGCATCGCTGTACAACGCGCTGCCGCTGGAGGGCGCGCAGGCGCTGGTCGACTTCATGCGCGACTTCCAGCAGCGCAACGGCTGAAGCCGGCGCCTCGTGCCGGCGCGCGCGCATAATGCGCGGCCGCCGGCGAGCCACAGCACACGGACAACCGCACAGATGGCATCGAAGAAACCCGCCAAGCCCGCCCCCCGCAAACCGGCCGCCCGCACGGGCAAGGCGGCGCGGACGACGGCTCCCCCCGCGCCGGCGCTGGCCGACGTGCGCGCGCAGATCGACGGCATCGACCGCCACATCCAGGAGCTGATCGCGCAGCGCGCGCGCTTCGCCCTGCAGGTGGGCAAGGCCAAGGGCAAGCTGGCCGCGGCGGTGGACTACTACCGGCCCGAGCGCGAGGCGCAGGTGCTGCGCATGGTGGTGGACCGCAACGAGGGCCCGCTCAGCGACGAGGTGCTGGTCCACGTGTTCCGCGAGATCATGTCGGCCTGCCTGGCTCAGCAGGAGCCGCTGAAGATCGGCTATCTCGGGCCGGAGGGCACCTTCAGCCAGCAGGCCGTGCTCAAGCATTTCGGCCGCTCGGCGCACGGGCTGCCGCTGGCCAGCATCGAGGAAGTGTTCCAGGAAGTGGAGGCCGGCAACGCCGACTTCGGCGTGGTGCCGGTGGAGAACTCCGGCCAGGGCACCATCCAGGTCACGCTGGACATGTTCCTGACCTCGCAACTGAAGATCTGCGGCGAGGTGGAGCTGAAGGTGCACCAGTACCTGCTCTCGCGCAGCGGCCGGATCGAGGACATCGAGCGCATCTACGCCCATCCCCAGGCGTTCGCGCAGACCTCCGGCTGGCTGCGCGCCAACCTGCCCAAGGCGGAGAAGGTGCCGGTGTCCAGCAACGCCGAGGGCGCGCGCCGGGCGCGCGGCTCGGACGACGCGGCGGCGGTGGCCGGCGAGAGCGCGGCGCACGTGTACGGCCTCAAGAAGGTCATCATGCAGCCGATCCAGGACGACCGCGACAACACCACGCGCTTCCTGGTGATCGGCCGGCGCATCTTCCCGCCGTCGGGTCACGACCGCACCTCGATTCTGGTCTTCATCCACGACAAGCCGGGCGCGCTGTTCGACGTGCTCAGCCCGTTCGCGCGGCACGGCATCAGCATGAACCGGATCGAATCGCGGCCCTCGCACCAGGCCAAGTGGGGCTATGCGTTCTTCATCGACCTGGCCGGGCACGTGGAGGACGAGGCGATGAAGCAGGCGCTGGCCGAGCTGCAGGAGCACGTGGCGCAGGTGAAGGTGCTGGGGTCGTACCCGGTGGCGGTGCCCTAAAGGCAGAAGCAGGGACGGCGTTGGGGTGCAACGGATGGAGAGCGCCATGCCCCTCGCGGGACGCGCCGTGAATCCATCCATGGAGGTCCGGCGGCGCCATCCGCGGTGCCGGCGGTCCCGCCAGGCGCATGGCCGCTCTCCCACGACAGGGGAGCGGCAGTTCGCCTGAGGCGGTAACGGGCGGGCGGCTTGCGTCGCGCCCGCGGATTACGGGAGGCGTCCCCGAGACGCCCGGAAGTGTTCAAGCGGCCACGCCGCAGCGAAAGGTACGGAGCAGAGATGTCGCAGCAGTCGCAGCATTGGGTCGCAACCGCCGGGCAGCCGTTGCGCGGCACCCTGGATATCCCGGGGGACAAGTCGGTCTCGCACCGCTCGGTGATGTTCGCCGCGCTGGCCGATGGCGTGTCCACCATCGACGGGTTCCTGGAGGGCGAGGACACGCGCGCCACCGCGGCGATCTTCTCGCAGTTGGGCGTGCGCATCGAGACGCCTTCGCCCTCGCGCCGCATCGTGCACGGCGTCGGCGTCGACGGGCTCAAGGCGGCCGACGGCCCGCTGGATTGCGGCAACGCCGGCACCGGCATGCGCCTGCTGGCGGGATTGCTGGCCGCGCAGGCGTTCGACAGCGTGCTGGTCGGCGACGCGTCGCTGTCCGGGCGGCCGATGCGCCGGATCACCGGGCCGCTGGCGCAGATGGGCGCGAAGATCGACACCGAGGCCGACGGTACGCCGCCGCTGCGCATCCATGGCGGGCAGGCCCTGGCCGGGATCGACTTCGCCTCGCCGGTGGCCAGCGCGCAGGTGAAGTCGGCGGTATTGCTGGCCGGCCTGTACGCGCACGGGCACACCTCGGTGGTGGAGCCGCACCCCACCCGCGACTACACCGAGCGCATGCTGTCCGCCTTCGGGGCGGAAATCGAATTCTCGCCCGGCTACGCCCGGCTGCGCGGCGGCCAGCGCCTGCGCGCCACCGACATCGCGGTGCCGGCGGATTTTTCCTCGGCGGCATTCTTCCTGGTGGCCGCCAGCATCGTGCCGGGGTCGGAACTGCGCCTGCGCGCGGTCGGGCTGAACCCGCGCCGGACCGGCCTGCTGCAGGCGCTGCGGCTGATGGGGGCCGATATCCGCGAGGAGAACCCGTCTACCCACGGCGGCGAGCCGGTGGCCGACCTGGTCGTGCGGCACGCGCCGCTGCAGGGCATCCAGGTGCCGGAGGAATTGGTGCCGGACATGATCGACGAGTTCCCGGCCCTGTTCGTGGCCGCGGCCTGCGCGCAGGGGCCGACCGTGGTGACTGGCGCGGCCGAGCTGCGGGTCAAGGAATCGGACCGCCTGGCGGCGATGGCCACGGGCCTGCGCACCCTGGGCGTGCGCGTGGACGAGACGCCGGACGGCGCCACGATCCACCCCGGCCCGCTCGGCGCCGGCACCATCGAGAGCCATCACGACCACCGCATCTCGATGGCCTTCGCGGTGGCCGCGCAGCGTGCGAGCGGCGAGGTGCGGGTGAACGACGTGGCCAACGTGGCCACGTCGTTCCCGGACTTCGACCGGCTGGCCCGGGGCTGCGGGTTCGGCCTGCATCGCTGAGCCGCGGCACGCGGGGGAACGGCACTGCCGGTCCCCCGCGCATGGCCGTCGGGCCCGCCCGATCAGTCGTGGCGGAAGTCGACCGGAAGCCTGACCGTCGCCGCCACCGCGCGGCCGTCCCGCATGGCCGGCTCGAACCGCCACTGGCGCGCGGCCTGGACCGCGGCGCGGTCGAGCTCGCGGTCGCGGGCACCGTCGCGCTCGGCCACCTGCACGTCGGTGGGCACGCCGTTGGCGTCGACTGCGATGTTCAGCACCACGCGGGCCTCGGCGCCGTTGCGCAGCGCGGCGGGCGGATAGCGGGGGACGGGGTTGTCGGCCAGCGGTCGAGGCGCGCGGTCGGGCACGGACGCGCTTGCACGCTGGCTCCCGGCAGGTGCGGTGGAACGCGCAGTGGCGGCCGGAGCCGCAGTCCGGCCTGGCGCCGGTTCGACCAGCACCGGCGAAGTGGGAAGGACGGCCTGTGGCGCCTGCTGCGTGCGCTGGGCGTACCACCATGCCCCGAAGGCGATGAGCGCGACGGCCAGCGCGGCCAGCAGCACGGGCGAGGTGCGGCGTGCGGTATCGGCCCGCTGCGGTTCGGCCGGCGCGGCGGGGTGCGAAGGGGTGTGAATGGCCATGACGATCTCCTGTTGGGTGTGACGCGACCCGAGTCTCGGCCAGGGCGATGTGTGCAGGGAGTGGTTTGGCGGTGAACGCGGCGCGAACCGCCAGTGCCGGTTCACCTGCATCAGCGCAGCGTGCAGGCCAAGGCGGCGCGGTTCAGCGGGGAGCGGGCTTGCGCGAGGCGGCGGTCATTGCGCCTTGAAGTCGATCGGCACCGACACGCTGCCGGGTACCGGCTGGCCGGCGGCGTCGCGCGCCGGCTCGAAGCGCCAGCGCGCCACCGCCTCGACGGCGGCGCGGTCGAGGTCGCGCGATCCGCTGTTGCGTTCGATCCGGATCGAGGCCGGGTGGCCGTCGGTGCCGACCTCCACCTGCACCACCACCGTGCCGCTCTCGCCGCGCCGCAGCGCGCCGGCGGGGTAGCGCGGCGGCGGCTGATCGGGCAGGCGCCGCGCCGGCTGCACCGCCACCGGCGTGGCCGGTACCGGCTCGATGCTGGGGGGCAGCACCGGCGCGGCGTCGCCGGGCATCGGCGGTGGCGCGGGCGCCGGCTCCTCGACCAGGCGCGCGCCCGTGTCGTACGCGGGCAAAGGCGTGGCCGCACCGGCCGGCGCCGGCCCGGGCAGCGGATCGAAGGCGGGCTGCGCGGCCGCCGGCTGCACCGGCTGCGCCGCCGGTGCGGCGGCACGTTCGCGCGCACCCAGCCACACCAGCACGAACAGCAGCAGGCCCAGCACGAACGCGTAGCCGGCCATGGCCCAGCGGCCGTGCGGCACGTGCCGGAACCAACCGGGCAGGGAGCGGGCGATGGCAGCCATGCGCGGGGAAGCAGTCGCATCCATGGGGAGGAACCATGCCGATTCTGGCACAGCCGGAGCGAACCCGAGGCCGCGCACGCCGCCGATTGACGGATAATGGCCGGCCCATTCCATCCGCCGTGCCCGCCATGCTCGATCCCGCGCTGCTCCGCCACCAGACCTCCGCCCTGGCCCAACGCCTGGCCGCCCGCGGCTATGCGCTGGACGTCGCCGCGCTGGAGGCGCTGGAGACCGAGCGCAAGGCGATCCAGGCCCGCACCCAGGAACTGCAGAACCTGCGCAACACCCGCTCCAAGGCGATCGGCCAGGCCAAGGCCAAGGGCGAGGATGTTTCGGCGCTGATGGCCGAGGTGGCCGGCTTCGGCGACGAGCTGAAGGCCTCAGAGGCGCGCCTGGAGGAAATCCGCGGCCGCATCGATGCCATCGCCCTGGGCATCCCCAACCTGCCGGCCGAGGACGTGCCGCCGGGCGCCGACGAGAACGCCAACGTCGAGCAGCACCGCTGGGGGACGCCGCGCGCGTTCGATTTCCCGGTCAGGGACCACGTCGAACTGGGCGCGCGCCACGGCTGGCTGGATGGCGACACCGCGGCCAAGCTGTCCGGCGCGCGCTTCACCGTGCTGCGCGGCCAGCTCGCGCGCCTGCACCGTGCGCTGGCCCAGTTCATGCTGGACCTGCACACCGGCGAGCATGGCTACGAGGAAACCAACGTGCCGCTGATCGTCAACGCCGACGCCCTGTACGGCACCGGGCAGTTGCCCAAGTTCGAGGAGGACATGTTCGCCACCGAGCTGGGCGAACACCGGCGCTACCTGATCTCGACCTCCGAGATCCCGCTGACCAACACCGTGCGCGACGACATCCTCGAGGCCGAGCGCCTGCCGCTGCGCATGACCGCGCACTCGCTGTGCTTCCGCTCCGAGGCCGGCAGCGGCGGCCGTGACACCCGCGGCATGATCCGCCAGCACCAGTTCGAGAAGGTGGAACTGGTCTCGGTGGTCCGGCCGGAGGACAGCGACGCCGAGCACCAGCGCATGACCCGCGCCGCCGAGACCGTGCTGGAGAAGCTGGGCCTGCCGTACCGCAAGATGCTGCTGTGCACCGGCGACATGGGCTTCGCGGCGCGCCGCACCTACGACCTGGAAGTATGGCTGCCCTCGCAGGAGACCTACCGCGAGATCTCCTCGTGCTCGACCTGCGGCGACTTCCAGGCCCGGCGCATGCAGGCGCGCTGGCGCAACCCGGCCACCGGCAAGCCGGAACTGGTGCACACGCTCAACGGCTCGGGTGTGGCCGTGGGCCGCGCGCTGATCGCGGTGATGGAGAACCACCAGCAGGCCGACGGCTCGATCGCCGTGCCGGACGTGTTGCGCCCGTACATGGGCGGGGCCGAGCGCATCGCCTGAAACCGCGCGGCCGCGATGCGGCCGGCCATGGAACCGAAGTTCTGCCGGCGAGAGGATTTCCCGCTGCCGGGAAGCACTGAAGCTGGGTGAGCGCGGGGTGTCCCGTAGGAGCCGGTTTGCCGGTCGCCGCCGTGCTTCCGTCACGCAGATATCCGGCCATGCGATGAAAGCGGGCGCCCCGCTGTAGGAGCCGGGTATGGCCGGCGACCGCCAGGGCAGGGGAGGTCATCACCCTATCGTTTCATCACCACGGCTGGCGCATGACACGGCGGCCCCATCCGAAGCCGGCGCGCTTTTGTGCCTTTAAGCTTTTGCTCCTGGAGCGATCTTCGAGCCAGCCACCGGCGTTCCGGCGGCCGCAAAACCGGGCGTCAATCCAGGAACTGCAGCCGTGCCAGCTCCGCGTACAGGCCATCCTGGGCCAGCAGTTGCTCGTGGGTACCCTCGGCCACCACCCGGCCACGGTCCATCACCACGATGCGGTCGGCCTTGAGCACGGTGGCCAGGCGGTGGGCGACCACCAACGTGGTGCGGCCGCGCATCAGGTTCTCCAGCGCGTGCTGCACCGCGCGCTCGCTCTGCGCATCCAGCGCGCTGGTGGCCTCGTCCAGCAGCAGCACCGGCGCATCCTTCAACAATGCCCGGGCGATGGCCACGCGCTGCTGCTGGCCGCCGGAAAGGCGCGCGCCGCGTTCGCCCAGCTCGCTGGCGTAGCCCTGCGGCAAGGCGGAGATGAAGGCGTCGGCCTCGGCCGCGCGCGCGGCGGCATGCACGTCCTCGTCGGACGCGCCGAGCCGGCCGTAGCGGATGTTGTCCATCGCGCTGGCCGCGAACAGCACCGGCTGCTGCGGCACCAGCGCCAGCCGCTCGCGCAGCCGCGCCGGGTCGGTGTCGCGCAGGTCGACGCCGTCCAGACACACGGTGCCCGACTGCGGGTCGTGGAAGCGCAGCAGCAGCGAGAGCACCGTGCTCTTGCCCGCACCGGAAGGGCCGACCAGGGCCACGGTCTCGCCCGGGCGCACGTGCAGGTCGAAGCCGTCCAGCGCGGGAGCGTCCTCGCGTTCGGCATAGTGAAAGACGGTCCGTTCGAAGCGGATCTCGCCGCGCAGCGGCACCGGCAACGCCACCGGCTGCGCGGGCGCGGCCACCTGCGTGCGTTCCTGCAGCAGCTCCGAGATCCGGCCCATGCCGCCGGCCGCGCGCTGCAGTTCGTTCCAGACCTCGGCCAGCGCGCCGACCGAGCCGCCGCCGATCAGCGCGTACAGCACGAACTGGCCCAGGGTGCCGGCGCTCATCGTGCCGTCCACCACCTGGTGCGCGCCCAGCCATAGCACCAGCACGATGGCGCCGAACACCAGCACGATGGCCGCGGCGGTGACCGCGGCCTGGGCGCCGATGCGACGCCGCGCGGTGGCTACCGCCACTTCGAGCGCCGCGCCGAAGCGGCCGCGCTCGTAGGGTTCGCGCGCATAGGCCTGCACCGTGCGTACCGCGCCCAGGGTCTCGGCGGCCAGCGCGTTGGCGTCGGCCACGCGGTCCTGGCTGGCGCGCGAGGCCTTTTGCAGGCGGCGCGCGCCCAGGACAATGGGCAGCACCGACAGCGGGATGCCGAGCAGCGACCAGGCGGCCAGGTGCGGGCTGGTGACGAACAACATCGCCAGGCTGCCGACCACCGTGACCGTGCTGCGCAGCGCCACCGACATGGTGGTGCCGATCACGCTGCGCAGCAGCTCGCTGTCGGCGGACAGGCGCGAGACCAGTTCGCCGCTGCGGCTGCGGTCGTGGAAGGCAGGGTCCAGCGCCAGCAGGTGCGCGTAGAGCCGGCCGCGCAGGTCGGCCACGACCTTCTCCGACAGCAGCGACACGAAGAAGAACCGTGCCGCGGTGGCGATGGACAGGACCACCGCGACCACGAACAACAGGCCGAAGGCCTGGTTGATCTGGCTGCCGCCGCCGAAGCCGCGGTCGATCATGTACCGGACCGCCACCGGCAGGCTCAGGGTGGCAGTGGAAGAGGCGGCCAGCGCCACCAGCCAGGCGCCGAACAGGCCGCCGTGGCGACGCACGAAAGGCCACAGCGTGCGCAGGCTGCCGAGCTTGCGCAGGCGCCCGTCGCGCTCGTTCGATCCGTCGGCCATCAGTGGGTGCCTCCGGAGACGGGGGGGTGGAAGCGCACGCGGTCGCGGGTGCCGTCGCGCAGCCGCGCCTGCAGGGCTTCGGCCTGGGCCGCGGGCAGGCGCAGGGACAGGCGCGCGCCGTCGGCGTGGAAGGATTCCCCGGTCTTCTCGGCCGCGTGCGCGGGCAGCGCCGCGTGCACCGCGCCCAGGTCCTCGAAGGCGCAGCTCAGGGCCAGTTCGACCATCGGCACCAGCGGCCGGCGGGTGGCCAGGCGCAGGCATTCGGCGGCCGCACCGCCATAGGCGCGCACCAGCCCGCCGGCGCCAAGCTTGATCCCGCCGAACCAGCGGGTCACCACCACCGCGACGCGGTCGTAGCCCTGGCCGTCGATGGCCGCCAGGATCGGGCGCCCGGCGGTGCCGGCCGGCTCGCCGTCGTCGCTGGAGCGGTAGTCCTGGCCGATGCGGTACGCCCAGCAGTTGTGGGTGGCGGCGGGATCGGAAACGCCGGCGACGAAGGACAGCGCGGTGTCCGGGGTGTCGACGGGCGCGGCCTGGGCAAGGAAGCGGCTGTGCCGGACCTCGGTCTGGAGCGAGGCCGGCGCGGCGAGAGTGTCGGTCATCGCTGCAATTCTACATCCGACCGCCTCGCGGCCCTGGCGGCCGGGGCGATGCGATGCCCGGCATGCGCGATACGGGCATGGCCGGCCCGCGCCCTACGGGGGCGCGGGCGGCAGCAGCGGGCGCAGGTCGTGCGGGATGGGATAGCCCGGATGGCTGCGGGCGAAGCGGGCGAGGCTGGCCCTCGCGCCGTCCAGGTCCCCGTGTTCGCGCTGCTCGCGGATGCGCTGCAGCCAGTGCGCGGCCGGGCCGTCGTCATCGGCATGGAACGCGTCCGCCTGCAGCGCGCGGGCGGGCGCCGGAGCGGAAGCCGCGGGGGGCGGTTCCGCCATGTCCATCGGCGGCGGCGGGGCGGCCATCCGTGCGGTGTCCTCGGCGGCTCGCATCGTCGTGTCCGGGGCGGGCCGTGGTCTGGCCATGACGTCCGCCCGTGGCGACGGTACGGGCGCGGCCGGAGAGGGGACCGGTGCCGCCGGAGCAATGGGAGCCGGTGGCGGGGGGGGAGGTACGGGAAGGGCCCGTTCCGCCACGGCCTCGGCCGCGGCCTTCCCGGCGCTTCCGGCGGAGCGGGCCGCCGTCGCCTTTTCCGCGCCGGCGGGCGAGGGTGCAGTGGGCTCGATGGCGATGGGTGCCGCCGCACGCGTTGGCGCGCGTGCCGGCGCGATGGCCGATGGGATGTCCGCGGCCACGGCCTCGTCCCTGGCCGATGGCGCCCGCCGTGCGTCGCCGTTCACCGCCGCCGCCGGCAAGTCGGCGGCCGCCTCGGTGGCGGCTTGCGGCCGTGGCGGTTCGCGCAGTTGCCAGGCCACGCCCACGGCCAGCGCCACCGAGGCAGCCAGGCCCATGGCGGTCGGCCAGGCCCGACGCCGGCGCCGGTGCCGGGCAAGCGGGATGGGTGCGGCATGGCCGGTGGCCGCCTGCGTCGTATCCGTGTCCGCCCCGACCGCCTGGCGCGCGGCGGCCAGGATGCGGGCGTCGGCGGCCGGCGAAGGGCCGGCGTCGGCGGCCTGCGCCAGCCACGTGGCCAGCTCGCGTTCCTCGGGCGTCAGCGGGTCGTTGTGGTTCATGTCCCCAGCCTCGTGCGCAGCTTGTCCATCGCGTAGCGCAACCGCGACTTGACGGTTTCCCGCCCGACGCCGGTGATCCGGCCGATCTCCTCCAGGCTCAGTTCGCCCTGCAGGCGCAGCAGCACCACCTCGCGCTGTTCCTCGGGCAACTCGGCCAGCGCCCGGCGCAGCCGGAGCCCGGCCTCCTGGCCGGCGGCATGGCGCTCGGGGGTGTCGGGGTCGACGACCTCGGCGGTGCGGCGCTCGGCATCGGCCGGTGCCGGCGGGCGGTGCTTGAGCGCGCGCCAGTGGTCGTTCATGCGATTGTGCGCGATCCGGTACAGCCAGGTGCCGAACGGCGCATCCGGGCGCCAGTTCGCGCGCGCGGCGATTACCCGCTGCCATACGTCCTGGAACAGTTCCTCGGCCAGCGCGCGGTCGCGCAGGTGGCCCAGGAGGAAGCGGAACAGCCGGTCGCGGTGGCGCGCGTACAGCGCCTCGAAGGCGGCGGTGTCGCCGCCGGCATAGGCCAGCATCAGGGTTTCGTCGTCGGGAGCGGCGCTCACTGCCTGGTCCATGGCCGCCAGACTACGTGGATGCGGGGCCCGCGCAAAGCGGGGGCGGGCGGGCAGGGACAGGGCGAGTTGCATGCCGATGCAACGGATGACGGGCCCCGAAGGGGTCGACGGGGTGGCAGGGATGCGATAGGAGGGCATTATGCAGAGGCGGCCATGCGCTCGTTCGCGGCCCTTACGACCCGGGGAGCCATGATTTCAGCCAACTCAGCCGAAAGCACGGGTACGGGCGCCGCCGATGGCGGCCATGCGGCATTGGCCGAGGCGGCGGCGGCCCTGGACCGGGCGCTGCCGGGCGCCGCGGTGCTGGCGCTGGGCTGGAACGACCCGGCGCTGGGCGTGTGCACCTGGCTCGGGCCGGGTGCGGCCGCGCAGGCGGGACTGCTGCGCACGGCCCTGGAGTGCGCGGCTACGGAGCACGCGGCTACGGAGCACGGGACGGCGCCGCCGCCGGAACTGTGGGTCCACGCCTGGCGGGACGTCCCCGGCGGCGCGTGCCTGGCGCTGGTGGCGCATGCCGCCACGCTGCCGGGCGGCGACATGCGCGACGCCTGGCTGGTCACCGCGCGCGCGGTGCTGGCGCCGGTGCTGGAAGCGGCCCGCCTGCGGTCGCGGCTCGCGGCGCTGGAGAAGTCGCAGCGCGCGCTGTACGAGATCGCCGACCTGGCCGGCAGCGACGTCGGGGTGGAACCGATGCTGCACCGCCTGCACGCCATCGTCGCCTCGCTGATGCATGCCCCGGAGTGCAGCATCGTCCAGTACGACGAGGCGTGCGACACGGTGCGCGTCCTCTACCAGGCCGGCCTGACCAGCGCAGCGGACGCCGACCCTGCCCGCCAATGGCGGCGCGAGGAATTGCAGGACGACCTGGTCTTCGCCCTGCTGCGGCACGGGCGCGCGGTGCGCGGGCCGCCGGAACGCGTGCGCCGGGACCTGGGGCTTGCGCCCGATGCGGCGCACGGGCCGGACAGCCAGGACTGGCTGGGCGTGCCGATGCGCTGCGGCGGCCGGGTCTGCGGCGCCATCGTGGTGCGCAGCCCCGACCGCGCCGATTGCTACGGCGAGGAGGAGGGCGCGCTGCTGGGCTACGTCGTCCAGCACGTGCTCGATCCGCTGGGCTGGCGCCAGGCCCAGGTGCACCTGGAACAGCGCGTGCTGGAGCGCACCCTGGAACTGGAGCACGCCAACCGCGAACTCCAGGAAGAGGTGGTCGAGCGCGAGCGCGCCGAGAAGCTGCAGCACGCCCTGTTCCGCATCGCCGAGATGGCGATGAGTTCGGAGAGCCTGGAGCAGTACTACGCCAAGGTCCATGCCGCGGTGGACGAGCTGATCTATGCGCGCAACTTCTACATCGCCATGCTCAGCGAGTCGCAGGACGAGATCGAGTTCGTCTATTCGGTGGACGAGACCGGCGACCACCGGCCCGTGCGCCGGCTCAGCAATGGCCTGACCGAGTACGTGGTCCGCAGCCGCGAGGCGCTGCTGGTCGACCGCGAGGGCATCGACCGGCTGATCGCCGCCGGCCAGGTACGCGAGTTCGGCCAGCAGGCGCACAGTTGGCTGGGCGTGCCGCTCAAGCGCGACGGCGAGGTGGTCGGCGTGATCACCGCGCAGAGCTACAGCCCCGGCATCCGCTTCACCGCCGACGACCAGCGCCTGCTGGCCTTCATCGCCCACAACATCGGCAACGGCCTGGCCCGGCAGAAGGCGCAGGAACGGCTCAAGGCCGCCCACGCCGAACTGGAGCGGCGCGTCGCCGAGCGCACCGCCGAGCTGGAGGAGGCCAACCGGCAACTGGTCGCGCAGATCGGCGAGCGCCTGCGCGCCGAACGGCAGCTCACCCACCAGGCCCTGCACGACACCCTGACCGGGCTGCCCAACCGCGCCTACCTGCTGGACTGCCTGGCCGCGGCCATCGAGCGCGCCCGGCATGGCGACGGCCGGGCCTTCGCGGTGCTGTTCATGGACCTGGACCGGTTCAAGCTGGTCAACGACAGCATCGGCCACGTCGCCGGCGACGAACTGCTGGTGGAGGTGGGCAAGCGGATCGTCTCGGTGGTGCGCGCCGACGACATCGTCGCCCGCCTGGGCGGCGACGAGTTCGCCATCCTGGCCCGTTCGCCGCCCGGCAGCGACGGCAGCGCCGGGATGCGCGACCTGGCCCGGCGCCTGCTGGAAACGCTGGGCAGCCCGCTGTGGGTGGCCGGCCGCGAGCTGTTCCCTTCGGCCAGCATGGGCATCGCCCTGTGGCACCCGCGCTATCGCACCGGCGAGGAGCTGCTGCGCGACGCCGACGCGGCCATGTACCGGGCCAAGAACCAGGGCCGCGGCCGCCATGCCGTGTTCGACGAGGCCATGCGCGAGCAGGCGGTGCGCAGCCTGGACCTGGAGGCGGACCTGCGCCGCGCCATCAACCGCCGTCAGTTCCTGCCGTACTACCAGCCCATCGTGCGCCTGGACGACGGCGCGGTGGTCGGGCACGAGGCGCTGCTGCGCTGGCGCCACGAACGGCGCGGCATCCTGGCGCCGGCCGCGTTCATCAGCCTGGGCGAGGAGAGCGGGCTGATCGAGCAGGTGGACTGGCTGCTGTACGAGCAGGTCATCGCCGACCTGGCCCAGGGCGGCGAGGGCTATGTCTCGGTCAACGTCTCGCCGCTGCATTTCCGCTCGCCGGACTTCGCCGAGCGGCTGCTGGGCCTGCTCGGCGCGGCTGGCGCGGCGCCCGACCGGCTGCGGGTGGAGATCACCGAGGTGGCGCTGCTGGACGACGCCCCGCGCACGCTGCGCATCCTCGACACCCTGCGCGAGCACGGCGTGCTGGTGCAACTGGACGATTTCGGCACCGGCTTCTCGGCGCTGTCGTACCTGCACCGCTTCCCGATCTCCGGGCTGAAGATCGACCGCAGCTTCGTGGCCGGGCTGGGCGAGGAGGGCGGGCGCCAGGAGAGCCTGGCCCTGTTGCGCGCGATCCTGGCCCTGGCCGGCACGCTCGGCATCGAGACGGTGGGCGAGGGCGTGGAACTGGAGGTCCAGCGCCGGCTGCTGCAGGCGCTGGGCTGCCGCTACGGCCAGGGCTTCCTGCTTGGCCGCCCGCAGCCCCAGCGGGTCGAATGAGCGAGGGCGCGCGGCGCCCTCACGCCTTGAGCACCAGCAGCCGCACCTCGCTCATGTCCTCGATGGCGAAGCGCACGCCCTCGCGGCCCAGGCCCGAGCCCTTCACCCCGCCGTAGGGCATGTTGTCCATGCGGAAGCTGGGCACGTCGCCGACCACCACGCCGCCCACTTCGAGCCTGTCCCAGGCGCGCATGGCGTGGGCCAGGCTGTCGGTGAACACGCCCGCCTGCAGGCCGAATTCCGAATCGTTGACGGACTCCAGCGCCGCCTCGAAATCGTCGAAGCGCTGCAGCACGGCGACCGGGCCGAAGGCTTCCTCGCGCTGCAGCTCGCAGTGGCGCGGCACGTCTTCCAGCAAGGTGGCCTCGAGCATGTTGCCGCGGCGGGTACCGCCGGCGACCAGGCGGGCGCCGGCGCCGCGCGCGGCGGCGATCCAGGCTTCGAGCCTTTGCGCGGCAGCCTCGTCGATCAACGGGCCGATGAAGGTGGCCTCGTCCTTCGGGTCGCCGGCGGCCAGGCCGCGTACCTTCGCCGCGAGCCTTTCCCGGAGCGCGTCGTACACCGCGGCGTGGACCAGGATGCGCTGCACGCCGATGCAGCTCTGCCCGGACTGGTAGTAGGCGCCGAAGGCCAGCCGCTCGACCACCTGGTCGAGCTTGCCGCCCTGGTCGGCATCGACGATGCAGGCGGCGTTGCCGCCCAGTTCCAGGGTGACCTTCTTGCGCCCGGCGCGGGCCTTGAAGTCCCAGCCCACCGCGCCGCCGGTGAAGGACAGCAGCTTGATCCGCTCGTCCTCGACCAGCGGCGCGGCGTCCTCGTTGCTGCAGGCGAACACCGAGAAGGCCCCCTCGGGCAGGTCGGTCCCGGCCAGCACCTCGGCGATGATCAGCGCGCCCACCGGGGTCTTGGCGGCGGGCTTGAGCACGAACGGGCAGCCGGCGGCGATCGCCGGGGCGACCTTGTGCGCCACCAGGTTGAGCGGGAAGTTGAACGGCGTGATGAAGCTGCACGGCCCCACCGGCACGCGCTTCCAGACGCCGCGGTAGCCATGCCCGCGCTCGGAGATCTCCATCTCCACGGTCCGGCCCTCGATGCGCACCGACTCCTCGGCGGCGATGCGGAAGGTGTCGACCAGACGGGCGACTTCGCCCCGGGCGTCCTTGATCGGCTTGCCGGCCTCGATGCACAGCGCCAGGGCCAGTTCCTCGGCGCGCTCGCGGAAGCGCGCCACGCAGTGTTCCAGGATCGCCTGGCGCTTGTACGGGGGCAGGGCGGCCATGGCCGGCGCAGCGGCGGCGGCGGCGGCGATGGCGCGCTCCACCGTGGCCGCGTCGGCCATCGCCACCCGGGTGGCGGCCCGGCCGGAATACTTGTCCAGCACGGCCAGGTCGGCGTTGGGGGCTTCGGCGACGTTGGCGATGTAGAGGGGGTAGCGGGGTTCGAGCATGGGGGACGTCCTGTACGCGACGGCGCCGCGAGTATGCCGCGGGTGGGGGAAAGGCGGCGTGGGGATGAGCCGCGGGAGGCGTGGGAACACGGTGTGGGAAGCACGCGGCCTTCGGGGCGCCCGGGCCCTGGCTCCCTGAAGGCAAACCCACGGCCGATGCGCCCGCCGCGCACTGGGTTCGGCCGCGTTCGGCCGCGGGCGTCTAGAATGCGCAGATGCAGCACGATGCCGTCACCCGCCCCACGCCGCCTGCCTCGGCCGCGCCATGGCCGCGCAAGTCCACCCGCCAGGTCATGGTCGGGGGCGTGGCGGTCGGCGGCGGTGCGCCGGTGGTGGTGCAGTCGATGACCAACACCGACACCGCGGACGTGGCCGCCTCGGTCAAGCAGGTGGCCGAACTGTGGCGCGCCGGCTCGGAGCTGGTGCGGCTGACGGTGAACACCGCCGAGGCGGCGGCGGCGATTCCGCGCATCCGCGACAAGCTGGCGCTGATGGGCGTGGACGTGCCGCTGATCGGCGACTTCCACTACAACGGCCACCAGTTGCTGGCCGGCGAGCCGGCCTGCGCGGAAGCCTTGGCCAAGTACCGGATCAACCCCGGCAACGTCGGCTTCGGCAAGAAGAAGGACACCCAGTTCGCCGAGATCATCGAAAAGGCGCTGGAGTACGGCAAGCCGGTGCGCATCGGCGCCAACTGGGGTTCCCTGGACCAGTCGCTGGCGGCGCGCCTGATGGACGAGAACAGCGCCCGCGCCGAGCCCTGGGACGCCGGGCGGGTATTGCGCGAGGCGCTGATCCTGTCGGCGCTGGACTCGGCCGCGCGCGCGGTCGAGCTGGGCCTGCCGGCCGAGCGCATCGTGCTCAGTTGCAAGGTCAGCGGCGTGCAGGAATTGATCGCGGTGTACCGCGACCTGTCCGCACGCTGCGACTACGCGCTGCACCTGGGCCTGACCGAGGCCGGCATCGGCAGCAAGGGCATCGTCGCCTCGGCCGCCGCACTGTCGGTGCTGCTGCAGGAAGGCATCGGCGACACCATCCGCATCTCGCTCACCCCCGAGCCGGGCCAGTCGCGCACCGCCGAAGTGGTGGTGGCGCAGGAACTTCTGCAGACCACCGGCCAGCGCGCCTTCACCCCCATGGTCATCGCCTGCCCGGGCTGCGGCCGCACCACCAGCACCTTCTTCCAGGAACTGGCCAAGACCGTGCAGGAACACGTGCGGGCGCGGATGCCCGAGTGGCGCGTGTCCCACCCCGGCGCGGAGAACCTGTCGCTGGCGGTGATGGGCTGCGTGGTCAACGGGCCGGGCGAGTCGCGCCACGCCGACATCGGCATTTCACTGCCCGGCACCGGCGAGGCGCCGTCCGCGCCGGTGTTCGTCGACGGGCGCAAGACGGTGACGCTGAAGGGCGAGAACATCGCCGCCGAGTTCGTGGCCCTGATCGACGACTACGTCCGGACCCGCTATGCCCGCAAGGCCGGCTGAGGGCCTTCCGCAAGCCGCATCGCCCATCGCCACGCTGCGCGGCACGCTGCAACCGCTCGCGTTGCTGTTCGCCGGCGTGCTGCTGCCACTGTGGCTGTTCGCTGCGCTGGCCGGGCGGGTGCACGCGCTCGAGGACATGGGCCTGGACGACGCGCTGCTGCGGTGGCTCGACGGCCTGGCGAGCCCGGGCCTGGACGTCCTGGTCGTCGCGGTCACCCGGGCCGGCTACGAGTACGGGGTGATTCCCGCGGACGTGCTGCTCGCGCTCGGCCTGCTGGCGTGGCGGCGCTGGCGCGAGGCGGTGTTCGCCATCGCCGCGTTCGCCGGCTCGGCCGTGCTGAACGTGGCGACCAAGCAGGCGTTCCAGCGCGAGCGGCCCTCGCTGTGGGCGTCGGTCGCGCCGGAGGACACCTTCAGTTTTCCCAGCGGGCACGCGATGGGGTCGATGACCCTGGCCGTGGTCTGCGTGCTGCTGGCCTGGCATACGCGCTGGCGCTGGCCGGTGCTGGCGCTGGCCTCGGCGTTCACCGTGGCGGTGGGCGTGTCGCGGCTGTACCTGGGCGTGCATTATCCGTCCGACGTGATCGCCGGCTGGGCCGCCGGCCTGGCCTGGGCGGCAGGGGCCTACCTGGTGCTGTTCCGGCGATGCCGGCCGTGGCGCCGACGGGCGTCCTAGAACCTGACCCGGTTCACGAAACCGTTATCGTCCGGGAGCACGATCCGGCGACGCCGCACACCAGCTCCAACGTAGCCCTATGCTGGAACACCGGCGCGCTGAAGACCGCGTTCTGGTGCCTGAACACCGGCCTGGCGCTGATGGCGGCTGACCCTGCTGCCGCTGGGCACCCTGCAACTGCTGGCCGCGATCGAGCACGGCTACTACTACGCACGCCCGGCCGAGTTCATGCAGAAGCCCATCGTCGACATGCTGGTGTGGATGCGGGTGCCCGGCGGCGACGTCTTCAGCATCGGCGCGGTGGCGCTGGCCTGGCTCGTCGTGCGGCTGTGGATCGGGCCCCGCCCGGCGGCGGCCTGCCGGAGGACTCCCGCTGACCCCGGTCTTGGGGAAGGGCGGCCAGGGACGGCCACCCGACCGCGGATGGAGCAGGAACCGTCAGGCCGGAAAAGCGAAGGCCCGGGCTTGCCCGGGCCTTCGCTGGAAGATGGTGGGCCAGGGGCTACCTAACATTTCAAATAAATTTAAATAAAATCAATAGAATAGGATTATTGAATATTTTTAGTTGCCCCCGGTGTTGCCCCCGTTACAACTCGGGCTTTGCTGGACGATGTCGGACGATCCTGGAACCGGAGCGAGCACGAGCGGGAATCAGGGGAGACGTCGCCACTGGGGGTCATCCTGTGCATCGGCAAGAAGTCCGAACAGATCGAACTGCTTTAGTTGGACAAGTCGCGGATCCACGTCGCCGAGTACCTGACAACCCTGCCGCCGCGATCTGTGCTTATGGAGCGTTTGAAGCAGGCGACCCAGCGGGCACAGTCGCAGGTTGAACGGTGAACGCTTAGCCACACAGTGCCGGGGCCGGGGTGCGCCCGCGGACCGCAGCCCGTGGCTGGCGCAGGAGGGAGGAAGATTTTGTCCGTCTCGTTATTTATTGAGATTAGATGCTGGCGGGATGGGGTGTTGATGTGTTCTCCATAATGGAGTGCATATGTTCTCCATGAAGAAACTCAGTGATCGCAGACTCGCCGTACTGGCCTTTATCCAGGAACGGGTGGCCCGCCAGGGCCAGCCGCCGACCCTTGCCGAGATCGCGGAGGCCTGTGGGCTGGCCTCACGCAGCGCAGCCCGCAAGCACGTCGTGGCGCTGGAGGAGGCCGGGCTGATCGAAGTCGCACCCGGCCAGGCGCGCGGTGCGCGGCCGCCGCGTGCCAGGACCCGCAGCGACCTGATTCGGGAGAGCAGCTTGTTCGAGATCACCCCTCGCGATGTCGCCGAACTGGATGACAGCGCCCTACGTGAACTCCTCGCTAGGCTGTGCGACGCAAGTCTGGCGGCGAGCCGGCACCCGTCGCAGCACGTGACCTGGGGTGGCGATCAGCGCGCTTCGGACGGCGGGGTGGACGTGCGACTCGACGCACCGCAGGCAGTCGCGAACGAAGCGGGCTTCCCCCGGCCCGTGGTCGGCTACCAAGTGAAGAAAATGCGGATGCCCCGGTCCGAGATTCAGGGCGAGATGTGCCCGGGCGGCGTGCTGCGTCCGTCGATTCGCAACATCGTCCAGGCCGGTGGCGCTTACATCATCGTCAGCTCGGAAAGCACCTCCGACAGCAGCTATCAGGAACGCAAGAAGGCCATGCAGGAGGCCGTGGCCGGGGTGGAGGGCGCGGATGCCGCGCTCGTCGACTTCTACGACGCGCGACGGATCGCCGACTGGACCAATCGGCACCCCGGCGTCGTCACGTGGGTCCGGGAGCGTCTCGGCAAACCGCTGCAGGGATGGCGCCCCCATGGACAGTGGGTGATCAACCGAGGAGGCAAGGCCCATCCCTTCGTCGACGACGAATCCCCGCGCCTAGTCGACCCCGCGGATCGCGAACAGCATCGGTACTCGCTGCAGGAGGGACTCCAATACGTGCGCACGCTGCTGCGCAGGGGAGGCGCGTCCGTACGGGTCGCGGGTCTGTCCGGGGTGGGGAAGACCCGGTTCGCCCAGGCCTTGTTCGAGGGGGAGGCCGCGGAGAACGCCATTGATCCGTCACTGGCGGTGTACTGCGACGTCTCCGACGAGCCTTTGCCGGCGCCGCAGGTGCTGCTGGACGAGCTGGTCGCCGCCGGGCGCCGGGTCGTCCTCGTGGTCGACAACTGTTCGTCCGAGCTACACGCGAAGCTGGCGGCGAAGTGCAAGGGCTCCGATACCGTCAGCCTGCTGACCATCGAATACGACATCCGCGAGGATACGCCGAACGAGACGAGCGTCTTCCGCCTGGAGCCGGCGTCTTCGGAGCTGATCACCGAGGTGATCAAGCAGCAGTTCCCGCATATCTCGCTGGTCGACGCTGCGACGATCACTCGCTTCTCGGAAGGAAATTCCAGGGTGGCCATCGCCCTGGCCGACACGGTGGGAAAGGGTGAGTCGCTGGGCCGACTGAGCGACGACGCGCTCTTCAACCGGCTGTTCTGGCAGAAGCATGACAAGAACGACTCGCTGCTCCGCGCCGCACGAGCCTGTGCGCTGGTGTACTCGTTCGACGGCGAAAACGAGGCGAACGAGCTCCCCCGATTGGCCGTGCTGGCCGACATGGGGGTGCTCGCGCTCCACGGCGAAGTGGCCACGTTGCTCCAACGCGGCTTGGCACAGAAGCGTGGTCCCTGGCGCGCAGTGCTGCCGCATGCCATCGCGACCCGCCTGGCGAAGCAGGCGCTTTCGGCGATTCCCTACAGCTTCATCGCCCCGCAGCTGGTGGAGGGTAAGGGGCGGTTGCTCCGCTCGTTCTCGCGCCGGCTGGGCTACCTGCACGACAGCGAAGAGGCCGTCACCATCGTCCGCGGATGGTTGGCGGAAGAAGGACTCCTCGGTGACGTCGCCGGGCTCAACGAGCCGCTGGTTGAGGTGCTTCGCAACGTGGCGCCGGTGGATCGCAAGGCAGCGCTTGAATCGATCGAGCGTGCGGCGAACGGTGATGATGCCGAACAGTTCCTGGCTGTGGACAACTCGGCCAGGAGCACCATTACGCACCTGCTCAGGTCCATCGCGTACGAGGCCGAGCATTTCGATCGGTGCCTGGCGGTGCTCGTGCTGTTCGCGCTGGCCGAGCCAGCCGGGAACCGGATGGACCGTACCGACGAGCTCATCAAGTCGATGTTTACCATCTACCTGTCCGGCACGCACGCCACTAGGGACCAGCGCGCGTCATGGATCCGTGCGCACCTGGAGTCGGCAGACGAGCGCGTGCAGGGGCTGGCGATCCAGTGCCTGGATTCCGCCTTGGAGACAAACCATTTCTCCTCGCACTACGGTTTCGACTTCGGGGCGTGGTCGCGGAACTATGGATACACGCCCAAGCGCGGGCCGGAGGCGTTGGCGTGGTTCGAGTCTTTCATCGCGCTTGCGGTGGAGTTCGGCATGCACGAGTCTGCACTGGGCGCGAGGGTCCGGAACATGCTGGCAAGCAACTTTCGGTCCCTGTGGACCAATGTCCGCCGGTACGACCAGTTGGAGGATGCCGTCGCGAGGCTGATGCCGCTCGGCTGGGAAAAGGGGTGGTTGGCCATTCGCCAGACGATGCGGTTCGACAAGGACGAGAAGAATCCGGAGGGGGCGCGTCGCTTGGCGGCTCTTGAGCAACGAATCCGGCCAACGACCCTGGTCGCACAGACCAAGGCCGTGGTGTTGACCTCGTTCTCGGCCGGACTGGATATCACCGACGGGGACGAATACGACGGCCTGAAGCCCTATGAGCGTGCCGAGCGCTACGCGGAGGATCTTGGGCGGGCGGTGGCGACGGACGCCGAATCGCTGGAGGTACTGCTCCCGATGCTGGTCGAGAACAAGCAGGCACGCCAGTCGAGGTTCGGGTTCGGGCTCGCGAAGGGGTCGAACCAGCCGGAGCAACTTTGGCGTGCACTCGTGTCCTCCTTCGAATCGACCGATGCTGATGTCCGCGGCGTGCAGGTGCTGCTTGGGTTTCTGGGAGGCCTCCACGAGGTCGACAGGCCGCTGTTCGAACGACTTCTTGATGAAGCTCTAGACAGCCCGACGCTTTCCGAGTGGGTGCCCGTCCTGCAGACCTGTGCGCCACTGGACGAGCGCGGCAGCGACAGGCTCATGCGATCACTTGAGCGCGGCGCCGCACCTGCGCACCAGTACCAGTACCTCGCCTACGGGCGTGTAACGGAAGGATTGACCGATCAGGACATGGCGCGGCTGCTTCGTGGCATCGCCGACAAGGACGATGGCCTGCTGGTCGCGTTGGACGTGATGGCGATGCACCTATACGGCAAGCCGCAGGCAGGCCCAGGTATTACTGCCGCCGCCCGTGAGCTCGTGCCCAAGGTGCCGCTGACCGTACGGCGGAACCACCAGCTCGACTTTTCCCTCAAGTCATTGGTGGAGAAGTGCATGGCCGGCCCTGACGGAGAGCCGGCGGCCAGAGCGCTACTCCGGAGCCTCCGTGCAGGCATGGCGGACCATACGCTGTCTTCGTACGACTTCGAAGACGTTATTGGCGCACTGTTTTCGGTTCATCCGGTTACCGCGCTTGACGAACTAGTGGACGCCAGCGAGGACGACCCTCGAGGGTTCATCCGGACATTGACGCTCGAAGGCCTGCACGGTGGGAAGCACCCGCTTGCCAACGTCCCGTTGGAAACATTGCTGGCATGGTGCCGTGGTGGTGATTCCGAGCGTTGGGCACTACTGGCCGATTCGATTCTGGCGTTCGCCGAGGACGATGACAAACATGTGGTTTGGACCGAAGCCGCGTTGGAACTGATCCGGAACTCACCCGAGCAGATAAAGGTGATCCGGGCGTTGGCCCGCCGGATTAAGCCCATGAGTTGGAGCGGATCCCGGGCCACCATCATGTCCAAACGGTTGCCGTTGTTCGATGCGCTCGAGGTCTTCCTTCAAGGCGAGGATCCCGCTGCGCTCAGGCAGTATCGCGAGAACTTCGAGCGCCAGATTGAGCGCGAGCGTGCGTGGGAACAGCAGGAACGAAACCCTCGGGATAACAGCTTCGAGTAGTTCGGGTTTCCCGAGGCCCGGTCATGCAACATCAACTTTCACGGGAGCGTCCTGGGAGAGCGGGGATGAATGAAGAGTCCAAAGAGGCATCGGACGCGACAGCCAGCGACAATCCTGGGGGACAGCAGCCCCGGCTTGCTCCGCCAAAGCGAGTAGATCCTACTGAGGTTGCCGCCGGCCCGATCTTCGATCTCACCACGGCAGAAGGTGAGACCGAATCGGAACGTTTTCTCGCGCATCTTTGTAGGCACTCCTTTTTGAGTCTGTGGTCCTATCCAAATACCTTTACTGACGAAGGCGTTCGCGAGGACGGTGCCTCGAGTGGGAACGAGTTCGCTGACGTTCTCGTGGTTTTTGGAGATGACGTCATTCTGTTTTCCGACAAGCACATTCGCTTCAGAGAGGGCGTTGCACTCGATGTTGCGTGGCCGCGTTGGTTCAAGAGCGCGATAACGAAATCGGTGCGGCAGCTCTATGGCGCGATGAACTGGGCCAAGCGCTTTCCTGTCCGCGTCTATCAGGATGCAGCCTGCAAGAAACCCTTGCCGGTCCCGCTTCCTTCGCCAGATCGTGCGCGGTTCCATCTTGTCGCAACGACGCGTGGATCGTTTGTCCCTTGTTCAAAGCATTTTAAAGGGAGTCTTGGCACACATCAGATCAATACGGGGATTGTCGGAAAGGATCATCACCAGCACCCCTTTACCATTGGCGTAGTTGAGCCGCGCAAACAGTTTGTGCACGTCTTTGACGAATTCTCTCTCGAGGCGGTCCTACGCGAGCGCGATACGGCTGCTGACTTCATCGCTTATCTGAAGGCACGAGAGGAACTGCTTACATCGGGAACAGTTGTCATCGCCGCTGGGGAAGAGCAGATCCTTGCCGCGTACATGACGAACATGAGGGACGGTGAGCACTGGTTCTTGCCGCCACAAGACGGGAAGTCACTTCCCGGCATTATTTGGTTCGACGAATCTCATTGGCCAGGCCTCCACGAACGACCCGAGTACAAAGCAAAGAAGGTCGCCGATAGAACAAGCTATCTCTGGGACCGATTGGTTGATCGGTTCATCAAGGAAGGCAACCCAGGAATCATGGGTGCCACCACGAGCAACCAGGATCTGGAGGTCGCACTCCGCATCATCGCGTCTAAGAGTCGGTTCGAGAGGAGGCTTCTTTCGGATGTCTTACTGGCTGTATTCGAGATGGCCAAGGCACGGCCAGATGCCAGGCGGACGAGACTGTTCTCTACGTTGCAGCAGCCAGAGGTGGCGTACGCCTTCCTGATTGATCCGCTACCGCCTGGAGAAGGCTATGCCGAGTACCGCAGGCGGCGTGCTTCGTTCCTCCAGATTTATTTGCAATGCGCAAAGCTGCGCATGCCTGAAGCAACGACATTCATTGGTATGGCGTTCGATCATCCGGTGAAGGATTACGCTGGCTATTCCGAGGATTTGGCGGTTTACCTTTTGCCCGAAGATGCGGAGGTCGACTTGGTGGAATTGCGACGGTTGGCCGATGGGATGGGCATACTTGCTGAGGATCTGCCGTTGCAGCGCAGTTGGACTCAGGACTTCCCCCGCCAACGTCCGGAATCACCAGCGGCGCCTGTTCCACGATCGCAGAAGAAGGCGAAGAGCCGAAATAGAATGGCGAAGGCTTCTAGACGCAAGAATCGTCGAAAGTGAGGAGCTGATTCTGCTGACGGCTTCTAGCAGAGATCGGCGATTGATGGGGTCGATCTAAGTACGGATGCTGCTGGAGTGGCTGAAGACAACCTCTCTACCTGAAATCCCGCGACCTGGTTTCCAGCGTCCCCAGCAGTGGCGTCATGTCGTGCAGCCGACTGGCAATCAGGTGCTCGACTCCGTCGACCCGCTCCCATTTGCCATCCACGGCGAGCAGGCGCGAGCCGACCAGTTCCCGCCGCTGGCGCTCGGCCAGGTCGCGCCAGACCACGACGTTGATGACGCCGGCCTCGTCCTCGAGCGTCACGAATACGGCACCGCTGGCGGTGGCGGGACGCTGGCGCATGGTCACCAGGCCTGCGGCGCGCAGGCGGCTGCCGTGTTTGCGACTCTGCAGGTCGGCGCTGCCCAGGCAGCGTTCGCGGCGGAGCCGGTCGCGCAGCAGTGAGACCGGGTGGGTGCCGAGCGTGAGGCCCAGGCTGCGGTAATCGGCGACGACGTCCTGGCCGGCTGTGGGGACGGGCAGGGCGACGGCGTCCTCCTCGGGGCTGCCGTCGAACAGGGGTCGCTGCGGTTCAAGGCCCGCGACGGTCCAGTGGGCGTCGTGGCGATGGCCGGCCAAGGACTTGAGGGCGCCGGCCTCGGCCAGCAGGGAGGATGTGCGCTCGTCCAGTGCCGCGCGCATACACAGGTCTGCGACGCCGGCGAAGGGACGCTGCCGCCGGGCTTCGCTGATGCGATGGCCGGCATCTTCGGGGAACCCCTTGATCTGCCGGAAGCCCAGCCGGATTGCCGGCTGTTCGCCGCCAGGGATGCCGTCCTCGAGCGTATTGCCCCAGTCGCTGCGGGTGGCATCGACCTCCCGAATCTCGACGCCATGGCGGCGGATGTCCTGCAGCAGGCTGCTGGCGCTGTAGAAGCCCATCGGCTGCGCGTTGAGCAGCGCGCAGGTGAAGGCGGCCGGCTCGTGGCACTTGAGCCAGCACGAGACGTAGGTGATCAGCGCGAACGAGCAGGCGTGGCTTTCCGGGAAGCCGTAACTAGCGAAGCCCTTGATCTGCTCGAAAATTTGCGCGGCGAACTCGGGGGAGTAACCGCGGGCGAGCATGCCCTCGGTGATGCGCTGGTGGTGGATCTCCATGTCGCCGTGGCGCTTCCATGCCGCCATCGAACGCCGCAGCTGGTCGGCCTCGCCGGGCGTGTAGCCCGCGGCGACGATGGCCAGCTTCATCACTTGTTCCTGAAACAATGGCACTCCGAGCGTACGCTCGAACACCTCGCGCAGGTCCTCGGACGGGTAGGAGACCGGCTCCAGCCCCTGCCGGCGGCGCAGATAGGGATGCACCATCTTTCCCTGGATCGGGCCGGGGCGGACGATCGCCACCTCGATGACGAGGTCGTAGAACGTCTTCGGCTTCATCCGCGGCAGCATCGACATCTGCGCGCGCGACTCGATCTGGAACACGCCGACGGTGTCCGCCTTCTGGATCATGGCGTAGGTGGCCGGATCGTCGGCGGGGATCGTGGCCGGGGTCAGGTTGTGGCCACGGTGCTGGCGCAGCAGGTCCAGCGCCTTGCGCACGCAGGTCAGCATGCCAAGCGCGAGGCAATCCACCTTGAGCAGCCCGAGCACGTCGAGGTCATCCTTGTTCCACTGGATGACGGTGCGGTTCTCCATCGCCGCGGGCTCGGTCGGCACCAGTGTCGATAGAGGGGCATCGGAGATGACGAACCCGCCGACGTGCTGGGACAGGTGGCGGGGGTGGTCGATGAGCTCGCCGACGAGGTAGACCAGACGGCGCATAACCGGTGTCTCGGGATCGAACCCGGCTTCGATCAGCCGCTCGGCCGGTGGCGCCTCAGATTGCCACCAGTCGAAGCAATGGCTGAGCGCGTTGACCTGGTCGCGCGGAAAGCCCAAAGCCTTCGCCACGTCGCGGGCGGCGCTGCGGCCGCGGTAGCAGATAACGTTTGCGGTCAGTGCGGCACGGTCGCGGCCGTACTTAGCGTAGATGTACTGGATGACCTCCTCGCGGCGCTCGTGCTCGAAGTCGATGTCGATATCCGGCGGCTCGTTGCGCTCCTTGCTGATGAAACGCTCCATGAGCAGCTGCATGTGGGTCGGGTCGACCTCGGTCACGCCTAGCGCGAAGCACACCGCGGAGTTCGCGGCCGAGCCGCGCCCTTGGCAGAGGATGCCGAGGCTGCGGGCATGCCGGACCAGGTCGTGGACGGTGAGGAAATATGCTTCGTACTGCAGTTCGCCGATGAGCTGCAGTTCGTACTCGATTAGGCCACGCACCTTGGACGATTCGCCCTTTGGCCAGCGCCAGCGAATGCCGTCTTCGGTCAGTTTGCGTAGCCAGGAGGCCGGCGTCTCGCCATTGGGAACCAGTTCCTTCGGATAGCGGTACTTCAGCTGGCCGAGCTGAAACGTGCAGCGTGCTGCGACGGCGAGCGTCTCGGCGAGCAGGTCGGGTGGATAGACCTCGGCCAGCACCTCGCGCCGGCGCAGGTGGCGCTCGCCGTTGCGGAACAGGTGGGCGCCGGCCTCGGCGACCGGGACGCTTTGGCGGATCGAGGTGATCGTGTCCTGCAGCGCCCGGCGACGCTTGATGTCCATGTGGACGTCGCCGGTGGCGATCGGGCGCAGGCCGGTCTGGTCCGCGAGCGCGAGCAGTTCTCGCAGGCGCGCGACATCGTCGCGATCACGGTGCAGTTCGACCGCGAGCCAGGCGTGGGAGAAGGTGCGGCGGACCCAGTAGCCCTGCTCGGGATCGGGCCGGCTGCCGGGCACCCACAGCGCCAGCAGGCCGGGCAGGGGACGATCAAAATCCTCGCGCATCAGCCGGTACTCGCTCTTCTTCGCGCCGTGGCGGCCGAGGGTGATCAGCACGCACAGGGTTTCGTAGCCGGCCTGGTCCTCGACCAGCAGCACGAACTTGGTGCCGTCAGTCAGGGTGAACTCGCTGCCCACGATCAGCGGCACGCCGGTTTCCTGTGCGGCCTCGAACGCGCGCACGATGCCGGCCAGCGAACACTCGTCGGTGATCGCCAGCGCGGCGTAGCTGCAGGCCTTGGCGCGACGGAACAGTTGCTTGGCCGTCGCGGCGCCGCGCAGGAAGCTGAAGTCCGACAGGCAGTGCAGTTCGGCATAGGCGGGCGCACTCATGCGAACCACCCGTGCAGCATCCAGTTGCCCTGTTCACCCACCGGCGCGAAGGCCCAGGCGCGCTGGCCGAGGGCGAGTTCCAGCACGTAATAGTCGCGCTTGGCGTCCCCGCCGTCCCACCAGCCCGATTCCAGGCGCTCCGGGCCGCTGAGGATGCGGGGAGCGGGACCGCGCAACGGGATGGGCTGAGGCAACAACCAGGTCGGGCGTGGCGGCCGGTCCTCAACCCCATCGGCTGAACTGCCGTCGTCGCGTTGCCAGGCGCGCTCCGGGCGCGGGTCGGTGGCCTCGGCGATGCGGTACACCGCATCCGGACCCAGCCGCGCGCGCAGCCGTTCGCGCAGCTGTTCCCAAGGCACCCCGCCGACTGGCTGCTCGTCGAACAGGTCGCGGCCGGCCGGCACGAACGGCGGAAGGTGACTTGCGATCAGGCGCAGCGCGACCACCGGCGCGGGAATCTCGGCGCGTTCGAGCCGGCTGCGGGTCAGCTCGAACAGCAGCGCCGGATCGCGCTCGGCAGCGAGCAGGCCGATCTCGACCGGCGTGGACGGATGCTCTTCGTGTTCGAGCCGCAGCACGAACCGCTGTACGCCGCCGTCGCGGCCGGCGAGGTAGGCGGCCAGGTCCGCGGTGAGCCGGCGCACCGGGAACAGCAGGGCCTGGTGCTGTTCGACCTCATAGGCCAGTTCGATCCGGACATCGAAGGTATCCGGGGGGCGGTAACAATCGAGCAGCTCCGGCGCATCGCCGAGCATGCGATCGACCTGGTCGAGCAGGCCCTGCCCGAAACGGCGGCGTAGGCCATCGCGGGGCAAGGCAAACAGTTGCCGCAGCTCGCGCAGGCCGACATGGTGCAAGCGCATGCCGGCATCGTCCGGCAACGCCGCGCGCCGGATCTGCACGGCACCGAGCGCGTTGCGCAGGTGCTCGCGCTGCAGGATCGCGAGGCCGTCGCGCACGCCCGCCAGGACTCGCGCGCCATGCGCCGTCGGCGCCAAGGCGATGCGGTGGCGGAAGCCGAGCGCGGTGAGATCGGCGCGCAACTGGGCCTCGAACCGCGGCCAGTCGCCGACCAGGCTGAAGCTGCCCTGCGCCTCGAGCACGATCGCGTCGGGCCAGCCGGCGTAGACCTGCGAACTGTAGCGGTAGGCCCAGGCGGCGAGGAAGCGCTGCCAGCGCTCGGCTTCGCGTGGGTCTTGCTCGACCACGGCGAAGTCATGCAGGATCGCCTGCGCCAGCGTCATCCGCTGGCCGGCGTGGAGCCCGGCTTGTGCGGCCGCGTCGTTGACCGCGATCAGTTCGCGGCGCTGCGGGTGGCCGCCGACGATCGCGAACGGCTTATCCGGCTCAGGGTGGCGGCGGAGGACGCTGTCCAGCGCCAGGTGCGGCAGCACGATGCAGGCCCACAACATGGCCGGGCCTCACTGCAGCAACGCGAAGCTGCGCGCCGGCGGATTGCCGCCGCGGCACTTGCGGATGCGGACCTGTCGATCGTGGCCGAGTTCCAGCCGCAGCGCGGCGGGTGAGGCCTGTTCGGCATGGCGGCGGTCGCGCAGGGCGAAGCCGAGCGCCTGTCCGGTGTCGGCCGCGACCTGCAACCGGCGCAGGGCGTGGTGGTCGGCCTTGCGCGGCCAGCCGACCACGGCCGTGCAGCTGCCCGAGCGCAGGCACTGCTCGTAGGCCCACAGCGCCTGCTTGGGTTCGGCCTCGATGATGTCCAGGTAAGGGAGGCGCACGCCGCCTGCGCGCCACGCCGGCGCATAGGGGATGTAGGGTGGGGCGACCAGCACCACGCGCTGGCCGGCCTGGGTCAGCCGCGCGAACGTCGGCAGCAGCAGCGCGAGTTCGCCGAGGCCGTCGGCCGGCAGCAGCAGTTCGGTCAGCGCGCCTTTCGGCCAACCGCCCAGCGGCAACGCCTCGTCGAGCGCCGTGAAGCCGGTCGCAACGCCCTGGTCGAGCGGCCGGGCGCTGCGCCCGTGCCACACGCGCTGGGCGGCGACCAGCTCGTGCAGGGTGACGACCTGTCCCATCAGGCCCGCCTCAGCAGTCCGCAGTAGATCCCCTCGATCGCGAAGTCCTCGGTCGGATCGGGATCGATTGGCGCGTGGTGGGGGTTGCGCGGCAGCAGGCGCAGCGTGCGGCCACGCTTGTGCAGGCGCTTGATGGTGATGCCGGCATCGCCCAGGCGGGCGATCACGATCTGGCCGTGCTCGGCGTCGGGCGTGGCCTTGCCGGCAACCAGGTCGCCGTCGAGGATGCCGTCGTCGATCATCGAGTCGCCCTCGACCCGCAGCAGGAAGTCGGGGCTGGGCCGGAACATCCAGCGGTCGACGGCGACGGTGCGCTCGACCGAGCCGTCGGACAGGATCGGCTCGCCGGCGGCGACCCGGCCGACCAGCGGCAGTTCCAGGGTGTCCGGGCGACGCCGGGCGCCCGCCAGCTGGATGGTGCGAGCCTTGTGTGGGGCCATCTCGATGGCGCCGGCGGCGATCAGGGCTTCCAGGTGCTTACTGGCCGCCCGCGGGCTGGCCCAGCCGAAGGCCTGCATCAGCTCGTGGATGGTCGGGGGCAGGCCGGTGGTGTCGATCTGCTGGCGCAGGTAGTCGAGGACCTGTTGCTGGCGGTCAGTGAGGGTCATGGGTATAAATATTTATACCTTTTGGGGTGGGACTGCCAGCCATAGCGAAGCCAGTCTTCGTCTCAGGGGTGGAGACCGCTGTGCGATCAACTGTTTGCGCCCAGGAGCTGCAGCCTGGCCGCGAGCCCGTTCAGGCGGCCGGAACCGCGGATTGCGCGAACCCCGCCCGTTCAAGAAATGAGGATGAGATTCCGGACCTGCTACCTCTACGTGCTGCCGTTGGCTTACGAGGACATCCTCAAGCTCGGGATCTCGCACGACCCGCTAGCGCGGGCGCAGGCGTTCTCGCGACGCTACTACGAGTTCTTCGATCTCTCGCGCAGCCTGCTGGTGGAGTTCGACTCGCGGCGCGAAGCGCAGGCGCGCGAAACCGAACTGCATCGAAAGCTGCGCGATTGGAACGCAGTCCAGCCCATCACGGTGCCAGGCGTAGCGGAGGGGAAGACCGAGTGGTACCGCGGCGCTTATGCCGCACTGCTCGCCGACATCTCGGATGACGCCGCATCGGGCTATACAGTCCACGCACCCGCCTTGGGCTGGTGGTGAGCGCGCTTGTCCGAAGAGCGCGAGATGCTGCACGAGTGGGCCAGCCTGTTGTGACCAAGACCAAGACCAAGACCAAGGCGACGGACGACGGACGACGGACGACGGGCGCGCATTGGTTGCCGATGCACTGGATGCCTATGCTGCCCTTGGCGTAGCGTTGGATGATGCGTTGCCGCAGGATTTCGGACTATTGCGCGCGTATCGCGATGTGACTGGGCCTGGCAGCCGGATTTGTTAGACGAACTTCAACCTAGCGGAGAGGCCACGGGCCATGCGTCGTCCAACCTTCTTTATCTCTTCCACGATCTACGACTTTCGCGATCTTCGTTCCGCCTTGAAGTTCTACCTCGAAGACCATGGTTGCAAGGTGCTCGCATCGGAATGCAACGACTTCGAGAAGCCTCTGGACAAGCACTCTTACGATGCATGCCTGGAAGCGTTGCGCTCGGCCGACTACTTCATCTTGCTCATCGGCACGAGGGTCGGCGGGTGGTACGACCAAACCAACCAGGTCTCGATCACGCAACGGGAGTACCGAGAGGCGTACCAGATGCATCAGGCCGGCAAGCTAAAACTGCTCAACTTCGTCCGGTCCGAGGTGTGGCAGGCCAAGGAGGACAGGCGCGAGCTCGCCAAGTACCTGGAGACCATCGATCTTGAGCCGTCGACCCGGAAGGACATTGCGAACTACAGCGGAAAGACCGCTGCCAATGCCGAATTCCTGAGCAAGTTCATCGAGGAAGTCAGCCGGAACGAGGAAACCAAGCGGGCGGTCCGAGGCCAAGGCGCCGCCCCGTCGGGCAACTGGATTCACGTATTCCATGGGTTCAGGGACATCGTCGACGTCCTGAATGGCCATGTCTTCGCATCGATTCCGGTCGAGGACATGACCGCGCGCAGGCTGCTTCGTGGGGAACTCCGCGAGTTCTTGAGTCAAGGTCTGGTCAAGTCCAGGGGCGAAGTATTCTCGCCGAAGTTTCATATCGAGCTCTTCCACAAAGAACATCCGATCACCATGGCAACGAAAGGGAATGAGTTCACGAGCGTCGGTGCACGGAGGTGGGACATACTTTCCAGTTACGGCATACATCTACTGGACCGGAAGTTTCATCCGGTCGTGCTTCCGCAGGTGCTGTCCCGCCCGACGTTCCTTGAATTTGATCTTGGGTCCAACTCGTACGTGGAAACGCCAGTGCACAATGCACTGGTCCGGCTTCAGAAGGAGATCCGCAGATTCAATCGGTCGAGCACCGTGGACAATCTGGATGTTATTTTCGAGTACGGTCCCAAGCGGCGTCCGCCTGGAACGACTGTGGTCCATATCGAGACTATCAAGCTCGCCACTCTGCTTCACCTGTTCGACAGGTGGTCGAACATCGTCGATCTGTCGGCGGCCATCCTTCGGTACCTCGACGGGGCGCCATTTGTGCTTCCCGATCTCAGGTTGGATTCTCCCGTCCAAGGAATGCAGGAGCAGCTTGATGCGGAACGTCCCACGGAAAGCGACATCAGTGCATTCGTGGCGAATCCTGGGTAACAACCAGCCTGCTTGCAGGGAACTGCCGCGGGTTTTTGCTGAAGCAGATGGATGAAAGCGGCGCAATGAATGGAATGGAACGTATCCCCATGACGCAGCTTCCCGGTGCACTGCATGACGAGGCGATCGGGAGAATCGCCGGATTCAGCGTCGGGATTACTGGGATCGACATACGCGACAACAAGGAAGTGGCGTACCAGTCCGGTTCCGGAACGCTAGTCAATCTCGATGGCGCCTTGTGCATCGTCACCGCAGATCACGTCATTGAGGACATCATGCGACGCGATCGCATCGGCTTGCTCACCGACTGGCACGGTGGTCTCAGGCGGTGTGTTTTCGACAGGAACCACCTCAGATTCGTTAGGTTGGGACGTGGGGATGTCGTGGCTGATGGGCCTGATCTCGGCGCGATTCTTCTGCCAGACAGTGGCGAGGCGATCGCGTCCCTCAAGTCGCACAAGGTGTTCTACGACCTGGGCCAACGTGTTGCCCGCTTTTCCACAGGATATCTGCCGCTCGAGGAAGGCGTCTGGATGCCATGCGGGGTTCTCGGCGAAGGTTCGCACGCATTGCCATCGACAGGAGGCTTCGACACCGTTACCGGACATTGGGGGATGGTAGGTATCGCTCCTGCCCCCGATGAAACGCTTCGTGACGGATTCGATTACCTCGAACTGCGCGGGCGCCCCGGTGTTGATCCCGATATGCCGGGCACCTTCGGCGGCGCCAGCGGAGGCGGCCTGTGGCAGGCGCGGATTGCAAGGCGTGCGGATGGATCGCTGGCGCTGCAGGAAGTCATCTTGTCAGGCGTCATCTTTTACGAAACCGCTGTCAAGGACGGCGTTCGCGGACTTCGCTGCCACGGCCGGGCTTCCGTCCACGAACGCCTCGTCTCTGCAATTCGGCACTGCCTGTCCGGCGGTCCCGATTGACCAGGGACCCTAGTCCTTCTTCTGGGCCCCGTCTTCGCTGGCTGGATCCTTGTCGGGCGGCGGAGGCGGCTGATTGCCCCATCCGGGCTTCAATCTCATGGCCCTGATTTCGGCCAGCGAGATTCCCGGGGAGTCGATGTTGCCCAGACCAATGGCGCGCCAGCCTACCTGTTGAATCGGACCCTTGTCCCTGGCAACGCGGAGCAACCAGGACCGGAATGCCTCTGCGCTCTCCGACGTTGGAAACACCAAAGGCTCGTACTGGGGTCTGGCCTCCGGCGCCTCGATGACCACGGGCCGGCACACGTTTCCCTTGGCCGAGGATGCGCACGATTCGAGCGAGAAGAGCTGTACCTTAAGCTCGTTCGCCGGAACAAGCACAATGGTCTTCTCGGCGGTGGTGTGCGGCTTGTAGAAGACGGTATCGTCGCCCTCCATCACGGTGCTATCGCCCTCGAAGACGAGCCGCAGGTCGGCCTTGCTGGAGAGGGTTGCAGCCACATCCTTGGCTTGGGCCGGGAACAATGCGGCGCAGCGCTCCGTTTTGGCTGCGGCCGGATCGCTCATCGCTTGCGAGGTGTCGACCAGGTAAGCGATTCGGGTATCCGGTTGAGCTTGCAGCTTCAGCGTCACCGTTGCCGAGGCCGCTCCGAACAAGTTGAGGTTGGGCCCGCCCTCTTGGATGACCGTTGCCGTCCCGGCATCGAGCACGCCTGACAACGCCAGCCGTCTGGATGCGTACGCCACGGATTCGGTGAGCTGATCGGTCGTTTCGGCGCCAAGCTTGAGCAGGTTGACATCCGAGCCGGCGGAGGCAGGAAGATTCCGGGTGCCGGTTTCGTCCCGGCCGATGCTGAGTTTGTCGGTCTGGACGAAGGTGGCCGAGCCGAAGTTGAAGTTCGCGTAGACGGCGTCGAACTTGTCCCAGGATTCGAACGAGGCGCTGGCCGGGTCGTTCAATGCAATGGTTGTTTCGATCCTGTCGATGCGGTCGGCGACTTTGTCCAGGTTGCCCTTGACCGCCAGCACGAGGCGTCTGGAATGGGTCAGGCGGTTGGCCCAACCGCATGCCGGGGCGCCATCGCGCGTCCCGGAAAGAGCGGAAATCAGCTGGGCGGGAGCCAGCTTGCCCGAGCCGTCAGCGACGGAGGCAACCAACTGCGCCTGTCCCCGGTCCGACAGGCGGGTGATCAGGGGTGGTTGCGCCGCTTCCCGTGCGGGAAGGCTGAACACCGATACGTCGATGCTGCTGCCGGCATCCTTGGCCTTCGTCTTCTGTTCTTCACTGGCGGTTGCCTTGTAGTGCCGCAGCAACTGCGGCTTCGCGCCGCAGGCCGCCAGTGAGATTATGACTACCACAACGATGGGTCTGGCGATCATCTACCGGGCCTCCAGCAGGTACACCCACATCACGTAGCTGTTGTTGTTCGGCAACTCGACGCGGCGCTTGGTACCCGCCACCACGATGGCCTCGTAGTCGCCCTTGCTGATAGGGATAGGAGCGGTACCCACGTACTCGATGCCGTCGAGATCCTCGGCCTGGTCAGCGATCTCATAGGCTTGGTAGTAATTTGTGTCGCTATCGACCGACCGGCGCAGTACGTACTTCCCCGTATAGTCCAACGGCATGTCCCTTTCCCCATGTGCCGATTTCCCCTCCCAACGATGATAGAGCAATCACGAGGACACCGATGGTCGGCCAGTCATGCCGGGGGATTGCATGGTGGGACGGTCCCGGCCGACTGCGGCGGTGTGCTGGATCGGTCGCATGCACCCCTGCTTGGCGGCCGACGCAATCGTGCGAATCTAGTCGTTGATCTCGGATGTCTCGATGATCAGCGTGGAGACTCCTCCTTCTCCTGCCTGACCAGGTGATCGGGGCAAGTCGTCGATCCTGTCGCCGCCGTTGTCAGCCAAGGGGGCGGCTGCGAAGAAGCGACGCGAGAATGACCGAACGTGGGCCTGCGGAGGCACGCGGGCGGGAAGTGTTCCCGACGCCATGAACATGAGTCCGGCCGCGGCCGTTGGCCCGGCCGCGAGCCGAGGCGTATCGCCACGACCGATGTTCGTTCGCTTGTAGGTGCGCTTGCCGGTGACGCGCAGGAGTTCCAGGATCATCCTTGACCATTGATCGCGGGGTCTGTCCTGCCGGAACGGGCGGCCCTCCTTCCCGAGCAGCATGTCGCCGAGCAGCTTCGCCAGGGAACTGGCGGCGGAGAGCTGGCGGTTGGCCACGCTGGCCGCCCACGGGCACTGGTCGGCCCATGTGATCTGCTCGGGGTAGGCGCTGCCTTGAAGAATCAGCGCGTATCGGGAGCCTTTTCCTTTCTCGTTGAGATCCCTATCACCAGAGGCGAGGCCGCCGGTAACAAACCGGAATGGGGGCCATTTCGAATAGAGTTCCAACTGCTTGTCGTCCGATGCGAGCGCTAGCGTTCCATCCGTTGACATCTTCGCTTGCAGCAGGATTGCGCGCGCTGTGCTGCGGTTCCTGGATGCGTGTCGATGGACGATCAGCAGGTCAGCCAGTTCCACCTGGCTGCTCGAGTTGCCGAACGCGACCTGGGGATGCCCGTGGCAAAAGACGCCCGCGACGTGAATCGCGATCCGTCTGGGTTCCAGCAATTTGGACCATCGTTCGGCGAGGTGCAGCAAGCCATCAGTCACCAGCGTTGCAACATAGTCCTCTTCTCGTGCCGCCACCTTGGCCAGTCGGTTGGCCAGATGATGCGAGTACCAAATCGCTGCGTTGGCGCCTGAGTAAAGGCTGGCCTTTTCGTATGAGTCCAGGAGGCTGGAGATCGACATGGTCCTAGATTCGTTCCTTCTGTATGTGGTCTAGTTTTGTCAGCATACGCTCGATCGAGCATCGCAGACCTCCGAAGACGCCCCGGCGCAGCTTGACGACTTGCTCAAGGTCGCGACCAGTTTCCGTTGCTGAGCGGCGTCCGTGTTAGGCGCAAAGGTCGGGCTGCCGGGACGCAGACAGATTGCCGCAGGGGTAGGACTAGAGCAGTCGGCGGGAACCGTGGTGACTTGTAGGGATTCCCCGATGCATCCAACTGTCACCGTCGGCCCCATACCCACACATGACCATTCGGCGCTAATTTCCATCCTTCCGAGTCGGTCGAGCCTACGCGATCCGCTTGCCGTGGCGATGCTGGTCAGTAACTGTCCATTCTTACGGTACTACGGCGATCTTGCTATCGGGGGTGCCGACAGCAAGATCGCAGAACCTTAGTGGGTAGATTAGATCAATGAAATAAATCTGAAATCTATAATACTCTCTTGAAGCCAGTGTTACTGACTTCGCGTCCGGGCGCTGCGCCGTTAGCGTCTTTGCGAGAGCCCTTGAAGATGAAAAGCAAGGTCGAGCTGATCTATTGCGTGATGGTTGTGGCCACGGCGATCCTGGCCGGCGTCATGAAATGCACGGCGAGCACGACCTGCGGCAGATGCGGTGAATTGGTCGATCCGTTTGACTGATCCACCAATACCCTTGGTACCTCACACAAGGCCCGGCACCATCCGGGCCTTGTGCGTTATGTCGTCTACAACGAGGAAACGGCAATGCATTTAGTGGAGATGATGGCCTATACCGGTGAGAGGCCTTGGCATGGTATGGGTAACCAACTGGCGCCGCGGCAGTCGATTGATGTCTGGAAAAGGCAAGCTGGCATGGACTGGAAAATCGAGGAGGCGGAAGTCCGTTATGTGGCCGGCAACAATGCCATCGGTGCCATTCACGCCTTCCCGGAACAGAAGGTGCTGTACCGCTCCGACACCCGCATGCCGCTGTCGGTGGTATCTAAGCGCTTCCAGGTCGTGCAGCCGGGCCAGATCCTGGAGTTCTACCGGGACCTGACCGCCAGCAATGGCTTCGAGCTGGAAACCGCCGGCGTGTTGCGCCAGGGTCGCAAGTTCTGGGCGCTGGCCCGGACCGGACAGAGCACCACGCTCAAGGGCCGGGACAAGGTGGACGGCTACCTGCTGCTGGCCACCGCCTGTGACGGCACGCTGGCCACCACCGCGCAATTCACCTCGGTCCGGGTGGTCTGCAACAACACCCTGTCCATCGCATTGGGCAACGCCACCGGGGCGATCAAGGTGCCGCACCGCAGCCAGTTCGACCCGGATGTGGTGAAGCGGCAGCTGGGTATCACAGTGTCGTCCTGGGATGGGTTCGTGGCCCGGATGAAGGCGCTGGTGGAACGGCCGGTGGATCCGGATTCGGTGGAAGGGCTGCTGCGCCGGGTGCTCACCTACGCCGCACCGGACGGCAAGGCCATGGTGGTCAACGAGCAGGCCATGGCCAACGTGCGCTCGCTGTACGAGGGCAGTGGACGGGGTGCTCTGATGGCCTCCAGCCGTGGTACGGCGTGGGGCCTGCTCAACAGCGTGACCGAGTTCGTCGACCACCATCGCCGCGCACGCAGCGACGATCATCGCCGGGATGCAGCTTGGTTCGGGGCCGGTGCCCAGATCAAGCAGCGGGCCTGGGATGAAGTGATGAAGCTGGTGGCCTGATGCAGGCCCGGTCACGTGTACGTGCGCCGACCGCCGTCCGGGTGGTCTCCTCAATCGAGGCCCGGGCGCGGGAGGACCGGGCTATTGCCCGGGCGCTGCGGCTGCTGGAGCGGAGGATCCTGGGCCAAGGGGCTTGCCTGGGTGATGTGGCCACCTGCAGCGCCTTTTTCCGCATGCGGTTGGGAGGTGAGGGGCGGGAGCACTTCGAGGTCGCCTTCCTCGATACCCGGCATCGTCTGCTCGCGGTGGAGCGGCTGTTCTCCGGTTCCATCGATGGGGCCGAGGTGCATCCGCGCATCGTGGTCCAGCGGGCGTTGGCGTTGAACGCTGCTGCGGTCCTGCTGGCCCACAACCATCCCAGCGGCCACGCCGAGCCCTCCGAGGCCGATCGTGTCCTGACGACCCGGCTGAAGGCGGCCTTGGGGCTGGTGGATATCCGGTTGCTGGATCACTTCGTGGTGACGGCGGGGGATGCGATCTCGATGGCGGCCCGGGGACTGATATAGGACTGCAATCCGGGTACGGCATAGCGCCCGGCCTGCGGGCCGGGCACTTCTTGGGACAGAACGATGGTGAAGGTGGCCCATACGCTCGATCTGGCCTACGTGGCCATCGGAGCCAGGCAAGCGCTGGTCGACTATGGCGACATCGATAGCTCCCGCTTCGAGGGCGAGCTGGGATTCATCCAGGCATGCATCGATCCGGTCGAGTGCCTGGATCAGGCCTGGCAGGCAAAGGAGGGGCAGTTCCCGGGCATGTGGTGCTACGAGGTGGCCGAGCCGTTCGGATACGCCTACGGCACCCATCTGCTGCGGGGTGGTGAGTTGGCGGAGGCGGGGCGAACCTGCGTGGCATTGTGGATGCCGCGATTGAGCGGGGCTGACCTGCCGTCAGTCCTTGTCGGCCAAATCCTTCAGTGCCTTGGTCTGGTCCCGCTTGGGCAGCTGCAGCAGCTGGGCCAGCTTGGGCAACAGGGCTGGATCCTGAAGCAGCGCCGGGATCAATGCGGCCAGGACATCGCGCTGGCCTTCATCGGCCTGGGCCAGCGCCAGGATGGCATCGGCCATGGCGGCATCGTCGGCCAGCAGGTAGGCCACGGGCACGTCTAGCAGTTGGGCCAGCAGGCCCAGGTTGTCGAAGCCGATCGCCGTGACCTGGTGCTCGTAGCGGTTGATCCGCGACGAGCCCTTGTCCTTACCCAGGCCCATGCGATCGCCCAGTGCACGTTGGCTCAGGCCACGCAGCTGCCGCGCCTGGATCAGGCGAGCGGCGAACAGGGAGCGGGGCGAGGAATCGGGCACCGGGCGCAGGTGGGGTGGGTACGCCCCGGATCATGACGAAGCCTCTATTGGTGTGGCAGACTCTATTTTTGAGATAGAGGTCTGGATCGTGTCAAGCAGAGAGCCCGCCTGGCTGTAGCTGGGTGGGCGATGAGAAACAGGGGGAAGAAAGTCAGCATGGATCCTTACGACATTCTGGGCGTCCGTCCGAACGCTGGGCGCGATGAGATCGAACTGGCCTACAAGGGCCGACGCAGTCAGTACCACCCGGACCGCTACGCCCAATCCGACGCCGAAACCCAGGCGTGGGCGACGGGGAAGATGCAGGAGGTTAACCAAGCCTACCGGGTGCTCAACGAGCCGCAGACGCGGGCGGAGTTCGACCAGCGCGCGGCTTCAGCGCGTTCCGGGAGTCGGTCGCCTCCGGTGCCCGAGCCACAGACCTCCGCCGAGGTCGGTATTCCGGATGTGGCGTCCATTCTGTTGAAGCCGGAGTGGGAGTGGTTCCACGACAACATGTATGCGCGGCCCAAGATCCCACGCAAGAAGCTGGAAGGGGCTATTTCCTCTTATGCGCCGACTGTCTCGCCGCGTGATGTGCTTGTCCTTCTGGACGACACCGTATTCGGAGGGGCCAAAGAGGGCCTGCTGGTCACCGGTGATGCGATCTACTGCAAGCAGAAGTTCGAAGCACCGCGTCGGATCCTGTTCCGGGACATCCGGTTGGTGGAGCCGGGATCGCACAGCCGGGTGATGATCAACGGTGAGGAGTTCTTCAAGGCCGACGTGGTCGAACACCTGGCGATGCTGACCTTTTCCGCACGCCTGGCTAACGCGCTCAGCTCGTCACCGTCGTCGTCACCCACGGGTCGCGCCTCAGGCGAGGCGAATAGCCCATATGCCGGTTCGAGCGCAGAACGTCTATTGACCATCCATCGTCAAGCCTTAGGGGCGTTGCGGTCTGGGCTTGAGGATGGAGCGCTTCTCATTGATACGCTGATCGATCGCCAGATGCTCTGCGTTGCCGAGCATTCTTCTGAATTGAAGGCTGCACTTGAGGCTTTCCAGAAACAGAGGCGCGGACCAATTGATGCGTATGTCGTCGAGCTTTCATTGGCCATCTTGCTGATGTTGCACTACTACGGACTCTCCGGGCTTCCCCGGTCATTCAAGGAACTATTCGGGGAGGACTTCTCAGATCTACATGAGTTCAGCAATGCCTACAAGGGAGAGTTCCAAAAGGCTTTCTCCCGAGTATTCGGAAGAGGGCTTGAGACGGAAGAAGATATCCGAATGACGTCCCTCATGTTCTTTCATCGGGACGGAGAGGCGGATGGGATCGATCTGAAGAAGCCGCGCAGGGATGTCTTGTTTCACATCATGTCAAGTATGGGGTTGTCGGAGGTAAGTTGTCAGAAGCTTATCCGACAGTGTGAAGGCCACACCGGGGCGTGGCTCGAAGCTTTTATTGAGGGTGACAAAGGCCCTGAGAACTGGTCCAAGCATGACCGTGCGCAGGGACGTCGGTCTTCGCGCTCTGAGTCACCGCCTCCACAATCGCCGCCGCCGCGGCAGACGACTCTCCGGGAGGCGCTGAAGGGAATGAGATTCAATGCAGAACCTCTAGAGCGGGTGTTCGTAACCCCGAACATTCCGCTGAAGAAACTCAATGGCGCTTTGGGCAGCTATGGCTACGGGCTACACCCGAAAGAGGTCATCGCGCTGATTGACAACACCCTGTTCGGCGGGGCAGCCGACGGCGTGCTGATTACCGAATCGGAGATCCGGACCAAGGCACCTTTCGAGCCATCCGATGCGCGACTTTGGATGGATGTGTCCGAGATCGCCGCCGAAGGAAAGTACGTCTACATCGAAGGCCGTCGCTTCGCCGAACTGAACATGCCCGATCAGCGCGATCTCAGGCAGCTGTTCGGGGTCGTGAACCGGCATCTGCAGGACAGAAATTGATCAAAAGCCAATAGGGGGACGAATGAAGGCATTCTTCAAGATCTACGGCGTTACTGTAGTGATTGCGTTGATCTATTTCGAGATCTTCAGCAGGCATTCCCACGATGGATTCTTTGCCAACCTGGGTAGTGCCGTGGTGTGGCCGGCCGTCATGTTCCCGGCGCTCGGCCGCCTGATAGGTGGCGTTTTGATGCTCGTGGTGGTTACAGCAATCTTGCTGCATGGTCGGAGAAGGTGAATGAACGGAAGCAACGTGAAATTTTCTGCTGTAGCAGTGTTGATTCTACTTCTTTCGGGTTGTTGGAGTGGTCCAGAGGACAAGGTATACGAAGCCTTCAAATGCGCTAAGGCAGCGACACTTCTAGAGCAACCAAGGGAGGGTGACATTGCCATGCAGAAGGTCATTCCCTATATGAAGCAGATGGAAGCCGAAGGCGGAAGCCTTGCTCGCCGTGCGATGCTGATGAGTGAAAGGTTCCAAGACGATGTTCCACTGTATCGGATGACGACGGAGAGCCAGGTGGCTGTTCTTTCCCGCATCTATCATTCGGGCAAGTGCCAATCGTTCTATAAGGTCGAAGAGGTGCCGGTCTCCGCCAAGGCCAGCCCCGCCGATCTGTCCGGATGCGAAGTTCCGCTAGGGATGACGTTGGACGAGTCCAAGCAGTCCGAATGTTCCAAGATTGAAACTGTTGTCAATTCGTCCGAGTCGGCCGCCTCCGCCGAGCCGAAGCCGGTACAGGTAGCTACACCCGATGATGCGGTCATCGAGAGTGCCATTGCGGTCACGGCCAGTACCGTGATGGGCGATGAGTTCAAGGATGCCCGCCAAGTAGTGGCAGGAGACATCAACGGCGACAAGGTTGACGACTCGGCCGTCCTGTTCTCGGTCGAGATACCTTCGGAGAACATCTCGACACAGTACCTGGCCGTGTTCCTACGACAAGCCGATGGATTGCTGAAGTTTGCCAACGCCTTGCCGGTGGGTGGGACTGGGAACTCGACCAGCGACTTCATCATCGAGAATGAGACGATCAAACTGACGTCCCTGACACTCGGTCCGGATGATTCCGACTGCTGCCCCACGCTGAAACAGAAGACCCAGTACCTGCTGCACAACGGCAAGCTCAAGCCCGTCAACTGAGTCGGGGTGCTGCAGCCTTATTCTTAGCTAATGGCACCTTCAGCGTTCAGACTCCAACACCAAGGCCGCCTCGTGCGGCCTTTCTTCTTTCAGGAACTTCCTATGGCCCCGATCTGTGTTGTAGTCCAGGCCGGCAGCGGCGCGGACGGTGGTAGTGGTCAGTGGATCGAGGTGGATGACGCGGACGCGGTGCGCTGTGCGGTTGCCAAGGGGTGTCCAGCACTGGGGCAGGAAGATGCCCATACCTGGTCTGTGCTGGCCTACGACGGCCTGCCCGACTTTGGTCCGCGGCCGGACTTAGATGAACTGCTGGCCTGGCTGGACGCCGTGGGTGAATACGGCCTGCCGTTCCAGGCGCTCTGGGCCTCCGGCTCCTTCGGCTGCGTGTTGCAGGCGACCGGGGCGTTCGTCGACAGCTATCAGGGCATCTATTGGATGAGGTCGCGCGGGAGGGGATCGCGAAGGGGGCGTTCGAGGAGTTCTATCCAGAGGGTGGGGCGGCGGTGGATACCGACGTCGCGCAGCCAGTCTCGCCGACGAACCTGCGGGGCAAGCTGGAAGGCAAGGTTTCCTGCATGGCGACCGGGTAGGACGGCGCCATGGCGACAGCGGGAAGGGACCCAGATCCAAAGGGATGGTGCCAGAGGGAGGGGAAACGTTGAAGGTGATTGGCGTTTTCGTGGTGTACGAGTACGCCCTGTTCGGACTTGACGTGTATCTGCACTGCGTGCGTGTCTAGCGAAATGAAAAGCAAGCGCCATAGTTGAGTCTGCCGGTCCGCCTTCGGGCGGGCTGGCGGGAGTGATCGAATTCATCTATTTTTTGCGGGCGACGGCGCGTTCTACCCGGGTTCACCCTAACTTTCCGGACACCTGCGAGAAGGCCGATCCAGGCTATGGCGAGTATCGCCGCTTTGGCCAGTGGCTATCGCTGATTGCGAGCATGGGTTTAGGCAGGCTTATCGGGGGTAGGGAGGGCGGCTTCCGACCCGAGGAGGATAAGAAATTTCTCGCACTCGATGGCGAGCCATCCCGGCAGATGCCGCGGGTAGACAGTGGGAATCTGGTATCGGTCCGGAAGACCGTCGCCGTGATCACCGCCCCTCAGCCTGAGAAAGCGATCTGCCCTCGAGCAAGGCCAGGCTTCGCGGGCATCCCTTGCTTCCGACCTTCGGAAAAGTCGGGCACACTGACGCCGACTGCAGGGGGGGGCAGCACCATGGATGAACTTGGGATTGATTTCGTGGACGCCGTGCCGTGGTTCGCACACGCGCAGGACCAGCCATACGTCCTAATCCATGTCAGCCCGGCGAGTGCCGCGCAACTGGCGGAAAGCATCGGCGTGCCACTCAGGCGTTGCTACATCACCGACGCCGATCTCGATGCCGCCGCGCAGCGACCAGGCGTGACGCGTGCCGAGATCGTCCATTCGAAGCTTCCCGACGCCGGGGCGACCATGTCCGGCGATTTCGGCGAGGTGCTCGGCTATTTCTATCAGGCGGCCCGCGAACTGCCGGCCACCGCCATCGGTCCGAAGAAGTGGCGCCTGAAGCAGGACCGGACCAAGCCGGCGCCCAAGTCGGACGTGGTGCATTTCGTGATGCCGAACCGTCCGCATCCCAGTGAGGCGGACGCGATCCTGTGTGCCGAGGTCAAGGCCAAGGCCACCGCCGGCACGTCCACCCCGATCGCGGATGCCATTGCCGACTGCAAGAAGGATCGAACCAGCCGCCTGGCCAGCACGTTGGTGTGGTTGCGCGAGCGGGCCCTGACCACGGACCTCGGGGATGTCGACCTGCCGCTGCTGGATCGATTCATCCAAGCCGTGGACAGCCCGCCGGTCGCCAAGCGTTTTCGCGCGGTGGCTGTCATCTGCAACGCGCTGTTGACCAACGAGCTGGTCGCGGCGCCGAGCGTGGCCGATCCGGAGTTCACCCTCGTCGTGATCGGCGTGCCAAACCTGCATCAGACGTACACGGCGGCATTCGCTGCCGCGCAGGCCTCGGCTTAGTCATGCGCCCGTCCCTGCAGCGGTGGATCAACAATGCCGATACCGCCCGGCACCTGCGTCACTTCCAGTTCGCGCAACTGCCAATCGAGCTTGGGGCCATCGACCATCGCCTCGACGATTACTACATATCCCTGGTCGGGGAGCTGTTCGCCAACCTGCACCAACCCCAGGTCGTTCCCGCGGACTGGGCGCAGCTGGGTAACGCGTTCTTGCAGTTCTCAGTTGAGATGACCGAGGACCAATTGGGTGATCGGGGAATTTCCCGCGAGGACGCAACGTTGTTCGCCGCGGCGGCGTTCTATTTCGGCGATTTCCCCGCATCGGCGTGCTTGGTGATGCGGCGTTCTGCACGGCCGGCCAACCCGGCCAGCCTGCGCGCTGCCTGCTATGACTTTCTGGCGCGACCTGGGACGTTGCAGTCCGATTTTTCGCGTGCGGTCCAGGACGAGCTCAAAGCTGGCGACCTAGATCGCATTGCGTTGCGGGGCGCGGCACTGCGGGAGCGAGAGGCCCGCGCCTTGGAAGAGGGCCCCGAGATTTGGATCGTGGCGCGGCTGCTGCGCGGCCTGCTCGAGCGTTTCCAGCAGACCAACTTGCGTGCGGTCCTGCCTCAGGGCGCCAGCCCGTTCTGGACGCCGCTGGTGCGTTCGCTGGTCGACCGACAGCCCTCGAGCTGGGAGTTCTTTCCCTCGCAGATCCAGGCCATTCACGGCGGGTTGCTGACCAACGCGAACAGCTACGCGATGCAAATGCCAACCGGCGCCGGCAAGACGACGCTGTGCGAGACCCTGCTCTACTGGCACCTGAGCGCCCATCCCAATGATGTCGCTGTGCTGCTCGTGCCATTCCGCTCCCTCGCCTCGGAACTGAAAGGAACCCTCGTCACCCGCTTGAACGCGATGGGCTTGCCTGCGCGTTGCGCGTACGGTGGCACGGTGCCCTCGGGCGACGAAGTCCACGGCCTGGACCAGATCCGGGCAATGGTGGCGACGCCCGAGTCGCTGTCGGGAATCCTCAGCGCCGAGCCGGCCTTCGCCCAGCGCATTTCATTGGTGATCTGCGACGAGGGCCACTTGTTGGACAGCGATGCGCGGGGCATCGGCCTCGAGTTGCTGCTGGCGCGCATGAAGTCACGTGCCGGGGCCGCACCGCGCTTCGTCTTCGTATCCGCCATCGTGCCCAACATTGAGGAGATCAATGCGTGGCTCGGCGGCACCGACCAGACGGTCATTCGTAGCGCCTATCGCCCTGCGACCGCCGAGTTCGCCGTGCTTCAGCCGCTGGGCACCGGCGCGGCCGCGACCATTCGCTTGGCCATGCACCCGCACGAAGCGCCCGAGCGGCGTTTCACCCTCGATCGCTTCCTGGATCGCAACAGCTTCACCTTCGCCAATCCACTTACGCGGCGCCAGAACACCTACGGCTTCGCCTCTGTCAAGACTCAGGCTGTCGCCGCCGCCCGAAAGCTCCTGCCGATGGGGACCACCGCGATCTTCGCCGCCAACAAGCGAGGCGACCAGGGAGCCGAGGGCCTCGCGAGAGAACTCGTCAACCAGTTGGCGCAACCGCTGCCGTTGCCAGCGCCTATGAACTACGCGCAACCCGGGGCCTTGCCACCGTGCATCGCCTACATAGAGGCCGAGTACGGGGCCGCGTGGATCGGCTCGCAAGCCGTGCGCCATGGTGCAGTGCTTCATCACGGCGACATTCCGCAAGAGACACGCGAAGTCCTGGAGGCGTTGATCCGGGACAACGCGGTTCGTCTGGTGATCTGCACAAGCACGCTGGCCGAGGGCGTCAACCTACCCATCCGGAGCCTAGTCCTATACTCGGTGCAGCGTCGCAGACCCGGTAGGCAGCAGCCCGAAGCCATGCTCGCGCGGGACATCAAGAATCTGGTTGGCCGCGCCGGTCGCGCGGGCGTGAACACCAAGGGCTTGGTGATCTGTGCCAACCCCAGCCAATGGGGGCTGGTGCTGCCGGTCGCGGCGCAAGGCGCCGGTGAGTCGGTGCGCGGCTCATTGGTGAGCCTGGTTCGGCAATTGAGCAACTTCCTCGCACGACAGGGAATGGCGCTGAGCAACGAGTTCCTCGAGGGCGTCGGTGCCGTCTACCCCGTCGTGGACGGCGTCGACTCGACGTTGATCGACCTCATTTCCGAGGAGGTGGGAGAAGATCTGTTCGTCGCACGCGCTCGGGAACTCGCCGAGCAGACCTTTGCGGCTAGGCAGTTGGAACCCGCCCAGGCGGAGTTGCTGCGCGATGTCTTCGAGCTACGGGCTCGCCGGCTCATTGGCTTGCGACCTACCGGCCAGTTGGCATGGGTACGCGAGACGGGCGCTAAGGTGCGCATGCTCGCATCGGTATCGGCCGGGCTGTGGCCGGCTCGGCCGAATTGGCAGGATCCGGTCGATGTCCTGGATGATGGATTGCGCACGGTCATCCTAGAATGGGCCTGGACGCACGACGAACTGCAGCACGCGGTGCTGCAGGGGTTTCGTGTCGAGGCAGATCAGGCGGAAGTCGCGAAGCCGCGTTTCTTCGAGATCGTCCGACGCTGGATGTTGGGAGAGTCGTTCGTCGAGATCGGTCAACGACTGCAGATCGACATGGACGACTTGCTGGCCCTTCACACGCGAGCAATCACCTACACCCTGCAAACGCTGGTGGAGCAGGGCCTGAGCCTGCTGGCGCGCCGCCTGCAGGCCGATGGCTTGGAACTCGCGGCGGGCGTGTCGAACTTCACGCAACAGCTGCGCTTTGGTGCGCCGAATGTCGCTGCGCGATTGCTCGCGGAGTTGGGCGTGCGTCACCGTCGAGCCTACGTGGCGCTGGGCAACGCCATCTCTCAACGTGCGCCGCCGCCGGATCTCACGAATATCAAGGCCAACGCGCGCGACGGGCTTCGCCAGCATGAGGCCGAGTGGCGCGCCTATTTGGGCGACCTGATCTACGCCAACACGCTCAAGGATCTGGCCTGAGCCGAGTGATTCGGCTCAGGCCTTACGGGCACGAGTCGCTTTCGCGCGGAAGGCCGTCACGGTCTCGAGCCACTTCGCGTACTGCACCAGAAAAGCGCGTCGGCTGTCTCGCGGCCCAGCGCGGTGCGGTGCACGAGGGTCTCGGGACTGAGGCCCAATAGATCGCCCAAGCTTCCGGCAGTAGGATATTGATTACCTGCGGAACGGGTCGTCGCGCCACGGCACGCGTATGAGCGCGGAAGTGCAGGACTCTGGTGTTGCCTGCTCATCGATCTGAATGGCCGCTTGTGGCCGAGAGTGGCCTGTCGATTCGAATAGCGGCTAATCCATTAGCGGCCGTGCGATTTCAGTCAAGTTTGCTGCTTGCCCACCGGGCGCAGTCCAAATGAATCCACATCTAGAGTCTCACGCTTGGTCGACTGATCACTGATCGCGGCCGGTGTCTAGAGGCGCATGGGAGGGCGCATTAGCGCCTTCTAGGAGGTGGACGCATTGACTTGGAAGTTCACGTGCAGGGCCGAGGCCCGGCTTGGCTTGTATAGATGAAGGATTTGTGCTGAAATGATATGATATAACATTAAATATAAACAAGGGTCAATCTGATGCGTGGCGCACTATTCCTGCTGGCGTTTTGCACCTGTGCTGCAGTCGCCCGTGAACCGTCGGCCACCGATCTGGAACGTGTTGTCGTCACCGCCACACGTACCGAGCAGAACCTGGACGACGCACCTGCCTCGATCTCTGTCATAACCCGGGAGGAACTGCGCCAGCGGCCGGTGCAGGATCTGTCCGACGCACTGCGCGGGACGCCCGGTGTGGTCCTGAGCGGTATCGGCCTGACCCGCCGCGGCGTTCGAGTCCGCGGCATGGACAGCGAGTACACCCTGACGCTGGTCGACGGCCGCCGGATCAACGCCGCCAGCGATGCGATCGCCCATGCCGACTTCGACTTGGGCTGGATTCCAGCCGAGGCGATCGAGCGCATCGAGGTGGTGCGCGGGCCGATGTCGTCGCTCTATGGCTCCGAGGCGCTCGGCGGCGTGGTCAACGTCATCACCCGCCGTGCAACCGACGATTGGCGGGGCAGCGCCACCTGGAATGGCGGCAGTGTTGCCGGCGGGCGTGGCGGCAATACCTACCAGGGAGCCTTCTATGCGGGCGGCCCGCTGGTCGAGAACCAGCTTGGCCTGAGCTTCTACGGTGAGACCCGGCACAAGGGTGACATCGCCGATCCGGCCGACGAACGCGTCTCCGAGCAGGAGGGCCGAGACTCGCATAGCGGCAACCTGGTCCTGACCTGGACCCCGGGCGAGGCGCAGCGCATCGATTTCAGCCACCTTCAGGGCAAGGACAAGCGCTGGCGCAATGCATTGCAGGCAGGTGGCGCGCCCTACGTCTATGAAACCATCGACGACGTCGAGCGCAGGCAGACCTCGCTCACGCACCGCGGGCAATGGCGCTGGGGCGAGAGCGTCGCCCGCGCGTACCGGTCGACCCTGGACCGCGAGAACCGGCGCTCCCGTGGCGATGCCACACGCCCCCAGAGCCTGCTCGAGGACATCGTCGACGGGCACTTGAGCGTACCGCTGGGTGACCGCCACCGCGTCACGGTCGGTGGAGAATGGCGCCAGGAGCAGCTCGATGACAACACCGTGGCCGCCAGCGGCCATGCCGAAACCATCCAGCGCGCGGTGTTCGCCCAGGACGAGATCGACCTGACCGAGGCATGGTCGCTGGTTCTCGGCAGCCGTGCCGACCTCCACGAGAAGTTCGGCTGGCACCACAGCCCGCGTGCCTACAGCGTCTATCACGTCAACGACCGCTTGCTGATCAAGGGCGGCGTGGGCAGCGGCTTCAAGGCGCCGAGCCTGAAGCAGCTCTCCCCGGAGTACTCCGCGGTCGGCGGTGGTGGACGCTTCACCATCTACGGCAACCCGGACCTGAAGCCCGAGACTGTCACTACCTACGAACTGGCCGCCGGCTGGCGGCAGGGCGCATGGCAGCTGGAGGCTGCACTGTTCCGCAATGATCTGGAGGACCTGGTTCAGACACTGTGCGTGGCCCGTTGCGGCATCCGTGGCGCGGAGGTGCGCAACTACATCAACGTGGCTGAAGCCCGGATCCAGGGTCTGGAAATTTCGGCGAAGGCCGAGTTTTCGGCCGGGTTCGTCCTGGATGCCAACTACTCCTGGCTGGATCCGGAGGATCGCAGCACCGGCCTGCCGCTGGCCGAGCGTTCCCGTCACAGTGGTGCGGCGCGACTGGGCTGGAATGGCACCAACCTGCGTGCCGGCCTGCGCGGCGAGTACCACGGGACGCAGTGGCAGACCTCCGGCATGACCCAGGTGAAGCTGCCGGCCTACGCCCTGTGGTCGCTGGATCTGGGCTATCGCATCACCGACCGCGTGCGCCTGCGGGCCAGCGTCGAGAACCTGGCCGACGAGCGTCCGACCGAGCACTCGGCACTGTACGCCTACGCGGAGACCGGGCGCTACTTCAATGTCGGCATCGACCTGGGCTTCTGATGCGCAGGTGCTGGCACGCATTGGGCCATCCGGCGCCTGTATGGCTGTTGCTCCTGCTCGGATGGTGCTGGGCGGCGTCGGCGGCCGAGCCGCCGGTGCGGGTCAAGGTGCTCAGCAACGATTTCGTGCTGCCGGGCAAGGTCGCGCGGCTGCACGAATGGGGAGCTGAAGCCGGCGTGGCCTTCGAGCGCGTCGCCATCGAGCATGGTGGCGACCCGGGCGGGCGCGTCGCCGGTGCCGACCTGCTGCTGCTGGATACGCCACGTCCGTCCGACCGCGCCCAGGTGCAGGCCTGGTTGGACGGTGCGCTGGAGTCGACCCGGACGCCCTGGATCCAGGTCGGTGGCGGTCGCCCGGCCGCCGGTGGGCTGCCCGAGGACGTGGCGATGCGGCTTGCGGGCTATTACGCCGCCGGCGGCGAGGCGAACTTCCGCCATCTGGTCGACGCCATCGCGCGCTGGCGCCGCGGCGGCGACCTGGCCGCGGTGCCGCCTCCGCGGCCGTTGCCGCGTACCGGCTACTACGATCCAGCCGCGCCGACCGTGTTCGCCAGCGCCGCGGAATACCTGGCATGGCGTGGCGGCCCGGCCACCGACGACGGCGCCCGCGTGGCCGTGCTCGTGTCGCCGGGGTCGGTGGCTTCCATGCAGACCGCGGTGGTGGATGCGCTGATCCAGCGCGGTGCCGCGCACGGGGTACAGGTGTTCGGCCTGTGGTTCGACGACGACGATCCGCAGGGGCTGACCCAGGCGCTGCGCGGTCTTCCGGTCGCGGTGATCGTCAACCTCACCCACCTGCAGAACGACAAGGCGCGCGCTGAGGAATTCCTCGCGTTGGACGTGCCGGTGCTGCAGGCACTGAATTACCGCCAGGGCGATCCGGCGCACTGGCGCGGTGCCGCCAGTGGCGTCAGCCCGTCGCTGGTGGCCACCTTCCTGGCGGTGCCGGAAGGCTGGGGCGCGAGCGATCCAATGGTGCTAGGCGCGGTGGAGCACGGCGAGTCGGTGGCCATCCCCGAACAGGTCGAGGCGCTGGCCGCCAAGCTCGCCCGGCTGGTGGCGCTGAGGGCCAAGCCAGCGGCCGACAAGCACGTCGCGCTCATGTTCTGGAACGCGCCGGAAGGCGAGAAGAACCTGTCCGCCTCGCATCTCAACGTGCCGCGCAGCCTGGTCCGGCTGGGCCAGGACCTGCGGGCGGCGGGCTACCAGGTGCAGCCGATGGCCGAAGCCGATCTGATCGAAAAGGCGCAGGCGATGCTCGGCGGCTACTACCGTCCGCAGTCGCTGGATGCGCTGCTCGCGCGCGGCCTGGCGGCCGCCTTCCCGGTCGCGCGCTACCGCCGGTGGCTCGACACCCTGCCGCCGGCGCAGCGCCAGGCGCTGCTGCAGCGCTGGGGCGAGCCGGAAACCCACCCGGCGGTGCGCCGGATCGACGGCGAGCCGGCTTTCGTGTTCCCGCGCCTGCAGCTGGGACAGCTGCTGGTGATGCCGCAGCCGCCCCGCGCTGGGCAGGTCGGCCAGGCCACCCACGACACCGCCTCGCTGCCGAGCCACTACTACCTGGCCGCCTACCAATTCGTGCGCGAAGGCTTCGCCGCCGACGCCCTGATCCACTTCGGCACCCATGGCACCCAGGAATGGACCCCGGGCAAGGACCGCGGGCTGTGGGTCAACGATTACCCGTTCCTCGCCGTCGGCGACCTGCCGGTGTTCTACCCCTACATCCAGGACAACGTCGGCGAAGCGGTACAGGCCAAGCGGCGCGGCCGCGCGGTGACGATCAGCCACCAGACCCCGGCGTTCGCCCCGGCCGGGCTGTACGACGAACTGCGCGACCTCCACGCGCTGGTGCACGAGTACCAGCAACTGGACGAAGGGGACGTGCGTGAGCGCACCCGGGATGCGCTGCGCGACGCTGCGCTCGCGGCCGGGATCGCCGGCGACATCGGCTGGAGCCGCGCGGCGATCGATGCCGACTTCCCGAGGTTCTTCGGCGTCCTGCACGAGCAGCTGCACGAGCTGGCGCGCGGCGCGATGCCGCTGGGCCTGCACACCTTCGGCGAAGCGGCCATGCCCGATCACCGCCTGGGCATGGTCCTGCAGCAGCTGGGCGAACCCTACCTGCGCGCGCTGGGCGTCGATCCAGCCGAAGCGTTCGCCGAGGACTTCCAGGTGCTGGCGCAGGGCGAGCCGTACCGCCTGCTGCGAAGCCACCTGCGCGAGGGTATTCCGCTGGACACGGTGTCCGATCCGGCGCTGCGCGCGCAGTTGCAGCGCGCGCTGGAGCTGGACCGGGCCCTGGCCGATCCGCAGGAAGCCGAATCGCTGCTGCGCGGCCTGGCCGGCGGCTTCGTGCCTCCCGGCGCCGGCGGCGACCCGGTGCGCAACCCGGACCTGCGCAGCGGCCGCAACCTCTATCCGTTCGAGCCGGACCGGATCCCGACCCGGGCCGCCTACGAGGCCGGCGGCCAGGCGCTGGAGCAGCTGCTCGCGACCTACCGGGACGCGCATGGTGGCCGCGCGCCGGACAAGCTCGCCTTCAGCCTGTGGTCGTCCGAGGCGATCCGCCACCTGGGCGTGCTCGAAAGCCAGGTGCTGCACGCCCTCGGCCTGCGCCCGGTATGGGACCCCGGCGGCCGGGTGACGGCGCTGGAGATCGTGCCCGAGGTCGAGCTGGCGCGGCCCCGGATCGACGCGGTGGTGCAGGTCACCAGCGTCTACCGCGACCAGTTCGACGGTTTCATGCGCCTGCTGGCCGACGCGATCGACCGCCTCGCGGCGCAGCAGGCGCCGCACGCGATCGCACGCAATACCGGGGCCGTGGCCCGGGCGCTCGCCGCCCGCGGCCTGGACCCCGGCCGCGCGCGCCAGCTGGCGGCGCTGCGGATCTTCAGCAACGCGCCTGGCGAGTACGGCAGCGGCCTGCCCGATGCGGTCCTGAGCGAACGCACGGACAAGAGCGACGCCGCGCTGGCTGACCAGTTCCTCTCGCGGCTGCAGTACGCCTACGGCGCCCGCGACTGGGGCCTGAAGCTGGACACGCCGGGGCAGGGCAACCTGTTCGCCGAGCAACTGCGCGGGGTGCAGGCGGCGGTGCTGGCGCGTTCCTCCAACACCCACGGTCTGCTGTCGACCGACCATCCATTCGAGTACCTGGGTGGCCTGTCGCTGGCGGTGCGCCATCTCGATGGTGCCAGCCCGGACCTGTACGTCTCCGACCTGCGCGGCGGAACAGCCAAGACCACCACCGCCGCCCGCTTCATCGCGGACGAACTGCGCAGCCGCCAACTCAACCCGCACTGGATCGGCGAGATGCAGAAGGAGGGCTACGCCGGCACCCTGGCGGTGCTGGACACGGTGGACAACCTGTTCGGCTGGCAGGTGACCGATCCGGGTTCGGTACGCGCGGAGCAATGGCAGGCCCTGCATGACACCTACGTGCGCGACGTCCGCCGGCTGGGCGTGGACGCCTGGTTCGGGAAGCACAATCCGACCGCGCAGGCGCAGCTGATCGTGCGCATGCGCGAGGCGATCGCGCGTGGCTACTGGCAGGCGGATGCAGCGACTGTGGCGGAGCTGGAACAGCGCCTGCAGATGCTGACCCGGGCGAGCGCCGAGGCGGTGCAGTCCGCCGCACGCGGCTATGGCACCGCGCAGGTCCGCGCGCAGGTACCGCGCGCCGCGCAGCCCCCGGCCGATGCGTCTCCGGCCGCTGCCCCCGACGACACGCCCGCCGCCGCCGCCGACCCGGCCACCCCGGTGCGCGGCCGGATCATGCAGGAAACGCCGCTCGATCCACCGCCTGCGAGGTCGGCCTGGCACCCTCTGGCAGGCCTGCTGGCACTGGCGCTGTGCCTGCTCGCCGGAGTGCTGGCCCAGGCACGTGGCAACGCCCGACTTCCCCACCCGCAACCGCTCCGATGAACAGCCTCGAATCCAGCCTCTACGAACTCTCCCGCCTCTTCCTCGCGCCTGTACTGGTGCTGATCCTGGCCTCGCTGGCCTATGCCTTCTACGCGCTGGGGGCGTTCGCGCTGGAGGCTTGGCAGCGCCTGCGCGGGCGCTACCGTTCGCGTCTGGCCGCGCACCAGGCCGACCGCGGCGGGACCAGCGACGATCTCGAACTGTGGATCCTCAGGCGCTTGGAAGCCCTGCGCATCGTGTCCCGCACGGCGCCGATGCTGGGCTTGGTCGCGACCATGATCCCGATGGGGCCTGCCTTGCTGGCGCTGACCCGCAGCGACGCGCAGGCAGTGGGCGAAAACCTAGTGGTGGCGTTCTCGTCGGTGATCCTGGCGCTGGTCGCAGCCAGCATCGCCTTCCTGGTGCTGACCGTGCGCCGGCGCTGGCTGCTGGAGGAGATGCGCGCCATAGAGCGCGGCGGGGAGGGTAGCTGATGCGCTTCCTCGAGCATGACGAAATCGATGATCCGATCCTGTCCGTGGTCAACCTGGTCGACCTGTTCCTGGTGGTGATCGGGATCCTGATGGTGGTGGTGGTGCGGAACCCGCTCAACCCGTTCTCGCAGGACAAGGTGGTGGTGGTCGAGAATCCTGGAGAGGCGGATATGCGCATCACCGTGAAGGACGGCCAGGACCTGACCCGCTACGAATCGACCGGAGAGATCGGAGAGGGCGGCGGCGTGCGCGCCGGGGTCGCGTACAAACTGCCGGATGGGCGCATGATCTACGTGCCGGAAGAGGACGCCGCAGCCGCTCCAGAGCAATAGGCGTGGGCTAAACCACAGGGACCGCGGCACATGGAAATGCCTTCGCCTGCGAGTCAGCGCGTCCTAGGAACCGTCGTCTCCGGAGATGGCGATTCGGCGCCGCGGATCAGCTCACCTAGCAGAAGAGCTGTTTCCGTCGCAGCCGCGTCAGCCGCCTCGGTGATTGCCGTGAGCTGGAAGAACCCATGGGTCAGTGTGGGGTACTCGCGATACCAGGTCCGAACCCCGGATTCCCGTAAGCGCTTCGCATAGGCCCGATTCGAGTCGCGCAGTGGGTCGAAACCCGAAGCGGCTATCAGGGTGGGCGGCAGTTGCGCAATGCTCTTGGAAAAGAATGGTGAGATCTCACTGTGCTCCAGGTCCAGGCCAGGGAACACGCGTGCGAGGACGTACTCGGTGAATCCGTAGTCGAGCCCGAATCCGTCGCCGAACATTCGCGAAGACGCGTAATCAGTACGCATCGACGGAACTGCACGATTGTCGACGGCGGGATAGTAGAGGAGCTGGCAGGTCGGAGGTTTCTCCTTGGCCCGCAGCCGACGGGTACTCACGGAGATCGCCAGGTTGCCGCCAGCGCTGTCACCGCCGACGCAGATCCGGGACGCGTCGCCCCTGAGTTCGCCGGCGTTGGTGGTGACCGAGCGGTAAACGCTCTAGACGCTCACCTGACGCTCAAGGGGTAAGGCGACTTGCATCTTCGAGGACTGGAATCGGCGTGGATAGGGCTGAATCGACCGCGGTTCGACTCCAAGCGATGCGCTGCGGGGGCGTTCGCCTATCGGAAGAGATCGTACTCGACCTCATCAAGGCGGGGTGCAAGCCCAATAATTTCACAAATTATTGATTTTTAAATAAAAAATTGCCGGCGGCCTCCGGTCAGGAAGCTGACGAGGATAGTTCAACAAAACCTTGATTTTTCTTCCCTCGGCTTCTGCCACGACCTGAGATGGAATAAGCCCGGCTGGACCAGCTCCAGCCAGGAAATCCGGCCGGATTCCTTCAATCCAGAACATCAACTCGAAGGAATCCACTGTGGAACTTCATGCAAACCATCCGCGCTCGGTTGCGGACAGCACTCAACTCGCACCTGAACCCATGCCAGCTGGCGCCCGCTGGCCGGATAGCCCGACTCTGCGCTTCAAAGACCTACTCAAGGTGCTCTCAGTGAGCAGGAGCAAGGCCTACGAACTGATGAAGATCGACCCGGACTTCCCGAAAGGAATTCCGCTCTACGACAGCGACCAATCTCCCAAATTCTATTGGACGCACGAGGCGATCGCCTGGGTCGAAGGTCGTGCGAACAAGGTTAGCATCCGGCGCGAGGGCCGCTGATATGAACATCAGCGATGAAGCCTTCGCAGGCGCGAATAGCCCCCTAGAGAAACTGGAGCTAGCCCTGAAGCTGGAGTTGACCGGCGACAAGAGCAGGCTCGAACTCGACTTCAGGGAGGCCTATCCGGTCCTCGAGACACATCTTGCCCAAAAGAGGCGTAAGAGGACGCTGATGGAGCAGTTCAACGCCGCTTACAGGCACGACGTGAACCTGGTTCAGTTCCGCAAGCTGCTGAATGCAGAGCGCAATCGCCGTGGGGCAACCGGCGACTTGGTGGTTTGTACTGCCTGCGGGCAGCCGCTGCACTCGGTAACGGGTACGAATACCATGGAGGATGCGCGATGACCAGCATGTTTGTCAGGCAGACCCCTCAGTATCCGCTGGACGCGTTTCTGGTGGTCGCGCGGGATGCCGGGCACGAACTCGTCCGCAATGTACAGGCACCGGATGCGTTGATTGGCATGGGACTCATCAATGCGATTTCGATGGCCTGCCAAGGGCTGATTGACGTGAAGTTGCCGACGGGACAGGTACGGCCTGTTTCGCAGAACCTGCTGCTTGTGGCCGAATCGGGCGAACGCAAGACGACGGTGGCGTCGCTGTTGCTTGCCCCATTTCGAGAAGCCGACACGCAGGCACTGGTAGGCCACGCGCTGAAGATGGAACAGTATCGCGCGGAGCTCGGATCTTGGGTGGCCAAGGCCAAGGGGATACGTAGCGCCATTAGCCGGGCGACTGGCAAAGGCAAGGCAACAGCCGAGTTGGACCGTCAACTGTTGGAGCACGCCCGGTCCAAGCCTCGAGAGCCGCGTCTTCGTTGCTTCCTGCGGCAGGACATCACTGGTAAGGCTGTTATGGAGGCCTTGCAGGGCGATGGCGAGTCAATTGCGATCACCTCCGACGAGGGCCACTTGCTGTTCAAGAGCGAGGCCATGGCCCATCTTGGGCTGCTTAACCGCCTGTGGGACTCCCCGGAAGTGCTGCCTCGGGATCGGGCAGATCACGAACACCTACTGGCAATGAATCCTCGCGTCTCGATTAGCATCATGACGCAGCACGCGCCACTGAAGGCGTTCCTGGACAAGCGTGGATCGGTCGCCAGGGGAAGCGGGCATTGGGCGCGCTATCTCGTGGGGCGTCCCCAGTCGATGATGGGTTATCGCCAGGTCGATACCGAACCTGTATGGCAACGCCTGCCGATCTTCCAAACACGCATCCGGGAGTTGCTCGTCAAATACCGAACGATGATCGAATCGGGTGCGATCGAGCGCGAGCAGATCGGCTTCTCGGCTGATGCGAAGGCGCGCTGGGTTGAGGTGGCGGGCCAAACCGAAGGGATGTTGCGTGAGGGTGGCTATCTCAGCGAGATCAATGATTTTGCTTCCAAGGTGATGGAGATCCTTGCCCGGCTTGCAGCGGCGATGCACTACTTTGGCGGCGAGCGCGGGGATATCACGCTCGACACGTTCGAGCGAGCGTTTGCCGTCGTCCGTTGGCACGTAGAAGAGTATAGGTACCTGTTCTCACCGCAGTTCGTGGTCCCCCAAGACCTGGTCGATGCCCAGGCAGTCGCGGCATACCTCCGGTCTCGCCTCTGGCAAGGCCCGGCATCGGACACCCATGTTCCGAAGAACCACGTCTTGCGCAATGGACCCGTGCGAGATAGCGGGCGATTGAATGCGGCCCTGAGTATGTTGGAAGTTAGGGGGGCGATCTGGTTATCCAGAGGCTATCGGGACAAGAGGACCTACCTGCGGTTGAGCAATGCCTTCTTCAGCCAGAATCCCATGGCACTATAAGGACTACGCCAAGTGAGATGCTCCTGGTCCCGGCTCCGTGCCGGGACCTTTTTTGTGTCGGCTGGGGGCAGCGCGAAGCGCGATTCTGCGACTTAGTCGCAGAATCGCGCTGTTTCCGGGCCGAGGGCAGGCAACTCAGGTATCCAGGCCTGCCGCCGCACCATGGGCTCGGCACTCGGCATACCGCGCCTTCTCGAGGCCAGCCATGCCCTTGATGAAGCGTGGACCCAGGTGGTGTTCGGCGCGCCGTCGGACGCCCTGGTCACGCAGCGTGCGGTGGTCGACCCGGGCTTCGTGCCCGTGCTCGGCAAGTGCCTGGTTCTGAATGTCGGCAACCAGCTTGCGGCTGGCGATCACCTGCTGACGCAATTCCATCGGGCTCCTGCCTCCGCTGTCCTTGCGGCACCCTCCGGCACTCGGCTGCAAGGCGTTATAGCGCGCAAACATCCGATCCGGTGATCGATCGATCCCATCGGGGATCCTGTCCGAATGCATTAGATGGACATGGGGGTTCTGGATGCCCCCGAGCTTTCCCTCCGGCGCGTGGATCGCGTACTGGAACGGCTTGTTTCCGACTAGTTTGCGACTTAATCTTTCAGCCAGTTCGATCAGTTGCGCCACGGTCAGTTCGTTCGGTAGTGCGACCTCATGTTCGCGGTAGGCTGCGCCGTTGGCTCTCTCGTGCTGGTCGGCCATGCCCCAGAACAGGCTCGGGTCGTTCATAGCCCAAGTCGGCATGTTTCCGTAGCTTGAGTGGATCAGGTCTTCTTGTGCGCTGTGTGATCCTCGGCGCTCGATGTACATGGAGTGTCTGCGTGCACTGCCTTTCTTGCCGCTCTTGATGCTGTAGTGGAAGCTTGCCATCTGTGTATCACCTTTTCCCCGTGAATAAATAAAAAAGCCGGCCAGATCACTCTAGCCAGCTGCTTCGGAGATGGATTCCGGACCGATTCTGGATGCATTGGAAGAAAAGGTAAGTGCGCGTGCACACTCCCACCATTAGACGCATCAGTTCGTGGTCTGCCTTTACTGTCAGGTTGCGGTACATCTCCATACACTAAAGGATATGGAGTTGAAAAATTACATTCCTGCCCACGTAGTCATTTGCAATTTCCTTTGCTTTATTCCGGCATAGCGAGTCTAGGTCGAGCCAGCACGATGACATGGAGTAGATGTTATTGAGTTGGATGCAACGAGCGAATGCCTCCAGTCGAGACGCTTGGTACTTCACCCATGCCCTATGGCTTGCCGCTGCGCCAGTGAAGACGGCTCTGAACTCATAGAACCGATTGAGATAGGTGAAAATCACTCCTTGAGCCTGGTGCGGGTCGCCGGGCCTCAGGCCTTTGTCGAATTGGCGCTGCAGGTTCTTTCCTTGCTGGAGCTGTCCTTGGCGACGTGGTTCATATTTATCACCGGATTTTTGCTGATATCGGAATGAGCACAATGCGGCAACAATGTCGTATATGGACAGAATCTTGGCGTCAGGATTCGACTCGTCGAATGATCGGTATCCGTACGACGCAAGTAGTGCGCGTGCTCGCTTTGTGTTGTCCCTATGTTGTCGGTACGGAGTGTCGAAACCTGTGGCTCTTCTCACTAGGGAGACAAACTGTTTCGAGTGTTCTTGCACGAGCTCTCGGACTTCATTGACTGAATACTTCTGATCTGAGGGGTCAAGATTCCAAGCTATGCTCTGGCAAAGCCTATTGGCTTCGTCACGAATGTCTCCGATCTCGCGCTTAATCCATGTGTCTTCCAGAAGCTTCCGGTGATGTAGGGTGAAGTGCCGGAATGCCAGCAGTTCCACGTAGACGAACATTGCCTCGTCTGCAGGTGTGATGACCTCGAAGGTGTCATCGAAGGTTGCGGTGTCCATCACCTCGGTGAGTTTTAGGTACGCGTCGGCAAGCGCGTTGTCATCGTCTGAAATCACGTCTATCAGGATGTCCATCACATCGTCGTTTGTTATCTCTACGTACTTTTGCAAACTTTCCGTAGAAGTTTGTCTTGCCTTTTGGCCAATCATCAAAGAGAAGAGCTTCCATTTCTCTGGATCAATGCCGGCGGACAGCGTCTTACTCATGGAGTCTATGAGTGCATAGGTTTCCCTATCGCGATGGCGAGGAAGCGTATGGGTGGTAATAAACTCCATTGTGGCTTTTCCGACATCATCGGGCGGCGCGAGCAGGCGGAACAGCTGCTTTTTTGTACTTTCTTTCGTGAGATAGAGCAGCCTGATTGTCTTGAGCGTCGACATGGGTAGTGGCTGATCCTTGCTCTCTACCGTGAACCCGATGGCCTTCTCCATGAATTCGAGCGTGCTCTTGAGTGTGCGATAGCTGATTAGCTCGCCATTCTCTTTTTTTTGTTCGATGTTTAGCTCTGCAATGAGATCAGCAATGGTTCCAGTCTCGTCAGGCTGCTTGAAGTCGATGCGCCGGATATGCGGTGGGGGGGCTGCTTTTTTCTTGATCCGTGTCGCCATCATTTGACTCCATGTGATATGGGACGAGCAGCTTCGGGATCCGGGAGTGGGAAGCTAGGCCACTTCGCGCTTGATCGGGATGACATTGGTTCCGGTGCGGAGGGCGTCCAAATAGTCCGCCCACGCTTGCATCATTCGTCGCCGCTCATCTAGGTACTGAGCGCGCCCGGCATACACGCCACGGACGCCGGGCATCTTGTGCGTGAGCGCGGCCTCGATCGCATCCGTGTTCCATGTGCTCATTTCGTTCAGTCGCACGCTGGCGGTGTGCCGGTAGCCATGGATGGTCTGCTCTTCTTTGGAGATCCCCGCCCGGCGCAGCGCCTGGAGGATGGCATTGCTGGAAATCGGTTCCTTCCGATCCCTGCCTTTGCCCGGGAACACGTACTGGTGATGCCCGGTCAATGGCTTCAACTCGGTCAGGATTGCCACGGCCTGTGATGAAAGCGAAGCGATGTGCTGCCGTCGGGTCTTGCTGACCGTGTAGCACCATTGCCCGGCCTCAAGGTCGAGGTCTGTCCAGCGCATGTGCCGCAGTTCGCCTGTACGGGCAAACAGCAGGGGCACTAGACGCAGTGCGCAGAGCACCGGAAAGGTGCCCTTGCAGGCGTGGATCTTCCGCAGCTGTACGGCAATCTCCGCCGGCTCGACCACGTGCGCATACTGCTGGGTACGGTGAGGGGTGAGGGCGCCCTTCAGGTCATAGGTCGGGTCACGCTCGGCGCGGCCGGTCTGAATGGCGTAGCGGAAGATCTGCCCGCAGTTTTGTAGCGCGCGGTGGGCGGTTTCGACCGCGCCGCGCTTTTCGATGCGATCCAAGTGCTTCAGGAGCTCGGGAGCGGTGATCTCGGCGACAGGGCGGCTGCCGAGCCATGGGAGGATGTCGTTTTCCAGCCGGGCGATGACCTTGTCGGCATGGCTGGGTGCCCAGCCAACCTGTTGTTTCGCGAACCATTCGCGTGCCACGACTTCGAAGCTGTTAGCAGCGCGCTCCGCGCCCGCCGCCGTTGCCGCCTTGCGGTGCTGCCCAGGATCAACGCCTGCCGAGAGCAGCTTCTTGTGCTCGGCTCTCTTGTCGCGAGCCTCCACGAGACTGACTTCGGGATAAGTTCCTAGGGATAAGCGCTTTTCCTTGCCGCCGTGTCTGAACTTGAGACGCCACCACTTGCCCCCGTTGGGGGAGATTTCCAGATACAAGCCGCCTGCATCGAACAGGCGCTGAGTCTTTCCGTTCGCCTTGGCCTTGCGGATGGTCAGATCGGTGAGCATTGGGGGCAACTCCCTTGGCGGGACGGTCAGTTGCCCCCAAAGTTGCCCCCGGGCCTGCCGAATTGCAAGGGAGTGCCCGGGATGGTGCTGGACGCCAAGGGCGAAAAAAAACCCCTGATTTCTCAGGGGTTTTTTTCTCCCCGGACTACCCGGGATGGGATAAGTGGTGGAGCCAGGGAGGATCGAACTCCCGACCTCGTCATTGCGAACGACGCGCTCTCCCAGCTGAGCTATGGCCCCACGGTGTTGCAGGCTCGCGCGGGCAGGTGGCGCTGGATCGGCTGCGGTGGATGGGCTTGCGCCCGGCGACCGCCCCACGCGAGGCGCGGATTTTAGCCTGTCGCGGGTGCGCCTGCCAACAGGGGGGCGAGTACCGGTTCCAGCTCGTCGCGGCGCCAGCCCTGCAGCGCGGCCGGCCAGGGCCCGCCCTCGAGCAGGGCTTCCAGGTGCCGGCGCGAGGCCAGCACGCCATCGGGCAGGCCGCGTTCGGCGCTGCGCCGGGCCACGGCGTCCTGCAGCCGGCGCACGGCGTTGCGGTCGGGCTCGGCTGGGGGCGCGGGCATGTCGGCCTCGTCGGCCAGCGGCGTGGACAGGGCCTGCCAGATCGCGCTGCCCAGCCGGCGCGGCGACTTGGGCAAGGCGTCCAGGCGGCGCTGCAAGTCCGTGGCGTCGATGGGCGGGTCGCGGGCCAGGGCCGCGGCCAGTTCGTTGTCCAGTACCCAGTTGCGGGGGTGGTCGTGTTCGCGCGCATAGCGTTCGCGCCAGCGCAGCAGGCGCAGCAGGCGATGCTGGCCGTCCTCGTCCAGGAACTGGGCCATGCGCAGGGACAGGTGCGGCCAGCGCTCGCCCTCGTCGCGCGCGGCCTGGCCCAGCAGGCGCTGCACGTCCTCTTCCAGCCAGGCCTGGCGGCCCAGCTCGTGCAGGCGCTGGCCGGTGGCGTCGTGCACGGCGGCGAGGTGGCGTACGTCGTCCGCGGCGTAGTCGAGCTGGGCCGGGCTGAGCGGGCGGCGCAGCCAGTCCGAGCGCGTCTCGCCCTTGGGCAGGACCGTGCCGGTGATCCGCTCGACCAGCTTCTGGTAGCCCAGCCCGGCGCCGAACCCGGCCAGCGCGGCGGCGATCTGGGTGTCGTACATCGGCCGCGGCAGGGTGCCGCAGGTGCACTTGAACGCGACCAGGTCCTCGCTGGCGCTGTGCATCACCTTCAGCACGCCGGGCGCGTCCAGCCAGGCGGCCAGTGCCTGGGGCATGCCGGGCACCAGGGGGTCGACCAGGAGAATGTCCTCGCCCAGCGCCATCTGCACCAGGGCCAGGCGCGGCCAGTAGGTGCGCTCGCGGATGAACTCGGTGTCCAGGCCGATGCGGGCCGGGGCCGATTGCAGGCGGCCGAGGAGTTCGTCGGGGTGTTCGATCCAGATGGGTGAGGGCACGTGGGTTCCGGTGGTTTTCGCGATTGCCGTTGCGGGCTGCGATAGCCTAACGTCAAACCGGTGGATGCGGACCGGATACGAGGAGGGATCTTGCGCGCGAGCGGCCGGGCGATGATGTGGGCGATGCTGGCGCTGGCCTGCGCGTGCGGGCGTGCGCCGTCCGTGCCGGGAGACGCCGCGCGCGATGCGCCTTCCCGCGAGGCGCTGCCCGGCTCCGCGCGGGTCACCGCGGATGCGGTCGAGGGCGTCGACGAAGCCCGCCCGGCGCCGGCGCGCTGGGTGCCGCCGCCGGTGGCGTTGCCGCCCGAGGCGGATCGCGGGCAGTGGCGGCGCCAGGCGGAGCAGGCGCTGGAAGAGGGCCGCCTGTACCAGGATGCGCAGGCGGCGGTGCCGATCTACCTGGCTCTGCTCCAGGCCGATCCGGACGATGCGGTGGCCCGGCGGGGGCTGCAGCGCGCGCAGGGGGCGGTAGTGGCGGCCGGCACCCAGGCACTGGCCGCCGCCGCGGGCGGCGACGACGAGCAAGCGCTGCGACGTGCCCGGCAACTGGCCGCGGTGGCGCAGGCGCTGGACCCGGCGGACGAGGCGGTCGGCGCACTGGCGCGGGAAGTGGAGAGGGCGCAGCAAGTGGCCGTGCTCGCCGGCGCCGGAGAAGCGCAACTGCGCGCCGGCCAGTTGGGCGAGGCGGGCGAGGGTGCCCTGGCCTGGTTTCGCAATGCGCTGGCCCTGGCCCCGGGCGACGCGCGCGCGCGCCAGGGCGTGGCGGCGGTGGAGAGCGCGATGCTGGACCGGGCCGAGGCGGCCGCCCGCGCGCTGGACTTCGACGAGGCCGAGCGCTGGCTGGCGCATGCCCGCGCCACGCGCGAGGACGAGGCCGGGGCGGTCGCCGATGCGCGCCACCGGGTGGACGCGGTCCGCAGCCGTCACGTGGCCATGCTGCGCGATGCCGCATTGAGCGATCTGCTGCGCCCCGGGGGCCTGCGCGATGCGCGCGCGCGCCTGGCCGAAGTGCTGCGCATCGCCCCGCCGGGCGATCCGGTGGCGGTGCAACTGCGCGAGCGCGTCGTCCTGTTCACCCACTACGGCGCGTTCCGGCCGGGCCAGGTGTTCACCGACGCGCTGGCCGACGGCAGCCGCGGCCCGCAGATGGCGGTGGTGCCGCACGGCGCGTTCCGGATGGGCGCGGAGGCGACCGACCCGCTGGCCTCCGACGCGGAGCAGCCGGCGCACTACGTGCGCTTCGACCGGGGTTTCGCGATGTCGCTCACCGAGGTGACGGTGGCCGAGTTCGGCCGCTTCGTGGAGCTGGCCGGCGCGCGTCCGCGGGCGACCCGGCGCGGCAATTCCATCGTCTACGACGAGCGCAGCGGCAACTTCGTCCGGCGCAGCGGGGTGGACTGGCGTTCGGGGTACGACGGGCGCCCGGCCGCGCCCGGCGACCCGGTGCTGCACGTGAGCGTGCGCGACGCCGAGGCCTACGCGGCGTGGCTTTCGGAACAGACCGGCCGCCATTACCGCCTGCCGAGCGAGGCCGAGTTCGAATACGCCCTGCGCGCCGGCAGCCCGGGACGCTATCCGTGGGGCGATGCCGGGCTGCCGCCGGAGAACAGCGGCAACTTCACCGGCGGCAACGACGTCTCGCCCAGCGGGCGCACCTGGAACAACGCTTTCGTGGGCTACGGCGACGGCTACTGGGGGGTGGCGCCGGTGGGTCGCTTCCAGGCCAATGCATGGGGCCTTCACGACCTGGCGGGCAATGTCAGCGAATGGGTGGGCGATTGCTGGCATGCCAGCTACCGGCGCGCGCCGGCCGACGGCGCGGCCTGGTTCAACCCGGGCTGCCGCACCCGCGTGGTCCGTGGCGGCTCCTGGGCCGGGTCGCCGGTGCAGACGCGCTCGGCATGGCGTTCGCGCATGGATTCGGATATCACTAGCGGGCGCATCGGCTTCCGCCTGGTGCGGGGCATCTGAGCCGGGAGGGACCATGCGCAGGCAGTCATTCGGCGATTCCGGCGCCGCGCCGCGGCGCGGCGGCGGGCTGTTCGGCAACGTACGCTGGCTGGTGCTGCTGGGCTTCCTGGTGTACGGCGGCTGCTACTACCTCTCCAACCGCACCGAGGACCCCTACACCGGGCAGACCGTGCTGATCGACGGCGCCATCGGTCCGGAACAGGAGCGCGCCCTGGGCCTGCAGGCCTACCGGGAAATCCTGGCGCAGGAGCGGCCGCTGGACCCGGCCGATCCGGCGTCGCAGGAAATCCGCGAGATCGCCAGTCGCCTGATCGCCAAGGTCGACGTGGTCTCGGCCGCGCTGGCGAGCGAGCACGGGATGCGCGCGCAGGACCACTGGCGCCAGTTCGAGTGGGACGTCAACGTCATCCCGTCCGAGCAGGCCAATGCGTTCTGCCTGCCGGGCGGCAAGATGGCCGTCTACACCGGGCTGATCCCGGTGGCCCGGACCCGCGATGCGATGGCGGTGGTCATGGGCCACGAGATCGCCCACGCACTGCTGCGCCACGGCGCGCAGCGGATGAGCCAGCAGAAGCTGGCGCAGATCGGGCAGATGGCCGGCGCCGCCGGCGGGCTGGACGCGCAACAGCAGCAGATGATGATGGCGGCCATGGGCTACGGCTACCTGTTGCCGTACGCGCGCAGCCACGAGACCCAGGCCGACGAGGTGGGGCTGATGCTGGCCGCGGCGGCCTGCTACGACCCGAACGAGGCCATCGGCCTATGGGAGCGCATGGGCCAGTCCTCGGGCGGGCAGGCGCCCCCCGAGTTCTCCTCGACCCATCCCAACCCCGGCTCGCGCATCCAGAACCTGCAGGCGCTGATGCCCAAGGCGCTGGAATACAGGCAGCGCTTTTGCGCGCCGCCGCCGTCCTGAGCCCGGCGGCTCAGCGGTTGCGCGTCTTCGGGGCGTCCTTGCCGGCGCCGGCGGACGCGTCGCGGCCGCCAGCGAGGCTGCGCTGGAACTCCTGCCACAGCTCCATGTTGCGCTCGGTCAACTGGTTCATCGCCGTCCACGGCGTCTGCCCGAGCAGGTTGCCCATCTGCTGGCGGAAGGTCTGCTGCTGCTCCATGAACAACTGCATGCTGCGCTCCAGGTAGTTGCCCATGAAGCCCTGCAGCGAGTCACCGTAGAAGCGGATGATCTGGCTCAGCAACTGGGTGGAGAGCATCGGCTCCCCGTCCTGTTCCTGCTCGGCGATGATCTGCAGCAGCACCGAGCGGGTCAGGTCGTCGCCGCTCTTGGCGTCGCGCACCTCGAACGACTCGCCGTCGAGGATGAGCTGGCGCACGTCCTCGATGGTGATGTAGCTGGAGATCTCGGTGTCGTACAACCGTCGGTTCGGGTATTTCTTGATGATGCGGGTGGCGGCCATCTATAGCGCTCACTCATGGCTTCATGTGTCAGCGAGCATGGCGCACCGCAGCAGCGCATGCAACTGCCGCAAGTGCGCTTGACTTTCGTCACCAACCCATGTGGTGGCCGCCGTTGATGTCCAGGTTGGAGCCGGTGATCCACGCCGCCTCGTCGGCCACCAGGAAGCCCACCGCGTAGGCGATCTCCTCCGGCTTGCCCAGGCGCCCGGTGGGGATGTCGGCCACGATCTTGGCGCGCACTTCCTCGGGCACGGCCATGACCATGTCGGTGGCCACGTAGCCGGGCGAGACGGTGTTGACGGTGATGCCCAGCTTGGCGTTCTCGCGCGCCAGGGAAATGGTGAAGCCGTGCATGCCGGCCTTGGCCGCGGCGTAGTTGGCCTGGCCATACTGGCCCTTGAGGCCGTTGATCGAACTGATCTGGATGACCCGGCCCCACTTGCGCTCGCGCATGCCCTCGATCACCGGCCGGGTGACGTTGAACACCGAGTTGAGGTTGGTGTTGATGACCTCGTGCCACTGCTCCGGGGTCATCCGGTGGAAGGTGGTGTCGCGGGTGATGCCGGCGTTGTTGACCAGGATCTCGACCGGGCCCAGCTTCTCCTCCACCCCCTTGACCAGGGCCTGCGCCGCCTCGGGCGAGCCCACGTCGCCGGGCACGACGACGATGTCGTAGCCCTCGGCCTGCATCTTCTGCTGCCAGGCGCGCGCCTTTTCCTCGCTGCGGTAGTTGGTCGCCACGCGATGGCCCATGTCGGCCAGGCGCTTGCAGATGGAGGTGCCGATGCCTCCGGTACCGCCGGTGACGAGTGCGACGCGACTGCTCATGGTTTCCCTCCCGGGGATTGCGTTGTTCGATGTCGATGGGGCCGTCAGGCAGTTGTAGTGTCGCCTCGGCGAAAGTGCAAGCGCGCCGGAAGCAGTGCCGGATCGAAGCGCGCGCGGGCCTGGCGCAGCAGCGCATCGACGTCGCCGCAGCCGCGCACGTGCGCCGGGTCCTGGCCCAGCAGCGACCAGCAGGCACGCAGTGCCGGCAGCGGGTCGGCCGGGTCCAGCGGCGGCGCGGCGCTGGACTTGGAGAGCTTGTGCCCGTCCTCGTCCAGAAGCAGCGGCAGGTGCAGGTAGCGCGGCACGGGCAGGCCCAGCGCGCGCTGCAGCAGGATCTGGCGCGGGGTGGAGTCGAGCAGGTCGGCGCCGCGGACCACGTCGGTGATGCCCTGATCGGCATCGTCCACCACCACCGCCAGTTGATAGGCCCAGCAGCCGTCGGCGCGCAGCAGGACGAAGTCGCCCACCTCGGCGGCGACGTCCTGGCCCACCGTGCCCTGCAGGCCGTCCTCGAACGCGACCGTGGCGCCGTCGGCCACGCGCAGGCGGATGGCCGGGTGCGGCCGCGGCACGCCGGCTACGCAGCGGCGATGGATGCCGCCCTGCGCGGCCAGCGCGCTGCGGCTGCAGGAGCAGGCGAAGGCGTGGCCGGCGGCGAGCAGCCGGTCCAGCGCGGCGCGGTACAGCGCATGCCGCCGGCTCTGCCATGCCGGCGGCCGGTCGCCGGCCAGGCCGAAGGCGGCCAGCGCGGCCAGTTGCGCGGCGGCGGCGCCGGGCACCTCGCGCGGCGGATCGATGTCCTCGATCCGCACCAGCCATTCGCCGCCCGCATGCCGGGCCAGCAGCCATCCGCCGAAGGCGGCCAGCAGCGAGCCCAGGTGCAGGGGGCCGGTGGGCGAGGGTGCGAAGCGGCCGCGGTAGCCGGTCGCGGCAGGCTGAACGGAAGGGCCGGGCATCGCCGCATGGTCGCGGCATGCATGGCTTGATTTCAAGCCGCCACGCACCCATTGCAGCAGCGACAAGCCCGTTCCTCCACAGGAGACTTGCCGTGTTCGGCCGCATTGCCCTGTTCCTCGCCACCAACCTGGCCGTGCTGTTCCTGGCCGGCATCGTCATGTCGCTGTTCGGCGTCCACCCCGGGCAGATGGGGAGCCTGCTGGTGTTCGCCGCGCTGTTCGGCTTCGGCGGCTCGCTGGTGTCGCTGCTGCTCTCCAAGTGGATGGCCAGGCGCGCCACCGGTGCGCAGGTGATCGTACAGCCGCGCAACGAGACCGAGCGCTGGCTGCTGGCCACGGTGCGCCGGCAGGCCCAGGCCGCCGGCATCGGCATGCCGGAAGTGGCCGTCTACGACGCGCCCGAGATCAACGCCTTCGCCACCGGCGCCAACCGCAACAACGCGCTGGTCGCGGTGTCCACCGGCCTGCTGCGGCAGATGCAGGCCGACGAGGCCGAGGCCGTGCTCGGCCACGAGGTCGCGCACGTGGCCAATGGCGACATGGTGACCATGGCCCTGCTGCAGGGCGTGCTCAATACGTTCGTGATCGTGCTGGCGCGGGTGGTGGGCGGGCTGGTCGATGGCTACCTGTCGGGCAATCGCGACAACGGCGGCGGCCGCGGCCTGGCGTACTACGCCATCGTGATGGTGCTGGAACTGGCGTTCGGCCTGTTCGCGACCATGATCGCGATGTGGTTCTCGCGCCATCGCGAATTCCGCGCCGATGCGGGCGGCGCGAGGCTGGCCGGCCGCCAGAAGATGATCGCCGCGCTGGAGCGGTTGTCGCTCAACCAGGGCCGGAGCACGCTGCCGGCGCAGGTGGAGGCCTTCGGCATCTCCGGCGGCATCGGCCAGGGGCTGCGCCGCCTGTTCCTGAGCCACCCGCCGTTGTCCGAGCGTATCGCCGCGCTGCGCGCGGCCGGCTGAGCAGGCGCTGGTTTCCGCGCGGTGACGCGCACGCAACCGTCCGCCACGGACGAGGCCGCGGCGGGACGTTTCCCTGCCCTCGCGACGGTGCCGCGGCGCTCAATCGGCGGCGCCCACCTGCATGCATTCGCGTGCGGGGGTGCCGGAAAGGGTCAGCGTCCCGGCGGGGCCCTTGCTCCAGAATTCGTTGCCGTTGGCATCGGCATAGCGCGCACCGGAGGCGGCAACCGCTTGCGGCAGCATCAACTGGCCGCGGTCGTGGGTCAGGGTCACGGTGCCGGCATCGTTGTCGAAGCGCGCGGCCACGTGCTGGTCGTCGCACTGCCAATGGGTTTCCAGCACGGAGGCGACGGGGTCGGCGATGGCGGTGGGCGGGGTGGGCGCCGGCATCGGATCGACGCCGGCGGTCTCCGGCGCGCCTGCGGGATGGCAGGCGCCCGGCGCCAGGACCATGGCCGCGAACACGAGAACGGGCAGGCGGCGGCCGGTGCGGCCGGCGGCGTGCGTGCCGCTCATGCCGACCGGGCCTGTTGCGGATGGCGGCCTTCGGCGATCTCTTCCACCAGCTTGGCGCAGAACGCCGGCAGGTCCTTGGGCGTGCGGCTGGTCACCAGGCCCTGGTCGACCACCACTTCGCGGTCGACCCAGCGCGCACCGGCGTTCTCCAGGTCGCGGCGGATGTTGGGCACCGAGGTCAGTTCGCGCTGGTCGACCACCTCGGCATCCACCAGCACCCACGGCCCATGGCAGATGGCGCCTACCGGCTTGCCGGCCTCGAAGAAGGCGCGGGTGAAGCGGATGGCGTTGTCGTCGTGGCGCAGCGCGTCCGGGTTGAACAGGCCGCCCGGGATGACCAGGGCGTCGTAGTCGGCGGCGTCGGCGCCGGCCAGGTCGCGGTCCACGTCCACCGATCGGCCCTTGTCGAAATGCCGCAGCCCCTGGATGGAACCTCGCTCCGGCGAGACCACCTCGACCGTGGCGCCGTGTTCGCGCAGCGCGTTCATCGGTTCCAGCAACTCGGATTCCTCGAAGCCGTCGCTGGCGAGGATGGCGACACGTTTTCCGGTGAGATGGCTCATGCGTGGATTCCTTGGCGGGGCGGGGAGCGGCCAAGGTAGGGCGGTATGCGCGTGCGCGGTGCGAAGGCCGCGTGTGCGAATCATTAAGTCCCGTGCGGGGCGGGGGACGCTGGCTCGGCATCGTCCCGATCCTTGCCGTCTCCAGGATCGACGGCGAGTACGCGTATCAGCAGCCCGGGAGTCGGCGGGAGGCGGCCGGCGTCGCGCGTGTCGCTGCCTTCCTGGTCGGCGCGATTGCCATCGCCATCTCCATCGCTGTCGTTGGCGGCACTCGCATCCACGGCGACCTGGCCGGCATCGGCGTCGTCCGCGGCGGGGTCGGCCGCGTGCAGCATCAGTACGCTGGCTGCCAGCGGCAGCAAGCGCTCGCGTTCCACGAAGGCGTGGAGGGTTGCCGGTGCGGCGGCATCGGGATGGCCGGCTGCCGCGTGCAGCGGGCCGCAGGCCTCGTCCCAGCCGGCGCGCAGCAGCGCCAGTTCGGGCGCGTCGGCGGCGGCGCCGAAGTCGCCGGCGATCAGGCTCGGAGCGCTGCCCGCGGTGGCCCGGACCCAGGACAACAGGTCCTCGACCTGGCGCGCGCGTACGGCGCCGCCTTCGGCTGTGCCGTGCAGGCGGACCACGTAGAGGTTGAGCGGCCGTCCATCGGCCAGCACCGTGACCATGCCCGCCACCCGCCGGTCGTGCAGGGGATGCAGCAGGGTCTCGCCGCGCCCGGCCACGGGGGCGCGGGTCAGCAGCGCGTTGCCTTCGCGGCGCGGCCGGCTGGGCGGGTCGATGGTGGCGAAGTGCCAGTCGTAGCCCAGCTTCCGGGCCAGCCATGCGCCCTGGTTGAGCGTCGTCCCGTCCTGCAGCACGCCCTGCAGCGCCACCGCATCCGGCTGCAGCCCGCGCAGCGTCCCGGCGATGCGCGCCCGGTTCGCCGGCCAGTCGTCGCGCTCGCGGTGGAGATCGAGGACGGCCAGGGCGAATCCGGCGGCCATGCCCGCATCGTCCGCCGCCGCCACGGGCATGGCGCCCGCATGCGCGCCCGCCGTGCCGGCGGCGAGCACGAGCGCGAGCAGCGGGGCGAAGGACCTTCGCATGGCGTCAATCCGCGGCCGCCGTTTCCGGCGGCGGCTGCTCCAGCCGCAGGACCGGATAGAGGCCATGGCGTTCGTCCCAGGAACTATGGCGGCGATAGAAGAAGTCCAGGCGCGCGGCCGGGTCGCCGGCGAAGGCCGCATCCTCGGCCAGGCGCCGCTGGAAGCGGGCACGCAGCGCCGGGTCGGCATCCAGCATCTGCCGGGCGACGTCCTCGGCCACGTAGTCCTCCATGTATTCCTTGCGCTCGAAGGCGTTGTTGAACGCACCCCACGCGGCCATCGAGTCCGGCGCCTGCGGTTCGAGCAGGGCCAGCACCAGCCGCGAAAGCGGCTGGGTGATGGGGACGTAGAGCGCACCGGCACCGACGTCGCGGGTTTCCGCTCGCCAGCTACCGTCCAGTGCCAGGCGCTGGCGGCCTTCGCTGGAGCTGCCGGCGAACCTGGCCGCGTCCGCGCGGAAGGCCGCCACCGGCGCCTGCGTCCAGGCCGCCTCCAGGCGCTGGAAGATCACCCCATGCGTCTCCAGCAAAGGCCGCACCCGTGCCGCCCAGGCCGGTGGCACCAGGTAGCCGGCACCGGGTGCGGCGACGACGAGCGACGGCGCCAACTGGTCGCGCAGCGGCACGCGCCACAGTTGCGGGGTGGATTCGTCGTAGCGGGTCATCGGCGCGCCGGAAACCTCCGATGGCGTGTGGGTGTAGGCGTAGCCGCGGAATCGGATGGTCCGCGAGCGGTCGGTGGCCGCCCAGTCCAGCGGCGACGCGGTGCCGCCCAGCCGTGCGGCGCGGGCGTCGGCCGCCTCGGCCAGCCGCCGCCATTGCGCGCCGTGCGCGGCCATCCGCTCCAGCACCGAGACGATGGTGTTGCGGGTGATCCGCACGCGCTCGGGGTAGGGCTTCCACGAGTGGGTCTCCACCAGCATCCCGAGGCGGTTGCGCAGCAGGAAATAGCCGTGCGAGAAGCGCGGCGGCGGCACGTCGTCGACGAAGCCGGAGGCCGGGTCGTCCTCGACCACGAAGGAGGGGTAGAAATCCAGCGGCAGCGAACCCTGCCGGGCCAGGTCGGCGATCACCCCGTCGCGCCAGGCACGGCCGGCGGTGCGCAGTGCCTCGTCGCCGGCGTGCAGCGGCTCGACCTGGATGGACACGTCGTGCTCGAACTGGGCGCCGTCGGTCGCGTGCAGGTCGACCATGGCCAGCGGGTCCCACTCGCGCACCAGGCGCAGCATGGCCTGCATCTCGGGCGAGTCGGCCTTCAGGTAGTCGCGGTTGAGGTTGTAGCCCTGGGCGGTGGTGCGCCAGCCCATTTCCTCCGGGCCGCGCTGGTTGGGCCGGTTCCAGGCGCCGAAACGCTCGTGGCCATCGACGTTGAACACCGGCACGAACAGCCACACCAGGCGGTCCATTGCCCCCCGGGCGGCCTGGCCTTCCAGTACCTGGCGCAGGGCCAGAAACCCCGCATCCTTGCCGTCGATCTCGCCGGCGTGGATGCCGCCCTGGACCAGCACCACCGGCAATCCGCGGCGGCGCGCCTGGGCCGGGTCGAACGCGCCGGTGGCGGTGACCACCAGCACCTGCATTGGCCGCCCTTCCGGGGTGGTGCCGAAATCGAACGCGCGGACCCGGTCCGGCCATCGCGCCTGGAACGCGGCCGCCAGCGCCGGTACTTCCCCGTAGCGGCCGGTGCGCTGGAAGCCGGAGCGCTCGGCCACCGTGGACAGGGAAGCGTCGGCCATGGCCGGTGCCATGGCCGCCAGGCCGAACACCAGGCCGAACACCAGGCCGGACAACACCGGCAACGGGCGGAAGAACCGGAACACGGAACGCGACATGGGGGGCGGCACGGTGGGGAAAGCCGCCATGATGCCAGTGCGGCGCGGCATGGGCCGTGGCGCCGCGCACGGTTCCGGTGGCAACCGCCGATCGGGTACCCTCGGTTTCTTTTGCGACCGACCATCCGATGGCCACCACCACCGCCGGGCCGGGGCGCATGCCCCGCCAGATCGCCTACATCATCGGCAACGAGGCCTGCGAGCGCTTCAGCTTCTACGGGATGCGCAACATCCTGGTGCCGTTCCTGATCAGTTCGGTCCTGCTGGCCTACCTGCCCGAGGGTGCGCAGCGCGACGGCGCGGCCAAGGACATCTTCCACAGCTTCGTCATCGGCGTGTACTTCTTCCCGCTGCTCGGCGGCTGGCTGTCGGACCGCTTCTTCGGCAAGTACAACACCATCCTGTGGTTCTCGCTGGTGTACTGCGCCGGCCATGCCTGCCTGGCGCTGTTCGAGAGCCATGCCGGCGGCTTCTACACCGGCCTGTTCCTGATCGCGCTGGGCTCGGGCGGAATCAAGCCGCTGGTGGTGTCCTTCTGCGGCGACCAGTTCGACCGGAGCAACAAGGACAAGGCGCGGGTGGTCTTCGACGCGTTCTACTGGATCATCAACTTCGGCTCGTTCTTCGCCTCGCTGCTGGCGCCGCTGTTCCTGCGCCACTGGGGGCCGGCGGTGGCCTTCGGCATCCCGGGCGTGCTGATGTTCATCGCCACCGTCGTGTTCTGGCTGGGGCGCCGGCGCTACGTCAACGTGCCGCCGTCGGGCGACGATCCGCACGGTTTCCTGGAGGTGGTCAAGACCGCGCTGCGCACCCGGCGGCCCGGGCAGGGACGGCCCGGCTACGCGGTGGCCATGGCCGGCCTGGCGGCGGCGGCGGCGCTGCTGGGGCTGTGGGCGCTGTCGCTGGCCGGCCTGGTGCCGTGGTGGCCGGACTTCGGCTTCGTCATCTCCGCCTGCCTGGCGCTGGGCGCGGTGATCGCGCTGGGCGGCTGGGGCGCCTCGCTGCAGTTGGAGCGCGCCCGCGGCGCGCACCCGGACGCGGCGGTGGACGGCGTGCGCGCGGTGCTGCGGATCCTGATCGTGTTCGCGCTGGTGACCCCGTTCTGGTCGCTGTTCGACCAGAAGGCCTCGACCTGGATCATCCAGGGCCGGGAGATGACCATCCCGCACGGGGCGGCGTGGTGGCCGAGCTGGCTGGTGCAGGACGCGGCGCAGATGCAGGCGCTGAACCCGCTGCTGGTGATGCTGCTGATTCCGTTCAACAACCTGGTGCTGTACCCGGCCCTGCGCCGGCTGGGCTGGGAACCCACCGCGCTGCGGCGGATGGGCTGGGGCATCGCCATCTCCGGCGTGTCGTGGATCGTGGCCGGCGCGCTGCAACTGTGGCTGGACGGCGGCGCGCCGGTCTCGCTGGCCTGGCAGGCGCTGCCCTACCTGATGCTGACCTTCGGCGAGGTCCTGGTCTCGGCCACCGCGCTGGAGTTCGCCTACAGCCAGGCGCCGCACGCGATGAAGGGCGTGATCATGGCCTTCTGGTACCTGACCAGCACCTTCGGCAGCCTGTGGGTGCTGCTGACCAACTTCGGCGTGCGCAACGAGGCCGTGCTGGGCCGCATCGCCGGCACCGGGCTGAGCGAGAACGCGTTCCTGATGTTCTTCTTCGCCGGCTTCGCGTTCGCCGCCGCGCTGGCCTTCGCCGCCTACGCGCGCCGCTACCCGATGCAGGACAACTACCGCGCCGCCTGAGGAATGCCATGCCTTATCCCGTTACCCTCGTGCTGATCGCCGCCACCGCGCTGGTGTCCTGGCGCGCCTTCCACGACCGCCGCCTGGCCGACCGGCTGATCCTGTGGCCGCCGGCGATCTCGCAGCGGCACGAATACTGGCGCCTGGCCAGCTACGGCCTCCTGCACGCGGACCTGGCCCACCTGCTGTTCAACATGGTCACCCTGTTCTTCTTCGGGCGCCTGATCGAGCAGGTGATGGGGCAGCTCACCGGCAGCATGCTGACCTATCCGCTGTTCTACGTGGGCGCGCTGGTGGTCTCCATCCTGCCCAGCTACCTGAAGAACCAGAAGAACGCCGGCTATTTCAGCCTCGGCGCGTCGGGCGCGGTGTCGGCGGTGCTGTTCGCCTTCATCCTGATCTCGCCGTGGTCGCTGATCTTCGTGTTCTTCATCCCCGCGCCGGCGATCCTGTACGCGGTCTTCTACGTGGGCTACAGCCTGTGGATGGACCACCGCGGGGGCGACCGCATCAACCACAGCGCGCACCTGGCCGGGGCGGCCTTCGGGGTCATGTTCATGCTGGCGATGGAGCCGCGCCTGGCGCAGGTGTTCCTGGAGCAGTTGATGAATCCGCGCTTCGGCTGAACTGCGACGCTCACCGCGCCTGCATGTGGGGCGTGCCAGTCTGCCTGCGTCCCCCCAAGACGGAGGCGAAGATGGCAACCCGTACCGCATCCATCACCCATGCCGGAAAGGCCGCCGCGCGCAAGGCCGCCACCGGGCGCCGCCCGGCCGCGAAGGCCGGCACGCCCAAGGCGGCTGCGAAGACGGCCGCGGCCCGCAAAGCGGCTTCGAAGAAGTCGCCCGCCAGGAAGGCCGCAGCGAAGACGGGCACGAAGGCGATGCCGAAGAAGACGGCAGCGAAAAAGGTCACGACGACCCGCCAGGCGGCGAAGGAGAAATCGCCCGCGCGCAGCGCCGTGGCCGGGAAAGCCGCATCGAAGAAAGCCACAGGCGAAAAGACCGTGTCGAAGAAAGCCGTGGTGAAGAAGACTGCGGCGAAGAAGGCCGTGACGAAGAAAACCGCGACCGCCCAGGCGACGGCACGCCGCACCGCAGCCCCCAGGGCCGTGGCGGGGACGTCCCCGGCCAGGACGACGGCCGCTGCCCGCGGCGGCCATGCGGCGCAGGCGGCGACTGCCGGGCGCACTGCAACCCCGCGCCGCGCCGGCGCGCGCGCGCCGACCCCGAAGCAGGCGCTGGCCGCGACCCGCACGCTGTTGCAGGCCCAGCAGGAACAGGCGCGCCAGACCCCGCCCTGGCGCCAACTGGACCCGCAGGCGCAACCGCTCCAGGCCGAGGGCTACGTATCGCCGGAGGCCGCGGCCAAGGCGCAGGAACTGCATGCCGGCGAGAGCCGGATGCGCGCGATCCAGGGCAGCGCCAGCACCCACGACCGGCGCAACCAGCGCAAGCGCGACCACCGCTGAAGCGGCGTGGCATCGGAAAGGTGCGCGCCCGAGGGTGCGGGGCGGGGAGGAAGGGGCGTGCGCCCAGGCGCGCCCCGTGTGGCGTCAGACGGCTACCGAGTAGGTGGTCTTGAGACGCTCGTACACTTCGTGGGTCAGTTGCTCGAACTCCCAACTGTCGGTATGCCCGTCCATGACCAACTGGTACAGCCCTTCGAGCAGCGAGGCATCGCTGGCGGAATCGTTGGCGGCGTAGGCGTCGAGAACGTTCATGCTGGCTCCGTCACGGCGGCGGTACTGTCCCGGTGGGTCGCAGGACGCGTGCCAACCGCGGTGGCGGGCCCGGAAACCCATGCGGCGGACCGGATTCCTCACATGCCATTGCGCGGATGCCCGCCATAATGTGACGCTACACGTCGCCTTTTGCCGCATTCCACGGAGGCCCGACATGACCGATTCCCCCCCATCCCCCGCGATCGGGCACGATCCGGACCGGCACCGCTTCCACGTCCGGATGGACGGCCACGAAGCCGAACTGCTCTACCGGCTGGAGGACGGGGCCATGGTCATCGACCATACCGGCGTGCCCTTGGCCATCGGCGGTCGCGGCGTGGCCGGGCACCTGGTGCGCGAGGCCTTCGAGCATGCCAAGGCCCAGGGGTGGCGCGTGGTCCCGGCGTGTTCCTATGCTGCCGTCTGGGTGGCCAGGCATCCGGAATACGCCACCCAGGTAGCGGGATGATGCCGCGCAGCGCCGGGGTCGCGGCGCAATGACGGCCGGCGCCGCCCTGCGGCTATGTACGCGAAGATGCATGCGGCACAACGGAGGTCCGCAGACATGATCCGAACCAAGCTTCCCTTCCTGGTGCTGTCCGTGCTGGTGCTGCTGCCGTCCGCCTGCGGACGGCAGGCGGAGGCGCCGGCGCCGTCCATCGAGGCACCGCCCGTGGCGGAGGCCGCCGTGCCGGAAATGCCGGCGCCGGTATCGATGGAGGACGTGATCGAGCACGACCCGCGCTATGTGGTCGGCATCAGCTATCCGCCTTCGGCGGCGGCCTATCCCGGCCTGGCCAGTGCGCTGCACGCCTATGCCGCCGCGGCCCGCGCGGAACTGATGCAGGCGGTCGAGGGCCTGGACGGGCCGCCCAGGGCGCCCTACGAGTTGTCGCTGGGGTTCCGCGGCCTGATGGAGACGCCGGACGTGGTGGCGGTGGCGGCCGAGGGCAGCCTCTACACCGGGGGCGCCCACGGCCAGCCCCTGGTGGCGCGTTTCGTCTGGTTGCCGCGGCACGAGCAGATGCTGACCTCGGACCGGCTGCTGGCCTCGCCGGCGGGATGGCGCACGATCGCCGACCATGCGGCCGAGCAATTGGGCACGGCGGCCCATACCCGGGCCGCGGACGAGTCGCTGGAGCCGGGCGACCGCCAGCGCCTGCTGGGCGCGGCACTGAAGACCATCGCCCAGGGCACCGAGCCGCGGCCCGAGAACTTCGCCCAGTTCGAGCCGGTGCCGGCGCAGGACGGCAGGATCGCCGCGCTGCGCTTCGTGTTCGCGCCCTACCAGGTGGGGCCGTACGCGGACGGGGTGCAGTACGCCGAGGTCCCGGCCGCGGTACTGCTGCCGTACCTGGCCCCGGACTACCGCGAGCTGTTCGCGCAATAGGCGGCGGGCATGGCACGCGCCTCCCTCGCCGGGCGTCGCGTCGAAGCGCTGCTGGGCGAGGCGGGCGTGCGCATCGGCGGCGACCGCGACTGGGACATGCAGGTCCATGACGCGCGCCTGCACGCGCGGTTGCTGGTCCACGGATCGTTGGGGCTGGGCGAGTCGTACATGGACGGCTGGTGGGACGCGCGCGCGCTGGACGGCCTGCTGGAGCGGCTGATGCGTGCGCGCCTGGACGAGCGCGTGCACGGCATCGGCGAGCTCCGGCGCGCCCTGCTGGCGCGGCTGACCAATCCGCAGACGCGCGGCCGCAGCGGCGAGGTCGGGCGCCGGCATTACGACCTGGGCAACGACCTGTATGCGGCGATGCTGGGCCGGCGGCTGGTCTACAGTTGCGGCTACTGGCGCCAGGCCGGCGATCTGGACGCGGCGCAGGAGGCCAAGCTGGACCTGGTCTGCCGCAAGCTCGGCCTGCGCCCGGGCATGCGCGTGCTGGACATCGGCTGCGGCTGGGGCGAGGCGCTGGAGTATGCGGCGCGGCGCTACGGCGTGAGCGGGGTGGGGGCGACCATCTCGCGCGAACAGGCCGGCTACGCGCGCCGGCTGTGCGCCGACCTGCCGGTGGAGATCCGCCTGCAGGACTACCGCGAGCTGGACGAGCGGTTCGACGCGGTGTTCTCGATCGGCATGTTCGAGCACGTGGGCGTGCGCAATTATCGCGACTATTTCCGGGTGGCGAGGCGCTGCCTGGCCGACGACGGCCTGTTCCTGCTGCACAGCATCGGCCGCGACGTCTCGGCCCGGCGCACCGATCCGTGGATCGCCCGCTATATCTTCCCCAACTCGATGCTGCCTTCGGCCGCGCAACTCACGCATGCCTGCGAGGGCGCCTTCGTGATCGAGGACTGGCACAACTTCGGGGCCGACTACGACCGCACCCTGCAGGCCTGGCGCGACAACGTCGAGGCGGCCTGGGAACGGCTGGACCCGCGCTACGACGAGCGCTTCCGGCGGATGTGGCGGTTCTACCTGGCCGGGTCGATGGCGGCCTTCCGCACCCGCCGTGCGCAGTTGTGGCAGGTCGTGCTCTCGCCGCGGGGTGTGCCCGGCGGCTACGTCGCGCCGCGTTGAGCGCACCGGCGCGGAAAGCACCGCGCCGCCCGGAGGCGGCGCGGTGGCAGGTCGCCCCGGGAGGCGGGATCAGGGCGCGGCGGCGTCCAGCCCGCGCTTGGCCAGCAGCGGCTCGATCCTCGGATCGTGGCCGGCGAAGTCGCGGAACAACTGCATCGCGTCCTTGCTGCCGCCGCGCGAGAGCAGGGTGGCGCGGAAGCGGTCGCCGTTCTCGCGCTTCAGGCCGCCGTGCTCGCGCATCCACGCCTGGGTGTTGGCGTCCAGGACCTCGGACCAGATGTAGGCGTAGTAGCCGGCCGAGTAGCCGCCCATGATGTGGCTGAAGTACGGCGTGCGGTAGCGCGGCGGCACCGGGGCATAGGCGATGCCGTCGGCGGCCAGCGCGTCGGCCTCGAACTTCATCACCCCGTCGGCGGCCGGTACCTGCCCGGCGTCCATCTGGTGCCAGCGCTGGTCGAGCATGGCCGCGCCCAGGTACTCGGTGGTGGCGAAGCCCTGGTTGAACCTGCCCGTGGCCAGCACCTTGTCCAGCAGCGCCTGCGGCATCGGCTCGCCGGTGTCGTGGTGCTTGGCGTAGTTGGCCAGCACGCTCGGCCAGTCGGCCCACATCTCGTTGACCTGCGAGGGGAACTCGACGAAGTCGCGCGGCACGCTGGTGCCGCTGAAATACGGGTAGGCGACATCCGAGAACATGCCGTGCAGGGCGTGGCCGAACTCGTGGAACGCGGTGGTGACCTCGTCCCAGGTCATCAGCGTGGGCTCGCCGGCCGGCGGCTTGGCGATGTTGAGGTGGTTGGCCACCACCGACCGCGTGCCGCGCAGGCCGGACTGGGACACGTACGAGTTCATCCAGGCGCCGCCGCGCTTGGAGGCGCGCGCGTAGGGGTCGAAGATGAAGATCGCCAACAGGCTGCCGTCGGCGTCGAACACGTCGTAGGTCCAGGTGTCCGGGTGGTACTTGGGCAGGTCGGTGCGTTCCTTGAAGGCGATCCCGTAGAGCTGGCTGGCGGCGAAGAACACGCCGTTCTCCAGCACGTTCTTCATCTCGAAGTAGGGCTTGAGCTGGGATTCGTCGAAATCGTACTTTTCCTGGCGCACCTTCTCGGTGTAGAACGCCCAGTCCCAGGGCTCGAGCCGGAAGCTCGGCTCGCCCTTGGCGGCCTGCTCCCGGTCGATGGTCTTCTGCAGCTCGGCGGCCTCGCGCCTGGCATTGGCCACCGCCGCCGGGGCCAGCTTGGCGAGCATGTCGTTGACCGCCTGCGGCGTCCTGGCGGTGGCCTCCTCCAACTGGTAGGCGGCGTGGTTGGGGTAGCCGAGCAGGGCGGCGCGCTCGGCGCGCAGCTTCGCCACCTGGGCTACGATGGCGGTGTTGTCGAATTCGCCGCCGCGGCTGCCGCGGGCGATGGACGCCTCGAAGATCTTCTGCCGCGCCTGGCGGTCGGTCAGGTAGCTCAGCGGCGGCTGGCCGGTGGTGTTGAGCAGGGCGACCACGTACTTGCCGTCCAGCCCCCGCTGCCCGGCTTCATCGGCGGCCGCGGCGATCTGCGCTTCGGTCGAGCCGGCAAGCGCCTGCGCGTCGTCGAAGACCACGGCCGAGGCGTTGACCTCGTTGAGCACGTTCTGGTCGAACCGGGTGCCCAGCCGGGCCAGTTCGCCGTTCATTTCCTTCAGCCTGGTCTTGTCGGCGTCGGACAGCCTGGCGCCGGCGCGGACGTAGTCGGTGTAGTAGCGCTCGACCAGGCGCAGGCCCTCGGCGTCCAGGCCCAGCGAGTCGCGGGTGTCGTACAGGGCCTGGATGCGGGCGAATAGCGGGCCGTTGAGCACGATCGCGTCGCGGTGCGCGGCGAACCGGGGCGAGTAGTCGGCCTGCAACCGCTTGCGGGCGTCGTTGGTGTCGGTGCCGACCAGGTTGGAGAACACCGCGCGCGCGCGGTTCAGGGTCTGGCCGCTGTTCTCCAGGGCGACGATGGTGTTGTCGAACGTGGGGGCCTGGGGATTGCCGGCGATCGCCTCGATCTCCTGCAGTTGCTCGGCCATGCCCGCGTCGAAGGCCGGCGCGAAATCGCCGTCCTGGATCCGGTCGAAATGCGGGTATTGCAGCGGCAGGTCGCTCTGGACGAGGAACGGGTTGTCCTGGCGGGCGGTGGCGGCCGCCTGTCCGGCCTCGGTGCCGGCCGCGGGGGCGTCGGTTCGGTTGCACGCGGTCATGTTCAATCCAAGGGCGGCGGCCAGGGCCAGGGAAAGTCCGGTTCTCATCATCACAACGGTTCCTGCGGAAACGAATCCGGCCAGCGTAGCGCAGCAACCGGGTGCGGACCCGTGACAAAAGGCACGGGCGGCCGCACGGGCCGCGACTTGGCGTGGAGAGGGTCGACCCCAAAAGGAGCCGCGCCGGGCCGGCGGTCGCTGGCTTCAGTTGCCGGCGCAGGCGCATGGCCGCCATCGCCGGAAGCGCCAAAATCTCTTTTTGGCATGAGACGTGGGGCGTGGCTTTCGCACCGCGCCACGCCACAGGGGCATCCCGCCATCGCTGCCGCGACCGGGTCCGGACTACTTCTCGACGAAGGCGCGCTCGAACACGTACTGGCCAAGGCTGCCGATCCGCGGCGAGGCGGCGAATCCACGGCCGTCCAGCAGGGCGCGGAAGTCGGCCAGCATCTGCGGGCTGCCGCAGACCATGGCGCGGTCGTACGCGGGGTCCAGCGGTTCCAGGCCCAGGGCGCGCATCATTTCGCCGCTGTCCATCAGGTCGGTGAGGCGGCCGCGGTTCGGGAAGTCCTCGCGGCTGACCGCAGGGTAGTACAGCAGCTTCTGCCGCACCGCCTCGCCGAGGAACTCGTGCCGCGGCAGCTCCTTCTCGAAGTAGTCGCGGTAGGCCAGGTCCTTCGCGTTGCGCACGCCGTGGCACAGGACCACGCGCTCGAAGCGCTCGTAGGTCTCCGGGTCCTTGATCACCGACAGCCATGGCGCCAGGCCGGTGCCGGTGCCCAGCAGGTACAGGTTGCGTCCCGGGTGCAGGTCGCTGATCAGCAGGGTGCCGGTGGGCTTGCGCCCCACCAGCAGGCCGTCGCCGGGCCTGATGTGCTGCAGGCGCGAGGTCAGCGGGCCGTCCGGCACCTTGATGCTGAAGAACTCCAGTTGTTCTTCCCAGTTGGCGCTGGCGATGGAGTAGGCGCGCAGGATCGGCTTGCCGCCCTCGGTGGGCAGCCCGATCATCACGAACTGGCCGTTCTCGAAGCGGAAACCGTCGTTGCGGGTGGTGGTGAAGCTGAAGTAGTCGTCGGTCCAGTGACGGACGTCGAGCACCGTTTCGGTGCCGTAGGCGGAGGACATCGGCAGGGCGTCGTGGGGAGGCTGTTCGCCGCTCATTGTAGCCGACGGCCGCCCCACGGCCTTGCGCTGGATCAACTCCGCGCCACGGCAGCGCCTGCTCAGGCCTGCGGCGGCTCCAGCCTCAGCAGCTTGCCGTCGTCCTCGTCGGTGACCAGGTACAGGTTGCCGTCGGCGGCCACGCGCACGTCGCGGATGCGCTCGCCCAGGTCCTGCAGCAGGCGCTCCTCGGCGACGACGCGGTCGCCCTCCAACTGCAGGCGGATCAGGTTGCGCTGGGCCAGCGCACCGAGGAACAGGCTGTCGTTCCACGGCTTGCCCGGCCGGCCGGTGTAGAAGGCCATGCCCGACAGGCCGGGCGAGACCTCGAACACGAAGTGGGCCGGTTCCATCCCCGCCCGCTCCTTGCCCACCGCCTCGGGAATCGGCTGGCCGGAATAGTCGATTCCGTGGGTGACCACGGGCCAGCCATAGTTCAGGCCCGGCCGGGGCAGGTTGATCTCGTCGCCGCCGCGCGGGCCGTGCTCGCTTTCCCACAGCTTGCCGGTGCGCGGGTCGAACGCCAGGCCCTGGGAATTGCGGTGGCCGTAGCTCCAGATCTCCGGGCGCGCGTCCTGGCGGCCGACGAAGGGGTTGTCCTTGGGCACGCTGCCGTCCAGGTGCAGGCGCACCAGCTTGCCCTGCAGCTTGTCCAGCTCCTGCGACATCGCCCGCAGGGTGCGCTCGCCTTGGCTGATGAACACGTGGCCCTGGTCGTCGAAGGCAAAGCGCGAGCCGTAGTGGTTCTCGGTATTGACCTTCGGCTCCTGGCGGTAGATCACGCTCACGTCCGTGAGGCCATCGTCGCCCAGGGTGGCGTAGGCCGCGGCGGTGCCGGACAGGCCGCCGTCGCCGGGCTCGGCGTAGCTGAGGTAGATGCGCCGGCTCTGCGCGAAGTCGGGCGCCAGGGCCACGTCGAGCAGTCCGCCCTGGCCGCGCGCGGAAACTTCCGGCACTCCGGCCAGCGGCGCCGAGACGCTGCCGTCGGCGCTTACCCGGCGCAGCGCGCCGCCGCGCTCGGTGACCAGGAAGCTCCCGTCCGGCAGCGGCGCCACGGCCCAGGGATGGGACAGGCCGCGCGCGACCACGGTGAGGTTGGCGTCGCCCTGGTCGCTGGAAACCTCCTGCGCCGGTGCTTCGGCGGCGGAGGCCGGTGCCGGCGCGGGCTGGCAGGCCGACAGGGCGGCGGCGAGGACGAGGGCGGCGGGTACGGGCGAGGACGGACGCATGCGGGGACTTCCGGTCGGCGACGAAGGCTCAACGATAGCCGGCGGCCTGCAGTTCGAACAACTCCGCATAGCGCCCGCCCTGGGCCATCAGCTCCGTATGGGTGCCGCTGGCCTCCACCCGGCCGCCGGCCAGCACCAGGATCCGGTCGGCCATGCGCACGCTGGAGAACCGGTGCGAGATCAGCACCGCGGTGCGCCGGTGGGACAATTCCTTGAAACGCTGGAACACCTCGAACTCGCTGCGCGCGTCCAGCGCGGCGGTGGGTTCGTCCAGGATCATCACCTGGGCATCGCGCATGTAGGCGCGGGCGATGGCGATCTTCTGCCACTGGCCGCCGGACAGGTCCACGCCGGTCTTGAAGCGGCGCCCGATCAACTGTTCGTAGCCCTGCGGCAGCGCGTCGATCACCTCGTCGGCCATGGCCCGGCGCGCGGCGCCGTGGACGCGGGCGTCGTCGTCCATCGCCTCCACCCGGCCCACGCCGATGTTCTCCCCGGCCGACAGGTGGTAGCGCACGAAGTCCTGGAAGATCACCCCGGTATTGGCGCGCAGGTCGTCCAGGTCGTAGTCGCGCAGGTCGCGGCCGTCGAGCAGGATGCGGCCCTCGTCCGGGTCGTACAGCCGCGCCAGCAGCTTGACCAGGGTGGTCTTGCCGGCGCCGTTCTCGCCGACCAGGGCCAGCACCTCGCCGGCGCGCAGCTCGAACTCCAGCCCGCGCAGCGCCCAGTGCTCGGCGCCCGGGTAGCGGAAGCCGACGTTCTCGAACGCGAAGCCGCGCTCGATCGGGCGCGGCACCGGCAGCGCGCCGGGCCGTGAGGCGATCTCCGGCTCGATCTCGAAGAAGGAGAACAGGTCGTCCAGGTAGAGCGCCTGCCCGGCCACCTGCGAGAAGCCGACCAGCAGGCCTTCCAGCAACTGGCGCAGGCGACGGAAGCTGCCGGCCAGGAAGGTGAGGTCGCCGATGCTGAAATCGCCCTTGACCGTGCGCCAGGCGATGTAGCCGTAGGCCACGTAGTAGCCCAGCGTGCCCAGCGCGGTCAGCGCCGCGCCCCACAGCGCGCGGCGCCGGGCCAGGGCGCGGTTGGCCAGGTAGAACCTGTCCGCCAGTACCCGGTAGCGGTCGATCAGGAAGCGGTGGAGGTTGAAGATCTTCACCTCCTTGGCCGTTTCCACGCTGGCGCCGGTCTGGCGCAGGTACTCGAGCTGGCGGCGCTCCGGCGTCCACTGGTGGTTGAGCGAATAGCCCAGCGCGTTGAAGTGCGCCTCGCCGACGAACGCCGGCACCAGGGCCACGGCCAGCAACCCGATCAGCCAGGGCGCGTAGACCAGCAGGCCGATGCCGAAGCTGACCACGGTGATGGCGTCCTGGAGCTGGCCGAACAACTGGCTCATCAGGTTCATCCGGCTCATGGTCTGGCGCCGGGCGCGGTCGAGCTTGTCCTGCAGGTCCGGGTCCTCGAAGTCCTCCAGGTCCAGGGTCGCCGCGTGCTCCATCAGGCGCACGCTGCTGGCGTTGGTGAACAGTTCCGAGAGCAGGCCGTCGGCGTAGCTCACCAATCGGCCCAGCAGGTCCGAGCCCACCGCCAGCACGAGCTCCAGGCCCAGCAGCCACAACAAGGAGTCGAGTCGGCCTTCGCGCAGGGCTGCGCCCAGGCTCTCGAACTCCAGCCCCAGCCCGACCAGCCGGATGGCCTCGTCGATGATCAGCTTGCCGATGTACAGGGTGACCACCGGCATCAGCGCGCGTACCAGGCGCAGGCCGAGGCTGGCCAGGGTCAGGCCCGGGCTGGTCTGCCAGATCTGGCGCAGGAACGGTGGCAGGTTGCGCATCGCATCGAAGCGCTCGCGCAGGCTGGGGGTGGAGCGCTCGCGGCGCGGCGCGGCGGAAGGGGGTGTCGAGGGAGAGGCCATCGGCCCATTGTGCCGGCTCGCGGCGCCGGAGGGTCATGGCCGCGGGCGGCGGAAGCGCCCGGCGGCGCGATGGAGCTTTCCCGGGATGCCGGACGCACGCCGTCGCGGCCCAGGCCATCCCTGTGACCCGGGCACGGGCGGAAAAAGCGAAGGCCCGCCGAGGCGGGCCTTCCGCTGTCCTGCTGGCGCCGCCGGCCGCGGCCGGTCAGTAGACGCCGTGCAGGTCGCGCAACTGCGAGGGGCGCGAGGCGAACCACGCGGCCAGGTCGGCGATGTCCTGGTCGCTCAGGCCGGTGGCCTGCGGCGTCATCAGTGCGTGGTCGCGGTCGCCCTTGCGGTAGTCCTGCAGGGCGCGGGCCAGGTAGTCGGCGTACTGGCCGCCGAGCTTGGGGTAGGTGGCGTCGATCGGCACGTTGCCGTCCGGGCCGTGGCAGTCGATGCAGCTCTGCCCGGTGGCCTTGCCCTTGGCGTTGGCCAGTTGCTCGCCGATGGCGATGCGGCCATCGGGCAGGCCAGCCGAGGAACTGCGGGTACCGCCCTCGGCGGCATGGGAACCGTCCTGTCCGGAACAGGCCGCCAGGGCGAGAAGGGCGGTCAGGGCGATGGCGAGACGCGAGGCGTGCACGGCTGTCGACATGGGTTGCTTACTTGAGGGTGGACAGGAAGGCGGTGATGTCGGCGATGTCCTGGGCCGAGAAGCTCTCGGCCTGGGCGCGCATCGTCGGGTGCTTGCGCTTGCCCTGCTGGTACTCGTGCAGGGCCTGCGACAGGTACTCGGCCGACTGGCCGGCGATCTTCGGCACCTTGTAGCTGGGGTAGGCGTTCTTGTAGCCGGTGATGCCGTGGCAGCCATGGCAGGTGTAGCTCAGCAGGCGCCCGTGTTCCACGTCGCCGGCCGTGGCCGCGGCGGGAGCGGCGGCGGCCGGCGGCGCGTCGGCCGGAGCCGGGTCGGCCTCCTGGGCGGCGGTGGCGAAGGGCAGGGCGGTGACCAGGGCAAGGCAGGCGGCTAGCGGCAGCGGGCGCATCATTCTGTGGTCCGGATCGGTCTCGGATGGAGTCGTTCGCGGCGATCAACCCCTCCACCGCGCAGTTCAGCCAGTATAGCCGCGCGTCACCGCAACCGGAAACTCGCGGGCTCGCGCTCGATCCCGCACCATCCCCCGGCGGTCACCATGACCTTCGGCGCATGGCGTCGATCCGGGTGGGTGATCTACTTGCATACAACACCTGATCACATCGCTTCGGACCTACCCCGCATGCATATCGCCACGGCCCGTCCCGCCCTCCGCCACTTCCGCGCAGGGATGCGCATCGCTGTCCTCGCATCGGCCGTGGCCGTGCTGGCGGCCTGCAAGGGCGCGCCGGGCGACGCCCAGCCCGGGGCCGCCGACAAGGCCGCCGACGCGATCCCGGTGGAGGTGGCCACCGCCAGCCACCGTCCGATCGCCGCCAGCTACACCGGCACCGCCGCGCTGGAACCGCGCGCCGAGGCGCAGGTGGTGGCCAAGACCTCCGGCGTGGCGCTGGCGGTGCTGGTGGAGGAGGGGCAGCAGGTCAAGGCGGGCCAGCCGCTGGTGCGGCTGGACCCGGACCGCGCGCGCCTGGCCATGGCCCAGGGCGAGGCGCAACTGCGCAAGCTGGAGAACAACTACAGCCGCGCGCGGCAACTGGTTGCGCAGCAACTGATCAGCGCCGGCGAGGTGGACCAGATGCGCTACGACCTGGAGAACGTGCGCGCCCAGTACAACCTGGCCGCGCTGGAGCTGTCCTACACCACCGTGGTGGCGCCGATCTCCGGCATCGTGGCCTCGCGCGACATCAAGCCCGGCAACTTCGTGCAGATCAACTCGCCGATCATCCGCATCGTCGACGGCAGCAGGCTGGAGGCCACGCTCAACGTGCCCGAGCGCGAGATCGCCAAGCTCAAGCCCGGGCAGAAGGTGGAACTGTCGGCCGACGCGCTGCCCGGCCGCAGCTTCGCCGGCGCCGTGGACCGGGTCTCGCCCGTGGTCGATGTCGGCACCGGCACCTTCCGCGTGGTCGCCGCCTTCCCGGGGGACGGGGAGCTGCAGCCCGGCATGTTCAGCCGCTTGAGCATCGGCTACGACCAGCGTGCCGATGCGCTGGTGGTGCCGCGCACCGCGTTGCTGGAGGACGGCGGCGTGCCGGCGGTCTACGTGGTGCGCGACGGCAAGGCGTCGCGCACCGAGCTGAAGCTGGGATACGACGACGCGGGCTGGGTCGAGGTGCGCGAAGGCCTGAAGGCGGGCGACGCGGTGGTGGTGGCGGGCAAGGCCGCGCTGCGCGAAGGCAGCGCGGTGCAGGTGCTGGAGCACGACGGCCAGGGCAAGGCGGTGGTCGCCTCTCCCGCCGGCCAGGCGGTGCGCTGATGCCGGCGCACGACCTGCGGGCCGCGGCGGGCGGGTTCGACCTGGTCGAGTTCTCCACTCGCCGCCGCGTCACCGTCGCGATGATGACGCTCACCCTGGTGCTGTTTGGCCTGATCTCGCTGTCCAGCCTGAAGGTCGAGCTGCTGCCGGACCTGAGCTATCCCACGCTGACCGTGCGCACCGACTACGAGGGCGCGGCGCCGGCCGAGGTCGAGACCCTGATCTCGCGGCCTGCCGAGGAGGCGCTGGGCATCGTCAAGGGCCTGCGCAGGCTGAAGTCGATCTCGCGCACCGGCCAGAGCGACGTGGTCCTGGAATTCGCCTGGGGCACGGACATGCAGCAGGCCGGCCTGGACGTGCGCGACAAGATGGAGACGCTGGAACTGCCGCTGGATGCCAAGCCGCCGATGCTGCTGCGCTTCAATCCATCGACCCAGCCGATCATGCGCCTGGCGCTGTCCTCCAGGGAGGAGGGTGGCAGCGAGGCCGATGCGGTGCGCCGGCTGATGGAGCTGCGCCGCTACGCCGAGGACGATCTCAAGCGCAAGCTGGAGCCGGTCAGCGGCGTGGCCGCGGTAAAGGTGGGCGGCGGCCTGGAGGACGAGGTCCAGGTCGAGATCGACCAGCGCAAGCTGGCGCAACTGGGCCTGTCGCTGGACACCGTCATCCAGCGCCTGCAGCAGGAGAACGTCAACCTGTCGGGCGGCCGGCTGGAAGAGGGCACCCAGCGCTACCTCGTGCGCACCGTCAATCAGTTCGCCACGGTCGAGCAGATGCGCGAGCTGCTGCTGACCACGGCCGGCGGCTCGGCCGCTTCCGCCTCGTCGGCCGGCGAGAACCAGCAGTTGATGTCGGCCATCCTCGGCAGCCGCGACCCTACGGTGATCGCGGCCCTGCGCGGAGGCGGAGGCGGCAGCGCTACCGTGCCGGTGCGCCTGAAGGACGTGGCGCAGGTGCGCCAGGGCTACAAGGAGCGCGAGGCGGTGATCCGCAGCGGCGGCCACGAGGCGGTGGAGCTGGCGGTCTACAAGGAGGGCGACGCCAACACCGTTTCCACCGCCGATGCGCTGGAGGCGAGGCTGGCCTCCATCCGCGGCGAAATGCCCAAGGACATCGAGCTGACGGTGGTGGAGGACCAATCCGTATTCATCCGCCATGCCATCAGCGACGTCAAGCTGGACGCGGTGATCGGCGGGATGCTCTCGATCCTGGTCATCTTCCTGTTCCTGCGCGATGGCTGGAGCACCTTCGTCATCTCGCTCTCGCTGCCGATCTCGATCATCACCACGTTCTTCTTCATGGGCCGGCTGGGGCTGAGCCTGAACGTGATGTCCCTGGGCGGCCTGGCCCTGGCCACGGGCCTGGTGGTGGACGATTCGATCGTGGTCCTGGAATCCATCGCCAAGGCCCGCGAGCGCGGGATGGGCGTGCTGCAGGCGGCCATCGCCGGCACCCGCGAAGTGTTCATGGCGGTGGTGGCCTCCACCCTTACCACCATCGCGGTGTTCCTGCCGCTGGTCTTCGTCGAGGGCATCGCCGGGCAGTTGTTCCGCGACCAGGCGCTCACCGTGTCCATCGCCATCGCGGTGTCGCTGGCGGTGTCGATGACCCTGATCCCGATGCTAAGCGCGTTGAAGGGGCGGCCGCCGCTGGAGTTCCCGCCGGAGACGCCGGCATCGCCGTGGCGCCCGGAAAGCCGCTGGCAGAAGCCCGTGGCGCTGGCCGGCCGCGGGATCGGCGCCCTGGTCCGCGGCGGCTTCTACGCGGTGGTCTGGACCGTGGTCCGCGTCTTCCGCGGCATCGTCGCGGTGGTCGGGCCGGTCATGGGCAAGGCCAGCGACCTGGCGATGGCCCCGTACCGGCGCGCCGAGGCGGCCTACCTGCGCGCGTTGCCTGCCGCATTGGTGCGGCCCTGGCCGGTGCTGGGCATCGCCGCGCTGGCCTTCGCGGCGACCTTGGCGGTGGTCCCGCTGCTGGGCATGGACCTGATCCCGCAGTTGGCCCAGGACCGCTTCGAGATGACCGCCAAGCTGCCGCCCGGCACGCCCCTGGCGCAGACCGACGCGCTGGTCCGCAGCGTACAGCACGCGCATGCGGACGAGGCGGGCGTGCGGCTGCTGTACGGCGTGTCCGGCACCGGCACGCGCCTGGATGCCAGCCCGACCGAGAGCGGCGAGAACATCGGCAAGCTGTCGGTGGTGATGAGCGACACCTCGCGCGAGGCCGAGCTGGTCGGCCGACTGCGCGAGACGGTGCGCGCCTGGCCCGCCGCGCAGGTGGACTTCGCCCGGCCGGAACTGTTCTCGCTGTCGCCGCCGCTGGAGATCGAGGTCGAGGGCGACAACCTTGAGGAGATCCGGGTGGCGGGCACGCGCCTGGCCGGGCTGCTGCGCGGCAACTCGCACTACGCCGACGTGAAGTCCACGGTTGAGCAGGGCTTCCCCGAGATCCAGGTGGTGTTCGACCAGGAACGCGCCGCCGCGCTGGGCCTGACCACCCGCCAGATCGCCGATGCGGTAGTCAACAAGGTGCGCGGCAGCGTGGCCACCCGCTACAGCTTCCGTGACCGCAAGATCGACGTGCTGGTGCGGGTGCGCGAGTCGGAGCGCTCCTCGGTCGAGGACATCCGCCGCCTGGTGGTCAACCCCACCGGCAGCACCCCGGTGGAACTGGCCTCGGTGGCGCAGGTGGTCTCCACCACCGGGCCCAGCGAGATCCACCGGGTCAACCAGCGCCGGGTGGCCATCGTCTCGGCCAACCTGCGCGGCATCGACCTGGGCACGGCCATCGCCGAAGTGCAGAAGATGGTGGCCGACGCGCCGCTGGGCACCGGCGTGGACATGCACATCGGCGGCCAGGGCGAGGAACTGGACGCGTCGATGCGCTCGCTGGTGTTCGCCTTCGGGCTGGCGGTGTTCCTGGTCTACCTGGTGATGGCCTCGCAGTTCGAGTCGCTGCTGCACCCGTTCGTGATCCTGTTCACCATCCCCCTGGCGCTGGTCGGCGCGGTGGCCGCGCTGCTGCTGTCGCGCTCGCCGGTGTCGGTGGTGGTGTTCATCGGCCTGATCCTGCTGGTCGGCCTGGTGGTGAAGAACGCGATCATCCTGGTCGACAAGGTCAACCAGTCGCGCGAGCAGGGCCTGGCCAAGCGCGCGGCCATCGTCGAGGGCGCGCGCTCGCGCCTGCGCCCGATCATGATGACCACCCTGTGCGCGGTGTTCGGCTTCCTGCCGCTGGCGCTGGCCTTCGGCGAGGGTGCCGAGGTGCGCTCGCCGATGGCCATCACCGTCATCGGCGGCCTGCTGGTGTCGACCCTGCTGACCCTGCTGGTGATCCCGGTGGTCTACGACCTGCTGGATCGCAAGCCCGATGCGTACTACGCCGAGCGCGGCCGGCGCGCCCGCAGGGACGCCGAGCAGGCAGCGCAGGTGCTGGCGCACGAGCACGACGCCCTGGGCGGCGACGCGCGCGGGGGCTGACGCGGATGAACATCACCGAGTTGTCCATCCGCCGGCCGGTCACCACCATCATGCTGTTCGTGTCGATGGTGGCGATCGGCCTGATCGCCACGTTCCGGCTGCCGCTGGAGGCCGAGCCGGAGGCCACCATCCCGTTCTTCTTCGTCTCCCTGCCCTATGCCGGCTCCACTCCGGAGGAAGTCGAGCGCAACCTGCTGCGCCCGGTCGAGGAAGCCATCGCCACGATGCCGGGCATCAAGTCGATGAACTCGCGCGCCAACGCCGAGGGTGCGCAGATCCAGGTGGAATTCAGCGACTGGAGCCGCGACATCGCCATGGCGGCCTCCGAGGCGCGCGAGCGGATCGATGCCATCCGCGACCAGCTCCCGGACGACTTCCGACGCTACTACGTGCAGCGCTGGAGCACCGGCGACCGCGAGGCCATCAGCCTGCGCCTGACCAGCGACGTCGACCTCACCACGCGCGCCGACCTGATCGAGCGCAGCATGAAGCAGCGCCTAGAGCGCCTGCCCGGCGTGGCCCGCGTCGAGGTGGAGGGCGTGGCCAGCCGCGAGGTGCTGGTGGCTCTGGACAAGGATCGCCTGAGCGCGCACGGGATCGCGCTCAACGACCTGGTGCAGCGGCTGCAGGCGGCCAACTTCTCGGTGTCGGCCGGCCAGATCACCGAGGCCGGGCGGCGCCTGCGGGTGCAGCCCCGCGGCGAGCTGCAGGAACTGCAGGCGCTGCGCGACCTGCGCGTGAACGATTCCGGCACGCGGCTCTCGGACATCGCCACGGTCGGCCTGCGGCCGCAGCGCATGAGCTACGTGCGCCAGATGGAAGGCAAGCCCAGCGTCGGGGTGGACATCTACAAGGAGCGCTCGGCCAACCTGGTCGACCTGTCGCGCGCGGTGCGCGCCGAGATCCAGGCGCTGGAACAGGACCCGGCCATGCACGGCGTCGGCATCGAGGTCACCGACGACCAGGGCCAGGCCGTGACCGGCTCGCTGATGGCCCTGGCCGAGGCCGGGGCCATCGGCCTGCTGCTGTCGGTGATCGTGCTCTACGGCTTCCTGCGGCACTGGCCGTCGACGCTGATGGTCAGCCTGGCCATCCCGATCTGCTTCATCATGACCCTGGGCTTCATGTACTTCGTCGGCATCTCGCTGAACATCATCTCGATGATGGGCCTGCTGCTGGCGGTGGGCATGCTGGTGGACAACGCCGTGGTGGTGGTGGAGAGCATCTACCAGGAGCGGGAGAAGTTCCCCGGGCGGCCCTCGCTGGCCTCCATCGTCGGCACCCGCCACGTGGCCATCGCCCTGTCCGCCGGCACCTTGTGCCACTGCGTGGTGTTCATGCCGATGATGTTCGGCGAGAAGAACATCATCACCATCTACCTGTCGCAGCTCGCGGTGACCATCTCGTTCTCGCTGCTGGCCTCCTGGCTGGTGGCGGTGAGCCTGATCCCGATGCTGTCCGCGCGGATGAAAACCCCGCCGGCGGTGAATTCGCCGATGATCTCGCGCCTGCAGGACCGCTATGCGCGCGCCCTGCGCTGGACCCTGAAGCATCGTGGCTGGAGCGTGGCCGGCATCCTCGTCATCTCCCTGGCCAGCCTCTGGCCCATGACCCACACCCAGGGCGGCGGCGACGACAGCGACCCCAGCCAGATCAACATCTACTACCAGTGGCGCGGCGCCTACTCCAAGGAGGAGATGGGCAGGGAGGTGGCCCGGGTGGAAGCCTTCGTCAACGCGCACCGCGAGCAATTCCACATCGAGCGCGTCTACAGCCGCTATGCGGAGCAGGGCTGGTCGCAGACCCGCCTGTTCCTGGACATCAAGGACCGGGAGCTGAGCCGGAAGATCGCCGAGGAGGTGCGCAAGGGCCTGCCGCAATCGGCGCGCGCCAAGATCGGCATCGGCTGGCCGGGCGGCATGGGCAGCGACGGGCAGGGCATCCGCTTCAGCCTGGTCGGCGACTCGACCCGGACCCTGCAGGAACTGGCCGACGACATCGTCCCGCTGCTGGCGCGCAACCCAAAGCTGCGCGACGTGCGGGTGGACACCGGCGACGCCAACACCGAGCTGTCGGTGCGGGTCGACCGCGAGCGCGCGGCCGCCTACGGGTTCAACGCGCAGCAGGTGGCGCAGTTCGTCGGCATGGCGCTGCGCGGCGCGTCGTTGCGGGATTTTCACATGGACGGCGTGGAGATCCCGGTCAACGTGCGCTTCGCCGGCTCGGAGGACTATGGCGTCGAGGACCTGTCCACGTTCATGGTGCGCGCCGGCAACGGCGTGGAGGTGCCCCTGCTGGCGATGGTGGACGTGGGCATCGACCCGGCGGCCACCTCGATCCAGCGCCTGAACCGGCAGACCATGCTGCGCGTGGAGTCCGGCGTGGCCCCGGACGTGCCGATGGAGGAGGCGCGCAAGTCCATCGAGGCCATGCTCGACGGCGTGCAGTTCCCGCCGGGGTACGGCTACACCTTCGCCGGCGGCGGGTTCAACATCAACTTCGATGGCACGGACCAGATGCTCAGGAGCATCGTCATCGCGCTGGTGCTGATGCTGGTGATCATGGCGGCGGTGTTCGAATCCATGCTGTTCCCGGCCGCGATCATGTCCTGCGTGCTGTTCTCGATCTTCGGCGTGTACTGGCTGTTCTGGATCACCGGCACCGAGATGAACATCATGGCCGTGATCGGCATCCTGGTGCTGATGGGGGTGGTGGTGAACAACGGCATCGTGATGATCGAGCACATCAACAACCTGCGCCGGCGCGGGCTGTCGCGGCTGGACGCGCTGGTGGAGGGCAGCCGCGAGCGCCTGCGCCCGATCATGATGACCATGGGCACGGCGATCCTGGCGATGATCCCCATCGCCCTGCATACCGACACGGTCAGCGGCATGCCGCCGTACTACCCGATGGCGCGTGCCATCGCCGGGGGGCTGGCCTTCTCCACGGTGGTCAGCCTGCTGTTCCTGCCCACCATCTACGCGATCCTGGACGACCTGCGCAGCGGCACGTCGCGCCTGGTGGCGCGCGCACGCGGCGTGCGCGCCAGCGGCAAGACAGCGGCGGTGCCGACGCAGCCGGCCTGAACCGGCACCGGGCCCGTCCCGCAGACCCGTAACGGGGCATGGACGCGGCGCGGCGGTGATCCGGCCAGTGCGTGTCGCGCGGGCTTTTCCAGGGAAGGCGTCCCCGGCGGCGGCGGGCAACCGCGCGGGTCCGGGCGCCGCAAGAGGGGGCTATACGCATCCCGCCCCCTGATCGATGCGCTGCGCCAGCTCACCGGGCTGACGAACCTGGTCCTGGAGCCGATCGACGCCGCGTCCCGATCGTCGCCCGGCCCGGAGCGGCTGCAGGGCCGTCTCTGGCCAGGGGGCGCGATCAGCCGAACAGGCGCGCCAGCATCCTCGCGCCGCCGGTCCACACGCCGATGGCGGTACCCAGCGAGGTCAGGAAAAAGTTGAGCAGGGTGCGGGCCACCCGGTTGCGCCACCAGCCCTTCAGGTGCTGCACGTCGTCGCGCAGGGCCATGAAGTCGGCGTAGGTCGGCTTGCGCAGGCTGGCCTCGACCAGCGCGCTGACCGTGCCGGAGGCCAGCGCCGGATGCAGCGGCGTCAGCGGCGAGGCGATGAAGGCCGCCAGGATGCTCAGCGGATGCCCCCCGGCGATGGCGCAGCCCAGTGCGCCGAGCACGCCGGTGGCCAGCACCCATTGCACGATCAGCTCCGAGCCCACGTCCACGCCGCCGCGCCAGAAGCCCCAGGCGAACCCGCCGAGCAGGAACGCGCCGATGATCGTCTCCATCCACGGGAAGCGCGACTTGCGCTTGACCGATTCCAGCTCGGCCAGCGCCTGTTCCGGCGCATCGGTGTCCTGCGCCAGGTGCCGGGCCAGCCCGGGCAGGTGGCCGGCGCCGACCACGGCCAGCACCCGGCGCGCCTCGCCGGTGTCCTGGCGCAGGCGCGCGGCCATGTAGCGGTCGCGCTCGGCGATCACGGCTTCGTAGAGGGCAGGGCTGTGCGAGGCGAACTCGCCGAAGCTGGCTTCGAGCATGTCGCCCTGCTTGAGCTTCTCGATCTCCTCGTCGCCCACTTCCTCGTCGCCGAACATCGCCATCAGGATGCCGGCGCCGGTCTTGGCCCGGCTCCACCAGCCCAGCCGCTGCATCGCCCGGCGGAAGGTCAGGCCGACCTCGCGGTCGATCAGGTGCACCGGCAGGCCGCGTTCGCGCGCGTCCATGACCGCGGCCTTCAGTTCCGCGCCCGGCTCCACGTCCAGTTGCTCGGCCAGGCGGCGCTGGTAGGCGGACAGGGCCAGGTTGGCGGCGAACAGGTGGGTCTTGCCCTCGCGCAGCACGCGCACGATGTCCAGCCGCGCCAGAGCGTCGGGATCGGCCAGCGATTGCAGGCGGCCGCTGTCGAGCTCGACCGCCACCGCGTCGTAGCCGCCGCTGGCCACCGCCGTGCGGACGGCCTCCACGCTGGCGCGCGAGATGTGCGCGGTGCCGAGCAGGGTGTAGCGCACTCCATCGCGCTCGACGATCCGGTGCGGCTGGTCGTGCAGCGGATCGGCCTGCGGTGCGGGAGCGGCGTCGGCGGCCATCGTGCCGTCGTTCGTGTCGTGGCTCATGCGGAGGCTTCCTGCCGGCGGGGTCCGATGTGTTCCATGCGGTATCCGATCGGCAAGGACGCCCTCGGGCGGTCCGGCCGGTAGCGTGGGGCGGGCCAGGGCCGGGGGCCGCGGTCACCGGCCCTGCGGATGCGGGCCGTTGCGGCCTGGCGTGAGGAGAGGGACACGCGGCGGCTCAGTCGATGTAGCGCTTGAGCAAGTCGCCGTAGGCGTCGATCCGGCGGTCGCGCAGGAACGGCCAGATCCGGCGCACGTGCTCGCTGCGCTCCAGGTCGACGTCGCAGACCAGCACGGCCGGCCCGGTGCCGGCCTGCGCGATGAACTCGCCCTGCGGGCCGAGCACGTGGCTGTGGCCCCAGAAGTCGATGCCCGACGCGCCCACGGGCTTTTCCGAAGCCAGCGGGGAGGGCTCGTGGCCGACGCGGTTGCAGCTCAGCACGGGCAGGCCGTTGGCTACCGCGTGGCCGCGATGGCTCAGCACCCAGGCGTCGCGCTGGCGGTCCTTCTCGTCCTGGACGTCGTCCGGGTCCCAGCCGATGGCGGTGGGGTAGAGCAGCAGTTCGGCGCCGGCCAGGGCCATCAGCCGCGCCGCTTCCGGGTACCACTGGTCCCAGCACACCAGCACGCCGAGGCGGCCGACCGAAGTGTCGATCGGGTTGAAGCCCATGTCGCCGGGGGTGAAGTAGAACTTCTCGTAGAACCCCGGGTCGTCCGGGATGTGCATCTTGCGGTACTTGCCCAGCAGGGTGCCGTCCTTCTCCAGGACCACGGCGGTGTTGTGGTAGAGGCCGGCGGCGCGGCGCTCGAACAGGGAGCCGACGACGACCACGCCATGCTTCTTCGCCAGCGCGCCCAGGCGCTGGGTGCTCGGGCCGGGGATCGGCTCGGCCAGGTCGAACTCGCCCACCGCCTCGTGCTGGCAGAAGTAGGCGCCGTTGTGCAGTTCCTGCAGCAGCACCAGCCGGGCGCCCTGCGCCGCGGCCTCGGCCACGCGCTGCTCGATCACCGACAGGTTGGCTTCGGCATCGCCGTGGTTGCGCTCCTGGATCAGGGCGACGGAGAGGGTCTTGGTCTTCATGGGGGGGATTGTAGAGCGATACGCCCCTGGGCAAGGGCGATCCGTGCCGGATGGCACGAAGGCGGGGCCCGAAGTTTGCGCTGTGAACCTCGGGGGCTTTCCGGCTCAGCCGGGAAGCCCGCTCGGCAACTGCATGGTGATGCAGTGCAGGCTGCCGTTCTGCCAGATCAGCGGGCGGCAGGGCACCTGCACGATCTCGCGGCCGGGGAAGGCCTCGGCCAGGACGGCGGCGGCGCGCGCGTCGGCCGGGTCGCCGTAGGCGGGCATCAGTACCGCGCCGTTGAGGATCAGGAAGTTGGCGTAGGAGGCGGCCAGGCGCCGGCCCTGGTCCAGGATCGGCGCCGGCCAGGGCAGGGAGTGGAGCCGGTATGGCCGGCCGTCGGCGGTGCGCAGGGTGGCGATCTGCGCGGCCATGGCCTGCAGTTCCCGGTAGTGGCTGTCGGCCGGGTCGTCGCAGGACTGGAACACGATGGCGTCGCCGGGCGCGAAGCGGGCGAGGGTGTCGATGTGGGCGTCGGTGTCGTCGCCTTCGAGGTAGCCGTGGTCCAGCCACAGCACCCTGTCCTGGGCCAGCCACCGGCGCAGCTTCGCGTCCAGCTCCTCGCGGCTGGCCTGGGGGTGGCGTTCGTGCAGGCAGTGCCAGGTGGTCAGCAGGGTGCCGGCGCCATCGGTCTCGATGCCGCCTCCCTCCAGGGCGAAGTCGATCCGCTGCCGCGGCGCGTCGCCGAACAGGCCCTGCGCGGCGAGCGATTCCACCAGGCGGTCGTCGCGCCCGGCCTCGAACTTGCCGCCCCAGGCGGTGAAGCGGAAATCCAGCACGCGGAAGCCGCCGCCCTGGCGCAGGACGATCGGGCCGGAATCGCGCAGCCAGGTGTCGTCGTAGTCGAACGGGACGAAGCGGACCCGTCCCATGTCGATCCGGGCCGAGCGCAGGCGTACCTCGGCATAGATCTGCAGGTCGTCGTCGGCCACGCAGATCCAGGCGTCCTGGAAGCGGGTGATCGCCGCGATCAGGGCGATGTAGGTGTCCTCGACCTCGGCCAGGCGCTCGGCCCAGTCGGTGCCCGGGTGCGGCCAGGCGATCAGGATTGCGGACTGGGGTTCCCATTCCGCGGGGAAGCGCAGGGGGGCGGTCATTCCGAACGGATGCTCACATCACGCCGGATCGAGACCCGGGCTTTTCAATGGAATCCCGCAGGGGACGTGCGGGCTGGTGCGGGAGGGGCTCGCGGCGTTCGATTCCCGCACACGGATGCGCGGGCCATGGCGCCGGGCCCGCATCAACGAATCGGCGGCTTCGGCCCGACCTCGTTGGGACTGGCCTTGTGCGCGACCACGTCGATCACCCGGTTCTTCTCGAAGTAGACGACGTAGTCGGGGTAGACCCAGCGGTTGATGGTCGGCCACTGCCGCTTCTGCCCGCCACGCGGGTCCAGCTTCTGCTGCGGGGTGCCGTAGCGGGCCTCCACCTCGGCCATGGTCAGGCCGCGCGCCGGCTCGTCGCCGGTGGGCTGGTGCACGCGCTCGATCAGCAGGGTATCGGCCTGGGCGGCGGCGGGCAGGGCCAGCAGGGCCAGCAGCGGCAGGATGTACAGGCGGTGCTTCATCGCGGTGTCTCCCCGGTTGGACCGCCGCCGGCGGCGGTGGCGTGGTCGAGCGGCGATTGTAAGCAGAACCGGGCGCGCCGCGCTGCGGCGACGATCATGGTCCCGGCGACCGGGACACGGACCGGAGCGATGGCGGGCATGCCGGATCGCCGCGCCCCTTCCTGCGCCGGAGCCGGTGTCCGCGCCGCAAACGCGAAAGGCCGCATCGCTGCGGCCTTTCCGTCGGTCCGCGGCCCGCGGAGGCGGGCCACCGTCCGCTTCAGCGCTGGCGGGCCTTGAAGCGCGGGTTGGACTTGCAGATCACGAAGACCTTTCCGCGGCGGCGGATCACCTTGCAGTCGCGGTGACGGGTCTTCGCCGACTTCAGGGAGGACAGGACTTTCATGACACACCTCGGAGGACGACGGATGGGAAGCCAGGGCCGGCATGGCCGAGGCGTTGCAGACAAGCCCGCCATTCTAGCGGCCTTTCCCCTGGCGCTTCAAGTGTTTGCACGGCCGTGCGGGCGGGTGCCCGGGCCCGCGCTACAATCCCGCCCCCCCTGCAGCCGCCCGGAACCGCCATGACGCCTCCCGCCCCGGTCCTCACCATCGATGGCCCTTCGGGCGCGGGGAAGGGCACGGTAAGCCGGATCGCGGCCTCGCGCCTGGGCTGGCACTACCTGGACTCGGGCGCGCTGTACCGGGCGGTCGGGGTGGCGGCCAGTTGGGCGGACCTGGACCTGTCCGATCCGGCCGCCCTGGTGCGCTGCACCTTCGACACCTCCATCGAGTTCCGCGACGGCGCCGAGGGCCTGAGGGTGCTGGTCAACGGCACCGACGCCACCGGCGAGCTGCGCCTGGAGACCACCGGCACCCTGGCCTCGGCGATCGCCGCGATCCCCGAGGTGAGGGCCGCGCTGAAGGAGCGCCAGCGCGCTTTCCGCCGGCCGCCGGGCCTGGTGGCCGACGGCCGCGACATGGGCACGGTCATTTTCCCCGACGCCACGGCCAAGGTGTTCCTGACCGCCAGCGCCGAGGAACGCGCCCGCAGGCGCCATAAGCAGTTGAAGGAAAAAGGAGTTCCGGTTACATTCGCCGGTCTGCTGCGGGAGATCCTCGCCCGCGACGCCCGCGATGCCCAGCGCGCGGTGGCGCCCCTGAGGCCGGCCGAAGACGCCGTCCTCATCGATACCACCGGCCTGTCCATCGAGGCGGCCGTCGAGCGCGTGCTGGCCCTGGTGCCGGTCCGTTCCGTCTGACCGTCGCGCCCGGCGTCGCATGGCCGGGTATACGCAGCAGGTGGCGCGCAGGCGCCAAAAGGCGCCGCCGTGGATTCCCCTCGGCGGTTTTTCCAATCCAACCACACAAGGCGCCCGTACGGGCCTGACAGGGGGACGGGGAGCGCGGCCCGAATGCCGCTTTTTCGCCGTCCGTGTGTTCAACCGAGTATTCACTAATGACCGAATCTTTTGCCGAGCTGTTCGAACAGAGCCAGACCAACCTGGCCAAGCTGAAGCCGGGCGCCATCGTCACCGGTACCGTCGTGGAAGTCCGCAGCGACGTGGTGGTGATCAACGCCGGCCTGAAGTCCGAAGGCATCGTGCCGATCGAGCAGTTCCGTAACGACGCCGGCGAGATCGACGTCGCCGAGGGCGACCTGGTCAAGGTCGCGCTGGACTCCATCGAGAACGGCTTCGGCGAGACCGTGCTGTCGCGCGAGAAGGCCAAGCGCGCGATGGTGTGGGACGAGCTGGAAGAGGCGCTGGAGAAGAACGAGACCATCACCGGCCGGATCAGCGGCAAGGTCAAGGGCGGCTTCACCGTCGACATCAAGGACGTCCGCGCGTTCCTGCCCGGTTCGCTGGTCGATGTGCGCCCCGTGCGCGACCCGGCCTACCTGGAAGGCAAGGAGCTGGAGTTCAAGCTCATCAAGCTGGACCGCAAGCGCAACAACGTGGTCGTCTCCCGCCGCGCGGTGGTCGAGAGCGAGCACTCGGAAGAGCGCGAGCAGTTGATGGAGAAGCTGCAGGAAGGCGCCGTGCTGAAGGGCGTGGTCAAGAACCTGACCGACTACGGCGCGTTCGTGGACCTGGGCGGCATCGACGGCCTGCTGCACATCACCGACATGGCCTGGAAGCGCGTGCGCCATCCGTCCGAGGTGGTCAACGTCGGCGACGAGCTGGACGTGCGCGTGCTGAAGTTCGACCGCGAGCGCAACCGCGTCTCGCTGGGCCTGAAGCAGTTGGGCGAGGATCCGTGGGACAACATCGCCCGCCGCTACCCGGCCAACAGCCGCGTCTACGGCAAGGTCTCCAACGTCACCGATTACGGCGCGTTCGTCGAGATCGAGCCGGGCGTCGAGGGCCTGGTGCACGTGTCCGAGATGGACTGGACCAACAAGAACGTCAACCCGTCCAAGGTCGTGCAGGTCGGCGACGAGGTCGAGGTCATGGTCCTGGATGTGGACGAGGAGCGCCGCCGCATCTCGCTGGGCATGAAGCAGGTCGCCGCCAACCCGTGGGAGACCTTCGCCGCGATCCACAAGAAGAACGACAAGGTGTCCGGCCAGATCAAGTCGATCACCGACTTCGGCATCTTCATCGGCCTGGACGGCGGCATCGACGGCCTGGTCCACCTGTCCGACATCAGTTGGAACACCACCGGCGAGGACATCCTGCGCAACTACAAGAAGGGCGACACGCTCGAGGCGGTGGTACTGGCGGTCGACCCGGAGCGCGAGCGCATCAGCCTGGGCCTGAAGCAGATGGAGCAGGACCCGTTCGGCCAGTACATGGCCGCGCACCCGAAGGGCTCCAAGGTCGAGGGCACGGTCCGCGAAGTGGACGCCAAGGGCGCCACCATCGAGCTGGCCGACGGCATCGAGGGCTACGTCGCCGCGCGCGACATCAGCCACGATCGCGTGGACGATGCCAGCCAGCACCTGAAGGTCGGCGACAAGGTCGAGGCCAAGTTCGTGGGCATGGACCGCAAGGGCCGCAGCCTGCAGCTTTCGATCAAGGCCAAGGACGAAGCCGAGACCGCCGAGGCGCTGGCCGAGTACAACAAGTCCGCCGCCGAGGCCGCCGCCGGCACCACCAGCCTGGGCGCGCTGCTGCGTGCGCAGTTGGGCGGCAAGTCCGAGTGATGCCCGCGGTAACCTGAAGTGGTACCACGGCGGCCCGGAGACCCCGGGCCGCCGTGGCGCATCGTCCTGTCGCAGCCATGCCGAGATGACCAAGTCCGAACTGATCGAGATTCTGGCCCGCCGCCAGTCGCACCTGAAGGCCGAGGACGTGGACCTGGCCGTCAAGTCGCTGCTGGAGATGATGGCCGGTTCGCTGGCCTCGGGCGAACGCATCGAGATCCGCGGTTTCGGCAGCTTTTCGCTGCACTACCGCCCGCCGCGCATGGGCCGCAACCCCAAGACCGGCGACTCGGTGGCACTGCCGGGCAAGCACGTGCCCCATTTCAAGCCGGGCAAGGAACTGCGCGAGAAGGTCAGCGAGGTCGTTCCCGCCCCGGCCGAGCCGTAACGCGCCCGGGTCGTATCCCTCCTCCGCCCGCGCTCGGCTAAGCTTGTGCGCGACCGTCCCGGGAGAAGCGGGTCATGAATATCCTTCGTTTGCTGGTCCTGCTGGCCTTCCTGGTCGCGGGTCTGGTCGTGGGTTCGCTCAATTCGCAGCGCATCCTGCTCGATTTCGGCATTGCGGAGCTGGTGACCACCTCGGGGATCGCCATCGTCGTGGCCTTGCTGGCCGGCGTGCTGCTGGGCGGCGGGCTGGTGGTGGCGACCACCGTCATCCCTCTGCACGCCCGCCTGCGCCGCGCCTGCCGCCCGCCGGCGCCGGCCGCTCCCATCGCACCGGAGGCCGAAGACGCCCGCCCCCGGGTTCCCTACCCGGAAGGCGACTGAGCCGATGGAATTCCTCAACGAGTGGTTCTGGTTCTTCCTGTTCCTGCCGCTGGCCGCGCTGACCGGCTGGGTGGTGGGGCGCCGCGGCGGCCAGCGCCACGGCGACACCCAGGTCAGCCGCCTGTCCACCACCTATTTCCGCGGCCTGAACTACCTGCTCAACGAGCAGCCGGACAAGGCCATCGAGCTGTTCCTGCACATCGCCGAACTGGACAAGGAAACCTTCGAGACCCAGGTCGCACTGGGCCACCTGTTCCGTCGCCGCGGCGAGGTCGACCGCGCCATCCGTCTGCACCAGGGGCTGGTCCAGCGCCACGACCTCAGCGACGCGCAGCGGGTGCAGGCGCTGCTGGCGCTGGGCGAGGACTACATGAAGTCCGGGCTGCTGGACCGCGCCGAGACCGTGTTCACCGACCTGGCCAGGATCGACCAGCGCGCGCCGCAGGCGCTCAAGCACCTGATCGGCATCTACCAGGCCGAGCGCGACTGGGAGCGGGCGATCGACAACGCCACCCGCTACGAGGAGGCCACGGGCGAGCCGATGGGCAAGCTGGTGGCGCAGTTCGAGTGCGAGCTGGCCGAACGCCACCGCGGCAACGGCAACCTCGACGACGCGCGCGCGGCCATCGGCCGTGCCTACCAGGCCGATGCGACCTGCGTGCGCGCCGGCATCCTGGAAGGACGGATCGAGTCCGACGCCGGCCATCCCGAGGCGGCGATCCGCGCGTTCGAGCGCGCCGCAAGGCACGATCCGGACTACCTGCCGGAAGTGCTGCCCAGCCTGCTGGCCTGCCATGCGCAAGTGGGCGACATCGCCGGCGCGCGCGCGTTCCTGGCCGAGATGAGCGAGCACTACCGCGGCATCGCCCCGGTGCTGGCCCTGACCCGGCTGATCGAGCAGCAGGAGGGGACCCAGGCGGCCCGCGACTACCTCGGGCGCCAGCTCAAGGACCGTCCTTCGGTCCGTGGCGAGGCGGCGCTGATCGACCTGACCCTGGCGGTGGGCGCCGACAGCACCGCCACCCTGCACGACCTCAAGCACATCACCGACCAGTTGCTGGTGCGCAACCCCAGTTATCGCTGCACGCGTTGCGGTTTCGGTGCACGCACCCACCATTGGCAGTGTCCCAGTTGCAAGGAATGGGGGACGGTCAAGCCGCTGCTGAACTACGCGGTGGTCTGATGCCCGCATCGGCGTGGCCGCTGCTGGCGCTGTGGGCCGCCGCCGCGCTCGGCACCTGGGCGACCCTGCGCTACGCACGCCGGCGGCGGCTGATCGACCTGCCCGGCGAACGGCGCAGCCATGCGGTGCCGACCCCGCGCGGCGGCGGCCTGGGCATCGCATCGGCATTGCTGCTGGGGTGCGCGTGGGCCACGGCGGCCGGCATGGTCGCGCCGGTGGCCGCGCTGGCCTTCGCCGCGGGCCTGGTGCTGGTGGCGGGGATCGGCTGGGTCGACGACCACCGGCCGCTCTCGCCCGCGCTCCGGTTGCTGGTGCAGTGCCTGGCCGGTGCCGTCCTGGCGCTGGGCCTGTTCGGCGCGGATGGGTGCCGGGGCTGGGCGCTGCTGGCGTTCGCCGCGGTCCCGGTGCTGGTCAACGTCTGGAACTTCATGGACGGCATCGACGGGCTGGCCACCACCCAGGCGCTGATCTGCGCCTGCGTGCTGGCGTTGCTGGCCCCCGCGCAGGCCGGCCTGCCCGGCTGGGCGCTGGCGGCGGCCTGCTGCGGGTTCCTGCCCTTCAATTTCCCCAAGGCCCGCATCTTCCTCGGTGACGTGGGCAGCGGCGCGCTGGGCTACGCGCTGGCCGCGATTGCGGTCGCGGCCGCGGCGCGGACGGGTCGCATCGACGGGGCGACGCCGGTCGTGCTGCTGCCGCTGTCGGCCTTCCTCGTCGATGCCTCGATGACCCTGGGCGGACGCATCCTGGCTGGCGAGCGCTGGTGGCTGCCGCACGTCTCGCATCTGTACCAGCGCTGGGTCCGGGCCGGGCGCAGCCACGTCGCCGTCACTCTCGTCTACGCTTCGTTCAGCCTGATGGCTGGTATCCTTGCGCTCGCTTTGAATCAGGCCGAACCGTGGCTCGCAGGGGGAGTGGCGGTTCTCTGGCTGCTGCTGGCAGCCATCACGTGGCTCCTGCTGCGCAGGACCGCAACGCACTGACAGGAACGTCTAAGCAGGATGAAATTCTGGGACAAGCTGCCGACGCTGCTCCCCCGTGGCGCGATCGTGCTCCACGACATGTTCATGGTCCTGCTGGGCTGGCAGTTGCTGCACGTGCTGCGCTACGCGACCCGGCACGAGCGCTACGACTGGATCGACTTCGCCCCGACGCTGGCCATCGTCCTGATCGCGCAGGCGCTGGTGTTCTGGCGCGTGGGCCTGTACCGGGGCCTGTGGCGCTTCGCCAGCGTCCCGGACCTGTGGAACATCCTCAAGGCCAGCCTGTTCGGGCTGGTGGCCATCGTCCTTGGGCTGGCGATCTACAACCGCCTGGAGACGGTGCCGCGCACGGTGCTGGTGCTGTATCCGCTGGCCCTGACCGTGTTGCTGGGCATGCCGCGCCTGCTGTACCGGGTATGGAAGGACTACCACGTCGGCCGCGGCGACTTCGTCGTGCGCCGGGTGCTGATCATGGGCGCGGGCCGCGCCGGCGAGGCCCTGGTCCGCGACCTGCGGCGTTCGGGCGCCTACCAGCCGGTCGGCTTCCTCGACGATGCACCGCAGCTCAAGGGTTCCTACCTGCAGGGCCTGCCGATCCTGGGCCGCCTGGAGGAAGCTCCCGGCGTGGCCAAGGAGGTGGCCGCGGGCATGCTGGTCATCGCCATCCCGTCGCTCGACGCGGCCGGCATGCAGCGCGCGGTGTCCATCTGCGAGCGCACCGGGCTTGCGTTCCGCACAGTCCCGCGCCTGACCGACGTGCTCGAAGGACAGGCGCTGCCGGGCGAACTGAAGGAAGTGGCCATCGAGGACCTGCTCGGCCGCAAGCCGGTCACGCCCGACTGGAAGCTGATCCGGGGCTGGCTGGGCGGACGCACGGTGATGGTGACCGGCGCCGGCGGGTCGATCGGTTCCGAGCTGTGCCGGCAGTGCGCCCGCCATGGCGCGCGCAAGATCGCGCTGCTGGAAGTGGACGAGCTGGCCCTGACCACCATCCATACCGAACTGCTGCGCGCCTTCCCCGACCTTGAGGTGGAGGCGGTGCTGGGCGACTGCGGCGACCCGGCGGTCACCGCCCACGCCCTGCGCCTGGCCCAGCCGGACGCGGTGTTCCATGCCGCGGCCTACAAGCAGGTGCCGCTGCTGGAGCGGCAACTGCGCGAGGCGGTGCGCAACAATGTGCTGTCCACCGAGACCGTGGCGGGCCTGTGCCGCGACATGGGCGTGGGCACGTTCGTGTTCATCTCCACCGACAAGGCGGTCGACCCGGCCAACGTGCTGGGCGCGACCAAGCGCTTCGCCGAGATGATCGCCCAGTCGCTGGACGCCAAGGTCGAGGGCACCCGCTACGTGACGGTGCGCTTCGGCAACGTGCTCGACTCGGCCGGCAGCGTGGTGCCGCTGTTCCGCGAGCAGATCCGCCAGGGCGGCCCGGTGACGGTGACCGACCCGGAGGTCAGCCGCTACTTCATGACAATCCCGGAGGCTTGCCAGTTGATCGTGCAGGCCGCCGCCTCCGCTTCGCACGCGGCCATCTACACCCTGGACATGGGCGAGCCGGTGCCGATCCGGCTGCTGGCCGAGCAGATGATCCGCCTGGCCGGCAAGCAGCCGGGCCGCGACATCGCCATCGTCTACACCGGCCTGCGTCCGGGCGAGAAGCTGCACGAGACCTTGTTCTACGCCGACGAGCACTACCGTCCGACCTCGCACTCCAAGATCCTGGAGGCCGGCCCGCGGCAATGCCCCGCCGAGCTGGTGCGCACCGGCGTGGAGCGCATGCGCGACGCGGTGGCCCGCTACGACGAGGTGGCGCTGCGCCAGGTGCTGCGCGAGGTCATTCCCGAATTCACTCCCATGGACACGGCGCAGCCGCAGCTTCCCGGTGCCATCGTCGTCCCGTTCCCGGCCCGCGAGGCCAGAAGGACCCGATGACCAGCAAGCGCATTCGCAAGGCGGTATTCCCCGTGGCCGGGCTGGGCACGCGTTTCCTGCCGGCCACCAAGACCGTGCCCAAGGAGATGCTGCCGATCATCGACAAGCCGCTGATCCAGTACGCGGTCGACGAGGCCATCGAGGCCGGCTGCGACACGCTGGTGTTCATCACCAACCGCTACAAGCATGCGGTGGCCGACTACTTCGACAAGGCCTACGAACTGGAGCAGAAGCTCGAGCGCGCGGGCAAGCTGGTGCAGTTGGAGCAGGTGCGCAACCCGCTGCCGTCCCATGTGCGCACGGTCTTCGTGACCCAGCAGGAGGCCCTGGGCCTCGGGCATGCCGTGCTCTGCGCCAAGGAGGTGATCGGCGACGAGCCGTTCGCGGTGCTGTTGCCGGACGACCTGATCTGGAACCGTGGCGAGGGCGCGCTCAAGCAGATGGCCGACCACGCCGAGCGCATCGGCGGCGGCGTGATCGCGGTGCAGGACGTTCCTCGGGAAAAGACGTCCAGCTACGGCATCGTGGCCACCCGTGGCTTCGAGGGCCGTGCGGGCCGGATCGAGGCGATGGTGGAGAAGCCGGCGCCGGAAGATGCGCCCAGCACGCTGGCCGTGGTCGGGCGCTACGTGCTGCCGCCGGGCATCTTCGGGGCGCTGGAATCCACCGGCCGCGGGGCGGGCGGGGAAATCCAGCTTACCGATGCGATCGCCTCGATGCTCGCGTCAGGCAGTCATTATGATGCCTACCGCTTCCGGGGCACGCGGTTCGACTGCGGCACGCACATCGGCCTGATCGAGGCCACGATCCGCTTCGCGCTCGACCACGAGAAGCTGAGCGAGCCTGCGCGCATCAGCATGCAGAAGGCCCTGGACGAACTGGGCGTGACCGACAACGGCTGAGCCGGTCCGTTCTAACAACGACGGCGCCAAGGGGCGCCGTTGTGGTTGATACCGCCGGCTGGGCGGGCATCACAATGCCTCGAAGATGCCTGCCGCCCCCATGCCGGTGCCGATGCACATGGTCACCATGCCGTACTTCTGCCTGCGCCTGCGCAGGCCGTGGACGAGAGTCGCGGTACGGATCGCGCCGGTCGCGCCGAGCGGATGGCCCAGGGCGATGGCGCCGCCCAGCGGGTTGACCTTGGCCGGATCGAGCCGGCTGTCGCCGATCACCGCCAGCGCCTGCGCGGCGAAGGCCTCGTTGAGTTCGATCCAGTCCAACCGGTCCTTGGTCAGGCCGGCCTGCTTCAGCGCCTTGGGGATCGCCGCGATCGGCCCGATACCCATCACTTCCGGGCGCACGCCGGCCACCGAGAAGCTGACGAAGCGGGCGAGGGGCGTCAGCCCGTAGTCCTTGATCGCCTGCTCGGAGGCCAGCAGCACCGCGCCGGCGCCGTCGCTCATCTGCGAGGCGTTGCCGGCGGTGACGCTGCCGCCGAACTGGCCGTTGCGGAACACCGGGCGCAGCCTCGCCAGCCCTTCCAGCGAGGTATCCGCGCGCGGCCCCTCGTCGGTGTCGACGAGCCGCTTCTGCAGCCGGATGGTGTTGCCGGCCAGGTCGGGCACGTGCGAATGGATCTCGTACGGGCTGATCTCGTCGCGGAATTCGCCGGCCGCGATCGCCGCCAGCGCCTTCCGGTGCGAGGCCAGGGCGAAGGCATCCTGCGCCTCGCGCGAGACCTTCCATTCCTCGGCCACCTTCTCGGCGGTGATGCCCATGCCGTAGGCAATGGCGACGTGGTCGTCGCGGAATACCGACGGCGACAGCGCGACCTTGTTGCCCATCATCGGCACCATCGACATCGACTCGGTGCCGCCGGCCAGCATCAGCTCGGCGTTGCCCAGGCGGATCTGGTCGGCGGCCAGGGCCACCGCCTGCAGGCCCGAGGAGCAGAAGCGATTGACGGTCTGCGCGGCGATGGTGTCGGGCAGGCCGGCCAGCAGCACGCCGATGCGCGCCACGTTCATGCCCTGCTCGCCCTCGGGCATGGCGCAGCCGATGATGGCGTCGTCGATGCGGCCGACGTCGATGCCCGGCGCCTGCGCGACCACGGCCCGGAGCACGTGGGCGAGCATGTCGTCCGGACGGGTGTTGCGGAACACGCCCTTGGGCGCCTTGCCGACCGGGGTACGGGTGGCGGCGACGATGTAGGCGTCCTGTACTTGCTTGCTCATTGGAATTCTCCGGAGTCTGTAGTCGGCGTCGATCGGGGAGGGCGCGCCGGCGGCGCGCCACGGTTCCGGATCAGTTCCTCAACGGCTTGCCCGTCTTGAGCATGTGGCCGATGCGCGCCTGGGTCTTTTCCTGCTGCGCCAGCTCGACGAAGTGCTTGCGCTCCAGGCTAAGCAGCCATTCCTCGTCCACCCCCGCGCCGCGGTCGATCCCGCCGCCGCTCAGGACGGTGGCGATGCGGGTGGCGATCTCGTCGTCGTACGGACTGATGAAGCAGCCCTCGAGCATGTTGACCAGCAGCATGCGGAAGGTGGCGATGCCGACGTCGCCGGCGGCCTGGATGCGGCGCGCCGGCAGCGGCGGCCGGTAGCTGGCCTCGGCCAGCGCGCGCGCCTGCGCCTTGGCCACGTGCAGCAGCTCGAAGGCGTTGAACACGACCACGTCGTCCGGGCGCAGCAGGCCCAGCTCCTTGGCTTCCAGCGCCGAGGCCGAGACCTTGGCCATGGCCACCGTCTCGAAGGTCTTCTTCAGTTCGGCGAACACGTCGCCGCCCGGGCCGGCCGCGCGCGAGGCGCGCACCGCCAGTTCCTTCAGCCCGCCGCCGGCCGGCAGCAGGCCCACGCCGGCCTCGACCAGGCCGATGTAGCTCTCCAGGTGGGCCACGGTGCGGGCGGCGTGCATCTGGAACTCGCAGCCGCCGCCCAGGGCCAGGCCGCGCACCGCCGCGACCACCGGCACCAGCGCGTACTTGATCCGCTGGCTGGTGCGCTGGAAGTTGGCGACCATCGCCTCGAACGCGTCGACCTTGCCGGCCTGCAGCAGGCCCAGCGCGCCGGCCAGGTCGGCGCCGGCGGAGAAGGGCTCCTTGTGCTGCCAGATCACCAGGCCCCGGAAGTCGCGCTCGGCAATGGCGATCGCTTCCTGCAGGCCGTCGAGCACCTGGTCGGAGACGGTGTTCATCTTGGTCTTGAACGAGACCACGGCGATGCCGTCGCCGTCGTGCCACAGGCGCACGCCGTCGTTCTCGAACACGGTCTTGCCGGGGTCGAAAGCCTCGCCCAGCAGCGGGTCGGGAAAGCGCTGGCGCTGGTACACGGGCAGGCTGGAGCGGGGGATCAGCGCGTTCTCCGACGGGCTGTAGCTGCCGGCGTCGGCATGCACGCCGTCGCGGCCGTCCAGCACCCAGGCGGGCAGCGGCGCGTCGCTCATGGCCTTGCCGGCGGCGATGTCGTCGGCGATCCATTGCGCCACCTGCTTCCAGCCGGCGGCCTGCCAGGTCTCGAACGGGCCCAGCGACCAGCCGTAGCCCCAGCGAATGGCCAGGTCGACGTCGCGCGCGGTCTGCGCGATGTCGGCCAGGTGGTAGGCGCTGTAGTGGAACAGGTCGCGGAACGCGGCCCACAGGAACCGCGCCTGCGGATGCGCGCTCTCGCGCAACCTGGCGAACTTCTCTGCCGGGTTCCTGATCTTCAGGATATCGACCACTTCGGCGGCGGCGGTGCGGTCGGCCGCACGATAGTCCTGCTTCTCCAGGTCGAGGACGACGATGTCCTTGCCGACCTTGCGGAAGATCCCGGCGCCGGTCTTCTGGCCCAGCGCGCCCTTGGCGATCAGCGCGGCCAGCCAGTCCGGCGACTGGAAGTACCGGTGCCAGGGATCGTCGGGCAGGGTGTCGGCCATGGTCTTGACGACGTGGGCCATGGTGTCCAGGCCGACCACGTCGGAGGTACGGTAGGTGGCCGACTTCGGCCGCCCGACCAGCGGGCCGGTGAGGGCGTCGACCTCGTCGAAGCCCAGGCCGAACTGGCGGGTGTGGTGGATCACCGACAGGATCGAGAACACGCCGATGCGGTTGCCGATGAAGTTCGGGGTGTCCTTGGCGTAGACCACGCCCTTGCCGAGCTGGGTGGTCAGGAACGTTTCCAGGCCTTCCAGCACGGCCTTGTCGGTCGTCTTCGCCGGGATCAGCTCGGCCAGGTGCATGTAGCGCGGCGGGTTGAAGAAGTGCACGCCGCAGAAGCGGTGGCGCAATTGCTCGGGCAGCACCCCGGCCAGGGCGTTGATGCCCAGGCCGGAGGTGTTGGAGGCCAGCACCGCGTGGGCGGCCACGAACGGGGCGATCTTGCGGTACAGGTCCTGCTTCCAGTCCATCCGTTCGGCGATGGCCTCGATGATGAGGTCGCAGTCCCTGAGCGCGTCCAGGCCAGTGTCGTAGTTGGCCGGGGCGATGGCCTCGGCCAGGGCCTTGCTCGCCAGCGGGGCGGGGCTGAGCTTGCCCAGGTGGGCGATGGCCTTCAGAACCACGCCGTCGGCGGGGCCCTCCTTGGCGGCCAGGTCGAACAGGACGGTATCCACGCCCGCATTGGTGAGGTGGGCGGCGATCTGCGCGCCCATGACACCGGCGCCGAGGACGGCGGCACGGCGTACAAGCAATTTCTCGGACATGTCTTTCAACCTATTGATTGCAAATTCAATTTGCGGGTGCCTGCAGCCCCGCGGCGGCGAACCGGATCAGTTCGCGCGCCGCGCGGGCACGGTGATTGGACTCGCTGGCGCCAGGGGGGCGCTTGATCAGGCCGAAGTCGGACATGGCATAGGTCAGCGCGCCGGCGAGGAAGTCCAGGCGCCAGTACAGGGTCTGCTTGTCCAGCGCGGGCAGGCAGGCCGACAGCGCCTTGCCGAACTCGCGCAGGACGTGGCCGTAGTGGTCCGACAGGAACTTGCGCAGGCTCTCGTTGTGCTCGGCGTAGGCGCGGGCGATGACCCGCACGAACGAAGCCCCGCCGTTGCGGTCCTGGGCCAGGGCCAGGGCCGGCTCGATGAAGGCGGCCAGGACCGGCTCGAGTTGGCCGGGATGCTCGCGCAGGGCCGCTTCCAACTGTTCCAGGCGCTGCGCGGTCATCCCGTCCATGCGCCGGCGGAAGACCTCGTTGACCAGGTTTTCCTTGGAGCCGAAGTGGTAGTTGACCGCCGCGATGTTGACCGCCGCCAGGCTGGTCACCTGGCGCAGCGAGGTCCCGGCGAAGCCGTGCTGGGCGAACAGTTCCTCGGCCGCGCCCAGGATACGGTCCTTGGTGGAAAAGTGTGCTGGCCTGCCCATGACACCTGAATGAATCAAACGATTGTTTAATTCTAGGCCAGGGCGGAGGCGGGGTCATTTTGCGTCGCAGCATTCCTGCCGCTGCACACCTGCCGGGCCGGATGCTAGAATCCCGCTACGCATTAGATGCTAAGCCCGCGTCCCCACGCGGGTTTTTTGACCCCCAGCTTCGGGCCGTCCCGGTCCGGAATACCCCGTCCGTCAGCAGAAGAAGTGAAGTCCAATGGCGCTGGAGCGCACCCTTTCGATCGTCAAGCCCGATGCCGTCGCCAAGAACGTCATCGGCGAAATCTATTCCCGCTTCGAGAAGGCCGGCCTGAAGGTCGTGGCCGCCAAGTACAAGCAGTTGTCGCGCCGCGAGGCCGAGGGCTTCTACGCCGTGCATCGCGAGCGCCCGTTCTTCAACGCGCTGGTGGAGTTCATGATCTCCGGCCCGGTGATGATCCAGGTGCTGCAAGGCGAGAACGCCGTGGCCGCGCACCGCGAGCTGCTGGGCGCCACCAACCCGAAGGACGCCGCGCCGGGCACCATCCGCGCCGACTTCGCCGAGTCGATCGACGCCAATGCCGCGCACGGCTCGGACTCGGTCGAAAACGCCGCGATCGAGGTCGCCTATTTCTTCGCTGCCACGGAAGTGGTTTCGCGCTGAGCGAGGCATAGCGACGTGGCCGGCCTGCAGTCCCTTCCCGTCATTCCGAGCGTCACCACCGCCGGCGAGCCGATCGTCGGCGGCGGGTTGCGCCAGAACCTGCTGGAACTGGACCGCGCCGGGCTGGAGCGTTTCTTCGAGGAGATCCTCGGCGAGAAGCGCTACCGCGCCCACCAGGTGATGAAGTGGATCCATCACCGCTACGTCACCGACTTCGACCGGATGACCGACCTGGGCAAGGCGCTGCGGGCCAAGCTGCACGCGCATGCCGAGGTCGTCGTCCCCAACGTCGTATTCGACAAGCCCTCCGCCGACGGCACCCACAAGTGGCTGCTGGCGATGGGCGAGGATGGCCGCAACGCCATCGAGACCGTGTACATCCCCGACAAGGGGCGCGGCACCCTGTGCGTGTCCTCGCAGGTGGGCTGCGGCCTGAACTGCACCTTCTGCTCCACCGCCACCCAGGGCTTCAACCGCAACCTGACCGCCGCCGAGATCGTCGGCCAGGTCTGGGTGGCCGCCCGCCACCTGGGCAACGTGCCGCACCAGCAGCGCCGCCTCACCAACGTGGTGATGATGGGCATGGGCGAGCCGCTGATGAACTTCGACAACGTCGTGCGCGCGATGAGCGTGATGCGCGACGACCTGGGCTACGGCCTGGCCAACAAGCGGGTCACCCTGTCCACCTCCGGCCTGGTGCCGATGATCGACCGCCTCTCCACCGAGAGCGACGTGTCGCTGGCCGTATCCCTGCACGCGCCGACCGACGAATTGCGCGAGACGCTGGTGCCGCTCAACCGCAAGTACCCGATCGCCGAGCTGATGGCCTCCTGCGCCCGCTACCTGCAGGCCAACCGCCGCCGCGAATCGGTCACCTTCGAATACACCCTGATGAAGGGCGTCAACGACCAGCCCGAACATGCCCGCCAACTGGCCAGGCTGATGCGCCAGTTCGACAACGTGGTGCAGGCGCGCGATTCGGGCAAGGTCAACCTGATCCCGTTCAACCCGTTCCCGGGCACCCGCTACGAGCGCTCGGACGAGGCGCAGATCCGCGCCTTCCAGAAGATCCTGCTCGACTCGCAGGTGCTGACCATGGTCCGCCGCACCCGCGGCGACGACATCGACGCGGCCTGCGGCCAGCTCAAGGGGCAGGTGATGGACCGCACCCGGCGCCAGGCGGAATTCCAGCGCAGCCTCGTCGAGCAGGGGCAAGGCCCCGCACAGGCCGGGGGCCATGCGCCGGCCTGAGCTGCCGGCGCTCCTTTCCTGCTGCGCGCTGCTGCTGGCGGCCTGCGCCACGCCTGCCACGATCAAGCCGCCCAAGATCAAGGGCAGCGAGCGGATCGCACCGACGTACCAGTTGGAGGACAGCGCCGCGACCAAGCGCCGCGTCCAGGTCGGCGACTTGCTGGGCCGGGCGGCGCAGCGCTATGCAGGCGGCGAGTTCGCCGAGGCGGAGAAGCTGGCCCTGCGGGCGCTCAAGCTGGAGCCGTCGGCGGTCGATGCGCTGTCGCTGCTGGGTGCGGTCGATTCGGTGCAGGGCAATGCCGCGCGCGCGGGCGAACGTTACCGGCGTGCCGCCGAGCTGGCGCCGCAGCGGGGCGACGCGCTCAACAACTACGGTGCCTGGCTCTGCGCCAACCAGCATCCGGCCGAGGCCCTGATCTGGTTCGATCGCGCCCTGGCCGCGCCGGGCTACGCCACGCCGGCCGCGGCCCTGGCCAATGCGGGCGGCTGCGCACTGGAGAGCGGGCAGGTGGAGCGCGCCGGCCAGGACCTGGACCGCGCCCTGGAGCTGGACCCGGCCAATGCCTACGCCCTGGCCAGCATGGCCCGGCTGCAGTTCCGCCAAGGGCGTTACCTGCATGCACGCGCTTTCAACGAGCGCCGGTTGGCGGCTGCACCCGCGGACGCATCCGTGTTACAACTCGCTGTCAAGATCGAAGAAAGGCTCGGCGACAGGGTGGCCGCCAGCCGATATCAACAGCGGCTGAGGGAGGAGTTCCCCCATGCCGTCACTGCGAATCCCGGGGAAGATCCAACGTGATCCAAGAATCCAACGCGAACGTCGGCGGCGACGCGCGAGGCTGTGGGGAACGGCTGCGCGAAGCGCGTCTGGCCGCCGGGCTGGGCCTGCAGGAAGTGGCTGCGCGCCTGCACATGCCTTTGCGCGTGGTGGAGGCGCTGGAGCAGGGCAGGTGGCAGTTCATAGGCGCGCCGGTATTCGTGCGCGGCCAGTTGCGCAGCTACGCCAGGCTGCTGGGCATCGACCTGGAATCCCTCCTGGAGACCGAGGTCGCCCCGGTGGTGCCGGTGGAGCTGGTCAGCCATTCCCATACCTCGCGTGTGCGGCGGGTGATGGAGAGCGCTGGCCGCCGCGCGGTCTACGTGGTCATCACCGCGGCCATCGTGGTGCCGGTCTGGCTCGCCACCCGCTCGCACTTCATCGAGCAGCCGCCGGCCACCGCCTCGCTGGATGCCGTGCCGCCGGCCGTCTCTCCCGAGGACGCCCGCCCGCAGCCGGCGACGACCGTCGCCCCGGCCGTGCCGCCTCGGGCCAGCGACCGCTCGCCCTATGTCGCCTCCCTGGCGCCGCCGGTGGGCCGCAGCCAGCAGGCCGCGACCGCCAGCGCGGCGCTCAAGCTGGATTTCGAGGGCGACAGTTGGATGCAGGCGACCGGCAAGGACGGCCGGGTGATCGAGCAAGGCCTGATGCGCGGCGGCGACGAGCGCAGTTTCGAGGCCGGCCAGGTGCAGGGCATCGTGCTGGGCAACGCCGCGGTGGTACGTGTTCAGCAAGGCGGAAGTATCGTCGATTTGACGCCGTACCAGCGGGCGAACGTGGCCCGCTTTGCGGTATCCTCTGACGGTTCCGTGGCGCCGGCCCAGTAGCCGGCGCGCGGTTCGCCATTCCATTGGTACACACGACCCCGCCGCCCACGGCGCGGGGCAGGATTTCGCATGGCAATCGACGACCTTCTGGACGAGCATGAACAGGGCGAACGCGTCCGTAGCTGGCTGCGCAACAACGCCCTGACCCTGGTCGGCGGCGTGGTGCTTGGCATCGCCGTCATCTACGGCTGGCGCTGGTGGGGCGAGCACCGGCTCAAGCAGGACCATCAGGTGCATGCGGCCTACGAACAGGCCATCAGGCAGACCGAGGCGGGCGCGGACGGTGCCAGCGCCGCGCTCTCGGGCCAGGAGGGCGTCTATGCCACCCTGGCGGCGCTGCGCGTGGCCAAGGTCCAGGTGGAGGCCGGCAAGGTCGACGAGGCGGTCGCCACCCTGCGCGGGATCGACGCCGACCCGACGCTGCAGCCGCTGGTGACCCAGCGCCTCGCGCAACTGCTCAACGCCACCGGCAAGCAGGACGAGGCGCTGAAGCTGCTGGAGGGCGAGACCGACAGCGCCGCGCTGGAACTTCGCGGCGATGCCCTGCTGGCGTCGGGCAAGCGCGACGAGGCGCGCGGGGAATACGGCAAGGCGCTGACCGCGCTGGACGTGGCCTCGCCGGCGCGCCGGCGCCTGGAACTGAAACTGCAGGACGCCGGCGGGCACGTGCCCGACCCGGCCGAGCCGATCTGACATGGGACGCACCGACATGATGAAGCGGATGGCGGTGGTCGCAGCCCTGGTACTGGCGCTGGGCGGCTGCAGCACGATCAAGGGCTGGTTCGGCGGCAAGGATGCGTCGGCCAAGAAGGCGGCCGAGCCTGCCGAACTGGTGGATTTCCAGCCGACCGTGCGCCCGGCCAAGCTCTGGTCGGTCGGCCTGGGCGATGGCGAGCGGCGCTTGGGCGCCCGGCAGGTGCCGGTGGTGGCCGATGGCCGGGTCTATGCCGCCGCGGCCGAGGGCAGCGTATTCGCGCTGGACCTGCAGACCGGCAGGCAGGCCTGGAACCACAAGACCGACAAGAAAGAAGGCCTGCGCCTGGCCGGTGGCCCCGGCGTGGGCGACGGCCTGGTGGCGGTGGGCAGCCTGGGTGGCGACGTGATCGTGCTGGATGCCGCCGACGGCAGCGAGCGCTGGCGCGCGCAGGTGAGCAGCGAGGTGATCGCGCCGCCCGCGGTGTCCCAGGGCCTGGTGTTCGTGCGCAGCAACGATGGCCGCATCACCGCCTTCGACGCCGCCAGCGGCGAGCGCCGCTGGTTCCACGAGCACGAGCTTCCGAGCCTGACCGTGCGCGGCAACGCGCCCCTGGTCGTCGGCCCCGGCGTGTTGTTCTCCGGCAACGACGACGGCACCCTGACCGCCTTGACCATGCAGGACGGCCGCGTGCTGTGGGAACAGGCGATCGGCCTGCCGGAAGGCCGCAGCGAGCTGGAGCGCATGGCCGACGTGGACGGCGCGCCGGTGCTGGAAGGCACGACCCTCTACGCCGCCAGCTTCAAGAGCCGTACCCTGGCCATCGACGGTCCCAGCGGCCGCCCGATGTGGCAGAGCGACCACGGCGGCGCCGGCGGCATGGGGGTGACCTCGTCCAGCCTGCTGGTCTCCACCGCCGCCGGCAGCGTCTACGCGCTGGACAAGACCAACGGCACCGCGACCTGGTCGCAGCCGGCGCTGGCGCGGCGCTCGCTGACCGGTGCGGCGGTGCAGGGCGACTATGCCGTGGTCGGCGATTTCGACGGCTACGTCCATTGGCTGCGCCTGGACAACGGCGAGTTCGCCGCGCGCGCGCGGGTGGGCCGCAAGCCCATCAAGGGCCAGCCCCTGGTGGCCGACGGCATCCTCCTGGTGCAGAGCGTCCAGGGCGAGCTGACCGCCTTCCGCCTCGACTGACCCCAGGCAGGCGAACGCCATGCTGCCGCTGGTCGCACTGGTGGGACGGCCGAACGTCGGCAAGTCCACCCTGTTCAATGCGCTCACGCGCAGCCGCGACGCGCTGGTCCACGACCAGCCGGGCGTCACCCGCGACCGCCACTACGGCGTGTGCCGACTCGACCCGGATCGCCCCTTCCTCCTGGTCGACACCGGCGGCATCGCGGGCGACGAGGAAGGGCTGGCGGGGGCGACGGCGCGCCAGGCGCGCGCGGCCGCCGCCGAGGCTGACCTGGTCCTGTTCGTGGTCGACGGGCGCGAAGGCGCCTCGGCGCTGGACGACGAGATCCTGGCCTGGCTGCGCAAGCTGGCACGGCCGACGCTGCTGGTGATCAACAAGATCGACGGCACCCACGAGGATGCGGTGCGGGCCGACTTCGCCCGCTACGGCCTGCCCGAGATGCTCACGGTATCGGCGGCGCACCGGCAGGGGCTGGATGACCTGCACGACGAGGTCCAGGCGCGGCTGCCGGAGGAAGGCACGACCGAGGCGCTGGACTCGGACCCGGCACGCCTGCGCATCGCCTTCGTCGGCCGCCCCAACGTGGGCAAGTCCACCCTGGTCAACCGCCTGCTGGGCGAAGAGCGGATGATCGCCTCGGAAGTGCCGGGTACCACCCGCGACTCGATCGCCGCCGACCTGGAGCGCGACGGGCGCCTGTACCGGCTGGTCGATACCGCCGGCCTGCGCCGCCGCGGCAAGGTCGAGGAGGCGGTGGAGAAGTTCAGCGTGGTCAAGACCATGCAGTCGATCGAGCGCTGCCAGGTGGCGGTGCTGATGCTGGACGCCACCGAGGGCGTGACCGACCAGGACGCCACCGTCCTGGGCGCGGTGCTGGATGCCGGGCGCGCGCTGGTGGTGGCGGTCAACAAGTGGGACGGCCTGACCACCTACCAGCGCGAACAGGCCGAGACGATGCTGGAACGCAAGCTGGTCTTCGTGCCGTGGGCCGAATCGGTGCGGATCTCGGCCACGCACGGTTCGGGCCTGCGCGAGCTGTTCCGCGCCATCCATCGCGCCCATGCCTCGGCCATCCGCAGCTTCAGCACCAGCGAGGTCAACAAGGCGCTCGAGGCCGCCTGCGAGGCCAACCCGCCGCCGAGCGTGCGCGGCCACGTCTCCAAGCTGCGGTACGTCCATCCGGGCGGGGAGAACCCGCCCACCTTCGTGATCCACGGCACCCGCCTCAAGGCCCTGCCGGACTCCTACAAGCGCTACCTGGAGAACTTCTTCCGCAAGCGCTTCAAGCTGGTCGGCACGCCCGTCCGGCTGCAGTTCCGTGAGGGCGCCAATCCCTACGAAGGCAAGAAGAACGAGCTGACCGATCGCCAGGTCGCGCGCAAGCGCAGGCTGATACGCCACGTCAAGCGCGGCAAGTGATGCGCGAGCTGCCGGCCGCCGGGGAGATCACCCTGGGCCTGCTGGCAGGAGGTCGCGGCGGGCAGCGGGACGGGGCCCCCGGGGTGCCGGAGCACGAGGACGATCTGGCGCGGGCGCTGCGGTTCTCGCGGCGCTTTCCCGGCGAGACCGGCCCGGTCCTGATCCGTGTGCACGGCGATGCTCGGCGCTATGCCGAGGCGGGTATGCAGGCGGTCGCCAGCCATGCCGGCGCGGATGCGGGCCCGTTCGCGGACGTCGCCGCGTTGGCCGCCGCCTGCGTCACTCCTTGGCTGCTTACCTTGCCGGTGGACGTGTTCGACGTGAACGACTGCCTGGTGCGCACGCTCGTGCGGTGCGCCGCCGGGAACGGGGCGGTGGCCGAGGACGATGAGGGCGTCCAGCCACGGGTCGCGCTGTACCGGAGCCAGGCGCTGCGCGCGCTTCTTTCGGCATCGTCCGCCGGCGCGGGCCGGTCGCTGTCGGCCCTGCAGGAACGGTTGGGATTGGCGCCGGTGCGCCTGGCAGGGGTGCGTTTCGGCCAGGCCTGCAGGGCGGGCGGACCGCCTCGGCCGCTCGTCGCGCTGCCGAGGCGTGCCCGGGATGCGTAGGCGCTTCCCGGCGGCATCGGTGCGGCCATAACGGATGCTGCTTGCCGGACATGCCGCTTTCGCGGCCGCGACATGCAGCCGATAATCCATCCATGTCCATTCCCGAGATCCCGCCGCGGCAGGCGCGCGAACGCCAGCGCCAGGGTGCGCTGCTGGTCGACATCCGGCAGGCGCACGAGCGCGTCTCCGGCCAGGCCGAGGGCGCGCTGGCGATCGAGCGCGATGCGCTGGAAGCCGAGCCGGCCCGGCACCTGCCCGCCCCCGATGCCGAGGTGCTGCTGATCTGCCAGGTGGGCAAGCGCTCGCAGGCCGCCGCCGGGGCGTTGCGCGCGGCCGGCTACGCCCGGGTCGCGTCGGTGGCCGGCGGCACCGTGCGCTGGGGCGAGGAAGGGCTGCCGCTGGTACGGCCGTCGCTGGACGCGGACGAGGCCGACTTCCTGGAGCGCTACTCCCGCCACCTGCGCTTGCCCGAGGTGGGGATGGAGGGGCAGCGCCGGCTGCAGGAGTCCCGCATCCTGGTGGTGGGGGCCGGCGGGCTGGGTTCGCCGGCGGCGTTCTACCTGGCCGCGGCCGGTGTCGGCCATTTGCGCCTGGTGGACGACGACGTGGTCGACCGCAGCAACCTGCAGCGCCAGATCCTGCACACCGAGGCGTCCATCGGATCGGCCAAGGTCGACTCGGCCCGCGAGCGGCTGGGCGCGCTCAATCCGCGGGTGCGGGTGGAGGCGGTCGCCGAGCGGGTGACCTCGGCCAACGTCGAGGCGCTGCTGGAGGGGATGGACGCGGTGCTGGACGGCTCGGACAACTTCCCGCTGCGCTACCTGCTCAACGATGCTTGCGTGAAGCTGAGCAAGCCGCTGGTGTACGGCGCGGTGCAGCGCTTCGAGGGCCAGGTGAGCGTGTTCGACGCGGGCCGCCACCGCGGACTGTGCCCGTGCTATCGCTGCCTGTTCCCGGAGCCACCGCCGCCGCAGTTCGCGCCCAATTGTTCCGATGCCGGGGTGCTGGGCCTGCTGCCGGGCATCGTCGGCCTGCTGCAGGCCACCGAGGTGGTCAAGCTGCTGCTGGGAATCGGCCGGCCGCTGGCCGGGCGCCTGCTGCAGTTCGACGCGCTGGCCATGCGCTTCCGCGAGGTCGGCCTGGCGCCCGACTCGGACTGCGCGCTCTGTGCGCCGGGGCGGCCGTTCCCCGGCTACATCGACTACGCACGCTTCTGCGCGGGCGGCGGCTGACGCGCGGACGCACCGCGGCCGATGGGGCGCGGGGAGCGGGATCGGCCCCGCTCGCTACCTCGCCGCCGCCGAATCGGGGACAATGCGCAATCCCGTGCAACGCCACCCAAGCATTTCCCCGATGACCGCCCGCATCCTCGATGGCCGCCGCGTCGCCGACGCCCTGCTCGACCAGCTCAAGGCCCGGGTCGACGCCCGGCTCGCTTCCGGACGGCCGCGGCCGGGCTTGGCGGTGGTACTGGTGGGCGAGGACCCGGCCTCGGCCGTATACGTGCGCAACAAGCGGCTGGCGGCGGAGAAGGTGGGCATCGAGGCGTTCGACCACGACCTGCCGGCGGGCACCTCGCAGGCGCAGATCCTGGCGCTGATCGACCGGCTCAACGCCGACCCGAAGATCCACGGCATCCTGGTGCAGTTGCCGCTGCCGGGCATCGCCGATGCGTCCGGCCTGATCCGCCGGATCGACCCGCGCAAGGACGTGGACGGCTTCCACCCGGAGAACGTCGGCCACCTGGCCCTGCGCCAGTTCGGCCTGCGCCCGTGCACGCCGCGCGGGGTCATGACCCTGCTCGCGCATACCGACCGCCCGGTGCGCGGCCGCAACGCGACCATCGTCGGCGTCAGCAACCACGTCGGCCGGCCGATGGCGCTGGAACTGCTGATCGCAGGCTGCACCGTGACCAGTTGCCACAAGTTCACTCCGCCGCAGGTGCTGGAGGCGCGCGTGCGCGATGCCGACGTCCTGGTGGTGGCGGTGGGGCGGCCCGGGATCGTCCCGGGCGAGTGGGTCAAGCCGGGCGCGGTGGTGGTGGACGTGGGCATCAATCGCCTGGAGGACGGCCGCCTGGTCGGCGACGTCGGCTACGAAGCGGCGGCGCAACGGGCAAGCTGGATCACCCCGGTGCCCGGCGGCGTCGGCCCGATGACCGTGGCCACCTTGATGCAGAACACCCTGGAAGCGGCCGAGGCGCTGGAAGCGCTCGCCTGAGGCGCGTGTGGCCGGGCCCCGGTGCGGCCTCCGGCCCCGGCCGGCCGGCGGAATCGGCCATGCCGCCATCAAAGGCAGGCGAGGGCGCCTGGATCGCAGGTATAATGGCGCGCTTCCCCACTTTCCGGGTATGCCGATGCTGCGCATCCAGGCCGAAGCGCTCACCTACGACGACGTCTCGCTCGTCCCCGCCCATTCCACCGTGCTGCCCAAGGACGTGTCCCTGGCGACCCGGTTCACCCGCGACCTGCGCATCAACCTGCCGATCGTCTCGGCGGCGATGGACACAGTCACCGAGGCCCGCCTGGCCGTGGCCCTGGCGCAACTGGGCGGCATCGGCATCCTGCACAAGAACATGGGCGCCGAGCAGCAGGCGGCCGAGGTGGCGAAGGTCAAGAAGTTCGAGTCCGGCGTGATCCGCGACCCGATCACGGTACGGCCCGACACCACCATCCGCGAGGTGCTGGCCCTGACCCGCGCCCGCAACATCTCCGGCGTGCCGGTGGTGGATGCCGACGGCCAGCTCACCGGCATCGTCACCCGCCGCGACATGCGCTTCGAGACCGAGCTGGACGACCCGGTCCGCCACATCATGACCAAGAAGGACCGGCTGGTCACGGTGGGCGAGGACGCCAGCGACGAGGACGTGCTCAAGCTGCTGCACCGGCACCGCATCGAGAAGGTGCTGGTGGTCAACGGCGATTACGCCCTGCGCGGCCTGATCACGGTCAAGGACATCCAGAAGAAGACCGACAACCCCAACGCCTCCAAGGACAGCGCCTCGCGCCTGCTGGTCGGCGCCGCGGTGGGCGTGGCCGGCGACACCGAGCAGCGCGTGGAAGCGCTGGTGGCCGCCGGGGTGGACGTGATCGTGGTCGACACCGCCCACGGCCATTCGCAGGCGGTGGTCGATCGCGTGGCCTGGGTGAAGAAGAACTTCCCGCAGGTGCAGGTGATCGGCGGCAACATCGTCACCGGCGAGGCCGCGCTGGCGCTGTACGACGTCGGCGCCGACGCGGTGAAGGTCGGCGTGGGCCCGGGCTCGATCTGCACCACGCGGGTGGTCGCCGGCGTGGGCGTGCCGCAGATCACCGCCATCGACCTGGTCGCCGAGGCGCTGCAGGACCGCATCCCGCTGATCGCCGACGGCGGCATCCGCTATTCGGGCGACATCGGCAAGGCGATCGTGGCCGGCGCCTCGACGGTGATGATCGGCGGCCTGTTCGCCGGCACCGACGAGTCGCCGGGCGAGACCGAGCTGTTCCAGGGCCGCACCTACAAGAGCTATCGCGGCATGGGCAGCCTGGGCGCGATGGAGCAGGGCTCCAAGGACCGCTACTTCCAGGATGCTTCCGACGCCGACAAGCTGGTGCCGGAAGGCATCGAGGGCCGGGTGCCGGTGCGCGGCCCGCTGTCGGGCGTGGTCCACCAGTTGATCGGCGGCCTGCGCGCCACCATGGGCTACGTCGGCTGCGCCGACATCGAGCAGATGCGCAGCAAGCCCAAGTTCGTGGTCATCACCGGCGCCGGCCAGCGCGAGAGCCACGTCCACGACGTGCAGATCACCAAGGAACCGCCGAACTACCGGATGGGGTGAGCGGACGCGCTTGCGAGGCACCGCCTCGCGCGTCCGCGAACGCCCGGCCAAGGATGGCCGGGCCGGGCTTCCCGGAGCCGACCACGTCCCGCCATGGATGGCCACCACCACTCCAAACGAAGCCGAGCCCCGGCCGCCGATGACCGACATCCACAGCGACAAGATCCTCATCCTCGACTTCGGCGCGCAGTACACCCAACTGATCGCCCGCCGCATCCGCGAGCTTGGCGTCTACTGCGAGATATGGGCCTGGGACCATGATCCGGCACAGATCGCGGCGTTCGCGCCCAAGGGCATCGTCCTTTCCGGCGGCCCGGAATCGACCACCGTCGAGGGCTCGCCGCGCGCGCCGCAGCAGGTGTTCGACGCCGGCGTGCCGATCCTGGGCATCTGCTACGGCATGCAGGCCATGGCCAAGCAGTTGGGCGGCGAAACCGAGGCGGCCGACCAGCGCGAGTTCGGCCATGCGGAGGTCGCGCTGGTGGCGGCCGACCGCCTGTTCGAGGGGCTGAAGGACCACCCGGGCTCGCCGCCGCGGCTGGACGTGTGGATGAGCCATGGCGACCACGTTTCCGTGCCGCCGCCCGGCTTCACCGTCACCGCCCGCACCGACCGCATCCCGGTGGCCGCCTTCGCCGACGACGCGCGCCGCTGGTACGGCGTGCAGTTCCATCCCGAGGTCACCCACACCAAGCAGGGCCAGGCGCTGTTGCGCCGCTTCGTGGTCGACATCTGCGGCAGCCGCACGCTGTGGAACGCCGCGCAGATCGTCGAGGACCAGGTCGCGCGCGTGCGTGCGCTGGTCGGCCGGGACGAGGTGATCCTGGGCCTGTCCGGCGGCGTGGATTCCTCGGTGGTCGCCGCGCTGCTGCACAAGGCCATCGGCGACCAGCTCACCTGCGTGTTCGTCGATACCGGCCTGCTGCGCTGGCAGGAAGGCGACCAGGTGATGGCCACCTTCGCCGGCGCCTCCGACACCCACGGCCTGGGCGTGAAGGTGGTCCGGGTGGATGCCGCCGAGCGCTATTTCGATGCCCTGGCCGGCGTGCAGGACCCGGAGGCCAAGCGCAAGATCATCGGCAACCTCTTCGTGGAGATCTTCGAGGAGGAATCGCACAAGCTGAAGAACGCCAAGTGGCTGGCGCAGGGCACCATCTACCCGGACGTCATCGAATCGGCCGGCAGCAAGACCGGCAAGGCCCACGTCATCAAGAGCCACCACAACGTCGGCGGGTTGCCCGAGCACATGAAGCTGGGCCTGGTCGAGCCGCTGCGCGAGCTGTTCAAGGACGAGGTGCGGCGGCTGGGCGTGGAACTGGGCCTGCCGCGGGAGATGGTCTACCGCCATCCGTTCCCGGGCCCGGGGCTGGGCGTGCGCATCCTCGGCGAGGTCAAGGCCGAGTACGCCGAGCTGCTGGCGCGCGCCGACGCGATCTTCATCGAGGAACTGCGCAAGGCCGACCTGTACGACAAGACCAGCCAGGCCTTCGCCGTGTTCCTGCCGGTCAAGTCGGTGGGCGTGGTCGGCGACGCGCGCGCCTACGAGTGGGTGATCGCGCTACGCGCGGTGGAGACGGTCGACTTCATGACCGCGCACTGGGCGCACCTGCCGTACGAGTTCCTGGGCAGGGTGTCCAACCGCATCATCAACGAGGTCCGCGGCGTCTCGCGCGTGGTCTACGACGTCAGCGGCAAGCCGCCGGCGACCATCGAGTGGGAGTGAATTGACGTCCTTCGAGGACTATCGCCAGCTATCGAAAAATCGTCGTAACGTGTTGATTGTTTGATAAAATACGTCGCGGCATCTATCGGTGGCTATCACCGGCCAGCAAAAAAGATTGACGGTAGCGCTGACGGTAAGAATCGAGGCCGGATTAAGACATTCTCGTTCACTATTCAGACTTTTACCGTCTTTGACGGTAAAAGTTTTCTCGGCAAAGCTTGTTTCATGCGGCTTTCCGGGCATCAGCAGGTCTCCAGTCCTTAGACGGTAAAACCCGACGGTAAAGCCGTCAATGACCTCCTCCCCGTATTAGGCCCGAGCAGAACTGGAAAATTCGGCCTTGGGTTGGGGGGTGAATCGGGCGGCGAGCTCGGCGGGCGGGACGTCGCCGATCGAGGCATTCGTCCCTGAAGCTGCCGTTGAACGACTCGATGAACGGATTGTCGGTGGGCTTGCTCGGGCGGGAATAGTCCATGGTCACGCCGTGGTCGTAGGCCCAGCGATCCATCGTGATCGAGATGAACTCGCTGCCATTGTCCGTCTGGATCCGCTGCGGCACCCCACGTGGGTGCCTGAGCCGTTCCATGACCGCCACGACGTCCTCGCCCTTGAGTTGCTGGTCGACTTCGATGGCTAGGCTCTCCTTGGTGAAGTTGTCCACGACTTGCGCCAGGCATAGAACGTGGCTTGGCTGATGCCCATCTTGCGGCAGATCTCCTCCACGGTCGTGCCGCTCTGGGCCTGCTTCAGGGCAAACGCGATCTGCTCTTCGGTGAACTTCGACTTCTTCATGGCGACGGGCCCTCCTCGGGGCGGAGTGTCGCCGAATCCTCTACTTCTGGATGGTCCAAATTACAGGGAGGAAGTCACGGCTCCGGCGCGCTCCACGCTGCCGCTCAGCCTTGCGGCACCGGTCCGGTCGAATGGCGGATCTGCAACTGGTAGGGGACGCGTACCATCCGCGCCGGGTCGTGGCCGGCGATGGCATTGAGCAGTTGCTGGGCGGCGATGCGGCCCATCTCGCGGCTGGGCTGGCGCACCGTGCTCAGGCTGGGCCAGACCTGGCGCGACATCGGGGTGTCGTCGAAGCCGAACACCGACAGGTGCTCGGGCACCTTCAGGCCGCGCGCGGCCGCTTCGTACAGCACGCCGCAGGCGGTGTCGTCGTTGGCGCCGAAGATCGCGGTGGGCGGGTCGTCCATGTCCAGCAGGCGGCGCGCGCCGGCGATGCCGGACTCGAACGAGAATTCGCCCTCCACCACCAGCTCCGGGTCGGCCTCGATCCCGGACCGGCGCAGGCCGTCCAGGTAGCCGGCCAGGCGCCAGACCCGCGCGCCATGGCTGCGGTGGCCGGTGATGTGGCCGATGCGCCGGTGCCCCAGCGAGGCCACGTGGGCGGTCATGTCCGCCACGGCCGCGCGCTCGTCCAGGGTGGCGCCGATGCCGGCGTTGTCGCGCTTGGCCGAGATGGTCGCGTAGCGCACGTCCATTTCGCGCAGGCGCCGCAGCAGCGGGCCGTCGTCGGTCAGCGGCGGGGTGAGCACCAGGCCGTCGGGGCGGTACTGGGCGATCAGCGTCTCCACCGATTCCACGTGGCCGCGGCGGCTGAAGTCTATCGGGCGCAGGGTCAGCCCGTAGTGCGCCTGCTCGCAGGCCGCCAGCACGCCCTCGATGACTTCCATGACGTAGTTCGGCGAGGGGTTGTCGTATAGCAGCGAGATCAGGTACGAGCGGCGGCCGGCCAGGCTGCGCGCGGAGGAATTGGGCCGGTACTTGAGCTGGCGCGCGGCTTCCTCGACCTTGAGCCGGGTCTCCTCGCGGACGTTGGGCTCGCGGTTGAACACGCGCGAGACGGTCTTGATGGACACGCCCGCTGCCGCGGCGACATCCTCGATTCTGGCGCGCATGCCTTGGCTTCTCCGCTGCCCGCCGGACATCCCTCGGGACCGGCGGCATTCTAGCAATGCGCGGCCGTGCGCGCGCCGGTGGCACAATGGCGGCGCCGTCGCCTCCGCCCGGGTGGTGAAACTGGCAGACACAGGGGACTTAAAATCCCCCACCCGAAAGGGTATGCGGGTTCGAGCCCCGCCCCGGGCATTCTCGCGGCGCGCGTTTTCATGTGGTCCCTCTGGACGGCGGGGCGTCCGGGCGGCATCGGGCGGCGGCTAGACTGGCCGGCATCCGCGCCGCCCGGGAGGACCCATGAGTCGATACCTCGCCTATGCCGCCAGTTGGCTGTTGCTGCTTGTCTCCCTGCCGCTCGCGCTGCGCTGGCCGCAGTGGGGATGGGGCGCGGCGGTCGCTGGCGCGATGGTGGCGCTGGGCACCTGGGACCTGCTGCAGCGGCGCAGCACCTTGCGCCGCAACTATCCGATCCTGGCCCATTTCCGCTACGGGCTGGAATCGGTCGGGCCGGAAGTGCGGCAGTACTTCATCGAGAGCGACACCGCCGAGGCGCCGTTCTCGCGCCAGCAGCGGTCGCTGGTGTACCGCCGCGCCAAGGGCGTGATGGACGTGGTCCCGTTCGGCACGCTGCAGGACACCTACGCGGTGGACTACGAATGGATCAACCATTCGCTGGCGCCCGCCCAGGTCGAGGACCACGACTTCCGGGTGACGATCGGCGCCGATGCCGCGCAGCCGTATTCGGCCAGCGTGTTCAACATCTCGGCGATGAGCTTCGGCTCGCTGTCGGCCAACGCGATCCGCGCGCTCAACGCGGGCGCGCGCCGCGGCGGTTTCTACCACGACACCGGCGAAGGCTCGATCTCGCCCTACCACCTGGAGCACGGCGGCGACCTGGTCTGGGAGCTCGGCTCGGGCTATTTCGGCTGCCGCGACGCCGACGGCCGCTTCGACCCGGCGCGCTTCGCCGAACAGGCCGCGCGGCCGCAGGTGCGGATGATCGAGGTCAAGCTCTCGCAGGGCGCCAAGCCCGGCCACGGCGGGGTACTGCCGGCGGCCAAGGTCAGCACCGAGATCTCGGTCACCCGCGGCGTGCCGATGGGCGTGGACTGCGTGTCCCCGGCCCGGCACTCGGCGTTCGACACGCCGCTGGGCCTGCTGCGGTTCGTCGCCCGCCTGCGCGAGCTGTCCGGCGGCAAGCCGGTGGGCTTCAAGCTGGCCATCGGCCATCCCTGGGAATGGTTCGGCATCGCCAAGGCCATGAGCGAGAGCGCCTCGCGGGAGCCGGGCCTGTTGCCGGACTTCATCGTGGTCGACGGCGCTGAGGGCGGCACCGGCGCGGCGCCGGCCGAGTTCATGGACCACATCGGCGTGCCGATGCACGAGGCGCTGCTGCTGGTGCACAACACCCTGGTCGGGCTGGAGCTGCGCGACCGGGTGCGCGTGGCCGCGGCCGGCAAGATCACCAGCGCCTTCGACATGGCGCGCACGCTGGCGATGGGCGCGGACTGGTGCAACGCCGGGCGCGGCTTCATGTTCGCGCTGGGCTGCATCCAGTCGCTGAGCTGCCATACCGACCGCTGCCCCACCGGGATCGCCACCCAGGATCCGCGGCGCTGGAAGCACCTGGACCCGGCCGACAAGGCCACCCGCGTGCACCAGTACCACGCCAACACCCTGCGCGCGCTGCGCGACCTGCTGTGCGCGGCCGGGCTGTCGCATCCATCGGAGCTGGGGCCTGAGCACGTTCTGCGCCGGGTGTCCCCGGTGGAGATCCGCTCGCTGGCCGCCCTGTATCGCTACCTGCGGCCGGGGGAGCTGCTGCGGGGCATTCCCGACCACGCGGTATTCCAGGCGTTCTGGGCCGAGGCCCGGTCCGACGCCTTCCTGCCGCCCGGGCGGGTGGATGCATTGCGCCGCAGCAAGCTGAGCTGAGGGCGATGTTGCACTGCAGCTTGCTTGTCTTATATATGCACGTAAATTTCATTAGAGAAACGGAGGCGTGGCGAGGGGCGCAATGGGGGTCATCGCGAAGGAGGCTGCCCAGAACGGGGAAGAAGGGCAGCGTGCGTCCGTACCGGCGGCCGCGCGGGTGGCCCGGCTCGGCTTCGGCGGGGCGCCCATCGGCAATCTCTATGCACCGGTAACCGAGGCCGATGCGCGGGCCGCGGTCCAGGCCGCGTGGGAGGCCGGCGTCCGTCATTTCGACACCGCGCCGTTCTACGGCTACGGCCTGAGCGAGCAGCGGCTGGGGCGCGCGCTGGCCGGCCGCGACCTGGGCGATCTGTACCTGTCGACCAAGGTCGGCCGCCGCATCGAGGACGACGCCTCCGCCGCGCCGGGAAGCGACGGCTTCGCCGTGGCCGGGCGCCGCGCGGTGTTCGACTACAGCCGCGACGGCGTGCTGCGCTCGTTCGAGGGCAGCCTGCAGCGGCTGGGAGTGGAGCGGGTCGGAGCGCTGCTGTTGCACGACATCGGCCACGATACCCATGGCCGGCGCCACCCGGACGTACTGCGCCAGGCGCTGGCCGAAGCGCTGCCGGCGATGGCCGAACTGAAGGCCGCCGGCGCCTGCACCGCGATCGGCCTGGGCGTGAACGAGGAAGCGGTGTGCCTGGAGGTGATGGAGCGCTTCCCGCTGGATTGCATCCTGCTGGCCGGCCGCTACACCGTGCTGGAGCAGGCCGGCTCGGCGCGCCTGCTGGAACAGGCGCTGTACCGCGGCGTGGCCGTGTACGCGGCCGGGCCCTACAACTCCGGCCTGCTGGCCGACCCGCAACGGCCCGGCGACACCTACGACTACCGCCCGGTCGGCGCCGGCATGCTGGCCCGCGCCCGCCAGGCCTACGACATCTGCGCCGGCCATGGCCTGGAACCGGGCACGGCGGCGCTGCAGTTCCCGCTGGCGCACCCGGCGGTGGCGGGCGTGGTCGCCGGCATGCGCAGCGCCGCCGAGGCGCAGTGCGCGCTGCGGCGCATGCGCGTCCCGGTGCCGGCGGCGCTGTGGGACGCATTGCGCCAGGCCGGCCTGATCGCCGGCGGCGTGGCGGTGCCGGCATGAACAGGCTCGACGCCCACCAGCACTACTGGCGCCCGGCGCGCGGCGACTACGGCTGGCTGACGCCGGCGATGGACGTGCTCTACCGGAACTGGCAGCCCTCGGACCTGCGCCCGCTGCTGGCCGCGCACGACGTGGCTGCCACGGTCCTGGTGCAGGCCGCGCCGACCGAGGCGGAGACCGAGGAACTGCTGCGCATCGCCAGCGAGGAACCGACCGTTGCCGGCGTGGTCGGCTGGGTGGACCTGGAAGCCGGCGATGCGCCGGCGCGGATCGGGGCGCTGGCGGCGCGCGCCGGAGGCCGCCTGCTGGGCCTGCGCCCGATGCTGCAGGACCTCGACGACCCGGACTGGGTGGCGCGCCCGGCCCTGGATGCGGCCTTCGAGGCGATGGCCGCGCACGGCCTGGTGCTGGACATCCTGGCGCGGCCGTCGCACCTGGCCGCCGCGCGCACCCGCCTGCTGAGGCATCCGCACTTGCGCGCGGTGCTGGACCATTGCGGCAAGCCGGACATCGCCGCCGGCGAAGATCCGGCCTGGAGGGCAGGCGTGGCCGCGCTGGCGCGCGACACCGGCGCGTACTGCAAGTTGTCCGGCCTGCTCACCCAGGCCCCGGCCGGCGCCGGCATCGAGGACCTGTCGCCATGGGTGGAGCACGTGTTCGCCTGCTTCGGGCCGCAGCGCGTGCTGTGGGGCAGCGACTGGCCGGTGCTGAACCTGGCCGGCGACTACGCCGGCTGGCTGCGGCTGGCCACCGGGCTGGTGAGGCGCCACGCGCCGGGTGCGGAGCGGGCGGTGTTCGCCGGCAACGCGCGGGCGCTGTATCGGCTTGAAGAAAGGGAACGCGCGTGAGCGGACGCCTGTGGGACAAGTCCGTGCTGATCACCGCCGCCGGCGCCGGCATCGGCCGCGCCAGCGCGCTGGCCTGCGCGGCCGAAGGCGCGCGCGTGCTGGCGGCGGACATCGATACCGCCGCGCTGGCCTCCCTCCGCGACGAGCGGCCGGCCATCGCCACGGCCGTGCTGGACGTCACCGACGCGGCGGCCATCGCCGCGCTGGCCGCCGCGCATCCGCACGTCGACGTGCTGTTCAACTGCGCCGGCTACGTCCACCAGGGCGGCATCCTGGAATGCGGCGAGGACGCCTGGCGGCGCACCTTCGACATCAACGTCGATGCCATGTACCGCCTGTGCCGCGCCCTGCTGCCGGGGATGGTCGCCCGCGGCAGCGGCAGCATCGTCAACATGTCCTCGGTGGCCTCCAGCATCAAGGGCGTGGCCAACCGCTTCGCCTATGGCGCCAGCAAAGCGGCGGTGATCGGCCTGACCAAGGCGATCGCCGCCGACCACGTGGGCGATGGCGTGCGCTGCAACGCGATCTGCCCGGGCACCGTGCGCACGCCCTCGCTGGCCGCGCGGGTGGCTGCGCTGGGCGGCGACGAGGACGCGGTATGGCGCGCCTTCGCCCAGCGCCAGCCGATGGGCCGGCTGGGCCGGCCGGAGGAGATCGCCGCGCTGCTGGTCTACCTGGCTTCGGACGAATCGGCCTTCACCACCGGCCAGATCCACGTCGTCGACGGCGGCTGGACCAACTGATCCCCTGAAATGCAAGACGTACCTTCGAGGAAATCCGCATGAAGCTGCTGCGCTATGGAGAGCCGGGACGCGAACGTCCGGGAATGCTGGACGCCGCCGGTCGCATCCGCGACCTGGGCGGCGTGGTCGAGGACATCGCCGGCGATGTCCTCACCGCCGCCGGCCTGGCGCGGCTGCGCGCGCTGGATGCCGAGTCGCTGCCGCAGGCCGCGGGACGGCCGCGCCATGGCGCGGCCGTCGGCCGGGTGGGCAAGTTCATCTGCGTGGGCCTGAACTATTCCGACCATGCCGCCGAGACCGGCGCGGCGGTGCCCGAGCAGCCGATCCTGTTCATGAAGGCCACCAGCGCCATCTGCGGCCCCGACGACGACGTGGTGCTGCCGCGCGGCTCGGTCAAGAGCGACTGGGAAGTGGAACTGGGCGTGGTGATCGGCGACCTCGCCCGCGACGTGCCGGTGGAGCGCGCGCTGGAGCACGTGGCCGGCTACCTGGTGGTCAACGACCTGTCCGAGCGCGAGTTCCAGCTCGAGCACGGCGGGCAGTGGGTGAAGGGCAAAAGCTGCGACACCTTCGGCCCCATCGGCCCGTGGCTGGTCACCCGCGACGAGGTGCCCGACCCGCAGGACCTGGCGATGTCGCTCGCCGTCAACGGTTACCGCTACCAGGACGGCAACACCCGTACCATGGTGTTCGGCGTGGCCGAGCTGGTCAGCTACATCAGCCGCTACATGAGCTTGCACCCGGGCGACATCATCAGCACCGGCACCCCGCCGGGCGTGGGCCTGGGGCAGAAGCCGCCGGTGTACCTGAAGCCCGGCGACGTGATGGAGCTGCAGATCGCCGGCCTGGGCCGGCAGCGGCAGCGCGTGGTGGCATGCCCGTGACCCGGATCGTCGCGCTGGATACTTTCGACGTCCGCTTCCCGACCTCGCGGATGCTGGATGGCTCGGATGCGATGAACCCGGACCCGGACTATTCGGCGGCCTACGTGGTCCTGCGCACCGACGACCCGGGCCTGAGCGGCCACGGCCTGGTGTTCACCATCGGCCGCGGCAACGACGTGCAGGCCGCCGCGCTGGCCGCACTGGCCCCGCACGTGGTCGGCCGCCGGGTGGACGCGCTGGCCGCCGACCTGGGCGGCTTCGCGCGCGCGCTCACCGACGATTCGCAACTGCGCTGGCTCGGCCCGGAAAAGGGCGTGATGCACATGGCCATCGGCGCGGTGGTCAACGCCGCCTGGGACCTGGCCGCGCGCCGCGCCGGCAAGCCGGTGTGGCGCCTGATCGCGGAGATGGCGCCGGAGCGGATCGCCGACCTGGTCGACTACCGCTACCTCGGCGACGCGCTCACCCGCCAGGAGGCACTGGACATCCTGCGCCGGGCCGAGCCGGGCAGGGCGGCGCGCACCGCGCAACTGCTGGAGGAAGGCTACCCGGCCTACACCACGTCGCCGGGCTGGCTGGGCTATCCGGACGAGAAGCTGGCGCGGCTCGCGCGCGAGGCGGTGGACGCGGGTTTCCGCACCATCAAGATCAAGGTCGGCGCCAGCCTCGACGACGACGTGCGCCGCTGCCGCATCGCCCGCCAGGCGATCGGCCCGGACGTGGCGCTGGCGGTGGACGCCAACCAGCGCTGGGACGTGGGCCCGGCGATCGAATGGATGCGCGCGCTGGCGCCGTTCGGCATCGCCTGGATCGAGGAGCCGACCAGCCCGGACGACATCCTCGGCCACGCGGCCATCCGCCGCGGCATCGCGCCGGTGCCGGTATCCACCGGCGAGCACGCCCACAACCGGGTGATGTTCAAGCAGTTGTTCCAGGCCGGTGCGGTGGACCTGGTGCAGATCGACGCGGCGAGGGTGGGCGGGGTCAACGAGAACCTGGCGATCCTGCTGCTGGCGGCCAAGTTCGGCGTGCGCGTGTTCCCGCATGCGGGCGGGGTGGGCCTGTGCGAGCTGGTCCAGCACCTGGCGATGGCCGACTTCGTGGCCATCAGCGCGGCCAAGGAGGACCGCGCCATCGAGTTCGTCGACCACCTGCACCAGCACTTCGACGACCCGGTGCGGATCGAGCGCGGCCGCTACCGGGCGCCGACCGCGCCGGGATTCTCCGCGCGCATGCGCGAGGACTCGGTGCGCGACCACCTGTTCCCCGGCGGCCGCGCCTGGCGCGAGGCGGACGCACCGCTGCCGGCCCGCGTGGGCACCTGACAAGCCGGGCCACGGCCCGCGGGAGGATTCCATGGCCGAGCCGATCACCTGCGTCGAGGACCTGCGCCGGCTGGCGAAGCGCCGGGTGCCGCGCGCCTTCTTCGAGTACGCCGACCGCGGCGCCTACGACGAGACGACCCTGCGCGACAACCGCGCCGCGCTGGAGGCGATCCGCCTGCGCCAGCGGGTGATGATCGACGTGGACCGGCGCACGCTGGCCACCACCCTGGCCGGCCAGCCGGCCTCGCTGCCGCTGGCCATCGCGCCCACCGGTCTGACCGGGTTGCAGCACGGTGCCGGCGAGATCCTCGGCGCGCGCGCCGCGGCGCGTGCCGGGGTGCCGTTCTGCCTGAGCACGATGTCGATCTGCTCGATCGAGCAGGTGCGCGCCGCCTCGCCCGAGCCGTTCTGGTTTCAGGTATACGTGATGCGCGACCGCGGCTTCGCCCGCGAGCTGATCCAGCGCGCCGCCGACGCGCGATGCCCGGTGCTGATGCTCACCGCCGATCTCACCGTGCAGGGCCAGCGCCACCGCGAGATCAAGAACGGGCTGACGGTGCCGCCGAGGCTGACTTTGCACAACCTGCTGGACATCGCCGGCAAGCCGCGCTGGGCCTGGAGCGTGCTGCGCGCGCCCGGCCGCTCCTTCGGCAACCTGCACGGGCGCATCGGCGGCGACAGCCTGAGCACGCTGGCGCAGTGGATCGCCCGCCAGTTCGATCCCACGTTGAACTGGAGCGACCTGGAGTGGATCCGAGCATTGTGGCCGGGAAAGCTGGTGCTCAAGGGCATCCTCGACCCGGAGGACGCGCGCCTGGCCGCCGAGCATGGGGTGGACGCCCTCGTCGTCTCCAACCACGGCGGCCGCCAGCTCGACGGTGCGCCGGCCAGCATCCACATGCTGCCGCGCGTGGTCGAGGCGGTGGGCGGGCGCTGCGAGGTCATGTTCGACGGCGGCGTGACCAGTGGCCAGTCGCTGCTCAAGGCGTTGGCCCTGGGCGCGCGCGGCGCGCTGATCGGCAAGGCCTTCCTCTACGGCCTGGGTGCGATGGGCGAGGCCGGCGTCGACTACGCCATCGACATCATCCGCCGCGAGCTGGACGTGAGCATGGCCCTGACCGGCCAGACCGACGCGCGGCGGATCGGCCCGGATATCCTGCTGAAGGCCGACGGCAGCCCGTGGCTGGCGTGATCGCCTTCCCGCAACAGGCCAAGGCAACAAAGGGCGACCCAGGGCAGCGAAGGCAACGGACGGCGCGACCGCCACGCCATCGTCCGGCCGAGCGGCATCTGCGTGGGCTGCGGCTGGGGGCTGCTGGATTGGGTTGCGTCGGCTTCGGAAGGAGCCGCGCCAGTGCCGGGGTGTCGCGCTCCCCTCGGGCGGGCATCCAGCCCGCACTCGGGGTCGCGGGCCATCCATGGCCCGCTTGCCGCGCTGCCCCGGCACTGACGCGTCTTCGCAGGTGTTAGGAGCTTGGATTTCGTTGCCGGCGGACCCCGGAAGAAAACCGGCCCGCACGCGCTACCGGCCCCGCCGCCGCGCGCGCAATGCGAATGCCAGGATCACGGCAAAGCAGCCCAGCGGCACCGCCACCGCCTTGTGGATGCCGGCCAGGTCCGACACCAGGCCCATCAGCGCGGTCAGCGCCGCACCGCCGACGATGGACATCACCAGCAGCGAGGCGCCCAGCTTGCGTGCGTCGTCGCCCAGCCCCTCCAGGCCCAGGGCAAAGATGGTCGGGAACATCACCGACATGAAGAAGCTCAGCGCGACCATGGCGTACAGCCCCGTCATCCCGGGCACGAGGACGGCGAGGGCGGCCAGCGGCACGTTGGCCGCGGCGAAGGCGGCCAGCAGCGGCGCCGCGGCCACCTTGCGCAGCAGCGCGGTGCCGGCGAAGCGGCCGATCATGAACAGCACCAGCGAGACGGTGAGGTAGTCGGCGGCGGTCTTCTCCGGCATCCCCGGCACGCTGTCCTGCGCATAGCGGATCAGGAAGCTCCACACGCACACCTGCGCGCCCACGTAGAAGAACTGCGCGGCCACGGAGAACACGAAGCGGCCGTTGCCCAGCAGCCGGCGCAGGGTGGTGGCCGGGCCGCCCTGCATGGCGGTGGACGCGGCAGCATCCGCGTCGGCCCGCGTGCGCGGGAATCGCGCCAGCAGCACCAGCACCGCCCACAGGCACACCACCAGGCCGATCACCAGGTAGGGCACCTGCACCGCCGCCGATTCCGAGGCCAGGTAGGCCTCGCGCGCGGCTGGCGCCATCGCCGCCAGTTGCGCGGGCGTGTGCTCCACCCCCGACAGGATGAAGTGCCGCCCGACCAGCACCCCGGTGATCGCCCCCAGCGGGTTGAACGCCTGGGCCAGGTTGAGCCTGCGTGCCGCGCCCTCGGGCGGGCCGAGCACGGTCATCAGCGGGTTGGCCGAGGTCTCCAGGAAGGCCAGGCCGCTGGCCAGCACGAACAGCGCCAGCAGGAACATGCCGTAGGTATGCACGCTGGCCGCCGGCCAGAACAGGAAGGCGCCGGCGGCGTACAGCGCCAGCCCGGCCACGACCGCGCCCTTGTAGCCGTAGCGGCGCATGAACATGCCCGCGGGCAGCGCGAACACGAAGTAGCCCAGGTAGAAAGCGCTCTGCACCAGCCCGGCCTGGAAGTCGGACAGCTCGAAGGCCTTCTTGAACTGCTTGATGAGGATGTCGTTGAGGCTGTTGGCCACGCCCCACAGGAAGAACAGGCTGACGATCAACGCCAGCGGAATCACGGCCGCGCGTGCGGCACGGGCGATGCGCGTACGCGCCGCGACCACGCTCTCCTGCATGCCACCCCTCCCAAGGTCCGCCGCAGCGATGTCCTGGCCGAGGATACGGAGGTCGAGGGGGTTATATCAAATATGGAAATATGTTTTATATGTGCCCCGGGCGCCGGGGTGGCTATCCTCGACGCATCGTCTTTATGCCTTAGCCGGCAACATCGAGAGGAGAGGGTTCTGGCCAGTTCCGAATACGCCGACGCACCGACGGCCAAGTATCGGGCACCGGCCCTGGAGAAGGGCCTGGACATCCTGGAACTGCTCGCCCGGTCGCCGGCGCCCCTGAGCATGGCCGAGATCTCCGAGGGCATGGGCCGTTCCAAGGGCGAGATCTTCCGCATGCTGCAGGTGCTGGAGGACCGCGGCTACATCGCCCGCGCCACCGGCGAGAGCGGCTATGCGCTGACCCACCGGCTGTTCATGCTGGGCATGGAGCAGCCGCCGGTGAAGGGCATGATGGAAGCCGCGCTGCCGGTGATGCATCGCCTGGCCGACGCCATCCAGCAGCCCTGCCACCTGAGCGTGACCTCGCGCGAGGAGATCGTGGTGGTGGCGCGGGTGGACGCGCCTGGCGAGATCGGGCTGGTGGTCCGGGTCGGCCACCGCCGGCCGATGGCGCACTCCACCTCGGGCGTGGTCCTGTTCGCCTTCCAGGGCCCGGCCATCCGCGAGCGCTGGCTGGCCCTGCTGCGCGAGGCCGAACCGGGCCTGGACGCCGACGCCTTCCGCAAGCGCACCGAGCAGGCGCGCGCCGACGGCTACGCCAGCGCAGCCAGCGACGTGGTCCATGGCGTGGTCGACCTGTCTGCCCCCGTGCTGCGGCACGACCATGCGGTCTGCGCCCTGACCGTGCCGTTCCTGGAAACCAGCAATGCCCGCTCCAGGGCGACGGCGGCGCTGGCCCCGCTGCGCGAGGCGGCCGCGGCCATCTCGCGGGCGCTGACCTACGGCGGCCACGATTGAGGCTGCCACCGGCGTTGACCGGATCGCCACGCCCCATTAACATGCGCAGCCCGCACCGGCCGGTGCGGATCGGGCGGTTAGCTCAGCGGTAGAGCATTGCCTTCACACGGCAAGGGTCGCAGGTTCGATCCCTGCACCGCCCACCAGATACTTCAACGACTTAGACCACCTTTCCGGGTGGTCTTTGTCGTTTTCTGAAGAGTACTGGTTCCGGAGTCTCGGGTAACCCTCGGCTCCTCACCATTGGCCTACGCGCCCTCAGCAGCCGGATCTGGCTAGCGCGGTCTACGACACCGGCGAGGCATTGCTGCAAGCGCCGCGCACCACTGGGGTTTGTTGACCGATCCGAAAACTGATGAGGGCATCATCGCCCCTTCCCGCCAGTGCGCGGTCTGCCCCGTGCCCCCATGAGCCCCTGCGGATTGCCGATGGAAGCACGCGAGGCGAATCGGTCGCAAAGAGCCGTCCCGATTTTGTGATTTCGTTTCACGAAACTGCATTTCAGATTCGAAGAACAGCCTGTGGAGTGACCTAGGCACTTCGTTCGGGTGGCGGTGGCCATTGGCCGCATGGCTTGGCCGGCACGCCGGGTGACCATGCATGCCGTACACACGGTTTTAACGCAAAACATGATGGGATAAAAATGTTCTCGCCGCGCCATCGATGGTGGGCGATGGACAGGGAAGTCAAGTTGGCCTTGGATATGGCTTAGGGGGCGAGAGTTGGCCGGGATATGCACCGTGCGTCGTTACGCAGGGTCGTCCGTGCTTATCGGTGCGGCGGGCCAAGATATTCCGTTTATAGACGAAGCAGGTGCAGCACGCATGCTGCGGCCGGAGCGTGCGCGTTCCGTAAAGCGGTAAGGCTTTCTGCGTCTCAAAGGCCGAAGGTCGTTCGTACTCGATGATGTCGGAATCCGGGTCTGGCTTGACACCGATCACTCACGGAAAGTCAGCAAAAGAGGGCTATCATGAGCACCACTGAGCAAGAGATCATTGGCGAGATCAGTAGGGCCAGCGCCGGAGCAACGCAGTTCAACCAGTACATGACCGCCAATGTGACGGTAACCGGCACCGCCGTTGGGCCGGGCGTCACTATCTACGTTAAGTCTGATAACTCGCTCTATCCGATCGCATTTAGCTCCGGTCCGCCGTCGGACAACACCAGCGGGCTGCAACTGACCTCCACGTCCTCCAGCGGTGCTCTGCCTCTGTCGCAGATCAACGTGACGCCGGACAACGTCTATTTCCAGACGGCTTCCAGCGGAAGCGGCGGCAATCAGTGGAGCTTCGTGCTGCAATGCTACCTGGCTGGCGAGTCGGGCTTGAGTAGCTTCGAAATGAGCACGAACGCAGATTCGACCGTAGCCGTCAGCATCTCGTTGAACAGCGGCATTCCGCAGACGCTGGGGCGCGGCTGGACCACCTTCAAGTGGCAGCCTAAGTAAGCGCGCTTTCCAACTGCGCCTCTTGTAGCACGCCCGAGGCAGGGGCGGTTCATCCGCACGGCCAGCCCGTGCGGATTGGACTGATCGTGGACATGGACATCAAGGAGGATGACGGCCGTGCAGACCTATCAAGTCGCATTCAAGTTCCAGTTCCAGCAAGACTTCACCAATCAGCAGGTGCAGATTCAGATCGCCGACACGAACAATTTCGTGATGCAGAGCAACGAGCGGGTGCAATTGCAGCCGTATCAAGACAGCTATACGCCGCCGCTATTGAATTTCAGTGTGTCCAACAAGCTGATGTTCTTCAATATCGCCAAAGGTTCGGCAGCCCAGGGGCTGCAAGGCCTGGCTTGGGCGACGTTCACGGATGCGGGTAACAACGAGACCTTGAATCTCGATCTGCAAGTGCCGGGCGGCCTGATGAACGTCTACTACGCGGTGCTGAACACCTCGTCGAGTGGGCAGTTGAAGCCCGGGCAAAACACTATTTCCGTGGTGCAATAATCATGGCCGCTTCCAGGTCAACGTCAGTGCCGGGAGGGACGAATCCTGCGGCCGAAGCGCCCATCATCGCGCCGCCGCACGTGGGGCCTGCTGCAGCACAGCAACCAAACGAGGAAGAAGACGCCGGGCTCGTCGCCGCAGTGCGCGAGGCTCCGCCTCTAACCCCGGAGCAACGACAGCATCTTCGCTCGTATTTGGGCGAAGAGGCTTTGTTTGCCAGCCTGTTCCGGCCCGGTGCGGGGGTGAACTACCAGCCGTTGACTGTCGTGCTGCAAAACGTCCGCGCCAACAGCAAGGTTTTCGTCACCATTCGCGATGATCAGCATGCGGTCTGGAGTGAAGGCAAGGGCCGGGGCCTGGTGGGGCTCAGTTTTTCCGCGACGCGCGATCCTGCCCTGTATGTGCGCAATTTTTTGATCAATGCACGGGAGTTCTTCGTGCAGACGTACAACAACAGTCAGGAGATCCAGGTGCAGCTTTACGTGCGAACCGCACAATCCGATTTGCGCGGACGCGTGGATTTGCCGCCCGGCGCCACTGTAACCCTGCAGACCCGCGCCGATCGGACCAGTCTCATCGGTTTGAGCGCTTTCGCCATCGACTTCTGAACCTGAGGAACGAGGGTCATGCCCAATAACGTGATTCCCGTGGTGCTGCAGTTCAGCAACGTGGCCAGTGATTCCAACCTCAGCCTTACTTTCACCACACCGGGCGTGCGCTGGTCGCTGGGTCATCGCATCGGCGACAGTCTTGGCTTCTCCTACAACGTTCTGCCGGACGGCGTGTACGATTCCGCGCCTTGTCTGCAGAGCGTCTCGTTCAACGACGACCTGTTGTCGCTGACGACATCGAGCGCTGCATCGTCGCTGATGGGCTTCACTCTGACTTTGTTTATCGAGGTCGACGAAGGAATCAACTCCCTAGCTGGCTATTGCACGCTCAACAACGAGGCGGTGGTGCTGGCCTACTTGGGCAATCAGCGCCCGGCCTTGTGGCGCAATGGCCGAATCAGCGCGGTGATCGGTGTGCCAACGGCAAGTTACCGCAGCGTGCTTTTCACCATCAAAGGGCTCAAGCCGAGCACGCAGGTGGACATCGCTCTGGGAACTGATTCCAGCATCAAGGGTGGGGCATCATGGGTGCTGGGATCCGCCAATGGAAATGCGCTTGGTGTCTCGATAGGCAGCAAAGACGGCGGCAGTGTTCCCTTGTCCATGCTCTCCTACACGGACAACCGCATCGTGATGCAAAGCGGGGCCGAGAGCGGCAGCAGTGCCACCGCCGTGGTCATGCTTGCCTACGTGGCTTGGCAGCCGGAAGATCTAAAGCACATCTACTTGAGGGCTTCCGCCGACCCGGCTGTATCCGTGTACGCGCAGGTCGGGGCCCGCCAGCCGCAGTGGGTGAGTCCTGCCTATACGTTATTCACCCTGTAGTCGGGCTGCCCAGACAGATGCCAGTTGCCGAGCCAGCCCAGCCGCGGACGAATCCGCCCGCTTGTGACAGCGGCCAAGTCGTGCGCTGGGTGAGCGAATCGCTGCGCAATCTGGTGCGTGAGCACATTCCTCTGCTGTCCTCCGAATCGGCCGTGGTATTCGATTCGCCTGCTGAAATCGAGGCGGTCGGTGAAAACAAGCTGTCGCTATTCCTGTACCAGATCGAGCACAACACCTGGTTGCGAAACCTGCCGCCTGGCCTGAGCAGGCGGCAGCAACAGCCGCCCCGAGTGGAAGTTGCGCCGCCGCCGATGGCGGTCGATCTGGTCTACGCGATGGTGCCATACGCCAAATCGGCTTCGATTGAATTGGTGCTGGCCAACGAATTGATGCGCCTGTTCCACAATGCCCCGGTGTTGCGCGGCCCATTGTTGCATCCGGGGCTGCGAAAATCCGGCAATGAGCACATCGAAATCGTACCGCGCGATGCCTCTATCGACACCTTACGCGACCTGTGGGCTGGGTTCGGCGGTAAGCCATACAAGCTGACCAAGCTGTACCTGGCCTCGCCCGTGCGCATTCCGTCCAGGGAGCCGTTCGAGACCGGCATGGTGACCCAGACCGAGTGGTCTATCGCCAATACCCGGCCCTTGCCGCCCAGTTTTCGGGATCAGGAGCCATGAGACGCGCGAGCACAGCCAGATGCGTGCCGTACGGACGACGAGCCGTCGTAAGCCGCGCTTCTGCATCGTCCAGAGCAAAGGCCCTTGCGGACAGAGCCGAACGCAGAACCCACTCATGCAAGGAAGAGGATCGTGGCTAATTACCTGCATCCCGGTATCTATATCGAAGAAATACCGAGCATCCGGAGCATCCAGGGCGCTCCGACCTCCGTTGCCGCCTTCGTCGGCGTGACGGAGAGCGGGCCCTTCAATACGCCCACGCTGATTACCAGTTGGAACGCCTACACGCGTCAATTCGGCAACCTGATCTGGTTCGGAATGAACTCCTGGGCGGTCTACGAGTTCTTTATGGAGGGCGGCGCCAGCTGCTACGTCGTGCGAGTCGGCGATCTCGGCAACGGCAAGGTGGCCGCCGTCACGCTCCCTTCTTCCGGCAGCGGTACCAAGATCAACACCGCCAGCGCCGGCGACTGGGGCAACAGCCTGCTGATCAACATCAGCAACAACACGTCGACGACTCCCAGCGGTGGCAAGACCACCCAGTCGCCGGTATTCAACCTGCAGGTGGTGGTCGAAGCCCAGACGATCGATGCGGCGGGCGCCAATCCTTCGCTGGCGACGCATATGCTGGTCGCCTACGTGACTCAAAACGGTTTGACGACGACCGTCATCAACGGCCAGAACTATTACGTGCTGGAGTCGTTCAACGGTTTTACCGATGCCGGTGCGGGCTTTGTCGGTCGGATCAATAGCCATTCCATGTTTATTCGAGTGGAGACCACCGACGGAAAACGCCCCAACAACACAGCCTCTCCGACCAAACTGCAAGGCGGTGCGGCGTCCAACTGGGACCTGCTCAGCGGCATGAACGCGCTCAAGACGGTCCAGGGCCTGAGCCTGCTGGCCGTCCCGGACACCGTCACTATTGTCAAAAACGGCGTTACCGATACCGCCGCACAGAGTCAGATGATCAATCAGGGACTGTCGCTCTGTCAGGATATGGGAAGCCTGTTCTACGCCACTGACCCGCCTTACGGACAGAGCGTGCAGAACATCGTCGCTTTCAAAACCGGCACGCTGCAGAACGGCCAGGCGCTCAATTCCAGCTACGGCACGCTGTACTATCCCTGGGCTTGGATCTTCAATCCGCTGAGCAACAGCAATGTTCCGATACCGCCGTCAGGACCGGCCCTGGGGCGCTACGCCTACACCGACGGCACGATAGGGGTATGGAAATCGCCGGCCGGTGTAAATGACGGCGCCATGCGTTCGGTGGTGTCGCTTGCGCTGCCGCTCACCGATGCCGATCAGGATACGCTCAATCCCAACGGCATCAACACGCTGCGCAACCTGATCAACTACGGAAACGTCATCTATGGCGCCCGCACCGTGTCGCAAGACACACAGTGGACCTACTTGAGCGTGCGCAGGCTCTTCATATTCGTCGAGCAAAGCCTGAAAAATAGCTTGCAATGGGTGGTGTTCGAACCCAACGACCAACAGCTCTGGGCCGGAGTGACGCGTGATGTCAGCGCCTTCCTGAACACCTTGTGGCAGCAGGGCGCGCTATTCGGCGCCACACCACAGGAAGCGTTCTTCGTCACCTGCGACTCCTCCAATAATCCGCCGGAGACGCGCATGCTGGGACAGCTCTACATCGACATCGGCCTGGCGCCGGTGTACCCGGCCGAGTTCGTCATCATCCGAATTACGCAGAAGACCGCCGGCCCGGATTCGGGCGGCTGAGGAAGAGGCGATAACGCATGGCTACCGAACTGACCAACCCCTACCGCGGCTTCCGCTTCCGCGTCGAGATTTCCGGCATTCAAGTCGCCGCGTTTTCGGAAGCAAGCGTGCCGGATGTCAACGTCGAGACCGTCGATTACCGCGAAGGCACCGACCCCAACTACAAGCGTCCCCTGTCCGGGCTGACCAGCTACGGCCGGCTCAACCTCAAGAAGGGGCTAACCGACGGCCTGGACCTGTACAACTGGCAGCAACAGATATCTCAACTCGGCTCCGGCAGCCCCGGCGCGCGCAAGAACATCTCGCTGGTATTGATGGATGCCGACGGCAGCGAAAAGGTGCGCTGGAACATCATCAACGCCTGGCCGGTGAAGTACGAGACCAGCGGGCTCAACGCCGGCAGCAGCGATGTGATGGTGGAAACGCTGGAGCTGGCGATGGAGTACATGAACCGCATAAAGTAAGGTGGTGCCGCGCCATATTTTGCCAAGGGGAAGGACACCAATGAGCATAATCAGTACGGAAGTCGAGTTCACTTTGCCGATCGGCTACCGCGACGAGGACGGCAACCTGCATCGCAACGGCGTGATGCGGCTGGCTACCGCCGGCGATGAGATCCTGCCGCTGAAAGATCACCGCGTGCAGGCCAATCCGGCCTACCTCTCCATCATCGTCCTGGCGCGTGTGGTAGTGAAGCTGGGCACGCTGGACATGATCAGCACGCGGGTCATCGAGGACCTGTTCTCCGCGGATTTCGCTTATCTGCAAGATCACTACAACCGCATCAATCAAGTAGAAGGCGCCGGTGCCAACGTTGCCGAGGAGGCGGCCGCCCCGCAGGGAAAAGCGGAAGTGGGCAGGGTAGATGGCCGGCTGCATCCGATCAGCTCTATGCAGAGATAGCCTTCCTTGCCTACCACTTTCATTGGTCGCTAGACGACGTGCTGTCGCTGGATCACCAGGAGCGCCGCCGTTACTGCGATCACATCAGCCGCATCAACAAGACGGTGAGCGCCGAGCAGGAACGGCGCGGCATCGAACTGGGGGAATGACATGGCACTCGGTGTCAACACCGCGGCTGCGGCGGCGCAACGGATGGGCGTGCACCTGGATCCGTTCAAGGCCTACAACTTCTTCGTCGAAGTCGAGGGCATCCTGGTTGGCGGCTTTACCTCGGTGCGTGGCCTGGAATCGAAGATGGAAGTGCGCACCGTGCGCGAGGGCGGCGTGAACGACAAGGAGTACAAGCTGGGCGGACAGGTGACCTACAGCGACATCACCCTGGAGTCCGGCATAACCGCGCTCGATCCGGTATGGCTGTGGTACCAGTCCACCTTGCAAGGCCAGATCAAGCGCAGGAATGGCTCGATCTACATGCTCAACGACATGGGCATTCCTTACGTCTGGTACGACTTCTACAACGCCTGGCCGATCTCGTGGGAAGGGCCGGCACTCGACGCCAGCCAAACCTTGGTGGCAACCCAGCGTTTCGTCCTTGCGCACGAAGGCATCAAGAAGAGCCTGGCCGCCACGGGCTATGCCGCGGCGGCCGGCACAGCCGGTGCAGTAGCCGGAGCGATCTGAATGCTACGCAAGCTTACCGGTCGCTGGCTTTCACCAAGGCAGCATCTGTCGATCAGGCAGGGCATGCGGTTCTTGACGCATCGCCCGTGGACGGGTGTTCCGGACTCTCGGCTGGAGCTTCATTACCTGGAGCAATCCGCGCCGTCATTGCTGATCCACTATCGCGCCGATTGGCGGCTTCAATGGCGTCTCATCGCGGCGGAACGTTTTGCATCAGGACCTTGGCGGCGCGAGTCACGAGGCACGTCGCACGAACGTTGGGATGTGCGACCAGGTCGTCCCGCGCGTGCTCCGTCAAACAGGCGCGGAAAGTTGAATTCATCGGCGTTTGCTCTAAGCTGCGCCGCGCCGGGCTTCTTCACGAATTCAAATCTGGCATCCCGAGGGGAGTCCGCAACGCTTTGGTTCCGCTGCGCATCGGCGGGTGCAAGTTGGCTTCAGCGCCAGCAAAGTTCAGCCATGCAGGTCGGGATCGGACGCTGGCTCACGTTCGGTCTGAACTACGCTGACTCGCTGAGCTCGTTCGCCAGTGGTGCTCGCCCACCAAGGGATGCTTTCGGAATTCGAAGTTCCCGTGGCGCATCGGTGAACGTGTACCGGCGAAGTTCCATGCCTGCGGCGCGAGCAGGCTACGGAGTCCGGAATTCGCATGGGCTCGAATCAGACTACGCTGCCGTGGTTTCGGATGGGCCACGGCTAGGCCAAGGTGGGCGCACAAGCAATGCGCGCGGGCGGGGGGCGGTTCCAAGTCGCCATCGCCTGTCTCAGTTCGTACTCGGGCGTAGTGCGGATGCTCGAAACGCCTCATCCGTTGCAGATCACGACCTGCGGGCCATGCCTGCTCCCGGCACGCCGCAACTTGAGTCGAGACCGCAACACGCGATGCTGGTTCGCGCATCTTCAATCGTTTTTCGACACGGTGTGGACGTGCGCAACCAATTCGTCGCAGGTCGCCGCCGGCAGTTGCAAGGCATGAAACGGAGCTACCGGTTTGCACGGGAGCCTTTGAGTTCGCCAGCGCTTGCCCAAGTTGCCGTCGCGGAATCCAGGCGCATCTCCGGCATGGCGGAAGCAAGCAAGCCGTCATCCGGGCCGGGCAGGGGCATTCGCCATTATGGCGTCGTCGGGCCTGTCGCAGGGTTTGTCTATCGCAAGCCGGCGGTAACGCCGACGGCGACTCCCGAGCACCAAGTCCAGCGCATCGAACAGCAGATCACCCGTAAGGTCATCCAGGAGATCGCGCAGACGGCGCCATGGCGCGCCCAGATGGAACAGGCGGTGGTCACGCCGCGGCTGCTCCATACGCTCGCCGATCAGGTCGCCGGGGAGCTGAATCGGCGGGTCGGGCTCCAGCGTTATCGACGGGGGCTGTGATGCTGGAGAAGGCAAAGATCATCGTGCAGCCGACCGGAGAGAGCATCCCGGTGATGTACAACCCCACCGAGCTGTCATTGAACAAATCGGTGGTGGTGCAGGGCGAAGGATCGAACATCCAGTTCCAGCGGGTCAACGACGACGACCTGGTGGTCAACCTGTTTTTCGATACCTACGACAGTAAAACCGACGTGCGCCGCTACACCAACCGCATTGCTGCTCTGACGCAGCCCACGGCGGGAACGGGCATGCGCAAGGAGCCGCCCACTGTGGTGTTCTCCTGGGCAGGTGCCTTGTTCACCGGCTTGATCGTGCGATTGGAGCAAAAGTTCACGCTGTTCCTCGAATCAGGCATTCCGGTACGGGCCGAATTGGGCGTGACCTTCAAATCGGTGCTGACCCCGCAACAGGATCTGACCGCGCGTGGCTACTTCAACTGCCGTCAGTTCTGGACGGTGGCGGAGAACGACCGGCTCTATCTGATCGCCCATAAGACCCTGGGGGATGCTTCGCTATGGCGGCTGATCGCCGACGCCAACGGCATCTACGACCCGCTCGATTTCCCCACGCCGGCAGACATCGGCAAGACCCTCGTGATCATCGACGTGCACAACGAGTCCTATTCGCCGTCGGCGAGGGTATGACCATGGTCAATGGCGCACGCGCGGAAACCGCCGCCTTTCAACTGCTGCTCAACCGCTCGCCGCTGCCTTCGTCCATGCTGGCTGCGGTGCATTCGGTCGAAGTGTCCAACGAGATCGATGTGCCGGGCATGTTTAGCTTCAAATTCAACATGCTGTCTCAGCAGGGCAATTGGCAGGGCGCGGATCTCGACACCTTCAAGCCCGGCGATCAGGTGAGCGTGCAGATGGGCGTCGGCCAGCCCAGGACGCTGATCAATGCGCAGATCTATTCGATCGACCCGGATTTCGATGCCTATTCGCTGGCCACCATCAGCGGATTCGACACCATGGCCAGTCTTCGCTTCGGCAATCACAGCCGCGTGTTCAAGGGGCGAAACGAAAATCAGATCGCGGAGGAAGTGGCCGCATCTTCGCGCGTGCGCATCTCCGCACAAGGCCCGCCGGTGACGCTCAATGCCTGCGTTTGGCAGCGCCAGCAGACCAATTACCACTTCCTGCTCAGTCGCAGCAAGCTGCTCAATTACGAGTTGGTCGTGGACGGACTTACCCTGCTGTACCGGCCCAGCGCGGCGGGGCTGAGTCCGGTGAAAACTCTGAACTTTCCACGCGACGTAAAGCGAGTGAATCTTCGTCTGCGCGTACCTACCGAGGGCAGCGAAGTGAAGATGCTGGGTTTCGATCCCGCCACCAATCGTGCGATCAGCGCGCAAAGCAATCCCAATACGGTGCGGGCGCGCATGGGCGGCAGCGAATCGGGCTACGATTTCATCGACTCCTTTCCGAGCGCGGCGATCACCGTCATGGACCCGACCATCACCCGGGTCGAGGCACTGCAGTCGCGCGCCAATGCCGAGTACATGCAGAACCTGAATGGCTTTATCGAAGGCGATGCGGAGCTGGAGGGCGATCCCAGTCTGGTCGCAGGAGTGAACGTGCGTCTGTCGGGCCTGAGCCAGCGTTTCGACGGCATCTACTACGTGCGCGCGAGCAGGCATCGCTACGACGACAGCACCGGATACCACACCAGTCTTCAGTTGAGGAGAACAGGTGCATGAATACGGAATTCGCCATGCCGCGAGTCGAGCCGGGTCGGTCGTTGGGAGGTATCACCGTGGCGCAGGTCAACCGTACCGATGACCCGCAGGGCCTGGGGCGCATCACCGTCAATTTCCTGGTCGACGGCGCACTGATCGAGTCGGACTGGCTGCAGGTGATGAGTTTCCACGGCGGGGCGGATTACGGTGCGTTCTTTCTCCCGCGCAAAGACGATTCCGTGCTGGTGGCTTTTGCCGATGGAGATGTCAATCAGCCTTTCGTGCTCGGTTCCCTGTGGAACGGCGGGATCAAGCCGCCGGTGGTCGGCGCGGAGCGGCAGCAGGATGTGCGTGTGATCAAGACCAAGCAGGGAAAGCAGTTGATTTTCGACGACAGCAAGGAGGGCGAACTCACCTTGATCGACGAAAAGCAGAACAAAGTGAAGATCGACACGGCAAACAACCGCATCGTGGTGGAGAGCAAGGGCGAAGTCACCATTACCGCCACGACCAAGATTACCTTGAAGGCGAATGAAGTGGTGATCCAAAACACGGCCGGCTCGGTGAAGCTGGATTTGAGCGGAGCCGGATTGAAAGCGAGCGGCGGGCCGAACATCAAGCTCAACGCCGCGATGATCGAGCTCAACTGATACGACGGAGCATCGCAGATGGGAAAACCGGCCGCTCGCTTCGGTGACAGCATCGTCAATTCTGGCGATATCCATATCGTATTGATCCCTTCGCCGGGAGGGCCGGTGCCCACACCGCAGCCTTGCCCGTTCAATGGCAGGATCGCCCTCAACGTGAGCCCCAACGTGCGCATCAACGGTCAGCCGGCCGCGCTGCTCGGTTCGATGGCGCAGAACATGCCGCCGCACGTCCCGCAAGGTGGGCCGTTTCAGGTGCCGCCGACCAATATGGGGCGGGTGATTCTGGCCAGCATGAGCGTGCGCATCAATGGCCGCGGCGCAGCACGCGCCGGCGATTTTTGCGAGACCTGCCACGACATTCCGCCTGCCGGGCCACAGGCGCCCATGCCGGTAGTGGTGGTCGCAGGCGCTGCGAACGTGTTGATCGGATGAACACGACCCGCAACCGAGGCGACGATTTCCTGGGCCGCGGCTGGGCCTTTCCGGTCCAGGTGCAAGGCGGGCGTGTGCAATTCGCTGTCGATGCCGAAGACATCCGACAGGCGATCCTGCTGATTCTGCAGACGGCACCGGGCGAGCGGGCGCTGCTGCCGAACTTCGGATGCCGCATCAATGAGCTGGTATTCGCGGCCGGGAATGCATCTACCTTGAGCCTGGGTGAGCTGTACGCGAGAGAAGCGCTGGAGCAATGGGAGCCGCGCATTCAAGTCATCGCCGTGACCGCAGCCATCGATCCGCGCCAGACCAACTGCATGCTGATCACCATCGAATATCTGATCCGCGACCGAAATCGTCCGGACAACCTGGTCTATCCGTTTTATCTGAAGAGCTGACGTGACAAGGAGCGAGTCGATGGAAGCGAGCGAGGCAAGCATTCTGAAAGAACTCCACTGGGAGCCAGTTTCGGGTTCCGAGAGAATTGAGCGAAAACTGGCCGCACTGCGGCAGGAGTACTTGTCCGGACAGGATCAGGCGCGAGCGCTGGATGCGCGCACGCGTGAGTTGCAACAAGTCATGCTGCGCATCCAAGGGGCGATTGCGGTATTGGAGGAATTGCTGAGCCAGGAGCAGCCCCTGAGGGGCTGATGCAAGCAGCAGCGTGAACGATCCCACTCTCGACTTCCGCACGGCCGAGCAGTTCTACCGGCAGGCACTGGCGCTGGCGCGCACCTATGCGCCGGAGTGGACCGATCCGTGGGTCGGCGCTGAGCCCACCGCCGAGGACGTCAACCAGGACCCGGGTTTGGTGCTGCTGAACCTGTTCTCGTTGCTGGCGCGCTACATCGGCGAGATGGAGAACCAACTGCCCCGGCAGCGTCAATTGGCATTCTACCAATTTCTCAATTTGCAGCTGCGGCCGCCGCTGGCGGCCAAGGTACCGCTCACCTTCACTCTGCAGGAGGGGCAGGGGCCGTGCGAGGTGCCGCAAGACAGCGCCGTGCTGGACACCGAGACGCAGAAGATCCGCTTCGAGACCAATGAATCGTTGCTGGTGGTGCCAGCCACCTTGAGTGCCCTGCTGACCATGATTCCGTCGCAGGATCGCTACATCAATGCCTTCGATTCCCTGGGTGGCGGATGCGCGGTGCCCTTGTTTCTGGCGCAGCAGAACGACGCGTTGGAGATCCCCTTGTCGCACTGGTTCATGCTCGGCGATCCGGAACTGTTCAAACCCGATCCGGCCTTGCAGCGCATCACCGTGAACCTCAGCGGCGTGCGGCTGGCGCCGGAATATTTCGAGCAATGGGCAGACGGTGCACTCAATCCGCTGGGCGCCACCGTCACCGGCACGCACGACGGCTTGAATCTGCAGATCGAGTTGCACCAGCCGCCAAGCAGTGCCGCACTGAGCCCGACTCAACTGGAAGCCGAGCTGTATGCCGCCGATGGCCGCCTCAGCGGATTCACCGAAACGGTGCAGACAGGTGCGCAGCAAGGTGCCACGGATAGCCAGACCCGGCAGGCAACGGATGGGCAGGACGCCTCGGAACCTTGCTATTGGCTGCTGACGCAGCCTGCACCGATGCTGCGTATCACCAACAGCATGCTCAATCAGCTACCGGTGATCACCGGCTTGAGCTGCACGCTGTCTGGAGACGGCATCATGCCCGAGCAGGCCGCCAGCGGTCAGGTGCAGATCAATATCCGCAATGGCGCGTATCCGTTCGGGCAGACCCCGGCAGCGGAGGATGCGTTCTATCTGCGTTCGGATACGCTGTTCACACGCCAGGGCGCCGAGATCGCGCTCAATTTCGACCTCGGCGATGTGGCCGCCGACTACCCTGTGACCTTGTACTGGCAATACTGGGATGGCTCGGCTTGGCAGTCCTTCAACGAGACGCCGACGCAGATCAGCACCTATCGTTTCGTCGACACCACCAATGCCCTGCGCAATGACAATCCGCTGGGGCCGACGTGGGTGCGCTTTCTGTGTCCGGACATCCAGCCCACCACGGTGGCCGGTGTCGAAGGCTATTGGATCCGGGTAGTGATCGCCTCAGGCGGATACGGCGATATCGGCGGCATCACCACGCAGGGCGTGGCTGCCACGATCAATGCCATTCCCGACACCATCCTCACGACCGAGCAAAAGCAGCAGGTAACGGCCTATCTCAAGGATGTGGAGGGCGCGAATTTTTCCTACAGCTACACACCCAGCAGCTATGCGCCGCCCTACATTAAATCGCTGTGCCTGAGCTACGCCTATACCGCTGTTCCCAGCAACTTGTGGTCGTATAACGCGTTCACCCTGAGCCGCTTTCTGTTCAGTCCGTTCAAGCCGATGGAGGAGCGCTACACCGGTTGCTACCTCGGCTTCGCGCCGGACGATTTCAATCGCTACACGCTGGGGCAAAGGCTGTGCTTGTATTTCCACCTGGCGCAGGAATCGGCCGGCGAGTCGCCGGCCTTGCCGTGGCAGTACTACGACGGGTTGAACTGGCGCGCCTTGGCGGTGGACGACGCTACGGCGGGACTGACGCGTTCGGGCATCGTCAGCTTCACCGTGCCTGAGGATCTGCGCGCGGCCACGCTGTATGCGCAGGCGGCTTGCTGGTTGCGGATTCAAAGCGCGCGTCCGAGCCAGGATGTCACGGTGTACGGGGTCTATCCGAACACCGTGATGGGAAGCAACCGCAGCACGGTGCTGGACGAGACGCTGGGTTCGAGCAACGAACAGCCCAGCCAGGTGTTCGAAATGGCGTATACGCCCGTGCTGGCCGGCATGGAATTGGAGGTCGGCGAACCCGCAGGCATGGAGCCTGCGCCGGGCGAGGAAGAGGATCTGTCGCTCACCGTCACCTCGCCCGGTACCTCGGTGCAATCCAGCGACGTAGTGTGGCGGCGCTGGGATCTGGTGGACAGTTTCAGTTTCAGCGGACCCGCCGATCGGGTGTACACGCTGGACAACGAAAACGGGATGATCCGCTTCGGTGACGGATGTCACGGCATGATTCCGCCACGTGGCTACAACAACATCGTCGCTGCTTTCTACCAATACACACAGGGCCTGGCCGGCAACGTCGGGGCTGACGAGCTCACTGTGCTGCGTCCTGGCTTCAACGCGATCGCCTCGGTGAGCAATCCGGCCGCGGCCCTTGGGGGCGTCAATGGCGACACCCGGCACGAACTTCTGGCTACGGCGCCGCCGCAGGTGAAGGCCAACGGCCGTGCAGTGCAATTGGACGATTTCGACACGCTTGCGCGCGCCGCCAGTTCCGAGGTGAGCCGCGCGCACGCCGTGATCGCCGCCGACGGTCGCATCGCGGTCGGCGTTCTGGCGATTTCGCAGGCGGCGCAACCTTATGCATCGCCTGCGTTGCTCGACGAGGTGGCGAACTACCTGCGCGAGCGTTGCCTCGCCCCGTTGGCCACGCGCATCTATACCTGCGAGCCGCGCTACCTTCCCATCGACGTGGTCGCCCAAGTCGGCGTGAATGTCGCGCCCGACCAGCGTCTGACGGTCCAGCAGGATTTGACCCGGCAGTTGCAGGCCTTTCTGCAGCCTGTATTCGGAGGGCCGGAAGGGCAGGGATGGGACTTCGGGCAGACCGTGCAGGCTGCTCAGGCGACTCGTTTCCTGCGGCGTGACCCTCGTGTGACCGAGGTGATGGGCCTGTCTTTGAACGGCGTACAAGGCGGCAACATCGCGCTGGCACCGGACCAGGTACCGGTGGCGGGAAGCATCAGCGTGCTCGCATATGCGCGGCCGGGTGGCGAGGTGGCGCGATGAGCTTCGAGCTACCCGATCTCGACACGCGCGACAGAGCTGCGCTCCAAGCCGAGCTGATCCGACGCATACCGCAATACACACGGCTGTGGACCGACTACAACGACTCCGACCCCGGTATCACGTTCTTGCAGATGTTGTGCTGGATCGGAGAGTCGCTGCTGTATCAGGCCAATGCCATTCCGAACGAAACGCAGCAGAACTTCCTGCGCGAGGTGCTCGGCCTTGCGTATACCACCAACAGCACGCCTTATAGCGAAGCGGCCGATGCCGACTGCGACTTTGCCTTCCAGCGCCTGCGCGCGGTGCTGGGACAGGTGGAAACGGGCGCGGCGCTCGATCGCGCGCAACTTCAGAACGCGGTGTTGGAGTACCTGGATAATCCGTATCTGGCCTTGTCCCTGAGCGATGTCGAGACTCTGGCGCGGGAAACCAACCAGATGATCGCGTACAAAAATATGCAGCATGCCTCGTCATCGGCGCCGTTGCTTGTCAAGCGCGCCGACGCGAAGGCGCGCGACGAAGCAATCAGCGTGTACGTGCTCAGCGACGCACACTGGGCCTATCAATATCCGCCCTATCCGAATAGCGAGGCGACCGATGCGCGTGGCGGAATGAGCCGCGTGCTGATCCTGCAAAAGCCAAGCGGCAGCGCCGCGCAGGAGGCGGACAAGGCCGAACGGACCCTGCTCGAAAACGTGAGGGCTTACCTGGCGCCGCGGGTGCTGCTGGGCAACCGGGTCAACGTCGCACCGGCCCAGCTCACCGAGATAAATCTGAGCGTGGCCGTGCGCTGCCCGCCGCAGGTGCAGCTTGATTTCGTACTCGATACCCTGCTGGCGACCTTGTTCGCCTACTTTAAACCGGATCAGATTTGGGCTTATGACCAGCCGCCGGCAATCGATCGGTTGCAGTGGATTATCGAGACGGTACCGGGCGTGGCGGCGTTGGAGCGGATCGAGCTGAACTACGCACCCACCGTGCGGCTGCCGAGCTATGCCCGGCTGGGCGTCAATTGCTTGCTCGCCGATCTGCCGCCAGGTCCGCCTGCCATGCTTTACCGCGGCCTGCCACAGTTGCGTTGCCTGGAGCTGTACGCGAGGAACGCGCAATGAACGATGTCGCACAGATCGTCACATCCGGGTACCTGCGCTACCTGCCGTCGGTGTTCGCCAAAGCCGACAACGGTTTCGTCGCGGGCTACCTGAAGATATTCGAGAAGCTACTGACCGGACTCAACGACGACACGCTGGACGGACGGCGCGGCATCCAGGAGCTTCTCGCCGCCGGAGTTGTCGGCAACCTGTTCTACAGCCGCTTCAGCTTCCTGTTTCCCGCCGGCGATGAACAATTCATTCCGCCAATCTCCGGTCTTCCTCAGGAGCAGCGTGACGTACTGCTCACCTTGTTCAACAGCTATATCGGCGTGCCAAAGCGACCCGATCCCCTGGCCAACCACGTTGCCGCACGGTCGGGCGACGACGACTTGGAAGCCTTCACCGTCTGGCTGAACGAATTCCTCGGCTGGCTGGCGAGCTGGGTTGACCTGGTGCTCGATCAGGCATGGAGCCTGGATAAGAAGCGTACGGTAATTGCCCAGATCATGGCTTTGTACCGACTGCGTGGCACGGCACAAGGCATGAGCATGCTGCTCAACCTGATGCTCGATTTGCCGTGGGCCGAGGTGGAGTGCTACCAGCCCGGCAGCAGCGCGCCCGTCAAGATCGGCCAGTTGAGCGTGAACGTGTTCAACCCGTCTCCGCCACCCATCGTGGTCAATGGGCGGGCCGATGTGCCTGGCACGTTCGTATTGCATGCGTCCTACCAGCCAGGATTTCCACTGGTTTCCGGTTACGCGCCCTGGCTGTTCGTAGTGCAGGTGCTGTTGCCCGCAAAGGTCGATACCGATCTGGTGCTTGCTCCCGCTGGCGCGCAGAAAGTGCAGTGGTTGTTCGGCCAGCTCGCCATCCTGCTCGATGCGCTCAAGCCGGCAACCAGTCGCTACCAGTGGCAGATTCAAGGCGGCATGTGCCTGCGTGCCGACGACACGGGCCTGTCCGCGGAATGTCCGCGGCCCAGGGCGCCGCAACTCAACATCAATGCCGTTCTCGGAACACGGATGCCCTCATGACACAACCGCCAAGTCCGACCATTCCGCAAGACACTGCCTACACCCTGAAGTACGAGGACGGCATGTTCCTGACTTCCGGGGAAATGACCCTGGCGCAGAACTACTTCGTCAACTGGTTGCAACTGCAGAACCAGTTGTTGTTCACCCCGGGTGTGCTGAGCGGCTTGATGGTTACCAATCCGAGCGGCAACACCTTGGCCGTCGAAAGCGGCGCGGGTTTCGATTCGGCAGGACATTTCGTGATCCTCCCGGAGGGGGCGGGCAACACCATCACCGTGCCGGCCAATGCGGCCAACCCCAGTTTCATCGGCCTGGTTTATCCCAGCACGCCCCAATCCGTAAGTGGACAGCCCTATGTCGTGGACATGGCGGGCACGCTACAAGTAGCCAACAGCGTCGACCAGCTTCCCGGCGGCAGCATCGTGTTGGCGCAAATCAACCTACAGAACGGCGGCATCGAATCGTTGCAGGATATGCGCGCGCCGGTGACCAGCCGCCTGCCGGCCGATCTGGGCGTCGAGCCGGTAGCGAATCGAGCGACGGCGCTTGCGATCCCGGGTACCCATGGCGTTGCCAGCATTCCCGCGACTGGCTTGCGCCGACAGGGCGATAGCGTGACACAGTCCGTCTACTACCGTTCGCAACAGACGGCGGCCTTCGACCGTAATCCGCAAGTGCTGATCACAGTGTTGGGCAACTTGCCTTACGCCACGTCGGTAAGCGACGTCGGCCCGGAGAAATTCTCCCTCACGCTGACCTCCGTGCTCGCACCGAGCGCGGACAGCGAAGATCCTATTCGTGTCAGGTGGTTTGCCTATGTCTGATCCCAACAATACACCGGTAGCCCGCACGAATTATTTTTCAGGCGAATCGTTGCTCACTGCCGACTTCGTGTGCGAGCAACAATACAACATGGGCATGCGAGCCCTGCTCAACAGCAGCCTGCGCACCTACGGCATCGCCAGCGGACTGGAGGTGGTCTGGCAGCCCGGCTCTGACCAGGTGAGGGTGGGCGCGGGCATGGCCATTGATCGGCTGGGGCGGCAGATCGTGCTCGCCGGTGCCCAAGTGCTGCGGCTTGCCGACGTAACCGCGCGCGAGGTGGTCTATTTGACGATCCGCTACCACGAGGTCTATGCCGATTACAGCGTGGAGAGCGGGGTTCCCGGTTACAAGCGTATCGTGCAGCAGCCGCTCATCGAATACCTGCCCACGCTGCAAGATCCTGGCATCAACATACTCCTGGCCATTGTGAACTTCTCCACCCAAGGCGGCGTCGACACGCTGAGCTTCAAGCTGGGCCAGAACGAGCGGCGCTATGTCGGCTCTCGATTGGGCGTGGTGGAACTGGTCACCGAGGGGAACGGAATTCGAGCGCAAAACGGCGCGATGTCCGACGTGGCCGGCGAACCTTTCATCGGCATCAGGATGCTGGCCTTGAGGGAGGACGGAAGCCAGAGCGATTACCTGGATGTGCAGGCCAGGCGCAGCCAGTTCGACGGCATGCTTACGACACGAGACAGCCTGGGTGTCGGCATCGATCAGCCACAGGCTACCTTGCAGGTTCAGCGCATTGTCGCCAAGGGCGTGGGCACACTTACGACGCGCGGCCGCTTGCTCACGCTGCAGAGTCCGTTGTATCCGTCGTTGCAAGTCGGCGATGTGATCATTCCCGAGCTGCCCGTCGGCACGGCGGCGCTGGTGCCGCGCCAGGCTGTGGTCGAGAGGATAACCGGAGAGGGGCAGTACCAGATCGAGCAGGCATTTCAGCAGGACATTCTGCTGCCTTGTCGCTTCAGCTACATCCGCATGACCCTGGTGCGCTTCACCGCGGGCGATGTGGGCGAAGTGCTCAGCATCGACGGTCAGGGCAAGGTGGAATTGGGAGTGAGGTCCGCGGTGCAAAGCGGCACGCCGGGTCCGGCTGCATTGCAAATTACCTCGGGCCGGCGCGTGGGCATTGGGCTCACCAGCGACGTGGGGCCGCAGGCCGCGCTGGACGTGAACGGCAGCGTGCTGGCCGACAGCCTCACTTGCACCGGCGCAGTCAAGGCGCAGTCCTTTGAAGGCAATGGATCCAAGTTGCAGAACCTGCCCATCCTCAGCTATTGGACCAAACAGGATGTCACCGCAACTTATAGCAGTATCTACTACGCCTCGGGCAATGTAGGCGTGCAGGCACTCGATCCGCCGGCATCGCTGACCGTCGGCACGGGCCCTGGATTCATAGGTTCCGGAACCGTAACGGCCGACAGCAAGGACATTGCGAAGCTCAACGGCTTTCAAACCGCTTTCAAGTCGCAGGTCGGCTACGGCGATTGCATCGTGCTGGGCAGTCTGATGCAGCAGGCGCATCAAATCAGAACGATCACCAGCAATACCACGCTTGAACTGACCGATCAGTTCGCGACTATCCTGCAGAAGTCGGCCTACAAATTCCGAGTCAATGGCAGCAGCGAAGCAAAGCCAGGCAACGGCACTATCAGCAGCAGCGGCACCGTCGTCACCGGCACGGACCCGGAATTCACCAAGAATCTCAGGAGCGGCGACTGGCTGGTGGTGGATCAGTTCAAACCCGATACCGTCGTGGGCTACCAGCGGCAATGGGTGGTCGACGAGGTGATCGACGACATCACGCTGATCGTGATCAACAAGAGCGGCAACCCGCTTCCGGCCAATATCTCTGCGTACATGGTGGTGCCCACGCTGATGGGCATGTTTCGCAGCAATGTCGACTCAGCCGTGCCTGCTCCACCGCCTGCGATGTTGTTGCAAAGCAATGGTCCGGATTGGCAAACGAACAAACTTGCGGCCAATACGGTAGGTATTAATGCCGAGCTTGACGAGCTTGATCCCAAATATTCGCTTCAGGTCAATGGCGATGTGAACTTCAGCGGTTCCAGCAATTTCAACCAGCTTGGCGCCAAACGGCTGACCGTGACGGAATGGGCCAGCATCACGGGTGCCGGAAATGGCGGCACAGTGCTGATGGTTGGACCGACTAGCAGCACGCCGCTGTTGAGCGTGACCCAAAGCAATGTCGTGATCGGCCCCACGGCGGGTGCCGGTACAAGCATGCTTGAAGTAAGCGGCGATGCGAACGCGACGGGCAACATCATTGCTGCCAAGCAACTGCAAGGCGCCAGCGTGAAGGTGACGGGCGCCGTTTCCGCTGGCTCGCTGGAAGCGAAGTCGATGGATGTGTCGGGCGTGCAAGTGGACGAGGGCGGGAACGTGGCCTTGTTCGGGGCCCGGGTCCAGATCGGCATCAGTAGCAGCTCTCCAATCCAGAGCCAGGTGGCCAAGACCGATGGCTTCATCGTGGCAACCCTCTATCCAAACGGCAACCCGTTCGCCGGTTCGCTCACCTGCACGACGTCGACGCAGCAGGGGGGCAACGCGATCAGCTATTACGCCTCTGCCAGCACTACCTCTTATATCACCTCGTCCGAGAAGGGCGGAACCAGCTCAGTTACGATTCAACAATCAACGTCACTGTGCGTACCAGTGCGCAATGGTGAGCTATGGCGGCTGCAATTCTCTTTCGACAGCCGCATAAACCCTGCCAACATTCAGGCGTATTGGGTGCCGCTTGGGCCCGGCAACAGCCAGATGCTGAATGCCATGGCTGCGGGCACGCCGACACAGCCGTCAATGGCTGCGGCTCCAGCCTTCGATCCGGCGACGCAGTTGGTTCACGAGATTCGTTCGCTTCCGGTAGGGGGCGGGGCGTACGGGCAGGGGTCATCGCTTGCCGATGCCCAGCGCGAGATCGATCAACGCGTGGGCGATCTCACCCAAATCCTTGGCGATGCAACGAATATGCCAGCGGACCAGGCCGCACGCGAGGATTTCATCCAGAAGCTGCAGAAGATCGTCTGCTCCGCTTCGCCGCCCGGCACGCAACCCCATAATCGCGTCGACCCGAAGCTCATTGCTGACCTTATCGACACGTTTGCCCGGATCACCAAACTAGAGTTCACGTCCACGCAGAAAGCATTGCTCGCCCTGGGCGTGCGCGCCCTGGTGGCGATCAACGACAACGAGAAGAATCGCAACGACCTGAACCTGATCCGAAACAACATCAACATATTCCAGGAGAATTTGCAGAAGGCCACCGGAATTACGCTCGATAACGGGCAAAGGCGTCTGATGACACGTGCTTTGGTGAGGCTGGTTGGCAATGGCACGCAGGACCCGAACAAGGTGGGTTCGGATGCGCCATCTGTTTAGTCGGTCTGTCGACGCGCCCGTCGTCGAAGATGGAATGCTGCCGGTGTGCAGTACGGATGATTGCGCGAAACACTACGAGCAACTACTGGATCTGCAGGCCTTCTGGATAGCCCGCCATCCGCGGCTTCCTTTTTATACGCTTGGCGCAACCAACTACTACGATCTAGTGGGCAGCGTCAGTGGGCCGTATTTGCAATTGGCGCGGCAATACAACGCCTTGCTGCGGGAGTGCTTTGCCAAATTGTACGAACAACTCCGGGAGGCACTTGAAACGCACCTGAGGCAGCCTGTCGGCTGGTTGGCCGATGTCCGGCCGTCGGCATTGCCAGGCTTCCATCTGTTCCTGGGCCATCAACGCTTCACGGCTGGCGAAAAAATGGACGTGACCCATGCGCATTGGTTCGCGCGGCGCGACGGCGAGGACTTTCCCGGAAATCCTGTGCATGCGGACACGGCACACATGGCATTGGGTCTGGACGGGCTAACGCTATCGTTCACTTTGCCGATTGCGCTGCCTCGATTGGGGTCGGGTATGCGCATATGGCGAATGTGCCGGGCAGAGGCGCAAGGTCTGGCTGACGCCGAATTCCTGGCGAAGCTGGCCGAGCGTGCATGCGCCGACGTGAGCTACACGCCCGGTCATCTGTGGCTGCACGACGGCAACGCCTACCACAAGGCGCTTGGCCTTCCGCGGCATGAGAAGGAGGTGCGCTTTACGTTGCAAGGCCACGGTGTGTGGGATGGCGACCACTGGCAACTTTTCTGGTGATGACCATGTTCTTTCCGACCGGCAACGTGATAGCCGCCGCGGTATTGGAAGCGCATTGGCAGTCGATACGCGACGAATGCCTGGCCTTGCCCCGCGGCGAATTCACCGCCTGGCCGGAACAATCTATCTACAACCAGGGCTGGGACGTTTACGGCCTGTACGCCAATGGGTGCACGTTGAGGGAGAACTGCGTGTTCTGCCCGCGCTCGGCCACCTTGCTGGGTGGGCTGCATGGCGTCGTCAATGCGGGATTTTCACGCATGGCGCCGGGCGCGCGCATCCTGCCGCATGTCGGTTACACGCGCGCGGTATTGCGCCTGCACCTGGCACTGTACGTGAAGGGCGATTGCGGTCTGCGCGTGGGGTTCGAACGAAGGACGTGGCAGGAAGGGCGCTGTCTGTTGTTCGATGACACAGTGGAGCACGAGGCCTGGAACAACGGTGCGCACGATCGCCTGGTGCTGCTGCTGGACCTCTCGCGCACCGCACTGGAGAGCGCAGCATGATGAACTATGCTATTCCGCCCTTTGCCGACAACGCGGCCTTTCTCGAAGCGTTGTGTCACTATGCCGATCTGCTGATCGATCGGGCGCTCTCGCGGCGGCAGGCGGTATCCATGTCCAAGACGCCTGGGTCAACGGCGGCCCGTCAAGTCAGCTTGCGCGAGCAGCACGCACGCGAGCTCGACGTCGTGCTGCAAACGAACTGGCGACAACTCGACGATCGCATGCAGGCCACGCTGGCGCACGATTGCTTCATCCCCTGGATTCACCTGGCACAGCTCTTCCAGCTAACGCCGCTGGAGCAGCAGGTGGTATTGATAGCGCTGCTCCCGGACATCGACCCCGAGTATCGCGGCATACTGGCCGAACTCTCCGATGGCGAAGCAGTGGCGGAACCGGATCTCCCGCTCTCGGTCGTGGCCCATCTGTTGGGTGTCCCGTTCGCGTTGCAGGCGTCATTCTTGGCGGATGGTGCGCTGCGGCATTGGCGCTTGCTTGAGATCGGCCCTCAATGCGACGTGCTCCGGCTGCGGGGCGCGTTTCACATCGATGCGACGCTGGCAGCGTACCTGTCCGGGCGCGCCGTCCCACAACTTCGGCTTTATGAAGCACTTCCGGAATTGCCGGCCGCCGATATGCTGGAGACACTGCAGGTCGACGACTCGTCGCGTCAGCTCGCCGAGCGCTTCGTGCAACGGTGCGGTGCCGGTGCCCCTCAAGACGCTGCCTTCCTGTTGCAGCTGCAAGGGCCCGACGCGCGCATGCTGGAACGGCTGTGCGCGGCGATCTTCACCCCCCTTCGCATGGGTTGTGCGCGCCTGGACTGCGGTCTGCTGACGGGAAGGGCGGCAGGGGAAGGGCGCGCGGCGATGCTGGATCGTTTGCGTCAGTTGTGCCGGGACGCGTTGCTTTGCAATCGAGTGCTGGTGCTGGTCGATTGTCATCGCATGAGTGGAAACGCGGTAGATGATGAGACACAAGCGCTGTTCTCGGCGACATTGGATACGCTCATGGAGAGTCAACGGTATGTGGTTGCCATCAATGGGCCGGCGCGCGTGCTGAGCGAGCATGCGCACCGGTTCACGCGGCACCGGATGACGCCGTTGACGATCCAGGTGCCGATGCCGGACGCTGCTCTGCGCCGAAGCCTTTGGCAGGTCGGTGCAAAGCAGCAGGCGATCGATGTATCGGAGGCCCTGCTCGGAAAACTGGTGAACAGCTACCTGTTCACCCAGTCGCAGATCGACTCGGTGTTGAAAGAAGCAGCCAGCCGTCGCGTGCTCGATGGCGGCGACAGCGCACCTGAAACATTGCTGATCGATGCCTGTCGCGATGCCAGCGTGACCGAGCAGTTCAGCGTGGCCGAAGAGGTCAAGACACGCTACCGCCTGGATGACATCGTGCTGCCAGAACCCACGCGAGGCTGGCTGGAAGAGGTGCTGCAATATGCCACGCACCGGCACCGAGTGATCGAGGACTGGGGATTCGATCGCCATAACCCGAACAGCCGGAATCTATGCGTGCTGTTCTACGGGCCGTCCGGCACCGGCAAGACCATGGCGGCCTCGATCGTCGCCAATGAGCTCAATCTTGGCCTGTATCGGGTGGATCTGGCCGGCGTGATGAGCAAGTACATCGGCGAGACCGAGAAGCACTTGGCGCAGTTGTTCGACCAGGCTGAGTCGATGAACGTGGTGCTGTACTTCGACGAGGCCGAAAGCCTGTTCTCCAAGCGCACAGAAACCCACGATGCACACGACCGCTACGCCAATATCCAGACCGGATATTTGCTGCAACGGATCGAGACCTATCCGGGCATCGTCATCCTCTCCACCAACATGCTCAAGAACCTGGACCAGGCCTTCACGAGGCGCTTCAAGTTCATGATCGAGTATCCGTTCCCGGGCGCTGCCCAGCGCCGCCAACTGTGGCACAAAGCCTTTCCGCCCGATGCGCCGTTGGCCGCCGATCTGGATTTCGAGCTGCTGGCTGCGAAGGCGGCCCTCAGCGGCGGCAACATCAACAACATCGCCCTGCGCGCGGCCTTCTACGCGGCGGCCGGCCAGCGGGCGGTAGGTATGGAAGACGTGATGCGCGCATTGGAGCGCGAGTACGACAAACTGGGCAAGGTGTTTGCGCCCGCCGACTTCGTCTTGACTGAGACCGAATGAATGCTCGCGCGGCCGTTTCGATCCTTGCAAGACCCTCGCCGCCAAGACCCCGGCGGCCGCCTGCGACAAAAAATTCAAGCAACAGGGTTGAAGCGCCGGAACTTCCACATGCCTACGCTGTACACCTTTACCAATGCCGGGACCCACGACAAGTTGAGTCGTGAGCTGTGGGGTCCGCACGCGGTTGCGCATCGCCTGATCCTAAAGGCGATGCGGGGTGCGAAGTCCATCGGCGACCTAAAGATCGTCTTCGACAGCCAAGTACTATCGCCCGACGACGTAGACGAGGTGATCGGCGACGAGGCTCCTGCCAGCGATTACGACGCGCAGATGCTGCCGCGCATCAGACGCCGCCTCTACGAAGATACCTTCTGATGAAGCATGCAACGCTAGAAGCATCGCCGCGAACGACGGCCACGCGATCTTACCCATCGGACCTGTCCGTTCCGGCCACGCCGGTCTTCCAGAAGCGCGCGCAAGGTGAATTGGTTTCTGTGGGGAGCTTGCACTACTCCAGCGGTCCCCGCCGCCATGCCGCGGCAACCGACGCCGTGGTGCAGCGGATCAGGGCAGTGAGAGACGAGGAATGGGACAAGCTCGAGGCCATCTACGAAGTGTTGGATCACTTCGATGACGTGCTCAGCTACAGTTCGTCGATCCCACCACGCCTGCAGAGGGAGTTCTTCGAACTGTACGCCAGGGCAGAAGACGCGTACTGGGCCATCCACGATAGCGGGGAAGTACAGGACGAGGAGAGTATAGGCAGCCTGGAAGCCATGGTAACCAGCCTCTGCGAGATGATGAATTCCGCCAAACAGCAAGCAGCGTTCGATCGCGCGGCGCTGACGCGAGGTATAGACCGGCCGCCGTCGAAGCTGTCGAGATACATGCCGGACAACGCGAAGTCCAAGGCGATGGAAAAGGCCGAAGATCTGAACCTAAATCTGAACGCCCTAACCAATTTCGAGCGAAATCTGGCGACGCTCAAGCTCAACCCCAAAGCCATCTACTACGTGATGGGCAAGAGTGCGATGGGGCAGGGCGACACGGCATTCGTAGTCCGCACCGTCACCATGCTAAATCGCCTAGGTTTAAGCGCTTTTGGCGTGAAATATGCCAAGGAAACCCATGGCGGAGGTACATCCTTCAGCGGCAGTCTCGCGTTCATTACGCCCCAGCGAATGAAGGAGTTGGCGCGTCCGGGCGACTTCATCATCGAGGGGCCGCTATCCGATCCAGTACTTCCGCCGATTGGGTCGGAGATGTCCGCCTTAGCCGTCTCCACGGTGTTCGACACCATGGAAGGATTCACCGAAGACAAGCGCAGCATCCACAACCTGCGCCTGTACGAGTACGGCACGTTGGGTTACAGGGGCGGGCAGGCCGTGTCGAATCCCGGCGACAAGAATAACGTCATTTACCACGCTGACCGCATCCACCATGGCTTCATGGGAATGGGGCATGGCGAAATGGGTGCATTCTACAACGCCAGCGATACGCGCTCGATCGGGTCGCTGGATCGAGTGCTCCATGACTACGCCGCCGAAAACATGGCATCAGCAGTACTGCTTGAGCTGATCGCGAAATACCCGGATGCCGAGATCTATATCGGATACGCCAATCAGCGCACTTCCGTTGCAGGCTGGGTCACGGCTGTCAGCGCCGTCGCCCCGCAGCGGGCTCCGTTCGCCATCGTGGTAGGAATCTACGGCGAGCTACGCCCTCCCGAGGAAACTCCGGTGAAGGGGGCGCAAAGCACTACCTACATTCGTAGTAAGTCGGATCACCACGCCGAGCCCGGTGTGAGAGCCCTGACGGGAGAGGGAGGCCGATGCGCTGTGGTGATTGCCGATGGCGTGCCGGCGCCTGTGATGGCGGCTTTGCAGGCACGTGCCATGCCGCTCACCCTGACGACAGGCAACTACTCTCTATCGGAGGCTGTGGAGAACAGTCATTTCCCGATTTACGAGACGTTGGCGTTCAATGCTAGTGTTGAGACCGCGCTCCAATTCCAGATTGCAAACGCCTTGAACAGACTTGGCCTGACAGGCACCGCATTCGGCCGGGCTGCCATTGCGTTGTCCAAGAGCAGCCCGGAGTCGATCCAAAAGATGACCGATGAGATTGCCGTGATACTCGCTCATCCTTACGAGATCCGGTTGGTCATGGGGGTGATCCGCGCCAATACCGATATCAAGGAGAATCTGATCGCCCGTTTGGCGGCATTGTCAATGCACTGACATCGCTTTCGAGGAGCATCGTGTGATACGCAGCGTTCATCAGCAAACTGCCACAAGGGCTGCCGACGTCCATACGACAGCAGCACCTGCATTGCAGCGCTGGGCCGCGCATGCCGCCAGCACTCCGCCTGGCTTACATTATTCGCCGGGCATGGTGCAGCACGCCTCGGGAAGAGGGCAGGCACTTCCCGATGGTTTGCGCACCGGCATCGAGTCGCTCTCGGGCTTGGATATGAGCGGCGTGCGCGTGCATTACACGTCGCCATTGCCTGCGCGATTGAACGCGCTTGCCTACGCGCAAGGCTCGGACATTCATCTGGCCCGTGGCCAGGAAAAGCACCTGCCGCACGAAGCCTGGCACGTGGTGCAGCAGCACATGGGACGCGTTAGGCCGACCTGGAGTGCCCAGGGTGTGGCGATCAACGACGATCCAGCATTGGAGCGCGAGGCAGATGCGATGGGCGCGCGCGCCATGCAATTCAAGGCCGACGATAGCGCCCCGCGAGCGCTTGGCCGCGGCCATCAGGAAGGGAGGGTCGTTCAACGCTACCTCATCGTCAATGGCACCGATTTCACCGACGAGGTCAAAACCAACGGCGCCAATATCGATGTCGAAACCGCCGCTGTTCTGGGCCAGATGGAGGCCGCGGTTTCGCCAGCGAGTTTTGCATTGGGAACGCTGGAGAACACCGCCTATAACTTCCTGGTTGCCGATACCGGCGGCCTGGTATCACGACAGGTAAAGAAGTGGATAGAAGACAACCAAGGTGAAATGGGCGGTGCCAGTCGAAACACCGTTTTTGGCCGCAAGCAGCAAGCGCGCGCGTATACCAATTATCGTGATCTTGCCATGGCGATCTACGGCTGGGTGTCGTCGAAAGAAGGGCGACGTGAGGAGAAGCGCCTGGCGCACATGACCTATGCGAGCCCGATCATCGAAGAGCGCCTCAACAGTGTGTTGGGCAGGATAGTGACGTGGATCGGTACGCAAGCTGCCAGCGCGGGCATCTCCGCTGAACTGAATACGGTCACGCCAGCGGGAACGCGTTGGGCCGATTATGCGAACTGGTTCAATCATATCCGTGCTGCGGATAGGCGGCCGATACCGCCGAGTTTCTACCCGGTACTGCAGAATCCGGGAAACTATTCCATGCGCGAAAAAATCGCAACGCTGCACGACGTGATGAGATATTTCATGGCTGGCACTGGTACGCAGGGTCAAGGCTTGCTCGACGAAAGCAACGCGGGAGGCCGCGCAGATTTTACTACTTTCGAGAGTACGAACATTGGTGGAAGGGCTGGCTACGCTCGTCCCGATAGCACGATTATTCACCGCGATCCGCTGGCGCGTGAACTGGCCACCGGGAAATTTTTCAGGCCGGCCAATGAAGAGCAACACGCCAGCTATATCTATGCCCGCACGCACCAGATTCCCATGTGGGCTAGGCACTCCTACACCGCGGCACGCATGATGCGCCTGGCCGAACAGGCTGGTGCCACCGTGCCCGAGATCACCGCCGTGGCGTATTCGATCATGTCGTTTTGGCGTAAGGATTACGACCATCGTTCCTTGCCTTACCACACCATGCACGAAATCATGGATTTCCTGCCGCATTTCGGCGGCGCGTACAACCCATTGACGCGATATGCCGATATGCGCACGGCCATCGACCCCTTGCCGCGGCTCATGCCCAGGTTGACCGCGGTCGTCAACTCGGCCAACTGGAACGGCAGAGCCAAATTCAACAAGGGCAGCAAGGCCCCCGAATCGATTGTGGCCATCCGCGGCTTCTTGGGGGGAGCCTTGACAGATGTGGACAAGCTGCTGCAGATCAAGAACGAGATCAGGGACAAGACCGGATGGAGCCTGTTGCGCAGCACGAAGGCGCGCGACCTCTACACCATCCTGGCGAAGATTCCCGACAACGTGAACGTATATCAGCAAGGTGGTACGAGCGCTTATGAAAATTCGCGGATCGCGATTCGACTCAGCGGTGTGCTGCGGGAATTGCAGGCGTTCAATCCATGAAGGTTTCCATGGTTCGATCAGGCCGAGGTATGCAGGGTTCATACGAAAAGCGAAAGGCCGGTTTCGGCCGTCTTTTTTTGGCGGCAGCCGTCCTTTCCTATGGCTGCCGATCAGCATGGGCCAGTTGATCGGATCCGCCCTCCGCCCGGCTATCGGCCGACCACGGTGAAGTGGTGGGACGATCGATACCCCGGATGTGGTGGCGGATCGGGCTGAGCCCTTATCCGCCGAAGTTCGATCGGCGGGTACGCCAGAGTGGAGAGGGGTGGGCGGTGCGGCTTCTGATGGCCCCGTATGAGGCGGCCTGAAAGGTCATGAAGGCAGACCCCCGTTACCGGTTGTTGCCGTCCTCCTGGGGTGGCTGCCACCACGAGGAGACTTCGGCACGGATGCGGGACAGGCATGAGCCGTTCGCCGACCCGTGGGCCCCGGGCACACTAAAAACACACCGCCGAGCTTCAGATTCGGCTGGGTCCTTGCAAGTCCTGATCAGGCGTGGAATATTTCACAAAATTATTACAGAACAATGGGTTGGGAAATGGTGCCGGCCCGGGATCGTGTGTTGTTTCAAGGGGCTGAGAAGGGTGGGCTGGTTTCGTCCGGCAAGGGTCGCAGGTTCGATCCCTGCATCACCACCAGGTTTTCCTCCAAGACCGGCGGCCGGCGGCAGGCTTAACAGCGCGGGACTTTGCCTGCATCATCGCCCGGCCGGTGCCGCGCGCGGCGCACGGCCCGTCTCCCGCAGCCAAGGAGGTCGACTCCCATGCAGGCCAACGTGCTGGAACGTTCCTTCGTCCGTTGGCGCCTGCCGATCCTGTTCTCGGTGATGGTGCTGATCCTGCTGGTGCCGTACCTGCTGGTCAGGCAGTGGACGGCCTACAGCCGCCAGGCCGATACCTGGGTCACCCATACCCTGCAGGTGGAGGCCAGCGCGCAGCGCCTGCAGGCCGCCATCCGCGAGATCGACTCGCTGGGCCTGGCCATCGGCGGCGGCCACGGCGACGACGAGCTGAAGCGGCGCCTGGAGGCGGCGGTCGCGGCGGTGGACCCGATCCTGCGGCAACTGGCGGCGATGACCCGGGACAACCCCGAGCAGCAGGTGCTGATCGGGCGCCTGCAGAACACCGTGGAGCGGCGCGCGGAGATCGCCCGCCTGTTCTCGATGGGCGTGTCGGGCGACCGGCGCGCCGACCTGGTGGATGAGGTCCACGGCCGCTACCGGGTGAACGACCTGTTCGAGGAATTCGCGCGCAACGAGCGCGAGCTGATGGCCGAGCGCGCCGGCTACGCCGAGACCCAGCGGCTGCGGGTGCGCTGGGTGAGCCTGGGCGCGATGCTGCTGCAACTGCTGCTGATGGGCGGCGTGATCTGGCTGCTGCACCGGGTGGAGCGGCGGCAGTCGGCCTCCGAGCTGGAACTGCGCCGCGCCAGCGCACGCGCGCTGGCGGTGCTGCAGACCGTGCGCGAGCCGATCGTGCTGCTGGACGGGGGCATGCGCCTGCTGATGCACAACGCCGCCTTCTCCGAACTGTATGCCGAGGAGGAGGGCGGGGACGAGCGCCAGGAGCGGCTGGAGGACGTCGGCCAGGGCGCCTGGAGCGACCCGGTGGTCCGCCAGCGCCTGTCCGACGTGCTCACCCGCGACCGCGAGCTGTGGGACTACGAGCACGTCCAGCGCACCATCGACGGGCAGACCCGGACGATGCTGGTCAATGCCCGGCGCATGCAACTGCCCGACCGCGACGACGACGTGGTGCTCATGACCGTCAGCGACATCAGCGCGCAGAAGGCGGCCCAGCAGCGCATCGGCGACCTCAACCGCCAGCTCGAGGGCAAGATCGAGCAGGTGTCCGAGGTCAACCGGGAACTTGAAGCGTTCAGCTATTCGGTATCGCACGACCTGCGCGCGCCCCTGCGCCATGTGGCAGGATTCGCCGACAAATTGTCGCGGCACCTGGGGGAGGGCATCGACGCCAAGGGACGGCACTATCTGGAGGTGATCGGCGGCTCCGCGCGACGGATGTCCACCCTGATCGACGACCTGCTGGTGTACTCGCGCCTGGGCCGCAGCGCGCTCAAGCTGCAGGCGGTGGACATGCAATCGCTGGCCGAGGAGACGCGCGCGGTGCTGGACGCCAACCTCGCCAGCGACGCCGCCGACGCCGGGACGGCCGAGCATCGCATCGAGTGGAATATCGCGCCCCTGCCCATCGTCATCGCCGACGAGAACATGATGCGCCAGCTCTGGCTCAACCTGCTCGGCAACGCGGTGAAGTATTCGTTCCAGCGCGAACCGGCGGTGATCGAGGTCGCCCACCAGACCATGGCCGACGGCAGCCACCATTTCAGCGTCTGCGACAACGGCGTGGGCTTCGACATGGACTATGCCGACAAGCTGTTCGGCGTGTTCCAGCGCTTGCACAAGGCCAGCGAGTACCCCGGCACCGGCATTGGCCTGGCCAGCGTGCGCCGCGTGCTGGGCCGCCACGGCGGCCGCATCTGGGCCGATGCCGAGCCCGGGCGCGGCGCCACCTTCCATTTCGTCCTGCCGCCGGCGCAGGATTCCGCCATTACCCGAAGGAGCATGACCGCATGAGCGCGATCCGCACCATCCTGCTGGCCGAAGACAGTCCCGCCGATGCCGAGATGGCCATCGACGCGCTGCGCGAGGCCAACCTGGCCAACCCCATCGTCCATGTGGAGGACGGGGTGGAGGCGATCGAGTACCTGGAGCGGAAGGGCCGCTTCGCCAACCGCACCGACGAGGAGCCGGCGGTGCTGCTGCTGGACATCAAGATGCCGCGCATGGACGGCCTCGAGGTGCTGCGCCGCATCCGCGCCAACGAGAACCTGCGGCGCCTGCCGGTGGTGATCCTGTCCTCCTCGCGCGAGGAAAGCGACCTGGCCCGGAGCTGGGACCTGGGCGTGAACGCCTACGTGGTCAAGCCGGTGGACGTGGACCAGTTCTTCGCCGCGGTGAAGACCCTGGGCAAGTTCTGGGCGGTGATCAACACCACGGTCGACGGCGAGGGCTGAAGCCGTGCCGCTGAGCGCGATCGGCCGCGACGCCCCGGTCCGGGTCCTGTTCGTCGAGGACTCGGCCGAGGACGCCGAGCTGATCCAGGCGCAACTGGAGGATGCGCACCTGCGGGCGGAGTTCGTGCGCGTGGAGGACGCGCCCGGCCTGCGCGAGGCGCTGGAGTCGTTCGGCCCGGACATCGTCCTGTCCGACCTGAGCATGCCGGGGTTCTCCGGGCACGAGGCCCTGTCCATCGTGCGCGCCCATTCGCAGGCGCTGCCCTTCATCTTCGTATCCGGGACCATCGGCGAGGACGTGGCGGTGGCGGCCCTGCACGAGGGCGCCAGCGACTACATCCTCAAGCACAGCAGCGCGCGCCTGCCGATGGCGGTGGAGCGCGCCCTGCGCGAGGCGCGCACGGATGCCGAACGCCAACGGGTGGAACAGGAGCTGATGCGCAGCCAGCGCCTGGAGAGCCTTTCGCTGCTGGCCGCGGGGCTCAGCCACGACCTGCGCAACATCCTGCAGCCGTTGCTGATCGTCCCGGACCTCATCGCCCAGCGCAGCGACGACCCGCGGCTGCGGCAACTGGCCACGGTGGTCGCCGAGTGCGGACGCCGCGGCCACGAAATGGCCGAGTCGATGCTGTCGTTCGTGCGCGGTTCGCGGCGCGCCAGCGAACGCTGCCGCGTGGCCGACCTGTTCCATGCCGTGCAACTGCTGCTCAAGGGCAGCATGCCGCCGCGGGTGCGGCTGAAGGTCCGCCTGGCCGACCCGGCGCTGGCGCTGGACGGCAACTACACCGAGCTGCAGCAGTGCCTGCTCAACCTGTCGCTCAATGCCATCCAGGCGATGCCGTCCGGCGGCCTGCTGGAGCTGACCGCCGAAAGCGTGGACGGGCGGGTCTGCCTGTCCGTGTCGGACACGGGCGCCGGCATGGACAGGCAGACGCTGGAGCAACTGTTCACCCCGTTCTTCACCACCAAGCCCAACGGCACCGGCCTGGGGCTGGTGTCGTGCAAGCGGATCGTCAACGCGATGGGTGGGCAGGTGGAGGTCTCCAGCCGCCCCGGGCAGGGCACGCGCATCGTGTTGTGGCTGCCGCTGCCCGGCGAGGAGGCGGTCGAGGTGCGTCCCGTTGCGGTGGCCGGGCATGGCGAACGCATCCTGCTGGTGTTCCGCGAGGCGGCGCGCCTGTCGCTGGTCGGCAATGCCCTGGCCAGCCAGGGTTACCGGCCCGACCCGGTCGGCGACGGCGCCGCCGCCCTGCGGCGCTGGGCCGAGTCCGGGGCGCCCGATGCGGTGGTACTGGACAACGGCATCGCGCTGTTCCCGGCGGCGGCGTTGCTGTCCACCATGCACGAGTCGGGCTACACCGGCCCGGCGATCGTGATCGAGGACCGGGCCGCGCCGTTCGATCCCTCCCAGGTGCCGGCCTCCCTGCCGGTGCGCTGCCTGCAGCATCCGCTGGACATGCATCGCTTGTTCGCGGCGGTGGCCGAGGCCATCGCGACCCAGGGCTAGGGCGCGCCAGGCGGGCGCGCCCTTTCGCGCGTGCCCCGCCTGCCGCGCGACTACGGCGGCGGCAGCGCGAACAGGCGTTCGGCGTTGGCGCCGGTGGCGGCGGCGATCTCGTCCGCCGCCTGGCCGCGCAGCGCGGCCACCGCATCGAGCACCGCGCGCAGCCGCGCCGGCTCGTTGCGCTGGCCACGGATGCCGGCGTCCGGCTGGTCGGGTGCGTCGGTTTCCAGCAGCAGGCAGTCCAGCGGCATGCCGGCGACCAGGCGATGCAGGCGTTGCGCCCGCGCATAGGTGAGCGGGCCACCCAGGCCGATGAGGAAGCCGAGCTTCCACAACTGCCGGGCCTGCTCCTCGCTGCCGGAGAAGCTGTGGACCACCCCGCGCAGGCGCGCTCCACCGTGCCCGTCACCGCCGATGCGGCGGATCGAGGCGATCACCGCATCCACCGCCCGGCGCGCATGCACGATCAGCGGCAGGCCGGTGTCCAGCGCCAGCCGCAACTGGCCCTCGAAATACCCGGTCTGCGCATCCCGGTCCAGGTCCTGGGCGAAGAAGTCCAGCCCGCACTCGCCGATCGCCAGCGGCCGCTCGCGTTCGACCCACGCGTGCAGTTCGCGCAGGTGCGAGGGACGGTGCCGGGCCAGGAACACCGGATGCAGCCCGTAGGCCGGATACAGCCCCGGCGCGGCGGCGCAGACCTCGCGCAGCTTCGGCCAGCCGGCCGCGTCCACCGCCGGCACCACCTGCCTGAGCACGCCGGCCGCGCGGGCGCGCTGCACGACCTGGGCGCGGTCGGGGTCGAACTCCTCCGCGTCCAGATGGCAGTGGCTGTCGACCAGGTCCATGGCGGCGGCGCTAGCGAGGCGGTTCGCGTCCCTGGCCGGGCAGCGGCGGGGGCTTGCGCTGCTTCCAGTTGGCCAGCAGCAGCGTACCCAGGCCGAGCACGATCTCGTCGATGAAGGGGATCGGATCGAACGGCCACAGCACGCTGACCGCGAAGGCCGCGGCGGTCAGCTTGAACAGGGTAGGGAAGCGCAGGCGGCGTGCCCATTCCATGAAAGGCAGGATCAGCGGATTGGTCATGGCGCGGTCGTGGCCTCCCGGGTGCGTGCAGGAAAGCTAGCACGCCGCGCGCGCGGCCGAGGCGCGGATCGTTCCGGGTGCGGTTCAGCTTGGCCGTGATGCAATGCGGCCAACGAACACGCGGGGCCACCCCGCCAGGAGTGCGACCATGAAGCAAGCTTCCACCGTGTTGATCGCGGCCGGTGCCCTGCTGGTCGGCGGCATCGCCACCGCCGCCTTCATGAACGGCCGCGAGCGCCAGCCCGAGGCGACCGCCCCCCTATCCGCCGAGGCGGCGCAGGCCGGGCCGGATACGGCCGGCGACGCCAGCGTCGACGACGTGCTGGAAACCGCGGGCCTGCAGTACGCCGACGTGCTCAAGGTCGAGCCGGTCACCGAGAAGGAGAAGGTCTACGCCACCGTGATCGGCACCGAGCCGGTGCGCGAAACCACCCAGACCAGCGTGCCGCACGAGGTGTGCGAGGACGTGGTGGTGCAGGAACGCCTGCCCGAGAAGGACGGCAACGTCGGCGGCACCGTGGCCGGCGCGGTCATCGGCGGCCTGCTGGGCAACCAGGTTGGCGGCGGCAGCGGCAAGAAGGCCGCCACCGCGGCCGGTGCCGTGGCCGGCGGCGTGATCGGCAACCAGGTGGACAAGCGCCACGTCGGCGGCAAGGTGGTCACCCGTACCGAGCGCCAGTGCCATACCGAGAACGCCGTGTCCGAATCGACCCGGGTGACCGGCTACAACGTTACCTATCGCAACGCCGACGGTACCACCGGCACCATGCGCATGGCCTCCAAGCCCGGCACCCGGGTGGCGATGGGCAACGCCGACAAGGTGGTCGGCTACCAGGTGACCTACCGCTACAATGACCAGGACGGCACCTTGCGCCTGGACGAGAAGCCGGAAAGCGACCGCCTGCCGGTGGTCGACGGCAAGATCGTCACCTCCACCGCGGTGGTCGAGGTGCCGCAGGCCGCCATCCGCCAGTAGTCCGCATGCAATTGCGTCCCGCAAAAGGCCGGCCCAGCGCCGGCCTTTTGCGTTGCGGGCGCTATTCGAACCCCGCATACGTGGGCGGCCTTGCGGTGCTTGCCGTCCGGAATCGGCCAGTAAGGAATTTCCTACAAGAAGGCAGGGGATTCTCTCCAGAGTCCGAAGATCGCAAGCCGATAGACTTGTCCGCGTCCAATCAAAGGAATGAGCCTCATGCGGGCCGGGATCTTCAGTACGGGATTGGTAGTGTCTTCAGCTATGCTGCTCGCAGCGTTCGTGCCCGGCGATGCCTCTGCGCAGTCCACACGGGTCGCTACTCTTCCCGCTGCGCACGCAACTCCGGGCCCCGTCTTGGGAACCGTGGAGGTAAGAGGCGTCAGGCCCCCCAACAATGAAAGCATTCACGGCACGTTTTCCTATCGTCCGTTCGTGCAGGATCAATTGGCCCAGCTCAGGTATCCCATCTCGTTTACGCAGCGTCCTTACATTCCGGCTACCGACGCGTTTGGCGCGGCCGAAAATTGCGAAGAAATCTCAGGAAACCCGGTTGTCCTGTCGAGCGGCAACAAGATCGATGTGGAGTACCTGTTTGAAATTCCCGAAGAGATGGGGCTCTATGCGCGGCTTGCCTGGAACGGTCGATCTGCCCAGCGCGGGATCTTTGGCCAGAATTTCCTCAGCAATTTCGACAAGAAGCTGATCTTCCAGTTCACGGATGGCTCCCAGTGCCTGCCGGCCCCGGGCGAAGGTCCCTGTCCACACTCAGGCAAGACATTGAAGCTGGCGTTTGCGGTCCGGCCCGATGGTGCCGTCAGGGAGGTCTATACATCGTCCGGGTATAACGATCCGAATGGAATGTACAAGCTGGATGGAAATTTCAGCAGTGGCTGGACGCTCAGGGTCGATGGCGAATCCATCGAGACGTACTCCGGGAATGGATTCATCACGGAGGAAGCGAACCCCCAAGGCATCAAATGGACCTACGGGTACGACGTAACCGGCACTTACCTGCAAAGCGTGACTCATGGCAACGGACGGATTGTGCAGTTCACCTGGTCCTCCGGGCGGCTGGCGTCGATGATCGATCCTGCGGGAGGCACGTATCTGCTGTCGGAGACGTCCACGCAGACGCAGTTGACGTACCCGGGGTCTCCTTCCACGACGGTGACCTATCATCTCACGGGTAATGGGACATCGACACGGCTGCTGGGGAAGTCGTACAACGGTATCCGGTACTCGACGTTCACCTATGACGGTGCGAAGCATGTCCTCAGCGGGGTGCATGCAGGGGGTGTCGACAAGTACGAGTATGTCTACACGTTCAACAACTATGGTGAGGTAACCAAGGTCGTAGAGACCAATCCCTTGGGAAAGAAGGCGACCTACACGGTTAGCTCGGGAAGAATCGTGAAGGTGGAGGGGCATGCCAGTACGCACTGCGCGGCGACGGTAAGGAGCCGATCGTTCGATGCATCGGGTAGGGCTGTACAGCTCGGCAACGGCAATGGCGGCATTATCAGTCTCAACCACAATGGCCATGGCCAGTTGCTCAGTACCACCGAGGGAATCGGTTCCCCATTGATACGGGTGACGTCCAACACCTGGGACGCGGCACCGAAGAACCGGATGCTCAAGGAGACGCTCCCGAACCAGTGGGAGCGCGCGTACACCTATACGACCAATGGCCGGATAGCGTCGTATTCGGAGCGCAACCTGAGCAGTGTCGGTATTGCCAACCAGACCAGGACCACCACCTACAGCTACACCCTGCACGGCAACGGCCTGGTCAAGACCATGATCGTGGAGGGGCCGGTCGACAAGCTGACCTATACCTACACCGCAAAGGGCGAGCTGCAGTCGGTCAGCAATCGCCTGGGGCATACCACCACCTACCAGGACTTCAATGGCCTGGGCCAGCCGGGCCGGGTGACCGGCGCCAACGGCGAGGTGACGGAGTATCTCTACGATGCCCGTGGTCGCGTGACGCGGGTGCGGACCTTCCCGAATGGAAGTTCAGCGGCGGACACGACGTATGCGTATGCCGCCTCGGGGCTGCTGGATTCCGTCACCCGCCCCGATGGCGTGCAGCAAAAGTACATCTACGATGCCGCGCGCAGGCTGATGGTCGAGTACGAGGTCAATGGCTCCGGCCTGTATCCCTATCGCCTGCTGACCCGGGACCTGGCCTCGAACATCACCGTGGAACGCATCGGCGCATCGTCCACCGTCCCGACGCTCGGGACCACGGAGGGGCTGACCGGCAGGTCCTACTTCGACTACGACGAGCTCAGCCGGGTGATGGCGGTCAGGGGCAACAACGGCCAAAACGTCAGGTACACCTATGACCTGTACGACAACATCAAGACCATTACCGATTCTTTGGGCAAAGTCACCGAGCTTACCTACGACATCATGGGCCGGATCACCCAATCCAAGGACCCTCTTGGAGGACTGGCGGAATACGAGTACGACGCGGCCGATCACCTGACCCAGGTCAGCGACCCGCGCGGCAACGTCACCACGTATGCCTACGATGGCCTCGGCCAGATGTGGAGCCGGACCAGCCCGGAGACGGGTACCACCACCTTCACCCACACCGCCAGCGGCCTGATGACCCAGATGACCCGCTCCGGGGGCGGTGTCACCGACTACGCCTATGATTCCGTGGGACG
>NZ_JACHGU010000002.1 GCF_014202435.1 Pseudoxanthomonas broegbernensis | reverse complement strand
GCCGGGTCGGCGGCCTTCAGGGCCCAGCCGAACCGCTCGGACGCCTCCCCCTCCAGGACAATGCGCTGGATCGGAAAACACGGCGACTCCCGCGAAGGCAGGCGCTCGAACGCCTCAACCCCGCGCTTCAGACGCACGTCCGCACCCCGCTCCTCGCGCTGGCGCAAGGCGCGCTCGCGCTCCTGCTGGCGCAACGCCTCCCGATCGGCCAGACCGTGATCCTGCGCACCGGCCGGCAACGCCGCACCGCAGGAAAACACCATCCAAAACAAAACCAGGCGACGCCCACGCGCCGCTCCACGTCCCTGTCGCATCTGTCCTTGCCCCTGAAAACAAACATCCCCTCCGCGCGGCACCGTCCGGAAATCCCCCGACCTCCGCGCGCGGCGCGCCATCCCCCCGGGACAGCGCGCGGTGCATGATGCCATGCACAAGGACGCTTGCAAGCATCCCCTCCGCGGATCAGGTGCGGATCAGGTGCTGTCAAGTTGCCAATGAAACGGCCTCGGGGCAGAAGCGGCCGTCGCTTCGCAGCGGCGCCATGCAGCGCGCGGGACATTTCACGGCACGGGCCCTGCCGGTACATACCCCGCGCCTCGATCGGCGGGCATCTCCTGCAGCACGTACGAGGTGGAGGCCATCGCCTCGCCCTGCCAGCGGTCGAAGGCCCGCACCTCGATGCGGTGTTCGCCCGGGTCCAGGCCGGTCGCCAATGCGCCACGCCACAGGTGCGTGGATGCGGTGGCCTCCGGCGAGCGGTCGTAGCCGCGCAAAGCGGGGGCCAGGTCGTCGGCCGCGTTCTCGGCCAGCAACCTGGGGTCGGCACGCTCCACGCGCCGCATCGGCGTCCACTCGCCGCCGTCGATGCGATATTCCACGCGGGTCGCGGCATCGCCCATGAACACGTTCGCGTACACGCCCCAGGCCGGATACGCGCCACGGCGCAGAACCCTGGGCGCGTGCAGCGCCATCGCCGTGGTGAAGGAAGAGTCGCCATCCGCCACGCGGGCCGGATGGTAGGCCAGTGCGTAGCCGCCATCCCCGCGCACCGACAGCGTGGCGTGGCCGTTGGGCGTCCCGTCGCTCATGGTCGCGTCGGGGATGCCGGCCGCATCGGGAGCGCCGGACCAGAACGCGCCGCACGCCGCGCCCACGTTGTATTCGTGCAGCGGCGCCCGCCCTTCCCAGCCGTCCTGCACGCCGTGCCAGTAATGCTGCTGGGTGTGGCTGTGCCCGCTCAGGACCAGCACCCGCGGCCGGTCGCGCAGCAGCGCGAACAGGCGCGCGCGATCGTCGGCACGGAAGCCGCGCCGCCCGCCGTCGAACAGGGGAACGTGCATGCCCAGCACCAGCAGGCGATCGCGCGGCACTTGCGCCAGGTAGCGTTCGAGGAAGAGGAACTGGTCCTCGCGCAGGCCACCGGCGTAGTCGCCGTCCGCCTTCACCACCACGTCGTCCAGGAACACGAAGGTGGCCGCGCCCTCTTCCACCGCATAGGTGTCCGGGCCGTAGACCGCTTCCCAGTGCGCCAGCGACATGCCGTCGTCGCGCGCGCCCGGGTCCACGTCGTGGTTCCCCGGGACGTGGAACCACGGCACCCCGAGCTGCAGGGTGACCGCGTTCAATGCCGGGTACAGCGCCACCGCATCGTCGACCAGGTCGCCCAGGGTGATGCCGAACGACGCGGCATGGCGGCCCTGGAGCGGCTCGACGATGTCGCGGCGGTAGTAGTCGATGTCGCGCGCGCTCTTGACCTGGGTGTCGGCGAACAGGAGCACCTCGAACGCGTCCCGTGCGCCATCGCCTGGGCCGTCATCCGGCCCGCCCGCGGCCAGCAGCGCGAAATCGGCTTGCATCGGCCCGGGCGCGACGACGCGGGTCCAGAAGTCCGGCAGCCCGCCGGTGCCGGGCATGAAGCGGTACCCGGCCGGCTTGACCACGAACACCGCTTGCCCGGGCATGGCGGAAATCCGGTAGCAGTCTCGCGCGTCGGTGCGTGCGATGTCCCGGCCGTTGGAGACCGCCACCCCGGCCAGGCCGGGCTCGTCCGCGGTGCGTCCAGGGTGCCCGTCGCGCTCCAGGTAGACCTGTCCCGACACCGTCGCAGTGCCGTGCGCCTGGCCCGCGGCGCGCGCATCCGGCACGGCCGGTACCGTGGCCAGCCCGGCCAGCAGGACGAACGCAGAGATCGGCATCCACATCGGTCCATCGTATGCGTCGAACAAATAAAAAGCGCGCGGGCCTGCGCCTGCGGGCTCGAATCGGGAGCGGGAAACGGAACGGGCACAATGGTTACAAGCCATTGTTTACGATCGATGTCTCGATGTGATGGTCAACGAAGGAGGCGAGACCTTTCGGAGTCCGCGGGCTGGCATCCAAAAGAGCGGGATCGCTTGCGACGTCCCTGCCCCAGGGCTCGCCAGGGTTTCGCCCCCTGGCGCGAACGTCTCGGCCGCCGACAGCAAGCGGCGACGCACGTTTTCTCGCTCACAGGGTCCGCTTGTAGAACTCGCTGAGCCTGGCCATTGCGGCGTCCACGTACTTGGACACCCAGTAGGTCTCGATATGGGTGGCGCCATCGATCTTGAACAGTTCCTTGTCCTTCGTGCCGGAGGCCCTGGCGAAGGCATCCTCGCTCATGTACAGGCTGTCGGCCTTGCTGCCCGCGATCATCAGCAACGGCCTGTCGATCAGCTCGATCCGGTCGGTGGCATCCCAGCGCATCAAGTCCAGCAGGCTGCTGGTGGTGTACTTGAAGGTCGAGCCGGGGTGCGCATGCGTGCGCCAGTAGTATTCGTAGCCTTGGCGGTACATCTCGAACGGCAGTGCGGCAATCCGCTCGTCTGTCATCTCGGCATCGCCGGAATAGATCACCTTGCCGCCGGCGGCCTCCTGGGCGCGCGCGTCCGACGCTTGCCGCAACCGCTCCTGGATGGTGTTCAGTTGCGAATCGGCGAAGCCGTTGCGACGCACGCGGCCGGAGTTGAACATGCTCAGCGTGGCCACCGCCTTGAAGCGCTTGTCGCTCTGCGTCGCGGCCAGGGCGTAGCCACCGCCCCCGCAGATGCCGAGAACGCCCAGGCGGTCCTTGTCCACGCCCGCGTACTGGGCGATGAAGTCCGCCGCACGGCGGATGTCCTCGATGCGGTGGGCGGGCACGTCCACGTTACGCGGTTCGCCGCCGCTTCCGCCCTGGTACGCCGCATCCATCGCGATCGTGACGTAGCCCTGTTCGGCAAGTCGCTGGGCGTACAGGCCCGCGACCTGCTCCTTCACTCCGCCGTTGGGGTGCGCCACGACGATGGCAGGGTATTTCTGCCCCGGATCGTAGTTCGCGGGGGTATAGACGTTGGCGACGATGTCCAGATCGTTCAGCTTGTACTCGACCGGGCGGAGGTTGACCTTGCCCGGCTCGTTCTTCGTGATGGCGCCTTGATAGACCAAGGTGAACGGGTGATGCCTGTAGTCGCCCGCCTGGGCCACGCCGCCCGAGGCGCCGACGATGGCGGCCATGAGGGTCGCCTTCGCTACGGTGCGTTTCATGGTGAATACCCCTCGAAACTTGAAAATTCGCTCTGGCGGAGCTGCGGAGGCCGCTCCTTCAATCCAGCTTCTTGTCGGCCAAAAACTTCGACACAAGGTCGGCGACCTGGACGTTGTTGAGGTCCGACATCAGGAAGTGCGTGTTGCCCCGGATGCCGATCTCTGGCAAATGCACGAGTTGCGCATCGCCGCCATGCTTGTTGACGGCATCTATCCATAGCCGGGCCATGGCCAGACGCACCCGCCAATTGTCCTGCCCTCGCTCCGTGGTCGGCTCGGCCGGGAAGTTGTCGCCGTAATAGATGACGATCGGGATGCGGGTGAGTTTCTCGAAATCCGCCAGCGGCACCGCCTCCGGCGTCAGCGTCCCCGCCGCGCTCGGCATTTCATGGGGCAGTTCCCCCTCGGGGAAGATGAACCCGCTGCCGGGTTCGAGGGCGACGATTCCCTTGACGTTCTGGCTCTTGATTGCCGTCAGCCATCCCGGTCCGCCAGCCTGCGAGTGCGAGAACAGGATGCCGGGCCCGGTCTTGTCGAACAGCGCGGCCATTGCATCGGAGATCGCGTTGGAATCGTAAGGCCCGGTATTCGGAGTGACCGATCGGAAGAACTGGTCCAGCGTCTCGGGCCTTTGGTCGAACTGGACGTTGTCGAAGTAGTCCGGCCACTTGCCGATACGGAATTGATCGAAGAAAAGCTGATCGAGAGGCGTGGGCTCGATCGTCGCCGCCACGGTGCTGTTGCCCGCACGGCCGCGGCGCGGCTGATCGACGAGATACACCGGGAAGCCTCGGCGCAGGAAGACAGTCTGGAAGCCTTCGCGTCCGTCCGGCGTGGTTTCCCAACTGCGCGCCGACTGGTAGGCGCCATGCAACATGACGATGGGCAGCGGCCTGGGGTTCTGTGGAACTTGATAGAAGGCGTAAAGGTGATCGCCGTGGAACGTCTGCCCTGCGGGGGTCGGGTGGTTGTTGTCGTACGTGCCGGGCGCGCCCACCACCTTTCCGCCGACAGCGAAGCTGCCCTGTTCCTGGATCACCAGGGGACCGGCGGCACTATTCGAGCCACCGGGAAGGGTTGTGCAGGCGGCAATCGAGGTCAGCGCCATGATAGCCAGCAGGGCCTTGGCAACATTCATGCTCAGCCTCCCGGCACGGCGGCAAGCGCCTGTGTCAGCGCCTCGCTCGCACGTTCGGCCGCCTGCGCATCGCCGCGCTCGGACAGAACCTGCGTCAACTGGCGCAACTGTGCGGCCGTCAGGCCCACGCGCATGCTGGCGGCCATGTGCGAGCGCAACTGCGGCTCCACGCCAGGCATGGCGGCCAGCGCCCCGACCGTGGCCAGTTCACGGCTTTTCCAGTCGAGGTTGTCACGCTCGAAGATGTCGCCGAACAGATGGGCCTGCAGAAATCGGTTGATGATGGGGGCGAAGTCGGTCACTGCGTTCTTGACCGGTGCGCCGGAAATCTTCGTCTGGTTGGCAGTGCCGACTGCGAGCAGTTCATCGCCTGTAGGTACTGGCCGGCTGGGTTCGCGCCCCGGCGCATCCTGGATGCCCCGCTGCTTGCGTGCGTCCGCCACCTCCCGCAATTCACCCAGTGCGTTCAGGCTCCTGGGGAAGCCGGCGTAGGCGTAGAGCTGCACCAGGATTTCCTTGGCCTCGCCGATGGTCAGGCCCGCGTCCAGGCCCTGGTCCAGTGCGGTGTTGAGCCTGGGCATGTCACTGGCGGCCATGAAAGACGCGATCAGGGGAATGGCCTGCTGCTTGGCAGACAGGGTGTCCGAGGCGCGTTCGGCGTTCGTCGCCGGATGCGGCTCCTGGGCGCTTGGATTCTGTGCGGCGGCAAGGCCGGCCAGCGCAGCCAAGGCGAGTGCGAGCACGCCGGTGCCGAACTTAGCGGGCGTTGTATTGTTCATCGCTTACCAACTCCTTCCAGTCCGCGCTCTTGCCGTCTTGCACGTAGGCGATGGCCAGGTGGCGCATGCCGTTGGTGCGTGCCGCGCCGTGCCAGTGCTTGACGCCGGCCTCGATCCAGACCACGTCGCCTACCCTGATCTCGCGTCGGAGCCGGCCTTCTTCCTGCACCCAGCCGTTGCCGCTGGTGACGACGAGCAACTGGCCGACCGGGTGCGTATGCCAGGCGGTGCGCGCGCCGGGCGCGAAGTCGACCATGCCCACGCTACCGTGCTTGCCGCTGTCGCCCGCTGCCTTGATGTCCACCGCGACGTGGCCGTTGAAATTCTGCGCTGCGCCCAAGATGGTGGGGGTCATGCCCGCGGGGGCGATCTGGATGCCTTGGGCGTGTGCAACGGTTGCGCCCATCAGCAGGGATGCGCCGGCGGCGGCGAGGTTCTTTCTCATGGGATTGCTTCCTGGGGACGGTGCACGCGCCGCTTGCCACACGAGCATGCGAGCGGTCTGCGCCCGATCTGTCTCGGAAGGAGATCCTAGAGGGTGGGACTGTTTTGATTAAGCCTCAAATCCCGCATTCGGTTTTTAGTTGTATTCATCAATCCGACCAACCGCCGCCTGGAGGTGGCCTACGAAGCCGACCGGCGCTTCGGTTTGGCTGTCTTGCGCGGCGGCTCGCGATGCCGCAAGGCTTCGACGATGACGGCCAGCGCCCCCGACGATTGCCGGCGGCTCGGGTAGTACAGGTGGTAGCCGGCATAGGGCTGGCACCAATCGTCCAGCACGCGGGCCAGCCGCCCCTCCGCGATGTGCTCAGCCACCGCATCCTCGGGCAGGAATGCCAAGCCTTGCCCCGCCAGCGTGGCGCGCACGATGGGCGAGATGCTGTTGTAGATCCACTGCCCGGTCACGCGGACCTTGAGTTCGCGCTTGCCCTTGCGGAAATCCCAGACCATGAGTCCGCCATGGGTGGGGAGCCGCAGATTGATGCAGTTGTGCTCGGCCAGGTCGTGGGGCTTTTTCGGCTTCTTCCTGTGTGCGAAGTAGGCGGGCGAGCCCACCACCGCGATCCGCATGTCCGGACTGATTCGCACCGCAATCATGTCCTTGGCTATCTCGTCGCCCAGGCGCACGCCCGCGTCGTAGCGTTCGGAGACGATGTCCGTGCGGTTGTAGTCCACCGCCACCTCGACGGCGATATCGGGATAGTCCGGCAGGACCTTGGACAGCTTGGGCCATATCAGGTAAGTGGCGGGGAATTCCGATGCAGTGATGCGGACGAGCCCCGATGGCTTCTTGCGCAACTCGCTCACCGCCGCCAATTCGGCGTCGATGTCCTCGAAGCGCGGCGCCACACTGGCCAGGAGTCGCTCGCCTGCTTCCGTCACGGATACGCTGCGCGTGGTCCGCGTCAGCAAACGGACGTCCAGACGCGCTTCGAGCGCGCGAATGGCATGGCTGAGCGCGGACGGGGACACGCCCAGTTGCGCAGCCGCCCGCGTGAAGCTGCCTTGCTTCGCCACCTGGATGAACGCAAGCAGGTCGTTGTAGCTGTTGCGCGGCATTGATGAATCCGATTCACAAGCCCCGGAGAATCTAGCATCTAAGCAGATGCCCAGATGGGGCGACTGCAGTGGAATCGCCCGACAGCGGGTGATGCTCGCTGGCTGCCTCAGGGAGACGGGAAAAGGAATTCGCCGCCTCAAGCCACGCTACCTCTTCGGCCCGCTGCGGCCCACGGCACCGGGTTCCCCAGCCTTCCCCTCCGGGGTGACGCCGCCGCCGGTGACCCGGTGTCTTTAACCCCGTCGGCGCACGCCCCTTCCAGCAAGCCACCGATCCCATTCGTCGCCCCTTAGGAGTGCGCAAGATCAGGCGCGCGCCATGTGCCGCCGGCAGGGGCGGCCATCAGGCCGAGGCCGTCGGTGTCGGGGGATGGTGTGGGGTTCTTGGCGGCCTTGGCTTGCCGCACAGTGAGAGTCAGGGAGCGCCATCATCAAACCCTTACGTCCCGGGACTTGGGCTCGATGCTGCCGGTCATCCCCGATCCAGCCTCGGCCACAATCCGGAACCTGCTCCCACCGCATTCTTTGGCCTCAACCCCGGCCTCAAGAATGCCGACTGCCAATGGATTTCCGTGGCGTTTGCCGGAATGAAAAAAGGAGCCGAGGCTCCTTTTTTTCAACGGCTTACAGACACTGGCGGAAGTCTGCAGGATCATAAACTGGAGCGGGAAACGAGACTCGAACTCGCGACCTCAACCTTGGCAAGGTTGCGCTCTACCAACTGAGCTATTCCCGCTTGGAGACGCGCATTTTAGAGCTTCGGCACAGGCTGTCAACCGGTCCCGCGCACTTTTTTCCCGGTGCGCGCGGCGGCGATGGCTTCCTCGTCCGCACGCAGGGCCGGCCAGGCGGCATGCAGGTACTGGATGCCGGACCAGAGAGTCAGCAACGCAGCGATCGCCAGCAGCCAGTCGCCGAGGTGGAACACCGGCTCGCCCAGCCAGATGCCGGTGCCGGGCTGCAGCGGCAGGCCGCCGTCGGGACCATGCCGGGGATTGATCGAATACAGCAGGCACGAAAGCGCGATCATCTGCGCGGTGGTCTTGACCTTGCCGATCATCGCCACCTTGACCATGGCGCGCTGGCCCAGCTCGGCCATCCACTCGCGCAGCGCCGACACCGCGATCTCGCGCCCCACGATGACCGCCGCCCAGAACGCCATCCACGGCGTGGGATGGCCCTGGACGATCAGGAACAGGGCCACGGCCACCATCAGCTTGTCGGCCACCGGGTCGAGGAAGGCGCCGAAGGCCGAGTGTTGCCGGTAGCGGCGCGCCACCCAGCCGTCCAGCCAGTCGGTCAGCGCGGCCAGGATGAAGACGCCGGCGGCGGCGAAGTTCGTCCAGCGATAGGGCAGGTAGAACACCAGCACCAGCACCGGAATCATCACGATCCGCAGCAGGGTCAGCCAGGTGGGGATGGTCAACTTCATCGGTGTTGCGGATCGGTCGGCCCGGGGGGAACGAGTCCATGCAGGGTAGCGTAGATGCGCGCGGCGAGGGCGGCATTGATGCCTTCCACCCGCGCGATTTCCTCCTCGCCGGCCGCCTTGAGCCCCGCCAGGCCGCCGAAATGGCGCAGCAATGCGGCGCGGCGGCGCGGGCCGATGCCCGGGATGTCCTCCAGCCGGCTGGTGCTGCGCGCCTTCTGCCGGCGCCCGCGATGGCCGGTGATGGCGAAACGGTGCGCTTCGTCACGCACTTGCTGGATGAACTGCAACCCGAGCGAGGCCGCGCCCGGGTGCAGTTCGCGGCCGTCGGCCAGGACCAGGGTCTCGTCGCCCGCGCGGCGTGCCTGGCCCTTGGATACGCCCACCAGCAGCACGCCCTCCACGCCCAGATCGGCCAGCGCCTCGCGCGCCTGCGCGAGCTGGCCGGCGCCGCCGTCGATCAGCAGCACGTCCGGCAGCACCGCGTTGGCGCCCGGCGCATCGGCCCCGGCCTCCAGGGCGCGGCGGAAGCGCCGCTCCACCGCCTGGCGCATGGCTGCGTAGTCGTCGCCCGGCTCGACCCCGGCGATGTTGTAGCGACGGTACTGGTTGCGCACCGGGCCGGCCGGGTCGAACACCACGCACGAGGCCACCGTCGCCTCGCCCAGGGTATGGCTGATGTCGAAGCACTCGATCCGCGCCGGCGCCTCGGCCAGGCCCAGCAGCTCGCGCAGCGCCTCGCTGCGCGCCTGCTGCGCGCCGCGGCTGCTCAGTTCCGTGGCCAGGGCCAGTTGCGCGTTGCGCCGGGCCAGGTCCAGGTAGCCGGCGCGCTCGCCGCGCACGCTGGACTTGAGCGCCACCTTGCGGCCGGCGGCCTCGGCCAGGGCCAGCTCGATCAGCCCGGCGTCGGCGATGGCGCGGTCGAGCACGATCTCCGCCGGCGGCGGCTGCTCGGCGTAGTACTGGGAGACGAACGCGCCCAGCACCTCTTCCGCGCTTTCCTCACCGTTGGTGCGCGGGAAGAACGCGCGGGTGCCCAGGTTGCGGCCGTCGCGGAAGGCCAGCAGCAGCACGCAGGCGGCGCTGCCCTGCATCGCGCAGGCCAGCACGTCGAGGTTGGCCGCATGGCCGTCCACGTACTGGCGGGCCTGCAGCCCGCGCAGGGTGGCCAGCAGGTCGCGCAGGCGCGCGGCCTGTTCGAATTCCAGCCGGGCGCTGGCCGCCTCCATCGCCGCGGCCAGTTCCTCGGCCAGTTCGTCGCTGCGCCCTTCCAGGAACAGGGTGGCGCGGCGCACCGATTCGGCATATTCGGCCGCATCCACCAGGCCCACGCACGGCGCGCTGCAGCGGCCGATCTGGTACTGCAGGCAGGGCCGGCTGCGGTTGCGGAACACGCTGTCCTCGCAACTGCGCAGGCGGAACAGCTTGAACATCAGGTCCATGGTCTCGCGCACCGCGCCGGCGCTGGCATACGGGCCGAAGTAGCGCCCGGGCACCGCGCGCGGCCCGCGGTGGAAGGCCAGCCGCGGCCATTGCTCCTGGGTCAGCAGCACGTACGGGTAGCTCTTGTCGTCGCGCAGGGAGACGTTGTAGCGCGGCGCCAGCGACTTGATGAGCTGGTTTTCCAGCAACAGCGCCTCGGCCTCGGTGCGGGTGACCGTGACCTCCATCCGCGCGATCTGCGCCACCATCGCGTGGAGGCGCGGGGTCCTGGGCGCATTGTTGAAGTAGCTGGCCACGCGCCGCTTCAGCGCGCCGGCCTTGCCCACGTAGAGCAGGCTGCCGTCGGCCGCGTACATGCGGTACACGCCCGGCGCCGTGCTGAGCTGGGCGACGAAGGCCTTGCCGTCGAATTGCGGTACCGCCGCCACCGTCATTCGCCGATGGACACGTCGCCCAGTTCGCCGCTGGCGATGTCGTAGCGCAGGATGCCGTGGGCGTCGGTCTCGGCGATCCAGACCGCGCCGGCGGCCACCGACAGCCCGGTCGGGCCGTGCAGGCGCCGCGGCAGGTTCACCGTGGCCAGCTCGCCGCCGCCCAGGCGCAGGGTGCGCAGGCTGCCGTTGCCGCTGTCGGCGATCCACAGCAGCGGCGCGTCGGCGCTCAGGGCGATGCCCTGCGGATGCTGCAGGCGGGCGCTGGCGCGCGGGCCGTCGGCGTCGCCGTGCTCCCACACCCCCTGCCCGACCAGGGTCTGGACCAGGTCGGTGCGCAGTTGCAGCGAGCGCACCGCCGAGCCCAGCGCGTCGCATACGTACAACTGCTGCTGGACCGCGGCCAGGGCGACCGGCTGGGCGAAGGCGGCCATGCTGCGGGCGTTGCCGTCGCGCAGTTCCAGTTGGCCGGTGCCGGCGCGCAGGAGCAGTTCGCCGCGCCCCAGGTCGTAGCTCCAGATGCGGTTGTCGCCGGCGCCGGCGATGTATATCTGGTTGCCGGCCACGGCCAGCCCCAGCGGGCGGCTCAGCGGAGTCTTGGCGGCGGCCGCCACCGGCCCTTCGACCGGGTCGCCGGCGCGGCCGTTGCCGCACAGGGTGTCCACCGTGTGGGTGCGCAGGTTGATCCGGCGCAGTGCGTGGTTGCCGGTGTCGGCCACGTACAGGAATTCGCGCTCCAGGGCCAGGCCCTGCGGGCGCTGGAACGCGGCCTGCTCGTCGGGGCCGTCGATGAAATCGGCCGTGCCCAGGCCGAACTGGTGCAGGACGCGGCCGGCGTGGTTGCACTCCAGGATGCGGTGATGGCCGCTGTCGGCCACGTACAGGCGGTCGGGCGTGGCCACCACCGCGGACGGGAAGCGCAGCGGCAGGCGCGGCTCCGGATGCGTCTCCGCCGGGCGCATGTCCTCTTCGGCCGGATGCGGCAGGCCCTCGCACAGCGCGGCCAGCGAACGCTCCAGCTCGCCGCCCAGGCCCACGATGCGCTCGCGCTCGCGGCCCTCGGCATCCACCAGCAGCACGGTCGGCCAGGCCTCGATGCCGTAGCGCTGCCAGGCCGCCCAGTCGGCGTCCAGCAGCACCGGGAACGACAACCCCTGCCGGCGCAGCAGCTTGAGCGAACGCTGCGGCTGGCGCTCGCTGTCGAAGCGCGGCACCTGCACCACCAGCACCTGCACCCGCCCGGGGTTGCGCGCCTGCCACAGCGCCAGCTCGGCCAGGCGCTGCGCGCACCAGGCCGAGGCGGCGTTGACGAAGGCCAGCGCCACCGGCCTTCCGCGCAGTTCGTGCAGCGGCGCCGGCGGCGCGTTCAGCCAGTTCAGGCCGGTGGGCAGTTCCTGCAGGGTCGCGGTGCTCATGGGCCGATTATGCCGGAGCCCGGGACGGCTGCAGCAATCGCGCGACCGCCGCCTGCGCCGCCGCATCGACCAGCCGCCAGACGTGCTCGAAATCCTCGTGGCCGCCGTAGTACGGATCCGGGACCACCGTGCCCTCGCCGCCCGTGGCGCCGGCCCAGTCCAGCAGCAGCGCGGCGCGGCCGTCCAGGCCCTCGGGCGCGAGCCGGCGCACGTCGCGCAGGTTGGCGGCGTCGGCGCACAGCAGCCAGTCGAAGTCGTGGAAGTCGCCGGCGCGAAGCTGGCGCGCGCGCAGGCCGCCGATGTCCACCCCGTGGCTGCGGGCGCAGGCGATGGCGCGCCGGTCCGGCGGCGCGCCGGCGTGCCAGCCGCCGGTGCCGGCCGAGTCCACCTCCACCCGCCCGGCCAGCGGCGAGGCCTCGATCCGGGCGCGCAGCGCGCCCTCGGCCATCGGCGAGCGGCAGATGTTGCCCAGGCACACCACGAGGAGCCGGGTGACCGCGCGCGTCATGCCCGGCCCCCGGCCAGCCGCGCCTGCGCCCGGGCCAGGTCCTCGGGTGTGTCCACGCCGGGCGGGAACGGTTCGGGCGCCAGCGCCACGGCGATGCGGTGGCCGGCCTCGAGCGCGCGCAACTGCTCCAGCGATTCCACCCGCTCCAGCCGGCCCGGCGGCATCCGCGCGAAGGCCCGCAGGAAGCCGGCCCGGTAGGCGTAGATGCCGATGTGCCGCAGCCAGTGGCCGCCGCCCGGCAGCACGCCGCGGTCGTGGGCGAAGGCGTCGCGCGGCCACGGCAGCGGCGCGCGGCTGAAGTACAGCGCATCGCCGGAGGCGGCGCGCACCAGCTTGACCGTGTTCGGGTCGAACAGCGCCTGCGCATCGGCGATCGGCTCGGCCAGGGTCGCCATCGACGCGCCGCTGGCGGCCAGGGTACGCGCCACCTCGGCGATGCCGCTGGCCGGGGCGAAGGGTTCGTCGCCCTGCAGGTTGACCACCACGGTGGCGTCGTCCCAGCCGGCGATGGACGCGCACTCGGCCAGGCGGTCGGTGCCGGAGGCGTGGTCGGGCGAGGTCATCGCCACGCGCACGCCGGCAACGCCGGCCAGCGCATCGGCCACGCGCGCATGGTCGGTGGCCAGCCACACCTCGCGCGCGCCGGCGGCTAGCGCGCGACGGGCCACGTGCAGCACCAGCGGTTCGCCGCCCAGCGGGCGCAGGGGCTTGTCCGGCAAGCGGCTGGCCGCCAGGCGCGCGGGGATGGCGACGACGAAGTCCAACTGCGGGTCCATTTCATCCTCCTGCGGGACCGGCATTGTAGGCGGCCGCGACCGGTGCCGCCTGCGCACCGGCGCGCGGCAGGATGGCGATGGCCTGCGGCGGGATCGGACCGATGGAACGGATGGCCCGGGCGGCGGCCCGGTGTCGTTCAGTCCCGGCGGCCGAGGCGATCGAGCAGGGCGATCCAGAACGCGGCCGGGAGTTCGGCATCGACCGGCACCGAAAAGCAGCGCTCGTCGGCGAAGGCCGCGCATTTGACCGCGTCCTTTTCCGTCATCAGTACCGGCAGGTCGTTGCCGAAGTCCAGGTCCGCGGCGGTGTAGGCGCGATGGTCGGCGAAGGCGTGCGGCACCACGCCGATCCCCAGCGCGCGCAGTGCGTCGAAGAACCGCTGCGGGTTGCCGATGCCGGCCACCGCGTGGACCCGCTGCCCGGCGAAGGACGCCACCGGGCGCGGGCGGCCGCCGGCCAGCGGCACCGCGCTGTGCGACTTCAGGCGCATGGGCCATTCGCCGAAACCCACCGTGGGCGGTGGCTGCGCGGCCGTGCGGCCGGTCCTGGATGCTTGCCCGGCCATCGGGTCCGCATCGCCCTCGAAGGCAGCGGGCGCGGCATGCGCCGCCTCCGGTCCGGCGGCCTCGCCCGCGCCGCCGGCATGGCCGAGGTTGACCACCCGGAAATCGCAGCCGCGCCCGCGCACGGCCGGCTCGCGCAGCGGCCCGGCCGGCAGCATGCGGCCATTGCCGTAGCGGCGCGCGCCGTCGACCACCTCGATCTCGATGTCGCGGGCTAGGCGGTAGTGCTGCAGGCCGTCGTCGCAGACCACGATGTCGCAGCCGGCGGCGGCCAGCGCGCGCGCGGCGGCGACCCGGTCCCGGTCCACGCGCACCGGCACCGGCAGCCGGCTCGCGATCAGCACCGGCTCGTCGCCCCCCTCCTCCGTGGCGGTCTGCGCGGTGACCCAGCGCGGCGTCCCGGCATCGCGCCTGCCGTAGCCGCGGCTGGCCACGCCCGGGTGCCAGCCGGCCGCCAGCAGCTTCTCCACCAGTGCCAGGGTCAGCGGCGTCTTGCCCGCGCCGCCGGCGGCCAGGTTGCCCACCACCACCACCGGCACGTCCACCCGCTGCGTGCGCAGCCAGCCGGACCGGTACAGCCGCCGGCGCAGCGCGACCGCGCCGGCGTACAGCGGCGCCAGCGCACGCATCGGCCAGGGCACGGCCGCGTCGCCGAACCACCAGGCCGGCGTCCTCGGGGCACTCTTGCTCATCGCACCCGCCTCATCGCGCCGGGCTCATTTGGCCGCGCGCTCGCGGAACTGCATGCCGTGCAGGCGGGCGTACAGGCCGTCGGCGGCGATCAGCTCGGCATGGCTGCCGTGCTCGACCAGGCGGCCGTGGTCCAGCACCAGCACCTGGTCGGCATGCTCGATGGTGGACAGGCGGTGGGCGATCACCAGCGTCGTGCGCTCGGGCATCAGCCGCTGCAGCGCGTCCTGCACCAGGCGCTCGGATTCGTTGTCCAGCGCGGCGGTGGCCTCGTCCAGGATCAGGATCGGCGCGTCGCGCAGGATCGCCCGGGCGATGGCCAGGCGCTGGCGCTGGCCGCCGGACAGCAACGCGCCGTTCTCGCCGATGGGCGTGTCCAGCCCCTGCGGCATGCGCTCGATGAACTCCCAGGCGTTGGCGGCCTCGGCCGCGGCGCGGATCGCCGCCCGGTCGGCCGGCGCGCCGTAGGCGATGTTGGCCGCCACGGTGTCGTCGAACAGCATCACCTTCTGCCCCACCAATGCGACCTGCCGGCGCAGGTCGGCGATGCGGTATTCGTCCAGGTCCACCCCGTCCAGGGTCACCGAGCCGCTGCTGGGCTCGTAGAAGCGCGGCACCAGCCGCACCAGGCTGGTCTTGCCGCTGCCGGAACGGCCGACGATGGCGGTCACCGTGCCGGGCCGCGCGCTGAAGCTGATGCCTTCCAGGGCGAAGCCGGGCTGGTCGCGGTAGCGCAGGCTGATCCGGTCGAACACCAGCTCGCCGCGGGCGCGGTCGAGGCTGCGCGTGCCGGTATCGGCCTCCTCCTCGCTGTCGAGGATGGCGAACAGCCGCTCGGCCGCCGCCACCCCGCGCGAGATTGCGGTCTGCACGCTGGTGACCCGGCGCAGCGAGGGGATGATGGCCATCATCGCGGTCATCAGCATCACGAAGTCGCCCGCGTCCAGCTTGCCGTCCAGCGCCTCGCGCGCGGCCACCCACACGATCGCCGCCAGCGCCAGCGCGGCCAGCAACTGGACCAGCGCCGAGGCGCCGGCGCGGGTGGTCTCGACCTTCATGTTCAGGCCGAGGATGCGGTTGGCCAGGCTCGCGTAGCGATGGGTCTCCAACGCCTGTGCGCCGTGCACCTTCACGTCCTGCTGCGCCGCCAGCGACTGCTCGGCGCTGGCCGCCATGCGGCCCATGCCGTCCTGGATGCCGCCGCTGATGCGCCGGTAGCGCCGGCCCACGTACCACACGATCACGCCGATCAGCGGGGTGATCAGCAGCATGGCGAAGGTGACCTTGACGCTGGCCCACAGCATCAGGCCGAGCAGTCCGACGATGGTCAGGCTGTCGGTGACCAGGGTCTTGAGCGCCTCGGCGCTGGCCTGGGTCACCTGCTCGGTGTCGAAATTCAGGCGACTGACCATCACCGGCGTGGACTCGGTGTCGAAGTGGGCCGAGGGCAGGCGCAGGTACTTGCTCAGCACCTGCTCGCGCAGGTCGCGGACCACGCTGCGTCCGCTGCGGGCCATGCCGTAGTCGGTGACGAAGGTGGCCAGGCTGCGCAGCAGGAACAGGCCGACGATGGCCAGCGGCAGGAACACCGCGTCCTGCGCCGTGGGCTGGACGAAGTTGTTGGTCAGCGGCTTCATCAGGCGCACGAAGCTGGCGCCTGCGATCGCCTCGACCGTCATGCCGACCAGGGCCGCGCCCAGGTACGGCCAGTAGGGCCGGGTATAGCCCAGCAGGCGGCGGTAGATCGGCCAGATCGCCTGCTGCTGCCCGCCGCTCAAGGCTGCGGCTCCGGCGCGGTGGCGATGGCGATGCGACGGAACCCGAGCTGGGCCAGCGCGTCCTGCACCGTGACCACGGCCTGGTAGGGCGTGCGTGCGTCGGCGCGCAGCATCACCGGCCGGTCGCGGTCCTCGCCGGCGGCCTTGACGATGGCCCGCTTCACCGCTTCCACGCCGGTGTGCAGCACCTCGCGCTCGCCCACGAAATAGCGGCCGTCGGCATTGACCAGGATGTTGAGCGTGCGCGCGGGCGCCGGCTCCTGCGGGCTGGCCACCGGCAACTGCAGTTGCAGGGTGGAGCGCACGTCGAAGGTGGTGGTGATGACGAAGAAGACGATCAGCACCAGCACCACGTCGATCAGCGGCACCAGGTCGATGCCCGGCTCGTCGTAGGCGCGTTGGTCGCGGATGCGCATGCCGGCCTCAGTCGCGCGCCGGCGCCGGCTGCGGGACCCCGCCGCGGACGGCCGCGGCGTGCGGGAGCGGAGCGGCGGCGCGGGCTTCAAGCGCATCCAGCAAGGCGGTGGCCTGCTCCTCCATCTCGATCACGTAGCCGGCGATGCGGCTGCGGAAGTAGCGGTGGAAGATCAGCGCGGGCACCGCCACGATCATGCCGGTGGCGGTACACACCAGCGCCTTGCCGATGCCGCCGGCCAACTGGTTCACGTCGCCCAGTCCGTGGTCGAGGATGCCCAGGAACATCTGGATCATGCCCACCACCGTGCCCAGCAGGCCCAGCAGCGGGCCGGCGGAGGCGATCGTGCCCAGCGCGCTGAGGAAGCGCTCCATTCGGAACACCAGGTGGCGGCCGGTGTCCTCCAGCCGTTCGCGCATCAGCTCGCGCGGCTTGTGGCGCACGTCCAGCGCCGCGGCCAGCAGGGCGCCCAGCGGCGAGTTGCGGCGCAGCGACTCGATGTGGGCCGGGTCCAGCTCGCCGCGGGCGGCCCAGTTGCGGACTTCCTCGCCCAGCCGCGGCGGCATCACCTCCACGCGGCGCAGGCTCCACAGCCGCTCCAGGACGATGGCCAGGGCCACCAGGCCCAGCAGAATCAACGGCAGCATCGGCCATCCACCGGCCTTGACCAGCTCCCACACCTGAACCACCTCCGGCCGCGCGGCCGCGTCACCAACCGTAAGGATGACGGCAAACGCCCGCCGCGCGCCAGCCCGCCCTCGACACGGCGGCGGTGCTTCAGCCCTTGCAAGAGCCGGCGGTCGCCTGCGAATCGGCCGCCCACCCGAGGCAACGGCACCCTTCCACCGGCCGGGATTCGCTTCTCGCGCCCGTACGGAGCCACGTGCCGGCGCATGTCCCCGGCCCGCATACGGGAAATTCAGGACGCACCCGGTTATGGAAGCGACGGCGCGGATTCGCTTTCGCTGCGATCCCAAAGCCTGGCCTTCCACGGCCGGCGCTCGCGCACGGCCGGGCCGTCTTCGTCCAGCCATACCCGGATCGCGCCGGAGCGCGGCGTGGCCAGCACCTCGGCCCCGTGCCGCTGCCAGCGGCGCACCACCTCGGGGCGCGGATGGCCGAAGCGGTTGCCGTGTCCGGCCGCCACCAGCGCCAGGCGCGCGCCCGTGGCCGCCACGAACCCGGCCGAGGATGAGCCGCCGCTACCGTGGTGCGGCAGCACCACCACCTCCGCGCGCAACCACGCCGGTTCGCGCAACAGGCGCTGTTCCACCACCTCGCCGATGTCGCCCGGCAACAGCACGGCGCCATGGCGCGAGGCGATGCGCAGCACGCAACTTGCCTCGTTGCGCAGGTAAGGGAAATGCTCGGGCGGGTGCAGGAAGCGGAACTCCACCCCGTCCCAGGTCCAGGCCTCCCCGGCCCGGCACGGCGCGTCCGGTGCCAGCGGCGCACCGGCCGGCGCCAGCGACAGGTCCACCGGCACCCCGCGGCGCACCGCCGGCCAGCCGCCGGCGTGGTCCTGGTCGGCATGGCTGATCACCACCCGGTCCAGCCGCCCCACCCCCAGCGCGCGCAGCGCCGGCAGCACCGCCCGCTCGCCGGCGTCGTAGCCATCGCGCACGGCCGGCCCAGCGTCGTACAGCAATGCGTGACGCGCGGTGCGGACCACCACCGACAGTCCCTGCCCCACATCCAGCACGTGCAGTTCCAGCCCGCCCGGCGGCGGCAGTTCGCGCGGCGGATGCAGCAGCGGCAGCCACAGCAGCAGCGCCAGCGTGCGGCCCGGCAGCCCCCGCGGCAACAGCAGCCAGACCGCGCCGAGCAGCGCCAGCGGCAAGGCATGCGCCCGCGCCTCGGGCAACCACCACAAGGCGAACGGGCTGGCCGCCATCCGCTCGAACAACGCCCAGCTCGGATCGAAGCACGCCGATGCAACGCGCCATGCCCAGCCTCCGCCGCCGGCATGCAGCGCTTCCAGCGCCGTGCCCAGCAACGACAGCGGCACCACCACCAGGCTCCACCAGGGGATCGCCAGCAGGTTCGCCAGCGGTCCCGCCAGCGAGGCCTGGTGGAACAGCACGGCCCCCAGCGGCAGCAGGCCGACCGTGGCCACGCCCTGCGCGGAAAGGAACTCGCGCAGCCAGCGGCGGCGCCCGCCCTGCGCGGGCAGGCACCACACCAGCCAGGCCACGCCGGCGAAGCTGAGCCAGAACCCGGCCTGCAGTGCCGACAACGGATCGGCCAGCAGGATCGCCAGCAACGCCAGCGACAGCGCCTGCCACATCCCGAACGGCCGACGCGCCAGCCGCGCCGCGGCCACCACTGCGATCATCAGCAGCGTGCGCACCGTGGGCAGCGCGAATCCGGCCACCGCCGCATAGCCGGCCGCGCCCAGCACCGCCGCCACCGCCGCCGCCTGCGGCCGCGGCCAGCGCCGCCCCAGCGACGGCAGCGCCCACCACAGGCCCATCGCCAGCCATGCGCAGAAGCCGGCGACCAGGCCGACGTGGAAGCCCGAGATCGCGATCAGGTGGGTCAGGCCCACCGCGCGCAGGGTCTCCCAGTCGGCGTCGGACAACCCACGGGTGTCGCCCAGGGCCAGCGCGCGCACGAAGCGCGACGACGGCGAGGCCACCGCGGCCTCGATCCGCGCGGCCATGGCCCCGCGCCAGGCATCGATGCCCGCGGCAGGCGCCAGCTCCCGCGCCGACTGCGGCGCGCGCGCATAGCCGGTCGCCGCGATCCGCTGCGCCAGGGCGTGGCGGCCGGCATCGAACCCTCCCGGATTGGCCAAACCGCGCGGCGCGCGCAGCCTGGCTCGCAGTTCCCAGCGCGCGCCAGGCTGCAGCGCCATGCGCGGCCCCGGCTCCAGCGCGCCGAAATCGTCGTACCAGGACAACTGCAGGAGGCGGCCGCGCAACGGCCCGGAGGCATCGCCCTCCACCCTGAAATGGAAGCGCGTGCGCCGCACGTCGTGCTCGGGCAGCCCGGCCACGCGCCCGACCAGGCGCACCTCGCGCCCTTCCCATTGCGCCGGCAACTGCGCCGCCAGCGCCCAGCCCGCATGCAGCCCCGCCCAGCCCAAGCCCACCAGCAACGCGCCCGCCGCGCGTCCGCGCCAAGGCCACACCCAGCCGGCCAGGCCCACCAGCACGCACAGCCAGCGCAGCGGCGGCGGCATCAACGCGGGCAGGAACAGACACCCCACCACGCCCGCCAGCAACGCCGCGGCGCACGCCAGGCCCTGCGCGGGCGAGGAAGCCGGGGGCACGGCCGACCACGACGCGACGCCCGGGGCCGGAGGCGAGGCGGCGCTCACCCTCCAGGCATCCGGCGGACCGGCACCGCCCCTGTCTTGCCGATGCATCGCACCATGGCGCGTCCCTGCGCTTGACCACGCGCACAGGTTACGTCCGCCCTGCGTCGGCTCCATCGGTCAAGCCGCTGGCCGGATGTAGGAATTTTCTGCAGTCCGGCAGTGCCCCGATGCCCGGCACGCAGGGCATGCGAATGGGCGCCCTCACGATTCCGGCGGCCCTCGGCCTTCCGCTGCCGGTCCAGGCCCAGTGGAATCGGAAGGCGCATTCGCGCAGAATCCGGTTGCACGACCGGTCCGGCCGCCGCGCCCGGGACTCAGGAGGAGGCCATGCGCCCGACAGCCGCACCAGCCATTGAGTGGGCATCGCCACCATCGTTGCGGGTTGCCGGGCCGCGTCCGACCACGGGACCAGAACCGGACCGACATCCATGAGCGACTCTCCTTTCGCCGTGATCGAAAGCCGTTGGTGGGACAGCGGCAACCACAGCGTGCGCCCGATCTTCGAGGCGGTCTCGGCCATCCACTTCGGCAACCCCAGCGCGTTCTTCTACGACATGTTCTCGGAGAAGACCTCGCTGGGCGCGACCTTGCAGCTCCGCGCATCGGACAAGCGCACCGAGGTGCTGTACCTGGCCAGCCACGGCGACGAGAACCACATCGGCCCCAGCGCGCAAAGCGCGATCAGCCGCACCGAGCTGCGCAACTGCTTCTACAAGTGCAACCGGGAAGCGCAGATCAGGGGGCTGTTCCTGGGCACCTGCCTGACCGGCAACATCGCGGTCGCCCGCTTCTTCCTCGAATCGCGCAAGACCAACCTCGACTGGCTGGCCGGCTACCGCAAGGCGGTGGACTGGGTGGACGGTTCGGCCATCGACATGATCTTCTTCTCCAAGCTCGCCGAGCAGTACCGCAAGAACCGGGGCCGCGGGGCGAGGAAGCACTCCGCCCGGTCGATGGCCCACAAGGCCGCCAGCGAGCTGCTGAGCATCGTGCCGGGAGCCTTCTCCACCTACGGCTTCAACATCTACTTCCACGAGAACAACAAGCTCACCAGCATGTTCACCTGACCCATGCGCGGCAGGCGGGCATGGGGCGCCCCCGCAGGGAGGAACCCATGAAGGCGATCTTCGGCCTGGCCCTTGCCGTCCTGCTGGCCGGTTGCGCGGGCACCTCGTCGAGCGTCCGGATCGAGAGCGGCCTGTCGCCCGCCGACACCTTCGGCTACGAAGTGGACGACCGTGGCGGCATGACCGAGGAGGCGCGCTCGATCCTCGACTCGCGGCTGACCCAGCGCCTGTGGCGCCGGATGAGCCCGGACGCCGGCAAGACCCTGAAGATCCGGATCGTCCACTACGCATGCGGCATGGCGCCGCGCGCGTCCTGGCCGGCGCGATGGCCGGCCAGGACCGGATCACCAGCGAGGTGTCGATCGTCGACGGCGACGGCAACGTCCTCGGCAGCGCGACCGTGGACTCGAAGAACCCGACCGCCATGTACAGCGCACGCTGGCTGATCCAGCGGCACGCCAACGAAATCGCCGATTTCGTCCTTGGCGGCGGGGACGGGCGATAGCTTCCGGCCCGGAGTCGGTGCCGGCGAACAAAAAAGGCCGGAATCCTGGGATCCCGGCCTTTCCTGAGCCGTCGCGAGACGGGTGATTGGTGGAGGTGGGCGGAATCGAACCGCCGTCCGAAGGCACTCCATCTCCGGCACTACATGCTTAGCTCACCGTTGGATCTCGTCCCGTGGCAGCACGGCGTGCGAAGCGCACCCTGGGACCAGCCTGCTTTGTTTTTGACGGAGGCTGACAGGCAACCACCTCCGGCGATCCTGTGATAATGACCCTACATCCACGAGCACAGACACAAGTGGGTTCGGGGCTACGCCTTAAGCGGCGAGAGCGTAGTTGTCGTCGTTGGCAACTATGAGTTTTGCCGCTGGATTAACGAGGAAAGCTGCCCCCTCGGCATGCGCCAGTCGATTTCGCAACCCCCGTCGAAACCAGGACACCCCCGGAAACTGCGGGCGAAGCATCTCGCCAGACGGAAGCCAGTGTAGGGGCGCCCCCGGGCCGCTTCAAGCGACATCCGCGCCGGCCTGCGCTTCCGTTCATCTGCCGCGGCCGTGCATGGATCTCGCGAGGACTTTGCACCGCAGGTACCGGCACCGCTACCCTTGGCCGATGCGCCACCTGCGTGCCCTCGCCCGGACCACACCCCTGCGCCTGCTGGCGCTGCTGCTGGTGCTGGGCCTGCTCGCGCGCCCGGTGCTCGGCTCGGTCGGCGAGGTGCACGAACTGGCCCACGAGGACGCCGCCGCCCATGCCCACGCATCCGCCGTGGACGGACCCAGCCACGGCGCCGGGCACGCCGACGACGGCGAGCGCGGCACCGCCGGCCTGCTGCACGCCCTGCTCCATTTCGCCCACTGCTGCGGCCAGGTGCCGGCGCTGCCGAGTGCCGCACCGACGCCCGCCCTGGCCTGGACGGCCGCGGTCGCGCCGCGGCCGCTCGACCACGGTGGCCTGCCCTCGGCACCGGTGCTGACGCCCTTCCGTCCCCCGATCTCCGCCTGACGATCCGCGGCCTGCGGCCGCATCCCCACTCGTCCGACCGGAGAAATCCCGATGTTCCTGCGACCCGCGGCCCGTGCCGCGCTGGTCACCGTGCTGGCGTGGGCCCTGCCCGCGCACGCCGGCGACCGCCTGACCCTGGACGACGCGTTCGCGCGCGTCGCCCGCACCCATCCCGACCTGCGCCTGTTCGGCCCGCGCAGCGACGTGCTGCTGGCCGAACTGGAGCAGGCTTCCCTGCGCCCGGCGATGCGCGCGGACCTCGAACTGGAGAACGCGCCCGGCAGCGGTGCGCTGCATGGATTCGACGGCGCCGAGCTGACCCTGTCGCTGGCCGGCGTGTTCGAGCGCGGCGGCAAGCTCGACGCGCGCCGTACCCTGGCCCAGCGCCGGATCGACGCGCTGGCCGGCGAGCGCGAGGCCCAGCGCCTGGACCTGCTGGCCGAAACCGCGCGCCGCTACCTGGCCATGGCCGCGGCCGATGCGCGGATCGCGCTGGCCGGCGAGGACGTCGCCCAGCGCCAGCGCACCGTCGCCGCGGCGCGAAAGCGCCTGCAGGCCGGCGCCTCGCCCGAATCGGTGCTGCTCACCGCGCAGGCCGCCCTCGCCCGCGCCGAACTGGACCAGGCGCGCGCGGCGCAGGATCGCGACGCCGCGCGCCAGCACCTGGCGGCGCTGTGGGGCGAACGCGCGCCGGCGTTCGAGGTCGCCGCCGCCGATCTGCTCGACCTGCCGGCGCTCGAACCGCCGCGACGGCTGGCCGCCCTGCTGGATGCCACCCCGGAACTGCAGCAGTTCGCCGACGCGCAACGCATCGCCGAGGCGCGCCTGCAACTGGCGCGCAGCGCGGCCAGGCCCGACCTGGACTGGCGGCTGGGCGTGCGCCGATTGCAGGACGGCGGCGACACCGGCCTGGTTGCCGGCCTGTCCTTGCCGCTGGGCGGCGCGCGCCACGCGCAGCCGGAGATCCGCATGGCCGAAGCCGGCCTGGCCGGCCTGGAGGTCGAACGCGAAGCGCGCGGCGCGGCCCTGTACTCGACCCTGGTCCAGGCCCACGGCCGCTACACCGGCGCACGGCTGGAGGCGCAGCGCCTGGGCGCCGAGGTGCTGCCGCGCCTGGAACGGGCCGCCGAGGCCGCCGCCCGCGCCTACCGCGCCGGCGCCGCCAGCTACCTGGAATGGGCGCAACTGCAGTCCGAGCACACCGCCGCGCGCCAGCGCCGGCTCGAGGCCGCGCTCGAGGCGCGGCTGGCCTTGATCGAACTCCAGCGCCTGACCGGCCAGGCCTTCGTCGCCGCCGCAGACGCGCCCGCACGAGGACCGACCCCATGATGCCGTTCCGTTCCCCATCCACCGCCCTGTGCCTGGCCCTGCTGCTGTCCGCCTGCGGCGGCGGCGATGCGCCGGCGACCGCCGCCGATCGCCACGGCCACGCCCACGGCGAAGCCGCCGCCGCCGGCCACGACGGCGAAGCCGGCGATGGGCACGCCGAAGACGATGACGACCACGGCAAAGGCGGCGACCGCACCACGATCCCCGCCGACGTGGCCGAAGCCTCCGGCATCCGGGTCGCCCCGGCCGGCCCGGGCACCCTCGCCGACGAGCACGAGATCCAGGGCCTGCTGACCCCGGTGGAAGGCCGCGTGGCCCAGGTCGCCGCGCGCTTCCCCGGTCCGGTGCGGCAGTTGCTGGCCAACGTCGGCGATCCGGTCCGCGCCGGTCAGGTGCTGGCCCGGGTGGAAAGCAACCAGAGCCTGACCGAGTACTCGGTCGCCGCGCCGATCTCCGGCGTGGTCCTGGCCCGCAACGCCATGCCCGGCGCGATCGCCGCCGAGTCCTCGCCGCTGTTCGAGATCGCCGACCTGTCCACGCTATGGGTCGACCTGCACGTGTTCGGCGCCGATGCCCAGCACATCCGGCCCGGGGTGCCGGTCACCGTGACCCGGCTGAGCGACGGCGCCACCGCCGGCGCCACGCTCGAACGCGTGCTGCCCGGCACCGCCACCGCCAGCCAGAGCACCGTGGCCCGGGCCACGATCGACAACGACGACGGCCTGTGGCGGCCCGGTTCGGCGGTCAAGGCGCGGATCACCGTGGCCCGGCGGCCGGTGCCGCTGGTGGTGCCGCTGGCCGCCCTGCAGACCCTGGACGGGTGCGAGGTGGTGTTCGTCCGCCAGGGCGAGGAGTACCGCGCCCATCCGCTGCGGTTGGGCCAGCGCGACGCGCTCCAGGTCCAGGTGCTGTCCGGGCTGGAGCCGGGCGATGCGGTGGTGGTCGAGCAGAGCTACCTGATCAAGGCCGACATCGGCAAGGCGGGGGCCGCGCATGAGCACTGAGCCGGCGACCTCCGCAGCGCGCGGCATGCTCGAACGCATCCTGCGCCTGTCCATCGCCCATCGCTGGCTGATGCTGGCACTGACCCTGGCGCTGGTGGCGGTCGGCGGCTGGAGCTTCAGCCAGTTGCCGATCGACGTCACCCCCGACATCACCAACGTGCAGGTGCAGGTCAATACCGCCGCGCCCGGCTACTCGCCGCTGGAGGCCGAGCAGCGGGTGACCTTCCCGCTGGAGACGGCGCTGGCCGGCCTGCCGGGGCTGGACCACACCCGTTCGCTCTCGCGCTACGGCCTGTCGCAGGTGACCGTGGTGTTCGACGACGGCACCGACCTGTACTTCGCCCGCCAGCAGGTGGCCGAGCGCATCGCCCAGGCCCGCGCGCAACTGCCCGATGGCCTGGAACCGGAACTGGGGCCGATCGCCACCGGCATGGGCGAGATCTTCATGTACACCGTCCAGGCCGCGGCGGACGCGCGCAAGGCCGACGGCACGCCCTACACCGCCACCGACCTGCGCACCCTGCAGGACTGGGTGATCCGGCCGCAGTTGCGGCAGGTGCGCGGGGTGACCGAGGTCAACACCCAGGGCGGCTACGCGCGGCAGGTCCACATCACTCCCGATCCGGCGCGGCTGGTGGCGCTGGGCTTCGGCTTCGAGGACGTGGCCGCGGCGGTGGCGGCCAACAACCGCAACGTCGGCGCCGGCTACATCGAGCGCAACGGCCAGGAGCTGCTGGTGCGCTCACCGGGCCAGGCCAGCGGCCTGGACGACCTGCGCCAGGTCGTGCTCGACCGCCGCGACGGCGTGCCGATCCGGGTGGGCGACGTGGCCCAGGTCGGCGAAGGCCTGGAGCTGCGCACCGGCGCGGCCACGCTCGACGGCGACGAGGTGGTGCTGGGCACGGTGTTCATGCTGGCCGGCGCCAACAGCCGCCAGGTGGCGCAGGCCGCCGCCGCACGCCTGCGCGAGGCCAACCGCAGCCTGCCCGAGGGCGTGAGCGCCACCGCGGTGTACGACCGCACCGCCCTGGTCGACCGCACCATCCGCACCGTGGCCCGCAACCTGGTCGAGGGTGCGCTGCTGGTGATCGTGGTGCTGTTCCTGCTGCTGGGCAACGTGCGCGCGGCGCTGATCACCGCCGCGGTGATCCCGCTGGCGATGCTGTTCACCCTCGCCGGCATGGTCCGCGGCGGCGTCTCCGGCAACCTGATGAGCCTGGGCGCGCTGGACTTCGGCCTGATCGTGGACGGGGCGGTGATCATCATCGAGAACTGCCTGCGCCGCTTCGGCGAACTGCAGCACGCGCTGGGCCGGGCCCTGGACGAGGAGCAACGGCTGGACGCCACCGCGACCGCCACCGCCGAGGTGATCCGGCCCAGCCTGTTCGGCCTGGGCATCATCGCCGCGGTGTACCTGCCGGTGTTCGCGCTGACCGGGGTGGAGGGACGGATGTTCCACCCGATGGCGATCACCGTGGTCCTGGCGCTGACCGGCGCGATGCTGCTGTCGCTGACCTTCGTGCCGGCGGCCATCGCCCTGTTCCTGCGCGGCCGGGTCAAGGAAAAGGACACCCGGATGATGCAGTGGGCCCGGCGCGGCTACGGCCCGGTGCTGGGCTGGGCGCTGCGCCACCGGTTGCCCGTGCTCGGCACCGCCGCGGCGCTGGTGCTGGGCTGCGGCCTGCTGGCCACGCGCCTGGGCAGCGAGTTCGTGTCCAGCCTGGACGAGGGCGACATCACCGTGCACGCCATGCGCATCCCCGGCACCGGCCTGAACCAGGCGGTGGCGATGCAGCGCACCCTGGAACGGACCTTCGCCGCCTTCCCGGAGGTGGAGCACGTGTTCAGCAAGATCGGCACCGGCGAGGTGGCCAGCGACCCGATGCCGCCCTCGATCGCCGACACCTTCCTGATCCTCGGGCCGCGCGCGCAGTGGCCCGATCCGCGCAAGCCCAAGGCGGCGCTGCTGCAGGAACTGGAGACCGCCGCCCGGCGCCTGCCCGGCAACAACTACGAGTTCACCCAGCCGATCCAGATGCGCATGAACGAGCTGATCTCCGGGGTGCGCGCCGACGTGGCGGTCAAGGTCTACGGCGACGACCTGGATGCCCTGGCCCGGGTCGGCCGCCAGGTCGAGGCGCTGGCGCGCGGCCTGGACGGCGCGGCCGACGTGCGCATGGAGCAGGCCGGCGGCCTGCCGATGCTCAGCGTCGTCCCGGACCGCGCCGCCCTCGCCCGCTACGGCCTCAACCCGGGCGACGTGCAGGACATCGTGGCCCTGGCGGTGGGCGGCGAAGTCGCCGGCCGGTTGTTCGAGGGCGACCGCCGCTTCGACATCGTCGTGCGCCTGCCCGAGCCGCTGCGCCAGGACCCGGCCGCGCTGGCCGACCTGCCGGTGCCGCTGCGCGGCAACGCCAGTCCGGACGAGTCCGAGCGCGGCGCATCCTGGGCCGGTGGCGCGCCGCGCACGGTGCCGCTGCGCGAGGTGGCGCGGATCGAGACCGTGCTCGGGCCCAACCAGGTCAACCGCGAGAACGGCAAGCGCCGGGTGGTGGTCACCGCCAACGTGCGCGGCCGCGACCTCGGCGGCTTCGTCGCCGAACTGCAGGCGCGGATGGCGGCGGAGCTGGAGTTGCCGAGCGGATACTGGCTCGACTACGGCGGCACCTTCGAGCAGCTCATCTCCGCCGGCCGACGCCTGGCGGTAGTGGTGCCGCTGACCCTGCTGCTGATCCTGGCCCTGCTGTTCTGGGCGTTCGGCTCGATCAAGGACGCAGCCATCGTCTTCACCGGGGTGCCGCTGGCCCTGACCGGCGGCGTGGCCGCGCTGGCGCTGCGCGGGATCCCGCTGTCGATCTCCGCCGGCGTGGGCTTCATCGCCCTGTCCGGGGTGGCGGTGCTCAACGGGCTGGTGATGATCGGCGCGATCCGCCGCCTGCGCGCCGGCGGCCGGGCGCTGGAGCCGGCGGTGCGCGACGGCGCCCTGGGCCGGCTGCGGCCGGTGCTGATGACCGCGCTGGTGGCCTCGCTGGGTTTCCTGCCGATGGCGCTGAACGTGGGCGCCGGCTCGGAGGTGCAGCGGCCGCTGGCCACGGTGGTGATCGGCGGCATCGTCTCCTCGACCCTGCTGACCCTGGTGGTGCTGCCGGTGCTGTACCGCTGGCTGCACGGGCGCGGGCCGCGCAGCGCAGGCTGAGGCCGCGGAGATGGCATCCGGCCGGGCAGACCTCCCCGGCCGGTGCCACCTGCGGGAGCCGTTCTTGCCGCCGGCCGCCATGGCTGGCGGATCGCCGGCAGGCGGCCCATGCATGGCGGCGGCGGGCAAGCCCAGCACCCGCAAGCGACGCAGGACGACGCGAAGGGGACGAGCGCAATCGCCGTCCGTTCACGGCGACCGCGCTGCAATGGCACGCACCCCACGACAGGAGCACGCTCATGGCCCGTTGCGACGTCTGCGGCAACGACTACGACAAGGCCTTCCAACTGATCCAGTCCGACGGCAGCCGCGGTACCTTCGACTCGTTCGAATGCGCGATCCACGCGCTCGCGCCGGTCTGCGAGCATTGCGGCTGCCGGATCGTCGGCCATGGCGCCGAGCACGACGGACGTTTCTTCTGCTGCGCGCACTGCGCCGGCCATGCCGGCGTGCAGGGCATCGAGGACCGGGTCTGACGGCCGGATCGCCGCCCGTCGCCCGCAGCGGATCTCCTTCGCCACGCCGGCTCCTACGGCCTGGCACCCGTGCCGGCCGTCTTGCGCCGTTCGAACCAGCGCAGCACGGTCAGCACCGCCAGGGTCAGCGCGGTGACCGCCGCGGCCAGGACGTGGTAGCGGAAGCCGACGGTGATCCCGATCGCCGCCACCGCCAGCAGCGAGGCGGCGGTGGTGATGCCTTCCACCCCGCGCCCGCCGCGGCGGGCGAAGATGGTGCCGGCGCCGATGAAGGAGATGCCGGCACCTTGGTCCGGCCGCCGCCGATATGCCGTGAAGGCCGCCGCCTGCCGCGGCCTCAGCCGCGCGGCGGCAGCTCCGCCGCGGCGATCCCCTGCCGGGTGTCGGTGCCGGCCCCGCCGAGCGCCTTGTACACCGCGACCGCGGCGATGTTCACCGCCGCCTCGGCCTCGGCCAGGGCGTCGTCGGCCGCCAACTGGCTGCGCTGCGCATCGAGCAGGACCAGGAAGTCGGAGGCGCCCTCGCGGTAGCCGGCCGCGGCCAGGCGCTCGGCCTCGCGCGCCGACGCCGCCTGCTCGACCACGATCCGCAGCCGCTCCTGCTGGCGGGCATAGCCCTGCAGCGCGTTCTCGGCGTCCTCCAGGGCCAGCAGCACGGTCTTCTCGTACTGCACCGCCGCGCCATCGGCGCCGGCCTCGACCGCGCGCAGGCGGGCGCGCACGCTGCCCATGTCGAACGCGGCCCAACTGATCGACGGCGCCACCGACCAGGCCTCGTTGCGCCCGGCCACCAGCCCGGAGAAGTCGCCGGACAGGAAGCCGGCGAAGCCGCGGATGCCGATCCGCGGGAACAGGTCGGCGGTGGCCACGCCGACCTGGGCGGTGGCCGCGGCCAGGCGGCGCTCGGCCGCGCGCACGTCGGGGCGCTGCCGCAGCAACTCGCGGGTATCGCCCAGCGGCAGCGGCCGGGCGTAGGCCGGCGCCGGGCGCGGTGCCAGGTGTACGTCCAGCGCGCCCGGCCGCAGGCCCAGCAGCACCGCCAGCCGATAGCGCGCGGCCGCCTCGGTGGAGCGCAGCAGCGGGATGCCGGCCTCGATCGCCTTCAGCCGCGCACGGCTGCTGTGCACGTCCAGCGCGCTGCCGGCGCCGAGTTCTTCCCGGGTCTCGGTCAACCGCTGGGTCTGGCCGAGGTTGGACAGAGTGCGCTCGGCCACCTCGATCCGCTTCTGGGTGCCGCGCAGCAGGAAGTAGTTGCGCGCGACCTCGGCGGCGACGCTGACCTGCACGTCCTCCAGCCCGGCCTGCTCGGCCTGCAGGTCGGCGCGCGCGGCCTGCGCGCCGCGGCGCAGGCGGCCGAACAGGTCCAGTTCCCAGGCCGCGTCGAAGCCCAGGCTGTAGACCTCGTCGATCCCGCCGCCGGCCGCATCCGGCGGCCGGGTGCGCTCGCCGGCGGCGCCGGCGCTCACGTGCGGCCACGGTTCCAGCCGGCGCTCGCCGAACACCGCGCGCGCGGCCCGTACCCGGGTCATGGCGATGCGCAGGTCGGGGTTGGCCAGCAGCGCGTCGGCGACCAGCCGCTCCAGCACCGGGTCGTCGAACTGGCGCCACCACTGCGCCACCGGCGAGTCGGCCACCGTGCCCGGCGCCTGCGCGTTGTGCAGTTGCACCGGTGCCGGGGCGGCGGCGCGGTAGTCCGGGCCGACCGCGCAGGCCGACAGCAGCGCCGTGGCCAGCGCCACGGAAAGGATCCGGATCACCATGGCAGCACCTGCTCCTGATGGAAGAAGCCGCCCTGCGGGCCGTCATCGTCGACCAGGGCCAGGCGCACGCTGGTGCGGGCGCCCTCGGCGACGCCGATCTCGCCTTCGCCGCCGTTCATGTCGGTCTTCACGTAGCCGGGATGGATGGTGTTGACCTTGATCCGGCTGCCGCGCAGCTCGTAGGCCAGTTGCGCCGTCCACGCGTTCACCGCGCTCTTGGAGACGTTGTAGGCCGGCAGCTTGAAGTCGTAGATGAAGGACGACGGGTCCAGGTGCAGGGCGATGGAACCCAGCACGCTGGAGACGTTGACGATCCGCCCGGCCGGCGCGCGCTGCAGCAGGGGCAGGAACGCCTGGGTGGTGGCGACCAGGCCGAACAGGTTGGTGTCGAAGGTGCGGCGCCAGGTCTCCAGCGACTGCTCCGAGGGCGCCTTGCCGACCTCGTCGAGCAGGATCCCGGCGTTGTTGACCAGGATGTCGAGGCGGCCGTGGCGCCGCTCCACCTCGCGCGCGGCGGCGGCGATGGAGGCCGCGTCGGCGACGTCCAGGGCGATGGCTTCCACGGGCAGGCCCAGGGCCTGCAGTTCCAGCGTGGCCTCGACCGCGCGCTCGCGGTTGCGGCCGGCCAGCAGGGTATGCACGCCTGCCTGCGCCAGTTGGCGCACGGTCTGCCGGCCGATGCCGCGGGTGGCGCCGGTGACCAGGGCGATCTTCTGCGATGCGTTCATGGATCGGATTCCTTGGGGGATGAAGGATCAGGCGTGCACGGAGGCCGCATCGGCCGCCGGCGCATGCGAGACCAGCGGGCGGTTGGCCAGCTTGCGCAGGGCCACGTAGAACACCGGGGTCAGGAACAGGCCGAACACGGTCACCCCGAGCATGCCGGCGAACACGGTCACGCCGGTGACCGAGCGCACCTCGGCGCCGGCGCCGTGCGAGAGCACCAGCGGCACGGTGCCGGCGATGAACGCCACCGAGGTCATCACGATCGGGCGCAGGCGCAGGCGGCAGGCCTCCAGCGCCGACTCGACGATGCCCTTGCCCTGCAGTTCCAGCTCGCGCGCGAACTCCACGATCAGGATCGCGTTCTTGCAGGCCAGGCCCATCAGCACCACCAGCCCGACCTGGACGAACACGTTGTTGTCGCCGCCGGTCAGCCACACGCCCAGCAGCGCCGACAGCAGGGTCATCGGCACGATCAGGATCACCGCCAGCGGCAGGGTCCAGCTCTCGTACAGCGCGGCCAGGACCAGGAAGGCCAGCAGCACCGCCAGCGGGAACACCACCAGCGCCGCCCTGCCCTGGGTGGCCTGCTGGTAGCTCAGGTCGCTCCAGTCGATGCCCATGCCCGGCGGCAGCACCTGCCGGGCCAGCTCGGTCACCTTGGCCATCGCCTCGCCGGAGGACAGCACCCGCGGGTCGGCGTCGCCCATCAGGTCCGCGGCCGGGTAGCCGTTGAAGCGGATCACCGGGTCCGGGCCGTAGGTCTGGCGGATGCTCACCATCGAACCGACCGGCACCATCTCCCCGGCCGCGTTGCGGGTGCGCAGGTTGGCGATGTCGGTGACCTCGTCGCGGAACGGCGCGTCGGCCTGGGCGATCACCTGCCAGGTGCGGCCGAACAGGTTGAAGTCGTTGACGTAGGCCGAGCCCAGGTAGGTCTGCAGGGTCTCGAACAGCCCGGTCAGCGGCACGCCCTGGGCCTTGGCCTTGACCCGGTCCACCTCCGCGTCCAGTTGCGGCACGTTGGCCTGGTAGCTGGAGATCGGGAAGCCCATGCCCGGCACCTGCGAGGCGGCGCCCTGGAAGGCCTGGACCGCGTTCTGCAGCTCGCCGTAGCCCAGCCGGGTGCGGTCCTCGACGAACAGCGACCAGCCCGAACCGTTGCCCAGCCCCTGGATCGCCGGCGGCATGAAGGCGAAGGTGAAGCCCTCCTCGATGGCCGAGAAGCGGGCGTTGAGCTGCGCGGTGATCGCCTCGGCGCTGGCGGTGCGCTCGCCGAACGGGGCCAGGGTGAAGAACACCACGCCGTTGTTCGGGGTGTTGGTGAACTGCAGGGGGTTCAGGCCCGGGAACGCGACCTCGTGCTCCACGCCCTCGACCTCCATGGCCATCGCCGCCATCTTCTTCAGCACCGCGTCGGTGCGCTCGATCGAGGCGCCCTCGGGCATCTTCACCCCGGCGATGACGTACAGCTTGTCCTGCACCGGGATGAAGCCGGCCGGCACCGCCTTGAACATCACCCCGGCGCCGACCAGCAGCAGCGCGTACACCGCGAACACCGCACCGCGCCGGCCCAGCGCCCGCGACACCGCGCCCTCGTAGCGCACCGAGCCGCGCTTGAAGAAGCGGTTGAACGGACGGAACGCCCAGCCGAACAGGCGGTCGATGATCCGCGCCGGGCGGTCCTTGGCCGCACCGTGCGGCTGCAGCAGCTTGGCCGCCAGCGCCGGCGACAGGGTCAGCGAGTTGATCGCCGAGATCACCGTGGAGATGGCGATGGTCACCGCGAACTGCTGGTAGAACTGGCCGGTGACGCCGGTCAGGAACGCCATCGGCACGAACACCGCGCACAGCACCAGGGCGATGGCGACGATCGGCCCGCTCACCTCGCGCATGGCCAGGTGCGCCGCTTCCAGCGGGCTGGCGCCGGCCTCGATGTGGCGCTCCACGTTCTCCACCACCACAATGGCGTCGTCGACCACGATGCCGATGGCCAGGACCAGGCCGAACAGGGTCAGGGTGTTGATCGAATAGCCCAGCAGGTACAGCACCGCGAAGGTGCCCACCACCGACACCGGCACCGCCAGCAGCGGGATGATCGAGGCGCGCCAGGTCTGCAGGAACAGGATCACCACCAGCACCACCAGCAAGGTGGCCTCCAGCAGGGTGCTGATCACCGACGCGATCGAGTCGCGCACGAACACCGTGGTGTCGTAGATCGACTGGATTTCCACGCCCGGGGGCAGGGCCTGGCGGATCTGCGCCATCTTGCCGACCACCGCGTCGCGGATGTCCAGCGCGTTGGCACCCGGGGCCTGGAAGATGCCGATGGCCGCCGCGTTCTTGCCGTCCAGGCGCGCGCGCAGGGTGTAGTCGCCGGCGGCCAGCTCGATCCGGGCCACGTCCGCCAGGCGCACCACCTGGCCGTCGGCGCCGCTCTTTAGCACGATGCCGCCGAACTCCTCCACGCTCTCCAGGCGTCCGCGGGCGTTGATCGGCAGCAGGAAGTCGCTGCCGTTGGGCATCGGCTCGGCGCCGAGCTGGCCGGCGGAGACCTGAACGTTCTGCTCGCGCACCGCGGCCAGCACGTCGCCGGCGGTCAGGCCGCGGGCGGCGACCTTGTCCGGGTCCAGCCACAGGCGCATGGCGTAGTCGCCGCCGCCGAACAGTTGGGCGTCGCCCACCCCGGGGATCTTGGCCAGCTCGTCCTTGACGTGCAGGCGCATGTAGTTGCGCAGGTACAGCGAGTCGTACTTGCCGTCGGACGAGGTCAGGTGCACCACCATCAGGAACACCGGCGACTGCTTCTGGGTGGTCACGCCCTGGCGGCGCACGTCCTCGGGCAGCCGCGCCTGGGCCTGGGCCACGCGGTTCTGCACCCGCACCGCGGCCTCGTCCGGGTCGGTGCCCGGGCGGAAGGTCGCGGTCAATTGCAGCACGCCGTCGGAGCCGGCGACGGACTTGAGGTACATCATGTCCTCCACGCCGTTGATCGCCTCCTCCAGCGGCGTGGCCACGGTCTCGGAGATCACCTTGGGGTTGGCGCCGGGATAGACCGTGCGCACCACCACCGAGGGCGGCACCACGTCGGGGTATTCGCCGACCGGCAGCAGCGGGATCGCGATCAGGCCGGCGGCGAAGATCACGATCGACAGCACCGCGGCGAAGATCGGCCGATCGATGAAGAAGCGGGAGAAGTCCATGGGAATGTCCGGGATTTCGGGAAAGGAAGGACCCGCCCTCCCCCGCGGGGGAAGCGGGAGAGGGAGCGGAGGAGGACGGGCATGAGCGGGGCCGGCGCGCGTCCTGCGCGGCGGCCGGGTCACCTCATCGGGCGGCGTTCATCGGGCGGCGTTCATCGGGCGGCGACCGCGGCGGCGGTCTCGCCGGCGGCGCCCATCGCCACCGCGCGCGCCTGCACCGGCATGCCGGGGAAGAACACCTTCTGCACGCCGCTGACGATCACCTTGTCGCCGGCGGCCAGGCCCTGCTCGACGATGCGCAGCGCCGGCCCTTGCGGCGATCCGGACAGGTCGGCCAGGCGCCCGATCTCGATGTCGCGGCGCTGGGCCTTGCCGTCGGCATCCACCACGTAGACGTACTTGCGGTCCTGGTCGGTGAGCACCGCCTTGTCGTCCACCAGCGCGGCCTGGAACTCGCCGCTGCCCGGCAGCCGCACCCGCGCGTACAGGCCCGGGGTGAAGCGGCGCTCGGCGTTGTCCAGCAGCGCGCGGACGCGGATGGTGCCGGTGCCGCTGTCGACCTGGTTGTCGAGGAAATCGACCGTGCCCGCGTGCGGGAAGCCCGCCTCGTCGGCCAGCGCGACCTGCACCGGCAGCCCGCCGTCGCGCTCGCTGGCGCGCTGGCCGCTGCGCGCCAGCCCGGCATAGCGCAGGAAGCTGGCCTCGTCCGCGTCGAAGTGCACGTGCACTTTGTCCAGCGAGACGATGGTGGTCAGCACGCTGGCCGCATCGCCGGCGCCGACCAGATTGCCGGCGGTGACCAGCGCGCGCCCGGCGCGGCCGTCGATCGGCGCGCGTACCCGGGTCCATTCCAGTTCCAGCCGGGCGGTGTCCACGGCGGCCTGCGCCGCGGCCAGGTCGGCATGGGCCTGGTCGGCCGCGGCACGGCGCTGTTCCCAGCTCTCCACCGAGATGACCTTCTGTTCGGACAGGCGGCCGGCGCGGTCGGCCTCGCTGCGCGCCAGCGTCGCCTGCGCACGCGCACGCGCCAGCGCGGCCTCGGCGCGGTCCAGCCCGGCGCGGTAGTTGCGCGCGTCGATGGTGAACAGGACGTCGCCCTTCTTCACCTCCTGGCCCTCGCGGTAGTTCACCTGCTCGATGTAGCCGGAGACGCGCGGGCGCAAGGCGACGCTCTGGACCGCCTCGACCCGGCCGCTGAACTCGTCCCACTGGCTGACCGCGCGCACCGGCACCTCGGCCACGCCGACCTGCGGCGGCGGCGGTGCGTTCTCGCTGGCCTGGCCGCTGCAGCCGGCCAGGGCCGCGGCGGCGAGCAGGCCGGCCGCGAGCGGAACCAGCAGGTGGCGCGACCGGGCGGGAAATCGGGATGGAATGTTCATGGCACGACCTCGTGGAGGAAATCGAAAGAAGCGATGGGCGCCCCGCGCGGCGGGCAGGCCCGTGGACCGGGGGCGAAAATCAAATCAAATCCGATACATCGGACCGGAACCGCCGCGCGGGGCCGCATGCGCCGGAAGGCGATCCGGCGCGACCGCCGGGCGGCTTCGCCGGCCCCGGGCCGCCGCTTACGGAGCGGCGCGGCAGGGACGCCGGCGACGGCCGGACGACGGCGCCCGGCACCGCGCCTGGCGGGCGAATATCCCGCTTACGGGATATTTTCTCCCGCATGCGGGACGATCCCGCCGGAAAAACGCCGGGCCAAGCTGCGCGATCCCGGCAGCCACGCCCCGCTCCGCTGCAGGCGACGCGATGCCGCGAACTGGCGAAAATGCCCGGTGGGCCGGCCCGCGCCGAGTTTCGGCAGGCGGAAAGCATCGTCGTCGCTGCCCGTCGCGGATTCGAACAGGCGCAGGATCGGTTGCGGAATCAACATGGGCGGTGGTCCATCACAGGAGCGAGGCGGCCACGTTACGCGCTTAAAAAGGACTTGATTAGTCCTGATTTAAGGGAATAATCATCCCGCAGCAGGGCCAATCCATTTCCGCCCTCCCCGCCCGCTTCCTTCCTACCGCTTCCCGACTGGTATCCCCCATGGCACACGACCTCAACGACACCCTCGTCTTCGTCAAGGTGGTCGAACAGGGCAGCTTCATCGCCGCGGCCCGCTCGCTGGGCCTGCCCAAGACCACCGTCAGCCGCAAGGTGCAGGAACTGGAGACGCGCCTGGGCGCGCAGTTGCTGCACCGGACCACCCGCCGCCTCGGCATGACCGAGGCCGGCGGCGTGTACTACGAGCATTGCCAGCGCATCGCCCAGGAGCTGGAGGAGGCCGAGAGCGCGGTCGGCCAGTTGCAGGGCGGCCCGCGCGGCTGGCTGCGCTTCAGCGTGCCCTACTCGATCGGCCTTTCCTGGATCTCGCCGTTGCTGGGCCAGTTCCATGCGCAATATCCGGACATCCGCCTGGACATGCACATGAGCAACGAGCCGGTGGACCTGATCGGCAGCGAGATCGACGTGGCCCTGCGTGCCGGCGCGCTGCCCGACTCCACCCTGGTCGCGCGCCGGCTCGCCAGCTTCCGCACCCAGGTGTTCGCCAGCCCGGGCTACATCGAGCGCCACGGCGAACCGCAGCACCCGGAGGAACTGCAGCACCATCGCATCGTCGCGGTGCGCAAGCACCACCACACCCACCCTTCGCGCATCGCCTGGCCGTTGAACGACGGCAGCCACACCGTGGACTACCCGATCAACCCGCTGATGGTGGCCAACGACCCGGCCGCGCTGATCGGCGCGGTACTGTGCGGCGAAGGGCTAACCCTGGCCACCGACGTGGGCGCCAAGCCCTACGTCGAATCGGGCGCGCTGCGGAGGGTGCTGGCCGGCTGGACCGGGCCGGAGGTGGACTTCAACGCGGTGTTCCCGCGCGGCCGGGTGGCCTCGCCCAAGGTGCGCGCGTTCGTCGATTTCCTGCTCGAGCGGCTCAGCTCCAACGCCGACTACATGATGGTGCACTGCCCGTCGATGTGCAGCGGCGCGGCCACCGCCGGCAAGGGCGCCGATGGCGCGCATGCGGCGGCATCGCCGGCCAGGACCGGCCAGAACGGCGCGATGCGCGAGGAACCGCGCATCCTGGAGCCGGAGGCGGCCTGAGCGGCGGCCCCCGGCCTCCCCAACGCAGGCGGGCCGCTTCCGCGGCCCGCTGCATGCGATGCGCCCGGCCTGCCGGGCAGGCTCAGGAGCGCACCGGCACCAGGGTGATCTCGACCCGGCGGTTGGCCGCGCGGCCGGCCTCGGTGTCGTTGCCGGCGATCGGGTAGCGCTTGCCGGCGCCGACCGTGATGAAGCGCTGGGGATTGATGTTCTGCGCCACCAGGAACTGGGTCACCGCGTTGGCGCGCTGCTCGGACAGGCGCTGGTTGACCTCGTCGCTGCCGATGCTGTCGGTGTGGCCGGCAACCTCGACCACGGTCTTGTCGTACTCCTTGAGCACGTCGGCCACGCCGCTGAGCACCGGGTAGAACTGCGGGTCCAGGTTGGCGCTGTTGAAGGCGAAGGTGACGTTGCCGGGCATGTTGAGGGTGATGTTGTCGCCGTTGCGGTTGACCCCGACGCCGGTGCCCTGCAGCTTGTCGCGCAGCGCCGCCTGCTGGCGGTCCTGGTAGTTGCCCACCGCGCCGCCCGCCAGGCCGCCGATGCCGGCACCGATCAGCGCGTGCTGGCGGCGCTCGACCGCGCTGTCGCCGGTCAGCAGGCCGGCGGCCACGCCGATGCCGGCGCCGATCAGCGCGCCCTTGCTGGTGCGGTTCATCTGGCCCTGGCCGGTGTAGGGGTCGGTGGTCTGGCAGCCGGCGGCCAGCATCGCGGCCAGCGCGGCGGCGGCCAGCAGTATCGTTGTCTGCTTGCGGATCTTCATGACAGGCTCCTTTGCATGGACGGGCCGCGGCGCGATGGCGTCTTTCGCGGACGCCGGGATGCTAGCCGGAGGTACGTGAACGCAGGATGTTTCCCCCGCGCCCTACTCGAATACGCCGATCGCGTCGTTGGCCAGGTTGTCGAAGCGGGTGTACTCGCCGAAGAACTTCAGCTTCACCGCCCCGGTGGGGCCGTTGCGCTGCTTGCCGATGATCACCTCGGCCAGGCCCTTGTCCGGCGAGTTCTCGCGGTTGTAGTAGTCGTCGCGGTAGATGAAGACGATCACGTCCGCGTCCTGCTCGATGGCGCCGGACTCGCGCAGGTCAGCCATCACCGGGCGCTTGTCGGTGCGCGTCTCCAGCGAGCGGTTGAGCTGGGACAGGGCGATCACCGGCACGTTCAGCTCCTTGGCCAGGGCCTTGAGCGAACGGCTGATCTCGGAGATCTCGGTGGCGCGGTTCTCGCTGTTGCCCGGCACCTGCATCAACTGCAGGTAGTCGATCACGATCAGGCCCAGGCCGTGCTCGCGCTTGAGCCGGCGGGCCTTGGAGCGCAGCACGTCCGGCGACAGCGCCGGGGTGTCGTCGATGAAGATCTTGGCGTCGCGCAGCATCTTGATCGCGCTGGTCACCCGGCTCCAGTCCTCGTCCTCCAACTGGCCGGTGCGCAGGCGGGTGGCGTTGACCCGGCCCAGCGAGGAGATCAGGCGCAGGGCCAGTTGCGAGGCCGACATCTCCATCGAGAACACCGCCACCGGCTTCTTCGACTTCATGGCCGCGTACTCGGCCATGTTCAGCGCCAGGGTGGTCTTGCCCATCGCCGGACGCGCGGCCAGGATGATCAGGTCGGTCGGCTGCAGGCCGGCGGTCATCTCGTCGAAATCGGTATAGCCGGTAGGCAGGCCGGTGACGCCGCCGCCGCTGTTGTAGCGGCTCTGCAGCACCTCGAAGGCCTCGGTCAGGGCGCGGTTGACCGGGACGAAGTCCTGGCGCCCGCGCGAACCGGCCTCGGCGATGGCGAACACCTCCTGCTCGGCCTTGGCCAGCAGCGCGGCGCTGTCGCGCCCCTCGGTCTGGAAGCCGTCGTTGACGATGCCGGTGCCGACCTCGATGAGCTGCCGCAGCACCGCCTTGTCGCGCACGATCTCGGCGTAGGCGCGGATGTTGGCCGCCGAGGGCGTGGTGGTGGCCAGCTCGACCAGGTAGGCGCCGCCGCCGATCTGCTCGGAGAAGCCCTGCGAGTCGAACCATTCGCCCAGAGTCACCGCGTCGAACGGGCGGCTCTTCTCGGCCAGCTCGCGGATGGCGCGATAGATGAGCTGGTGGTCGCGGCGGTAGAAGTCGCCCTGCACCAGCACGTCGCCGACGGTGTCGTAGGCCTCCGGGGCCAGCATCAGCCCGCCCAGCACCGCCTGCTCGGCCTCCACCGAATGCGGCGGCACCCGGAGCTGTTCGATGCGGGCATCGCTGCTGCGTTCGTTGCGGAAGCCGGGAACGGCGGACATGGTACGGAGGCTCCTGGGGAGACGGGCGCGGGCGATGGACCGGCGGGCCCGCCCATCGTAGTCGGCGCGGACGGACGGGCGTTGCAGACAGGTCTATGCACGACCTGTGCATGGCCTGTGCATAACCGGTGCGCATCCCACCGGCTGAGACGACGCGCCGCCCGCCGGAAAAAGCGAAGGGCGCCTCCCGGCGCCCCTCGCTGCCCAGCACGGCGCGGCCGGTCAGGCTTCCGGCTCGACCACCACCTTGACCGTGGTCTGCACGTCGGCGTGCAGGTGCAGCAGCACCTCGAACTCGCCTACGTGGCGGATCGGGCCTTCGCCCATGACCACCTCGCTCTTCTCCACCGGCAGGCCGGCGGCGGTGAAGGCGTCGGCGATGTCGCGCGGGCCGACCGAACCGTACAGCTTGCCTTCGGTGGAAGCGTTCGCCTTGACCGTGACGCTGGCGCCCTCGAACTTGCCCAGACGGCCGCCGGCCTCGTCGAGCTGGGCCTGGGCCTTGGCCTCGTACTCGGCGCGCTTGGCCTCGAACTCGGCCAGGTTGGCGGCGGTGGCCGGCACGGCCTTGCCCTGCGGGACCAGGAAGTTGCGGCCGTAGCCGGGCTTCACGCTGACCTTGTCGCCCAGGTTGCCCAGGTTGGTGACCTTCTGCAGAAGGATCAGTTCCATCGTGTTGCTCCTCTATCCGTTAGCGGCGCCATGCCAGGCGCCGCAACGATTGCTGTCCGGATCGGACGTTCTTGTTTCGACTGCCGGTCGCAGGACCGAGGGGCCTCCGTCGAACACCCGCGCCCGGACGTCCGGGCGGTTCGCGGGAGGACCCGCCTCGATCACACGTCGTGGTTGTCGGTGTAGGGGATCAGGGCCAGGAAGCGGGCGCGCTTGATCGCGGTCGACAACTGGCGCTGGTAGCGCGACTTGGTGCCGGTGACGCGGCTCGGCACGATCTTGCCGTTCTCGGTCAGGTACTGGCGCAGGGTGTTGAGATCCTTGTAGTCGATCTCCTTGACGCCCTCGGCGGTGAACTTGCAGAACTTGCGGCGGCGGAAGAACTTGGACATGGGTGCGCTCCTTAGGCGGCTTCGGCGGCTTCGGCGTTGTCGCCGTCGTTGTCGGCGGCAGGAGCGGCATTGCCCTCGCCTTCCTCGTCGCGGCGGCGGCGCTCGCCACGCTCGGGCTTGTCGGCCTTCTCGTCCTTGCTCTTCATGATCAGCGACTGCTCGGTATCCGGGCCGTCGCGGCGGATGACCAGGTGGCGCAGGATCGCGTCGTTGAAGCGGAAGGTCTCGACCAGCTCGTCGATGGCGGCCTGGCCGACCTCGGCGTTGAACAGCACGTAGTGGGCCTTGACCAGGTTCTGGATCGGGTAGGCCAACTGGCGGCGGCCCCAGTCTTCCAGGCGGTGGATGGTGCCGCTGGCGTTCTCGATGAGCAACTTGTAGCGCTCGATCATGGCCGGCACCTGCTCGCTCTGGTCCGGGTGGACCAGGAACACGACTTCGTAATGGCGCATTGTCTTTCCTCGTGGATGCGGGCCCTTGCGGGCCAGGCAGCCCCCCGTCGACCGGAACGGAAGCGGTGGGGCAAGGTCTTCCGACGCCGGAAAGGCGCAGGAAGCCGGAAATTATGCAGGGCGCGGGGCCGGGGCGCAAATCCGCCGGACGGGAGCCGGGCGGAGGCAGGTCGACCGGTGCCTGGGCGGCGGCCTGCGAGGGCCCGGTCTGGCGCGGGCGGCGGCTTGCGGGGCGAAGCCGCCTGGGACCGCGAGGCGCTGGGCGCGGCCGCATGGCGGTCGCCGACTTCAGCCGGCGACAGAGCCCGGAACCCTCATCCGGCCGCCTTCTCCTTCCGTTCCGCGATCCAGGCGCGGACGTGGGTCTCCAGCGTCTCCAGCGGCACCGAGCCGGTTTCCAGCACCGCGTCGTGGAAATCGCGCAGGTCGAAGGCCGGCCCCAGCTCGCGGGCCGCCTCCTCGCGCAGCGCCGAGATCCGCAACTGGCCGATCTTGTAGGCCAGCGCCTGCCCGGGCCAGGCGATGTAGCGGTCGATCTCGTTGACCACGTCCTGCTCGGTCTTGGGCGAGTTGTCCATGAAGTAGTCGATCGCCTGCTGCCGGCTCCAGCCCTTGGCGTGCATGCCGGTATCCACCACCAGCCGCACCGCCCGCCACATGTCGTAGGCCAGTTGGCCCATGCGGTCGTAGGGGTCCTCGTACAGGCCCATGTCGTAGCCCAGGCGCTCGGCGTACAGGCCCCAGCCTTCGCCGTAGGCCACGAAGTAGGCGGTGCGGCGGAACAGCGGCAGGTCCGGCAGCTCTGCGCCGCGGGCGAACTGGAAGTGGTGCCCGGGCACGGCCTCGTGCAGGGTCAGGGCCAGCATCTCCCACTTCGGCCGCACCTGCGGCTTGTACAGGTTGACGTAGTAGTAGCCGGCGCGGCTGCCGTCCACCGCGCCGGGCTGGTAGTAGGCGGTGGTGGTGTCCGGGGCGATGTTGTCCGGGATCGGGCGCACCCCGTAGGGCAGGCGCGGCAGGGTGCGGAACACCTTCACCAGCTCCGGGTCGACCCGCTTGGACAGGGCCTGGTAGGCCTCCAGCAGGTCGGCCGGGTCGGCGTAGAAGAACTTCGGATCGGTACGCAGGTGCTGGAAGAACGCGTGCAGGTCGCCCTCGAAGCCGACCTCCGCGCGGATCTTCTCCATCTGCGCACGGATGCGCGCGACCTCCTCCAGGCCGATCCGGTGGATCTGCTCGGCGCTCAGGTCGGTGGTGGTGTACCAGCCGGCGAGGAAGTCGTAATGCGCATCGCCGTCGGGCAGGTCGGTGGCGGCGATGCTGTCGCGGGTCCTGGGCAGGTAGTCCCGCTCGAAGAAGCGGCCGAAGTCGCGGTAGGCCGGCACCACCCGCGCGGCGATGGCCTCGCGCCCCTGCCGGCGCAGCGCTTCCCGCTCGGCGGCGGGGATGGCATCGGGCATCTTCAGGAACGGCCTGTAGAACGGGCTGGCCTGCGGGTCGTCCACCACCTGCGCCCGGATCTGCGCCGGCACCCGCTGCATCAGCACCTTCGGCGGCACGCGGCCGGCCTCCATGCCCGCGCGCATCAGGGCGGCGGTCTGCTCCAGCAGCACCGGCAGCGCCTGCAGCCGCGCGATCCAGTGGCGGTAGTCCCGGGCGCTGGCGAACGGCAGGATCTCGGCAATGCCGTCGGCGGTCTGTACCCCGCCCTGGTGGCCGACCGGCTGCAGGTACTCGCGGAAGCGCTGGCGCGCGACCGTGCGTTCCTGCAGCCAGGCGAAGGTGTCGTAGTCGAGCCGGTCGGCCGACGACAGCGCGGCGCGATCGATCCGCCCGAGCGCGGCCAGCGCCTGGCGGTCGGCAGCCTCGCGCCGGGCGATGGCCTCCAGGCTCATGTCGGTCCAGCGGTCGTCGAAGCGATGATCGCCCTGGTAGGCCGCGTTCTCCGGCGATTCGCGCAGGCCGCGTTCCCATTCGGCCTCGAACAGGCGGTGCAATGCGGCGGCCGCTTCGTCGCGGACGGCCCCGGAAGCGGGCGGCCCGGCGGCGGCCAGGGCCGAGGGTGCCAGGCAACAGCAGGCGGCCAGGACGGCGATCAGCACGGCACGGCGCATGGGAGGACTCCGAAAGGGCCTGAAGCGCAAGCCTAGCGCGGTTCGCCATAAGGCAAGCGTGCCGGAAGTCCCCGTTCGTTCCCGGGGGCGGACGAGCGCGGCCGGCGCCGCTCCTGCGGGATGCCCGTTGCACGGATGGCGGCTCAGGTCGGGCCGGTGGTGAAGCTCTCGCCACTTCAACACCGATTCATTTATAACCATAGAATCAACAAGTTAGCCCAGGCCCATCTAGTAGATACCCCGAGCGGTACCCCCTTACGTCATTGACGCATCTCTGGTTGGGGGTACATGACGAATTCAGAACCCCTTGACTCACCACCGCCAAGATACACACCTGTAATGACGGCGTCATTACAGGTGTGCTAGGCTCTATTTACCCATCACACAGGGAGCAGGATCATGTCGGCCGCCCAGACCATCCCAACCAAACGCGACACCTTGAACCTGCGGATCAAGCCTGAAGATCGCGGCTTGATCGATCGTGCCGCCAAAGCGCTAGGCAAGAATCGTACTGATTTCGTGCTGGCGGCTGCACGGGCCGCGGCCGAGGATGCCCTGCTCGATCAGACGAACTTTCTGGTCAACCCCAAAGCTTATGCAAGTTTCTTGGCCCGTTTGGACATGCCACCCGAGCCGAATGCCAAGCTGCACAAGACGATGCAAACACCGCCCCCCTGGGAACGGAAGTGAGCCTTGCGGCCCCTGAGCCGCTGATGCCAAGCCACGAGTTGGACGCATTTGACTCTGGCGTTGAGAGCTTGGATCGATGGCTGCATCGGCATGCGTTGAAGAATCAGGTCAGCGGCGCATCGCGGACATTCGTTGCTTGCGATGCGCGCCGCGTCCTGGCGTATTACGCGCTGGCATCGAGCGCCGTTGCCGTGGATGCAGCAACGGGACGTTTCCGGCGCAACATGCCGGACCCGATTCCAGTTGTCGTATTGGGCCGCCTTGCGGTGGACAAGTCTCTGCAGGGGCAAAGCATTGGCCGAGCCTTGGTGCGTGATGCCGGCTTGCGCGTGCTGCAAGCCGCGGAAACCATCGGCATACGCGGAATGCTTGTGCACGCGCTATCCGAAGACGCTGCAGCGTTCTATCGGCAAGTGGGTTTCGAGCCGTCGCCACTCGATTCGATGGTGTTGCTCGCAACGTTGGGCGACTTAAAGGCTAGCTGTGTAAATACACGAGCCTACGGCAGCCATCGGCCAGAAGCGGACACGGGCCACGCCTGAACTAAGCCACGCCGCGAAGCGGCGTCGGCCCGAGTGAATTGTTAACGCTCATGGGGTGCCGCGACCACAGCCGACGCCATGTGATCTCCTCCCTGTAATTTGGACCATCCAGAAATAGAGGATTCGGCGACACTCAGGCCCCGAGGAGGCCCGTCGCCATGAAGAAGTCGAAGTTCACCGAAGAGCAGATCGCGTTCGCCCTGAAGCAGGCCCAGGTCGCCGATTTGAGCCTGGACAAGGTCATGTTGCAGGATGCCTCGTCAAAAAAGCTCTGAGGCCCACGCAGCGCAAGACGCTCGTGCGCCATCTGCTCGACCGGTACCGCATCGGCGTGCGCCGTGCCTGCGAGGTCGTCAGGCAGAGCCGTTCGGCGTGGTACTACCAACCCCGGGAGAATGATGATGCGCCCCTGCTTCGACGGATCGAGGAGATCGCCGCCACACGGGTCCGCTACGGCTTCCGCCGGATCTTCGTGCTGCTGCGCCGGGAAGGCTGGAGGGCCAACCACAAGCACGTGTACCGGCTGTACTGCCAGGCCGGACTCAACCTGCGGCGCAAGCGGCCTCGTCGGCGCAAGGCCGCGGCCCATCGCCTGGAGCGCGCCGTGCTGACGGCGCCCAACCAGGCCCGGAGCATGGACTTCGTGGCCGACGCCCTGTTCGACGGTCGCCGCTTCCGGGCCCTGACGGTCGTGGACAACTTCACCAAGGAGAGCCTGGCCATCGAGGTCGACCAGCAGCTCAAGGGTGAGGACGTCGTGGCGGTCATGGAACGGCTAAGGCACCCGCGTGGCCTGTCACAACGCCTCCAGACCGACAACGGCAGCGAGTTCATCTCGCCCGTCGACTTTGAGCAGGAAAAGATGATCTCAAAAGACTGATTGCGAAGGGACAATCAAAGAGTTACACAACACCCGACTCTGCCGGGCGATGTGTTTCGTTCGTCGTAAAACTCTCGCCGCAGCCGCATTCGGCGCTGGCGTTGGGATTCCTGAACACGAAGGTCTCGCTCAGCCCCTGGCGAGCGAAGTCGATCTCGGTGCCGTCCACCAGCGGCAGGCTGCCCGCGTCGACGTAGATGCGCACGCCGTCCTGCTCGAACACCGCATCGTCGTCGCGGCGGTCGCGCGCCAGGTCGGCCACGTGGCCCCAGCCGGAGCAGCCGGTGCGGGTCACGCCGAAGCGCAGGCCCAGCGCGGCCGGGTCGCGCTGCAGGAAACGCTGCACACGGTCCAGGGCGACGGGAGTGAGGGTGACGGCCATGGGAAAACCTCCGCGGTTGCAAGGCGATTATAGGCGTGCCGGGACGCCGCGCCGGCGTCGCCGCGGCGGGTGTTCAGGCAGGCGCGTGGCGACGGCCGGCGGCCATGCGCCTCGCGCCCACGCGGCCGCAGCCGCTACACTTCCGCCCATTCTCCCTATGGGCCTTAACATGGGCCTCACGCCAGAAGGATTCAAGCCATGACGTTGGTCAGCGTCGAACATGCGCTCGCGGGCAGGATCCCCGCCGGCGGCGAGGTCACGGTGCGCGGCTGGGTACGGACCCGGCGCGACTCCAAGGCCGGGCTGAGCTTCGTCAACGTGAGCGACGGCTCGTGCTTCGCCCCGATCCAGGTGGTGGCCCCCGCGTCGCTGGGCAACTACGAGTCGGAGGTCAAGCACCTCACCGCCGGGTGCTCGGTCGTCGCCACCGGCACCCTGGTGCCGTCGCAGGGCCAGGGCCAGGCGTTCGAGATCCAGGCCTCGAAGGTCGAGGTCGTGGGCTGGGTCGAGGACCCGCTCACCTACCCCATGCAGCCCAAGCAGCACTCGCTGGAATACCTGCGCGAGTTCGCCCACCTGCGCCCGCGCACCAACCTGTTCGGCGCGGTCGCCCGCATCCGCCACTGCCTGGCCCAGGCGGTGCACCGCTTCTTCCACGAGCGCGGTTTCTACTGGATCAGCACGCCCATCATCACCACCTCCGACGCCGAGGGCGCCGGGCAGATGTTCCGGGTCTCCACCCTGGACCTGGCCAACCTGCCGCGCGGCAAGGACGGCGAGGTGGACTTCGCGCGCGACTTCTTCGGCAAGGAGACCTTCCTCACCGTCTCCGGCCAGCTCAACGTGGAGGCCTACTGCCTGGCACTGAGCAAGGTCTACACCTTCGGCCCCACCTTCCGCGCCGAAAACTCCAACACCACCCGGCACCTGGCCGAGTTCTGGATGATCGAGCCGGAGATCGCCTTCGCCGACCTGGCCGCCGACGCCGACCTGGCCGAGGACTTCCTCAAGTACCTGTTCCGCGCGGTGCTGGCCGAGCGCGCCGACGACATGGCCTTCATCGCCGAGCGAGTGCAGAAGGACGCGGTCAGCAAGCTGGAGGCGTTCGTCAACGCGCCGTTCGAGCGGATCGACTACACCGACGCCATCGCCCTGCTGCAGAAGTCCGGCCGGAAATTCGACTTCCCGGTCGAATGGGGCCTGGACCTGCAGACCGAGCACGAGCGCTGGCTGACCGAGGAGCACGTCGGCCGCCCGGTGGTGGTGATGAACTACCCCGAGCACATCAAGGCCTTCTACATGCGCCTGAACGACGATGGCAGGACCGTGGCGGCGATGGACGTGCTGGCCCCGGGCATCGGCGAGATCATCGGCGGCAGCCAGCGCGAGGAGCGCCTGGACGTGCTGGACGCACGCATGGCCCAGTTCGGGCTGGACCCGGAACTGTACGACTGGTACCGCGACTTCCGCCGCTACGGCAGCGTGCCGCACGCCGGCTTCGGCCTGGGCTTCGAGCGCCTGGTGGTGTACGTGTGCGGCCTGAGCAACATCCGCGATGCCATCGCCTACCCGCGCGCGCCGGGCAATGCCGAGTTCTGAGCGTGTCGAGTAGGGAGGACCCGGCATGATCCTGTTCTTCGCCCTGTGCTTCTTCGGCGTGGCCATCGCCGGGTTCAGCGCGTTCGCCATCTTCTGGCCGCTGACCCTGATCCACGTGCGCGACCGCCATGCCGGCACCGCCGCCGACTTCGGCCCCGGCGCCTTCCTCGCCCCGGCCGCGCTGCGCTGGCTGCTGGGCGGCGGCTATCGCGCCACCGGCGACGTGGCGCTCACCGGGCTGGCCACGCCGGCGCGGGTGGCGCTGGTCACCATGGCCCTGGGCCTGGCCGTGTCCGGTTCGCTCTGGCTGGCCTCGGAGGTGCTGCGATGACGTCTGCCCGCCTCGACCGCTCATGGTGGCTGGCCACGCTCGGCCGCACCCTGCACTGGGCCCGCCTGGAAGAACGCGAGGCCGGCACCGCCGAGGTGCTGGACCACGACGGCAGCTACCACGCCTACGACAGCCTGGACACCGCACGCTCGATGCTGATGGACGCCGGCTACGTCCAGTTCGACGGGCTGGACGAGGACGACGCGCTGGAGCGCGGCTTCTCGCTGGACGAGGTCGCTCCGCCCCGCGCCGGCAGCGACGCCGAACTGGTTGGCCTGATGTCCGTGAGCCTGGGCAAGCAGGCCTGACGGTGTACCTGCCGCGCGCCTTCGCCGAGGACGACCCCCGCGGGTTGGACTGGCTGCTCGCGCGCGACCCGTTCGTCACCCTGGTCACGTGCGACGGCGACGGCCTGCCCTTCGCCAGCCACCTGCCGGTGCTGTACGCGCGCCAGGACGGATGCGTGCGCCTGGAAGGCCACTGGGCCAGGCCCAATCCGCAGGCCGCGCATGCTGGCCGCGCCCTGGCGATCGTGCACGGCCCGCACCACTACGTCTCCCCCGGGTGGTACCCGGACAAGAGCAATGCGGCCCGCGTGCCGACCTGGAACTACGCCGTCGCCCACCTGTACGGCGTACTGGAGCCGCTGGACGACGAGGACGCGCTGGCCTCGGTCGTCTCCCGCCTGGCGGAACGCTTCGAACCCGATGCGGGGGGCCGGTGGCGCTACGCGCACGACGACCCGCGCGAGCGCGGCCAGTTGCGCGGCATCGTCGGCTTCCGCTTCCGGGCCGAACGGACCGAGCTGAAGTTCAAGCTCAACCAGAACCACCCGCCCGCCAACATCGCCGGAGCCATCGCCGGCCTGCGCCGGCTTCCCGGCGAGAACGCCGCCGGCATCGCCGACCTGATGGCCGCGCGCCTGGCCGGGCGCCGCGACGGCTGAGCCCCCCCGATCCCGCCCGCCGCCCCGCGGCGCCCTTCCCCACCTGCGACAATACCCACATGCCCCATACCCTGAACGAGCTGATCCGACGCAACCAGGCCTGGTCCGAGCGCCTCCGCGCCGAGGACCCGGATTTCTTCTCCCAGCTTTCGCAGCAGCAGGCGCCCGAGTACCTGTGGATCGGCTGCTCGGACTCGCGCGTGCCGGCCAACCAGATCATCGACATGGCGCCGGGCGAGGTATTCGTCCACCGCAACGTGGCCAACGTGGTGGTGCACACCGACCTCAACTGCCTGTCGGTGGTGCAGTACGCGGTGGACGTGCTGCAGGTCAAGCACATCCTGGTGGTCGGCCACTACGGCTGCGGCGGCGTCCAGGCCGCGCTGACCAACCAGCGCCTGGGCCTGGTGGACAACTGGATACGCCACGTCGGCGACGTGGCCGAGCGCCACGCCGGCTGCCTGCACGCCGCCGGCGACATCCACGCCCAGCACTCGCGCCTATGCGAATTGAACGTGCTGGAGCAGGTGATCAACCTCAGCCGTACCACCATCATCCGCGACGCCTGGGCGCGCGGCCAGAAGCTGGCCGTGCACGGCTGGGTCTACGGCCTGAGCGACGGCCGGGTCCACGACCTGGGCATCGACGTGGATTCGCTCGACACCCTGCCCGAGCGGTACCGGGCCGCGCTGGCGCGGATCTGCCAGGACGACGGCGGGGAGCGCTGAGCCGCACGCCTTCCGGGAACCACGAGGAAATCGCCCATGAGCCTGCCCGCCCCGCTCGACCTGCACGCCTGGATCGAGGAACACCGCCACCTGCTCGAACCGCCGGTGGGCAACAAGTGCATCTACGACGGCGACTTCATCGTGATGGTGGTCGGCGGGCCGAACTCGCGCACCGACTTCCACTGGGACGAAGGCCCGGAGTGGTTCTACCAGCTCGAGGGCGAGATGGTGCTGCGCGTACAGGAGCACCGCGACGGCGGCCCGGGCGCGGTGCGCGACATCCCCATCCCCGCCGGCCAGGTCTTCCTGCTGCCGCCGCGCGTGCCGCACTCGCCGCAGCGCATGCCCGGCAGCGTCGGCCTGGTGGTCGAGCGCCGGCGCCTGGCGCACGAGGACGACGGCCTGCTGTGGTACTGCGAGCGCTGCAACCACAAGCTGTACGAGGAATACTTCCACCTGCACGACATCGAGCGCGACCTGCCGCCGGTGTTCGAGCGCTTCTACCGCTCCGTCGAGCACCGCACCTGCGGCCACTGCGGCCACCTCAACCCGCGCCCGGAACGCTACGAGCCCCGCCCGGACTCGCTGGCCGACGTCACCTGAGCGCACGAGGCACCGCCGCGCCATGAGCAACGCTCGCACCCACGCCCTGGCCCTGGACGCCGCCGACCCGCTGCGCCCGTTCCGCGGCGAGTTCATGATCCCCAGGCACCGCGATGGCGAGCGGACGTACTTCGTCGGCAACTCCCTGGGCCTGCAGCCGCGCGGCGCGCGCGCGCAGGTGCTGGAGGTGCTGGACAAGTGGGGCGCCGAGGGGGTCGAGGGGCACTTCGGCGGCGATACCCGCTGGATGGACTACCACGCCCTGGTGCGCGAGCCGCTGGCGCGGCTGGTCGGCGCGCGGCCGGCCGAGGTGGTGGCGATGAACACGCTGACGGTGAACCTGCACCTGATGCTGGCCAGCTTCTACCGGCCCACGCGCGAGCGCCCGGCGGTGCTGATGGAAGCCGGCGCCTTCCCCTCCGACCGCCACGCGGTGGAGTCGCAGATCCGCCTGCACGGCCTGGACCCGGCCACCGCGCTGGTCGAGGTCGAGGCCGACGAACCCGGCGGCACCGTGTCGATGGCCGCGATCGAGCGCGCCATCGCCGAGTACGGCCCGCGGCTGGCGCTGGTGCTGTGGCCGGGCGTGCAGTACCGCACCGGCCAGGCCTTCGACCTGGCGGACATCAGCCGGCTGGCGCATGCCCAGGGCGCGGCGGCCGGCTTCGACCTGGCCCACGCGGTGGGCAACCTGCCGCTGGCGCTGCACGACGCCGGCGCCGACTTCGCGGTGTGGTGCCACTACAAGTACGTCAACGCCGGCCCCGGCGCGGTGGCCGGCTGCTTCGTCCACGAACGCCACGGCGATGCCGGCCTGCCGCGGCTGGCCGGCTGGTGGGGGCACGAGGCGGCCACCCGCTTCCGCATGGCGCCGCAGTTCGTGCCGGCGGCCGGCGCCGAGGGCTGGCAGCTTTCCAACCCGCCGGTGCTGGCGCTGGCGCCGCTGCGCGCCAGCCTGGACCAGTTCGAGCGCGCCGGCGGCATGGCCGCGCTGCGCGCCAAGTCGGAAAGGCTCACCGGCTTCCTCGACACTCTGGTACGCCAGCGCCTGGGCGACACGCTCGAAATCCTCACCCCGGCCGAGCCCGCGCGCCGCGGCTGCCAGCTCTCGCTGCGCGTGACCGGCGGCGGGTCCGCGGCCGGCCGCGGGCGCGAACTGTTCGACTACCTGCGCGACGCCGGCATCCTCGGCGACTGGCGCGAGCCGGACGTGATCCGCATCGCGCCGGTGCCGCTGTACAACCGCTACAGCGACGTGCTGCGCTTCGTCGAGGAAGTGGAGCACTGGCGTGGGGTGTAGTCCCGCCTTCGCGGGGGCGACGCAATGACGATGGCGGAATCACGGCGTTGAGCAATCACGACAAGCGCGAACTGACCCTGATCGGCGCCGGCCTGGCCGGCTCGCTGCTGGCCATCCTGCTGTCCCGGCGCGGCTGGAGGATCACCGTCTACGAGCGCCGCGGCGACCCGCGGGTGAAGGGCTACGAGTCCGGCCGCTCGATCAACCTGGCCCTGGCCGAGCGCGGGCGCCACGCGCTGCGCGTGGCCGGCGTGGAGGAGGCGGTGATGCGCCAGGCGGTGATGATGCGCGGGCGCATGATCCACGGCCTGGACGGCTCGCTGCAGTTGCAGCGCTACGGCCGCGACGACTCGGAGGCGATCTGGTCAGTGCACCGCGCCGACCTCAATGTCGCCCTGCTGGAGGCGGCTCAGCGCGCCGGCGCCACGATCCATTTCCACCGGCGCCTGCACACGGTGGACTTCGACGCCGGCACCGCGCGCCTGATCGACGACCGCGACGACCAGCCCGAGGACATCCGCTTCTCCACCCTGGTCGGCAGCGACGGCGCCGGCTCGGCGCTGCGCGCGGAGATGGTGCGCAAGGCCGGCTTCGGCGAGCGCACCGACTTCCTGGACCACTCCTACAAGGAGCTGACCATCCCGCCCGGCGCGGACGGCGGCTTCAGGATCGAAGCCAACGCGCTGCACATCTGGCCGCGCGGGCGCTACATGTGCATCGCGCTGCCCAACGACGAGGGCACCTTCACCGTCACCGTGTTCCTGCCCAACCACCCGGTGCCCGGCACGGACGACCCCAGCTTCGCCAGCGTGCGCAGCGGCCGGGAGGTGCATGCCCTGTTCGCGCGCGACTTCGCCGATGCCCTGCCGCTGATCCCGGACCTGGAGCGGGACTGGGAACGCCACCCGCCCGGCCTGCTCGGCACCCTGTACCTGGACCGCTGGCACCTGGACGGGCGCGCGGTGCTGCTGGGCGATGCCGCGCACGCCATGGTGCCGTTCCACGGCCAGGGCATGAACTGCGCCTTCGAGGATTGCGTGGCGCTGGCCGAGGCGCTGGACCGGCATGTGCCGCCTTCGGTGCCGCCCGGCCTGGCACGCCGCGCGCTGGAGCGGGCCTTCGCCGCGTTCGAGGCCGAGCGCAAGCCCAATGCCGCGGCGATCCAGTCCATGGCGCTGGAGAACTACGTGGAGATGCGCGACCGGGTGGACGATCCGGACTTCCTGCTGCAGCGCGAGCTGGAACGTGCGCTCCAGGAACGCCATCCGCAGCGTTTCGTGCCCCACTACGCCATGGTCACGTTCATGCGCATTCCCTACGCGGTGGCGCTGCAGCGCAGCGAGGTCCAGCGCGAGATCCTGGTGGAGGCCACGCGCGGACGCCACGACCTGGCCGGCATCGATTGGGAGGCGCTGGCCGCAACCGTCCATGCGCGCCTGCCGATGCTGGCGCAGGCGCGGTGAGACGCTGCATGCGCGGCGGGCGGCGCGGCGCGGCCGGCACATGCGGGCATCCTCCCCCCTTTCCGATGCACGGAACGATGCGATTGCCATGAGCGACAGCTTCCTGTTCTACGACCTGGAGACCTTCGGCGCCGATCCCCGGCGCACCCGCATCGCCCAGTTCGCGGCGGTGCGCACGGATGCGGAACTGAACCAGGTCGAGGAACCGCTCAGCTTCTTCGTGCAGCCGGCCGACGACCTGCTGCCCTCGCCCATCGCCAGCACGATCACCGGCATCGCCCCGCAACAGGCGCTGCGCGAGGGCATGATCGAGGCGGAGGCGGCCTCGCGCATCGTCGAGGAGATGGCCCGGCCGGGCACCTGCACCCTGGGCTACAACTCGCTGCGCTTCGACGACGAGTTCGTCCGCCACACCCTGTTCCGCAACTTCTTCGACCCCTACGAGCGCGAATGGCGCGGCGGCAACTCGCGCTGGGACCTGCTGGACGTGCTGCGCCTGGCCCATGCCCTGCGCCCGGACGGCCTGGCCTGGCCCCGGCGCGAGGACGGCGCGCCCTCGTTCAAGCTCGAACACCTGGCCCTGGCCAACGGCGTGCGCCAGGGCGACGCGCACGAGGCCCTGTCGGACGTATACGCCACCCTCGGCCTGGCCCGGCTGCTGCGCCAGGCCCAGCCCCGGCTGTGGGACTACGCCCTGAAACTGCGCGACAAGCGCCACGCCGCCACGCTGCTGGACCCCATGGCCATGCAGCCGGTGCTGCACGTGTCCCAGCGCTACCCGGCCAGCCGCATGTGCGCGGCGGCGGTGCTGCCGCTGGCCGCGCATCCGTCCATCTCCAACCGGGTGATCGTGTTCGACCTGGACGGCGACGTGGAGGCGCTGCTGGAGCAGGACGCGGCCGGCATCGCCGACCGGCTCTACACCCCGGTGGCGGACCTGCCGCCGGGCGTATCGCGCGTGCCGCTGAAGGAAGTGCACCTGAACCGCTCGCCGATGCTGGTGCCCTGGGCGCACCTGCGCGCCGGCGACCTGCAGCGCCTGGGCCTGGACGCCGATGCGCTGCTGGCCGGCGTGCAGCGCCTGCGCGCGCACGGTCCCGCCCTGGCCGAGAAGGCGCGCCAGGTGTTCGCCGGCGGCCGCGAGCATGCGCAAGGCGACGTGGACGGTTCGCTCTACGCCGGCTTCTGCGGCGACGGCGACCGCCGCCTGTGCGCGCAGGTGCGCGCCACCACGGCGTCGGAGCTGGGCACGCGCGGCTTCGACTTCCGCGATGCGCGCCTGCCCGAGTTGCTGTTCCGCTACCGCGCCCGCAACTGGCCGCAGGCGCTGTCGCCGGCCGAGCGCGAGCGCTGGGACGCCTACCGCCGCCAACGCCTTGTGGAGGAGAGCGGCCTGTCCGAATATTCCTTCGCCGGCTACTTCGCCCAGATCGAGGCCCTGCGCGCCGCCCATGCCGGCGACGGGACGAAGCTGGCGCTGCTGGACCGGCTGGAACACTGGGGGCGGGACCTGCGCGACGGACTATGAAAAGCCATTTCAGCGACGCCAGCTTCAAGTTCCTGCGCGGCCTGGCCCGGCACAACGACAAGGCCTGGTTCCAGGCACACCGCCAGGACTACGAAACGCACGTGCGCCAGCCGTTCCTGCGCCTGATCGCCGACCTGCAGCCGGCGCTGGCGGCGGTCAGCCCGCACTACCGGGCCGACCCGCGCCTCGTCGGCGGCTCGCTGTTTCGCATCCACCGCGACGTGCGCTATTCCGGCGACAAGTCGCCCTACAAGCCCTGGCAGGGCGCGCGCCTGTTCCACGAGCGCCGCCGCGAGGTGCCGGCGCCCTCCTTCTACCTGCACCTGCAGCCCGGCAACAGCTTCGTCGGCGCCGGCCTGTGGCACCCGGAACCGCCCACCCAGCGCCGTGTGCGCCAGTTCATCCTCGACAACCCGGGCACCTGGAGGAAGGCCGCGCACGCCCCGGCGCTGCGCCGGCGCTATTCCCTGGACGATGGCGACATGCTGGTGCGCCCGCCGCGCGGATTCCCGGCGGACTTCGCGTTCATCGACGACCTGCGGCACCGCAACTGGGTCTTGCTGCGGCCGCTGGACGATGCGGCCATGACCCGCCCGGGGCTGCGCAAGTCGGTGGAGGCCGACCTGGTGGCGCTGGCCCCGTTCGTGGACTATCTGTGCGCGGCCCTGGACCTGGAGTTCTGACCCCATGCACACGCACCCCGCCCCGGCCGGGCGCCTGCGGACGCTGCGCGGCGTCGGCGTCGTCGCGCTCCTGTTGGCACTGGCGCTGGCGGCCTGGATCGCCGCCGGGCCGTGGCTGGCGGTGCGCGGCATCGAGCGCGCACTGGAACGCCGCGATGCCTCCGCGCTGCAGCGCCACGTCGATTTCCCGCGCCTGCGCGCCAACCTCAAGGCCCAACTGGACGACCGCCTGGTGCGCGCCGCGGGCGAGGACACGGCCGCCAGTCCGCTGGGCGCGCTGGCGCTGGTGGCGCTCGGCGGCGCGGGCGGCATGGCCGTGGATACGCTGGCCACGCCGGCCGGCATCGCCGCGCTGCTGCAGGGTCACGCGGTCTGGCAGCGCGCCCGCGGGCGCACCGTCGGCGGCGATGCCTGGGCCGCCACCGAACCGGCCCGGCCCCTGCGGGGCGCGCAGCTTCGCTACCAGTCCCTGTCGCGCTTCACCGCCACGGTCGAGCACGACGATGGCCGCCGCACCGTGTTCGTGCTCCGGCGCCAGGGGCTGCGCTGGCGGCTGGTCGACATCCGCCTGCCGTAGGCACCGGCGTCGATCGGCAATGCGTTGAGGCGGACGGAGAGAGCCGGCAGGTCCGCCGGGCGGCCGCCGGCTGCACACGGCTCCTGCAAGAGGCCGGCCGCAGCGCGGTCGCGTCGTTCCTACGCGGCGACCTGGCGCAGCTTGCCCGCATGCAGCTCCAGCACGCGGTCCAGGCGATGCGCCAGGCGGCGGTCGTGGGTGACCAGGACCAGGCTGGTGCGCTGGGCGCGGTTGAGCTCCAGCATCAGCTCGAACACGTGCGCGGCGGTCTTCTCGTCCAGGTTGCCGGTGGGCTCGTCGCCCAGCACGCAGGCCGGACGGTTGACCAGGGCGCGGGCCACGGCCGCGCGCTGGCGCTCGCCGCCGGACAGTTCGCCCGGCTTGTGCGCCAGTCGGTGGCCCAGGCCCACCGACTCCAGCAGCCCGGTGGCGCGCCGGGTCGCCTCGGCCACCCCGCCGCCGGCCAGCAGCACCGGCATCATCGCGTTCTCCAGCGCGGTGAACTCGGGCAGCAGGTGGTGGAACTGGTAGACGAAGCCCAGCGCGCCATTGCGCAGGCGCCCGCGCTGGGCGTCGGACAGCGCCGACATCTTCTGCCCGGCCACGTACACCTCGCCCGCGGTGGGCGTGTCCAGCCCGCCGAGCAGGTGCAGCAGGGTGCTCTTGCCCGCGCCCGACGCGCCGACGATGGCCACCGTCTCGCCGGCGGCCACCTGCAGGTCCAGCCCGTCGAACACCGGGGTCTTCATCTTGCCCTCGGCGTAGGTCTTGCCCAGCGCCTCGGCGCGCAGCACCTCGCCGTCGCGCGCCTGCGCGGCCGCGGGCGGACGGTCCCGGTCGTCACTCATAGCGCAACGCCTCCGCCGGCGGGGTGCGCGAGGCGCGCCAGGCCGGATACAGGGTGGCCAGGAAGCTCATCAGCAAGGCGATCACCAGGGTGGTGACCACGTCGCCGGTCTGCATGTCGGTGGGCAGGCCGGTGATGTAGTACACGTCCTCCGGCAGCAGGGTGATGTCGAACAGCGCCTCGATGCCGTCCAGGATGCGCTCCAGGTTCCAGGTCAGGGCCACCCCGCCGACGAAGCCGAGCACGGTGCCGATGATGCCGATCAGCGTGCCCTGGACCATGAACACCTGCATCACCCCGCCCGGGGTCAGGCCCAGGGTGCGCAGGATGGCGATGTCGGCCTGCTTGTCGGTCACCAGCATCACCTGCGAGTTCACCAGGGTGAAAGCGCCCATCAGGATGATCAGCGACAGCAGGATGCCCATCACCGTCTTTTCCATCTTCAGCGAGTGGTAGAGGTTGGCGTTCTCCTGGGTCCAGTCGCTGACCCGGTAGAAGCCGGGCAACTGCAGGGCCAGGTCACGGGCCACCTCGAAGGAACGGTTCATGTCGTGCAGCTTCAGGCGCACGCCGGTGACCCCGTCCATGCGCAGCACCCGCTGCAGGTCGGTCATCTCCACCAGGGCCAGGCCGCGGTCGACCTCGTTGTGCCCGGCCGAGAAGATGCCGCTGACGGTGAAGCGCTTGACCCGCGGCATCGCGCCTACCGGCGAGCCCTGGAATTCGGGCAGCATCACCAGCACCGTATCGCCCACGTCCACGCCCAGCCACAGCGCCAGCTCCTGGCCCAGCAGGATGTTGAACCCGCCGGCGGCGAGCGAATCGGCCGAGCCGCGCGTCATCTTCTGCGCCAGCACCGAGACGTTCTCCTCGAGCCCGGGTTCCACGCCGCGCACCATCGCCGGCTGCCGGCGCGGACCGGACAGCAGCGCCTCGGTCTCGATGTAGGGCGCGGCGCCGGCCACGCGCGGGTCGCGCGCCGCCACGTCCAGCGCATGCCGCCAGTCCTGCAGCGGCACGCCGTCGGCGATCACCGTGGCGTGGGCGGCGAACTGCAGCAGGCGGTCGCGGATCTCCTTCTGGAAGCCGCTCATCACCGCCATGGTGGTGATGAGCACGGCCACGCCCAGGGCGATGCCGAGGATGGAGGCCAGCGAGATGAAGGAGATGAAGCCGTTGCGGCGCTTGGCGCGCAGGTAGCGCAGGCCGATGGCCACGGAGACGGGGGTGAACATGGGTCGAAGGGATGTCCCGTGCCGGCGCATCCCGGCGATTGTCGGCATCTATGGTGCCATCGACCGGTGGCCGCGCGAAACGGCCCGCGCACGCACGGCCAGCCGCAGTTCACGGCGCAGCGCCGGCGGCAGGGTGTCCGGCCACCACACCAGGCGCTGGGCGCGGCCCTGGGCGTCGACCGCGCGCACGAAGGCCAATGGCCCGCGCCATGCCAGCTCGCAGGCCTGGAGCGGGCGGCCATCGAGGGTGTCGGCGCCTTGCGCGGCGACGGCCAGGACCAGGTACCGCGGCGCCCGGCGCGCTTCACGCCACGCCTGCCACAGGCCATGCGCGCAGGCGGCCAGCGCCAGCGGCCAGGCACCGGCGCGCGGAAGGTCCGACGCCAGCACCGCCATCGGCGTGAGGAGGGAGAGGACCAGCAGCCCCGCCAACAGCCAGCGCGAAGGCCGCCATTCAAGCCGGCAGGGTGCGGATGCGGACGATGAGTGCGGACAGTTCGGCATCCGGACAGGCCTCGTAGCCCATGAACCAGCGCCAGAGCCTATCGTCCTCGCAATCCAGCAGGCGTAGGAAAACCCCGCGCTCGGCCTCGGATGCGGACGGATACGCATGCGCCAGCCAGCGCTCGAACAACTGGTCCAGCTCGCGCATGCCGCGGCGGCAGCGCCAGCGGATGCGGCGCAGGTCGGCGGCGGCGGATGGCGGGTTCGAAGGAGGGGGCAGCGTCATCGCATCGCGGGGATTGCCGGAAAGACGCCATTCTGCCGGTGCGCGGCGCCTCTTGTGTAGGCGCCGGCGGCCGGCGGCGGCAGGCCGCGCGACCATGGTGGGCCCACGCGGGACCGCACGCATGCCCGGGCCCGGTACCGGCCCGACGGTGGTACGGTTTGGCGACCACCGTCCGGGCGACGTGCCGTTTTCTTCGCGCGGCCCGGTCGGTGGCCCGCGGTGGCGTGCGTTCCGCCTCGAAGCGGCGCCGCCCCCGCCCCCGACAGGCCACACGGAGTTTCCCGATGCACTCCCTCGCACCGGCGACCGGCACGGACAAGCGGCAGGCGATCGAATCGGCCCGCACCGATACCACCCGTGGCGCCGGCGTGCGCAACATGCAGCAACTGATCCAGTTGCGCTGGATCGCCATCGTCGGCCAGGTGGCAACCATCGCCTTCGTCCATTTCGCCCTGCACATCCGCCTGCCGCTGGCGGCGATGCTGGGCATCGTCGCCTACCTGGCGCTGTTCAACCTGGCCAGCCTGCTGTTCTGGCGGTCGCGCCAGGACGTGGGCGACCTGGCCCTGTTGTTCGCGCTGCTGGTGGACGTGGCCGCGCTGACCGCGCAGTTGCACCTGAGCGGCGGCATCACCAACCCGTTCGTGTTCCTGTACCTGCTGCAGGTGGCGCTGGGCGCGGTGCTGCTGCCGGCCTGGGCCGGCTGGGTGGTGGTGGCCGCGAGCTGCGCGGGGGTGCTGGGCCTGGTCGCGTTCACCGGCCCGGTGACCCTGGCCGCCGAGCCGGCGCGCGGCATCGCCGACCCATACGTGCAGGGGCTGCTGGTGTGCTTCGCGCTGACCGCGGTGCTGGCCGCCGTGTTCATCGGCCGCACCGCACGCATCCTGCGCGACCGCGACGCGCGCCTGGCCGGCCTGCGCCAGCAGGCGGTCGAGGAAGAGCACATCGTGCGCATGGGCCTGCTGGCCTCCGGCGCGGCGCACGAACTGGGCACGCCGCTGGCCACCCTGTCGGTGCTGCTGGGCGACTGGCGGCGGATGGCGCCGTTCGAGGGCCATCCCGAACTGCAGCAGGACCTGGACGAGATGCAGACCCAGTTGGGCCGCTGCAAGGCCATCGTCACCGGCATCCTGCTGTCGGCCGGCGACGCGCGCGGCGAGGCACCGGCGCAGACCACGCTGGCCGCGTTCCTAGACGAACTGGTCGAGGAATGGTCCGCCACCCGTCCGGTGAACCGGCTCGACTACCGCCGCCGGCTCGACGGCGACGTGCCGATCGTGTCCGACTCGGGCCTCAAGCAGATGGTCGGCAACATCCTGGACAACGCGCTGGAAGCGTCGCCGGACTGGGTGGGACTGGAAGCCGTGCGCGAGGGCCAGGACGGCGAACGGCTGCGGCTGAAGGTCAGCGACGCCGGCCCCGGCTTCACCGAGCAAGCGCTGGCCAACTTCGGCAAGCCCTACAATTCCAGCAAGGGACGCCCCGGCGGCGGCCTGGGCCTGTTCCTCTCGCTGAACGTGGCGCGCAGCTTCGGCGGCCGCCTGCATGCGGCCAATCGCCACCCGCGTGGCGCCGAGGTGGTGCTGGAGCTGCCGCTGTCCGCACTGGCCCTGGAAGGACGCGAACCGGACGAACCGACCGATGAATGACCCCACCGCCATGCCGCGCCGCCTGCTGATCGTCGAGGACGACGCCGCCTTCGCGCGTACCCTGGGGCGCTCCTTCGAGCGGCGCGGCTACGAGGTGCGCCATGCCGCCAGCCAGGCCGACCTGGAACCGCTGCTGCGCGACTACGCGCCCGGCTACGCCGTGGTGGACCTGAAGCTGGCCGGCGGCAGCTCCGGCCTGGCCTGCGTGCAGGCGCTGCACGCGCACGACCCGGACATGCTGATCGTGGTGCTCACCGGCTACGCCAGCATCGCCACGGCGGTGGAGGCGATCAAGCTGGGCGCCTGCCACTACCTGGCCAAGCCCTCCAACACCGACGACATCGAGGCCGCCTTCGGCCGCGCCGAGGGCAACGCCAAGGTAGCCCTGGGCGAGCGCCCGACCTCGATCAAGACGCTGGAATGGGAACGCATCCACGAGGTGCTGGCCGAGACCGGCTTCAACGTCTCCGAGACCGCGCGCCGGCTGGGCATGCACCGGCGCACGCTGGTGCGCAAGCTGGGCAAGCAGCAGGTGAAGTGAACGGGAAAAAAGAAGGCGGGCCAATGGCCCGCCCTCTTCGTCGCGTCGTCGAACGCCGGCGGATTACTCCGTCACGCCCTCGCCTTCCTCGACGGCCTTGATCGACAGGCGGATGCGACCCTGCTTGTCGACTTCCAGCACCTTGACCTTGACCAGGTCGCCTTCCTTGAGCTTGTCGGAGACCTTCTCCACCCGCTCGCTGGAGATCTGCGAGACGTGGACCAGGCCGTCCTTGCCCGGCAGGATGGTCACGAACGCGCCGAAGTCCATGATCTTGGCGACCTTGCCCTCGTAGATCCGGCCCGGCTCCACGTCCGAGGTGATCTGCTCGATGCGGGCCTTGGCGGCCTGCGCGGCGGCGGCATTGACCGAGGCGATGACGATGGTGCCGTCGTCCTGGATGTCGATCTGGGTGCCGGTCTCCTTGGTGATGCCCTGGATGGTGGCGCCGCCCTTGCCGATGACCTCGCGGATCTTGTCCGGGTGGATCTTGATGGTCAGCAGGCGCGGGGCGTACTCGGACAGCTCCGCGCGCGGCGCGGTCAGGCCCTTGGCCATCTCGCCGAGGATGTGCAGGCGGCCGGCCTTGGCCTGCTCCAGGGCCTGCTTCATGATCTCCTCGGTGATGCCCTCGATCTTGATGTCCATCTGCAGGGCGGACACGCCCTCGGCGGTGCCGGCGACCTTGAAGTCCATGTCGCCCAGGTGGTCCTCGTCGCCGAGGATGTCGGACAGCACCACGAAGCGGTCGCCCTCCTTCACCAGGCCCATGGCGATGCCCGCGACCGGCGACTTCACCGGCACGCCGGCGTCCATCAGCGCCAGCGAGCTGCCGCAGACCGAGGCCATCGACGAGGAACCGTTGGACTCGGTGATCTCCGAGACCACGCGGATCGTGTAGGGGAACGATTCCAGGGTCGGCATCACCGCCAGCACGCCGCGCTTTGCCAGGCGGCCGTGGCCGATCTCGCGGCGCTTGGGCGCGCCGAAGCGGCCGCACTCGCCCACCGAGTACGGCGGGAAGTTGTAGTGGAACAGGAAGTTGTCCTTGTACTCGCCGCTGACCGCATCGATGATCTGGCCGTCGCGGGCGGTGCCCAGCGTGGTGACCACGATGGCCTGGGTCTCGCCGCGGGTGAACATGGCCGAGCCGTGGGTACGCGGCAGCACGCCGGTCTTCACGGTGATCGGGCGCACGGTGTCCAGGGCACGGCCGTCGATGCGGACCTTGGTATCCAGCACCGAGTCGCGCAGGGTGTGGTACTCGAGCTCGCCGAACTCCTTGGACAGCTCGGCGGGGTTCCAGCCCTCGGCGGCGACGCGGCCGGCCAGGGCTTCGGCGACGTCCTTCTTGATCGCGGCGATGGCGTCGCGGCGCTGCAGCTTGTCGCGCACCTGGAAGGCCTCGGCCAGGCGGCCGCCGACGGCTTCCTTCAGCGCCGCGACCAGGGCCTCGTTCCTGGCGGGAGCGGCCCAGTCGGACGGCCTGGTGCCGGCCTCGGCGACCAGCTCGTTGATCGCGCCGACCACCTTCTGCAGCTCGCGGTGGCCGAAGGTGACCGCGCCCAGCATCACTTCCTCCGACAGCAGCGCCGCTTCGGACTCGACCATCAGCACCGCGTTGGCGGTACCGGCCACGACCAGCTCCAACTGCGATTCCTTCAGCTCGGCGGCGGTCGGGTTGAGGATGTACTGGCCGTCCTTGTAGCCGACCTTGGCCGCGCCGATCGGGCCCTTGAACGGGGTGCCGGCCAGGGCCAGGGCGGCGGAGGCACCGATCAGGGCCGGGATGTCGCCGTCGATCTCCGGATTCAGCGACATCACGGTCGCGATGATCTGGATCTCGTTCCTGTAGTTGTCGGGGAACAGCGGGCGGATCGGGCGGTCGATCAGGCGCGAAATCAGCGTTTCCTTCTCGGTCGGCCGGCCCTCGCGCTTGAAGAAGCCGCCGGGGATGCGGCCTCCGGCGTAGAACTTCTCCTGGTAGTCCACGGTGAGCGGGAAGAAGTCCTGGCCCTCGCGCGCGCTCTTGGCGGCGACGGCGGAGACCAGCAGTACGGTGTCGTCCATCTTCACGATGACCGCGCCGCTGGCCTGGCGGGCGACCTCGCCCGTCTCCAGGGTCACGGTATGTTTGCCGTACTGGAAGGTTTTGGTGATTTTTGCCACGTCGGTTCCTTGGGAAATGACTCGCTTACGGATTGACCGGTTGCGGCCCTTGCCGCCGCCGGGTGGCCGGAGACTCCGGCCCTTGGCGAACCTCGCGCCCCGGCACGGTGCCGGAGCCGGGGCCTGCGATCTTCAGGCGCCCGAAATGCAAACCGCGGCGCATTTCTGCGCCGCGGCGGGATGATGCATCAGCGACGCAGGCCGAGCTTTTCGATCAGGCTCTTGTAGCGCTCGTTGTCCTTGCGCTTGAGGTAGTCGAGCAGGCTGCGACGGCGATTGACCAGTTGCAGCAGGCCGCGGCGGCTGTGGTGGTCCTTCTTGTGGGTCTTGAAGTGCTCGGTCAACTGCTCGATGCGCGCCGTCAGCAGGGCCACCTGGACTTCCGGCGAGCCGGTGTCGTTGGTGCCGCGCTGGTTGTCGGCGATGACTTTCTGGGTGTCGATGGACATGTGGGTTCTCTCGATGCGTAGCCGGCAGGAACGCGCTGGGCGCACCGCCTGACCCGCCGCTTGCGGATGGCCGCCTCGAAGGCGGAAGGATTTGCCGAAAAAGGCGCGCGAATTGTACCTTCCGGTACCTTTGCGGACAAGGCGTTAGCTTTGTCCCGGCGTCATCGCCCGGTGCGCACGGCATCGCCCGCGGCGCGGAACAGGCGCTGCGGCGAGAGCCGCCCGCCCGGCTCGACCCAGGCCAGCCCCAGTGCGCGGCCGCCATCGGCGAAGACCGCGGCCGGGTCGGCCGGCGTCCACGGGCCGCGCAGGCGCTGGCCCTGGGCGAAACGCGCCGCCTCGGCGTCGGCCAGTTCGACCCGGGGGAAACCGGCCAGTCCGGCCTCCAGCGGCAGCAGGCAGGCGTCCAGCGCCGCTTCGCCGCCGGCCTCGGCCAGCGCCTGCAACGCGTCCAGCGTCCACATCCGCGGCTCGCGGAACGGGTCGACCCAGAGCCGGCGCAGGTCGCCGATGTGCGCACCGCAGCCCAGTGCCTCGCCCAGGTCGCGGGCCAGGCTGCGGATGTAGGTGCCCGAGCCGCAGGTCACGCGCAGGCGCAGGCCATCGGCCCGGTGGTCGAGCAGTTCGATGGCATGGACCTTCACCTCGCGCACCGGCGCCTCGATGGCCTCGCCGCGGCGCGCGCGCGCATAGAGCGGCTCCCCGCCCTGCTTGAGTGCCGAGTACACCGGCGCGCGCTGGCGCAGGAGGCCGGTGAACGGCGCCAGCGCCGCCTCCAGACTGGCCCGGTCCAGCGCCGGCACCGGGCGCTGGCGCAGCACCTGGCCGTCGGCGTCGTCGGTATCGGTGGCGATGCCCAGCACGATGCCGGCCTCGTAGGCCTTGTCCGAGCCGAGCAGCAGCCCTGCCAGCTTGGTCGCCTCGCCGAAGCACAGCGGCAGCAGGCCGGTGGCCAGCGGGTCCAGGCTGCCGGTGTGCCCGCCCTTCTCGGCGCGGAACAGCCACCGGGCCTTCTGCAGGGCGGCGTTGGAACTGATCCCGGCCGGCTTGTCCAGCAGCAGGATGCCGTCGAGGGGGCGCTTGCGGCCGGTGGAGGTCATGGATACCAAGGACGGGGAGGGCCGGCGACGGCCGCGGGTTGCCACGGGCCCGGCTGCGGCCGGCCCGGGCGAGGGAACGTCGGATTCGGGACAGCGAGACGGCCGCCGCGGAGCCGGCCGATGCCGGCGCCTACGGCTCGGAATCGGAAGGCAGGTTGTCCTTCAGCAACTCGTCGATGCGTTCGCCGCGGTCCACCGAATCGTCGTAGCGGAAATGCAGCTCGGGCACGTGGCGCAGCTTGATCCGCCGCGCCAGTTCCATGCGGATCTCGTAGGCAAGCACCTTCAGCGCCTTGACCGCCTCGGCCGAGCGCTCCGGCAGCAGCGCGGTGACGAAGACCTTGGCGTGGGCCAGGTCGCGGGTGACCTCCACGTCGGAGACGCTGACCGACGGCAGGCCGTGGTCGCGCACGGCCTCGTGGACCAGGGTGCCCAGCTCCCGGCGCAACTGCGCCGACACCCGGTCGGTACGTTGGAAGGATTTGGTGGGCATGGCTCGACTCCTCGGCCCGACATCCGGCCGGTGCAGTGCAACGGTAGCGTACCCGCCGCGACGGGCGCGCGACGGGACGGAAAACGCGGGGGACGGCCGGACGGCCTTCCCCCTGTCGTGCGGCGCAGGTGCGGCTTACAGGGTGCGCTGCACCTCGATGCGCTCGAAGCACTCGATCTGGTCGCCCGGCTTGACGTCGTTGTATTCCTTCACGCCGATGCCGCACTCGGTGCCGTTGCGCACTTCCTCCACGTTCTCCTTGAAGCGGCGCAGTGATTCCAGCTCGCCCTCGAAGACGACCGTGTTGTCGCGCAGCACGCGGATCGGCTTGTTGCGCTTGACCACGCCCTCCACGACCATGCAGCCGGCCACCGCGCCGAACTTGGAGCTGCGGAACACGTCGCGGACCTCGGCGATGCCGATGATCTCCTCGCGGATCTCCACGCCCAGCAGCCCGGAAGCGACCTGCTTCACCTGGTCGATCACGTCGTAGATGATCGAGAAGTAGCGCAGGTCCACGCCGTTGGACTCGATGATCCGGCGCGCCGAAGCATCCGCACGGACGTTGAAGCCGATCACCGTGGCCTTGGTGGTGGCGGCCACGTTGGCGTCGGACTCGGTGATGCCGCCCACGCCCGAGCTGATCACGTTGATCCGGATCTGGTCGTTGGACAGCGCGGTCAGCGACTGCTTCAGCGCCTCCACCGAACCCTGCACGTCGGCCTTGACCAGCAGGTTGAGGACCTGCTGGCCCTCGCCCTTGCCCATCTGGGCCATGATGTCTTCCATGCGGCTGCCCGCGCTCTGGACCAGGCGCGACTCGCGGCGCTTGGCATCGCGCTGCTGGGCAACGTCCTTGGCCAGGCGCTCGTCCTTGACCACGACGAAGTCGTCGCCGGCGTCCGGCACGCCGGACAGGCCCAGGACCTGCACCGGGATCGACGGGCCGGCCGAATCGGGCTGGCTCCCGGTCTCGTCGAACAGCGCACGCACGCGGCCGTACTGCACGCCGCAGACCAGGTAGTCGCCCTTCTTCAGGCGGCCTTCCTGCACCAGCACCGTGGCCACCGGCCCGCGCCCCTTGTCCAGTGCCGACTCGATGACCACGCCGCTGGCGCGGCCTTCGGACACCGCCCGCAGTTCCAGCACCTCGGCCTGCAGCGAGATGGCGTCCAGCAGATCGTCCACGCCGGTGCCGACCTTGGCCGACAGCTCCACCATCTGGGTGTCGCCGCCGAAGTCCTCGGCCACCACCTGCTCGGCGAGCAGCTCGTTCTTGACCCGCAGCGGGTCGGCGGTGGACTTGTCGATCTTGTTGATCGCCACGATCAGCGGCACACCGGCCGCGCGCGCGTGCTGGATGGCTTCCTTGGTCTGCGGCATGACGCCGTCATCGGCGGCCACCACCAGCACCACGATGTCGGTGAGCTTGGCGCCGCGCGCGCGCATCGAGGTGAAGGCCGCGTGGCCGGGGGTGTCGAGGAAGCTGATCACGCCCTTGGGCGTCTCCACGTGGTACGCGCCGATGTGCTGGGTGATGCCGCCGGCCTCGCCGGTAGCCACCTTGGTGCGGCGCAGGTAGTCCAGCAGCGAGGTCTTGCCGTGGTCGACGTGGCCCATGATGGTCACCACGGGCGGACGCGGGGTCCGGTCGCCCTGCGCCTGCTCCACGTGCGCCAGCAGCTCGGTCTCGGCATCGTCGCTGTCGGCGCGCACGGCCTTGTGGCCCAGTTCCTCGACCACCAGCACCGCGGTGTCGTGGTCGATGGTCTGGGTGATGGTGGCCATCACGCCCATCTTGAACATCGCCTTGACCACGTCGCCCCCCTTGAGTGCCAGCTTCTGCGCCAGGTCGGCCACGGTGATCGAATCGCCTACCGCCACCTCGCGCACCACCGGCGCGGTCGGACGCTCGAAGCCGCCGGCCCCGCCGCCCGCCCCGCCCCGCACTTCCTGGCGGCGCGGCTTGGAACGGCTGCCCGGGCGGGCGCTGGAACGGCGCGCGCGGTCGGCTGCGGACAGATGCAACTGGCCAGCGAAGCGGCTGGCCGCCTCGTCGTCCTCGATGCCGGCCACCATGGCGTGCGAGCCACGGGGCTTGTGCTTGTGCCCGGGGGCGACGCGATCCGGCGCCGGTCGATGGTGCGGGGCGGCCGGGCGGGCCGCGCGCGGGGCCGCGTCGGCGGCGTCCTGCGGCGCGGCGGGGACGCCCTTCTGACGCTGGTCCTCCTCGGCCTTGCGCTGTTCCTCGGCCAGGCGCTGGGTCTCTTCCTCCTGGCGCTTGCGCTCAAGGTCCTCGGCGCGGGCGCGGTCGGCCTCGGCCAGGCGCTGCTGCTCGGCCAGGTTGCGCTGGCGCGATTCCTCCAGCTTGCGCAGCACCTCCGCGCGCTCGCCGTCGGCCATTTCCCCGACGGCCGGCGGCGGCGCTTCGGCCGCCTTGACGTAGGTGCGCTTCTGCCGCACCTCGACATTGACCGTGGTCTTGCTGCGGCCGCCGCCGACGGTCAGCTCCTGGACCTTGCGCCGGGCCAGGGTGATCTTCTTCGGCGCGGCCACTTCCTCGGCCTGCGGGCTGGCCTTGCCGTGGGTCCGGCGCAGGAAGCCGAGCAGCTTGATCTTCTCGGCGCTGGTCACGACCTGGTCGGGACCGCCGAACTTCATGCCGGCCTCGGCCAGTTGTTCCAGCAACTTCTCGACCGGGGTGTTGACCAGCTCGGCGAGCTTGCGGATGGTGGTTTGCTGCGACATTCGGATCCTATGCTCTAGTTTGGCGCCCCCTCGCGCAGAGCAAGGGAAACGCGGATTCTAAGCCCTGTTCGGTGCAGGGCGGCGTTCATCGCTGGCTCATTCGCCACGCTCCAGACGTGCGATCTCCTCGGCGCGGGCGGCCAGGATCAAGGCCGCGGCGCGGGCCTCGTCCAGCCCCTCGATGCCGAACTCGACCACCTCGTCGGCGGCCAGCTCGGACAGGTCCTCGCTGGTCCGCACGCCGTGCCCGGCCAGGGCGTGGGCGGTCTCCTCGTCCATGCCCTCCAGGGCCAGCAGGTCGTCGGTCGGCAGGCTCCCGTCCAGTTGCTCCTCCTCCACCGCCAGGGCGTCGTTGAGCAGGGCGTCGCGGGCGCGGGCGCGCAGCTCCTCGACGATGTCCTCGTCGAAGCCCTCCACCGCCAGCAGCTCGCCGACCGGCACGTAGGCGATCTCCTCGACCGTGCTGAAGCCCTCGGCCACCAGGATGCCGGCGATTTCCTCGTCGACTTCCAGCTTCTCCTGGAACAGTTGGCGGGCCACGGCCTGCTCGGCCTCGGACTTGGCCGCGACCTGGTCCTGGGTCATGACGTTGAGCTGCCAGCCGGTCAGGCGGCTGGCCAGGCGCACGTTCTGGCCGCCCTTGCCGATGGCCTGGGCCAGCCGGTCCTCGGCCACGGCCAGGTCCATGGAGTGCTTTTCTTCGTCGACGATGATCGACTGCACCTCGGCCGGCGCCATCGCATTGATGACGAAGCTGGCCGGGTTCTCGTTCCACAGCACGATGTCCACGCGCTCGCCGTTGAGCTCGTTGGACACCGCCTGCACGCGCGAACCGCGCATGCCGATGCAGGCGCCGATCGGGTCGGTACGGGTGTCGTGGGCGATGACCGCGATCTTGGCGCGGTCGCCGGGGTCGCGCGCGCAGGCCTTGATCTCGACCAGGCCCTGGCCCACCTCCGGCACCTCGAGCTTGAACAGCTCGATCATGAATTCAGGCGCGCCGCGGCTGATGAACAACTGCGGGCCGCGGGGCTCGCTGCGGACCTCGTAGAGGTAGCCGCGCACACGGTCGCCGGTGCGCAGCACGTCGCGCGGGATGCCCTTTTCCTTGGGGATGAAGGCTTCCGCGTTCCCGCCCAGGTCCACGTAGATGTTGCCGCGCTCGGCGCGCTTGACCACGCCGGTCACCAGCTCGCCGACGCGGTCGCTCCAGGCGTCCACCACCTGCTGGCGCTCGGCCTCGCGCACGCGCTGCACGATCACCTGCTTGGCGGCCTGGGCGGCGATGCGGCCGAACTCGGGGTTCTCGATCTGCTCTTCGATGTAGTCGCCCACGTCCACGCCGTCGGCCTCGTCGATCGCGTCCATCAGGCGCAACTGGCGGTCGGGCGACTCCATGACCACGTCGTCGGCCACCACTTCCCAACGGCGGAAGGTCTCGTAGCTGCCGTCCTTGCGGTCGATCGCCACCCGGGTGACCACATCCTGGTCGATGTAGCGCTTCTTGGCCGCCGAGGCCAGCGCGGCTTCCAGCGCCTCGAAGATCACCTCGCGCGTGACGCCTTTCTCGTTGGCGACCGCATCCACTACCAGAAGAAGTTCCTTGCTCATCAATTTACTCCGCGTGCGGCTCGCCGGCCGCCGGCTTGTTGGAGGGGTGCTTGCCTGCCTTGCCGGACTTGCCCGCGGGCTTGCCCTTGGAAGGCGAATTCTTCGAGGGCGCAAGGCCCAGTGCCGCCCAGTCCGGCACCAGCCGTGCCCGGTCGATGTTGTCGGCGGCCACCGCGAACTCGGCGCCATCCAGCGCGAACACCACCGTGCCGTCCTCGACCCGCAGGATCGTGCCCTGCAGGCGGCGGCGGCCGTCCTGCGGCAGCTTCAGCGCAACCTTGGCCTGCTCGCCGGCGAAGCGCGCGAAATGGGTGGGGACGAACAGCGGCCGGTCCAGGCCCGGCGAGGACACCTCGAGGGTGTAGTTGCCGGAAATCGGGTCGGCCACGTCCAGTTGCGCGGATACCTCGCGGCTGACCGATTCGCAGTCCTCGATCGTGACCACGCGCGCGTCCGTGCCGGCGGCGCCCATACCGGCGGCCGGGTCCGCGCCCTCGCCGCCCGGTACGTCGATGTACAGGCGCAAGGTCGCGCCACCGGGCGCCGGCAGGTATTCCACGCCCAGCAGCTCCAGGCCCAGCGACGCGACGGTCGGGCCCAGCAGCTCGGCGATTTCGCTGGTCTTCTCGCTCATCAGTGGCGGCTACTCCAACGCGTGAAACGGACCGGACGGCGGTTTGCGGGCCCGGAAACGACAAGAGGCCCATCCGGGCCTCTTGTCAGTCAAGAAGCCCTTCCGGGCTTCCCATCCGATGTAGCTGGAATCGGTGTGACGACGGGAACATGCGTCGTCACAAGCCCGAGCTCGAGATTCCGGAACTCCCGGTGGAACCGGGAAAAACGCAACCTCGGAACTTGGTAGCGGGGGCAGGATTTGAACCTGCGACCTTCGGGTTATGAGCCCGACGAGCTGCCAGACTGCTCCACCCCGCAGCAGAAGCGGGATTATGGTGATTCGCCGCACTTATTGCAAGCCGAACGGTGCGAAAACGCTGAATCGATGCCTGCTCCCCCTGGGCTCCGCCATTCCGGCTGTTTCCGAGACGGGTCGTCGCGCCCTTCACGATCCCAAATCCGCAGGCGTGGCCGCCCGATGACTCGCACGGAGCGTGGCGCCAGGGAAAGGCCGCCGATCCGCGGAAGAGGCTACGCCGCCGCCGCCCCGACGCACCCAAGTCGCCCCTACTCCGGGCCAGCCGTTCCGTTCGCATCGCCGCCATCGGCACAAAAGGAAAACCCCCGGCACCGAGGCGCCGGGGGTTCCGGTTCCGCCCCGCACGCATGCGTGGCTCGGAGCGGGCGGTTCACATGAACGCGCGCTGGCACCAGGCCATGAGCGGGTTCAGCCCCAGCGGCAGCAGCAGCAGGGCCAGCGAGTTCACGCCCAGCACCACGCCCAGCACGCGGTCGCCGTGCGCGGCCAGCGGCGCGCCGACCGGCTCGTCGAAGTACATGACCTTGACCACGCGCAGGTAGTAGAACGCACCCACCACCGCGCAGACCACGCCCAGCAGGGCCAGCCACAGCAGGCCGCCCTGCACCGCCGCGTCCAGCACCGTCAGCTTGATCCAGAACCCGAGGAGCGGCGGGACGCCGGCCAGCGAGAACATGATGCACGCCACCAGGAAGGCCATCCACGGGTTGCGCGCGTTCAAGCCCTTGAAGTCGTCGATGTTCTCCGCCTCGAAGCCCTGCCGCGACAACGCGATGATCGCGCCGAACGCGGCCGTGGACATCAGCGCGTAGACGATGGCGTAGAACAGCGCCGCCACGTAGCCGCGCGCATCGCCCCCGGCCAGGCCCATCAGCAGGAAGCCGATGTGCGAGACGGTGGAGTACGCGAGCATGCGCTTGAGGTTGGTCTGGGCGATGGCCATCAGGTTGCCGACCACCAGCGAGACCGCGGCCAGGCCGGCCAGCAGCCACTTCCATTCCGGGGCCAGCGGGCCGACGCCCATCTCCAGCAGGCGCCAGGCCATGCCGAACGCGGCCAGCTTGGGCGCGGAACTGACGAACAGCGCGATCGGCGCGCTTGCGCCCTGGTACACGTCCGGCAGCCACATGTGGAACGGCGCCGCGCCCAGCTTGAAGGCCACCCCGGCCACCATGAACACCGTGCCGGCGATCAGCAGCGTGCGCTCGTCGGAGACGGCGACGGCCGCGTGGATGCCGTCCAGCATCAGGGTGCCGGTGGCGCCGTAGACCAGCGACATGCCGTACAGCAGCAGGCCCGAGGCCAGCGAGCCGAGCACGATGTACTTCATCGCCGCCTCGGTGGCCAGGCCGTTGTCGCGGTCGATCGCCACCAGCGCATAGGAACACAGCGCCAGCAGCTCCAGGCCCAGGTACACCGTGACCAGGCTGCCGGCCGAGACCAGCATCATCATGCCCGCGGTGGCGAACAGCATCAGCACCGCGACCTCGCCCTGGTACAGCCCGCGCTCGCGCAGGTAGCTCCAGCCGTAGACCAGGGTCAGGCCGCTGATGGGCACCAGGGCCATCTTCATGGTGTCCGCCGCGGTGTCGCGCACGAACATGCCGCCGAACACCTCGCCCTGCCCGCCGACCCCGCTGGCCAGCAGCGCCAGCGTCACCACCATCACCAGGATCGACAGGAAGTGGGTCCAGACCTTGTGCCGCGCGCCGATGAACAGGTCGGCGATCAACAGCGCGAAGGCGCCGCCGATCATCACCAGCTCCGGCAGCAGCGGCAGCAGTTCGGCGGCGGACGGCATCGCGTAGGATGTGGTCATCTTGGGGAAATCCTTACAGCTTGCTGGTGGCGATCTGGGTCGCCAGGTTCGCGATCGTCGGTTCCATCAGGTCAGTCAGCGGCTTGGGCCACACGCCCAGCAGCAGTACGCCGGCGGCGAACACGCCCAGCACCAGCGCCTCGCGGCCGCCGATGTCCTTCATCTGCGCCACGTGGGCGTTGCCGACCTCGCCGAAGTACACGCGCCGGTACAGCCACAGGGTGTAGCCCGCGCCGATCACCAGGGTGGTGGCGGCCAGGAACGCGATCACCGGGTGCTTCTGGAAGCTGGCCAGGATGATCATGAACTCGCCGACGAAGCCGCTGGTGCCCGGCAGGCCCGCATTGGCCATGTAGAACAGCATCGAGAACGCGGCGAACCACGGCATCACGTTGGCCACGCCGCCGTAGTCGGCGATCCGCCGGGTGTGCATCCGGTCGTAGAGGATGCCTATGCAGGTGAACATGGCGCCCGACACGAAGCCGTGCGAGATCATCTGCACCATCGCGCCCTGCAGGCCCAGGCGCGCGGCGTCGACCGAGCCGAAGTCGCGCACCAGGGTGAAGGCGATGAAGGTGCCCAGGGTGACGAAACCCATGTGCGCCACCGACGAGTACGCCACCAGCTTCTTCATGTCGTCCTGCACCAGCGCCACCAGGCCGACGTAGACCACCGCGATGAGCGACAGGGCGATCAGCAGCCATGCCCACTCGTGGCCCGCGTCCGGGGTGATCGGCAGGTTGAAGCGCAGGAAGCCGTAGCCGCCGATCTTCAGTGCGATGGCGGCCAGGATCACCGAGCCGGCGGTCGGCGCCTCCACGTGCGCGTCCGGCAGCCAAGTGTGCACCGGGAACATCGGCACCTTGACCGCAAAGGCGATCATGAAGGCGAAGAAGACCCAGGTCTGCTCCTTGGCCGTGAGCGGCAGCGCGTACAGGTCGGCCAACTGGAAGCTGCCGCCCTTCAGGTACAGGTAGACCAGCGCCACCAGCATCAGCACCGAGCCGAGGAAGGTGTACAGGAAGAACTTCATCGCCGCGTAGATGCGCCGCGGCCCGCCCCAGACGCCGATGATCAGGAACATCGGGATCAGCATGGCCTCGAAGAACACGTAGAACAGGATCGCGTCGGTGGCCGAGAAGATGCCCACCGTCACGCCCTCCAGGATCAGGAACGCGGATACGTACTGGTGCACCCGCTTGTTCACCACGCCCCAGGCGCCGATCAGCGCCAGCACCCCGACCAGCGTGGTCAGCAGGATCAGCGCGACCGCTATGCCGTCCACGCCCAGGTTGTAGTGGACGTCGAAGGCCGGAATCCAGGCGTAGCGCTCGACGAACTGCATGCCGGGTTCGCCGTAGTCGAACCCCGCCAGCAGCCGCAGGCTGAACAGGAACGTGGCCACCGCCACCGCCAGCGACGACCAGCGCGCCGCCGACGCCCGGGCGTTGCCCAGGAGCAGGACCAGTGCGCCGCCGACGACCGGCAGCCAGATCAGGACACTCAACAGGTGCGTGTTCGACACGTCTCGTTCTTCCGTGCAGTCAGTTCATCGCCAGAAACGCATGAGCACGGCCAGCAGTGCGATCAGGCCGATGATCATGGCGAAGGCATAGTGATAGAGGTAGCCGGACTGGGTCCGGCGCAGGAGCAGCGCCGCCAGCCCGATCGCGCGGGCGCTGCCGTTGACCACCAGGCCGTCGATCAGCTTGCTGTCGATCCAGCGCGAGATCCGGCCCAGCGCCACGCTGCCGCCGGCCAGGCCCTTGATCCACAGGTGGTCGAAGCCGTACTTCTCCTCGAGGATCCTCACCAGCGGTGCGAACGCGCCGCGCGCGCGCGCGGCCAGTTCCGGCCTCCACAGGTACAGCAGGGCCGCCAGCAGCAGGCCGGCCAGGGTTAGCCAGAACGCCGGCATCGTCATGCCGTGCAGCGCGTAGCCGACTGCGCCGTGCCAGTACTCGCGGCCGACCGCGGCCACGGTGTCGCGCGCCGGGTCCAGGAAATCGATGGCGCCGGTGAAGAACGACACCGCCTGCCCCGGGACCAGCGCCTCGGCGTGGTCGCCGCGCCAGCCGGTGCCGAACAGCATCGGACCGATGGTGAAGAAGCCGACCAGGATCGACGGGATCGCCAGCAGGATCAGCGGCACGGTCACCACCCACGGCGATTCGTGCGGCTCGTGCGCGCCGTGGCCATGGTCCCCGTCGTGCGCATGCGCATCGGGTGGGGCGGCGCCATCGGCATGGGCCGCGGGGGCACCGTGCGCATGGCTGCCGTGGCCGCCGGCATGCGCCTGGCGGAAGCGCTCCTGCCCGTGGAAGGTCATGAACAACAGGCGGAAGCTGTAGAAGCTGGTGACGATCACCCCGCCCAGCACCGCCCAGTAGCCGTAGGTCGCGATCCAGTGGCCGGACTCGTGCGCGTGGTGCGCGGCCGCCTCGATGATCGTGTCCTTGGAGTAGAAGCCGGAGAAGAACGGCGTGCCGACCAGGGCCAGGGTGCCGATCACGCTGGTCCAGTAGGTGACCGGCATGTACCTGCGCAGCCCGCCCATCTTGCGCATGTCCTGCTCGTGGTGCATGCCGATGATCACCGAGCCGGCCGCCAGGAACAGCAGCGCCTTGAAGAAGGCGTGGGTCATCAGGTGGAACACGGCGGCCGAGTACGCCGACACGCCCAGCGCCACGGTCATGTAGCCGAGCTGCGACAGGGTGGAATATGCGACCACGCGCTTGATGTCGTTCTGGACGATGCCGATCAGGCCGGTGAAGAAGGCCGTGGTCGCGCCGATGAACAGCACGAAGTTCAACGCGGCCTGCGACAGCTCGAACAGCGGCGACATGCGCGCCACCATGAAGATGCCCGCGGTCACCATGGTCGCGGCGTGGATCAGCGCCGAGATCGGGGTCGGGCCTTCCATCGAGTCGGGCAGCCACACGTGCAGCGGCACCTGCGCCGACTTGCCCATCGCACCGACGAACAGGCACACGCAGATGATGGTGGCCACGCCCCAGGCGTGCCCCTCGAAGATCTGCACCTCCGCTCCCTGCAGCATCGGCGCGTTGGCGAACACCGTGGCGTAGTCCAGGGTGCCGAACCACAGCATCACCCCGGCGATGCCCAGCACGAAGCCGAAGTCGCCCACCCGGTTGACCAGGAACGCCTTCATGTTGGCGAATACCGCGCTGGGCCGCTTGAACCAGAAGCCGATCAGCAGGTACGAGACCAGGCCCACCGCTTCCCAGCCGAAGAACAACTGCAGGAAGTTGTTGCTCATCACCAGCATCAGCATGCTGAAGGTGAACAGCGAGATGTAGCTGAAGAAGCGCTGGTAGCCCGGGTCGTCGGCCATGTAGCCGATGGTGTAGACGTGGACCAGCAGCGAGACGAAGGTCACCACCACCATCATCATCGCGGTCAGGCGGTCGACCATGAAGCCGACGTGGGCCGAATAGCCACCCACCTCGAAGAAGGTGTAGACGTTCTGGTTGAACGGCGACGCGCCGCCGGCCACCAGTTGGTACAGCACCCAGCACGAAAGCGCGCAACTCGCCGCCACGCCGAGGATGGTCGCGTACTGCGCGCCCTTGCGGCCGACCTGGCGCCCGAACAGGCCAGCCACGATGCTGCCCAGCAGCGGGGCGAGCACGATCAGCAGCAGGTGGGTTTTGGAGATGATCATGGTGTGCCGTCTAATCCAGTACGTGCCTGTCGGTGCGGACGCGGACCGGGGTCCTCGCCTGCGCATGCCGCAACTTCCAAACTCTCGCCGGCGCGTCGCCTCGAAAACAGGACGCCGCGCATTCATTGGTCTTCCGCCATCCATGGCGGTACCGCGCGGCCTCCGGAGAGTCCCGCCCGGCCTTCCTGGCCGGGCGCTGGGCCACGCGAGCCAGTGGCTCGCGAGGGCTCAGCCCTTCAGCGAATCCACCTCGCCGACGTTGATCGTGCCGCGGGTGCGGAACAGCGCGACCAGGATCGCCAGGCCGATGGCCGCCTCCGCCGCCGCCACCGTGAGGATGAAGAAGACGAAGATCTGCCCGGCCGCGTCGCCCAGCTCGCGCGAGAACGCGACGAAGTTGACGTTCACCGACAGCAGCATCAGCTCGATGGACATCAACAGGACGATGACGTTCTTGCGGTTGAGGAAGATGCCGGCCAGGCTGATGCAGAACAGCACCGCGCCCAGCGCCAGCAGGTGTCCAAGGGTGATCATGCGCCGCCCTCCCGGGTTCCGGCCTGCGCGTCCGTGCCCGGCCCATCGGCGGGCGGCGCGTCCGTGGCCGGCCGCTCGGCCGGCATCGAGACCATGCGCAGGCGGTCGCCCGCCCTGACCCGCGACTGCTCGGACGGGTTCTGGCTCTTGATTCCGGTGCGCTTGCGCAGGGTGATCGTCACCGCCGCGATCACCGCCACGGTCAGGATCACCGCGGCGAATTCGAACGGCAGGATGAAGTCGGTGAACAGGCGCTCGGCCAGCCAGCGGGTATTGGACGTGTCGGCGGCCGCGGCGGCGGCATTGTCCGGGAACGGCATTGCCGAGCGCGCCTTGACCCCGATCAGGGCCAGCATCTGCACCAGCATCACCACCGCCACCACCACGCCCACCGGCAGGAACTTCACCCAGCCCTCGCGCAGCGCGTCCACGTCGATGTCCAGCATCATCACCACGAACAGGAACAGCACCATCACCGCGCCGACGTACACCAGGATCAGGGCCACGCCGAGGAACTCGGCGCCGACCAGCAGCCAGGTGCAGGCGATGGAGAAGAAGGTCAGGATCAGGCACAGCACCGCGTTGACCGGGTTGCGCACGCTGATCACGGCGCCGGCCGAGGCGACGGCCACGGCGGCGAAGGCGTAGAAGGCGATCTTGATCCAGTCCATCGTGGCCTCAGCGGTAGGCGGCGTCGGCCGCGCGGCGCTCGGCGATCTCCGCCTCCAGGCGGTCGCCGATCGCGAGCAACTGCGGCTTGGTGACGATGTTCTCGCCGCGCTTCTCGAAGTGGTACTCCAGCACGTGCGTCTCCACGATCGAATCCACCGGGCAGCTTTCCTCGCAGAAGCCGCAGTAGATGCACTTGAACAGGTCGATGTCGTAGCGCGTGGTGCGGCGGGTGCCGTCCTCGCGCCGGGTCGAGTCGATGGTGATGGCCAGCGCGGGGCATACCGCCTCGCACAGCTTGCAGGCGATGCAGCGCTCCTCGCCGTTGGGATAGCGGCGCAGCGCGTGCAGGCCGCGGAAGCGCGGCGACTGCGGGAACTTCTCCATCGGGTACATCATCGTGTACTTGGGACGGAACAGGTAGCGCAGGGTCAGGCCCAGGCCCTGGAGCAGCTCCAGCAGCATCAGGCTCTTGAGGTAGTGGACGACTTTGTTCATCGGATCAGGCGCCCTTCTCGAACACGCCATAGAACGCCATCAGCGCGGTGACCGCGATCCACAGGATGGTCAGCGGGATGAACACCTTCCAGCCCAGGCGCATGATCTGGTCGTAGCGGTAGCGCGGGAAGGTGGCGCGGAACCAGATGTAGCCGCTGGCGAAGAAGAACACCTTGGCCAGCAGCCACGGCCAGCCGCCCTTCCAGATCCAGTCCACCCACGGCGACACGTCGGCGACCACCCAGCCCTGGATCGGGCTCAGCCAGCCGCCGAGGAAGAACAGCGCGATCAGGAAGCTGACCAGGATCATGTTGGCGTATTCGGCCAGGAAGAACAGCGCGAACGCCGAGCCGGAGTACTCCACCATGTGCCCGGCCACGATCTCCGACTCGCCCTCGACCACGTCGAACGGGGCGCGGTTGGTCTCGGCCACGCCGGACACCCAGTACACGACGAACAGCGGCAGCAGCGGCAGCCAGAACCATTCGAAGAAGCCGGCGTCGCCCGACTGCGCCATCACGATGTCGGTCAGGTTGAGGCTGCCGGCGGCGACCATCACCCCGACCAGGGCGAAACCCATCGCGATCTCGTAGCTGACCATCTGCGCGGCCGAGCGCATGGCGCCCAGGAACGCGTACTTGGAGTTCGAGGCCCAGCCGGCGATGATCACGCCGTAGATGCCCAGCGAAGTCATCGCCAGCAGGTACAGCAGGCCGGCATTGGCGTTGGACAGCACCAGCCTGTAGTCGAACGGCACCACCGCCCAGGCCGCGAACGAAGGCGCCAGCACGATCAGCGGCGCCAGGATGTACATCACCTTGTGCGCGCTGGCCGGCTGGATGACTTCCTTGAACAGCAGCTTGAACACGTCGGCGAAGGCCTGGAACACGCCCATGCCCACGTACATCGGCCCGTGGCGCACGTGCATCCAGCCGATCAGCTTGCGCTCCCAGACCACGTAGAACGCCACGGCGATGATCACCGGCATGGCGACGGTGAGGATCTTGAGCACGATCCACAGCGCCGGGCCGAGTTCGCCCAGGCCGTAGAACCATTCGCGCAGCGGGCCAATCGCTTGAATCAGCAGTTCGTTCATGCAGCCACCACCTCGACCCGGCCCGCGCCCAGCGGCGCGGTGGCGCCGTGGCCGCCTTCGATCCAGGCCGCGCCCGCGGCCACCCGCCCGTCCACTTCCACCGGCAGCGCGGCGGTGCCGCTGGCGCCCCTGGCCTTGGCCATCGCGCCATCGGCCAGGCCGGCGGCCGCGGCGTCGGCCGGGTTCAACACGATGCACGCGGCGCGGTTGAGGGGATGGGCCTGCAGCGCGGCGGCGCGGCGCACCACCGCGTCGGTGCGGTAGATGGCCGGCACCAGCGCCAGTTCGAGACCGCCCTGGCCCACATCGCCGGCGGAGCCGGGCTTGACCTGCACCTTGCGCCCGCCTTCCAGCAGCGCGCGCGCACCGGCCAGGTCGGTGAACCCGAAGCCGGCCAGCTCCAGCTCCCCGCCCAGCGCGCGCAGCACGCGCCAGCCCTCGCGGGCCTGGCCCGGCGGCTTGCCGGCGGCATGGGCGACCTGCTCGATGCCGTTGAGGTTGGTCAGCGTGGCCTCGATTTCCGGCAACGCGCCGATCGGCAGGATCACGTCGGCCACCGCGCGGGTGGATTCGCAGGCGAACTGGCTGAAGGCCACGACCTGGGCCGCATCGAGCGCCTTCAGCGCCGCGGCGGTGTCGGCGAAATCCAGGCCCGGCTCGATGCCGTACAGCACGTAGGCGCTGCGCGGCTCGGCGAACATGCCGGCGACATCCCGTCCACCCGCCGCGCGCACGTCCGGCAGCACGCCGGCGCGGGCCAGGCCCACGGCATTGGCGCCCTGCGGGATGCGGCACAGCGCCGCACCGGTGGCGACCGCGAACTCGCGCGCGGCGGCGCGGATCGCGGCGGCCTGCGGGTGGTTCTCGGCGATGGCGCCGACGATCACCACCGCACGGGTCGCCTCCTGCGCGGCCTGGCGCAGCGAGGTGTCGCCCAGCGCCTGCGCCAAGCGGGACGGCGGCACGATCTGCTTGCCCGCCAGGGCGAAGGTGAAGTCGAAGTCGACCGGGTTGACCGCGTGGATGCGGGCGTTGCGATTGACCTGGGCCTTGCGCAGCCGTGCATGCAGCAGCGGCAGCTCGTGGCGGACGTTGCTGCCGACCAGGACGACGACATCGGCGTCCTCGATCTCGGCCAGCGGCAGCCCGAACGGCTCGGCCACGGCCGCGTCGGAGAAGTCGCGGTTGCCGATGCGGTGGTCGATGTTGCCGCTGCCCAGCTCGGCGGCCAGCAGTGCCAGCAGCCCGCCTTCCTCGTTGGAGGTGGCCGGATGGGCCAGCACGCCCAGCGCATCGCCGCGATGAGCGCGCAGGATCTGCGCGGCCGCGGCCAGGCCCTCGCTCCAGGAAACCTCGCGCCATTGCCCGTCCACCTTGCGCAGCGGCGCGGTGGCGCGGTCGGCGGCCCCCAGGCCCTGGTGCGAGTAGCGGTCGCGGTCGGACAGCCAGCACTCGTTGACCGCCTCGTTCTCGCGCGGCACGGTGCGCAGCACTTCGCCGCGGCGGGTATGCAGGAACAGGTTGGAACCCATCGCGTCGTGGTAGCCCAGGGATTCGCGGGCGATCAGCTCCCACGGCCGGGCGCGGAACTGGAACACCTTGTTGGTCAGCGCGCCCACCGGGCACACGTCGATGACGTTGCCCGACAGCTCGGTGGTCAGCGGCTTGCCGTCGTAGGTGCCGATCTGCAGGCTCTCGCCGCGGTACATGCCGCCCAGTTCGTAGGTGCCCGCGATCTCGCCGGTGAAGCGGATGCAGCGGGTGCAGTGGATGCAGCGGGTCATCTCGGTGGCCACCAGCGGCCCGATGTCCTCGTCCGGCACCACGCGCTTGCGCTCGACGAAACGGCTGACCGAGCGGCCATAGCCCAGCGACAGGTCCTGCAGCTCGCACTCGCCGCCCTGGTCGCAGACCGGGCAGTCCAGCGGATGGTTGATCAGCAGGAACTCCATCACGTTGCGCTGCGCCTTCAGCGCCTTCTCGTTGCGGGTGAAGACCTTCAGCCCGTCCATCACCGGGGTGGCGCAGGCCGGCGAAGGCTTGGGCGCCGAACGCCCGCCGACCTCGGTATCGACCAGGCACATGCGGCAGTTGGCCGCCACCGCCAGCTTGTCGTGGTAGCAGAAGCGCGGGATCGGGATGCCGGCCTTGTCGGCGGCCTGGATGATCATCGAGCCCTTGGGCGCGGCCAGCTCCACCCCGTCGATGAAGACGGTGACGTGGTCCGGCGGCAGGTTCGGGTTCACTGGTTGGGCGCTCATGCGGCGACACCCTTCATGAAGGCGACATCGCCCCTCGAATCGAGGGGCTGGGTGCGCACGCGTGCTGCGCGGGCGTGCCCGGGGAGCTGGAAATGCGACGCGCTCATGCGGTCACCTCCTCGCCCGGGCGCACCACGATGCCGGCACGCTCGTCGTCGACGAGGAAGCGCTTGTTCACGATGGCGTACTCGAACTCGTGCCAGTAGTGGCGCAGGAAGCCCTGCACCGGCCAGGCGGCGGCCTCACCGAAGGCACAGATGGTGTGGCCCTCGATCTGGCCGGCCGCCGCGCGCAGGGTGTGCAGGTCTTCCACGGTGGCCTTGTGCTCGACCACGCGGGTGATCATGCGGTACATCCAGCCGGTGCCCTCGCGGCACGGCGTGCACTGGCCGCAGCTTTCCTGGAAGTAGAAGCGGGCGATGCGCTGGCAGGCGCGAACCATGCAGGCGGTGTGGTCCATGACGATGACCGCGCCCGAGCCCAGGCCGGAACCGGCCTTCTGGATGCTGTCGTAGTCCATGGTCAGGCCCATCATGGTCTCGCCCGGCAGCACCGGCATCGACGAGCCGCCCGGGATCACCGCCTTGATGCGGTTGCCGGTGCGGATCCCGCCGGCCATCTCCAGCAGCTCGGCGAACGGCGTGCCCAGGCGCACCTCGTAGTTGCCGGGGCGGTTGACGTGCCCGGACACCGAGAAGATCTTGCAGCCGCCGTTGTTGGGCTTGCCCAGGTTCATGAACCACTCCGCCCCGTTGCGCACGATCGCCGGCACCGAGGCGTAGGTCTCGGTGTTGTTGATCGTGGTCGGCTTGCCGTACAGGCCGAAGTTGGCCGGGAACGGCGGCTTGTAGCGCGGCTGGCCCTTCTTGCCTTCCAGCGACTCCATCAGCGCGGTCTCTTCGCCGCAGATGTAGGCGCCGGCGCCCAGCGCGTTGTGGATGTCGATGTCCACGCCCGAGCCGAGGATGTCCTTGCCCAGCCAGCCGTTGGCGTAGGCCTCGGCGGTGGCCTCCTCCAGGTGCTCGAACGGCTCGTGGTGGAACTCGCCGCGCAGGTAGTTGTAGCCCACGGTCGACCCGGTGGCGTAGCAGGCGATGGCCATGCCCTCGATCACCGCGTGCGGGTTGTAGCGCAGGATGTCGCGGTCCTTGCAGGTGCCCGGCTCGGACTCGTCGGAGTTGCAGAGGATGTACTTCTGCATCTCGCCCTTGGGCATGAAGCTCCACTTCAGGCCGGTCGGGAAGCCCGCGCCGCCGCGGCCGCGCAGGCCGGACTGCTTGACCATCTCGACCACGTCGGCCGGCGGGATCTTCTCGGCGAGGATCCTGCGCAGCGCCTGGTAGCCGCCGGTCTTGAGGTAGTTCTCGTACGACCACGGCTTGTCGAAGTGCAGCGTCGTGTAGACCGCCTGGTGCTCCTTCGGGGCCGGGCCGACCGGGCCGTAGCCCGGGGAAACCTTGGGGGTGTGATGCGCCATCTGCCGCCGCCTCACTTCAGTCCGTCGAGCAGCTCGTCCACCTTCTCGGCGGTGAGCTTCTCGTGGTAATGGCCGTTGATCACGACCACCGGGGCGCCGCAGCAGGCGGCCACGCACTCTTCCTCGCGCTTGAGGTAGACGCGGCCGTCGGCGGTGGATTCGCCCAGCTTGCAGCCCAGCTTCTTCTCGGCGTGCGCGACCAGGTCCTGCGCGCCGTTGAGCCAGCAACTGATGTTGGTGCAGAAGGCCACGTTGTTGCGGCCGACCTGCTGGACCTCGAACATCGAGTAGAAGGTCGCCACCTCGTAGGCCCACACCGGCGGGATTTCCAGGTACTTGGCCACCGCGGCGATCAGCTCGTCGCTCAGCCAGCCGTTGTTCTGCTCCTGGGCCGCGTGCAGGCCCTGAATGACCGCCGACCGCTTGCGGTCGGGCGGGAACTTGGTCAACCAGTGGTCGATGTGCGCGCGGGTGCCGTCGCTGAGGACGACCATCGGGTCGACGTTGCGCGCGTTCTCGAAATTACCGGTGGCCTTCATCGATCCACCTCGCCGAATACAAGATCATAGGTACCGATCATCGCCACCACGTCGGAGAGCATGTGGCCGCGCACGATCGCGTCCATCGAGGACAGGTGGGCGAAGCCGGGCGCGCGCAGGTGCACGCGGAACGGCTTGTTGGCTCCGTCGGAGACCAGGTAGCAGCCGAACTCGCCCTTGGGCGCCTCGACCGCGGCGTAGGTCTCGCCGGCCGGCACGCAATAGCCCTCGGAGAACAGCTTGAAGTGGTGGATCAGCGCTTCCATGTCGTTCTTCATCTCCTCGCGCGAGGGAGGAGCGACCTTGAAGTTCTGCACCATCACCGGGCCGGGGTTGGCCTTCAGCCAGGCCACGCACTGGGCGACGATCCGGTTGGACTGGCGCATCTCGGCCACGCGCACCAGGTAGCGGTCGTAGCAGTCGCCCTCGGTGCCCACCGGGATGTCGAAATCGACCGCGCCGTACTTCGCGTAGGGCTGCTTCTTGCGCAGGTCCCAGGCGATGCCCGAGCCGCGCAGCATCACTCCGGTCATGCCCCAGGCACGCGCCTGCTCCGGGGTCACCACGCCGATGCCCACGGTGCGCTGCTTCCAGATGCGGTTCTCGGTCAGCAGCGTCTCGTACTCGTCCACGCGCTTGGGGAACTCGCGGGTGAAGTTGTCCAGGAAGTCGAGCAGCGAGCCTTCGCGGGCCTCGTTGAAGCGCTTGAGCTTGGCGCCCTTGTGCCAGGGCGATTCCCGGTACTTGGGCATGCGGCCGGGGAGGTCGCGGTAGACGCCGCCCGGACGATAGTAGGTCGCGTGCATGCGCGCACCGCTGACCGCCTCGTAGGCGTCCATCAGCTCCTCGCGCTCGCGGAAGGCGTACAGGAACACGGCCATCGCGCCCAGGTCGAGCCCACCGGCGCCGATCCACATCAGGTGGTTCAGGATCCGGGTGATCTCGTCGAACATGGTGCGGATGTACTGGGCGCGCTCGGGCGCCTCGATCCCCATCAGGGACTCGATCGCGCGCACGTAGGCGTGCTCGTTGCACATCATCGAGCAGTAGTCCAGGCGGTCCATGTAGCCGATGGACTGGTTGAACGGCTTGGACTCGGCCAGCTTCTCGGTGCCGCGGTGGAGCAGGCCCACGTGCGGATCGGCGCGGACGATGGTCTCGCCGTCCATCTCCAGGATCAGGCGCAGCACGCCATGCGCGGCCGGGTGCTGCGGGCCGAAGTTCATGGTGTAGTTGCGGATCTCCTGCCGGACCTCGGCCGGATTGCTGGCCAGGCTTTGCCCGGCCTGGCGGATCGTGGTGTCGGGGGACATCGCTTCTGCCTGGATCGCGCTCACTTGGCGGCCTCCCGTTGTGCGGCTTCGCCGGCGGCGGTTTCGTAGCGCGCGTCGTCGCGGATCACGCGCGGCACGCCCACGCGCGGCTCGACCGAGGTCACCGGCTCGTAGATCACGCGCTTGCGCTCCTCGTCGTAGCGCACTTCCACATTCCCGATCAGCGGGAAGTCCTTGCGGAACGGGTGACCGACGAAGCCGTAGTCGGTGAGGATGCGGCGCAGGTCCGGGTGGCCCTCGAAGATGATGCCGTACAGGTCGAAGGCCTCGCGCTCGAACCAGTTGGCGCCCGGCCAGATCCCGGTGACCGACGGCACTACCGGCAGCGCGTCGTCCGGCGCGAAGCAGCGCAGGCGCAGGCGCCGGTTGTGCGCGTAGGACAACAGGTGGACCACCGCGGCGAAGCGCCGCTCCGGCACCAGGATGTCGTCGATGCTGCCGGCGGTCTGTTCGCTCGTGCGCTCGCCCCAGGCGAAGCGGCCGGCGCCCTTGCCCTCCACGCCGCGGCTGAAGCCGCCGGAGGAGACGTCGTCGGTGTCCCACTCGTCGCTGCCGAAGCCCATGTAGTCGATGCCGCACAGGTCGGTGAGCTGCTCGAAGCCGAACTCGTCGCGCAGGGCCAGGCAGGTGGCCAGCCAGTCCTGGCCGGCGGCCTCGAGGGTGATCTCGCCGCGGGATTCGGCCACGGCGACCTGGGCGCCGGGGAAGCGCTCGCGCAGGCGTTGGGCGAAGGTGGCAGATGGCTCGGCCATGGGGCTTGGCGTTTCCGTCGGTAGCGCGCCGCAGCGGCGCAGTGGATCGAAAGGGTCAGCGGGCGATGGTGTTCTTGTTCTTCGCCACGGTCTGGGTGCGCCAGATCTTCTTCTGCAACTGCAGGATGCCGTAGACCAGCGCCTCGGCCGTCGGCGGGCAGCCGGGCACGTAGACGTCCACCGGCACGATGCGGTCGCAGCCGCGCACAACCGAGTACGAGTAATGGTAGTAGCCGCCGCCGTTGGCGCAGCTCCCCATGGAGATGACCCACTTCGGGTCGGGCATCTGGTCGTAGACCTTGCGCAGCGCCGGGGCCATCTTGTTGACCAGGGTGCCGGCCACGATCATCACGTCGGACTGGCGCGGCGAGGGGCGGAACACCACGCCGTAGCGGTCCAGGTCCAGGCGCGCGGCGCCGGCGTGCATCATCTCCACCGCGCAGCAGGCCAGGCCGAAGGTCATCGGCCACATCGAGCCGGTGCGCGCCCAGTTGACCAGGGCGTCGACGCTGGTGGTGACGTAGCCCTTCTCCAGCAGCGGGTTGTCGCCTTCCGGGCGCAGGATGTCGTCCACCCGCCCTTCCGGGATCGGGCTGGTCATCAGCCGGTCCAGGGTTCCGATGATGTTCCCGGTCACTCCCATTCCAGCGCTCCCTTCTTCCACACGTAGACGAAGCCGAGGAACAGCATTCCGACGAACAGGCCCATGGTGACCAGCGCGCGCGGCCCCAGCTCCTGGAACACGAGGGTCCACGGCACGATGAAAATGATTTCCAGGTCGAAGACGATGAACTGGATGGCGATCAGGTAGTAGCGCACGTCGAACTTCATGCGCGCGTCCTCGAAGGCCTCGAAGCCGCACTCGTAGGGCGAGAGCTTCTGCGGATCGGGACGGCGCGGCCCGAGCACGCGGCCAACGATGATCAGCGCCACGCCGATGCCGGTGGCCACGATCAGGAACAACAGGGTCGGCAGGTATTGGGCCAGCACGTGCAGTTCTCTCTTGCCTCTGCCCGGCATGGCCGGGCTTGGGTCGTTTCCACGGGGGCCGCGGAGTGCCCGTCGCGCCCTCCGCGCGGGGCCGGCGAAGGCTCCTGCGCGCCGCGGGCGCGGCGGTGGGTGCCACGCTTTCACGCGATGTTGCGTAGCAGCGGAATTGTAGCGGCTGAGCGGCACACTAGTAAACGCTGGCAACCGTTCCAGGGTGCGACGATTCCATGAAAAAAGCCCGCGTCGCGCGGGCTGCGTTCACATTGCCGCCGATCGCGGACGGATGCGCCTGGTTTCGCATCCGCCCCGCATCGTCCAGCCGTTGGTGCCCAAGAGGGGACTCGAACCCCTACGACTCTCGTCGCTACCACCTCAAGGTAGTGCGTCTACCAATTCCGCCACCTGGGCAAGGCAAGACTGCCGCCGGCACGCGGCGCGCCGGCATTGTACGACCTACTGCGCCGGCGGCGCAGCCTCCGTGGGCTGCGGGACGGGGGCCGCGTCCTGGCCGGGGGTGGCGGCCGGCACTTCGGAGGCCGGCGGCGGCAGGGGCAGCTCGCCCGGCGCGGTGCCGGGCTGCGGCGCGGGCGCGACCGCCTGCGACATCACGCCCAGGTCCTGCTGGACCACCGGGTGCGAGTTGCGGATGGCGTACCAGGCCATGAACAGGCTGATGCCGAAGAACGTCACCGCCAGCCACTTGGTGGTCTTGGTCAGGAAGCTGGAGGCGCCACGCGAGCCGAACACCGTGCCCGAGGCGCCCGCCCCGAACCCGGACCCGGCCGCCGCGCCCGCGCCGCGCTGGAGCAGGATCAGCACGATCATCGCGATCGCCACCAGCAGGTACACCACGTTGAGGATCAGCATCAGCATCGTCTTGGATCTCGACTACCGGGGCGGTGCGACCGCCCGGACAATGGCCAGGAAGTCCGCGGCCACCAGCGAGGCACCGCCGATCAGCCCGCCGTCCACGTCCGGCTGCGCACACAGCGGGCCGACGTTGTCGGGCTTCACGCTGCCGCCGTACAGGATCGGCAGGGAATCGCCGATTCTAGCATCCAGCCTGGCGATCTGGCGACGGATGAAGGCATGCGCCTCCTGGGCCTGGTCCGGGCTGGCGGTGTGGCCGGTGCCGATCGCCCAGACCGGCTCGTAGGAGACCATCGCGTCGGCGAAGCCCTCCGCACCGACCAGCTCCAGCACCGGCTGCAACTGCTCCAGGATCGCCTCTTCGGTGCGGCCGCCCTGGCGGTGCTCAAGCTGCTCGCCCAGGCACAGGATCGGCCGCAGGCCGGCATTGAGGGCCGCGCGGAACTTGCGCGCGACCAGCTCGCTGCTCTCGCCGTGGTAGCGGCGCCGCTCGGAATGGCCCACCAGCCCGTAGGTGGCGCCGACGTCCACCAGCATGGCCGCCGACACCTCGCCGGTATAGGCGCCCTCCTCGTTGCTGCTCACGTCCTGCGCGCCGAAGGCCAGCGCCGTGTCCTCGAAGTCCTCGATCAGGTCGCCCAGGTAGGGCAACGGCGGCAGGATCACCAGTTCCACCCCCGGCACCGCCCCGGCCTCGATCTCGGCGACCAGCGCCGTGGCGAACGCACGCGTGCCATGAAGTTTCCAGTTGCCCGCGACGACCCTGCGACGCATGCACGACTCCCCGAAGGCCAATTGCGCGACAGGATAGTGGGGCGTGCGCGATGCCGCGAGTGGACAACGCAGGACATCCGCGCCGTGGGTTGGCTCTACTTCAGCTTGATCTCGCGCAGCCGCTGCTCGAGGTAGCCCTGGGCGGTGATCGGTTCCAGGTAGCGGCTGGGGTTTGCGGGGGTGACGGTCGAGGGCAGCACGTCGATCAGGAAATCCGGGTTGGGATGCAGGAAGAACGGCACCGAGTAGCGCGGCTTGCGCGCCTCCTCGCCGCGCGGGTTGACCACGCGGTGGGTGGTCGACGGGTACACGTGGTTGGTCAGGCGCTGCAGCATGTCGCCGATGTTGACCACGATGGTGTCCGCGTCGGCGGTCAACGGCACCCACTGGCCCTGGCGCGACAGCACTTCCAGCCCCGAGGCGCTGGCCCCGACCAGCAGGGTGATGAGGTTGATGTCCTCGTGCGCGCCGGCGCGCACGTTGGGGACGTCCTCGGCGGTGATCGGCGGGTAGTGGATGGGGCGCAGGATCGAGTTGCCCGAGTCGGTCTTGTCGGCGAACCAGTCCCCGGGCAGGCCGATGTGCAGGGCCAGCGCCGACAGCACCCGCGCGCCGAGCGCGTCCAGCGCCTGGTACAGGCCGTAGCCGTGCTCGCGGAAACCCGGCACCTCGGCCGGCCACAGGTTGGGCGGCATCACCGGACGGTACCCGGAGTCGTCCGGGATCTCGCGGCCGATGTGCCAGAACTCCTTCAGGTCGAAATGCTGGGCGCCCTTGGCGGTCTCCACCCCGAACGGGGTATAGCCGCGCGCGCCGCCGCCGCCGGGCACGTGGTACTTGCACTTGACCGCCTCCGGCAGGGCGAAGAATTCCTTGAACACGGCGTAGGCCGCGTCGATGGTGGCCTGGGCGATGCCGTGGTTGCGGATGCCGGCGAAGCCCCACTCGCGGTAGGCCGCGCCCAGCTCGGCGACAAAGGCCGCGCGGTCGCGCGGGCTGGACGGGGAGACGAAGCGGGCGATGTCGAGGGTGGGGATGGGCGAATGCATGGTCGGCTCCGGTTCGGCGTCGGTTGCGGCCTGGGGCGGGCCTGGGCGCCGGCGGCCCCTCAGGCCGCGGCCTGGCGCACCGCGTCGGCCAGGCGGTCCAGGGTAGCCTGGACCAGCGCCGGGTCGTCGGCCTCCACCGTCACCCGCACCACCGGCTCGGTGCCGGAGGGGCGCAGGAACGCCCGGCCCCTGCCCTGCACCGCGGCCTGGGCCTGCGCCAAGGCCGCCTTCACCGAGGGCGCCTCGGCCGGGCGCGCGGCCTGGTCGGCCAGGCGCACGTTGACCGTCTTCTGCGGCACGGTGGACAGCCCTTCCAGGGCCTGGCGCAGGCTGTGGCCGGAACGGCGCAGCGCATCCAGCACCTGCAGGGCGCTGACGATGGCGTCGCCGGTGGTGGCGCGGTCCAGGCACAGCAGGTGGCCGGAGGCCTCGCCGCCCAGCACGCCGCCGCCCTCCACCAGCGCCTGGTGGACGTAGCGGTCGCCCACCCGGGCCCGCTGGAACGGGATGCCGGCCCGGGCCAGCGCCTGCTCCAGCCCGTAGTTGGTCATCAGGGTGCCGACCACCGGCCCGTGCAGGCGGCCGCTGGCCTGCCAGTCGCGGGCCAGCACGTACAGCAGGCCGTCGCCGTCCACCGGATCGCCGCGATCATCCACCATCAGCACCCGGTCGCCGTCGCCGTCGAAGGCGATGCCCAGGTCGGCGCCGGCTTCGCGCACCTTCCCGGCGAGGGTGTCGATGTGCATCGAGCCGACGCCGGCATTGATGTTCAGCCCGTCCGGGTCCGCGCCGATGGCCACCACCTGCGCACCCAGCTCGCGGAACAGCGGCGGGGCGATGTGGTAAGTGGCGCCGTGGGCGCAGTCCAGCACGATCTTCAGCCCGCGCAGGTCGAAGCCGCGCGGCACGCCGGCCTTGCAGAATTCCATGTAGCGGCCAACCGCGTCGCGCGCACGCACCGCCTTGCCCAGCCGTTCCGACTCCACGGTGGCGAACGCGCCGTCCAGCGCGGCCTCGATCGCCAGTTCGGTGGCGTCGTCCAGCTTCTCGCCCTGGGCGGAGAAGAACTTGATGCCGTTGTCGTAGTGCGGATTGTGCGAAGCGCTGATGACGATGCCAGCGTCCGCGCCCAGGGTGCGGGTGAGGAAGGCCACCGCCGGGGTCGGCATCGGCCCGAGCAGTTGCACGTCCACGCCGGCGGCGACCAGCCCGGCCTCCAGCGCCGCCTCGAACATGTAGCCGGAGATGCGAGTGTCCTTGCCGATCACCACCGTGCGCCGGCCGTCGCGGCCCGCGGACAGCACCCGGCCCAGGGCGTTGCCCAGGCGCAGGACGAAGTCGGCCGAGATCGCGCCCCGCCCGACCCGGCCGCGGATGCCGTCGGTCCCGAAATAGCGCCGCGCCCCGCTCATGCCGCGTCCAGCGTGTCGGCATCCTCTGGCCTGGGCTGGCGCATCATCATCGCCAGCAGCGCGGCCAGGCGGTCGCGCAGCTCGCGGCGGTCGCAGATCTGGTCGATGGCGCCGTGGTCGAGCAGGAATTCCGAGCGCTGGAAGCCTTCCGGCAGCTTCTCGCGCACGGTCTGCTCGATCACTCGCGGGCCGGCGAAGCCGATCTGGGCGTGCGGCTCGGCGATGTTCAGGTCGCCGAGCATGGCCAGGCTGGCCGACACCCCGCCGGTGGTGGGATGGGTGAGCACCGAGACGTAGGGAATGCCGGCCTCGCGCAACCGGGCCAGCACCGCCGAGGTCTTGGCCATCTGCATCAGCGAGAACAGGCTCTCCTGCATGCGCGCCCCGCCGCTGGCGGAGAAGTTGACGAAGGGCGCGCCCAGTTCCAGCGCACGCTCGCCGGCCCGGGAGAACTTCTCGCCCACCACCGAACCCATCGAGCCGCCCATGTAGGCGAAGTCGAAGGCGCTGGCCACCAGCGGCCGGCCCTTGAGCAGGCCCTCCATCGCCACCAGCGCGTCGAACTCGCCGGTGGCCTTCTGGGTGGCCTTGATCCGGTCGGCGTAGCGCTTGGAATCCCTGAACTTGAGCACGTCGGTCGGCGCCAGGGTGGCGGCGATCTCGGTGGTGCTGCCGGGATCGAACAGCGACGCCAGCCGGGCACGGGCACGGATCGGCATGTGGTGGGCGCACTTGGGGCAGACCTCGAGGTTTTCCTCCAGCTCCGGGCGGTACAGCACCGCGCCGCAGCGGTCGCACTTCTCCCACAGGCCCTCGGGCACGTTGCGCTTGCGGCTCGCGCCGGAATCGGTGCGGATGCCGGAGGGCATCAGTTTGCTGAGCCAGCTCATTCGGGAATGTCGGTTCCGTTCAGGGGCCGGAGTCCGGCCGGATTAAAGAGCGACAGTCTAGCTCACGCATCCCGGCGCGGCGCCCCGGGCGGGCCCACTCCGTACCAATGCGTACGGTAAACTGGGGCTTCCTCGGCTCCCTGCTCGTGCCTCCATGAAAGCCTCCACCCTGCGCGTGGGCATGAACCTGTGGCCGCCGTTCCTGTTCGCCGGCATCCACGTGGCGCGGATCGCGCCCGACTGGCGCAGCGCCCGGGTGGAACTGCGGATGCGCCCCTGGAACCGCAACTACGTGGGCACCCACTTCGGCGGCAGCCTGTTCGCCATGACCGACCCGTTCTGGATGCTGCTGCTGATGCACCGGCTGGGGCGCGACTACTTCGTCTGGGACCGCTCCGCGGCCATCGAGTTCGTCAAGCCCGGGCGCGGCACCGTATCCACTTCGTTCTTGGTGGACGATGCCGTGCTGGACGGGATCCACGCGGCCACCGCCGGCGGCGACAAGTACCTGCACTGGTTCGACAACGAGGTGGCCGATGCCTCGGGCGAGGTCGTCGCCCGCGTGCGCAAGCAGGTGTACGTACGGCGCAAGCCGGACCGGCGGCCGGCCACGGACGACGCGGCAGGCGGCTGAGAGCGGCCGCGGGGGAAACCCACACGCGCCGGGCATGCCCGCGCACGGCGTGCGGCCCGGGCCGGATGGCGCCCGGGCCGCACGCTTCCCACGGCCGGGGCCGCCGGCGCGCCCTCCCGGACGGCGGGCCTTCCTTGCCGGACAGCGCGCCCGCGCCGGACGCTACAATCGCGCCATGTCCCCCGATGCCAATGCGCCGCAGCGCGCCTCGCTGCAACGCCTGTTCCTCACCGGCCTGTTGACCCTGCTGCCGATCTGGCTGACCTGGGTGGTGGTCAAGTTCGTGTTCGTGCTGCTGTCGGGCATCAGCAGCCCCTGGGTGGTGCCGCTGTCGCAGCGCATCGCCGATTCGTTCCCCGGCTCCCTGGGCTGGTTCAACGCGCTGGGGGTGCAGACCACCATCGCCATGCTGGCCACCTTGCTGGTGATCCTGGGCGTGGGCGTGCTGGCGCGGCGGGTGATCGGCCAGCGCCTGCTGGGCTGGTTCGAGGCGCTCATCTCCCGCGTGCCCCTGGCCAACGTGATCTATACCAGCGCGCGCAAGCTGCTGGACATCCTGCAGACCAAGCCGGGCAGCACCCAGCGCGTGGTCCTGATCGACTTCCCGCACCGGGACATGAAGTCCATCGGCCTGGTCACCCGGGTGCTGAAGGAGGAAGGCAGCGGGCGCGAGCTGGCGGCGGTGTACGTGCCGACCACGCCCAACCCCACCTCCGGCTACCTGGAGGTGGTGCCGGTGGAGCTGCTGACCCCGACCGACTGGACCGTTGACCAGGCGATGAGCTTCATCATCTCCGGCGGCGCGGTAGCGCCGGAGAGCATGCCCTTCACCCGCGCGGGCGAGCGCAAGTGACCGCGCCGGCCGCGCGCACGCTCGACGACCGCGCGGTCCGGCTGTTCATCGCACTGGCGGCGTTCTTCTGCGTCAACGCGGCGCTGGCCGAGTTCATCGGGGTCAAGATCTTCGCCCTGGAGGACACCCTGGGGCTGCGCCCGCTGGAATGGAACCTGTTCGGCCAGACCGGCTCGCTCAGCTTCACCGCCGGCACCCTGCTGTGGCCGGTCGTGTTCATCATGACCGACACCATCAACGAGTTCTTCGGCCGGCGCGGGGTGAAGTTCATCTCCTGGCTGGCGGTGGGCTTGATCCTGTACGGGTTCGTGTTCGCCTTCGCCGCGATCGCGCTGGCGCCGGCCGCCTGGTGGCGCACGGCGGCGCAGGCGCAGGGGGTGCCGGACTACCAGGCCGCGTTCGCGGCGGTGTTCGGCCAGGGCCTGTGGACCATCGCCGGCTCGCTGGTCGTTCCTGGTCGGGCAACTGATCGACGTGTCCGTGTTCCATCGCATCCGCCGCGCCACCGGCGAGCGGCTGGTATGGCTGCGCGCCACCGGCTCGACTGCCGTCTCGCAGTTGGTGGACAGCTTCGTGGTGATCTGGATCGCCTTCGTGCTCGGCCCGCAGAAGTGGCCGGCATCGCTGTTCCTGGCGGTGAGCACGCTCAACTACGCCTACAAGATGCTGTGCGCGATCGCGCTGATCCCGTTGCTGTACCTGATGCGGCGCGGCATCGCCGCCTACCTGGGCGCGGCGCGCGCGCGCGAACTGCGCGAGCACGCTGCCGCCTGAGCCGGCGATAGTCGGCGATGGCCGGCGGTGCTGGCCTGCGCCGGCCGGATGCGGCACTCTGCGGTGCTTCGCGTCTTCAGGAATCGCCCATGCCCGCTCCCCGGTCGCGCTGGCTGGCCATGCCCCTGGCCCTGCTGCTGGCGGCATCCGCGCCCGCCGCCGAGGCCGCGCCCGCCAAGGCGAAACGGCCTGCAGCCGCCAGGCAGGCGACGGTACAGGACAAGGCCGGGAAGCTGCAGCGGCTGTACGCCGACTACTGGGAGGCGGCGCTCAAGCTCAACCCGCTGCAGGCCACCTTCCAGGGCGAAGCCCGCTACAACGACCACCTGCCCAACTACCTGTCGGCCGCCTTCCGCCAGCGCAGCCACGAGCTCACCGCCGAATGGCTGGGCAAGGTCGAAGCGGTCGGCGAGGAAGGCCTGGAGGGGCAGGACCTGCTCAGCTACCGGATCTTCGTGCGCAACGCGCGCGATGCGCTGGAGGGCGAGCGCTTCCCCGGCTGGATGCTGCCGGTCAGCCCGTTCAACAACCCGGCCACGCTGGTGGCCATGCTCGGCTCGGGCGCCAGCGCGCAGCCGTTCCGCACCGTGGCCGACTATGACGCCTGGGCGCGGCGCGCACGGGACGTGCCGGCGCTGTTCGACCAGGCCATCGCCAACATGCGCGAGGGCATGGCCGCCGGCGTCGTCCAGCCGCGCCCGCTGATGGAGAAGGTGCTGCCGCAACTGGACGCGCTGATCCGGCCCAGCGCCGAGGAAACGCTGTTCTGGGCGCCGGTGCGCAACATGCCCGCCGACTTCCCCGAGGCCGAGCGCACGCGCCTGGACGCCGAGTACCGGCGGCTGATCGAAACCCGGCTGATGCCGGCCTATCGCCGGCTGCGCGGCTTCATCGCCACCGAGTACCTGCCGGCCACCCGTGCCAGCGCCGGTCTGGACGCCCTGCCCGGCGGCGCGCAGTGGTACGCCTACAACGTGCGCCAGAGCACCACCATCGACCTGCCCGCCGAACGCATCCACCGGATGGGGCAGGAGCAGGTCAAGCACATCCACGGCCAGATCCAGGCGCTGATGAAGCAGGCCAGGTTCCGCGGCTCGATGCCCAAGTTCTTCCGCTTCATGCAGCAGGACGCGCGCTTCCGGTTCGCCGACGAGGCGGCGCAGCTGGCCCGCTACCAGGCATTGCAGGCGCAGGTGGAGGAGCGGATGCCGCGCCTGTTCTCGCTGCTGCCGCGCACCGGCCTGGAGATCCGCCCCACCGAGCCGTACCGCGCCCCGTCCGCGCCCGCGGGCGCGTACACGCCGCCGGGCGAAAGCGGGCCCGGCATCTTCTACGTCAACACCCACGACCTGCCCCGTCGCCGGACCTGGGAGGCGGAAGTGCTGTTCCTGCACGAGGCCATTCCCGGCCATCACGTGCAGTTGGCCCTGCAGCAGGAATTGCACGACCTGCCCGCGTTCCGCCGCTATGGCGGCGAGGCCGCGTTCACCGAGGGCTGGGGCCTGTACGCCGAGTCGCTGGGCGAGGACCTGGGCCTCCACGAGGACGCCTACTCGCGTTTCGGCCGGCTGCAGAACGAACTGCTGCGCGCCATCCGCCTGGTCGTGGATACCGGCCTGCACAGCCAGGGCTGGACCCGCGAGCAGGTCATCGACTACATGACCTCGAACTCGGCCATCGGCCGCGACGAAGCGGCCGCCGAGACCGAGCGCTACCTGGCCATGCCCGGCCAGGCGCTGGCCTACTGGATCGGCATGATGAAGATCGCCGAACTGCGCCAGCGCGCGCAGGCCGCCCTGGGCGAGCGCTTCGACCTGCGCGCCTTCCACGCCGAGGTGCTCAAGGACGGCTCGGTGCCACTGGACGTGCTGGAGGCCAAGATCGACGCGTGGCTCGACGCGCAGCGGGATCGCGCGGAACAGGCCCCTGCGCCCGGGGCGCCCGGGGCCAAGGCCGGCGATCCGGAAGCGGCGGAAGCGGCGGAAGCGGCGCAACCCTGATGGGATGGCGGCTACGCGTCGAACCCGGCCCGCCGCTGCAGGAGCCGTGCATCGCCGGCGACCGCCATGCCGCGATGCCCGGCCATGCCTGGCGCCGGCCCATGTCGCCGACTGAAATCGGCTCCCACAGGAAGCGATGAACACGGTACCGGCGGTACCGCCAACTAGCGCAGGTCCGCGATCACCGCCTGCGCCGCGTTGTGCCCCGGCGCACCGGTGACGCCGCCCCCCGGATGGGTGCCCGAGCCGCACAGGTAGAGGCCGGGGATGGCACCGCGATAGTCCGCCTGGCCGAGCATCGGCCGCGCCGAGAACAACTGGTTCAGGCTCAAGGCGCCATGGAAGATGTCGCCGCCGAGCAGGCCGAACTCGCGCTCCAGGTCCAGCGGCGACAGCGCCTGCCGGCCCAGCACCGAGGCGGCGAAGCCGGGCGCGTGGCGGTCCACCGTGGCGACCATCAGGTCGGCCACCTCCTCGCGGTGGTCGTCCCAACTGCGTCCACCGGGCAGCGCCGGTGCCACGTGCTGGCAGAACAGGCTGGCCACGTGCATGCCCGGCGGCGCCAGCGAGTCGTCCAGGGTGGAAGGGATGAGCATCTCCACGATGGGCTCGCGCGACCAGCCGTGTTCGCGCGCGTCGCGCCAGGCGCGGTCCATGTAGTCCAGGCTGGGGGCGAGGATGATCCCGGCGGTGAGGTGGTCGCCCTGCCCGGGCAGCACGGTGAAGTCCGGCAACCGCGACAGGGCCACGTTCATGCGGAAAGTACCCGAGCCGCAGCGCCAGTGGAGCATCCGCTCGCGGGTGGCCGGCGGCACTGCCTCGGCCGGCAGCAGCCGCTGGTAGAGCAGCTTCGGGTTGACGTTGGCGACCACCGCGCGGGCGCGCAGGGTTCGGCCGGCCTCGGTGACCACGCCGACCGCGCGGCCGCGCTCCACCAGCACCTCGCGCACGCCGGCGCCGGTGCGAATTTCCGCACCGGCCGCCTGCGCCGCGCGTGCCATCGCCTGGGTGATCGCGCCCATCCCACCGAGGGCATGGCCCCAGGCGCCCTTGGCCCCGTCCACCTCGCCGAATACGTGGTGCAGCAACACGTAGGCGGTCCCCGGCGCGTACGGGCTGGCGTAGTTGCCGACGATGCCGTCGAAGCCGAACAGCGCCTTGATCGGCGCGCTCTCGAACCAGCGGTCCAGGTACTCGGCCGCCGACAGCGCAAACAGGTCCAGCAGTTCCTGGCGCAGGGGCTCGTCCAGCGCGTGCAGGCGCCGGCCCAGGCGCGCGGTGCGCAGCAGTTCCGGCAACGCCTTCCACCAGCCGCCGTCGGTGACGTTGGGCGGCGGCTGCAGGGCCAATGCACGCAGCACGTCGGCGATGGCCTCCAGGCGCGCCTCGTAGGCCGGCAGGGCCTCGGCGTCGCGCGTGGAGAACTTGGCTACCTGCTCACCGGTGCGGCCCGCGCCGGTGAGCAGGTAGCCGCCGTCCGGCAGCGGCAGGAAGTTGTCACGGCGGCGGCGGACGATGCACAGGCCGTGGCCGTGCAGGTCCAGATCGGCGATCACCTTGGGCTGCAGCAACGAGACGGTGTAGGAAGCCACCGAGTTGCGGAAGCCGGGATGGAACTCCTCGGTCACCGCCGCCCCGCCGACCGTGCCGCGGCGCTCGAGCACGGTGACCTTCAACCCGGCCCGGGCCAGGTAGGCCGCGCAGACCAGGCCGTTGTGGCCGCCGCCGACCAGGAGGACGTCGCGATTGGCATCGCCGATGCGCATGCGGCAGGTATACCACTTCGGCCAGCGCGGCTCGCTCCGCAGCGGGGCCCTTGGCGCGATAGCTTCCGCCCCTCGCAGGAACGCCCTTCGGGCGCGCGGCCGGAAGGCGGGATGGGAATCGCGGGCAAGCAACCACTCCCGGGGAGCGCTCCTGCGGCGCGCGTTGCCGGCGGCGGGTTCAGACCGTGCGGCGCATCCCGGGCCGGGCCAGGATCGCCTGCGTGCCGAAGCGCTGGCCGATCTCGCCGGCCAGCGCTTCGCGCGCGCGGTCCTCGCCATGCACCAGCACCAGCGGCGGCGCGTTGCGGAAATGGCCGTACCACTCGATCAGCCCTTGCTGGTCGGTATGGGCGGACAGCCCGCCGACGGTATGGATCTGCGCATTCACCCGGTGGTCGCGGCCATGGATGCGCACCCAGGGCGCGCGCTCGACCAGGCGCCGGCCCAGCGTGCCCTCGGCCTGGTAGCCGACGAACACCACGTGGGTGTCGCGCCGGCCCAGGCGGTGGCGCAGGTGGTGCTGGATGCGGCCGCCGTTGGCCATGCCCGAGCCGGCGATCACGATCGCGCCGCCGTCGATGGCGTTGATCCCCATCGACTCCTGCGTGGTCGCGGTGACGTGCAGGTTGGGCAGGCGGAACGGCGAGGGCTTGCGCCGCCAGACCTCGCGCGCCTGTTCGTCGAACAGCGCGTGGTGGCGGTCGTACACGCCGACCACCTTGCCGGCCATGGGGCTGTCGAGGAAGATCCGCCAGCGCTCCAGCTTCCACTCGTCCCAGTAGCGCGCGAACCAGTACAGCAGCTCCTGGGTGCGGCCCACGGCGAAGGCCGGGATCAGCACGGTGCCGCGCTCGCGCCAGGCATGCTCGAACACCTCGCCCAGCTCGCGCACCGTGGCCGTGCGCTCGCGGTGGTTGCGGTCGCCGTAGGTGGATTCCATCAACACCAGGTCGGCCTCCTCGACGGCCGCCGGGTCGCGCAGGATCGGCGTGCCCTTCGGGCCAAGGTCGCCGGAGAACACCAGCTTCCTCCCGTCGGCCCACAGCTCGACGATGCTCGAGCCGAGGATGTGGCCGGCATCGCGCAGGGCGATCTCCACGCCCGGCAGGATCGCGGTGCGCGCGTCGTAGTCCAGCGGACGCAGCAGCTCCAGCACGGCGGCCACGTCCTGGCGGGTGAACAGCGGCACCTGGGGCGGCTGCCCGGGATCGCGGTGGCGGTTGGCGCGCTCGGCTTCCGACTCGGCCAGCGAGGCGGCGTCCTCCAGCATCACCGGCAGCAGGTCGGCGGTGGCGCGCTGCAGCCAGACCGGCCCGCCGAACCCGCGCGCGACCAGCAGCGGCACCCGGCCGATGTGGTCGATGTGCGCATGGCTGAGGACCAGTGCGTCCAGGCCGGCCGGGTCGAAGGGGAACGGATCGGCATTGCCCGCTTCCAGTTCGCGGCGGCCCTGCAGCATCCCGCAGTCCAGCAGCACCCGCCGCCCGGCGGCCTCGACCAGGTGCATGGAACCGGTCACCTCGCCGGCCGCGCCGTGGAATTCGACCTGCATGCCCCGCCCTCCCGCCGGTCCCTCGCCCGGCCATTGTGCCCGGATCATGACCTACGGCAGTCCTCCGCTTCAGGACGGCGGCGTACAGTCGGCGCCACTGCCCCGCCGCGGGCCCTCGACCATGCCCGCCCCCCGGGCCGGAGACCCCTATCGTGAACATCCGCAACTCCCAGATCCTGCTACTGCCGCTGGCCATCGCCGTGGCCCTGGCCGCCTGCTCCAAGAAGGAAGACGCCGCGCAGACCGACGCCGCGCCGGAATTCACCCTGGACGAGAGCGCCCTGCCCCCGGTCAACCGCTTCGCCCTGGCCGACCTGGACCGGGACGTTGACGCCTGCACCGATTTCGCCGGCTACGCCAACGGCACCTGGCTGGCCGCCAACCCGATCCCGGGCGACCGCACCAGTTGGGGCGCGTTCGAGATGCTGGACGAGCGCTCCAACGGCGTGCAGCACCAGCTCGTCGAACAGGCCGCCGCCGACGCCGAGGCCACCGGCGTGAAGAAGATCGTCGGCGACCTGTGGGCCACCGGCATGGACGAGGCCAGGATCAACGCCCAGGGCATCGAGCCGCTGTCCGCCGAGCTGGCCGCGATCGACGCCCTGGCCGACGGCCCGGCCATCGCCGACTACCTGCGCGCCAGCGCCGCCAAGGGCCGGAACCTGCTGTTCGACTTCGGCGGCGACGCCGATTTCCAGGACCCGGACATGAACATCGCCTACGCCATGCAGGGCGGCCTGGGCCTGCCGGACAGCAAGTACTACTTCGACGCCGACAAGAAGGACATCCGCGACGCCTATGTCGCCCACATCGCCAAGGTGCTGGAACTGTCCGGGGTGGCCGCGGCCGACGCGGGCGGCCAGGCGCAGGAGGTGATGGCGTTCGAGACCCGCCTGGCCAAGGTGTCCAAGTCGCGCGAGGACCTGTCGCGCGACGTCTCCCTGTACTACCACCCGGTCACCCTGGCCGAGGCCGACGCGCTGGCCCCGAACTTCCCGTGGACCCGGTTCTTCGAATCGCAGGGCGTGGCCGCGCCGGAGAAGTTCTCGCTGGCCATTCCCGGCTTCCACCAGGAAGTGGGCAAGGCGCTGGGCGACACCGACCCCTCGGTATGGCGCGCCTACCTGCGCTTCCATACCGTCGACGCCGCCGCCCCCTACCTGAGCGACGCCTTCGCCGACGAGAACTTCGACTTCTACGCCAAGACCCTGCGCGGCCAGAAGGAGCAGAAGCCGCGCTGGAAGCGCGTGCTGGCCACGATCAACGCCCAGGCTGGCGAGGCCCTGGGCCAGTTGTACGTGCAGGTCGCCTTCCCGCCCGAATCCAAGGCCCGGATGGAAGCGCTGGTCGCCAACCTGGGCACCGCGCTGAAGGCGCGCATCGAGAACCTGGAGTGGATGGGCGCCGACACCAAGCTCAAGGCGCTGGCCAAGCAGGCCGCGTTCACGCCCAAGATCGGCTACCCGGACAAGTGGCGCGAATGGGCCGGCCTGGCCACCGGCCGCGACAGCTACATCGGCAACGTGCTGGCCGCGCAGGAGTTCAACTACCGCTGGAGCCTGTCCAAGATCGGCAAGCCGGTGGACAAGACCGAATGGGGCATGAGCCCGCAGACGGTCAACGCCTACTACAACCCGCTGCAGAACGAGATCGTGTTCCCGGCCGCGATCCTGCAGCCGCCGTTCTTCGACCCGGCCGCGCCCGACGAGGTGAATTACGGCGGCATCGGCGCGGTGATCGGCCACGAGATGACCCACGGCTACGACGACCAGGGCAGCCGCTTCGGCCCCACCGGCAAGTTCGAGAACTGGTGGAGCGAGGACGACGCCAAGGGCTTCTCCGGCCGCACCGGCAAGCTGGTGGCGCAATTCGACGGCTACGCCACCGCCGACGGGCAGAAGATCAACGGCCGCCACACCCTGGGCGAGAACATCGCCGACCTCGGCGGGCTGGCCACCGCCTACGACGCGATGAAGGCCGCCGCCGGCGATACCCCCGACCCGATGACCGACGGCCTCACCCGCGACCAGCGCTTCTTCCTCAACTGGGCCACCGTGTGGCGCCGCAACTTCACCCCGGAGGAACTGAAGAACCGCATCGCCACCGACGAGCACGCCCCGGCCCAGTTCCGTGCCATCGGCGCGCCCTCGAACCTGCCGGCCTTCGCCGCCGCGTTCAAGTGCGAACCGGGCAAGCCCATGGTCCGCCAGGGCGATGCCCAGGTGGTGATCTGGTAACCGCGCGCCACCGCGGCACCCCACGAGGCCCGGCCGTACCGGGCCTCGTTTTTTTGCACTTCTCCCGCCCGCCGGGAAAGCGCTGCGTCCGGACGCTCGCCGGGGCGCTTCACGGAGCCCCCTTGCAGGAGCCTCGCTCTTCCGCAGAGCAACAGGGCACCGCCCCCTCCACGGCAAGCCGCAACCGCCTTGCTACACTCCCCGCGCCCTTTCCCTGCGCCCATTCCCCCGATGACGCCACCTATTCGCCCGCTCGTCCTCGCCCTGAGCCTGGGCCTGCTCGCCCTGGCCAGCACCGACGCCCACGCCCAGCGCAAGCGCGCCGCCGCCCGCGCTCCCGCAGTACCCGCGCAGTGCACCGATTTCTATGCCCAGGCCAACGCCGAGTGGCTCAAGGCCAACCCCGTTCCCGCCGATCCGGGCGCGGCCAGCGCCCTGGGCCAGTTGGCCGCGCGCAGCCTGCAGCAGCAGCGCGACCTGCTCGATGCGGCCATGCAGTCGCCGCAGAACGAAGTGCAAAAGCGCCTGGGCGACTTCTGGGCCAGCGGCCTGGACGAGGCCGCGGTGGAGGCCGACGGCTCCAAGCCGATCGCCCCGCTGCTGTCGCGCATCGATGCGATCAAGCGCGCCAAGGACGTGCCGGCCGCGATCGCCGCGCTGCACCAGGTCGGCATCCCGGTGGCGTTCAACTTCGCCCCCGACGTGGACCTGAAGGCGCTGGACCGCCACATCGGCTACTTCATGCAGGGCGGCATGGGCCTGCCCGACCCGGCCTTCTATACCCGCGGCGACGCCGACACCCAGGCCCTGCTCGGCCGCTACGGCGACTACGTCAAGCAGGTGCTCGCCCTCACCGGCACGCCGCAGGCCAGGCTGGAGGCCGACACCCGCGCGGTGATCGACATCGAGACCGCCATCGCCCGCAAGTCGCAGTCGATGGCCGACCTCAACAATCCGTTCCGCACCTACGTGCCGGTGCCGGCGGCCGACGTCGCCAAGCGCTACCGCAACCTGCAGTTGGCCCAGTTCCTCGAAGCCCAGGGAGTCAAGGACGATCTGGTCTCGCTGCCCGACCCGGCCCTGTTCGCCGAGCTGGACGCGATGGTGGCCCGGGTCAAGCCCGAGCAGTGGAGAGCCTACCTGCGCTGGCGCGTGGGCGATGCGATGGCGCCGTACCTGTCCAGGAGCTTCCGTGAGGCCAGCTTCGGCTTCCGCGGCCAGGTGCTGGCCGGCCAGGCCGCGCCCGCGCCGCGCTGGCAGCAGGTGCTGGAGGCGATCAACACCGCCGCCGGCCCGATGCTGGGCCGCGAGTACGCCGAACGCCACCTCACGCCGGCCGCGCGCCGCCGGGCCGGCGTGGTGATCGACGAGGTCCGCGAAGCCCAGGTCGCCGCCGTGGCGCGCGCGGCCTGGCTCAGCGACGAGGCCAAGGCCGAGGCCGCCGCCAAGCTCAAGGACCTGAAGATCGAGGTGGGCACCCCGCGCCGCGACCTGGACTACACGGTGCAGCCGATGGGCCGCGGCAGCTTCGGCGGCAACATGCTGATCGCCTCGGCCTGGCGCCACCGTGAGGAGATGAGGCGGATCGGCAAGGGCAACGCCGACCGCCGCTGGGACGTGCTGCCGCAGCAGCCCGCACTGGCCTACGACATCGCCCAGAACCGGCTGATCGTCACCGCCGCGGTGCTGCAGCCGCCGGTGTTCGACGCCGCGGACCCGGCCATGGTCTACGGCGCCTACGGCGCCCTGGTCGGCAACCAGCTCACCCGCGCGGTCGATGCCAAGGGCGCGCTGGTCGATGCCCGCGGCGAACTGCGCAGTTGGTGGACCCCGGCCGACAAGAGCGCCTGGCTGCACCTGGGCGAGCGCGTGGCCAACCAGTACGCCGCCTACGACTATCCCGGCGTGAAGGGCGCCAAGGTCAACGGCACCCTGGTCCGGGACGAGGGCCTGGGCGACCTGGCCGGGCTGGAACTGGCGTGGGAGGCGTACGCCAAGGCGCATGCGGATGCCAAGCCGGCCGAACGCCAGGCCTTCTTCCAGGCCTGGTCGCGGATGTGGGCGCAGCAGCTCTCGCCCAATGCCGCCAGCGAACGCCTGACCGCCGACATCCATGCCCCCGGCCCGCTGCGCAGCAACGTCCCGCTGGGCAACCTGCCGGCGTTCGCCGCCGCCTACGGCTGCAAGGCCGGCCAGCCGATGCAGCGCGCCGAGGCCGAGCAGATCCGGGTCTGGCGCTGAGGCGCCAGGCACCGCGCATCCGCGGCGGGGCCGGCTACTTCACCCACCGGCCGGCTACTTCACCCGCCCCAAGTGCGATGGCCCGCCCGGCGGCCGGCGCCGGAACGGGGGCTGCCCGCGCCAGTAGCGGATCACCAGCCAGCCGAACAGCATGCCGCCCAGGTGGGCGAAGTGGGCCACGCCCGGCTGCCAGCCAGTGAAACCCAGCAGCAGCTCGAGCGCGCCGAACACGATGACGAAGGTGCGCGCCTTCATCGGGATCGGCGGGAACAGCAGCATCACCCGCTGGTTGGGGAACAGCATGCCGTAGGCCAGCAACAGGCCGAATACCCCGCCCGAAGCGCCCAGCGTCGGGTACGCGGCGGCGCCCTGCGACACCGTCCACCAGCCCACGGCCAACTGGCACAGGCCCGCCCCGGCCACGCATATCAGGTAGTAGGCCAGGAACCGGCGCGTGCCCCAGGTCAGCTCCAGCGGTGCGCCGAACATGTACAGCGCCAACATGTTGAACAGCAGGTGGCCGAAGCTGCCGTGCAGAAACCCGTAGGTCAGCAGTTGCCACGGCTGGAAGTTCTGCCCCGGCGAGAACGGATCGAAGCCCATGTCGCTGGGCGGCCACAGCATGAACGCGGCGAAGGTGGACTGGCCCAGCAGCAGTTGCAGCAGGAACAGTGCGCCATTGCCGATCAGCAGGGCACGGGTGATGGTGGGCAGTCGCGAGAACATCCGCGGCTCCGGAAGGAAGGGAGGGCCATCATAACGCCCGCCACGGCGGCGGCCCGCCCCCCTCGCGGCAGTGGCCGCTACGGCGGCCCCGGCCCCCACACGGCCGCGTCGAGGTCGCCCGCCGCCGCTGCACGCCGTACCCGGCCGCACTCCACCGCCACCCCCTCGGCACGCAGCCGCCGGCATTGCTCGCGCCAGCCGGCCGAGCCCTCCGGAAAGGCGATCCGGCCGTCGGCGCGCAGTACGCGATGCCAGGGCAGGTCCGGGTCGGTGTTGCCGGCCAGCACCCGCGCGGCCAGCCGCGCCCGGCCCGGCAGCCCGGCGCGGCGCGCCACCTCGCCATAACCGGCCACCTGCCCGCGCGGGATCGCGCGGACCGCGGCGAGGATGCGTACGGTGGCGTCGGCAGACGGAGCGGACATCAGCCGCTAGCATAGCCGGCGAACCGGCGAGGACCGCCATGCGCAACTTCGAGCAGATCCGCAGCCACCTGCATACCTCCGGCTTCCGCCTGATCATGCAGGAGCCCTACGTGGCCTGCGTGGAACTGTCGCTGGACGGCGGCAGCCGGCACCAGTCGATCTTCCTGTCCCAACTGGACGGCGACGACGGCCGCCCGTTGCTGCGGGTGAGCACCGCGGTCGCACCGACCACCGGCATCGACGCCCGGCGCGCGCTGGTATTCAACTGGCACAGCGGCGTCGGCTACCTGGCCGTGGGCGACCTGGACGGCGTGCCCTACCTGCAGTTGTGCGAGAACCGCCCCTACGACGGCCTGGCCCCGGCCGAGGTCGAGCGCCTGGTGCTGGAGATCGGCGGCCTGGGCGACCGCATGGAGCGCGCGCTGTCGGCCGGCGGCGACCTGCTTTGACGGCGGCGAAGGCGCGCCGCCGGCGGCCGGCTCAGAGCCAGCCGGCCGCCTTCATCCCGCGCAGCGACAGGTAGGCCAGCCCACCGGCGGCGGGAATGGTCAGGATCCACGCCCACACGATCCGCTCGATCACCCCGATCTTCAGCGCCCGCGGGTTCTTGGCGAAGCCCACGCCCATGATCGCGGTGGAGATGCTGTGCGTGGTCGACACCGGCATGCCGAAGTGCGCCGCCAGGGTCAGCACCGTGGCCGAGCTGGTCTCCGCGGCGAAGCCGTGGATCGGGTGCAGCTTGACCATCTTGTGGCCCAGGGTCTTGATGATCCGCCAGCCGCCGGACGCCGTGCCGGCGGCCATCACCAGCGCGCAGGTGACCACGATCCAGGTCGCGATCTGGGAGCCGTCGCTCTGGCCCGGGTGCAGGAACGCCAGCCAGCCCGGCAATTCGTCCAGGGTGCCGGCGGTTTCCGCGCCGAGCAGGGTCAGGGCGATGATGCCCATGGTCTTCTGCGCGTCGTTGTGGCCGTGGGCGAAGCCCATGTACGCCGCCGACAGGATCTGCGCCTTGCCGAAGAAGGCGTTGACCCAGCGCGGCCGCGCCAGCCGGCGCAGCAGGCCGCCGGCGCGGGCCATGCCGGCGATGATCGCCCACAGCAGCACCATCACCGCCATGCCCATCACGAAGCCGGCCAGCGGCGAGGTCACCATCGGCAGGAACACCTTCCACAGCAGGCCCTTGTTGGCGGCCCAGTTGCCCAGGTCCTGCGACCACACCAGCGCGTCCCAGTCGTTGTTGGCTGCGGCCAGCGCCGCGCCGCACAACCCGCCGATCAGCGCATGCGAGGACGAGGACGGCAAGCCGAACCACCAGGTGATCAGGTTCCAGACGATGCCGCCCATCAGCGCGCACAGGATCACCTGCGAGGACGCCTCCACCACGCCGGTGTTGATGATGCCGGTGGCGATGGTCGCCGCCACCGCGGTGCCCATCAGCGCGCCGATCAGGTTCATCACCGCCGCCAGCGACACCGCCGCGCCGGGCGAGAGCACCTTGGTCGCCACCACCGTGGCGATGGAGTTGGCGGTGTCGTGGAAGCCGTTGATGAACTCGAACACCAGCGCGGCCAGGATCACCACCAGCACGAGGGTCAGCATGGCGATGCTCCCTCCGCGCGCGCCATCGGCCACCGCTTCGAACCCGGCGCGCCGAAGGCGAGCTTCCTAGGGCCGAGGTAGCGGCCCCGCCGCACCGCGGCGGGCCGGGGGATATGGAGGCCAATCGCCGGGGCGGTGGCGCGGGCGCCGCCCCACTCCCCGACGCCGGCACCGGAACAGGCCATGGCGCACCCCATCACGAATTCGAAAGCACGATCTGGTAGGCGACCACGCCGGCCTCGCGGCAGCGGTCGATGGCCTTTTCCAGGATCTCGAAGAACTCCTTGAGCAGGAACATCTGCATGTGGTCCAGGCGCCCGGAGTAGATGTCGCGGTACAGCTCCAGCATCAGCCGGTCGGCCTCGTTCTCGATCGAGCGCAGCTTCTCGTTGAGCGCGGTCATCCGGTCCAGGTTCAGGTGCCGCAGCTCGTGGACCATCTCCACCACCACGTCGGCGGCCTGCTCCAGCATCGCCGCGCGCGGGGCGAAGTCGATGTGGGCCAGGTGCTGGGTAGCCAGCGAGTAGCGGTCGGCGAACTTCTCCACCTGCTTGGGGATCTTGTACAGCGCCGAGCCCAGCGCCTCGATGTCCTCGCGCTCCAGCGGGGTGATGAAGCTCTCCACCAGCGCCTTGCCGATCTTCTCCGAGGCCGTGCGCTCGCGCTGGCGGGCCAGCTTGAAGGCGTCCAGGGACGGCTGCCGGTCCGCGGCCTTCATCATCTGGTGCAGGGCCTTGGCGCTGTCCTGGGCCGCTTCGGCCGCCTCGTCGAGCAGCACGAAGAACTGTTTGCCGGAACCGAAGATGGTCTGCAGTGAGAACATGAACGCTGTCCTGGGCCGCGGGATGGGCGGTTATTCCCGGAATTATGACAGCCAGCCACCCGCCGGGGTACTGCACCGCCGCGCAGGGGCCGTTCCGGGACCGCCGCCGCCGGTTTGCTAAGATGCCGCCGCGTCCTCCGGACGCACCCTATGGACCACGACCCGACTTCCCCGCGCCCCCGCCGCCGCCGCATCGCCGCCGCCGGCCGCCGTCCTTGCGCCTCACGCCGCGGGGGCCTGCGCCGTGGTTGAGCTGTTCATCGTCCTGGCCCTGATCCTGCTCAACGGCTTCTTCGCGATGTCGGAGATGTCGGTGATGACCTCGCGCAAGAGCCGGCTCAAGCAGATGGCCCAGGCCAGCAAGCGCGCGGCCAAGGCGCTGGCGCTGGCGGAAAGGCCCGAGAACTTCCTGTCCACGGTGCAGATCGGCATCACCCTGATCGGCATCCTCACCGGCCTGTTCGGCGGCGAGGCCATCGGCCTGGCCATCGGCGACTGGATCGCCGGGACGATCCCTGCGCTGTCCGCGTACGCGGCGGGGATGGGCAAGTTCGTCGCGGTGGCGCTGATCACCTTCCTGACCCTGATCTTCGGCGAACTGGTACCCAAGCGCGTGGCGATCACCGCGCCGGAGCGCATCGCCGGCATCGTCGCCCTGCCGATGGGCTGGCTGGCGCGCGCGGCCGCGCCGGCGGTGGCGCTGCTGGCCGCCAGCACCCGCCTGATGCTGCGCCTGCTGGGCCTGGGCAAGCAGGAGGCCAGCACGATCAGCGAGGAGGAGATCCGCATGCTGGTGGCCGAGAGCCACGAGCAGGGCGTGATCGACGCCCACGAGCGCGACATGGTCAACCGGGTCATGCGCCTGGGCGACCGTACCGCCGCCAGCCTGATGACCCCGCGCAACCGCATCGCCTGGCTCGACATCCTCGCCCCGCTGGAGGAGAACCTGGAGACGATGCACGAGCAGCAGTTCTCGCGTTATCCGGTCTACCGCGACAGCGACCAGGACGTGGCCGGCATCCTCGAGGTCAAGTCGCTGCTGCACGTACCCGGCGCCTCGCTGTCCGAGCGCCTGTTCCGGCAGTTGCGCCCCGCCCTGTTCGTATCCGAGTCCACCCACGCGATGAAGCTGCTGGAGATCTTCCGCGAGGAACAGCAGTCCATGGCCCTGGTGGTGGACGAGTACGGCGAGATCCAGGGCGTGGTCACGGTCAGCGACCTGATGGGCGCCATCGTCGGGCGCCTGCAGGCGGTGGAGAACGCCGACGACGACGCCCTGGTGAGCACCCGCGACGACGGCTCGCTGCTGGTCGGCGGCACCCTGCCGACCGAGGACCTGCGCGAACTGATGGACGGCGCCGCCCTGCCCGACGCCGAGGACGGCGACTACCACACCCTGGCCGGCATGTGCATCGCGCACTTCGGCCGCATCCCGCACGTGGGCGAGCATTTCGACTGGGCCGGCTGGCGCATCGAGGTGGTGGACCTGGATGGCGCGCGCATCGACAAGCTGCTGCTCACCCGTCTGTCGGCCCGGGAAGATGAACTCGCCGTCTGAACCCGCTTCCCGGCCTGCCGGCGCACCGGCGGGCAACGGCATCGCGCGCCTGCTGGGCACCTTCGCCCAGGGCGACCCGGACGAGCTGCTGGACCTGGACAGCCTGCTGGCCGGCCTGCGCCACAGCGCGTTCGGGATGTTCCTGTTCGTGTCGATCCTGCCGGGCTTCGTTCCCATCCCCGGCGTCGGCGGCGCGGTGGGCGGGCCGCTGGTGATCCTGATCGGCCTGCAGTTGCTGGTCGGCCTGGCGCGTCCCTGGCTGCCGGGCTTCATCGGCCGGCGCGGACCGCGGCGGCGCACCATGGCCCGCTTCTGCAACCGCATCGCACCGTGGCTGGCGCGGCTGGAACACCTGGTGCGGCCCCGCCTGCCGCGGTTGACCGGCAGCCGCCTCGCCAACGCGTTCACCGGGCTGCTGCTGGTGCTGCTTGGCATCCTGCTCGCCCTGCCCCTGCCGATGACCAACTACCTGTTCGCTGGCGTGCTGCTGCTCTATGCGCTGGCGTTGATCGAGCGCGACGGCGCGCTGCTGCTGGCGCTATGGATCGCCACCGCCGCCGGCCTGCTGGCGATGGGCCTGCTGTCCGAGCAGCTCGCCGAGCTGGCCGCGCACGCGTGGCAGCGCTTGCGGCCGGGCTGAGCGGCACCCCTGCAACGACAGGGCGGCGGCCCCGCCCGAAAGCCGCGAATCCCGGCGCCGTTACGTCAGCGCATGCGCTGCGTCAGCAAATGGGCGAACTCGCTGGCGCTGACCGGGTGGCTGAGCCAGTAGCCCTGGACCAGGTCGCAGCCGCGCTCGGCCAGCAGGTTGTACTGCGCCTCCTTCTCCACGCCCTCGGCCACCACCGTGATCCCCAGCGAGTGCGCCATGGCGATGATCGCGGTGGTCAGGGCCAGGTCGTCAGGGTCGCGCTGCAGGTCGGCCACGAAGCTGCGGTCGATCTTGACCCCGTCCACCGGCACCCGGCGCAGGTGGCTCAGGCCGGAGAAGCCGGTGCCGAAATCGTCCAGCCAGACCTTCACCCCGGTGCTGTGCAGCCGCGCCAGCAAGGCCGCGGCCTGCAGCTCGTCGCTGATCACCGAGGTCTCGGTCAGCTCCAGGTGCAGGCAGGAGGCCGGCAGGCCGGTCTCGCGCAGGCAGTCGGCCACCACGTCCGGCAGGTCGCCGCGGCGCAACTGGCGCGGCGATACGTTGACCGAGACGAACAGCCGCTCGCCGCTGTCCAGGTCCATCCAGCGCACCGCCTCGGTGCAGGCCACGTGCAGCACGCGCGGGCCGATCTGCTCGATCAGGCCGCTCTGCTCGGCCACGTCGATGAACACCGACGGCGCGATCATGCCCAGCATCGGGTGCTGCCAGCGCAGCAGCGCCTCGGCGCCGACCACGCGGCCGTCACTGGTCCGGCACACCGGCTGGTAGACCACGCTCAGCTCGCCGCGCTCCCAGGCCCCGCGCAGTTCCTGCTCCATGTGCACGCGGCGCTCCACCGCGTGGTCCATGGCCCGGCTGTAGAAGCGGAAGCCGTTCTTGCCGGCGACCTTGGCCTGGTACATGGCGATGTCGCCGTTCTTCATCAGCGCGGTGGCGCTGGAGGCGTCCTCGGGGAACAGGGTGATGCCGATGGAGGTACCCAGGAACACCTGCCGGTCGTGGATGTCCAGCGGGCGCCGCAGCTCGGCCACCAGCACCTCGGCCAGGCGGGTGGCGGCGGAACGCACCTCGCCCTCCTGGATCAGGATCACGAACTCGTCGCCGCCGAACCGCGCCAGCAGCGCATCGTCGCCGCCGTACCTGCCCACCGCCTCGGCGATGCGGTTGGCGAACTGCAGCAGGGCCTCGTCCCCGGCCTCGTGGCCGAGGGTGTCGTTGACCCGCTTGAAGTCGTCGATGTCGGCGAACAGCAGCGCCAACTGGCGGCCGGAGCCGCGCAGCCGCATCAGCCGGTGGTCCAGGTTCTCGCGGAAGGCCAGGCGGTTGGTCAGCCCGGTGAGCGCGTCGGTATAGGCCATGCGCCGCACGTCGCGGTCGTGGCGGGCCACGCTCTCGCTCATCCGGTCGAAGGCGCGGACCAGGTCGCCCAGTTCGTCGTTGCGTGCGCTGCCCTGGCTGCGCACGCTGTAGTCGCCGGCCTCGATCCGGCGCGCGGCCGCCGCCAACTGGCGGATGGGATGCACCAGAATGCGCTGCACGTACAGCGCGGCCAGCATCGCCACCCCCAGCAGCAGCAGCAGCATCAGCGCCACCCAGCCCTGGTGGCGGCGGGCCAGTTCCTCGACCCGCGCACGCAGGCGCTCGGCGCTGCGCTGCTCGTAGCCGTGCGCGACCTGCATCGACAATCCCACACGCACGCCACCGATGCGTTCGCTGCCCACCCGGATCGGCGCGGACATCTCCAGCACCTGCGGCGAATCCTGGCTCACCGTCCGCTCGGCGGCCAAGGCGCCGGCCGCCAGCGGGTCGTCCATCGCCCCGCCGTAGCCCTCTATTTCGGGCGTGCCGTCGTGGACCAGGCGGCCGTGCCTGTCGAAGACCAGCAAGTACTGGATCAAGCCGTCGCGCCGGTTGTCGCGCAGGATCCTGCCGATGGCGTCCAGGTCGAGGTAGTACAGCGGGTTGGCCAGGCTTTCGGCCAGGTGCTCGGCGACCGAGCGGCCGTGCGAATGCAGATAGTCGTCCACCATCTGGTGCATGACCCGGCTGCTGATCGCCTGCGACTCGCGCTGCACCAGGTTCTGCCGGTGCAGCAGCAACAGCAGCAGCGCCATGACCACCGCCAGCACCAGCGCCATGGCCAGCAGGAAGCGGGCCTGCAGGCCGAGCCGGAACTTCATTCGACCTCCGCGTGCACGCGTGCGGCGCCTTCGCGCAGGCCCGCCAGCGAACGCCGGACCTCATCGTCCAGCGGCAGGAAGCGCGAGGTGTTGAAGAACAGGCGCAGCGCCGGCGCGGCGGCCGGGTCCCGGGACGCCTGCAGGAGCACCTCGCGCAGGCGCGCCTCCACCTCCACGGGCATGTCGGCGCGCACCAGTTCCAGCGCCCGCGGGTAGGTGGGCGTCTGGTGGATGACCTTCAGGAAGGGCTTGAACGCGGGCGGCACCCGCTCCGGGTCGTTCCAGTCCAGGTCGCTGATCGCGCCGGCGTCGACCATGCGCTTGTGCACCCATGCCGAGATGTTCAGTTCCGAGCGGGCGAACACGTAGCCCACCCGGTCGGCCGCGGGCTGGTCGCCGGGGCCGAGCAGGATCTCGGGCGTGAGCCCCGCCTCGAGCAGGGTGATCATGGGCACCTGGTAGGCGCTGGTGGAGGCGATGCTCTGCAGCGCCAGGGTGTGGCCGCGCAGGCCGGCCAGGTCTTGCACCGGGCTTTCGCGGCGGGCGAAGAACACCGTGCGGTACCGGCTGACGCCGTTGCGCTCGGTCAGCAGCAGCAGCCGGGCGTCGGCGCGCTGCTGCAACTGCACCGCGGTGCTGGCGGTCTCGGTCACCCAGTCGACCCGGCCGCGGCGCAGGTAGCTGGCCATCTGCTGGGCGTCGCGCGCCATCAGCACCCGCCCTTCGGTGATGCCCACCTCGCGCATGCGCGGCACCACGTAATCGAGCAGGGCCTTGAGCTGGTCGTAGTGGGCGCGGGGATCGTCGCTGATCCGTCCCAGCACCAGCACGTGCGAGTCCTCGGACGCCCGCGCATGCGGCGCCATCGGCAAGAGGGCGGCCAGCAGCACCCAGCATACGGCCTGGATACCCCTGCGCACGCCGGACGAAAATCCAACCCGTTCCATATCCGCGAAGCCTAGCGGAAAGCCGTTCAGGGGGACAGCGGCGGATGTGCGTTCCCGGCCTCCCGGGCCAGCCGCGCCATGCGCTGCGCATCGGCCAGCACGCCGCGCAGCAGGCGCACCTCGTGCACGGTCAGGTCGGTGCGCAGGAACAACCGGCGCAGCTTGCGCATGGCCGAGTCCGGCGCGCGCCCCTTGTGGAAGTCGATCGCGTCAAGGGTGTCGGCGAGCTGGGCGAAGAAGCCCTCCACCTGCTCGTGGGTCGCCGGCTGCTCGTCGCTTCGCGGCGATGGCGCCTGCGCCGGCGCCGCCCCCAGCAGCGCGCGCCGGACCTCGTAGGCCAGCACCTGCACCGCCGCGGCCAGGTTGAGCGAGCTGAACTCCGGGTCCGAGGCGATGTGGACCGAGGCATGGCACAACTGCAGTTCCTCGTTGGTCAGCCCGGTGCGCTCGCGCCCAAACACCAGCGCCACCGGCCCCTCGGCGGCCAGGTCCAGCAAGCGGCCCGCGGCCGCGGACGGCTCCAGTTCCTCCAGCCGCACCCGGCGGCTGCGCGCGGTGCAGCCCAGCACCAGGCGGCAGTCGGCCACCGCCTCGGCCAGGGTGGCGAGGACCGGCGCCTGGCCCAGCACGTCCTCGGCGCCGGCCGAACGCCGGTAGGCGGCTTCGTCCAGCGGCTTCTCCGGCGCCACCAGGACCAGCCTCGACAAGCCCATGGTCTTCATCGCGCGCGCGGCCGCGCCGATGTTGCCGGGATGCTGGGTGCCGACCAGGACGATGCGGATGCGGCCTGCCGGGCCGTGCGATGCGGAAGCGGACATGGCGCAAATGGTAAACTGCGCGGCCGGCCTTGCGCGCCGGTCCGCTCTTTTCCTTCGTCCGCGCCTCCCCCTGCCCTTTCCGGGAACCTTCGCCATGCTCAAGCCCGCCGTCAACGTCATGGTCAAGGCCGCCCGCCTAGGCGGCAATGTCCTGCTACGCAGCATCAACCGCCTCGATGCGCTCAACGTGGTCCAGAAGCAGCGCATGGACTACGCCAGCGAGGTCGACGCGGATGCGGAGAAGGCGATCGTGAAGGAACTGCGCCGCGCCTATCCCGAGTACGGCGTGCTCGGCGAGGAAGGCGGCCACCAGCCGGGCCGCCAGAGCCGTTTCCAGTGGGTGATCGACCCGCTGGACGGCACCAGCAACTACCTGCGCGGGTTCCCGCACTACTGCGTCTCCATCGCCCTGGTCGACAACGGCGAGCCGATCGACGCGGTGATCTTCGACCCGCTGCGCAACGAACTGTTCACCGCCAGCCGCGGCAGCGGCGCGGTGCTCAACGACAAGCGCATCCGCGTCGCGGACCGCAAGGACCTGGCCGGCACCGTGGTCGGCACCGGCTTCCCGCCGCGCGAGCGCGCCCGCGCGAGCGCCCAGCTCAAGTGCATGGATTCGCTGCTGGTGCAGGCCGAGGACGTGCGCCGCACCGGCTCGGCCGCGCTGGACCTGGCCTACGTGGCCTGCGGCCGCCTGGACGCCTACTTCGAGGCCGGGCTGAAGGCGTGGGACATCGCCGCCGGCGTGCTGCTGGTGCGCGAGGCCGGCGGCCGGGTCTGCGATTTCCGCGGCGCGGGCACCCCGCGCCTGGACGAGCGCGGCCCCGAGGCGCGGCAGATCATCGCCGCCAACGTCAAGGTCGCCGACGAGCTGCAAAAACTGGTGGTCAACACCGGCTACGCCGCCGCGTTCAACTGAGCCCTCCCAGGAGAGCGCCGCAAGGCGCCCTCCGCGCGGCCCATACCCCGCGCCGACCCCCATCGAACGGCAACGGCGGCGGCGGCGGGCTGCGCGTACTTCGGCTGCGTGTACCTCGGAAGGCATCCACCGTCCGCCATCGCGGCAGCGAGGGGCCCAAAGAAGAAGCCGCCCCGAGGGCGGCTTCTGCGTTTGCGCCGCGACGCGGGCCTTACGGCCGGCGGGCCAGCGCGGCCTCGTCCTTGGCCTTGGGCAGCAGGTCCTGCTTGGTGACCTTCAGGAAGCCCAGGGTCAGCAGCGGGCAGGCGATGAAGATCGAGGACAGGGTGCCGATCACCGCGCCGATCATCTGGCTCAGCGCCAGCCCTTCCAGCGAGCCGCCGCCGTACAGGTACAGCGCCAGCACCGACAGGAAGAACACCACCGAGGTGATGATGGTGCGCGACAGGGTCTGGTTGATGGAGCGGTCGAACACCTCGTCCGGGTCCGCCCGCAGGCTGCGGAAGTTCTCGCGCACGCGGTCGAACACCACGATGGTGTCGTTGATCGAGAAGCCCATCACCGACAGCAGGCCGGCCAGCACGGTCAGGTCGAACTCGCGTCCGCTCCAGGCGAAGTAGCCGGCCACCACCAGCACGTCGAACATCGTGGTCAGCGTGGCCGACACGGCGAACTTGAACTCGAAGCGGAAGCCGATGTAGATCAGGAAGCCGACCACCACGAAGATCGCCGCGTACAGGCCGTTCATCGCCAGTTCCTTGCCCACCTGCGGACCGACGAACTCGGTGCGCAGCAAGGTGGCCCTGTTCTCCGGCGTGTCCACCGCGGCCATCACTTCCTGGGCGGTGCGGTTGTTGGCATCGGTGGTGGTCTGGCCATCGCGCGGCTGCAGGCGCACCAGCAGGTCGCTGCCGCTGCCGAAGTTCTGCACCTGCGCGCCTTCGTAGCCGGCGTGGGCGACGCGCTCGCGCACGTCGTCGACGCTGGCCGAATGCTCGAAGCGGACCTCCACCACGGTGCCGCCGGTGAAGTCCAGTGCGTAGTTGAAGCCATGGATGGCGATGCCGGCGACCGAGGCGACGCACAGCAGCGCCGCGGCGGCCATCGCCACCCAGCGCATCCTCATGAAGCCGATGCGCGGGTCGTGGGGGATCAGGGTCAGGGGAAAGATCTTCATGTTCTGGTTCCTTCCCTCAGATGGCCAGGGACTTGAGCTTCTTGCGGCGCGCGTAGATCAGCACCGCCAGCGCACGCGACACGGTGATCGCGGTGAACATCGAGGCGATGATGCCGACAACCATGGTCACCGCGAAGCCCTTGAGCGGGCCGGTGCCGAAGGCGTACAACGCCACGCCGGCGAGGATGGCGGTGAGGTTGGCGTCCAGGATGGTGCCGGACGCCTTCTCGTAGCCGCCGGCGATGGCCGCCTTGGGCGGCACGCCGGCGCGCAGTTCCTCGCGGATGCGCTCGTTGATCAGCACGTTGGCGTCCACCGACAGGCCAATGGACAGGGCCAGGCCGGCGAAGCCCGGCAGGGTCATGGTCGCGCCGAACAGCGACATCACCGCCACCACGATCAGCAGGTTGAACAGCAGCGCCAGGCCGGTGAGCACGCCAAACATGCGGTAGTACACGCCGAAGAACACCAGGGTGAACAGGAACGCGTACAGCACCGCGGTCACGCCGCGCTCCACGTTCTCCTTGCCCAGGCTGGGGCCGACGATGCGCTCCTCGACGAAGTCCATCGGCGCGGCCAGCGAGCCGGCGCGCAGCAGCTTGGCCAGGTCGTCGGCCTCGCCCTTCTCCAGGCCGGTGGTCTGGAAGTTCTTGCCGAACACGCCGTTGATGTTGGCCACCGAGATGACCTCTTCCTTGACCCGGAAGCTGCGCACCTCCTCGCCGTTGACCGTGGTCACCTGGGGGATGCGCTCGGTGTACACCACCGCCATCGGCTTGCCCACGCTCTGGCTGGTGAAGTCGAACATGCGGTCGCCGCCGACGTTGTTCAGGGTCACGCTGACCGCCGGCTGCCCGTTCTGGTCGATGGCGCTGGTGGCGGCCACCATCTGGTCGCCGGTGACGATCACGCGCTTGCTCAGCAGCACCGGGCTGCCGTCGCGGCGGTAGTAGATCTTCGCTTCCGGCGGCACCCGGCCGGTGGACAGGGCGTCGTAAGCGTTGCCGTCGATCACCGCGCGGTATTCCAGGGTGGCGGTGGCGCCGATCATGCGCTTGGCCTCGGCCGTGTCCTGCACGCCCGGCAACTGCACCACGATGCGGTCGTTGCCCTGGCGCTGGATGATCGGCTCGGCCACGCCCAACTGGTTGACGCGGTTGCGCAGGGTGGTGATGTTCTGCTCGATCGCCGAGCCGGCGATCTGGGTCAGCTCCGCCTCCGGGATCACCACGGTGAGGCGGTTGCCCTGGATGTTCACGCCCAGGGCCGGCATGGCCTTGGTCAGCAGTTCGCGGGCCCGCGCCGGGTCGGCGTCGGAGGCCAGCGACACGCCGATGCCGTGGTCGGCGCGGCGGTCCACCGCGGTGTAGCGGATGCGGTTGTCGCGCAGGGTCACGCGCACGTCTTCGACGTAGGCGTCCACGCGCTTCTCCAGCGCGGCCTTCTGGTCGACCTGCAGCACGAAGTGCACGCCGCCCTGCAGGTCCAAGCCCAGGACCATGGGCTTGGCGCCCAGCATGTCCAGCCAGTCCGGCACGTTGGAGGCCAGGTTCAGGGCGACGGTGTGGTTCTCGCCCAGGCCGGTGCGCAGGGTGTCGGCGGCCAGGGTCTGCGCCTCGGGGTCGGTCAGGCGCACCATCAGGCTGTCGCCCTCGATGGCCACCGACTTGGGCACCAGGCCCGCTTCCTTCAGGTCGCCTTCCACGCGGTCGCGCAGGGCCTCGTCCAGGCTGGCGCCGCGGTTGGCGGTGATCTGCACGGCATAGTCGTTCTGGTAGACGTTGGGCAGCGAGTACAGCGCGCTGACCACCAGCACCAGCAGGATGACGAAATATTTCCAGCGGGGAAATTCGAGCATTGCGGGACCCCGCGCGGTCCCGCCTCGCGGGACCACGCTCAGCGGTGGGACGGGAGGATCAGGCGGACTTCAAGGTGCCTTTGGGCAGCACGTTGGCGATGGCGGCCCGCTGCACGCGGATGCGGACGTTGTCGGCCACTTCCACGGTCACGAAGTTGTCGCCGATGTCGATGACCACGCCGGCCACGCCGCCGTTGGTCAGCACCTCGTCGCCGCGCGAGAGCTTGCCGAGCATGGCCTGGTGCTCCTTCTGCCGCTTCATCTGCGGGCGGATCATCAGGAAGTACATGATCGCGATCAGGATGACCGGGAACAGCAGCATGCCCAGGCCGCCGCCCTGCGGCGCAGCGGCGAGGACGGGGGTCGGGGCCAGGGAGGCGAGAAGGCTCATGGGGTCTTCCAGTGTCGTGCGGAAAATAGCGGGGGATTATGCCATAGGGGCGCGCCCGGCCCTTTGCAAGCCTTGGGTGCGACCGTTCTGGCCGCTCAGGGTTCCCGGGCGGACGCCGGCGCCTTGCCCTCGGCATGCCACCGCTCACCCTCATCCCTTCTGCAGGAGCCGACTCCGGTCGGCGGCATGGCCCGGACCATGCAATGGCCGGCAAGCGGGGATGACGGTCGCCGGCTGTGCCCGGCCCCTAACGCCTTTCGGTCCCGATCCCGCCGGACCCCTACCCTCGCCGTGCGGCATGGAACGCATCGCGGAACGCCTGGAAGCGCCCCTCGGCGATGGCCGCGCGCATGTCCGCCATCAGTTTCTGGTAGTACCAGAGGTTGTGCAGGGTGCCGAGCATCGGCGCGAGCATCTCGTTACAGCGGTCCAGATGGCGAAGATAGCTGCGGGTGTAGCCGCCGGCGCAGGCCACGCAGCCGCAGCCCGGCTCGATCGGGTCCAGATCGCGCTCGTACCTGGCGTTGCGGATGCGCACCGTGCCGAAGGAAGTGAAGTAGTGGCCGTTGCGCGCGTTGCGGGTGGGCATCACGCAGTCGAACATGTCCACCCCGCGGGCCACGCCCTCGACCAGGTCCTCCGGCCGGCCCACGCCCATCAGGTAGCGCGGGCGGTCGGCGGGCAGGCGCGGATGCAGGTGCTCGAGCATGGCGTTGCGCTCGTGCTCGGGCTCCCCCACCGCCAGCCCGCCGATGGCGTAGCCGTCGAAGCCGATCGCCTGCAGCCCGTCCAGCGAGCGGCTGCGCAGCTCCGGGTGGACCCCGCCCTGGACGATGCCGAACAACGCCGCGTCGTTGCCCAGTTCGTCGTGCGCGTCGCGCGAGCGCCGCGCCCAGCGCAGGCTCAGCTCCATCGAGCGCCGGGCCACGTCCTCGGCCGCCGGGTACGGCGTGCATTCGTCGAAGATCATCACCACGTCCGCGTCGAGCACCCGCTGGATGCGCATGCTCTCTTCCGGGCCGAGGAACACCTTGGCCCCATCGGTCGGCGAGGCGAAGGTCACGCCCTGCTCGGTGATCTTGCGCCGGTGCGCCAGCGAGAACACCTGGAAGCCGCCCGAGTCGGTGAGGATCGGCCCGTCCCAGCGGGTGAAGCCGTGCAGGCCGCCGTGATCGCCGATCACCTCCAGGCCCGGGCGCAGGTACAGGTGGAAAGTGTTGCCGAGGATGATCTGCGCCCCCAGCGCGCGGACCTGGTCCGGCAGCACGCCCTTGACCGAGCCGTAGGTACCCACCGGCATGAACGCCGGCGTCTCCACCGTGCCGCGCGGGAAGGACAGGCGGCCGCGGCGGGCCGCGCCGTCGCTGGCCTGGAGCTGGAACTGGAGTCGGGACATGGAAGCGGGGACGTGCGGGGCGCGTATTGTCGCCGATCGGCGCCCCGCATGCCGCCATCTTCACTTGTAGGAGCGCCCTTGGGCGCGCCCCCTTCGCGTACGCGCGGCCATGTCCGGAAAAGCCCATCGCGCCGGGGGCGCTCCTACGGAGTCGTCCCGCGCCGGTGACGGCCCGGACATGGGGAAGTGGCAGCCCCGACACGATTCGAACGTGCGACCTTCCCCTTAGGAGGGGCACCGTGCGCTGCGGGAAACCCCTTGTTTTATGGGCCAGCGCTACATACACGAACAATTCTGGGACACGTCTGGGACAAATGACTATGTCCTGCCCAGTGCGGTTCAGCCCAAGCGGCGGCCCAACCCCTAGGCTCCACCCGGCGGGGCCCGCCCGTCCTATTGAGCACGACGGCACCCTCCGGTAGACCATCGAAAGGGAATGGTGACCCCGGCGCGATTCGAACGCGCGACCTGCCGCTTAGGAGGCGACCGCTCTATCCAGCTGAGCTACGGGGCCAGTCAGAAAAGGATACCGCATGGCACCCACCACCCCAAAGAACATTGCGATCGGTGCTGCTGCTACCCCAGCCACCCTCAGGTGGAATTGGACTGGCGGCGCACCCTGGGGTTAGCCAGATCGGTCCCTCTTGATCACTGAATTGCGATTGGACGCATCAGTTGTCCACGCTGATTGAGATGCGAACAACCATCAGTATTCAGCAATGCAGATTCTTGGCCACCAAAGTGGCATAACGCAAAGAAATAGATGGGTTTCGCCATGCCCTCGATCGAGGCACTACGGCACAAACCTTCAAGTCGTGCCAGCCCCCACTCAACCGACACACACAAACAGTATGCCGACAATGACGGAGCTGACTGGAATTCTGCTACCGTAATCTTTGGGGCACCAGCGTCTCAAGCCATGAGAACAGGGGATGTTACAACTCGTTTTGCATGAACTTGCCAGTGATAGATCAATCACTGGCCTATGCGCGGGCTATGAAGCGAAAAAGTGGAGACATTCAGCACTTGCCGATTACCTCATGGAATCACTTCCAGATTTCTGCCTTACCTATAGTGAATATAGCGAGATTGGGCACGAGTCTGCCGTAAGAATGATCAGAAAGGCGGCCAAAGCCGTCTATAGCACTGGCAAGTTCAAAAACCGTGGCGAGTTTGGAGAGCTACTACTCCATGTCATCCTGAAGATGACCATGAACACGCTGCCTGCAGTTTCCAAGATTTACTACAAGGATGCAGCGAATGACACCGTCAAAGGATTTGATGCGGTGCATGTTGTCCCCTCAGCGAGCGGCTTAGAGCTCTGGCTTGGTGAAGTTAAGTTCTATGAAGACATATCCGCCGCAATTCGAGACGTGACTGGTGAGCTGGAACAGCACCTGGCGGCCGATTATCTTCGAAGTGAATTCGTAGCAATTCTGAATAAAGTTGACGAGCACTGGCCTCACGCACAGCAGCTGATGGCACTTTTGGATGAAAGAACTTCTTTGGATCAAGTGTTCAATGCATTTTGCATCCCAGTGCTTCTAACATATGACGGAAAGTCAACTGCCGAGCATGAATCTTTTTCGGAAGAATATAAAGAGGCATTAGTGGCGGAAATGCGAAATATCAAGGAAAGATTTGATACGCGCACAAGCGCAATTCCGCACAGAATTCACCTATTCCTAGTTCCGTTGAAGACAAAGAAGATCCTAGTCGAGGAGCTTCACGCGAAGCTGGAGGCGATGAAAGCTTTATGAGCACCGAATCTTCTATTGCGCTATCAGACCCAAAGTCGATTGAGGCTAATCCTTTTCGGGCTGCACAAGAACTCGCCTCAATGGTTAGTCGCGCAGCCATTGGCAAGTTTGATGACATCGCCATCCAAGCTGCCATTCTGTATGCATTGGAGAACAAGGCGTCATTCGGTGAATGTGGCGTAATCGTTGAGAGCTTAGCTCGGGCCAGAGGACTATACCCCTACATCGCAAATGACGATCTAAGCGTTCGGGATGAATTGGCACTCGAAGCCCATCGTCCCAATGGGATGACTGATGTTGTCCTCCATCGAAAACAAGCTGAAGTATATCAACGCCTTCTTAATGGAGAAAGCATTGTTCTCAGTGCCCCAACAAGCTTTGGAAAGAGCCTTCTTATTGATGCCCTGATCGCATCAAAGAAATACAGAAATATTGCTGTTGTCGTGCCCACGATTGCCTTAATTGATGAGACACGCCGCAGGCTGGCAGAACGCTTCGGCCGAGATTTCAAATTATTGACACATCCAACTCAGAAGCTGGAAACAAACAACATCTTCGTCATGACTCAGGAACGAGTATTAGACGTAGATAACTTGCCAAAAATTGACCTATTCGTTATTGACGAATTCTATAAACTTGACCCACGGCAAGACATAGATCGAGCCCTTCTCCTTAATCAGGCGCTCCACCGCTTACTGAAGACTGGAGCCCAGTTCTACATGCTTGGACCCAGCATCAAACAGATCCCTGACGGACTGGCTAATCTCACAGGATCGTCGTTTGTTGACACAGACTATGCCACCGTTGTGACCGAGCAAGTGCATGTCCATACGGGTGAAGGAGACAGCAAAGGAACCCTGATCGAACTATGCCGAGCACTCAATGACTCCACACTCATCTATTGCGCTTCCCCGGCAAGTGCACGACGAGTCGCAACAGCCCTAGCCGCAGCAGGAGTGGGCTCAGATGGCGGAAGACTAAAGGGCGCATATGACTGGTTAGCTGCCAACTACCACCCGGACTGGGCGGTTGCGCGGGGCTTTCTCACCGGCATCGGCGTCCATCACGGCAAGGTTCCTCGTGCACTAGCTCAATATGCAGTTCGTCAATTCAACAAAGGGCAGCTTCCCTTCTTGGTATGCACATCCACCTTAATTGAAGGAGTAAACACTAAGGCCAAGAACGTAATCGTTTTTGACAATCGTGTAGCTCAGAAAAAGTTCGACTTCTTCACCTTCAATAATATTAGGGGACGCTCAGGACGCATGCTGCGGCATTTTGTTGGGCGCGTATTTCTTTTCAATACCCCACCCCAAGAAGACCTTCCATTTGTCGACATCCCGCTCGTAAATCAAGATGATTCGACTCCAGAATCGCTCTTGATCCAACTTGACGATGAGTTCTTGTCCCCCAGATCACGAGCTCGAATTGATGCGTTAGAAGCGCACTCCTTACTGAGTTTCGAAGTTCTTCGAAGCAACGCCGGCATTGACCCGGCAGCCCAAAACGATCTTGCAAAGCACCTACAAGCCCAAGGCTCGGCGGGCTTTGCGAATCTCCGTTGGACAGGCTTTCCTGATTATGATCAATTGAAATACACCTGCGAACTCATCTGGAAATTCTTTATAGGCAAGAAGCGCATAGGTGGCGGCGTAGTTTCCGGAAGTCAACTAGCTCTAAAACTTAACCGTCTCGCGAAAGCCAGAAGCGTAAAAGGGCTGATTGTTCGAGAGCTAGCCGAGCAAGAATCTCCAGATGCGGATCGCGCTGTTGAAGATGTGCTCGATTTTGTTCGAACATGGGCAGGATTTCATTTTCCTCGATACTTGATGGCATTGCATCGCATCCAGGAAGCCATCTATAGAGACTGGCTCGGCACTGCAGGGGATTACTCAGCTTATGCTGCCTCCGTTGAAAACATGTTCTCAACCAGCGGCCTAGTCGCGCTCGATGAATATGGGGTGCCACTTCAGATAGCCGAAAAACTGCGGCCACATTTTGCTGCCCACGACACAGTGGATGAGGCATTGGAACAATTGCGGCGCATCGATATTCAACGGGTCAAAGGACTAACTGAATTCGAGCAAGAATTGGTGCTCGATGCGAAAACTGGATTGGGGCTGCATGTGCAGCTGCGCAATGTCCCGACTTTCGATTGACCATGCCATCACTCTACGAGGTTAGCCCAAGGAACTCCGTAGGCACCGTGGCGCCGAATCCATTTAGCGCCCCAGCTTCGTCTGTCTCCTTGAACTGTCGATAGGTGTCCGCATGCGACCAACAACCTGGAGAGCCGTCCGGACTTCCAGGGCACCGACGGCAACAGCCCTCCTCGCCCCCTACTCCATACTTGGGCCATGAGCGTCCTCGACCGAAGCATTATTCATCGCCTGAGTTCTACCTTTTTGGATGCGCGCAAATCCGCCCAGGATTTACAGGCCCTGTATGCGGAGGCTGGGGTTCCACTGCATCCACAAAGCTCACTGGCCCAACTTATTTCCCATGCCATTAAGTTGGCCAATGACTGGGAAGGCGGCACCATCGTGAGCGATAGCGACCCGGTGCCGCTAATTCGGGGACAACACTTGGACAAGATTGCTTGGGCTGCTCTCCCCTTGGCCAATGACCCCAACCGCGCCAGGCATTTGGCGGACCTTGGCCGAGGCAGCCTCGACCCATTCTCCCGCATCTCCTCACTGGCCAAGAACAAGTTGTGGGAGCTGGAGTTGTGGCAGCAGCTCAATGAACGAGGCCTTCCCTCTATGCTGGCCGAACCCGACATCGTGGTCAGCACACCTGCGGGTGACATCGCCGTTGCCTGCAAACGGCTTTACTCCATAAAGAACGCCACCAAGCCATTCTCACAAGGTGTTGCACAGATTGAAGCCACGGGTTTACCGGGCATTCTGGCCGTAGCTATTGAAGACCTGGTTATTCCACCCGATCAGATCGTGACCGCGTCAACCATTCAACACGCGGCCTATGGGCTCAATGAGTGCAACATAAATTTCGTCACTCACTTCCACAACACGCTATTGCGGTATTTATCCACGGGCCGCATTTCGACAGTCGCCGTCTCCACCTGCGCCGCCATCTTCGTTGAGGATGAAGGCATCCGCGAATGCCGCCAAACTCATTTCTGGACCCACCCTGACCTCAGTGAAGAGAAAACCCAGCAGATGGTGACCATTGCCAACAAGCTCTTTGGAGACGGCTCGTGATTGGCTTTCTGCGCCGTCTGTTCGGTGGTTCTTCTCAGCCCACTCCATCGCCCTATTCGCAACGGCACGATATGCCCGTGCACGATTCCGTATCGGGCAATGAGGACATTATCACCGGCTGGCGGTTCAGTGCCACGATGCAACGTCGAACATCGCTAGCAGTCCTAAAACAACACGGACGCACGGTCTCGCGCACACCGGGCGGCCCACCAACCATAACTGAGGAGATGTGGGAGGGCATCTGGTTACCCGATCTAGGCGAACACTTCCTCGATAGCGTTGGCATGGCCTCAGAAATCGGCCACATCCCTTTTGATGGCGGTGACTACCTAGCCTTCCTCATAGCCTATCGCTTGATCACCGAGGGCAATGAGTCGATTCAAGAGAAAGAGGCTGCGTTGCGGGCACTCGCCAAGGGCACCGGACCAGGTGGCACGCCCTACCGCACATTTCATACCGCCAAGGACCTAGTGGAGGACGCATTGCCGCGCACCATCCACCTCTTGCCTGCCTCCAAGCCAGTGCGCGATGCGTTGCTCGATGCTGGCTTCAATACCTTGGCCAAGATGGACAAGGCCAGCGACACGGAGTTACTGGACATCAAGGGTTTGGGGCCGAAGAGCCTGATAGCAATTCGTGCATTCCTGGCCACTACTAAGGCGGATAAGAGCGCCTTGCGCTACTTGGCAGAAGCCTACCAAGCGCCCACGGCATGATTGCGTTGACACGATTCAATCTCGCCCACAAGAAGCGAGGCGCCCTCATGCAACTGGGGTGTCCTGCTCGCAGGTGCCCGTGATATCTGAAGAATAGGGGCAGCCGAAGGGAACGCTCTTTTGCTGGGACAGATTTGGGACACAAGCCTGCAAGACGGCGACTTTTACATAGCTCTTCTTGGTCGAACCGTCAACGCCTATATCCCATGTAAAATCAAGGAGATATTGCAGATCTTCTGAGCCTCTCTAACCCTCCACCTTAGGAGGGGGACGCTCTATCCAACTGAGCTACGGGGCCACGGCCGTGGATTGTCGCATGGCGCCCGGGCGCGGCCAATGCGGTTGCGCGCGGGCCATGCACGGGCCCTGGGCTAGAATCGCGCCACGCATGAAGACGCCGCCCCGCTCCCGGTGCGCGGCACGTCTCGGGGCCTTGCGCCCGCACCGACTCCAGGAGATCCCATGTCCGCTTCCCTGCTCCAGGCCCTGGGCCTGCGCGCCACCAATCCCGGCACCTACCTCGGCGACGGCCGCTGGTCCGACGCCACCGGCGCCGGCGTCCTGCGCCCGGCCAACCCGACCACCGGCGAGGTCATCGCCCAGGTCCAGGCCACCACCGAGGCCGACTACGAGGCGGTGATCGCCCGCGCCCAGGCCGCCTTCAAGGAGTGGCGCACGGTTCCCGCGCCCCGCCGCGGCGAGGCCATCCGCCTGTGCGGCGAGGCCCTGCGCCGGCACAAGGACGCGCTCGGCTCGCTGGTCGCCCTGGAGATGGGCAAGAGCAAGGCCGAGGGCGATGGCGAGGTGCAGGAGATGATCGACATCGCCGACTTCGCCGTGGGCCAGAGCCGCATGCTCTACGGCTACACCATGCATTCGGAGCGCCCCGGCCACCGCATGTACGAGCAATACCACCCGCTGGGCCTGGTCGGCATCGTCAGCGCGTTCAACTTCCCGGTCGCCGTATGGAGCTGGAACGCGTTCCTGGCGGCGATCTGCGGCGACGTGTGCATCTGGAAGCCGTCGAACAAGACCCCGCTCACCGCCATCGCCTCGATGGGCGTCTGCAACGCGGCGCTGAAGGAGGGCGGCTTCCCCGACATCTTCTTCCTGGTCAACGACGCCGGCACCGCGCTGGCCGAGAAGCTGGTGGAAGACGCGCGCGTGCCGCTGATCAGCTTCACCGGCTCCACCCAGGTCGGCCGCGGCGTGGCGCAGAAGGTCGCCCGCCGCCTGGGCCGCTGCCTGCTGGAGCTGGGCGGCAACAACGCGATCGTCCTTGACGAGTCCGCGGACCTGAAGCTGGCGATCCCGGGCATCGTCTTCGGCGCCGTGGGCACCGCCGGCCAGCGCTGCACCTCCACCCGCCGCCTGATCGTGCACGAGTCGATCTACGATTCGGTGCTGGACACGCTGGTCAGGGCCTACAAGCAGGTCGAGGGCAAGATCGGCGATCCGCTGGACACCGCCAACCTGATGGGCCCGCTCAACAGCGCCGGCGCGGTGGAGCAGTTCCTGGCGGCGGTGGAACGGGCCAAGGCCGCCGGCGGCACCGTCGTCGCCGGCGGCACCGCGCTGGACCGCCCGGGCCACTTCGTCCTGCCGACCATCGTCGCCGGGCTGAAGAACAGCGACGCGGTGGTGCAGCACGAGACCTTCGCCCCGATCCTGTACGTGATGAAGTACGCCACGCTGGACGAGGCCATCGAGATGCAGAACGGCGTGCCGCAGGGCCTGTCGTCCTCGATCTTCACCCAGAGCCTGAAGGCGGCCGAGCGCTTCCTCTCGGCGGCGGGCAGCGACTGCGGCATCGCCAACGTCAACATCGGCACCTCCGGCGCGGAGATCGGCGGCGCCTTCGGCGGCGAGAAGGACACCGGCGGCGGCCGCGAGTCCGGCTCGGACGCGTGGAAGGTGTACATGCGCCGGCAGACCAACACGATCAACTGGTCCGATTCGCTGCCGCTGGCCCAGGGCATCCGCTTCGACCTGTAGGCGCCGCAACGGCCGGCCGGCGCCCGGCCCGGCCGCGCGATCGCGCCGGGCCGCGCCACCGTCCGACCCGGGCCAATCGGCACCGCGGCCCTCGCGGGCGGGTCCGGCCCTAGCACGACGGCCCGGGCACGACGACCCTGAGGCACCCACCGGGGCCGCCAAAACGCACGCGGCCTTCCCGCCCTCGCGCCGCACCGGTATGGCCGGAGCGCCGCGGCCGCGATTTCCGTGCACCGGGGCACGCGGCCGCGGTCGCGTTCTGGAATAATCACGCCCCGCACGCAGCGCTGTTCCCCCGCAGCCGCCTGCGACCCGGTCCGCCCGCGGCCCGGCATCCGTGCGCCCCGTCCCCTGCCAGGAATCCCTGCGATGAATTCGACCCGCCAGACCAGCAGTCTCGCCATCACCAGCCTCGTCTCGGGCATCCTCGGCTGGACCCTGCTCCCGTTCCTGGGCACGCTGGTGGCCATCGTCACCGGCCACATGGCGCGCAAGGAGATCCGCAACAGCGGCGGGCGGCTGGACGGGGACGGCCTGGCGATCGGCGGCCTGATACTGGGCTGGCTGGCGACGGCGCTGTGGGTGGCGGGAGTGCTGGTGGTGTTCCTGTTCCTGGGCGGGATGGCCTGGCTGGCCACGCTGAACTGAGCCGCGCCGCCCGATGTATTCCCTCGCCCGTCCCTTCCTCTTCGGCCTGGATGCCGAACGCGCCCACCGGATCGGCCTGAAGGCCCTAGACCTGGCCCTGGCCAGCGGCACCGTCGGCCTGCTGGCACGCAAGCGGCCGCCGCTGCCGACCAAGCTGCTGGGCCTGGTCTTCCCCAACCCCGTCGGCCTGGCCGCCGGCCTGGACAAGAACGGCGCCCACATCGACGCGCTGCTGGCACTGGGCTTCGGCTTCGTCGAGGTGGGCACCGTCACCCCGCGCCCGCAGCCGGGCAACCCGCGGCCGCGCATGTTCCGCCTGGCGCGGGAGCAGGCGCTGATCAACCGCCTGGGCTTCAACAACGAGGGCGTGGACGCGCTGGTGCGCAACGTCGCGCGCGCGCGGCGCAAGGGCGGCCTGCTGGGCATCAACATCGGCAAGAACAAGGACACGCCCAACGAGGACGCGGCCAGCGACTACCTGCATTGCCTCGAGCGCGTCTACCCGCTGGCCGACTACGTCACCGTCAACATCTCCTCGCCCAACACCGCCGGCCTGCGCGAGCTGCAGGAGGAACAATCCCTGCGCCGCCTGGTCGGCACCCTGCGCGAGGCCCAGGAGCGCCTGGCCGCGCAGCACGGCAAGCGGGTGCCGATGCTGGTGAAGGTGGCCCCGGACCTGAGCGACAGCGACATCGACGCCGCCGCGCGGGTGCTGTCGGACCTGGAGGTGGACGGCGTGGTCGCCACCAATACCACCGTGGCCCGGATCGCGGTGCAGGGCCATCGCCATGCCGGCGAGGCCGGCGGCCTGTCCGGCGCCCCGCTGATGGGCCAGGCCACCCTGGTGCTGCGCCGGCTGCGCACTCGCCTGCCCGAGTCGATCCCGCTGGTCGGCGTGGGCGGCATCCTCTCCGGGGCCGACGCGGTGGCCAAGATGGCCGCCGGCGCCGGCCTGGTGCAGTGCTACACCGGCCTGGTGTACCGCGGCCCGGAACTGGTCGGCGAATGCATCGACGCGATGCGCCGGCGCAAGGAATCCCCCAGCCGAGGCACGGCCGACCCCACGTGACCGCCCTTTTCCACCTGCAGGCCGACGCCGATCTTTCCGCGCGCAACACCTTCCGCGTGGCCGCGCGGGCGCCCTGGCTGCTGCGGGTCAACGAACTGGCCTCGCTGCCGGAAGCGCTGGAGCTGGAGCAGATCCGCGGGTTGCCGCTGCTGATGCTCGGCGGCGGCAGCAACCTGCTGTTCGCCGGCGACGCGCCCGGGGCGGTGGTGGAGCTGCGCGCCGGCGGCGTCGGCATCGTCGAGGACCGCGGCCCGGTCGTGCGGGTCCGCGCCCAGGCCGGCGCCGACTGGCACGGCCTGGTGATGTGGAGCCTGGACCAGGGCCTGTGCGGGCTGGAGAACCTGGCCCTGATCCCGGGCAGCGTGGGCGCGGCCCCGATCCAGAACATCGGCGCCTACGGCGTGGAAGTGGGCGAGAGCATCCTGGCGGTCGAGGCCTGGGACCGGCAGGAGGCCCGGTGGGTGCGGCTGGGCCGCCAGGCCTGCGCCTTCGGCTACCGCGACAGCCTGTTCAAGCGCAATCCCGAGCGCTGGATCGTGGCGGCGGTGGAACTGGAACTGTCCCGCCAGGGCCGGGCGCACCCGGCCGGCCCGCGCCTGGGCTACGCCGGCATCGGCGAGGAACTGGCGGCGATGGGCCTGGACCCGGGCACGCACGCGCCGACCGCGCGCGACGTGGCCGAGGCGGTGATCCGCCTGCGCCGGCGCAAGCTGCCGGACCCCGGTGCCGCCGGCAACGCCGGCAGCTTCTTCAAGAACCCGGTGGTGCCGGCGGCCCAGGCGCAGGCGCTGCTGGCCGCGCATCCACGCATGCCCGCCTTCCCCGGCCAGGGCGCGGACACGCACAAGCTCTCGGCCGCCTGGCTGATCGATGCCTGCGGCCTGAAGGGCGAGCGCGAGGGCGATGCCGGCGTCTCCGAGGCGCACGCGCTGGTGCTGGTCAACCACGGCCGGGCCAGCGGCGCGCAACTGCTGGAGCTGGCGCGCAGGATCGCCGGCGCGGTGCAGGCGCGCTTCGGCGTGGCCCTGGAGCCGGAGCCGCGCATCGTCGGCGCGTGCTGGTGACCGCCATGCCCGCGCGTACGCGATGAACGAGCGCCTGCCCACGCCCTTGCGCGCGGCGTTGCTGATGCTGGGCAGCACCGCGCTGTTCGGGCTGATGGTGGTGGCCATCCGCCTGGCCTCGGCCAGCCTGCATACCTTCGAGATCGCCTTCTTCCGCAACTTCTTCGGCCTGCTCGCGGCGCTGCCGCTGCTGCTGCGCCACGGCCCCGCGTTCCTGCGCACCACCCAGTTCCCACGCTACCTGTTCCGCTGCCTGGTCGGGGTGTGCTCGATGCTGGCCGGCTTCTGGGCCATCGGCCACCTGCCGCTGGCGCAGGCGGTGTCGCTGTCCTATGCCACGCCGCTGTTCGTCACCATCGCCGCGGCCGCGATGCTGGGCGAGCAGGTCCGCGCGCGGCGCTGGGCGGCGGTGGTGCTGGGCTTCGTCGGCGTGCTGCTGATCGTGCGTCCGGGCTCGGCCGGCTTCAGCATGGGTACGCTGGTGGCGCTGATGGCGGCGCTGCTGTCGAGCATCGTGGCCATCCAGATCAAGCAGCTTTCCGCCACCGAGCCGGCCGACCGCATCGTCATCTACACCACCCTGCTGTGGGTGCCGATGTCGCTGGTGCCGGCGCTGGGCGTGTGGGAGTGGCCGGTCGGCATCGTCTGGGTGTGGGTGGTGGCCGCCGGCGTACTCGGCACCGGCGGGCACATGCTGTGGACGCGCGCGCTGAAGCTGGGCGAGGTTTCGGCGCTGACCCCGATCAGCTTCATGCAGTTGCCCATCGTGGTGCTGTTCGGCTGGCTGCTGTTCGGCGAATCGCTGGACCGCTGGACGGTGCTGGGCGCGCTGGTGATCCTGGTCGCCAACGCCTACATCGCCCATCGCGAGGCCACCCTGGTCCGCCGCGCCTCCTCCGAGGGCGCCGGGGCGGCGGCCAAGCCCGGCGAATAGCCGGCCCCGGCCGCGCCGGGCGAGGGGGTGGGACAATCCGTCCACCCGAAACACACATGCACCAGGAGTAGGCTGTACCCGTCCGCCGTCGCGTGGGGTGTGGCCGCCATGTTCGATCCGACCGTCGTGGAGCTGTCGCGCCTGCAGTTCGCGCTCACGGCGATGTACCACTTCCTGTTCGTGCCGTTGACGCTGGGGCTGTCGTTCCTGATCGCGATCATGGAGAGCGTGTACGTCATGACCGGGCGCGAGGTCTGGCGCAAGATGACCCTGTTCTGGGGCACGCTGTTCGGCATCAATTTCGCCATGGGCGTGGCCACCGGCATCGTGATGGAGTTCCAGTTCGGCATGAACTGGGCCTACTACAGCCACTACGTGGGCGACATCTTCGGCGCGCCGCTGGCGATCGAGGGCCTGATGGCCTTCTTCCTGGAAGCGACCTTCATCGGCCTGTTCTTCTTCGGCTGGAATCGGCTCAGCCGCGTCCAGCACCTGGTGGTGACCTGGCTGGTGGCGCTGGGCGCCAACTTCTCCGCACTGTGGATCCTGGTCGCCAACGGCTGGATGCAGAACCCGGTGGGCGCGGTCTTCAACCCCGACACCATGCGCATGGAGATCACCGACTTCGTGGCGGTGCTGTTCAACCCGGTGGCCCAGGCCAAGTTCGTGCACACGGTCAGCGCCGGCTACGTGACCGGGGCGATGTTCGTGATGTCGATCAGCGCCTGGTACCTGCTGCGCGGGCGCCACGCGGAACTGGCCCGGCGCTCGATGGCGGTGGCCGCCAGCTTCGGCCTGGCCGCCTCGCTGAGCGTGGTGGTGCTGGGCGACGAGAGCGGCTACGCGGCCACCGAGCACCAGAAGATGAAGCTGGCCGCGATCGAGGCGATGTGGCACACCGAACCGGCGCCGGCCGACTTCACCGCCTTCGGCCTGCCCGACCAGCGCAGCCAGCACAACCGCTTCGAGGTGAAGATCCCCTGGCTGATGGGCCTGATCGCCACCCGCTCGCTGAACGGGGAGATCCCCGGCATCCTGGAGCTGGTCGAGCGCGCCGAGCACCGCATCCGCGGCGGCCAACTGGCCTACGCGGCGCTGCAGCGGGTCAAGGCCGACCCGGGGGACGCGCAGGCGCGCGCGGTGTTCGAGCGGCACTGGGCGGACCTGGGCCACGGGCTGCTGCTCAAGCGCTACCGGGAGGACATCGGCAACGCCACCGAGGAGGAAATCGCGCAGGCGGCGCTGGATACGGTGCCGCGGGTGGCGCCGCTGTTCTGGACCTTCCGGGTGATGGCGGGGCTGGGCTTCTACTTCATCGCCTTCTTCGCCTTCGCCTTCTGGCTGGCCAGCACCCGCGGCTTCGAGGGCAGGCGCTGGTTCCTGAAGCTGGCGCTGTGGAGCCTGCCGCTGCCGTGGATCGCGATCGAGTGCGGCTGGTTCGTGGCCGAGTACGGCCGCCAGCCCTGGGCGGTGGAAGGCGTGCTGCCCACCTTCTACGCCGCCTCGCACCTGGCCCTGCGCGACATCCTCATCACCCTGACCGGCTTCGTGGCGCTGTACACGGTGCTGGCGGTGATCGACGTGCGGCTGATGCTGGCCACGGTGCGCAAGGGCCCCAAGGACATCCCGATGCTGCGCTTCGGCGGCTCGGGCGACGGCGGCGGCGGCCAGCCCGCGCACGAACGGCCGACCGCGCCGGTGATGCCGGTCGAATCCGGCGGCGACGCAGGCTGAACCGGGAGAACCGAGAAATGGCCGAATTCATTCCCCTGGACTACGCCACCTTGCGGGTGATCTGGTGGCTGTTGCTGGGCCTGCTGCTGGTCGGCTTCGCCGTGATGGACGGCTTCGACCTGGGCGTCGGCGCGCTGCTGCCCTTCGTGGCGCGGACCGATCCCGAGCGCCGGCTGGTGGTCAACACCGTCGGGCCGGTGTGGGAGGGCAACCAGGTCTGGCTGGTGGTCGGCGGCGGCACCGCGTTCGCCGCGTTCCCGGCGCTGTACGCGGTCAGCTTCTCCGGCTTCTACCTGGCCATGTTCCTGATCCTGTTCGCGCTGATCCTGCGTCCGGTGGGCTTCAAGTTCCGCGGCAAGGTCGCCGACCCGCGCTGGCGCGCCACCTGGGACTGGGCGTTGTTCGTGGGCGGCGCGGTGCCGGCGCTGGTGTTCGGGGTGGCGGTGGGCAACGTGCAGCTCGGCGTGCCGTTCCATTTCGAGCCGGCCACGCTGCGGCCGGTGTATACCGGCGGCTTCTTCGCCCTGCTCAATCCCTACGCGCTGGTCTGCGGCCTGGTCAGCCTGTCGCTGCTGGTGGCCCATGGCGCCGCCGCGCTGCTGGTCAAGACCGACGGGCCGGTGGCGGTGCGCGCGGCGCGCTATGGCGGCGCGGCGGCGCTGGTCTGCGCGGTGCTGTTCGTGGCCGCCGGGGCATGGATCTCGACGGCGCTGCCGGGCTACCGGATCGATTCGGCCATCGACGGCGGCGGGCTGTCCAACCCGCTGCTGAAGTCGGTGACGGCCGCCCCCGGGCTGTGGCTGGAGAACTACCGGGCGGTGCCCGCGCTGTGGCTGGCGCCGGTCGGCGCGGTGGCCGGGATGGTGCTGGGCGCGTACTTCCTGTACCTGGGCCGCGGCGGGCCCGCGCTGGTGTGCACCAGCATGGCAGTGCCGGCCACGGTGCTGACCTTCGGCTTCGCCGTGTTCCCGTTCCTGCTGCCCTCCTCCAGCCTGCCCGACGCCGGCCTGACCCTGTGGGACGCCTCCAGCAGCCGCCTGACCCTGTGGGTGATGCTGCTGGTCACCGCGCTGCTGCTGCCGATCGTGATGCTCTACACGGCCTGGGTGTACCGGGTGCTGCGCGGCAAGGTCAGCGCCGACTCGCTGGAAGAAAACCCCAACGCCTACTGACCGCAAGGAGGTCCCGCCATGTGGTATTTCTCCTGGATCCTGGGCGTGGGCCTGGCGGCCAGCTTCGCCATCCTCAACGGCATGTGGTTCGAGATGCGCGAAGACGCGCAGGCCCGCGGCGGGGCCGGCCCGGACGGCGCCGACTGAGCGTCTGCGAAAAAAACCGGCCGTCGTTGTTGCCCACGTCCAAGTCCATCCAGTATCATGGGCGGCCTTGTCGGGGTGTAGCTCAGTCTGGTAGAGCGCTACGTTCGGGACGTAGAGGTCGCAGGTTCGAATCCTGTCTCCCCGACCAACGGTTATCGATGCGGTACGCAGACCGGCCTCGTGCCGGTCTTTGCATTTTTTGGAAACGGCGCCGCCGCCCCCTGCTCGCGGGCCGCTCCCGGCAAGGCCGATGAACGCGCAGACCTCCCCCGCTTCCCCCTCCGCACGGATCCCCGGCCGGCTGCTGGTGCTGTGCGGCATCCTGCTGTCCGCATTCAACCTGCGCACCGCGGTGACCTCGCTGACGCCGCTGCTGGACGTGCTCGGGCAGCAGTTCGGCTTCGGCACCACCGTGGCCGGCGTGCTGGGCATGATCCCCACCGCCGCCTTCGCCGCCGCCGGCATCGGCACGCCGCGGCTGGCCCATCGCCTGGGCCTGGAGCGCACCGCGCTGCTGTCGATGGCCCTGGCCGCGGCCGGGCTGCTGTGGCGCTCGCTGGCCGGCGGCACCGGCGGCCTGCTGGCCGGCTCGGCGCTGGCGCTGGCCGGGATGGGCATCGGCAACGTGATCCTGCCGCCGCTGGTCAAGCGCTACTTCCCCGACCGGGTCGGCCCGGTCAGCACCCTGTACATCACCATGCTGCAGTTGGGCACCATGCTGCCGGCGCTGCTGGCGGTGCCGCTGGCCGAGGCGGCCGGCTGGCGCATCTCCATGGGCGTGTGGACGTTGCTGGCGGTGGCGGCGATGCTGCCGTGGCTGGGCGTGCTGCGGATCGAGCGCCGCGCCGACAGCGCCCTGGCGCGGCTGCACGAGCGCGCGGTCGCCTGTGGCGACGAGGCGCCGGAGCTGGCCGCGCCGCCGGCGCGCGGCCGGGTCTGGGCCACCGCCCTGGGCTGGGGCGCGGCGCTGATGTTCGGGATGACCTCGCTGGTCACCTACGCCATGTTCACCTGGCTGCCCAAGCTGCTGGTGGAGGCCGGCGCCAGCCGCGCCTTCGGCGGCGCCATGGTCGCGCTGTTCGCGGCCCTGGGCCTGGTCAGCGCGCTGGCGATGCCGTCGGTGGCGGTGCGGATGCGCAACCCCTACCCGATCGTGATCGCCTGCGCCGCGTGCCACCTGTCCGCGTTCGCCGGGCTGCTGTGGGCGCCAATGGCCGCCCCGCTGCTGTGGGTCTCGCTGCTGGGGCTGGGCCCGAGCACCTTCCCGATCTCGCTGACCCTGATCAACCTGCGCACGCGCGGCCCCAGCGGCTCGGCGGCGCTGTCCGGCTTCATGCAGGGCATGGGCTACAGCCTGAGCTGCGCGGGGCCGCTGCTGTTCGGCTGGCTGCAGGCGCGCAGCCACGGCTGGACGCTGCCGTTCGCCTTCCTGGCGCTGTGCGTGGGGGTGATGCTGGCCGGGGCGTGGTTCGCCTGCCGGCCGGGTTTCCTGGAGGACCGCTGGTAGCCCGCTCCGCGTTGCAGGAACGCCCCTGGGCGCGACGGCGCGCCGCTGGACGATCTCCTTGCCGCATCCTGCCGGGGCAATCGAGCCTAGGCCGCTCGCCGCCGGCCACAAGCGCAGGCGACTACGGCCGCGCCTACAGCAGGTCCGGATGCCGCACCTGGCCCTCGCCATGGACCACGAAGCGCTCCACCGTCAGCGCCTCCAGGCCCATCGGCCCGTAGGAATGCAGGCGCGTGGTGGAGATGCCGATCTCCGCGCCCAGGCCCAGCTCGCCGCCGTCGGAGAAGCGCGAGGAGGCGTTGACCATCACCACCGCCGAGCGCAGCGCCTGGACGAAGCGCGCGGCGTGCGCGGCGTCCTCGGTGACGATCACCTCGGTGTGGTCGGAGGCGTAGCGCTGGACGTGGGCGATGGCCTGCTCCAGGCCGTCGACCACGCGTACGGCCAGGATCAGGTCGAGGTACTCGGCCGCGTAGTCGTCCTCGCTGGCTTCCGCCATGTCCGGCACCAGCGCCCGGCTGCGCGCGTCGCCGCGCAGCTCCACCCCGCGCGCGCGCAGAGCCTGGGCGGCGCGCGGCAGGAATCCGGCGGCCACGTCGGCGTGCACCAGCAAGGTCTCCAGCGAGTTGCAGGCTGCCGGGCGCGAGACCTTGCCGTCGACCAGCAGGTCCAGCGCCAGGTCCAGGCTGGCCGGGGAATCCACGTACTGGTGGCACACGCCCTTGTAGTGCTTGATCACCGGCACCCGGGCGTGTTCGGCGACGAAGCGGATCAGGCCCTCGCCGCCGCGCGGGATCACCAGGTCGATGATGTCGTTGAGCTGGATCAGTTCCAGGATGGTCTCCCGGCGCAGGTCCTCGACCAGGGTGACCACCGCCTCCGGCAAGCCGGCCTCGCGCAGCGCCCGCTTGAGCGAGGCGGCGATGGCGGTATTGGAGTGGATCGCCTCCGAGCCGCCGCGCAGGATCACCGCGTTGCCGGCCTTGAGGCACAGCGCCGCGGCGTCGGCGGTGACGTTGGGGCGGGCCTCATAGATCATCGCGATCACGCCCAGCGGCACGCGCACGCGCTCGACGTGGATGCCGTTGGGACGGTCGTAGGCGCGGGTGACCTGACCCACTGGGTCGGGCAGGTCCGCCACCTCGCGCAGCGCATCGGCCACGCCGCGCAGGCGCTTGTCGTCCAGGCGCAGGCGGTCCTGCATGGCGCTGCCCACACCCTTGGCGGCCGCGGCCTCGATGTCGCGCGCATTGGCGGCCAGGATGGCGGCGGCATCGTCCTCCAGCGCCTGCGCCATCGCGCGCAGCAGCGCGTCCTTGGCGGAGGTGGGCAGTTGCGCGATGGCCCGGGCGGCCTCGCGCGCCTGCAGGGCCTGGGCCTGGATGTCGCTGCTTGCGGACATGTTCCGTTTCCTCGTGGTCCGGCTCGGCCGGGAAGTGGATGGAAGTGTGGGCGTGGATGCTTCCGCCGATGTCGACCCGGCTGCGGCCGCCCATCCGTGGAACCGCGGTTTCCTCGCCACGGCGGCGCCACCGGCGAGGCGCGTGGCGGCGGCTCCTACAGCAGCACCAGGTCGTCGCGGTGGATCACGTTGCCGCCATAGTTGTAGCCCAGGATGGACTCGATGTCCCGCGAGTGCCGCCGGGCGATGCGGCGCACGTCCACCGCCGAGTACTGGCTGATGCCGCGGGCGATGCGGCGCTCGCCGTCGCCGTCGCGCTGCACCACCTCGACCATGTCGCCGCGGCGGAAGTCGCCCTCCGCGCCGAGCACCCCGCCCGGCAGCAGCGAGGCGCCCTTGCCGGTCAGCGCGCCGGCCGCGCCGGCGTCGACCACGATCGCGCCCGGCTCCAGCGGCGCATGCCGCAGCCAGTACTTGCGCGCGGCGATGCGGCTGTGCGCGGCGCGGATGCGGGTGCCCTCCAGGCGGCCCTGCAGCAGTTGCCGCAGCACTTCGGCGCGACGGCCGTTGAACAGCACGGTGTCGATGCCGGCCGCACCGGCCTTGGCTGCCGCCTCCAGCTTGGTGCGCATGCCGCCGGTGCCCGCGGCGCTGCCGCTGCCGCCGGCCATGGCGAGCACCGCCGGCGTCAGCTCCGCCACCTCCGGCATCAGTCTCGCCCCGGGGTGGGCGCGCGGGTCGGCGTCGTACAGGCCGTCGATGTCGGTGGCGATGAACAGCACGTCGGCATCGATCAGCGCAGCGACGATGGCGGCCAGGTTGTCGTTGTCGCCCAGCTTGAGTTCATCCACCGAGACGGTGTCGTTCTCGTTGACCACCGGCAGCGCGCCCAGCGCCAGCAGTTCGTTGAGCGTGGCCCGCGCATTGAGGTAGCGGCGGCGGTTGCGCAGGTCGTCGTGGGTCAGCAGCACCTGCGCCACCGGGCGCTCGAAGAAGCGCTGCCACAGCCCGATCAGTTGCGCCTGGCCGAGCGCGGCCAGGGCCTGGCGCGCGGCCATCGCCGCGCCGGCTTCCGCGGCCTTGGGCACGATCGCACGGCCGGCGGCGACCGCGCCGGAGGAGACGATCACCACCTCGCGCCCGGCCGCCAGGTTCGAGGACACGAACTGGGCCAGGCCCAGGGCAAAGCGCGGCGACAGGCCGCCGCCATCGGCCGCCAGCAGGCTGCTGCCGACCTTGAGCACCGCCCGCCGCCAGGCCGGCAGTGCCACCGTTTCCCGCTCCCCTGCCGCGTTCATGCCTGTCGGGTGCTCATCGCCCGCTCCCTTCGTGGACGTTCCATTCGTGGACCGTGAGGTTCGAGCTGGCGGTGAGCGCCAGCGGGTCGGTGGCCGCCAGCGCCCGCGCTTCGGCCAGGCTGGCGAGGTTCCGCAGCACGTAGGCGCCGCCGCTGCGGTCGCTGAAGCCGCCGGTCAGGAGCAACAGGCCGCGGGCGCGCAGGTCGTCGAGCCAGGCCAGGTGCGGGGCGATGGCGGCTTCGTCGAAGTCGGGCCTGCGCATGGCGAGGACGAGGTAGTGGGTCATGGGCCTTGCCTGATGATGTTTGCCTCGCCGTTCCCGCCTCGGCGGAAACGACGTCCTGTCGATTCGTTGCGGGCCTCAGGCCAGCGCGTCCCAGCGCGCCTGCAGTGCCTCCAGGCGCAGGTCCGCCGCCGCGCCGGGCGAGGTGCGCGCGGCCAGGCTGCCTTCCGGCGTCCTGCCCTGCCCGGCCGAATCGGCGCTGGCCGCAGCGGCCTTGTAGGCCTCGCGGAACGGCACGCCGGCCACCGCGGCCTCCACCGCCGCGTCGGTGGCGTACATGCCCGAGTCGATCGCCGCGCGCAGCTTTTCCTCGCGCCATTCCAGGTTGGCCAGCAGTGCCGGCAGCAGTTCCAGCGCCGCCAGGCCGCGGCCGAAGCCGTGGAAGATGGCGCCCTTGGACGCCTGCAGGTCGCGGTGGTAGCCGGACGGCAGCGACAGCAGTTGCTCGATCTCGGTGCGCGCGGCGGCCACGCTGGCGTGGGTGGCGCGCATCAGCTCGATCACGTCCGGGTTGCGCTTGTTGGGCATGATCGAGCTGCCGGTGGTGTACTGCGCCGGCAGGGCGACGAAGCCGAACTCGGCGCTGGTGAACAGCGACAGGTCCCAGGCGATGCGGCGCAGGTCCAGGGTGGCGCTGCCCAGCGCCTCCAGGGCGGCCATCTCGAACTTGCCGCGCGACAGTTGCGCGTAGATCGGGCTGACCTGCATCCGGGCGAAGTCCAGCGCGGCGGTGGTGTGCTCGCGGTCCAGCCTGAGGTTGACGCCGTAGCCGGCGGCGGTGCCCAGCGGGTTGGCGTCGACCAGCTTCAGGGTGTCGGCCGCGCGCACCGCATCGTCGATGAAGGCCTCGGCCCAGCCGGCCCACCACATGCCGGCCGAGGACACCACGGCGCGCTGGATGTGGGTATAGCCGGGCAGCGGCAGCGAGGCCTCGGCCCGGGCGCGGTCCAGCGCCACCCTGGCGACCTGGCGCGACAGCGCGGCCACGCGCGCGAGCTTCTCCTTCAGCCACAACCGCGTGGCGACCAGGATCTGGTCGTTGCGGCTGCGGCCGGTATGGATCTTGCGGCCGGCATCGCCCAGGCGCTGGGTCAGCCGCGCCTCGATGGCCGAGTGGCCGTCCTCGTAGCCCTCGTCCAGGACGAAGGCGCCGGAACGGAAATCGTCGGCCAGGATGTCCAGCTCGCGCAGCAGGCCGGCCAGCTCGCCTTCGCTCAGGATGCCGATGCGCTGCAACCCTTCCGCGTGCGCCTTGCTGGCGGCGATGTCGTAGAGGAAGAACTCGCGGTCCAGGATCACGTCGTCGCCGGCCAGGAAGCGCTGGATCTGTGCGTCCACCGCCACGCCGGGCTTCTGCCAGAGCAGGTCAGCCATCGGAGTTCTCCTTGTCCGCCGGGATCGAGGTCAGCTCGGCAAAGCCCAGCGCGATGTTGACGTTCTGCATGGCCTGGGTGGCCGCGCCCTTGAGCAGGTTGTCCTCGGTGGCCACCACCACCAGGCGCTTGCCGCCCGGGGCCAGGGCGAAGCCGCCGACCTCGACATGGTGGCGGCCGGCGATGCGGCTGACCCACGGCGCCTGCTCCACCACCCGCACCAGCGGCTCGCCGGCGTAGCGCTGCACGTAGCGCGCGCGCACCCAGTCCGGGGCGACCGCCTCGGTCAGCCACAGGTTGACGGTGACGGTGATGCCGCGGAAGTGCGGCGCCACGTGCGGCATGAACTCCACCGGCACCCCCAGGCGCGCGGAGACCTCGCGCTCGTGCAGGTGGTCGACCAGCGAGTACGGCATCAGGTTGTCGCGCAGCAGCTCGGTGTTGTTCTTGTCCGAAGGCGTGGTGCCGGCGCCGGAATAGCCGGACACGCCGAAGCACTGCGGCGGCCCGGCCAGCACTTCCAGCATCGGCCAGATCGCCAGTTGCATGGCGGTGGCGTAGCAACCGGGGTTGGCGATGCGCCGCTGGCCGGCGTAGTCGCCGCGGGTGATCTCCGGCAGGCCGTAGTACCAGCCCGGGTCGAAGCGGTAGTCGGCCGACAGGTCCACGATGAGCGTGTCGGGCCGGGCCTCGTCCAGCGCCTGGACGAACGGCGCGGATTTGCCGTTGGGCAGGGCCAGGATCACCACGTCGGCGCCCTTGCCCGCCACGGCGGCGGCGTCCAGGCTCTCGTAGCGCAGCTCGCCGGCATAGGCGTCGCCGTGGTCGGCCACGCGCTGGCCGTCAAGCTCGCGCGAGGAGACGAAGGCCAGCTCCAGACCCGGATGCGCGGCGACCAGCCGGATCAGTTCGGTGCCGGTGTGCCCGCGCGCACCGACGATGCCGAGGGTGAACTTCTGCTTGCTCATGTATTGGCTTCCAGTCGGGACCGCAGGCGATCGCGCACCTGCGGCCACTCCGCGTCGATGATGGAGAACGCGACGGTGTCGCGCAGCGTGCCGTCGGCGTGGCGCTTGTGGTGGCGCAGCACGCCTTCCTGGCGGGCGCCGAGCCGGACGATGGCCCGCCGCGAGGCCTGGTTGAGCAGGCTGGTCTCGAAGAACACGCTGGCGCAGCCCATCGCCTCGAACGCATGCTGCAGCAGCATCAGCTTGCACTCGGTGTTGACGCCGGTGCGCTGCACGCGCGGCGCGTACCAGGTATAGCCGATGCCCAGCCGGGGCACCTCCGGCTCGAGCCGGTAGAAGCGGGTACTGCCCACCACCGTCCCCGCGGCATCCAGCACCGCGAACGGCAGCGCCTCGCCGCAGGCCCGCGCCTGCAGCGCCGCCTCGACGTAGCCGGCGGCCCGCTCCGGCGCCGGCACGTTGGCGTAGGCCAGCCGTTCCAGGCCGCCGCCTTCCAGCGCGGCGCGCAGGCCCTCGGCATGCCCGGCCCGCAGCGGCTCCAGCACCGCGTGCCGGCCCGCCAGGACCGGCACGTCGCGCCATGCGGACTGCGGATTCGACGCGGCCATGGTCATCCCAGCAGCGTCGGCTGGCGGGTGGCGCAGTGGGCCACGCAGCGCCCGATGCGGTCGAAGCCCTCGATCCCGTACCAGAACACCTTCCACTTCTCCTGCTTGATGCAGCCGTCGGACTCGGAGTAGTAGAAGATGTTGACCTGGTTGTTGTGGCGCGAGCGCCAGAACAGCTCCGGGGTCTCCTCGCGCATCACGTTCCATACCGCGCGGCCCAGGCCCTCGCCCTGGGCCTCGTCCAGCACCGCGAACTTGTCCAGGTACACGCCCTCGGGCGTGTCGACCAGGATCACCGCGGCGCGGTAGTTCTCGCTCACGTAGGCGCGCAGCAGCGTGGTGCGCTGGTAGTAGTCCGGGACCAGCGCGCGGCCGAAGCTGGATTCGATCAGCGAGGTGAGCCGGGCCAGGTCGAGTTCGTCCCAGGACGTGGCGCGCAGGACCTTCTCGCCGCGCCGGACCAGGGTGCCCGAACCCCGGTGGGTGAACAGCTCCTTGGCCAGGTCCGCCGGCCGGGTGATCGACACCGACGAGGTCAGCGGCAGCCGGTCCAGCAATGCCTTGATCTGCTCGATCTTCACCCGCATGCCGCCGTTGATCCACGGCTGCGCCATCAGGTGCCCGTACTCGGTGGACAGGTTGATCGAGTCGATCACCTTGCCCTGCTCGTCCAGCAGGCCGCCGGTGCCGGTGAGGAAGATGATCTTGTAGGGCTGCAGCACCTGGACCAGCTCGTTGGCCGAGAAGTCGGCGTTGACGTTGAGGATCTGCCCGCCGGCGGTCTCGCCCAGGCTGGCGATCACCGGGATCGAGCCGGCCTGCAGGCTGGCCTCGATCGGCGCCAGGTTGACCGCCTTGACCTCGCCGACCAGGCCGTAGGTGTCGCGGTCCATGTAGTCGGCCTCGAACACGCCGCCGGTGATGGACGTGGCGCGCGCGCCGGCGCGCTGCAGCGCCTCCACCAGCCGCAGGTTGGAGGCCTGGAACACGCGGCGCACGATCGCCAGCGCCTGCGGCGTGGTCACCCGCAGGCCGTCGACGGTCTGCTTCCGGATGCCGGCCGCCGACAGCTCCTCGTCCAGTTGCGGGCCGGCGCCGTGCACCACGATGGGCGTCAGGCCGACCTCCTGCAAAAACGAAAGCGAGGACGTCAGCGCCTCCAGGTCGTCGCGCAGCACCGCGCCGCCGACCTTGACCACGGCGAAGCGCTTGGCGTCCAACTGCGAGAAGCGCTTGAGATACTGGCTGATCTCCTTGGCGCTGGCCATGCTCGAGAGCAGGCGGACGATGGTCTGGCGGGTCTGCTGGTGGGCGTGCATGGGATCGGCGCGGCGGTAGGGAGGAGGTGGCTTGGCGGGAGGCGGGGCGGGGATCGGCAGGTTCATCGCGGTCCGTTGATGATGCGGTCCACCGATGCGGCGTACCGTTCCAGTTGTTCGAGGGTCACGAACTCGTCGGCGGTGTGCGCCTGGGCGATGTCGCCCGGGCCGTAGACCAGCGCGGTATAGCCGCCGGCGGAGAACAGCGAGGCCTCGGTCCAGAAGTCGACCGCGTTGCCGATCGGCAGCTCCAGCGCATCGGCCACGTCGCGCGCGGCCAGGCGGCGCTCCTCGGCGCGCGCGACGTCGCCCGACGGCAGGCTCGGCCCGCGGAAGGTCTCCTCGAAGTGCGCCGCGGCCGGCGCGGCGAAGCCGGCGAAGTCCGCCAGCAACCGGTCGATGTCCATCGACGGCAGCGGGCGGAAGTTGAAGCGCAGCTCGGCCGCCGGCGCGATCACGTTGGCCTTGATCCCGCCCTCGATGCGGCCGACGTTGAAACGCAGCCCGGTCAGCCCGCCGAAGCGCGCATGCGCCAGCGAGCGCACGTGCTCCAATGCCCGGCCACCCCACTGGATCGCCTGGTGCAGCGCGCTGGCCGAAGGATCCAGCGCCGCCGAGGCATGCCCGGCGCGGCCGGCGAACCTCATCAGCACCGAGGAGATGCCGCGGTGGGCCAGCACCGCCTCGCCCAGGGTCGGCTCGGCCACCAGCACCGCCTCGTAGGGGATGCCGCGGGCCAGGAAGGCGGCGATGCAGCGCGGGTCGTTGGCCTCCTCGTCGGAGGTGAACAGGAACGCGGCATCGCCGTCGCCGGCAGCGGCCGCGGCCAGCAGCGCGGCGGCCGCGCCCTTGATGTCGCACACGCCCAGCCCGACCACGCGGTCGTCCAGGCGCCGCATCGCGTGCGGGTCGGCGCTCCAGGCCGGCGAGTCCGGCACCGTGTCCAGGTGCACGTTGAACAGATGCTTCGGGGTGCCGCGCACCGCATACAGGCTGACCGCGCCGGCGCCGTGGTCGGTCACCTCGACCCGGAAGCCCGGCAGGTGCGCGCGCAGGTAGCCGAAAAGGCCGCCCTCGGCGGCGATGGCACGCGGCGGGTTGCGGGTGTCGAAGGACACCAGCTTGTCCAGGTGCGCGAGGGTGGGTTCGAGCAGGTCGGTCATCGGTCGGGATCAGTGGGCCGCCGGGGCGGCCTGGTAGATGTCGGGACGCAGCATTTCCATCAGCGCCTGCGGCCGGGAAAGCGCCGCGAAGCCGTACTGCGCGTACAGCCCATGAGCGTCGCTCGTGGCCAGCATGAAGCGGCGCAGGCCCTGCAACTGCGGATGGGCCATGACCGCATCCATCAGGCGCTTGCCGAAGCCGCGCCCCCGCTGCGATGGCAGCACGAACACGTCGGCCAGGTAGCCGAAGGTCGCGCCATCGGTGGTGACCCGGGCGAACGCCACCTGCCCGACGCCTTCGAGATAGCCGCCGAAGCACAGCGAACCGGCGATCGCCCGCTCCACCGTCGCGCGCGGGATGCCGCGGCTCCAGTAGGCCTCCTGCGAGAGGAAGCGGTGGATCAGGCCCACGTCCAGCTCGCCGCGATCGGTGCTGATGCGCAATGCTTCCATGGCTAGGGCAGGACCTTGGCGAATTCGACGAAGCCGCTATCGCGCTCCCAGCCCTCGGCCGCGTACAGCGCCTGCGCGGGCCGGTTGTCGACCGCGGTGGACAGCACCAGCTTCACCGCGCCACGGCCGCGCGCATCGGCGGCGGCCTTGCGCAGCAGCGCCCGGGCCACCCCGCGGCCGCGCGCCGGCGCGGCGACGAACAGGTCGTTGAGGATCTCGATCCGCGCCGTGCCCACCGAGGTGAACGATGGGTACAACTGGACGAAGCCCAGCGCCGCGCCCTGCCCGTCCACCGCCAGCAGCAGGTGCGAATCGCCGCGCCGCAGCCGTTCGTCCAGGAACGCGCCGGCACGCGCCGGGTCCGACGGCTGCCCGTAGAACACGCGGTAGCCGTCGAACAGCGCGGCCAGCGCCGGCAGGTCGCCCGGGCCGGCGCCGCGCACGTCCACGGCCGCGGTGGCTTCTGCGCTCATGCCCATCGCCTCAGCGGTTGACCTCGGCCCACAGGGTGCTGCTCATGCCGAACAGCTTGATGAAGCCCTCGGCCTCCTCCACGCCCCAGTCGGCCGACTGCGCGTAGGTGGCGCCCTTGGCGTTGAGGATGTGCGGCGAACGGATCGCCACCGCGTCGACGCGGCCGCCGCGGGTCTCCAGCACCACCTCGCCGTTGACCTGCGCCTGCGAGGACGCCAGGAACGCCTCCAGGTCGGCCTTCAGCGGGTCGTGGTAGAAGCCCTCGTACACCAGCTCCACCCACTTGCGTGCCACGTCCGGCTTGAAGCGGTTCTGCTGCTTGCTCAGCACCGCTTCCTCCAGCGCGCGGTGCGCGGCCAGCAGCGCGGTCAGCCCCGGGGCCTCGTACACGATGCGGCCCTTCAGGCCGATCACGGTGTCGCCGGTGTACATGCCGCGGCCGACGCCGTACTGGGCGAACATGGTGTTGAGCCTGGCCAGGATCTTGGCGCCCTCCAGCGGCTTGCCGTCCAGTTCCACCGCCTCGCCGGCGACGAACCTCAGGGTCACCGTCAACGGCTCGGCCGGCCAGGCCGCGCGCGGCGCGCACCAGCCGCGCGCGCCTTCGCCCGGGGCTTCCCACGCGTCGATCTCGCCGCCGGACATGGTCAGGCCCAGCAGGTTCTCGTTGATGGTGTAGCTCTTCTGCTTGGCGCGCACCTCGAACCCGCGCTCCTCCAGGTACTTCTGCTCGTAGGCGCGGGTCTGGGTGTGCTGCTTCTGGATCTCGCGGATCGGCGCGACGATGCGGTAGTCGCCCTGCGACTTCACCGCCAGGTCGAAGCGGACCTGGTCGTTGCCCATGCCGGTGCAGCCATGGGCGATGGCATTGGTGCCCAGCCCGGCCGCGCGCGCCAGCGCCGCGTCCACGATCAGGTAGCGGTCGGACACCAGCAGCGGGTACTGGCCCTGGTAGCCTTCGCCGGCCTGCACGAACGGCTTGACGAAGCCGCTCCACAGCGCCGCGCCGCCATCGATGGTGACGTGGCTGACCACGCCCAGCTCGGCGGCGCGCTGCTCGATGTAGGCGCGCTCCTCGGCGTCCACGCCGCCGGTGTCGGCGAATACCGTATGCACGTTCCAGCCCTGCTCCTTCAGGTAGGGCACGCAGAAGCTGGTGTCCAGGCCGCCGGAGAAGGCCAGGACGATGTCGCGGGAGGTATTGGGGCTGCTCATGTCGGGATTTCCGTGGGGAATGCGGGAGTCGGGTCGGGAAGGCGGCTCAGCGCACCAGCGCGGCCATCACCGCCTTCTGCACGTGCAGGCGGTTCTCGGCCTCGTCGATGGCGATGCAGTTGGGCGAGTCCATCACCGCGTCGGTGGCCTTGACGTTGCGGCGCAGCGGCAGGCAGTGCGAGAACACGCCATTGTTGGTCAGCGCCATCTTGGCTTCGTCGACGATGAAGTGCTTGTAGCGGTCGCGGATCGGCTTCTCCGGCTCCCAGTCGCCGAAGTACGGCAGCGCGCCCCAGCTCTTGGCGTAGACCACGTCGGCGCCGGCGTAGGCGGACGCGATGTCGTGGCTGACCTGGAACGAACCGCCGCTCTCGGCCACGTTGTCCTTCGCCCAGCCGATGTAGCGCTCGTCGAGCACGTACTCGGGCGTGGGGCACAGCAGGGTCACGTCGAGCCCCAGGCGGGTGGCGATGGTCAGCGCGGAGTTGGCCACCGCGGTGTTCAGCGGCCTGGGGTGGTAGGTCCAGGTCAGCACGTACTTCTTGCCGCGCAGGTCGGCGGTGCCGAAGTGCTCCTGCAGGGCCAGCGCGTGGGCCAGTTCCTGGCAGGGATGGGTGATCGTCTCCATGTTGATCACCGGCACGGTCGAATACTTCGCAAACGCCTTGAGCACGTGGTCCTGGCGGTCGTAGCCCCAGTCCTTGAACTTGGGGAAGGCGCGCACGCCGATCAGGTCGACGTAGCGGGCCAGCACCCGCGCCACCTCGGCGATGTGCTCCTCGGTGTCGCCGTCCATCACCGTGCCCAGGTCGAACTCGATCGGCCACGCGTCCTTGCCCGGCTGCAGCACGATGGCGTGGCCGCCGAGCTGGAACGCGCCCAGCTCGAAGCTGGTGCGGGTGCGCATGGACGGGTTGAAGAACACCAGCGCGATCGACCTGCCTTTCAGCTCGCCGCCCAGCTTGTCGCGCTTGAACCGCGCGGCCTGGGCCAGCAGTGCGTCCAGGTCCGGACGGCTCCAGTCCTGGGTGTTGAGGAAGTGCTTGAGCGACATCGATCGTTCCTTGCGGTGGTGGTTGCCCGCGGAGCGGGATTGCATGGCACGTTGTTCCGGGGGTTTCCCTTACGGTTGAAACCGTTGCCGGGCCGGAAACGAAAAAACCCAGCCTCGGGCTGGGTTTTCCGAACGGACAGCACGACGCCCCGGTCACCCAGCGGAAAGGTAGGGTCCCGGTCGGCGCGCGCGCGAGGTCATCCCGGAGGCCATCCGGGCGGCGCTGGCGGCGTGCGGCTGCAGGTCGGTATTCATCGGGGGCATGGTCGCACGCGTCCGGGCACCACGCAAGGCCCGCGGACGGCGCCGACTCAGGGCGCGGATAGCGGCGCGTCGCCCACCCAGGGCGTCACCGACACGCGGATGCGCAGGCGGTTGCCCGGGTCCTCCGCCAGGCGCGAGCGATACTTGGTGCCCTTGTAGACGTAGTCCACGTCGTAGGCGATCGGGCGCTGGAACTGGCGGTCGACCTGGACCAGGCGGCAGCCCTCGCCGCGCGGCGGAACCGCCGCCGTCCCGTCGTCGGCGCCGCGCCGGGGCTCCTCGCGCGCGAACAGGCCCTTGACCGAGTCGACCATGCGCGAGAGTACGCCCGGCGACGCCTCCTCCTCGCCGGCCGGCGGCTGCACCTGGATCACCGGCGTGGAGTCGCAGCGCTCCTCCACGCGGGTGGCGCGCAGGGTCTGGTAGACCGGCTCCACGCCCAGGACCTGGGCGTAGTCGATCTTGACGTTCTCCATGGGCACCACCCGGATCCGTTCGTCCTCCGGAGCGGCCGGCTGCTGCGCCACGGCCGGCCACGTCGCGCAGCAGGCCAGGAGCAGCAGGGGGAATTTCGGCGGACGGAGCATCGGATCCCGGAAAGACAGCACTGGCGGCAAGTGTAGGCGCTGCGCCTTGCAGCCCGCTGAACCGCCCCCCCTCCGCGCGCCCGCGCGCGCGCCGCCTGCCGCTCGATACGGCGCGGCGACGCGCGGACCGCGGACGTCCGGGACGCGCGGCGCGCTAGAATCCACGGTCTTGCCCCCGTCCTCCGTGCCGATGTCCCTGCGCCTGTACAACAGCCTCACGCGCCAGGTCGAAGCCTTCGAGCCGCTCGATCCGGCCTGCCCGACCATGTATCTGTGCGGGCCGACCGTCTACAACTACGTGCACATCGGCAACGCCCGCGGCCCGGTGGTGTTCGGGGTGCTGGCCGCCTTGCTGCGCCGGCGCCATGGGGCGCTGCGGTACGCGCGCAACATCACCGACGTGGACGACAAGATCAACGCCGCGGCGGCCGGACAGGGCGTGCCGATCTCGGCGATCACCGACCGCTTCGCCGCCGCCTACCGCCAGGACATGGCGGCCCTGGGCGTGGACCCGCCGGACATCGAGCCGGAGGCCACCGCGCACATCCCGCAGATCGTGGCGATGATCCAGCGCCTGGTCGAGGCCGGCCACGCCTATGCGGCCGAGGGCCACGTGCTGTTCTCGGTGGCCAGCTTCCCGGGCTACGGCAGGCTCTCGCGCCGCGACCCGGAGGAGATGCTGGCCGGCGCACGGGTGGACGTGGCGCCGTACAAGCGCGACCCGGGCGACTTCGTGCTGTGGAAGCCCTCCACCGGCGACCTGCCCGGCTGGGACTCGCCCTGGGGCCGCGGCCGCCCAGGCTGGCACATCGAATGCTCGGCCATGGCCGCCGCCCACCTGGGCGACACCATCGACATCCATGCCGGCGGCATCGACCTGCAGTTCCCGCACCACGAGAACGAGATCGCGCAGAGCCAGTGCGCCCATGGCGGCGCGCCCTTCGCGCGGGTCTGGCTGCACAACGGCATGCTCAACTTCGGCGGCGCCAAGATGAGCAAGTCGCTGGGCAACATCGAGAAGGTCCACGACCTGGTGCGCGAGCACCCGCCCGAGGCGCTGCGCTACGCCCTGCTCAGCGCCCACTACCGGCAGCCGCTGGACTGGTCGGACGCGCTGATCGAGCAATCGGTGCGCACGCTGGACCGCCTGTACGGGACCCTGCGCGACCTGGCCGGGGTGGACGCCGCGGCCGTCATTCCCGACGCCCTGGAAGCCGCGCTCGACGACGACCTCAACACCCCGCTGGCGCTGGCCGAAGTCGCCCGGATCGCGGGCGAGGCGCGCAAGGCAACCGGCGCCGGCGACCGCGCGCGGCTCAAGGGCGAACTGCTCGGCGCCGGCCTGGCCCTGGGCCTGCTGCAGCAGGCGCCGAAGGAATGGCTCCAGCGCACAGGCTTGCAGCTCCATTTCGCGGATGGTGCGCAAGGCGGCGCCACCCTTGCGGGCAGCGAGTCGAAGCCCATCGAGGAATACGTGGCCGAGCGAATCGCCGAGCGCGCGACGGCCAAGAAGGCGCGCGACTTCGCCCGCGCCGACGCGATCCGCGACCAGTTGGCGGCCGAAGGCATCCTGCTGGAGGACACGCCGCAGGGCGTGCGCTGGAAGCGCGGCTGACCCCCCGCAGGAGCCGGCTTGCCGGCCCCGCCACGGGAACCGGCTGCCCGCGGCCACCCACACCATCCACGAATCGAACGACGTGACCGAAACGATCTTCCCCCTCGAACCCACCGCGGTGCAGGCCCAGGACGCGATCAAGGAGGAGTTCGCCTTCTTCGCCGACTGGTCCGAGCGCTACCAGTACCTGATCGACCTGGGCCGCAAGCTGCCGCCGTTCCCGCAGGAATGGAAGATCGAGGAGCACCGCCTGCACGGCTGCCAGTCGCTGGTGTGGATCGTGCCGCGGGGCAACCGCGAGCGGCTGGACTTCCACGCCGTGAGCGACTCGGCCATCGTCTCCGGACTGATCTACCTGGCCCTGCGCGTCTACTCGGGCCGGCCGGCCGCCGAGATCCTGGCCACCGAGCCGGACTACATCGCCCACATCGGCCTGGCCAGGCACCTGTCGCCCACCCGCAGCAACGGCCTGGCATCGCTGCTGGCCTTCATCCGCGATACCGCGCGCCGCCAGGCCTGACATGGCGGCCACGCCGTCCCTGGCGACCCCGCCGCCGCTGCGCGAGGGCGGCTTCCGCATCGTGCTGGCCTACCGGCTGTGCGCGATCCTGTCCTACCAGATCGTCGCGGTCACGGTGGGCTGGCACGTCTACGAACTGACCCGGGACCCGTTCGCCCTGGGCCTGATCGGCCTGGCCGAGGTGCTGCCCTACATCTGCATGGCGCCGTTCGCCGGCTACCTGGTCGACCACCTGCCCAAGCGCAGGCTGGGGGCGATGGCCTGCGCCGGGCTGTGCGTCACCGCGCTGCTGCTGGCGCTGATCGCCTCCGCCCGCGTCGCGCCGGGAAAGGTCTGGCCGATCTACGCGGCGATCGTGCTCACCGGGCTGGTGCGCACCTTCCTCACCCCGGTGTACACCGCGCTGTTCGCGCAGGTGTTGCGCCGCGAGCAGTTCGCGCGCGGGGCCGGCGTGGGCAGCATCTTCGTCCAGAGCGCGATGGTGGTCGGCCCGGCGCTGGGCGGCGTGCTGGTCGGCTGGGCGGGCAAGACCGCCGCCTATGCGCTCGCCGCGCTGCTGGCGGTGGCGGCCGGGCTGGTGTTGCTGTCGCTGCGCGTGGCCGAGCCCCGGCCGGAGGGGCCGCGCGCGCCGGTGTTCTCCAGCATCGGCGACGGCCTGCGCTTCGTGTTCGGCAACCAGATCATGCTCGGCGCGCAGGCGCTGGACCTGTTCGCGGTGCTGTTCGGCGGCGCGATCTCGCTGGCACCGGCCTTCATCCAGGAAATCCTGCACTACGGCCCGGAAGGCCTGGGCATCCTGCGCGGCGCGCCGGCGCTGGGCGCGGTGATGGTGGGCCTGGTGCTGGCGCGGCGGCCGCCGGGGCGCCATGCCGGGCGCCTGCTGCTGTACGCGGTGGCCGGGTTCGGCCTGTGCATCATCGGCTTCGGCCTGTCGCGGCACTTCTGGCTGTCGGCCCTGTTCCTGATGCTGTCGGGCGTGTGCGACGGCGTCTCGGTGGTGCTGCGCTCCACCATCATGCAACTGGTCACCCCCGACGGCATGCGCGGGCGGGTGGCCTCGATCAACGGCATCTTCATCGGCTCGTCCAACGAGCTGGGCGCGTTCTACGCCGGCTCGATGGCGCGCCTGCTGGGCCTGGTGCCGGCCGTGGTGCTGGGCGGCTGCGTCACCCTCGGCGTGGCCGCCACCACCGCGTGGAAGGCGCCGCGGCTGCGCAGGCTGGACCTGAAGGAACTGCAGTAGCCGGCTGCCGCGGCAGTGGGCGATCCGCCCTTGCGCATCTGCGCGCCCGCAAAGCGAAGAACCCCGCCATGGCGGGGTTCTTCGTGCTGCATGCCGTGGTGGAAGCGGCTTTTACTCGCCCTGCTGCTTCTGCAGGTGTTCCCAGCGTTCCTGCGCGTCGATGGTGCGCTCGGCGGTCAGGCGCGCGTCCAGGCGGTCCAGGCCGATCTCCTCGCCGGTGTCCACGCAGTAGCCGTAGTCGCCGTCCTCCAGCCGCTTGAGCGTGCTGTCGATCTTGCCGATCAGCTTGCGGTAGCGGTCGCGGGTGCGCAGTTCCAGCGAGTTCTCCGTCTCGCGGGTGGCGCGCTCGGCCTCGTCGCCGATGTCGCGCACTTCGTCCTTGAGGTTCTCGATGGTCTGCTTGGATTCCTCGACCAGGTCGGTGCGCCATTGCATCAGCCGCTGGCGGAAGTACTCCTGCTGCAGCGGGTTCATGTATTCCTCGCGGGCCGACGGCTTGTAGCCGGGCGGCAGCAGGGGACGGCCGGTGACCTCGTCGACCTCGTAGTCGGCGGTGGCGCGGCGGACCGGCTGCGGCACCGAGGATTCGAGCTTCTTCGGAACCACGGCGACGGCGACCTTGCCGGGCGTGCGCGGGACGGTCGGTGCCGGCTGGACGGGATGGCGCTTGTTGGGGGATTTCGTTGCGGGCACTGGCTTTGCTTGAGAAGTCGCGACTGCCTTGGCCGGGGTCGTCTTGGCGACGGCCGGCTTGGCGGCGGGGGATTTAGGGGCCGCGGACCGGCTGGTCGGCCTGGCGGAGGAAACAGGAGCCTTGGCGGCGGGCTTGCCGGCAGCGGGCTTGGACGCCGCCCTGGACACCGGAGCGGCGGTCTTCTTGACCGGGGCGGCCTTCTTTGGCACGGGCTTGGCCGGCGCGGCCTTCTTCGCCGCCACCGTCTTGGCCGGGGCCTTGGCCGCCTTCTTCGGCACGGGCTTGGCCGGTGCCTTGACGGCCTTCTTCACGGCCTTGGCAGGTGCCTTGACCGCTTTCTTCACGGCGGACTTGGCGGGCGCCTTGGCCGTCTTCTTCGTCGCCGGCTTGGCGGCCTTTTTCGCCACGGGCTTGGCTACGGGCCTGGCGGTGGTCTTCTTCGCCACGGCCGCGGACTTCTTGTTGGCAGGGGCGAGCTTCTTGGCCGGCTTGGCGGCCTTCTTCACGGGTTTCTTGGCAGCCACGTACGAAGGTTCCTCCGAAGTGTCCCCGTTGCCGGGAGTGTCCCCGTTGTCGGGAAAGCGCGCCTTTATAGCCCACCCCACCCCAGGGGGCAACCTCGCGTGGCCGCGAGTATCATGGCTTGGTGATCGCCCGCTCGCTCATTCTGGCGCTGCGCGCCTACAAGCGCTTCATCAGCCCCCTGCTCGGCCCGCGCTGCCGGTTCGTCCCCAGTTGTTCGGAATACGCGATGCAGGCCATCGCCATGCACGGCGCCGCACGCGGTGGCTGGCTGGCCGTGCGCCGCCTCGCGCGTTGCCATCCGCTGCATCCGGGCGGACACGACCCGGTGCCGTCCGGCCGCGACCGCGTGCCGTCCCCTTCCCGTTCATGCAAAGGCTCCCACTGATATGTCCGGTACCCTCATCGTCAACGCCCGCCTGGTCAACGAAGGCCGCCAATACGAAGGCGACCTGCGCATCGCCGACGGCCGCATCGCGCAGATCGGCGACGGGCTGCAGGCCCGCCCCGGCGAGGAGGTGGTCGACGCCGCCGGCCGCTGGCTGCTGCCGGGCATGATCGACGACCAGGTCCACTTCCGCGAGCCGGGCCTGACCCACAAGGGCGACGTCGCCAGCGAGTCGGCCGCGGCCGTGGCCGGCGGCCTGACCAGCTTCATGGACATGCCCAACACCAACCCGCCCACGCTCGGCGCCGCGGCGCTGGAGGCCAAGTACGCGGCGGCGCGCGGCCGCGCCTGGGCCAACCACGGCTTCTACCTGGGCGCCAGCAACGACAACCTGGAGGCGGTGCGCACCCTGGACCCGAAGACCGCGCCGGGCATCAAGGTGTTCATGGGCGCGTCCACCGGCAACATGCTGGTCGACGACCCGGACACCCTGGACGGGATCTTCCGCGAGGCGCCGACCCCGATCATCACCCACTGCGAGGACACGCCGACCATCGACGCGACGATGGCCGCGTTCAAGGCCAGGTACGGCGAGGACGGCCTGACCCCGGCGATGCACCCGGACATCCGCTCGCGCCAGGCCTGCATCAAGTCCACCGAGCTGGCGCTGTCGCTGGCGCGCAGGCACGGCACCCGCCTGCACGTGCTGCACATCTCCACCGCCGATGAGCTGGCCCTGTTCGAGCGCGGCCCCCTGGTGGACGCGGCCGGCAAGGTGCGCAAGCGCATCACCGCCGAGACCTGCATCCACTTCCTGCGCTTCGACCGCGGCGACTACGCGCGGCTGGGCAACTTCATCAAGTGCAACCCCGCGATCAAGGACGCCTCGGACCGCCAGGCGCTGGTCCAGGCGCTGCTGGACGACGTGATCGACGTGCTGGCCACCGACCACGCCCCGCACACCCTGGAGGAAAAGCAGAGGCCCTACCTGCAGGCGCCCTCCGGCCTGCCGCTGGTGCAGTACGCGCTGCTGGCGGCGATCGAGCTGGTGCACGAGGGCCGCATGGACATCGCCCGGGTGGTGCAGAAGACCGCGCACGCGCCGGCGCAGTTGTTCGACGTGGCCCAGCGCGGCTTCCTGCGCGAGGGCTACTGGGCCGACCTGGCCCTGGTGGACGACGCGCCGTTGACGGTGCGCCGCGAGGACGTGCTGTCCAAATGCGGCTGGTCGCCGTTCGAGGGGACCACCTTCCGCTCGCGGATCGGCGCGACCTGGGTCAACGGCCGCCTGGTGTGGAACGGCCGCGAACTGGTCGGCAGCGCGGACGGGCAGCGGCTGGAATTCGCGCGTTGAACCGCCCCGGCCGTCGCCCCGGCCTTTGCGCGCTCGCCGTTCTTTCCGCCTTCGCCGCGCTTGCATCTCCCCTGCCCGCGCAGGCCCGGGGCGGGCACGACGCATCCGACCTGCGCGTCGTGTTCCCGGCCAGCGTGCCGCAGGGCTCGATGGTCCTGGGCAAGGTCCCGCCGGGCAGCCGCGTGGAATACGCGGGGCGCACGCTGCGCACCACCGGCTACGGCACCGTAGTGTTCGGCGTGGGCCGCGACGCGACGGGACCGGTCCGCGTCGCGGTGACCCGGCCCGACGGCAGCCGCACCTTCGCCGACATCGCGCTGACCCCGCGCGACTGGCCGGTGCAGCGGGTGGAGGGCGTGCCGCCGAGGACGGTGGACCCGCCGCCGGCCGTCGCCGAGCGCATCCGCCGCGAGCAGGCGCAGGTCGCCGCCGCGCGCGCGCGCGACGACGACCGGGCCGACTTCGCCCAGCGCTTCGCCTGGCCGGTGGACGGCCGCATCACCGGCCGCTTCGGCCACCAGCGGGTCTACAACGGCAAGCCCGGCGCGCCGCATTCGGGCATGGACATCGCCGCGCCCACCGGCACCCCGGTGAAGGCGCCTGCGGCCGGCATCGTCACCTTTGCCGCGCCGGACCTGTACCTGACCGGTGGAACGCTGCTGCTGGACCACGGCTTCGGCGTCAGCTCCAACTTCCTGCACCTGTCCAGGATCGACGTGAAGGCCGGCAACCGGGTAGCACAGGGACAGGTGATCGGCGCGGTGGGCGCCACCGGCAGGGCGACGGGGCCGCACCTGCATTGGGGGATGAACTGGTTCGACGTGCGCATCGACCCGTTGCTGGTGCTGGAGCGCCAGCAGTAGGCGGCGACGGTCCATCCTGGCGGCGCATTCCCCGCCACCTCGGCCGACGCCCGTTGCGGCGCGATTCGGAATCCTCCGGCGATAACGCGGCCACGTTCGCCGGACGGCTATGATCGGCGCACGCTGGTGGATGGAACGCACATGCAGGACCTGTTCTCCATGCCGCCGGCCGCATCTTCCGCGAACGCGGCCGGCGCCCGTATCCGCGTCGGCATCGGCGGCTGGACCTATGCGCCCTGGCGCGGCGGCGTGTTCTATCCCGAGAAGCTGGTACAGCGGCGCGAGCTGGAATACGCCAGCGGCCAGTTGACCGCGATCGAGATCAACGGCACCTACTACGGCACGCAGAAGCCGGCCACCTACGCGAAGTGGCGCGACGCGACGCCGCCGGGCTTCGTGTTCGCCGCCAAGGCGCCGCAGCGGATCATGGCCAGCCGCCGGCTGGCCGGCACCGGCACCCAGGTCGAGGACTTCGTCGGCGGCATCGCCGAGCTGGGGGACCGGCTCGGCGCGCTGCTCTGGCAGTTCGACCGCGGCCAGGCGCCCGCGCTGGAGGAGCTGGACGCATTCCTGGCGCTGCTGCCGGGGCGGGCCGGCGGCCGCCCGCTGCGGCATGCGCTGGAACTGCGCGACCACGCCCTGTTCTCGCCGCAACTCCTGGCATTGCTGCGCGCGCGCAACGTGGCCCTGGTGTTCGCCGGCTCGGCCGAGCACCCCTCGTTCGCCGACCTCACCGCCGATTTCGCCTACGCGCGGCTGATGCAATCGCAAGCCGGCCTGGCCCAGGGCTACCCGGCGGCGGACCTGGACGCCTGGGCGTGCCGCGCCCGCGACTGGGCCGGCGGCGGCGATCCGGACGACCTGCCGCACCTGGACGCACCGCAGCCGGGCACCGTGCCGCGCGAGGCATTCGTGTTCTTCATCGCCGGCGCCAAGCAGCGCAACCCGGCCGCGGCGCAGGCGCTGATCGCACGCCTGCGGGTGCCGGCCTAGGTGCTGGACGGACGGCAACGCGGGTGCCCGGCGGGGGTGCCGCCTGGCCCCAGACCGCTCCCGCCCGCATTCCATGCGAGGATGCGGCCATGCCCGAGGCCGCGCTGCGCAAACCCGCCACCTCCCGTCATGCGCGGGTCCTGCTGGGGCTTTTCGCGGCCGTCTGGATCGCGCTGGCCATCGCGCCGAAGTACCGCCACGACTGGGCGCTGGAAAACGTGCTGGTGCTGCTGGCGGTGCCGGCCCTGGCCTGGGGCTGGCGGCGGATGCCGCTGACCCTGCTCAGCTACGCCTGCCTGTTCGCCTTCGGCGTGCTGCACGAGATCGGCGCCCACTACACGTATGCCGAAGTGCCGTACGACGCCTTCTTCCAGCGCACGTTCGGGTTTTCGCTGGATGCCGCGCTGGGGCTGCAGCGCAACGCCTTCGACCGGCTGGTGCACTTCCTCTATGGCGTGCTGGTCACCCCGGCCTGCATCGAGCTGCTGGACCGCGTGGCACCGCCGCGCGGCGCCTGGCGCTACGTGCTGCCGGTCAGCTTCGTCATGTCGCACTCGCTGCTGTTCGAGCTGTTCGAGTGGCTGGCCGCCAGCGTGTTCGGCGGCGACCTGGGACAGGCCTACCTCGGCACCCAGGGCGACGTATGGGACGCGCAGCAGGACATGCTGATGGCCACCCTGGGCACGGTGCTGGCCGTGGCCGTGCTGGGCCTGCGCGGCTGGATGGCACCGCGGCGCTGACGGCGCCGGCGCGGCGGACTTTCCCGCGGCAAGCGCCGGCACCCAGCCCCGCGCGGGCGCGCGCCGCTGCAACCCGGCTGCCAGGCGCGGGGGGGCCGGGCAATAATGCCCCCCATGCCGATGACCGACCGCTCCCGCGCGCACCTGCAGATCCACGTCTGCGTGCTGCTGTGGGGCTTCACCGCCATCCTCGGAAAGCTCATCGCCATGCCCGCGCTGCCCCTGGTGTGGTGGCGGATGCTGCTGGTGGTCGCCGCGCTGGCGCTGGTCCCGCGGGTATGGCGTGGCCTGCGCACGCTTTCCCCCCGGCTGGTGCTGGCCTATGCCGGCATCGGCGCGCTGGTGGCCCTGCACTGGCTCACCTTCTACGGCGCGATCAAGCTGGCCAACGCCTCGGTGGCCGCCACCTGCATCGCGTTGGCGCCGGTGTTCACCGCGGCGATCGAGCCCTGGGCCGCACGGCGCCCGTTCCGCCCGCGCGAGCTGGCGCTGGGCGTGGCGGTGCTGCCGGGCGTGGCCCTGGTGGTGGGCGGCGTGCCGGACGGAATGCGGCTGGGCGTGGCGGTGGGCGCGCTGTCGGCGCTGCTGGTGGCGATCTTCGGCTCGTTCAACAAGCGCCTGGTCGAGCATGCCGATCCCTTGACCGTCACCGCCCTGGAGCTGGGCGCCGGCGCGCTGGTCCTGACCGCGCTGGCACCGCTGATGCCGATGCTGCTGCCGGCCCTGGCCGGCGACCTGCTGGTACTGCCCGGCCCGCGCGATGGCGCCTTGCTGGTGCTGCTGGCGCTGGCGTGCACGCTGCTGCCGTTCGCCCTGGCGCTGGTGGCCCTGCGCCAGCTCAGCGCCTATGCCGTGCAACTGGCCACCAACCTGGAGCCGGTCTACGCGATCGCGCTGGCCGCGCTGCTGCTGGGCGAGCAGCACGAGCTGAGCCCGTGGTTCTACCTGGGCGTGGCCATCGTGCTGGCCGCCGTGTTCCTCGACCCGCTGGTGGCACGGCGCCGGCCCCTGGACACCGCCGGCCCGCGGCATCCGGAAGTGCTGGGCACCGCCGAGGCCAAGCGGCTGGTCGACTGAACACGCGGCCGGCACCCGTGCGAGGCCCCGCTGCCGTCGGCGCGCGCCTCCAGCCTTTGCGCGTGGCGGGCGGCCTCTTGCCCGACGCCTACCAGTCGGAGAAATCCGGCAGCAGCCCCTGCAACTCGGCCTCGCTCAGGTTGCGCCACTGCCCGGGCTTGAGCACCCCCAGCTTGACGTTGTCGATGCGTACCCGGCGCAGTTGCGTGACCCGGTAGTCGAAGGCCGCGGCCATCAGCCGGATCTGCCGGTTCAGGCCCTGCTCCAGGACGATGCGGAAGCCGAACCGGGCGATCCGCGCGGTGCGGCACGGCAGGGTGGTCTGTCCATGGATGCGCACGCCCCGCGCCATCGCGCGCAGGAACTCGTCGGTGACCGGCTTGTTCACCGCCACCAGGTATTCCTTCTGGTGGCCGTTCTCCGCGCGCAGGATGCGGTTGACGATATCGCCGTTGCTGGTCAGCAGGATCAGGCCCTCGGAATCCTTGTCCAGGCGCCCTATGGGGAAGATCCGCTGCTCGTGGCCGACGAAATCCACGATGTTCCCCTTCACCTCCCGCTCGGTGGTGCAGGTCACGCCGACCGGCTTGTTCAAGGCAATGTACACGTGCCGGCGCCCGGCCCGGGCGGCACGCGGCTTCAGCGGCCGCCCATCGACCAGGACCGTGTCGCCCTCGCCGACCACCGCGCCCGTGCCGGCGGCCTGGCCGTTGACGCTCACCCGGCGCCCGGCGATCAGGCGGTCGGCCTCGCGGCGGGAGCAGAAGCCGGTCTGGGCGATGTGCTTGTTGAGGCGGATGCTCATGCCGCCATTATCGACCAGGCCGGTGCCGCACGGACGACCGCAAGGCGGCGATCGTCCCGCCGGGATGATGGGCGCGCGCCCTGCGGAGGGATTCGCCGTGCGAACGGCGTGGCACTCCACGGCCGCCGGCCCTCCAGCGCAGGCGGACCCGGCCCGCCGCGCTCAGCCGCCGCTTCCGGCCACGGGGGTTTCCGCGGCGACGACGCGATTGCGGCCGTTGCGCTTGGCGCGGTACATCGCCTCGTCGGCGCGGCGCAACAGCATGCTGGCGTCGTGGTCCTGCGGATGCTGCGAGGCGATCCCGATGCTGGCGGTCACCGTCAGCCCGGGGATGCCCAGCCCGGCCGCGACCCGGGCCACCTGGGTGCGCACGGTTTCCATCCGTTGCCACGCCGAGTCGCCGCTCACGCCCGGCAACATCACCAGGAATTCCTCTCCGCCCATGCGCACCACGTCGGCCGCGTCGCGGATCGCGGCGGCCAGCGTCTGCGCCACCGCCACCAGCACCCGGTCGCCGGCGTGGTGGCCATGCACGTCGTTGATGCGCTTGAACAGGTCGATGTCCAGGAATGCGACCGAAAGCATCCCGCCGCGCACGGCCGCGCTCCGGAAATGGCGCTCGAGCCGCACCAGTCCCGCGCGCCGGTTGGCCAGCCCGGTCAGCGCGTCGGTGTCGGCCAGCAGTTGCATCTCGTCGCGCTGCCGGCGCAGGCGGCCCAGGCGCAGGTTCAATGCGTAGGCGCTGACGGTCAGGAACCAGGTGATCGACAGTTGGATCGCCTCGACCCGGTACTCGATCAGCAAGCGACTGTCGGCCAGGTCCAGCAACACCATCACCAGGAACGGCAGGATCGCGGCGATGCCGGCCAGCGCGTCGCCGCGCCGCCGCCACGCCGCGTACAGGCCGAGGGCGAAGACGGCCACGCATCCGGCCGCGAAGATCGCATCCACCGCCTCGGCGAACGCCCCCAGCGCGGGCATCGGCAGCCCCGCCGCCAGCACGATGCCCAGCAGCCAGCACCCGCCGACCGTCCGCAGCAGGCACTGGCGGCAGGCGCGCCCGCGCCCGGCCGCGCCGACCAGCAGCCACATCACGTAAAGCAGCGCGCTCAGGCCCATGCACGACAGCGCCACCAGCCAGCGCGACGCTTCGCCGCCCACCGGCAGCCAGGGTTCGGGGTAGCCGCTGAGCCCGCTCACGATGGCCTGCCACACCACCGCCAGCAGGCACAGCAGGGCATAGCCCAGAAACAGGCCGTCGCGCGCGCTCAGGAACCCCATCAACGCGGTGAACGCCAGCACGATCGCCACGGCCACGCAGGCCGTGCGCACCAGCAGCCGCGCGGTGTCGATCTGCTGCACCGGGCTGGGCGCGCCGATCCGCACCGTCGGGATCCAGCGGGATTTCAGCGGCGTGGCCCACGCCACCCGGATCGGCTCCAGGTCGCCGGCCACGGGCACCACCACCATGCCCACGCCGGCCCGGAAGCGCGAATCGCGGGTGCGCGCATCGTGCATGTGGCCGCAAACCTCGCGCTCACCATGGCTGACCATGACCTCGCCGGCGAACACATTGAACACGTCCACCGCCTGCGGCGCGCCGGACCAGCCGCCCGGCGGCGGCGGGACTTCCACCCGCTCGCCCAGGCCGGCCAGCACCGCCGGATCGCACCTCCTCACCGGCGCCGGGTCCAGCGCCGGCACGCCGGTCACCAGGTAGTCCCGGCCCAGTTCCGGGCGGTCGGAGGCCAGTCCCGGCAGGACCCACAGCAACGCCAGCACGAATGGCGCGGCCAGTGCCCATCGCCGCCACGGGCCATGTGTCTGGTCCGGTTCGACGCCGATGTCCATGCTCCCCTTGCGAGTAGTGTCCCGGCCCATCATACCGGTGCGGTTGCGGCGCACGATCACGCCCCGCGAACGCGGGGGCACGGGCACGGAGCGGGCTGGATCAGCCCCTGGGCTTGGCAGGGCCCTTGCGGTGCGGCTTGGCCGGCGGCTTGGCCGCGTGCCCCGGTCGGGCGCCCGGCGGACGGGCGCGCGCGCGCGGCCCGGGCGCGGGAGCCGACGGTTCGTGGCTGCCGTCCCAGCGGCTGATCCGCAGTTGCTGGCCGACCACCCAGGCCTTGCGAAGGTGGGCCATGACCTCCGGCGGCATGCCTTCCGGCAGGTCGAGGATGGAATGATCGTCGTGGATGTCGATGCGGCCGATGTAGCGGCTTTCCAGCCCGGCCTCGTTGGCGATGGCGCCGACGATGTTGCCCGGCTTCACCCCGTGCGCATGGCCGACCTCGACCCGGTACGTCTCCATGCCCGACTCGGGCGCGGCACGCGGCGGCTTGGGCGCGCGCGGCGGACGCGGGGCGAAGCCGTCGTCGTCGTGGCCGCGCGGCGCGCGCGGACCTCGCGCGGCGGGCGCGCCGTTGCCATGCCCGTGGGGCTCGCGCATCTCGCGGGGCGCGCGCGCGGCGTGCGGGCGCTGTTCCGGCTCGACGGAGGCGTCCAGCATCAGCGGCGTATCGCCCTGCAGCAGCCGCGCCAGCGCGGCGGCGATCTCGGTGGCGCCGACGTCGTGCTCGCCGGCATAACGATCGACCAGGTCGCGGTACGGTTCCAGCCCATCGGTCTCCAGCGCGCCGGAGATGCGCTCGAAGAAGCGCGTCACCCGGCGGTCGTTCACCGCCTGCACGGTCGGCAGGCGCATCTCCTCGATCGGCTGCCGGGTGGCGCGCTCGATCGCGCGCAGCATGCCCTTCTCGCGCGGGGTGACGAACAGGATCGCCTCGCCGCTGCGGCCGGCGCGGCCGGTGCGGCCGATCCGGTGCACGTAGCTCTCGGTGTCGTACGGGATGTCGTAGTTCAGCACATGGCTGATCCGGTCCACGTCCAGCCCGCGCGCGGCCACGTCGGTGGCCACCAGCACGTCCAGGCGCCCGTCCTTGAGGTGGGCGATGGTGCGCTCGCGCTGCTGCTGCTGCATGTCGCCGTTGATCGCCGCCGCGGTCACGCCGCGCGCCTGCAGCTTGCCGGCCAGTTCCTCGGTGGCGGCCTTGGTGCGGGCGAACACGATCATCGCGTCGAACGGCTCGGCCTCCAGGATCCGGGTCAGCGCGTCGAGCTTGTGCAGGCCGCTGACGAACCAGTAGCGCTGGCGGATGTTGGCCGAGGTGGTGGTCTTGGCGGCGATGGTGACTTCGACCGGATCCTTCAGGTAGGTCTGGGCGATGCGCCGGATCGGCGCCGGCATGGTCGCCGAGAACAACGCCACCTGGCGCGAGGGCGGGGTCTTCTGCAGCACGGTCTCGACGTCGTCGATGAAGCCCATGCGCAGCATCTCGTCGCCCTCGTCCAGGACCAGGCATTGCAACTGCGACAGGTCCAGCGAGCCGCGCTCCAGGTGGTCGATCACCCGGCCCGGGGTGCCGACCACCACCTGCACGCCGCGCCGCAGCGCGGCCAGTTGCGGGCCATAGCCCTGCCCGCCGTAGATCGGCAGCACCTGGAAACCGGGAATCCGCACGGCATAGCGCTGGAAGGCCTCGGCCACCTGGATGGCCAGCTCGCGGGTGGGCGCCAGCACCAGCGCCTGCGGCTTGTTGCGCGACAGGTCCAGCTTGGCCAGCACGGGCAGGGCGAAGGCGGCGGTCTTGCCGGTGCCGGTCTGGGCGGTGCCCAGCACGTCGCGGCCGGCCAGCAGCGCCGGGATGGTGGCGGCCTGGATCGGCGACGGGGATTCGTAGCCGACGTCGGCCAGTGCGGCAAGCAACGGCTCGGGCAGGCCGAGGTCGCCAAAGCGCGGCGCGGCGCGGGTTTCGCTTTCGGGGGTGGACATCCGGAACTCCGGCGGCGCGCGCCGGAAAGGCGCGGCGGGGGGCTGGTCAGAAGGCGCTATTGTGCGCCTTCCCCACCGGGCTTGTCGCCCCGGATCGAACGGGCGGCGGGTTCCGTTCAGTGGAACAGGCCGCAAGCCCCGCGCATGGCGACGAAGCGGGCTTCAGCCGCCCTGCCCGGCCGGCGCCTTCCCGCCGCCGCCGGCGGTCTTCGCGGCCGGCGCGGCCTCCGCCCCGGCGCCCGCCTCGGCCTCCGGCGTCGGTTCGGCCACCGTGACCAGGGCGTTGAACTCGGCCAGCGGGCTCTCCGCCGGGCACGCCTCGTCGGGGAAACCGTAGCCGCGGCGCAGTTCCAGGCCGCAGGCGTTGAGGGCATGGACCTCGCGCTCGCTCCGGCAGCGCTCGCCGAACGCGCGCACCCAGGCATCGCGCCGGTGCATGAAGTCGTCGCCGCACTTGTCCAGCAGGCGCACCCGGTCCAGGTCGTCCTGGGCGGCGTTGTTGCCGTCCAGCCCGTAGACGCGCAATTCCTCCACGGTGAGCAGGCGCAGGCTGCGGTTGGGCACGGTCTTCATCGCGTCGGCCAGCAGCGGCGAGGCGCCGTTGCGTTCCAGGTAGGCGCGCACGGTGGCGTACACCGCCTGCAGCTCGGTGTTGAGTTCCTCGCGGTTGGTGGCGGTGGAGCTGAGCCGGATGATGCGGTGGATGCCCACCCGCCCGGCCAGCATGCGGCTGTCGCCGCCGGCCAGCACGAACACGCAGGCGCTGTGGCACACCGAATCCTCGCGCACCCACAGCGTCCAGTGGTGGCGGCCGATCCAATCGCCCGCGCGGATCGCGTCCTCGACCTGGCCGCCGGTGGAATCCAGGTCCAGCACTCGGTTGCCGATGTCCAGCGCGTCGGCCACGCGGGTCACCCGCTCCACCAGGGCGGTGAAGTCGCTGGCGACCTTGCCGCGCCAGCGCAGGCGCAGCACGTCGCCTTCCACGCAGGGTTCGAGCAGGTGGCGCAGGTTGTCGCGGCTGGGCACGGACACCGGCTCGCCGTCGCCCTGGTCGTAGTCGAGCGCGCAACCGATCCAGGCCTGGCCGGAGGTCAACTCCATCGGCGACCAGTCCGGCGCCTTGGCCTTGGGCACCGGCACCGGCGGCGCGGCCTGCGGGGCGGGCGCCGCCGGCACGGCACCCTCGGGCATCGGCGCACGGCTGACCGCACCGCCTTCCTCGGGCGAGGTCACCGTCTGGGTCTCCACCGCCGGGGCCGGCGCGGGTGATTGGCCGAGGCAACCGGCAAGCGGCGATGCACAGGCCAGCAGGAAGGCGGCGAAAGCGGTTCGGCGGAAGCGAGGCGAGGCCAAGGAACGCTGCACGGACAATCAACGCGATGCGGGGGATGCCGCCCAGTCTAGGGGGTGCGCCCCCGGCACGGGCAACCGTCGATGAACGGTGCGCTCAGCCCAGCAAGGGCCACAGCACCAGGGCCAGGCCGGCCATCGCCAGTGCCCAGGCCAGCGAACGCAGGTAGCGCACCGCGAACAGGTACAGCGGCACGTAAACCAGCCGCGACCACAGATAGAGCTGCACGCCCAGCGCGGTATGCGCATCGGCGCGGCCGCTCCAGACCACCGCCAGCACCGCCGCGGCGAAGAACGGGAAGGTTTCCAGGAAGTTGCCCAGGGCGCGCTGGGCACGGCCGGCGGTCGCCGGCAGCGGCCCGGCAGCGGCATCGCGCGGGCCGGTGTTCCAGGCCACGCCGCGCTGCCGGGTGGCCAGCAGGCTGGCCAGCAGCAATTGCGCGAACCCGAGCACGACGGCCCAGGCCAGGTACTGGATTTCGATGCTCATCGTGCGTTCTCCGTGGCGGCGCGCCTGTGGGCGCTCCCAGGAGCCTAGCAGCAAGGCGGCTGGGTACCATGGGCCGATGCGTGTTCCCGTCCCCCCCGCTCCCGCGCCACCGCCCCGGCCCACGGCGCGCGGGCTGCTGCACGAGCTGCGCCGTGTCCGCGGCGCGCCGCCGGAGCGCACCGCCTTCGCCCTGCGGGCCGCGCTGACGATGGGCATCCCGGTCCTGGCCGGCTGGCTGGCCGGCGACGTGGCCGCCGGACTGATGGCCACCATCGGCGGCTTCACCGCGCTGTATTGCGGCAGCCGGCCGTACGCGGCGCGCGCGATCGCCCTGGCGGTCATCGCGGTCGCCTTCGCCGTGGCGGTGATGTTCGGGCTCTGGCTCGATCACTGGCCGTGGCTGGTGCTGCCGACCCTGGTGCTGGTCGGCATGGTGGCGACGTGGCTGTGCAACGCGGTGAGGCTCGGCCCGCCCGGCGCCTACATGTTCGTGCTCGCCTGCGCCGCCGGCACGGCGATGCCCGCGCAGCACCTGGACCCGTGGCATGCAGGGCTGCTGGTTCTGGGCGGCGGCGCCGTGGGCTGGGTGCTGCACACGGCAGGCGCGCTGTTCCAGCCGCGCGGGCCGGAGCGCCGGGCCGTGACCGCCGCCGCCCGCGCCGTGGCCGCCAGCATCGACGCGGACGACGCACATCCCGATCCCCACCGGCACGCGGCCCAGGCGCTGCGCGAGAGCTGGCAGATGCTGGTTGGCTTCCAGCCAATCCCGGCGCGCCGGCACGGCGAGCTGGAGCGGCTGCGCGCGCTCAACCGCGAACTGCACCTGCTGTTCGCCGCCAGCATCGACGCGCACTTGTCCGAGGAGGAGCGCACCGGCATGCAGCAGCGCGTGCGGGCGCTGTCCGCCGAGGCGATGCGGCCGGCCATCCGGCGCCCGGCCACGCTGCCGGCCACCGCCATCCCGCAGGGCTACCCGCATTCCTGGACGCTGCTTCGCGAGGGCCTGCTGCCCGGCTCCAACGCCCTGCGCACGGTCCTGCGGGTGGGCCTGGCGATGCTGCTGGCCGGCGTGGTGGCCGGTGCGCTGGAGGTGCACCGCGCCTACTGGGCGATGGCCGCCGCGCTGCTGATGCTGCACCAGGGCTTCGACTGGCCGCGTACGCTGCAGCGCAGCCTGGAGCGCACCCTGGGCACGTGGATCGGCCTGCTGCTGGCCGGCGCGATCCTGTGGCTGCACCCGGCCGGCCCGTGGCTGGCGATGATGGTGATGGCTCTGCAGTTCGTGATCGAGATCGCGGTGGTACGCAACTACGCCATCGCCGTGGTGTTCATCACCGGCGCGGCGTTGACCATCGCCAGCGGCGGCCGGCCGGTCGACGACATCGCCGGCCTGTTGCTGGCGCGCGGCCTGGATACGCTGATCGGCTGCGCCTGCGCCCTGCTGGTATACCGGCTGTTGCCCACGCGCACCGACGCGCACACGCTGGCCGGCGGCATCGGCCAGTGCCTGCAGGCGGTGGGCCGCACCTGCCGGGTGCTGGCTTCGGGCGAGGTGGCCACCCCCGAGGCGCGTGCCGTGCGCCGCGACCTGCAGCACCGCAGCTTCCTGCTGGCCGAATCCATGGACGAGGCCGTGGCCGGCCCCGCGCAGGCGCGGCGCGCCGCGGCGAAATGGTGGCCGGGCGTGTCCATCTGCCAGCGCCTGGCCTACCGGGTGCTGGCCGCGTGCTGGGACGTGGAGCGCAACCTGGTGGATGCTCCGGAAAGCGACGCCAGCGCACCGGCGCTGCGGCCGGAGGACGCCGCCATGGTCGCACCGGCGCTGGAGGCACAGGCCCACGCCTGGCTGCACCTGCTGCCACCGCCGGAACTGCCGGAACTGCCCGTGCTGCTGGAGCCGGACCTGCCCGACCTGCGCCGCTTCCTCGCCAGCCAGTTGCGGCAGGCGCCGAGCGGGTAGCGCCGCGGCCCGTCCGCCGGACCGGCCGCGTCCACTGCGGCGAACGCCCGGGCGCCTCGTCAGTGACGAGGTGGCGGTGGAACGGCCGGCGGCGGTGGCGCGGGCGGCGACGGCGGCAATGGCCGCGATTCGGCCGCCGCGCGCTGCCGCTCCAGTTCCTCGCGCTGGCGCTCGTAGGCCTGCCGCCGCAGTTCGAAGTCCTGGCGCAGGCGATCCGCCTGGGCCGGGCTTGCGCCGGCGCGGCGGCGGTCGGTGCGGACGCGGTCGGTCTCCATCCGCCGGCGGTTGGCGTCGATGGCGACCGCGATGCGGTCCCGCTCGGCGCGGCGCACGGCTTCGTCCTGGCGGCGATCGGCCTCCTGGTGGGCCTGCCGCTGGCGCTCGTAGGCATTGCGCGACGAGTCGCCGCCGGCCGTGGGCGGCGTGCCGTAACGATTGGACTGCACCGATTGCGCCTGCGCCGCCGGGCCGGCCAGCGCCACGGCGAGCAGCAGCATCGAAAGGTGCCTGGATGCCTTGCCGGCCATGCCATCCTCCACGGGTCTGGCCTGCGTTATAGCGCGCCGGCAAGGTCGCGGGCGTGCATGCGGCGGCACCGCTTCAGCCATCCGTCATGCCGGTCGCGCGAGCGAGGCGCTGTCATGCGGCTTGAACGGGAGTCTGCCAAGCTGTCGCCCCCGTGCCCGTTCATCGCGCAATGCCGCCACGCCCCCTGTTCCGCACCGCCTGCCTGGCCCTGCTGCTGTCGCTTGCCGGCTGCGCCGCTTCCCCCGCGCCACGCACCGGCGCGAACGACGCACCGGCCCTGCTGCTGGTCTCCATCGACGGCCTGCGCGCCGACGCCCTCGGCCGCGGCGACACGCCCACCCTGGACCGCCTGGCCGCGCGTGGCGCGCGCGCGCAATGGATGCGGCCGTCCTACCCGGCGCTCACCTTTCCCAACCATTTCACCCTGGCCACCGGCCTGCGGCCGGATCGCCATGGCGTGGTCCACAACACCATGCGCGACCCGGCGCTGGGCCGCTTCGTCGTCGCCGACGCGGCGGCCGCGCGCGTGCCCGGCTGGTGGCAGGCGCAACCGCTGTGGACCGGCGCCGAACGGGCCGGACTGGTCACCGGCGTGTGGGCCTGGCCCGGCGCCTCGGCGCCGATCGACGCGATCGTGCCGCGGCACTTCCATCCCTTCGACGCCGCGGTGCCGCTGGACGAGCGCATGGACCGGATCGCCGGCTGGCTGGCTGGCCCGCCGCCCACGCGGGCGCGTTTCGTGGCGGTGTACCTGGAGCAGGTCGACAAGGCCGGGCACGACTTCGGCCCCGACGCCGCGCCCACCCGCGAGGCGATCCGGCGCGTGGACGCGGCGCTGGGCCGGCTGCTGGCCGCGGTGGACACGGCCGGGATCGCGATGGACGTGGTGGTGGTTTCCGACCACGGCATGGCCGCGGTCCCGGAAGGCCACTATCTCGCGGTCGAGGACATGGCCGCGATGGAAGAGGCCGAGGTGGTCAGCGTCGGCCAGGTGGTGGGGCTGGCGCCCCGTCCCGGCCACGAGGCGCAGGTGCAGGCGCGGCTGCTCGGGCGCCACCCGCACTACCAATGCTGGCGCAAGGCGGACATCCCCGCGCGCCTGCACTACGGCAGCCACCCGCGCATCCCGCCGCTCGTCTGCCAGATGGACGAAGGCTGGAACGCGCTGCCGCGGCAGACGGTGGCGCGGCGCAACGCCGAAGGCAGCCACGACCGCGGCGCGCACGGCTACGACCCGGATGCGCCGTCCATGCGCGCCGTGTTCCTCGCCAGCGGCCCTTCGTTCGTGGCGGGCAAGGTGTTGCCCCCGTTCGACAACACCGACGTCTATCCCTTGCTGGCGCACCTGCTGGGCATCGCCGCGCAGCCGCACGACGGCGACGCGCGCACGCTGCTTCCCGCCTTGCGCGAACCATAGCGGCGGCCGGCCCGGGGCGGACGGCGGGGGCCGGGCCAGGCCCCGGCATTCATGTCCGAAAATGGCCAGTCATGCGCCCGCGGCGGTGCTAGCCTGCAGTGGCCATGTCGCTCGCCTCCGCCAACGCCCTGCCCGACCACCGCGCGTGCGAACGCGCGCGGCTGAGCCGCGACCCGCGCTTCGACGGCCTGTTCTTCACCGCCGTGCGCAGCACCGGCATCTACTGCCGTCCGGTGTGCCCGGCGCCGGCGCCCAAGCGCGAGAACGTGGACTACTACCCCAGCGCCGCCGCGGCCGAGGCGGCCGGCTTCCGTCCCTGCCTGCGCTGCCGGCCGGAGCTGGCGCCGGGCCAGGGCACGTGGCGGCGCGGCGACGAGGCAGTGGCCCGCGCCTTGAAGCTGATCGACCAGGGTTTCCTCGCCGCGCACCCGGTGGCCGACCTGGCCGCGCGGATGCACCTGGGCGAACGCCAGTTGCGCCGCCTGTTCGTCGAGCGCCTGGGCGCCGCGCCCATCGGCGTGCACGGTACCCGCCGCCTGCTGTTCGCCAAGCAGTTGCTGACCGAGACCGCGCTGCCGGTCACCGAGGTGGCCCTGGCCGCCGGCTTCGCCAGCCTGCGCCGTTTCAACGCCGCCTTCCTCGATGCCTACCGCATGGCCCCGCGCGACCTGCGCCGGGACGCGCGCGAGGACGCGCCCCCCGCGGCCGACCGCGAACGGCCGCTGACGCTGAAGCTGGGCTACCGCCCGCCCTACGACCTGGCGGCCATGCTCGATTTCCTGCGCGGGCGCGCCCTGCCCGGCGTGGAAGCCGTGGATGCCGGCAGCTACGCGCGCGTGGTCGGCACCGCCGACGCTCCCGGCTGGCTGCGAGTGAGCGCCTGGCCCGGCGGCCGCGATGGACCGACCCATGCGCTGAAGCTGGAACTGCATGGCGTACCGCCCGTGCGCCTGGCCGATACCGTGCACCGGGTACGGCGCATGTTCGACCTGGACGCCGACCCGGATGCGATATCCACCGCGCTTTGCGCCGACCCGCGCCTGCGCCCGCTGCTGCGCAAGCGCCCCGGACTGCGCCTGCCCAGCGGCTGGGACGGGTTCGAGATCGCGGTGCGCGCGGTGATCGGCCAGCAGGTCAGCGTCGCCGCCGCACGCACCCTGGCCGCGCGGCTGGCGCAGCGGCACGGGCATGCCGTGGCCCTCGCCGGGCCGCAGGGACTGTCGCACCTGTTCCCCGCGCCGGCCGCGCTGGCCGAGGAGGGGCTCGAAGGGCTCGGCCTGACCGCCGCGCGCGCGGCCACGGTGCGCCGGGTCGCCGCGGCCCTGCTCGACGGCCGGGTCGATTTCCGCCCCGATCGCACCCTGGACGAATTCGCCGCGGCCTGGACCGCGCTGCCCGGCATCGGCCCGTGGACCGCGCACTACCTGGCCCTGCGCGCGCTCGGCCATCCCGATGCGTTCCCGGCCGAGGACCTGGTCCTGCAGAAGGCCCTGCCCGGCGACGGCAGCCGGCTCAGCCCGCAACCGCTGCGCAGCCGTGCCGAAGCCTGGCGGCCGTGGCGGGCCTACGCCGTCATCCACCTCTGGCGCGACGCCATGGCGTCCGCCGCCTCCGCGAGGAATCCCCGATGAAGATCCACTACCGCTACATCGACAGCCCGGTGGGCATGCTCACCCTGGCCACCGCCGACGCCGGCCTGCATGCGATCGAGTTCCCGCAGGACAGCTACTTCCTGCCCCGCGACGGCTGGCAGGAGGGCGACCATCCGCTGCTGCGCCGGGCTCAGGCGCAACTGGACGAGTACTTCGCCGGCCACCGCCGCGCGTTCGACCTGCCGTTGGCGCCGCAGGGCACACCGTTCCAGCGCCAGGTATGGTTCGCGCTGGCGGACATTCCCTACGGCCGCACGGTGAGCTATGCGCAACTGGCCGCCACCCTGGACCGGCCCACGGCCACGCGCGCGGTGGGCGCCGCCAACGGCCGCAACCCGCTGCCCATCGTGCTGCCCTGCCACCGCGTGATCGGCGCCAACGGCGCGCTCACCGGCTTCAGCGGCGGCCTGCCGACCAAGCGCTTCCTGCTGGAACTGGAGGGCGCGCTGCCGCGGGAAACGAGGGCGGAGGATCTGTTCGCCGGCGCGCCTGGGCGCTTCCGTGTCGCCGACTGACGTCGGCGCCTACGAAGGAAAGAGCGGTACGACGGAACCGTCGCAGGAGCCGGATTCGTCCGGCGACCGCCATGCCCGCAAGCCGACCGCTCCAGGCTCGGCGCCATGTCGCCGCCTGAAGCCGGTTCCTGCAAGGGAAGCGGCGGCACGCGGCGGGCCATGGCAACCACGCGGCACGATGGCCGGCTCTCAACCCGCGTCGATCGCCTGCCGCAGCGGCGCCAGGAACGCACCGGCCCGCCTGGCCGCTTCGTCCGCGTCCGGTGCATCGGCCATCGCCGACACCAGCGCGCTGCCCACCACCACCCCGTCGGCATCGGCCGCCATCGCCGCCGCGCTGGCCGCGTCCTTGATGCCGAAACCGGCCACCACCGGCACCTTCGACGTGGCGCGCAACTGCTGCAGCCGCTTGCCTGCCTGGCCCGCGTCCAGCCGGTCCGCGCCGGTCACGCCGGCATAGCTGACGTAGTACAGATAGCCCTGCGCATTGGCGCAGAGCATCGCCGCGCGCTCGGCCGTGGTGGTCGGGGAGGCCAGCATCACCAGGGCCAGTCCAGCCTCGTCGAACGGCTTGCGGAAATCCGCCGCCTCCTCCGGCGGCAGGTCGACCAGCAGCACGCCATCGATGCCGGCGGCCACCGCCTCGGCGGCGAAGCGCGCCGCGCCACGGATCTCGACCGGGTTGAGGTAGCCCATCAGCGCGACCGGCGTGTCGGCGTCGCGCTGGCGGAAGCGGCGCACGCAATCCAGCACGTAGGCGGTATCGGCGCCGCGCGCCAGCGCGCGCTCGGAACTGCGCTGGATCACCGGGCCGTCGGCCATCGGGTCGGAGAACGGCACGCCCAGCTCGATGACGTCGGCACCGGCCGCGACCAGGGCGTGCATCGCCGGCACGGTCGCTTCCAGCGAGGGATCGCCGGCGGTCATGAAGGGAATCAGCGCCTTGCGGCCGGCGGCGGCGAGGGTGGAGAACTTGCGTTCGAAGCGGCTCATAGGTCGTGGACGCTCTGCGTTGAAGGGGACGGGGCCGCGTGCCGGTATTCGGCCGCTGCCCTCAGGAGCAGGGTCGCCGCGCCATTGGCGACGGCCGGGGCGATGCGATGCCGCCGCCCCGCCGCAACGGCGGCCGCGGCCGGAGGCGGATTCACAGCACGATGCCCTCGCGCGCGGCGATGGTGTGCACGTCCTTGTCGCCGCGGCCGGACAGGTTGCACAGCACCAGGGCTTCCTTGGGCAGTTCGCGCGCCAGCTTGATCGCCTGCGCCACCGCGTGGCTGGATTCCAGCGCCGGCAGGATGCCCTCGGTGCGGGTGAGCCGATGGAACGCGGCCAGCGCCTCCTCGTCGGTGACGCCGATGTATTCGGCGCGGCCGGTGTCCTTGAGGAAGGCGTGCTCCGGGCCGACGCCCGGGTAGTCCAGGCCGGCGGAGATGGAATGGGTCTCGGCGATCTGGCCGTCGTCGTCGCAGATCACGTAGGTGCGGTTGCCGTGCAGCACGCCCACCCGGCCGGCCGAGAGCGAGGACGCGTGGCGGCCGGTCGCGATACCGTCGCCGGCCGCCTCGGCGCCGACGATGCGCACCGACGCGTCGTTGAGGAAGGCATGGAACAGGCCGATGGCGTTGCTGCCGCCGCCCACGCAGGCGGTGATCGCGTCGGGCAGGCGGCCGTAGTCGGCCAGCATCTGCGCGCGCGCCTCGCGCCCGACCACCGCGTTGAAATCGCGCACCATGCGCGGGTACGGATCGGGGCCGGCCACGGTGCCGATGATGTAGAAGGTATCGGCCACGTTGGTCACCCAGTCGCGCATGGCCTCGTTGAGCGCATCCTTGAGCGTGGCCGAACCGGAATTCACCGGGACGACCGTGGCGCCCAGCAGCTTCATCCGGTAGACGTTGATCTTCTGCCGCTCGATGTCGGTGGCGCCCATGTAGACCACGCACTCCAGGCCCAGGCGCGTGGCCACGGTGGCGCTGGCCACGCCGTGCTGGCCGGCGCCGGTCTCGGCGATGATCCGCTTCTTGCCCATGCGGCTGGCCAGCAGCGCCTGGCCGATGGTGTTGTTGATCTTGTGCGCGCCGGTGTGGTTGAGGTCCTCGCGCTTGAGCAGGATCTGCGCACCGCCGACCTCGCGGCTCAGGCGCTGGGCGTGGTAGATCGGGCTGGGCCGGCCGACGTAGTGCTTGAGGTCCTTGTCGAAGGCGGCGATGAACTCCGGGTCGACCCGCGCAGTGTCGTAGGCCGCCGCCAGCTCCTGCAGCGGGCCGATCAGGGTCTCGGCGACGAAGCGGCCGCCATGGCGGCCGAAATGGCCGGAGGCGTCGGGGAAGGCGTGGAAATCCGCAGGGGCGTTCATGGATACGGGTCCGGAAGTCGCATTGGCAGGATGTCAGCCTAGCGCACGAGTTTCCACATAAAAAGCGAGATTCGCTCAATTAATTGTGATAAATACTCACATGTTGTCTGCCATCCGTATCGGGCTTGCCTGCCCTCCTAACAGCGTCCTCCGGCACGAAGGACTCTTCCCGCATGCACCAAATCCCTGACTGCCCAGACACCGAGTGCGACCGGAGCCGGCCGCGATGCCCGCCTGGCCCCGCCATCGGTCCCGCACCCCCGCACGCCCTGCCCGCCTGAAGGCACGCCCATGCCCCGCCAACTCCCGCCACTGAACGCCCTGCGCGCCTTCGAGGCCGCCGCCCGCCTGGGCAGCGTGAGCCGCGCCGCGGAGGAACTGCACGTCACCCACGGCGCCGTCAGCCGGCAGGTTCGCGTGCTGGAGGACGCGTTGGGCGCGCCATTGTTCGAGCGCGAAGGCCGCGGCCTGGCCCTGACCGCCGCCGGCCTGCGCCTGCGCGACGCGGCTGGCGACGCCTTCGCCGGCCTGCAGTCCGCTTGGGCCGGCCTGCGCCGCCATGCACGGCCGGCCGCGCTCGTACTGGGCTGCCCGGGCAGCCTGCTGGCGCGCTGGGTGATCCCGCGGCTGGAACGGCTGGCGGCCGACCTGCCCCAGGTGAAGCTGCACCTGTCCGCGCACGAAGGGGGCTTCGACGCGGCCCTCACCGGCATGGACGCGGCCCTGCTGCTGGGCGAGGCACCCTGGCCAGCCGACTGGCAGGTGCATGCGCTGGCGCCGGAACGCATCGGCCCGGTGCTCAGCCCGCGCCATGCCCGCTTCCCGGCGCTGCGCGGTGCGCCCGCCGCCGCCCTGCTCGACGAACCCCTGCTGCACACCGTCTCGCGCCCGCAGGCCTGGCCGCGCTGGTTCGCCGCCCGCGGGCTCGATGCCGGCGGCCTGCGCCCGGGCACCGCCTTCGACCACCTCACCTACCTGCTGGAAGCGGCCGCCGCCGGCCTGGGCGTGGCCATCGCCCCGCAGGAACTGGTGCAGGCCGACCTGGACAGCGGCCGCCTGGTCGCACCCTGGGGTTTCGTGAAAACCGGCGCCGAATGGACGCTATGCACGGTGCGCGGGAATGCCGACGCCCGCGTCGCCGCGCTGGCCGGCTGGCTGAGAAGCGAACTGCAGGACTGACGCCCGGTACCTGTGCAGGTCCGCACGATGGCGCCACATCGCACGATCTTCGCGCGGGAAGTCCTCGCTCGCGGAGGAAGATGCCGGCAACGATTCGGAAGGAGCGCCCAGGGCCTACGACCAGCATCACTGGTCTCCAACGCCGACCCGAGGGATAAGTGCGTCGCTTACGACAACGAAGCATGGCCTTCAACATCGGGAAGTCCATGAACATCATCCGACCGTGATCGGCCACGACTCAAACGGGCGCATCCATACGTCCATGTAGTCGATGCGAAATCTCCCTGGCGCAAGGGGGCAGCACGCATCGCCCCTCGCCTTCATCGAGCACGCACATGCCGTCTCCCGTCACACGGAAGAGCGTTGCCCTCCCGAATGATGACGGGCCCCTGACGGGCGCCATAGATTCGCCACAAATAATAGCAACCCTATTTGCTATTCCTGATACTCATCAACCCGACGATTCCAGAAATGATCGCAGCAAAACCAACCAAAACATATAAGTAGTTAATTATATTATTCCAAATAACCTCATATATTGAATCAACCAAGAAATAAGCCCCAATAATGCAAGATAATATATATAAAACTCTCATTATCTATCCTTTTTTACAATAGGTGGACGCCAACACTGGCGCACACCTTAATAGATCAAAGCACCTCATCGCCAAGGATCGTTATAAACATGCTCCAATCCTGCATTAAAGTACCCTCTTGCCGATGAGCCGAGCCAGTGGAATGCATCATGGGCGATCCCGCTCCCGCTTATAAAATCCACCTCTTCAACACATAGATCACGCATAACACCCTCCATCATTGAGGATCGGCGTCAGCCGGGGTGCGGTCGCCAACTGGGAATGTCCGCATGGCGCGTCGTCCGCCACCTCGCGACTGGAAGCGATCGCGCATGCGACGGGCGTTTGCTTTGAATGGCTGGCCCGGGCCGTGGTCAGATCGCCTATGACACTGACCCAAACGACATCCCGGCAGCAGAGGTTGAATTTGTATATGACCCCGACGAAATGCGCCTGTTGGCCGCATTCCGCGCCGCTGGCCGGCAGATGCAGCGCATGCTGCTGAACATGGTGGAAGCGCAAACCGCGTCTGGGAACAGCACAGGGCCTGACGGCACCCGAAGGGGAAGCCGTCACTTACGACCCGGCGAGTCATCTCGGCCGGTCACACGCAACACGGAAACGGTCAAAACGCTCCCGCCCTTCAGTCCATCTCCGCGCAGTCCGCCCGACGCACCTCGGCCACGAACCGCCGCATCTTCTCCCCGTCCTTGATGCCGGGCGAGACCTCGATGCCGCTGGCCACGTCCACCGCCCACGGCAGCGTGGCCTGGATCGCGTCGTGCACGTTGTCGGCGGTGATGCCGCCGGCCAGCACGAAGGGCCGGTGCAGGCCGGTGGGGATGCGGCTCCAGTCGAAGGCATGGCCGGTGCCGCCGGCACCGCCGGTGCCATGGCTGTCGAACAGGAAGGCGGCCGCGTTCGGCCAGTGCTGCTGCAGCGCGCGCGCATCCCACGCCTCGCCGCCGCCCATCGGCACGGCCTTCATCCAGGGCAGGCGGAAGGCACGGCAGAAGGCGTCGTCCTCGTTTCCGTGGAACTGCAGCAGGCTCGGCCGCACCTGGCGCACCACCTCGCGCACTTCCGCGGCGCTGTTGTCGCGGAACAGCGCCACGGCGCCCACCATCGGCGCCAAGGCCAGGCGCAGTTGCCGGGCCTGCATGGCGGTGACCTGGCGCGGACTGCCTTCGGCGAAGACGAAGCCCACCGCGTCCACGCCCAGTTCGCCGGCCAGGCGCACGTCGCCGGGCCGGGTCATGCCGCAGAACTTGATGCGGGTGCGGTACAGGGTGCGGGTCACAGGGTCACCTCCGTGGGCAGGCCCCATTCTGGCGGATACAGCGGGCGCAGGAACACCAGCCCCTGCGGCGGCGCGGTCGGCCCGGCCAGGGTGCGGTCGCGGCCGGCCAGCAGTTGCGCGATCCAGGCTTCCGGCTGCGCGCCGGCTCCCACTTCCAGCAGCGAGCCGACGATGTTGCGCACCATGTGGTGGAGGAAGGCGTTGGCCTGGATTTCGATCTCCACCGCTTCGCCATCCCGGCGCACGCTGATGTCATGCAGGTTGCGGCGCGCATGCGGGGCCTGGCAGTGCACGGTGCGGAAGGCGTTGAAGTCGTTCTCGCCCAGCAGCGCCTGCGCGGCGCGGTGCATGGCGTCGGCATCCAGGGGACGCCGCTCCCAGGCCATGAGGTGGCGGTACAGCGCCGGCCGCACCTGGCGGTTGAGCAACCGGTAGCGGTAGCGGCGCGCACGCGCGCTGAAGCGGGCGTGGAAGTCGCCCGCCACCGGCACGCACCAGCGCACGCACACGCTCGGCGGCAGGCGCCCGGTGGTGCCCAGGGTCCAGGCGCGCGGGTCGCGCACGGCGGTGCTGTCGAAATGCACGACCTGGCATTGCGCATGGACGCCGGCGTCGGTGCGCCCGGCGCAACTGACGGTGATGGCCTGGTCGGCCACCGAGGACAGCGCCCGTTCCAGCGCGGCCTGCACGGTCGGCGGGCCCGATGGCCCCAGGCCCTGCCATCCCTGGAAGCCGCCGCCGTCGTATTCCACGCCCAGCGCGTAACGCATGCCGTGGCCTTCCGTGCTGGCCGTCAGCCGATCTCGCGAAGCAACTGGGCCGCTTCGTCGCGCGCGTCCGGGTCCTGGCCGGTGGCGACCTCGCGCAGCAAGGTACGCGCGGTCTCCACGTCGCCCAGGTCGAGGTAGGCGATGGCCAGCTCCAGGCGCTCGCGGCCGGCCGGGGCGGGATTGAGCGGCCCCAGTTCCAGGGCGGCATCGTTGTGCCAGCCGGGAATGCGGCTTTCTTCCATGGCGAACGCCGGCTGGGCGGCCGCGGGGACGGCGGCCTGCGCGTGCTGCCAGTGCCCGTGCGGCGATGGCGCGTCGGCATCGGCGGACCGCGCCGGGTCGGCATGGGCGGCGGATGCCGGCATCGCCGCGGCCAGGGCGGTGGCGTCCCATCCGGTCGAGCGCGGCGCGCCAGCGGCGGGGATCGGCAGCGGCTTGGGCCGGCGGGCCAGCCACCACACCGCCGCCGCGACGGCCAGCAGGACCAGCCCGCCCCACCACCACCAGGCCGGCGTGCCGCCGGAGGCATCGGTGGCGGCCGCCGGCTGCTGTACCTGCGCCAGGCGCTGCTGCGCGGTGGCCAGCTCGCTGTCCTTGAACTCGATCAGCTTCATCTGCTGCTGCTGCAGCTTTTCCAGTTCGTCGACCCGGCTGCGCAGCTCCTGCAGTTCCGAGTCGCGCGCGGCCAGGTCTTCCTGGGCCTGGCGCAGTTGTTGGTTTGCCAGCATGTCGCCCTCGCCACCGGCGCCAAGACCGGATTCGGTTGCCTGCGCGCCGGCCGCGGCGACGGCCGGCGCAATTTCCAGCCGCGCATCCCCGCCGGCCGGTGTCGTGGCCGGGGCCGGAGCGACGGCGGTCGCGGCACTGGGCGCCGCGGTGGGGTCGGCCGGTTGCGGGACCGGGTGCATGGCCTGGCGCCACTGCTCGGTCTGCTCGCGCACCAGCGCGGTGGCGCCGGCCGCGTCGAGCCGCGCGAAATCCTCGGCGTCGGGCATGCGCAGTACCGCGCCGCTGCGCACGCGATGGATGTTGCCGTCGATGAAGGCCTGCGGATTGGCGTGGAGCAGGGCCAGCATCGTCTGGTTGAGGGTGTGCCCGCCGCGATCCATCGCCACGGCCAGGTGCGACAGGGTCTGTCCGCGCTCGACCCGGGCCAGCACCTCGCCTGGCGCGGCACGGAGCGCATCCATGCCGGCGGCAGCCGGCGGCGGCGCAACCACCACCGGTTCCGGCGGCGCGGCCTCGGCCAGCGGGTGTTCCGGCGCGGGCTGTTCGGCGGGCACCGGCACGGGCGGCGTGGGTTCCGCCTCGCGCACGATGGCGTCCGACGGCAGCGCCTGCGGCGCCTCGATCGCGGGGGCCTCCATCGCCGCGACGGTCTGCGGCGCGGCGACCAGCGCCGAGTATTCGCGCACCAGCCGTCCCTGGCCCCAGTCGACCTCGACCAGGAACGCGATCGCCGGCACGTCCACCGGTGTGCGGCTGGTGACGCGGACCACCGCCCGGCCCTGCGCATCGGCGGCGATCTCGAACTGCAGGTCGCGGACCAGGCCGACCGGCGGCTGCAGGCCGACGCGGGCGAAGGTCTCGGGCGAGGCCAGGCGCGCGTGGGCGTTCTCCAGCTCGCCCGGCTCGTTGGAGATGATCGGGATCTCGGCCAGCAGCGGCTGACCCGGCGCGGAGAGCACGCGGATCTGGCCCAGGCCGAGCGCCGCCGCGCCGCCGCTCAGCAGCAACAGCGCGATCGCCAACAGCCAGTGCCACGGGCGCGTGGCGCCCCGTCCCCTCGGTTTCATGCGGCGCACTATAGCGGACGCTCCGTCCTTGTAGGAGCCGGGGTGGCGGACGACCGCCTCGATGGCGGGCAGGCCGGCCCTGGCTCCGGAGGTATGTCGCCGACCGAGGCCGGCTCCCGCAACGGCACGGCGACGATGGTTTCAACGGCGGCGGGAACCGGGGGGCCAGCCGGCGAGCGCCGCGTGGGCACGCCGGCGTTCCCTGCCTTCGGGAGCACGCCGCCGACCGGAATCGGCTCCTACGGCGGCATGGCGACGATGGTTCCGGCGATGACGTGCGAGGCGGGACGGTGCATGGCGTGGAAGCCCTGCGCCGCCGCCCCGGCGGACCGCTCAGCCTTCCTGCGCGACCAGCTCGGCCACCTGCACCGCGTTGAGCGCGGCGCCCTTGCGGATGTTGTCCGAGACCACCCACAGGTTGAGGCCGCGCGGGTGCGAGATGTCCTCGCGGATGCGGCCCACGTACACCGCGTCGTTGCCCGAGGCATGGGTCACCGGGGTCGGGTAGCCGCCGGCCTTGCGCTCGTCCACCACTTCGATGCCCGGCGAGCGCTCCAGCAGCGCGCGCGCGGCCTCGGCGGTCACCTTCTTCCTGGTCTCGATCGCCACCGCCTCGGAGTGGCCGTAGAACACCGGCACCCGCACCGCGGTCGGGTTCACCTGGATGCTGTCGTCGCCGAGGATCTTGCGGGTCTCCCAGACCAGCTTCATCTCCTCCTTGGTGAAGCCGTTGTCCAGGAAGTCGTCGATGTGCGGGATCAGGTTGAAGGCAATCTGCAGCGGGAAGCGCTGCGGGTCGGCGTCCTGGAAGTTGAGGATGTCGGCGGTCTGCCGGCCCAGTTCCTCCATCGCCGAGCGGCCGGCGCCGGACACGGACTGGTAGGTGGCCACGTTGATCCGCTCGATGCCGTACTCGCGGTGCAGCGGCGCCAGCGCCACCAGCATCTGCATGGTCGAGCAGTTGGGGTTGGCGATGATGCCGCGCGGGCGGTTCTTCGCCGCTTCGGGGTTGACCTCGGACACCACCAGCGGCACGTCGTCGTCGTAGCGGAAGGCCGAGGAGTTGTCGATCACCACCGCGCCGGCGGCGGCGAACCTGGGCGCGTGTTCCTTGGAGACGCCGCCGCCCGCGGAGAACAGCGCGATGTCCACGCCCTTGGGATCGAACGTGGCCAGGTCCCGGACCTTGATGCTGCGGCCGGCGAACTCGACCTCGCCGCCGGCCGAGCGCTCGGAGGCCAGGGCGATCAGCTCGCCGACGGGGAAGCGGCGCTCGGCCAGGATGGCCAGCATGGTCTCGCCGACCGCGCCGGTGGCGCCGACGACGGCGACGGTGAAACGACGTTCTGCACTGCTCATGGGATGTTCTTCTCTGTACGTTTAGGAAAATCGTCCTGGGGTCGCGCGCCGGGCGCGCGGGGCGGGCCGGGTTCGGGGAACCTCCTCCTGGTACGGCTCGTGGAGCGCCGGTGGAGGCTCCCTACCGTTTTTCGGCCGCGCCCTGGCCGGCAACGGCGGCAGTGGTTTTCTTCGCGGTGACCGGGGTGGGCGGATGCCCGGCGCGCGGCCCGATGCCGAGCGCGGCCAGCAGGTTGTCCACCGCCAGTTGCACCATCGCCCGGCGCGTGTGGCGCGAGGCGCTGCCGATGTGCGGGGTCAGCACCACGTTGCGCAGCGCCAGCAGCTCCGGGCGCACGGCCGGCTCGCCCTCGTACACGTCCAGCCCGGCCGCGCCCAGCCGGCCTTGGGCCAGGGCATCGGCCAGCGCGATCTCGTCGACCAGGCCGCCGCGGGCGATGTTCACCACGGTGGCGGTGGGCTTCATCCTCGCCAGCGCGGCGGCGCCGATGAGGTGGTGGCTGGCCGGCGAGTACGGCAGCACCAGCACCAGGTGGTCGGCCTGCGCCAGCAGCGCGTCGAAGTCCACGTACTGCGCGCCGGTCTCCCGCTCGACGCCGGCCGGCAGGCGCGAGCGGTTGTGGTACAGCACCTTCATGCCGAAGCCATGGTGGCCGCGGCGGGCGATGGCCCGGCCGATGCGGCCCATGCCCAGGATGCCCAACGTGCTGCCGTGCACGTCGGCACCAAGCATGGACGAGAACGACCATTGCTTCCATTGCCCCTCGCGCAGCCAGCGCTCGGACTCGACGATCCGGCGCGCGGCCGCCATCAGCAGGGCGAAGCCCAGGTCGGCGGTGGTCTCGGTGAGCACGTCGGGGGTGTTGGTGGCGACGATCCCGGCCGCGTCCAGCGCGGCGACGTCGAGGTTGTCGTAGCCCACCCCGACGTTGGCGATCACGCGCAGCCGCGGCGCGGCGGCGATCGCGTCCGTGCCGATGCGCTCGTTCAGGGTGACCAGCGCGCCATCGCAGTCGCGCAGGGCGGCGGCGATGGCATCCTGGCCGTACTCGGTGACCTCGGGGGTTGCGCGCACGTCGCAATGCGCCGCCACCTGCCCGACGATGTCGTCGAACAGCGGCTGCGACACCCACACGCGCGGACGCGATTGCGCCATGGCCCTAGTCCTGGCCTCCCCGCCCCGCCCCGCCGATCGCGCCGCCACCGGCGGGAATGCGCGGGGCGATCTCGCCCACGTCGCCGCACTGCGCGCGGTGGCGCAGCGCCTGGTCCATCAGCACCAGCGCGACCATCGCCTCCGCTATCGGCGTGGCGCGGATGCCCACGCACGGGTCGTGGCGGCCGGTGGTGATCACCTCCGCCGGCTGTCCATGCACGTCCACGGTCGGCCCGGGCAGGCGCAGGCTGGAGGTGGGCTTGAGAGCGATCGAGGCGACCACCTGCTGGCCGGTGGAGATGCCGCCGAGGATGCCGCCGGCGTGGTTGCTGGCGAAGCCGGCCGGGGCGATGAGGTCGCGGTGCGCGGTGCCCTTCTGCACGACCGCGCCGAAACCGTCGCCGATCTCCACGCCCTTGACCGCGTTGATGCTCATCAGGGCGCCGGCCAGTTCGCCGTCGAGCTTGCCGTAGATCGGCTCGCCCCAGCCCGGCGGCACGCCGTCGGCGACCACGGTCACGCGCGCGCCGACCGAATCGCCGGACTTGCGCAGCGCGTCCATGTAGGTTTCCAGCTCCGGCACCTGCGGCGCATGCGGCCAGAAGAACGGGTTGTGCTCCACCGCGCTCCAGTCGAAGCCGGCCGGGGCCACCTCGCCGAGCTGGGCGAGGAAGCCGCGCACGGCCACGCCATGGCGCTGCTGCAGCCACTTCTTGGCGATCACCGCCGCGGCCACGCGCATGGTGGTCTCGCGCGCCGAGCTGCGGCCGCCGCCGCGCGGGTCGCGGATGCCGTACTTCTGCCAGTAGGCGTAGTCGGCGTGGCCGGGACGGAACTGTGCGGCGATGTTGGCGTAGTCCTTGCTGCGCGCATCGGTGTTGCGGATCAGCAGGGCGATGGGCGTGCCGGTGGTGCGGCCCTCGTACACGCCCGACAGGATCTCCACCTCGTCGGCCTCGCGGCGCGCGGAGGTATGGCGGCTCTTGCCGGTGGCGCGGCGCTGCAGGTCGTGGGCGAATTCCTCCGGCGCAAGCTCCAGCCCCGGCGGGCAGCCGTCCACGACGCAGCCGATGGCCGGGCCGTGCGACTCGCCGAAGGTGGTGACCGACAACAGTTTGCCGAAGGTGTTGCTGCTCAAGGCGGCGCTCCGCGGATGAGGAAAAAACGTCGGGAGGGGTGCGAAGGATCGCATTATTCGGCGCCGCCTGCTGCACCGCACCAGCGGCGGCGCGACCGTTGCGCCGGTAACGTTCCGTGCCTGCCGGGGAAGTCGCGCGACGCGCGGCGCGCACGCGCGCCGCGGCGGCATCATTTTCGTGCGGCGGCCAGCTCGGCGATGCGCGCGTTGTGCGTGATCAGCTCGCGGCATTCCACCGCGAACACGCCCATCTGCCCGACCTTGAACTCGATCCAGGCCAGTTCCAGTTCCGGCAGCAGCGCGGCCAGGTGCCGCTCGGACTCGCCCACCTCGCAGATCAGCAGGCCGTCCCGGGACAGGTGCAGCGGGGCGTCGCGCAGAATCTTCAGCACCAGGTCCAGGCCGTCCGCGCCGGCGCGCAGGCCCAGTTCGGGCTCGTGAGAATACTCCGGCGGCAGCGCATCGGTTTCCGCGTCGGTGACGTAGGGCGGGTTGCTGACGATCAGGTCGTAGTGGCGGCCGGCCAGGCCGGCGAACAGGTCGGACCTGAGCAGGGCGACGTTGCCGGCGTGCAGGCGCGCCTTGTTCTCCGCGGCCAGGGCCAGGGCCGCGTCGCTGATGTCCGCGCCGTCCACTTCCCACTCCGGGTTGTAATGGCCCATGGCGATGGCGATGCAGCCCGAGCCGGTGCACAGGTCCAGCGCGCGGCGCACCGGCCGGCCGCCCAGCCACGGCTCGAAACCGGCCTCGATGAGTTCGGCGATAGGCGAGCGCGGCACCAGCGCGCGGGGGTCGGACTTGAAGCTGAGCCCGGCGAACCACGCCTCGCCGGCCAGGTAGGCGGCCGGCACGCGTTCGTCGATGCGGCGCTGGAACAGGCCCAGGATCGCGCGCTTTTCCTCGCCGGTCAGGCGCGACGGGCCGTAGACCGGGCTGAGGTCGTGCGGCAGGTGCAGCGCATGCAGTACCAACTGGGTGGCCTCGTCCATGGCGTTGTCGTAGCTGTGGCCGAAGGTCAGCCCGGCCGCGTTGAAGCGGCTGCCGCCGTAGCGGATCAGGTCGATGATCGTGTGCAGCTCGGGGGCCGGATCGGCGGTGGTCATGATGCGGCGGCGCCGGGCGGCGCGTCGGTTCGGAAAGAGCCGGCGATTATAGGCGATCGCCGGCCCCTTCCCGCCCGCGCCCGGTATCATGGCCGGCCCACGCACGACCCGGACGCCTGCCGCATGTTCAACCGCACCTTCGGCTACATCCTCGTCGCCGCGCTCGCCGCCGGCCTGGGCCTGGTGGCCGCGCACCACTTCCTCGGACGCGACGGCGCCCCGGCCGCGACGGCGCTGCGCACCGCCACCCTGCTGCCGCAGCCGCGCGAACTGCCGGCCTTCAACCTGCGCCAGTCCGACGGCACGCCCTTGGTTCCCGGCGAACTGGCCGGGCACTGGACCCTGGCGTTCCTCGGCTTCACCTTCTGCCCGGACGTGTGCCCCACCACCCTGGCCCAGCTTTCCCAGGCGCAGAAGCAATGGGAGGCGTTGCCGGAGGCGACCCGGCCGCGGGTGCTGTTCGTCTCGGTCGACCCCGAGCGCGACACTCCCGCCAAGGCCGGCGAATACGCCCACGCCTTCCATCCGGACACCCTGGCGGCCACCGCCGACGTGCCGGCGCTGGAGAAGTTCGCCACTTCGCTGGGCTTCGTGTTCATGAAGGTGCCGGGCAAGAACATCGAGCAGAACCCGAACGACTACAGCGTCGACCACTCGGCCAACATCGCCCTGCTCGACCCGCAGGGCCGCCTTGCCGGGCTGATCCGCCCGCCGTTCCAGCCGCAGGCCATCGCCGACGACCTGGCCCGCCTGAGCGGCGCGGACCACGCGCCGTGAGCCTGACGACCACCCTGACCTGGGCGCTGCCGCACCGGCTGCTGTCCGCGTTGGCGCGCAGCGCGGCGTACTCGCAGGACCCGCGGCTGAAGCAGTACTTCATCGACACGGTGGTGCGCCGCTTCGGCGTGGACCTGGACGAGGCGGCCGAGCCGGACCCCACCGCCTACCCCAGCTTCAACGCCTTCTTCACCCGCGCGCTGAAGCCCGGCGCGCGCACGGCCGATGCCGACCCGCGCGCCCTGCTGATGCCCGCCGACGGCCGCATCAGCCAGCTCGGCCCGATCGACGCCGACGGCCGCATCTTCCAGGCCAAGGGCCGCTCGTTCACCGCCGCCGAACTGCTGGGCGACGCGCAGGCCGCGCGCGCGTTCGCCGGTGGCAGCTTCGCCACCGTGTACCTGTCCCCGCGCGACTACCACCGCGTGCACATGCCCTGGACCGGCATTCTGCGCGAGACCGTGCACGTGCCGGGACGGCTGTTCAGCGTCGGCCCTTCCGCGGTGGCCAGGGTGCCGCGCCTGTTCGCCCGCAACGAGCGGCTGGCGTGCCACTTCGACACCGACTTCGGACCGATGGCCTGCGTGATGGTCGGCGCGATGCTGGTCTCCGGCGTGGAGACGGTGTGGAGCGGCGTGGAGATCCCCGCCTACGGCGACGACATCACCCGCAAGGACTACCGCGGCCAGGGCATCGTGCTGGAGCGCTTCGCGGAGATGGCGCGCTTCAACTACGGCTCCACCGTGATCGTGCTGCTGCCGCCGGGCGCGGCGACGCTGGCGCCGGACCTGGCCGCCGAATCGCCGGTACGGCTGGGACAGGCGCTGGCATACCGCGCGGATTGAGCGCGGAACGACCCAGGCGTTTCGACCTCCGTCCCCACCCGGTTCCGCAAGCCGCCATGGATAAGGCGGCCCGGGCCCGGCTCCTACAAGGCCAGGACCCCAGCCGGGCGCGGCGCACGTCTGGCCGATGGAAGCGGGCCAGCCCAGGCAGGCGAAGACGCGCCAGGGCCGGGATGTCGCGGCAAGCGGGCCATGGATGGCCCGCGACCCCGAGCAAGGGCGGGATGCCCGCCCGAGGGGAGAGCGATACCCCAATACTGGCGCGACTCCCTCCGGAGTCGACGCCCCCCACGCCGTTGCCGTTGCCGTTGCCGTTGCCGTTGCCGTTGCCGTTGCCGTTGCCGTTGCCGTTGCCGTTGCCGTTGCCGTTGCCGTTGCCGTTGCCCCCGACTTCTACCGCCGGCAGCCCTCCAGCCGGAGCTGCTGTCCCTGGCGCACGGCATAGCCCGGCGCCTTGAGGCCGTTGGCGCGGGCCAGCGTCTTCAGCTCGCAGCCGTGGCGCTGGGCGATGCGGCCCAGGGTGTCGCCCGCGGCGACCCGGTAACCGCGCGCCTGCTGCGCCTTCGGCGCGGCCGGCCGGGGCTGCTCGGTGGCGATGGTGGTGGCCACGCCGGGAAGCGGCGTCACCTCGCCCACCGCCACGCTTCCGGCCGGCCCGTCGCGGACGATGGCCGCGTTCACGTCGGCGGTGACCAGGGCATGGGCCAGTTCCGCGCGCGCGCCGCTTTCGCAATGGCGGTGGTACAGGCCGGCGATGCGGGTGGTGGCGGCCAGGACGGTCCCGGCGGGAATCCAGGTCTCGGCCTCGTAGCGCGGGTTGAGGTTGCGCAGGGTGCGCATGTAGCCGTCGCGGTTGCCGGTGTTGCCCAGGCACACGGTCAGTTCGTAGATGCTCGCCGGGCGCGACAGCTTCAGCGGCGCCGGTTGCGCATCGACCTTGGGGAAGCTCACCCCGTACTGCCGCGGGTGCAGGAAGATCCACGCCGCGGCGATCACCATCGGCACGTAGTCGCGGGTCTCGGCGGGGAACTGGTCGTAGACCGACGCGTTCCAGAAGCCCGTGCCCCCGCTGCTGCGATGCACGCGCAGCGCCCTGCCCTCGCCACCGTTGTAGCCGGCCAGCGACAGCTCCATGTCGTCGTTGAGTTCGCGCAGGCGCTCGTTGAGATAGGTGGCGCTGGCCTCGGCCGCGCTGCGCGGGTCGTAGCGGGTGTCGAAGCCGGTGCCGTCCGGCCCCAGCCCGAAGCGGCGCCCGGTGGCGGGCATGAACTGCATCGGCCCGCCCGCGCCGGCGCGCGAGACCGAGTGCACGCGGCCGTTGGACTCCTTGGCCAGGATGCCGAACAGCAGCGCCTCGGGCAGGCCGCGGCGCTCGAACTCCGGCCACATCAGGTGGCGCATGGCCTGGTAGTTCTCGTAGCTGGTCATCAACTGCGGGCGCATGTCGGTGAGCCAGCGGCGGATGCCGGCCTGGATGGCCGGATTGAAGCGGACCATGCGGTCGAACCCATGGCGGCTGTCGTCGCCCAGCAGGCGCGCTGCGCGCATGGCCTCGGGCACGTCGGCGGCCAGCGCCGGATCGGCCTCCAGCAGGCCCTCGTCGCCCGGGTCTTCCTCCAGGTCCGCGGTGCGGGCGTCGACGCCGGCCTTGAGCAGCCGCTTGAACGTGGCCAGCAGGTCCGACAGCGGGCAACCCCGCTGCCTGGCGCAGGCATCCACCGCGTCCTCCATGTCCTCCAGCGCCGCGTTGCTTTCCGCGGTGCCCTTGGGATCGCCGTTGGCGACCAGCACCACGGCCTGCCGGTAGCGGCTTTCGGCGGCGGCCATCTGCTGGACCAGGACCTCGGCGGCGGCCTTGTCCCGGGCCGAGACGCGTTGTGCCAGGGCCGGCGGCGCGATGCAGCACAACAGCACGATGGCCGCGAACAGCCGGGATTTCTGCAAGTGCAAGGGCATCGTCGACATCGGGCGGGAGCGACCGGCAGGTTAGCCGCCCCCGACGGCGGGCGGCAAGGTGCACCCGGGCCATCTGGCCCGCGCCGCCGGACCGGTCGCTAGAATCGACCCTCACGATGGCCGCGGCCACCACGACCACTCCACCACGAGGTATCACATGGATCCGATCCTGCTGGGCAAGGGCCTCACCGACGACATCCCGGTCACCCTGCTGCCCCGGTACGGCAACCGCCACGGCCTGGTCGCCGGGGCCACCGGCACCGGCAAGACCGTGACCCTGATGACCCTGGCCGAAGGATTCTCGCGGATCGGCGTGCCGGTGTTCATGGCCGACGTGAAGGGCGACGTGGCCGGACTGGCGGTACCCGGCGACGGCGGCCAGAAGCTGCTGCAGCGCGCCGCGGAGATCGGCGTGGCCGACTATGCGCCCGGCGCCAGCCCGGTGGTGTTCTGGGACCTGTACGGAAAACTGGGCCACCCGGTGCGCACCACGGTCAGCGAGATGGGGCCGACCCTGCTCGGCCGCATCCTGGAACTGAACGACACCCAGTCCGGTGTGCTGGACATCGTGTTCAAGCTGGCCGACGACCACGGCCTGTTGCTGCTGGACCTGGACGACCTGCGCGCGCTGCTGAACCTGGTGGCCGAGGAGCGCAAGGCGGTCTCCACCGAATACGGCCTGGTCGGCACGCCATCGGTGGCCGCGATCCAGCGCGCCCTGCTGCGCCTGTCGCAGGACGGCGGCGAGGGCTTCTTCGGCGAGCCGGCGCTGGAGCTGCACGACCTCATGCGGGTCAACCACGACGGCCGCGGGGTGATCGGCATCCTCGCCGCCGACCAACTGGTGCTCAAGCCGCGCCTGTACGCGACCTTCCTGCTGTGGCTGCTGTCGGAACTGTTCGAGACCCTGCCCGAGGTGGGCGACCTGGAGAAACCCAAGCTGGCCTTCGTCTTCGACGAGGCGCACCTGTTGTTCGGCGATGCGCCGGCCGCGCTGCGCCAGCGCATCGAGCAGGTGGTGCGGCTGATCCGCTCCAAGGGCGTGGGCGTCTACTTCTGCTCGCAGTTCCCCGACGACGTGCCCGACAACATCCTGGGCCAGCTCGGCAACCGCGTGCAGCACGCGCTGCGCGCCCATACCCCGCGCGACCAGAAGGCGGTGAAGACTGCGGCCCAGACCTTCGTCCCGAACCCGAAGCTGGACGTGGCCGCGTCGATCTCGCGGCTGGGCACCGGCGAGGCCCTGGTCTCCACCCTGCAGGACAACGGCGTGCCCTCGCCGGTGCAGCAGACCAAGATCGCGCCGCCGCGCTGCCGCATGGGCGCCATCACCGACGCGGAGCGTGCCCAGGTGCGCGCCACCAGCCCGGTGGGAACGCGCTACGACGCCGCGGTGAACCGCGAGTCGGCCGCGGAAATCCTCGCCGCCCGGGTCCAGGCCGCCGCCCAGGACGCGGCGGCGGCAGAGGGCGGGGGCGGCATCGGCCAGAAGGTCAGCGAGTTCCTGTTCGGCACCAAGCGCCGCCAGGGCGTGGTCGAGTCGGTGGCCAAGCAGACCACGCGCAACGTCGGCGGCTCGATCGGGCGCAGCATCGGCAGCTCGGTGGGCGGCAGCATCGGCGGCAAGACGGGCAAGAAATACGGCGGCCAGATCGGCAACCAGATCGTGCGCGGCATCCTCGGCGGCATCTTCGGCCGGCGCTGACCGCACACCGCCGCTTACCGACGATGTCCCGCTGGCGCCCGCCTCCCGAACGCAGCACCGCCCTGATCACCCGCGACGGCCACGCGCGGCTGAAGGCGGAGCTGGACGAGCTGTGGCGGCTGAGGCGGCCCGAGGTGGTGAAGGCGCTGGCCGCCGCCGCGGCCGAAGGCGACCGCTCGGAGAATGCCGAGTACACCTACCGCAAGAAGCAGTTGGGCGAGATCGACCGGCGCGTGCGCTACCTGAGCAAGCGGGTGCCAGCGCTGCGCGTGGTCGAGCGGGCGCCGTCCGATCCGGCGGCGGTGTTCTTCGGCGCATGGGTGGAGCTGGAGCGGGTCGACGACGGCCGGCTGGCCCGCTACCGCATCGTGGGGCCGGACGAGACCGACGCGGCCGCCGGCTGGATCAGCATCGATTCGCCGCTGGCGCGGGCGCTGTTGAAGAAGCGCGTCGACGACGAGATCGAGGCGCAACTGCCGGGCGGGCCGGTGCGCTTCGCGGTGGTCGACATCGCCTATCCCGACCCTTGAAACGCACCGCATGGGCCTCCCGGTCCGTACCCCTGCGTATTTGACGCGTCGCCGTCCGCGTGTTCTTTATCGCAGCGCAATCTGTCATGTATCCAAGGGAGGAAACCATGCCAGTACCCGAACTCAACGTCGTCGCGCCCGTCCAGGACGGCACCGCCGGCGTCCGCCGCCTCATCCGTACCGGCATCGTGATCGATGCCTCGTGCGACGTATCCCCCGACTTCCTGGCAGACCCGGACGTGGCGGTCATCCCCATCCCGATCCGGATCGGGCAGGCCACCTACGTGGACCAGCACAACCCGGAGGCGACCAGCCGCTACATGCGCGAGAACGCCAACGGCGAAGGCGCCCAGGGCCAGTCGGCGCCACTGGATGCCGAGCAGATGCGCGCCTTCTTCATGGAGCGCTTCGCCCTGGACTACGACTCGGTCTACTGCCTGACCATCACCGCCAGCCGCAGCCCGATCCACGACGCGTCGAGCCAGGGCAGCGCCATGGCGCTCAACAGCATCCGCGACATGCGCCAGGCGGCCGACATCCGCCGCCCGTTCCAGTTCCGGGTCATCGACACCAAGAACATGTTCGCCGGCTCCGGCATCCCGGCGATGGCGCTGCGCGACATGCTGCTCCAGCACATGCAGCCCAAGGACATCCGCGATTCGCTGTTCCGCATCATCGATTCCACCTATACCTACTACGTCCCCGACGACCTGCGGTATGCCCGCACCCGCTCGCGCGGGCGCGGCGACCGCAGCATCAACCTGATCAGCGCCATGCTCGGCGGCGCGCTGGACATCAAGCCGATCATCCGCGGCTACCACGGCGACACCCACCCGGTGAGCAAGTGCCGCGGCCGCGCGGAGGCCTGGGGCCGGCTGTTCGCGTTCGCGGCCGGCCGCATCGCCCATGGCCTGCATACGCCGCACCTGATCGTGTCCTATGCCGGCCCGCTGCAGGACGTGCGCGCGATCCCGCAGTTCGCCGGCCTGCGCTCGGCCTGCGAGGGCGCGGGCGTGTCCCTGCACGTGCTGCAGATGAGCATCACCGGGATGATGAACATCGGCCCCGGCGGCCTGACCCTGGCCTTCGCCGGGCCGGCGCACGGCGAAACCCCCTGAAGGATCGCGGCGGGCAAGGCGCGCCGCCTTCCGCGCGCCATCGGCCGGGAGGCGCCGGCGTGCGCGCGCGCTTCGGCGCCGCCAACGGGGCTCAGAGCAGGCGCAGCCCCAGCGGCGCGGCGTTGGCGGTTTCGGCGTACTCGACCTCGCCGTAGAGGTCGTGCTCGTCGCTGCCCATGATCCGCACGTCGACGAACTCGCCCGGCCGCAGGCCGGCGTCGCGGCCGTCCTGGATCTGCACGGTGCCGTCGATCTCGGGCGCGTCGGCCATCGAGCGGGCGATGGCCAGCTCGCCGTCGACCAGGTCGACCAGGCAGCGCTGCACGGTGCCGACCTTGGCTTCCAGCCGCGCCATCGAGATCTCGCCCTGGCGCTGCATGAAGCGGGCCAGACGCTCCTGCTTGACCGCTTCGGGCACCGCACCGGGCAGGGCGTTGGCCGCCGCGCCGTCCACCGGCGAATAGGCGAACGCGCCGACCCGGTCGAGCTGGGCCTGGTCGAGGAAATCGAGCAGTTCCTCGAACTCGGCCTCGGTCTCGCCGGGGAAACCGACGATGAACGTCGAGCGCAAGGTCAGGTGCGGGCACATCGCGCGCCAGCGCTGCACCCGCTCCAGGGTCTTGTCGACCGCGCCGGGGCGCTTCATCAGCCTGAGGATGCGCGGGCTGGCGTGCTGGAACGGGATGTCCAGGTACGGCAGCACCTTGCCCTGCGCCATCAACGGGATGATGTCGTCCACGTGCGGGTACGGGTAGACGTAGTGCAGGCGGGTCCAGGCGTCCAGTTCTGACAGGCCTTCGCACAGTGCCTTCATCCGGGTCTGGTATTCGCGGCCGCGCCACGACCGCGCGGCGTACTTCACGTCCACGCCGTAGGCCGAGGTGTCCTGCGAGACCACCAGCAGCTCGCGCACGCCGCCCTTCACCAGCCGCTCGGCCTCGCGCAGCACCTCGTCCACCGGGCGCGAGACCAGGTCGCCGCGCATCGAGGGGATGATGCAGAAGCTGCAGCGGTGGTTGCAGCCCTCGGAAATCTTCAGGTAGGCGTAGTGCTGCGGGGTCAGCTTGACCCCGTAGTCGGGCACCAGGTCGATGAACGGGTCGTGCCTGGGCGGCAGCGCCGCGTGCACCGCGTCCATGACGCTGCCGTAGTCCTGCGGGCCGGAGACGGCCAGCACGTCGGGGTACTGCGCGCGGATCAGCTCCGAGCGCTTGCCCAGGCAGCCGGTGACGATGACCTTGCCGTTCTCGTTCATCGCCTCGCCGATGGCGTCCAGCGATTCGGCCACGGCCGAGTCGATGAAGCCGCAGGTGTTGACCACCACCACGTCGGCGGCGTCGTAGCTGGGGACGATGTCGTAGCCCTCCACCCGCAGTTGGGTGAGGATGCGTTCGGAATCGACCAGCGCCTTCGGGCAGCCGAGGCTGACGAAGCCGACCTTGGGATTCTGCAGGGACATGGGACACTCGGGGAAAGACGGGCTGCCGGGGGCGGTGGCGGACCCGGCTCGGCCGGGGCGCGCGATTATAGCCACCCGCGCCGCCGCCGGCGCTGCCCCGCTCGCCCCGCGCGGGAGCCGGGCATGGTGCCGCCGGCCATGCCGGCCGGCGGTTCCCACGGGGCACCCGCCTGCAAGCGGCTGTCGCGCTTGCCGCGGCCTCCACTCCCGGGTCATCCATAATCGAGACATCCCGCACCTGCATATGGAGGCACCGCCATGGGCCAGTGGATCCAGCTCGATACCCCGCACGGCACGGTCGCGGCCTGGCAGGCGCTGGCGGGCACTCCGCCCAGGGCGGGGCTGGTGGTGATCCAGGAGATCTTCGGCGCCAACCCGCACATCCGCGCGGTGGCCGAGGGCTATGCGGCCGAGGGCTACGCCGTGCTGGCGCCGGCGTTCTTCGACCCGGTCGAGCCTGGCGTGGAACTGGGCTACGACGCGGCCGGCTTCGCCCGCGGCCGCGAGCTGGCCGGCCGGTTGGGGCTGGACGCGGCGCTGGCGATCGTGCGCGCCGCCGCCGAACGGCTGGCCGGGATCGTCGATGCCGCGCATGGCGGCTGCCGGGAAGCGGGCGCGGCCGGCATCGGCACGGTCGGCTACTGCTGGGGCGGCACGGTGGCGATGCTCTCGGCGCTGCGGCTGGGCCTGCCGTCGGTCAGCTACTACGGCGCGCGCAACGCGGGCTTTCTCGACGACCCGGCCCTGGTGGCCGCGCCGAGGGCGCCGGTGATGTTCCATTTCGGCGAGCGCGACGCATCCATCGCCCCGGAAGCGGTGGCCGCGCACCGGCGCGCCCTGCCCGCGATGCCGGTATTCACCTACCCGGCCGACCACGCCTTCAACCGCGACGTCGACCCGAAGGCCTACCACGCCCCCAGCGCCGCACTGGCGCGCGAGCGCAGCCTGGCCTTCTTCGCCGAGCACCTGCGATGAGCGGCGTCTTCGAGCCCGACCCGCGCCTGGCCGCCGACAGCGTGTTCGTCGCCGACGGCCCGCTCTCGCAGGTGCGGCTGATGGACGACGCCCGCTTCCCCTGGCTGCTGCTGGTGCCGCGCGTCGCGGGCGCGGCCGAGTGGATCGACCTGGACGGCGGCCAGCAACGCCTGCTGCTGGCCGAGATCAACCGGCTCTCGCGCCTGCTGCGCGCCGAGGCGGGAGTGGAGAAGCTCAACGTCGGCGCCCTGGGGAACATCGTGCGCCAGTTCCACGTGCACGTGGTCGGCCGCCATGCCGGGGACGCGGCCTGGCCCGGGCCGGTCTGGGGCAGCGGCGCGGCCCGGCGGCATGCGCCCGATGCCTTGCGCACGCTTACCGAACGGTGGCGGCAGCGGCTAGCATAGGCCTTCCTCCATTGCCGACGCCTCCATGAAATCCAACCATGTCGCCGCCCTGGTCCTGATCGTGCTCGGCCTGCTGTTTCTGTCCAACAACCTGGGCTGGACCAACATGAGCCTGGGCAGGCTGATCGCCACCTGGTGGCCGGCCGCCCTGGTCCTGGTGGGTGTGGGGATGCTGTTCTCCCGCAAGTAGGGCCGGCTTCGGCCTGCGGCAGTGATGTGGGCCAGGAATGGTCGGCGCGCCGGCAGGGCGGCGCCGGCCGTACCCGGCTCCCGCGACGACAATCGCAATGGCCGTCCCCGGAGGCGCCGCTTGCGCGCCGGCGGCGGCGGCGTGCCGGACGCTCTTACCCGGCCGCGCCGCGGCCGCTGACGCTGGCCACCGCATCGTGCGGGTGCAGGCTCTCGAAGTGGGAGACGGTGGCCTCGTAGCGCTCGATGCGCGAGTCGGCCGACAGCACCGAGGCCACGCGCCGCGCCGCGTCCTCGCAGAACATCAGGTTGTCCGCGTTGAGCTCGGCGAAGGCCTGTTCGTCCTCGCGCTTGACCGCGGTCTGCACCGGCGTGCCCAGCGCCGCCTCCAGCGCATCGACCAGCGCCACCAGCGGCAGTTCGCCGCTGTGCTGCGGGCGAAGCTCCACCCTCACGCGGGCGCGGCTGCGTTGCGCATGCGGGGTGGCGGCCATGCCCCGCTCCGAGGCCAGCCAGTCGCGGACCACCGCGGTGGAGATCGGCCGGGCATCGGCGAAATCCTCGGCGAAGCGCGCGGCGTTGACTTGGCGCGACAGCGCGGCCGAGCACGGGCAGGTGCTGGAATACTCGAGGTCGAATCCAAGCGTGACCGTCAGCCGGCCCGCATCCAGCAGCGCCTCGATCTCCACCGGATAGCGCTTCCAGCCGGCGTTGTCGCTGCGCAAGGCGCGGCGCAGCAGCAGCGCCTCGTAGCGCAGACGCAGGCGCGCGCGGGTGGACAGGCCGTCCTGGGAGTCGACGCTGCCCTGCAGGATCCGGCGCAGGCCGTCCACGCTCGCCTCGTTGCGGGCCAGTTCCTGCTGCAGCCGCAGGTACAGGCGCGACATGTGAATGCCGCGCGCGCCGGCCTGGCCCAGGTCCACCGCCAGGTCCGCCTGCGCGGGCACCTGCACGTGGCCGCCGGCGCCGTCGGAAACGCGCACGGGCAAGGCGATGCCCTCCATGCCGACCCAGTCCAGCGGGCGCGCCAGGGCGGCGGGCTGGTGGGCGACATCGGGCAACGGAGCGTAGGCAGGCGCGGCAGGGGCGGGAACGGACATGGGCTGTGCAGTACGGATAGAGGGGGGCGGGCCTGCCACGCGGCGCCCGGGGCGGGCGGACGGCGGACCGTCAATTCGGACCGATGTGGGCCGGATTGTACCGCCTGCCGGTCGCCCGGCCGGCACGGGAAGCTGCAACGGACCGTCGCATCCAGGGTGCAGGCCGCCATGAACCGGCGAAGAGTGGCCACGGCGGCGCCAGGCCGCGGCCAACACCTCAGGAACGGCGGCGTGCCGCGCGCCAGGCCTGCCAGAGGGTGCGCATTGGCCGCCCTCCCCGCCCCGGCGGGCGGGCGGCCGCGAACGACCGCAGGCGCTCGCGGGCCAGCGCCGACCATACCCGCCGCGGCAACGCCCCCCCGGCCCGCGCCGGCCAGGCGTCGAGCAGCCATCCGGCCCAGGCGCGGCGGGCCTGCTCGCGCGCATCCGCACCGTCGGTGGCGGGCTGCAGCGATTGCGGCACCGCGTCCAGCCCGGCCTCGGCCAGGCGCGAGGCGAGTACCTGCGCGGCCAGTGCCGGCGCCACGGCCGGTGGCGCCTCCAGCAGCGCGGCCTCCACCGCCGCCGCCGCGCCGGCAAAGCCTGCCAGGGCGGCCAGGGCCGCATCGCCGTCGCTGGCGCGCGCGCGCGCGTCCACCAGCGCCGGCAACGCGTCGGCCAGCCGCTGCCAGGGCGCATCGGCCGGTTCCAGCAGCCGCCCCAGCGGATGGCGCGAACGATGCGCCTGCCAGTCGCACAGCTCGGTGGCCCACCAGCCGAGCTTGGCGTCGGCCGGCAGCGGATCGCCCTGCACGTTGAGGATGTCGTCCAGCTCCTGCAGCAGCGCGAACCACGCCACCGCGCGCGCGCGCTGCCCCGGCGGCACGAACACCTCGGCCACGGCCCATTCCGGCCACCGTGCGCGCCACTTGTCCAGGAAGCTGTCCAGGGCCTGCGATCCGCTCATGCGCCCATTGTAGGCGGCGCGCGCGCCGTCGCCTCGCCCAGCTAGTCTTCGATCCGGTACTTGGTCTTGACCAGGCTCAGGTATACCGCGGCATAGCGGCCGAACCAGCGGTCGTCGCCGGCATGGTCGGCCTCGCACTGGCCCAGCTTCTTCAGTGCCGCGTCCAGCCCTTCGACATAGGCCTCGTACTTGCCGCGATAGGTGCTGCGCAAGCCCTTGAGCGACTGGGTGATCGGCGGCCGGCCCTGCAGTTGCCAGCTCAGCCCGGCCACGCCATGGACGCCGGAGGCGGAATCGCCGAAAGCCATCGCGCCCTCGGCGAAGTGGGCGTACTGGGTGGTGATCGACCAGGCGCGATGCAGGTAATAACGGTTGAAGTCGATCTTCTCCATCGCCTGGTGGTAGCACTGCTGGCAATCCTCGTCGTCGCCGCAGGCCGAAGGCGCCTGGAAGCCGTCGTCCAGGCCGAGCGGATCGTACTGCCCGTCGTCGCCGTCCAGCGCTTCGTAGAGGCCGGCCAGCTCGTCGGACGAGCGCAGCGTCGCCACGCCCCAGCCCGCCGCCTTGCCCAGTTCGCCGGTGTTGCCGGCCACGACGTCCATCACGCCCTGCACGTCGATGCCGGTGAAATCCTCCAGGTCGCCGATGAATTGGCTTTGCGCCAGGGCGCTCGCGTGCACGGCGCAGGCGGCCAGCACCGCGGCCGTGCACCATCTCCGTACATCGTTCATGGCCGTTTCCTCCTCAGGACTCGATATCCCAGCGCCAGCAGCGCCAGTACCGCGGCCGCGGCGGCCACATGCCACCCCCGCATGCCGGAACCGGCCGGCGCCCGGTACTGGGATCGCGGCACCACCACCGGCGTGAGCACCGGCTTGACCTCGTCGCCCACCCAGACCAGGAGCTTGTACGCGGTGCCCGGATCGGGGCTGCTCACCGCCACCTGGAACTCGCCCTCGGTGCGGAAGCGGAAGCTGACCTGCTCGCCGTTCCGCGCCTGCCCCTGGCGCACCGGCTGCTGCCACGGGTACTTGCCGATGGCCAGGTCCAGCCGCGCATCCGGCTGCAGCGGGCGCAGGGTGACCACCACCGGCACCATCATGTGCATGTGCTCCAGGTAGAACCGGTGCGGGCCGCCGGCGGTCTTGCCGCGGACCATCACCGCCCGCCCCTCGGGCAGGTCGGGGACCTTCTTCGGTTCCAGGCGATAGGCGGTGGGCGGCGGGTCGGCGGCCTGCGCCGGCATGCCGGGCAGGACGAACGAGGCGACCAGCAGGCAGGCGGCCGGCAGGCAGAGGCGCATCGGGACACTCCTGGCGCGATGGCGACGGCTTGCCGCCACCCCCGCATACGCAGGCCGCCGCCCTGGACTGCCAGACCGGTGCGGGTCAGCCCCCGGGGCGGCGCGGCCAGGCCGCCGGATCGAGCAGCTCGCCCGGCCGGTAGGCCATGGCGTCGGCCCGCCAGGCCTGCGGATCGTCGCCGTCCAGGCGGTAGCCCCAGGTCACCGCGATCGAAGGCATGCCGGCGGCGCGGGCGGCCACCACGTCGCGCTCGTCGTCGCCCACGTAGACGCACTCGCCCGGGTCGACGCCCAGGCTCCTGGCCGCCTCCAGCAGCGGCAGCGGGTGCGGCTTCTTCTCGGCATAGGTGTCGCCGCCGACCAGCACCGCGCAGCGGCGCTGCCACTCCAGCCCGGCGACCACGTCGCGGGCCAGGTACTCGGCCTTGTTGGTGATGATGCCCCAGCGCGCGCCGTCGTCCTCCAGCGCCTGCAGCATCGCGGCGACATCGTCGAACAACGCGCTGTGGCGTCCCAGCTCCTGCCGGTACGTCGCCAGGAACTCCGGCACCAGCGCGTCGCGCCCCGCCTCGTCCAGTTCCGGGAACGCCGCCGCCACCATCGCCCGCGCGCCCTTGGACACGTGCTGGCGCAGCAGGGCCAGGCCCACCGGCGGGCGGTCGCGCGCGGCGAGCATGCGGTTGGCGGTGACCACCATGTCCGGGGCGCTGTCCAGCAAGGTGCCGTCCAGGTCGAACAGGGCCACGCGCGGGAAGCGCGGCGCGCTGGCGCGGCGGTCCATGCTCAGGCCTCCGGCTTGGCCGCGCAGGCCAGGTAGTTGACCTCGGTGCGCCGCGACAGGCGCGCACGCTGGCGCAGCGGGTCGTAGAACAGGCCGCTGACGTCCTCCAGTCGCAGGCCGGCGTCGCGCACCCATGCGGCCAGCTCGGAAGGGCGGATGAAGTCGGCGTAGCGGTGGGTGCCCTTGGGCAGCAGGCCGGCCACGTATTCGGCGCCCACGATGGCCAGCGCGAACGCGGCCGGGGTACGGTTGAGCGTGGACAGGAACAGCCGCCCGCCCGGGCGCAGCAGCGCGGCGCAGGCGGACACGATGGCGGCCGGGTCCGGCACGTGCTCGAGCATCTCCATGCAGGCCACCGCATCGAAGCTGCCGGGCCGCTCGGCGGCCAGCGCCTCGACCGCCTTGATCTGGTAGTCGACCTGCACGCCCGATTCGAGCGTATGCAGGCGCGCGACCTTGACCAGTTCCCCGGCCAGGTCGATCGCCGTCACCTGGGCGCCGGCCCTGGCCAGCGCCTCGCTGAACAGGCCGCCGCCACACCCCACGTCCAGCACCCGGCACCCGTCCAGGTTCGCCGGCCCCAGGCGCTGGCGCAGATAGTCCAGGCGCACGGGATTGAGCACGTGCAGCGCGCGCTGCGGGCCGTCCGGATCCCACCAGCGGTTGGCCAGGGCGGCGAACTTGTCCAGTTCGGCCTGGTGGTAGTTGGAACCGGCGGATGCCTCGGCGTGGGTCGTCATCGTGATTCCTCCGGAGGCGGCCATTGTAGGCCACGCGCAAAACCAGGAACGGCGGGCGGTACGCGACGGCTTCCGATGCCTCAACGGCCCAGCGCGGCGATGCGGTCGCGCCACTGGCGCGCGTTGGCGACCAGGGCGCCGGTGTCGATGTCCACCAGCACGCGCGAATCGAGCTTGCGGCGGCCGGCGATCCACACGTCGGTCACCTGCTGGCGGCCACTGGCGTAGACCAGTTGCGACAGGACGTGATGCAGCGGCTGGGTCTCCAGCGCCGACAGGTCCACGCAGGCCAAGTCGGCCTCCTTGCCCGGCTCGATCGAGCCGATGCGCTCGCCGAAGCCCAGCGCGCGCGCGCCGCCCAGGGTGGCGGCGCGCAGGGTGGTGGCCGCGTCCAGCGCGGTGGCGTCGCCGGCCACCGCCTTGGCCAGCAGCGCGGCGGTGCGCAGCTCGCCGAACATGTCCAGGTCGTTGTTGCTGGCGCAGCCGTCGGTGCCGATGGCCAGGTTCACCCCGGCCCGCTGCAATGCGCAGGCCGGGCAGAAACCCGAGGCCAGCTTGAGGTTGGACTCGGCGCAGTGCGCCACCGACACGCCGCGCTCGGCGCACAGGTGGATCTCCGCCTCGGTGAGCTGGGTCATGTGCACCGCGATCAGGCGGTCGTTGACCAGGCCCAGCCGGTCCAGCCGCGCCAGCGGGCGCTGGCCGTGCTGCTTGAGCGAGTCGGCGATCTCCTGCGCGGTCTCGTGGGTGTGCAGGTGCACCGGCACGTCGAGCTGGTCGGAGAGCATGCGGATGCGCTCGAAGCTGGCATCGCCGACCGTGTAGGGCGCGTGCGGGGCGAAGGCAGTGCCGACCAGCGGGTCGTCGCGCCACTGGTCGTGGACCTCGCCGGCGCGGTCGAAGTACTCGTCGTCGCTGCCGGCCCAGGCAGTGGGGAAATCGATCACCGGCAGGCCGACCAGCGCACGGAAGCCATGGCGCTTGTAGACCGCGGCCTGAACATCCGGGAAGAAGTAGTTCTCGTTGGCGCAGGTGGTGCCGCCGCGCAGCATCTCGGCGACGGCCAGGGCGACGCCGTCGGCGACGAATTCCGGCCCGATCACCGCCGCCTCCACCGGCCAGATGTGCTGCTGCAGCCAGGTCATCAGCGGCAGGTCGTCGGCGATCCCGCGCAGCAGGGTCATCGGGTTGTGGGTGTGGGCGTTGACCAGGCCGGGGATCAGCGCGCCATCGGGGCGGGCGACCGTCTCGGCGGCGGCGAAGCGCGCGCGTGCCTGCGCCGTGGGCAGCACCGCCACGATCCGGCCGGCGGAAACGACGACGGCGTGATCCTCCAGGACCACGCCGTGCGGTTCGACCGGGACCACCCAGCCGGCTTCGATCAACAGGTCGCAGGGCTGGGGCGCGGTATCGGTCATGCGTGGGCGCCGATGCGTCACTTCACGCGCGAGACGTATTCGCCGGAACGCGTGTCGACCTTGATGATCTCGTCCTGGCCGACGAACAGCGGCACGCGCACCACCGCGCCGGTCTCCAGGGTGGCCGGCTTGCCGCCGCCGCCGGAGGTGTCGCCGCGCACGCCCGGGTCGGTCTCCACGATCTTCAGCTCGACGAAGTTGGGCGGCGTGACCTGGATCGGGCTGCCGTTGAACAGCGTCACCACGCACTCCTCCTCGCCCTTGAGCCACTTCTCGGCCCCACCCATGCCGGCCTTGTCGGCCTGGACCTGCTCGAAGGTCTCCTGCTGCATGAAATGCCAGTACTCGCCGTCCGAGTACAGGTACTGCATGTCGGTGTCGACCACGTCGGCGGCCTCGACCGAGTCGGTGGACTTCATGGTCACTTCCTGCACCCGGCCGGTGCGGATCTGGCGGTACTTCACCCGGGTGAAGGCCTGGCCCTTGCCCGGCTTGACGTACTCGGTGTCGGTGATGATCGCAGGCTCGTTGTTGACCAGGATCTTCATCCCGTTCTTGACGTCGTTCATGCCGTAAGAGGCCATGGGAACTCCTTGGGGTATGGCGGTGCCGCCACGGAAGACGACGGCCGGGCGGTTTAGAATGGGAAAGCCCGCCGAAGCCCGGCGGGCATGTCTTCCAGGCCCCACATGATACCTGCAGCCCCCCTGCCCATGCAGCCGGACGCCATGCCGGCGCCCCGCCCCGCCCCGGCGGCCGCGCCGGCCCCGGCCCCGGCCCCGGCCGCGCCGCGCTGGCAGCGTGCGTGGCGCGAGGCCGTGCGCGACCCGCGCGAGCTGCTGGCCATGCTGGGCCTGGACGCGGTGGCGGCCGGCATCTCGGACGCGGCCGCCGCGCAGTTCCCGCTGCGGGTGCCGCGCGGGTTCGTCGCCCGCATGCGCCACGGCGACCTGCACGACCCGCTGCTGCGGCAGGTACTGCCGGTGGATGCCGAGGAGCGCATCGTGCCGGGCTTCGGCCTGGACGCGGTGGGCGACGGCGCGGCCAGGAAGGCCGAGGGCGTGATCCAGAAATACCGCGGGCGCGCCCTGCTGGTGACCACCGGGAGCTGCGCGGTGCACTGCCGCTACTGCTTCCGCCGCCACTTCCCCTATGCCGAGGAAACCGCCGCCCGCGAGGGCTGGCGCGAGGCGGTGGCCGCCGTCGCCCACGACCCGACGATCGACGAGGTCATCCTCTCCGGCGGCGATCCGCTGTCGCTGGCCACCTCCAAGCTGGCCGAACTGACCGCGCAGTTGGCGGCCATCCCCCACGTCAAGCGCCTGCGCATCCACAGCCGGTTGCCGGTGGTGCTGCCCGAACGGGTGGACCCGGCCCTGCTGCAATGGCTGTCCGCCTTGCCGTGGCCGGTGGCCCTGGTGGTCCATGCCAACCATGCCAACGAGTTCGACCCCGAGGTGGACGCGGCGATGGCGCGCCTGCGCGGCGCCGGCGCGCAGTTGCTCAACCAGGCCGTGCTGCTGCGCGGGGTGAACGACAGCGTCCACGCGCTGGCGGCGCTGTCCGAACGCGGTTTCGCCGCCGGCGTGCTGCCCTACTACCTGCACCAGCTCGACCGGGTGCAGGGCACGGCCCACTTCGAGGTGGACGACCAGCGCGCCCGCGCCCTGCACACCGCGCTGGCCGCCCGCCTGTCGGGCTACCTGGTGCCGAAGCTGGTCCGCGAAATCCAGGGCGATACCGGCAAGCGGCCGCTGTAGTCGGACGGGGCCGTCGAACCCAACGACGTTGCTGTTGCCGTTCGATGGTCGGCGTGGATGTACATGCCGGCGCGCAGGCATGGCGCTCGCGCCCAAGGGTGCTCCTGCAAGGGGTGAGCCAGGGGGAGGCGTGATTGCCACGGGTCAGGGATACCGCCCCGGCGTCGGGGAAGAATCCCAAAACGAAAAAGGGCCGGCGTCGCGCCGGCCCTTCCGCCTCGGTCCCCGGGCGCAGCCTCAGGCCACCACCACCGGAATCCGGCCGATGCGCGCCTGCCATTCCTTCGGCCCGGTCTTGTGCACCGACTCGCCGGTCGAATCCACCGCCACCGTCACCGGCATGTCCTTGACCTCGAACTCGTAGATCGCCTCCATGCCCAGGTCCTCGAAGGCCACCACCCGGCTGGCCTTGATCGCCTTGGAGACCAGGTACGCCGAGCCGCCGACCGCCATCAGGTACACCGCCTTGCTGTCGCGGATCGCCTCGATGGCCGCGTCGCCGCGCTCGGCCTTGCCGACCATGCCCAGCAGGCCGGTCTGCTCCAGCATCTGCCGGGTGAACTTGTCCATGCGCGTGGCCGTGGTCGGGCCGGCCGGGCCGACCACTTCCCCGGCCATCGGGTCGACCGGGCCGACGTAGTAGATGAAGCGGCCGGTGAAGTCCACCGGCAGCTTCTCGCCGCGGTCGAGCATGTCGACCATGCGCTTGTGCGCGGCATCGCGGCCGGTCAGCAGCCGGCCATTGAGCAACAGCACCTCGCCCGGCCGGAACGTGGCCACCTCGCCCCGGGTGATGGCGTCCAGGTCCACCCGGCGCGCGTTCTTCGGGGCGTAGGTCAGCTTCGGCCAGTCCTCCAGCGAGGGCGGCTCCAGCGCCACCGGGCCGCGGCCGTCCAGGGTGAAGTGCGCATGGCGGGTGGCCGCGCAGTTGGGGATCATCGCCACCGGCAGGTTGGCCGCGTGGGTCGGGTAGTCCTTGATCTTGACGTCCAGCACGGTGGTCAGCCCGCCCAGGCCCTGGGCGCCGATGCCCAGCGCATTGACCTTCTCGTACAGCTCGATGCGCAGCTCCTCGACCCGGCTGGACGGACCGCGGGCGATCAGCTCCTGGATGTCGATATGCTCCATCAGCGATTCCTTGGCCAGCAGCATCGCCTTCTCGGCGGTACCGCCGATGCCGATGCCGAGCATGCCCGGCGGGCACCAGCCCGCACCCATCGCCGGCACGGTCTTCAGCACCCAGTCGACGATGGAATCGGACGGGTTGAGCATGGCGAACTTGGACTTGGCCTCCGAGCCGCCGCCCTTGGCCGCGACGATCACCTCCACGGTGTTGCCCGGCACCACCTTCACGTTGACCACCGCCGGGGTGTTGTCCCGGGTGTTGCGGCGCGTGCCCGCCGGGTCGGCCAGCACGCTGGCGCGCAGCGTGTTGTCCGGGTGGCCGTAGGCGCGGCGCACGCCCTCGTTGGCCATGTCCTCCACGCCCATGGTGGCGTCGTCCCAGCGCACCTGCATGCCGATCCGCAGAAACACGGTGACGATGCCGGTGTCCTGGCAGATCGGGCGGTGGCCCTCCGCGCACATGCGCGAATTGATCAGGATCTGCGCCATGGCGTCCTTGGCCGCCGGCGACTGCTCGCGCTCGTACGCGGCGGCCAGGCTGCGGATGTAGTCGACCGGGTGGTAGTAGCTGATGTACTGCAGGGCGTCGGCGACGGACTGGATCAGGTCCTCCTGGCGGATGGACACGGGGGCGGACGACGGGCTGGGAATGCGGGCAACGTTCACGGCTGGCTCATGGCGGGCGAAAACCGGTTTATTTTAGGCCAAAGCGGCTCCCCGGCCGCCGGTCACGCCGGCACACGCCGTTCCGTCCTGGCTTCCATGGATACCGACGATCCCTTCGAATCCCATCGCCCGCGCCTGTTCGCGCTGGCCTACCGCATGCTCGGCAGCCGCGCCGAGGCCGAGGACGTGGTCCAGGACACCTGGCTGCGCTGGCACCGGGCCGGGCCGGCCACGGTCCGCGACCCGGAAGCCTGGCTGGTCGCCGCCGCGACCCGGCTGGGCATCGACCGCCTGCGCGCGGCGCGGGCGCGGCGCGAGCGCTATGCCGGCCCGTGGCTGCCGGAGCCGCTGCGGATCGAGGCATCGGACGCCGCCGCCGGCGCGGGCCTCGAAGGCCGGGCCGACGACGCGCCCGGTCCCGCGCGCCGGGCCGAGACCGCGCAGCAGGTCTCGCTGGCCTTCCTCGCCGTCCTGGAACGGCTCGGCCCGGAAGAGCGCGCCGCGTACCTGCTCAGGGAGGCGTTCGACTACGACCATGCGCAGATCGCCGCCCTGCTGGGCCGCAGCGAGGCCAGTTGCCGGCAGATGGTCCACCGTGCGCGCGAGCGCATACAGGCGGGCAGGCCGCGCTTCGAGGTGTCGCCGCAGCGGCATCGCCGCCTGCTGGAGCGCTTCATGCAGGCCGCGCGCCAGGGCGACCGCGAGGCGGTCGCCGCCCTGCTGCGCGAGGACGCGCGGCTGGTCTCCGACGGCGGCGGCAAGGCGCTGGCGGCGATCCGCCCGCTGCTGGGCGCCGAGCGCATCGCCCGCCTGTTCTGGGCGGCCTACCGCCGCCGCGACCCGGCCGTCGCCTGGCGCATGGGCAGGGTCAACGGCGAGCCGGCGATCCTGCGCTACCGCGACGACGTGCTTGTCGCGGCGATGGTCGCGGTCAGCGATGGCGAGCGGATCGCCGAGCTGCTCAACGTGGCCAATCCGGACAAGCTGGGTGTCACGCCGCCGGCCGCCGCCGCGTCCTGGTAGCGAAGGCGCCACGTCGGCCGCCATGAGAAGCCCTGCCATGAAGTTCCACCGCGTCGAGTATCCCAAGCACGTCCCCGAGGCCTTCCAGGGCCTGTACGCCGCCAGCACCGCCCTGCACGGCGGCCACCTGGGACAGGAGCTGCTCGAACTCGTGTTCCTGCGGGTGTCCCAGATCAACGGCTGCGCCTACTGCATGGACATGCACGCCGGCGCGCTGCGCAAGGCCGGCGTCCAGGCGCGCAAGCTCGACACCGTCGCCGGCTGGCGCGACAGCCGCTTCTTCGACGCGCGCGAGGGCGCGGCGCTGGACTGGGCCGAGCGGTTGACCGCCCTGCCCGCCGGTGCGCCGGCCGATGCCGCCTACGAGGCGCTGGCCGCGCACTTCGATGCGCGCGGCATCGCCGAACTGACCATGGCCGTGGCCCTCATCAACGCCTGGAACCGGCTGGGCGTGGGCCTGCGGCCGGTGCTGCCCTGAGTCCGGCGCTCCCCACCCGGCCGCGGCGAGGGCGGATCAATCGCCCTCGCCGCCGTCGATGCGCCCGCGCAGCGCCTGGCGATAGCGCCGGCTGCACGGCAGCGCGCCGCCGTCCTTCAGGTGCACGCGGGCATCGCCGGTCTCCAGCGGCTCGATCGAGGCGACCTGGTCCAGGGCCACGATGAAGCTGCGGTGGATCCGGACGAAGCGGCGCGGGTCCAGGCGCCCGTGGATGCCGGCGATGGTGCTGCGCAACGGGTAGTCGTGCCCGCGCACGCGCAGGTTGACGTAGTTGCCGGCCGCCTGCAGCCACTCGATGTCGCTGGCGGCGATCAGGAACTCGCGGCCGAGCTTGCGTACCAGGAAACGCTCGGGGCGCTCGACCGGCTCCACCGGCGGCCCTTCGTCCGGCTCGGCCAGCAGGCTCGCCTCGCCCTGCCAGCGGCGCAGCAGGGAGCGGTAGCCCTCCATCAGGATCACGATCAGGGCGAAGCTGCGCACGTCCTTCAGGTATTCGTACCACAGCTCGCGCGGCCATGGCCCGAAGTCGTAGTCCATGCCCTGGCTGCGATAGGCCAGGATCCGCAGCACCGCCATGCCGGCCACGTGCACCGCGCAGACCACCGCGCTGGCCGCGGCATGCCCGGCCAGCCGCCGGCGCCAGTTGTCCCAGTGCAGCGGGAAGCGGCGCGTGTACCAGGCGATGCCCGGGATCAGCACCAGCAGCCACACCAGGCCGCTGCTGGCCTCCCACACCGCCGGCTCCCACGACAGCACGCCCGAGGCCTGCCGCCGCAGGTCGATCAGGGTGGTCATGCTGTTGCCCACGCAGTTGGCGGCGATCAGCACTGTCCACAGCCCGGCTTCGACCCAGCGCTTCCAGGGCAGGTAGCGTTCGTAGGACATCGTGGCGGGCCGCGTCATCGGTGCATTCTAGCGGGCGCGATGCATCGTCCCGCGCCGTACCGGCGGCGCAGGCGCCGCGGGTGGGCCGACCCGCCGCATCTCCCCGCGCCCGCCGGCGGCGATTCGTCACCGGGTCCCGCGACTCGTCCCGCCGGCACCGCGGCACGTCCCCTGGCGATGGCCGGGGCCTGCCGTCTGCGCGAGCCTGCCCCGCATTCCCTTCCGCAGGAGCCGACGCGATGCAACGCCGCCACGACCTCGACTGGATCCGGGTCTGCGCCTTCGGGCTGCTGGTCCTCTACCACGTGGGCATGTACTACGTGAGCTGGGACTGGCACGTCAAAAGCCCGCATGCCGGTCCCGCGCTGGAACCGCTGATGCTGCTCAGCTCGCCCTGGCGGCTGTCGCTGCTGTTCCTGGTATCGGGGGTGGCGACCGCCTACCTCCTGGACCGGGCCGAGCAGGCCGCGCATGCCGGCAGCGGGCGCGTCCGGTTCCTCGGCGCCCGCTCGTGGCGGCTGCTGGTGCCGCTGGCCTTCGGCATGCTGGTGGTCGTTCCCCCGCAGTCCTATTACGAGGTGGTCGAGCAGTTGCCCGGCGGCTGGCAGGCGGGCTACGCCGTCTTCTACGCCCGCTACCTGTCCGCCTACGACGGCTTCTGCGATGCGGACGGCTGCCTCATCCTGCCCACCTGGAACCATCTGTGGTTCGTGGCCTACCTGTGGGTCTACACCGTGGCCCTGTGGCTGCTGTGGCAGTGGGCCCGGCCGTTGCTGGAACGCACGCGATCGCTGCTGGTCCCGGCCTTGCGCGGCTGGGGTGTGCTGCTGTGGCCGGCGCTGGCGCTGGGCCTGGCGCGGATGCTGCTGGTCGAGCGCTTCGGGTCCACCCACGCCCTGGTCGGCGACTGGTACAACCACGTCCAGTACTTCGGCGTGTTCCTGCTCGGCTTCCTGATCGCGCGCGCGCCGGCGGCCTGGGACGCCCTCGTCCGGGTCCGCTGGACGGCGCTGGCGCTGTGGCTGGCGGCCTGGGCCGCGCTGGTGGGCTATTTCGCCGCCTACGCGGACCTGGCCCCGCTTCCCTGGGTGCGCCTGGCGATGCGCGCGGCCTGGGGCCTGGACCAGTGGTGTGCGATCGTGGCCGTGCTGGGCTTCGCCCGCCGCCTCGCACCCGGCGACAGCCCGGCCCTGCGCTACCTGAGCGCGGCGGTGTTCCCGGTCTACATCCTGCACCAGACCGTGATCGTGGTGTTGGCGCACCATCTCAAGCCGCTGGACCTCCCGCCTGCGCTCGAAGGCCCGCTGCTGGTGCTGGCGACGTTCGCCCTGTGCCTGGCCGCCTACACCGTCATCCGCCGGTTCGGCTGGCTGCGCCCGCTGTTCGGGCTCAAGCGCCTGCCGTCCCCTGCGAAGACGGCGAAGAGGACAGCCGATGGCTCTCGCGCACGGGCGAACGACGAGGCGCCCGCCGGCGAGGAGGCCATCAGGCCGGTGCGAGATGCTCGATGACGAGCTGGATCGCCTGCCCGCCGCGGTAGTCGTCGGGCGCCAGCCGATAGGCCAGGTGCACGCTCGGCGAGGGCGCATCGCCACTCCACCCGCCGAAATGGATCGCCGCCAGCGGCTCGCGCCCTTCGGGACGGCGCAAGGTCAGGCGCAGGTGGCGCTCGCCGACCGTGCGCCAGTCCAGCACGTCGAAGCGGCCGTCGAACAACGGCTCGGGAAATCCCTGCCCCCACGGTCCGCCGTCGCGCAGCGCCTCGGCGTGGAAGCGGTCGAATTCCTGCGGGCGCAGTTCGCCGTCGCTGAGCAGTTCGGATTGCAGCAGGCCGTCGTCCAGCATGCGCGCCGCATGCGCCTGCCACGCCTGCTCGAATACCGGCAGGTTGGACAGTTCCAGGCTCAGCCCGGCCGCCATCGCGTGCCCGCCGAAGCGCTCCACCAGTCCCGGATGCCTGGCCGCCACCGCGGCCAGCGCATCGCGGACGTGGAACCCGGGGATCGAGCGCGCCGAGCCGCGCAGCAGCGAGGCCCCCGGCTCGGCCGGCGCGAACGCGACCACCGGCCGGTGCAGGCGCTCCTTGATCTTCGAGGCGACCAGGCCGACCACGCCCGGATGCCATTGCGGGTCGAACAGGCACGGCGCCAGGGCCGTCGCATCCTCCGGCAGGCGCGCGCGCGACAGGGCCGCCTCGGCGTCGTCGGTCATGCTGCGCTGGACGGCGCGGCGCTGGGCATTGATGCCGTCGAGCGTGGCGGCCAGTTCCCGCGCGCGCGCGATGTCGTCGGTCAACAGGCACTCGATGCCCAGCGCCATGTCCTCCAGCCGCCCGGCCGCGTTGAGCCGCGGCCCGATGGCGTAGCCGATGTCGGCCGCGGTCAGCCGCGCCGGGTCGCGCCCGCAGACCTCGATCAGGGCGCGCAGGCCGGCGCAGCCGTACCCGGCGCGCAGGCGACGCAGGCCGGCGGCGGCCAGGGCGCGGTTGTTGGCGTCCAGCGGCACCAGGTCGGCGATGGTGCCCACCGCGACCAGGTCCAGCAGGGACGTCAGGTCGGGCCGCCTTTCGGACCGCTTTTCCCGGGAAGCACTGCCATGGATGGCCGTTTCCCGATCCTCGCGATCGGGGCGATCGTCCGAATGCATCCTTCGCCGCAGCGCCAGCAACACATAGAAGATCACGCCGACGCCGGCCAGCATCTTGCTGGGGAAGCCGTCGCCGGGCAGGTTCGGGTTGACGATGGCATCGGCCGGCGGCAGGCGCTCGCCCGGCAGGTGGTGGTCGGTGACCAGCACTTGCCAGCCGCGCGCGCGCGCGGCGGCCACCCCGGCATGGCAGGCGATGCCGTGGTCCACGGTGACCAGCACATCGGGCCGCAGCGCCGCCAGCTCGTCGACCAGCGCCGGCGACAGGCCATAGCCATGGACCATGCGGTTGGGTACCGCGTGCGAAACCCGCGCCGCGCCCAGCATCCGCAGGCCGCGCACGCCGACCGCGCAGGCGGTGGCGCCATCGCAGTCGAAATCGCCGACGACCACGATGTGGCGCTGTTCGCGGATGGCCCTTTCGAGCAGCCCGGTGGCCGCGTCCAAGCCGCCCAGGCCGTCGGGCGGCATCAGCGACGCCAGCCGGGGCCGCGCGGCCTCGATGCCGGCGGCGCCGCGCGCGGCGTAGACCCGGCGCAGCAGCGGCGGCACCGCGTCGGGCCAGTGCCCGTCCACGGCGGCATCGGGCCGCCGGCGGATCCGCAAGGCGGCCGGGGTCATGCCCGGCCCATCCGGCGCGGCCGGCTCATCCCGCCAGCGCCGCCAGCGGCCGCCGCCACAATCGCCACCGCTGCCCGCGCCGCAGGTGGAAGCGCGCGCCGTCCTCGAAATCGAGCGTCAGGGTGTCGTACTCGCCCTGCGCCATCGACTCCAGCAGCGGCGGCAACACATGGCGGACGAAGACCTCCAGCGAGCGCAGGTGGCGCAGGTCGACCAGGCTGTCGCCGGTGGCCATGGCCGTCGTCTGCGGCGCGGTCATCGCCGCACCGGCGGCGCGCGCCAGCGCCTGCAGCAGGGCATCGGGGCTGCGCACGTTCATGTAGCGCGATTGCACCGCGTCCGGCGCGACACCGCCGCCCCAGAACCACAGCGAGTTGATCGCCACTTTGCCCTGCGCGGCGCGCTCGCCGTTCCAGGGATGCTGGTGCAGGACCACCTGCACTTCGGTGATCAGCGCACGCCAGCGCCGCGCCAGCGCGTCGTCGCCCTGCGGCAGGGCCAGGAACAGGTCTTCGCCGACCGCCTCTTCCGGAGCCGCGAAATCGGGCAGGCGCGTGCCTTCGGGCAGGCGCAGGTACCAGCGCGCCGGATGCGGCGCATCGAGCAGGAAGCCGGCATCGCCGAACAGCGGCCGCAGCGCGGGCAACAGGGCCTGCGCATCCTCGGCGCCCAGGCCCAGGCCCTCGCCCCAGCCGAGCAGGCGTGCGCCGTTGAGGTCGGGCGCCACGTGCGCCGGGTCGGCCCGCAGCCATACCGCGCCTGTGGCATCGCCCGGGGCATCGGCCTGCCGGGTCAGCGCCGCCGCCGGCCAATGGTCCGGCAGCAGCCGGAAATGCCGGCGCAACTGCGCCCGCCCGCCGGCGTCGGCCTGTTCCCGATCGGCGCGGCCGAGCGCGGCACCGGCCACCGCCGGCAGCGTCCCGCCCAGGCGCGCGCGCTCGGGCAGCAGCAAGGCGATGGAGGTCATGGCGCGGAACCCGCCGGCGCGACCGTCAGCCCAGGTACTCGACGCCGGCGATCTCGTACTCGCGCTTGCCGCCGGGAGCGTCGATCACCACCGCATCGCCCTCCTCCTTGCCGATCAGCGCGCGCGCCACCGGCGAGGAGATGGCGATCAGGCCCTGCTTGATATCGGCCTCCAGGTCGCCCACGATCTGGTAGCGGGTTTCCTCGTCGGTCTCCACGTCGGCCAGGGTCACGGTGGCGCCGAACACCACCTTGCTGCCGGCGTTGAGCTTGGCCACGTCGATCAGGTCGGCGTGCGAGAGCTCGCTCTCCAACTGCTTGATGCGGCCCTCGATGAAGCCCTGCTGCTCGCGGGCGGCGTGGTACTCGGCGTTCTCCTTGAGGTCGCCGTGCCCGCGCGCCTCGGCGATGGCGGCGATCACCTCGGGCCGCTTGACCGACTTGAGGTGTTCCAGCTCCTCGCGCAGGCGCTGGGCGCCCTTGATCGTCATCGGGGCTCTCACGATTGCAGCTCCTCATGCAGTTCCTGCAGCGACCAGACCGGGCCGGTGCCGCGGAACTCGAGCGAATGCACCAGCGCGCGCGCACCCGCAATGGTGGTCGAATAGGTCACGCGCTGCTGCAGCGCCTCGCGCCGGATCGAGAACGAGTCGGCGATCGCCGCGCGGCCTTCGGTGGTGTTGACGATGTAGGCGATCTCGCCGTTCTTGATGGAGTCGACGATGTGCGGGCGGCCCTCGGCCACCTTGTTCACCAGCGCGCACTCGATGCCGTGCTCCTGCAGCCAGGCCGCGGTGCCGCGGGTGGCGACCAGGCTGAAGCCGCGCTCGAGCAGGGCCCTGGCCACCGGCAGCACGCGCTGCTTGTCCGGGTCGCGCACGGACACGAACGCCTTGCCCGGCAGCGGCGCCTTGATCCCGCCGGCTTCCTGCGCGCGCGCCATGGCCGCGTAGAAGCTGCGGCCCACGCCCATCACCTCGCCGGTGGAGCGCATCTCCGGGCCGAGGATCGGGTCCACGCCCTGGAACTTGGCGAACGGGAAGATCGCCTCCTTCACCGAGTAGTAGTCCGGCACCACCTCGCGGGTGGCGCCCTGCTCGGCCAGGCTGCGGCCGGCCATGCAGCGCGCGGCGATCTTGGCCAGCGGCACGCCGGTGGCCTTGGACACGAACGGCACGGTGCGCGAGGCGCGCGGGTTCACCTCCAGCAGGAAGACGGTATCGCTGCCGTCCTCGTGGGTCTGGATCGCGAACTGGGTATTCATCAGGCCGACCACGTTCAGGGCCTTGGCCAGCTCGACCACCTGCCGGCGCAGCTCGTCCTGGGTGGCGGCCGACAGCGAGTACGGCGGCAGCGAGCAGGACGAGTCGCCCGAGTGCACGCCGGCCTCTTCGATGTGCTCCATCACCCCGCCGACCAGGGTGTTGCCCTCGGCGTCGGCGATCAGGTCCACGTCCACTTCCACCGCGTTGTCGAGGAAGCGGTCCAGCAGCACCGGCGAGTCGTTGGACACCTTCACCGCGTCGCGCACGTAGCGGGCCAGGTCGGACTCGCCGTACACGATCTCCATGGCGCGGCCGCCGAGCACGTAGCTGGGACGCACCACCAGCGGGTAGCCGATCTCGCGGGCCAGGGCCAGCGCCTCGTCGGCGGTGCGCGCGGTGCGGTTGGGCGGCTGCTTCAGGCCCAGCGTCTCGACCAGTTGCTGGAAGCGCTCGCGGTCCTCGGCCAGGTCGATGGAGTCCGGGCTGGTGCCGATCACCGGCACGCCGTTGGCCTCCAGCGCGCGGGCCAGCTTCAGCGGGGTCTGGCCGCCGTACTGCACGATCACGCCCTTGGGCTGCTCCAGCTCGACGATCTCCAGCACGTCTTCCAGCGTCAGCGGCTCGAAGTACAGGCGGTCGGAGGTGTCGTAGTCGGTGGACACGGTCTCCGGGTTGCAGTTGACCATGATGGTCTCGTAGCCGTCCTCGCGCAGCGCGAGCGCGGCATGGACGCAGCAGTAGTCGAACTCGATGCCCTGGCCGATGCGGTTGGGGCCGCCGCCGAGGATCATGATCTTGTCGCGGTCGCTCGGGTCGGCCTCGCACTCGTCCTCGTAGGTGGAATACAGGTAGGCGGTGGAGGTGGCGAACTCGGCCGCGCAGGAGTCCACGCGCTTGTAGACCGGCTTGACCTTGTGCGCGCGGCGCAGGGCGCGGACGGCGGCCTCGTTGGTGCCGGCCAGCTCGGCCAGGCGCGCATCGGAGAAACCGTCGCGCTTGAGCTTGCGCAGGCGCGCGGCGTCCAGCGAGTCCAGGCCCTCGGCCGCCAGCTTCTTCTCTTCCTCGACGATCTCCTCGATCTGGTCCAGGAACCACGGGTCGATGAACGACAGCGCGTGGATGTCCTCCACGCTCATGCCGGCGCGGAAGGCGTCGGCCACGTAGAACAGGCGCTCGGCGCCCGGCGCCTTCAGCTCGCGGCGCAGCACGGCCAGGTCGTCCTCGCTGGACAGGTCCAGGCCGGTCGGGTCGAAGCCGGTCTTGCCGGTCTCCAGGCCGCGCAGGGCCTTCTGCACCGACTCGCGGAAGGTGCGGCCCATCGCCATCACCTCGCCCACCGACTTCATCTGCGTGGTCAGGCGCGCGTCGGCCTGCGGGAACTTCTCGAAGGCGAAGCGCGGGATCTTGGTGACCACGTAGTCGATCGCCGGCTCGAACGAGGCCGGGGTGAGGCCGCCGGTGATCTCGTTCTTCAGCTCGTCCAGGGTGTAGCCCACCGCCAGCTTGGCCGCGACCTTGGCGATCGGGAAGCCGGTGGCCTTGGAGGCCAGCGCCGAGGACCGCGACACGCGCGGGTTCATCTCGATGACCACCACCCGCCCGGTCTGGACGTTGATGCCGAACTGCACGTTGGAACCGCCGGTATCCACGCCGATCTTGCGCAGCACCGCGATGGAGGCGTCGCGCAGGCGCTGGTACTCCTTGTCGGTCAGGGTCTGCGCGGGCGCCACGGTGATCGAGTCGCCGGTATGCACGCCCATCGGGTCCAGGTTCTCGATGGAGCAGACGATGATGCAGTTGTCCGCGGTATCGCGGACCACCTCCATCTCGAACTCCTTCCAGCCCAGCACCGACTCCTCGACCAGCACCTCGCCCACCGGCGACAGTTCCAGGCCGCGCTTGACGATGTCCTCGAACTCCTCGCGGTTGTAGGCGATGCCGCCGCCGCTGCCGCCCAGGGTGAAGGACGGGCGGATGATGGTCGGGTAGCCCACCTTGGCCTGGATCTCCACCGCCTGCTCGAAGGTCCTGGCGACCTCGGCCTTCGGGCACTCCAGGCCGATCTCGCCCATCGCCACGCGGAACAGCTCGCGGTCCTCGGCCATGCGGATGGCCTCGCGCTTGGCGCCGATCAGCTCCACGCCGTACTTGTCCAGCACGCCGTTGTCGGCCAGGTCCAGCGCGCAGTTCAGCGCGGTCTGGCCGCCCATGGTCGGCAGCAGCGCGTCGGGCTTTTCCTTGGCGATGATCTTCTCGACCGTCTGCCAGTTGATCGGCTCGATGTACACCGCGTCGGCGGTGTCCGGGTCGGTCATGATCGTGGCCGGGTTGCTGTTGACCAGCACCACCCGGTAGCCCTCCTCGCGCAGGGCCTTGCAGGCCTGCGCGCCGGAATAGTCGAACTCGCACGCCTGGCCGATGACGATCGGGCCGGCGCCGATGATGAGGATGGTCTTGATGTCGTTGCGCTTGGGCATGTCAGTTCTTCTCCATGAGCGCGACGAACCTGTCGAACAGCGGCGCGACGTCGTGCGGGCCGGACGACGCTTCCGGGTGGCCCTGGAACGAGAACGCAGGCGCATCGGCCAGCTCGATGCCCTGGTTGGTCCCGTCGAACAGGGACCGGTGGGTGACGCGGACCGCGGCCGGCAGGCTGGACTCGTCCACCGCGAAGCCGTGGTTCTGCGAGGTGATCATCACCTTGCCGCTGTCCAGGTCGATGACCGGATGGTTGGCGCCATGGTGGCCGTGGGCCATCTTCATGGTCTTCGCGCCGCTGGCCAGGGCCAGCAACTGATGGCCCAGGCAGATCCCGAACAGCGGGATCTTCCTGGCCACGAACTCGCCGATGGCGGCCACCGCGTAGTCGCAGGGCGCCGGGTCGCCCGGTCCGTTGGACAGGAACACGCCGTCGGGCTTCAGCGCCAGCACCTCGGCGGCCGGGGTCTGCGCCGGCACCACCGTCACCTCGCAGCCGCGGCCGGCGAGCATGCGCAGGATGTTGAGCTTCACCCCGAAATCGTAGGCCACGACCTTGAACCTCGGCTCGCTGCGGGCGAACGCGTTGCGGTCCAGGTCCAACTGGCCCTCGCTCCACGGATAGGGCTCGGTGGTGCTCACCACCTTGGCCAGGTCCATGCCCTTGAGGCCGGGGAACTTGCGCGCCGCCTCCAGCGCCTGCTCCACGTCCAGGCCCGCGCCGGCCATCAGCGCGCCGTTCTGGGCGCCGCGCTCGCGCAGCAGGCGGGTCAGCTTGCGGGTGTCGATGCCGGCGATGGCGACCACGCCGCGCGCGGCCAGCCATTCCTGCAACGGCGCCTGGCTGCGCCAACTGCTGGGACGGCGCGGAACGTCGCGCACGATCAGGCCGGCCGACCACACCTGCGCGGCCTCGTCGTCCTGGGCGGTGCAGCCGGTGTTGCCGATGTGGGGGTAGGTCAGCGTGACCAACTGGCGGGCATAGGAGGGATCGGTGAGGATCTCCTGGTATCCGGTCATGGAGGTGTTGAACACCACTTCGCCGACCGACAGGCCGCTGGCGCCTACGGAGTCGCCCTCGAACACGGTGCCGTCTTCGAGGACGAGGATTGCGGATTGAGTCACGTGGTTCGCCTTGAGGATAGTGAGGAGCCCTGTCGCCGGCCACGGCGGAAGCCGGGCTGCAGAAAGCCGCGGACTCGGTGTCTCTCCGGTCCGGGGCATGGGGTAACAGGCGAGCGGGAATTGTACCGGCGAAGCCCCCAAAAGGGAACGCTGGCCGGGCGGCGGGCCGGCCCGCCGGCGGCGGCTCAGGCCGTGCCGAACAGCAGCCCGCGCATGCTGTACAGGCCCGGCCCGCGCCCGTTCAGGCGCGTTGCGGCCTGCAGCGCCCCGCGCGCGAAGATGTCGCGGTTGGTGGCGCGGTGCACCAGCTCCACGCGCTCGCCCTGCCCGGCGAACTGGACCAGGTGCTCGCCGACGATGTCGCCGGCGCGCAGGCTGGCGTAGCGCGGCTGCGCCCCGCCGGCGGCGGCCGCTTCGCCCAGGGTCAGGGCGGTACCCGAGGGCGCGTCCTTCTTGTGCGCGTGGTGCGACTCGACGATGTCGCAGTCCCAGCCCGGCAGCGCCCGCGCGGCGCGTTCGACCAGTTCGTTCAGCACCGCCACCCCGACGCTGAAGTTGGAGGCCCACAGCAGCGCGATGGACTGCGCGGCGGCCTCCAGCGCGTCGCGTTGCGCCGGCGCCAGTCCGGTCGTGCCCGACACCAGCGCGCGGCCGCGCTCCACGCACAGCGCCAGCACCGGGTCGAAGCCTTCCGGCAGGCTGAAGTCGATGGCCGCGTCGAATTCGGGCACCGCGGCCAGTTCGGCGGCGGCGAAGAACGGCACGCCGTCGGCCACGCGCTGCGCGGGCGCGCGCCGGGTGACGGCGGCCACCACCTGCCAGGCATCGGGCGCTTCGGCCGCCAGGCGCAGCAGCGCCTGGCCCATGCGCCCGGATGCGCCGTGAATCAGGAGTCGAAGGGGGGTGTCCATAAGTGGACGCAGGCTAGCCGGCGATGCGGTCGCCGGGCAAGCCTTGTCGCGTGAAGAGGACGGGCGCGCAGCCGGGGGAAAGGACGCCCGCCGCGCCGCGCCCTCACCAGACCAGGTCGTCGGGCACCTGGTAGCGCGGGTCGGCGTAGGGATCGTCCTGCGCGGGCGCGTCCGGATCGACCTTCAGCGCCACCGCCGGCGGGAACACCGCCGCGGCCTGCGCCAGCACCGCCGCATCGACCAGCAGGTAGCGGCCGTTGAGCTGGACCACGCCCAGCGCACCGGCGTTGAGCGCCTTGAGCTGGGCCTCGGTGACATAGATGCGCTTGATCTTGCCGCCGTACTCGAAATGGCGGGCGATCTCGGCGGCCGCGTCGTTGAACGCCCTGCCCTGCAGCAGTTCCTCCAGCTTCGCCCGCGCTTCGCGACGCTGGCGCGCTTCCTCCTGCTTGATGCGCTCGGCCTCGATGCGCTCGTGCTTCTCCTGTTGCGCGCGCAGCGCCCAGGCCTTGCCCAGGTCCATCTCCGCCTTGCGGCGGGCGCCGTCTTGCGCATGCGCGGCCCGTGGCGCGGCCCGGCCTTGCTTGCCGGACGCGCCGGACTTGCCTTCGCCCGGATGCCGGCCGCCGCGCGCGCCATCGTGCGCGGGTCCGCCGCGGTGCGCGCCGCGTGGCGAACCATCCTTCGCCGGCCCGCCACCGGGCGCTCCTTCCTTGCGCGGTCCGCCGTGGCCGCCCTTGCCGCCGGGCTTGCGCTCGGGCCTGGGCGCGGCCTTGAAGCCGAGGTTGAGCAACTGTTCGCGAAAGCTGTCGGTCATCGTCGTCGGAATGGCGGCGGCCGCTGCAGGGCGGCGTGGGGGTGGGAGGCGGCGAGCGCGGCGGGCGCCCGCGGGCTCAATAATGCGGCGGCGGCGGCTCGCTGGCCGGGTCGGCGTACAGGGCCCCGCGCAGGCCGCGCAGGTCGGCCAGCACCAGTTGCAGCAGCTCGTCGCTGCGCGCGCGCTCCAGGCGCGCCTCGGCCAGGGCCTCGCTCAGTTCGGACAGGGCATGCTCCTGGAACGCGAGCCGGGTCTCCAGCTCGACCAGCCGGCGCTCCAGTCCATCGCCGCCGTCCATGCCCGGCATCGTCGCCTGCACCGGACTCACGGCACCCGCACCGAACGGCCGCGCCCGATGCCGTAGTAGGCCAAGCCCGCGGCCTCGGCCTCCTCCGGCTCGTACAGGTTGCGGCCGTCGAACACCACCGCGTCGGCCAGCGCCGCCTGCAGGCGGCCGAAGTCGGGGATGCGGAACTCCTTCCATTCGGTGACCACCACCAATGCGTCGGCGCCTTCCAGGGCGGCGGGCGCCGATTCGCACAGCACCAGGTCATCGCGCTGCCCGTAGAGACGGCGGGCCTCGTCCATCGCCTCGGGGTCGTAGGCCCGCACCGTGGCGCCGGCCTCCCACAACTGTTCCAGCAGGCGCCGGCTGGAGGCCTCGCGCATGTCGTCGGTGTTGGGCTTGAACGCCAGCCCCCACACCGCGAACGCCTTGCCGCGCACGCCCTCGTCCTCGCCACGGTCGTAATGGCGCTGGACCAGCTCGAACAGGTGGCCCTTCTGGCGCTCGTTCACGTCCTCCACCGCCTGCAGCAGGCGCGCATCGTAGCCATGCGCGTGGGCGGTGCGGGCCAGCGCCTGCACGTCCTTGGGGAAGCACGACCCGCCGTAGCCAGCGCCGGGATAGATGAAGTGCCAGCCGATGCGCGGGTCCGAGCCGATGCCCTTGCGCACCGCCTCCACGTCCGCGCCCACGCGCTCGGCGATGTTGGCGATCTCGTTCATGAAGCTGATCTTGGTCGCCAGCATGGCGTTGGCCGCGTACTTGGTCAGTTCGGCCGAGCGCACGTCCATCACCACGAAGCGGTCGTGGTTGCGGTTGAACGGCGCGTACAGGCGGCGCATGCGTGCCACCGCGGCATGGCTGTCGGCGCCGATGACGATGCGGTCCGGGCGCATGCAGTCGGCCACCGCGTCGCCTTCCTTGAGGAACTCGGGATTGGAGACCACGTCGAACGGGACGTCGGCCCCGCGCGCCTCCAGTTCGGCGGCGATGGCCGCGCGCACCCGGTCGGCGGTGCCCACCGGCACGGTGGACTTGCCCACCACCACCACCGGGCCGTCGATGTGCCGGCCGATGGTCCGGGCCACGGCCAGCACGTGCTGCAGGTCGGCGCTGCCGTCCTCTTCGGCCGGCGTGCCCACGGCGATGAACACCAGGTCGCCATGGGCCACGGCGACGGCCGCATCGGTGGTGAAGTGCAGCCGGCCGGCGGCGTGGTTGGCCCGGACCATCGGCTCCAGCCCGGGCTCGTAGATCGGGACGACCCCGTTCTTCAGGCCCTCGATCTTGGCCGCGTCGACGTCGACGCAGACCACCTCGTGGCCGACCTCGGCCAGGCAGGTCCCGGTGACCAGGCCCACGTAACCGGTTCCGAAGATCGCGACGCGCATCGTGGCTTCCGTCGTGACGCCGGACTTACGGGGCGATGCCCAGCAGTTCCACGTCGAAGGTCAGGGTCGCGTCCGGGCCGATCTTGCCGCCCGGCGCGCCGTTGGCGCCGTAGGCCAGGTCCGACGGGATCCAGAAGCGGTACTTGGCGCCCACCGGCATCAGCGCCACGCCCTCGGTCCAGCCGGCAATCACCTGGTCCAGGCCGAACTCGGCCGGCTGGCCGCGCTCGTAGGAACTGTCGAACACGGTGCCGTCCAGCAACTTGCCCTCGTAGTTCACGCGCACCCGGTCGCTCGGCATCGGACGCGGGCCGCTGCCCTCGCGCAGGACCAGGTACTGCAGGCCCGACGGCCTGGCGATCACGCCCTTCTGCTCGCGGTTCTTGGCCAGGAACGCGGCGCCGTCGGCGCGGTTCTGCTGCGCGGCGACCTGCTGCTTGCGGCCCATGTAGGCCTGCAGGGTGGCCATGGCCTCCTGCTCGTTCAGCAGCGGGGTGCCCTTGGCGAAGGAGGTGCGCAGCGCCTGGAACAGCACGTCCAGGTCCAGGTCGTCCTTCAGCGGTTCCAGCGAGGGGCCGACCATGCGGTCGCCCACCAGCAGGCCGACCTGCTCCCTGGGCGGCGCCTGCGGCTCGCTGCCGGGCGCCATGCCCGGCACGCGCTGCCCGGAGCGCGCCGCCACCACGGTCTGCAGCGCCATGTGGATCGCCTGGGCCTGCTCCTCCGGCTGCAGCGGCTCGGCGCCGGCGAAGGCGTTCTCCACCGCACGGCGCAGCGCGGCCAGGTCGATGTCCTGGGCGACCGACTCGAACGAGCGGGCCACGTCCAGGCCGATCGCGTAGCTGACCTTGTCCTTCTCGGTGGCCAGCGCGGCCTTGTCCTGTGCCATCGCCGCTCCCGTCATCATGCTCGCTCCCATCACCAGCGACGCCAGCGCGCCGCGCATGCGGTTGTTCATTCGTCAGAGTTCCGTAAGGGTTGGATCGATCCGCCGGCCGGGGCCGGCGCGGGCGCATTGTCGCACGCACGCGCCATGCCGGATCAGTGCGCCGGCACCGCCGCCTTGAGTTCGCGCTCGATCGCCGCCACCAGCGCGGGGTCCTGCGGCTCCACCGTGCTGACCCAGTTGCCGACCACGCGACCATCGCGCGAGACCAGATACTTGTGGAAGTTCCAGCCCGGCTCGGTGCCGGTGGCCCGGGCCAGGCGCTGGTACAGCGGCGTGGCCTGCGCGCCGAGCACGTGCACCTTCTCGTACATGGGGAACTTGACCCCGTAGGTGAGCGTGCAGAACTCCTGGATCTGCGCCTCGTCGCCGGACTCCTGGTTGCGGAAGTCGTTGGACGGGAAGCCGAGCACCGCGAAGCCGCGCGCCGCGTAGTGCTGCTGCAGCGCCTCCAGGCCTTCGTACTGCGGGGTGAAGCCGCACTTGCTGGCGGTATTGACCACCAGCAGCACCTTCCCGGCGTGCTGCTGGGCCAGGTTGACCGGTGTCTTTCCGGCCAGCGGACGGTATTCCACGTCCAGAAGGGACGGACCGGCGGCACTGGCAGAGGCGGCTAGGCCCAGGGAAATCGCAATGGAAATCAGGTACTTGAGGGACATCGAAGTGCCTCCTGATGCAGGACGGCCGGATGAGGGCCATCGATTGGAAGGGGGAGTGTTGACTCCACGTGTTTAGGTGTTATAGTTGAATACAACACCAGACAAGCAGGGTGAAGACCATGAAGCGCATCTCTTACGCGGGCCGGCTGGGATGGGCGGCGATGGGCGTGACGATGGCCCTGTCCGCCATGCGTTGGCTGCCCGAACAGGATCCGCGGCCGGCCGATTATGGACCGGCCGGGTCGGCCGTGGAGCATGCGCAGGGCGAACCGGGGGACGCCGTTAAGCGTCCGATGCGGCGGGTCCGGGCGTCCTCGTCCATGCCCTACTTCTCCTTCGCACGCGCCTTGCGCCCCCGGGGCTGACCCATGAGCGACATCCAATGGAGCGACGGCGCTCCGATCTACCGGCAACTCAAGGAGCGGGTGATCGCCATGATGCTGGACGGGCTGCTCACGCCGGGCGAGGCCCTGCCCTCGGTCCGCCAGGTCGCGGCCGAATACCGGCTCAACCCGATCACCGTCTCCCGCGCCTACCAGGAACTGGCCGACGAGGGCCTGGTGGAGAAGCGGCGCGGGCTGGGCATGTTCGTCACCGAGGAAGCCTCCAAGAAGCTGCGCAGCAGCGAGCGCGAGCGCTTCCTCACCGAAGAATGGCCCGCCGTGGCCGAACGCATCCAACGCCTGGGCCTGTCCATGCAGGACCTGCTCGATTCCCTGGAGAACCGCCGATGAGCGCCCTCGCCCCCGAGACCGACCACCCCGACGCGGCGGTGGTCTCCGCCCATGGCCTGCGCAAGGCCTACAAGCACAAGCTGGCGGTGGCCGGCGCCGACTTCCGGATCGGCGCCGGGCGCATCGTCGGCCTGATCGGCCCCAACGGCGCCGGCAAGACCACCGCGCTGAAGGCCATCCTCGGCCTGATCCCGTTCGAGGGCCGGCTGAGCGTGCTGGGCCTCGACCCGCGCACCCGGCGCGAGGAGCTGATGAACCAGGTCTGCTTCATCGCCGACGTGGCGGTGCTGCCGCGCTGGCTGCGGGTGCGCGAGGCGATCGACTTCGTCGCCGGCGTGCATCCGCGCTTCGACCGCGCTAAGTGCGAGCGCTTCCTGGCCAACACCCAGCTCGACCCGAAGCTGCGCGTGCGCGAGATGTCCAAGGGCATGATCGTGCAGTTGCACCTGGCCCTGGTGATGGCCATCGACGCGCGCCTGCTGGTGCTGGACGAGCCGACCCTGGGCCTGGATATCCTCTACCGCAAGCAGTTCTACCAGCGCCTGCTGGAGGACTACTTCGACGAGCACAAGACCATCCTGGTCACCACCCACCAGGTCGAGGAGATCGAGCACATCCTCACCGACGTGCTGTTCATCCGCGACGGCCGGATCGTGCTCTCGGCCGAGATGGACGAAGTGGCCGACCGCTACACCGAGCTGCTGGTCGGCGCCGACGCGCTGGAGCCGGCGCGCGCACTGCGGCCCATCGACGAGCGCGCCCTGCCCTTCGGCAAGACCGTGCTGCTGTACGACGGGGTGCGGCAGGCGCAGCTATCGGGCCTGGGCGAGACCCGCAAGCCCGGCCTGGCCGACCTGTTCGTGGCCATCATGAAGGGAACCTACGCATGAACGCACTGCCCGCCACGCCGGCCCGCGCGCCGGCCATGGCCAAGTTCGCCTGGCTGCTGAAGCGCGAGTTCTGGGAGAACCGCGGAGGATTCGTCTGGGCCCCGGCCATCGCCGGCGCCATTATCGTAGTGCTGAACCTGATCCTGGCGGTCATCGGCAGCATCGCCGCCCGCCGCAGCATGGGCGACAGCGGCTTCGTGTTCGGCGGCGAGGCCGGCCAGATGCACCAGGCGCTGGGCGCGATGGGCGACGGCATGCTGCTGTCCGGCGTGATGCTGGCCTGCGTGGTGCTGGCGTTCGTGGTGTTCTTCTACGCGCTGGGCTCGCTGTACGACGACCGCCGCGACCGCAGCGTGCTGTTCTGGAAGTCGCTGCCGGTGTCGGACCTGCAGATGGTGCTGTCCAAGGCGACCTGGGCCCTGGTGCTGGCGCCGCTGTACGCGATCGGGGTGGGCCTGCTGATCGGCGTGGCGCTGTGGGTGGCCTGCGCCCTCACCATCACCATCAACGGCCTGCCCGCGGCCACGGCGGTGTTCACCCAGTCCCATCCGCTGCGGATCATCGGCGGCGTGCTGGCCTCGCTGCCGGTGTACATGGTCTGGGCCCTGCCGACGGTGGGCTGGCTGATGTTCTGCTCGGCCGCCGCCCGTTCCAAGCCGTTCCTGTGGGCGGTACTGGTGCCGGTGCTGGCCTGCGTGGTCATCAGCATGGTCTCGATCCTGCCCGGCGTGCAGATCGCGCACGGCACGGTCTGGTACGCCGGCTTCTACCGCATGCTGCTGAGCGTGCTGCCCGGCACCTGGTACCCGACCATCAGCGGCGGCATCGCTGACCCCGCGGTCCGGGCCGCGACGCCCGACGACCTGGCCAATGCGATCGACCTGACCCGTAGCTGGCACGCCTTCGCCGCCGCCGACATCTGGATCGGCGCGGCGGTGGGTGTGGCCTTCATCGCGATGGCGGTGTACCTGCGCCGCTGGCGCGACGAAGCCTGACCGGCCGCGGCGGCCGGCCGGGCGACCACCGCCGGCATGCCGCCGCGCCACCCGACCACCGGGATGCACGTGCCCGACCAGAGCGCGAATCGGCGCGCCTTCCTCTCCAACGGAGACTTACCCATGAACGCTTTCCGCCCGCGCCCACATGTCCTGCCCGTACTGTTGGCGTGCCTGCTGCCGCTGGCCGCCTGCAGCCGTGAACCGGCTCCCGCCGACCCGGCCACCGCCGGCAAGAGCGACACCCTGCTCGGCCAGGCCGTTCGCCAGGGGCTGGAAAAGGCCCGCCAGGAGCTGGCCACGAAGAACATCCCCATCGGCGGCGACGCCGGCAAGGGCATCAACCTCGGCGGCCGCAACCGCGATGCCGGCGACCTGCCGCGGGCCGAGATCAGCCCGCAGGGCGACCTGCTGATCGACGGCAAGGCGGTACCGGTGAACGAGGAGCAGCGCCGGCTGCTGCTGGTCCACCGCGCACGCATCGTCGCCATCGCCGAAGCCGGCATCGAGGTGGGCGCGCAGGGCGCGGACCTCGGCGCCAAGGCGGCGGTGGGCGCGCTGAAGAGCGTGCTCAGCGGCGACTCGGACGCGTTCGAAAAGCAGATGGAGGCCGAGGGCAGGCGGATCGAGGCCGAAGCGCTGAAGATCTGCGACCGCATGCCCGCCCTGCTGCAGTCGCAACAGGCCCTGGCCGCCGTGCTGCCCGCCTTCGTCCCCTACGCGACGATGGACGCATCGGACATCGAGGACTGCCGCGAAGACCGCGAGGCCGCCGAGGCCGCCGAGGCCGCGGCATCCTGAAGCAGGCGCGGGACCGCGGCCGGGCCGGCGGCGACGGCGCTCAGCCGCCTCCGCCGCCGGGCTTGCCGTGGATGCCGCCCCGCGCCAGCAGCGCCGGGTCCAGCAGCGGCCCGAGCGTCTTCTCCGGCAGGCCGGTGACTTCCATCGCCACCTCCAGCACCGGCCGCCCTTCCTTGTAGGCGCGCTTGGCGATGGCCGCGCCCTTCTCGTAGCCGATCACCGGGTTCAGCGCGGTGACCAGGATCGGGTTGCGTTCCAGCGCCTCCTTCACCCGCTCGCCGCGCACCTTCAGCCCGGCGATGCTCGAATCGGCCAGCAGCCGCGAGACGTTCGACAGCAGTTGGATCGACTCCAGCAGGTTGGCCGCGATCAGCGGCAGGGTCACGTTGAGCTGGAAGTTGCCGGTCTGCCCGGCCACGGTAATGGCGGTGTGATGGCCGATCACCTGCGCGGCGGCCATGACCGTCGCCTCCGGGATCACCGGGTTGACCTTGCCGGGCATGATCGAACTGCCCGGCTGCAATGCCGGCAGCTCGATCTCGCCCAGCCCGGCCAACGGCCCGGCGTTCATCCAGCGCAGGTCATTGGCGATCTTGATCAGGGCCACCGCCAGCGCGTTGAGCTGGCCGGACAATTCGACCGCGTCGTCCTGCGCGGCCAGGCCCTCGAACTTGTCGTCGGCGCTCTCGAACCGGGTGCCGGCCAGCGCCGAGATCGCCTTGGCCGCCTTCGGGCCGAAGCGTGGGTCGGCATTGATCCCGCTGCCGATGGCCGTACCGCCCAGTGGCAGGCGGCGCAGGCGCTTGAGCGCATCCTCGATGCGCGCCTCGGCCGATTCCAACTGCGAGGCCCAGGCACCGAACTCCTGCTCGAAGGTCAGCGGCATCGCGTCCATCAGGTGGGTACGGCCGGTCTTGACCACCCGGCGCAGCTCGCGGCCGCGGCGGCGGATGGTACGGCGCAGGTGCTTGAGCGCCGGCAGCAGGTCCTCGACCACCGCCAGTTGCGCCGAGACCCGGATCGCGGTGGGCACCACGTCGTTGGAACTCTGGCCCAGGTTGACGTGGTCGTTCGGGTGCACCTTGCCCTTGTCCGCCCTGCCGGAGGCCCCCTCCCGCCGGCGCGTCGCCAGCGCGGCGATCACCTCGTTGGCGTTCATGTTCGACGAAGTGCCCGAGCCGGTCTGGTAGATGTCGACCGGGAAGTGGGCGTCGTACCGGCCCGCGGCCACGTCCAGCGCCGCGGCGCGCACCGCGGCGGCCACGCCCTTGGGCAGCAGGCCCAGGCCGGCGTTGACCTCGGCCGCGGCGGCCTTGACCAGGCCCAGCGCACGGATGAAGCCGCGCGGCATCGGCCGCCCCGAGACGGGGAAGTTCTGCACCGCGCGCTGGGTCTGCGCGCCCCACAGGGCATCGGCCGGGACCTGCAGCTCGCCCATGCTGTCGCGTTCGGTACGGGTGCGCACGGTGGAGGCGTCGGCCGCGGCGGCCGCGGCGGTCGCGCGGGGATTGCGGGGCCTGCGGGCCGCCGGCGCCTGGGCGCGGGAACGGGGGGGGGTCTTGCTCATTGACCGTCTCCAGTGAGGATGGACTACGGCGGGCGGCCGGCGGAACCGGCGGCTGGCTGAGGCTGGGCAGCATACGCCAGGCCGTCTGCCCCGGGCTTTCGTCCCACCGGCCGGGCCTTGTCGCGATTCTTCGCCCCTCCTCCACGGAACGCAGCCCGCCTCGCGGTTTATTGCCGGGCGACGCCTCCCTTGCGCGGCCGCCCCACGCATGGCACGGACCCATCCGCCGGACCGCGGCGTTGGCCCCTGCCAGCCACACGCGGGACTACACGTCCTAAACTAGGCGGCTCCGTCCACCAGCCAAGCCTTCCCATGCCGGATTCCGCCCTGCTCGCCCTGTCCCCGCTCGACGGCCGCTACGCCGCCAAGGTCGATGCGCTGCGCCCGATCTTCTCCGAGTACGGCCTGATCCGCGCCCGGGCGAAGGTAGAGGTGGAATGGCTGCTGGCGTTGGCGGCCGAACCGGGCATCGCCGAGCTTCCAGCCTTCTCCGCCCAGGCCCAGGCGCGCCTGCGCGCGCTGGCCGAAGGCTTCTCGGTCGCCGACGCGGCCCGGGTCAAGGAAATCGAGCGCACCACCAACCACGACGTCAAGGCGGTGGAATACTTCATCAAGGAGCGGCTGCAGGACGATGCCGGAGAACTCGGCCCCGCCCTGGAGTTCGTCCACTTCGCCTGCACCAGCGAGGACATCAACAACCTGTCCTACGCGCTGATGCTGCGCCAGGCGCGCGACACCGTGCTGCTGCCGGCGATCGACGGCGTCGCCTCCGTCCTGCGCCGGCTGGCCCACGACCAGGCCGCCCAGCCGATGCTCTCGCGCACCCACGGCCAGACCGCCTCGCCCACCACCCTGGGCAAGGAAGTGGCCAACGTGGTGGCCCGCCTGGAGCGCCAGCGCCGACAGATCGCCGCGGTCGAACTGACCGGCAAGATCAACGGCGCGGTGGGCAACTACAACGCCCACGCCGTGAGCTACCCGGACGTGGACTGGCCGGCGTTCGCGCAGCGCTTCGTCGAATCGCTGGGTCTGCCGTTCAACCCCTACACCACCCAGATCGAGCCGCACGACAGCATCGCCGAGCTGGGCGACGCGGTGCGCCGCGCCAACACCGTGCTGGTCGACCTGGCCCGGGACGTGTGGGGCTACATCTCGCTGGGCTACTTCAAGCAGAAGCTCAAGGAAGGCGAGATCGGTTCCTCGACCATGCCGCACAAGGTCAACCCGATCGACTTCGAGAACGCCGAAGGCAACTTCGGCGTCGCCAATGCCCTGTTCGAGCACTTCTCCGCCAAGCTGCCGATCAGCCGCTGGCAGCGCGACCTCACCGACTCCACGGTGCTGCGCGCGCTGGGCACGGCCTTCGGCCACACCCAGGTGGCGCTGGACTCGCTGGCCAAGGGCCTGGGCAAGCTGACCGTGAACCCCGAGCGCCTGGACGCCGACCTGGACGCGGCCTGGGAGGTGCTGGCCGAGGCCGTGCAGACGGTGATGCGCCGCCACGGCCTGCCCAACCCGTATGAGCAGCTCAAGGCGCTGACCCGCGGCCAGGGCATCGACGCGCAGGCCATGCGCGGCTTCGTCGCTTCGCTGGACCTGCCGGCGGACGTGCGCGAGCGCCTGGCCGCGCTTACCCCCGCCGGCTACACCGGCCTGGCCGAGAAGCTGGCCCGCGGCATCTGAGGCGCTGAGGCGCCTCGGCCGTCGTCCCTGCGAAACGCCTCGCAGCCGGATGGCCGATCTCGCGGGGACCCAGCTCTTTGCGGGCCGGCCCACCCGAAGCGTCCCGGATGCCTGCCGACGGAAAGCAGAAGGAGGAGGCTCCGGCCGCCGGCCGTGGCCGGGGACATGAGTGGCGGCAGGCATCGTGCCGGGACGCCCCCCAGCCGTGCCTCTCCGGCGCACCGCGATGGCAGGCACGCCGCCACGGGCGCCTGCTAGAGTTCCGGCCCACGCCCGCTTTCCAGGATTCCCGCATGCCCGCCTTCCGTGCCCCGCCCCTCGGCCTGCTGCTCCTGGCCGCCACGGCCGGCGGCGCGCATGCGGCCCCCGCCGCGCCGCTGCCGGCGCGCTGCCCGGCCGACGCCGGCTGGGACACGCCCTCGGCTCCGCACCACATCCACGGCGACACCTGGTACGTGGGCACCTGCGGCATCACCGCGCTGCTGCTGGCCTCGCCCGAAGGCCACGTCCTGCTCGACGGCGGCACCGCCCAGGGCGCGGCGCTGATCGAGGCCAACATCCGCGCCCTGGGCTTCGACCTGCGCGACGTGCGCTACATCGCCGGCTCCCACGAGCATTTCGACCACGCCGGCGGCATCGCCGCGCTGCAGCAGGCCAGCGGCGCCACCGTGGTGGCCCGCGCCCCGGCGGCCGAGGTGCTGCGCCGCGGCCGCAGCGGCCGCGACGATCCACAGTACGGCGTGCTGGAGGCGTTCGCGCCGCTGCCCGGCGAGGTCCGTCCGATCGCCGACGGCCAGGTGCTGGAACTGGGACCGCTGCGCCTGACCGCCCACGCCACGCCCGGGCATACCCTCGGCAGCACCAGTTGGACCTGGCGCTCCTGCGAGGGGCGGGAATGCCTGGACATCGCCTACGCCGACAGCCTGACCGCGATCTCCGACGACGACTGGCGCTTCGGCGACGAAGAAGCGCACCCGGGCTACCTGGCCGCGTTTCGCCGCAGCCTGGACACGGTCGCCGCCCTGCCTTGCGACATCCTGATCACCCCGCACCCGTCCGCCAGCGGCCTGCTGTCGCGTATCGGCACGGACGCGGACCAGCCGCTGGCCGCACCGGGCGCCTGCCGGGCGTACGCGGACAAGGCCCGCGCCCGCCTGGACCGGCGCTTGGCCGAGGAAGAAGCCGCCGCGCCGCCGCGCTAGCGCGGCGGGCCGGGCCGAGGGCCGCCCGCCCGGCCGCCGTGCCCGCTCCGCGACCGATGGCACCGGCGGGCGTTCTGCCGATCAACCGGGGACCCGTGCATGCGCGACAATGGCCGCCTTGCCGCCCCGCCCCCGCATCGATGAAGAAGACGCCGAGAGCCGCTGCCCTGCCATTCGAGATCCAGGCCACCGGCGGGCAGCCGCTGGGCATGCCGCCGCAGCGGTTCCTGCGCCACTACTGGCACAAACGGCCGTTGCTGATCCGCAACGCCTTCCCCGGCTTCCAGACCCCGGTCATGCCCGAAGACCTGGCCGGCCTGGCCTGCGAGGAAGGCGCCCTGGCGCGGCTGGTCGCCCACGATCGCGCCGAAGGAAGCTGGGACGTGCGCACCGGCCCCTTCCAGGAAGAGGATTTCCCCGGCCTGCCCGACCGCGACTGGACCCTGCTGGTGCAGGACGTGGACAAGTGGGACCCGGACGTGGCCGCGGTGCTGGATCACTTCCGCTTCCTTCCGCGCTGGCGCATCGACGACGTGATGGTCAGCTTCGCCGCCACCGGCGGCTCGGTCGGCGCGCACGTGGACCACTACGACGTGTTCCTGCTGCAGGCCCTGGGCCACCGCCGCTGGCAGATCGACGCCAGCGCGGCGATGGGCCGCAAGGCGCCGGACCTGTCCTTCCGCGAGGACGTGGCGATCAAGCTGCTGCGCCGCTTCCGGCCCACCCACGACTGGGTGCTGGGCCCGGGCGACATGCTCTACCTGCCGCCGCTGGTCCCGCACCACGGCGTGGCCGAGGAACCGTGCCTGACCTTCTCGGTGGGCACGCGCGCGCCGTCCTCGGCCGAACTCATCGGCGACTGGCTGGACGAGGTGTTGATCGACGCCGACGAGTCCGTCCGCTACCACGACGAGGACCTGGCCCTGCCGGCCGACCCGGGGGAAATCGACGCGGCGGCCATGGGCCGCGTGGTCGAGGCGCTCAACGCGATCCGCATGGACGACCCGGACCGCCTGGGCGACTGGTTCGGCCGCTTCATCACCACCTACCGCGCCGCCGGCGAGGTCATGCCTTCCGGCGCGGAGCTGCCACGCGAGGGCGTGGAGGAACTGCTGGCCCATGGCGCGGCGCTGCAGCGCCATCCGTGGTCGCGGATGGCCTGGCGGCGCAATCGCCGCGGCGCCAGCCTGTTCTGCAGCGGCCGCACGCTGGGCCTGGCGGTGGCCGATGCGCGCCGCATCGCCGCCGCATCGCGCATTGATGCGGCGGCCTGGTCGGCCCTGTCGCCGAAGGGACGCGACGCCGTGCTCGCCCTGCACCAGTCCGGGCACTACGCCCTGCAGGGCCACGACCCGGACGCGGACGCACCGGTGTGACCGGCATCGCCGTCGCGGCGGCCGACTACGCCCGAGACCATGCGCGGCTGCACGCGCTGCGCGAGGACGTCTTCGTGCGCGAGCAACGGGTCCCGCCGGAGCTGGAACGCGATGCGCTGGACCCGTCGAGCCACCACGTGCTCGCCCTGGCCCCGGACGGCCGGGTGCTGGGAACCGCCCGGCTGACGCCCGAGCGCCGGATCGGGCGCATGGCCGTGCTCGCCTCCGCCCGTGGCCGCGGCATCGGCCGCGCGCTGCTGGATGCATTGGTGGAAGAGGCCCGCCGCCGCGGCTGGCCGGAGGTGTCGCTGCACGCGCAGTGCCATGCATTGCCCTTCTATGCCCGTGCGGGATTCGTGCCCTTCGGCCCGGGCTTCGAGGAGGCCGGCATCGGCCATCGCCAGATGCGCTGCCGCCTGGACGGCCCCACTCCCTTCGCCGATGCCGACGGCGCGGCCGCGCTGCTGCTGGCGCTGGCCGCCAGCGCCCGGCGCGAACTGGGGATCTACAGCCGGCGCCTGGACCCGGGCCTGCTCGACCGCACGGACGTGATCGACGCGCTGCGCCGCTTCGCCATCCGCTCCGGCGAGCGGCGCGTGCGCCTCCTGCTGCAGGACGCCGCCACGCCCCAGCGCGACGACGCGCCGCTGCTGGCCCTGGCCCAGCGCCTGCCCAGCGTGTTCGCCTTCCGCCAGGTCCAGGACCCGGTCGATGCCGGCTATCCGTCCGCACATGCCTTCAACGATACCGGCGGCATGTGCTTCCGCCCGCTGGGCGACCGCTTCGGCGGCGAGGGCGGCCTCCGGGTTCCGGTGCAGGCGCGGCGCTTGCAGCGGGAATTCGGCCGCGCCTGGGAACGCTCGCGCCCCTGCATCGAATACCGCGCCCTCACCTGAGCGAAGCCGATGCGGCAGGCGGCACGGTCCGTCCCATTTCCGGCCTCGCCATGCCCGCGCGAAGCCGCCCGCGGCGTTCCGTGCGCAGCGCCGCCGCCCGCTCCTCGCACGAACCTGCGCGCGCAGGAGCCGGGATGCTTTCCGGGCCGCGCATGGACCGACGCCTCCTGTGGCGCAGCATGCAAGGCCGATCGCGTGGACCGCGCCGATGGCGGATGCGCATACACGCCGTACATGTCATGGAGCTGTCATCGCCGACCTTTTCCCGACGAATCCTCGACGAATGCTTGCGCGCCCGGAGGCTTCTGCGCGCGAGTGTGAACCAAGCCATGACGCAGGGCCCGGTTTGGGCTTTTTCACCCTTCGGCCAAGCCCTTCCACCCGGTATTGAGGGTTATACTTTTTGGAGCTGTCGAGCCCGCTCCGCGGGGCCGGGCCATGCAGGCCCACCCTCCACCCAGACCCGACCTCATTGTGGACAACTCAATCAAGCAGTTTGCGCAGTCTTCGCAACTCGGCAGCAATGCCGCCTACATCGAGGACCTGTACGAGCAGTACCTGGTCTCCCCCGACAGCGTCGATCCGAAGTGGAAGTCCTACTTCGACGGGTTCCAGGGCCGCGAAGCGGGCGATGTCCCGCATTCGGCGGTCATCGCCCACGTGGCCCAGGCCGCGCGGGAAGCCGCCAACAACGGCCATGCCGTCGCTACCGGCGCCGGCGACGAGCGCGAACGCAACGTCGGCCGCCTGATCACCGCCTACCGCTCCCGCGGCCACCTCGGCGCCCAGGTCGACCCGCTCGCCCTGACCCCGCCGATGAACCCGCCGGACCTGGGCCTGTCCTATCACGACCTGTCCGAGCGCGACCTGGACAGCGAGTTCAGCACCGGCGGCCTGGCCGGCCAGCCGCGGATGAAGCTGCGCGACCTGCTCGCCCGGCTCAAGGCGACCTACACCGGCCCCATCGGCGCCGAGTTCATGCACATCTCCGAGGTCGAGCAGCGCCAATGGCTGTACCAGCGCCTGGAAGCGGCCGGCGGCGACTACGGCCTGAGCGCCGAGACCCGCAAGCGCGTGCTCGAGCGGCTGACCGCCGCCGAGGGCCTGGAGCGCTACCTGCACACCAAGTACGTCGGCCAGAAGCGCTTCTCGCTGGAAGGCGGCGACTCGCTGATCCCGCTGCTGGACACGGTGATCCGCCAGTCCGGCATGGACCGGGTCAAGGACATCGTGATCGGCATGGCCCATCGCGGCCGCCTCAACGTGCTGGTCAACACCCTGGGCAAGAACCCGCGCAAGCTGTTCGACGAGTTCGAGGGCAAGTTCGAGCACGACGCCCTGGCCCATGCCGGCGACGTGAAGTACCACATGGGCTTCTCCGCCGACATCGCCACCCCCGGCGCGCCGGTGCACCTGGCCCTGGCCTTCAACCCCTCGCACCTGGAGATCGTCGACCCGGTGGTCGCCGGCTCGGTGCGTTCGCGCCAGGAGCGCCGCGGCGACGTCGAGCGCAAGCAGGTCCTGCCGATCCTGATCCACGGCGACGCCGCCTTCGCCGGCCAGGGCGTGGTGATGGAGCTGTTCCAGATGTCGCAGGCGCGCGGCTTCGCCGTCGGCGGCACCGTGCACGTGGTGGTCAACAACCAGATCGGCTTCACCATCAGCGCCCGCGACGACGCCCGCTCCACCCTGTACTGCACCGACGTGGCCAAGATGGTCGGCGCACCGGTGTTCCACGTGAACGGCGACGACCCGGAAGCGGTCGCGTTCGTGGCCAGGCTGGCCTACGAGTTCCGCCAGGAATTCAAGAAGGACGTGGTCATCGACCTGGTCTGCTACCGCCGCCACGGCCACAACGAGGCCGACGAGCCGGCGGCGACCCAGCCGATCATGTACCAGACCATCCGCAAGCATCCGACCACGCGCGAGATGTACGCCGCGCGCCTGGAAAAGGCCGGCGTGATCGCCGCCGACGAGGGCAAGGCCCTGGTCGACGCCTATCGCGACAAGCTCGACGCCGGCGAGGTCACCACCGAGCTGGCCGGCTCCAAGCCGGAGGACTACGAGCTGTCGATCGACTGGTCCAGGTACCTGTCGGGCACGCTTTCGGACGCGGTCGACACCCGGGTCAAGAAGGCCACGCTCGCCCAGTTGGCCAAGATCATCAACACCGTCCCGCAGGGCGTGACGCTGCATCCGCGCGTGGCCAAGATCTACGAAGACCGGATGAAGATGACCGCCGGCGACATCCCCGGCGACTGGGGCTTCGCCGAGAACCTGGCGTACGCCACCCTGCTGTCCGAGGGCCACGGCCTGCGCCTGGTGGGCCAGGACGCCGGCCGCGGCACCTTCTTCCATCGCCACGCCATCCTCCACGACCAGAAGACCGACAGCTACTACCTGCCGCTGCGCCAACTGGTCGAAAGCCCCGAGCAGGCCACCGTGATCGACTCGCTGCTCAGCGAGGAGGCGGTGATGGCGTTCGAGTACGGCTTCTCCACCACCGACCCCAACACCCTGGACATCTGGGAAGGCCAGTTCGGCGACTTCGCCAACGGCGCCCAGGTGGTGATCGACCAGTTCATCGCCTCCGGCGAGGCCAAGTGGGGCCGCATCTCCGGGCTGACCCTGCTGCTGCCGCACGGCTACGAGGGCCAGGGGCCCGAGCACAGCTCCGCGCGCCTGGAGCGCTTCCTGCAGTTGTGCGCGCTGGAGAACATGCTGGTCTGCGTGCCCACCACCCCGGCGCAGTGCTTCCACATGCTGCGCCGGCAGATGAAGATGGGCACCCGCAAGCCGCTGGTGGTGATGAGCCCGAAGTCGCTGCTGCGCCACAAGCTGGCCGTGTCGACTCTGGACGAGCTGGCCGACGGCGAGTTCCAGCACCTGATCCCGGACACCGCCGCCGACCCGAAGAAGGTCGAGCGCGTGGTGCTGTGCTCGGGCAAGGTCTACTACGACCTGCTGGAGGACGCGCGCAAGCGCGGCCAGGACAACGTGGCCCTCGTCCGCATCGAGCAGCTCTATCCGTTCCCGCGCGAGGCGCTGGCCACCGTGCTGCAGACCTACGCCAAGGCCGCCGAGGTGGTCTGGTGCCAGGAAGAGCCGCAGAACCAGGGCGCGTGGTACCAGATCAAGCACCACCTGCAGGCCTGCCTGGCCAAGGGCCAGGCCCTGAGCTACGCCGGCCGCAGCCGCTCGCCCTCCCCGGCCGTCGGCCATTTCGCCGACCACGTCGAGGAGCAGTTGCAACTGGTCGCCGACGCGCTGGTCAACCCGCCCGGCAACCAGATCGTCGCCGAGTAAGACTCGCCCCACCGCCCTTACAACATACGTACCAAGGACGCCCCATCCCATGGCCACCGAAGTCAAAGTCCCGGTCCTTCCCGAATCCGTCTCCGACGCCACCATCGCCGGCTGGCACAAGAAGGCCGGCGAGGCGGTCAAGCGCGACGAGAACCTTGTGGACCTGGAGACCGACAAGGTCGTGCTCGAGGTCCCCTCGCCGGTCGACGGCGTGCTCAAGGAAATCAAGTTCCAGGAAGGCGACACGGTGACCAGCCAGCAGGTGCTGGCGATCATCGAGGAAGGCGCATCGGTTGCCGGCGACGCGGCCCAGGCCGCGCCCGCCAAGGACGACCAGCCCGCCGCCGGTGCCGAGGAAGTGCAGGCCAAGGCCGGCGCCGCCAAGGCCCAGGCCGCCGCGCCGTCCTCGACCAAGCCCGCGCCGGCCACCTCGTCCGGCCCTTCGGACGCCGGGCTGCCGCCGGGCGCCCGCTTCGCCGCGGCCAAGGAAGGCGTCGACCCGTCGCAGGTGGAAGGCACCGGCCGCCGCGGCGCGGTGACCAAGGAGGACATCCTCAACTACGCCCGCAGCGGCGGCGCCGGCAAGGCCGGCGGCGCGCGCCCGGAAGAGCGCGTGCCGATGACCCGCATCCGCAAGCGCATCGCCGAGCGCCTGATGGAGTCGAAGAACTCCATCGCCATGCTGACCTCGTTCAACGAGGTCAACCTGGCCAAGGTGGCGGCCGCGCGCAAGGAGCTGGGCGAGGACTTCCAGAAGACCCACGGCATCAAGCTGGGCTTCATGAGCTTCTTCGTGAAGGCCGCGGCCAACGCGCTGCAGCGCTTCCCGGCGGTCAACGCCTCGGTCGACGGCAACGACATCATCTACCACGGCTATGCCGACATCTCCATCGCCGTGTCCACCGACAAGGGCCTGGTGACGCCGGTGCTGCGCAACGTCGAGCGGATGGGCTTCGCCGACATCGAGAAGGGCATCGCCGAATACGCCAAGAAGGCGCGCGACGGCAAGCTCGCGCTGGAAGACCTGCAGGGCGGCACCTTCACCATCACCAACGGCGGCACGTTCGGCTCGCTGATGTCCACGCCGATCGTGAACCCGCCGCAGAGCGCGATCCTGGGCATGCACACCATCAAGGAGCGCCCGATCGCCGAGAACGGCCAGGTCGCGATCGCGCCGATGATGTACATCGCCCTGTCCTACGACCACCGCATCATCGACGGCAAGGACGCGGTGCAGTTCCTGGTGGACATCAAGAACCAGCTCGAGAACCCGAACCGGATCCTGTTCGGGCTGTAAGCGCTCCCGCGCCGCCCTCCCACGGGGGCGGCGTCTTTCGCGGGGCCCGCGGAACACACGCTTCACTCCAGCCCGCCCTGCGCACTTCTTCCGCCCTCCGGGGCCGCTTCGCCGGACGCGCACGCGCCGGGAGGCGCAAGGCAAAGGAACTGGAAATGGCTGAACAATTCGACGTCGTCGTCATCGGTGCCGGCCCCGCCGGCTACCACGCCGCGATCCGCGCCGCGCAACTGGGCCTGAAGACCGCGTGCATCGACGCGGGACTGGGCAAGGACGGCAAGCCGGCCCTGGGCGGCACCTGCCTGCGGGTGGGCTGCATCCCGTCCAAGGCGCTGCTGGATTCCTCGCGCCAGTTCTGGAACATGGGCCACCTGTTCGGCGATCACGGCATCAGCTTCAAGGACGCGAAGATCGACGCGGCGGCGATGGTCGGCCGCAAGGACAAGATCGTCAAGCAGTTCACCGGCGGCATCGCGAGCCTGTTCAAGGCCAACAAGATCGCCCCGTACTACGGCTTCGGCGAGCTGCAACCGGGCAACGTGGTCAAGGTCAGGCAGCACGACGGTTCCGAGGTCGAACTCAAGGGCACCAACGTCGTCATCGCCGCCGGCTCGGACTCGATCGAGCTGCCGTTCGCCAAGTACGACGGCCAGGCCATCGTCGACAACGTCGGCGCGCTGGACTTCGCCGAGGTGCCGCAGCGCCTGGCGGTGATCGGCGCCGGCGTGATCGGCCTGGAGCTGGGCAGCGTGTGGAAGCGCCTGGGCGCGGAGGTCACCATCCTCGAGGCGCTGCCGGACTTCCTGGCCGTGGCCGACGCCGAAGTGGCGAAGACCGCGCTGAAGGAATTCAAGAAGCAGGGCCTGGACATCAAGCTCGGCGCCAAGGTTTCGGCCACCGAGGTCAAGGCCAAGGGCAAGAAGAAGGAAGTGGTCGTCACCTACACCGATGCCGAAGGCGAGAAGACCCTGACGGTGGACAAGCTGCTGGTGGCCGTCGGCCGCCGTGCCGCGACCCAGGGCCTGCTGGCCGAGGGCACCGGCGTCCGGCTCGACGACCGGGGCCGGGTGATGGTGGACGAGCACTGCCACACCGGCGTGGACGGCGTGTGGGCGGTGGGCGATTGCGTGCGCGGGCCGATGCTGGCGCACAAGGGCTTCGAGGAAGGCATCGCCGTGGCCGAGCTGATCGCCGGCCTGCCGGGCCACGTCAACTTCGACACCATCCCGTGGGTCATCTACACCGAGCCGGAGATCGCCTGGGTCGGCAAGACCGAGCAGCAGCTCAAGGCCGACGGCGTGCCGTACAAGGCCGGCAGCTTCCCGTTCGCCGCCGTCGGCCGCGCCGTGGCCATGGGCGAGCCGGCCGGCTTCGTCAAGGTGATCGCGCATGCCGAGACCGACCGCGTGCTGGGCATGCACCTGGTCGGCGTGGGCGTTTCCGAACTGGTCCACGAGGGCGTGCTGACCATGGAATTCAGCGGCTCGGCCGACGACCTGGCACGCATCTGCCACGCCCACCCGACCCTGTCCGAAGCGATCCACGACGCCGCCATGGCGGTGGACAAGCGCGCCATCCATAAAGCCAACTGAAAGTGGGCTTTATGGATGCAAGAGTCCGCAAAGCGGACTCTTGCATGAGTGCTGCCATCCCCGCCGTTCCGCGCCTCCGGCGCGGACTGCCCCCAACTTGGGGGGCTACGGCACGCGAAGCCGGGCAATGCCCGGCTTCGCCTTCTTCGGATACCGTGCTGCCGTTACTCCGACAGGAACCCGCCATGTCTTCCAAGGGACTCCCGCCTCGTGTCACTGCTGGGCTCTACATCGCCGCCGGCGTGTTCTTCTTGCTCGGGGCGCTAGCCAGCCGGCAGATCGCCTTCAGCGGCGTCGGCGTGGCCTTCATCGCGCTGGGCGCGGCCATGCTGGTGCGACAACGCAAACCCAAGGACCGACCCTTTTCCGGAACCGGGCGATGAAATCCATCTGCGTCTATTGCGGCTCCAATGCCGGCAGCAAGCCGGCCTATACGGAACGCGCGATCGCCCTGGGCGACCGCATCGCCAAGGAAGGCCTGCGCCTGGTCTACGGGGGCGGCAACGTCGGCCTGATGGGCACGGTGGCCAACGCGGTGCTGGCCGCCGGCGGCCAGGTCACGGGGGTGATCCCCAAGCAACTGGCCGACTGGGAGGTGGCCCACCGCGGCCTGACCGAACTGGAGATCGTCGGCTCGATGCACGAGCGCAAGATGCGCATGTTCGAACGGTCCGACGCCTTCGTCGCCCTGCCCGGCGGCTTCGGTACGATGGAGGAGATCTTCGAGATGCTGACCTGGCGCCAGCTCGGCATCGGCAACAAGCCCTGCGCCTTCCTCGACGTCGAAGGCTTCTACGCGCCGCTGATCGGCATGATCGACCGCATGGTCGCCGAGCGCTTCCTGCACCCGGACCAGCGCACGGACCTGTGGCACGGCAGCGACATGGAGCGGATGCTGGAATGGATGCGCGCGTACGAGCCGGCGCAGGCCTCAAAGTGGATCGACGAGAAACGACGCGACGTCATGCGCTGAGGCCACCGCGCGGCGGCGGCGCGGCAGGTCGATGGCCTGCAGGGTTCACCGCCCGGACGCAGGAGCCGGCTTCGGACGGCGACGCACCGCCCCGGCAGCCCCTCGGGCGCCCCGCCGGCTCCGGAAGCCCTGTCGCCGGCTAAGGCCGGCTCCTGCGGGATCGGGCTTCCGCAACCGTTGCCGCGGCGCGTGCCAGAATCCGGCTTCCCGAGTCCGAGGACGCCGCATGAACATCCCCGCCGCCTTCCCCGCCTTCCGCATCCGCAACGACGACGCCGGCTACCGCAGCGGCATCGAGCCGCTGTCGCTGGACGACCTCTCGCCGGGCGAGGTGGTGGTCGAGGCCGCATGGTCGTCGGTCAACTACAAGGATGCGCTGGCCGGTACCGGCAGGGGCAAGATCCTGCGCCGCTTCCCGCTGGTCGGTGGCATCGACGTCGCCGGCCACGTGGTCGCCTCCAGCGCTCCCCGGTTCCGCGAAGGCGATGCGGTGCTGGTCACCGGGTGCGGCCTGAGCGAGACCCGCGACGGCGGCTACGCGGCGTACGCACGCCTGCCCGCCGAATGGGTGGTGACCCTGCCCCGGGGCCTGAACCTGCGCCAGGCCATGGTCCTGGGCACCGCCGGCTTCACCGCCGCGCTGGCCCTGTACCGGATGCGCGAGAACCGGCAGGCGCCGGCGATGGGGCCGCTGGCGGTCACCGGCGCCACCGGCGGCGTGGGCTCGCTGGCGGTGGCGATCTTCAGCCGGGCCGGCTACGAAGTGCATGCGATCAGCGGCAAGGCCGACCAGGCAGGCTACCTGAGGTCGCTGGGCGCGGCCGAGGTACTCGGCCGCGACGCGCTGGACGCCCGCCGACCGCTGGAATCGGTGCGCTTCGGCGGCGGCCTGGACAACGTCGGCGGGCCGATGCTGGTCGGCCTGCTGGCCCGGACCGCCCCCTACGGCAACGTCGCCTCGGCCGGCCTGGCCGCCACCGCGTCGCTGGATGCGCTGACGGTGATGCCGTTCATCCTGCGCGGGGTATCGCTGCTGGGCATCGGCTCGGCCGGCACCGCGCGCGACATCCGCGACGACATCTGGGCGCTGCTGGCCGACGACTGGAAGCCGGCGCAACTGGAAGCGATCTGCACCCGCGAGGCGACCCTGGAGGAACTGCCGGGCGTGTTCGACACGATGCTCGCCGGCGGCTCGCTGGGCCGCACCGTGGTCCGCCTGCGCTGAGGGCATAGCGGCCGCTGCCCGCGCCATCCGCGAGGATGCGCGGCTACGGTTCGAGCAGCGGGTACACGCGCACGTAGTCCACCTCCATCCACGCCGGGAAGGCGGCCTCGTCCACGCCCTGGGCGCCACCCCAGCTACCGCCCACGGCCAGGTTCATCAGCAGATGGAAGCGCTGGTCGAACGGCCATGCGTCCGCACCGGTGCCCTCGTTGGCGAACTCGAAGGCGGGCGCATCGTCGATGTAGCCGCGGATCGCATCGGGCGTCCAGTCCACGCGGTAGCGGTGGAAGGCGCCGCTGGCGTCGGCCACCGTCGTCGCCTGGCCGCGCTGGGTGCCGATCTTGTGGTTGTAGGCCTGGGTATGGACGGTGACGTGGACCTGTCCGGGTTCGTGGCCGACGTGTTCCATGATGTCGATCTCGCCCGAGCGCGGCCAGTGGCCGTAGCGGTTGTCCGTGGGCAGCATCCACAGCGCCGCCCAGGCGCCACGGCCGACCGGCAGGCGCGCGCGTATCTCGACGCGGCCATAGAGGAAATCGCCCTTGCCGCGCGAGACCAGCCGCGCCGAGGTGAAGCGGTTCTTCCCCGCCCTCTGCTTGCGCGCGACGATGGTCAGCAGGCCGTCGCCGACGAAGGCATTGGCCAGTTGGTCGGTGTAGTGCTGCAGCTCGTCGTTGCCCCAGCCGCTGCCGCCGGTGTCGTAGCCCCACCTGGCCGGATCGGGCGCGCCGTCATAGTCGAACTCGTCCTGCCACACTGGGGTGGGCCCGAAGTTCCACTCCACCCCGGCCGCGCCTGGATCGGCGCCGACGTTCGCCGCCACGACGGCGGCCAGCACCCACAGCATCCTCCCCGCCCACGCGGGACCACGCCTGCCGCACCGATCCATCCCCTGCTCCACGGATACCGCCCATGCGCGGTAGTCCGATTCTAGGCAGACGCGCGCGTACAGGGGTGCTGCGGCGCAGCAGCCGCCTCGTGCGCAGGCGCGCCGCCCGCGAAAGCCGCCATGCCCGCGAGACCGGAGCCGGCATCCGCGCGATCAGGACGAGGTCATGCGGTCCCAGAACGACTTCACCCCATCCAGGAACGTGGCCGAGCGCGGCGAATGCCGGCGGCCCTCCTCGCCGATGAAGGTGGCCTCGAACTTCTCCAGCAACTCGCGCTGCTCGGCGGTGAGGTTGACCGGGGTCTCGACCACCACGCGGCAATACAGGTCGCCGGGGTTGCGGCTGCGCACCGAGCGCACGCCCTTGCCGCGCAGGCGGAACACCTTGCCGCCCTGGGTCTCGGCGGGCACGCGGATCTCCGCCTCGCCGTCCAGGGTGGGCACGTTCACCGCATCGCCCAGCGCCGCCTGCGAGATGCGGATCGGCACGTCGCAGTGCAGGTCGTCGCCGTCGCGGCGGAAGATCGCGTGCTCGCGCACGCGCACCTCCACGTACAGGTCGCCCGGCGGCGTGCCCGGGGGGCCGGCCTCGCCCTCGCCGCCCAGGCGGATGCGGTCGCCGCTGTCCACGCCGGCCGGGATCTTCACCGACAGGGTCTTCTCGTCCTCGATCCGGCCGGCGCCGTGGCAGGCCTTGCATGGGTTTCGGATCGCCTGGCCGCGGCCGCCGCACTCCGGGCAGGCTTGCTGCATGGTGAAGATACCGCGCTGGAAGCGCACCTGGCCGCGGCCGTGGCAGGTACCGCAGGTCTCGACCTTGCCGTCCTCCGAGCCGCTGCCGTTGCAGCCCCGGCACTCGGCCAGGGTGGGAATCTCGATGCGCTTCTCGACGCCGGCGACGGCCTCTTCCAGGTCCAGCTCCATCACGTAGCCGATGTCGGCGCCGCGGCGCGCGGCGCGCCCGCCGCCGGCGCCGCCGAAGATGGTGCCGAAGATGTCGCCGAAGATGTCGTTCATGTCCGGCCCGGGGCCGCCGCCGCCCATGCCCTGCTCGAAGGCGGCATGGCCGTGGGTGTCGTAGGCGCGGCGCTTGGCCGCGTCCGTCAGCACCTCGTAGGCTTCCTTGCACTCCTTGAAGGACGCCTCGGCCGCCGCGTCGCCCGGATTGCGGTCGGGGTGGTGCTTCATCGCGCAGCGGCGGTAGGCCTTCTTCAGCTCTTCGTCGCTGGCGCCGCGGGCAACGCCCAGCACCTCGTAGTAATCGCGTTTGCTCATCGGTAATTCCGGGCTTCTTGCCTTGACCGCTTCATGGACCACCCCCTGGGCCGTCCCGCTTGGGCCGTGTCATGGAACAGCCCGCGCGGCCGGATCGACGACGCAGGCTGGCCGGCCGCGGGCGCCCACCGACGCCCGTACGGGATAGCGGCTTACTTCTTGTCGTCCTTGACCTCGGTGAACTCGGCATCGACCACGTCGTCCTGCGCACCGGCGGCACCGCCGCCGGACGCGTCGGCCTCGGCGCCGCCGGGCTGCTGGGCGGCGGCGGCGGCCGCGTACAGCGACTGCCCGGCCTCCTCCAGCGCCTTGGCCCGGGCCTCGATCTGCGCCTTGTCGTCGCCCTTGAGCGCGGTCTCCAGGTCGGCGACGGCCGACTCGACCCGGCCGATGACGTCGCCCGGCACCTTCTCGCCGTGCTCGGCGATGGCGCTGCGGGTGGCGTGGACCAGGCCGTCGGCCTGGTTGCGCGCCTGCACCAGTTCGTGGAACTTCTTGTCTTCCTCGCGGTTGGCCTCGGCGTCGGCCACCATCCGCGCGATCTCGTCCTCGGACAGGCCCGAGCCGGCCTTGATCTCGACCTTCTGCTCCTTGCCGGTCTTCTTGTCCTTGGCCGACACGTGCAGGATGCCGTTGGCGTCGATGTCGAAGGACACCTCCACCTGCGGCATGCCGCGCGGCGCGGAATCGATGCCGGTGAGGTCGAACTTGGCCAGCGACTTGTTGAAGCGGGCCTGCTCGCGCTCGCCCTGCAGCACGTGCACGGTCACCGCCGACTGGTTGTCCTCAGCGGTGGAGAACACCTGCGAGGCCTTGGTCGGGATGGTGGTGTTCTTCTCGATGATCTTGGTCATGACGCCGCCCAGGGTCTCGATGCCCAGGCTCAGCGGGGTCACGTCCAGCAGCAGCACGTCCTTGACGTCGCCGGCCAGCACGCCGCCCTGGATCGCCGCGCCCACGGCCACGGCCTCGTCCGGGTTGACGTCCTTGCGCGGCTCCTTGCCGAAGAACTCGGCCACCGCCGCCTGCACCTTGGGCATGCGGGTCTGGCCGCCGACCAGGATCACCTCGCCGATGTCGGAGGCGCGCAGGCCGGCGTCCTTCAGCGCGGTGCGGCACGGCTCGATCGACTTCTTCACCAGGTCCTCGACCAGCGCCTCCAGCTTGGCCCGGGTCAGCTTGATGGTCAGGTGCTTGGGACCGGACGCGTCGGCGGTGACGTACGGCAGGTTGACCTCGGTCTGCTGCGCGGACGACAGCTCGATCTTGGCGCGCTCGGCCGCGTCCTTCAGGCGCTGCAGGGCCAGCGGGTCCTTGCGCAGGTCGATGCCCTGATCCTTCTGGAACTCCTCGACCAGGTAGTCGATCACGCGCGCGTCGAAGTCCTCGCCGCCCAGGAAGGTGTCGCCGTTGGTGGCCAGCACCTCGAACTGCTTCTCGCCGTCGACCTCGGCGATCTCGATGATCGACACGTCGAAGGTGCCGCCGCCCAGGTCGTAGACCACGATCTTGCGGTCGCCGCCGTTCTTGTCCAGGCCGTAGGCCAGGGCCGCGGCGGTGGGCTCGTTGATGATGCGCTTGACGTCCAGGCCGGCGATGCGGCCGGCGTCCTTGGTCGCCTGGCGCTGGCTGTCGTTGAAGTACGCCGGCACGGTGATGACCGCCTCGGTGACGGTCTCGCCCAGGTAGGCCTCGGCGGTCTTCTTCATCTTCTCCAGGGTCTTGGCCGAGATCTCCTGCGGGGCCATCTTGCGGCCGTCGGCGGCGGCCACCCAGGCGTCGCCGTTGTCGTGCTGGAGGATCGCGTACGGCACCAGGTCCAGGTCCTTCTGGACCTCGGCGTCGGTGAACTTGCGGCCGATCAGGCGCTTGACCGCATAGAAGGTGTTCTTGGGGTTGGTGACCGCCTGGCGCTTGGCCGGCGCGCCGACCAGGACCTCGCCGTCCTTGGTGTAGGCCACGATCGAGGGCGTGGTGCGGTCGCCTTCGGCGTTCTCGATCACGCGGGCCTTGCCGCCGTCCATGATCGCGACGCACGAGTTGGTCGTGCCCAGGTCGATGCCGATGATCTTGCTCATGTGTGGATGCTCCCTCGGGAATGGATTGGCCGCTTCACGCACCGGCCTTGAGCGCTAGATGGAGGCCGCGCCGGCGCCGTTCAAGTGGCGCGGCGGCGGGCCGGTTCAGTCGTGGCGGGCCACCACCACCAGCGCCGGCCGCAGCAGGCGCTCGTTGAGGCGGTAGCCCTTCTGGAACACCTGCAGCACGCTGCCCGGCTCGGCCTGGCCGGGGTCGGCCTGGCTGATGGCCTGGTGGTGCTCGGGATCGAACGGCTCGCCCACCGGATCGACGATGGCCAGGCCATGCTCGCCGGCCACCTTCAGCAACTGGCGATAGGTCAGTTCCAGCCCGTCCCGAAGCGGCCCTTCGTGCCCGTCGGCGGCGACCAGGCCGGCGTCCAGGCTGTCGAACACCGGCAGCAGCTCGCCCAGCAGGCGCTCGTTGGCGAACTTGCGGGCGATGTCGATGTCGCGGGCCACGCGCTTGCGCTGGTTCTCCAGGTCGGCGCGCTCGCGCAGGGAGTCCATGCGCAACTGCTCGATTTCCGCGCGCAGGGCCTCGATCTCGTCGCGAAGCTGGGACTCGAGCGTGGCCTCACCTTCGTGGCCGGGTGAGGGGGTTTCGTTCTGGGTCATTGCGAATCGGCTCCGTGGCGGCGCTCCCGGCCGCCCATCCCGCCCGCTATGGGGACCGGGGCGGGGCGATTCAAGTCGCCGGCCGGTCGCCGCCCGGCGGCTGCAGCACCGCGCCGAGGACGTCGGCGGCCGCCTGGACCACCGGGATCACCCGGTCGTAGGCCATTCGGGTGGGGCCGATCACGCCCAGCACGCCCAGCACCTGGCCGCCGGCGCCGTAGGGCGCGGTGACCAGCGAGACCCCGTCCAGCGGCGCCAGCCCGGTCTCCTCGCCGATGAAGATGCGCACGCCCGGCGCGCGCTGGGTGCGCTCGAGCAGTTGCAGGATCTCGCGCTTGCGGGCGAAGGCCTCGAACAGCTCGCGCAGCCGGTCCACGTCCGACAGGTCCTGCAGGCCCATCAGCCGGGTCTGCCCGGCCAGGACCATGTCGTCGCCCGGCGGCTCCAGTGCCTGCTCGGCCAGCTCCACCGATTGCGCCAGCAACTGCTCCATCTCGTCGCGGGCCTGGCGCAGCTCGTGCAGCAGGGTCGCGCGGATCTGCGCCAGCGGCCGGCCGGCGCAATGGGCGTTGAGGTAGTTGGCCACCCGCTCCAGCTCGGCCGGCTCGAACGCCCGCTGCGGCTCGACCACCCGGTTCTGCACCTCGCCGTCGGCGAACACCACGATCGCCAGCACCCGGCGCCCGTCCAGGGGCACGAAGTCGATCTGGCGGAACGCGAACTGCCCGCGCCGCGGGGCGCTGACCACGCCGACGAAGCGGGTCATCGCCGACAGCAACTCGGAGGCGTTGCCCAGCAGCGCCTGGGTGCCGGCGCCGGCGGTCAGCTCGGCGCGCAGGCGCGCGACCTCGCGCTCGCCCAGCGAACGCACCTGCAACAGGCTGTCGACGAACATCCGGTAGCCCTGCACCGTCGGCACCCGGCCTGCCGAGGCGTGCGGCGAACTCAGCAGCCCGCTGTCCTCCAGGTCGGCCAGGATGTTGCGGATGGTGGCCGGGCTGACGTCCAGCCCCGCATGCCGGGCCAGGGTCTGCGACCCGACCGGCTCGCCGTCGCGGATGTAGCGCCCGATCAGGGTGCGCAGCAATTGCCGCGCACGAGGGTCCAGGGGCGGCGAGGCGGCGTTCATGCCGGAGTATAGATAGCCGCATGCGGCGATGGCCGCAAGCCGGGGGCCCGGGCCGGTACGCCGGCCGCGTGCCTGGGAGGGCGGCCCGCCGCGCCGTCCGGCATCGCCCCGGCCGGAGGAACGCCGGCACGGTATCGCCCGCCCCTGCAGCGGCCGGTCGCGCGGCCTGCGACGATGCGGCACCAGCATCGGACGCCACGCGCCGCCCCTACAATACGCCCCATGCTCACCCACCTCGCCCTCAAGGACTTCGCCGTCGTCCGCGCCACCGAACTGGAGTTCGGCCCGGGCATGACCGTGATCTCCGGCGAGACCGGCGCGGGCAAGTCGCTGCTGGTCGATGCGCTGGGCTTCCTGTCCGGCCTGCGCGCCGACAGCGGCGTGGTCCGGCACGGCAGCGAGCGCGCCGAGCTGTCGGCCGACTTCGACCTCGCCGGCAACGCCGCCGCCCGCCACTGGCTGGGCGAGAACGAGCTGGACGAGGACGGCCAGTGCCAGTTGCGGCGGGTGATCCGTGCCGACGGCGGCTCGCGCGCATGGATCAACGGCCGCCCGGCCACCCTGGCCCAGTTGACCGAGCTGGCCGGCCTGCTGGTGGAGATCCACGGCCAGCACCAGCACCAGTCCCTGCTTTCCCGCGCCAGCCAGTTGGCCCTGCTCGACGCCCATGCCGGCAACGATGCCGAGCGCAGTGCCGTGCGCAGCGCCGCCGCCGCCTGGCAGGCGCTCCTGGCCGAACGCGAGCGCCTGCTGGCCCAGGGCGACGTCGGCGACCGCATCGGCTGGCTGGAGCATCAACTGGCCGAGCTGGAGCGCGAGGACCTGGACCCGGCGGCATTGGCCGCCCTGGATGCCGCCCACCGCCGCCACGCCAACGCCGCCGGCCTGATCGCCGCCTGCGACGATGCCCTGGTCCGCCTGGGCGGCGACGATTCGCCCTCGCTGACCCGGCAGTTGCAGCAGGTCCGCGGCCACCTGGCGCGCGCCGCCGAACACGAGCCGCGGCTGGCCGAGGCGGACGTGCTGCTGGAAGGCGCCGGCGTGCAGATGGAGGAGGCGCTGGCCCTGGTCGGCCGCATCCGCGACGACCTCGAACTGGACCCGGCCCGCTTCGAGGAACTGGAGCGGCGCCTGGGCCGGCTCCACGACCTGGCCCGCAAGCATCGCCTGGCCCCGGCCGAACTGGCCGCGCACCGCGACAGCATCGCCGCCGAGCTGACTGCACTGCACGACGCCGGCCAGCGCCTGGACGGGCTGGACGCCGAGATCGACGCCGCCGCCGGCGCCTGGCGGCAGGCCGCCGCCGCGCTGACCGCCACCCGCACGGCGACCGCCCGGGAGCTGGCTCAGGCCACCACCTTGCTGATCGACGAGCTGGGCATGGGCGGCGGCCGCTTCCAGGTCGAATTGGAGCCGATGCCCGGCAACGGCCGCCCCGACCCGAACGGCGCCGAACGGGTCGAATTCCTGGTCGCGGCCAACGCCGGCCAGCCGCCGAGACCGCTGCGCAAGGTGGCCTCCGGCGGCGAGCTGTCGCGCATCTCGCTGGCCATCGAGGTCGCCGCGCTGGGGTCGGACGCGGTGCCAACGATGGTCTTCGACGAGGTCGACTCGGGCATCGGCGGCGCGGTGGCCGAGATCGTCGGGCGCAAGCTGCGCGAGCTGGGCCGCGCCCGCCAGGTGCTGTGCGTGACCCATCTGCCGCAAGTCGCCGCGCAGGGCCACGTCCATTACCGGGTCAGCAAGGCGCCGGTCGAGGGCATCACCCGCAGCGCGGTCGAGCGGCTGGACGCGGCCGGGCGCGAGGCGGAGCTGGCACGCATGCTCGGCGGCGTGGCAATCGGCCCGGAGGCCCACGCCGCGGCCCGGCGCCTGCTCGACGGGGCGGTGGCGGCCGATGCGCAGGCCAAGCCGGCGCAGCGCCCGCCGCGGCGGCGCGCGGGCGGCGCTGCGCGCTGAGTAGAGGCCCGGTTGCGGGGCGGCGGCCGGTGGGCGCGAGCGCCCCGCGAAGGATGTCCCGGAAGCGGCTTCTAGCGGCGCTTCTTGCGCACGTACAGCACCAGCGAATGCTCCTCCAGCTCGTAGCCGTGCTTGGCGGCGATCTCGCGCTGCAGTTCCTCGATCTCGCTGCTCTCGAACTCGATGATCTGGCCTGTATCCACGTCGACCATGTGGTCGTGGTGGCCGCCGCGGTCCAGTTCGTACATCGCCTGGCCGCCCTCGAAGTTGTGCTTGAGCACCAGGCCCGCCGCCTCGAACTGGGTCAGCACCCGGTAGACCGTGGCCAGGCCGATCTCGTCGCCGCGGTCCAGCAACTGGCGGTAGATGTCCTCGGCGGTGAGGTGGTGCTCGGGCTGCTTCTGCTCGAGCAACTGGAGGATGCGCATTCGTGGGTGCGTAACCTTCAGGCCGACGCGGCGCAGCTCGTTCGATTCCATGGACACTCCTCCATTCACTGCCGGTTTACCGCCGGGCGCGCGGGAGGCGGCCGTGCGATGCGCCGGGAGTGTATCATCGGGCCACTTCCCGCCCCGTGTGCCCGCATGCTCCGTTTCCGCCGCCTGCTGCTGATCGCCCCTCTCTCGCTCGCCGTCGCCGGCTGCGGCATCCTCTACAAGCAGCCGATCTACCAGGGCAACCTGATGGAAAAGGAAGCCGTGGACCAGTTGCGCCCGGGCCTGAGCAAGCAGCAGGTCGTCAGCCTGCTCGGCACGCCCTCGCTGGCCGACCCGTTCCACGCCCAGCGCTGGGACTACGCCTCCAGCCAGCGCACCAACCGCCGCGGCACCGTCGAGATCAAGACCCTCACCCTGCATTTCGAGAACGACGCGCTGGCGCGCTGGGAAGGCGACTACTTCCCCGAGCAGGACGCGGACCTGGCCCGCAACTCGCTGCGCCAGTTCGGCCCCAACCTGGCCAAGGAAAAGGACAAGCGCCGCCGCTGATCCTCAGCGCCCGCGCGCTCCCGCACCGCCGGCGGCGCGCCGGCGCCGCGCCTCTTTCGGGTCGGCCTGCAGCGGCCTGAGCAGTTCCACCCGGTCGCCATCCCGCAGCCGTTGTCCGGCTTGCGCGGCCACGCCGTACACGGCATAGCCCGCGACGTCCCGCGCCGGCAGCCCGGCCAGGCGCACCGCGTCGCCCACCGTGGCCCCGTCCTCCAGCGACAGCTCCCGCACCTGCTGGCGGTGCGGCCAGGCGAGCACCACCTGCACCCGCAGCATGCTCATCCGCCCCGGTCGGCCACGCGCACGAAATCGTCGACCATGCGATCGGCCAGCCCCTGGAAACCCAGCGCGAGGACCGGGGCCAGCAGCCGCGAGGCTGGCTCGAAATCAAGCGTCAGCGTCACCTTGCATGCGGTCTCGTCCAGCGACTGGAAGTTCCAGAGGCCGTGCAGCTTCTTGAACGGGCCGTCGCGCAGCCGCATGTCGATCCGCCAGGGCCGCTCCAGTCGGTTCTCGGTAGTGAACCAGGTGCTCAGCGAGCCCAGCCCCAGGTCCAGCCGGGCCAGCATCCGGCCTTCGTCCTGCTCCAGCACCTGGGCCTGCTCGCACCAGGCGAAGCGGCGCGGATAGGCGGCCACGTCGTTGACCAGGTCGAACATGCGGGAGGCCGGGTGCGCGACCAGGGCGCTGCGCTGAATGCTGGGCATGCGTTGGACGTCTGCGGGCGCCCGAATTGGGCGACAATGGCCGGATGAGCAAGAAACCGGCCCATGATAAGGCAAAGGCGAAATCGAAGGCCGAGCCGGCCAACCGCACCATCGCCCTGAACAAGCGCGCGCGCTACGAGTACCACCTCATCGAGCGCGTCGAGGCCGGGATCGCGCTGCAGGGCTGGGAGGTCAAGGCCATCCGCGCCGGCCGCGCCAACCTGACCGACGGCTACGCCTACGTCCAGGACGGGGAGATCTACCTCATCGGCGCGCAGATCACCCCGCTGATCCAGGCCTCCACCCACGTGGTCGCCAACGACCGCCGCACCCGCAAGCTGCTGCTGCACCGGCACGAGATCGACAAGCTGATCGGCAAGGTCGAGCGCGAAGGCCACACCCTGGTGCCGACCGCGATGTACTGGAGCGGGAACAAGGTCAAGCTGGAGATCGCCCTGGCCAAGGGCAAGAAGGAACACGACAAGCGCGACACCGAGAAGGAACGCGACTGGCAGCGCGAGAAGCAGCGCGTCATGCGCCGGCACAACAAGAACGCCTGATACGCGCCCGCCGCGCGCGGCGGCTTCGGCCATGCCGGCCGGGGCCGGCATGGCCCGGCGTTCAGCGCCGGTGGCGCTGGGCCAGCACCTGCACCGCGTCGGCCAGCGACAGGCCGCGCGAATGCAGCAGCACGACCAGGTGGTAGATCAGGTCGGCCGATTCCCCCAGCAACTGGGCGTCGTTCTGGGCCACGCCGGCCAGTGCGGTCTCCACGCCCTCCTCGCCCACCTTCTGCGCGATGCGGCGCACGCCGGCCTCGAACAGGCCGGTGGTGTAGCTGCCTTCCGGGCGCTCGCGGGCGCGCCGGGCGATCAACGCGTCCAGTTCGCTCAGGAAACCGATGTCGCCCGCGGGCGGTGCGGCTTCGCCCGCGATCGCCGGCGCGGCGGGGAAGCAACTGGCGCGCTGCAGGTGGCAGGTGGGGCCGCGCGGCCGCGCCAGCACCAGCAGCGCGTCCGAATCGCAGTCGGCCTGCACGCCGGCCAGTTCCAGCACGTGCCCGGAGGTCTCGCCCTTGGTCCAGAGCCGCTGCTTGCTGCGGCTGTAGAAGGTGACCAGCCCGGTGTTCTGGGTCGCGCGCAACGCATCGCGGTCCATGTAGCCGACCATCAGCACGCGCAGGCTGTCGGCGTCCTGGACGATGGCCGGCAGCAGGCCCTCGCCCTTGTCCCAATCCAGAGACTCGGTGGACAGGGGGCCTGCGATGGGGGAAGGGCTAGACATCGCGCACCTCGATCTGGCGCTCCCGCAGGAAGCGCTTGAGTTCCGGAATGGGAATGGTGCCGCTGTGGAACACGCTGGCGGCCAGCGCCCCGTCCACGTCGGCCTGCTCGAACACCGCGGCGAAGTGCTGCATCTCGCCGGCGCCGCCGGAAGCCACCAGCGGCACCTTGCACAGCGCCCGCGCCTGGCGCAGTTGGGCGATGTCGTAGCCGCGGCGCACGCCGTCGCTGTCCATGCAGTTGAGCACGATCTCGCCGGCGCCCAGGCGTTGCGCCTCGGCGATCCAGTCCAGGGTGCGCACCGCCAGCGCGCGGGTCTTGTCCGGGTCGCCGGTGTTGGTGCGCACCCGCCACTGGCCGTCGGCCTCGCGGATCGAATCGATGCCCACCACCACGCATTGCACGCCGAAGGCGTCGGCCAGCTCGGACACCAGCGCCGGGCGCTCCAGCGCCGGCGAGTTGACCGAGATCTTGTCGGCGCCGGCGTGCAGCATCCGGCGCGCGGTCTCCACGTCGCGGATGCCGCCGGCCACGCAGAACGGGATGTCGATCAGCCGCGCCACCCGCTCGACCCAGGCGTAGTCCACCGAGCGCCCTTCGGGGCTGGCGCCGATGTCGTAGAACACCAGCTCGTCGGCGCCCTGGTCGCGATAGCGCAGCGCCAGCTCGACGATGTCGCCCATGTCGACGTGGTCGCGGAAGCGCACGCCCTTGACCACGCGGCCGCCGCGCACGTCCAGGCAGGGAATGAGGCGGCGGCTCAGCACGGCTGCGCCTCGGCCAGCGCGTCGTGCAGGCTGAGCCGGCCTTCCAGCAGGGCGCGGCCGAGCACCGCACCGGCGCAACCGGCCTGGCGGGCGGCGCGCACGTCGGCCGCGTCGCGCACGCCGCCGGACGCCTGCACGTCCACGGCCGGCGCCAGCGCGCGCAGGTGCGCGTACAGCTCCAAATTCGGCCCGGACAGCATGCCGTCGCGGGCGATGTCGGTGCACAGCAGGTGGCGCAGCCCGGCGGCCACGTAGCGCGGCAGCAGCGCGTCCAGAGTGACGCCCGCGTCCTCGGTCCAGCCGTGGACCGGCAACTGCCATGCCCCTTCGGCGTCCTGGCGCGTGTCCAGGGCCACGGTGATGCGCCCGCCGCCGAACTCGGACAGCCACTCGATCACGGTTTCCGGCTCGCGCACCGCCAGCGAACCGACCACCACGCGCGCGGCCCCGGCATCGAGCATCCGCGCCACGTCCTCGCGAGAGCGCACGCCGCCGCCGGTCTGCACCTGCAGGCCGGTGGTCCGGGCGATGTCGCCCAGCAAGGAGAGCAGGGTGTAGCCGCCGGCCTTGGCCGCGTCCAGGTCGACCAGGTGCATCCAGTGCGCGCCGGTGGCGGCGAAGGCCGAGGCGCGCGGCAGCGGATCGTCGCCGTATTGCGTCTCGCGCGCGTAATCGCCCTGCGCCAGGCGCACGACGCGGCCGCCGCGGATGTCCAGCGCGGGGTAAACGATGAAGCCCATCAGTGGTCCATCTCCAGGAAGTTGCGGAGGATGCGCGCGCCGGTGGCGGCCGAGCGCTCGGGGTGGAACTGGGCGCCGCACCAGCGGCCATGCCGGACCACGGCGGTGAACAGGCCGCCGTGGTCGCTGGCGGCCACGGTATCGGCGGTCACCGGCGCGGCGTAGCTGTGCACGAAGTAGGCGCTGTCGCCATCGGCCACGCCATCCAGCAGCGGCGAGGGACGCATCGCACGCAGCGCGTTCCAGCCCATGTGCGGCACCCGGATGCCCGGCGCCTGCGGCAGCTTGCGGACCACGCCGGGCACCAGGCCCAGGCATTCGACCTCGCCCTCCTGCGAGCGCTCGTACAGCAACTGCATGCCCAGGCAGATGCCCAGCAGCGGCACCTGCAGCGCGCGCAAGGGCGCCACCAGGTCCTGTTCGTGCAGGCGGCGCATCGCTTCCGGCGCGGCGCCCACGCCCGGCAGGATCACCCGCCGCGCGCCGCGCAGCCCGGCCGCGTCGGCGACCACGCGCGGCCGCACGCCCAGGCGCTCCAGCGCGTAGCAGACCGAGCCGAGATTGGACCCGCCGGCGTCGACGACGGCGACATCGCTCACAGCACGCCCTTGGTCGAAGGCAGCGCATCGCCCTCGCGGCGGATCGCCTGGCGCAGCACCCGCGCCAGCGCCTTGAAGCTGGCCTCGATCTTGTGGTGGTCGTTGTCGCCGGTGACGGTCATGTGCAGGTTGAGCCCCGCGGCGTCGCACAGCGAGCGGTAGAAGTGCTCGACCAGCTCGGTGGGCATGTCCCCCACCCGCTCGCGGCTGAACTTCCCCTCGAACACCAGGTACGGCCGGCCGCTGAAGTCCAGCGCCGCGCTGGCGCAGGTCTCGTCCATGGGCAGGGTGAAGCCGTAGCGGCCGATGCCGCGCTTGTCGCCCAGCGCCTGGCGCAACGCCTGGCCCAGGGCCAGGGCGGTGTCCTCGATGGTGTGGTGCTCGTCGATGTGCAGGTCGCCGTCGGTGCGGATGTTCAGCGCGAAGCCGCCGTGCTTGCCAATCTGCTCGAGCATGTGGTCGTAGAACGGCAGGCCGGTGTGGACCTGCGGCTCGGCCACGCGGTCCAGGTCCACCTCCACCCGGATCCTGGTTTCCTTGGTATCGCGCTCGACCACCGCCCGGCGCGGCGCGTCGGCCAGCTCGTGGGCGATGCCGGCCCAGTCCCAGTCGCCGCCGAACTGTTCGGTCTTCAACTGGAATGCGCGGATGCCCAGGTTGGCGGCGAACTCGTTGTCGGTGGGGCGGTCGCCGACCATGGCCGAGCGCTTCCAGTCGATGCCGCGGTCCTGGATGTAGGGCAGCACCAGGCCGATACCCGGCTTGCGCGTGGGCTTGTTCTCGTGCGGCCAGCTCGGGTCGATCAGCACGTCGCGGAAGGCGATGCCTTGGCTCTGGAACACCTGCATCATCAGGTTGTGCGGGCCATCGAAGCTGGCCTGGGGATAGCCCTCGCTGCCCAGGCCGTCCTGGTTGGAGACCATCACGAACTGCCAGCCGGCATCGCGCAGCTTCAGCAGCGCCGGAATCACGCCCCGCACGAAGCGCAGCTTCTCGTAGGCGTCGATCTGGAAGCCTTCCGGTTCCTCGATCAGGGTGCCGTCGCGGTCGACGAACAGGATGGGGGTGCTCATGCGGCGGTTTCCTTCGCGTCCAGCGCGTCCAGGACGCGGTCGTTCTCTTCGGGGGTGCCCAGGCTGATGCGCAGCGCATCGCCCAGTTGCGGCGCGGCGCGCTGGTCGCGGACCACCACGCCGGCGGCCAGCAGCCGGGCGAAGGCGCCACCGGCGTCGGCGAAGCGGACCAGCAGGTAATTGCCGTCGGAGGGGTACACGCGGACCACGCCGCGCAGCGCGGCCAGCGCCCGGGCCAGGCGCTCGCGCTCGCCGCGTATCTGCTCCACCCGCGCGGCGGTGCGCGCCAGCGCCTCCTGCGACAGCCCGGCCACGGCCAGGTCGGCGCAGGGCGTGGGGATGGGATACGGCGCCTGGCAGGCGCGCAGCACGCGCACCAGCGCCGGGTCGGCGAGCAGCGTCCCGATCCGGGCCGCCGCCAGCGCGTGCGCCTTGGACAGCGTGCGCAGCACCGCCACGTTGCGGTGCGCCGGCATCAGCGCGATGGCCGATGGCGATTCGGAAAATTCGCCGTAGGCCTCGTCCACCACCACCAGTGCGCGCCCGGCCAGGCGCGCGGCCAGGGCGGCGATGCCTTCCAGCGGCACGCTGCCGCCGGTGGGGTTGGAAGGCGAGCACAGGAACACCAGCTTCGCCCCGCCCCGCTCGGCCGCCACGGCCACCGCCTCCAGATCCACGCCGAAACCGGCCTGACCGTCGACCAGCGGCACCTCGATCAGGCGCGCATCCTGCAGACGCGCGCTGACCGCGTACATGCCGAACACCGGCGGCGTGGTGACGATGGCGTCGCGGGCGGGCACGCACAGCGCACGCACCAGCAGGTCGATGGCCTCGTCGCTGCCACGGCCCACCAGCACCTGTTCCGGCGCGCAGCCGTAGAGCCGGGCCAGTGCCTGGCGCAGCGCCGGCGGCTGCGGCTCGGGATAGCGCCGGCTGCCACCGGCGGCGTCGGCCGGGTTCGCCCATGGGCTTTCGTTGGCGTTGAGCCAGACCTCGCCGCGCAGGTCGCAGGTGCGCGCCGAGGCGTAGCCGCCGAAACCGCGCAGGTCCTCGCGCACCAGTCGCAGCAGGTCGTCGGCCTGGCGTGTGTCCGCGGCATTCATGCCGATGCCTCCTGCATGCGCAGGACCACCGCGTGGGCGTGGGCGTCCAGCCGCTCGGCCCGCGCCATCGTCACCGCGCAGGCGCCGATGGCGAGGATGCCTTCGCGGCTTGCCGCCTGCACGCTCACGAAGTTCTGGAAGCTGGCCACGCTGACCCCGCTCCACGCGCGGGCCGCGCCGTTGGTCGGCAGCACGTGGTTGGTGCCGCTGCAGTAGTCGCCCAGCGCCTCCGGGGTCCAGTCGCCGAGGAACACCGAGCCGGCCACCTCCACCTGCCGCAGCCAGTCGCGCGGCTGGCGCAGGGCCAGGATCAGGTGCTCGGGCGCATAGGTGTTGCTGATGGCGAACGCCTGCTCCAGCGTGTCCACCCGGATCAGGCGCGATGCCGACAGCGCCTTGCGCGCGATCGCCGCGCGCGGCAGCGCCTCCAGTTGCACCGCCAGTTCGGCCTCCACCCGGTCGATCAGCGCCGCGCTGTCAGTCAGCAGCAGCACCTGAGAATCGGGACCGTGCTCGGCCTGCGAGAGCAAGTCGGCGGCGACGAAGGCGGCGTTGGCGCCCTCGTCGGCGATCACCAGCACCTCCGACGGGCCGGCCGGCATGTCGATGGCCGCCGCCCCGCTCTGCACGACCTGGCGCTTGGCCTCGTCCACGTAGCCGTTGCCGGGCCCGAAGATCTTGTCGACCTTGGGTACGCTCGCGGTGCCGAAGGCCAGGGCCGCCACGGCCTGGGCGCCCCCCAGCTTGAACACCCGGTCCACGCCGGCCAGCCGGGCGGCGACCAGCACCGCCGGGTCGGCCGTCCCGTCGGCGCGCGGCGGCGTGCACACCACCACCTCGCGGCAGCCGGCCAGGCGCGCGGGCACGCACAGCATCAGCGCGGTGGACGGCAGCGGCGCACTGCCGGCGGGCACGTACAGGCCCACCCGCGGCACCGGCCGGATCATGCGCTCGCACTGCACGCCCGGCGCGGTCTGGACCACGTAGCCCTGGCTCATGCCCGCACGGTGGAACGCCTCGATGCGCTGCAGGGCCTGCGTCATGGCCTGGCGCAGGTCGGGCGCCACGGCGGCCTCGGCGGCGGCGAACTCGGCCGCGTCGACCTCGAAGCGCTCCAGTTCCACGCGGTCGAAGCGCGCGGTCAGTTCGCGCAGCGCCGCATCGCCGCGCGCGCGTACCGCCTCGATCACGGCCGCCACCGATTCGCGCGTGGCCTGGGCCACGGCCTGCACCGGCCGCGCCAGCGCGCGGTCGCGCGCGGCGGCGTCCAGCCCCGTCCACTCCAGGCGGTTCCAGGCGCGCGCACCCGTGGCGGCATCGATGGAAGTGGTGTTCATGCCAGCGACCTCTCCACCGTCAGCACCATCAACTCGCGCGCGCCGGCGCGCTCCAGGTCCTCCAACTGCTGCCAGCTCACCGCGCCCTCGCACATCGTCTGCAGCGACAGGCTGCCGTTGGCGCCAGGCAACTGCACCAGCGGCCCGGCATCCTGCAGGAGGCGCTCCAGTTCCGGCAGCGACTCGCGCCGGGCGCTGAACATCAGGAGCTTGCGGTCCTTGAGCTGGAGCACGCCGTCCACCCGGCGCAGCAGCATCTGCGCCAGGCCGGCGCGGGCGTCGTCGAAGCCGTGCGCCGGACCGGCCAGCACCGCCTCGCTGTCGAGCAGGTTCTCCACCGGCTTGAGCTGGTTGGCCAGCAGCGTGGCGCCGCTGGAAACCAGGTCGCAGATCAGTTCGGCCGTGCCCAGGCGCGGGGCGATCTCCACCGAACCGGACAGTTCCACCACCTGCGCGTCGATGCCCTGGCGCTGCAGCCACTGGGCGAGGATGGCCGGATAGCTGGTGGCGATGCGCAGGCCCCTGCCCTTCAACTGCTCCGGCCCGCTCCACTCCCAGTCCTCCGGCACCGCCAGCATCAGCCGGCACTGGCCGAAGCCCAGGCCACGCAGCTCGCGGTAGGCCTGCGGCAGGCCGTTGCGGGCACGCGCGCCGGCCTGCTCGTCGAGCTCGTTGCGGCCGACCACGCCCAGGTCGCAGACGCCATCGGCGATCAACCCGGGGATGTCGTCGTCGCGGACCAGCAGCAGGTCCACCGGCAGCGTTTCGCCGTAGCAGAACAGCTTGTCGCGGCTCTCGCGCCAGCTCAGGCCGCAGGCCGCCAGCAGCTTGCGTGCCGGCTCGGCCAGGCGGCCGCTCTTCTGGATGGCGATGCGCAGGCGGTCGCGGGTGGCGGTGCCCAGGGTGGGGTTCATCATGCGTTTCTCGCGCTGGTGGAACGGCAACGGCGGCGCAGGGCCAGCGCGTAACCGCCGGTGCCGCGCTCCAGCGTGCGCGCGACCCGGCCGATGGTGGTGACGCTGACCTGGGTCAGCTCGTGGATCTCGCGGTAGGGCACGCCCTGCCGCAGCAGCGGCACCACCCGCCAGCGGTCGCTCATCGCTTCCAGCTCGGCGGGGGTGCACAGGTCTTCCAGGAACGCGCGCACGTCGCCGGCCTCGCGCAACGAGGCCAGCGCCTGGGCGAGGACGTCCAGCTTCTGTTCCTCGTCCTCGTTGTCGTCCCCGCGCCGCTTCATTCCGGTCCCGCGCCCATCCAATGTAATAACGTGCTATCACATTGGAACAGAGCCGGGGCGCTCCGGTCAAGCGGTGGCGCGGCCGGAACGCATGCGGCAGCGGCCCTGGCACCGGACGGCCGGCACCTGGATACCGCACGGGGAAATGGCCATCGCCCGGGCCCGCCCGCTCAGCGGCCGGCCAACGCCCGCGCCTGCTCCAGCTCGACCCGCAGGGTGCCGGCCAGTTCCTCGCGCGAGACCTCGAACTGCTGCTCCCGCGCCAGGTCCTTGACCGCGACCACGCCGCGCGCCAGTTCGTCCTCGCCGGCCAGCACCACGAAGCGGATGCCGGCGCGCGCGGCGTACTGGAACTGCTTGCCGACCTTGCGCGCCTCCATCTGCACCTCGGTGTTGATGCCGCCGGCGCGCAGGTGGCGGGCGATGTCCAGCGCCTGGTCCAGCCGCGCCTCGTCCATCAGCGCCACCATCGCCTGCACGCTGCTCTCGGCGATGCCGGCGATCAGGCCCGCCTCGCGCAACTGCCAGAACAGCCGGGTCAGGCCGATGGAGATGCCCACGCCCGGCAGCCTGGACTTGGTGTAGTGGCTGGCCAGGTCCTCGTAGCGGCCACCGGAGCAGATCGAGCCGATCTCCGGGTGCTCGACCAACTGGGTCTCGTAGACCGTGCCGGTGTAGTAGTCCAGGCCGCGGGCGATGGAGAAGTTCAGGCAGTAGGCCGACTCGGGCACGCCCAGCGCCTTGACCAGGCCCAGCACCTCGCGCAGTTCGGCCGCACCCGCGCGCAGCGCCTCGCCCGCGTCCGCCCCCGCCTGGGCGAGCGCGGCGTCGATCCTCGCCAGCGCATCGTCGTGCGACTGCGAGCGCACCGCGACGAAGGCCAGGATGCGTTCCACCGCCGCCGCCGGCAGGCCGAAATCCGGGCCGGCGAGCGTGTCGCGCACGTAGTCGGCGCCGCGCTTGTCGAGCTTGTCCACCTCGCGCAGGACCAGCGCCTGCTGCTGCGGGTCGGTCACGCCCTGGGCCTGGAAGAAGCCGCGCATCAGCTTGCGGTTGTTCAGGTGCACCCGGAAGGCGCCGATGCCCAACTCGGAGAACACCGCGTGGATCACCGCCAGCACCTCGGCGTCGTAGCGGATGTTCAGCGTGTCCTTGCCGATCACGTCGATGTCGCACTGGTAGAACTCGCGGAAGCGGCCGCGCTGGGCGCGCTCGCCGCGGTACACGCGCTGCATCTGGTAGCGGCGGAACGGGAAGCTCAGCTCGTGCTCGTGCTCGGCCACGTAGCGCGCCAGCGGCACGGTCAGGTCGAAGCGCAGGGCCAGCTCGGGCGGCCCGCCGTCGCCCTTGCCGGCCTCGGCATCCGCCGCGGCGTTGGCCAGCGCGCCGGTGGACTGGACGAAGTACACCTGCCGCTCGGTCTCGCCGCCGGACTTGGTCAGCAGCACTTCCGACAGCTCGAATACCGGTGTTTCCACCGGCAGGAAGCCGAAGCGCTCGTAGTTGCGGCGGATGACGTCGAGCATGCGCTGGAAGGCGATCTGCTCGCGCGGCAGCAGCTCCATGATGCCGGGCGGGGTGCGGGGCTTGATCAAGCGGAAAACTCCTGGACGACACGCGATCTGGAGCGCCGATTCTACCGTGCCCGGCGCGCTCGCCGATGCACCCGGGCGGCGGCGTGGGCGGGGCGCTTGCCGGTATCATGGCCCTCTCGCCGCCCCTGCCCCCACGCATGCCCTGGCCCCCGTTCGACAGCCCCTGCCTGGTTCCCGCGCCGGCCGAAGCCGGCCCGCTGGGGCCATGCATGCATTGCCAGGTGCGCCATCTGGCAATCTGCTCGGTGCTCTCGCCCGCGGAAGTGCATGCGCTGGACGCGGTGGCCGGCGCGCAGGTGCTGACGCCGGGCGCGGTGCTGGCCCACCAGGGCGAGCCGCGCCGGTACGTATACACCGTCACCCGCGGCGCGCTGCGGCTGGTGCGGCTGTCGGCCGACGGCCGGCGCCAGGTGGCCGGGTTCGCCCTGCCCGGCGATTTCGTGGGCCTCAGCGGCGCGGCCGTGCACCAGCACGACATCGAGGCATTGGGCGAGACCGAGCTGTGCCGCTTCAGCATGGAGGCCATGCGCCACCTGGGCACGCAGTTCCCGCACCTGCAGGGCAAGTTGCTGGAGCGGGCCTGCACCGAGCTGGACTCGGCGCGCGACCAGATGATGGCGCTGGCGCGGATGAACCCGACCGAGCGCATCGCCGACTTCCTGCTGAAGCTGGCCGCGCAGCAGGCGCGCGGCGGCGATCCGGCGGCCTCGGTTGCGCTGCCGATGCCGCGCGGCGACATCGCCGACCACCTCGGCCTGACCGTGGAGACGGTCAGCCGCTGCCTGACCGCGCTGCGCACGCGCGGGCTGATCGCGCTGCCGGAAACCTACCGGGTGGACATCCTCGACTTCGCCGGGCTGGAAGCGCTCAACGCGGCCTGACGGCGGCGCCGGGTGGCCACCGGCGCAGCGGGCCGGCCGGGGCGTTTTGCCGATGCGCGGGAGCCAAGTCCAATCGGCGGCTTGAAGTGGTGCCGCCCATGGCTGGCGCCCGGGCGATGTCGCCGGCTGAAGTCGGCCCCTGCATGGAAGTCGCAACCGGCGGCGGCGGCGGCGCACCGATCTTGCCGCTGCCGGTGCCGGTCTGTGGCCGGCTGCCGAAACGCCGGTTATCCCGGCGGCCGCATGCCGGGCGCCGTGACGGGATGGAGCCGCCCGTCCTGCAACCGCAGCCGGCGCCAGGGCAGCGACGCGGGCAATGCGCCGTGGCTGACCAGCAGCAGGCTGCGCCCGCCCAGCGCCCGCTCCAGGTCCAGCAGCAGCGCGGCGGCCGCGTCCTCGTCCAGGCCCTCGGTGGGTTCGTCCAGCACCAGCAGCGGCGCCGGGCGCAGCAGCGCGCGGGCCAGCGCCAGCCGGCGCGCCTGGCCGGCGGAAAGCAGGGCGCCGCCCTCGCCCACCTCGCTGTCCAGCCCGCCGGAGGCGCGCACCCGCGCCTCCAGGTCCAGCGCGGCCAGCACTCGCCACATCGCCGCCTCGCCGGCTTCCGGATCGCCCATGCGCAGGTTCTGGCGCACGCTGCCGGCGAACACCGTGGCCTCCTGCGGCAACCAGGCCACCCGCGCATGCCACTCGGCCTGGGCGAAGCGGCGCAGGTCGACGCCGTCCCAGCGCACCGCGCCGGCCGCGGGATCGTGCACGCGCAGGGCCAGCGCGGTCAGGGTGCTCTTGCCGCCGCCGCTGTCGCCGCCGATCGCCACCCGCTGTCCCGGCTCGATCCGCAGGTCGATGCCGTCCAGTACCCGGCGCCCGCCGGGATGGGCGAAGACGACGCCTTGCAGGCATAGCGCGCCGGTGGCCGGCACCGCCTGCGGCAGCGGCGGGTCGACCACCGTGGCCGCGGCGTCCACCACCGCGCGCAGGCGTCGCGCCGAGGCCCGCCCGCCCTGCAGCGCCTGCCACGCCAGGCCCGCGCCGGCCCACACGTCCAGCAGCGCCAGGGTGACGAAGACCAGGGCGGCGGCGTGCGCCGGCGCAATCCGTCCCGCGTGCGCGGCGGAGGTAGCCAGCACGGTCATCGCCAGCAGCGCGGACATGCCGCACAGCGCATGCAGCAGGTCACCGGCGGACAGCCTGCGACGGCGGCGGCATCCGCTGTCGGCCAGCGCCCCGGCCGCATCGTCCACCCGGCCGGCCCAGCGGCGGGTCGCCCCCATCGCCGCCAGGTCGGCCGCGCCCTCGATGCCTTCGTGCACGCACGTGCGCAGCGCGGCCTGCAGCGCCGCATGCCGGTGTTCCAGCACCTGCCCCCGGCGCGCGACCAGGGCCGGCACCCCGGCGCCCATCGCCAGCGCGGCAACGGCGAGGATCGGCGCGGCCCACGGGTCGACCCAGGCCGCCCACGCGATCCCCAGCAGGCCGATGCCGAGCATGGCCGCCAGCGGCCCCAGTGCGCGCACGAACAGGCCGTCGACCTGGCCGATGTCGTCCATCAGCCGCCCCATCAGCTCGCCGGTGCGCAATGCGCCCAGCCGTGCCGGCGCCAGCGGCAACGCGCGGCGGAAGAACCAGGCGCGAAGGTCACGGGCGATGCGCAAGGTGGCGTCGTGGCCGGCCAGCTTCTCGGCATAACGCGACAGGATGCGCGCCAGTGCCAGCGCACGGACGCCGGCCGAGGGCGAGAAGAAATTGAAGCCGGCCGCCGTGCCCGCGGCCAGCGCGGCGGCGGTGATGAAGCCGCCGGCCAGGCCGAGCAGCGCGGTGCCGGCCAGCATCGTGGCCAGCAGCGCCGCCGCGGCGGCGAGCATGCGCCCGCGATGGACGGCGAACACCGCAGCCAGCCCTTCGCTGCGTACAGGTTTCATGGCGGCATTCCCTCCGCGTCGCGCAGCACGCCGCCGGGCAGTTCCAGCACCCGGCCGGCCCAGCGCATCACCACCGGGCTGTGGGTGGCGACCAGCACCGCGCGACCGGCCGCGTAGGCGGACAGGGCCTCCAGCAACGCGGCCTCGGTCCCGGGGTCGAGGAAGGCGGTGGGCTCGTCGAGCAGCAGCAAGCGCGGGTCGCGCAGCAGCGCGCGCGCAAGGCCCACGCGCCGGGCCTCGCCGCCCGACAGGCCGAAGCCGCGCTCGCCGACCACCGTATCCAGGCCCTGCGGCAGGCCGGCGGCGAAGCGCATGACCTGCGCCGTGCGGGCCGCCGCCTGCAGCGCCGCCGCATCGGCCTGCGGCCAGGCCAGGCGCAGGTTGTCGGCCAGGCTGCCTTGGAACAGGTACGGACGCTGCCCGGCATGGGCCGGTTCGAGGCCGGGCGCCATCGCGATGCGTCCCTGCGCCGGCGGCAGCCAGCCGGCGATGGCCTCCAGCAACGTACTCTTGCCGCAGCCGCTGGGACCGGTGACGGCCAGGCGTTCGCCCGTGCCCAGGGCGAACGAAAGGTCGGCGAACAGCAACGGCGCATCCGTGGCCGCGCGCAGCGCCAGCCGCTCGACGCGCAGGAGCGGCGCGGCGGCCGTCATCCGGCCAGGCCCGGCCGCCGATGCCGGCAAAGCGCTGTGCGCTCCGGGCGCGCCGGTGCCCGAAGCGCCCGTCGCTTCGCCATCGTCGTGCATGCCGCCGCGGCCGTCTCCTGCCCGGGCATGGTCAGCCACGCCGCCGTCCGCGGCCTCCGGCTCCATCGATCCGCCCGGCCCGGCCGCCGGCAGAACGCCCGCGCCGGTGGCATCGGGCAAGGCCCCCAGCATTGCCTCGATCTCCGCGGCCGCGGCCAACGCGCCGGCACGGTCGTGGTAGTGCGTGGCCAGGCGCCGCATCGGTGCGAAGAATTCCGGCGCCAGCAACAGGCAGAACAGACCGGTGCGCAGGTCCGGCCGGGGGCCGTCGCCGAGCAGGCCCAGGTAGCCCAGGCCAAAGTACAGCGCCACCGCGGCCACGCTGAGCGAAGCGAAGAATTCCAGCACGGTCGACGACAGGAAGGCGATGCGCAGCACCCGCAGGGTCCGCTCGCGCACGCCTTCGGCGGCTTCCACGATCCCCGCCAGCTCCGCCTCGCCGCGCCCGTACAGGCGGATCAGGCCCAGGCCCTTGAGCCGGTCGGCGAAGTGCCCGCCCATCCGCGCCAGTTCCGCCAGTTGCCCACGGCTGGCCGCCTCCGCGCCCAGGCCGACCAGCATCATGAACAGCGGCACCAGCGGCGCGGCCAGCAACAGCACCAGCGCCGGCAGCCAGTCCACGGCGAAGATCGCCAGCAGGAGGGCCGGCGGCACCCAGGCCACCTCGGTGCGCGCGGGCAGGTAACCGGCGCAGTAGCCCTCCAGCGCTTCGACGTGCGCCAGCGGCAGTTCGCCCAGCGCGCCGCTGCGGCGCGTGCGCAGCCAGCGCGGGCCGTGCGCCTGCAGGATGGCGTACAGGCGTGCGCGCAGCTCCCGCTTCGCCGCCTCGGCCACGTCGCCGGCGGCGTCCTGCGCAAGCCGGCCCAGCAGTGCACGCAGCAGCAGCGTCGCCGCCAGCACGGCGAAGCAGGCGCTCCAGCGCGCGGGGGAATGGCCGTCGACCAGCACGCCCTGCAGCAGCGAGGCCATGGCCCAGGCCTGCGGCAGCAGCAGCCAGCCGGCCGCGACCACGCACGCCGACGCCAGCCGCCGGCGGCCGCTCGCCGACGCCGCCAGCGAAAGCAGCCAGCGCTGGCGCTGGCGGCGCAGTCCATGGTCCTGCACGGGGGCGATGGGGAGTTCCGTGTCGACGGTGTCGGCCAATCCGGATGCGGCGGGACGAAGTTGCCCGCCATTGTAGGCGGCCGCCTCCGCCGGGCACGCGGGGCCGGCCGCCCCGCAAAAGCGAAGGCCCGGTCGCCCGGGCCTTCGCACTGCCGCATCGCGCTTGCCGTTGCCGGTCAGGCGCGCCGCGCCATCATCAGCTTCTTGATCTCGGCGATGGCCAGTGCCGGGTTCAGGCCCTTCGGGCAGGTCCGGGCGCAATTCATGATGGTGTGGCAGCGATACAGCTTGAACGGATCCTCCAGGTCGTCCAGGCGCGCGCCGGTGTCCTCGTCGCGCGAATCGACGATCCAGCGGTAGGCCTGCAGCAGGACCGCCGGGCCCAGATAGCGCTCGCCGTTCCACCAGTAGCTCGGGCACGAGGTCGAGCAGCAGGCGCACAGGATGCACTCGTACAGGCCGTCGAGCTTCTTGCGGTCCTCCGGCGACTGCAGGCGCTCGCGGTCGGGCGGCGCCGGGGTCTGGGTGCGGATCCACGGCTTGATCGAGGCGTACTGCGCGTAGAAATGGGTCAGGTCCGGCACCAGGTCCTTGACCACCTCCATGTGCGGCAGCGGGTAGATCGGCACCTCGCTCTTCCTGCAGTCGGCGATGGCGCGGGTGCAGGCCAGGGTGTTGGTGCCGTCGATGTTCATCGCGCACGAGCCGCAGATGCCCTCGCGGCAGGAGCGGCGGAAGGTCAGGGTCGGGTCGATCTCGTTCTTGATCTTGATCAGCGCGTCCAGGACCATCGGCCCGCACGCGGCCAGGTCCACCTCGTAGGTATCGGTGCGCGGGTTGGCGCCGTCCTCCGGGTTCCAGCGGTACACCTTGAACGTGCGCGGGTTCTTCGCGCCCTTGGCGGGAAAGTGCTTGCCCTGGGTGATCCGGGAATTCTTCGGGAGACTGAACTCTGCCATGGCTGTTCTCGTTGGCTCAGGCGGCCCGCTGGGCGAGCGGGGCGAGCGCCGGGCGCGCGTCGCGGGGGAGGAGGTTCGGGTGCTGCATGCTGGCCGGCCCGCTCAGTACACGCGCGGCTTGGGCGGCACCACGGCCACGTCGTCGGTGAGCGTGTACATGTGCACCGGGCGGTAGTCGAAGCTGCAGTTGCCCTTCCCGTCCACCGTCACCAGCGTGTGCTTCTGCCAGTTGACGTCGTCGCGCTCGGGGTAGTCCTCGTGCGCGTGGGCGCCGCGGCTCTCGTGGCGCTGCTCGGCCGAGTTGATGGTGGCCACGGCGTTGATCAGCAGGTTGTTCAGCTCGTAGGTCTCGATGAGGTCGGAGTTCCACACCAGCGAGCGGTCGGCGACCTTGACGTCCTCGAAGCTGGCGAAGATCTCGGCCATCTTCTCGCAGCCTTCCTTCAGCGTCTGGCTGGTGCGGAACACCGCCGCGTCGGCCTGCATGGTGCGCTGCATGCGGTCGCGGATCACCGCCGTCGGGGTGTCTCCGTCGGCATGGCGCAGCCTGTCCAGCAGCGACAGCGCCTTGTCGCAGGCATCGGACGCCAGCGGCTTGTGCGGGGCGTTCCTCTGGATCGTCTCGGCGCAGCGGTTGGCCACCGCGCGCCCGAACACCACCAGGTCCAGCAGCGAGTTGGAGCCCAGGCGGTTGCCGCCGTGCACCGATACGCAGGCCGCCTCACCGATGGCGTACAGGCCCGGCACCACCGCGTCGGGATCGCCGCCGACCTTGCGCACCACCTCGCCGTGGTAGTTGGTGGGGACGCCGCCCATGTTGTAGTGCACGGTCGGGATCACCGGAATCGGCTGCTTGGTCACGTCCACGCCGGCGAAGATGTGCGCGCTCTCGGCGATGCCGGGCAGCTTCTCGTGGATCACCTCCGGACCCAGGTGGGTCAGGTCGAGCAGGATGTGGTCCTTGTGCTCGCCCACGCCGCGGCCCTCGCGGATCTCGATGGTCATCGAGCGCGACACCACGTCGCGCGAGGCCAGGTCCTTGTAGTGCGGGGCATAGCGCTCCATGAAGCGCTCGCCGCTGGAATTGCGCAGGATGCCGCCTTCGCCGCGCACGCCCTCGGTGATCAGGCAGCCGGCGCCGTAGATGCCGGTGGGGTGGAACTGGACGAACTCCATGTCCTGCAGCGGCAGGCCGGCGCGGGCCACCAGGCCGCCGCCGTCGCCGGTGCAGGTATGGGCCGACGTCGCGCTGAAATAGGCGCGCCCGTAGCCGCCGGTCGCCAGGACCACGCCGTGAGCGCGGAACAGGTGCAGCGAGCCCTCGGCCATGTCCAGCGCCAGCACGCCGCGGCACACGCCCTCCTCGTCGAACACCAGGTCCAGGGCGAAGTACTCGATCATGAAGCGCGCGTCGTGCGCCAGCGACTGCTGGTACAGGGTGTGCAGCATCGCGTGGCCGGTGCGGTCGGCCGCCGCGCAGGTGCGCTGCGCCGAGGGGCCCTCGCCGTAGCGGGTGGTCATGCCGCCGAACGGGCGCTGGTAGATCTTGCCGTCCTCGGTACGCGAGAACGGCACGCCGTAGTGCTCCAGCTCGATGACCGAGGGGATGGCCTCGCGGCACATGTACTCGATGGCGTCCTGGTCGCCCAGCCAGTCGCCGCCCTTGACGGTGTCGTAGAAGTGGTAGCGCCAGTCGTCCTCGCCCATGTTGGCCAGCGCGGCGGCGATGCCGCCCTGGGCGGCCACGGTGTGCGAGCGGGTCGGGAAGACCTTGGTCAGGCACACCGTCTGCAGGCCCTTCTGGGCCAGGCCGAAGGTGGCGCGCAGGCCGGCGCCGCCGGCGCCGACGACGACCATGTCGTACTTGTGTTCGGTGATCTTGTAGGCGGACATTCGGTCTGGAATCCTTCTGCGGGGCGCGCTCAGCCGGCCAGCGCGATGCGGGCCACGGCGAAGATGCTGACGATGGCGCCCAGCACCGCGATGAACTTCACGCTGACCTGCAGCGCCAGGGCCGCCAGCGAGTTGTGGATGTAGTCCTCCAGCACGACCTGCAGGCCGAGCTGGGCGTGCCAGAACGAGGCCGCCAGGAAACCCACCAGCAGGATCGCGTTCCACGGCCTGGACACCGCATCGGCGGCGGTCAGGTAGTCGCTGCCGACCAGGCTCAGCACGAACCACACGAACCAGATGCCGAGGAAGACCAGGGCGGTGGCGGTCAGCCGCTGGTGGACGAAGTGCTCGGTGCCGGTCTTGGCCGTGCCCAGGCCGCGCGCGTTCTTCAGGGGCGTGCGGAAACGGCTCATGCGGCACCTCCGTTGAATGCGCAGGCCCAGATCAGCGCGGTGATGGCCAGGCTGCCGGCCACCGACAGCCAACTGCTGCGGATGAAGGCCGGGATGCTGAAACCATGGCCGAAGTCCTGGACGACGTGGCGGATGCCATTGCACAGGTGGAAGGCGAACGCCCAGGTCCAGCCGAATAGGAACGCCTTGCCGTACCAGGCGCCGGCCGCGGCGGTGAAGCAGGCCCAGTGCTCCGGGCCCAGCATCAGGCACAGCAGCCCGGCGGCGATGGCCAGCGCGCCGGCCGCCAGGACGATGCCGGTGGCGCGGTGCAGGATCGAGGTCACCATCTGGATTTGCCAGCGGTACACCTGCAGATGCGGTGACAGGGGACGTTCGCGAGTGCTCATCGGCTGGCTCGTTGTCTCGGCTGTGCGGCCCGGAGGGCGCGCGTGGCTTATGGGCGCGGCGTCAGAAATCGACGCAGCGGCCGTTCTTTTCCCAGTCTCCGTAGCGGGTCGGCTCCGGGCCCTCGCGGCCCCCGATCTCACGCGGCGTCGCCCGTGCGGCGGCATCCGTGGACGGCTGCGTTCCATCCTCCGGCCTTTCGGCGGATTCGGGAACCACAGGGCTTTGACCTATCATTGGGAACTCCTTGCAACGCACAAAATTTTAAGCCGCGGTCAACGTGCCTGACAACCAGCCATTCGTATCTAGCGGAAATACAGCGGATTTCTTCGCGCTGGAGGGCCATGCCGTGCTCGCGCTGGACGGCCCGGACGCCATCGCCTTCGCCCAGGCGCAGTTCGCCAACGACGTGACAGCGCTGGCCATCGGGCAATGGCAATGGAACGCATGGCTGACCGCGAAGGGCCGCGTGATCGCCGTGTTCGCCCTGCTGCGCACCGCCGACCAGGCGCTGCGCCTGCTGCTGCCCGATGCCGATGCCGGGGAACTGGGCGATGCACTGCGCCGTTTCGTGTTCCGGCGCAAGGTCGCCATCGCCGCGCGGCCGGAGCTGCGGGCCGGCGGCGCGTTCGCCGCGCCGGCGCAGGCACGCGGCGCGACCGTGGCGGGCGACGAACAAACCTCGCTGGAACTGGACTACGGCGCGCCGGGGCTGCCGCGCACGCTGCGCCTGTCCCGCGCGTCCGCGCCGGCCGATGCGCAGGCGCACGAAGCCTGGCGGGCGTCCGACCTGCGCCTGGGCCTGCCGCGCCTGCCCGCCTCCCAGCGCGAGCAATGGACACCGCAACAGCTCGCCCTGGATCGGCTGTCCGCCTACAGCGTCAAGAAGGGCTGCTATCCGGGGCAGGAGATCGTGGCCCGCACCCACTTCCTGGGCAAGGCCAAGCGCGAACTGCTGCTGCTGCAGGTCCCCGACGCCACCGAGCCCGGCGCCGAGGTGAACCAGTCGCAGCGCGCCATCGGCAGCGTGGTCGGCGCGGCCGGCCATGCGCCGCGGCTGGCGCTGGCGGTGCTGCCGCTGGAGCGCGATGAGGCGCCGTTGACGGTGGCCGGCGGCAACGCCGTGGTGCAGCCCTTCGTCGACGGCCTGGCCCGCTGAGGCGCCCGGCCGGGCCGGCTTTTCGCGATGGGGCGATGCGGCGGGCGCTCGCGCGGGAGCCGGGTACGGCCGGCGACCGGGAGGCGGGCCGCCGATCGTTGCCGGCTTGCGGCGCCTGTCCCCGGCTGAAGCCGGCTCCTATCGGGCAGGGTGCGCGGTCAACGGCGAGGCCGGCGAATCGGTCGCGCGAGTCAGATGGCCAGCCGTGCCCCGCTTTGCGGATCGAAGAAATGCAGGTGCGCCGGGTCGGCACGCATGCGCAGCTCGGCGCCGGGCACCGGCAGCGATTGCGGCGGCAGCCGCGATACCAGCGGCCGGCCGGCGAAATCCAGGTGCAGGTAGGCCTCGCTGCCGACCGCCTCGACCACCTCCACCCGCGCGGGCAGGCCATCGCCCGGGGCGGGCGACAGGTGTTCCGGGCGCACGCCCAGCACCACCCGCCGGCCCAGCCAGGCGTCCGGCACGGTGGCGCCGGGCAGCGGCACGCCGGCGGCCGGGGCGCCGTCCACCGCCAGGCGCAGGCCATCGGCGGCCTGCAGTTCGCCTTCGAGCAGGTTCATCGCCGGGCTGCCGAGGAAGCCGGCCACGAACAGGTTGGCCGGGCGCTCGTACAGCACCATCGGCGTATCGATCTGCTGGATGCGGCCGGCATCCAGCACCACGATCCGCTGGCCCAGGGTCATCGCCTCGACCTGGTCGTGGGTGACGTAGACCATCGTCGTGCCCAGCCGCCGGTGCAGGCGCGCGATCTCGGTGCGGGTGGAGTGGCGCAGCTTGGCGTCCAGGTTGGACAGCGGCTCGTCCAGCAGGAACACCTCCGGCTCGCGCACCAGCGCACGGCCCAGGGCCACGCGCTGGCGCTGGCCGCCGGACATCTCGCGCGGGCGCTTGCCGAGCATGCCCTCCAGGCCCAGCATCGCCGCCGCCGCCGCCACCCTGCGCTCCACCTCGGCCCGCGGCTGGCCGCGCAGCTTGAGGCCGAAGCCCAGGTTCTCGGCCACGGTCATGTGCGGGTACAGGGCGTAGCTCTGGAACACCATGGCGATGTCGCGGTCCTTGGGCGCGACGTCGTTCACCACCCGCCCGCCGATGCGCAGCGTGCCGGAGGTGATCTCCTCCAGCCCGGCGATCATCCGCAGCAGCGTGGACTTGCCGCAGCCGGACGGGCCGACCAGCACCATCAGTTCCCCGTCCTCGATCCGGAAGCTGGCGTCGTGCACGGCGACCTGGCCATTGCCGTAGACCTTGCGCACTTCCTCCAACTGCAGGCCCGCCATGCGTCCTCCCGTGCGGCCGGCGCTTCCGGCGGCGCCGGAATGATGTCACGCAACCGGTCGCCGGGCGAAGCGCCGTGGCGGCGGCGGCGCGGAATCCGGCCGCGGGCATGGTTCCACGCGCAACCACGCCCGTCCGCATCGACGCAGCCATGGCCGCAAACCCGCCCGATGCCGTCGTTTCCGCCGCGGGACCACGCCGGACAACGCCAGGACAAGACCTGACCACTGGACAAGGACCGCGCCGGACGGCCATATTCGGTAGTTTCTGCGCACCCGCGCCGGAATGCCCATCACCCACCAACCGACCTGCCGGCCGTGCCCTGCGCGTGCCTGGCCGGCGTCCACGAGACCCCAAGCGGAAACCCGATGTCACACCCTACGGAAGCCCCCCGGATGCATGACACCCTGCTGCTGTTCGGCGCCACCGGCGACCTCGCGCAGCGCTACCTGTTCCCCTCGCTGCTGCGCCTGCAGGGCGACGGCCTGCTGCCGGAGAACTTCCGCGTCCGCGCCATGGCGCTTTCGCCGCACGATACCGAGAAATTCCGCGGCATCCTGCGCGAGCGCTTCGCCAAGCTGTCCCACTACACGCCCACGCCCGAGCAGGTGGAGTCGTTCCTGGCCCGGGTGGACTACCGTTCCGTCGACATGCGCACCCCGGCCTCGGTGGCCGACGCCGTGCGCGACCTGGTCGACCGCCGCTGCGTGAGCTACCTGTCGATCCCGCCGGGCCTGTACATCAGCACCTGCGAGGGCCTGGCCCTGGGCGGCGCGTTCGAGGCGCCCAACCGGCTGATGCTGGAGAAGCCGATCGGCCACGACCTGGAATCGGCGCGCGAGATCAACCAGACCATCGGCCGCCTGATCGACGAGGACCGGATCTTCCGCATCGACCACTACCTGGGCAAGGCCGCGGTGCAGAACCTGCTGGCCCTGCGCTTCGGCAACACCTTGCTGGAGGCGGTGTGGAACCGCAACTTCATCGACTCGGTGCACATCCTGGTGTCCGAGAGCGAAGGCGTGGACGGGCGCAATTCCTACTACGCCCGCTCCGGCGCGCTGCGCGACATGGTCCAGAGCCACATCCTGCAGTTGCTGTGCCTGGTGGCGATGGAGCCGCCGGCCTCGCTGGCCGCCGACCGCATCCGCGACGAGAAGGTCAAGGTGCTGCGCGCACTGCGGCCGTTCAGCGCCGCCGAGGCGCAGCGCCACAGCGTGCGCGGCCGCTACGCCGCCGGCACCATCGACGGCGAGCCGGTGCAGGCCTACGCGCCGCCGGATGACAGCGATGTCGAAACCTACGTGGGCGTCACCGCGCACATCGACAACTGGCGCTGGGCCGACGTGCCCTTCCACCTGTGCACCGGCAAGCGCATGGCCGAGCGCTCGACCGTGGTGACGGTCACCCTCAAGCCGGTCACCCACTGGCTGTTCGAGCGCCCGGACGGCGCCCACGCCGCGCCCAACCGCCTGACCTTCCGCCTGCAGCCGCAGGAGGACATCGAGCTGGGCCTGATGAGCAGCCTGGCCGGCCCGGAATGGGGCACCCTGGAACTGCACCCGCTGGCCCTGGAACTGTCCTCGCAGACCGGCCAGAACCGCCGCATCGCCTACGAGCGCCTGTTCCTGGACGCGATGCACGGCAACCACGCGCTGTTCGTGCGCAACGACGAGGTCGAGGCCGCCTGGGCCTGGATCGACAGCGTTGCCGACGCCTGGCGCGACGGCAACGCGCCGCTGCAGCCCTATCCGGCCGGCAGTTGGGGGCCCGACAACGCGGCGGTGTTCCTGCCGGAACAGTTCGATGCGGTGGCCCGGCCGTCGCGTAACGGCGAATGAGCATGGCCGCCCCCTTCCTCATCGCCGACATCGGCGGCACCAACGCGCGCTTCGCCCTGGCCGACGCCGCGGCGCCGGAGCCGCTGATCGGTGAGAGCGTGCGCGAGTTCGCGGTGGCCGAGTTCCCCTCCCTGGCCGAGGCCGCGCGGCACTACCTGGAACAGGCCGACACCCAGGCCCAGCGCGGCGTGTTCGCCGTGGCCGGCCGCGTGGACGGCGACGAGGCGCGGATCACCAACCATCCCTGGGTGATCTCGCGCTCGCGTACCCGCGACATGCTCGGCTTCGACCAGGTCCACCTGATCAACGATTTCGCCGCGCAGGCGATGGCCATCGGCCTGTACCGCACCGACGACGTGGTCGCCATCGGCGGCGTGTCGTGGGCGCCGGCCGCGCCGCACGAGTCGCGCACCTACGCCGTGCTCGGCCCCGGCACCGGCCTGGGCGTGGGCGGCCTGGTGGTACGCGACGGCCGCTGCTATCCGCTGGAGACCGAGGGCGGCCACGTCAGCTTCCCGCCCGGCACGCCCGAGGAGATCCGGATCCTGGAGATCCTCTCGGCGCAGTACGGCCGCGTCTCCAACGAGCGCCTGATCTGCGGCCCGGGCCTGGTCAACATCCATCGCGCGCTGTGCGTGATCGCCGGCACCGATCCGGGCGCCCTCGAACCCAAGGAAGTCACCGCGCGCGCCGCCCAGGGCGATGTCCTGTGCATGCGCGCGGTGGACGTCTTCTGCGCCGTGTTCGGCGCCATCGCCGGCGACCTGGTGCTGACCGTGGGCGCCTGGGACGGCGTGTTCCTCACCGGCGGCCTGGTGCCGAAGATGCTGGACTCGCTGCGCCATTCCGGCTTCCGCCAGCGCTTCGAGTACAAGGGCCGCTTCTCGCCGACGATGGCCCGCGTGCCCTCGCTGGCGGTCATGCACCCCCAGGCCGGCCTTCTCGGCGCGGCCGCCTATGCCGTCGATCTGATGCGAAGGGAGAACGCCGCATGATCACCGATCCACGCATCGAATGGATCGAGCACCCCGATCCGGAATCCTGGGTGCACGCCGTCGCCACGGAGATGGAAGCGGTCCTGGCCGAGGAACTGGCCGCCCGCGGCAGCGCACGCATGCTGCTGTCCGGCGGCACCACCCCGGCGCCGATCTACGCGCAACTGGCGGTCGCACCGCTGGACTGGCCGAAGATCACCGTGGGCCTGGCCGACGAGCGCTGGCTCTCGCCGCAGGACAGCGCCAGCAACGCATACCTGGTGCGGGAGAACCTGCTCGACCGCGCCGAGGTGGGCCGTTTCGAGCCGCTGGTGCGCGAGGGGCTGGCCATGGCCGAGTCGGTGCATGCCGCCAACCTGGAGGCCGAGCACGCCCAGGATGCCTGCCTGGTGGTGCTGGGCATGGGCAACGACGGGCACACCGCCTCGCTGTTCCCCGGCTCGGTCGACCTGGACCGCGCGCTGGATAGCGAGCAGCCCTACGCGGCCATGGACGCCACCGGCTGCCCGGTCGCCGGCGACTGGACGCGCCGCATCACCCTCACCCCGGCCGGCCTGGCCCGCACCCGCCGCCGCCTGCTGCTGTTGCGCGGCCAGGCCAAGCGCGAAGTGCTGCAGCGCGCCCTGGCCGGCGACGACGTGCGCGAGCTTCCCATCCGCGTGATGTTCGGGCTTGGCGGCGAACCGATGCGCGTGCATTGGTGTGCTTGATTTGACGCCAGGCGCGTACGGGCGCCCAATGGGCGTTGCGCCTTCCGGCCGAATCCACGCGCCGCCGTCGCGCAACCCTCCGGCAACGCCGGCCAAGCGCGGCATCCCATGCCCGCCACGGCCGACACGGGCGCTTTCGCGCGCCCGTGCGCGGAGGCCCGGTCCCTGCCCTCGCCTCGCGGACGGCAGGCCACTCCTTCCCATTCTCATAGCCCCACGCCAATGAGCCTGCATCCGAAGATCGAATCCGTCACCGAGCGCATCCGCAAGCGCAGCGCCGCCTCCCGTGCCGCCTATCTGGCCGGGATCGAGGCGTCCGTGCGCAGTGGGCCCAACCGCACGCCGATGAGCTGCGCCAACCTGGCCCACGTGTTCGCCGCCTGCGGTGATACCGACAAGACGCGCCTGCGCGGTGCGGCCACGCCCAACCTGGGCGTCATCACCGCCTACAACGACATGCTCTCGGCGCACCAGCCGTACGAGCACTATCCCGAGCGCATCCGCGCGCTGGCCCGCCAGCTCGGCGCCACCGCGCAGGTCGCCGGCGGCGTGCCGGCGATGTGCGACGGCGTCACCCAGGGCCGTGGCGGCATGGAACTGTCGATGTTCTCGCGCGACGTGATCGCCCAGGCATCGGCCGTGGGCCTGAGCCACGACGCCTTCGACGCGGCGCTGTACCTGGGCATCTGCGACAAGATCGTGCCGGGCCTGCTGATTGGCGGCCTGGCCTTCGGCCACCTGCCGGCGCTGTTCGTCCCGGCCGGGCCGATGCCCGCCGGCATCCCCAACAAGAAGAAGGCCGAGGTGCGCGAGCGCTACGCCGCCGGCGAGGCCACCCGCGAGGAGCTGCTGGAGGTGGAGGCGCAGTCCTACCATTCCCCGGGCACCTGCACCTTCTACGGTACCGCCAACTCCAACCAGGTGCTGCTGGAGGCGATGGGCGTGCAGTTGCCGGGCAGCTCGTTCATCAACCCGGGCACGCCGCTGCGCACCGCGCTGGACGAGGCGGCGGTGCGCCGGGTGCTGGAGATGACCGCGCTGGGCGAGGACTACCGCCCGCTCGGCAAGCTGATCGACGAACGCGCCATCGTCAATGCGGTGGTCGCGCTGATGGCCACCGGCGGCTCGACCAACCACACCATCCACTGGATCGCGGTCGCGCGCGCGGCCGGCATCGCGCTGACCTGGGACGATATGGACCAGATCTCGCAGGTGGTGCCGCTGCTGGCGCGCGTATACCCCAACGGCGAGGCCGACGTGAACCGGTTCCAGGCCGCGGGCGGCGTGCCGTTCGTGTTCCGCGAGCTGCTCGACGCCGGGCTGATGCACGACCTTCCCACCGTGGTCGCCGGCGGCATGCGCGAGTACGCCCGCGAACCGCGCCTGGTCGACGGCGCGCTGTCCTCGGTGCCGGCGGCCGCGTCCTCGGCGGACGAGTCGGTGGTGCGCACGGTGGCCGCGCCGTTCGAGGCCCAGGGCGGCCTGCGCCTGCTGCGCGGGAACATCGGCCGCGGCCTGATCAAGCTGTCGGCGGTCAAGCCGGAACATCGTTTCGTCGAGGCCCAGGCGGTGGTGGTGGATGCCCCGCAAAAGCTCAACAAGCTGCATGCCGCGGGCGTGCTGCCCCGGGATTTCGTGGCGATAGTGACCTACCAGGGCCCGCGCGCCAACGGCATGCCCGAGCTGCACTCGCTGGCGCCGCTGCTGGGCATGCTGCAGAACCAGGGCCGCCACGTGGCGCTGGTCACCGATGGGCGCCTGTCCGGCGCCTCGGGCAAGATCCCCGCGGCGATCCACGTCACCCCGGAAGCCGCGCGCGGCGGTGCCATCGGCCGCGTCCGCGACGGCGACCTGGTGCGCGTGGACGCCGAGGCCGGCACCCTGGAGGTGCTGGTCGACGCGGCCGAGTGGAACGCCCGCGAATGCGCGGCCAGCACCGCGCCGAACGCGCACGACATGGGCCGCAACCTGTTCGCGCACAGCCGGGCGCTGGTCGGCCCGGCCGACCAGGGCGCGCTGTCGATCTCCTGCGGCCCGCCGGCGCACGATGGCGGCAACTGGGACTACGACGCCGAGTACGAGCTGGGCGGCGAAGCCGAGGCGGCGCTGGCCCCGCACGAGGCCAAGGACGCCTGACCCTCTGCGGTCGTCGCCGCGCCGAGGGCGCGGCGGCATGGGGGCGGTGCTTCCAGGGGCCGGAGATGGCTGACGATCCAGGGAAGGCGGATGCGGGCTCCAGCATCTCCCAGATCGGCCACGGCCTACTTTCGCCTCCCGCCCGTGGGGATGAGCCGAGTGGTTTCTCTGGCCGGACAGCAGGCGATCCGGCCACAGCGACAACCGAAGCGTTCGCCGGCAGGCGCAGGCGTTAGAATTGCCGCGTATCCCGTCTTCCGGAGCCGCCGTACCCCATGAGCATCGCCGACACCCAGGCCCAGGCCGAACAGTTGCTGCGCACCTCCGGCATCCTGCCGGTGGTCACCGCCGACAGCGTGGACGAGGCGCGCAAGCTGTCCGCCGCGCTGCTCAAGGGCGGGCTGACCGCGATCGAGCTGACCCTGCGCACGCCGGCCGCGCTGGATGCCCTGGTGGCGCTGAAGCAGGAGCTGCCCGACATCGCGGTGGGCATGGGCACGGTGACCACCGTCGAGCAGATGCGCAGGTGCATCGAGTTGGGCGCCGATTTTCTGGTCACGCCCGGCACCCCTCCGGAACTGGCCGACGCACTGGCGCAGGCGCCGATTCCCGTGGTGCCCGGCGGCGCCACCCCGACCGAGTTCCTGTCGCTGATGGCGCGCGGCTTCCGCGTGTGCAAGCTGTTCCCGGCGTCCGCCGTGGGCGGGCTGACCATGCTCAAGGGGCTGGCGGGCCCGATGCCCGACCTGAAGATCTGCCCCACCGGCGGCATCACCGAGGACACCGCCGCCGAGTTCCTCTCGCAGCCGAACGTGGTCTGCATCGGCGGCTCGTGGATGGTGCCGAAGACCTGGCTCAAGGCCGGGGAGTGGGACAAGGTCGAGGCCAGCGCGGCCAAGGCCGCGGCGATCGTCGCCGGCGTGCGGGCGCGCTGAGCGGCGATCTTCCGCACGCTTTCCTGCCGCGATTCCGGCGTACCGAGAACCGCGCGCAGGCGGGCATCGCCGCAAGGGCCGCCGGTGCGGGCGGGTCTTCGCCGGACAGGGCCTCTGCGCCCGCCGCGCAGCCCCGTCCACTCGGCTCATCCCGACGTCCTCGTTTGGCTCGCCTCCCGGCCTCGCCGCACGTGTAGGGGCCGGGCATGGCCGGCGCCGCGCCATGCCGGCACATCGTTCCTCTCGCGATCCGGAGCGCCGGCTGGAACCGGCTCTCTACGCTCGGAGTGCGTGTCGCTGCCTGGGAATCGGCTTCAGCCGGCGACCGGGGGCGGTCCGGGAATGGGCCGTACGGCGTGCCGGCGGTCACCGGCCATGCCTGGCTCCTGCAACAGCGGGGCGGGAGGACCGGCGCCTCAGCGCACCGCGATGCGGACCCGGGCGCCCGGGCGTGCGATGCGCAACTCGCCATTGCTCCATTGCGCCAGCCGGCCATCGATGGTGGTCGCGCCAGGGCTTCCCGGGTACGGCCAAGGCAGGACCAGGCCACCCGGTGGCAGGCCGGCGCCGTCGGCCACGTCCAGGCGCAGTTCGCCATCGGCAAGGCGCAACGCGTACCCGAGCCGCCCGTGCGGGGTGTGCAGGCCGTCGACCGCGATGCCCTCGCCTTCCAGCCAGTCCAGCGGCACGCCCGCGGCCAGCACCTGGCTGTCGTCGCGCTCGCGGGTGTAGGCGAACATGTCCAGCGCCGAGCGCAGGAAATCCGAGGCCACCCAGGCATGCGGCAGGTCACCGACGAAGAAGGGCGTGCGCGGCGTGCGCGAGACCACCTCGGCCCACTGGTTCCAGCCCGCCGGCGCGCGATCCTTGAAGAAGTATTCCGCGGCCTCCCAGGCGCGCTCGCGCCACCCCAGGCGTACGAACGCGGCGACGTTGCGCCATTCGTAGGGCGTGTAGTCCTTCCACTCGCGCCGACCGTCGCGGCGCTGTACGAACCCGCGCCAGTAGCGCTCGAAGGTGTTCTCCAGCAGGTCGCGCGGCAGCCAGTCCCGCTCGCCGCCCGGCGCCAGGGCGATGGTGGTCGAGGTCGGGTCGAAGTCGCCCAGTTCGGCCGCGCCGGGCAGGTAGTCGATGCCGTGGCGCCGCGCGGCCGCGCGCAGCGAACCGGCCAGGTCGCGGCGGAACTGGTCGTGCGCGGCCGCCATCCGCTTGGCATCCGCGTCCTTGCCCAGGGCCCGAGCCACCTCCACCGCGTCCTTGTAGCCGCGTAGCGCCCAGAAGTTGTCCCAGTACGAATGCATGGGCTTGGCCGAATAGCCCTCGTGGCTGATCGAGGCCGGCATCATTCCGTAGAAGGCCGGGTCGAGCCGGCGGTTCGTCGGCGTGCGCTCGCTGGCGCGCAGCCGCTCCATGTACTCGAACGCGCCGCGCACGTGCGGCCACATCCCCTCCAGGAAGGCGCGGTCGCCGGTGTAGCGCCAGTATTCGGCGATGGCGAAGATCAGCTCGCCATGGCTGTCGTTTTCCGGCACCGGGTCGCTGCCGCGCGCATCCACGCAGCAGGGGACCTTGCCGTCCTCGAACTGGTAGGGCGCGTACCACTCCAGGTATTCGCGCACCACCTCGGGCCGGCCCAGGCGTAGCAGGGCCTCGGAGATCATGGCCCCGTCGCGGATCCAACTGCGCGAATACGAGCGCGTGCCCGGCTGCAGCCGCGGCCCCACGCGCGAGACCAGCACGTGGCCCAGCGCGGTGCGCACCGTGTCGGAAAACTCGCGCGCCTGCGGCGGCAGGCGCAGTCGCACCTGGCCCAGCCGCTGGCGCCACATCGCCTCGGCGCCGGCGGTCGCCCGCGTGGCGTCGAGACCTTCCGGCATCCGCGCCGGTCCGCTCAGCGGCGCGACCAGGGCCACCTCGCGCGTTTCGCCCGGCGCCAACTTCCAGCGGTACAACAGCATGCCCGAGGCCAGCCCGCTCGGGTCGTCCACCGCCGTGGCCGCCGGGATGTCGCCGGAGGCCAGGCGCATCACCTCCAGGCCCGCATCGAACGGGGTGGCGAAGGCCACGTCCGGCGCCTGCGTGGCGAACGCCCGCGGCGTACCGTTCACGCTCACGACGCCCCCCTCGAACGCGAGCCTCTCGATCCGGCTGACGCCGCCGACGGTGTTGAGGAACTGGCTGGGCGGATTGACCTGCAGCGGCCGGACCGCCAGCGCCAGGGTGCAGTCGCGCGGCTCATCGCCCGGGTTGGACAGCCGGTAGCGCACCACCAGTTGCGAGGCTTCCGGCGAACCCTGGGCGAAGGCGAGGACATCCAGCGACAGGCACGCTCCATCCGTACCGGCGCGCGGCTGCCAGGCGACGTGCGGCATCGGCAGCCCGTGCGTGCGCAGTCCCTGCTCCGCACGGACGTCCGCCCAGCCATGGACCCTGCCCTGCCGGAGCACGAACGGCTCGATGCTGAAGCCGCCGCGCGACACTTCCACCGCGCCGTCCTCGCCGATCAAGCCCTGCTCCGGGCCGCCATCGATGCCGACGATGGTCCAGTAGGGCTGCTCGCCGCTGAAGCCGCGCGGCAGCCAGCCATGTGGCAGGTCGGCGGCCACGGCTTCCATGAAATCGTTCGGATGCGCGGAGAACGCCAGCGGCTGCACCTGCGCCTCGGCCAGCGCGTAGCGCCCGCCCTCCAGCACCAGCGCGATGCGGCGCGACTCGGCCTCGGGCAGGGCGATCCAGTCGGTGTCGCCGCCGCCGCGGTCCACGCGGCGCACCGGGTGCCAGGCGCCGTCGGCGTCCTCCAGTTCCACCGCGTAGCGCGCCGGACGCCGCCGCGCGTCGGCCCAGTGCAGGACCAGTCCGCCGAACTCGCGCACCTGGCCCAGGTCCAGCACCAGCCGCTGCACGCCCTTCCCTTCCCAGGCGGTGGCGCGGTCGCCGTCGATCGCGCGCGCGGCCGTCGCCGCACGCCCCTCCACCAGCGCCGACGCCACCGCCGGCGGCGCGGCCGGCTCCGGCGGCAGCGGCTCGAAGGTCAGTTCGTCGAAGCAGACGCTGCCGCGGCCGCCGGCGTTGTTGTAGACGGTGAACTCGACCCTGGCGCTATGGCGCAGGGTCCGGTCCGGGTCGGGCCCCCAGGCCTTGTCGATGTGGCGCCTGCGGTAGCGCACCTCGCGCCACTGGCGCGGGAAGTCGTAGCGCGGCCGGTTGACCCACCACACGTTGTCGCCGCTGGCATCCACCAGCTTGAACTGCAGGTCGTTGGCCGGCGAGTCGCCGCGCAGGCGGAAGGCGAAGCGGTAGTTCTCCGGGTAGTCCAGCGGCAGCTCGCGCTGGATGCCGGCGTAGCCGGACACGCCGTTGAAGTCGTAGTCCAGGCACAGCGCCCCGCCCTGCGCGCCTTCGACCCGGCGGATCGTGCCGTCAACCTGGTCGGAGACGACTACGCGCCAGGGAGACGGGTCCTGAAAGTCGTCCAGTACCTGGGGAGCGGCCTCCACCGGGAAGGCCGATGCGAGTATCGGTGCGAAGGTGAAAGCAACGACAACGGCGAAGGCCCTGGCGTGGCGGAGGGCGAGGGTGGCCGGCCTGGGGCGAAACATGCCGTGAATCCGTCCATGGAGGCTCGGACGCGCCATCCATGGCGCGTACGGTTTCGCCCCAGGCCGGCCACCCTCGCCTGCATGCGGATGCCGCGATCCGAGGGGAAACGCATCGGCGCCGGAAACGGGATCGCTGTTTCCCGTATGTGATGCATGCACGGCGACGGCAGACACGGAGCACCCAGCGCCGTTGCTGTTGCCCTTCCCTCCCGATCGCGATGGCGCCCGGAAGGTCGTCGCGATGCCCCGGGCCGGGACCGTGCGCGCCATGGATGGCGCGCCCGAGCCTCCATGGACGGATTCACGGCGTGTCCCGGCCCGGGGCATCGCGGCGACCCCGCGGCCAGGCGCGCAAGCCAGCGCTTCTGCTTGCACCTCACACCCCAGCCACGAGAAAAAAATCGCCATCACGCCCCGCCTCAGCCCTTCACGCTGCCCAGCAGCAGCCCCTGGATGTAGTACCGCTGCAGCAGCAGGAACAGCGCCAGCACCGGCACCACCGTGACCACCGCCCCGGCCATCATCATCTCCACGTCCATGATGTGCTCGCGCGAAAGCGTCGCCAACGCCACCGGCAGGGTGTAGTGCTCCTGGTCGGTCAGCACGATCAGCGGCCACATGAAATCGTTCCACGCGGCCATGAAGGTGAAGATCGCCAGGGTCACCAGCACCGGCTTGAGCATCGGCAGGACGATGGAGAAGAAGATCCGCCACTCCCCCGCCCCGTCGATGCGCGCCGCCTCCAGCAGTTCGTCCGGGATCGAGCGCGCGTACTGGCGCACCAGGAAGATGCCGAACACGCTCGCCAGCGCCGGCACGATCACCCCGCCGTAGCTGTTGACCAGGCCCAGGTACTTCATCATCAGGAACAGCGGCAGCATCGCCACCTGGGCCGGCACCACCAGCGCCGCCAGCAGCCACTGGAAGAGGCGCTCGCGCCCGTAAAAGCGCAGCTTGGCGAAGGCGTATCCGGCCAGGGTGTTGACCAGCAGCGAACCCAGGGTGATCGTCCCGGAGACCAGCAGGCTGTTGGCGAAGTTGCGGCCCATGCCGGTGCGGCCGAACAGGGCGTGGTAGTTGTCCAGGGTCGCGCCGGTGGGCAGCAGCGGCGGCGGGAAGCGGCTGGCCTGCCCGGCCGGCATGAACGAGACCGACAGCATCCACAGCAGCGGCGCCAGGCTGGCCGCCGCCAGCGCCAGCAGCGCGCCGTTGACCAGCAGCGCATGCCAGCGCGACTGGCCGACCTCGCGGCTCATGGCCGTGCCTGCGTGCGCGGCCGGCTCATACCAGCCCCTTCCTGCGCCCGGCGCGCAGCATCGCCGCGGTCACCGCCAGGATGATCAGGAACAGCAGGAACGCCACCGCCGAGGCCCGGCCCAGGTTCCACCACTTGAAGCCTTCCTCGAACATGAAATAGAGCACGCTGACCGTGCTCTGCAGCGGATCGCCGCGGGTCATCACGTAGGGCTCGGCGAACAGTTGGAAATAGCCGGAGACGGTGATCACCCCGACCACCAGCAGCACCGGCCCGAGCTGCGGCAGGGTGATGTGCAGCAACTGCTGCCAGCGCGAGGCACCGTCGATGCGCGCGGCCTCGTACAGGTCCTGCGGGATGGCCTGCAGGCCGGCCAGGAAGATCACCATGTTGTAGCCGAAGTTCTTCCACACCGCGAACAGCATGATCGTCGGCATCGCCCAGCGCGGGTCGCCCAGCCAGTCCACCGGCGCGACGCCCACGTGCCCCAGCGCCCAGTTGACCAGGCCGTAGCCGGTATGGAACAGGTAGCGCCAGATCACCGCCACCGCCACCAGCGTGGTCACCACCGGGGCGAACAATGCGGTGCGGAACAGCGCCTTGAGCCGCGCCGCCGGGGCGTGCAGCAGCAGCGCCGCGCCCAGCGAGACGGCGATCGACACCGGCACCCCGACGACGACGAAGTAGCCGGTGTTCCACAGCGACTTCCAGAACATCGGCGTGCGCAGCAGCTCGGCGTAGTTGTCCAGGGCGACGAAGCGCAGGTTGCCGCTGTCGGCCAGCGCGTACAGGTCGAAGTCGGTCAGGCTCAGCGCCAGCGCCGACAGCACCGGCAGGCCGAAGAACACGCCGATCACCAGCAGCGCCGGCCCGGCGAACATCCATCCGGCGAGCGAGCGCTTCATGGCCGTGCCCCCGCCGCGTCGGCCTGCGCGGCCCGGTCGCGCTCGTACATCCAGCGCCGCTTCTCCAGGATGGCGTCCACCCGCGCGTCGAGCTCGCGCAGCGCCCGGTCCTGCGGCTGGCCGCCGCGGACCACGCGCTCGGTGGCGATGCGCATCTCCTGCACGATCCGCTCCCATTCCAGCACCTTGGGCGTGGGTCGGACCCGCTCGAGCTGGTCGCGGAACGCGCGCGACAGTTCGTCGTCGGCCAGCGACGGGTGTTCCCAGGCGCTGCGGCGTGGCGGCAGGTCGCCAATCATGGCGTGGAAGCGCTGCTGGATGTCGGGCCGCGAGAGGAATTCGACCAGCTTCCAGGCCCGCTCCTTGCGCCGGGAATCGCGGAACAGCACTAGGCTGGTGCCGCCGGCGATGCCCGCCCCCGGCCCGTCCGGCCCCGGCAGCGGCATCGTGCCCCACTGCCCTTCCAGCGCCGCCGGCTGGCGCTTGCGGAACTCGCGGATGTTCCACGGCCCGGACAGGTAGAAGACGTAGAGGCCATTGAAGAACTCGTCCCACACGTTGGAGATCTGGGTCTCGGACATCTTCGGCGCCCAGCCCTGCTCGAACATGTTGGCGTAGAACGCCAGCGCGCGGCGGAAGCCGGGACTCTGGAAGTTGCCGCGGTTGTCGTGCTCGCGCAACAGCGGGTCGTCCTGCTGCAGGGCGAACGACAGTTGCTGCTCGAACTCGTTGAGCGGCATCAGGATGGCGTAGCGGCCCGGGCCGGCCTGGCGCTTGATCGCGGCCATGGCCCGCTCCCATTCGGCCCAGGTGGCCGGCGGCCGCTCGACGCCGGCCTGGCGCAGCAGGTCCTTGCGGTAGAACAGCAGGCGGGTGTCCACGTACCAGGGCACGCCGACCAGGTGGCCGTCGACCACGCTGGTGTCCCAGATGCCCGGGAAATAGTCGTCCTCGTCGACCACGGCCGAGGCATCGACATAGGGCTGCAGCGGTTCCAGCGTGCCCAGCGCCGCGAACTCGGGGATCCAGGTGTTGCCGAGCTGGCACACGTCCGGCAGCGCTTCGGCGGCGAAGGCCGTCAGCAGCTTCTCGTGCGCGGCCGTCCAGGGGATCTGCTGGATCTCCACGGCGATGCCGGTCTCGCGCTCGAACTGGGGGATCAGCTCGGCCACCACCTCGGCCTCGCGGCCCATCGCCCAGAAGCGCAGCGGCGCCTCCGCATCGCCCGCGCAGCCGCCGGCCAGCACCGCGCCGCACAGCGCGATGGCGGCCGCCGCCGTGCGCCGGAGGGCGGCGGCCCCGCTCACTGCGGCGGCTGTGCGCGATTGGCGGCCGGAGCGCCGTCCTGCCGCTGCGCCGCCTGCCGCTGCGCCTCGGCCGCCGCCGCGCGCGACTCGGCCATGCCCAGCGCGCGGGCGGCCGCGGCGTTGGCGTCCACCTGCATCGGCTCGGCCTGCTCGTCCTCGGGCGTGAGCCAGCCGCCCCGGAAGCCGGCGCGCTCCAGCCCCGTGCGGATGTACGGGCTGTTCTTCATCACCGTCCACACGAACTCGTTGCGATAGTTGGCGATCATCGCCAGGATCGGCCCCTGGTCGATGCCGATGTAGTCGCTGGCCACCCAGCCCCGGCCCGGCACCAGGCGCCCGGTCTTGAGCGGGATGTCGTAGTCGAAGCTGGGGTTGAACGAGTCCAGGAAGCCGTAGCTGGAATACAGGTAGTCGCCGTAGCGGCGGTGCATCTCCTCGGTGGCCGGGATCACCACCTCCGGGGCGAACACGATCGAGGCGATGGCCGCGGTCGGCACCACCGTGCCGTCGTCGAAGTTCTCGCGCAGGCCCGCGCCGCGCGAGGAATAGTGGCGGAACTCGCGCTCCTCGCCACGGTAGATCTGGCGGGTGTTCTGCGGGCCGTCGCCGGCGGTCAGGCCCCACACGTTCTCGCCGTAGTCCTTCCACTTCATCGGGTTGGCGATGGCGTATTCGCGCTGGGCCAGCGCGGCGCGCCGGCTGTTGAGGAAGTAGTCGATCCCGCGCTCGCGCATGTACTGGTCCTGGATGTCGCGGAAGTCGATCCAGACGTGGCTGTACTGGTGTCCGAACATCGGGCCGAAGCTCAGGTACTCCTGGCCGTAGTACACGCCCCAGTCGTTGTTGTAGGTGCGCGCCCACACCGTCCATGCGTCCGGGCCCACCGGATGGGTCGGCGAACCCAGCGCCAGCACGTACAGCAGCATGGCCTCGTTGTAGCCCATCCAGTCGTGGACGATGAAGCCGCTCTCGGGGAACCAGCCCATCGATACCAGCGGCTCGCGCACCTGCAGCCAGGTCCAGTCGACCCTGCGGTAGATCTGGTCGGCCAGACGGCGGATCTCCGCCTCGCGGGCGTCCTCGCCGTCGTAATAGGCCTGGGCGAACAGCACGCCCATCAGCAGCAGCGCGGTATCCACGCTGGACAGCTCCACCCAACTGTCGTAGCGGTGGCCGTTCTGCATGTCCAGGAAGTGGTAGTAGAAACCCTTGTAGGCGCCCTTGCCGGTACGCTGCGGCCCCTGCGGGATGTCGCGCAGGAAGCGCAGCGTGGTCAGGGTGCGGTCCACCGCCTGGGTGCGGCTGACCCAGCCGTTCTCGATCCCGATTGGATAGGCGGTCAGCGCGTAGCCGATGGAGGCGATGGAGGCGAACGGCCGCGACGGGTAGCGGTCGGGGGTCAGCCCGTTCTGCTCGTTGGTGGTGTCCCAGAAGAACTGGAAGGTGCGCTTCTCGATGTCGCGGAACAGCGGCGGCAGTTCGGGACGCGGCGGGCGCTCGGGCAGCACCGGCTCGATCAGGATCACGTCGGGCCGCGGCGGCGGCGGTGCGGCCGGGGCCGGCGGCGGCTCGCGCCCGCAGCCGGCGACGAGGAGCGCCGCCAGCACGGCCATGAATCTCTGCAGGTTGCGCAGCAAAGCGGATCGCATGTGCGGGAGCATACCCGTGAGTGCGTGCCCGGGGCATCCGGGGCGGTCCCCGGCCGCACGGGGCGGCCGGTCACCAGTCGATGCCGAAGGAAAGCTTGAAGGTCCGGGTCCCGCCCACGATCGAGTCCTGGTGGCGGCCGAAGCCGGCGTTCGGCTCGCCCGGTCCGCCGTACCAGTCGTCGTAGCCATCCCAGTTGGTCCAGTCGAACGCGTTGAGCAGGTCGGCGCGGACCCGCAGCTTGAACCTGGACCCGGTGTCCCACTCCTTGCTCGCGGCCAGGTCCAGGCGCTTGTAGCCGATGCTGCCGTCGGGCTTGTACGGGTCGATCAGGCAGTCGTCCCATCCAGGCAGGCAGTTGGTGGCGTTGCGGTACTCGGTCGATTCCAGGGTCAGCTTGCCCGACAGGGTGATGCCCCAGCCCGCGTCCCAGATGCCGGTGGTGACCAGGCGGTGCTCGGGCACCCCGCGCGACGGCAGCCAGCCGTAGTGGCTCGGGTCGGGGTACTCGAACATGTCGATCCAGCCGTCGGCGTTGGTGTTCTGGCGGCCGCGGGTGTAGGTGTAGGCGACCGTCGCGCCCCACCTCGATGCCGAGGTGTAGGGCTTGTCGAGCTTGACCAGCACCGACCGGGTCTTGGTCTCGTAGAGGTTGTCGAGCAGGACGACGCGGCCGAAGGGCGGGTCGAAGCCCCATGGCGTGCCCCAGGTATGTCCCGGCGGCAGGAAGCTGCCGTCCGGCCGGCGGTTGCCCACCCGCGCGGTGATGCCGTCGCGGCTGCGGATGTAGGACAGGGTCACCTCGCTGTACCAGGTCTGCCCGCCCAGGCCGAAGGCGTTGCGCATGCCCAGGCTGTACTGGTCCGAGTACGGCACCTTCAGGTCGTTGCTGTTCAGCCACCACTCGCGCGGCAGGTCCACCGCGGCGGCCAACCGGTCCAGGGCGCCCGGCTGCAGGTAGGCCGGATCCCAGGCCACGCAGTCGCCGCCCGGCCGCCGGCACACGCCGTCGGCATCGGTGAAGTAGAAGTTGTAGCGGCCGAAGGAGGTGCGGTTGGTCTCCAGTTGCAGGTAGTCGAACAGGTTGCGGTCGTAGGCCCGGCCCGCGCCGCCGAAGATCACGTGCCGCTGATCGGCGCCCAGGTCGTAGGAGAAGCCCAGGCGCGGCTGCCAGGCGCCCTTGAAGGCGTCGCGGTTGCGGCCGTTGGCGATGTAGTCCTCCGGGTTCCAGTCGGCGTTCTGGAAGTTCGGGTAGCCGCGGATGTCCTCGGCCAGTGCGGCGGGGGTGACGAAATCCTCGTAGTTGGGCGTGGTCTCATAGTCCCAGCGCACGCCGTAGTTCAGGGTCAGCCGCTCGTTCACCTCCCAGTCGTCCTGGAGGTAGATGCCAAACTGCTTGTTGGCCGAGGTGGTGAAGCCGCCCGGCGTCCCGGCGTCGCCGGTGGCGAACTCGACCTGGTACGGCTGGGCCGTGCTCACCGCCAGGTCGTAGTAGAACTGCGGATTGGAATAGTTGCGTTCCACCGCCCGGACCTCGACGTCCTTGAACTTGACGCCCATCTTCACCGTGTGGCCCTCCCAGCCGCTGAAGGTCAGGTCGTTCTGGAGCGACCAGCCCTCCTGGCCCTTGTCCTGGTTGTTGGGGCTGGCGCCGGAATTGAGGATGGTGCCGATGTTGAGGCGGTCGTCGGCGGTCGGCTGGGAGATGTTGAGGATGTAGCCGTTGCCGTCGACGGTCGGCTGCGGCGCCCACGACAGGTCCTCGAAGGTCAGGTGGACGTCGTTGAGCCAGCGGTCCCCGCTGTACTGCCAGCGCAGGTCGTAGCGGGCGACCTCGTTGCGGTTGACCGTCGCCCGCTGCGCGGTGTTCTGGTCGCCGACGCCGATGCGCTCGTCCTCCTCGCGCACCTGGGCCGAAAGCTCCACCAGGTTGCGGTCGTCCGGGGTCCAGGTCAGCTTGCCGAAGTACATGTCCTGCTTGAACGGCGATGCGGCCGGACCTGTCTGGTCGCGCAGGTCCCGGGGGACGTCGGCCTCGTCGTAGCGCCCCTGCGCACCGAGCCAGACCGTCTTGGGCGTGCTGTATTCCTTGGCCTCGTAGGCGACGAAGAAATTGAGCCGGTCGCGCACGATCGGCCCGCCGAACGCGACGCCGTACTGCTCCTCCTTGGAGGGCACCTTCTCCCCGCCGGCCTTCTTCTCGGCGGGCGTGGCGGTGCGCCAATCGGTGGAGGTGCGGTCCCAGAAGAAGCTGCCGCCGAACTCGTTGCCGCCCGAGCGCGTGGCGGCGACCACGGCGGCGCTGCTGATCTGGTCGAACTCGGCCTTGTAGTTGGAGGTGATGACCTTGTACTCGCCGATGGCCGACTGCGGGAACGGATTGCCGCGGGTGGAGTCCTGGCCGCCGACGCCGCCCGGAAGCGTGTAGCCCTTCTGGCCGACGCCGTCGATGTAGACGTTGATCCCGCTGGAAGACTGCCCGCCGGAGCGCAGGCGCGTGTTGCCGGCCGCGTCCTGCTGGAACTGCATGCCGGGCACCGTGTCGGCGAAGGCCAGGAAGTTGCGCGTGCCCTGCGGCAGCGCCTCGATCTGCTTGTTGCTGATGTAGGTGGCGATCTCCGAGGTGCGCGTCTCCACCGCGGTGCCGACCACCTGCACCGTGTCCAGGGTGGTCGCCGCTCCCGCCGTGGCGGTTTCGGCCACGCCGCCCACGCCCAGGTCGACCGTCGCGGTCTGGCCGACCTGCACGGTCAGTTCCCGGCTGCCGCCGCGGCCGTTGGCCTGGACCTGGATCCGGTAGGTGCCCGGGGGCAGGCCCGCCACCGAGTAGCCGCCATTGGCGGAGGAACGCACCGTCCGGCTCAGGCCGGTGGCGGTGTTGGTGACGGTGACGGTGGCATCGCCGGCGGGCGCGGAGTCGGCCAGCACCTGACCGCGGATGGTGGCGCCGGTGCTCTGGGCGATGGCCGGGGCCGCGCCCAGCAGCAGGCAGCCGGCCAGTGCCGTGTTGAGCAGTGTCCGGACCGGGTTGCGGCGGCGTTGGGGGTTCATCGCTGTTTCTCCCTGGAGTGGTTGCGATGGTCGACGGCGGCCCCCTGTCCCGCGTCGACCTTCTCGTTTTCCGGCACCGGCGGCAGGCGCAGGGCATGGCGGCCGGTCATGGCCGGCGATGGCGGCGCGCACCGCCGGTTCGGGCAGCGGCACCCGCCGATCGATGACTTGCCCCTCCGCGGCGGGACGGCGGCGGCAGGCGCTTGCGCACGCGTCCGCCGAGTGCAGCGATACTCGCCCGCATCGTCGTCAAGGAGGGGTGAACGAAGCGAAGGCGGCCGAGGCCGGCCGGGCGATGCCGCCGCGCACCGGCACGCCGGCGGCGCACGACGGCGCGGCCGTTCATGCCGGCGGCGCGAACCTCTCGTCGGAGCCGTGCATTTCGTCGCGGCTCGGCCTCGCGATCCAGGGCCGTGGATGGCCGCGCGGGTTCACCCCTGTGGCGGCCTCGCACCCCCGGCGGCATCCACGCGAATCACCCGACGACCCTCGACGATCCGGACATCGCCGGCCGGCACGGATTCAGGCCGGTGCGGGCCGGCCGCGCCGGCTCAGGGCAGCACGTGGCGGAACGGCCGCACCTGGACCCGCTCGTAGACGCCCGCGGCCACGTAGGGATCGGCGTCGGCCCAGGCGCGCGCCTGTTCGAGCGAATCGAAGCGCGCGATCACCACGCTGCCGCTGAAACCGGCCGGGCCCGGGTCCTCCGCATCGATCGCCGGACAGGGACCGGCCACCAGCAGCCGCCCCGCGTCGCGCAGCGCCACCAGCCGCTCCAGGTGCGCCGACCGCGCCTGTCCGCGCCCGGCCAATCCGTCCTGCCCGTCGTACCCCTCGATCACGTACCACATGCCGTCGCGCGCTCCTTCCATCTGCGATCCGCCCCCGCGGGCGAGCGTTCGATTGTAGACCCGCGCTTTGCAGGCCCGCGCGCAGGGACCGCCGGCGCGGACGGCCCGGGCAGACCGGCCCCGCCAGCCGGGCCGCGCTGCACGCCTGCTGGACAGCCCGCCAGCCAGCGCTTACTCTTTGCGAACCATGCGGCCGTGAAACAGCGGCCCGTCGGTACCGGCCAGAAGGCGCCTCCCAAGCCCCGACGGAATCCGGACGCCGCCCGCGGCGCGAGGCTCCGGCCACCCGACGACCGACCCGCTGACCCGCGAGCGGCCGCACGCAGACGACCTCCCGGCTGTCGGCCGCCGCCTCCCCCTCGCGGCGCCGGGCTTGTATTGATATGCATGTAAGCGGCGCCCGTCCCGGTCTTCCGGCGACGTCCGCCACCGCAGGCGGCACCCGCGTCCTCGCAGGCGCGTTCCGGGTGCGCCCCCGTTCCGGGCATGGCTTTCGAGCAGATGAGTTCCGAACCCGCGCAAGACGCGACCCCGCAAACGCAACCGCCTCCGCCCCCGCAGCAGCAGGAAATGCCGCTGGCGGTGGTGCACGGGCAGCCGTTGCTGCAGATCCCGCAGGACCTGTACATCCCGCCGGACGCGCTGGAGGTGATCCTCGACGCGTTCGAGGGCCCGCTGGACCTGCTGCTGTACCTGATCCGTCGCCAGAACCTGGACATCCTCGACATCCCGGTGGCCGAGATCACCCGCCAGTACGTCGACTACATCAACGTGATGCAGGACCTGCGCTTCGAGCTGGCGGCCGAGTACCTGGTGATGGCCGCGATCCTGGCCGAGATCAAGTCGCGGATGCTGCTGCCGCGCCCGCCCAGCGAAGAGGGCGAGGAGGCCGACCCGCGCGCCGAGCTGGTTCGCCGCCTGCAGGAATACGAACGCTTCAAGCAGGCCGCCGAGGACATCGACGCCCTGCCGCGCCAGGATCGCGACACCGCCCCGGTGCAGGCCCACGTGCCGGACCGCCAGGCGGTGCGCCTGCCGCCGCCGGTGGACCTGCGCGAGATGCTGCTGGCCCTGCGCGACGTGCTCAAGCGCGCCGAGCTGTTCAGCGGGCATGCGATCAAGCGCGAGGCGCTGAGCGTGCGCCAGCGCATGGGCGAGGTGCTGCAGCGGCTGGACGACGGCCGCTTCCACCGCTTCGAGTCGCTGTTCGCGCCCGAGGAAGGCCGGATGGGCGTGCTGGTGACCTTCCTGTCGCTGCTGGAGCTGGCCAAGGAGCAGTTGCTGGACATCGTCCAGGACGCGCCGCTGGCACCGATCTACGTCAAGTCGCTGGCCGTCGGCAACACCAACGAACCGCTGAGCTTCCACAGCGAGTTCGACGACGGCGACGCCGCCAACGAACCGGTCGCGGGCTGACGCCCCGCCGCCGCCCCACCCACCTGACCCTGCGAGATCCATGGACCAGGCGCTGATCAACCGCATCGTCGAAGCCGCCCTGCTGGCGGCCAACCAACCGCTGACCCTGGCGCAACTGCACGCATTGTTCTCCGAGGAGCAGCCCGCCCCGCCGGGCGGCGTCGAGACGGCGCTGGAACGGCTGGGCCAGGACTGCGCCGAGCGCGGCGTGGAACTGGTCGAGGTCGCCTCCGGCTTCCGCTACCAGGTCAAGGCCGACGTCCACTCCTGGGTGGCGCGGCTGTGGACCGAGCGCAGGACCAAGTACACCCGCGCCACCCTGGAGACCCTGGCGCTGATCGCCTACCGCCAGCCCATCACCCGCGGCGAGATCGAGCAGGTGCGCGGCGTGGCGGTGAGCAGCAACATCGTCCAGGCGCTGGAGGAGCGCGAGTGGATCCGCGTGGTCGGCCACCGCGACGTGCCCGGCAAGCCGGCGCTGTACGGCACCACCAAGGTCTTCCTGGACTACTTCGGCCTCAAGCGGCTGGACGAACTGCCGCCATTGTCCGAACTGAAGGATTTCGGCGAGTTGGACCCGCAGTTGCCGCTGGACCCGGACACCGCACCGATGCAGGCCGGAGTCGCGGCGCAGGACAGCACGCCGGCCGGCGATGACGGCGCGGCCCCCGACGACTCCGGCCACGGCCCCGTCGACGGGGCCACGCAGGACGCCACGGCCACGGACGCACCGGAAGCCGGCGATGCCGCCGGCGACGACGTGGGCCACGCCCAACCCGAGGGCGGAGCCGACGGAGGCGACGGCACGCCCGCAACGGCCGCCGCAGCCGAACCCGCCGACGCACTGCGCGCCGACAGCGACAGCGACGACCAAGCCTCCAGCGGCAGCGACCAGGCCGCCACACCCCTCCCGCCCGAGGCCGACGACGCCTCCGGCACCCACACCCCCCAGGCCGCGAACGACACCGGCGGCCGGAGCAGGACCCATGACTGATTCCCCCCGCAAATCCCTCGGCAAGCTCTCGCTCAAGCGCGCGGACGCCGCCGCCGGCCCCGCCAAGCCGGAAGAACGGCTGCACAAGGTGCTGGCCCAGGCCGGGCTCGGCTCACGCCGCGCGCTGGAGCAGCGCATCGCCGACGGCCTGGTCAAGGTCAACGGCGAGGTCGCCCAGGTCGGCCAGAGCATCCGCAGCGGCGACCGCGTCGAGCTGGACGGCAAGGCCTTCGTCGCCTCCGCCCTGACCGAGCCGCCGCGCGTGCTGGTCTACAACAAGCCCGAGGGCGAGGTGACCACGCGCGAGGACCCCGAAGGCCGCCCGACGATCTTCGAGGCGCTGCCGCGGCTGAAGGGCGCGCGCTGGATCGCCATCGGCCGCCTGGACATCAACACCACCGGCCTGCTGCTGCTGACCACCGACGGCGAGATCGCCAACGCGATGATGCATCCCTCCTTCGAGGTCGAGCGCGAGTACGTGGTGCGCGTGCGCGCCCCTGAAGGCCAGGACAAGGTGCCGGACAACCTCGTCGACCGCCTCGCCCGCGGCGTGGCCCTGGAGGACGGGCCGGCGAAGTTCGACCAGGTCGAACGCATCGGCGGCACCGACTCGCACGACTGGTTCAAGGTCGTGGTCAAGGAAGGCCGCAACCGCGAAGTGCGCCGCCTGTGGGAATCGCAGGGCTGCCAGGTCAGCCGGCTCAAGCGCGTGCGCTACGGCAGCGTGGCGCTGCCGCGCGAGCTGCTGCGCGGCCAGTCGCAGGAACTGCCCGCCACGCAGGTGGACGCCCTGCGCAAGGAGCTGGCGCTGGAGGACGGCGCCGACGCCACCCTGACCCTGCAGCCGGTGATCGGCCAGCGCCGCGCCGCCAAGGCCACCGTGCAGGTCGCCCGCGACGGCGACGGCGGCGGCCGCAGCCAGGCCTACGTCAATGGCCACAACACCGCCGACGAGGGCCGCGAGCTGCGCCGCTTCGACCACGTGCGCGAGGATCGCCGCGGCCGCGGCGGCAAGAAGCCCGGCGGTCTGACCGTGACCGGCGAGGCCGCGGCCAAGCAGTCGCAGAAGCCATTCAAGCAGCGCAAGCAGAAAGGCCCCAAGCCGCTGCCCGACGGCAACCCCGCCGCGTTCCGTAGCTGGTACGTGCCCGAGGGCGTGAGCACCGGCCCCAGCGGCCACCGCAACGCCGGTCCCGGCGGCAAGCCGCGCTACGGCAAGGCGGCGGGCGGCGGCGGCGCGGGAGGGGGGCAGGGCCAAGGCCAGGGCGCCCGCAAGCCGGCGCGTCCCTACGGCCACCCGGGCGCCGCCCCGCACTTCCCGTCCGACCATGCCACGCCGTCCGCGTACGGCGCGGCGGACCGCAACCGCGGACCGCGCGGCAACGCCAATCCCGGCGGCGGCGCCCGGGCGGGTGGAAACTCCCGCCCCGGCGGGAATCCCCGTCCCGGCGGCGGCGCCCGCCCCGCGGGCAACCCCCGCCCCGGCACGCCGGGCGGGCGTCCCGGCGGCGCGCCGCGCGGCGGCAACCGCGGCCCGCGCGGCCAGGGCTGACGCCGCCCGGCAAGACCCGTCGCAACGCACGTGCCGGACCACGACTTCGACCTGCTGGTGGTCGGCGCCAGCTTCGGCGGCGCCGCCTGCGCGATCGCCGCGGCCTCGGCCGGGCTGCGCGTATGCGTGCTGGAACGCAAGCGCGACCCGGGCGAGCGCCTGCACACCACCGGCATCGTGGTCCGCGAGGCGGCCGAGCAGACCCTGCTCGGCCAGGCGCCCGCCGAGTGCATGCGCAGGGTCGAGCGCGTCCGCCTCTACTCGCCCTCGCTGCGCGACATCGCGCTGTCCGCGCCCGGCTACTACTTCCTGACCACCGACACCCCCGCGCTGATGCGCTGGCTGGCCACGCAGGTGCCGCGGCATGGCGCCGAACTGCGGCTCGGAGCCTCCTTCACCACGGCGCAGCGCGACGGCGAGGGCTGGCAGGTGCCGGGCGTGGGCCGTGTACGCTGGCTGGTGGGCGCCGACGGCGCGCGCTCGCGCGTGGCCGAGCGCGCCGACCTGGGCCGGGTGGGCGATTTCCTCTACGGCGTCGAACACGAGTACGCCGGACTGCGACTGCCCGAGTCCGACGCCCTGCACTGCTTCCTCAGCCGCCGCTATGCGCCCGGCTACATCGGCTGGGTGGCGCAGAATCCCACCGGCGTGCAGGCCGGGCTGGCGCTGCGCCACGATCCGGCGCGTTCGCGCCTGCCGGACATCGGGGGATTCCTGGAGCGCATCGGCGTGCGCGTCGGCCTGCCGCACGACCGGCGCCCGGACGCCGTCCGCGCCGGGCTGATCCCCTGCGGCGGCCCGGTGCGGCCGCTGTCGCGGCCCGGAGCCATGCTGACCGGCGACGCCGCCGGCATCGTCTCCCCGGTCACCGCCGGCGGCATCCATTCGGCCTGGGCCCATGGCTGGGCCATCGGCGCGGCCGCCGCGGCGCACTCGCGCGGCACGGGGCCTTCGCCGGAGGACGTGGCCCGCGACGCGGCGCCGCGCTTCCGCAGCAAGCGGATGCTGCGCTGGGCCTTCGACCGCCTGCAGATGGACTGGCCGTTCGACCTCTTGCTGCATTCGGCGCCGCTGCGCTGGGCCGCCGAGCAGGTCTACTTCCATCGCCGCGGCGTGCGCTGACCCGGACGCGCGAACCGCCGCCTCCGCGCATGCCCCCTTGGCAACCGGCATCGCCACCGGCCAGACTCACCTGCCCCACGGATTGCGGCCCATGAGACCTCGCTCGCTCGTCCTGCTCGCCCTCGTCCTGCTGCCGCTGCGCACCCTCGCCCAGCCCGCGCCCGATGCCCTGCCCCCGCACGCTTGCGCGCAGGCCGGGATGGCGCTGGAGCGCGAGACCTGTACCGAGGCCGACGCCCGGATGGCGATGATGTATGCGGCGCTGAGGAGGAAACAGGCCGGCGCGCGCGACCTGGACGCGCAGCAACGGCAGTGGCGGCACGAGGTGCTCGACCGCTGCGGCGATCCGGCCTGCATGGCCGAGGCCTACGCGGCCCGCACCGCCGACCTGCGCCGGCGCAACGAGGCGCCGGTCGACCGCCCCGCGTGGACCCGGCCACCGCTGATCGTGCGCCGGATCGGTTCGATCGACGACACCCATGTCGAGCGCGGCCTGTGGTTCCGCGGCGGCGCCCCGCGCTCGCTGCAACTGGAACTGCACGTGGACCCGGCCGACCACCTGGCCTGGGGCGATTCCGGGCCGCAGGTGGTGCTGTACTGCACCGATCCGCACAAGCGCGAAGGCTACGCCGGCCGCTTCTCCTACCGGGCGCGGGTCGACGGCATCGACTTCGTCCGGGTCCGGCGCGGGCCGGCCTACGGGTTCGTCATGCTGCGCCTGGACCTGGGCCGCGACCTGCCGCTGGACGAGGACATCCGCTGCTCGGTGGCCTTCACCGAATGGCTGCTGGACCGGCCCGCCACGCTGCACCTGGTCGATGCGGACGTGGACCTTCCGCCGGTCCTGGGCCCGGCCTGAAGCCGGGACTTCCGCATCCCCTCACCCGGGCGCAGGCATGCACCCGCTCAGCGCGCCTCGATCACGAAGTTGCCGAAGGCCACGCCCAGGTCCCAGCCCTTGCCGGTGCCGGCCAGGGCCAGCGAGACCTCGCCCTTGGTCATCACCTGCGCCTTGCTGGACTTGACCGCGCCGGCATGCGCCTCGGCCGCGGCATAGGTGCCCAGCGTCTCGCGGATGTTGGCCACGCCGGAGAACTCGCCCACGCCGTCCTCGATCTTCGACTTGCCGAAGGTGACGCCGCCGCCCTTGGCGCTGATGCGCACCGGCAGGCTGGCGCCGTTGTCGCAACGGATGGTGCCGGTGCCCTTGGCGGTCTTGTAGAAGGCCGACCAGCCGGACAGGTTGAAATGCAGCTTGCAGTCGACGTCGCCGGCCGCTTGCGCATCGGGTACCGGCGCCAGGGCGAGCAGGCCGCACAGCGCGGCGCTGGGCAGCAGGCGGGAAAGCATGGACATGGCAACCTCCGTGGCGATGCTGTGACGGCGCCGAGCATATAGCAGCCCCGTGTCGTCGCCCCGTCGTCGGCCGCCCGCCCGGCCGGCGGCCGCATCCTGCGGTTCAGCCAGCCGGCGGCAGGTGGCGTCCCACCCACTGCACGATCCCCTGCAGCGGCATCGCTCCGGGCTGGCGCGCCAGCTCGCGGCCGTGCAGGAACAGCGCCAGGGTGGGAATGCTGCGGATACCGAAGCGCGCGCCCAGCGCCGGCTCGGCCTCGGTATCCACCTTGGCCAGGCGCAGGCGCGGCTCCAGCAGCGCGGCCGCCTGCGCGTAGGCCGGCGCCATCGCCCGGCACGGCCCGCACCAGGGCGCCCAGAAATCCACCAGCAGCGGCAGATCGGTGCGTTGCGCATGGGCATCGAAGCCGGCGGTGCCCAGCGCGAAGGGTTCGCCGGGAAACAGGCGCGCGCGGCAGCGGCCACAGACCGGGGCATCGCCCCGCCGCGCGGCCGGCACGCGGTTGAGCGCGTGGCACTGCGGGCAGGCGAGCTGGAGCGGATCGTGGGCCATGGCGGGGGCTCTGCGGACGCGGTGTCCAAGCATCGCGCAAGCGGGGGCATGCCGGCGAGATCCCCGCGCTGGGATCCGTGGCGGGCATCGGCCCCGGTCGAACCGCGATCCCCTCCGCGGCTTGCCGGCGTGCATGGACGCAGCCGCCGATGCGGGATCGCGGACGGCAGCGCGCCGGTGGAGCATGCCGGTGGGAGCCCGCCCCGGCGACTGGCTGGTCGCAGCCTGCCGGCCGGCATTCGCCCGGCCGCGTCAGCGCAATTCGAAGGCGTCGGCGTCCAGCATCGCCGGGAAGCGCTCGCGGTGCGCGGCCAGCGCCGCGGCGGATATGGCGGTGGTCACCACCTGCTCGCTGCCGTGCGCTTCCACCTGCGCCTGCCCGAGGAAATCGATCACCGCGCTGTCGCCGTCGTAGGCCAGGTCGTTGCCGTCCACGCCGACGCGGTTGACCGCGGCCACGTAGCACAGGTTCTCGATGGCGCGGGCGCGCAGCAGCGTCCTCCAGGCATGGGCGCGCGCCGCCGGCCAGTTGGCGACGAAGAGCTGCAGGTCGAAGTCCGGCCGCCCGGGGCGCTCCACGCCATGGCGGTTGCGGCAGAACACCGGGAAGCGCAGGTCGTAGCAGACCTGCGGATTGATCCGCCAGCCCTTCCACTCCACGGTCAACCGCTCGCGGCCGGCGGCGTAGCGCTTGTGCTCGCCGGCATAGCGGAACAGGTGGCGCTTGTCGTACCACTGCAGCCCGCCCTCGGGCGTGGCCCACAGCAGGCGGTTGAACACCCTGGCGGCACCCGTGTCGTCGGGCACGCGCAACTGGACGCTGCCTGCGACCGCCGCGCCCAGCGCACGGGCCTGCGCGCGGACCCATTCCACCGTCGGCCCGTCCATGCCCTCGGCCTTGTCGATGGCATCGTTGGAGAAGCCGCTGGTGAAGGTCTCCGGCAGCACCACCAGGTCGGTGCTCCCCGCCAGCGGCGCGAGCAGCGCGCCGTAGTGCTCGCGGTTGGCGGCAGGGTCGTGCCAGCGGGTGTCGCCCTGGACGAGTGAGATGCGCAGGTCCTGCATGGTCGTCTCCGTCACAGCCGCCGCAGCCGCTCGATCGCCGCGTCCAGGGTGGCCTCGTTCTTGGCGAAGCACAGCCGCGCCAGGCGCTGTCCCGGCGGCGGGTTCTCGTAGAAGGGCGACAGCGGGATCGCCGCCACGCCCTTCTCGACCGTCAGCCACTTGGCGAATTCGTGGTCCGGCAGGTCGCTGACCGCCGAATAGTCCACCAACTGGAAATAGCCGCCCGGCACCGGCAACGGCCGCAGCCGGGTACCCCGCAACCGCTCGCCGAAGCGGTCGCGCTTGGCCTGGTAGAAGGCGCCGAGCCGCTCGTCGTGCTCCGGTTCGTCCTCGATCATCGCCGCGAACGCATGCTGGGCCGGGGCGAAGCTGCAGAACACGTTGTACTGGTGGACCTTGCGGAATTCCGCGCTCAGCGCCGGCGGGGCGATCGCGTAGCCGATCTTCCAGCCGGTGCAGTGGTAGGTCTTGCCGAAGCTGGAGACCACGAAGGCGCGCTCGCGCAGTTCCGGCCAGCGCAGCGCCGACTCGTGGCGGCGGCCGTCGAACACGATGTGCTCGTACACCTCGTCGGAGAGCAGCAGGATCTGCGTGCCGCGCAGCAGGTCGGCCAGCGCGCGCATGTCGTCGGCCGAGAACATCGCCCCGGACGGGTTGTGCGGGCTGTTGACCATCAGCATCCGGGTCCTCGGGGTGATGGCCGCGCGTACCCGCTCCCAGTCCACCGCGAAGGTGGCCGGGTCCAGCGGCACGTGCACCGCGCGCGCGCCGGCCAGGTCGATGGCCGGCTCGTAGCAGTCGTAGGCCGGGTCGAGCACGATCACCTCCTCGCCCGGGCGCACCACCGCATGGATGGCGTTGAAGATCGCCTCGGTGGCGCCGCTGGTCACGGTGACCTCGGCGTCGGCGTCGACCCGCGCGCCGTAGCAGCGCAGCGCCTTGCCGGCGATGGCCCGGCGCAGCGCCGGCACCCCGGTCATCGCCGCGTACTGGTTGTGGCCGGCGCGCATGGCCTTGTCCAGTTCGTCCACCAGCCGCTGCGGCACCGGAAAATCGGGAAAGCCCTGGCCCAGGTTCACCGCGCCGTGCTCGGCGGCCAGTTGCGACATCACGGTGAAGATGGTGGTGCCCACCCGGGGCAGCTTGGTCGGCGGGATCTGCGGCGGCATCGCGGTTCCGGCATGGGTGTACGGAACCGCGGAGTGTACGCAAAGACGATGGCCGGCGATGATGGGCCATGGCGCAACACCGCATTCCCGCCATGGTGACGGCAACCCCGGAACTGCTGGGTGCGTACCTGGCGGCGCTCTACCGCGTGCGCCTGGACGGGGGCGAAATGGCGCTGCGCATCGGCCAGCCCGCGCCGCCGGTGCTGGCGCATGCATTGCCGGCCGCATCGTGGACCCTGGTGACCGCGTGGAACCCGCAATCGGTACCGCGGGACGAGGCCTCCAACCACGCCGCGGGCGCCGCGCTGGAAGCCGAACTCCATGCGCGCGGCCTGGCCGTTCTTCCCGCCGAGGCGGGGGATGCCGACGACGGGTGGCACGAGCCCGGGCTGCTGGTGGCGGATGTGCCGGCACGCGAGGCGGACGCCATCGCCCGGCGCTACGGCCAGGCCGGGCTCCTGCACTGGCGCATGGGCCAACCGGTGCGGCTGCGCATGTACCGCCCGCGCCCGCCCGGCGACCGCACGCCCCACGTGGACTGGCCGTAGGAGCCGGCTCCAGGGGCGACCTGGCGAAAGGCAGCCGCCGGCTACAATGCGCGCCGATGACCCACACCGCCCGCCCGCCGCTGCTGGCCGCCCGTGGCCTGGCGTTCGCCCGCAACGAAGCGCCGGTGTTCGGCCCGCTGGCGTTCGCCGTGGACGCGGGCGAGGCGCTGCTGGTGCAAGGCGGAAACGGTTCCGGCAAGACCACCCTGCTGCGGGTGCTGGCCGGGCTGCTGCGCGCCGATGCCGGGCATGTCGAGATACGGGGACGGGTGGCGGCCCCATCCCTGCGCGCCCACGCCATCGCCTACCTGGGCCACCTGCCGGCGCTGAAGGGCGAACTGACGGTGCTGGAGAACCTGGAATTCCTCTGCGGCCTGCACGGTCGCCGCCCGCGCCAGCAACCGGGCGAGGCGCTGGCCGTCGTCGGCATGGCCGGCTACGAGGACGCGGCGGCGCGGCAACTTTCGGCCGGGCAGAGGAAGCGGGTCGCCCTGGCCCGGATGTGGCTTTCCCCCGCGCCGCTCTGGCTGCTGGACGAACCCTACGCCAACCTCGACCTGGAAGGCATCAACCTGGTCAACCGGATGATCTCCGCGCAATTGCGCGATGGCGGCGCGGCGCTGGTCACCACCCATGGCGCCTATGCCGCGCCGCCGGTGCGCACGCGGATGCTGGAACTGGGCACCGCGGCCGCATGAATGCCATGGATTGCCGAAGCGTGCGGACCACGCACTTCGCCCATCGCCCATCGGCGCCGGGAGGCGCCGTGGCCACCCGTCGGCACGGACGCGCACGTCCGTGCCGGGCGCGGCCGCACGCCATCCGCGGCATGGAGGGCGCACGGTGAGCGCCACGCCCTCCCTGTTCCAGGCCGCCCGCGCCCTGCTCGCGCGCGACCTGCGCCTGGTCTGGCACCGCCGCGGCGATGCGCTGCAGCCGGCACTGTTCGCCTTGCTGGTGGTGGTGATGTTCGCCCTGGCCCTGGGCGGCGGCCGGCAGGTGCTGGGCGATTTCGTGGCGCCCTACGCGATCTGGGTGGCGGTGCTGCTGGCCGGCCTGCTGTCGCTAGACAGCCTGTTCCGCGGCGACGCCGAGGACGGCTCGCTGGAGCAGTGGCTGCTGGCGCCGGTGCCGCTGGCCTGGCTGGTGGCGGTGCGCACCCTCGCCCACTGGCTGACCACCACGGTGCCGCTGCTGGCCGCGGTGCCGCTGCTGGGCGAATTCCTGTACCTGCCGCATGCGCAGTTGCCGATGCTGATGCTGACCCTGCTGCTGGGCACGCCTGTGCTGAACCTGCTGGGCGCGGTGATCGCCGCGCTCACGGTGGGGCTGAAGCGCTCCGGCATCCTCGTGGCCCTGCTGGCCCTGCCGCTGTACGTGCCGGTGCTGGTGTTCGGCGCCGGCAGCGTGGCCGCCAGCGCGCAGGGGCTGGACCCGGCCGGCGCGCTGCTGCTGATGGCCGCCATGCTGGTGGCCTCGGCGGTGCTGGCGCCGCTGGCCGCCGCCGCCGCGATCCGCATCGCCCAGTCGTAGGAGCGCCCCGCTTCGCCCTGTGAACGCACTCGCAGGGTGGCAGGCCCTATCGCGCCCGAGAGCGCCCTTGCGGCAACGCAGGGGGCGATTGCGCCCGATCAAGGCGCACGTGCCGCGAATAGGGGAGAATGCACCCGGTTCCCGCGTACCCGGCCTGGCCGCTGCGCCGGAAACCGGCACGTCGCAACCGCGCGCTGCTGAACGGTCCGCTCCGGTCCGCGCTTGGCGCAGGGGGCGGAGTCTGAAAAAATGGCCTGTCGAGCCTGTCCGGCGCCGGTCCGCCACCGCCGGCGCCACCCAGTGAGCAATGTGACCTCCCCCATGCACCCGGTGATCCGCTGGTTCCATCTGCTCGGCTCGCCGCCGTACTTCGACCGCTTCGCCGCCCGCTGGGCGCCCTGGTGCTGGCTGGCCGCCGTGGCGGTGATGGGCGTCGGCCTGTGGCAGGCGCTGTTCGTGGTGCCGGCCGACTACCAGCAGGGCGACAGCGCCCGCATCCTCTACCTGCACGTGCCGGCGGCGTGGATGAGCATGTTCGTCTACGCGCTGATGGCGCTGTACGCGGCCATCGCCCTGGTCTGGCGGATCAAGCTGTGCGAGATCCTGGCCATGGCCTGCGCGCCCGTCGGCGCGGCCTTCACCGCGATCACCCTGGCCACCGGCTCGATCTGGGGCAAGCCGATGTGGGGCACCTGGTGGGACTGGGACCCGCGCCTGACCACCGAGCTGATCCTGCTGTTCCTGTACCTGGGCGTGATCGGCCTGTACCACGCCGGCGACGACCGCCGCGCCTCGGCCCGCGCCGCCGGCCTGCTGGCCATCGTGGGCGTGGCCCTGCTGCCGATCATCCGCTACTCGGTGGAGTGGTGGGATTCGCTGCACCAGGGCCAGACCATCCGCGTGTTCGGCCAGTCCAGCCTGGACCCGAGCATGATGGCGCCGCTGTGGTGGATGGTGGTCGGCACCAAGCTCTGGTTCGCCGGCTCGCTGCTGGCGCGCGCGCGCGCCGACAACCTGGCCCGCGAGTCCGGCAAGGACTGGGTGCGCCGGCTGGCGGAGGACGGCGCGTGAGCTACCTGCCCTACGTGATCGGCGCCTACGCGGTGTTCGTCCTGGTCTTCCTGTGGGATTTCCTGGCGCCGCGCCTGCAGGTGCGGCGCGAGCTGCGCGCGGTGCGCCTGCGCGCCAGCCGCGAACGCAAGCCGGCCGGCGATGCGGGCCGGGCGGCGGAGCTGAGCCGATGAACCCGGTGCGCCGCCGCCGCCTGCTGTTCGTCGCCCTGCTGGTGCTGGCCTCCGGCGCGGCCACCGCGCTGGTGGCCATGGCCCTGCAGCACAACGTGGCCTACCTCTACACCCCGGCCGAGGTGCTGCGCGGAGACGCGGGGGCCGAGGTCGCTTCGGGGCAGGCCCGCTTCCGCCTCGGCGGCATGGTCGAGAAGGGTTCGTTCCAGCGCGCCAGCGGCTCGCTGGACGCGCACTTCCAGGTCACCGACGGCGATGCGCAGTTGCCGGTGGTCTACACCGGCATCCTCCCGGACCTGTTCCGCGAGGGCCAGGCGGTGGTCGCCACCGGGCGCATGCAAGGCGGCACCTTCGTGGCCGAGAACGTGCTGGCCAAGCACGACGAGACCTACATGCCCAAGGAAGTGGCCGACAAGATGGGCATCGCGCACCAGAAGCACGACGTGCGGGTGCCGGCCCCGGAGGCGCAACCCTGATGGCAACGCCCGACCGCGGCCGCCCCGGAGGCGCCCGTGCTGCCTGAACTCGGCCAGGTCCTGCTGGCCCTGGCGCTGCTGGTATCGCTGCTGCAGAGCGTGCTGCCGCTGGCCGGGGCGCAGCGCGGCAATGCCGCGTGGATGGCGGTGGCGCGGCCGGCCGCGTACGCGCAACTGCTGCTGCTGGCCGGCGCCTTCGCGATCCTGACCTGGGCCTTCGTGGTCCAGGACTTCTCGGTCAAGTACGTGGCCGAGAACTCCAACACCCTGCTGCCGGCGATGTACCGCTATTCGGCGGTGTGGGGCGCGCACGAGGGTTCGCTGCTGCTGTGGGCGCTGGTGCTGGCGCTGTGGACCGCGGCGGTGGCCGGCCTGTCCCGGGCGCTGCCGGCGCCGGTGGTCGCGCGCGTGCTGGGGGTGATGGGCGTGGTCGCGGCGGGCTTCATCGCGTTCCTGATCTTCACCTCCAACCCGTTCGCGCGGCTGTTGCCGGCGCCGCTCGAAGGCCGCGACCTCAACCCGCTGCTGCAGGACCCGGGCCTGATCTTCCACCCGCCGATGCTGTACTTCGGCTACGTCGGCTTCGCGGTGCCGTTCGCCTTCGCCATCGCCGCGCTGCTGGACGGGCACGTGGACGCGCGCTGGCTGCGCTGGACCCGGCCGTGGACCAACGTGGCCTGGGCCTTCCTCACCCTGGGCATCGCCCTGGGAAGCTGGTGGGCCTACTACGAGCTGGGCTGGGGCGGCTGGTGGTTCTGGGACCCGGTGGAGAACGCCAGCTTCATGCCCTGGCTGGCCGGCGCGGCGCTGATCCACTCCCAGGCGGTGACCGAGAAGCGCGGCAGCTTCGCCGGCTGGACCCTGCTGCTGGCCATCGCCGCGTTCTCGCTGTCGCTGCTGGGTACCTTCCTGGTCCGCTCCGGCGTGCTCACCAGCGTGCACGCCTTCGCCGCCGACCCCTCGCGCGGGCTGTTCATCCTGGTGTTCCTGGGCGTGGTGGTGGGCGCATCGCTGCTGCTGTACGCGCTGCGCGCCGGCCGCCTGCAGGCCGGCGCGGGCTTCCAGCCGGCCTCGCGCGAGACCTTGCTGCTGCTCAACAACCTGCTGCTGGCCAGCGCCTGCGCGATGGTCCTGCTGGGCACCCTGTACCCGCTGCTGGCCGATGCGCTGGACATGGGCAAGATCTCGGTCGGCCCGCCCTACTTCGGCCTGTTGTTCTTCGTACTGATGGTGCCGCTGGTGGCGCTGGTGCCGTTCGGCCCGCTGGTGCGCTGGCAGCGCGACCAAGCCTCCAAGGCGATGGCGGTGCTGCTGCCGTGGCTGGGCGTGGCCCTGGCGCTGGGCGTGCTGGCGTGGTTCCTGGCCCCACAGGGCGCATGGAAGACCGCGCTGGGCGTGGCTGGCGCGGCATGGGTGGGCCTGGGCACGCTGCGCTTCGTCTGGGGCCGGCTGCGCAGCAGCGGCCGCCTGACCGCGGAGATGTGGGGCATGGCCCTGGCCCACCTGGGCATCGCCGTGTTCCTGGTCGGCGCGCTGCTGGTGGAGGCGCAGAACGTGCAGCGCGAGGTCGCGCTCAAGCCGGGCCAGTCGCTGCAGGTGGGCCGGTACGAGTTCCTGTTCCAGGGCGTGGACGAACGCCCCGGGCCGAACTACCTGTCCGACCGCGGCCACGTGCAGGTGCTGCGCGGCGGCCGCGAGCTGGTCCTGCTGCACCCGGAGAAGCGCGCCTACGCCAGCGGCGGCCAGGTGATGACCGAGGCCGGCATCCGGGCGGGCCCGGCCGGCGACGTCTACGTGGCGCTGGGCGAATCGCTGGGCGACGGCGCCTGGGCGGTGCGCGTGCACATCAAGCCGTTCGTGCGCTGGATCTGGGCCGGCGCGCTGCTGATGGCGCTGGGCGGGCTGGTCGCCGCCGCCGACCGCCGCTTCCGCCGCCTGCCCCCGGAGAGACCCGCATGAACGACACGCGCAACGACGCCCCCCGCAAGCCGCAGGGCCTGCCCGCGATCGCCGTGGCGATGGGCGCGCTCTTCTTCGTCGGCCTGCTGGCGCTGATGCTGCATGGCGTGCTGCGCTCGGGCGATTCGGACCGCGACGTGCTGCCCTCGGTGCTGATCGGCAAGCCCGCCCCGGATTTCGTGCTGCCGCTGCTGCACGACCCCTCGGTCGCGGTGAGTGCGGCGCAGTTGCGCGGCGCGCCCTACGTGCTCAACGTGTGGGGAAGCTGGTGCGTGGAGTGCCGCGAAGAACATCCGGTACTGACCGAATTCGCCCAGACCAAGCGCGTGCGCGTGGTCGGCTACAACTGGAAGGACGAGCCGGAGGACGCGCTGCGCTGGCTGGAGCGCTACGGCAACCCGTTCTTCGTGGTGCTGGCCGACAAGGAAGGCCGCTACGCCCTGGACTGGGGCGTGGCCGGCGCCCCGGAGACCTTCCTGGTCGACGGCAGCGGCATCGTGCGCTGGAAGCACACCGGCCCGCTGACCCGGGCCGTGGTGCGCGAGCGCCTGCTGCCGGCGCTGGAACAGGCGGAGCGGGCGCGGTGATTCTGCCGTATCGACGTCCCTCTGCAGGCGCCGGCCTGCCTGCGCCCGCAAAGGCACGGGCCTGGGCGTGGCTGGGGCTGGCCCTGCTGCTCGCTCTCCCCTTCGCCGCGGCGCAGCCGGCGGGCGACCCGTCGCCGCTGCAGTTCCACGACACCGCCGAGGAAACGCGCTTCCATGCGCTGACCGCCGAGCTGCGCTGCGTGATGTGCCAGAACCAGTCGCTGGCCGACTCCCACGCGCAGATCGCCCAGGACATGCGCCGCGAGGTACTGGAGCTGATGCGCCAGGGCCGCAGCGACGCCCAGGTCAAGCAGTTCCTGGTCGAACGCTACGGCGAGTTCGTGCTGTACCGCCCCGCGCTGGAGCGGCACACCTGGCTGCTGTGGTTCGGCCCGGCCGGGGTGCTGCTGGCCGGCGCCGCGGTGGTATGGCGCATCGTCCGCCGCCGCGCGGCCGGGCAGGCGCGCGATGATGCCGGCCCCGGCGCGAACGGCGACGAGGAGCAGGAATGGTGAACGCCGCCACCGCCCTGTTCGCCGCCATCGCCACCCTGCTCACCCTGGGCGTGCTGGCCTGGGTGCTGTGGCCGCTGTGGCGGCGCCCGCGCTGGCCGCTGCTGGCCAGCACCCTGGCCCTGGGACTGGCGGTGCTGGCGCTGTACCGGCTGGCCGGGACGCCGGCCGCATTGCAGGAAACCGCGCTGGAGGCGCCGCAGAGCCTGGAGCAGGCCATCGCCCGGCTGGCCGAGGAACTGCAGCGCAACCCCAACCAGCCCGAGGGCTGGGCCTTGCTCGCCCGCTCGCAGTCCGCGCGCGGCGACCATGCCGCCGCGCGCGACGCGTACGCGCGCGCGGCGCAGCTTGCGCCCGACGAACCCTCCCTGCTGGTGGATGCGGCCGAGGCGCGCGCCCTGGCCGACCCGCAGCGCCGCTTCGACGAACAATCCGTGGCATGGCTGCGCCACGCACTGGAATTGCACCCGGGCCATCCGCGCGCGACCTGGTTCCTGGGCGTGTGGCAGCGGCAATCACGCCTGCCCGCCGAAGCCGCGGCCACCTGGGCCGCGCTGCTCGGCTCGGTGGACGAGGCCACCGCGCGCAGCCTGCGCACCCAGATCGACGAGGCACGCGCCGAGGCTGGGCTGCCGCCGCTGCCGGCCGGCCAGGCGCCGGGCGCCGCCGGCACGGCCGCATCGGCGCATGCGCTGACGGTGAAGGTCGCGCTGGACCCCGAGTTCGCCGCGCGCGCGCGCCTGCGCGGCGATGCCGTCGTGTTCGTCATCGCGCGCGTGCCCGGCGGCCCGCCGATGCCGGTGGCGGTGGAACGCCACGCCCTGGCATCGCTGCCGCTGGAACTGGTGCTGGACGACGGCGACAGCCCGATGCCGACCCAGACCCTGTCGATGCTGCAGGAAGTGGAAGTGTTCGCACGCATCTCGGCGGGCGGCAGCGCCGACCGCGGCGAGGACGACCTGGAGTCGCCCGCGGTGCGCGTGTCCCTGCCCGCGGCGCGACCGGTCGAACTGGTCATCGGCGGCCAGACGCGATAATCGTCCGCCGCGGGAATCAGTTTCCCGCGATACCCCTGCGAACAGCGGGGCCTATGCCGTTAAACTTCGGCCCCTATGTCCCCGGCCGCCCCCTTTCCCGTCGCCCCCAGCGAGTTCATCCCGCCCGGCAGCCGCTTCCACACGCTGGCCTCGCCGTTCCCGATGAAGCGCGGCGGCGCGCTGCGCGGCGCGCGCATCGCCTACGAGACCTGGGGCACGCTCAATCCGCGGCGCGACAATGCGGTGCTCATCGTCACCGGCCTGTCGCCGGACGCCCACGCCGCCTCCAGCACGGACGATCCCGCGCCCGGCTGGTGGGAAGCCATGCTCGGCCCCGGCAAGCCGGTCGACAGCGACCGCTGGTTCGTGGTCTGCGTCAACTCGCTGGGCAGTTGCAAGGGCTCCACCGGCCCGGCCTCGATCGACCCGGCCAGCGGCCGCGTCTACCGCCTGGACTTCCCGGAACTGTCCATCGAGGACGTGGCCGACGCCGCGGCCGAGGTGGTCCACGGCCTGGGCATCGAGCGGCTGGCCTGCGTCATCGGCAACTCGATGGGCGGCATGACCGCCCTGGCCCTGCTGCTGCGCCACCCCGGCCTGGCCCGCACCCACATCAACATCTCCGGCAGCGCCCGCGCCCTGCCCTTCTCCATCGCGGTGCGCTCGCTGCAGCGCGAGGCCATCCGCCTGGACCCGAACTGGAACAACGGCGAGTACGACGACGCCACCTGGCCCGAGTCGGGCATGCGCATCGCGCGCAAGCTGGGCGTGATCACCTATCGCTCGGCGCTGGAATGGGACGGCCGCTTCGGCCGCGTGCGCCTGGACGAATCCAGCCCCTTCAACGGCGGCGAGGAAGACCCCTTCGGCCTGGAGTTCCAGGTCGAGAGCTACCTGGAAGGCCACGCCCGCCGCTTCGTGCGCCGCTACGACCCCAACTGCTACCTGTACATGAGCCGCTCGATGGACTGGTTCGACGTGGCCGAGCACGGCGGCGGCGACGTCCATGCCGGGCTGGCGAAGATCCGCGTGGAACGCGCCCTGGCCATCGGTGCCCGCACCGACATCCTGTTCCCGGTGCAGCAGCAGCAGGAGATCGCCGAAGGCCTGGCCGAGGGCGGCGCCCAGGCCGAATTCATCGGCATGGAATCGCCGCAGGGCCACGACGCCTTCCTGGTGGACATCGCCCGCTTCGGCCCGGCCGTGCGCAATTTCCTCGGCCGCCTCTGAGCCCGCCAAGCCGGCCTCCCCGGAACATCCGCGTAACATACCCAGAGGTACGCTTCGCCTATTCAGGAAAGGCGGCGCCCCCTTGGATTTCCTCGGCAAACCGAAACTGATAGCGGCACTGGACGCGGCGGTCCACCGCGACGACGGCCTCGGCGCGGTCACCGGCGCGGTGGCCGCGGCCCTGGCCGCGCTGGCGGCCGATCCAGGCTTCAGGCTGCCGCCCGCGGTCGCCAGGCCGCTCGGCGACCGCTACGCCCGGCGCGAACTCCACGCCAGCCCGAGCCATGGATACAGCGTGGTGGCCATGGCCTGGGCGCCGGGCCAGGGCACGCCGATCCACGACCACGACGGCGCCTGGTGCGTGGAATGCGTCTGGCAGGGACGGCTGCGGATCGACGACTACGCGCCGGTGGCCCGCGATGGCCGCCGCTGGCGCTTCGCCCGGCACGCCACCGCCGTGCTCGACACCGGACGCGCCAGCCGCCTGTTGTCGCCGCAGGAGTACCACGCCGTGCACAACCCCGGTGCCGAGGTGGCCGTCTCCGTGCACGTCTACCAGCGCCGCCTGCGGCACTGCCACGTCTACCTGCCCGAGAATCCGCACGTCGTCGAGGGCGAAGGCTGGCTGATCCGCCGGGAACACCCGCTGCTCACGGAACCGGACCCCCGATAGCGGCCCCTCGCCCTCGCCCTCGCCCGTTATACTGCCCGCCCGCTGCCGAAGTGGCGGAATGGTAGACGCAGCGGACTCAAAAACCCCCGCTCCTTACCACGTTCAATCGCCGTTCATGCGCTAAGTTCGCGTCACATAAAGAGTTTTTGCAGGGGACAGTCAGCAGCAAACGATCAAAACTCCGCGCTAGGAGCCAAATAGGAACCAGATTGCAGCGAATCTGGGCCTATCCGGTCGTAGTCCGGGGTACTGAAGTAACATCGCGTTACGCCCGAGTGGCGGAATTGGTAGACGCAGTGGACTCAGACAATTTGAGCCCTCCGGGGGAAACCCCAGAGGTGAAGCCCGTCAAACTCGGCGGAGGCCCTGGACGCGAGTCCGAGCTAGTGCCGAGCCAAGCCCGGATCGAAAGAGCCGGGAAGGTGTAGAGAGCAGACGGCGGGCACCTACGGTCGCAAGACTATGGTGAAGGCGTGCTCCAGACCACGAACGACGTTCCAACGGAACGTCGGCGGCGAAAGCCGAAGTGGGATGAAAATCCACCGCCCTTAAAAGCGTGTCGGTTCGAGTCCGACCTCGGGCACCAATCCGGAAGCCGTCCAGCCAACCGCTGGGCGGCTTTTTTCTTACGGTGAGTCTTATCGCTTGTCATCGACGAGAACACCCTTCTCTGTCTCGTCACCATCCGCAATCACCGCACGGTCAATGAAGCGGCCCAACTGCTCGGACGGCGGCGCATCGGGCCGCAGCAGGTACGTGGTCAACACTGCAGAGATGCCCGCCAGTGAACGGGCGACTACCTCCGGGTGCCGGTACTGGCTCAGTTGGGACGCATTGGCGACGCCGACGCCGTAGCCGGCCACTACCAGCGCCAACATCATGTCGAAGTTCGCCACCTGCTCGACCACTTCGGGCTCAACCTCGACCGTACGTAGCAGTGGTTCCACCTGGCGGTACGCACCCTCGGCCTGTTCGGGATGGAACAGCACCAGCGGATAGCGCAACAATTCGGCCAACGGCACACGCTTGTGCGCCAACAGCGGATGCCGAGCCGGGATCGCCAGCACCATTGGATCTGTCCACGCTGGCACCGCCGCCAGCCCCGCGGCTTCGGTTGAGGCATGGGCGAAACCCACGTCGTACAGGTCGGTGCGCAAGCCCAAGACTTGCTGCGCCAGCGGCACATCAAACAACTGGATGCGTACGTCCGGCTCCTCTTCACGGCAACGCCTGAGCAGGGTTGCAAACTGCGGTGTGGCCGTGCCGTCGGACACCGCCACCCGTAGCAATCCGCGGAAACCGGAGCCGGCTGCCTTGCCGCTACGCTTCGCCTGCTCGAAGGCAGTCAGCACACGCTTGGCCTCGGCCAGGAAAACCTCGCCCGCCCAAGTCAGGCGGGTGTTGCGCGTAGTACGCGCCAGCAGTTGCGTACCGAGGTCGTACTCCAAGTCCTTGATCGCCCGCGAGAGCGGCGACTGATCGATGTGTAACCGCTCGGCAGCACGGGCGTAATGCAGTTCCTCAGCAACTGCTACAAAGTACCGGAGATGACGCAGATCCATAATAGCTTTCTATTGCGTGGCGCCCTGTACCCCGCTTTCTGGTAAGACATCCACCGCTACTTAAGTTCAAAGAGTGAAAACTCGCAGCAGTCACGATTCCCAGCATGCCGAAGCCGGCCTACCACGATCTTGAGCTCCGCTCGTGAGCAACCTCCTCGTTGATGAAAGAGGCAGAAATGGAACAGCGGCTGCAGATATCTAGGCCACTTGAACTCTACAAGCCGGCCTCCTCCTTCAGCTTCGACCATCGCTCATACTGTTCGGGGTCAATCGGGTCTTCGTAGCGCGCATCGAGCAGCCAGTATTTGAACCACTGCACATTGCGTTGATACAGAGCAAGCCTATGCGCCGGTTGCCACTTCAAATGGAACTCTCCGGGGAAGACGTGCATCTCGACCGGCCTCCTTTGCTCCCGCAGCGCGGCGAACGTGTCGATTCCGCAAGGAAGATCATATTCGGACACTTGCACGAGAATCGGTGTTCGAACGCGATCGGCGTTGAGGGCGATCGCTGCAGGTTTCCAATAGGCGTGCGCGTCGGCGTCAGTCAAGCCTTTCAGCCCCCATTTCTCCCGAAACACGTCGGCGCGTGCGGGGCCGCCCAGCGCCATGTAGCAAACCGGGCTATTGAAGGAACTGATGCTGGCGGCGGCGTACTTGTCGCTATTCGACAGCGCCCATTCCACCGTTGAAGCTCCATTAGAAAGTCCCGTTACCGCGACCCGATCTGGATCTGCGACGCCCAATGCGACCACCTTCGCAATGCCGGCTTCCAAAGCGGAATTGACGCTACGGCGATCGCTCCAATCTACATTGTTCGCGTGAAACCAGGCGTCCAAGGTCTCGAAATCAAATCCGTTGGGTTCAGCAGGACGGTCGAAGCTGAGTACGGCGAAGCCAGCCTGAGCGAAGAGCTGGATTGGATACTCATCACCGGTTCCGCCCCTTAAAAAACCGCGGGTGCGATAAGTCGTGACGATAAGGGGGTGCCTCTGTCCGGATCGATGCCCCGGCGGCAACACCAGGTCCCCGAATGCTTCAAGGCCGAGATCATTGGTCCACTCCAGGCGTCGCGCGGGTTGCAAGGTTAAAGCGGCGAATTCCGGATTGGCGTCGAACAGCGTCGAGATTGTGCCAGTCGCAGGATCAATCCGGACGATGTGAGACGGGATTGTGGAAGCTTCGCGAAGGCACAGTAGTTCGTCTCCCGCCGGTTGGCAGTGAGAAATCCGATCGGAGGTCTCAAAGACCTTTGAGACCTCGGCGGACCCGGGACGCCAGCGGTAAAGCGCCTTCCCTCCCCCTGCCCAGCCCTCGTTTCGCAGAAAGCGAACTTCGCGGCCGTCCAGACTTGGCCACACCGCCTGGACGCCAGTCCTGCATTCGTCGGCCAGACAGCGCGTCTCACGGTCGTTGGCGTCGATCGCCCACAAAGCGCCATCCCGCATGAACATCGTCGGCTCAAGCCAGGCGCGCCTTCCGCCCGAGGCGACGTTGCCGTCAACCCCGCTAACCGCGCGGGTGAGCAACGCGGCTTCGTCGGGGAGCGCTTCCCGAATGATTGGCTCAGCGAGATCTAGCGCGAATACCTCGGCAGGCGCCTGGAGCGGCCAAGGCGGTGTTATGGCCTTCACGAACCGCTCATCGTAGAGGAATCCAGTTCGTGCCTCCGCGCCTATTCTCTCGCGCTCCCGTAGAATCTCGGGCCGAGTGGAATAGACGATTGTCTTTCCGTCATCGGACCAGGAGAACCTCTCGATGTCAGTTTCTGACATCGTCATTTGTCGTGCCGGCGCGGCGCCGGTGGCTTGTACGATCCAAAGTTGATCGACGCCGTGGCTACGCTTGTGAAATGCGAGCGATGTTCCATCGGGCGACCACCGGGGAATGCTCGGCTGTAGGCCACCGTCAGGATAGGCGGAAAGGCCGAAGTCGGCGTAGCCCGATATCCGGACGTCACCCCCGACGTCTAACTGGATCGCACGTCCGCCATCGGCTAGGTCGAGAACGTATAGGCCAATGCAGTAGGTGTTGGTTTGCGCATCGGCCGTCCGCAATTCAAAGGCGGCACGCTTCCCGTCAGGGGAAACGGTCGGTGGTCCAATGTCCCTTATGCGGATCAGGTCATCGGCAGTGACCGGCCGCCGTTCACCCTGAACGATTTCGGGCGGGGCGAGCCAATCACAGACTTCTGCGTGCGCCACGCTAGGCGCAATGCCGACTAGAGCCGCGAACACCGGCGCGACGCGCATCCGGCCGCGGATCACCACGACTTCCCTAACGTGAAGTTTACGACGCGACCTAGCGCGGAATGGTTGGCCAAGTCGTATGGAACGGCAGTAGCGCTCGTTGTGCGCATTACGCGCGGGCGCGTGTTGAACACATTGAGCGCCGACACCGCGAGTTCGAGTCCGCCCAAGATCCCGCCTTCGTTCGGGAAGGCATAGCGTGCAGTGAGGTCAACGGTCGTCAGCGGGTCCAGCAGGTCCTCAGGCTGGAAACGACTATCGCGGAGCGAGCTCATGTAGTTGACGGTCGCGTTCGCGGCGGCGCCGTCTTGCGACCACGTCACTCCACCCCTGATGCGCCAATGGGGCGGGTTGAAAACCGTCCCCGCGCGGTCAATCGGCTCCGCGCCGGGAAGGAACGTCTGCGTGCTTTCGAGATAGGTGCCGATGAGCGAAAGCGTAAATTGCCCCACTCGTTCCGTTTCGATGAGATGGTCGACGAAGACGTCCACGCCTTCGATGTCCTGCCGCGCCGCATTTAAGTAGCGGCTGTCCACGATGGCAAACACGGCGGCTGGATCATAGGACAGCGGGATTCCAAGCTGGAGGCCGAGTGGAGCGATAGATGCCGCGTCCGCGATTTCTTGAGTCGTTGGATTGTAGGTGACGATCTGCTGGAGACCTGGCGTCGTGAACACCGTCACGAGGGACGTCACTGGTGACACCACCCGGTCCTTGTACCGGATGTTGTAGTAGCTCGCTCCGATCTTGCCGCCGTTGAGGAGCGCCGGACGCGCGTCCGCCGAAACGCTCCAGGTGGTCGCGTTCTCGGTTGTCAGGTCCGAATTCCCACCTCCGAGCATTATGACTGTAGCCCCAGGGGTCGTTACGCCGAAGAAGTTGGCTGGATAGACATAAGCGCTTGGGATGCGAAATTGCTCGTAAAGCGTCGGCGCCTTGAACGACCTTCCCCAGCTGCCCTTGATTTCGATCGCATCGCTAATCCCGACGATGACGCCCACCTTTGGGGTCGCTAGGTCATCTCCCCGGCCGTAATCCTCGTACCGAAGCGCGCCCGTGATCGTAAGACGGGACACGATGCTGTCATTCGCCGGCAAAATGACCGGAATCTCCAGTTCGCCGAAGCCATAGTAGCTGTCGCGGCTGTTCGAAAACTCGCTGAGGCTCGTGGTCGTGGTCGCCGTAACTACATCGAGGCTTTGATCGAGATGGGCCGAGCGATATCCGCCGCCCAAGGCGACCCGGATCAGATTGCCGTTGAGTCGGCCGAGGCTCCCAGTGGCGGAGACCTCTAGGACCTTGGTCGTGTTGTCATACATCGCCAAGGCTGTGTCGCGCAGGCCGCCATTGTTGAAGGCGCGATCATTACCCTGCCGCTTGTCCCCTGCATATGTGCCGGAGACATTCAGGTCCCAGGCATCGCTTAGACTGATATCAAGCTGCGGAGAGACGACGAAGGATCGCGTTTCGGCTTCGGCAATCGCGCCGAAGAAGGTGGGCGGCGACGCAACGGAGAAGGCGCTCGCGGTCCGCGTGTCCCGATCGTTCAGTATTGCATCTATCGACACGCCGATCAGAGGGGAAACCTGATGATGCGCGCTGGCGAGGGCGGTGCGCTGGACATTCCGGGGATACAATGTCTGGTCACCGTCAAGCGCGCTCGTGAAATCTCGATCGGCTGCGTCGACGGCGGTGTTCCTGGAAAAGTCCAGTGCAAGCAGCACGCCGCCCGAATTCCATGTCGTACCGGCGACACCGCTGTACTGCTGCTGCGTAAAGCCGCCGTCTGTAGCGGTTCCGAGACGTGCCGTCGTGTGTAGCCCGTCAAAGTCTCGCAGCAGGATAATGTTTGCAACGCCCCCCACGGCGTCTGACCCATAGAGCGCCGATGCGCCATCCGCCACGACCTCCACGCGATCAACTGCGGCAAGCGGTATCGAGGACACGTCAACCGCCTGGTTTGCGCCGTTGTAGGCCAGCCGTCTGCCGTTCAGGAGCGTCAAGGTCGCGTCCGAGCCCAGCCCGCGCAGGTTGAAGGAACTGCCGCCGCCGTTATTCTGCTCTGGGTCCACCACACCTGGGTTTTGGCCGCCGGCAAAGCTCTGAGGCAGGCTGCGGGCTACTTCACCCAGATTGTTCTGGCCGGCGGCGCGCATTTGCTCTTGAGTTTGCACGATCACAGGAGATGCGACCGCAGCACCGCGGATCCGGGTGCCGGTGACGGTTAGTCTTTCCAAATCTTGGACTTCGGTTTCCACCGATTGCGTGCGTGCCGGGGTATTGCGTACAGCGGCCTGCGGTTGCGACGTGACTGGGGCAGCGCCCTGCCGGATCACCACAGTAGTGTCATTGACGAATCCCCATTCGAGGCCGCTACCGGCAAGCAATCGCTGCAGAGCTTCGCGCCAAGTCTGCTGGCCGGAAACGGCCGGTGCACGCTTACCGCGCACCAGTTCGGCCGGATAGATGATCTGCACCTTGCTCTGACTGGCGAGTTGGTCCAGCGCGCTGGCCAAGTCCCCGGCGGAAATGCTGTAGGCCTGCAGCGCATCGTTACGCTGCGCCCAGGCCGGCGTGGTACACGTGGCCAGCGCCAGCAGCAGCGCGCTACACAGCTTCTTCGGCATCGGCGCCGGGCGTTGCCGGCGCACGTTCCCCTTTCGTGCCTTCATCGATGACTCCCCAGTGTCAGGTGTGGTGCCGCCCGCCCACTTGAATGGCGCAGTGCGGAGTGCCCACCTGCTGATGCAGGGGAACGAACAATCCCTACCTCCGGATCGAATGGGGGCAATCGCATGCCTGCCGTGCGCACCCTCACCCCCGCCCCTCTCCCGCTCGCGGGAGAGGGATACTCCCGGGCAGTCACTTGCGGCGGAGCACGATCTCATCGGGGACGCTGCGGTCGACCTCGATCGGCCAGCCATATTCGAGCGAGAGCAGGAACGACTGCTGGTCGCTCGGCTTGAAGCTGCCGCTGATCTCGAGTCCGGCCAAGCCAGGATCGGCGAGGCGCAAGGGTGACTCGGTGTAGCGGTTCATCTCGGCGAGCAGCCGCGCCAACGGCCATTCGCGCACGACCAGGGTGCCCTCGGTCCAGCCGCGGGCGCTGGCCAGGTCAGTCTCGGCCAAGCGCTCGCGGGGGCCAAGGCCGCCGCCGGACAGGATGGCGATGCGTTCGCCGGCCTGCAGCGTCACCCGGTCGCCCTCGCCTCCGCGGCCGGCGACCACCACCTCCCCTTCCAGCAGGGTGACGGCGCTGGCGTCCTCGGCCAGCCGCACCTGGAACTGGGTGCCGGTCGCGGTGACGGTGGCGTCGCCCACGCGGACCACGAACGGCCGCCGCGGGTCCGCCTGCACCTGGAAGTCGGCTTGGCCCTGCTGCAGGACGAGCCCGCGTTCGCGCCTGCCGTACCGCACCTGCAGTTCGCTCTGCGTGTCCAGCACCACGGTGGAGCCGTCGTCCAGCTGCACGGTGCGCTGTTCGCCCAGCGCGGTGGCATGGGCGACTGCGGGCACCTGCTCCGGCATCCACCACAGGCGGTAGCCGATACCGACGGCCAGCATCAGGCAGGCGGCAGTGGCCAGCGCGGGAAACGCGCTTCGAAGCAGCGACGGTTCGGGCGGCAGTCTGCGGGCGCGGTGCAGTACGTCGCTCAGGGCCGGATCCTGGACCATCGCGGCACTGCGCTGCCACACGCTTTCCACCGCCCGGTAGGCGGCGGCGTGCGCGGGATCGGCATCGCGCCAGCGTTCAAAGGCGTCGCGCTGGGCGTCGCCGCCTTGCGCCGACTGCAGGCGCACGAACCATTGCTGTGCGGCCGTGCGGACTTCCGGTGGGATGGCTCCGCTGTTCATGGGCTTCGGTCCATCGGTGTCTTCATGAAGATGCATCGGAGGCCCAAACCCCTGCCCTCTCGCACAGGATGGCCAGTGCCTTGGTGAGGTGTTTCTCGACGGTCTTCACGGAAATGCCGCAGCGGCGGGCGATCTGCGCGTGGCTGAGGCCGTCCACGCGCCTGAGCACGTACACCTGCCGGCAGCGCGGCGGCAGTTCCAGGATGGCGGCGCGCAGCCACTCATCCTGCTGGTGCTGCGCCGGCGCCGGCGCGGGGTCGGGCAGTTCCACGCCTTCCAGCGGCACGTGATCGCCAACGTGCCGGGTCTGGCTGCGGCGGTACTGCTCGTTGATCAGGTTGCGGGCGATGCGGAACAGCAGCGGCCGCCAGGCCGAGGCAGGCTCGCTGTCGCGGTAGCGCAGCAGCCGGGTCAGGCTCTCCTGGGCCAGATCGTGCGCGTCCTCGTCGTTGGGCACGCGCAGTCGCAGGAACTGCAGCAGGCACGGCTGCTGGTCGCGCATGAAGGCCTCGAACTCCTGCGCCACGTCGTCGTTCGCGCACGGGGCGTCCGCGGGCACATCCCGGAGCAGTTCGATCTCGACGATACCGGTGTAGCCGTGCGTCATGGGCCGGTCGATCACAGCAGTGCGACACACGAATCTTTAACCGGCAGGGGAGCGGGACGCAAACGGTGGCTTGGGCAGCATCGGGGCTGTCGACAGGGCATTAAGCTGTTAATGCAGGACGATGCGGAAACCCTACCCTGCCTGTCGGAAACGGCACGGAACGGGCCTGTTGGGCTGTCGGGTCTCGGCCTACTCGTCGACTCCATGCTGCGATGCGGCATGGTCGTGCGGCGACCAGTGCGGAAAGCCCCGGCAGAATCCCCTCGCCCAGAACACGCGGCTGCCGCGAACGTTGGCAACGAGCGGCTGGCCGGGCTGCCTCTCGATTACGGCTCGCGGGTGTTGTGTAGCAGCGCGCAGCGGTCGCTGGCGAGCCGCACACTGCGGAGGTAGGTACCCCCCGAGACGCGCTGGCCGTCCGCAGCCAGGCGATGCCTCAGGCCAGTTTCGGCGGCGATGGATCCGGCTGCGGTTTCCGGTGCGCGACTGCCCAGGATGGCGAGCGTGCGAGACGAACTTCGGTCACTGCGTGGCCGCTCCCGCGGGTCGGGCCACAGGCAGAGGTCGTCTTCGCTGCGGCAGTTCATCGCTGCGGCTTCGGCAAGGCCGAGGCAACGTCGGCGCAGGCCGTAGTAGCGTGGCACGGCAAGGTGCCGCAATTAGTGCCGTGACCGTGCCGCCAGCGGCACGTCGAGCTTCAAGGCGCGTGCCGCGCAAACCCGTGTGCAGACCTAGATTTAGACGCGGCATGGTGCCGCGTCCTTTTACCTTGCCTTACAACCAAATGTCACTCTACAACGTAAGCGTAAGGTCGCCTCACCTTGTGTCCGCTGCCAATTTCCTATTTCCAGGACGAAGAAGGACGCGTCCCCGCAATGGGCACGAGCCTCGTATGCGTTCTGAGTGATGCACGCCGAAGCGCAGCGCGGAAGCAGGCTAAACGCCACGGAATACGCGCTGGCGCACCATCTTCTGGTGCGCCGGATGCGACGCGAAGCCCGCAAGTTTCGCAACGCGCTGCAGGTCGATGACTGGCGCGACCTGATGCATCCGAACGTCCGGAATGGCGTCCGGCCGGCGGCACAAATAAGGCAAGAATTAAGGCAAGTCGACCCCCGACCCAACCGTCCGTCGGACAGCGACCCGGTGGCGCCGCTGGTGCAGGGGCAGCGGTGCCGGTTCACCGAAGCGAAAAAGCTCGCGAACGTGGCCGAGCGCCACCCGCTTGAGTCGGACCTCGTGGCCATCAGGATGCTCGACACGCGGAAGGGGCGCGGCCCACGCCCGCCGACCCCAAGTCGGCCTCCCATGTTGGTTCGCACAGGCTTGCATGCGATCTTAGGGTCCATTCTGGGACTGTCGTTGAGGCAGAAAACGCAGATATCGTAATGGTGATGCCCGAGGCACGGCGAGATCAGGCAAAAGGTACGAATAGAGGGGGTGAGAGGTGGCAAAGAATATCGTCATCTGTTGCGACGGGACCGGCAACGAGATCGGCACCACGATCTCGAACGTGCTCAAGCTCTATCGAGTTCTTGAGAAAAGTAATCGTCAGCGTGCCTACTACAACCCCGGAGTAGGCACGATCGGGCATCAGAATGCCTGGCAGCGCTTTCGCCAGAAGGCAAGGGCGGTATTCGGGCTCGCAACCGGGTATGGCCTCGACGACGACGTGTTGGGTGCTTACCGCTTTCTGTGCCAAACCTATGAGAAAGGTGACCGGATCTGGCTGTTTGGATTCAGCCGTGGCGCCTATACCGTCCGTGTCCTGGCGGCCTTCCTGCATGTGATCGGTCTGCTGCGACCGGATCAGTCCAACCTTGCCGGCTATGCGTTTGCCGCCTACAAGAGATCGAGTGGCAAGAGTGAGGCAGATGCAGGTCCCCGAAGCCCCGAGAACAACATGGAATCGACGGCTCCGGTCAGTGCAAACAGTATGGCGCTGGCCGAAGCCTGGCACTTAGGCCGCGTGAGCGGCGCACGCACCGTCAGAATCGAATTCGTCGGCGTCTGGGATACCGTGGCCTCCGTCATCGTGCCGCGCGCGGATCGGCTGCTTCCGGACTTGCAGACGCTGAGGTTCACGCGCACCAACTCCAGCGTGAAACGTTTCCGCCAAGCGATCGCGATCGACGAGCGACGCAGGATGTTCCGACTGAATCGCTGGATCGAACCGCAAGTTTATCGATCCAACCCGTTCGACCCCGATACCGAGGTTGCCCAGGACATCCGGCAGGTGTGGTTCGCCGGAGTCCATGCCGACATAGGGGGCGGCTATCCCGAGGAAGAGAGTGGCCTGTCCAAGTTTCCACTTGCATGGATGATCGAAGAGGCCCATGCGCACGGGCTCCACGTCAATCGGGCCATGGTCAATCACCTGGTCCATGGCGCACCACGAAAGGGAAGCCTCCACAGCTATGTGCCTCCAAGCGAAACGGCCCCTCTGCATCAATCGATGAACATGGCCTGGCGGATCCTCGAATGGCTGCCGAAGCGCGACAGATGGCCGGAATGGGACGAACGGCACAGCATTCTCGGCTGGTATCTTCCTAGGTCGGAGCCTAGGGCGATGCCCGACGACGCGCTCGTCCACCGTTCGGTGGAGAAGCGAATCGATGCGGGCATTGGCTACCGTCCGATCAATCTGCGCGGGAACTACCGATTCATCGATAGCGGGTCACCGGTCACGGACGGTGGGAATTTGGAGCCATCGGCGGGTAGCGATGCGCTGGGGGAGCAAGGAGAAGACGATGCAGAAGTATGAAAGGGGAAGCGAGCCGCCACCTCCCGGGCTGCAGCGACCGAAGGTACAGCGATCACGTGAAATGATGCGCGAGTTCATGCATTTCGGTGCCGACAAGCGCGGACAAACGAGCGCACCTCTGCTGGATGACGCCCTGCACGATTCCAGCATCATGGAGGCGCTGCACCGGCTGTTCCGTGGGCGCTGCGCCTTCTGCGAGGCCGCAGATTCCACCCGCCCGTATCGATTCAGGCCCGCCGCCGAAGCGCTTCCTTTTCAGCAAACCGACCAAGGGCATCTCTACTATGTCTGGCTTTCGGACGCATGGGAAAATCTCTATCCGATCTGCGAGTACTGCAGCCCGAAGGAATCCAACTATTTTCCTGTGCGCGGTTCCCGCGCCCCGCTTCCAACTCATGAAGACATCGACCGTTATGTCAACGAGGGACTGGGAGTTTGGCGCAACTACCCCATCCGAGAGAATTACCAGCTGCTCGATCCCTGCGAATCTAAGGACTTCTATCGCAGCATGAGAGCCCAGTGGAACGGGGAGCTGACCGCGCTCTCCCACCGCGGCCACGAGACCATCAATACATTCAACCTAAATCATCCGTATCGGGTGCGCCAACGTCAGGCTCGCTATGCGGAATACTATTCCAGACTCGTCGAAGCCCTGACCGCAAGTCGTTCGCGCGGCGGCATCGCCGAGCTGTTCGACTTTCCCAGCCTGGAGTTCGGCGGAACTTGGTACATTCTGCTGCGAAGGCTGGCCGCCTTCATCGGCAGCGACAAGGGGCCGAAGCCGATCCTTTCCCCGGCTCGGATCGTCCGGCTCTATTCGCCCCTGTACGGTGGGAAAAGAACCGAGGAGCATTTGCAGCGGGCGTTGGCGCTCCTGCAACAGGAGGATGAACGCGGCCCCGATATCGAGCCGATACGCACAATTCCACGCCCAGGTGTCGCCCGTCTCAAGGAAGTCCGGCTGACCAATTTCAAGGCCATCGAACGCCTCCTGCTGAGCATGCCGGAAGCCGTCGACGGATCGTCAAACTCAGAATCGATCAAGCCCGTGCCGTCGCTATTGGTCCTTGGAGAGAATGCGACAGGCAAGAGCTCGATTCTCGAAGCAATTGCCCTGACCTTGGTGGACGATCCGGCACGGAAGGGGCTAGGACTGGCTGCACGAGACTATGTGCTCAATCCTTCTTACATGGGCGCCGAGAACGTCGTTTCTCCGACTTCAGCCGAAGTCATCGTGACACTCAGCGATGGCGCTACACGCACTCTGACGATCAATGAAGGTCGGATGACCACCAGAGATGGCCCGAGTTTTGAGACGTTGCCCGTGTTCGCCTACGGCGCATTCCGGCACTATCAGCATAAGCAGCGACAGCACGCGGCGGATCGGACAATCCGCAACTTGTTCGATGGCGGTCTGCTCGGCAACCCGCAAGCCTGGTTGCTGACCTTGAACGATGCCCGCTTCGCGATGGTAGTACGGACATTACGAGGGATCCTGTCGATCGACGGGGAATTCGAGGTCATCGTACGGGATCTTCAGGCCAGACAATGCTCGGTGGTGACGGCGACTCAGGATCGGAACGGCAACACTGTTCTGAACCGAACGCCGCTAAGCGCCGTGTCCTCAGGTTTCCGGTCGGTACTGGCAATGGCTTGCGATGTCATGCAATGCCTGATGGATCCTCGCGTGTATCCCGGGTTCGAAACCTTTGTTTCTGCACGCGGCGTTATCCTGATCGACGAAGTGGAAGCCCACCTCCATCCACGCTGGAAGATGCAGATCATGTCCAGCCTGCGTCATGCCTTGCCCGGTATGACCTTCGTTGCCACGACCCACGATCCGCTTTGCCTGCGGGGCATGGGAACCGGCGAAGTTTCCGTCCTTCAGCGTATCGCCAGCGTCGACTACCAGGATCCGACCCAACTCCCGGTGTTTGTGGAGCAACTCGTCGACCTCCCCAACGTCGAGCAGTTGGGAGTCGAACAGTTGCTGACCTCAGATTTCTTTCAGCTCTTTTCTACTGATGAGCCCAAGTTCGAAGATCGCCTAGCCATGATCGCCGATCTCCTGGTGAGACGTCGCAAAGAGCCGTTGTCGGTCACTGATGAGAGGATCGTCACTGAGTTCCAGCGCGACATCGCCGACGCGCTACCTATCGGAACCTCCGAAGCACATCGGCTCGTCCAGGAGGCTGTCGCACTGTTCCTCAAGGAGCGCCGCACGGCGTCCGAGGCGAGGATGCATGAGCTGCGCACAGACACCAGGAACCGTATTCTTCAGATACTGCGAGAGGTCTGACATGCGGAATGTCTCAAGGGGCGACGATCCAGCTCCGGCATCACTCGGCGTAAAGAACAGAAATGGACTAACCGAGCTCGATCGCGTTCGCGCGCACCTGCAAAGTCCCGCGTCGGGGGTGGCGTTTCCGTTCAAGGCGTACAAGCACGACGAGGTCAAGCGTCGGCTCGACGCCATTTTTCACGGGAAGTGCGCTTATTGCGAAACGTTTTACTCGGCATCTGCACCGGTCGACGTCGAGCATTTCCGCCCCAAGGGCTCGGTAAGCGAGGATCCCGCGCATCCCGGCTACTGGTGGATCGCCATGGCATGGGACAACCTGTTGCCAAGCTGCATCGACTGCAACCGCAAACGGAAGCAGCATATGGTGGCGAGCTCGGCCAGCCTGACGGAGCTGCGCGAAAACATGAAACGGCAGCCGTCCACCCAATCAGGGAAGCAGGACAGCTTCCCGATCAAGGATGGCTCGCCGAGACTTCAACCGGAAGACGTTGTCTACACGGCAGAGCAGGCGCTCCTGCTCAATCCGTGCGTGGACGTACCGAGGGATCACCTGGAGTTCGTGTTCGACGGGACTCCGCCCGTCAGCCTCGTCGTGCCGCGAGCCGATCCCGATCCGAGTGAGCGTGGCGCCGTGTCGATACAGGTCTATGGCTTGAATCGCCTTGGCTTGGTCCAGGAACGCACGCGGGTCCTTCGCCATCTGGAATTCCTCGGTGACCTTGTGCTCGAACTCGGCGAACTCATCGATCAGCTCGCGCAGCCGGTGGTAGTGTCCGCTCTGGCTGGAACGCAGGCTGGCACCGTGGCGCAGCGCCTGCAACTGCTACTCGATCGTACGGTCACTGAGATGAAAGCCATGGCGTCACCCACGCAGCCCTACTCCGCCATAGCGGAAACGTGGTTAGCGGCGTTTGCAGAGAAACTCGATCGCGGCTGAGCAAGCAGAACCCACATTAGTCCAGCCGCTTCCACTTGTCCTCCCAGACAGGAAGGATCATGGGCACGCTGATCATTTTGCTCCCTCGTGTCTCGAACCGCCGCTTTTCCTCGACGTGTATACCGAGAGACAGATAGATGATTGCGGCCCGCGACAGTTTCAGCTGGCGCAGCGTCTTGGTGATCAGGTCGGTGATGGAGATGTCGAAGATTCCGGACTCTGATGCCTCGACCGAATTCGGAGACATGGATCGCAGGAAACCATCGTGCACGGAAACGAATTTGTGTTCCATGTGATTCCGTAGCTCATACAGCTCTCGCGCATCAGGCTCGGTCACCTCCCGAACGCCTTCTTCATGGATGTCTTTCGAAAGCCAGAACAGGCCGCGCAGCGGCCAGTTCGCCAATCCGTCCAGAGACGGGTGCAACGTCTTCCCTTTGCCTTTGACGAACCAGAGGTTCCGGAAGTTCACCTGTCGATCCGGGATCCCGAGGTTCAGGTAGTCGTTCAACAGGAAGGCCACCTTGTCGAACACCGCATATGCGCCGCGAAACGCCATCTTCATCCGTTCCACCGCGAATCCGAGCGTCGGGTAGTCCAACGTGTTGTAGAGCAGCACGCCTCGATCCGAAAAGTGCACGCCGGCGGAGTTCATGCCTTCGTACAGCGCGTAGCGGGCAGCACAGAACTCCTGCTTGATAAGGTTGAAGTGGCGAATGACCGCAGGCGGTCCCGGCCCTTCGTCCATGCCCGCGGAGATTGAAGGCAGCATCGACTCAAAAGCCGCAATCATCATCACGGCATGATGTCCCGGATCGTAGAGCGAACCGGCGTAGTACCCCAAGCCAATTCCGCGATTTCCCCATGCCATCGCGAATCGCGGCACGGACGCCAGCGCTCGGTCCCAGTACTCGATGGCCTCTATGAATCGCCCGGTGTGATTCAGGACATTGCCCAGGTTGGTGTGGATTTGCGCGCGTTCGACCGGGTCGAACTTCGCGAAACCTGGATGTCCCAATGCCTTACGCAGCTCCAGTATCTCCCCATCGATGTGCTCACTCTTCCACAGCCACGCGCTACAGTCCGGCGAAGCCCGGCGCTTTGCACTCCAGATGTTGGCGCGAAAGTAGTGAGCCCGGCTGACATCCCGATCCGGCAGGCCCCTCTCCGCGAGTTGGGCCAGGAGACCGTCGGCATGATCCAGTGCCGCGGACGATCGCTCATCGCCACCCATGTCGATGATCGTGCCAATCAACTGCATGGCCTTGCCATCGGGCAGATCACCGATCCGCCTGCGCATCAGTGATTCCAGATTCGGCGCTCGCTGCTTGTTCGTCATGTGGCATCAGCGTTTTGTTGGAGCGGTGAACGCCGGCGCTCCTTCAACCGGCCTCGCGCTTCACGCTCGGTATGCGACGGACGGAAAATCTTCAGGGACGGATGATGCGGCTGTATGCCGCCCAGTCAATTGCGGGAACCGTGCCAAGAGACTGCAGGCGCGCCAGCAGCCGGAACAGAAAATACATCAGCGCGCCTTGTTCGTTGGCAATCGAAAGAACCCCTTCGTAGCGATCAAAGCAGCCGCGATCGAGTGCCACGCCGCAATCGAGCATGGCGTCGGGATCGGCCGAGAGATTGCGCTCGAACGCCTCACCGAGCCCGTCAGCCCAACTGACATCGGGGGCTAGGATCCCGGCGAGGATGCGGAAATGCGGTTTGGGTTCGTAGGTGCCGCCCGCGTGGGCAATCGTCACCGACGTCCGATGCATTGCGCGGACGGAAGCGGCCTTTTTCTCCGCGTAGTCGAGGTAGTCCTTGTTGATGGTCGGCTTACATTCGAAGACGGCATACACCGCTTCGGCAGGGATATACCGATGGCTCTTCTGATCGAGCAAGGTGGGCGTGAAATGACGGTCGAAGATCACCAGGTCGATCTGCTCGCTACGATTCCCCCGACTGTCGATCACGATCCCGGTGGCAACGTCGTAACGGTTCGGCAGATACTTCCGGAACAGATCTGCCCAATGCTCCTCGTTCACCGAGCCCATCACGCCGCCATGACTGATGGACTGGGAGGCCAGCTTCATGGTCGCAGCCAGGTTCGATTGCACCTGCTCGAATGCCTGCCTCATCCAGGAAACGTCTCCCTGCGGAGCGTTCAAGGCAGTCTTCGACGTATCGGTGTCTGTCGTCATCGGTGGACTTCAGGTCAAGGGAAACTTCGGTCCAAACAGGCTCCGCCATGCTTTCAAGGCATCGCCGTTTCGCCCCTTGCGAACAAGGTCAATTGCATCGGAGGCTTGGCGGCTGGCAGTACGGAGCAGGTCACGCGCCCGCTGCTTCCGGGCAGCGTCCATGCCATCGCTGATCGGCGACCCGAGCCCCGCGGGGTCTGGCCATTCGTCTGTTATCCGGTCGGCGAGCGTGGCAAACAAGGCCTGCATCTCGTAATCGAAACGCCCACCCCAACCGCCGTGGAGAACCTGCAGGGCCATGACCTCGATCAGGAACGACGGCTTGACCGGCTTGTCCGTGCCGTGATTGGGGTTGTTGTTCCAGTACTTGACCATCCGCACGAGGCCTTTCCATTCGCCGTCGTAGTTGCCGTTCGCCTCGGTGGCCTTCTCGGCGTGGATCTTCGGATTGGTCTTCATCCATTTCCCGGTGTCGGCGTTGGGGATCTCGTAGTCACTCCCTGCCGTGAAGGCCGGTACGACGTCCACGCTTACCACTCGGTGGTCGGTATTGTCGTCGGCATCGACGACCACGCCAAAATCCACGCACACCGAACGCCCCTGCTTGCTGACTGCGTTTTCGCCGTACTTGTCGACCAGCGCGTCATAGAAGTCCTGGAGGACGACGCTGGGCGTCTTGTCACGATACTTCGCCCGCTGCGAGTCTGCCAGGACGAAGAAGATGTCGATGTCCTTGAGGGGCTTGGTCTTGGTATGGCGACGATAGGAGCCGGTGAGAAAATCATCGGCAATCGTGAATCGCGACCGGATGTGTTCGCGCACTTCGGTGTGCCGCTTGCTGGCGTTCTTCTGCTCGCGCTCATTGAGTTCGAGCCGGCTCTTGAACTTGCGGAAAGCTTCCTCGATGGTCAGCATCAGGCTGTCCTCCAGTAGGCGGCATTCGCTCCGAGGCCGCTGTGCTCAATTGTCGAGCCCAGGCTCTGCCGAACCAGCCCACTGGTTGACCGGTAGCTCCCCGGACCCCAGCCCGGGACATCCGGCCGCCCGGGCTTGTTGTGCAGCAGGACGCTGTACTCGGCATCCGCCGGTGCGATACCGGCCTTGCGGATGTGGTAGCGCAACTGCTCGGTATCGGTATAAAAATTGCCTTCGCCGCCCGCCGCCCACTGATAAACGATGTCGACGTCCCAGCGCAGCACGAGGGCATTGGTGTAGGGGTTGAACACCTCCAGGACCACGCGTTCGAGGTGTTCACTGTCCAACCACGTACGCATGGCGCGGTGGATGCTCTCCCACTCGTCGACCAGCTTGGACGGATCCATGCCGCTCAAGCGGATGATGTCCTTGAGGCTCTTGAGCACGTTGTCGGCGACGTAAGTGACCGAGTGCGTACGGGTATAGGCGGCTACGGTCGTCATGTCTTCATGAATCCTTCTACATCCACGACAAACCGTGCGGTGGCGTTGCTGGCGGTCGACGTTTCGATCGTTTCGTTTCTATCGCGGGCCACGACTCGCGCGGACTTGGCTCGCAAAGCCGCCGTCACCCACGCCAAATCCTCGGCATCAACCGGCAGGGACACCTGCCACTCGCCCTTCAGCGGGTCGAAACCGAGCGCGGCCTCGTTGCCATTCGATTCATCCAGCGCATCGTCGTCGTAATGGCAGTAGATGCGCGTGCGCGGACCATCGCATGTCACGATGATGGGCACGTCCCGTGGTCCCTGGTCGGCAATCACGCTGCTGGCCACGCCGGCGACAGCCACCAAGTCCGGCCGAGCCGCCCCGCCACTCGCGCTCGCGGTGAGCAGAGCGACGATGTCGGCCCAGGTTTGGCGGGCATCGCGATGAGGCGTGCTGCGAAAGTCACGCCGGGCTACGGTGCTCACGGGCGCTCCTTGTCGGGACGACGCGAGGCCTGCGCTTGGGCGACTGCGGCCTGCAGGTCCGGGAGCGAGAGTTGGTTGGGATCGAGCGCGGTCTCCTTGCGCATCGCCATCGCGCTGACGACGAGTTTGCGGATGGCGCGGCCGTCCAAGCCCACCGCCGCGCGCGCCACCTTGGCGAGCCCGTCCGCCCGGGTGAGCTTGCTCACCATAGGGAACTTCTGCGCGATCGCGTCGAGGCAACTGCCCAGGATTTTCGCGACCGCGTCGGGACCCGGCAGCGGGACGTCGACCACTAGGTCGCAGCGGGAGGTGAACGCGTCATCGATCGCCTGCGGGAAATTGCTGGTGGCGATGAAGAGCAGGTTGGGATGCGAGGCGGCAAGAGCATCTAGTTGCACGAGCACCGCATCGGTGGCGCGGTGGATGTCCACCGGGTTGGCCTCCAGGCTGAGCTTCGCGCGATCAGCCGCCAACGTCTCCACCTCGTCCAACAACACCACGGTCGGGCCATTGGCGGCATGTTCGGCGATGGTCTGCGAGAACAATTCGGAAACCGCGCGTTGGGTTTTGCCCATCGCGGAACTGGTCAGTGCGTGCGGATCCACTTCGACGAGACGAAACCCTTGGCCGGGCGACTTGAGTACGGCAGCGAGCTTGCTCGCAAGGCCTCGTGCCAACGACGTCTTTCCCGTGCCCGGCAGGCCAACCAGCAGGATGACGCCGTGCAGCGGCACGTCGTTTCGCGAGATGTTCGGACGCAGGGTGTAGTTCAAGATGGCCTGCGAGAGCAGGCGATCCTTGAGCTGGGGCTCGACAATGATGCTGTCCCACAGCGCGGAGAGCTCGGCATCGGGCAGCGCATGGACAGCATGGATGCCGCGCGGGAGATCGACAGGCGTTACAAGGTGCAAGGCAGGATTTTTCATTGTCTCCGGTCTCGGTGGGTCAGCCCTTCGGCGGGAAGGGGTCGTTGCCGTAACTGTCACGGGCCCGAATGCGACCGTTCTCCCCGTGGATAAGGATCTCGACCCCATCGCGGCGGGCGCGGGCGCGTCCTGCCTGAGTCGCATCGCGCTGTGTCGGGTGAACCGAGGACGCCCGGTCGTTGCCCTCGATGCGCACGGCCCAGCCACTGTCGTGCGGCACAACATGAACGTTCTTACCCACGTCCTTCTCCAATTTGTTAAAAGCTGCGGATGAGAAACCTGACCCAGCATATGGGGCCACATACACACACGACCACAAGATTTAGCGGTAAGGAAGTATGCTGGCACTCTCACCTATCGACTGCCAATTTAACACTAGTCTGAACCGGAGTCAAGAAACTTTAATTTTAGAGTTCATTCATACTACTTTCTTTCCACCGCCCCCTCTGACATGACTGACGCCCCTCCCCTCGCCGCTCTTCTTGCTACACGTACTTGGAGCCAGCGCCAGCGCTACGCCTTCATCGAGAACCGGCTGTATTGGGAAGGAGAGGTGACCCGCACCGATCTAATGTCGCGCTTCGGCATCTCCGCCCCGCAAGCCTCAGACGACATCGCGAAATATCTCGATTTGGCACCGGGGAATTTGGAGTACGACCGGGTCAAGAAGGCATTCGTTGCCACGCCACGATTTAGGCCTCATGTCACGGTGCCTGACGCACGCCAATACCTAACCCAGCTGTTGCTGCTCGCCGACGATGCGATCGACTCGAGCGAGTCCTGGTTGGGTCACACGCCTATGCATGCGGTGATGCCGCGCGTGCGACGCCGACTAGACAACCAGACTCTGCGACCGGTCGTCTCGGCAATCCGGCAACGCCGAGCAATTGAAATCCACTACCAGTCCATGTCCACGCCAGAACCTATCCTGCGATGGATTGCTCCACACGCCCTCGTCTATGACGGTGCCCGCTGGCATGCGCGAAGCTGGTGTTTCAATCGGTCGACGTTTACCGATTTCGTCCTAGCGAGAATCTTGTCGATCGGTGACAGTCGCCCATCTAACACCGATCCCGCGATCGATCGCGAATGGCAGGAGATGTTCACGATGCGACTGGCCCCGCATCCAGACCTGTCGGACTCCCAGCGCCAAGCCATTGAAATGGACTATGGAATGACAGATGGATCCGTCGGAATCCAAATGCGATTGTGCATGACTTGGTACTTTGAACGTCATTACGGACTCGACATTCCCACCAAATTTCTTCCAGCGTCCCGACGGCAAATCATCTTGCAGAACCGCGATGAGTTGGACGCGCTTCGTGCATCCTGTGGACCGAAAGAACGAGCCTGATGGTACCCGCCAAACTATCCGGAGCTGTGCGCTACTCCGCCCAAATAGGGACTGAAAGCCCTGAGGTACTGCAATGATCAAAGCTATTCACTCACTCACGCGCCGAGAGTTCATTCTCGCACTCAATGGAGTCAGTCGACATTCCTATCCGATCGAGGATTTGAAGCACCTCAAAGGTCGTGAAGTCCAATTGCAGAAGATCGAACAGGCCGTGCTGACAAAGGGCCGGCACGTCTTTGTTTTCGGTGAGCGAGGAGTTGGGAAGACATCGTTGGCAAAGACAGCGGGCAAGACGGGCGCTCACTCGCCCCGAGAATTTCGACAAATTGGGTGTGCCGCCGGCACGTCATTTGAGGAAATTCTCCGTCAGATCATCGAGGCATATGGCTCCGATAAATTGACACAAGTCGAAAGGACAAAAGGATGGTCCTTCTCGCTCAAGGACTTTGGGTTCAAGAATCAGCAACTTGTTCGCCAAGATGCACCAAAGCTTTCCGCCTCGACAGCGGCTGACATTCTGGCAAGTCTCGATGAAGACGATCCCTTTGCAGACGGTCGTATCTTCGTAATAGATGAAATGGACAAGCTCGAAGACAAATCAGTTAAAGAAGCCTTCGCGGACCTAATCAAATTGATCGGTGATCGCGCGTGTCGAACAACAATCATCTTTACAGGAGTAGGCAGAGATTTTCGAGAAATCCTTGGACATCATCCGTCTAGCTACCGTCATCTGCTGCAGATCCCGCTGGAACGGCTCGATTACAACCCTGCTCTTGACATCATCGATGATGTTCTTCAACGGTTTGAACTTGGGTGGGAAGAAGAACCTACGCGCACCGCACGCTTTCGCGTGGCTGATATCGCCAACGGATTCCCCTACTACGTGCACCTCGTAGTTGAAAAGCTGATGCATGCTTTGTACGCAGATAAGGAAGCCGAGGACATTACAGCCAAGCATCTCTCCACGGCTATTGAGAATGCAGTACTAGATGTTGAGGAGGTTATACGAGCGCCTTATGAGGCAGCAGTTTCGGGAAGGTCGCGAGACATAAAGTTGGCGGTATGGGCGGCGGCTGATTCGTGGGATCTTGAACGCGGAGCAAGCCAGATTTACGCTTCTTACGTGGGAATCTGCGAACGAGTCGGACATCCTTCCCTAGAATCAAAAAAGTTCTCAGCATTGCTTGGGCGCCTCAAAGGGCCAAGCTACGGAGCCATATTGAAAGGAGGCATGAGGAGAGGTCTTTACGAGTTCACCGAGAACATCACCCGCGGCTACGTCAGATTGTGCGCCGCTGCTGACGGTGTTGAGCTTGTCGATGCTCGCTACAAGAATCCGCGTCCGGTAGTAACTGCTCAAGCCAGAGCTGCACGTAGATACATCGACCCGCGGAGCTTGGGTGGCCCTCCATCGACACTACGCCGGTAAAGAACGGAGCCGCAAGTTCAACATCGCCTTGGGCCCGCTCCTGCATCTGCGAGCTAAGGTGCTTGCCAGCTAGACTTGCCGCAGATTTCAGAGAATGATCTGCAATCCCTTGTCCGCGATCACGTTCAACAGCTTAAGCGCCGGCCCAGTCGGCTTTGTGTCGCCTTGCTCCCATTTGCGCAGGGTCGAAGCGGTAGTGTGTAGGTGTTGGGCGAACACCGGCTGGCTGAGCTTCAGCGACCGGCGCAGACGCTTGATGTCGTTGGCGCTGAACTCCCGCACCGGCGGCGGATAGATCACGTCGAACTCGCGCATCGTCACCTTGCCGATCACGCCCGCCGCGTGCAGCGTGGCTAGGTCGTTACACAGGGATTCTATGATTTTGCTCGCCACGATCGCACCTCCAATCGCCCGACTACACAGTCAGTCTTTTATGCTACGACCGCGATACCAGCCGCGTGCTTGCGGCGAGCGGGTTGCACGACAATTTCGATACGCTGGTCGAGCGACGCCAACGCCTGCATCAGTCGTTCCAGAGAAATGTTCTGCAACTTGTAGCGACGCACCTGGGACACCTTGGGCTGGGTCATGCCGGTGATGCGCGCCGCTTCCACCTGGCTGAGCCCCCGCGCGTCGATCAATTCGTTGAGCTTGACCGCGAGCGCGGCCTTAGCCGACAGATCTTCGGCATCTTCGAAGCCTAGGTCGAAGAGGACGTTGTCGGTGCCTTGGGGGTTGTCTTTGCGGGTCATCACGATCTCCCGTAGCGGGCAAGCACGGCCTTCAGCCGCTTCTCGATCAATTCCACGTCCGGCTGCGGCGTGGCGATGCCGGACTTGGACTTCTTCTGGAACGCATGCAGCACGTGCACCGCATCGCCGATCTGCACGGTGTAGACCGCGCGAAAGGCGTCTCCGCGATGATCTTCCACCAATTCGTACACTCTGGAACCAAGCCCCTTCCAGGACTTGGCCGAATCCGGTGTCCCGCCCAGTTGCACGATGAACAGCGCCACGCCCATGTCCTTCTGGACGGGAACCGGGAACGCCTTGAAATCTTTCTTCGAGGAGCCTTCCCAGTACAGCAGCTTGCGTTTCTCGGCCATAGACTATACCTGTTCGGATATAGATGGCAAGCGATCGGACGGCCGAAGCAGCGGCGCGGCAGGCCGCCGGCCGGGTTTCCGGCCACGCCGAGCCCCCGCCCTGGTGACCCGCTTTTTGGGCTTACCCCGCTTCCGGTCCGCCGCTGCCGGCTCCGCGACGGGCGGTACCGAGCGCGTACGGACGCGGCGATGGCGATGGGTTGGGCCGGCTTCGGCCTCTCCGGAGTCGGCATCCGCAGGTTTGCGCTCGATCACGGCTTTGCGGAGGGAGGCGACCTTGTCGGCGGCCTCGCGCACCGGCTCGCTCTCGGTGTGGACGTAGCGCATGAACATCGCCACCGTCTTGTGCCCGGTGAGCGCCATCCCGACCTTGACCGGGACACCCGAGTTGGCGATGTCGGTGGCGGCGCGGTGGCGGATGCCGTGCGTGCCGACGTGCGGCACGTTCGCCCGTTGCTGGATGCGCGTCCAGCCGTTGTTGTAGGTGCCCTCGGGCATCGGCTGCGCGCCGTCGTAGAGGCTCGGGCACACGTAGGGCGATCCCTCGATGCGCGGCGCGGCCGACAGCAAACGGTAGGCTTCCTGGCTCATCGGCTTGGACATGCCGCCGGTCTTGCTGTCCGGCCATGTCACCCGCCGCTGCTCGAAATCGACCCATGCCCATTCGAGCATGCGGATCTCGCACATCCGCGCGGCGAACTCGAACTGCAACCGGATCGCGAGGGTCAGCAGCGGATGCTCCAGCTCCTCGGTGTCGGCCCGATCCAGATACGCATAGATGCGGCGCAATTCGTCGTCGTTGATGTAGCGCGTCCTGCCCCGCTCCGGATACATCGGGACATGGCGGCAGGGGTTCGACCCGTCGGGGCGATAGCCCCACACTTCCGCCATGTTGAACATCTTCCTCAGGCACGCCACCACCCGGTTGGCGGTGGTCGGCGAGTTGACCATCCATGTCATCAGGCCAACTATGTCGGCGCGCGTCACGTCGGGCACCTTCATCCGGCCGAGGCGCGGCAGGATGTAGCGCTTCATGTTCTCCTTGTTCGTGGTGACGGTGCGCGGCTTGTTGCGGGGCTTGGAGTATTCCTCGATGAACGTGGTGCATAGTTCCTTGACCGTCAGCGCCTTGCGCGCCGCCTGCCTCGCCGTGCTGGGGTCGTGCCCCCTGCGGATGTCGCCTAGCCATTCCTGCGCGATCGAGCGCGCCTGATCCACGCCCAGCCCGCCGTAGCGGCCAATCACCGGCTTGCGCCGCTGACCCGCATTCGTCCGATAGTGCAGCATGAACACCTTGCGGCCCTTTGCCGTCACCTTACACAGGAATCCGGACACCACGGTGTCGCGCAGTTCGTAGTCCTTGCCCGTCACCGGTGCCTTCTCGACAACGGATTTGGTAAGCTTGATCGAGGCCATGGCACCTCCTGTTTCCCCGGAAAAATTAGGGACCACATAGGAGCCACGGCAACGACAACATCGCCGCATTTCGTCCATTCATGGCGTAAGGCTACACAGGACGAATCCGCGAAAACACCAAGCAAATCAATGCTTAGCGGGCTCCAGCGAAATTCATCCTAGTAGAATTTTCGCGGCTCAAAATCCGCCGGTGGCAACATCGTGAGAGTTCGAGTCTCTCCTTCGGCACCAATGCCCACTGTGGCGCAGGCTTCCCGGCCTGTTTGGCGTAATCCTAGCGCCCTGCGGGCTCACGGCCATGGCGGGGATGCAGGCTATGCGTCGCGAGCTGCCTCGGTCGCCACCGTCGTTTCGGCATGCTGTGGAGGATTGGAGCAAGACTCAACGGAGGAGACGCAATCCCATGCCGGAGACTGGAAACACCAAGCCCCGCATGAGCGGGGCTTGGTGAGGGCTCAGCCTCCAGGACATAAACCGGAAATGCACGTTTCGTACTTGATCATGCAGATTTCATCGGACTGCCCTTGCGCGAGGCAATGGTTGTAAATCACCAGACAAGGCTGACCACACCATGATGCGGATGCAGTTCCACCAAATACTGCCAAGGACAAGAAACCACCGACAATCAGCCTTTTGACGGCCTGCCTCATGTTGTTCTCCTTGTAATAGCCCGCTAACCAGGCAGCCCGATCCTAGTGTGGCTATCTCCAAGGTGTCTATCAGACTTTTCTTACACGTAGCTACTGCCATAAGCAATCCGGCGACGGACTAATTGTGGGTGTGATCGCGACGCCTCTTTATATCGGCGGCACGTTCCTCACATGGCATCCGATGATGTCGCCGGATGAATCCGGCTCTTAACTACCGCGAATACCGCCATCCGCCTGCACGCCGCGCTCGCGGGCCGTCGCCGATACTGGCCCGCCATCGGGACCGGGACCGGCCATGAACGCATCCCCCGAACGCCTGCTCACTACCCGCGCCGGGATCGACCGGCTCACCGCGCTGTGCACGGCCCTGGACGACGAGGAGCAGGTGCGCCTGCGCTTCGACGACGGCCTCGTGCTGGATGGCGTGGTCGCGGCGCGGCCGACGGTCCAGGTATTCCGCGACGGCGACGGGCAGGAGGGCTTCAATGCGCTGCTGCGGCTGGAGCCGCTGGCCGGGGACCATCCCTCCCGCTACCTGTGGCTCGATCGCCTGGTCGAGGTGGTCCGCCTGGGCAGCGCCTAGGCCGAAGCGGCGCGCGGGCCGTTTCGGCGATGCTCCTCGCGGCACATCGTGCGCGACCGGCTGTGGGCATCGGATCGCCCGGTTCCCCTCGTGCCGGGCTTGGTCACCGAGTGCCGCCGCGTTCGCGCCGTGCGACCGCGCACGCGATCAGTAGCGCGTGCGCAGTTCTTCGATCTTCACCTCGAAGGAATCGCGCAGCAGGCCGGCGCAGGCCTGCGTCTGGACCGACCGGGCGTACAGCGCCGGGGCATGCGCGGCGAGTTGGTCCGGATCGTGCCTGGCCAGCAGTTCGCCGGCCTGCCTGAGCCCGGCTTCGCGCGCGTCCCCGGTCTGCGCGTTCGCCTCGGCGAACAGCGCCAGCGCCTGCACCACACCCTCCATGCGCTCGATCACCGGCGCCAACGCCTGGGCCTGCGGTTCGCCGTAGGCCCCGCCCAGCGCGACCATGTTGCCGGCCAGCGTGGCGAAGACGCCGGCCTGCTTCTGCGCCACCGGCACCCAGCCGGGACACTGCTTCTCGAACATCAGGCTCGCCATGGCCGCCGCGCTGGCCGGCGATCCCGGCGGCCCGACCGGCGACTCCGGCCCCGCATCGGTATCCGCACCGGCCGGCGCATCGTTGTCCGCGACCTCGACGACCTTCGCCTGCTTCGGCGGCGCTCCCGGCGGCGGCACGGGCCGGGGGCCGGGCTGCGACGACCACGATGACGGCGGGGCGGCCGGCGGGTGCTCCGGCCCGGGACGGCGATCCTGCGGATCGCGCCGGTCCTTGCACAGTTCCATCCGCCGCCAGACGCCCTCCAGTTCGCGGACCACGCCGTCGAGCTGGATGCCGAGTTCCTTCAGCCGCTCGGCCGCGCCCACGGAGGTACCGACGTCCCGCGCGGATTTCATGGTGGCGTAGGCCAACTGCAGCAGGGTGTTGAGAGGCCCCGCCCAGGAGGACTTCCCGCGCGCCTTCGCGCGGGCGCCGGCGACCTTCGCGGCCGCGTCCATCGAGGCGCCCACCGCCACCTCGGCCACCTTCTGCTGGCCGGCCGCATCGCCACCGGCGCCCAGCACGGCGGACACATATGCGCGCAGGTTGCGGACGTCAGCCGTGTACTCGAGCAACGTGTGCGCCTCCTTGAATCGCTCGCCTGGGGCGGCGAGCGCGATGGCCAGTTCGGCGAGCTTGAACGCCAGCTCGGTGGCGTTGCCCTCGAAATCGCGCAGGGCGCGCTCGAACTCGGGATCGTTGAGCACCTCGGCGATCGCGGCGAGGACGTTGTCCCGGCGCTGGAGCAACCGGCGTTCTTCGGTACGCAGGTCTGCGAGGACCCCTGCGGTGCAGGGCACGACCTCCACCTGCAGCGGCGCGCCGGTGGGCGCGCCGCAGGCGCTCATGGCCTGCACCTGGGTGGCGCCCGGCGCATGCGGGCGCAGGGTGAGCGCACCGCCGGCATCGCCGACGGCGGTAAGCACGCCGGCGTCGCTCCGGTAGACGACCCGGCGCGCGGCCCCGCCGGGTCGCACGTCCACCGGCACTTCCGCGCGCACGATGCGCCTGCCCCGGGCGTCGTACAGGCCGACCTGCACGGGCTGGCCATCGTTGATCGACTTCACCTGCAGGCTGTACACCACTTCCGAGGAGGTCGCGCGTCCCTTGTCGGTACGTTCGGCCTTCACCGTGGCGATGCCCGGCGCGATGGCGGTCAGGGTGGCGCTGTTGCCGCGCGTGGCGACGTCCAGCACGCCCGGCCTGCTGGCGGTGAAGCGGTAGGTGCCGCCGGCGGTGGCGGTGAGGGTGGTGCGATGGCCCACCACGATGTCGGTGCAGCCGCTCAGGGCGAAGTCCTCGACCGGCGCCCGTGCCTGGCCGCAGGCGTCCTCGGCCCGGGAATAGCGGTCGGCGTTCTCCTCGCCGCCGGCGCGCCCGACCAGGCCGGAGAAATCCAATCCCAGTTCGGCGAAGGCGTCGGCATTGGTCGCGACCATCGTGCAGAAGCCCTCGGCGACCTCGCCGGTACCCAGCAGCATCCCCTCCACGTCCGCATGCTGCGCGGCCCGCTCCGCCCTGCGTGCTCCTTGCTCGATCTTGGCGGCGCCTGTCTCCAGCCCTTCGCGGTGCTCCTCCAGGATCTCCCGGGCACGGGCATCCTGCGCAATCGCGTCGGCATGGAGGGCGAACAGGAGGGCGGCGGCGAATGCCGCCGGCACGGCACGGGAGCGGGACATGGCGATCCTCGTCGACGATGGGGAAGCGGCGGCCGGCGGGCCGGCGCTCAGAGCTTCATCCGCCTGGCCGCATCCACCGCGAAGCGCGGGTCCTGCTTGCCCATCGGGCCGCCGCTGACGAACACGAACCACGGCTTGCCCGGCGGCTGCCACAGCAGCGACTTGCCGTCGACGTAGGCCTTGCCGTCCAGGCCGGGCACCTCGGCCACCGCGCCGCCTTGGCGGTGGTAGTCCACGGTGCCGTCGAACTCGTTGGCGGGGCGGATGTTGACCATCAGGTACCGGGATGCGCCCATGTTCTCCAGGGTCATTTCCGCGGGGCCGTAGTTGCACCCGCCCCACGACGAGCCCATGCGTGGCATCGGCTCCCGCGTCGCCGCGGCGCCGATCAGCGCCAGCACGTCGGCCTCGTCCAGGAATGCGCAGGCATCGACGACCGCCCCGCCCTCGCCGGCCTTGGCCCGCGCCAGCCTTTCCTCCATATCCTTGCCCAGCGCCTGCAGTTCGGCCGCGGCCTTGTCCGGGTCGGACGAGAGATTCTTCAGCCGGCCGGCGGTGTCCTGCATCTGGGCCACGGCTTCCTGGCGCTGCTGTTCGGGGGACTTTTCCTTGCCGCAGGCGGCCAGCGCCAGCGCGAACGCGGCGGACACCATGAGAAGACGGGATGCGCACATGTCGGTTTCCTTTGTCGTTGTTGGAGGGGAGTCAGAGGATCCGGTCGAGCAGGCCGCGGGCCTTTTCCCGGATCTTGCCGTCGACCTTGTCGCCGGCCTCGGCCTCGGCGGCATGCCCGGCGTGTTGCGCGCGCTCACGCGCGAAGCGCCCGGCGCGGCCTTCCCGCTGCGTTTTTTCCTGCGTGGACGCCTTCGCCTGCGTCCGCGGCGTGGCCACGTCCGCGGAAGGCGTCGGTACAGCGCCGATGCTGCCGCCGGTCTTCTTGATTTCCACCCGGCGGTTCGCCGCCCGGCCTTCCTCGCTGCGGTTGTCGGCCACCGGCACGGTGTCGCCGTAGCCTTTGGCGGTGAGCCGCGCGGGGTCGATCCCGCGCTGCACCAGCGCCGCGCGCACGCTGTCGGCGCGCTGCTGCGACAGAGTCAGGTTGGACGCCGGGCTGCCGACGTTGTCGGTATGCCCACCAACCTCGGCCTGCACCGACGAGGCCTGCCGCAGCATCGCCGCCGCTTGGTCCAGGACCGCTGCGGACTCGGCGCGGATGGTCGCCTTGCCGGTGTCGAAGTGGACGTCCAAGGCCAGGAAGCCTTGCTGGGCGAACTGCTGCAGCAGTTCGTTGGCCGAGACTTCCTGGGCCATGGCCTCGCTGGCGATGCTGGCGATGGCGTAGTAGTCGCCATCGTTCACCGAGCCCAGGTGCACCCAATACTCGCGCCCGCCCTGGGTCATGCGCAGGGTGGCGATCTGCTGCTGGATGTCGGTCCACTCGCTGGCGTGGAAAGACCGGGTGCCTGGTTCCCACACCACGGTCGCGCCCTTGGCCCTGGCGGCATCGAGGTGGTTGCGCAGGATCTTCAGCGGCGAGCTGGGTGCGGTGCCCGCATCAGCCGCGTACACCACGTATTCGTAGATGCCCTCGATGGGCTTCGTTTCCGCTTGGTTATGGCTCGCGGCCGCCTTTACCGGGATCTCCTTGGCGTCGAAATCCGAGTATTCGCACTCGTAGACGCGGTAGCCCTGCATCGGCGTGAACAGCGTATGCGGCTTGCAGTCGCCGGAGGCCCAGGTGGGCGGCGAGACCGCCAGGGCCATCACGGCCAGCAGGCCGCCGGACAGGCGGAATTGGGACAGCGTTGCACGATGCAGTTTCATGGAGGTTCCCCGGATCGATGGAAGGTCGATGGAAGGTCGATGGAAGCCAATCGAGAAACCTGCGCCGGACAGGACACGCCGCCGGAAGGCCGATGGGCGCGTGCGCACGGCGGCGCGTGGATGGCGCCGGAGGACGGCCGTGCGGGCCGGCGCCGGCTCAGCGGGAACCGGGCGGCCCGCCGCAGTGGTTGCCGGCCTGCACCGGGACGATCTCGACCCGGGTCGGCTTGGCGTCGCCCCAGTACCCGTCCCATCGCACCGCCGCATCGGCATCGATCGGCTCCAGGCGCAGGTGGGTCCGTTCCGGCGCCATCCGCGCGCGCCCGTGGGTGCGGGCCGGCGACACCTCCAGAAACTCCTCCGCTTCCTCGGCCACGGCGGTGCGGGTATGGGTGACGAACGTTCCCGTGCCGGCGTCGTCGAGATCGACCAGGCTCTGGCCCTCCACCTGCATCGCCCCGCCCAGGTCGCCCTTGAAAGTGAGCGTCCAGTTCCCCGCCAAGCCTCCGCACTTGAGCCCGCGCAGGCGGATGCCCGTCTCCGGGTCGATGTGATCGATCCGGTAGTCGAGATGCCCGTGACCGCTCGCCTGCGCCATCGTCCTCCCGGCGCCAGCGGCCAGCGCCCGCGGATCGCCCGCATGCGGTTGCGCCACGCCGGACACGGCCATACCGGTGCGGGGCGTGGCCGCTTGCGGCCCGTCGCCGGAAGCATCCGGCCCGGCCCCGCAACCGATGGACAGGACGGCCGCGGCAAGGATGGCCGCCCATGGCCTGGCGGATGGGTACGATCGCGACGACGGGAACGGCGGCTTCATGCGGGCTGCTCTACGGATCCGGAGGACGGCAACGCAAGCCAATCGAGAAATCCGCGGCGGACAGGACAGCGGTTGGTGGAAGCCCCGGCCACGTGCCAGACTGCGGAGCCGACACGCCCTTCCCTGCGCCTGGTACCGGAAATCGCAGCATGACGTTGCCAGCGCCGGAAAACCCGACCCTGACCCTCTGGCTGGCACAAGCCCGCGACGGCGATCCAGCCGCCGCCGACGCGGCCCTGACCGCGGTCTACGCCCAGCTCAAGCAACTGGCGCGCGCCCGTCTCAGGCACGCCCATCGCGACGCCTTCCAGACCACCGAGCTGGTCCACGACGCCTGGCTGAAGCTGGCCGGCAACCAGGCCCTGGCCCCCAACGACCGCCGGCACCTGATGGGCCTGGCGGCCCAGGCCATGCGCCAGATCCTGGTCGACCACGTGCGCCGGCAGCAGGCCGAGAAGCATGGCGGCGGACTGCACCGGCTGACCCTGACCGATTGCATCCCTTCCCGTGATGCCGCCCAGGTCGAAGTGCTGCGCCTGGACGAACTCCTGCAGACCCTGCACCGGCTCGACCCGCGCGCGGCGCGGATGCTGGAGCTGCGCTATTTCGGCGGCTACGACGAAAACGAGATCGCCGAACTGCTCGGCATCAGCGTGCGCACGGTGCGCCGCGACTGGCGGCGCACCCGCGCCTGGCTGAAGACGGAGCTGGAACCATGACCGGGGAAGAACAGCGGCGCTGGCGCCAGGCCGCCGGAATCTTCGACGCGGTGGCCCGCCTGTCCGACCCCGAGCGCGCTGCGCGACTGGAGGCGCTGTGTGCCGGCGACGCCACGCTGCGCGCGCAGGTGGAACGGATGCTGGCAGCCGATGCCGGCAGCACCGAACCGTTCTCCGGGGATGCCGCACGCTGGGGCGCCGAACTCGCAACGCAGCCATCGGCCCGGCCACCGGACTGGCGCGGCCGCCGCCTCGGCGCGTGGCGGATCGTCGGCATCCTCGGCCACGGCGGAATGGGCGTGGTGCACGAGGTGCAGCGCGACGACGGCACCTACCGCCAGCACGCCGCGCTCAAGCTGATCCGCATCGGCGCCGATTCGCCGGCCGCGCGCGAGCGCTTCCTGCGCGAACGCCAGACCCTGGCGCAGCTCCGGCATCCCAACATCGCCACCTTGCTGGACGGTGGCTTCACCGACGACGGCGCCCCCTACTTCGTCATGGAGTACGTCGATGGCGAGCCCATCGATGCCTGGTGCGACGCGCGCAGCCTCGGCCTGCGCGAACGTACCGAGTTGTTCGTCCAGGTGCTCGACGCCGTGCAGTACGCGCACCGCAACCTGGTGGTGCACCGCGACCTCAAGCCATCCAACATCCTGGTCGATGGCGACGGCCGGGTGAAGCTGCTCGACTTCGGCGTGGCCAAGCAGTTGCGGGACTCCACCGCCACCGTCGGCGAGCGCGCGCTGACCCTGGAATACGCATCGCCCGAACAGTTGGACGTGGGCCCGATCACTACGGCCACCGACATCTGGCAACTGGGCGTGGTGCTGTACCGCCTGCTCGGCGGCGCCCACCCGTTCGGCATCGGCCGGGACACGCCGCTGCCCCGGCAGTTGCAGCAGCTCGGGCGCGAGCCGGAGCCCCTGTCCCGGGCAGCAGCGGACGCCAGCGCCGAAACCGCCGCGTCGCGCGGGCACACCGTGGCGACGCTGGCCCGGGCCGCGCGTGGCGGCCTGTCCAGCATCGTGCAAGGCTGCCTGCAGCGCGCACCGGAGCACCGCTACCCGTCCATCGATGCCCTGGCCGACGACCTGCGCCGCTGGCGCGGACACCAGCCGCTGCGCGTCGCCGCCCCGGGACGCTGGAGGCGGGCCGGGCTGTGGCTGCGCCGCAACCGCACGCTCGCCGCGGCGACCGGCAGCGTGGCCGCCGCCATGCTGGTCGGCGCCGGCCTGGCGCTGTGGCAGGCGGATGTGGCGCGCCTGCAAAGCGCCAACGCGCGCGAATCGCTGCAGTTCCTCAGCGACACCCTGAAAGCCGCCGCTCCGGAAAGCGCCATGAGCCACCAGGTCAGCGTGCGCGAACTGCTGGACAAGGCGCGCGAGGAACTGGACAAGCGCGACACCGTCGCCGCCCAGGTGCGGCAGCCGGTGCAGCGGACGCTGGGCGACCTGTACCAGTCGCTGGGCGAGCCGCAGATCGCCGCAGACATGTACGAGGCCGGGCTGCGTGGCGCAGAGCCGAGTGGCCGCGACGAGGCGCTGCGCCTTGCCGATACCTGGGGCGCGTATTCCACCGCGCTCGGCAAGGCGATGCGCGGCAGCGACAGCCTGGCGGCCGCGGAGCATGCCGCCGCCGTGCGCCGCCGGCACGCGGCCGGCGATGCCCTCCAGGAACTGCTCGCGCTGATCGCCCTGGGGTACGGCAACTATTACGCCGACCACGACGGCAAGGCCCGCGACCTGTGGCTGGAGGCGACGGCGCTGGCCGAAGGGATGTCCAACCCACCGCCGCTCTCCCTGGTGGAGGCGTATTCCATGCTCGCCGGGGTGGAAGGGGACATCGGCCAGCCTGCGCGGGCCGTGGAGTTCGCGGAAAAGGCCCTGGCATACGCCGATGCGGCAGGGCTGCCGGCTCAATCGCCTTGGCGCATCGACATCCTGCGCTCCATCGGCGTGGCGCAACTCCGGGGCGGCAACGCCGACGCGGCCGAGGCGGCCGTCCGCCAGGCCGTCGCGCTGGTCGAGGGCGCGTTCGACGGAAAGGGCGACACGAGCAGCTACGTATACGCGCAAATGGGTTCCATACTCCGGCACCAGAACCGCTTCCGCGAAGCGATCCAGGCACAGGAGCGCGCCATGCAGGTCCGCGGCGGCGATACGCCGGCCCGCATCGCCATGGACCTGGACAAACTGGCGTCCATCCACAAGGAGTTCGGCGACTATCCGCGCGCGCTGGAACTGTTCTCGCGCAGCCTGGCCAAGCTGGACGAAGCCGGGGCGCCCGCCGACCACCAGGCCCGGCGCCGGACCGAGCGCAACCTGGCCAACTGCCTGGTGGCGGCGGGGCGCCATGCCGAGGCTGGCCCGCTGTTGCGGCGCCTGGCGGCAAGCACCGTTCGCATCGAAGGCAAGGATTCGATGGAGTACCTCTTCGTCGCATGGCAGCAAATGCTGCTTGCGCACCGCACCTCGGATGCGCAAGCGATGGAGCCACTGGTGCGGGAGTTGCGGGAACGCGCCGGCAAGCGCTTCGCGCCCGAGCACCCGATCATGGCGAACGTGCTGCTGGCCGAGTCGGCGCTGGCCTACCTGCAGGGCGACCTGCCGGCCGCCGAGCGCCTGCAGCGCGAAGGCATGGATCGATTGCGGGTCACCGACACCTCGTCGGTCGACGTCGCCCGCGCCCAGGTCGAGCTGGCGCGCCTGCGCCTCGAACAGGGCGACCGCGCCGGAGCCGGCGAGCTTCTCGGCCAGGTATTGCCGATCCTGCGCGAGGCCCTGCTGCCGGGAGAGTTCAAGCGCGCGGAAGCGGAGGTCCTGGCGCGCGAACTCGAACTCTAACTTTCTCTAGCGCGCCGCGCGTTCAGGCCGCCGAGGCGGCAGCCGCGTAGTGGTCCGCGGCGCGGCTTGCGAGCAGATCCTCGCACAGGCTTTCCAGCGCCATGACCCGCACCGTGCCGTACCGGGCCAGGCGCACCATGCGCTCCACGTAGATCTCGCGTCCGTGCTCGACGGTTTCCAGCATGGTCTTGCTGAAGCCGTTCGGAAGGAAGCCGCGGGTGCCGTCCTTGCTGCCACCCACGTAAAGGACAATGGACATTCGGCCGTTTCCTCTGTTCTGTGCCGCATTCGGTCGATGCGCGCAGTGTGCACGGGCAGATGTGAGAATCCCGTACAACGCAGGTTAGGAGACGGATATTTCCGCCCGGTTGCGGCGCCGCCGCACGTTCAGGAAGCGGGCCAGGGCCACCAGCCGCGCCCGTGCAGCGCATAGCGATCGGCAGCGCGCTCGAAGCGGTTGCGCACCGAGATCCCGCCGCACAGGAAGTACAGCGGCACGAACAGCGGCCCCAGCAGCATGTACTGGTACACGTGGGCGCGCTCGTGGTCGCCCAGGCGCACCTGCGGATGCGCGCAGCGGCCGGCGCGGTGCTCGTAGGTGCTGCAGCGCAGGTCCAGGTCCCGTCCGGTGCACAGGATCACGTTGCCCAGAGTCATCGCCCCGCCCGGCCCCCACGGGCAGCACCCGAAGATCAGCGCGCGTTCGCCCCGGCTGAAGGCCGGACGGGCGCCGAACGGCAGCGCCGCCAGCCCGGCCAGCAGGCCGCACAGGCTCCACGGCGCGGCCCACAGCACGCCCAGCGCGAACGCCGCCGGGCGCAGCACCCGCCACGCCCGCGCGCGGCGCGCGCTCAGTCCGACTCGTTGGGGATCAACAGCCACAGCAGCAGGTACACCAGGATGCCGGGAAACGCGGCCGAGACGATGGAACCGACCACGTAGGCGATCCTCAGCCAGGTCGAATCCCACCCGTAGCGCCGGGCGACGCCGCCCATCACCCCGGCGATCATGCGGTCGCTGAGCGACCGGGACAGCCCTGGACCCGCATTGGTCGTGTTCATGCGCTGGCTCCGTCGACGCTGGCCGGGCCAGTCTAGCGCGGCGCCCGTCGCGACGCGGCGAGCCGTTCGGCGAACCATTCCCCCGCATTCCGTTCGGCCTGCCCCGGGCAGGCCACCCGGTAGGCACGCCCGCTCAGGCTGCTGCGGCTGGCGGCATGCTCGATGAAGGCCTCCGCATCCGGGGACAGCCCACGCCTGCGCGCCGCGTCGTACTTGCGCAGCAGGTGCGCCTGCGCCTGACGGGCATCGTGCCAGCGGCCGTTGCGCTGGAAGCGGCAGGCGGACCCTTCCAGTTGCCCGATCAGGGCGCGGATCTCGGCGTCGGCGGCACCGGCGTCGGCCGCCCCTGCCTGCGTCGTCGCCGCGCATGCCGCCAGCGCCAGCAGCGCGGCGGCCATCCATCCCCGGCGCCATCCCGGGCGCATGCGCGGCACGGCGGCCTGCGCCGGCCCGCGCCGCCGCCCTGCCCGGATCACGCCCCGCCGCGCGCCGCCAGCCAGCGGTGGATCGCCGCCGGCACCTCGCGCTGGGCGCGGCTGGACACGTAGATGCCGATGTGGCCGCCCTTGAAGCCCAGCTCGGTGTAGTCGTCGCTGCCGACCAGCCCGGCCAGCGCGCGCGAGGCGTCCGGCGGCACCAGGTGGTCCTGCTCGGCGTAGATGTTGAGCACCGGCATGTCGACGAAGCCCAGGTCCACCTTGCGCCCACCGATGCTGGCGGTGCCGTTGACGAAGGCGTTGCCCTGGTAGAACTGCTTGATGAAGTCGCGGAACGCCTCGCCGGCCTGGTCGGGCGAGTCGAAGATCCACTTCTCCATGCGCAGGAAGTCCTCCACCGCCTTCGGGCTGTCCAGCGCGTCGACCAGGCCGACGTACTTCTGCAGGTTCAGCCGGAACGGCTTGAGCATCAGGTAGCTGGCGTTCATCAGGTCGGCCGGCACGTTGCCCAGGGCGTCGACGAACAGGTCCACGTCCAGCTCGCGCACCCAACTGGAGAGCATGTTGTCCGGCGTCTGGAAATCCACCGGGGTGACCATGGTGACGAGGTTGCGCACCTTGTCCGGATGCAGGGCCGCGTAGCACAGCGAGAACGCGCCGCCCTGGCACACCCCCAGCAGGTTGACCGGGCCGCCGCTGGCCTCCACCAGGTGGTCGACCGCGCCGTCGATGTAGCGGTTGATGTAGTCGTCCAGGGCCAGGTAGCGGTCCGAGCGGTCCGGATAGCCCCAGTCGATCACGTACACGTCCAGCCCCAGCGCCAGCAGGCCCTTGACCAGGGAACGGTCGGCCTGCAGGTCGACCATGTAGGGGCGGTTGACCAGCGCGTAGGCGATGAGCAGCGGCGGGCCGGATGCCGGGCGCTCGCCGACGAAGCGGTACAGCACGGTCTTGCCGTCGCGCCAGACTTCCTCGCGCCGGGTGGCGCCGTAGTGCACGTCCTCGACCTGCCCGAGCACGCGCATGCCGGAGAGCAGGCGCTGCTGGAAGCTCCAGGCCTCCTGGGCCAGGTCCAGCGGATTGAATTGCAGCGGGCCGACGCTCATTTGCCGCGCCCTCCTCGCTTGCCGCCGCGCGCGGCCGCCGCGGGCGGCGGCGCGGCCAGGTTACGGGTCACCCAGTCCTTCATCGACACGACCTTGGCCGGCGCGGGAGGCGACGCGGCGGCCGCATTCGCCTGCCCCTTGGCCGGTCCCGTGCGCGCGGACGAGGCCGGGCCGGAAGCGGCGGCCTTGCGTTCCCGCGATGACCCAGCCCGGGCCGATGCCTGCTTGCGGGCGGCGGTGGCGCCCGGCGTGCGGCGCGCAGGCGATGCCGCCTTCTTCGCCGCCGCGGCCTTGGGCGCCCGGCTGCCGGAGTGGGTGGATTTCTTCGCCGCCACGGTGGACGTGGCCACGGGACGGGCGGTCTTGCCCGCCGCCGACGCGGCACTGCGCTTCGCCGGCCCGGCCGCCGCGACCACGGGGGCCGGTGCCCTGCGCGCCGCCTTGGCGGCCTTCCCTGGGGCCAGGCGTCCGGGGCGTGACGTGGCGGTCGCGGCCTGTGCGGCCCGCGCGGGCTTCGCCGCCGCTGCGGCTTGCGCCGATGTCCTCGCCGCTACGGGCGCGCGCGCGGCCGCCGGGCGTGCGGCCTTGCCCTGCCCGGGCGAAGGCTTCCCGGTACCGGATGCGGCCTTGCGCGAATCGCTCGGCGTTCGCGCGGCCGCCGGGGCACGGCCCGCGGATGCCTTGCCGCGGGCGGACACGGGCGTACGCACTGCGGCGCCGCGGCGCCGGGTGCCCGAGGCGGTGGAGCCGGTCTGCGAGGCGGCCGGCGCCGCAGCGCTTGGTTCTTCCTCGGCGCGGACCGTCGCGCCCGCCCTGGCCGGCGCCGGCTGCACGGCCGCGCCGCGCCGCGCCGCATGCAGCGCGCGCTCCAGGTCGGCCACCTTGCGATGCAAGGCGTCCACCTCGCCGCGCCCGGGCATCCCGAGCAGGGCGCCCAAGTGCTCCACTTCGCGCTGCAAGCCCAGGCGCAGCCGCATCAGCGCGTTGGTCATCTCTCCATACGCGTGGCGGTATTCGTCCGACATCGCGATCCCGGCCCAGGCCTCCTCGGCCGCGTCGATCCACAGGTCGAACAGGGCACGCGCCGACTCCAGCCGCTTGCCCGGCGCATCGTGGTCCTCCAGCAGGCGCTCGAACCGTTCGAAGGCGCGTTGCCCGGCCCGGGTCAGCAATGCGCCGAACGCCTCGTTGCGCTGCTCCCATTCCTGCCAGGCCAGGGCCAGCGCCTGCAGGCGCTCCTGGTGCTCGCGCGCCGGGCCGAAGGCCGGGCGCTGCAGCCATTCGGCCTGCTGCTGGCGCAGCGGGCGCAGCAGCAGGTCCAGCAGCGGCCGCATCTGTTCCAGCCAGGCACCGCCCGCCAGGCCGCCCGGCATCGCGTGCAAGGTACGGGCGAAGGGGTTGGCGCCCTCGCCGCCCAGCATCTCGCGCCAGGCGCGGGCGATATCGGCCGCACTGGCGTTGGCGGCACCGGCGCTACCGGTGCCGCCGCCGAACCGCGCCGCCAGTTGCTGGATCCGCGAGAACCAATCGAACGCTCCCGGGTCCATGCGTCCCAGCCCCGGTGGCAACCCTCCCGCGAGCAGGCTCCAGCCATCCTGTGGCGCGGCGCCGCGGCCGAGCAGTTCGTTCCAGGTGTTCCAGTATTGCCGGGCCAGCGATTCGAATTCGCCCTGAAACGGTGAGAACGGTGCGTTGGCCATGAACCCTCCGGTATGCGTGGGATTCTAGCAGCGCGCTCCGCGCACGGCGTCAGGGCTTGGGGATACGCAGCGTCTTGCTGATCATCAGCGAGCCGGACACGGCGAACAGCGACACCAGCGGATGCAGTTGCCAGGGGCCAAGCTGCCATTGCCCCCACCACAACCCGTGGCCGATGCGCCCCTGCGCCGCGGCTACGGCCAGCAGCACCACCAAGGCCAGGCTGGTGGGAATCGGCGTGCCCTCGAAGTACCTCACCTTGTCCTGCCCGTCGGACAACTGCTCGGCAGTGACGTTGTAGCGGGCCAGCCGGCTCACCCCGCAGCCGACGAAGTAGGACAGCACCAGCCAGTCCCAGCCGCCCTGCATGCCGCAGGCGTAGGCCAGCGCCGCCGGGGCCACGCCGAAGGAGATCACGTCGGCCAGCGAGTCCAGCTCCCGGCCCAGGGTCGAGGACGACTTGCGCCAGCGGGCCACGCGCCCGTCCAGCGCGTCGAACACGAAGGCCAGGGGGATCAGGGCCATGCCCAGCAGCAGGTCGCCGCTGCGGCCATCCTGCAGGAAGCGCATGGCGGCGAAGATCGCACCGGTGCCGCAGAACGCGTTGGCCAGGGTGAACCCGTCGGCCAACTGGAAATCGCGCAGCATCGAGAAATGGCGGGTCATGCGGGAGCGGCCGTTGCGGTAACCGGCGGCCAGCATACCCATGCCACCGTGGAGGCGGAGTGGTGCGCGCGGCCTCCGCCGCGGGGATGCCTGCCCGGCGACGGCTGCCCTCCCATTTCGGCCGCGCCGCATGTCGCCCACGCCCTTGGCGTCGAATGCATGTCGACCACGCGTGCGGGGCGGCGCCTCAGGGCATCGGCAACTGCGCCGCTTCCACCACGCCCGCACCGCGGCCGCGCGCATCGATCACCGCGTCGGCCGGCAGCGCGGCCCGCCCGTCCAGGTACGCCGACACCCGGTCCAGGGCGGCGTGGACGTAGGGCAGCATCGGCGCATGGCGGGCGCCGTAGGCCGGCACAGCGAGGAAGGCGTCGAAGTGGCCGCCGTTGCGCACCTGCCAGTAGCGCACGCCATCGCACCCGGCCGCCCGCGCCGCGGCCACGTAGGGCGCGCTGGTGAAGGCCGGCGGGATCAGGCCGTCGTCGGTGCCGTGCACCACCAGCACCGGCAGGCCCTCGCGCGGCGGCGCGGCGCGGGTGGCGGCGATGCCCTCGCGCACCCGCGTCGCCTCCTCGCCCTGCCCGGCGTAAAGCGCGCGCAGGCGAAGCAGGCCCGGCAGGGCGAGGTCCGGTGGCGCCAGGTGCGGGTCGACCAGGCCCACGCCGTTGCCCGGCGGGATGCCCGAGGCATCGGACCACCACGCGCCGCGCTCGGCGGGAGTGGCCGGGTGCGAGCCGGAGCCGGCGTCCTGCACGGAGAACGCGAAGCCGCAGGGATGCTCGCCAACGCCATGGCGCCCGTAGGCCGAGGCATAGGTCGCCGCCACCGCGCGCCACAGGTTCAGGTCCACGCTCGATGCACCGGCCTCCAGTGCCTGGCCGGTCCAGCCGGCCGCCCGCATGCGCGCGTGCGCCGAGCGCGCCTGCGCCAGGGCGTCGGCGCCCTCCAACCACCCGGCCGCCGCCAGCATGGCGCAGCGGACCCGCCACGCGGTTTCGGCCGGCGCGCGCGGTGAAGCGTGCGGCAGCGCGCAGGGCATCAGCAGCGCGGCCTCGGTGGCGAAGTCGTAGAACGGACGGCCGCCATGCCCATCCACGTACACGTTGGGCTCGCCGGCCACCACCGCATCCAGCCAGTCGCCCTCCAGCTCGGCCGCGCGCAGTACCGCGCCGCCGCCGTTGGAGACGCCCACGGCGATCACCCGCGTATTGCCGAAGGTGAACGGCGCGTCCTGCGGAAAGGCGCGCGCCAGTGCAACCAGGGCGAACTCGGCGGCCTGCTTCACGTGGCGCCCCCAGTCGGCCTCCGGGTTGTCCTGCGAATGGGCATGCTTGAAGGCGATGCCGCCGGCGCCGGCCGGCACGTGCGGCGCGAAGGCCAGGTCCTCGCCTGCCGCATCCAGGCGCGCGGGCGTACCGTCCAGGCGCACGCCGAGGCCGGCGTCGAGGTCGACGTAGTCGGTACCCGCGCCCTTGTCGGTGTAGGCCACCGCGCAACCCTTCGGCAAGGCCCATGGCGCGGCGACGGCGATCGCGCCGTAGATGCCGCGCGAGCCCGACGAAGGCGCGACCACCACGCAGCGCCTGCCGGCGTCGAACGCATCGGGCACCTGGACCAGCACGCGATGCGGGTGCCTGGCGCCCGGCACGCGCGCCAGCGCCGAGTATTCGCGGCCGGGCATCGAGGCGAAGCTGCCGTACAGCCTGCCGTAGCCGCCGCCCGGCGACAGGTCGGCGATGCCGCGCCAGTTGCTCCAGATCGCCCGCCTGCGCAGTTCGGCGGCGGCCGGATGCGCGGCATCGGCGAACGCCGGCGGCGCCGTCGCGCGCAGCCCTTCCGCGCCGAGTCCGGCGGTGAGCAGGTCGTCGTCGCCGCGATGTCCGGTGATGCGCTGCGGTTCGATCGCGGAGGCCGGCTCGTGCATGGGATCGGTGGGTTCGAGGATGCGTCGGGGGAGGGGCGCCGGCGGCCGCGAGGCGGGGAACGAGCCACGCGCACGCGCGGTTCGACCACGCCCGGATGCCCGCGCGCGGCCCGACGCCCGATGCATCATCGCACTTCGCCGCCACGCCGCTGCCGGCACGGCTTGCTAAGCTGGCCCGGCCATTTCCCCACGTTCCCGGTATTCCCATGCGCAGCATCCTCATCACCGGCGCGGCCAGCGGCATCGGCGCCGGCATCGCCCACGCACTGGCCGCCGCCGGCCATCACCTCATCGTCAGCGACCTGGACCGCGACGCCGCCGAAGCCGTGGCCGCCGGCATCCGTGCCCGCGGCGGCTCGGCCGAGTCGGTCGCGCTGGACGTGACTTCCGACGCCAGCGTGGCCGCCGCCCTGGCCGCACTCGGCCGCCCGGTGGACGTACTGGTCAACAACGCCGGCCTGCAGCACGTCTCCGCGCTGGAGGAGTTCCCGCTGGCCAAGTGGGATTTCCTGGTCCAGGTGATGCTGGTCGGCGTGGCCCGCCTGACCCGCGCGGTGCTGCCGGGCATGCGCGAGCGCGGCTTCGGCCGCATCGTCAACATCGGCAGCATCCACGCGCTGGTGGCCAGCCCGTACAAGAGCGCCTACGTGGCGGCCAAGCACGGCCTGGTCGGCTTCTCCAAGGTGATCGCGCTGGAGACGGCCGATGCCGACATCACCATCAACACCATCTGCCCCAGCTACGTGAAGACTCCGCTGGTGGACAGGCAGATCGCCGACCAGGCACGCACCCGCGGCATCTCCGAGGCGGACGTGGTGTCGCAGGTGATGCTCAAGCCGATGCCCAAGGGCGTGTTCATCGAATACGACGAGCTGGCCGGCACCACCGCGTTCCTGATCTCGCCGGCCGCGCGCAACATGACCGGGCAGACGCTGGTGCTGGACGGCGGCTGGACGGTGCAATAGGCCGGGGCGCGCACGACGCCTGGTCATTTCTTCGCCATCCCTCTTGACGTGGCCGCCACGCAAGGCGCTCCGCCGGTTATCCACATGTTTGCCCGGCGCTCATCCACACCCGGTGTGGAAAACTCCGGGACGCGCCGGACGCGGGCTGGACAAAAATTGGCCATGCATCTTGACAGCGTTGGCACGCAAGGCGGACGCGCGGTTATCCACAAACTTGCCCCATCATCATCCACACCGAATGTGGACAACCCCGCGCGCCACCGGCGGCCGCACCGCCGGCCGCCACCGCACCGGCCCGCGGCGGCGCGGGGCATGCGCCGGGCGAACCGCCTTCGCCGCCCTCTCCGCTCAGAGGCGGGAATAGCTCCAGGACTGCATCCGGCCGCCGCTGTACGGCATCACCCCATGGAAGGCGCGCGGGTCGGCGTCGAACACCAGCGGCAGGAAGTGGCGGTCGCCTTCCCACAGCGGCAGCTCCAGGATGCGTTCCACCGCCACCCATTCCAGCGTGCCCTCCGGATTGCGCTCCAGCGGCGCGCCTTCGAACGCATCGACGACGAAGACGAAGCCCAGCCAGTCCTCGCCCTGCTTGCCGAAGCCCGGCCAACTGATAGTGCCGCGCAGGCGCATCGCGCCGCACTCGATGCCGGCCTCCTCGCGGATCTCGCGGCGCATGCCGGCCACCACGTCCTCGTCGCGCTCGATCTTGCCGCCCAGGCCGTTGTACTTGCCCAGGTGCTGGTCGCCGGGACGCGTGTTGCGGTGGATCATCAGCACCCGCGAACGGTCGGGCGAGAGCACGTAGCCGAGGGTGGCGACGATGGGGGTATACGGCATCGGCCGGTCCTGCGCGGAAAACCCGCGCATTCTACCGGCCATGTCCCGTGGGAGCGCCCCTGGGCGCGATGCTTCTCCCCCCGTGCCGTCGGATCGGGCGCGGTTCCGCGAGAAGATGGCCTGCGGCGAATGCGGCTCAGCCCGGGGCGTGGAGGCGGCCCAGCGACGCGGCCATCTCCCAGGACTTCAGCCCGCGCGCGCCCAGGTGATGGCCCAGCACCGCGCGCAGCGGCAGGCGCAGGCTGGCCAGGTCGGCGCTGGCCGGACGCGCGTCGGCCGCCAGCGCCAGCAATGCGCTGCCGGTGGCTGCGGTACCGCGCTCGGCCTGGCCGCGGTCGCTGAGCAGCCGCCGCGGGCCGTGCTCGGGATCGAGCCGATAGCGCGCGGCCGGGTCGATCGGCTCGCCGTCGCCGTCGCAATGCAGTTCGAAGCCCACGCCCAGCGCGTCGAGCAGGTCGCGCTCGAAGCGGCGCAGGGTCCAGGCCAGCGCCTCGCCCGCGCGCAGGCGCTCGCGGGTGCGGGCGTAGGCGGCGCTCAGCTCGGGCAGCGGGTCCTGGCGCGGCGCCAGGCGCAGCACCAGCTCGTTGAGGTAGAAGGCGGCCAGTTGCGCCTCGCCGGCCAGCCGGGGCGCCACGTCCAGCGCCTCGGCCGCGCGCAACTGCGCCAGTTCGCCAGCCATCACCGCGTCGAAGCGGATGCGCTGCAGCGGCTGCAGCGCGGCACGCAGCGGCTGCCGCTTGGGCGATTGCACGCCGCGCGCCACCAGGCCCAGGCGGCCGTGGCCATCGCTGAGCACTTCCACCAGCAGGCTGGTCTCGCGCCAGGAGCGCGCGTGCAGGACGAAGCCGGCCTCGCCTTCGATCCGCATGCTGTCAGCCCGGCGCGGCCATGCCGCGGTCAGTTGTCGCCGTAGCCGAAGGCCTTCAGCGCCGCCTCGTCGTCGGACCAGCCCTCGCGCACGCGCACCCAGGTCTCCAGGAACACCTTGCGGTCGAACAGGCGTTCCATCTGCTGGCGCGCCTTGCTGCCGATCTCGCGCAGGCGCGTGCCGGCCTTGCCGATCACGATCGGCTTCTGGCCCTCGCGCTCGACCCAGATCACCGCGCCGATGCGCAGCAGGGCGCCGTCCTCGGCGAAGCGCTCGATCTCCACCGTGGTCGCGTAGGGCAGTTCGTCGCCCAACTGGCGCATGAGCTGCTCGCGGACCAGCTCGCCGGCCAGGAAGCGCTGGCTGCGGTCGGTGATCTCGTCCTCCTCGTACGCCGGCGGCGCTTCCGGCAATTGCGCCAGCACGTCGCGCACCAGCGCCTCCAGGCCCTTGCGCTTGAGCGCGGACAGCGGATGGACCGCGGCGAAGTCGCGGCCGTCGCTGACCTGGGCCAGGAACGGCAGCAGCGCGCTCTTGTCCTTGAGCCGGTCGACCTTGTTGACCACCAGCACCACCGGGATGCCGGCGTCGTGCAGCACGCGGAACGCCAGGGTGTCCTCCTCGTCCCAGCGCCCGGCCTCGACCACCAGCAGCGCGGCGTCCACGTCCTGCACCGCGCCGCGCGCGGTGCGGTTCATCACCCGACTCATCGCCGAGGCCTTGAACCTGCCCTGCTCGCGATGCAGGCCGGGCGTGTCGACCAGCAGCATCTGCCCGCCCTCGACGGTGGCAATGCCCAGCAGCCGGTGGCGGGTGGTCTGCGGCCGGTTGGAGACGATGCTGACCTTGGCCCCGACCAGGGCGTTGACCAGGGTGGACTTGCCCACGTTGGGGCGGCCGACGACGGCGACGCTGCCGCAGCGGTGGGGAGGTGCGCGATCGGGGGTGGTTTGGGGGTTCACTCAATGCCGCTCATGTGTGCCGCGTAGGGACGCCAGCCGTTCCAGCACCGCCGCCGCCGCGGCCTGCTCGGCCAGCCGCCGCGAGGTGCCCTGCCCGTCGGCGCTGACGGCAGGTTCGTTCAGGGTACATCGGGCCAGGAACAGCTTGGCGTGCTCCTCGCCCGCTTCGGAAACCAGTTCGTAGGCCGGCAGCGGCCGCTGACGCGCCTGCAGCCATTCCTGCAACCGGGTCTTGGCGTCCTTCTCCGGCTTGCCGACCGGCAGCGCCGCCAGGGCCTGCTCGAACCACGGCAGCACGGCGCGCCGGCAGGCCTCGTAGCCGGCGTCCAGGTAGATCGCCGCCACCACCGCCTCCAGCGCGTCGGCCAGGATCGAATCGCGGCGGAAGCCACCGGACTTCAGCTCGCCCGGGCCCAGGGTCAGGCGTTCGCCCAGCTCCAGGGTGCGGGCGATGGCGGCCAGCGAGGCCTCGCGCACCAGTTCGGCGCGGGCGCGGGTGAGCACGCCTTCGTCGGCCTTGGGCCAGCGCTGGTACAGGGCCTCGGCGGCGATCAGGTTGACCACGCCGTCGCCGAGGAACTCCAGGCGCTCGTTGTGCGGGGTGCCGGCGCTGCGATGGGTCAGCGCCTGCGCCAGCAGCGACGGGTCGGCGAAGGGATGGCCGATCCGGTCGCGGAGGATGGCGCGGTCAGTTGGCACCGCGCCGGGTCAGGTCCTGGGTGGTGTCGAAGCGGCCCACCACGTCCAGGTTGCCGACCAGCGGCCGGCGCACCTCGTAGTTCACCTTCATCCGCCAGCCGCCGTCGGTGCGCTCGAACTTCACGTTCTGCGCCTTCACGTTCTCCGAGTAGCTGATGTACAGGCGGCGGAAGAACAGGTCCTGGACCTTGGCCGGGTCCATGTCGGCCACGCCCGGCTCGTTGGCCAGGCTCTTCATCGCCGTGCGCACCGAGTAGTACTCCTGGTACATCGGGAACAGCTTCATGCCGATGTAGGCGGTGAAGCCGACCACCGCCAGCACGACCAGGAACCCCACCAGGCTCAGACCGCCTTGCTTGCGCTTCATTGCCATCCCCTTCGCTGCATGCCTACTTGATCGATGTCCCGATCCGCGACGGATCGAAACTTCCCTTGCAGAACCAGCCCTCGCAGTTCAGCCAGATCAGGAACGCCCTGCCCCGCAGGTTCTCCTCGGGCAGGAAGTGGGTCCGCGTCCAGAACCGGCTGTCCTCGCTATTATCACGATTGTCGCCCATGACGAAATACTGGCCGGCCGGGACCGTCCACTCGCCCTGCCCGGACGGGTTGGCCCGGTCGATCCACTCCAGCACCTGGTGCTCGCGCCCGGGCAGGCGCTCGGTCAGCAGGGTGGCGCCGGTCATCTCCGCGCCGCGGCCGGTGCCGGTGTACCGGCCGATGGGCTGGTATTCCACCGCCTCGCCGTTGATGTACAGGGTGTCGCCGTGGAAGCCGATGCGGTCGCCGGGCAGGCCCACCACGCGCTTGATCCAGTTCTGCTCCGGGTCGTGCGGCGGCTTGAACACCACCACGTCGCCGCGCGCCGGCTCGCCCAGCGCCACGAATTTGTGGTTGTTCACCGGCAGGCGCAGGCCGTAGGCGAACTTGTTGACCAGGATGAAGTCGCCGATCAGCAGGTTGGGCATCATCGAGCTGGAAGGGATCTTGTACGGCTCGGCGACGAAGCTGCGCAGCACCAGCACCACCGCCAGCACCGGGAAGAAGGCGCGCGAGTAGTCCACCACCACCGGCTCGTCGTCCAGCAGCCCGCCGGAGGCGGCGCGGCGCTTGGCGAAGAACAGCTTGTCCAGCAGCCACACGATGCCGGTGGCGAAGGTCAGCACGACCAGGCCGATCTCAAACCATTTCATTCGGACACCTCATTCCTTGCCAGTACTCAACACCGCCAGGAACGCCTCCTGGGGGATCTCCACGCGGCCGACCTGCTTCATCCGCTTCTTGCCTTCCTTCTGCTTCTCCAGCAGCTTCTTCTTGCGCGAGATGTCGCCGCCGTAGCACTTGGCCAGCACGTTCTTGCGCAGCGCCTTGACCGTGGACCGCGAGATGATCTGCGAGCCGATCGCCGCCTGGATGGCCACGTCGAACTGCTGGCGCGGGATCAGGTCCTTCATCTTGTCGCACAGCTCGCGGCCGCGGCGGTCGGCGTGGCTGCGGTGGACGATGATCGACAGCGCATCGACCTTGTCGCCGTTGATCAGCGTGTCCACGCGCACGAAGGGGCCGGCCTCGAAGCGCACGAAGTGGTAGTCGAGCGAGGCGTAGCCGCGGCTGACCGACTTCAGCCGGTCGAAGAAGTCCAGCACCACCTCGGCCATCGGCAGCTCGTAGCTGATCTGCACCTGGCTGCCCAGGTACTGGATGCCGACCTGGCTGCCGCGTTTCTCCTCGCACAGGGTGATGACGTTGCCGACGTAGTCCGGCGGCGTGAGGATGTTGGCGCGGATGATCGGCTCGCGGATTTCGTCGATCCTGTTCGCCGCCGGCAGCTTGGCCGGGTTGTCGAGCGGCATCACCTCGCCGTCGGTCAGCAGGACTTCGTACACCACCGTCGGCGCGGTGGTGATGAGGTTGAGGTCGTATTCGCGCTCCAGGCGCTCCTGCACGATCTCCATGTGCAGCATGCCCAGGAAGCCGCAGCGGAAGCCGAAGCCCATCGCCTCCGAGCTCTCCGGCTCGAAGCGCAGCGCGGCGTCGTTCAGGCGCAGCTTGTCCAGCGCCTCGCGCAGGTCGGGGTAGTCCTCGGCGTCGACCGGGAACAGGCCCGAGAACACGCGCGGCTGCATCTCCTGGAAGCCGGGCAGCGGCTTGGGCGCCGGGTTGCCGGCCAGGGTCAGGGTGTCGCCCACCGGCGCGCCGTGCACGTCCTTGATGCTGGCGGTGATCCAGCCGACCTCGCCGGCGCGCAGATGCGGCATGACCTTGCGCTTGGGCGTGAACACGCCGACGTTGTCGACCTGGTGGCTGCGGCCGGTGGACATCACCAGCAGCTTGTCGCCGGGCTTGATCTCGCCCTGCATCACGCGCACCAGCGAGACCACGCCCAGGTAGTTGTCGAACCATGAGTCGATGATCAGCGCCTGCAGCCTGTCGGTGTCGCGCGGCTGCGGCGGCGGGATGCGGTGGACGATGGCCTCCAGCACCTCCTCCACGTTGAGGCCGGTCTTGGCGCTGACCGCCACCGCCTCGGAGGCGTCGATGCCGATCACCGCCTCGATCTCGGCCTTGGCGCGCTCGATGTCGGCCGTGGGCAGGTCGATCTTGTTCAGCACCGGCACCACTTCCAGGCCCTGCTCCACCGCGGTGTAGCAGTTGGCCACCGACTGCGCCTCCACGCCCTGCGCGGCGTCGACCACCAGCAGCGCGCCCTCGCAGGCGGCCAGCGAGCGGCTGACCTCGTAGCTGAAGTCGACGTGGCCGGGGGTGTCGATGAAGTTGAGGTGGTAGGTCTGGCCGTTGCGCGCGGTGTAGGGCACCGACACCGACTGCGCCTTGATGGTGATGCCACGCTCGCGCTCGATCGGGTTGTTGTCGAGCACCTGCGCCTCCATCTCGCGCGCGGTCAGGCCGCCGCAGATCTGGATGATGCGGTCGGCCAGGGTCGACTTGCCGTGGTCGACATGGGCGATGATGGAGAAGTTGCGGATGGACCGCATCGGATCGGAAGACATGGGAGCGGCGGCGGGACCGTCGTCGGACAGTCGCGGATTATCGCATGCCGCGACGCTCTCCATGGGCCTGCCCATCGCCTGCGTGTCGCCTCGCCCGGCCCGTATCGGCCGGACGGGGCGCTTCCCGTGCGCGTGAAGACCGCGCCGCGCGGGAATCTTCGGTGGCCGGCCCGAGGGAACCGGCCACCTCGGCGGACTCAGTCGCCCGCGCCGATGGCGAGCGCCACGAAGCTGGTCGCCCCGGACGGGTTGCGGACCAGCAGCATCGCCACTTCGCCGCTGCGGAAACCGCGCACCTGGCGTTCCAGCTCGGCCACGCTGGCCACCGGCGTGCGCCCCACCCGCAGGATCACCATGCCCGGGCGCAACCCGGCCTCGCGCGCCTCGGCGCTTTCCACGCCGACGATGCGCACGCCTTCGCCCGCGTCCAGGCCCAGTTGCCGGCGCGCGGCCGCATCCAGGTCGGCCACGCGCAGGCCGATCAGCGTAGCCGGCGCGGCCGCGGCCGGACCGGTGCCGCGCTCGGCGCCGGGGCTGGCGGCCAGCCGCTGCATGTCGCTGGTCAGCTCGCCCAGGGTCACGCCCAGTTCGCGCTGCTTGCCGTCGCGGATCACGCCGACCCTGGCCTTGGTGCCCGGCGGCAGCATGCCCACCATGGGCGGCAGGTCCGCGTGGCTGTTCACCGGCTGGCCGTTGATCGAGACGATCACGTCGCCGATCTCCACCCCGCCCTTGGCCGCCGCGCTGCCGGCCTCGACGTTGTTGACCAGCGCGCCGCGGCTGCTGTCCAGGCCCAGCGCCTTGGCCTTGTTCGCGTCGACCGGCTCGATGGTCACCCCGAGCATCCCTCGGCTGACCTTGCCGGTCTTCTTGATCTGCTCCACCGCGCTCATCGCCAGGTCGATGGGGATGGCGAAGCTCACGCCCATGTAGCCGCCCGAGTTGCTCAGGATCTGCGAGTTGATGCCCACCACCTCGCCGGCGGTATTGAGCAGAGGCCCGCCGGAGTTGCCGCGGTTGATCGCCACGTCGGTCTGGATGAAGGGCACGTACTGCTGGCCGCGGCCACCGCTGCGCCCCAGCGCGCTGACGATGCCGGCGGTCACCGACTGCTCCAGGCCCAGCGGCGAGCCGATGGCCACCACCCACTGGCCCTGCTTGAGCGCGGCCGAGTCGCCCAGGCGCAGGCTCGGCAGGTTCTTGGCCTCGACCTTGAGCAGGGCCACGTCGTAGGCCTCGTCGCTGCCGACCAGCTCGGCGGAAAACTCGCGGCGGTCGTCCAGGCGCACGGTGATGGTATCGGCGCCGTCGACCACGTGGTGGTTGGTCAGCACGTAGCCGTCGCCGATCAGGAAGCCCGAACCCAGCGAGCGCCCCGGCATCGCTTCCGGCGCCGGGCCGGGCATGCCGAAGCCGGGGCCGAAGAAGCGGCGGAAGATTTCCGGGATCTGCTGCTCGTCGGGCATGCCGCCGCGCGAGGCCACGCGCGGGCTGGTGCGCGCCTCGATGTTGACCACGCCGGGCGCGACCTGTTCCACCAGGCGGGTGAAATCGGGCAGGCCGGTGACCAGCGGCGCGGCCGGTACGGTCTGGGCGGCGGCCGGCGCGGGCGGCGGCGCGGCGGGCTGGGGATCGCGCGCGCAGGCCACGAGCGGGACGGTCAGGGCCAGGGCGGCGAACAGGCGATTGCGGACACGTGGATTCATGCGGAGGCGGGCCTCGTATCGTGCGTGGAAACGACCGGCCGCTGCCCGGCCGGCCGCAGGCGGCTTCCGGGAGCGGAACGGCAGGAAGGGAGCAACGGCCGCGGCTTCAGCGCGGCGCGTCCCCGGCCGGATGCGGCGCCGGCGGGGGCACGCCTTCCGCGGCCGGCACGGCGGCGGGGAGCCGCGGCTCGAACGGATAGAAGGTGCGCGCGGCGGTGCTCTCGCCGCCGAAGCTGGCGGTATAGGCGCCGTTGGCCTGCTGCGGCAGCGCCGCGCGCGGCCATGGCCGCGCATCCAGCGGCGCGGAGGCGAACGGCGCGCGCGCCTGCTGCGAGGCGACGGAAGTGGAAGGCGCCATCGCGCTGGCGGCGGCGACCGCTGCACCGGCAGGGCCGGCATCGGCCACCGCGACGCTGCGGACCGGGGCCGGGGCCATTGCCGCGATCGGCAGGGATTCGCGCACCACCGCCTGCGGACGCGCGGGACGCGGGGTGCGGGTCGCGGCGCGCGGCTCATCCTGCGTGGCGGCCAGCCGCGCATCGCCCTCGGGCACGGCCCGGGACGCGTCCGACGCGGCCAGCGCCTGTGCGGTGGCAGCGGCCGCGGGCGCAGCATCGGCCGGGATCGAATCGGCCGCCAGCACCGCCGGTGCCGGGCCGGTCTGCACCGGCGCCTGCGGCCGGCTCACGAACAGGGCCACCGCCGCGACCGAGGCGGCCAGCGCCGCCGCCCCGCCGCCCCAGCGGACCCAGCCGGGGCGGGTGCCGGCGGTGCGCGCCACGGGCAGCGCCACTTCCATCCGGATCGCCGCGGCCACGCGCGCGCCCAGGTCCGGCGCGGCCAGCGCATGCAACTGCCCGCGCAGCGCCTGGCCGCACAGGTGCCAGCGCTCGTAGCAGGTGGCCAGCTCCTGGTCGTGCTGGAGGCGGCGCAGCAGGAAGCGCGCCTCGTCCGGTGCCAGCGCGCCATCGACCAGGGCCGACAACTGCTGGCGGTGGTGGCGTTCGAGCTTGTCGGCGCCGGTGGTGGAAGGGGTCATGTCTTGGCTCATGGGCGGTTTCGCTCGCGGGTAGCGCTTTGGACATCGAGCAGCGGCCGAAGTTCGACATCGATGGCTTCGCGGGCACGGAAGATTCGCGAGCGCACCGTGCCGATCGGGCACTGCATCTTCTGCGCGATCTCCTCGTAGCTCAGGCCTTCCACCTCGCGCAGGGTGATGGCGGTCCGCAACTCCTCGGGCAACGCGTCCACCGCCTTCATCACCGTGCGCTCCAGTTCCTCGCGCATGGCCTCGCGCTCGGGCGTGTCGGTGTCGCGCAGGCGGATGCCGACGTCGTACTGCTCGGCGTCGCCGGCGTCGATGTCGTCCATGGGCGGACGGCGGTTGTGGGCGACCAGGTGGTTCTTGGCGGTGTTCACGGCGATCCGGTGCAGCCACGTATAGAACTGGGCGTCGCCGCGGAAATTCCCGATCGCGCGGTAGGCGCGGATGAAGGTGTCCTGGGCGACATCCTGGCACTCGCTCCAGTCGGCGACATAGCGGCCGATCAGCCCGACGATCCGGTGCTGGTACTTGCGCACCAGCAGGTCGAATGCCGCGCTGTCGCCGCGCTGCACGCGACGGACCAGCTCGAGGTCCAGCTCCTGGGGTGAATCCTTTTGCATCGCATCGGCCATGCCGGGCCGCACTCCTGTCAGCTCGGCCATGGCCGTGCGCTGTGACCGCCGTTGCCGGGAAAAGTTCAGCGGCCTGGCGCGGGCCGCTCCGGAAATCATGGATTCGGGTTCGATGGAGCCACGGCCGCCGCCGCGGGTGCGGCGCCCATGCAGAACCTTAACCGCCGTGCGCGCAGGATCGCGCGTGCCGCCCGTCACGCCTGGTGCCGGCTCCGTATGCACATGTATGGGATTTGACGCGGCGGAAACAACCTCGGGATGATAGCCGCTTCTCCGTACACGACCGGATGGTTTCGCCATGCTCGCAGGTTTCGACGGACTCCGATTCAGCCACTGGCAAGCCGCGCGCCGCGACGACGGCGTGGTAGTGCTGTCGCTGGACCGCCAGGACGCACCGGTCAACGCGCTGTCGCAGGACGTGCTGATCGAACTGGCCGACATCGTGGAGCGGCTGGCCATCGATCCGCCGGCCGGCGTGGTGTTCCGCTCGGCCAAGCCGTCGGGCTTCATCGCCGGCGCCGACCTGAAGGAATTCCAGGAGTTCGACCGCAAGGGCACGGTGGACGACGCCATTCGCCGCGGCCAGGCCGTGTTCCAGAAGGTGGCCGAGCTGCCCTGTCCGACCGCCGCGGCGATCCACGGCTTCTGCATGGGCGGCGGCACCGAGCTGGCGCTGGCCTGCGACTACCGGGCGGCCTCCAGCGACGGCTCCACCCGGATCGGCCTGCCCGAGACCAAGCTGGGCATCTTCCCCGGCTGGGGCGGCAGCGCGCGCCTGCCGCGGCTGGTCGGCGCGCCGGCGGCGATGGACATGATGCTGACCGGGCGCACCCTGTCGGCCCCGGCCGCGCGCGGCATCGGCCTGGTCGACAAGGTGGTCGAGACGGCGCTGCTGGAGGACGCGGCCGCCGCGCTGGCGCTCAAGGGCGTGCAGCGGCCGTTCCGGCAGCGCTTCCTGGGCTGGGCGACCAATACCTGGGTGGCGCGCAAGGTCCTCGCCCCGCAGATGGCCAAGCAGGTCGCGCGCAAGGCCAGGAAGGACCACTACCCCGCCCCGTACGCGCTGATCGGCGTGTGGGAGCGCAGCGGCGGCGGCGGCATCCAGGCGCGCCTGGACGCCGAGCGCCGCGCCGTGGTCAAGCTGGCCGGCACTCCGGCCGCGCGCAACCTGATCCGCATCTTCTTCCTCAGCGAGCGGCTCAAGGGCCTGGGCGGCAAGGACACGCTGGATGCCAGCGGCGAGCCGCTGGCGGGGATCGCGCGCGTGCACGTGGTCGGCGCCGGGGTGATGGGCGGCGACATCGCCGCCTGGGCGGCCTACAAGGGCTTCGAGGTGACCCTGCAGGACCGCGAGCAGCGCTTCATCGACGCCGCGCTGGGACGCGCGCAGGAACTGTTCGCGAAGAAGGTCAAGGACGAAGGCAAGCGGCCGGCCGTGGCCGCGCGGCTGAAATCCGACCTGGCCGGCGATGGCGCGGCCCAGGCCGACCTGGTGATCGAGGCGATCGTCGAGGACCCGCAGGCCAAGCGCGCGCTGTACCAGGCGCTGGAGCCGCGGATGAAGGCCGATGCGCTGCTGACCAGCAACACCTCGTCCATCCCGCTGGACGAGCTGCGCGAACACATCGCCCGCCCGGCGCAGTTCGCCGGCCTGCACTACTTCAACCCGGTGGCGTCGATGCCGCTGGTGGAGATCGTCCAGCACGACCGCCTGGACGCGGCCACGGTCGAGCGCCTGGCCGCGTTCTGCAAGGCACTGGACAAGTTCCCGGTGCCGGTGGCCGGTACCCCCGGGTTCCTGGTCAATCGGGTGCTGTTCCCCTACATGCTGGAGGCGGCCACCGCCCTTGCCGAGGGCATCCCCGGCGCGGTCATCGACCGGGCCGCGGTGAAGTTCGGCATGCCGATGGGCCCGATCGAACTGATCGACACCGTCGGCCTGGACGTGGCCCAGGGCGTGGGCGCGGAACTGTCGCCCTTCCTCGGCCTGCCGCTGCCGGCGGCGCTGTCCGCCGTCGAGCCGGGCAAGCGCGGCAGAAAGGACGGCCAGGGCATCTACCGCTGGGAGAACGGCAAGCCGGTCAAGCCGGAGGTGCCGGCCGGCTACCAGGCGCCGGCGGACCTGGAGGATCGCCTCATCCTGCCCCTGCTCAACGAAGCGGTGGCCTGCCTCCACGAAGGGGTGGTCGCCGATGCCGACCTGCTCGATGCCGGGGCGATCTTCGGCACCGGCTTCGCCCCGTTCCGCGGCGGCCCGATCCAGCACATCCGCGCCAGCGGCGCCGACGCCCTGCTGGAAACGCTCAAGACCCTGCGCGCCCGCCATGGCGAGCGCTTCGCCCCACGCCCCGGTTGGGACAACCCGCTACTGCGGGAGCTGCTGTAGGCGCCGGATGCAGCCGGCGACCGCGATGCGTGCGTATCGGCGTGATCCGGTGCCGGGCGATGCGCCGGAAGCGGCCGCGCGAGGGGCCTACTCGACGCCGGCCTCATCCAGCATGCGCCGCAGGAAGGCGACCTGCGCATCACGACGGTCGGGGCCATCGTAGCTGCGCACCACCCACCACTCGCGGGCGGTGGTGGTCGCGCCGGGCTCGAGAGCGATGTACGGGCCATGCACTTCCAGCTCCATCAGGCCGGTGTCGGCCTGGCCCGGCTTCCAGTCCAGGTACAGCTCGATCTGCCCCTGGTCCGGATGGATGCGCTCGAGCGGCTGGTGCTCGAAATGGATCAGGAACGCCTGGCCGGCCGCGAAGCCGGCCATCCAGCCCGCGCGCGGCTGGATGAAGACCTTGCCCCGCCGTCCCTGCAGCCCTTCGGCCGGCGGCGGCAGCTCCAGCGAGAACAGGCCGTCGGCGGTGCTGCTGAGCAGGCCGTCGTAGCCGTCCTCGGTATCGGAACGCACGCGCACGCCGCTGCCGTCGGCGGCGACCGGCACGTAGACGCGCGTGTGCGGCGGCACGCGGGTGTTGAACCAGATGTCGCGCGCCACCGGCTGCTTGCGGATGTTGCGCATCTCCACCGCCATCTCGACGGTGTCCGGGCGCTGCGGTGGGATCGAGAACGTCTGGGTGAGCTGCACGCCGCTGACCGGGCTGGCCGCGCCTTCCAGCACCAGGCGCGCATCGTCGTGCGCCAGCACCTTCGTCGGCGCATGCGCCAGCCACGGATCCGGCGGCCATTGCGCGCCGGCCTTGCGGCGCGCGGCGTTGACGGTCTGGAAGCGCCACCAGTCCGCCTGCGGCCCGACCCAGACCTCGTGGCCCAGGTAGGGGATGTTCTGGCCGCCGGCCTGCACGCGCGGATCGGGCTGGCTGGCCATCGCCTCCTCGCCGACCTTGATCAGGTTGGGCGCCCCGCGCAGCGACAGGTGCAGCACGCGCCCGCCCAGGCGCGGGACGGCCTCCAGTTCCAGCACGTCGCTGCGCAGGGCCGCACGCGCGGGCGCGTCGGCCGCTGCCGCGCCGGCCGGCAGGCCCAGCAGCCATGCGGCCAGCAGGCCGGCGATCAGGTTCGGCGCAGCGCGCATCGCATCCTCCAAGAAGTTCCGCCGGGCCCGGGCCCGGCCGTTCACATGGTCTGGGTCGGCTTGTCCGCGCCCAGGGTGCCGGCCAACAGGGTCTCGACCCGGTTCTTCACCGCCTCGCCGTCGCTGCCCTCGGGGAACTGGACGCCGATGCCGGCGATGCGATTGCCCTGCGCACCGGCCGGGGTCACCCACACCACCTTGCCGGCGATCGGCAGGCGATCGCTGGAGTCGGGCAGGGTGAGCAGCAGAAACACCTCGTCGCCGAGAAAATAGCGTTTGGGCGTGGGTACGAAAATGCCGCCATGCTTGATGTACGGCATGTAGGCGTTGTACAGCGCGGCCTTGTCCTTGACCGCCAGCGACAGGATGCCCTGGCGCCCGCTCGCAGCACTCATCGGTATTCCCCTCTGCCTTCCTTCGCGAAGTCGCGCCAGGCCAGCAACAGCTCGGCCACCACCAGGTCCGCGCGCACCGTGCTCCGCAACAGCTCGCGGGCACGGTTGGCCATGTCGAACCACGCCGCCAGCTTGTGCAATCGGGCCGGATCGGTCAAGCCGCCCGCCCAGGCCTGGGCCAGCGCGATCTCGGCGGCGTGGCGCAGCCGTTCGGGGCCGAGATCGTCCCCGCTCCAGCGCTGCGCGGCCTCCAGCGGGTCGGCGCGCCCGGCGGCAATGGCCTCCAGGTCGGTGGCGATACCGCGGCGCAGCGGCAGGCCGTCGCCGCGCAGCCAGGCATCGGCCAGGCCCGGATGGCCACGCGCGGCCTCCAGCGCCTCGGCGGCGGGCGCCGCCTCGTGCCCGCGCTGCCGCAGCCAGGCCAGCGCCTCCTCGCGCGGCGGCAGGCGCATCTCCAGGCGCTGGCAGCGGCTGCGGATGGTCGCCGGCAGGCGCGCGGGGTTGGACGCCACCAGCCACAGATAGCGGCCGGGCAGCGGCTCTTCCAGGGTCTTGAGGATGGCGTTCCAGGCGCTGTAGTTGACCGCGTCGGCCGGCTCGACGATGGCCACGCGCGCGCCGGCCTCGGCCGACATCTCCAGGCGCTCGGACAACTGCCGCATCTGGTCGATCACGATCTCGGTGCGCATCCGCGGCGGCGCTTTCAGGCGCCACTCGTAGCCGACGAAGATCAAGTCCGGATGCGCGCTGTGGCCACGCGGGTGGGCCGGCGACCCGTCCGGCCGGACCTCGGCCGGATCGCGCTGGGAACGCACGCCGAACAGGTGGCAACTGCGGCACTTCCCGCACGGGCCGGCCTGCGGCGAACGGTCGCGGCACAGCACGTACTGCGCCAGCGCCTCCACCAGGTCGCGCTTGCCCAGCCCCTCGGGGCCGCAGACCAGCAGGCCATGGGCGAGCCGCCCGGCTTCCAGCGCCGCGACCGCCTGCTCGTACGCGCGCCGCTGCCAGGGCGAGGAAAGCGCGATGCTCATGCCAGGTCCGCATCCGTCAGCGTGTCCAGGTAGGCGGACACGGCGCCGGCCACGGCCTCGCCCACCGCCGGCGGCGGCAGCGCGGCGTCGACCAGGCGGAAGCGCTCCGGCTCGGCCTGGGCACGGCGGCGGAAGCCCAGGCGCACGCGCTCGAAGAAATCGTCCTGTTCGCTCTCGATCCGGTCCGGCCACAGGTCGCGGCCGCTGGTGCGGGCACGGCCCTCGCGCACGTCCAGGTCCAGCAGCAGGGTCAGCCCGGGGCGCAGGCCCACCGCGCGCCGCTCCAGGTCGGCGATCCACTGCCGGTCCAGGCCGCGGCCATCGCCCTGGTAGGCGTAGCTGGAATCGGTGAAGCGGTCGCTGACCACGAAGGCGCCGCGCCGCAGCGCCGGCCGCACCACGTGGCGCACGTGCTGGGCGCGGGCGGCGAACATCAGCAGCAGCTCGGTCTCGGCCGCCAGCGGCTCCTCCTCGGCTTCGCCGCGCAAGGTGTCGCGCGTGCCCAGCAGCAGCGTGCGGATGCGCTCGGCCAGCGGCGTGCCGCCGGGTTCGCGGGTCAGCACCACCTCGTGCCCGCGGCGCTGCAGCAGTTCGCGCACCGAGGCCAGCGCGGTGCTCTTGCCCGCGCCCTCGCCGCCTTCCAGGCTGAGCAGGCGCGGATGGCGCGGCGGCGGAGCGATGCCGTTCACCGGCCTTCCCCCGCCGTGGCGCCGGCATCGGCCGGGCAGGTGCGGCGGCGCTGGTAGCAGTTCACCGCCGCGTTGTGCTCGGCATAGGTGGCCGAGAACACGTGGCTGCCGTCGTTGCGCGAGACGAAGTACAGCGTCCGGCCCGGCGCCGGGTTCACCGCCGCGCGCAGCGCGTCGCGGCCGGGCATGGCGATGGGCGTGGGCGGCAGGCCGGCGCGGGTGTAGGTGTTGTAGGGCGTGTCGGTGGTGAGGTCGCGCTTGCGGATGTTGCCGTCGTAGGCGCCGCCCATGCCGTAGATCACCGTCGGGTCGGTCTGCAGCAGCATGCCCAGGCCCAGCCGGCGCGAGAACACGCCGGCGATCTGCGCGCGCTCGTGCGCCTGCCCGGTCTCCTTCTCGACGATGGAAGCCAGCACCAGCGCTTCCTCGGCCGACTTCAGCGGGGTGTCCGGCGCGCGCGATTCCCAGGCCGCGGCCAGCGCCCGCTCCATCGCCGCATGGGCGCGGCGCAGCACGTCCAGGTCGCTGTCGCCGCGCTGGTAAAGATAGGTCTCGGGCAGGAAGCGCCCTTCCGGGTGCTGCCCGGGTTGGCCCAGCGCGGCCATCAGCTCCGCGTCGTCCATGCCGGAAGCCCGGTGCTCCAGTGGGTCGGCCGCGGCCAGCGCGGCGCGCACCTGGCGGATGTTCCAGCCCTCGACCAGGGTGATGCGGTAGTGGATCACGCGGCCGTCGCGCATGCGCTGCAGCAGGGTGCGCGGGCTCATGCCCGGCTCCAGCGCGTACTCGCCGACCTTGAGCTTGCCGGCCGCGTCCATCCGCTGCGCCAGCAGGCGCCATTCCAGGTCGTGCCCGGTATCGGCGCCGGCCTGGCGCAGCTTGCGCAGCACCGTGGCGAAGCCGTCGCCGCGCTCGATCCGCACGCTGGCGGCCGCGTCGGCGCCGAACGCCGGCGCATCGACGAAGTGCTGGTACCGGTTCCACATCCAGGCGGCCGCGACCGCCGCGGCCAGCAGCGACGCGCACAGCAGCAGCAATACCGCACGCACGATGCGTCTACATCCGCCGGCCACGTCCGCTCCATCGCTGCTGAGGCCGCTCAGGATACCGCGACCGGCCCGCGCAGGAGCCCGGCGGCCGGCTCACGCCGACGGCTCCAGCGCGCGCAGCACGCCGCGCGCCTTGGCCCGGGTCTCGTCCAGTTCGCGCGCGGGCACCGAGTCGGCCACGATCCCGGCGCCGGTGCGGAACGAGGCCTCGTCGCCGCGCACTTCCACGCTGCGGATCAGGATGTTCAGGTCCAGGTCGCCATTGCGGCCAAGCCAGCCGATGGCGCCGGTATAGGCGCCGCGCGGCGTGCCCTCCAGTTCAGCGATGATCTGCATGCAGCGCACCTTCGGGCACCCGGTGATGGTGCCGCCGGGGAACACCGCGGCGATCGCCTGGCCCGGCGTGACCTCCCCGCGCAACCGCCCGCGCACGTTGCTGACGATGTGATGGACGTGGGCGTAGCTTTCCACCGTCATCAGCTCGTCCACCTGCACGCTGCCCGCCGCGCACACGCGGCCCAGGTCGTTGCGCTCCAGGTCGATCAGCATCACGTGCTCGGCGCGCTCCTTGGGATGGCCGACCAGCTCGCGGATGCGCGCCGCGTCGTCGTCGCCGGCGAAACGCGGACGGGTGCCGGCGATGGGGCGGGTCTGGATCACGCGCCCGCGCACCGAGACCAGCCGCTCCGGCGAGGAGCTGGCCACCGCCCAGCCCTCGCCCGCGAACAGGCCGGCGAACGGGGCCGGGTTGGCCTGTCGCAGCCGTGCGTACAGCGCGGCCGGGTCCGGCGGCGCATCGAAGCGGGCGCGCCAGCCGCGCGAGAGGTTGGCCTGGAACACGTCGCCGGCACGCAGGTAGTCGAGGACGCGCCCGACGCCGTCGAGAAAGCGCTGCGGGTCGTCCTCGGCGATCGCCGCGGGCGGGCGCCAGGCCGGCAACGGTGGCAGCGCCGCGGCGGCGGCGAGGTCGTCGAGGACCGCTTGCAGCGATGCGGCATGCCCGGCCTCGGCCAGCGCCACGCATTCGCCGCTGGCGCGGTCGCGCAGCACCGCCGCCGGGCAGCGCAGCGCAAGCGCCATGGGGCGGTCGCCGGACGGCCGCAGCGGCAGGTCGAGCACCGGTTCGACCTGGGCGGCCAGTTCGTAGTCCAGCAGCAGCGCCCAGCCGCCGATGAAGGGCCAGCGCGGCTCCCGGGCCTCGCTGCGCAGGCGCTGCCACTGCGTGTCCAGCGCCTGCAGGAAGCCGCCGGGGTGCACCTGCCCCGCCAGGTCGCGGGTGATGCCGTCGGCATCCAGGCGCAGGCCGTGGCCGTCGGCGGCGAGCAGCAGGTCCCAGCGCCCCTGCGCGGTGCCCGCCGCCACCGACTCCAGCAGCAGCGGATAGCGCGACGGCGCCAGCCGGTGCAGCGCCAGCAGGTCGGTGTCGGCCGGAAGCGGGTGGAGGCAGGGCATGGTCGGCGCAGGCGCGGCTCTGGGAGAGGCGGAAGCCGGCGCCGCGCCCCGCCCGTCCGTGGCGGAGGTGCGGAGGAATGCCGGCCCGGCAAGGCGGGCGTGCCGGTACGCGGCACGCCCGTGGCGCTCGCGATCAGATCCGGCCGAACACCAGGGTGCCGTTGGTGCCGCCGAAACCGAAGCCGTTGGACACGGCCACGTCGACCCGCGCCTCGCGGGCCACGTTGGGCACGTAGTCCAGGTCGCAGCCCTCGCCCGGGTGCTCCAGGTTGATGGTCGGCGGGACGATGCCTTCGTGGATGGCCAGCACCGAGAAGATCGCCTCCACGCCGCCGGCCGCGCCCAGCAGGTGTCCGGTCATCGACTTGGTCGAGCTGACCATCAGCTTGTACGCATGCTCGCCGAAGGCGCGCTTCATCGCCCGCGTCTCGGCCAGGTCGCCCAGCGGGGTGGAGGTGCCGTGCGCGTTGAGGTAGCCCACCGCGGCCGGGTCGATCCTCGCATCGCGCAGCGCGGCCAGCATGCAGCGCGCCGCGCCATCGCCGTCCTCGCTGGGAGCGGTCATGTGGCTGGCGTCAGCGCTGGCGCCGAAGCCCAGCAGCTCGGCGTAGATCCTCGCGCCGCGCGCCTTGGCGTGCTCGTACTCCTCCAGCACCAGGATGCCGGCGCCGTCGCCCAGGACGAAGCCGTCGCGCTCGGCGTCCCAGGGACGCGAGGCGCGCTGCGGGTCGTCGTTGCGGGTGGACATGGCCTTCATCGAGCAGAAGCCGCCCATCGAGGTCGGCGAGGAGCCGCGCTCGGCGCCGCCGGCGACCATCACGTCGGCATCGCCGTGCTGGATCAGGCGCATGGCCGTGCCGATGGAGTGGTTGGAGGTGGCGCAGGCCGATACGGCCGAGAAGTTCGGGCCCTTCAGCCCGCGGATGATGCTCAACTGGCCCGGCAGCATGTTGATGATGGTGCTGGGCACGTAGAACGGCGAGATCTTGCGCGGGCCGCCCTCGATGTACTTGGCGGTCTGCTCCTCGATGCCGAGGATGCCGCCGATGCCCGAGCCGACGATCGCGCCCACGCGCTCGGCATTGGCCTCGCCGATCTCCAGCCCGGAGTCGTCCAGGGCCATGAACGAGGCGGCCAGGCCGTAGTGGATGAACGGCTCCATCTTCTTCGCGTCCTTGGGCGGCACGAAGGCGGTGGGGTCGAAATCGCGGATCTCGCCGGCGATGCGGGTAGTGAAGCCGGTGGTATCGAAATGGGTGACCGGGCCGATGCCGGAACGGCCGTTGACGATGCCGTCCCAACTGCTGGCCAGGTCGTTGCCCAGCGGCGAGACCATGCCCATGCCGGTGACGACGACGCGACGCTGACTCATTGGCGGCTCCTGCTGTCCTTCGGATCGGATTTCTGCGTTTCGCACCGGCGGGCGCAATCGCCGGATGCGGACGGGGCCGCACGCAGCGGCCCCGTCCGTGATGTGGCGCCGCGGAGCCGGAGGCTCCGGTCCGCGGCCGCGGCGCGCCTCAGCTCTTGACGTGCGCCTTGATGTAGTCGATCGCCTGCTGGACCGAGGTGATCTTCTCGGCTTCCTCGTCCGGGATCTCGCACTCGAACTCTTCCTCGAGGGCCATCACCAGCTCGACGGTGTCGAGCGAGTCCGCGCCCAGGTCGTCGACGAACGAGGCGCTGTTGGTGACTTCCTCTTCCTTAACGCCGAGCTGTTCGACGACGATTTTCTTGACGCGCTCTTCGATGGTGCTCATAGGTTTCTCTGCTCCAGACGGAGTGGTTGTCGATCGGACCGCCGCGATCGCGGCGGTGCGGGTTTCACTTTCCAGCAAGGCGGATAGTGTAGTCAAAAGCCGCGGCCCCGGGCACTGGCCGGCAACCGCAGCCGAATCAAAAACTTACGAAGTCTTTGAAATCCTCGTGTAACGCGCGGCCCTCAGGCCATGTACATGCCGCCGTTCACATGCAGGGTCTCGCCGGTGATGTAGCCGGCGTCCGGCCCGGCCAGGAACGCCACCGCGCGGGCGATGTCGGCCGGCTCGCCGAAGCGGCCCAGCGCGATCTGGCCCAGCAGCGCGTTCCGGGCGTCCTCGGGCAGTTCGCGGGTCATGTCGGTGTCGATGAATCCGGGCGCCACCACGTTCACGGTGACGCCGCGGCTGCCGATCTCCTTGGCCAGCGACTTGGAGAAGGCGACGATCCCGGCCTTGGCCGCGGCGTAATTGGCCTGCCCGGCATTGCCGGTGGCGCCGATCACGGAGGCGATGTTGACGATGCGGCCGCGGCGCGCCTTCATCATTCCGCGCATCACCGCCTTGGAGGTGCGGTAGACGCTGGTCAGGTTGGTGTTCAGGATCGCCTGCCAGTCCTCCTCCTTCATCCGCAACAGCAGGTTGTCGCGGGTGATGCCGGCGTTGTTGACCAGGATGGAGACCGGGCCGAACGCCTTGGCGATGGCTTCGATCAGCGCGTCCACCGCGGCCGTGTCGGTCACGTCCAGCTTGCGGCCATGGCCGCCCTGCCCGGCCAGGCGCTGGCCGATGGCCTGGGCACCGGCGTCGCTGGTGGCGGTGCCGACCACGGTGGCGCCGCGCTCGGCCAGCGCATCGGCGATCGCCGCGCCGATGCCGCGGCTGGCGCCGGTGACCAGCGCGATTTCACCGGTGAGGGGCAGGTTCGTCATCGTGGACCTCGTTTGCGTTGCTCTAGTGGGCGGCCGCGGGCGCGATGCGCCGTGCCGCGTGCGGGATCAGCGCCAGTCGGCCAGCGCGGACTCGAAGTCGCCCACGCCGCCCAGCGCACGCGCATCCAGCGACTTGTCGATGCGCCTGGCCAGGGCGGCCAGCACCTTGCCCGGCCCGCACTCGGCGATGCGGGCGGCGCCTCCGGCGGCCAGCGCCTTCACGCAATCGGTCCAGCGCACCGGCAGGTAGAGCTGGCGCACCAGCGCGTCGCGGATCGCGTCCACGCTGCCATGGACCTGCGCGTCCACGTTCTGCACCACCGGCAGCGCCGGCACGCGCCATGCCAGGCCGGCCATGGCCTCGGCCAGGCGATTGGCGGCCTCGCGCATCAGCGGCGTGTGCGACGGCACGCTGACCGCCAGCTTCACGGCCTTGCGCACGCCGCGCTCGGCCAGCAGCGCCAGCGCACGGTCCACCGCCGCCGCGTCGCCGCCGATCACGACCTGGCCGGGCGAGTTGTAGTTGGCCGGCACCACGACCTGGCTGCCGGATGCCTGCGCACAGACCTCCTGCACCAGCGCATCCTCGGCGCCGAGCACCGCGGCCATCGCGCCGATGCCCGCGGGCGCGGCGTCCTGCATCAACTGGCCGCGCAGCCGGACCAGGTGGGCGCCGTCCTTCAGCGACAACGCGCCGGCGGCGACCAGCGCGGTGTACTCGCCCAGGCTGTGCCCGGCCAGCCGCGCCGGCTGCGGGCCGCCCTGCGCCTGCCACGCGCGCCATACCGCCACGCCCGCGGCCAACAGCGCCGGCTGGGTGTACTCGGTGCGGTTGAGCATTTCTTCCGGACCGCCCTGGGACAGCGCCCACAGGTCGACCCCGGCGCCGTCGGAGGCTTCGGCGAAGGCCTGGCGGACCTGCGGATGCAGTTCGGCCAGCTCGGCGAGCATGCCCACGGACTGGGAACCCTGTCCGGGAAAAACGAAGGCGAGCGTCGGTTCGGTCACGCGCTGTCGCAGCCAAAAAAGAGAGCGGCGATGATACGGGCGAACCACCGGGTTTGTCTGTACCCGGGCGTATGCCCAAGGCCCGACGGGCGAGCCGCGCCCTTCACCCGACGATGGCCTGCAGCAGGTCGAGCTCGCCGTCGCCGATCCAGTCGATCAGCAGCAGCATCAGCGCCAGCGCAAGCCAGGCGGTGGCGCCGTGGATGACGAACACCGCATGCGCGAACGTGCGTGCCGAACGCCCCAGCTTCCGCGCCAGGCGCGCGATGCCATGCAGCCGCATCCCCACATGGCGCGCATGCCGGCCCACCTGCGGCGGCCCGGCCCGCATGACCTCCCCGAGCATCCGCGCCAGCGCCTCGGGACGGTCGTGGTAGTACTTGGCCATGCCGAAGGCGAACAGCAGCCAGTCGCGTGCCTGCGCCTGCTCCAGCGGCATCACCTCCAGCGGATCTTCCTCGAAATCGATGAAGCCGATGGCGCCGCCGGCATCCAGGGTGATGTTGCGCGGCAGCGGCTGTCCCAGGTAGGCGCCGCGCCGGTGGGCATCGGCGATGGCGGCGATCGTCTTGGCGACCAGGCCGTCCATCGCCTGCGGATCGCCGCGCACCGCGCGCAGCCGCGTGGAGAGCGTGGCGCCGATGTCGCCCAGCAGCAGCGTGTCGCCGTTCTCGCCCAGCACCTCGGGCACGCGTACGCCCAGCGCGTCCAGTTCGGCGATGCGGCGACGCTCGGTTTCCTTGGCCAGCGGACCACCATGGTGCGGCGGCGGCCGCAGCGCCGGCAGGTCGAGCTTGCGCGCCACCAGGTCCAGCGAACCCAGGCTCAGCCTGCGGCGGCCTTGCCCATAGCGCTTGATCCAGGCCCGGCGCCCGGCCAGGCGCATCGATTGTACGGCCATGACCTCTCCCTGCACCCGCTTCGCGAGAAAGTGCGGACGATGACCCATCCTTCCGGAGGGGAAGGCGCGAAGACTCGCCCCATCAATAGCGCAGCAGCGCCGAACCCCAGGTGAAACCGCCGCCGAAGGCTTCCAGCAGGATCAACTGGCCGCGCTGCACGCGGCCCGAGCGCACCGCCTCGTCAAGGGCCAGGGGCACCGAGCCGGCGGAGGTGTTGCCGTGGCGGTCCACGGTGACGATGACGCGCTCCATCGGCATGTCCAGCCGCCTGGCGGTGGCCTCGATGATGCGCAGGTTGGCCTGGTGCGGGATGAGCCAGTCCAGCGCGGACTTGTCCAGGCCGTTGGCGTCCAGCGCCTCGTCGACCACGCTGTCCAGGGCCTTGACCGCGTACTTGAACACCTCGTTGCCGGCCATGAGGATGTGCACGCCGCCGTTGGCCGCATTGCTGTCGAACCCCCTGGACACGCCCGCCGGGCAGCACAGCAGGTCCTTCTTGCTGCCGTCGGCGTGCAGGTGCGTGGACAGGATGCCGGTCTCGGTGTCGGCCCTGAGCACCACCGCGCCGGCGCCGTCGCCGAACAGCACGCAGGTGGTGCGGTCGGTCCAGTCGACGATGCGGGTCAGGGTCTCGGCGCCGATCACCAGCGCCGTCTTCGCCGCGCCGCTGGCGATGAACTTGTCGGCGACGCTGAGCGCGAACACGAAGCCGGAGCACGCCGCGTTGACGTCGAACGCCGCGCAGCCGGCGATGCCCAGCTTCTGCTGGATCAGGCAGGCGGTGGACGGGAACACCACGTCGGGCGTGGTGGTGCCGACCACGATCAGGTCGATCTGGCCGACATCGACGCCGGCCGCCTCGATCGCCTTCAGCGCGGCCTCGTAGCCCAGGTCGCTGGTGGCCTGGTCGTCGGCGACGATGCGTCGCTCGCGGATGCCGGTGCGGGTTCGGATCCATTCGTCGCTGGTGTCGACCACCTTGGCCAGGTCGTCGTTGGTCACCACCTTCTCCGGCAGATAGCTGCCGGTTCCGGCGATGCGCGAATAGATCCGCTCGCTCATGCCCACTCCCGCTGAAGGCTCCCGCGGGAGCCGGACGAATGCCGCCGCCTTCCGGCGCGCAGTCCGCGCGCCGGCGTCGCGCTCAGTCTTCCTCGACCGTGGAAGACTTGGTGGCGATGACCTTCTTGCCCCGGTAGTAGCCGTCGGCGGTCACGTGGTGGCGCAGGTGGATCTCCCCGCTGGTCGGATCGGTGGCCAGTTGCTTGGCCGTCAGCGCATCGTGGGAACGGCGCTGGCCGCGGCGGGACGGGGTGACTCGGGATTTCTGCACAGCCATGGGATTGCTCCAAACTCGGTTGAATTGCGTGTACTGGTTTGTGACCTCGAAGCCACCCGCCGGTGCCGTTCCAGGGCGCCTGCAACGGCGGCGCGGCCGTACTACTGCCTCTTCTTCAGCGATGCCAGCGCCGCGAACGGGCTGGCCGCCTGCTGTTCTTCCTCGCCAGCCGACCAGGTGTGGTCGATCGGCCGGCTGTCGGGCGCCACCGGCACCACCGGCAGGGCCAGGACCAGCTCGTCCTCGACCAGGTCCAGCGGGCGCAACTGTCCATCCTCCGGCACCAGCAGCGCCTCGTAGCCCGGCGGCAACGCGGCGTCATCGGCCTCGTCGCGGATCAGGCCGAGCCGCTGCACGGACTTCACCGGGAACACGAACCGCTCCAGGCTGCGCTGGCACACCAGCGGCAGGCCGGCCTCGATCGACAGTTCGACGAACGGCACCTGCAGCGCATCGCAGCCAAACTCCAGCGCGAAGCGGCATTCGCCCTCGGCATCGGCGAGGCTGCCGCCCAGCCGGGCCATCGCCGACAGCGGGACACCCCCCTCGAACCGCCGCCCCGTAGCGACCATCCGCCAAGCATCCAGCGTTTCGGGAACCTGCACGACGGACGCACCCGCGGACATAAGCCGCTGAATGTTAAGGACCGTCCCACGCCCTGTCAAACACGGTCAATACCGGCGCCGGCGGGTTTGCCGGGCCGGCGCGGCCGACGCACACTGGGGCCGTCCTCGCCGCGCCCCGGCCATGCTGATACTCGCCTCGACCTCGCCCTATCGCCGCCAGTTGCTGGAGCGGCTGCGGCTGCCGTTCCAGTGCGTGGGCCCGGGCACCGACGAGCGGCCCCGGCCGGCTGAGCCACCGGCGGACCTGGCGCCGCGCCTGGCCGCGGCCAAGGCCGCCGCGGTCGCGGCCAGCCGCCCCGATGCGTGGGTGATCGGCTCGGACCAGTGCGCCGACCTGGAAGGACGCATCCTCGGCAAGCCCGGCGGCCGCGAGGCGGCCATCGCCCAGTTGGCCGCGGCCAGCGGACGCACGGTGGACTTCCACACCGCCGTCTGCCTGCGCCGGGGCGACCGCGTGCTGGCCGCCGCGGACCTGACCCGCGTCCGCTTCCGCCGCCTGGACGCGGCGGAAATCGCCCGCTACGTGGATGCCGAGCGGCCCTACGACTGCGCCGGCAGCTTCAAGTGCGAGGGCCTGGGCATCGCCCTGTTCGAGGCGATCGAGACCCGGGACCCGACCGCCCTGGTCGGCTTGCCGCTGATCGCCCTGACCGGGCTCCTGCGCGAAGCCGGCCACGCGGTGCCATAGCGGCTCACCGCGCCCCCGGCGCCCGCGCGGTCCATTCCACCGGGCACAGCAGGTAGGGAAAGGCGGCGTCGCCCACGCGGCTGGCGTGGGACGAACAGTCTTCAACGGCCATGCGCAACCCGTAGCGCCGGGCCAGTGCCGCCGCCGCGACCAACTGTTCGCGGTCGCGGCCGGCCGCCGGCGCGTCGCCCCCGTGCCCCGCAGTCGCAGTGGCGGCTGCGACGAACCGGCAGCGCCCGCTGGGGGAACGGTCGGCCTGCAGCAATTCCCTGCGCTTGCCGCGCGACGCCAGCCAGCGCATCGCGCCACAATCGCCGCGATCCAGCCGCAGGCGCGAGGCCCAACGGTTCTCGCGCTCGATCTTCGCGTTCCTGCGCCGTTCGCGGAAGCCGGCCTCGTCGGCCGTGGCCTTGAGCAGGGCCAGCGCGGGGCCGCGCGCGGCCACCATCGTGCGCACCCGCTGCACGTAGGCGGGCGATTCGGGGAAATTCGAGGCCACGCCGACATAGCTCGATTCCGGCCACAGGAATGGCACCCGCCAGGAATGCGGTTCGTCGCCGACCAGCAGCACCGTGCCCGGTGCGGGCAGCGCCGGCCTTTCCACCGCGAACGCCTGCCGCGTCCAGCGCGCATGCCCCCAGCCGTTCCATCCGGCCACGGCGACCAGTGCGCAGCCGGCGACGGCGAGCCAGGCCAGGCGCTCACCGGAGCGTGACGGCAGCAGCCCGCGCAGCAGCATCCACAGCACCACCGGCGCCAGCAGTTCCAGTACCACCAGGTAGCGATGGATGCCAAACATCCCCAGCCACAGCACGAAGCCGGCCAGGAAGAACACCCCGACCATCCGCGGCACCGCGGCCGGCACAGCCGATGCCACGGGCGCGGTCGTCGCCACGCCGCTCAGGCGCCGCCGCAACCAGGCCGCGGCGGCCGCCAGCGCTGCCAGGTACAGCACCGCCCACGCCACCTGCGGCAGTGCGACCTCGCCGGCCAGGTAGGGATCGGCGGTGAACAGCAGCGGCCACAGCAGGGCCTGACCCCAGCCCCTCGGCCGCCACCGGATGTCGCCGGTGACGTCGGACGCGGCCAGCGGTGCCTGGAACCAGGCGTTGTACTGGGGGAACAGCGGATTGCCGAATTCGCTCCACACCCGGTACAACCAGGGCCCGGCCACCAGCGCGAACACCGCCGCCGTGGCCAGGGTGAGCTGCGTGGCCGCACGCAGGCGCTCGCGCGCAGGCAGCGGGGCAGCCAGCACCGCCAGGCCGAGCGCGACGGCATAGCCGGCATTGGTCAGCTTCAGGCCCACCGCCAGGCCGAGCAGGCCGCCGGCCGCGAACAGGCGCATGCCGCGCCAGCGGCCATCGCCGCCCGGCAGCGCCAGCGCCAGCGCGCCCAGGACCAGCGGCGCGGTGCTGTTGTCGCCCATGGTGTTGCCCAGTTCGGACAAAAAGGCCGCGCTGGCCAGCCCGGCCAGGGCCAGCAACGGCGCCCGCCGATCCCGGCGCGGATCGCCGCCCAGGACGCGCCAGGCGATCCAGGCCAGCGGCAGGAACGCGAGCCCGTGCAGCAGCCCGAGCGCGGCGCCGGCCACCGGCGCGGGGAAATGCTGCACCAGCAGGTAGTACGGCACGTCGAGCAGCGGCACGAAGTAGCTCTGCAACTGCGCCGGCGCCAGGTCCAGGCCGATGCGGCCCTGCAGCAGCGACCAGGCATTGTGCAGGTGGTAGTTGCGCAGGTCCCAGTTGGCGTCCTGGCCACGCAGCAGCGACAGCAGCGCGCACAGCGCGGCCACGCCGAGGGTCGCGGCAAGCACGCCGCGCCGCGAGCGGAACCCGAACCTGCGTTCCAGCGCGCGACCTGTCCGTGCCGCGGTACGCTGCAGGCGGGAACCGCGGGACGCGGCGCTCATCGCGGGGCTGGTGCGGCGGGGCCGGCACGGACCGGCGGTTCGTCCGGGGCCGTCCGCGGGGCGGCGTGGCTTGCGTCCCTGTGCCACGAACCGCGGGTCGCGGGCACCGCCAGGTAGGCCATCCGCTTGGCCTCGGTTCGCCCGCGGGTGACCGTGTCCAGGATCAGGCCGCAGGCCAGCGCCAACGCCGCCAGCAGCGCCAGCGCCGAGCACAGGATCGCGGTGGGGAAGCGCGGCACCAGCCCGGTCTGCAGGTAGGTGGCCAGCAGCGGCGCGGCCAGCACCACCGACAGCAGCAGGCTGGCGCCGGCGAACAGCGAGAAGAACAGCAACGGCCGCTCGGCCTTGAACAAGCGGGCGATGGTGCCGAGGATGCGCAGGCCGTCGCGCCAGGTGTTGAGCTTGCTCGCCGAGCCCTCCGGGCGGGCGCCGTAGGCGGTCGGCACCTCGGCCACCGGCATGCGCAACTGCAGCGCGTGCACCGCCAGCTCGGTCTCGATCTCGAAGCCGGAGGCGTGCGCCGGGAACGACTTCGCGTAGCGCCGCGAGAACACCCGGTAGCCCGACAGCATGTCCTCGAAGCTGTCGCCGAACAGCAGCGCGGCGCACCGGGTGAGCAGGCGGTTGCCGACACGGTGGCCGGCGCGGTAGGCGGCGCGCTCGCTGTCCACCCGCGCGCCGACCACCATGTCCAGGCCGTCGTCGAGCAGGCGCCGCACCAGCGCCGGCGCGGCGTCCGCGTCGTAGGTGGCGTCGCCGTCGACCATCAGGTAGATGTCGGCCTCCACGTCGGCGAAGGCGCGGCGGATCACGTTGCCCTTGCCGCGCAGCGCGACCGCGTGCACGTGCGCGCCGGCCTCCCGGGCGATCGCTCCGGTGCCGTCGTCCGACGCATTGTCGAACACGTGGCACTCCACTCCCGGCAGGCTGGCGCGGAACCCGTCCAGCACGCGGCGCACGGTGGCCGCCTCGTTCCGGCACGGCAGCAGCAGCGCGATGCGCAGCGGCGCAGGAAGCGGTGACGGGCCGACCCGCGCACCCTGTGCGGTGCCGGCCGATGTCGTGCGGACCATGGTGTTTCCTCAATTCTTGTCGGCGCGAATGTTACCGGGCGGGCGCGGCGTCCATGACGTCCACCGGCTGCTCCGGCCATTCCTCCACGCTGCCGTCGGCGCCGTGCAGGCGCAGCCCCAGCCAGCGCCGGCCCGCCTGGCTGGCCGGTACGTCGACGAGCGCGCGGAAGCCCACGTGCGGCTGGTTCGGGTCGGTGGACTGCGGGAAATACGCATCCACCGGAAAGCGGAAGCCGTACTCGGCCTCGGCCACCACCGCCCCGTCCAGGGTGATCTCCACCCGCGACAGCCCGGGCCCGTCCTTGAACGCCCAGCCGTTCACCTCGAAGCGCAGCGGCACCGCCTGCCGCCGCGCGGGCGCGTCGATCCAGGCCATCGCCGGCACGCTGCAGGCCGTGCCCGCCGCGGCGGCAGGGGCCGGCGGCAGGTGCAGCAACAGGAAGCGCTGCGCGCCGTGATCGGCCATCACCGTCCGGCGCACCGGCGGCAGCGGCCCGAGCCGCGCGCACAGGCCGTGGTAGTGCTGCAGCCATTGCCGGAACGGCAGGTGCCCCGGCGCCAGCACCAGCAGGGTCGGCACCGGCGGCGGCGCATCGGCCTGCAACTTCCACAGGCGAAGCTGCGGCGCGCGGCCGTGCGCGTGGTTGAGCGGATGGTCCAGGACCGCGATGTCCGGGTCGCCCAGGGCGAAGCCCAGTTCGGCGCCGAGCTTGAAGTCGCCGGCCAGCACGCGTGTGCCGGGCGGCATCGCCTGCAATTCCGAGCGCACCGCCGTGGCCAGCGGCTTCCAGCCGGCGAAATTGCGCGGATAGTGCTTGCCGCCGGCGCTGGCTGCGCGCAGCGAAGGCGAGGCCAGCGCCAGGCACAGGCCCAGGGCCGCGCACGAACCCAGCGCGGCGGTGACCCATGCCGCGCGCCGCCAGGGCACCGGCCAGCGGTGGAGGGCCATGGCGGCGGCAGGCAGCAGCGCCAGCCAGGCCGGCACCGGCCAGTGGAAGCTCACCCGCTCGCTGTCGGCGAAGAAGCCGAGCAGGAAGATGCCGCACAGCACGATCGCCCCGAACATGCCCAGGAACCGCCACTGCGGCCGCATCGCCCGCCGCGGCCAGGCATCGCGCCAGGCCGCGGCCAGCAGGGCGGCGAACAGCACCGGCGTGACCAGCAGCGCCTGCGCCGGCAGGAACGCCAGCCCGCCGGCGTGCAGCGTCCAGGGATGCCGGTCGATCAGTTGGAAGCGCAGACCGGCCTCGCCGTTCTCCAGGTTCCACAGCAGCAGGGGCACCCAGGCCAGCGCACCAACCGCAAGCGCCAGCAGCACCCTCGGATCACGCAGCAGGCGCCGCCCCTGCGGCAGCCACAGCATGGCCGCCGCTCCGGCCACGGCCACCCCGCCGAAGCGGTAGTGGCTGGTGGCCCCCAGGGCCAGGCCCAGCGCCAGTTCCAGCGCCGCGCCGGGGCTGGCCTCGCGCAGCAGGCGGGTGCCTGCGTGCAGGCACATCACGGTGGCCAGGGCCAGTGGCACGTCCGGCACCGCCATCACCCCCAGCATGCCCACCAGCGGCAGCAATACCGCCAGGCTGCCGGCCCGCCATCCGGCGATCGCGCCAAACCACTGCCGGCCGATCCGCACTACCCACCACGGAAGCAGCGCGCCCATCGCCAGGAACGGCAGGCGCAGCGCGAACGGATGCTCGCCGCCCAGCGCGGTGCCCAGCCGCGCCAGCCAGGCGGTCATGCCGGGCAGGTCGGAATAGGCTGCGGCCAGGTGCCGGCCTTCCTGCCAGTAGAACGCCTCGTCCACGAACAGCGGCAGACGCGCGGCGATCACCAGCTTGGCCAGGCATGCCGCCGCCCAGAGCGCGGTGAACGTGCGCCGCGCGCGTTGTTCTCCCTGCATACCCGCTACACTCCGGAGCGACCCAGGACACAGGCATGCGATGGCGCACACCGTCCAACCTCCCGATGGAATCCTAACCGACGCGCTGCGCGCGTCCCTCACGCACGCTCAACGCCAGGTCAACGGATTGGTCCTGGGGAAACCCCAGGAAGTGCGCATGGCCTTCGTCGCCCTGCTGGCCGGCGGCCACGTGCTGATAGAGGACTTGCCCGGCCTGGGCAAGACCACGCTGGCCCACGCCCTGGCCGCCACGATCGGGCTGTCGTTCCAGCGTGTGCAGTTCACCTCCGACCTGCTCCCGGCCGACGTGCTGGGCGTGTCGGTGTACGACGCCGCCGCGCGCCGCTTCGAATTCCATCCCGGGCCGGTGTTCGCCCAGGTGCTGCTGGCCGACGAGATCAACCGCGCCCCGCCGCGCACCCAGAGCGCACTGCTGGAGGCGATGGCCGAGCAGCAGGTGACCGTGGATGGCATCACCCATGCCCTGCCCGATCCGTTCTTCGTCATCGCCACCCAGAATCCGGTCGACCTGTCCGGCACCTTTCCGCTACCCGACTCGCAGTTGGACCGGTTCCTGCTGCGCTTCTCGCTGGGCTATCCGGGAGCCGACTCCGAACGCGCCCTGCTCACCGGCGCCGACCGCCGCGAACTGATCGCCCAGGCGCTGCCGCTGCTGGGCGAAGGCGACGTGGCGGCCCTGCGCCGCGCCGCCGCGCAGATCCACGCCAGCGAGGCGCTCGTAGGCTACGTGCAGGCGCTGCTGACGCGCAGCCGCCAGCATCCGGGCGTGCGCGTGGGCCTGTCGCCGCGCGCCGGCCTGGCCTTGCTGCGCGCTGCGCGCGCCTATGCGCTGCTGCTGGGCCGCAACCACGTGCTGCCCGAGGACGTGCAGGCGCTGTTCGCCGCCGTGGCCGGGCACCGGCTGGTCCCGGAGGCGGAGGCCGGCTCCGGCGCGGCGCTGGCCAAGGCCGTGCTGCACGCGGTGCCGGTGGACTGATGGCGGCGGCGCTGCGCCGCTTCATGGACCGCCTGCGGGCGCTGGAACGGCCGCGCGCGCCCGAACCGCTACCGGTGGCCATCGGCCGGCGGCGGATCTACGTGCTGCCCACGCCGTTCGGTCTGTTCTACGCCGCGCTGGTCCTGGCGATGGTGCTGGGCGCGCTGAACTACAACAACAACCCCGCGCTGCTGCTGGCGCTGCTGCTGGGCGCGGCGGGCCTGGCCAGCCTCATCGCCACCCACCTGCAGTTGTCCGGGCTGCGGGTGGAGGCGGTCTCGGCCGAGCCGGTCGCCGCCGGCCAGCCGCTGGCCATGCGCCTGGCGCTGTCCAGCCGCGACGGGCGCCGCCGGCGCGGCCTGCGTGCCGACCTGGACACGGCGAGCGACCGCGCCAGCAGCGGCAGCGACGGGCATTGCGAATTCACCCTGGTCCTTGCCACGCACCGCCGCGGCTGGCTCGAGCCCGGCCGCATCCGCCTGTCCACCACCCAGCCGCTGGGCCTGGTCCGCGGCTGGTCGCGAGTATGGCCGCGGCATCTGCTGCTGGTCTATCCACGCGCGGAAACCCCGGCTCCGCCGCTGCCGGAGAGCGGCGGCAGCGCCGGCCACAGCCGCCTGCACCCGCTCGGCGAGGAACCGCACCAGTTGCGCGCCTATCGCGCCGGCGACCCACCGCGCAGCATCGCCTGGAAGCACAGCGCACGCCGCGACAGCCTGGTGGTGCGCGAATTCGAACGCAGCCAGGGCCTGGACGTGGTGCTGGACTGGCGGTCGCTGGCGCCGCTGGCGCACGAGCGGCGCATCGCCCGCCTCGCGGCCTGGGTCGACCAGGCCGAGCGCGAAGGCAGGCGCTACCGCCTGCGCCTGCCCGGGCAGCCGGAACTGGGCCCCGCCCGCGGCCCCGACCACCGCCACGCCTGCCTGCGCGCGCTGGCCGTGTTGCCGCAGGGCTGATCCTCCATGGCGCATCCTTCGCAGATCCTCGACCCCTCCAGCCGCGGCTGGGCGCTGGCCACCGCCGGCCTGGCCCTGCTGCCGCTGTTGCTGATCCTGCCCTCCACCCTGGCCCTGGGCTTCGGCCTGACCGCCGTGGTCGTGGCGGCGCTGGCCTGGCGTGCGCCGTTGCCCGGCTGGCTGCGGCTGCTGTTGACCCTGGCGATGCTGGCGGCGGTGTTCGCGACAATGGGCACGCGCCTGGGCCGCGATACCGGCTGCGCCCTGCTGGCGGCGATGCTGGCGATCAAGCCGGCCGAGGCGCACTCCCTGCGCGATGCGCGCAGCCTGCTCGGCTTCTCCCTGTTCGCCCCGTTCGCCGCGTTTCTGCTGGACCAAGGCCCGATGGTCATGGTGCTGGGCCTGGTCGCCGCCCTGTGCGCCCTGCTCACCCTGCAGCGCCTGGCCGACGCCGAGAACCAGGCGCCGCCGCTGCCGCTGCGGCAGCGCATGGGGGTGATGGCGCGGCTGGTCGGGATCGGCCTGCCGCTGGCGATGGCCGCGTTCTGGCTGTTCCCGCGGCTGGGCTCGCCGCTGTGGGGCGTGCCCGAGCGCGCCCTGGCCCGACCCGGGCTGTCGGACAGCATGGAACCCGGCGCCTGGGGCGAATTGATGAGCGACGACTCGCCGGCGCTGCGCGCCTCGTTCCGGGGCGACCCGCCGCCGCCGGAGCAGATGTACTGGCGCGGGCCGGTGCTGTGGCAGTTCGACGGCCGCGCCTGGACCCGGCTGCGCTGGCTCGACGGCCTCCCGATGCCCGAGGTGCGCGCGCAGGGCACGACGTGGGACTACGAGATCGAGATGGAGGCCACCGACCGCCGGCAACTGGTCGCCCTGGACCTGCCCACAGCCGCGCCCGCGGGCAGCCGCCTGGGCTTCGACCACTCGCTCACCGCGGAGCGGCCGCTGTCCGCGCCCAGCCGGTGGCGGCTGCGTTCCTCGCCCCCCGCGCAGTTCGAGCCGGAATTGCGCCCGGCCCTGCGCGCCATCGCCCTGGACCTGCCCGGCGGGCGCAATCCACGCACCCTGGCGCTGGCCCGGCAATGGCGTGAGGAGGCGGGCGGGGACGACGCGGCCATCGCCACGCGCGCGCTGGAATGGATCCGCGCCGAGTTCGCCTACACCCTGGACGTGCCGCTGCCCGGCCGCGACGCGGTGGACGAGTTCCTGTTCGGGACGAAGGAAGGCTACTGCGAGCACTTCAGTTCGGCCTATACGGTATTGATGCGCGCGGCCGGCATCCCGGCGCGGGTGGTGACCGGCTACGTGGGCGGCTACCGCAACCCGTTCGGCGGCTACTGGGTGGTGCGGCGCATGGACGCCCATGCCTGGGTCGAGGTGTGGCTGGAAGGCCACGGCTGGGTGCGGGTGGACCCGACCGCGGCGGTGGCGCCCGAGCGCATCTACGACACCCTGGAACAGCGCCGCAACGCCGCCCGCAGCGGCACGGGGATGGAGTTGCTGCGCCTGGACAACCTCGGCGATCTCACCGATTGGCTGCGCCGCGGCTGGAACGACCTGGTACTCGGGTTCGACGCCGGACGCCAGCAGGCGCTGCTCAGCCCGCTGGGCCTTCAGCACCTGCGACCGACGCAATTGCTGGCGATGTTCGCCGCCCTGGCCGCGCTGGCGTTGGCCGGCATGATCTGGGTGCTGGCCCGTGGCGAGCGCGAACGCGACCCGCTGCTGCGTGCCTGGCGCCGCCTCGGCAGGCACTACGCGAAGCTGGGCCTGGGCCGCGCGCCCCACGAGCCGGCCCTGGCCTGGGCCGGGCGCGTGGCCGCCGCCCATCCGGCCTCGGGCCCGGCGCTGCTGGCGCTCAGCCGGCGTTTCGCCGCCGCGCGCTACGCTGCCCGGGAAACGCAGACGCACCGCCTGGTCGAAGACCTGCGGCGGCATCGTCCCTGACACCCACGGAGGCCGCCATGCCCGTCCGCCATCGCACCCATTTCGCCCTCGCCCTCGCGGCCGCCGCCCTGCTGGGCGCCTGCGCCACCGCGCCGCAGCCGCTGCAGGGCGCGTTCCCCGCGGTCACCCCGCAACAGGCCGTGGCCAGCCCATCGCCCGGCACCACCGTGCGCTGGGGCGGCCGCATCGTCGAGACCCTGCCCAAGCAGGACCGCACCTGCTTCCAGATGGTGGGCATGCCGTTGAACGCCACCGGCCGCCCCGACAGCGATTCGGCCGACGCCAGCCAGGGCCGCTTCATGGCCTGCCGCGCCGGCTTCTACGATCCGGCGGTGTTCACCCCGGGACGCGACGTGACCTTCGTCGGCCGCATCGAGGGCACCGACACGGTGCGCATCGGCGAGTACGACTATCGCCTGCCGCAACTGGCCGCCGACACCGTGTACCTGTGGCCGGAAGTGCGCGAGGTGGACGTGGTGATGCCGCCGCCGCGCCCCTACTGGGGCCCGTACTGGGGTCCGTGGGGCGGCTGGTGGGGGTGGTAGCGGCGAAAGGCACGGCAAGGGCGCGCCACGCGTCAGCGCGCTTTGCCTTTAGGACCGCAGGAGCCGGGCAGCCGGATACGGGCGGCGGCCATGCGCATGCGCCGGCCAATCCTTGCTCCGGCTCCGGAGCCTGTCGCCGACTGACGCCGGCTCCCATAGGCGGCTGAGCCGCTGCATCCCGGGAGCGGCTGCGTTCACCGGCGCTTGTAGGGAAACCCTGTTCTGCTTCTGCGCGCATCCGCGCTCAGGGCGTGCCGGGCGTGCCGAAGTGTCCCAGCGGCGCGCCGGCCAGCAGGTGCAGGTGCACGTGGAAGACGGTCTGGCCGGCATGCTCACGGCAGTTCATCACCACCCGGTAGCCGTCCTGCGCCAGGCCCTCGCGGCGCGCGAACTCGGCCGCGGCCAGCATCAGCCTGCCCAGCAGCGCGGCATGCTCGGGTCGGGCGTCGTCCAGGGTCGGGATCGCCTCGTGCCTGGGGACGAACAGCACGTGCACCGGCGCCTGCGGGGCGATGTCGCGGAAGCCGAGGATGTCCTCGTCCTCGTAGACGATGGTGGCGGGGATCTCGCGGCGGATGATCTTGCCGAAGAGGGTGTCGGTCATGGCGGCAACATGCGAAGGAACGGAACGGGCATCGTAGCGCCCCGCGGCCGGAAGGGCCGCCCCCCTGGCCCGCGCCGCCCTACTCCGGCATCTCCCCGCGCGTGCCGAAGGCATGCGACAGGGTGCCGCGGTCCACGTATTCCAGCTCGCCGCCCAGCGGCAGCCCCTGCGCCAGCCGGCTCGGCCGCGCGCCATGACGGCGCGCCAGTTGCGCCAGGTAGTGCGCGGTGGCCTCGCCCTCCACCGTGGCGCTGGTGGCCACGATCATCTCCACCACCTCGCCACCGGCCAGGCGCGCGGCCAGCGCGTCCAGGCCCAGTTCGCGCGGGCCGATGCCGTCCAACGGCGAGAGCCTGCCCTGCAGTACGTAGTACAGCCCGCGATAGCCGGTGGCCGTCTCGATGGCCAGGCGATCGGCCGGCGACTCGACCACGCATAGCTGCTGGCGGTCGCGGCCGGTGCCGGCGCATACCGCGCACACGTCGGTTTCGCTGAAGTCGCGGCACTGGCTGCAATGGCCGATCCGCTCCACCGCCTCGGCCAGCACCTGGGCCAGGTGCAGCCCCCCGTCGCGGCCGCGCTCCAGCACGTGGTAGGCCATGCGCTGCGCGGTCTTGCGGCCGACGCCGGGCAGCACCCGGAAGGCCTCGATCAACTGCTCAAGCAGCGGCGCGCTCATGCGGTCGCGCCGGCCGGCGCGCCAATCCCGGCACGCATGCTCAGAACGGCAGCTTCATGCCCGGCGGCAGCGGCATGCCGGCCGAGGCCGCGGCCATCCTCGCCTTGGATTCGGCATCGACCTTGTTGGATGCATCGTTGAACGCGGCGGCGATCAGGTCCTCGGCCATCTCCTGGTCGGTCAGCACGCTCGGGTCGATCCGCACCTTGCGGCATTCCTTGATGCCGCTGAGGGTGATGCTGACCATGCCGCCGCCGGCGCTGCCGGTGACCTCCAGCTTGGCCAGTTCCTCCTGGGCGCGCTGCAGGTTCTCCTGCATCTTCTGCGCCTGTTGCATCAATTGGGCGATATTGCCGCGCATGTCGCTCACTCGTCGTGGGGTCGGATGGAATCGGGCACGACGCGGGCGCCGTGCTGCTCGATCAGGCGCTTGACGCCGGGATCGTTGAGGAAGGCCTGCTCGGCGGCGCTTTGGCGCGAATCGCGTTCGCTCTCCTGGCGCTGGTGCAGGGTCGGCGCCTGTGCCGCGCCGGTCTGGATCGCGATCTTCGGCGGCGCTCCCAGCGAGGCCGCCATGGCCTCGGCCAGCGCGGCGACCGAACGCTCGCTGCGCAGGTACTCGAAGCCCGGATCCAGGGCAAGGGTCAGCACGCCGTCGACATGGCCGACGAAGGCGGTATGCGCGGCCAACTCGCGCGCCGGACCCTTCAGATCGCAGGCGGCCACGCACCGCAGCCAGTCCTCGGCGTCGGCGACGGCGGTGGTACCGGGCGCGGAAGCCGGCGGGACCGCGCCTGGCACCGGCGAAGGCACGGCAATCGTTGCCGGAGCGGACGCCACCGGCGCGGCCATCGGCCGGGAAGATTCCGGCGGCGCCGCGACCGCGGCGGCGGACGGCGGCATCACGATGCCGCGCTGCAGCGCTTCGGCGGCGGCCGGCCTGGCGTTGCCGGCGGCCGCACGCATCGGCATGTCGGCGCCGGCGGCGAACGGATCGGCCGGCGGCACCGCGGCGCGCGGCCCGGCGGCATCGGCGGGCCCTGCCGGGCCCCGCGGCGCAGAACGCGCCGGGCTGGATGCCACCGCGGCGGGAACTTCCCACGGCGGCGCATCCGAGGCACCCGCCGGCAGCGGCGATGGGGCCTGGGCGCGCGATGGAGACGCGGCGGCAGGCGTGGATTCCACGGCGGTGGGCAGCGCGGCCGCGGCTTCGGGCGCCATGGCGGACGCCGCACGCGGCGGCGGCCCTCCCGTCGCGGCCACGCCACTGCCGGCGCCCGCGCCCGGCCCCGCGGGTGGACCGACATCGGCCTCGGGCCGGAACGCCAGCATCCGCAGCACGCTCATCTCGAAGCCCACGCGCGGCGCCGGTGCAAGCTCCAGGTCGCGGCGGCCGTTGACCGCCATCTGGTACCAGAGCTGGGTCACCTCCGGGCGCAAACGGCCCGCCCAGGCATCCACGTCGATGCCTTCGTCCTCGCGCGCGGCCCCCGGCACGAGCTGCTTCACCTGGATGCGATGCAGGGCCTCGGCCAGCGCCTCCAGCACGCTGCCCCAATCCGGGGCGAAGCCCGCCAGGGCGTCCACCGTGCCCAGCAACGCCTGGCCGTCGCCGTCGGCCAGGGCATCCAGTAGCGCCGCCACCTGGGTACGGTCGACGCTGCCGAGCATGGCGCGCACGGTGTCCTCGCCCAGCGCGCCACCGGCATAGGCGATGGCCTGGTCCAGCAGCGACAGTCCATCGCGCAGGCTGCCGTCGGCCGCGCGGGCGAGCTGGCGGATCGCGCCGGCATCGGCCTCGATCCGCTCGGCGGCCAGGATCCGGGTCATCTGGCCCTCGATCTGGCCCTCGTCCAGGCGCTTGAGGTTGAACTGCAGGCAGCGCGAAAGCACCGTCACCGGCAGCTTCTGCGGGTCGGTGGTGGCCAGCAGGAACTTCACGTGCCCCGGCGGCTCCTCCAGGGTCTTGAGCAGCGCGTTGAACGCCGCCTTGGACAACATGTGCACCTCGTCGATCAGGTACACCTTGTAGTGTCCGCGCGAGGGCATGTACTGCGCGTTCTCGATCACCTCGCGCACGTCGTCCACGCCGGTGTTGGAGGCCGCATCGATCTCCAGCAGGTCGATGTAGCGGCCGGCGTCGATGTCGGTGCAGGCCGCGCACTGGCCGCAGGGCTCGGCGCTGACGCCCTTCTCGCAGTTCAGCGACTTGGCGAAGATGCGGGCGATGGTGGTCTTGCCCACCCCGCGCGTGCCGGTGAACAGGAAGGCATGGTGGACCCGGCCGGTATCCAGGGCATTGCCCAGCGCGCGCACGACGTGCTCCTGCCCGACCAGCTCGGAAAACCGCTTCGGGCGCCACTTGCGGGCGAGGACGAGGTAGGACATCGGACTACCGCTTGGACCAGGACCGGCATTGTGCCACGCCCGCCCCGCCCCTCGGCCCGCGCTTGTGGACAAGTGCCCGCGAAGCTAGAATTTGCGCCCCCGTCGTGCCGCCTGCGGCAGCGGACGGGTCCGGAGAGGTGTCCGAGTGGTTGAAGGAGCACGCCTGGAAAGTGTGTAAGCGTCTAAACCGCGCTTCGGGGGTTCGAATCCCCCTCTCTCCGCCAGTTTCGAAGACGCAGCGACGTCTTTACGCGTTCGCCAGTTCCAGCCGGTCCGCATCCGCATTGCGGCGCCGGTGCGCCAACCGGGCCGCGCGTTGCGCGGCCCGTCTCCATGGTGGCCCCGTCGGCCCCCCGCGACGCTAGGTCGAAAATCCCGCCAGGGCCGGAAGGCAGCAACGGTATCGATCGACGCGGGCGCCGGGGCAAGCCGGCGGGGCCGCCACCTTTTCCGGCCCCGGAAAGCACGCGGGTCCGCTTGGATTTCAGCCAGCCGCCATGCCCGAACCGTGTCGGCAGGCCGGTAAGAACCGCGGCCATCGCATGCATCGGTCAGGCAGTCCGGCGCCCATGCCAGGGCCACCAGCGCACGGCGCTCAGGCAGGCCGCATCGCGGTCGGTTCGGCCAACGGCCGCACCTCGCCGGGACGGGCCACGGCATGGCCGCGCGCGGCCAGCGCGGATGCGTCGGCCTGGCTGGCGTAGTGATAGAGCAGCATGCGCCGGCGCAAGGACTCGGGGTACTCGCGCTCCAGGTCGTCCAGCCCGGTGTGCGAGGGATTGCCGTGCAGGGCACAGTCGTGGGCGATCAGCTCGCCGTCGTCGGCGTAGCGGGCCAGCATCTCCGGGATCGGCCGGGTATCGCCGCTCCACACCAGGCTGCCGCGCAGGCGCAGGCCGAAGGCGGTGTCAGGCCAGTGGTGGCGCACCGGGAACGCTTCCAGGCGCAGGCCCTCGTGCCAGAACGCCTCGCCCACCGGGATCAACTGGAACGCGTCCCAGAAGTTGGCCCCGCCCTCGGCCAGCACGTTGGGGTATTCGCCCACCCGGCGGTGCAGCAGCGGCACGATGGGCGCCGGCACGTACAGGCGCACGCGACCGCGCCGGCGCGGGTCGAAGTAGCTCGACACGAACAGGCGCTCGAAACCGGCCACATGGTCCAGGTGCACGTGGGTGAGGAAGATCGCCTCGGGCGCACGCCCGTACAGGGCCTCGAACGCGGTCAGTCCCTCGGCGCCGCAATCGATGGTCAGCCACGGCGCGCCGCCGCGCTCGATGCTGGCCATGGCCGAACCCAGCTCCACCGCCGACGCATTGCCCACCCCATGCAACCGCAGCGCCCAGCCGGCCATCTCAGCAGCCTCGCTTCCAGGCCAGCTCGTAGGCGCGGCGCAGGCGCGCGAAGTCGCGCTCGACCTCGTCGCGGCTGCGCCCGCCGCGCAGCTTGAGCAGCGAGCGGTGCAGCCGGCGCAGGTTGCCCTCGCGCCAGCCGGTGGCCGGGATGCGCATGCGCCCGCGGTCGAAATCGATCAGCCAGCCGCGGCCGTTGCCGTCGAACAGCAGGTTGTGGGCGTTGAGGTCGGCATGGTCCAGGCCCTCGCGGTGGAAGCGCGCGATCAGCCGCCCGGCCTCTTCCCACGGCGCGCCGCTGCCGGCCACCAGCGCGCGGTCGGCCAGCGACCGCACGCCCTCCAGCCGTTCCAGCAGGATCGCGGCGCGGTAGCGCAGCCCCTCGCGCACGTAGGAGGCGGCCAGCGGGCGCGGCACCGGCAGGCCGCGGCCGAGCAGTTCGCGCATCAGCCGGAACTCGGCGAAGCTGCGCGTGCGCGCCACCCCGCGCCACAGGTAGCGGTCGCGGGACAGGCGCGCGGCCAGCCCGCCGCGCAGGTAGTGGCGCAGCACGCAGGCGCCGAACGGCGCATCCACGAACCACGCGCCGCCGCGCCCGCCCGAATCCACCGGCCGTGCGCGCTCGCCCCAGGCCGCAGGGGAGAACAATTCGGCGCCGGCTTGCCGCAGCCGCTGGCGGTCGAACAGAATGGCCCCGTATCCGCGGTCGGTACGATACGGCGTCAGGGCTTCGTTGGCGTCGAACGCGACCATCCGCGCGAGTCTAACAACAGCCGAGACCGATGCGCCCCTCGATTTGCCTGCTGCGCCTGTCCGCCCTCGGCGACGTCACCCACGTGGTGCCGCTGGTCCGCACGCTGCTGCGGGCGTGGCCCGATGCGCCGCTGCACTGGATCATCGATCCGGCCGGCCATCGCCTGCTGGACGGGCTCGATGGCGTGGCCTTCCACGTCTACGACAAGCGCAGCGGCCTGGCCGGCATGCGCGCACTGCGCCGTACCCTGCCGGACGGGGGCTTCGACGTGCTGCTGCAACTGCAGGTGGCCGCGCGCGCCAACCTGCTGTCGGCCTTCGTGCCCGCGCGGCGGCGGGTGGGCTACGACCGCGCCCGCTCGAAGGACCTGCACGGCCTGTTCGTCAACGAGCGCATCCCCGCCCGGCCCGGCATCCACGTGCTCGACGCCATCGGCAGCTTCTGCGAGCCGCTGGGCCTGCGCCAGGACCAGGTGACCTGGAACCTGCCGGTGCCCGAGGCCGCGCGCGAGTGGGCCAGGGCGCAATGGGACGACGACGGCGCCCCGGTGCTGATGATCTCGCCCTGCTCCAGCCACGAGCGCCGCAACTGGTATCCCGAGCGCCACGCCGCCCTGGCCGACCATGCCGCCGCGCGCGGCTGGCGGGTGGTGCTGTGCGGCGGCCGCAGCGAACTGGAGCGCCGCACCGCCGACGCCATCGCCGCGGCCATGCGCGCGCCGGTGCTGGACCTGGTGGGCAAGGACACCCTCAAGCAGTTGCCCGCGCTGCTGGAACGCGCCGACCTGCTGGTCACTCCCGATTCCGGCCCCATGCACATCGCCAACGCGATGGGCACCAAGGTGCTGGGCCTGCACGCGGCCAGCAACCCGGCGCGCAGCGGCCCGTACTCGGACCGGCGCTATTGCGTGGACCGCTACGACGAGGCGGCGCGCAAGTACCTGGGCAAACCCTCCGCCGAGCTGAAGTGGGGCACCAAGATCGAGCACGACGGGGTGATGGACCTGGTCGCCGTGGACGATGCGATCGCTGCCTTCGAGCGCTACCGTGCCGACCACGGCCGCTGACCCGGCCCGCGGGGAACGGCCGGTATCGCCGGCGCGGCCCGCGCAGGTGCCGGCGAGGCCGCCCGCGGAGTGATCCGCCCCCGGCCGACGCCGCTGCCCGCCACCGGCTCCGCGCTCCCGGGCACCGCGGTCATCGGCCTGTTCGTGCTCTCCGGCTTCGCCGGGCTGGTCTACCAGTCGCTTTGGTCGCACTACCTGGGGCTGGTGCTGGGCCATGCCGCCTACGCGCAGAGCCTGGTGCTGGCGATCTTCATGGGCGGCATGGCCGGCGGGGCCTGGCTGGCGGCGCGGCTGGGCCTGCGCTGGCGCCGCCTGCTGCGCGCCTATGCCCTGGCCGAGGCGGCCATCGGCGTGCTGGGGCTGGCCTTCCATCCCCTGTTCCGCGGCTACACGGGGCTGTCCGAGGCGGTGCTGCCGGCCCTGGGCGACGGCCTGGCCGGCCACCTGTATCCGTGGCTGTCCGCCGCGCTGCTGATCCTGCCGGCCTGCCTGCTGCTGGGCGCGACCTTCCCCCTGCTCAGCGCCGGCTGGCTGCGCGCCGGCGGGCCGGGCACGGGCACGGGCCGGGACGCGCGGGTACTGGGCGGGCTGTACTTCGCCAACAGCCTGGGCGCGGCGTTCGGCGCACTGGGCGCGACCTTCCTGCTGCTGCCGCGGCTGGGCATGCCCGGCGCACTGGCGGTGGCCGGGGCGGTCAACCTGGCGGTGGCGGCGATGGCCTGGGCGCTGTCGCTGCGCTTCGAGCGGGCGCCCGACGCCTACTCCACGGTCGCGCCGCCATCGTCGGCCGCCGGCCCGCACGGCGATGCCCCGCGCACGCTGGTGCGCGCGGTACTGGCGGCCGGCCTGCTCTCGGGCGCCTGTTCCTTCGTCTACGAGATCGGCTGGATCCGGCTGCTCAATCAGGCACTGGGCACCACCGTGCACAGCTTCGAGCTGATGCTGGCCGCGTTCCTGCTGGGGCTGGCCTTCGGTGGCGCCTGGGTGCACCGGCGCGCGGCGCGGCTGCACGACCCCCTGCGCACCGCGGCACTGGCCCAGGTGGCGATGGGCGCGGCCGCGCTGTTGTCGCTGCTGGCCTTCGCCCACTCCTTCGACTGGAGCGCGGCGCTGGTGCAGGCGCTGGCGCGCACCGATGGCGGCTATCGGCTGTACCTGCTGGGCAGCGCCGGCATCGCGCTGGCGGTGATGCTGCCGGCCGCGTTCTTCGCCGGCACCACGCTGCCACTGTTCACTCTGGCGCTGTTGCGCGCCGGCACCGGCGAGACGGCGATCGGCCGGCTGTACGCGGCCAATACCCTGGGCGCCATCGCCGGCGTGCTGCTGATGACGCACGTCCTGATCCCGCTGCTGGGCGTGCGCACCGGGCTGGTACTGGCCGCCGCGGGCGACATCGCGCTGGGCTTCTGGCTGCTGGCGCACGCGCGCACCGAACTGGCCCCGCGGCGCCTGGAGCTATTGGTGCTGGGCGCGATCGCGGCGCTGGCCGTGGCCCTGGCCTGGGGCCGGCCGGACCCGCGCGCGCAACTGTCCGGGGCGTTCCGCACCGGCTTCGCCCGCCTGGACCCGTCGCTGCAGGTGCCGTTCCTGCGCGACGGCAAGACCGCCACCATCGGCGTCGCGCGTTCGCCCGCGAGCGGCACCCTCTCGCTGCTGACCAACGGCAAGTCCGACGGGGCGATGTCGGCCACCCTCGACGGCCCGCCCGGCGGCGACGAGCTGACCATGGTCGGCCTGGGCGCGCTGCCGCTGGCACTGCACCCGCGGCCAAGCCAGGTCGGGGTGATCGGCTGGGGGCTGGGCCTGTCCACCCATACCCTGCTCGGCAGCGACCAGGTGGAGCGGGTGGAGACGGTGGAGATCGAACCGCTGGTGCATGCGGCCGGCGAGCGCCTGTTCGCCGCGCGCATCGGCCGCGCCCTGCACGACCCGCGTTCGCAGGTGCGCTTCGACGATGCGCGACGCTTCTACGCCAGCGGCAACCGCCGCTACGACGTCATCGTCTCCGAGCCGTCCAACCCCTGGGTCAGCGGCGTGGCCGGCCTGTTCACCACGCAGTTCTACCGATTCCTGCACGACCACCTGGCCGAGGACGGCCTGCTGGTGCAGTGGCTGCAGACCTACGAGATCGACGACGCGCTGCTGGCGACGATCATGGCCGCGCTGCTGGAGAACTTCCCCGACGCGGCGGTGTACCTAGCCCAGGACAACGACCTCGCCGTCGTCGCCTGCCGCGGCGCCTGCCCGGCGCCGGACGCCTCGCGCCTGCGGGCCACGGCCGCGCTGGCGCGCGAGACCGCGCGGGTCGGCCTGGCCAGCGAGGAGGCGCTGGAACTGCGCCGGATCGGCGGTCGCGCGCTGCTGGCCACCTACGCCCGTGCCCTGCAGGCCCGGCCGCACAGCGACTTCCACCCGCAGGTCGCACTGCAGGGCCCGCGTACCCGCTTCCGCGGCGACCGCGCCGACACCCTGCAGCGGCTGGCCGACAACGGGTTGCCGGTGCTGGACGTCCTGGAAGGGCGCACCCCGCCCGGCGCCTCGGCGGACATTCCCGTCCTGCCCGGCCACAGCCTGCTGCAGGCCCGGGAGCGCGCGATCACGCTGGTCCAGGCGCTGCGCACCGGCGGACGCGCCACCGCCCTGCCCCGGCGCCAGCACGAGCTGGCCGCCGCGGAAATGGAGCTGCAGGCGCTGCTGGGCCTGTCCCACGGCACCGTCGAGGACACGGCCACCTGGACCAGCGCCGCCGCGGCCGTGGCGATGGCCACCCTCGGCCACCTGCCGGCGCAGGACCTGCGCGGCGCATGGATCGAGCCGGCGTGGATCGACCCGGCGCGGCAACCCGAACCGGTGCGGGCGATGCTGGACATGTACGCGGCGGCGGCAACGCGCGACGCGGCCGCCATGCGCGCCAGCGGCGAGGCGTTGCTGCAACTGCCGCAGGCGCTGCCGCTGCCGGTGCAGGAACAGGCCCTGCTGATCGCCCAGCTCGGCGCCCTGGGCCTGGACCGGCCCGGCGAGGTGGAGCGCCTGCACGAGGGCTACGGCGTGGCCCTGCCGCACAGCCCGGGGCTGCGCATGGTCCGGCACATGGTCAGAATCCGCGCGCTGGAGCCGCCGGCCGCAGCCGGCGGGCCGGCGCCGGGTCAGGGCGCGTCGGCGCGGTAGTCCTGGTAGGACTTCTCTTCGACGTAGGCCGAGCCCAGCGCCAGGTTGATCGCCTTCTTCACCCGCGCGCGCTCGTCGTTCTCGAAGTACACGCTGCGCGCCAGGCGCACGAAATCCTCGTCGAACTCCTGCGCCTTCTCCTTGAGCCGGATGTCGTCCTCGATCTGCCACAGCCGCTCGTTGACCGCCTTGAGCTGCGCGCGCAACTCGACGACGTCGCCGCCGGCGGCCGGATGCTGCATCCAGGTCCGTTCCAGCGCCGACAGCTCGTTGCGCACGTTGGCCAGTTTTGCCGCGTCGCTCATGCGCTCGGACTTGATCTGCAGGATCGCGATCTTGTCGAGCAGCTCGCCGAAGGAGACGGGAACCAGGATCTCGGACATGGGTCGGTACGGGGCCAGTGGAAGGGCGCCCAGTCTAGGCCATGGCGCATGTACGACGCCCGCCCGCGAGGCCGGGCGCGAGTTGTGCCGGGCCGGCCGCTTCTCGTATGATTGCCCGCCCCGCGGCGACCACGCGGCGGGGCATCGCGGAAAGGTGGCAGAGTGGTCGAATGCGCCGGATTCGAAATCCGGTGTACCGGTCTCCGGTACCGTGGGTTCGAATCCCACCCTTTCCGCCAGCGACGAAAGACGGGCCCGGACCCGTCTTTCTTCGTTTCGGCACGCCGCGGCCCGGTCCTGACGCCGCTCTTACGGGGGCGGCGTATACGCTTGCCTACGCCCATCCTGCCCGACAGCCCACCGGCCAGCGACGCCATGATCGAATTCGGACACCTCACCCACGTCGGCCTGCGCCGGGCGCTGAACGAGGACACCTACTACGGCGACAGCGAACTGGGCCTGTGGCTGGTGGCCGACGGCATGGGCGGGCACGCCTGCGGCGAGGTGGCCAGCGCGCTGGCGCGCGAGGCCATCGTCCGCGAGGTCCGCGGCGGCGCGGCGCTGGCCCAGGCCATCCGCACGGCCGACGAGGAGATCATCCGCGCCTCGCGCCGCCGCAACGACACCCTGCCCATGGGCACCACCGTGGTCGCCGCCCGGATCCAGGGCGACCGCTTCGAGGTGGCCTGGGTGGGCGACAGCCGCGCCTACCTGTGGCGCGACGGCGGCCTGGCCCAGCTCAGCCAGGACCACAGCTACGTCCAGGACCTGGTCGCCCAGGGCAGCCTCACGCCCGAGCAGGCACGCTCGCACCCGCACCGCAACGTCGTCACCCAGGCCCTGGGAGTCACCGACCCGGCCCACCTGAACGTGGCGAACATGGCCGGCGAGTTGCGCCCGGGCATGCAACTGCTGCTGTGCAGCGACGGGCTGACCGAGGACGTGGGCGATGCCCGGATCGGCGAGACGCTGGGCCTGCAGGACTGCAGCGCGCAGGAATGCGTGGACATCCTGGTGGCCGCGGCGCTGGATGCGGGCGGCTCGGACAACATCACCGCGGTGCTGGTGCGCTGCCACTGAGCTGCGTGGGCTTGCTCCCCCTTGTGGGCCGGCTCGCCCGCGACTCCCCGCGGGGACCGCATCCCCACGATCCGCCGGCCCTGCCGGTCGCCGGCACGCCTCTCCTGCAGGAGGGGCGGACGGCCAGCCCCGTCAGGCCTCCAGCGCCTCGGCCTCGGCCACCGGTTCCAGGGCGTCCCACAGCGCGTGCCCGGCCTTCTTGCGCAGGGTGGCCAGGCGGCGCAGGTGCGCCTCCCGTTCGCCGGCGTCCGCGCCGATCCGCGGCCGCGGCCCGGCCACCGGCGCGAACGCGACCACGGTCGCCGGGCCGGACCCGCCCGCGTCGGCCTGGGCGAAGCCGATCTCCTCCTGGCCCGAGGTGAGGGCGATGTAGACGTCGGCCAGGATCTGGGCATCGAGCAGCGCGCCGTGCAGTTGGCGATGCGAGTTGTCCACGCCCAGCCGCTTGCACAGCGCGTCGAGCGAATTGCGCTGGCCGGGGAAGCGCTCGCGCGCCAGCAGCAGGGTGTCGACCACGGTGATGCGGTCGGCCATCCGCCCGTAGCGATCGCCCAGCCGCGACAGCTCGTAATCGAGGAAGCCCAGGTCGAAGGCCGCGTTGTGGATGATCAGCTCGGCGCCGTCGACGTAGGCCAGGAACTCCTCGGCCACCTCCTCGAACGCGGGCTTGTCGGCCAGGAACTCCAGGGTCAGCCCGGTGACTTCCTGGGCGCCGGCCTCGAACGCGCAGTCGGGCTTCAGGTAGCGGTGGAAGTTGCGGCCGCTGGGGCGGCGTTCCAGCAGTTCCACGCAACCGATCTCGACGACGCGGTTGCCCTTCTTCCATTCCAGGCCGGTGGTTTCGGTATCGAGGATGATCTGGCGCATGCGCTGCAAGTCTACCGCGCCGCGTCGCGGGCCTGCTGCGCGGCCGCGCGCGCCAGGGCGTCCACGCGCTCGTTGTCCGGATCGCCGGCATGGCCCTTGACCCAGCGCCAGTCGATGCGGTGCCTGCCGGCGGCGGCGTGCAGGCGTTCCCACAGGTCGCGGTTCTTCACCGCGTCGCCGCCGGCGGTCTTCCAGTTGCGCCGCACCCAGGCGCCCATCCACTCGGTGATGCCCTGCCGCACGTACTGCGAATCGGTATGCAGCACCACCGCGCACGGCTCGCGCAGCGTCTCCAGGGCCATGATCGCGGCCATCAGTTCCATGCGGTTGTTGGTGGTGGCCGCCTCGCCGCCGGCCAGTTCGCGCTCGTGCGCGTTGTAGCGCAGCAGCGCCGCCCAGCCGCCGGGTCCTGGATTGCCCAGGCAGGCGCCATCGGTATGGATGTGGATGTTCTTCATCGGCTCGCAACGTAGGGGATTCATGCCGCCGGCGCGGCGCCGCGGCGCCAGTGCAGGGACGCCGGCGACGACGGCAGCGCGGCGCGCTTCTCGGCCTCGATCACGCAGCCCGCGCGCAGCGACAGCGCGCAACCGCTTTCCGCACCGGCGGTTTCGCCCAGGCGCCAGCGCGGCCCGATGAAGCGCGGCGGTGCGCAGACCAGGCCGGCGCGGGACAGCCGCCGCTGCCATTGGCCCACCGACGGCGCCGCCCAGCGCGCACCCGTGCCGCGCCAGCGCAGCGGGCCGTACGGGTTGAACGCGCACAGCCACAGGCGGCCGCCTTCGATCAGCAGGCGCCGGCCTTCCTCGATCAGTTCGTCCAGCCGCGCTGCCGGCGGATGCTGCAGGACGACGTCGCCCAGGCATCCGCTGGGCAGCGGCAGCGGCAGGCCGCAGCGCACGCCGCCCCGGTAGCCGTGGCCGTCCGGATGCAGGAACAGGCCGCGCCGCGCGGGCAATGCCCCGCCCTCGGCCGGCACCGGGGCGATCCACAGCCAGGACCGCGCGGGACGCGCCTCCAGCCGCGCCAGCAGCCATTGCCGCTGCATGGCCAGCAGCCACTGTCCTTCGCGTCCGCTGAACCAGATCGGGGCGCCGGGTTGACGGCTGGACGCGATGGCGGGCATGGTCACGATTCTATGCGACCCAGCGCCCTGCCCGCATTGGAGGACAACTACATCTGGGTCCTCGGCGAAGGATCCCGATCCCTGGTGGTGGATCCCAGCGACGCGGCGCCGGTACTGGCCGCGGCCGGACAGGGCCTGGTCCCGCAGGCCGTGCTGCTCACCCATCACCACCACGACCACTGCGGCGGCGTGCCGGCGCTGCGCGAACGCTGGCCGGACCTGCCGGTCTACGCACCGGACGACGCGCGCATCGACCTGGACTGCGAGCGCGTCGGCGACGGCACGCGCCTGCGCCTGCTCGGCCTGCAGATCGACGTGCTGGCCGTGCCGGGCCATACCCGCAGCCACATCGCCTACCTGGGCGGCGGCAACCTGTTCTGCGGCGATGCGCTGTTCAGCCTGGGCTGCGGACGCATGTTCGAGGGCACGCCCGCGCAGATGCACGCCTCGCTGCAGCGCATGTCCGCCCTGGCGGACGATACCCGCGTGTGTTGCGGCCATGAGTACACCCTGGCCAATGCCGCCTTCGCGCTGGCGGTGGAACCGGGCAATGCCGCGCTGCAGGCGCGTCGCGAGGAAGCGCTCGCGCAGCGCCGGGCGGGACGACCGACGTTGCCGGCGACGCTGGCCTCCGAGCGCGCCTGCAACCCCTTCCTGCGCTGCGCCGAACCGGCCGTGCGCGCGGCCGCGGCACGGCACCTGGGCCATGCGCCGTCCACGGACGAGGAAACCTTCGCTGCGCTGCGCGCGTGGAAGGACGTGTTCCGCGCATGAGGCGCGCCCGCGCCACGGCGTCGTCGGCCACGCTCGCCCTGGCGCTTGCCGCGACGGCCACGGCTGGCACCGGGGCACCGCCCGAGGCGGAGGCGGAACGGACCGCCCTCTCCGCCGCGCACCAAAGCGCCATCGCGGAAACGGCACCGGATGCCGATGCGCCGCAAATCCCGGCGGCGCCGATTCCGGTTTCACCTAACCCGGCGGCCGATTCCACCGCGGACCCGGCCATGCGCAGCGGCCGGGACATCTATGCCGCCTTCCGCCAGGGCCTGGCCGATCCCGGATGCGACGGCGACGACACGCGCTGGCTGCGTCATTTCGCCCACGCACCGTCGCGGCTGGCCGATCCGGGCAGCGACGCACTGCCGCTGTTCGGGCATGTCGTCGATGCGCTTCGCGAGGCGCACCTGCCTACCGAATTCGCGCTCATCCCCTTCATCGAGAGCGGCTATGCCCCCGCCGCGCGGGCGAAGGGCGGCCCGGCCGGCCTGTGGCAACTGGCGGCCGTCACCGCCCGCCATCACGGACTCCACGTCGGCGACGGCTACGACGCGCGGTTGTCGCCGGCCGAGTCCACGCGCGCCGCGGTGCGCTACCTCAAGACGCTCAACGGCATGTTCGGCGGCAACTGGCGCCTGGCCGCGATGGCCTACAACGCAGGCGAGCACCGCCTGCTGCAGTCGCTCAGGCGCAGCGGTTCGAGCGCGCCGGACGCCACGCCCGCCGACCTTCCCGGCCTGTCGCCCATCACCCACGCCTACGTGGACAAGCTGCATGCGCTGGCCTGCGTGCTCGAACAGGCGGACGAGCGCGCCCAATGGCGCGATGGCCTGGACCGGCCGGTACAGCGCCTGCATGCAAGGCGGCTGGAGGGCGACGATCGCCTCGATGCCTGGGCCCGGCACAACGGTCACGACCCGGCCGCGCTGGGCCGGTTGAACCCGGCGCTGGCCAACGGCCGCTGGCCGCGCGGCGAGGCGCCCCTCGCCCTGGTGCCGGTATCGGCGCCGGCCATGGCGGAGGCGTCCACGGCCGCGGCGATGGCGGAAGCAGGGGCGACGACGACGGCAGCCGTGCCGGCATCGCCCCGGACCGGCCACGAAGCCGGTGCCGCCACCAGGCACATCCATGTCGTGAGCGGCGGCGAGTCGGCCTGGAGCATCGCCCGCCGCCATGGCCTGGGACTGGATCGCCTGCTCGAACTGAACGGGCTGGGGCGCCGCAGCGTGCTGCGCCCCGGGATGATCCTGCGTATCGAGTGATGCCCGCATGCATCGCCGTGATCGTGGAAGCGTCGGGCGCGGCGAGGGGCCGGCAACGGAGCAAGCCCTCGCGCCCAAGGGCGCTCCCGGCGGTTTCGGGGCGATGCATCGCCACCCCGGTCTTCCGAACCGGCCCATGAAATAGAAGGGCGCGGGATTTCCACCCCGCGCCCCCGATACCCTGCCGCTGCGCGGCGGATTTACAACTGGCTTTCCTGCACCACCACGACGAAGCGCTGGCGCAGCCGGCGCACGTAGTCGTCGGCCGCCGCCGCGCCGTCGAGCTGCGCAAGCTGCCCGCGCAACTGCTCGCGCTGTTCCTTCGACAATTCCTCCGGCTTGCCCGGATGCACCGCATCGAGGACGAAGACCGCCTGGCGCCCATCCTGCAGGCCGAAGCGCCCCACCGAGGGCTTGCCCTGTTCCGGCGGCGCGGCTTCGAAGAGGATGCGGTTGGCCGCCTGCGAAGGCACCGGCGCACCACGCGGCAGGCCCTGCAGCGGCACCACCTCGGCTCCCGCCCCGGCGGCCACGTCGGCCAGCGCCTCGCCCGCCTTCAGGCGCTCGACCAGCGCCTCTGCCGCCGCCACCGCCGCCTTCTCACGGCGATCGGCGCGGATCGCCGCCTCGACCGCCTCGTGCACCTCGGCCAAGGGCCTGGCCTGCTCCGGCGCATGGTCGATCACGCGGATGACCACGCTGTGGTTCGGACCCAGTTCGATCGGGTCGCTGGCCGTGCCGTCCTCGATCAGCGCCTCGGAGAACGCCGCGCGCCTGACCCCCGGCGCGGCCGCCACGCCCATCGCCTGCTCGCGGGTGAACGGGCCCAGCTTCTGTACCTGCAACCCGGTCTCGCGCGCCGCCGGCTCCAGGGACGAGGGGTTCTGGTAGATCAGGTCGGTCAGGCGCCCGGTCAGCTCGCTGTAGGCGCGCTCGCTATCGGCCTGTGCCTGTTCGCGCGCCAGTTCCTCGCGCGCCTGCTCGAACGGTACCTGCGCGCCGGCATCGACCTCGCGCAGCTTCAGCACGTGGTAGCCGAAGTCGGTCTTCACCGGCCCGCGCACCTCGCCCGGCTGCATCGCGAACAGCGCTTCCTCGAACGGCGCCACCATCAGGCCGCGCTCGACCCAGCCCAGGTCACCGCCGCTGTCGCGCGAACCGGGGTCCTCGGAATTGGCCTTGGCCAGCGCGTCGAAATCCGCACCTTCCGCCGCGGCCTCGCCGGCCAGGCGCGCGGCCTTCTCCTCGGCGGCCTTGCGCGTGGCCTCGTCGGCCCCGGCCTCCACCCGCACCAGGATGTGGGACGCCAGGCGGCGCTCGGGCTCGACGAAGCGCGCCCGCTCCTCCTGGTAGCGGCTGCGCAGGGTCGCCTCGTCGGCCTCGGCCGGCGCGGGCAGTTGCCCGGCGCCGACCTCCACGTACTCGATGGCCACCGATTCCGGGTGCAGGAAATCGTTCTTGTGCGCGTCGTACCAGGCCTGGAGCTCGGCCTCGGAGACCGCAGCGGCGTCCTCCTCCTGCAGCGGCAGCAGCGCCACTTCCGCGTCGCGGGTTTCGCCCGACAGGCGCAGGATGCGGTCCACTTCCGCCTCGGTGGCGAATGCGGAGGTGCCGATGCCGCTGGGCAGCAGCGACTGCTGCAGCGACTGCCTCACCAGCTCCTCGAACTGGCGCGGGGTACGCGCCGGCACCTGCGAGGACAACGCCAACTGATAGCGCGTGGCGTCGAAGCGGCCGTCCACCTGGAACGCGGGAATGCTCTCGATGTAGTCGCGCACCGCCGCATCGCCGACGGTGATGCCGGCGCGGCTTGCGGCCAGCAGCAGCGCCTTCTCGTCGATCAGCCCCTCCAGCACCCGGCGCTTGTTCTCGATGCTCTCGAACGCGCGCGGGTCGAAGTCCTCGCCCTGCTGCTGGCGCTGCTGCATGCGCTCCTGCTCGAAGCGCTGGCGGAATTCCTCCACGCCCACGTCCTCGTGCCGCCACACCTTCGACACCGGCCACCAGGAGGGCGCGCCCGACCACCACGTCGGCGGCGCCTTGACCTGGGCGACGCTGTTGGCGCCCAGGCCTCCCATGTAGCCCTGGTCGACGACGAGAAGGAACGGGAGGGTCAGCAGCCCGATGACGATCGTGGCGGCCCAACCCGAAGTCCGGTCGCGGAGTTTCTGCAGCATTGTCCCAGCCCAGTGGTAAGCGGCGAATGTAAGCGCGAGAGTTTAACCCGACGCGTCCGCACATGGTCCAGTAGGGCCCGTTCCGGCGGTGCGGAGATAGGGACGGACCGCCGCGCCGCGCGAACCGGTTGCCAGATGCGGGTATCCCGGAAAAAATGAAAGCCCCTGATCGCTCAGGGGCTTTCCGTATAGTGGCGGAGTGGACGGGACTCGAACCCGCGACCTCCGGCGTGACAGGCCAGCATTCTAACCGACTGAACTACCACTCCGCGTTGGTGCGACACATTGTAAGTGGCTTGGCGATGTTTCCGCTAGACCACCCGAACCTCTTGCCGCGCCGCCCGAAAGCTGGTGGGTGCTGAGGGTTTCGAACCCCCGACCCTCGCCTTGTAAGGGCGACGCTCTACCGCTGAGCTAAGCACCCGGATGCGTGCACCCTGCCCCAGGCAGCGGGCCGATTAGTTTACAGCGTCCTTCAGTGCCTTGCCAGCCTTGAAGGCCGGGTTCTTCGAAGCCTTGATCTTGATGGTCTCGCCGGTCTTCGGGTTGCGGCCGGTACGGGCGGCGCGCTTGCGCACCTGGAAGGTGCCGAAGCCGACCAGGGTCACCGCGTCGCCCTTCTTCAGCGCCTTGGTGATGGAGTTGATGACCGCATCGACCGCACGGGCGGCTTCGGCCTTGGTGACTTCGGCTTCGCCGGAAACGGCGTCGATCAGATCGGTTTTGTTCATGCGTCTTTGCTCCCTGTGCGGCCACGCCGCGAGATGAGTGACCGGGCCGCGCGACCCTTAGGACGTGCCCGATGTTCCGATCCGCCGTACGATCTCGCACTGTCGGCGGGTGCGCCCGTTATACAGGGCGCCACCCCCTGCGGCAAGCCGGAAATGCAGCAACGGCGCGGGTTTCTGCCAATGGAACCGGGCCTCAGTGCTTGACGTCCGAGCGCCCCTGCGGCGGCCGCTGGCGTCGCCCGGGGGCCTTGCCCACGCGCGCGGCGGCACGGCCGGCGGCCGGCAGCAGCGGACGCTCCAGGGCCAGGTCCAGGACCTCGTCGATCCAGCGCACCGGCACGATCTTCATCCCTTCGGTGACGTTGGCCGGGATGTCGGCCAGGTCCTTGCGGTTTTCCTCGGGGATCACCACGGTGCGGATGCCGCCGCGCAGCGCGGCCAGCAGCTTCTCCTTCAGCCCGCCGATGGCGGTGACCTTGCCGCGCAGGGTGATCTCGCCGGTCATGGCGATGTCCGCGCGCACCGGCACCTTGGTCAGGGTGGACACCAGCGCGGTGACCATCGCGCCGCCGGCGCTGGGTCCGTCCTTGGGCGTGGCGCCGTCGGGCACGTGCAGGTGGACGTCGTGCTTCTGCAGGAAGTCGACGTCGATGCCCAGGCGCTCGGCGCGGGCGCGCACCACCGACAGCGCCGCGGAGGCCGATTCCTTCATCACGTCGCCCAACTGGCCGGTCAGGATCAACTGGCCCTTGCCCGGCACCAGGGTGGCCTCGATCTGCAGCAGGTCGCCGCCGACCTCGGTCCAGGCCAGGCCGGTAACCAGGCCGATCTCGTTCTGCTCCTCGGCGCGGCCGAAGTCGAAGCGACGCACGCCCAGGTACTTGTCCAGGTTCTTCGCGGCCACCTGCACCAGCGCGGTCTTGCGGCGCGGGGCGGCCTTCTTCGCGGGCGCCTTCCTGGCCGGCTGCGGCCCCTTCAGCGCCAGTTCCTTGACCACCTTGCGGCAGATCTTGGCGATCTCCCGCTCCAGGTTGCGCACGCCGGACTCGCGCGTGTAGTAGCGCACGATGTCGCGGATGGCGTCCTCGGCGATGGCCAGTTCCTCGGGCTTGAGGCCGTTGGCCTTGAGCTGCTTGGGCACCAGGTAGCGCGCGGCGATGCTCAGCTTCTCGTCCTCGGTGTAGCCCGGGATGCGGATCACCTCCATGCGGTCCAGCAGCGGGCCGGGGATGTTCAGCGAGTTGGAGGTGGCCACGAACATCACCTCGGACAGGTCCAGGTCGACCTCCAGGTAGTGGTCGTTGAATGAGTGGTTCTGTTCCGGGTCCAGCACCTCCAGCAGCGCCGAGGACGGGTCGCCGCGGAAGTCCATCGACATCTTGTCGATCTCGTCGAGCACGAACAGCGGGTTCTTGGTGCCTACCTTGTTGAGGTTCTGCACGATCCGGCCCGGCATCGAGCCGACGTAGGTGCGGCGGTGGCCGCGGATCTCGGCCTCGTCGCGCACGCCGCCCAGGCTCATGCGCACGAACTTGCGGTGGGTGGCCTTGGCGATGGACTGGCCCAGCGAGGTCTTGCCCACGCCGGGCGGGCCGACCAGGCACAGGATCGGGCCCTTCATCTGCTTGACCCGCGACTGCACGGCCAGGTACTCGAGGATGCGCTCCTTGACCTTCTCCAGCCCGTAGTGGTCCGCGTCCAGGGTGTCCTGCGCGGCCTTGAGGTCCTTGCGCACCTTGCTGCGCTTCTTCCACGGCACGCCCAGCAGCCAGTCCAGATAGTTGCGCACCACCGCGGCCTCGGCCGACATCGGCGACATCTGCTTGAGCTTGTTCAGCTCGCTCTTGGCCTTGGCCTCCACCGCCTTGGGCATGCCGGCCTCGGCGATCTTGCGCGCCAGTTCCTCCAGCTCGCCCGGCGAGTCGTCCAGGTCGCCCAGTTCCTTCTGGATGGCCTTCATCTGCTCGTTGAGGTAGTACTCGCGCTGGCTGCGCTCCATCTGCGACTTGACCCGGCCGCGGATGCGCTTCTCCATCTGCTGCACGTCGATCTCGCCCTCGACCAGGCCCACCAGCAGTTCCAGCCGCTCGCCGGTGTCCTCGCTCTCCAGCAGCCGCTGCTTGTCGGCCAGGCGCACGCCGATGTGCGCGGAGATGGTGTCGGCCAGGCGGCCGGGATCGTCGATGCCCGACAGGGTCTGCAGCAGCTCGGGCGGCAACTTGCGGTTGGTCTTGACGTATTGCTCGAACAGCCCGGTCAGCGTGCGCGCCACCGCCTCGATCTCGCGCGGCTCGCGGCTGCTGCCGGCCTCGATGGGCTCGCCGCGGCCGTGCAGCGCGCCGTCGTGCTCGGCGATGCGGCTGACCTGCACGCGGGTGCTGCCCTCGACCAGCACCTTGATGGTGCCGTCGGGCAGCTTCAGCAGTTGCAGGACCTGGGCCAGGGTGCCGACCGTGTACAGGTCGCCGGCCTCCGGGTCGTCGGTCTCGGCCGACTTCTGCGCGACCAGCAGGATCTGCTTGTCGGCCTCCATCGCCTGCTCCAGCGCACGCATGGACTTGTCGCGGCCGACGAACAGCGGGATGACCATGTGCGGGAACACCACCACGTCCCGCAACGGCAGCACGGGCAGGTCGAGGGCGTCGGTTCGGGTGCGGGACATGGAGGCTCCGGAAATCATGGGGGCGACGGTCTCGGCCGTCCTGGCCCCGTTATGGGGGCTGACCGCGGGCGATGCAAGACGCACGCCAATACCCGTGCCGGATCAATGGCTTGCAGAAAACAAACCCCCGCCGCGGCAAGCCGCGACGGGGGTGGTTTTCGACGGCCGGCGGGCGCCGGCGCGATCCGCGCGGGCTACTCGGCCGACGCGACCTTGGGCGCGGCCGGCGGCGGGGTCTGGTAGATCAGGTACGGCTCGGTCTTGTGCTCGATCACCGACTCGTCCACCACCACCTTGCTGACGTTCTCGGCCGAGGGCAGCTCGTACATGGTGTCCAGCAGCACCGATTCGACGATGGTGCGCAGGCCGCGGGCACCGGTCTTGCGCTTGAGCGCCTTGCGGGCGATGGCCGACAGCGCGTCGGGCCGGAACTCCAGGTCCACGCCCTCCATCTCGAACAGCTTCTTGAACTGCTTGGTGATGGCGTTCTTCGGCTCGCTGAGGATCTTGACCAGGGCGGCCTCGTCCAGCTCCTCCAGCGTGGCCACCACCGGCAGGCGGCCGACGAACTCGGGGATCAGGCCGAACTTGATCAGGTCCTCCGGCTCCACCTCGGCCAGCACCTTGCCGATGTCGGCCTTGCGCACCGTGCTCTTGACCTTGGCCCCGAAGCCGATGCCGCCGGCCTCGGAACTGCGCTGCTGGATGATCTTGTCCAGCCCGGCGAACGCGCCGCCGACGATGAACAGGATGTTCTTGGTGTCCACCTGCAGGAATTCCTGCTGCGGGTGCTTGCGCCCGCCCTGCGGCGGCACGCTGGCCAGGGTGCCTTCGATCAGCTTCAGCAGCGCCTGCTGCACGCCCTCGCCGGACACGTCGCGGGTGATGGACGGGTTCTCGCTCTTGCGCGAGATCTTGTCGATCTCGTCGATGTAGACGATGCCCTGCTGCGCCTTGTCGACGTCGTAGTCGCACTTCTGCAGCAGCTTTTGAATGATGTTCTCCACGTCCTCGCCGACGTAGCCGGCCTCGGTCAGGGTGGTCGCATCGGCCATGGTGAAGGGCACGTTGAGCAGCCGCGCCAGGGTCTCGGCCAGCAGGGTCTTGCCCGAGCCGGTCGGGCCGACCAGCAGGATGTTGGACTTGGCCAGCTCCACTTCCTCGTTGCGCTGGCGGCTCTCGATCCGCTTGTAGTGGTTGTAGACGGCCACCGCGAGGGTCTTCTTGGCCCGCTGCTGGCCGATCACGTACTGGTCCAGGACCTCGAGGATCTCGCGCGGCTTGGGCAGCGAGCTGCGTGCGGACTGGGCCTTCTCTTCCAGTTCCTCGCGGATGATGTCGTTGCAGAGCTCCACGCATTCATCGCAGATGAACACGCTCGGGCCGGCGATCAGCTTGCGCACCTCGTGCTGGCTCTTGCCGCAGAACGAGCAGTACAGGATCTTGTTGCTGTCGCCGGAACGGCCTTGCCGGTCTTCGCTCATGCTTCGCTTTTCCAGTGTTCCAGCCCGCCGCAGCGGGGCTTCGATTCGAGAATAGCACAGGGCCCAGGCCGCACAGACGCGCGCCGGGCCGGGCCATCGGGGGGCCTGCAAGGCACGTGCCGCCCTGCCGGGCGGCCGCGGCCGAGGGGGCTGGCAGGCCGGCTCAACCGGCCTGGATCGAGTCGTCCGTACGCCGCTGCAGGACCTCGTCCACCAGGCCGTAGGCCTTGGCCTCGCTGGCGCTCTTGAAGTTGTCCCGCTCGGTGTCCCGGGCGATGGTCTCGATGCTCTGCCCGGTGTGCTGGGCCAGGATCTCGTTCAGCCGCGCGCGCATGCTCAGGATCTCGCGGGCGTGGATGTCGATGTCGGTGGCCTGGCCCTGGAAGCCGCCCAGCGGCTGGTGGATCATCACCCGCGAGTTGGGCAGCGCGTAGCGCTTGCCGGCCGCGCCCGCCGCCAGCAGCACCGCGCCCATGCTGGCCGCCTGGCCGACGCAGATGGTGCTCACGTCCGGCTTGATGTACTGCATGGTGTCGTAGATCGCCATGCCGGCCGTGACCAGGCCGCCGGGCGAATTGATGTAAAGGCTGATGTCCTTCTCGGGGTTCTCGGCCTCCAGGAACAGCATCTGGGCGATGATCACGTTGGCCACGTGGTCTTCGACCGGTCCGACCAGGAAGATCACCCGCTCCTTGAGCAGGCGCGAATAGATGTCGTAGGCGCGCTCGCCGCGGCTGGTCTGCTCGACCACCATCGGGACCAGATTCAGGGCTGTGGTCGGGATCATGCTCATGGTGCTGGCGCCTCGTGGTTGGCCTGTGGGGAACGCGGGCGGCGCCCGCCTGGGCGGGCCGCCGGCTGCGGCGGCGGGAGCGGCCCCGAGGGGCCGCCTCGCCACGGCGCGGTCATCCCCGGATCGCTTCCTGGAACGACAGCGCCTGCTCGGTGCGCTGGGCGCGCTCGGAGATCCAGTCGATCACCTGCTCCTCCATCACCCGGGCCTGCAGTCCCTGCATCAACTGGGGGTCGTTGCGGTACATCTCAATGACCTGCTCCGGCTCCTCGTAGGTGGAGGCGATCAGGCGCAGGGTCTCGTTCACGCGCTTGGGGTCCAGGCGCAGGTCGTGGCGGCGGGCCACCTCGCCGACCAGCAGGCCGGCCAGGACGCGCTTGCGCGCGGCCTCCAGGAACTGCTCGTGGGCGTTGGCCGGCGGCTGGCCGGGGTCGCGGCCGCTGCGACGGACCTGCTCGACCTGCTGGGCGAGCATGCCGCGGGCCTCGTTCTCGACCAGGCGCGGCGGCAGTTCGACGTGGGCCCAGGTGGCGGTGAGCTGCTCGCCCACCTCGCGGCGCAGGCGGGTCATCAGCGCGCCCCTGAGCTCGCGCTCCAGGTTGGTGCGGATGTCCTCGCGGAACTTGTCGGCCTGGCCGCTCTTCACGCCGAAGCTCTTGATGAACGCGGCATCGACCTCCGGCAGCACCGGCTCGGACACCTGGGCCAGGGTCACGTGCACCTGGGCGGTCTTGCCGGCCAGTTGCGGCTGGCGCCAGTTCTCCGGGAAGGCCACGTCCAGCACGTGCTCCACGCCGGGCTGCAGACCGGCCAGCGCGGCCTCCAGCGCCGGCAGCAACTGGGCCGAGCCGATCACGGTGCTGAACCGCTCCTCGCCCTCGGCCGGCTGGCGGAAATCGCCGGACTGGGTCCACAGCCCGCCGGCGACCAGGTCGCCTTCCTTCGCTTCGCGCTCGACCTTGTTCCAGGTGCGGCGCTGCAGGCGCAGGTTCTCGATCATCTGGTCGATGTCGGCGTCGGCGACCTCGGCGGTGTGGCGGACCACGGTGAGCTTGGAAACGTCGACGTCGCCGAAGTCCGGGACGATCTCGAAGGTGGCGGTGAAATCCAGTTCGCCCTCGCCGGCGCGGTCGATGCGCGGGTTGCCGGCCGGACGCAGGTCGTGCTCGCGCACGGCCGAGTCGAACGCCTGGCGCAGCAGGCCGTTGAGCACCTCGGCCTTGACCTGTTCGCCATAGCGCTGCTCGACCACCTTGGCCGGCACCTTGCCCGGGCGGAAGCCCTTGATCCGGACCGTGCGCGCGATCTCGCGCAGGCGGCCGCTGACGCCCGACTCCAGTTGCTCCGCCGGCAGGCTGAAGTTCATGCGGCGTTCGAGGTTGCCGGTGGATTCGACAGAGACTTGCATGTTGATCTGGCTCCTGCTGCCGCGGCTCCAGCCACGGCGGAAATCACGTTGGGTGGATGTTCGGCGCCCGGCCGGCGCCAGCGGAAAACGCGATAGTTTCGCCGATCAGCCGGCCCTGCGCCAGTCTGGATCGCGCCGGCGGCATTGACAGCCGCGAGGGCGATCCCGAACAATAGCCGGCCTTGCGCACCGCCCCGTCGGCGGCGCGCGAGCCGGGCTCGGCAAACCGGAGCTTGAGCGCGATTCTGGGGCCGACCCGCATACCGGGGTATAGCGCAGTCTGGTAGCGCGCCTGCTTTGGGAGCAGGATGTCGGGGGTTCGAATCCCTCTACCCCGACCATCCCGCCGCAAGCGGGCGATGCGACACCCAGTTGTGCGCCCGTAGCTCAACCGGATAGAGCACCGGCCTTCTAAGCCGGCGGTTGCAGGTTCGAGTCCTGCCGGGCGCGCCATGACGGGCACCGGCGGACGGTTTGAGTTTCACCGGTGGTGGCTGTAGCTCAGTTGGTTAGAGTACTGGATTGTGATTCCAGTGGTCGGGGGTTCGAATCCCCTCAGCCACCCCACCCCTCCCATGCTGGCAAGCGGCGACACCGCACGGGTCGCGCGGCTTGTCAGGGCCGCGCGGTCCCGCTAGACTGCGCGGCTTCTGAAGTTTCGGGCTGTTAGCTCAGTTGGTAGAGCAGCTGACTCTTAATCAGTAGGTCCAAGGTTCGAATCCTTGACAGCCCACCAGAATCAGGCGCCCAGGCATCCCCTCGGCGCCTTTTTCTTTGCCCGCCCGAAGGGCCGGCTCGCCGGCGTGGCAGCGCGACCTGCACCGCCGCGGTTAGAATGCCGGCGGCCTGGCGAAAGTGGCGGAATTGGTAGACGCACTGGATTTAGGTTCCAGCGGGCAGCCCCCGTGCGGGTTCGAGTCCCGCCTTTCGCACCAGCCCGCGCATACCCCGGGCCGCCGCCATGAGGAACGAGCGTCCGCGAGCGGCACCCCGCGCGTATAGCGCCGCCGCTTTTGCCGCGCCCCGCCGGCGCCTTGCCCAAGCCCCCGTCCCTCGCCCCGTGTATCCTTCCCCGGTCAACACACCATCGACGGAGCGAACATGCGCAGCGGCAATCCCGCACTGAAGGAATCCACCTTCCTCGACCTCGGCAGCGGCACCGTGGTGTCCCGCGACGGCGGGGCCATGACCCTCAATGGCACGGTCAACAAGACCGGGCTGCTGCTGCTGATGTGCGTGCTGACCGGCGCCTTCGCCTGGTCGCAGATGCAGGTCACCGAGGCCGGCGTCACCGGCATGGGCTACGTCTGGGGCGGTGCGCTGGGCGGCTTCGTCCTGGCCCTGGTCACGATCTTCAAGAAGGAATGGGCGCCGGTCAGCGCGCCGCTGTACGCGCTGACCGAGGGCCTGTTCCTGGGCGGCATCTCGGCGGTGTTCGAGGCCCGCTTCCCGGGCATCGTCATGCAGGCGGTGCTGCTGACCTTCGGCACCCTGTTCGCGCTGCTGTTCGCCTACCGCAGCGGGCTGATCAAGGCCACGGAGAACTTCAAGCTCGGCGTGATCGCGGCCACCGGCGGCATCGCCCTGGTCTACCTGGCCTCCTTTGCGCTGCGGTTCTTCAACGTCAATATCCCCTTCATCCACGACTCGGGCCTGATCGGCATCGGCTTCAGCCTGTTCGTGGTGGTGGTGGCGGCGCTGAACCTGGTGCTGGACTTCGACTTCATCGAGACCGGCGTGGAGCGCGGCGCACCGAAGTACATGGAGTGGTACGGCGCCTTCGGGCTGATGGTCACCCTGGTGTGGCTGTACGTCGAGTTCCTGCGCCTGCTGGCCAAGCTGCAGTCGCGCGACTGAGCCTGCCGGGCGGTTTCGGGTATGGGAAAGGGCGCCATGGGCGCCCTTTTTCCTGGGGTTCCACCGGGTGGGAAGGGGATCGCGAGAGGACGAGACGCCCCCTGCCCGGCCCCGCATGCATCCGTCAGAGCCGGCGGGCGATGGCCTCGGCGAACCCCAGGGTGGTGCCGTTGCCGCCCAGGTCGCCGGTCACCGAGTCCTTCGCCTCCAGGGTGGCGACGATGGCCTGGCGCACGCGCTCGGCGTTTTGCGGCTGGCCGATGTGGTCCAGCATCTGCGCCGCGCCCAGCAGCAGCGCGCAGGGATTGGCGATGCCCTTGCCGGCGATGTCCGGCGCGGTGCCGTGGACCGCCTCGAAGATCGCCGCGTGCTCGCCGATGTTGGCGCCTGGCGCCAGGCCCAGGCCGCCGACCAGCCCGGCGCACAGGTCGGAGATGATGTCGCCGAACAGGTTGGTGGTGACCAGCACGTCGAACTGTTCCGGACGCATCACCAACTGCATGCAGGCGTTGTCGACGATCATCTCCTGGAACTCGATGTCCGGGTAGTGCTCGGCGACCTCGCGCGCCACGGTCAGGAACAGCCCCGAGGTCGACTTGATGATGTTGGCCTTGTGCACCGCGGTGACCTTCCTGCGGCCGGCGCCGCGGGCCAGCTCGAAGGCGTAGCGGACGATGCGCTCGGACCCCTTGCGGGTGATGCGGGCGCCGGAGAAGGCGATCTCGCCGTCGTCGGAGATCTCCTGGCCCTCGGCCAGGTAGGCGCCCTCGGTGTTCTCGCGCACGGTGACCAGGTCCACGCCCTCGCCGTAGCGCGAGCCGGTGTTGGGGAACGACTTGGCCGGGCGGACGTTGGCGTACAGGTCGAAATGGCGGCGCAGGGCGACGTTGATCGAGGTGAAGCCGCCGCCCACCGGGGTGGTCAGCGGGCTCTTCAGGGCGACCGCGTTGCGCGCGATCGAGTCCAGGGTCGCCTGCGGCATCAGGTCGCCGTGCTTGTCCAGGGCGGCCACGCCGGCGTCGGCGTACTCGTATTCCAACCCGGCGTCGAGCCGGTCGAGCACGTGCAAGGTCGCGTCCATGATCTCCGGGCCGATGCCGTCGCCGCGGATGACCGTGATCTTCTGGGTCATGGGATTGGGATTCCGAACAGGCGCACACGCCCGGAAACCGGGACGAGGGCGCAGGGGGGGGGGGAGGGAAAGTTTGTGGTGAAATTATGCCCCATCCCCACTGAACGCCCCACTTCGACCTTGGGAGCAGCCGGGGAAGGCCGGCTACGCGCCGGTCCCACCGGCGCCGTCCGCCCTCCCCGGCCACGGCCACGCACGGGCCGCCCCCGTCCGGACGGCCTGCCGGTCCGGGCCCGCTTACGCCGAAGGCGCCAGCCCGTCGAGCAAGGGCAGCAGCCGGCCGGCGCGATGCATGGCCATCATGTCGTCGTAGCCGCCGACGTGGACGTCGCCGACGAAGATCTGCGGCACGCTGGTGCGCCGGGCCAGGCCGACCATCTTGTCGCGCTCGACCGGGTCCAGGTCGACGCGGATCTCGGTCCACTGGCGGCCCTGGCTCTTCAGGAAGTTCTTGGCGGCCACGCAGTACGGGCAGATGGCGGTGGAATAGATGCGAATCGTCTGGGGAGAGGAGGACACGGGAAACTCCGCGCGGCGAGTGGGGTCGATAGGGATATGGTATCGATCGCGGCCCGGACCAGTGTCGATGCCCGGAACGCTGCGGATTAACCGCCGATTCACTCCCGCCCACGCCGCGACCGGCATGCTGCGCCATCCCCGGAGCCCGAACTTGCGCTATCTCCCGCTGGCCACCGCCCTGTCCCTGTCCGTGCTCGCGGGCCTGGCCGCCGCCCCCGCGCCGGCCCAGGACGACCTGCGCCTGCCCGACATCGGCTCCTCCGCCGGCGAGCTGCTGACCCCCGCGCGGCAGGAGCAGTACGGCGCGATGATGCTGCGCGAACTGCGCAACTACCGCTACACGCTGGAGGACCCGCTGGTCGACGACTGGCTGCAGTCCATCGGCAACCGGCTGGGCGCCAACAGCGACCGGCCCGAGCAGCGCTACACCCTGTTCATGCTCAAGGACCGGCAGATCAACGCCTTCGCCACCCTGGGCGGCTACATCGGCATGAACGCCGGCCTGGTCCTCACCGCCCAGCGCGAAGACGAGGTCGCCGCGGTGCTCTCCCACGAGATCGCCCACGTCACCCAGCAGCACGTGCTGCGCGGGGTGGAGCGCGCGCAGCGCGACCAGGTGCCGATCCTGCTGGGCATGCTGGCGGCCATCGTCGCCGCGCAGGCGGCCGGCGGCACTTCCTCCGGCGAAGCCACCCAGGCCGCGCTGATCAGCGCGATGGGCCTGATCCAGCAGAACCAGATCAACTACACCCGCTCCAACGAGTCCGAGGCCGACCGCATCGGCATCCGCACGCTGTCGCGCAGCGGCTACGACGTGGACGCCATGGCCGGCTTCTTCGAGCGGATGTCCTTCGCCATGCGCGGCAACCAGGGGGGCTACAGCGCGCCCGACTACCTGCGCACTCACCCGGTCAACACCACCCGCATCGGCGAGGCCAAGCAGCGCGCCGAGCAACTGCGGCGCGGCGCGGTCACCGCCACCACCTCGGTCGGCGAGCCCGGCGGCGAGCAGGTGCAGCGGGTCGAGCGGCTGGAACGCGGCGGCGTGGCCGCGGCGCCGCCGGGAAAGCCCAACCCCCTGCTGCCCGCCGATTTCCGGCTCCATGCCCTGCCCCCCGCGCTGGCCGGCGGCGACAGCGGCCAGTTCGCCTGGGCGCAGGAACGCCTGCGCGCGCTCAGCGCCGTCACCGCCGATGCGGCCGTACGCGAATACGAGGCCTTGCGCCGGGCCGGGCCGGACGGCCTGAGCGATGCCCAGCGCTACGGCCTGGCCCTGGTGCAGAGCGCGCGCGAGCCGGCCAGCGCGGCCGCCGAACTGCAGGCCCTGCTGGAGCGCCACCCGGACAACCTCTGGGTGGCGATGGCCCTGGGCGAAGCCGAATCCCGCGCCGGCCGCACCGCCCAGGCCAACCGCCGCTTCGACGAATGGCTGCGCCGCCTGCCCGGCAGCCGGCCGGTGGCCCTGAGCTACGCCCGCGTCCTGGTCGAGCAGGGCGGTGCGCAGGCCGGCCAGCGCGCCCAGGAAGTGCTGCGCCCGCTGCTGGCCCGCGCCGGCGAGGACCCGGTGTTCCAGCAGACCTTCGCCCGCGCCTGCGAACTGGCCGGCGACGGCGCGCGCGCCGGCGAGGCCTACGCCGAGGCCGCCTTCCTCAACGGCCGCCCGGAGCAGGCGCTGATCCAGTTGGAGAACCTGAAGAAGCGCGGCGACCTGGACTACGTGGCCCGTGCCCGGGTGGACGCGCGCATCGCCTCCATCACCCCGACCGTGCTGGAGCTGCGCCGGCAGGGCATCCGCGACCCGGACATGCAGCGGCGCTGAACCGCCGCGGCCGTGTTCGCCACGCCTTGTCACACAACCGTCATCCAACGGTAGTCTAATCCCGGCGAACCGCCCAAACGCCGGGAAGGACCGTGCAGAAGCAGATCCTCATCGTCGACGACGAACCCGCCATCCGCGACATGGTCGCCTTCGCTCTGCGCAAGGGCGACTACGCCCCCGTGCACGCCGGCGACGCGCGCGAGGCCCAGGCCGCCATCGCCGACCGCGTCCCCGATCTGATCCTGCTGGACTGGATGCTGCCGGGCACCAGCGGCCTGGACCTGGCCCGGCGCTGGCGCCGCGAGGCGCTCACCCGCGAGGTGCCCATCATCATGCTCACCGCGCGCGGCGAGGAGAACGACCGCGTCGGCGGGCTGGAAGCGGGCGTGGACGACTACGTGGTCAAGCCGTTCTCCGCGCGCGAGCTGCTGGCGCGCATCCGCGCGGTGCTGCGGCGCTCGCGCGAGGACGACGAGGACGGCAGCGTGGCCATGGGCGGGCTGCGCATCGACGGGGCCGCCCACCGCGTGTTCGCCGGCGAGGCCGCGGTGACGATCGGCCCCACCGAATACCGCCTGCTGCATTTCTTCATGACCCACCCCGACCGGGTCTACAGCCGCGCCCAACTGCTGGACCACGTCTGGGGCGGCAGCGTGTACGTGGAGGAGCGCACCATCGACGTGCACATCCGCCGCCTGCGCAAGACCCTGGAACCGTTCGGCGTGGACGGCATGGTCCAGACCGTGCGCGGGGCCGGCTACCGCTTCTCCGCGGCGGCCTGAGGCGGCCGCGGCGGCCCCGGGATGGACGATTTCCCCACGCTCCCCGTGCCGCCCCCGCGGGAGGACGACGGACGGCGCCGCGACGCGCACGCCTCCACCGCGCGCGCGCCGGACCGCCTGCGCTCGGCCTGGTGGCGCACGCTGCCGGCGGTGTTCGCGCTGCTGGCGGCGGCCACGGTGTTCGGCCTCGCCATCGGCCGGCCCGCCGCGATGCTGGCCGCCGCCGCGCTGGGCGTGCTGGCCTGGCATTACTGGCGGCTGCGCCGGGTGCTGCTGCGGCTCACCGCGCGCAAGCGCTGGGAGCCGGGCCAGGGCCACGGCGCCTGGAACGAGCTGGACCGCCTGCTGCACCGCAGCCAGTCGGAGATGCGCGCGCGCAAGCGCCGCCTGCTGGACATGCTGCGCGCCTACCGCGCCGCCGCCGCCGCCCTGCCCGACGGCGTGGTGGTGGTGGACCGCAACACCCAGCGCATCCTGTGGTTCAACGAGGCCGCCACCGACCTGCTCGGCCTGGCCCACCCGCGCGACCTCGGCGCGCCGGTGGCCGAACGCCTGCAGCCGCTGCCGCTGTCCCGCTGGCTGGCAGCCGGGCGCCGGGCCGAGCCCATCCTCGATGCGCCCGCACCGGTGAACGAGCGGCTGCGCCTGAACCTGCGCCTGATCCCCTATTCGGACGACTACTGGCTGCTGGTCGCCCGCGACGTGAGCAAGCTGCTGCGCCTGGAACAGGTGCGCCGCGACTTCGTGGCCAACGTGTCCCATGAATTGCGCACGCCGCTGACCGTGGTCCACGGCTACCTGGACATGCTCGACCCGGCCGAATTCCCGGAATGGCGGCCGATGCTGGAGGAGATGCAGAAGCAGTCCCAGCGCATGACCCAACTGGTGGAGGACCTGCTGACCCTGTCGCGGCTGGAGTCGCGCGACAGCCTGCCCGAGGAACCGGTGGCGATGGTGCCGATGCTGGCCACGCTCAAGCGCGAGGCCGAGGCCTTCAGCCAGGGCCGGCACACCATCGAGGTGCACGACCTGGCCGGCTGCGACCTGCTCGGCTCGACCAAGGAGCTGCACAGCGCCTTCTCCAACCTGGTGACCAACGCGGTGCGCTACACCCCGGTGGGCGGCACCGTCGCCGTGACCTTCGCCCGCGAGGACGGCGGCGGCGTGGCGCTGGCGGTGCGCGACACCGGCTACGGCATCGCCGAGGCGCACCTGCCGCGGTTGACCGAGCGTTTCTACCGCGTTTCCAGCAGCCGCTCGCGCGAGAGCGGCGGCACCGGCCTGGGCCTGTCCATCGTCAAGCACGTGCTGGGGCTGCACCAGGCGCGGCTGTCGATCGAAAGCACCGTCGGCCAGGGCAGCGTGTTCGCCTGCCATTTCGGCCCCGAACGGGTGCAATCGCGGCATGATGGCGATGCATCCGGACACCACGCTTCGCCGGATACCCCATGAACCCCCACCCCAGCCACTCCGCCAGCGCACCCGCCATGGATACCGACAGCCCGCTTTGCGACCCCGCACCGGCCACGCCCGGATACGCGGCCGGCGACGACCTGCGCGACCCGGCGCTGTACCTCAACCGCGAGCTGTCGCAACTGGACTTCAACACCCGGGTGCTGGCCCAGGCGCAGGACCCGCGGGTGCCGCTGCTGGAGCGGCTGCGGTTCCTGTGCATTTCCTGCACCAACCTGGACGAGTTCTTCGAGATCCGCGCCGCCGCCGTGCGCCACGCGGCGGACTTCGGCCTGCCCGCCGCGCCGGACGGCATCGCCCCGGCGCAACTGCTGGACGCCATCCACGGCCGCGCCGCCGGGCTGGTACAGGCGCAGTACGAGTGCTGGAACCAGGTGGTGCGCCCGGCCCTGGCCCAGGCCGGGGTGCGCATCCTCGGCCGCCACAGTTGGTCCGCGCGCCAGAGCCGCTGGCTGCGCGCGTACTTCCGCCACAACGTCATGCCGGTGCTCTCGCCGCTGGGCCTGGACCCCTCGCACCCGTTCCCGCGGATCCTCAACAAGTCGCTCAACGTGGTGGTGGTGCTGGAGGGCATGGACGCGTTCGGCCGCCCCGGCCACCTGGCCATCGTCCGCGCGCCGCGCTCGCTCAACCGCATCGTCGAGCTGCCGCCGAGCCTGCGCGGCAAGGACGAGCAGGCCTTCGTGCTGCTGTCCTCGATGCTGTCGGCGTTCGTGGGCGAACTGTTCCCGGGCATGACCGTGCGCGGCGCCTTCCAGTTCCGCGTCACCCGCAACTCCGAGCTGGTGGTGGACGAGGACGAGGTGGAGAACCTGGCCTCGGCGCTGCGCAGCGAGCTGGTCGGCCGCGGCTACCGCCCCGCCGTGCGCCTGGAGATCGCTCACGACTGCCCCAAGCCGATCGTGCGCACCTTGCTGCAGAACTTCGAGCTGGGCGAGAACGCGGTCTACTACATCGACGGGCCGGTCAACCTCAACCGGGTGATCCAGGTCTACGACCTGGTGCAGCGGCCGGAGCTGAAGTACCCGCCGTTCACCCCGCGCAACCGGCTGGAGGGCGAGAACGTCTTCGAGGCCGTCGGCCGCGGCGACGTGCTGCTGCACCACCCGTTCGACTCGTTCGCCAGCGTGCTGGACCTGCTCAACCAGGCCGCCACCGACCCGGAAGTGCTGGCAATCAAGCAGACCCTGTACCGCACCGGCAAGGAGTCGGCCATCGTCGACGCGCTGGTCCTGGCCGCGCGCAACGGCAAGGACGTGACCGTGGTGATCGAGCTGCGCGCGCGCTTCGACGAGGACGCCAACCTGGGCGTGGCCGACCGCCTGCAGGAGGCCGGGGTGCAGGTGGTGTACGGCGTGGTCGGCTTCAAGACCCATGCCAAGATGCTGCTGATCGTGCGCCGCGAGGGCCGCCGCCTGCGCCGCTACGTGCACCTGGGCACCGGCAACTACCACAGCGGCACCGCGCGCGCCTACACCGACCTGGGCCTGATCACCGCCGATGCCGACATCGGCAACGACGTGCACCTGCTGTTCCAGCAGTTGTCCGGGCTGGCGCCGTCGATCCGGCTCAAGCGCCTGCTGCAGTCGCCGTTCACCCTGCACAGCGGGATCCTGGCCCGGATCGCGCGCGAGTCGCAGTTGGCCGCCTCCGGCCGCCCGGGCCGGATCGTGGCCAAGATGAACGCGCTCAACGAGCCGCAGGTGATCCGCGCGCTGTACCAGGCCTCGCAGGCCGGCGTGTCGATCGACCTGGTCGTGCGCGGCGCCTGCACCCTGCGCCCGGGCGTGCCGGGAATATCGGACAACATCAGGGTGCGTTCGATCGTCGGCCGCTTCCTGGAGCACAGCCGGGTGTACTGGTTCGGCAACGACGGCAAGCCCGAGCTGTATTGCGCCAGCGCCGACTGGCTGGAGCGCAACCTGCTGCGCCGGGTGGAGACCTGCTTCCCGGTGCTGGCGCCGGGGCTGGTGGAACGGGTCCGCCGCGAGGCCCTGCGCAACTACCTGGCCGACAATCTCAATGCCTGGGAGCTGGGCGCCGACGGCCGTTACCGCCCGTGCGCGCCGGCCGAAGGCGAGGTGCCGTATTCGGCGCAGCAGGCGCTGCTGGACGCGCTCTAGTCCCTTTCCGGAGGGGCGCGCGCGCATCCGCTAAGATTCGCCCCCATGCCCAGTCCTCTCGCGATGCGCAGCGCTCCCGCCCTGCCCCAGGTCCAGGACGGCGACGCAATGGCCGCCATCGACCTGGGGTCCAACAGCTTCCACATGATCCTGGCCCAGCACACGCTGGGCCAGTTGCGCGTGGTCGACCGCCTGCGCGAGACGGTGCGGCTGGCCGACGGCCTCGACGGCCACGGCGGCCTGGCCGCGCCGGCGCGGCAGCGCGCGCTGGACTGCCTGGCCCGCTTCGGCCAGCGCCTGCGCGGCGTGTCCCGCCTGCACGTGCGCGCGCTGGCCACCAACACCGTGCGCCGCCTGCGCCAGCCGCAGGCGTTCCTGGCCGCGGCCGAGGCCGCCCTGGGCCACCCGATCGAGGTGGTCTCCGGCCGCGAGGAGGCGCGCCTGATCTACCTGGGCGTGGCCCATGCGCAGCCGCCCAAGCCCGGGCAACTGCGCCTGGTGATCGACATCGGCGGCGGCTCGACCGAATTCATCATCGGCCGCGGCTTCGACCCGGTGGAGCGCGAGAGCCTGCAGGCCGGCTGCATCGCCAGCACCCGGCGGTTCTTCCCCAGCGGCCGGCTGTCGAAGAAGAAGTGGAAGGACGCGCTGACCGAGATCAGCGCCGAGTTCCAGCAGTTCGCCGGCGTGTACCGCGCCCTGGGCTGGCAGGAGGCGCTGGGGTCCTCGGGCACGCACAAGTCCATCGGCGAGATCTGCGCGGCCATGAAGCTGACCAAGGGCGCGATCACCGCCGAGGCCCTGCCGCTGGTGCGCGACCGCCTGCTCCAGGCCAGCAGCATCGACAGGATCGACCTGCCCGGCCTGTCCGGCGAGCGCCGCCCGATCATCGCCGGCGGCCTGCTGGTGCTGGAGGCCGCCTTCCAGGCGCTGGGCCTGCAGAAGCTGCTGGTCAGCAAGGCGGCCATGCGCGAGGGCATCCTCTACGACATGCTCGGCCGCGGTGGCGACAACGACCCGCGCGACGCATCCGTGCAGTCACTCACCTCCCGCTACGGCATCGACGAGGTCCAGGTCGCGCGCGTGGAGCGCACCGCGCTGCGCCTGTTCGCCCAGGCCGCGCAGGACTGGGCGCTGGACGACGACGACGCGCGCATGCTCGGCTGGGCCGCGCACCTGCACGAACTGGGCCTGACCCTGGCCCACAGCCACTACCACGTGCACGGCGCCTACATCCTCGAGCATTCCGACATCGCCGGCTTCTCCCGCCAGGAGCAGCAGGTGCTGGCCGCGCTGGTGCGCACCCACCGGCGCAGCGTGCCCCGCGCCGCCTTCGACGCCCTGCCCGACCGCCTGCTGCTTTCGGCCCGGCGCAAGGCCGCGCTGCTGCGCCTGGCGGTGCTGCTGCACCGCGCGCACGACGACGACCCCATCCCGATGCTGGAGCTGACCGCCACCGAGGACGGCCTGCGGCTGGTCGTGCAGCGCGCCTGGATCGAAGCCCGCCCGCTGCTGCGCGCCGACCTGCTGGGCGAGAAGGAGAACATGCCCGGCCTGGGCATCGAGTTCGAGCCGATGGTGGTCTGACCCGGCGCGGCGGGGACTGCGCCCTCGCGCGCCGGAAACCGATAACCCCACCGGCGCGCATCGCGCGTTCGATTCCACGACCAACCCGGGAGTCCGAACATGCACACTCTTTCGTCCAGGCGCGCGTCCCTGCTCGCCGCCGCCCTGCTTTCGCTGCTGGCCCTGTCGCTGCCGGCCTGCCGCTCCACCCCTTCGGGCGCCGGGCACGCGGCCGAGGCATCCGCCCCGCCCGCACGGAGGGAGATCGCGGCCGACCGGATGGCCGATGCCTACGCGCCGCCGGCACCGCCCGCTCCCACGCCCCTGGCCACCGGCGTGCATCCGATGCACGGCGCGCCGGCGGCGATGCAGCGGGCCATGCCCGGCATCGCCCCGCAGGCCGACACCGAGCGCTACGAGGGCCGCGAGGACAATCCGGTGCAGCGCACCGGCGAGCAGCCGGTATCGACCTTCTCCATCGACGTGGATACCGGCAGCTACGCCAACGTGCGGCGCATGCTGCGCCGGGGCATGCGCCCGCCGGCCGACGCAGTACGCGTGGAGGAGTTCCTCAACTATTTCGACTACGGCCACCCGGCCCCGGCCACGCGCGAAGCCCCTTTCCGGGTGACCACCGAGCTGGCGCCGGCGCCCTGGAACCCCAAGCGGCAGTTGCTGATGGTCGGGATCAAGGGCTACGACGTGGACAAGTCCGAGCTGCCGCCGTCCAACCTGGTGCTGCTGATCGACACCTCCGGCTCGATGCACGCCCCGGACAGGCTGCCGCTGCTCAAGCACGCCTTCGCCCAGTTGGTGCCGCAACTGCGCGCGCAGGACCGCGTGTCCATCGTGGTCTACGCCGGCTCGGCCGGGCTGGTGCTGCCGCCCACCCCGGGCGACCGCCACGACCGGATACTGGCCGCGCTCGAGCGCCTGCAGGCCGGCGGCAGCACCAACGGCGGCGATGGCATCCGCCTGGCCTACGCCGTGGCCCGGGAGGGCTTCATCGAGGGCGGCGTGAACCGGATCCTGCTGGCCACCGACGGCGACTTCAACGTCGGCACTATCTCCCGCGACGCGCTGGAGACGCTGGTGTCCGACCAGCGCAAGTCCGGCATCGCCCTGTCCACCCTGGGCTTCGGCCAGGGCAACTACCACGACGCCATGGCCGAGCGCCTGGCCGATGCCGGCGACGGCCAGCACGTCTACATCGACACGCCCGAGGAAGCGCGCAAGGTACTGGTGCAGGAGATGCAATCCACCCTGCTGACCATCGCCAACGACGTGAAGGTGCAGATCGAGTTCAACCCGGCGGTGGTGTCCGAGTACCGCCTGGTCGGCTACGAGAACCGCCTGCTGGCGCGCGAGGACTTCGCCAACGACAAGGTCGATGCCGGGGACATCGGCGCCGGCCACGAGGTGACCGCGCTGTACGAGATCGCGCTGGCCGGTTCCGGCGGCGAGCGCCTGCCCGCGCTGCGCTACGCCGGCGCCTCGGCGGCGGCCGGCGCCGAGGGCGCCGAGCTGGCCCACCTGCGGCTGCGCTACAAGCTGCCCGGCCAGGCCCACAGCCGGCTGATCGAGACCCCGGTGCTGCGCGCCTCGCTGCGCACCGCGCCGGGCGAATCGATGCGCTTCGCCAGCGCGCTCATCGGCTACGCCGACCTGCTGCGCGGCGGCGCCAACGTGGAAGGCTGGGACTGGGACGACGTGGCCGCCACCGCGCGCGGCGCCATCGGCGAGGACCGCTGGGGGTTGCGCCGCGAATTCCTCGGCCTGGTCGAGTCGGCACGCCAGGCGACCGGCCCGATCCCGCCGCGGCCCGCGGCGATCGCCGAGGACTGACGGCCGGCGCATCGCCGGCCCCATGCCCGGCTCCTGCATGAGGCCGCCTCCTGGCCGCTTCCTGCAGGAACCGGCTCCGGTCGGCGACAGGCTTCCGGAAGCCATGCCCGGGCATCCGCCTACTCAGCCCAGCAGCATCTCCAGCACCGCCATGCGCACGGCCACGCCGTTGGCGACCTGGCGCAGCACCCACGATTGCGGGCCGTCGGCCACCTCGTCGGTGATCTCCACGCCGCGGTTGATCGGCCCGGGATGCAGCACCGCCGCCTCCGGCGCCGCGCGCCTGAGGCGCGGCGCGGTGAGGCCGTAGCGGGCGTGGTAGTCCTCCAGCGAGGGCACCAGCCCCTCCTCCATGCGCTCGCGCTGCAGGCGCAGCATCATCAGCGCATCCACGCCCTCGAGCATGGCGTCGAAGTCCTCGCCGACCACGCAGCCGGCGACGGTGGCGGCATCGGGCAGCAGCGAGGCCGGGCCGCAGATCCGGATTTCCCCGGTGCCCAGCGTGCGCAGCGCGTCCAGGTCCGAGCGCGCCACCCGCGAGTGCCGCACGTCGCCCACGATCAGCACCTTGAGCCTGGAGAAATCGCCGCCCTTGGCCTGGCGCAGGGTCAGCATGTCCAGCAGGCCCTGGGTCGGGTGCGCGCTGCGGCCGTCGCCGGCGTTGACCAGCGCGGTGCCCTCGCCGGCCGCTTCGGCCAGCATCCGTACCGCATGGTCGTCGGGATGGCGCACGACGAAGCCGCGCACGCCCATCGCCTCCAGGTTCTTCAGCGTGTCGCGCGCGGTCTCGCCCTTGCGCGTGGATGAGGTGGAGGCATCGAAGTTGAGCACGTCCGCGCCCAGCCGCTGCGCGGCCAACTGGAACGAGCTGCGGGTGCGCGTGGAGGGCTCGAAGAACAGCGTGCACACCGCGGTGCCGGCCAGCACCGCGCGCTTGCCCACGCGGCCGACCGCCGCGTCGCGGATCTGGCCGGCCCGGTCGAGCAGTTGCAGCAGGGTCGTGCGCGGCAACCCTTCCAGGGTGAGCAGGTGGCGCAGGCGGCCGTCGGAGTCGAGTTGCTGGGTCATGGCGTGGGAGAGGTCCAGTAGGAGCCGGCGGCGGCCGGCGGCACGGGGAGTTCGGGCGGCGGCGTCACCGCTCGCAAGCGATTGTGGCGGTTCGTGCGCATGGCGGTCGTCGCGTGGCCGACACGGCGCTACACCGGCGTGGCATCCGCGGGCGCGGCCAGCCAGCGCTCGACGATCACCGCCGCGGCGGCCGCGTCCAGCGCCTGCGCGTCGCGACGGCGGCGGTTGCCGGCGGCGCGGTCGCGGGCGAAGCGCTGCGCGGCCTCCACCGAACTGGAACGCTCGTCGATCATCGCCACCGGCAAGGCGTAGCGGGCCTTCAGCTCCCGGGCGAAGGCGCGGGCGATGCGGCGGATCGGCTGGTCCCCGCCGTCCAGGCTCATCGGGTCGCCGACCACCAGGCCGCGCGGACGCCACTGCCCGTGCAGGCGGTCGATCGCGTCCCAGTCCGGCCCGACGGCACGCACCTCGACCACCGCCACCGCGCGCGCGCCGCCCAGCCCGCTGCCCACCGCCACGCCGATGCGCCGCGCGCCGACGTCGAAGCCCAGCACGATCGCATCGGCCGGCAATGCGCCGGCCGCAAGCGCGGAAGGCGCGGAAGGCTCAGGCATGCCCGCTGTAGTCGGTCATGCGGAACAGGTCCACACCGATGCGCCCGGCGGCGGTCTGCCAGCGGCGTTCGAGGGGCAGCTCGAACAGCAGCTCCGAGTCGGCCGGCGCGGTCAGCCAGGTGTTCTCGCCCAGCTCGAACTCCAGTTGCCCGGCGCCCCAGCCGGCGCAGCCCAGCGCCACCACCGCGTTGCGCGGGCCTTCGCCGGCGGCCATCGCCTCCAGGACGTCGCGCGAGGTGGTCAGGTACAGGCCTGCGGCCACCTGCAGGCTGGAGTCCCACTCGCGCCCGCCGTCGTGCAGGACGAAGCCGCGCTCCTGGTGCACCGGCCCGCCGTGCAGCACGGCGCGCGCGCACAGTTGCGCGTCGTCGCTGCCGATGCCCATCTGCGACAGCACCTGGCCCAGGGTGTATTCGGAGGCGCGGTTGACCATCACGCCCATCGCGCCCTGGTCGTCGTGCTGGCAGATCAGGGCCACGCTGCGTGCGAAGTTGGGGTCGGCCAGCGCCGGCAACGCGACCAGCAACTGGTTGGCGAGGGTGTCGGAAGTGGCGGGCATGCGCGCATTCTAGCCCGGCCGCCGGTGCGCGGCTTTGCCATAATCGGGCAGCCTCCAGGAACCCCCGCCCATGCACAGCGACCCGGCGCTGCCGCGCCAGACCCGCTCCTTCATCGTCCTGGCCGCGCTGCTGCAGGGCGGCCTGATGTACCTGGCGCAGAAGGGCGCCGAGCACGGCTGGTGGCCGTTCTCCGGGCTCGGCGGCCGGGTGTGCTGGTACACCCTGGTGCTGACCGTGCCGACCGCGATGGCCCTCAGCGTGCAGGACCTGCGGGACGCGCGCTTCTGGCGGCACGCCGCGGCGCTGTCCGCCCTGTTCCTGGCCCTGGCCGCCTGGGCCGGATGGAACGCGACCGGCGCGCCGGGCCTGCGCAGTTCGCAGGTGCTGGGCCCGTTCGGGGCGGCGCTGGCGATCGGCCTGTTCGTGGCCCTGCCCTGGCTCCAATGCCGGCTGGCACACGGGAACTGGCGGGCGCCCTACCCGGCGTTGTTCGAGCACGCCTGGCAGAACGCGCTGACCCTGGCCCTGGCCGCGCTGTTCACCGGCATCTGCTGGGCGGTGCTGTACCTGTGGGGCCGGCTGTTCGCGCTGGTGGACGTGCACTTCTTCCGCGACCTGTTCGGCGAGGACGCCTTCGTCCACCTGGCCACCGGCGCGATGGCCGGGCTGGGCATCCTGATCGGCCGCACCCAGCAGCGCCCGGTGCAGGTCGCGCGGCAGATCCTGTTCGCGGTGTTCAAGGGCCTGCTGCCGCTGCTGGCCTTCATCGCCGTGCTGTTCGTCGCCAGCCTGCTGTTCACCGGGCTGGAGCCGCTGTGGCGCACGCGCTCGGCCGCCACCCTGCTGGTCAACGTGGTCGTGCTGCTGGTGGTGTTCGCCAACGCCGTGTACCAGGACGGCGAAGGCGAGCGTCCCTATCCGGCCTGGCTGCGGCGGATGGTGGAGGCCGGGCTGCTGGTGCTGCCGCTGTACGCCGGCCTGGCCCTGTACGCGATGGGCCTGCGCATCGCCCAGTACGGGTGGACCGCCGACCGCTTCTGGGCGGGCCTGGTGGCGGTGGTCGCCGCGCTGTACGCGCTGGGCTACGCGTGGTCGGTGCTGCGTTCGCGCGGGGTCTGGCTGGGTCCGCTGCGCGGGGTCAACATGGTCCTGTCCTGGATGGTGATGGCCCTGGTGGTGCTGGCCAATTCGCCGGCGCTGGATGCGCAGCGGATCAGCGCCGCCAGCCAGGCGCAACGGCTGCGCGAGGCGGCGCCGGAACTGGCCCGGGAAGACCTGGCGTACCTGCGCTTCGACCTGGGACGGCGCGGCTACCGCGCGGTGCAGGCCCTGCGCACCGACCCGGCCTTCGCCGGCGATGCCGGTGCGGTGGCCGAACTGGACGCCATGCTCCGGCGCAGCCAGCGCTGGAACACCCACCGCAGCGCCGCGGAGCGCGAACGCACCCGGCTGCGCGACGCGGACCAGGCGCGCGCGCTGATCGTCCCGGCCGAAGGCGGCACCGACCCCGGCGATGCCTGGTGGCAGGCGCTGGTCGGCGGTCGCCTGGATGCGGGCGAATGCCTGCAGCCGGATGCGGAGTGCGTCGTGCTGGTCCGCGACCTGGACGACGACGGGCGCGACGAAGCGCTGCTGTGCAGCCTGGCCGGCGACCGGCACGCGCAATGCCGGCTGCATGCGCACGAGGACGGTGGCTGGGAGGATGCCGGGCGGGTCGGGTTCTGGAGCGCCGGCACGCACGGCCGGCCGGACCTGCGCCAGGCCCTGCGCACCGGGCAGCTCCAGGTGCACCACCAACGCTGGCCGGCGCTCTCGCTGGGCCAGGGCACCGCGCCGCAGCACCTGGAACCTCCACCGGCCACCGCCGACTCCCACTGAGCGTCGACCATGTCCGGCTATTGCGATTTCGCCCCCGGCCACCCGCTGCACGGCCCCTACCACGACCGCGAATACGGTTTCCCGCAGCGTGAAGAAGCGGTGCTGTTCGAGCGCCTGCTGCTGGAGATCAACCAGGCGGGGCTGAGCTGGGAGACGATGCTGCGCAAGCGCGAAGGCTTCCGCCGCGCCTACGACGGCTTCGACGTGGCCCGGGTGGCCGCCTACGGCGACGCCGACCGCGCGCGCCTGCTCGCCGACCCGGGCATCGTCCGCAACCGGCTGAAGGTGGACGCGGCGATCCACAACGCCGGGGCGATCATGCGCCTGCGCGACAGCCACGGCGGCTTCGCCCGGTGGCTCGATGCCCACCATCCTCTGGACAAGGCCGGCTGGGTGAAACTGTTCAAGCGCACCTTCCGCTTCACCGGCGGCGAGATCACCGGCGAATTCCTGATGAGCCTGGGCTACCTGCCGGGCGCGCACCGCCCCGGCTGCCCGGTGCATGCGCGCATCGCCGCGCAGGCGCCGCCGTGGATGGCGGCGGCGAAAGCCTGACCGCCCGCGCACGACCCCCCCACGCGACACCGTTTACCCAGCCTTGCCGCCGCCGGCGGCGCGGAGCGCCGCGCCCGGTCAGCGCGTCTCGGAGATCTCCACCCCGTCCAGGCCCTGGGCCAGGGTGCGGGCGTCGCCGCCCTGGGAGAGCTTGATCCGCAGGCGCACCTCGTTCTGCGAGTCGGCGTAGCGCAGCGCATCCTCGTAGGAGATCTCGCCGGCCTGGTACAGCTCGAACAGGCTCTGGTCGAAGGTCTTCATGCCCAGGTTGGTGGATTCCTTCATCACTTCCTTGAGCTTGTGGATCTCGCCGTCGCGGATGTAGTCCTGGATCAGCGGCGTGCCCAGCAGGATCTCCATCGCCACCCGGCGGCCCTTGCCGTCCGGGGTCGGCACCAGTTGCTGGGCGACCACGCCCTTGAGGTTCAGCGACAGGTCCATCAGCAACTGGCCGCGCCGGTCCTCGGGGAAGAAGTTGATGATGCGGTCCATCGCCTGGTTGGCGTTGTTGGCGTGCAGGGTGCACAGCACCAGGTGGCCGGTCTCGGCGAAGGCGATGGCGTGATCCATGCCTTCGCGGGTGCGCACCTCGCCGATCATGATCACGTCCGGCGCCTGGCGCAGGGTGTTCTTGAGCGCGTTGTCCCAACTGTCGGTGTCGATGCCGACCTCGCGCTGGGTGATGATGCAGCCCTCGTGCTTGTGCACGAACTCGATCGGGTCCTCGATGGTGATGATGTGCCCGGTGGAGTTCTGGTTGCGGTAGCCGATCATCGCCGCCAGCGAGGTGGATTTGCCCGTGCCCGTGGCGCCGACGAAGATGATGATGCCGCGCTTGGTCATCGCCAGGGTCTTGATCACCGGCGGCAGGTTCAGCTCCTCCACCGTGGGGATCTTGGTCTCGATCCGGCGCAGGACCATGCCCACCTGGTTGCGCTGGTAGAAGCACGACACGCGGAAGCGGCCGACGCCGGCCACGCCGATGGCGAAGTTGCACTCGTGGGTCTTCTCGAACTCCTCGCGCTGCGACGGGGTCATCACGTTCAGCACCAGGTCGCGGCTCTGCTGCGGGGTGAGCGCGGTCTGGGTGATGGGGCTGATCTTGCCGTGCACCTTCATCGCCGGCGGCATGCCGGCGGTGATGAACAGGTCCGACGCCCGCTGGTGCGCCATCAGCTTGAGGAACGAGGTGAAGTCGATGGTGCTCATGGCGATGCTCCGGAGTGCGGGGGATTCGGGCCGGGACTATGCCGGCTCCGTCACTCGAAAAGGCGCTTGTCCTTGGCGTATTCCCGGGCCTGCTGGCGGGTGACCAGGCCGCGCTTGACCAGGTCCTGCAGGTGCTGGTCCAGGGTCATCATGCCGTGCTGCTGGCCGGTCTGGATGGCCGAGTACATCTGCGCGACCTTGTCCTCGCGGATCAGGTTGCGGATGGCCGGGGTGCCCACCATGATCTCCCAGGCTGCGGTGCGCCCGCCGCCGACCTTCTTCAGCAGCGCCTGGCTGATCACCGCGCGCAGCGACTCGGACAACATCGAGCGCACCATCGGCTTCTCGCCGGCCGGGAACACGTCGATGATGCGGTCGATGGTCTTGGCCGCCGAGGAGGTGTGCAGGGTGCCGAACACCAGGTGTCCGGTCTCGGCGGCGGTCAGCGCCAGGCGGATGGTTTCCAGGTCGCGCATTTCGCCGACCAGCACGTAGTCGGGGTCCTCGCGCAGCGCCGAGCGCAGCGCCTCGCTGAAGCCGTGGGTGTCGCGGTGCACCTCGCGCTGGTTGATCAGGCACTTCTGCGAGGTGTGCACGAACTCGATCGGGTCCTCGACGGTGAGGATGTGCCCGTACTCGTTCTTGTTGATGAAGTCGATCATCGCCGCCAGCGTGGTCGACTTGCCCGAGCCGGTCGGGCCGGTGACCAGGATCAGGCCCTGCGGCTGCTGGATCAGCTCGCGGAAGATCGGCGGGCAGCCCAGGTCCTCCAGGCTCAGCACCTCGGAGGGAATGGTGCGGAACACCGCGCCGGCGCCGCGGTTCTGGTTGAACGCGTTGACGCGGAAGCGGGCCAGCGAGGGGATCTCGAAGGAGAAGTCGACCTCGAGGAATTCCTCGTAGTCGCGCCGCTGCTTGTCCGACATGATGTCGTACACCAGCGCGTGGACCTGCTTGTGGTCCAGCGCCGGGATGTTGATCCGGCGCACGTCGCCGTCCACGCGGATCATCGGCGGCAGGCCGGCGGAAAGGTGCAGGTCGGAGGCCTTGTTCTTGACCGAGAACGCCAGCAGTTCGGCGATATCCATCGTTTCCATCCCCTGGTGGTCGCGCCGTCGTGCGCGCACTGGTGCGATACATCCCCTCGCGGCAGTATAGCGCCACGGCCGCCGCCGCCAATCCCGAAACCCGCCGCCCCGTGCCCCCACCCGCCACGCCCGCCGAACGCCTGCACCAGGTGCTGCATCGCATCCACGAGGCCGCCGCCGCCGCCGGGCGGCCGGCACCGGCCCTGCTGGCCGTCTCCAAGGTGCAGCCGCCCGAGGCGGTGGCCGTCCTGGCCGGCGCCGGGCAGCGCGCCTTCGGCGAGAACTACGTGCAGGAAGCGGCGGCCAAGCGCGGCGCCCTGGACGCGGGCCTGGACTGGCACCTGATCGGCCACCTGCAATCGAACAAGGCCGCCCTGGCCGCGCAGGTCTTCGACTGGGTGCAGAGCGTGGACCGGCCCAGCGTGGCCGCGGCCCTGGCCCGGCACCGGCACCCGGCGCGCGCGCCGCTGAACGTGCTGCTGCAGGTCAACGTGGAGGGCGAAGCCGGCAAGGCCGGCTGCCACCCGGAGGAACTGCCGGCACTGGCGCGCAAGGTCGCGGCCGAGCCGCGGCTGGCCCTGCGCGGGCTGATGTCGATCCCGGTGCCGCATGCCGAGGCCGAGGCCAGGCGCCCGGCGTTCCGGCGGATGCGGGCGCTGTTCGACGCACTGGCGGCCGAACACCCGGGCATGGACACCCTGTCGATGGGCATGAGCGATGACTTCGCCGTGGCCATCGCCGAGGGCGCCACGATGGTGCGCATCGGCACCGCGCTGTTCGGCCCGCGCCCGCCGCGCTGAGCGGCGCGCGTACACTGGCGCGGTATCCGCCAGGAGCCCCGCCCCCATGACCCACTCTCCTTCCGCGCCCGGCCGCATCGCCTTCCTCGGCGGCGGCAACATGGCCCGCAGCCTGATCGGCGGCCTGGCCGCGCGCGGCACGGACACCACCGCGATCCACGTGGCCGAGCCGGTGGAACCACTGCGCCAGGCCCTGGCCGCCGACTTCGGCGTGCAGGCCTTCGCCGACGCCGCCGACGCGGTGCGGGGCGCCGACCTGTGGGTGCTCTCGGTCAAGCCGCAGGTGATGGGCCAGGTGTGCGAATCGGTGGCCGCGCAGGCGCAGGCCACGCGGCCGCTGGTGGTGTCCATCGCCGCCGGCATCCCGGTGGCGCGCCTGCAGCAATGGCTGGGCGGCGGCCTGCCGGTGGTGCGCTGCATGCCCAACACCCCCGCACTGCTCGGCGCCGGCGTCACCGGCCTGTTCGCCGGCGCGGGCGTGGATGCCGACCGGCGCGCGCGCGCCGATGCGGTGCTGGCCAGCGCCGGCGCGACGGTGTGGATCGAGCACGAGCCGCTGATGGACGCGGTGACCGCGGTCTCCGGCAGCGGCCCGGCCTACGTGTTCCTGCTGGCCGAGGCCATGCAGGCGGCGGCCGAGGCCGAAGGCCTGCCCGCGGCGCAGGCCCGCACCCTGGTGGTGCAGACGCTCCTGGGCGCCGGCCGCATGCTGGCCGAGAGCGGCGAGCCGGCGGCCGAGCTGCGCCGCCGGGTGACCTCGCCCGGCGGCACCACCCAGGCCGCGATCGAGGCTTTCCAGGCCGGCGGTTTCGAAGCGCTGGTGGCGACGGCCGTGCATGCCGCGCGCGTCCGCGGCGCCGAGCTGGCGGCCGGATGATGGCCGTGCGCTCCCCGCGCCTCGCCGCCGCTACCCTGCTGGCCGCCGCGCTGCTGGCCGGCTGCGTGGGCGGCGACGCGCCGCAACCGGCGCAGTTCGTCGCCCCCGCGCCGGCCGTGGCCGACCTCGACGGCGCGCTGCGCGCGCATTACAACCTGCTGCCCACGCTGTCCCTGGGCGAGGCCGTCGCGCGCCAGTACGGCATCGCCCGCGCACCGGGCAGCGCGCTGCTGGTGGTGGCGCTGCGCCGCGTCGATGGCGAAGGCGTGGAGCACCCGGCCGACGGCCGGCTCCAGGCCCAGGCGCGCGACCTCAGCGGCCGCCGCGCACCCATCGCCCTGCGCCCGGTGTCCACCGGCGACTACGTCGACCACATCGGCGTGCTGCCCGTCTCGCCCCGCGACGTCGTGCGCATCGACGTCCAGGTGGACGCGGACGGCCGCCGCCAGTCCTTCGATTTCCAGCGCCACTTCTGATCGCACCTCACGCGGCCCCGTGCGCGCGGGCCGTCTTCTGGTGGCCCGGGTGAAGAGGCATCGGCGACGGCGGCACGATGAACGGCAGGCATGGCCCGCAGGGAAGCTCCTACGGGCGACGCCTGCGTGGGCCCTCGCTCAGAAGCGGCCTTCCTGGTAGTCCACGAACGCCTGCATCAGTTCCTGGCGGGTATTCATCACGAACGGACCATGCCGCGCCACCGGCTCGCGCAGCGGCGCGCCGGCGACCAGGATCAGGCGCGCGCCGGCATCCCCGGCACGCAGCGACAGCACCGCGCCACCGCCCAGCACCCCCATCTGGTGGGTGTCCAGCGCGCGCGCATCCTCGCCCTCGCCCACCGTCGCCGCGCCCTCGAACACGTAGGCGAAGGCGTTGTGGCCCTCGGGCAGCGCATGCTCCCAGGCCGCGCCCGGCTGCAGCGCGATGTCCAGGTACAGCGGGTCGGTGGCCGGCTGGGTGATCGGCCCGGCCGTCTCGCCGACACGGCCGGCGATGACCTTCACTTCCACGCCCGCGGCCGGCAGCACCGCCGGGATGCGCTCCGGAGCGAATTCCTGGTAGCGCGGCTCGGTCATCTTCTCGCGCGCCGGCAGGTTCACCCAAAGCTGGAAGCCGCGCATGCGCCCGGATTCCTGCTCGGGCATCTCCGAATGGACCAGGCCGCGGCCGGCGGTCATCCATTGCACGCTGCCCGGCGTGAGCAGGCCCTCGTTGCCGTGGTTGTCCTTGTGGCGCATGCGCCCGTCGAGCATGTAGGTCACCGTCTCGAAGCCGCGGTGCGGATGGCTCGGGAAGCCGGCGAGGTAGTCCTCGGCCTGGTCGGTGCCGAACTCGTCCAGCAGCAGGAACGGGTCCAGGTCGGGCAGTTCGGGACCGCCGATCACCCGGGTCAGCTTCACCCCTGCGCCATCGGAAGCGGCGCGGCCGCGCACGGTGCGGATGACGCGGGCGGGTGCATGGCGTGGATCGATGGCGTTCATGGGACGCTCCTGGGTGGCTTCGCCCGAAGATGGTGCCGATGGCGGCGAGCATAACCTTCCCGGTTTCACCGGACTGTTGCGGTGGCGGAACGGTGCCGGGAACAGGCTTGGTGGCCGCGTTGGCCTCAAGGAGCGCCTGGAACAAAAAGCATCGGCTTCGGAAGGGGCCGCGCGGCCTCAGCCGTTCTCCTGCAGGGCCAACTGCATGTCATGCCGGCGGCGCTTGTCCTTGCGGTACATCAGCCACCAGCCCACCACCGCGGCCAGCGACACGGCCATGATCAACAACGCGGCCAGCGCGTTGATCTTCGGGCTCACGCCCAGGCGCACCGAGGAGAAGATCTTGATCGGCAGCGTGGTCGAGTCCGGCCCGGCCACGAAGCTGGCGATCACCACGTCGTCCAGCGACAGCGTGAACGCCAGCAGCCAGCCGCTCAGCAGGGCCGGCGCGATGATCGGCAAGGTGATCAGGAAGAACACCTTCAGCCGGTTCGCGCCCAGGTCCATCGCCGCCTCTTCCAGCGAGCGGTCCATCTCCTGCAGGCGCGAGGACACCACCACGGTGACGAAGGACACGGTCAAGGTCACGTGCGCGATCCAGATGGCCACCATGCCCTTGGACGGGATGCCCAGCACCGCGCCGGCCGACACCAGCATCAGCAGGATCGACAGGCCGATGATCACCTCCGGCATCACCAGCGGCGCGGTCACCAGCGCCCCGAACACGGTCTTGCCCGGGAAGCGCCGGAAGCGGGTCATCACCATCGCCCCCAGGGTGCCCACCACCGTGGCCGCGCTGGCCGTCCAGAACGCAATGCGCAGGCTCACCCAGGCCGCGTCCAGCATCTGCCGGTCGCGCAGCAGCTCGCCGTACCACTTGGTCGAGAAGCCCGCCCACACCGTGGCCAGCCGCGAGGAATTGAACGAGTACACCACCAGCAGCACGATCGGCAGGTACAGGAAGGCGAAGCCCAGCGCCAGCACCGCCCAGCGCAGCGCCCGCTGGCCGAAGGTCGGGTTCATGTCAGCCGGCCCTCCATCTCCTTCTGCTGGTAGCGGTTGAACACCAGTATCGGCACCAGCAGCAGCAACAGCATCACGATGGCCACCGCCGAGGCCGCCGGCCAGTCGCGGTTGTTGAAGAACTCGCCCCACAGCACCCGGCCGATCATCAGCGTGTCCGGCCCGCCCAGCATCTCCGGGATCACGAACTCGCCCACCGCCGGGATCATCACCAGCATGCAGCCGGCCACGATCCCCGAGCGCGACAGCGGCAGGGTGATGCGCACGAACGCCTGCCACGGCTTGGCGCCCAGGTCGTAGGCGGCCTCCAGCAGGCGGCCATCCAGCTTCGCCAGGGTGGCGTACAGCGGCAGGATCATGAACGGCAGGTAGCAGTAGACGATGCCGATGTAGGCCGCGGTCGGCGTGTACAGGATGCGCAGCGGCGCATCGACCAGCCCGGTCCACAGCAGGAACCGGTTGAGGATGCCGTTGGCGTCGAGGATGCCGATCCAGGCGTAGACCCGGATCAGGAACGAGGTCCACGACGGCAGCACCACCGCCATCAGCGCGATGTTGCGCACCGACGGCTTCATCCGCGCGATGGCGTAGGCCATCGGGTAGCCGATCAGCAGGCACAGCACCGTGGACACGGCGGCGATCTGGATCGAGCTGAGGTAGGCCAGCACGTACTGCGAATCGGTGAACAGGGCCGCGTAGTTGCCCAGGTTCAGGCGCAGTGTCAGCGCGTTGTCGATGTATTCCAGGATCGGCGCGTACGGCGGCATGGCGATGGCCGGCCGCGAGAACGAGATCTTCAGCACGATCAGGAACGGGACCGCGAAGAACAGCGCCAGCCACAGGAACGGCACCCCGATCACCGCCCAGCGGCCGGAAGGCAGCAGCCGCCTCAGGCCGCGCGCGCTCATGCGGTCAGCACCACGCCGTCGTCCTCGCCCCACGACACCCAGACTGGGTCGTTCCAGGTGATGCCGTCACTGTCCCAGCGCTTCATGTTGGCGAAGTTGGCCAGGATCTTGGCGCCGCTGGGCAGGCGCACGTGGAACACGGAATGGCTGCCGAAATAGGCGATGTCCTCGACCGTGCCGCGGGCCTTGTTGCTGTCGCCCGGCGGCTCGTCCTTGCCGATGTGCACCTTCTCCGGGCGCAGCGCGAAGGCCACCGGCTGCCCCTCGTAGCCGGTGATGCCGTGGCCGATGTAGATGGGCGCGGGAAAGTCGCCGGTGCGCAGGACGACGTACTCGGGCCGGTCCTCCTCGATCGCGCCCTCGATCAGGTTGACCGAGCCGATGAAGCCGGCGACGAAGCGGCTGGCCGGCTGCTCGTAGATGTCGTCGGGCCTGCCCACCTGCTGGATCCAGCCCTGGTCCATCACCGCGATGCGGGTGGCCATGGTCATGGCCTCCTCCTGATCGTGGGTGACCATCACGCAGGTGACGCCGGACTGCTCGATGATGTTGACCAGCTCCAACTGCATGCGCGAGCGCAGCTTCTTGTCCAGCGCGCCCATCGGCTCGTCCAGCAGCAGCAGCTTGGGCCCCTTGGCCAGCGAGCGAGCCAGGGCCACGCGCTGCTGCTGGCCGCCGGAGAGCTGGTGCGGCTTGCGCCTGGCCAGCTTGCCCAGTTGCACCAGTTCGAGCATCTCGCCCACCCGCCTGCCGATGGCATCCTTGGCCAGGCCGTCCTGCTTGAGGCCGAAGGCGATGTTCTGCTCCACGCTCATGTGCGGGAACAGGGCGTAGGACTGGAACATCATGTTGATCGGGCGCTCGTAGGGCGGCCGCTCGTTCATGACCTCGCCGTCGAGCACGATCCTTCCCCTGGTCGGCCGCTCGAAGCCGGCCAGGCAGCGCAGCAGGGTGGACTTGCCGCTGCCCGAGCCGCCCAGCAGGGCGAAGATCTCGCCCTTGCGGATGTCCAGGCTGACGTCGTCCACGGCGACGAAGCCGTCGAACTCCTTGCGCACCCCCTCGATGCGCAGGTAGTGCGCCGGGTCCGCGGCGGCGGAGGGTGCGTGCGTGCGTGCGCTGCTCGCCGTCATGGACGCTCCCGCGGCCTCAGCGGCCGGTCTTGATCTCGGTCCACAGGCGCGTGTAGAGCTTGTCGGTCTCCGGCGCGTTGGTGGCGTAGGTGAACATCTTCGCGGCCACCTCCCGCGGCGGGTAGATCGTCGGGTCGTCGCGGATGTCCTCGTCCACCAGCGGCGTGGCCGCCCCCACCGGGTTGGCGTACTGGATGTAGTTGGTGTTGGCGGCCGCCACCCGCGGCTGCAGCAGGTAGTCGATGAAGGCGTGGGCGTTGTCCGGGTGCCGGGCATCGGCCGGGATGGCCAGCATGTCGAACCACTGCGGCGCGCCTTCCTTCGGGATCGAATAGGCCACGTTCACGCCGTTGCCGGCCTCCTGCGCGCGGTCGCGGGCCTGGATGATGTCGCCCGACCAGCCCACCACCAGGCAGGTGCTGCCGTTGGCCAGCGAGCTGACGTACTGGCTGGAGTGGAAGTTCTGCACGTAGGGGCGGATCGACTTGATCAGCTCGGCGGCCTTCTGGATCGTGGCCGGGTCGGCGCTGTGCGGGTCCTCGCCCAGGTAGTGCAGGGCGATGGGGATCATGTCCGAGGGCGTATCGAGCAGGGTCACCCCGCAGTCCTTGAGCTTGCCGATGTTCTCCGGCTTGAACACCAGGTCCCAGCTTCCGGCGATGTCGTCGCTGCCGAACGCGGCCACCACCTTGTCCACGTTGTAGCCGATGCCGGTGGTGCCCATCATGTACGGCACGCCGTACTCGTTGCCCGGGTCCTGGGCGGCGATGCGCTCCATCACCTCCGGGTCCAGGTTGGCCAGGTTGGGGAGCTTGCTCTTGTCCAGCTTGCGGAACACGCCGGCCTGGATCTGGCGGCCGAAGAAGTTCAGGGTCGGCACCACGATGTCGTAGCCGCTGGAGCCGGCCAGCAGCTTGGTCTCCACGATCTCGTCGCTGTCGTAGACGTCGTAGGTGACGCGGATGCCGGTCCGCTTCTCGAAGTCGGGGATGGTGTCCTCGGCGATGTAGTCCGAGTAGTTGTAGACGTTGAGTACCTTTTCCTCGGCGCCGCCCGCGCCGGAACCGGCGTCCTTGCCGCCGCAGGCGGCCAGCAGCAGGGCGGCGATGCTCAGGGTCAGCGGGCGCAGCTTCATCGGGGTGTCCTCGGTCGGGGGAGTCCCGCGCAGGGTAGCGCCAGGCAAGGCGGTTTGCCCACCGGGTTCACCGGCCCAGCCGGGCGGCGGTCTGGTCCAGCGACTTCCAGGTCTTGTCGAACAGTTCGTCCACCTGCTCCCGGGCGATCACCAGCGGCGGCGACAGCAGCATCGAATCGTGGGTGGCGCGCAGGATCAGGCCGTTGCGCAGGGCGTTGTCCCGGCATAGCACGCCGGCCTGGCCGCGCTCGTGAAAGAATGCGCGCCGGCCCTTGTCCGGGACCAGCTCCAGCGCACCCATCAGGCCGACGATGCGCGCCTGGCCGACCAGCCGGTGCTCGCCCAGCTCGGCCCAGCGCCGGGCCAGGTACGGCGCGACCTGTTCGCGCGCGCGCTCGACGATGCGCTCGTCCTGCATGATCCGCAGGTTCTCCAGCGCCACCGCCGCGCACACCGGGTGGCCGGAATAGGTGGCCCCGTGCGCCAGCTCGCCGCCGCTGTCCTTGAGCACGCCGGCCACGCGGTCGTTGAACATCGCCGCGCCCAGCGGGATGTAGCCGGAGGTGATGCCCTTGGCCAGGGTCATCACGTCCGGCTGGAAGCCGAAGTGCTGGGAGCCGAACCACCGCCCGGTGCGGCCGAAGCCGCAGATCACCTCGTCGGCCACCAGCAGCACGTCGTACCTGCGGCAGATCCGCTCGACCTCCGGCCAGTAGGTGCGCGGCGGGATATGGACGCCGATGGCGCCCATCACCGGCTCGCCGATGAACGCGGCCACCCGCTCCGGGCCCAGCTCCAGGATCTTCTGCTCCAGCCGGCGCGCGGCGAGCAGGCCGTATTCGTCCTCGGGCAGCTCGCCGCCGTCGGCGAACCAGAACGGCGGGGCGATGTGGTGGATGTCGGGAATGGGCAATCCACCCTGCCCGTGCATGGCGGCCATCCCGCCCAGGCTGGCGCCGGCCACGGTGGTCCCGTGGTAGCCGTTGCGGCGGCCGATGAAGATGTTCTTGCGCGGCTGGTCCTGCACCGCCCAGAAGTGCCGCACCAGGCGCAGGATGGTGTCGTTGGCCTCCGAGCCGGAGTTGACGAAGAAGGCGTGGTTGATGTCGCCCGGCGCCAGCTCGGCCAGCTTCGCCGCCAGGCGGATGGTCGGCTCGGTGGTGCACTGGAAGAAGCTGTTGTAGTAGGCCAGTCGCGTCATCTGCCGGGCCGCGGCCCGGCCCAGCTCGGCGCGGCCGTAGCCGATGTTCACGCACCACAGCCCGGCGAAGGCGTCCAGCAGCTCGTTGCCGTCCGCGTCCCACACGTAGCAGCCCTGCCCGCGGACCAGCACCCGGGTGCCCTGCCGGGCCAGCGCCGCGTTGTCGTTGAACGGATGCAGGTGGTGGGCGGCGTCCAGGCGCTGCAGTTCGCGGATGTCCGGCGCGTCCATGGCGGACCTCACACGTTCAGCAGCAGGAACTCGCGTTCCCACGAGCTGATCACGCGGAAGAAGGTCTCGTACTCCTTGCGCTTGACCGCCACGTACGCGCGCACGAAGCGCGGGCCGAGCATCTCCTGCAGCGCGGCGCAGGCCTCCAGCCGGTCCAGCGCCTCGCCCAGCGAGCGGGCCAGGGTGAAGCCCCGCTCCTGGGCGCTGCCGGCCAGCGGCGCGGTGGGCCCGAGCTTGCCACGGATGCCCAGCAGGCCGCACGCCAGGGTCGCGGCCAGGGCCAGGTAGGGGTTGGCGTCGGAGCCGGCGAAGCGGCTCTCCACGCGCATGTTCTCCGGGGTGTCCATCGGCACGCGCAGGCCGCAGGTGCGGTTGTCGTAGCCCCACTCCACGTTGATCGGCGAGGCCTCGCCGAACATCAGCCTCCGGTAGGAATTGACGTTGGGCGCGAAGAAGGCCATCGCCATCGGCACGTACTCCTGCAGCCCGCCCAGGTAGTGGGCGAACGCCTCGCTGTGGCGCGCCTTGCCGCGCCCGGTGAACACGTTTCGGCCCTTGCCGTCGACCAGGCTCTGGTGGATGTGCATGGCGCTGCCCGGCTCGGTCTCCATCGGCTTGGCCAGGAAGGTGGCGTACACGCCGTGGCGCAGCGCGGCCTCGCGCATGGTGCGCTTGAACAGGAACACCTGGTCGGCCAGCGACAGCGCCCCGGCATGGGTGAAGTTGACCTCCAACTGCGCGGCGCCGGACTCGTGGATCAGGGTGTCCACGTCCAGTTTCATCGCCTCGCAGTAGTCGTACATCAGGTCCAGGATCGGGTCGAACTCGTTGACCGCGTCGATCGAGTACGACTGCCGCGCCGTCTCCGGGCGCCCGTTGCGGCCGGCCGGCGGCAGCAGCGGGAAATCCGGGTCGGTGTTCTTCTGCACCAGGAAGAACTCCAGTTCCGGCGCCACCACCGGCCGCAGCCCCTCCTTTTCGTACTCGGCCAGCACCCGGCGCAGCACGTTGCGCGGCGCCAGCTCGTGCGGCTGGCCGTCCTTGGTGTAGCAGTCGTGGATGATCTGCGCGGTCGGGTCGGTGGCCCAGGGCACCATGCGCACGGTGTCCGGGTCCGGGCGCAGGATCATGTCCGAGTCCGAGGGCGAGACCAGCTCGTAGTAGTCGTCCGGGTATTCGCCGGTGACGGTGGTGGCGAAGATGCCCTCGGGCAGCCGGGTGCCGTAGTCGTGGCTGAACTTGTCGGCGGGGATGATCTTGCCGCGCGCGTTGCCGGTGATGTCGGGCACCAGGCACTCGACCTCGGTGATGCGCCGCTCCTTGAGCCAGCGCCGCAGCGAGCTTTCCTGCTGTTGCGGGCTGGCGGGCCTGCCGCGTGCGGGGCGGGTGCTCATGAGGATGTCCCATCGGTCGGGGCGGCCGTGGCCGGCGTCGCATCGTCCGTGCGCCGCCGCGCCGCATGGTCGCGGCAGGCCTGGCCGAACGCACGGAAGATGCCCAGGTAGAACGGATCGCGCGTCACCTGCCATTCCGGATGCCACTGCACCCCCAGCAGGAAGCCGCCGCCGTCGCTGCGGAAGGCCTCGACGAGGCCGTCCTCCGCGGTGGCCTCCACCACCAGCCCGGCGGCCAGCCGGTCCACGCCCTGGCCGTGCAGCGAGTTCACCCGTGCATGCGGCGCACCGGCGATGGCCGCCAGCAGCCCGCCCTCGCACAGGCGCACCTCGTGCGCGGGCGCGTACTGGGCTTCCAGCGGGTCGTCGGGGTCCTCGCGGTGGTCGGACAGGCCCCGCACCTCGTGCAGCCGGCGGTGCAGGCTGCCGCCCAGGGCCACGTTCACTTCCTGGGCGCCGCGGCAGATCGCCAGCACCGGCAGCCCCATCGCCAGCGCAAGCGGGACCAGGGCCAGGGTGGTGGCGTCGCGTGCCGGGTCGCTCACGTCGTCCGCGTCGGTGGGCGTGTCGCTGTAGTGGTAAGGCTCGATGTTGCTGACCGAGCCGGTCAGCAGCAGGCCGTCCAGCCGCGCCAGCCATTGCCCGGGCGGCACCGGCGGCTGCAGCGCCGGCAACAGTACCGGCGTGGCATCGGCCCCTTCGACCACCGCGCGGACGTACTTCTCGCCGACCGCGAGGAAGGGATGCGGGCCGATCGGTTTATGGTCGGTGGGCAGGCCGACCAGGGGCGGCAGGGCCATGCGAGCGATGTCCGATGGCTTTCCCGCAACTTACCCCGCGCGTTTTGGTTTTACAACGACGCGCACGGCCGCAAGCGGGCGGTTTTCCCCGCGGAACGCGCGTATCCGCCGCCGGGACGTTGAGTATTCTTGACGCGCACCCCCGCCTGCTAAGCTGCCATCGCCCCTCGCCGAGGCCGTCGATGAACCGCGAAACCGCACCGTCCGCGCTGCCGCCCGAGGACCTGCAGACCCTGCTCGCCCTGCCCGGCGGCGCCGCGCACGTGGACCTGCTGCTGCCGGACTGCAACGGCGTGCTGCGCGGCAAGCGCGTGGCCGCCGAGGCGCTGGAGAAGGTCTACGCCGACGGCGTGTGCCTGCCGATGTCGCTGGTGGCCGCCGACATCACCGGCAATACCGTGGAGGAAACCGGGCTGGGCTATGACATCGGCGATGAGGACCGCACCTGCCGGCCGATCCCCGGCACGCTGCGCCCGGTGCCCTGGTCGCCGCGGCCGGCGCTGCAGTTGCTGCTGCAGATGGAGGACGGCAGCGGCGGCGGGTTCCAGGCGCAGCCGCGCTGGGTGCTGGAACGCGTGCTCGGACGCTGCCGCGCGCTCGGCCTGACCCCGGTGGTGGCGGTGGAACTGGAGTTCTACCTGTTCGACCGCCTGCCCGGCACCGACGGCCGCCCGCGGCCCACGCTCAACCCCGGCGACGGCCGGCGCAACGCCAGCACCCAGGTCTATTCCATCGACGACCTGGACGAGCATGCCGGCTTCATCGACGCGGTGGCCGACGCCTGCCGCGCCCAGCGCATCCCGGCCGACACCGCGGTGGCCGAGTACGCGCCCGGCCAGTTCGAGATCAACCTGGGCCACCGCGCCGACGCGCTGGCCGCCTGCGACGACGCGGTGCTGCTCAAGCGCGCGATCAAGTCCATCGCCCAGCGGCAAGGCGCGCTGGCCAGCTTCATGGCCAAGCCGCTGGCCGGCCAGGCCGGCAGCGGCCTGCACCTGCACGTGAGCCTGCTCGACGACCAGGGCCTCAACGCCTTCGCCGGCGATGCCGCCGCGCCGGCCGGCATGCTGCGCCACGCCGTCGCCGGGCTGCAGGCCAGCGCGCGCGACAACCTGCTGCTGTTCGCCCCGCACGCCAACAGCTACCGGCGCTTCGTCGCCCACGCCTTCGTACCCCTCAACCTGGCCTGGGGCTTCAACAACCGCACCGTGGCCCTGCGCATCCCGCACAGCGACGCGGCCAACACCCGCATCGAGCACCGCATCGCCGGCGCCGACGCCAATCCCTACCTGGTGGCCGCGGCGGTGCTGGCCGGCATGCTGCACGGCATCGAGCGGCGCATGGAGCCGGGGCCGCCGGCGACGGGCAACGCCTATGCGCAATACCCGGCGCAGGAACCGTACTGGCGCCAGGCCATCGGCGACTTCCTCGGCAGCGACTTCGCCGCGCATTGGTACGGCGAGGCCTTCCGCCACATCTACGGCCAGCAGAAACGCAAGGAGATGCGCGACTTCGAGGCCGCCGTCACCGATCTTGACCATGCCTGGTACCTGCGCACCGTGTGACCGGCGCGGTACGCGCGGCGGCGGCGGCCGCGGCCGGCTGGCGGCCGCATGACCGCACCCGCCGCCGATCCGCCCAGTTGGTACGCCGCCAGCGCCGCGCCGCTGGCCGAGCAGCCGGCGCTGTGCGGGCGCATCGAGGCCGACGTGTGCATCCTGGGCGCCGGCTACACCGGCCTGTCGGCGGCGCTGGAACTGGCCCAGGCCGGCTACCGGGTGGCGGTGCTGGAGGCGCGGCGCGTCGGCTGGGGCGCCTCCGGGCGCAACGGCGGCCAGGCCATCGCCGGCTACGGCTGCGGCCAGGCCACCCTGGAGAACATGCTCGGCCGCGGCGCGGCGCGGGCGCTGTTCGACCTCTCGCGCGAGGGCATGGACCTGCTGCGCGCGCGCATCGCCCGCCACCGCATCGCCTGCGACTGGCGCGACGGCCATGCCCACGTGCCGGTGCGGCCGCGCCAGGCGCGCGCCCTGCGCCGGGACATCGTCGAGATGGCGCAGCGCTACGACTACCCGCTGCAGTGGTGGGACCGCCCGCGCCTGCGCGCCGAGCTGGACAGCGAGCGCTACCTGGGCGCGGTGTACGACCCCGCCAGCGGCCACCTGCATCCGCTGGAGTACGCCCGGGGCCTGGCCCGCGCCGCGCTGGCCGCCGGGGTGCGCATCTTCGAGCATTCGCCGGTACGGGAACTGGTCCGCGAACCCCGGCCGCGCCTGCGCACCGACGGCGGCGAGGTCGCGGCCGATTTCGCGGTGATCGCCGGCAACGCCTGGCTTCGCGGAATCGCCCCGGAGCTGGAATCGCGGATCATGCCGGTGGGCACCTACATCGCCGCCACCGCGCCGCTGGGCCAGGCGCGCGCGAGGGCGCTGATCCGCAACGACATGGCCGTGGCCGACGTGAACTGGGCACTGGACTACTTCCGCCTCAGCCGCGACCACCGCCTGCTGTTCGGCGGCCGCGCCAGCTATTCCAGCCTGCCGCCGCCGAACCTGCGCGGGGTCATGCGCCGGCGCATCCGCGCGGTGTTCCCGCAACTGGCGCAGGTGCCGATCGACTACCTGTGGGGCGGCTACGTGGACATCTCGCTCAACCGCGCGCCGCACTGGGGCCGGCTGACGCCCAAGGTGTACTTCGCCCAGGGCTTCTCCGGGCACGGGGTGGCCAGCACCGGCCTGGCCGGCCGGCTGATCGCCGAGGCCATCCGCGGCCAGTCGCAGCGGCTGGACCTGTTCGCCAAGATCCCGCACGCGCCCTTTCCCGGCGGCCGGATCATGCGCACGCCGCTGCTGGTCCTGGCGATGGCCTGGTACAAGCTGCGCGACGCCCTGTGGTAGGCGGCGGCCGGCTCCGCGCCACCACAAAATCTGTGACGGGGTTCTAAAGTTTCCCCGGGCCGCGCCGCTATCCACCGGCAGAGACTGCCGAACGCCTCCGTATGCACGCGCTGCCGCTGACATCCCAGCCCACTCCCCTGCCGCAGCGCGTGCTGCTGGTGGAGAATTCGCGCGCCTACGTGCAGGCCGTGGCCCAGGCCATCGAGCACCAGTTGGAACTGCCGGTGACGGCGGCGTCCACCCTGGCCGAGGCGCGCCAGGCGCTGGAGGAACACGACGACTGGTTCATGGTGCTGACCGGCCTGGTCCTGGCCGACGGCGACCGCGACATGGTCGTCGACTGCTTCCTCGACCGCGGGCTGCCCACCGTGGTGGTCAGCGGCGTCTACGACGAGGACCTGCGCGAGCGCATGCTGCGCCGGCAGATCATCGACTTCGTGGTCAAGAGCACGCCGGGCAACCTGGACTACATCGTCTGGCTGGTGCAGCGGCTGGAGCGCAACCGCCGCATCTCCGCCCTGGTGGTGGACGACTCGCCCTCGGCGCGCACGCACGCGGCCGCGCTGCTGGAGATGTTCGGCTACCGCGTGGTGCAGGCCGCCGACGGCCCCGAGGCGCTGCGGGCGCTGGAGGGCGACCAGACCATCCGCCTGGCGGTGGTGGACCAGGAGATGCCGGGCATGCAGGGCATCGAGCTGACCCGCCGCCTGCGCGCCCTGCGCACCCGCGACCGGGTGGCGGTGATCGGCGTGTCCGGGCGCGACGACCCGGGCCTGGTCGCCCGCTTCCTCAAGAACGGCGCCAACGATTTCCTGCGCAAGCCCTACACGCGCGAGGAATTCTTCTGCCGCGTCTCGCAGAACGTGGACCAGTTGGAGCTGATCGGCAGCCTGCAGGACCTGGCCACCCGCGACTTCCTCACCGGCCTGCCCAACCGCCGCCACTTCCTCGAACAGGCCGAGCGGATGGTGCCGCGCCTGCAGGACGTGCGCGCCCCGGTGGCGGCGGCGATGCTGGACATCGACCACTTCAAGCACATCAACGACAGTTGGGGCCACGACACCGGCGACCAGGCCCTGCGCGCGGTGGCCGCCGCGGTGTCCAGCCACGCCCGCCGCCAGGACCAGGTGGCGCGCTTCGGCGGCGAGGAGTTCTGCCTGCTGGTGCCCGGGCTGGAAGGGGAGGAACTGGCCCGCTACTTCGAGGACCTGCGCCAGCGCATCGAGGACCTGCGCGTGCCGGTGCGCGGCAGCGAGCTGCAGATGACGGTCAGCATCGGCGTGCGCAGCGCCGAACCGGGCGACGACCTGCACCGCCTGCTCACAGAGGCCGACCGCCGCCTGTACCTGGCCAAGGCCGCCGGCCGCAACCGGGTGATCGTGTCCGATTGAGCGCCGGGCGGCGGCGGCCGGCATGCCCGCCTTCGCCGCCGGGACCGACGCAGCGCCCGGCCATGCCCGCCCGGCCCGCGCCAGCCGCCGCGAACGCCCGGCAGGAGACGCTCAGTCCAGCGGCCGCTTCGGCACCGCCAGCAGCGCCAGCAGGGTCAGCGCCGACATCCCCGCCAGGTACCAGCCCACCGAGGCGATGCCATGGCTGCCGGCCAGCCGGGTGGCGATGTACGGCGCCGGCGAGGCGCCGAGGATGCCGGCCAGGTTGAACGCCAGCGAGGCGCCGGTGTAGCGCACGGGGGTGGGAAACATCTCGGCCAGGATCGTCCCGCACGGCCCGTAGGTCAGGCCCATCAGCCCCAGCCCCAGGCCGAGGAACAGCAGCACCTGCCAGGCGCTGCCGGCGGCGAACAGCGGCTCGAACAGCAGCCCGAAGACGATGATCCCCACCGTGGCCACGATCATCGCCCGGCGCCGGCCGAAGCGGTCGGCGTACACCGCCGACAACGGGATGGTGATGGCGAAGCACAGCACGCCCAGCATCTGCAGCAGCAGGAACTGCTCGCGCCCGTAGCCCAGCGCCGAGGTGCCCCAGCTCAGCGCGAACACCGTCATCAGGTAGAACAGGACGAAGGTCGCCATCAGCGACAGCGTGCCGACCAGCAGCGTGCCCGAGTGCCGGGTCAGCACGGTCAGCATCGGCAGGCGCTCGCGCTCGCCACGGTCCAGCGTTTCCTGGAACGCCGGGGTCTCGGTGATGCGCAGCCGCACCCACAGCCCCATCAGCACCAGCACCGCGCTGGCGAGGAACGGGATGCGCCAGCCCCAGGCCATGAACTGGGCATCGCTCAAGTAGTGCGCCAGCACCAGGAACACGCCGGTCGAGCACAGGAAGCCCAGCGGCGCGCCCAACTGCGGGAACATCCCGTACCAGGCGCGCTTGCCCGGCGGCGCGTTCTCGGTGGCCAGCAGCACCGCCCCGCCCCACTCCCCGCCCAGGCCCAGCCCCTGGCCGAAGCGGCACAGCGCCAGCAGCGCCGGCGCGGCCACGCCGATCTGCGCATGCGTGGGCAGCAGGCCGATGAGCACGGTGGAGATGCCCATCGTCAGCAGCGCCGCCACCAGGGTGGCCTTGCGTCCGACGCGGTCGCCGAAGTGGCCGAACAGCGCCGAGCCCAGCGGCCGGGCGAAGAACGCCAGGGCGAAGGTGGCCAGCGACTGCAGCGTGGCCGCCGCCGGCTCGGCCGCGGGGAAGAACAACGCCGGGAACACCAGCACCGCCGCGGTGGCGTAGATGTAGAAGTCGAAGAACTCGATGGTGGTGCCGATGAGGCTGGCGAACAGGATGCGGCGGGGCGAGGCGGGTGCGCTCATCGGCAGGGTGGGGTCGGCGTGAAGTCGCCGCGATTATGAAGCAACGCCGGCCCGCCTCCGCCCCGCCGCGGCCGCGGCGCCTTGCCCACACCCGGCACCCCGAGCGCAAGCGTTGCCCGGCAAGCGGCCGACCGGCAGAATCCCCCTTCCGCAGCCCCGTGATCGTGCCCGGCCTTCCGCCCCTCCCCGCCACGCGCCCCGCCGCTGCGCCCCGCATCCGCACACCGCCCCGACCCGCGCGTCGCCGGGCTCCATCCCCCAAGACCGTACCGGAATGGAATCGCCATGAGTCCCAGCACGCCGCCCCGCGCCAAGCGCCCGCCCTCCACCGCCCGCCGCATGGTCCTGATGCTGGCGGCCTTCCTCGTCGTCTTCGGCGGCGTGTTCGCCGTGTGGGCGGCAATGCGCGCGATGACCAACCAGTTCTTCGACAACATGCCGCAGCCGCCGGTGGAAGTGAGCACCTACCGGGCCCGGGCCGAGCACTGGACCGGCAGCGCCGAGGCGGTGGGCAGCCTGGTGGCCGACAACGGCACCGAGGTGACCACCGAGGCCGGCGGCGTGGTCCGGGAAATCGCGTTCGAATCCGGCCAGCCGGTGAAGAAGGGCGACCTGCTGGTGCAGTTGAACACCGCCAACGAGCTGGCCCAGCTCAAGGCGCTGGACGCGGCCGCGCGCCTGGCCGCCACCCAGCGCGAGCGCTGGCGCGAACTGGGCGAGTCCAGGCTGGTCTCCCGCGCCGACGTCGAGCAGCGCGCCACCGACGCGGCCAGCACCCAGGCCCAGGCCGAAGCGCAGCGCGCGCTGATCGCGCAGAAGACCATCCGCGCCCCGTTCGACGGCGTGCTGGGCATCCGCCGGGTCAACCTGGGCCAGTACCTCGGCCCCGGCGACCCCATCGTCAACCTGCAGGCGCTGGACCCGATCCACGCCGACTTCTCCCTGCCCGAGCAGCGCATGGGCCAGGTCGCCGTGGGCACGAAGGTGGCGCTCGGCGTGGACGCCCTGCCCGATCGGGAGTTCGAGGCCACGATCACCGCGCTGGAGCCCTCGGTGGACGCCGGCACCCGCAACTTCGCCGTGCGTGCCACCCTGGCCAACCCGGACGGCGCGCTGCGCCCCGGCACCTTCGCCCGCGTCGGCTTCGACCTGGGCCAGGCGCAGGACGTGGTGGTGGTGCCGCAGACCGCGGTCAGCTTCAACCCGTACGGCAACTCGGTGTACGTGCTGGTGGACGCGCCGCCGCGCATGAAGGAGGCCGGGGCGGCCGAAGGCCAGCAGGCGCCGCAGCACGTGGTCAAGCAGCGCTTCGTCACCACCGGCCCGACCCGCGGCGACCTGGTCGGCATCATCGACGGCCTGGCGCCCGGCGAGGTGGTGGTCAGCAGCGGCCTGCTGCGCCTGCGCAACGATGCGGCGGTGATCGTCAACAACAAGGTGCAGCCGGCCGCCGACCAGGCGCCCACGCCCGAGAACCGCTGAGATGAAATTCACCGACATCTTCATCAACAAGCCGGTGCTGGCGATGGTCGTCAGCCTGTTCGTGCTGCTGCTGGGGCTGCGCTCGTTCTCCGAACTGAACGTGCGCCAGTACCCGGAGCTGCAGAATGCGGTGGTCACCGTGACCACCACCTACTACGGCGCCGACGCGGACCTGATCCAGGGCTTCATCACCACCCCGCTAGAGCGCGAGGTGGCCAGCGCCGAGGGCATCGACTACCTCACCTCCACCAGCGCCGCCGGCGCCAGCGTGATCCAGGCCTACATCCGCCTGGACCACGACGCCAACGAGGCCCTCACCCAGATCGCGGCCAAGGTCAACAAGCTGCGCAGCCAGTTGCCGGCCGAGTCCGAGGACCCGGTGATCGACCTGCAGCAGGGCCAGCAGATCGCCGCGATGTACGTGTCCTTCGCCAGCGAGCGGCTGGACAACAACCAGATCACCGACTACCTCAGCCGCGCGGTGGAGCCGCGCATCGCCACCATCCCCGGCGTGCAGCGCGCCGAGATCATGGGCGCGGGCACCTTCGCCATGCGCGTGTGGATGAAGCCGGACCGCATGACCGCCCAGCAGGTCACCGCCAGCGACATCCACAACGCACTGCAGGCCAACAACGTGCTGTCCGCGCTGGGCTCGACCAAGGGCCAGATGGTGGCCATCGACCTGACCGCGCGCACCGACCTGCGCAGCGCCGAGGAATTCCGCCGGCTGGTCGTGCGCGAGCACGACGGCGCCATCGTCCGCCTGGGCGACGTGGCCGACGTGCACCTGGGTTCGGAGAGCTACGGCACCTCGGTGCGCATCAACGGCGACGCGGCCACCTTCATGGGCATCTACGTCTCGCCCGACGCCAACTCGCTGGACGTGATCGAGGAAGTGCGCAAGGCCTGGGACGAGGAGATCGTGCCGCAACTCCCCGAGGGCATCGTCGCCACCATCCCCTACGACAGCACCGAGTCGATCCAGGGCGCCATCGACGAGGTGGTGCGCACCATCGTCGAGGCGGTGCTCATCGTGATCGTGGTGATCTTCCTGTTCCTGGGCTCGCTGCGCAGCGTGCTGATCCCGGCGATCACCGTGCCGCTGTCGCTGGTGGGCGCACTGTTCCTGATGCTGCTGATGGGCTTCACCATCAACCTGCTGACCCTGCTGGCGATGGTCCTGGCCATCGGTATCGTCGTCGACGACGCCATCATCGTGCTGGAGAACATCCACCGCCACATCGAGGACGGCATGAGTCCGCACGACGCGGCCATCAAGGGCGCGCGCGAGCTGGCCTGGCCGGTGGTGGCCATGACCACCACCCTGGTGGCGGTGTACCTGCCCATCGGCTTCCAGGGCGGCCTGACCGGCGTGCTGTTCACCGAGTTCGCCTTCACCCTGGCCGGCGCGGTGCTGCTGTCGGGCATCATCGCCCTGACCCTGTCTCCGATGATGTGCGCCAAGTTCCTCAAGGCGCACGCGGGCGGCCACGGCAAGACCCGGCTGGAGCGGTGGCTGGACGCGCGCTTCGAGCGCCTGCGCGGCGGCTACGAGCGGCGCCTGCACGGCGCGCTGGACACCAAGGTGGTGATCGGCGTGTTCGGCGCCCTGGTGCTGGCCTCGTGCGCGGTGCTGTACGTCACCGCGCCCAAGGAGCCGGCGCCGCTGGAGGACGAGGGCTTCGTCTTCGCCATCGGCAGCGCCGACGCCTACACCACCCTGGACTACGTGGAGCGCTACACCGAGGAAGTGAACGCGATCGCCCGGGACATCCCCGAGATCAACGACTTCTTCCTGTTCAACGGCGGCTTCGGCGGCGGCGGCGCCAGCAACAGCGCCATGGCCGGCTTCGTGCTCAAGCCCTGGGCCGAGCGCACGCGCTCCACCAACCAGGTGCTGCAGCAGGACCTTCAGCCCAAGTTGGCCCAGGTCACCGGCCTGAACACCTTCGCCCTGGTCCCGCCCTCGCTGCCCAGCGCCGGTGGCGACGGCGGCGGCGAGTTCCTGGTGCTGGGCATCGGCAGCCTGCAGCAGTTGGACGAGCTGTCCGAGGCGATCCTGCGGAAGGCGATGGAAAGCCGCCGCTTCATCTTCCTGGACAAGGACCTGAAGATCGACAAGCCGCGCATAGAAGTGCAGATCGACCGCGAGAAGGCGGCGATGCTGGGCATCGACATGCGCACCCTGGCCGCGGACATGGCGGCCATGCTCTCGGGCGGCTACACCAACCGCTTCGCCATGGAGAACCGCTCCTACCGCGTGATCCCGCAGGTGCAGCGCAGCGACCGCCTCAACGCGCAGCAGTTGGAGAACTACTACACCCGCACCCGCGACGGGCAACTGGTGCCGCTGTCCACCCTGGTGACGCTGAAGGAGACCACCCAGCCGCAGACGCTCAAGCGCTTCCAGCAGCTCAATGCGGTGGGCATCACCTTCGCACCGCGCCCGGGCGTGTCCAAGGGCGAGGCATTGCGGGTGCTGGAACAGGCCGCTTCCGAGGTGCTGCCGCAAGGCTACAGCGTCGACTACGCCGGCGAGTCGCGCCAGTTCAAGCAGGAAGGCGCGACCATGCTGGTCACCCTGGCCTTCGCCCTGGTGGCCATCTTCCTGGTGCTGGCCGCGCAGTTCGAGAGCTTCCGCGACGCGCTGATCATGCTCATCACCGTGCCCATGGCCATCTCCGGGGCGCTACTGGTGCTCAACGCCCTCGCCCTGCTGTCCGGCGTGCTGCAGTTCGCCGGCATCGAGGCCTTCCCCGGCATGAGCATCAACATCTACACCCAGGTGGGCCTGGTGACCCTGGTCGGCGTGATCTCCAAGCACGGCATCCTGATCGTGGAGTTCGCCAACAAGCTGCAGCGGCAAGGGCTGTCCAAGCGCGAGGCGATCGAACAGGCCGCCGGCATCCGCCTGCGCCCGGTGCTGATGACCACCGCCGCGCTGGTGTTCGCCATGGTGCCGCTGCTGATGGCCAAGGGACCGGGCGCGGCCGCGCGCTTCTCCATGGGCACCACCATCGCCGCCGGCATGACCCTGGGTACCCTGTTCACCCTGTTCGTGCTGCCAGCCATGTACCTGTTCCTTGCCCGCGACCACGGCCACGACCGCGCCGCCGCGGCCGAGGGCGAAGCCAGCGGCGAACCCGAGCCGCAGGCGGGCTGAGCGGCCGGTTCCCGGCCGACGGCATCCACGGCGGACCGGGAAGACGGAAGGGGCACCGCCCGTGCCCCTTCCGTCCTGGCCGCCGGCCTCCGCCGGCAGCCAGGGCCGCATCCGGCGATGGCTACGCCCGCCCGAAGATGCGAAGATTCGCCGCCTCGGCGCCGGCATCGCCGCGTCCCCCTCCAGAGACTCCGTGAAGACCCCCCAAGGCCTGCAGGCGCTGATCGATGACGGCGTCATCGATGAAGTGCTGCGACCGCTCAAGAGCGGCAAGGAAGCGGCGGTGTACGTCGTCCGCAGCGGCGGCGAAGTGCGCTGCGCCAAGGTCTACAAGGACATGGCCCAGCGCAGCTTCCAGCAGCGCGTGCAATACCAGGAAGGCCGCAAGGTGCGCGGCAGCCGCCAGGCGCGCGCCATCGGCAAGGCCAGCAAGTACGGGCGCAAGCAGCAGGAGGCCGCCTGGAAGAACACCGAGGTCGAGGCGCTCTACCAGTTGCGCGCCGCCGGCGTGCGCGTACCCGAGCCGCACGGCTACTTCCATGGCGTGCTGGTGATGGAACTGGTCGCCGATGCCGAAGGCTTCTCCGCGCCGCGCCTGGGCGAGGTGGAACTCGATGCGCAACAGGCGCGCCAATACCACCAGGTGCTGGTGCGGCAGGTCAAGCTCATGCTGTGCTGCGGCCTGATCCACGGCGACCTGTCCGCCTACAACGTGCTCGTCGGATCGGACGGGCCGGTGGTGATCGACTTCCCGCAGGTGGTCAGCGCCGCCGGCAACAACGCCGCGCGCACGATGCTGCTGCGCGACGTCAACAACCTCACCGCCAACCTCGGCCGCTGGGCGCCCGAGCTGCTGGACACCTGGTACGGCGAGGAGATGTGGGCGCTGTTCCAGGCCGGCGACCTGCAGCCGGACACGGAGCTGACCGGCGAATTCACCCCGGACGAATCCGCGGTCGACCTGGACAGCGTGCGCCAGGCCATCAACGACGCCCGCGAAGAAGCACTGATCCGTCAGCAGGGCCGCGAGGCCGCCGCGGAAGACGACGCCTAGGTGTGTAAACCCATGACGTTGTTCAGCGGGAGGTGGAGTCGGCTGATAGGGGGCTTGTAGCCCAGGCTGGCATGCGGTCGATGCCAGTTGTAGCGGTGCAGCCAGGCAGGAAGTGCCTGCTGGCGCTGGTGGGAGTTGTGGTAGGAGCGGGCGTAGGCCCATTCGCGCAACGCGGTCTGGACCAGCCGTTCGGCCTTGCCGTTGGTGCGTGGCGTATAGGGCCGTGTGCGCAGGTGTCGCAGCCCCAGGCGCTGCAGGAGTCGGCGGAACCGCCGGCTCCTGTAGCAGGCCCCGTTGTCGGTCATCACCCGGGTAAAGGTGACGCCGAGGGTTCGGTAGTAGCGCAGTGTCTGCAGCAATGCGCGGCAGGCGCTGGAGCCACGCTCGTCGTTCTCGATGGTGCCGAAGGCGACCCGGGAGTGGTCGTCGATGGCCAGGTGGACGAACTCCCATCCGGCGCCGTCGGATGCGCGTTGGCGATCACCGGTGACCCGGTGTCCGGGCCGCCAGAAGCGCCCCAGTTTCTTGACGTCCAGGTGCAGCAGGTCGCCCGCCTGCGGGTACTCGTAGCGGTTGTCCGGGCGTGCCGGCGCGAGCTCCGCCAGTCGGTGCAGCCCGGCACGCTGCATCAGTCGGGCGATGGTGCTCGGCCCGACGGGCAAGGCCAGCGAGATCTGGCGATAGGTCTGTCGCTGACGGCGTAGCATGATCACCTGCGCACCCCCCCCTGGCGGAGTCGCCGTGGGGGATCGGAGAGGACGCGAGGAGCGGTCATGCAACCCGTCCAGGCCCTCCTGGCGGAAACGGCGGAGCCACTTGTACGCCGTGCGGATGCTCACCCCGGCGGCGTGGGCGGCCTCCTCGACCCGCAGGCCGTGATCGATCACCCGCTCGACAAGCAGGGCTCGACCGCGAGGCGTAAGACGGGCATGTTTATGCAGGTTCATCCGGGGCTCCTGGGGGCTGGGTTGGCTTCGCAACCCCCATCTTCCAGAGATGCCCCGGATGAACAACCTACTGAGAGATCACACCTAGGTCGCCGGGCCTGGCCCGGTTCCCGAAGCGCGAAAGCCTCGCCCGGATACGACGACGCGGCTGCGGCTTCCCCGCCCGAGAACTCAACTCGCGGCCCAGGAAACGCCAGGGCCGCACGGCACCCTCGGGCGACCTAAGACCCCCCAGGAACGGTGCGCCGGAGGCGTCGACTCACCCCGCACCCTGCTTGAGCACGGTTGGCTCGATAAACGGCGCTTGCCACAACTGCACCAAGTAGCGGTCTTGCCCGTCGAGGCCGTCCTCCGAGAGCGTTTCGAAGCCGGAGGCCGACAGGCGCACCCTGTATGTCCCCGGCGCCAAGTCAAAGCGCGCTGCGTCCGGGAAGTAGTCCGTACAGCCCGCCACCACAAGCGGGCCGCGGCCGATCGCAAGCGACCCCTCGACGACGTGGTCAAAGCCCGCCAGATCGACGGATGGCTCCGACTCAAGAAGTTCTATCGTCACGGGCACGTCCATGTTGCGCACCGTGCCGATGCCTACGACCCCGTCGGAAACGGCAAGCATCCGTTGTACGGCGACCGGGCTCCACGCCTCGGATAGATCGCCGTCCGCCGCCTCATCCTGGAGGTAGAACTGATGGTAGTCCGCGAAAAGCTGGAGTCGATGAGATTGCATCGGTGCGGCCTACCCCCTGAATTGAGCCGGGCCACGAAGCGGCGCCGGCTTGAACGAACCGTTAGGCAACAGGCTTTCGCGATCAACGGCGGAACCACGAAGGAACGCGACCGACAAACCCCCAGTACATCGCCACGCCCCCCAGGACGATCGATGCCGCAGGTCCGCGCGAGGAATCCTCGGACAAAGAAGCCAAGCCATACAGGAACAGGCCCGCACCGGAAAGGCCTACGAACAACCTGACCCAGAAAAACCCGCTGAGGCGTGCCAGAACCGGCTGCGTCCGCGCGGCGGAAGCGGTCGCGGTACGGGAAATGGGGCCGCGTGGGGCGGCCGCTGCGTTGCGCCTGACGCGAACAACGCCGACCGAGAGGCAAATGATTGCCGGCCAAAACGTGAAGAAGAACAGCAGGCCCGGGCCGATGGGGTTTGGATTGGGGTCCGGCCAGAGGCCGATGGCGGCGAGCACGATGATCGCCAAGAGCGGGCCCCACCCAAGAACGACCAGGGCAAGGCCGATCCTGATCCATGTGTTAGCGAGATACGCGGACATGGTCGTCCCCCGGTGCCAAACACCTGAACTCGGCCACGCCGCGAAGCGTCGGCTTGAATGGATGGTTAGGCCTGCGGCCCGATGAGCTGCTCATACCACTCCCGATACGGGGTGTTCTTGACCAGGTAGCGATTGAAGTCCTTGGCTCCATCATGCCACCAGACGGAGCCGCGCTCTCCAAGCGATGTTTTCGCGGCGTCGACGGCGCTGCGGGCCGCCGAAAGTGCAACCGGATCGCCCACTGCCATTGCGGCTTTTACTTGCCGCCGTGCGGCCATGAGCGCGCCGACGAGGGTCTCGCGTTCCTGTGGCGAAAGATGAGGGTTCGCAACCCGCCAGAGGCGGCCGCGTACCACCATGTATCGGCCATCGGGTGTCTGCGGATGCGCCACGCGCGCCTTAATACCTGAATTGAGCCACGCCGAGAGGCGGCATAGGCTTGAATGAATTGTCAGGCCTCAGGCCAGACTTCTCGAAGGGAAATATCCCAAAGTACGAGGCCATCTGCCTCAGGGGGCCCGCAAAGGGTTTAGCGGCGCTGGGGCAATGCGCCAGCGGCGAAATACGACTAAGAGCTGCCGAACGGTGTCAGCGCTTACCGAATGTGCGAACTCCAGGTCCAAGATCGTACCCCTGCCGCGAATGCCCTTGTATTCAGGCAGCGAATACAGCCGCCCAAAAAACTGATCCTCACCCCCCAAACTCAAAGAATGTTGGACCTTCGAAGGAAATGATCATGGAGCCTAACGCCTGAATTAAGCCGACCCGCGAAGCGGGTTCGGCTTGAATGTATTGCTAGGCAACACTGGAGTCAACGCCGCACTAGCTCTCGCTCTGATAGGAACCAGTACCAGCAGAGCTACATTTAGTAACACAGGTATGGGGAGGAACATGCCCGTGGCCCACCAAACAAGCAATAGCCATACGATCGTCAAGCAGGCGGGCACTGCTACGGGCCACCAGCGAGTGTCATCTTTCAGCCAGACGCGGTAAACACCGAATGAGTACCACATGCCAAAAAATAACCCAACGCCAAAATCGATTGGCGATGTGCCAAGAACCATGACGGCCCCTACGAAATTACCAAAGGCCGAATAGGCCATAAGCCCCATAATGATCATTGTGAGCTTGTGCAACCGGCTCTCAACAGCGAGCCTGCGATTACGCTCGGAAATATTGCGACGAAGGTCATGCCAGTTTTGGTCAATGTCGTTCACCGATACTCCCCTGTGGCCCCTAACGCCTGAGTTAAGCCAACCCGCGAAGCGGGTTCGGCTCGAATGAATTGTTAGCGCACAGCCCCATATCGGGCAAGACGCTGCCCCAATGTACCTGTGTGCAGCTCAAATAGATGGTTGTCAAAGTCGTAGAAGTACAGGGACAGGCCCTCTCCCTCGACGCGAGTACGCGGCGGACGAATCTCGACGCCAAGTGCCTCAAGCTTGGCCTGGTACATGGGCAAGTCAGACTCACTCACTGCAAAGGCAAGGTGCTGATACGAACGATCAGCGGGTGGATCGCCCTCCATTGCAGCCAACCAGATGCCTCCGAGCACAAAGAACTTCTCGCGTGACAATGAAAAGTTTTGGCTGGAGCTGTTGTACACCTCGCATGCGCCGAGCCCCTCACATAGAAACGCAGCCATGCGATCGAGGTCACGAACGATGAATGTAATGTGGCTGATTCCTTTCATGGGGGCTAACTATTATTAGACCTAAAGCATCGGCTTAGCACCGATTCTGTGATTACCCCCCACACCAGTCAACCGGGCATACCCCCAGCCCACCAATAACTTGCCATGAAGCGATCGACGCCTTGGCATCCCACATCGCGGCGTCATGCGGCGGCCTTGCCTGTTGCCACCGCCTTGTCCGGTCCAGCACGGCACCCGTACCGCCATAACGGCTTCAAGCCGGTTGGCCGGCCTGGCCCGCTCCGACTGCCCCTTCGTTCAATCCCCCAGGTCGATCCACGTCGCCTTGATCTCCGTGTACTTGTCGAACGCATGCAGCGATTTGTCGCGCCCGTTCCCGGATTGCTTGTAGCCGCCGAACGGCGCCGTCATGTCGCCGCCGTCCCAATGGTTCACCCAGACACTGCCGGCACGCAGGCCGCGCGCCACGCGGTGGGCGCGCGACAGGTTCGCGGTCCACACGCCGGCGGCCAGGCCGTACTGGGTGTCGTTGGCGATGCGCAGGGCCTGGGCCTCGTCGTCGAACGGGATCACCGCCAGGACGGGGCCGAATATCTCCTCGCGGGCGATGGTGTGCTCGGGACGCACCTCGTCGAACACGGTCGGCTGCACGTAGCTGCCGCCGGCCACCGGTTCGGCGCGTTCGCCGCCCAGGGCGAGCCTGGCGCCTTCGGCCCGGCCCTTGCCGATGTAGTCCAGCACGCGCGCGGCCTGCCCCTCGTCCACCAGCGCGCCCATGGGGGCGCCGGGTTCCAGCGGGTGGCGCGGCTGCATCTTCTTGCCTGCCTCGACCACGCGGGCGAGGAACGCGTCCTTGATGCCGCGCTCCACCAGCAGGCGCGAGGCGGCGGTGCACACCTCGCCCTGGTTGTAGAAGACGCCCAGGGCCGCGGCCTGCGCGGCCTTGTCCAGGTCCGGGGCGTCGGCGAAGACGATGTTCGGGCTCTTGCCGCCGCACTCCAGGTACACGCGCTTCATGTTCGACTCGCCGGCGCAGCGCAGCAGGCGCTTGCCCACCGCCGTGGAGCCGGTGAACACCAGCCCGTCCACGTCCATGTGCAGGGCCAGCGGTTGGCCGGCAGCCTGCCCGGTGCCGGGCACCACGTTGAACACGCCCTCGGGGATGCCGGCCTCGGCCGCCAGTTCGGCCAGGCGCAGCGCGCTCAGCGGCGATTTCTCGGACGGCTTCAGCACCACCGAGTTGCCGGTGGCCAGCGCCGGCGCCAGCTTCCAGGCAGCCATCAGCAGCGGGAAGTTCCACGGCACGATGGCGCCCACCACGCCCAGCGGCTCGCGGGTGACCAGGCCCAGTTCGCCCGGCCCGGTCGGCGCGATCTCGCCGTACACCTTGTCCAGCGCCTCGGCGGTCCAGGCGAAGCAGCGGATGGCGGCGGCGATGTCGACGTTGCGGGCGTCGTCGATGGGCTTGCCCATGTCCAGCGTTTCCAGCAGGGCCAGCTCGTCGGCATGCTTCTCGATCAGCGACGCGAGTGTCTGCAGGGTCCTCTTGCGCCTGGCGGGCCTGGCCTGCGACCAGGCGCCGGCCTCGAAGCTGCGCCGGGCCGCGCGCACCGCACGGTCGATGTCCGTCGCGCCGCAGGCGGCCACCCGCCCCAGCACGCGCCCGTCGATGGGGCTGATGCAATCGAAGGTGGCGCCGTCGACGGCGTGCGCGTAGCGGCCATCGATGAAGGCGTGGGTGCGCAGGTCCAGGCGGCCGGCCATGGCCTGCCAGTCGGCGCGGGTGCGGGGTGCGGACATCGGGGCCTCCAGGGCGGCGGTGGATGGAAGGCAGCGCGCGGGCGCCGTGCGCGCCGCCGCGCTCAAAAAGTGGCCGGCGGCGGGCGGCATGCCAGCTCGCGCTGGCTCAGGCCGCGGGCCGTGCGTACCCGCTGCAGGCACCAATGTCCATCCCGTGGTTCCGCTCCGCCACCGGCCGGTGGCCCGGCGTGTTGCCGGATACTTTACATGCGCGTCCAAGAGGGTCAATTTCCGGCTTGGACTCGGACGGATCGTTGAATTTATCGAACGATTGGCATTCCGCGTACCCGCCCGCCCCACCGGAGCCTCCCGCATGAAACGCCACTCCGACGCCGACCGGGCCGCCCTGGGCGAGCACTATGCCGCGCAGAACCTCTCCGCGCCGGCGGCCATGGACGCGTTCTGGATGCCGTTCACCGCCAACCGTCGGTTCCGCGACACCCCGCGCCTGCTCGCCAGCGCCGAAGGCATGTACTACCGCGATGTGGAGGGCCGGCAGATCCTCGACGGCACCGCCGGCCTGTGGTGCTGCAACGCCGGCCATGCGCGGCCGCGGATCGTGGAGGCGGTGGCGCGGCAGGTGGCCACGCTCGATTTCGCGCCCAACTTCCAGATGGGCTCGCCGCTGCCCTTCGTGCTGGCGCAGCGGCTGAAGGCGATCGCGCCGCGGCCGCTGGACCACGTGTTCTTCACCAACTCCGGTTCCGAGGCTGTGGACACCGCGCTGAAGATCGCGCTGGCCTACCACCGCGCCCGCGGGCAGGGCCAGCGCACGCGTTTGATCGGCCGCGAGAAGGCCTACCACGGGGTCGGCTTCGGCGGCATCTCGGTGGGCGGGCTGGCAAACAACCGCAAGTGGTTCGGCCCCGGCCTGCCCGGCGTGGACCACCTGCGCCACACTCTGGACATCGGGCGCAACGCGTTTTCGCGCGGCCTGCCGGCGCACGGCGTCGAACTGGCGGAAGACCTGGAACGGCTGGTGCAACTGCACGATGCCAGCACCATCGCCGCGGTCCTCATCGAGCCCATCTCCGGCTCGGCCGGGGTGATCCTGCCGCCGCCGGGCTACCTGCAGCGCATCCGCGACATCTGCGACCGGCACGGCATCGTGCTGATCTTCGACGAGGTGATCACCGGCTTCGGCCGTGTCGGCGAGCCGTTCGCCGCGCAGCGCTTCGGCGTGGTCCCGGACATGATGGCCACGGCCAAGGGGTTGACCTCCGGCTGCGTGCCGATGGGCGCGGTGTTCGCCTCGGAGGACATCCACCAGGCCTTCATGCAGGGCCCGGACGATGCCATCGACCTGTTCCACGGCTACACCTACACCGGGCACCCGCTGGCCTGCGCCGCCGCGCTGGCGGCGCTGGACACCTACGAGGAGGAAGGCCTGCTCACCCGCGCCCGCAAGCTGGAAGGCCATTGGGAGGATGGACTGCACGCGCTGCGCGGCATGCCGAACGTGGTGGACATCCGCAACTTCGGCCTGGTCGGCGCGGTGGAACTGGCCCCGCGCGAAGGAGCGCCGGGCGCGCGCGGCTACCAGGTGCTGGACCTGGCGTTCCGCAAGGGCCTGCTGGTGCGGGCGACCGGCGACACGGTGGCGCTGTCGCCCCCGTTGATCGTGGAGGAAGGCCACATCGACCGGATGTTCGCAATCCTGGGCGAGGTGCTGGCGGAGCTGCCCTGAGCCGCGCGCTCCTTCCGCTGTCCTGCCCACCCTCTCGTTCGCCTCCTGCGGCAGCCGGCGCCAGTCGGCGACAGGGCCCGGCCACCGGGGATGGCTGGCATGGCGGTCGCCGGGCATACCCGGCTCCTACCGGGACCGGATGCGGGACCGCCCGCGCGGCGGCGGCGGCGAAAGCGATACGATTGAACGGGTAGCCGGCGCGGATGGCCTTGTGGACGTCCGCAGGCGCGCGACGGCCCCCGCAACCCACGGAGATCCCCATGCTGGTCGGCGTACCCAAGGAAACCAAGGACCACGAATACCGCGTCGGCCTCACCCCCGCCGGCGCGCGCGAGTTGTCCGCGCGCGGCCACCAGGTGCTGGTGGAGCGCGGCGCCGGCGCCGGCATCTGTGTCGCCGACGAAGCCTACGAGGCGGCCGGCGCGCAGATCGTGGACAGCGCCGCCGAGGTCTACGCCCGCGCCGGCCTGGTGGTCAAGGTCAAGGAGCCGCAGGCCGGGGAATGCGCGATGCTGCGCCCCGGCCAGGTGCTGTACGCCTACCTGCACCTGGCACCCGATCCAGAACTGGCGCAGGCGCTGCTGGCCTCCGGGGCCACGGCCATCGCCTACGAGACCGTCACCGACGACCATGGCGGCCTGCCGCTGCTGGCGCCGATGAGCGAGGTCGCCGGGCGCATGGCGATCCAGGCCGGTGCGCATGCGCTGGAGAAGATCCAGGGCGGGGCCGGCATCCTGCTCGGCGGCGTGCCGGGCGTGGCGCCGGGCGAGGTGATGATCATCGGCGCGGGCACCGTGGGCCTCAATGCGGCGCGCATGGCCATCGGCCTGGGCGCGCGGGTGGTCCTGCTGGACCGCTCGCTGGAACGGCTGAAACAGGCCGACGCGCTGTTCGGCGGGCGCGTGTCCACGCTCTACTCCACCCGCGACGCCATCGACCAGCGCCTGCCCCGCACCGACCTGGTGGTGGGCGCGGCGCTGATCCCCGGCGCGGCGGCGCCGAAGCTGATCTCGCACGCGCAGCTCAAGCTGATGCGCACCGGCTCGGTGCTGGTGGACGTGGCCATCGACCAGGGCGGCTGCTTCGAGACCAGCCGGCCAACCACGCACCAGCAGCCCACCTACGAGGTGGACGGGATCGTCCACTATTGCGTGGCCAACATGCCCGCCGGCGTGGCCCGCACCTCCACCTTCGCCCTGGCCAACGCCACCCTGCCGCACGCGCTGGCGCTGGCCGACAAGGGCGCGATACAGGCGCTGGCCGACGATGCGAACCTGCGCAACGGCCTCAACGTGCATGCCGGCAAGCTCACCCATCGCGCCGTGGCCGACGCGCTGGGCCTGCCCTACACGCCCGCGGCCGAGGCGCTGGCGCAGTAGCCCGCGCGGCGTTTCCGGCGGGAGGCCGGACGCCGGGCCGGCATGGCCCTCGTTCGATCATCCAAGGCGGGCACGAACCCGGCGCTTCTCCCGGCGCATCCGGCGAGGCAGGCCGGACGCCGCGCGGCAATGCGGGCGCCGGTTCCACGGCGCCGCCCTGCGCCGGCGATGCGGCCTGCACGCGACGGCGGCTACACTGCGCCGCATCGCCGCCGGCCAGCGCCTTGCAGGACATCGGCCACGCGGCGCGTACCGCTCTTCCACAGGACCGGCATGAGCAGCGAGGATCCGCGCCCGGCGCAGTTGCGCCGCCTGAAGGCCATCGCCGTGGCGATGCTGCTGGCGATGGTGGCCGGCTTCGTGCTCGCCCACCTGATGGGCAACCAGGGCGCGTGGGCCTGGGTGGCGGCGTTCTGCGAGGCGGCCACGGTCGGCGCGCTGGCGGACTGGTTCGCGGTGGTCGCGCTGTTCCGCCGGCCGCTGGGCCTGCCCATCCCGCACACGGCGGTCATCCCGCGCGGCAAGGCGCGCATCGCCGACAGCCTGGCCGCGTTCGTGCGCGACCATTTCCTGGAGCCGCGCGCGCTGCTGGCGCGGCTGGAGGTGTTCGACCCGGCGGCCAGGCTGGGCCAGTGGCTGGCGCGTCCGGAGCAGTCGCAACGGCTGGCGCGGATGGCGCGCGGATGGGCGTTGCAGGCGCTGGACCTGCTGGACGAGCGCGCGGTGCGCCAGAGCATCCAGGAGTTCGTGCTGGCGCGCCTGGATGCGTGGGATGCGGCCGCCAGCGCCGGCGACGTGCTCGGCCTGCTCACCGCCGACGGCCGCCATCAGGCGCTGCTGGACGAGGCCCTGCGCCGCCTGGGCCGCCACCTGGACGACGCAGGGGTCAAGCGCCGCACCGCGGAGCTGCTGGTCAAGCACGCGCGCCGGGAATGGCCGCGGCTGGTCGGTACCGTGGACTGGGTCAAACCGGTGGAAGGCATCGCCGACGGCCTGGCCGAGCGCATCGCCCACGCCCTGCTGGAGGAACTCAACGAGATCCTGCAGCAACCGGAGCATCCGCTGCGCCGCGACTACGAGCGCTGGCTGCAGGACTACATCGCCCGGCTGCGCCACGACCCGGCGCTGGCGGCGAAGGCCGAGGCGATCAAGCAGGACCTGATCGACCACCCGGGCGTGCAGGAATACGTGCGTGGCCTGTGGGACCGCATCCACACCGCCCTGCGCCGCGACCTCGAAAGCGAGGACGGCGTGCTGGCCGGCCACGTGGAGCGCTCGCTGGCCGGCCTGGGGCAGGCGCTGGGCCGCGACGAGGCGCTGCGCGAGGCGATCAACCAGCACGTGCTCGGCGGCGCGGAGAAGCTGGCCCTGCGCCTGCGCGGCGGGGTGACCGACCACATCGCCCAGACCGTGAAGGGCTGGGACGAGCGCCACCTGGTGCGCGAGCTGGAGCTGGGCGTGGGCCGCGACCTGCAATACATCCGCTACAACGGCACCGTGGTCGGCGGGCTGATCGGCCTGGCACTGCATGCGCTGATCGTCCTGCTGTAGCCGACAAAACCGATACGCGCTGGAAAACACGACTCGATCCATGCCGGCGTGTGGGCATGTGTCGTGGGAGCCGACGCCAGCCGGCGACCGGCCGGGCACCGGCATGCGGCGGCGCAGCATCGATTCCCCTCAAGCGCGCGCTGCCGCGGCCGCTAAACCGGACAGGGCCCCTGCGGCCCGTCATTCGACCCGGGAGAAACACCGATGACCGCACGACCCACCGTGCTGCTGTGCGACGACTCGCGCGCGCTGCGCATGCTCGCGGCCGGCCAGTTGGAGGAAGCCGGGTTCCAGGTGGTGGGCGAGGCCGGCAACGGCCTGGAGGCGGTGGGCCAGTACCGCGCGCTCAAGCCCGACCTGGTGCTGCTGGACCTGGTGATGCCCGAGTGCGACGGCCGCCAGGCCCTGGCCAAGATCCTGGAAGTGGACCCGGACGCGCGCGTGGTTATCCTCAGCTCGCTGGGCGCGCAGAGCGACATCGAGGAATGCCTGCGCATGGGCGCGCGCTCCTATCTGCAGAAACCCATCGATCCGGAGGCGATGGAACGCGTACTGCACCAAGTGCTCGCCTGACCGGCGACTCCACGTCCGACCTATCCGCAGAGGGCACGAGATGGCAGTCAAATTCCTGGGCCAGTTCCTGATGGAGCGCGGCGTCATCACGCCGCCGCAGTTGCTGGCCGCGATCCAGGCGCAGCGCGCCTCTAACCCGTTGCTGGGCGAGCTGGCCGTGCGCCAGGGCCTGCTGAGCGCGGCGCAGGCGCGCCGCATCAACGAGCGCCAGCGCGTGGAGGACCGCCGCTTCGGTGACATCGCGCAGGAAATGGGGCTGCTGGACGCCGGGCAACTGGAATCGCTGCTGGCCGCGCAGAAGGCCGGGCGCAAGCTGTTCGGCCAGGTCCTGGTGGAACAAGGCGTGATCGACGCGCAGCGGCTGGAGGCGGAACTGGCCGCGCACCGCGCCGGCCAGGACGCGGCCCAGCATGCGCTCGCCGTCGGCGTGGCCGACCATGCGCTGGCCGAGTTCGCCGAGGGCACCATCGCCCTGTGCGGGCGCCTGTTCCCGCGCATGCTCGACAGCCAGTGCCAGGCCGCCGGGCTGCTTGGCCCCGGCGAACTGGATGCCTACCCGCACGTGGCGCACGTTCGCGTGGAAGGCGAGCGCTCGCTGTCCATCGGCCTGGCCTGCGACCTGGAGACGATGCGCGCGCTGACCTGCGCCCTGCTCAAGATCGGCCCGGAGCGCTGCGACAATGCGCTGGCGCTGGACGGGCTGGGCGAGGTGGTCAACGTGCTGATGGGCTATGCAGTGCGCAACGTGCTGCCGGACGAGGTGTCCTACCACGCGTTCCCGCCCGACAACTCCGTCTCCGCCGCGCAACTGGCCGCCGACCGCGACCGCAGCCTGGCCCTGCTGATGAACTCGCAACTGGGAGCATTCGTGCTGCTGGTCGGCGCCTGAGCGGCGCCGCTTCACGGCGCCGGGCAGCGCGATGGCGGCATCACCGGTGGACCGGCGCGAAGCCGGGGCCTCGCCGGCGCAACGCGCCGGGAACCGGGCAGGCAGGCGCGGCGCTCAGGCGTCGGCGTCGGGCTGGTCGCCCACCGTCCACAGCCGCTCCAGGGCGTAGAACTCCCGCACCCGCGGCAGCATGACGTGCACGATCACGTCGCCCAGGTCGACCAGCACCCACTCCGCCTCGCGCTCGCCCTCCACGCCCAGCGGCATCGCGCCCAGGCTCTTGGCGAACCGGACCACCTCGTCGGCGATGGACTTCACGTGGCGGGTGGAGGTGCCCGAGGCGATCACCAGGTGGTCGGCCACGCTGGTCTTGCCGCGCACGTCGATCTCGACGACATCCTTGGCCTTGATCTCCTCCACCGCGTTGCGGACGGCGCCCAGCAGCGCTTCCACGGGCGGCGGCGGTTCGGGGAGGCGGGTCTTGATGACGTGGGCTTGGCTGCTCAAATGGGAGGCTCGGGAGTTTCGGGAAGGTCGAGTGGCCGGCGCATGGGTCCGGCGGAGCGATTATACCGGGGCGCCTGCATGGGCCGCGTTCATGAAGCCCGGTACAGGCCGTGGGCGCGGATCCACCCGGCCACGGCCGCGGGCATCTGCGCCGGCCATGCCGGGTCGTCCGCAGCGATGGCCCGGCGCACCGCGGTGGCCGATTCCCCGCGCAAGGGCTGGCGCAGCCGGAACACGCGGCCGGCCGCGGACGCGGCCAGGTCGGCGGGCGCCTGCGCCCAGCGCCCTTCGAACTCGGCCGCCAGCACGGGCGGCAGATTGTCCAGGCCGCCCGCGCTGCGCTCGGCCACGATGAAATGGGCCAGCGCCGGCAAGCGCCGCCAATCCCGCCAGGTGGGCAGCGAGCGGAAGCTGTCGGCGCCCAGCAGCAACGCCAGCGGCACGTCGCCGCCGCGCTCGGCGCGCAGCTCGCGCAGGGTGTCCACGGTCCAGGAAGGCCCCGGGCGCCGCAGTTCGCGCCGGTCCACCCGCAATCGCGCATCGCCGGCCACGGCCAGGTCGAGCATGCGCGCGCGCGGCTCCGCGGCCGCGCCGGTGGCGGCGCGATGCGGCGGGTCGGCCGCCGGCGCCAGGGTCACCGGCACGCCGAAGGCATCCGCCGCGGCGCGGGCGATGGCCAGGTGGCCGTTGTGGACCGGGTCGAACGTGCCGCCGTACCAGATCGCCAGCATGCCGGCATCGGTGCGGGTCAACGGCCGGTCCCGACCAGCAGCCGGGTGGCCGGCGGCTCGGCGATGGCCAGCAGCAGGCGCTCCAGCAGTTGCCAGGCGTCACCCGGCCCGCGGCCCTTGGCCGCGCGGTCGATGCGCGAGGCGTAGGCGGCGAAGCGGTTCCAGCGCAGCGGCGCGGCATGCCGCTGCAGGGCGCGCTTGAACGGCGCCTGGCGCGCCTCCCACAGGCCCTGCGACTTCATCTCCGCGGCCAGGTTGGCGCCGCGCGCCTGGGCGCGGGCCAGGGCGGCGGTGCGCAGCAGCTCGCGGATCACCATCGGCATCAGCCCGGCCACCTGCTCGCCCTCGGCGCGCAGGCCGGCGAGCATGCGCCGCACCTGCGCGGCATGGCCGGAGAGGGACGATTCGAGCAGGCGGAACACGTCGTAGCGCGCCGCGTCGGCGACCAGCGACTCCATCGTCGCCAGGTCCAGCACGCCTTCCGGCGCCAGCAGCGCCAGCTTGTCGATCTCCTGCGCGGCGGCCAGCAGGTTGCCCTCCACGCGCTCGGCCAGACCCTGCACCGCGTCGGGCGCGGCGCGCAGGCCGCGCTCGCGCAGGCGCCGGTCGATCCAGCCCGGCAGTTCGTGCGGCTTCAGCGCCCAGGCGATGGACACCACCCCGCGGCGCGAGACCGCATCGACCCACTTGCCGCTGTGGTGGGCCTTGCTCCATTCGTCGGCGACGATCATCAGGTGGGTGTCCGGCGGCGGGTCGGCGCAGAACCCGGCGATCACCTCGGCACCGACCTTGCCCGGCTTGCCCGACGGCAGGCGCACTTCCAGCAGGCGGCGCGAGGCGAACAGGCCCGGCGCGGCGAAGCTGGCCGACAGCGCGTCCCAGTCGATGTCGCGCCCGTCCAGCTCGAACACCTCGCGCTCGGCGCCATCGGCGCGGGCGCGGGCGCGCACCGCGTCGGCCGCTTCCAGCACGTGCAGGGTTTCCGGGCCGGCGACCAGGTAGGCCGGCTGCAGCGGCTGCTTGCCGGCCTGCGCGACCAGTTGCTCGGGCCGCAGCTCCATCAGCGCGCGCCCGCGGTGCCGGAACCGTGCGGCACGGTCATTGCGCGGCGGGCGGCGGCACGGCCGCCTCGCCATGGGGCCGGGCCAGGTCGGCGCGGACCACGCTGTCGATCCGGCGCAGGATCGAGGCGGCCATCTCCCGGCGCAGCTCGTCGGCCAGGATCTCGCGCTCGGTGCTGGTGCCGGTGACGTCCTCCGGCGGGGAGACGTAGTCGCGCGACAGTTCCACCGACTGTTGCGGCACCAGCTCGGCGCCATCGGCCATGCGGAAGGAGAAGATGGTGGCGTAGCGCAGGCTGAACTCCTGGGCGCGGCCGCGCTCGTCGATGGCGATGGGCAGGTCGCCCCAGCGCTCGGACACGATCTCCAGCCGCGCCACCTCGCCGCCGGCGGCCTGCGCCCCGGCCACGCTGGCCCCGGCATTGCGCAGGTTGCGCTCCAGGATGGTGACCAGCTCGCTATAGGGCGTGTTGGAGATCACCCGCACCGGCGGCGTGTCGCTGGGCAGGGCCAGGCGTTCGCGCAGGTGGAAGCCGCAGCCGGCCAGGGCCAGCGTTGCGACCAGGACGATCAGGAGCCGGGAAGGCGTGGACACGGTTGGGATCATGGGGGAAGTCTGGACGAGCCGGCCGGGAGCGGCAACAGGCACGCAGCGTGCCCGACAGCGCGTGAACGCGGGTTGAGAAAGACGGATGGCCGCAACTGGGAATCTTGGCCGCGGCGTTCCTGCACGATGCCTGCCGCCGCTCATGTCCCCCGGCTCCGGCCTGCGGCCGCAGCCTCCTCCTTTACTTCCCGTCGGCTGGCATCGCACCGGAACGCTTCGGGCCTGGCAAGGCCAGCTCCTGCAGGGAAGCGCAACCACCGGAGCCGTCCAGCCCCCGAGTCGAGGCGATTCGCGCGTCAGCGCGAATGGGGGTGGAAGTCACGGAGTCGGGACCCGAGGTTCCGCCAGGAACCTTGGGGCGTGGGCGGCGATCGCCGCCCACGCACTCCTCCGAGTCGGGGGCGGTTCGCGCGCAGCGCGAATGGGGGTTGGAAGCCCAAGGCGTGGGGCCCTAAGTTCCGCAAGCGGAACTTAGGGGGGTTGATCCGCCTGCGGCGGATCAACCCGCGACGATGTTGACGATCTTCCCCGGCACCACGATCACCTTGCGCGGGGTGAGGCCCTCCAGGTACTTGGCCGCGTTCGGTTCGGCCCTGGCCAGTTCCTCGATCCGGTCGCGCGGCGTGTCGGCGGCGACCTCGATGGTGCCGCGCAGCTTGCCGTTGACCTGCACCGCCAGCACCAGCGCCTCGCGCACCAGGGCGTCCGGGGCGACCCGCGGGAACGGCACGTCCTCCAGCAGCGCCTCGGGATGGCCCAGGGCCTGCCACAGCGCATGGCAGGCATGCGGGGTGATCGGATTGAGCAGCAGCACCGCCGCCTCCAGCGCTTCCTGGCGCACGGCACGGCCCTGCGCGCTGGCGTCGTCGAACTTGGCCACCGCGTTCATCAGCTCCATCACCGAAGCGATGGCGGTGTTGAAGCTGTGCCGGCGCCCGTAGTCGTCGCCGACCTTCTCGATGGTCTCGTGGGTCTTGCGGCGCAGGGTCTTCTGCGCCGCGTCCAGCGCGGTCGCGTCCAGCCCGGGCGCGGCGCCCTCGGCGGCATGCTTCTGCACCTGGGTCCACAGCCGCCGCAGGAAGCGGGCCATGCCGTCGACGCCGGCCTCGTTCCATTCCAGCGACTGCTCCGGCGGAGCGGCGAACATGGAGAACAGGCGCACGGTGTCGGCGCCGTACTTGTCCACCATCGCCTGCGGGTCCACGCCGTTGTTCTTGGACTTGGACATCTTCTCCACCGGGCCGGTCTTCACCGGCTGGCCGTCGGCATGCAGGGTGGCGCCAGTGATGCGGCCCTTGTCGTCGCGCCGCACGTCCACGTCGGCCGGGTTGATCCAGTCCTTGGAACCGTCGGCGTTGTCGCGGTAGTAGGTCTCGGCGATGACCATGCCCTGGGTGAGCAGGTTGGTCGCCGGCTCGTCGCTGTCCACCATGCGCGCGTCGCGCAGCAGCTTGTGGTAGAAGCGGAAGTACATCAGGTGCAGGATCGCGTGCTCGATGCCGCCGATGTACTGGTCCACCGGCAGCCAGTAGTTGCCGCGCTTGTCCACCATCTCGCGCGCCTTGGGCGAGGTGTAGCGCGCGTAGTACCAGCTCGATTCCATGAAGGTGTCGAAGGTGTCGGTCTCGCGCTCGGCCGGCCCGCCGCAGTCCGGGCAGGTGGTCGTGCGCCACGCCGGATCGTTCTTGATCGGGGAGCCCGTCCCGCTGAAGGCCACGTCCTCGGGCAGCACCACCGGCAACTGGTCCTCCGGCACCGGCACCGCGCCGCACGCCTGGCAGTAGATCACCGGGATCGGGCAGCCCCAGTAGCGCTGGCGGCTCACGCCCCAGTCGCGCAGGCGGTAGTTCACCCGGCGCTGGCCCTGGCCCTTGCGCTCGAAGCGCTCGGCCAGCGCCTCGAAGGCCCCGCGGTAGTCCAGCCCGTCGAACTCGCCGGAGTTGACCAGTTCCAGCTCGCGCGCCTTGTCGCCGTACCAGTCGCGCCAGGCGGCGGGGTCGTAGGTCCGCTCGTCCTCGTTCTTCGGGTCCTTCAGCGCGATCACCTGCATCACCGGCAGGCCGTACTTGTGAGCGAACTCGAAGTCGCGCTGGTCGTGGCCGGGCACGGCCATCACCGCGCCGGTGCCGTAGCCCATCAGCACGAAGTTGGCCACCCATACCGGCACCTGCTCGCCGGTCACTGGGTGCACGGCCTTCAGGCCGGTATCCATGCCGCGCTTTTCCTGGGTCTCCAGCTCGGCCTCGGACACGCTGCCGTGCTTGAGTTCCTCCAGGAACGCGGCCAGCGCCGGGTTGGACGCGGCGGCCTTCAGCGCCAGCGGATGCTCGCCGGCGATGGAGACGAAGGTCACGCCCATCAGCGTATCCGGGCGGGTGGTGAACACGTGCAGCGGCTCGGGCGCGGTGCCGGCCGGGTCGACCACGTCGAAGCGGATCTCCAGGCCCTCGGAACGGCCGATCCAGTTGCGCTGCATGGTCTTGACCGCCTCCGGCCAGCCCGGAAGCTGGTCCAGGCCGTCGAGCAGTTCCTGCGCGTAGTCGGTGATGCGCAGGAACCACTGCGGGATCTCGCGCTTCTCCACCAGTGCGCCGGAACGCCAGCCGCGGCCGTCGATCACCTGCTCGTTGGCCAGCACGGTCTGGTCGACCGGGTCCCAGTTGACCACCGCGTTCTTGCGGTAGGCCAGGCCCTTGCGCATCAGCCGGGTGAACATGCGCTGCTCGTGGACGTAGTAGTCCGGGGTGCAGGTGGCGAACTCGCGCGACCAGTCGATGGCGTAGCCCAGCGACTTGAGCTGGCTGCGCATGTGGTCGATGTTGGCGTAGGTCCACTTCGCCGGCGCGGTCCTGTTCTTGATCGCCGCGTTCTCCGCCGGCAGACCGAACGCGTCCCAGCCCATCGGCTGCAGCACGTTGTGCCCGGTCATGCGCTTGTAGCGGCTGATCACGTCGCCGATGGTGTAGTTGCGCACGTGGCCCATGTGCAGCGCGCCGGACGGGTACGGCAGCATCGACAGGCAGTAGTACTTGGGCTTGTCGGAGGCTTCGCCCACCTCGAAGGCGCGGGTGTCGTCCCAGAACTTCTGGGCGGCGGACTCGACCGGCCGGGGGTCGTAGGCGGAGGCGTTTTCGGGGACGGCGGACATTGCGGTTGGCGACTGCTGCGGCAAAGTCGACAAGGGTACCGCAGCGCAGCATCCCGCTCCACTTGACGGCGGCCGGCCTCGACGGCGGCGGTTGCCGGCTACCATCCCCGATTCCCCGCCCGGCGGGCGATCCGGCGGCAACGCCACCCCAGGAAGGCAAGGACCATGAGCCGATACGACTCCCCTCACAGGCGTCCACCGCCCCCGCGCACCCGCGCCGGCGCGCCATGAGCGCCGAATGGGTGGGCTACGTGGCGGCGACCCTGACCACGGCCGCGTTCGTCCCGCAGGCGCTCAAGACCCTGCGCAGCCGCGACACGCGCGCGATCTCGCTGGGGATGTACGTGGTGTTCACCGTGGGGCTGTGCTTCTGGCTGGCCTACGGGATCGTGCTGGGCTCCTGGCCGATGATCCTGTCCAACGTGATCACCCTGGGGCTGGCGCTGGTGATCCTGGCGCTCAAGCTGCGCCACGGCTGACGGCGCGCCCGGCCGCGGCCGCGCATACGCCCCAGGCCAGCCAGGCGGCAAAGGCCGCGCGCTGCACCAGCGCCGCGCCGATCCAACCGCTGGCGAAGAAACCGCACCCGACCACCGCCAGCGCGGCGAGCAGGCTGGTGACGCAGAAGCGGTGCCAGCCCGGCTGCCGCCACAGGCCGCGGGCCAGCAGCGCGGCGCCGGCCGGGAACGCCAGCGCCCACAGCAGCCACGCGGCGGCGTGGTAGCGGCTGCGGCCGGCGTCCATGCCCTCGATGTCCAGCGGCAGCGCGCCCTGGGCGGCGAACGCCAGCGCGGCCAGCAGCAGCAACTGCGCACCGATGCGCGCCAGCCACGACGCGAGCGGCGGCAGCCGCGTGCGCAACTCCACGGCCACCCAGGCACCGGCCAGCCCGGGCAGGGCGAAGGCGAACACGCCGAAGGCCACCGGGTGCGGGGCCTGCACCGCGCCCAGCAGCGCCAGCGGGTGGCGCAGGTGCGAATAGCCTTCCACCGCCACTGCGCCCAGCGCGGCGGCGGCCAGGAAGGACAGCGGCGCGAGCGCGGCGGCGATGCGCGATGCCATGCCGGTGGACATGCCTGCTCCCTGAACCGGTGGATGCCGCGACCGATTCCGCGCAGCGTGGCTGCATGATCCCCCAGCCCTGCCCGGCGCAGCAACGCCGGGCACCGGGCACCGGCCTCAATTCATCGCCACGCCGCTGATCTCGACCCGGCGGTTCGGCGCCAGGCAGTCGACCAGGCGCCCGGCCGGCACGTCCTTGCATTCGACCAGCGGCTCCGCCTTGCCGTGCCCCTCGGCGGTGATCGAGGTGACCGGCACCCCGCGCTCGACGAGGTACTGCCGTACCGCCAGCGCGCGCCGGTGCGACAGGTCGAGGTTGTAGGCATCGCCGCCGATGCGGTCGGCATGCCCGGCCACCACGATCTGCCCCACCTGGGCCGCGCCCTGGATCTGGTGCAGCAACGCATCCAGGTCCGTCCGGCCGCGCGCACTGAGTTCGGCGCTGTCGAACGCGAACAGCGCATCGGCCGACAGCCGCAGCGTCTGGCGCGGCGGCGGCGGTGGCGCAGGCGCGGCCGCCGTGGGCGCCGGCAACGGGTCGGTCAGGCCCCTGCAGGCCTCCGGTTTCCAGTGGTAGCCGGTCGCGCGCTGTTCGCGGTCGAAATCGACCCTTAGCTGGCAGGTGAAATGCTCCTGGCCCGCGGCGCTGCGGCGGAAATTGAACAGGTAGTTCCACTGCCGCACGCCCCACATGCCCTCGCCGAAGTGGGGCGTGCCCAGCAATCCGTACAACTGGCGCTTGCTCATGCCGGGCGCGGCCTGGCGCAGGTCGTCCAGGTTCACGTACAGGCCCTCGCGTGGCCTGGCGCGTGCGGGATCGGGAAACGCGTCCTCCCACATGCCCGCTTCCGCGCTCCCGCCCGAGGTGCTGCAGCCGGCCAGCGCCAGCGCTGCGCCGGCGATCAAGCCGAATGTCATCGTCCGAATGATGTTCATGGTCGTCCCCTTCGTCTGTCGATTGGGCCGGCCGTGGCCGCGCATGGCGGCCACGGCCGGCCAGCGCGTCACCACTGGATGCCGGCGCCGATCGAAACGCCGCCGTCGCCGCGCGTGTTGGTCGAACCGCTGAACTTGTAGATCCAGCGCCCGCCCTCGGTGACGCCGGAAATGCCCACGGCCATGCCCGACTCGCCGTTGAAGGTGCCGGCGGCGATGGCCGCCATGTTGCGTCCCGCCTCGTAGGGCTGCGGCAGACCGGCGATCGCCATCGCCGAGGCCACGCCGGCCGCGGCCCGGTCGTCGATCCGGCGCAGGTCGCCGTGGACCGTGGAGAACCGCTCGTCGGTATAGGCGCGCGACCAGTCCAGGGTATCGGCCATGCCCTTGTTGAGCTGGTCCAGGTTGACCGCGTCGGTGCCGGCGGTGCCGGCGGCCACGTTGCGTACCCGCACCGGCGCCGCGGCCACGCCCGGCGCGCCCAGGGTGACGCTGGTGTAGTCGGTGCCGCCGTCGGCCGCGGTGTCGTAGCGCAGCGTGCCTTGCTCGGAGGCGCGCAACTGGCGCACGTTCACCGCGTCGGTGGCGGCCGCGCCATCGGCCACATGCACGATCTGCCGTTCCGCGCCCGCGCTGCCGACCGACACGCTGTCGCTGCGGTCGGCCACCGAGCCCGCGCCCAGCGCCACGCTGCGGTCGGCACTGGCGGTGGCGCCGTCGCCGAGCGCCACGCTGCCCGCGCCCGCCGCCGAGGCCTCCGGCCCCACCGCCACGCCTTCGCCGCCCGCGGCGGTGGCGCCGCTCTTGGTCGAGTTCACCGCCAGATAGGGCTGCGAATAGGCGCCGGGGCCGTCGCCCTCCTGGCGTCCGGGGCCCTCCAGGCCGATGAGCCGGTGGATGTTGACCAGGGAGCCGTCCACCGCGGCGAAGGCGGCGGCGACGTCGCCGTACGTGGCCATGGTGACCTTGCCGTCGGCACCGATGTGGCTGATGCGGAAGGCCGGGGCGGTCCAGCCCGCGGCGCCAGGCGCCGCGCCGCCGCCGAAGAACGCGGCCAGGGCCAGGTAGCCCTCGTGGAGCTGGCCGCCGTTGACCGCCTCCCTGCTGCCCGCGGCGATCGCGCCGTCGGCCAGGTTCGCCAGCAGGGTGGCGCCGCTCGCGTCGCCGAGGGTCACGTGCCGGTAGTCGGGCTGGCCGGCCGCATCGGCGTCGTACTTCACCGAGAACAGGTCCACGCCGTTGGCCAGGTTGATGGCGCCCTGCAACTGGGCCACGTTCACCGCATCGGTCGAGGCGCTGCCGGCGGCGACGTGGGTGATCTGGCGCTCGCGGCCGGCCGAGCCGACCGCCACTTCGCCGATCGAGTCCTGCGGCGCGGCCAGGCCGAAGGCGGCATAGCCGTTCCGGCCGCCGCGCGTGGCACTGGAGTTGTAGCCCAGCGCCACGCTGTTGGCCTTGTCCGAGGTGGCGCCCGCGCCGATCAGGGTCTGCGCGTTGGCCGAACCGCTGGCGCTGTCGCCGATCACCACCGAATGGCCCAGCCGGGCGTCGTAGTCGGCCGTCGGCACGCCGGTGGGGTTGGCCGGGTCGTTGCCGCCGGCGCCGGGGAACGCCTGTGCGGCGCTTTGCTGCGGCAACTGGTGGCGCGCGCCGGTGCCGATCACCACTTCCTTGGAACCGTTGGCGTAGGCGCCATCGCCGATCAGCACCTGGTAGTTCTGCGCCGCGTTGACCGCCCAGCAGTCCACGTTCACCAGGCCCAGCACGCTGGCGCAGCGCTCCGCCCAGGCCGGCGCGCTGCCGGGCAGCAGCAGGTCGAGCAAGCCGCCCGGGTCGCCGTTGTTGATGCCGGTGATGTAGCTGTCCGAGGTCACCCCGCCGATCAGGGTGAGGTAGGCATTGCCGCCGGTTGCCGCGTTGCCGAGCGCGTCCAGCACCGTGCCCACCGGGGTGAGCTGGACCACCGGCACGCCGGCAACGTCCAGAACGCTATAGCCCTGCTGGAAATTGACGGCACGCACCGCCAGGTCGCCGTTGCGGATGTATCCGTCGCCGCCGAACAGCGCACTGGGGCCGACGCTGTCCAGCAACTGCCCCATCGATCCGGTCAGGCCGCCGGTGCCGATGATCAGGCCCGGGCTGCCCACCGCGGCCGGCACCGCCGGCGCCGCGGCCGGCGCGAGCCCCGGCAGCACTCCGCCGGCGATCCCGCCCAGCACGTCGCCCAGGCCGCCCAGGGCGCCGGTGGCGATGCCGCCCAACCCTCCTACTCCATGGGTCGATCCCACCAATTCCGAAACCGTCCCGGCGGTTCCGCCCACCGCATGCCCGGCCACCGTGGTCACCGTGTCCTTGACCGAGACCACGGCGCCCTGCAGGTCGCCGCCGAGCACCTCACCGACGATGTCCTCCAATCCCGAAGCCAGCCCGCCGGTCGCCCCGGCCACCGTATCGGCCAGCGTCTTCGAACCGGTCAGGCTCCCGATCAAGCCCGCGGCACCCGTACCGGCGTGCTCGACGGTCTGTGCCAGCGCGCCGGTGGCACCGTTCGCCACGTCGCCCAGGCCCGCATGCCCCGCCGCGCCCGCGACCACGCCGCCGACCGTGCCGGCGACCGCCTCCAGCGTCCCGTCCAATGCGGTGCGCGCGCCTTCTGCGCCCTGGCCCGGCCCGCCCGTGACGATACCCACGACGTTCGTGCCCAGGATCTTGCCGACCTGGCCCGGCAGCGCCGCCACGCCGGTGTCCAGCTCCACGTCCAGTTCGGCCACCGCGCGCGCGACCGCCACGTCCAGATCGACATCCAGTGCCACGCCCGCGCCGATGGGCCCCAGGCCCGCGGCGACCTGGGTGGACACCTCCAGGCCACGGTCCAGCGCCACGCCGGCGTCCGCCTCGGCGAACACGAAGCCACCGGCGGCCAGTGCGGCATTGGCCCGCGCACCGTACATCCCGCCATGGTCGTGGTGCGTCACCACCGTCACCTCGGCCTGGATGCCATTCGCCGTGGCGGCATCGCGGGACGACGGCGCCGTCACCCGTTGCAGCGGTACGCCAAGCGCACGGCGCACGGTGGAATCCAGGGCGCCTCCCACCTTCCTGGCGATCGCGTCCTTGGCGCGACCGGCGGCTGCATCCGACCCCAACAACGCCAGCGGGGGAAGAGGAGCGGATGCAGCCGCGACGGTCGAGGCTTCCTGCCTGGACGCACGGGGCGCCGCCGTTCCGGGGGAGGTTCTGGACAGGGTGGCGACCGGCAACGACGCGGCGGACCGCGACGCGCCGGCGCTGTCGACGTACTTGCCGACCAGCACGGCCAGGTCCTCCATGCGCCGGTCCTCGGAAGCCTGCGCGGCTCCCGCCCCGAGCGCGAGTACCAAGGCCATGCACAACGCCGACACCGGCGCGGCGAGCGGACGGTCCGCCGCGCGGACCGCGACCGGGTCGCGGGCCTGCACGGATCCGGGTGCGGCGACATAGGCGCCGAGCGTGCTGCTCCAAGTCATTCGATACATGCTGTTCATGGTGCTTCCCCGCTGGAAAGGACGGTGGCCGTTCCGTTGGAACCGGGAATCGGCCGTGTCTCCATTCCAGCGCGTGCGAGGCCCCGTGCTTGCGCCGATCCGGCATGACGGATTCCGCTTCCGGCAAATGCATGGCCGAATACGGCATGCGCATGGGCGATTCCGGCAAGATCGGCCCTGCGGCCACATGCCGCGCGCGATCAGGCCGTGCCGGAGCCCATCGGCGAACGCATCAGCGTGTCGCGCGGAAGTTCGCCGAAGACACGGCGATAGTTCTCCGCGAACCGGGACAGGTCCCACAGGCCGCAACTCAGGGCGATGGCCTTGACCGAGCGGCGGGTCGAGTTAGCCATCGACAGGCCGCGGCACGCCGCGCACAGGCGCAGCATCGAGAGGTAGCGCTTGGGCGAGGTTCCCAGCAGGTGGTCGAACGCATAGCGAAGCGCGCGTTCGCTGCCGCCCGCCGCCTCGCAGATCTCCTCGATGTAGATGTCGCGGCGCATGTTGGCGCGCATGAAATTCTCCGCACGCTGCAGCATCAGGTAGTAGGCCCGGCGCCCGCGCGAGCAGACCGGTCGGCTGGCCGCCCCCGCGCTCTGCGCCGCCTGCACGTGGATGTCGATCAGGGCATCCACTTCCTCGTCGCCCAGCACGCATTCCTGGCTCGCCAGGCTCTCCCGCAGGTGCCGGTAGCGCGCCACCAGGTGCTGCCCCCAGGAATCGTCGCCGACGACGAATGTCTGCAGGGCATGGCCCGGCATGCCGGCGCCGCGCAGGTTGATCTCGGAAAGCTTTCGCTGCAGCCGGCGCAGCGGCACCAGCATCAGGGTCAGGCAGGCACCGGCGCCGACCGCGATCTCGGTGATGCCCTCGGGAAGCACCGTCACCGCCGAACCCGAAGGCAGCACCGTGCCATGGCACCAGCTTTCCCATGCGCCGGTTTCGTGCACGAAGCCGAGCAGGCCCCAGTCCACGGGCAGCATGAAGCGCCCCCGGAAGCGGAATCCGCATTGCACCGTGCAGAACAGCGCCTCGTCGTGGACCAGGGAATGGATGTCCGCGCGCGGGCCGTTGTCGTCCAACAGGACCATCTCCAGGTCGCAGACCTGCAGCACGCCGCCGAGGCTCACCAGGTCGTAGGCCCGCAGAACCTCGTCGTGCTTACCGAGCGACACCTCATCGACCATGATGCAGTGACGTCCCCATTCCATTGCCCGAACCGGTCCCATGGCGGAAACCGCCCGGGACTCCATTCCCGAAAACACCGCCGCCACTAAATCCAAAGCGCAACGACATTTCCCGCAACCACTTATATACGAATCCTTACGAGAATGGCGATGCACATAAACGGCAAGATGATTCAAGCAACCAATGCACAAACACATCGCCGGGAGTTCAGCCTATCGTTACGGCATTTATCTTGCCGGTTCCGTGCATACTTTCCCTCGCGCACGGCCGAGCATCATTCAATAACCAGCAAGAGCTATCGGAAGCCTAAAAAAAGAATATCCATACCTTGACCCCCATCACAGTTTATGCCCGAGACACTTCATCGCAACATCGATTTACCTGCCTTATGGAATCGCAATATTTTCTCTAAGGCGGTTATAAAACCAATAAAAATCGGCTTCTCAAGTTGAATGGACCAACGACGGGAGTAAATGAAATGAAAAAACACATCGCGCGCTTCCTGCACGAGGAAGACGGAGTCACCGCACTGGAATACGGGCTCCTGGCCGCGGTCATCGCCGGGATTCTGGTCACGGTGGGGCGCACCCAGATCACGAATTTCTTCACCAGCCTGTTCGCGACCCTGGCCTCCCTGGTGACGGAGGCGACCACCCCCCCGTCCTGAGCCGGACCGCACGAGAGAACACCAGGCACGCAGACCGCTCCACGACAGCAGCACCGAGTGCGGAGGCACAGGATGTCGCCCCTCCACCTGATCGCATTGCTACTCGCATTGCACGTCGCCCTGAGCGACCTGCATGCGCGGCGTGTCTCCAACCGGGCACTGCTGGCAGCCCTGAGCGCGGGCGCAATCGCGATGTGCACGCCATGGAGCGGCATGCCGGCCTCGACCGCGGCCTTGAGCGCACTGCTCGGGCTCGCCGTGCTCCTTCCCTTCTATCGACTGGGATGGATGGGCGCCGGCGACGTCAAGTTCTTCGCCACACTGGGATTCCTGCTCGGCTGGCCGTCCCTCCTCCCCATCTGGATCGTCGCCAGCCTGTTGGCCGGTGCCCACGCCGTGGCCGTCCTGGCCACTCGCCGCAACGAGGCGTGGGCACCGGCGCGAGCATTCCAGCGGCGGGGATGGCTGCCCGCCCAGGCGGTGCGCGCAGGCACACGCATGGCATCGCGGGACAGGACCGGGGCGCCGTACGCCACCTTCTTGGCGATAGGCGCGGTCGTGCTGCTGCTGGCGCCGGAGGTATTCCGGCATGGTTGAGCCCACCTCACCGCGCGCATGCCGTGCGGCACGCCGCCGGCGACCGCACGGCGTCGTCACCGTCGAGTTCGCGCTGCTGCTGATGCTCGGCCTGCTGCCGCTGCTGCTGCTCACCTATTCGGGCGTGATGATCCTGGCCGCGCAGCAGTCGCTCTCCCTGGCCTCGGCCGAGGGCGCGCGCGCCGCCGTGATCCACGGCAGCGATGCCGAACGCCGCACCGCCGCCTGCATGGCGGCGACACGCTCGATGCAGTGGCTGCTCGACTTCAGCGGTAACGGCACGGACTGCGCCGCTCCCGACAGCCCGTCCTCCGGCAGCGCGGCGGTGGCCGTCTCCACGCCCGCACCGTGCGCCGGCAACGTGCAGGCGCGTTGCCTCCAGGTCGTCACCCGCTACGACTACGACACGCACCCCTTCATCCCGGGCGTGGGGCGTGTGTACGGGTGGGTGCTGGGCGGAACGATCGCCAGTTCGGCGATCGCCCAGATCGACACCGGCACCGAATAGAGGCAACACGGGGACGTCCAGGGGAGCCGCATGTACAAGGTCATACGCATCGTCGCATTGCTCCTGGTCGCCATGGCCGTCATCCTGGCCGCCACCGCCCTGATGCTGGGCCGGCGCTCGGCGTCCGCACCCGCCGCATCCGCCCCTGCCGCGGCCGCGCCGCCCAGCGCCAAGTCCGCCCACCACGCAATCGCCGCCGCCAAGAACCTGCCCGCGGGCATCGCCCTGGAGCGGGACGACGTCGAGGAAGTCGCCGTTGCCCAGCAGGTCGCCGGCGGTTTCGCCCTGCGGGACGATCTCGTCGGGGCCATACCGCTGGACTCCATCCCCGCGGGAACCCCGCTGTCGCGCGCGCATTTCGCCCACGGCGTGTCGGCCTTGCTGGTCCCCGGCGAGCGGGCGCTGGCCATCCCCGTGGACGAACTGGCCGGCGCCGGCAACCGCATCGTGCCGGGCGACTACGTGGACGTGTTCCTCAGCCTGCGCCCGAACACCACCGGCGGCGAGCGGGCGGCCCCGCAGACGCGTCTGCTGCTGTCGCGCCTGCGGGTACTCGGCTATGGCGCAATGGATCTTGCGGCAGACGCCGGCCAGCCGGCCGAGGCGAGGGCGCCCGCGCCCCACTCCCCCGCCCCCGCGGACCGGCGTGCGCAGGCGATCGCAAGCAGCGGTTCCGGCGCCCCCCCCGAACCGGAGCGCAAGGCCCAGTCGGCTGCGCGGACGGCCCTGCTCGCGGTGCCGGTGGCGCAGGTCAATGCCCTCCTGCTGGGCGCGCAGAACGGCAAGCTGTTCCTGGGCCTGCGCCACCCCGGCGACACCGGAATCGCCGACGCCTCGCTGTTCCCTGCGCCGCGCCCGGTGCTGACGCCGCAGGCCGGGCTCAGTGAGGCGCAACGCAAGGCCGCGCTGGACGCACCGGAGAACCATGCGTTCTCGGGCATCGACCTGCCGGCCCTGTCCGGGCAGGACCAGCAGCGCGCACGACCGACGCCGCCGCCGGCGCGCAGGAACGCCAGCCGCGAGGCGGGCATCGAGATCATCCGCGGCGATGGACGCGGCTCCCATGCCCAGCGACTTTGAATCCGGGACGCCGACGATGCCCAGCCCAGCACGACCTTCCGTCCTCCTGCATCGCCTGGCCGGCCTGCTGCTGGCCCTGGCGACGGCTCCCGTACTCGCGCAGGAAACCCCGATCCTGCTGGCCGAACACGAACAGCGGCCCTGGCAATTGCCCGCCGACCTGGAGCGGATCGCCATCGCCAATCCAGAGGTCGCCGACCTGACCGTGCTGCGCGACCGCCGCCAGGCCCTGCTGGTCGGCAAGACGCCGGGAACGACCACGCTGCTGCTGTGGCATCGCGGGGAGCCCGCTCCGCAACGCTTGCGCGTGGAGGTCCGCAATCCGGTGCAGGCCGGGCTGCTGGCCGGCAGCGGCGCGCAGGTGCTGGCCCAGGGCGACCAGGCACTGGTCGCCGGCAGCCTGCCCACCCTGCTCGACCATGCCCGCGCACGCCAGGCCGCGGCGGCGGCGACCGGCACGGACGGCACCGTGGACGACGTCTCGACGGTCGCGAGCGGCGGCGTGGTCCAGGTCGAGGTCAAGGTGGTGGAGCTGAACAAGACCGTGCTCAAGCAGTTCGGATTGCGCTTCGAGAACACCAACGGAGGATTCACGTACGAGATCGCCTCGCCCGGGACCAGTGGCGGCGGCAACCCCATGTCCTCGGCCTTCGGCCTGGTCGCCACGTCGCTGTTCAAGAACGGAAAGCTGGACTGGCGCGCCAACCTCGACCTGCTGCAGAGCAACGGCATGGCCCGCATCCTGGCCGAGCCGACCCTGGTGGCCCTGTCCGGACAGAGCGCCAGCTTCCTGGCCGGCGGCGAACTGCCGATCCTGGAACCCCAGGGCCTGGGCACCACCACCGTCGCCTTCAAGCCGTTCGGCATCGGCCTGACCGTCACCCCGACGGTATTGGCGCCGGACCGGATCGCGCTCAAGGTCGCGCCCGAGGCGAGCGACCTCGACTACTCCAGCGGCGTGAACTACAACGGCGTGCTGGTGCCCAGCATCTCCACCCGCCGCGCCGACACCACCGTCGAACTCGGCGATGGCGAGAGCTTCATCATCGGCGGCCTGGTCAGCAGCACGCTCAGCTCCAGCGTCGACAAGATCCCGCTGCTGGGCGACCTGCCCATCATCGGCTCGTTCTTCCGCAACCTGGACTACCGCCGGCAGGACAAGGAACTGGTCATCGTGGTCACGCCACGGCTGGTCCGCCCGCTGGCGCGCGATGCTCCCCTGACGCTGCCGGGCGATCGCGAGACCCAGGCCCGCCTGCCGCCCTGGGGGGCCTGGCTGCTGCATCCCGCCGGTGCCGACGCCCTGCCCGGATTCTCACGCTGACCCGGTTCCATCGAGACCATGCTGCCGCTCCCCGCCATGCTTCCACAAGGTCCCGCCTACGCCGCAATGAGGGTGGCCTTCTACGGGCCCTCGCGCGAGCGGGCGCAGCGTCTGGCCGACCTCCTGCAGGTCGGCGCCGAAGTGTGCTGGGAAGACAGCCGCAGCGTGGCGGTGACCACGCTGGTCGCGCGCCGCAGCGCATGGCGGGTCCTGCTGCTCGACTTCGCCTCGGACCAGTACGTGCAGTCCGCCGACCTGGCCCGCCAGCTCGGCATGCTGGTCCCGGACCTGCCGCTCGTGGCGGTCGGCACCAGCGACCACGACCAGGCCAATGCGGTCCTCGCGGCGCTGCGCGCCGGCGTGCGCGACTTCATCGCCGGAGACGCCTCGTCCGAGGATATCGCCATCACCTTGCGACGCATCAGCACGACACCGGCCAATCCCGTCAACCGGCCGCCCCTGGCTCCCGCACCGCCGCGCGAGGCACGCGTGATCCTGCTGCTCGGCGCCCGCGCCGGCCTGGGCGTGAGCACGCTGGCCGCCCACCTGGGCGCGCTTGCACGGAAACCGGCCGGGCCGGCGCCGCGCGTGCCGGCGGACGATCCGCAGGTGCTGCTCCTGGACCTGGGCCAGCCGGCCGGCGACGCCGCGCTCTACCTCGGCGTGCGCAGCGAATTCCATTTCGCCGACGCCATCCACCACGCCGCCCGACTCGACGCCACGCTGGTGCGCACGGCCATGGTCCAGCACGAAAGCGGGCTGACCCTGCTCGGCCACCCCTCGTGCGTGCCCTACCCGCCCCAGTCCGGCACGATGGAGCCGCTGCTGGACCGGCTGTGCGCCCTGTTCGACACCCTCCTGTGCGACCTGGGCGGCCTTTCCCCCGAGCAATGCCCCGCCGCGCTGCTGCGCCGCGCCGACGAGACCTGGATCGTGACGGACCAATCGATCGGCGCCCTGGTGTCGCTGGACACGCTGCTCGAACAGCTCGAACGCGACGGCCTGCGCGACGGGCGCCTGCACCTGATCGTCGACCGCTTCGACGACAGCGGCGGCATCGACGCGCGGCAGATCGCCGAGCGCTTCGAGCTGCCGCTGATCGCCACCATCCCCGAGCGGCTGCAGACCTTGCGCGCCAGCGCCAGCCAGGGCCTGCTGCTGCACCACGATCATCCGCGCGACCCCTACCTGCGCGCGCTCGGTCCGCTGCTGGCGCGGATCGGGCATGCCGATGCCGGCCCGCTGCAGCCCTCGTCTCCCTGGCGACATCTCGCCTCACGCATGGGCCTATCCCGATGGAAGACAAAGTGACGCCACTGGCCCCGCACCTGGCCGCCGGCGCGAAGCGGCGCGACGGTGCCGCCGACCCGGTGCCCTTCGAGTACACCGACCATTTCCAGAGCGTGCTGGCGGCCGCGCACGAGCGCCTGCTCAACGCGATCGAGGACGAGCGCATCGACATCGACGCCTGGAGCCCGGAAACGGTGGAGAAGTACGTCGACAGCCAGACGGCCGCCTTCATCCGCGAATGGAAGATCCCGGTCAACGAGGCCGAGATGGCCCAGGTCGCCCGCGCGCTGTGCAAGGAGCTGAACGGCTTCGGCCCCCTGGACGACCTCCTGCACGACCCGGCCATCGAGGACATCCTGATCAACGGCCACCAGCAGATCCACGTCTCCAGCGGCGGCATGCTCACCCGCGCCAACCAGCGCTTCAGCGACGAACGGCACCTGCTGCGCATCCTGCGCCGCATCCTCGCCCCGCTCGGCCGGCGGCTGGACGAGTCCAACCCCATGGTCGACGCGCGCCTGCCCAACGGCGGCCGCCTGAACGCCATCATCGCGCCGCTGGCCGTGGACGGGCCGATGGTGTCGATCCGCAAGTTCCGCAAGGACCCGTTCTCCCCGGCCGAACTGCTGGCCAAGGGCTGCTTCGACCGGCCCATGCACGTCCTGCTCAACGCGATGGTGCTGGGCCGCTGCAACATCCTGATCTCCGGCGGCACCAGCTCGGGCAAGACCTCGCTGCTCAACGCCCTGGCCAGCTTCATCCCCGAAGGCGAGCGCGTGATCACGGTCGAGGACACCGCCGAGCTGTCGCTCAGCCACCCGCACGTGGTGCGCCTGGAGAGCCGCCTGGGCGGCAGCGACGGGCAGGGCGAGGTGACCATCCGCGACCTGGTGCGCAACAGCCTGCGCATGCGCCCGGACCGCATCGTCGTGGGCGAGGTCCGCGGCGCCGAGGTGCTGGAAATGCTGCAGGCCATGAACACCGGCCACGACGGGTCGATGGCGACCATCCACGCCAATTCGCCGCGCGACTGCCTGTACCGGATCGAGATGCTGTCCGGCTTCGCCGGCTTCCAGGGCAGCGAGGACAGCCTGCGCCAGCAGATCGCCAGCGCCATCGACTTCATCGTGCAGATCTCGCGCATGGGCAACGGCCGCCGCCTGGTGACCTCGATCACCGAGGTGATCGGCGTCAGCGACCGCACCGTCACCACCCAGGAGATGTTCCGGCACGAATCCAGGGTCGACCCGGACGGCCGCGAACAGGACCGCTGGACCGGCCTGGGATTCCAGCCCCATTCGCACAAGCTCGAACCGTTCCGGCAGGCCCTGCGGGAAGCGAGCATGGAAGGGCTCTCGCCGTGAACGCGGCCCTGCTGCTGGCCAGCATCGCCTTGCTGCTGCTCGCGGCCGCGATGGAAGCCTGGCGCAGCGCGAGCCGGCGCAGGCTGCACGCGGCCAACCTGGAGAACGTCGAGCGCCACCTGCACGCGCACCCAGCGGCGGCGCCCTCGCCGGCGGCGGCCGCTCCGCCGCCTCGCCCCGGCCGGCTGCCCTGGGACCCATGGCTGTACCGCGCGGGCCTGCCGCCCGGCTGGCGCATCCCGCTGGTCGGCGCGCTGGCCGGGCTGATCCTGGCGTGGCTGTTCAAACAGCGCATCGGCACTTCCGGCGTGATCCCCGTGGTCCTGTGCACCTATGCGCTGCTGTGCTGGGTGTGGCTGCGCAGGCGCATCGAGCGCAGGCAACAGGCGCTGCTGCGGCAGCTTCCCGATTTCCTGGACCACATGGTCCGCCTCGCCGCGCTCGGCAACAGCCTGCCGATGGCCTTCCAGAGCGCCGCCGCCCATGCGCCGCCACCGCTGCGCGACCTCCTGGATGCGACCCTGGCCGCCTCGCGCACCGGGCTGGACCTCGACCGCGCACTGGCGCAGGCCAGCCAGCCCACCGGGCTGCGCGTCCTCCACGTGCTGGCCGTGGTGCTGGGCACCGGCATGCGCGTGGGCGGACGCACCGACCAGGTCCTGCAGCGCATGAGCGACTTCATGCACGACCTCCAGCAAGCGCGCCAGGAACTCAGCGCCACCACCTCCGAGACCCGCGCCTCGGCCTGGGTGATCGGCCTGCTGCCGCCGCTGTGCGCCCTGCTGATGGCCTTCGCCAGCCCCGAGTTCTTCCAGCCCATGGTCGATGAGCCCCTCGGCCACCGGCTGCTGCTGATCGCCTTGGCGATGGAAGTCATCGGCGCTCTGTTGCTCTATCGGCTGGCGAGGTCGCTATGAATGCGCAGGCGATGTTCGCCACCGCCCTGGGCATGCTGGCCGCCGCTTCCGGGCTGTTCGCCGCCGGCCTGCTGTGGCGCGAGAACATCCGGAAACGGGCCGGCCAGGCGCTCCAGGAAGCCCTGGACGCCAATCACCAGGCCATGCCATCCCCGGTTCCCACCGGCCTGGTCCGGCGCCTGCTCGCCTGGCTGGAGGACTTCGGCAAGCGCCTGGACGGCACCCGGCTGCAGCAGGCCCTGCTGGCTCCGGAGGACCGGATACTGCTGGACCAGACCGGCTGGAACACCAGTGCGGGTGCCGCCGCCTACCTGGGGCTGCGCCTGGCGCTGGCGCTGCTGGCGCTGTTCGCCGCGCTGGCAACGCTGCGCCCGGAGGGCGCCTCCGGGCTTCTGGTACTCGTCGGCGCGCTGGCCGCCGGCATCCTCCTGCCCAAGCTGGCCCTGCGCGCCTGGGCCGGGCGCCTGCGCAAGCGGGCCCACGACGAGTTGCCCCTGCTGATCGACATGCTGCGCCTGCTGCAGGGTGTGGGCATGAGCATGGACCAGAGCCTGCAGATGCTCGGCGAGAAGCTGGGCACGGTGCTGCCGGTGCTGGGACGAGAGCTGCGCGACGCCAACACCGCCTACATGCGCGGCCGTACGCGCGAGCAATCGCTGCGGCGGCTGTCCGAGTCCTACGACGACGAGGATCTGCGCAGCCTGGCCCAGATCATCGTCCAGGTTTCCCAGCATGGCGGCGCGGTGCAGGAGCCGATGCGCCAGTTCAGCCTGCGCCTGCGCGAACAGCGGCGGATGGAGATGAAGGAGAAGGTCGGCAAGCTGTCGGTGAAGATGACCGTGGTGATGATGCTGACCCTGCTGCCGGCCCTGATGCTGGTGCTTGCCGGGCCTGCGTTGGTCGCGCTGTCCGGCACCCTGGGGAAGCTAGGCGGATGAACGACTCGACGAAGCGGCATGCGACCCTGGCTGCGGTGGCGCTGGTCGCCGCGCTGGCGGGCGCTTGCGGCTCCGGCCCCGGGCACCGCGTGCCGCCCTCGGCGGACGAGCCGGCCAGGCGCGCGGACGACGACCGCACCGTCTACCTGGGCCTGATCGAGCGCATGCAGCGCGAAGGCGCGTACTACGCCTCGCTCGCGCATATAGACGCCTTCCGCCAGCGTCACGGCGACCCGCCGCGCCTGCGGCTCATGCAGGCCGACGCCTTGCGCGGCACCGGCCAGGCCGATGCGGCCCGGCAGATCTACGAAACCCTGACCGGCGGCGCCTACGCGGCGGCGGCCTGGCATGGACTGGGACTGATCGCCGTCGCCGGCGGCCAGCCCGCCCGCGCCGAACAGGCCCTGGCCAGGGCCACCGAGCTGGCCCCGCTGAATGCCGACTACCTGGGCGACCTGGGCTACCAGCGCCTGCGCGCCGGCCGCCTCGCCGACGCCCGCACGCCATTGGCCATGGCCGCCGAGCTTTCCCCGGCCAACCCGCGCGCCATCGCCAACCTGGCCTTGTGGTCGCTGCTGCAGGGCGATACCCGGCGCGCGGAAACCCTCATGCAGGGCGCCAAGCTGCCCGATGCCAGCCGCCAGGCCGTGTACCGGCTCGCCTCGGAACTGCGTCCGGCCGTGCGCCATGCGCAGCGCGCCGATGCATCCACCGGCGGCGCATCCCCCCCGCCGCTGGCGGCCAGCGCCGCCGGCATCGCCGCGCCTCCACCGATGCTCGAACGCTTCCGCCCCTCCCCCTCCGCCGGCGACGGCCTCCTGGACGAACGGTAGACGCCATGAACGGACGCTTCCTGCTCCTGACCTGCCTGCTCCTTCCCCTCGATGCGCTCGCCTCGGATCCCGCGCAAGCGCCCTTGACCGGCCGCATGCTCGGCAACGACCCGGCCGCGGATCGCCCAACGCCCGCACCCGCGCCCATCCGCGCCGCATCGTCCATCGACGCCGTCCCCGCGCTCCCGGCCGCCGGCGGTGCCGTCGGCGACACCACGCGCGCGCTGCTGCGCATGCAGGCGGACGGCCACCACGCCGCGCCGCTGCGGCCGATCCTAGGCGCCCAGGCCGACGCCAGCTACCGCCGCTACCTGCGCAGCTTCGAATACGACATCCCGGAGTTCTTCCGGGCCACGGTCGAGACCGAAGACGCGCGCGCGGAGTGAACCGATGCACCGCCCGCCCGCTCGCCGTCCACCGCACCGCCGCCAGGCGGGCGGCATGTCGGTGACCGCGATGCTGATCCTAGTCGCCCTGGTCGGCATGCTCGGACTGGCCGAGATCGGCTACCTGTTCTGGGCCAAGCGCGATGCCCAGAAGGTGGCGGACCTGGCGGCCCTGGCCGGCGCGCAGGCGCTGGAGCTGTGCAGCCCCGACAACCTCGACAACGGCGCGGCGCGCGGCAATGCGTTCGACGACAACCGCTTCGCCGGCGACCTGCGCATCGAATGCGGCCATTGGCGCCCCGACGCCACGGTGGAAGAGCGCTTCGTCCATGGCGACCCGTCGCTGCCGCTCAACGCGGTCAAGGCGGTCGCCGCGCGCACGGTGGTGCCGTTCTTCGGCATGGTCCAGACGCTGCCTCGGATCCAAGCCGTGGCCGTGGCCATCCTGCCGGACCCGCAGGCCAGCTTCAGCGTCGGCTCGCAACTGCTGCGGATCGACGGCCAGACCCCATTGGGCACCACCCTGAAACTGGTCGGCGCCGACCTCGACGGCACCAGCGTGCTCGGCTACGACGGCCTGGCCCAGGTCAAGGCCACGCCCAGGGGCCTGCTGGAGGCACTGGGCATCCCGGTGCAGGCAGACATCGGCGCCGGCGAGCTGGATGCCTTGCTGGCCGGCCGTACCGTCTCGCTGGGCGACCTGCTGGATGCCAGCGCCGTGCTGGTCTCGCGCAGCGAGGCGGCCGACATCGACCTGGCTGCGCTGCGCAACGCCCTCGCGCCCGCCATCGACCTGAATCGCCTGTCGATCCCGCTCGGCTCCACCCCCGAGCAGGGCGGCCTGTTCGCCCGGATCGACGCCGGACAAGCGGCCATCAACGGCGTCCTGGACGCAGAAGTCGACGTATACGGCCTGTTGAACACCGGGATCGCGATCGCGCGCGGGGACAATGCCGTCACCGTGGACGGACTGGACATCCTCGGGCTGGTGACGGCGCAAGCCCGCATCATCGAGCCGCCCTCCATCGCCATCGGCGGCCCCGGCGTCACTGCCTACAACGCGCAGGTGCGGGTGTTCCTGGACATCGACAGCAACAACATCCCGGCCGTTTCCAGCCTTCTCGGCCTCCTGGACGTGCGCCTGCACCTGCCGATCCACCTCGACCTGGTCAACGCGATGGGGACGCTGCAGGAAATCGACTGCAATGCCGACCCGCCGACGGCCACCGTGCGCGTCCAGTCCTCGATCCTGCGCAGTTGCGTCGGCCGGGTTCCGCCGGCGCTGCGCTTCTCCACTCAGGCGGTCTGCGACAGCCAGCTCCAGGACGAGGAACTGCTGCGCCTGTTCGGGGCACCCGTGGTCAACGGCCGGTTCTCGCTGCCGGCACTGCCCGACACCCAGGACATCACGCTGGCCGAGGGCCAGAGCGGCTCGGTGCGCGCCAATCCACTGGCAGTCGGCGCTACCGTCTCCGAACTCGTGGAAAAACTCCTGGGAATCATGGCGCAAGGCGTGAACCCCAAGAACTCGGACGCCCCCGAGCAAGACACCGCACAACGACTCGCCAGTCGCTACATCGCTGCCACGAATCCCGGGAGCGGCCGCTACAACGTAGACACCATCATCCAGGCGCTGCGCAACGGCTCCAGCGCCTCCGGGTTGGAACCGTTGGGTCAATGGGAGGTGAAAGCAGCCGTCCCCAGCCCTTGCGGCCTTTTGGGCCTCAATACTTGCTGGAGCGATGGTTCGGTCTGGGACAGCTATCGCGCCCTGGTTACCGGCGATGGCTTCGGCACTCTGGACGTACTTCTCGGCGGGTTGCTGGGGGGATTGGTAGTCAACCGGTGCGATTCGCTGCTTGGCAACCTCAATTACAACGCCTGTGTCAGAAACAACCTGGTGTCTTACCTGCGCACCGCGCCGAATGGCTTCCTCGACCCACATGCCGATGAAGGCGGGCTGGTCGACCCGACTACCGATGCGGTCTCCTGCAATGGGCTGCTGTGCCTGGTGCTCAAGCCGGCCCTGGCACTACTCAAACCCCTGCTCAACGCCGTCGGCAGATTCCTCGGCGAGACCCTGGAAGATGTGCTCGGCATCCAACTGGGCCGCACCGACGTCCACATGCACTCCATCCAATGCAAACCCGTCCGGCTCGTCCAATGACCGCAATCACACGCCCCTCCGGTTCCCACCGCCCCGTCGCCCCCCTTTGCCTTGTGCCGCGTACCGGCGCATGCTCGGGCTCTGGCGCGACAACCGGAACCCTGCGCCCCCTGGGAAGGAGAGTCATGGTCAAGGAACGCACCCGCACCGGCTGCACGCCGTCCCGTCCGCGCCTGGCAGCGCTGGCCTGCCTGCCCTTGCTGGCCGCCACCGTGCTGGCCATGGCCGATGCCTCGGCGGCGCGGCCCTGGAAGCAGCCACGCACGCCCGAGGAAGCCACCGCCGCGCCGCCGGCCGACCAAGCCGCCGGCAGCACCGTGGCCGAACTGCGCGAGCTCATGGACGGCGGCCGGCTTACCGAGCTGCGCACCACCTACAACGGCAACTACGGCGCCAGCCTGCTGTTCTATACCCAGAGTCTCCACTACTACGTGGCCCTGTTCCGCGACCGCGAGTTCTGGCGCGTCATCAAGACCGACTCGGTCGACGACGCGGAGCGCTACTACCGCACCTTCGTCGCCCAGACCGAAGACCTGGCGCAGGTCTACATCGACACGGTCCGCCTGGATGCCGGCAAGCGCTTCACCGAGCGCATGGTCGCGTTGAACGAGCAGCGCCTGCGCAACCTGCAGCAGGAAGTGGAGATGCAGCGCCAGCAATCGCTGCAGGTCAGCACCGCCCTGCAACAGGCCCGCCAGCAGGCGGTTTCGCTCAGCAGCGACCTGCGCGCCAGCCATAGCGAACTGGACGCGATCAACCAGCGCATCGAGGCGCTGCAGGCGGTGCAGGCCAATCCCGAGCTGTCGCTGCCCGGTTCCTCCGAATCGGTTGCCCCGGCAATACCGTCGGCCTCGGTGGCGGACCACGGCGCGTCGGTTCCCGCGCTGGCCTCGCCACCGGCACCGTGATGCCATGACTTCGGCGCGGCGCCACCCTCCCGGCGCCGCGCTGTCTTGTATCCTGCCCGGCCAGGCACCATATCCCTGCGCAATCCCGGAACTGGCCCCCTATCCATGAGCGAACTGCCCCACGTCCTCGACGTCACCACCGCCACCTTCGAGACCGAGGTCCTGCAGAAATCGCTGCAGACGCCCGTGCTGGTCGATTTCTGGGCCACCTGGTGCGGTCCGTGCAAGTCGCTGACGCCGGTGCTGGAGAAGCTGGCCGCCGAATATGGCGGCGCCTTCATACTGGCCAAGGTCGACGTGGACCGCGAACAGCAGGTCGCCGCCGCCTTCCAGATCCGCTCGGTACCCAGCGTGTTCCTGCTGATCGGCGGGCAGCCGGTGGATGCCTTCCAGGGCGCGTTGCCGGAAGGCCAGTTGCGCCAGTTCCTGCAACAGCACGGCATCGAGCCGGCCGCCGGCGACGACGACGACACCGCGGTCGATCTCGCGCCGCTGGACCCGCACGAGGAAGTCGTGCGCCTGCGCGAGGCCATCGAGGCCGAGCCCGAGCAGGCCGAACTGAAGCTGGACCTGGCCTTGGCGCTGCTGAAGACCGGTTCCGCCTCCGAAGCCGAGCAACTGCTCGACGCGCTGCCGGCCAACCTCGCCACCGACGACCGCAGCGTCCGCGCCCGCGCCCGGCTCGGCTTCGCCGGCCTGCTCGAGAATGCGCCACCGGTCGCGGTTCTGCAGCAGGCCGTCGACGCCAATCCGGACGACCTCAAGGCACGCCACCTGCTGGCGGTGCACCACCTGGTCGGTGGCGATGCCGCCGCCGGCCTGGAGCAGTTGCTGGAGATGCTGCGCCGCGACCGCGGCTTCGAGGACGGCCTGCCCAAGCAGGCGCTGATCGACGCTTTCCGCGTGGTCGAGGACGAGGACCTGGTGGGCCAGTACCGGCGGAAGATGGCCTCGCTGTTGTTCTGAGCGGCCTGCCGGTCCGCTCTTCCGGAATCCCTTCCGGTACGGAATCGCACGGCGGCCGAGCCTTCGCGGCGGTTCCCCACGGCATCGGCGCGAAACCTATCGCCCATGAAAAACGCGGCGCCATGCGCCGCGTTTCCGGTTGCCGCCCTTACGCGGGAACCCCCCGGCTCAGCCGGCCTTGGCCACCGTCTTCTTGGCCACGGCCTTCTTGGCGGCCGGCTTGACCACGCTCTTCTTCGCCACCGGCGCAGCGGCGCCCGCGGCGGCGCGGGTGCCGCCATGGCGGCGCGCATTGCCGTAGCTGGCGTTGTAGCGCTTGCCCTTGGCGGTCTTGCGGTCACCCTTGCCCATCTTTCGACTCCTTGAGAATTAGCATTGTTCGGCTGGTGCGCGTTGCGCGACAGGCCGGCAAGCCTAGCATGCCGTGCTCAGTGGGCGCAGCCGGCGTCATGGACGTGGCCATGGTTCAAGCGCAGGTTCACCAGGTGCGCCATCCCCACCAGGGTGCCGCCGAAGGTCATCGCCACCGCATGCGGCACCGTGGACTCGTGCAGCGGCGGATACAGCAGGCTTGCCCACAGCGCCACCAGGCCGGGCACCAGCACACCCAGCGCGCGCAACACCCGGTGTCGGCGATAGCTCCAGCCCAGGCTGAACAGGCCCAGCAGGGTCACGAACACCACCAGCGCCCATTCCAGGCGATCGTCGAACCAGAGCGACAGGCCCAGCGCCGGCAAGGCCGCCAGCAACAGCGGCGTCAGCGCGCAATGGATCGCGCACAACAGGGAGCCGGTCGCGCCAAAACGGTCCAGCAGGTCGCGGTGGGTATCTGGCATCGGGGGCCTTGACGGATGGCGGTGGATTGGAGGATATATTATAACATCCATAACCCGCCGTCACTCCCTACGGATATTCCACATGCCCACCCTCGCGCGCCTCCTCCTTCCCCGCCGTACCCGCCTCGCTGCCGCCCTGGCGCTGGCCGGCCTGCCCTTCGCCGGCATGGCCCACGAACCGACCGAACTGCCTGCCATCGAGGTCACCGCCTCGCCGTTGTCCGGGGACGCCGAATCGCTGGCCCGCCCGGTGGAAGTGCTGCAGGGCGATGCGCTGGACCAGGCCAAGGGCGCCACCCTGGGCGAGACCGTGGCCAAGCTGCCCGGCGTGCAGACCAGCTACTTCGGCCCGGCCGTGGGCCGCCCGATCCTGCGCGGCCTGGACGGCCCGCGCGTGCAGGTGCTGGCCAGCGGCCTGGGCAGCATGGACGCCTCCACCGTGAGCGCCGACCATGCCGCCAGCGTCGAGCCGTTCCTGGCCGACCAGATCGAAGTGCTGAAGGGACCGGCCACGCTGCTGTTCGGCAGCGGCGCGATCGGCGGCGCCGTCAACGTGGTCGACGGCCGCATCGCCCGCGCGTTGCCGGACCGGCCGCTGAGCGGCCGCGCCGAGATCCGCGGCAATACCGTCAACGACGAGCGCAGCGGCATGTTCCGCCTCGACGGCGTCAGCGGCGGCAACCTGGTCCTGCACATCGACGGCCTGCTGCGCGACACCGGCGACTACGACATCCCCGGCCTTGCGGCGGTCGCGCACGACGACGACCACGGGCATGACCATGACCACGACCACCCGGGCGAAGACGACCACGACGAAGACGTGCCGGGCCGCCTCGGCAACAGCTCGCTCAAGACCCGCGCCGGCGCGGTCGGGGCGACCTGGCTCGGCGAGACGGGCTATTTCGGCCTGGCCGCCAGTACCTATCGCACCAACTACGGCATTCCCGCCGGTGCCCACGTGCATGCGGAAGACGACCACGGACACGACCACGACCACGACCACGAAGAGGAACACGCGCATGGCGACGAGGCGCACGGCGAGGAGCACGTGCGCATCGACATGGTCCAGAACCGGCTGGAGCTGAAGGGCGGCGTGTACGAGCCGCTGTCCTTCCTGCAGCGCATCGACGTCCACGGCGCCTACAGCGACTACGAGCACGTCGAGCTGGAAGGCGACGAGGTCGGCACCCGCTTCACCAGCCAGGGCTACGATGCGCGCATCCAGGCGGTGCAGAAGGAAATGGCCGGCTGGCGCGGCGCCTTCGGCCTGCAACTGGGCCGCGTGGATTTCGCCGCCGTCGGCGAGGAAGCCTTCGTGCCGGCGACGGTGACCGCGAGCCAGGGCCTGTTCCTGCTGCAGGAGAAGACCCTGGGGCCGGTGAAGCTGGAACTGGGCGCGCGCCACGACCGCGTGCGGGTGGAACCGGAGGACGGGCATACGGACCGCCGGTTCGGCGCGACCAGCCTGTCGGCCGCGGCGATCTGGCGCCTGAACCCGGCGATGGACCTGCGCCTGGGCCTGGACCGGTCGGAACGCGCGCCCACCCAGGAGGAGCTCTTCGCCGGCGGCCTGCACGTGGCCACCGGCTCGATCGAGATCGGCGATGCGGGCATGGACGTGGAAGGCGCGCTGCGCGGCGAGATCGGCCTGCACGCCCACGACGAACGCTTCGACCTGAAGCTGTCGGTCTACCGCAGCCGCTTCGACGATTTCATCTACCTGGCCGACACCGGCATCGAGGAACACGGCACCCCGGTGCGGCTGTGGACCCAGGCCGACGCGGTGTTCACCGGCGCCGAGGCCGAGGCCGTGCTGCACTTGGCCGACAACGCCAGCGGCGCCTGGGACCTGCGCCTGTTCGCCGACCGGGTGCGTGCGCGGCTGGACGGCGACGGCAGCCGCCAGGTCGGCTTCGCCGTGCCGCACGGCGACCACTTCCACCACTACCGGGTGGAACTGGACAACGACGGTTACCTGCCCCGCATCGCGCCGGCCCGCCTCGGTGCCGACCTGGGCTGGACCCTGGGCGGCTGGCGCGCCTCGCTGGGAGCCGTGCACCATCGCAAGCAGGACGACGTGGCGCAGAACGAGGCGCCCAGCCCCGCCTACACCCTGGTCGACGCGCATCTGGCCTACCGCTGGGACCGCGCCGGCGGCAACGGCTGGGAACTGTTCCTGGATGGCCGCAACCTGACCGACGAGGAGGTGCGCCCGCACACCTCGCTGCTGCGCGACTACGCGCCGCTGCCGGGGCGCGCGCTGGCGTTCGGCATCCGCGCCTGGTTCTGAGCCCTCTCCCTCGACCGGCCTGGATGGGCGGTGCCGGCAACGGCACCGCCCTTTTCGCTTCAGGACGAACGATGCGGCCGGCTTCGGCCGCGCCGGCCGGCTCCAGCCGGACGCGCCCCCGGCTTCACCTGGATGCTTCCTCGAGCCGAGCCACCCCCATCCGGGCCAGATAGGCCTCGAGCTTCGCGGTCCGCTCCGCGTCGAAGATCGCGCCGACGTATCCGTCCGGGCGGATCAGCGCGCACGCGCCCGGCGCCAATGCGTACGCATCGCGGACATGCCCCCAGGCATCGGCCACCTCGCCCTGCGCGCCGATGCGGTGGACATGCAGGCCCGGACGTGGCTCGACCAACGCATCGCCTGCCTCATGGGCCAGCAACGTCCAGTGCGTCCCCTGGAACAACCGGAACAGCCGCGTGGCCTGGCCTGCGGCGCCGCGGACCGGGGCATCCGGTGCACGGTCCCCCGCCCGCAGGCCGCCGGTGCGTGCGGGCGTTTCCTTGGACAGCGGCGAGTCCGGATAGCCGATGTCGAGTTGGAGCACCTCGCGTCCGCGCCGCATCCGGCCCTGCTTCTGGGCATCGAGCAGCCGGGTGGAAAGACCGAGCATGGCCTCGGCCACCGGGCGGCGCTCGGCCTCGTAGCTGTCGAGCAGGTCTTCCCGCGCGCCCTTCAGCGCGGCCGCGAGCTTCCAGCCCAGGTTGTAGGCATCCTGCAGGCTGGTGTTCAGCCCCTGGCCGCCGGTGGGCGGATGCGCGTGGGCGGCGTCGCCGGCCAGGAACACCCGGCCCACGCGGTAGCGTTCGGCCAGCCGCGCGTTCATCTGGTAGTCCGAGGCCCAGGACACCGAGCGCACGAGGATGTCCGTGCGTCCCGTGCGCTCGGCGACGAGGGCGCCCAGCCCTTCGGCCGAGAGGTCGGCCTGCGCATCCGGCGGGATCGGCGCCTGGATCTGGAAAAGGCCGGTTCCGGCCAGCGGGCAGATCGCGACTGTCCGCGCCATGTCGCCGCCGTTGAACTGGTGCCAGGCATCGCGGTCAAGCCCGGTCAGGACGACGTCGGCGACGAGCGCGCGCACGCCGAGGGTCTTGCCGGGGAAGTCCACGCCGAGCGCCTTCCTCACGAAGCTGCGCCCGCCATCCGCACCGACCAGATAGCGGGCATGCACGGTCTCCTCGCCGGCCGGGCCCGCGAGGCGCGCCGCGACGCCGTCCCGGTCCTGTTCGAAGCCGAGCAGCTCGCAGCCCAATTCCACCCGGTGGCCCAGCTCGGCCAGCCGCTCGCGCATGAGGCGTTCGGTCACCCACTGCGGAACCATCAGGGGCAGGCGGTAGGGCTCGGCCGGCGTCGGCCCGGCGTGCTCGGCGATGTCCGCATCGGTCCAGCCGCCGTCGTCACGGTAGGCGCGCAGCGGCGGGTAGAGGCCGCCGGCCGCCACCGCCCTGTCGAGGATGCCCATATCTTCCAGAATCTCCTGCGTGCGCGGCTGGATGCCCTTGCCGCGCGAACCCGGGAACGGCGTGGCCCTCTTCTCGACCAGCCGGAACCGGACGCCGCGGCGCGCCAGTTCGATGGCAAGGGTGAGGCCGGCCGCGCCGGCCCCGCAGACCAGCACGTCGGTCGTCGAACGATGCGCCATGGCGACTCCAATATGTGTAATATGCACTCGATAGGAGCCATGCTATGCCAACGAAAAACAATGTGCAAGATGCACATATATCGGCGCAGATGAAGGCGCTGCACGCGGCGCTGGTCGGCATCGCCGGCGCGATGAACCGGCCGCGGAACGACGAGCGGATGATCGAGGAGGCCGGCATCCGGCTCGACCGGGCCTTGTTCTCGGTGCTGGTGGGCATCGAGCGGCTGGGGCCGATCGGCGTGGTGGAGCTGTCCGAGCGCGCGGGCCGCGACTACACCACCGTCAGCCGCCAGGTCGCCAAGCTCGAAAGCCTGGGCCTGGTGAAGCGCCGCGAGAACCCCCTCGACCGCCGCGTGCGCGAGGCGGTCGTCTCCGCAAAGGGCAAGGCGATGACGGACCGCATCGACGCTGCGCGCGAACGCATGGGCCATGCGATCTTCAAGGACTGGAGCCGGGACGAACTCGATGTCTTCGTCAGACTGATGCGAAGGTTCGCCGATGCCCTCGAGGCAGGGCCGCCCGCCTGAACCCGAGGGAACACGGGCGCCGGCAAGCCGGCTCCTGCGAGGCAGTCAGCCGCCGGCCTCGGCGCAGCGCGCGCACAGCCCGTGCACTTCCAGGGTCTGCGCCTGCGGCTGGAAGCCCAGCGCCTTGGCCCGGGCATCGAGCTGGGCGACGACCTGGCGGTCCTCCAGTTCCACCGCGCTGTGGCAGCGGTCGCAGATCAGGAACGGCACCGAGTGCTGGGCGCTGTTGGGGTGGTGGCAGGCGACGAAGGCGTTGACCGACTCGAGCTTGTGCACGAAGCCGTTGGCCATCAGGAAATCCAGCGCGCGGTACACGGTGGGCGGCGCGTCGGCACCGACGCCCTTGCCCTCGCGCACCTTCTCCAGCAGTTCGTAGGCCTTGACCGGCTTGCCGGCATCGGCGATCAGGCGCAGCACGTTGCCGCGGATGGGGGTCAGGCGCAGGCCGCGCTCGGCGCAGGCGCGCTCGACCGCGCGGACGAACGCATCGGCACCTTCGACGTGATGGTGCGGATCGGTGCAGGCGTGCTCGGCGGACATGGCGGACTCCGTCGGCCCGGCGGATCAGGCCCTCATTACCTTCATAAGCGCCGCGTCGATGCGTTTCAAGGCCTGCTCGCGGCCGGCCAGGTACACGGTATGGGAAATGTCGGGGCTGACCTGGGTGCCGGTGATGGCCACGCGCAGCGGCTGGGCGACCTTGCCCATGCCCAGTTCCAGCGCGGCAGCGGCCTCGTGCAGCGCGGCGGACACGGCCTCCACCGTCCACTGCGGCAGCGCGGCCAGCAGTTCGCGCGCCTTGGCCAGCGGCGCCTCGGCGCCGGCCTTCAGGTGCTTGGCCACCGCGGCCTCGTCGTAGCTTTCCAGCGGGACGTACCAGACCGCCGCCTTCTCGGCCATTTCCTTCAGGGTCTGCACGCGTTCGCGCAGCGCCAGCACCACGTCCACCGGCGCCGGGCCGGCGGCCAGGTCCAGCCCCAGCTTCTCCAGGTGGTACGCCAGTTGCGGCGCGATCGTGGCCGGGTCGTCGGCCTTCAGGTAATGCTGGTTGACCCAGCCCAGCTTGGCCATGTCCAGGCGCGCGGCCTTGGAGTTGACGTCCTTGACGTCGAACAGGCCGATCAGCTCGGCGCGGCTGAAGATCTCCTGGTCGCCGTGCGACCAGCCCAGCCGCGCCAGGTAGTTGATGAGCGCGTGCGGCAGGTAGCCGGCGTCCTTGTACTGCATCACGTCGGCCGCGCCGGTGCGCTTGGACAGCTTGGCGCCGGACTCGTCCAGGATCATCGGCATGTGCGCGAACTTCGGCACCGGCGCGCCCAGCGCCTGGTAGATGTTGATCTGGCGCGGGGTGTTGTTGATGTGGTCGTCGCCGCGGATCACCTCGGTGATGCCCATGTCCCAGTCGTCCACCACCACGGCGAAGTTGTAGGTGGGGTAGCCGTCCGGGCGGAAGATCACCATGTCGTCCAGCTCGCCGTTGGCGATCTCGATGCGGCCCTTGATCAGGTCGTCGAACGCCACCGTGCCGTCGAGCGGGTTCTTGAAGCGGATGACCCGGTTGGGATCGTCGCGGTACGGCAGCCCGGCCTCGCGCGCGGCGCCGTTGTAGCGCGGCTTCTCCTGCCGGGCCATGGCCGCTTCGCGCATGGCGTCGAGTTCTTCCTTCGATTCGTAGGCGTAGTAGGCCTTGCCCTGCGCGACCAGCCGCTCGGCGACCTCGCGGTAGCGGCCGATGCGCGCGGTCTGGTAGACCGGGCCTTCGTCGTAGTCCAGGCCCAGCCAGTCCATCGCCTCCAGGATCGCGTCGATCGCCGCCTGGGTGCTGCGCTCGCGGTCGGTGTCCTCGATGCGCAGCACGAACTCGCCGCCGCGGTGGCGCGCCTCCAGCCAGCAGTACAGCGCGGTGCGCGCGCCACCGATGTGCAGGTAGCCGGTGGGACTGGGGGCGAAGCGGGTGCGGCAGGTCATGAGGATCGATGTTCCGGGGAATCCGGCCATTTTACCCGCATGGGGGGACGACCTCCTGCCTTTACTCGGGGCCGTGGCACAGCCATGTGCCATTTCGGCCATGCCCCTCAAGGAAGGACGACCGTGACGTTGCCGGGCCGGCCTACAATCGGCCCATGACCACGCTGTTCGTCTCCGACCTGCACCTGGACCCGGCCCGGCCGGCGATCACCGCGCTGTTCCTGGATTTCCTGCGCGGGGAAGCCAGACGCGCCGATGCGCTCTACATCCTCGGCGACCTGTTCGAGGCCTGGGTCGGCGACGACGACCCCTCGGCGGCCGGCGGCGAGGTGGCCGCCGGGCTGCGCGCCCTGGCCGACGCCGGCGTGCCCGTGTACTTCATGCACGGCAACCGCGACTTCCTGCTCGGCCCCGCATACGCGCACCGCGCCGGCATGCGGGTCCTGCCCGATCCGGCGGTGGTGTCGCTCTACGGCGAGCCGGTGCTGCTGATGCACGGCGACCTGCTGTGCAGCGAGGACACCGCCTACCAGGCCTTCCGCGCCCAGACCCGCGACCCCGGCTGGCAGCAGCGCTTCCTCGCCCAGCCGCTGGCCGCGCGGCTGGCCTTCGCCGAGCAGGCGCGCCAGGCCAGCGCCGCCCGGCAAAAGGAAATGATCGCCGGGGACCGCGGCGCGTTCGAGACCATCACCGACGTGACCCCGGCCACGGTGGAAGCCACCCTGGCCTGCTTTGGCGTGGCCACCCTGATCCATGGCCATACCCACAGGCCTGCGATCCACGCGCTGCGGGCCGGCGGCCGCGCGGGCCGGCGAATCGTGCTGGGCGACTGGTACCGGCAAGGCTCGGTGCTGCGGGTGGACCCGGACGGGATGGCGCTGGAAGCGCTGGCGACCGCCACCGAGCGGGTCGCTCCCCCGTAGGAGCCGGCGGGCCGGCGACCGCCATGGCGAACCACCGGCCAGTGGCCCGTCAGGCATGGCGGCGCCGGCAGGCTGCCTCAGCCCTGCGCCTGCGTCGCTTCCACGTGCCGCAGCGATTCCAGTTCGTCCTCGTCGAAGCCCGCCAGCAGCCGCGCCTGGACGTTGAACGGCCCGCGCAGGTAGCCGCCGGCGTATGCGCGCAGCAGCTCGCGGAAGCGCGCGCGCGGCTCCACCCCGGCGCGCTCGCAGTACCAGCGGTACCAGCGCGAACCGGCGGCCACGTGCGCCACTTCCTCGCCCAGGATGGTCTCCAGGATCTCCACCGTGCGGGTGTCGCCCAGCCCGCGCAGGCGCTCGATCATCCCCGGCGTCACGTCCAGCCCGCGCGCCTCCAGCACCCGCGGCACCAGCGCCATCCGCGCCAGGCCGTCCAGCGCGGTCTTCTCGCACATCTCCCACAGCCCGTTGTGGGCGTCGAAGTCGCCGTACTCGTGGCCCAGTTCGCGCAGGCGCTCGCGCAACAGCATGAAATGCCGCGCCTCGTCGTCGGCCACCCGTACCCAGTCGCGATAGAACTCCGGCGGCAGCCCGCGGAAGCGATAGACCGCGTCCCAGCCCAGGTCGATGGCGTTGAGCTCGATGTGGGCGATGGCATGGATGAACGCCGCCCTGCCCTCGTCGCTGCCGAGGCCGCGCTTGGGCAGTTCGCGCGGATGCACCAGGCGCGGCCGCGGCGGCCGGCCGGGCATGCGGATCGGAGCCGGTGGCGGCGCATCCCGGGGGATGCGCAGTTCGCCGCGGGCGAAGGCCGCGGCATGGCGGTGGGTCAGCGCCACCTTCTCGCCCGGGTCGGCGGCGGCCAGGCATTGCGCGGCGGCTTCGAACAGGGAAGTCATGGCGTAGGCGCCCTCAGCCCGGGTCCACGAGGGTCTTCACGGCAACCGGGACCGATGCCGCAGCGGCGGCGGGCATCGTACCGGGACGCCGCGGGCATCAGGACGCCACGCGCCGCTTCTTCTTGGCCTCGTCGCTGCGCATCTGCCGGATGCGCTCGAAATAGCCGGCGTCGATGCCGGTGACGTACTTGCCGTCGAAGCACGAGGAGTCGAAGCGATGCAATTGCGGGTTGCCCTCGCGCACCGCCGCCTCCAGGTCTTCCAGGTCCTGGTAGATCAGCCAGTCGCAGCCGAGCAGGGCCTCGATCTCCTCCACGCTGCGGCCGTGCGCGATCAATTCGTCGGCCGCGGGCATGTCGATGCCGTAGATGTTCGGGTGGCGCACCGGCGGCGCGGCGCTGGCCAGGTAGACCTTGCGCGCGCCGGCGTCGCGGGCCATCTGCACGATCTGCTGGCTGGTGGTGCCGCGCACGATGGAATCGTCCACCAGCAGCACCACCCGGTTGCGGAACTCCAGGTGGATCGGATTGAGCTTGCGCCGCACCGATTTCACCCGCTCGCCCTGCCCCGGCATGATGAAGGTGCGGCCGACGTAGCGGTTCTTGATGAAGCCCTCGCGGTACTTCACCCCCAGCACGTTGGAGATTTCCAGCGCCGCGTCGCGCGAGGTGTCCGGAATGGGGATGACGGTGTCGATGTCGTGGTCCGGGCGCAGGCGCAGGATCTTCTCGCCCAGCTTCACGCCCATGCGCATGCGCGCCTTGTGCACCGAGACGTCGTCGATCATCGAGTCGGGGCGGGCGAAGTACACGTACTCGAAGATGCACGGCGCGCGCTCCACCGGCTCGGCGCAGACCTCGGCGAACATCTCCCCGCGCGGAGTGATGACGATGGCCTCGCCCGGCTGCACGTCGCGCACCCGGGAAAAGCCGAGGATGTCCAGCGCCACCGACTCGGAGGCGACGATGTACTCGGCGCCCTCGCCGTGCTCGCGCCGTCCCAGCACCAGCGGGCGGATGCCGTGCGGGTCGCGGAAGGCGATCAGCCCCAGCCCCAGCACCACGCTGACCACCGCGTAGCCGCCCGTCACCCGGCGGTGCACCCCGGCCACGGCGCGCAGCGCCGCCTCGGGGCTGAGCTCGCGCTGCAGGTCCAGTTCGTGCGCGAACACGTTCAGCAGCACCTCGCTGTCCGAGTCGGTGTTGATGTTGCGCCGGTCCTGGGCGAACACCTGCTGGCGCAGCGCGTCGGTGTTGGTCAGGTTGCCGTTGTGCGCCAGGGCGATGCCGTAGGGCGAGTTGACGTAGAACGGCTGCGCCTCGTCCAGCCCTTCCGAACCGGCGGTGGGATACCGGCAATGGGCGATGCCCACGCGGCCTTCGAGCAGGCCCATGGCCTTGGCGTCGAACACGTCGCGGACCAGGCCGTTGCCCTTGTGCACGCGCAGCCGGGTGCCGTCGGCGGTGGCGATGCCGGCCGCGTCCTGGCCACGGTGCTGGAGGACGGTCATGCCGTCGTAGAGTTGCGCGGCGACGTTCTGGTTGCCGACGATACCGACGATGCCGCACATGTTGCGAAATCTCCGCGACGGTCAATGACCGGGGTTGGACGGGGAAGGCGGCGGTGCCGCGCCTGGCGGGGCTGGGTCCCCGTCCATCGGAGCGGGCAGCGCCTCGGCGACCGACCTGGCCGCCGCGGCGGCACGCCCGAGGGCGTCCCGTTCCAGCAGCGAATTATCGCCGCTCGCCCGGCCATTGCCAAAGTCCAGCTCGTCCAGCGCCCAGGCCGGCAGCCAGCGGGCCAGCCACTGCGCGCCCGGCACCAGCACCGGCACCGCCCGCGACTGCCCCCAGGCCGGCTCCTGCGGCAGCCGGCTGAAGGCCATCAGCAGCACCAGCATGCACGCCACCAGGCCGCCACGGGCCAGGCCCAGGAACAGGCCCAGCGCGCGATCCACGCCCGACAGGCCGACCGAGGCCAGCAGCTTGCGCATGATCCAGCCCACCACGCCGGCCAGGATCATCACCGCCAGGAACGACACCACGTAGCCGCCGAGCAGTTCGGTGGCGCCGGGCTGGCCGTCGTCGCTGAACCAGAACGCCAGTTCGGCGCCATGGCGGAACGCGACCCAGCCCGCGCCCAGCCAGGCCACGACCGAGGCGACGGTGCCGACGAAGCCGCGCATCAACCCCAGCAGCGCCGAGGCGGCCACCACCGCCAGCAGCAGCAGGTCGATCGCGTTCATGCGCCCTGTCGCGCCCGCGTGCGGCGCATCGCGGTCACGGGTGCGGAACCACCATGCCGGCGCCGAAGCCGCCGGCGGCCAGGCGCGCCTTCAGTTGCTCGGCCTCGGCGCGGCTGCTCACCGGCCCCACCCGGACCCGGTTGAGCACGCCCTTGTCGGTGCGCACCGGCTGGACGATGGTGCTGAAGCCGCCCGCGCGCAGGCGCTCGCGCATGGCCTCGGTGTCGGCGGTGCCGGCGAAGGCGCCCATCTGCACCGCGAAGCCGATGCTGCTGGCGGCCGGATTAGATGTTGCGGTCGATGCGGGTGCGGGTGCGGGCCGTGCCGGCGCGGCGGTCGTCGTCTGCGCGGCGGTGGACGCGGCCGCCGGGCGCGGCGGCGTGTCCACCGGCACGACGGCCGTGCTCGCGGCGACGGTGCTGCGTCCGGGCACGGGCACGGCGGGCGCAGGCGAGGCGGCGGCCGGCGTGGACGCGCCTTCGCCGGCATCCAGCGCGATCACCTGCGCATTGACGTCGCCACGGATGCGGATGGCCTGCAGGCGCCCGGCCTCGGCCAGCGCACGGTCCGGGTAGGGGCCTACGCGCACGCGCCAGGCCTGGCGGCCATTGAGCTCGGCCGCCTCGCTGAACCCCTGCAGGCCCGACTGGCGCAGGCGCGAGAGCACCGCCTCGGCATCGCTGGCGCTGGCGTATGCACCGAAGCTGACGGCCCACTGGCCGGCCGCCGTGCCGGGATCGGTGCGCTCAGGCTCGGTCGTGGGAGCCTCGGCCTCGTCGGCGGCGGATTCGGCGGCGGGCGCCGGCGCCGGCAGCGCGCCGCCCTGCCCCGCCGGGCCGGAAGGCGGCGCCAGCAGCGGCAGCTCGCGGGTCTCGTATTCGCCCGCCGGCGCATCGGGCACGCGCATCGACACGTCGGCCACGCCGCTGTCCGGCGCCGGCCCCTGGACCAGCATGGGCAGGAAGATGACCGCCAGCGCGACCAGCACGACGGCGCCGATCAGGCGTTGTTTCAGCGGGGTGTCCATGCGGTTCGCGGCGCCGTGGGGGATAGCGCGGCGATTATAGGCCGCCCCTCCGTCGCCAGGCCGTCAGCGGCCTGAATGCAGGGCCGCCAGGGCCGCCGCGGCGGTGTGGAACGAGCCGAACACCAGCACCCGGTCGCCGGACGCCGCCAGGGACAGCGCGCGATCCAGCGCAGCGGCGACCTGCGCATCGCGGCTGCCGGCCGCGGCCGCGGTGCCGGCCAGCCGCGCCGCGAAGGCGGCCACGTCCTGGCCCCGCGCGATGCCGTCCAGGCCCGCCAGGTGCCAGCGCGATACGTGCGGCGCCAGCGTCTGGACGACCGCCGTGGCGTCCTTGTCGCCGAGCATCGCCAGTACCGCCGCGGTGCTGCCCGCGGCCGGCCGCGCCTGCAGCCAGGCGGCCAGCTCGCGCGCGGCCTGCGGGTTGTGGGCCACGTCGACCACGATCTCCACGCCGCCGCGGTCGAAGCGCTGCAGACGCCCGGGCAGCGCCGCGTTCGCCACGCCCTCGGCGAAGGCCCGCTCCGGCAATGCGGCACCCGGCAGCGCGCGCAGCGCAGCGATCGCCGTGGCCGCGTTGGCCCGCTGCGCCGGCGCGGCCAGCCCCGGCACCGGCAACAGCAGATCGGCGCCGACCTCGCGCCAGCGCCAGTGCGCCGCGTCCACCGGCTCGTGGAAGAAGTCGCTGCCCAGGCGGATGGCGTTGGCACCGATGGCGTAGGCATGGCGCAGCACGCTGGACGGCGGGTCGGTCTCGCCCAGCACCAGCGGCTTCCAGGCCCGCGCGATGCCGGCCTTCTCGTGGCCGATCGCCTCGCGGTCCGCGCCCAGCCAGTCGGTATGGTCGATGTCCACGGTGGTGACCACCGCCACGTCCGCATCGACCACGTTAACCGCGTCCAGGCGCCCGCCCAGGCCCACTTCCAGCACCGCCAGGTCCAGCCCGGCGCGCTCGAACAGCCACAGCGCCGCCAGGGTGCCGTACTCGAAGTAGGTCAGCGCGGTATCGCCGCGCGCGGCCTCGACCGCGGCGAAGGCCTGCGCCAGTGCGTCGTCGGAGGCTTCCTCGCCATCGATGCGCACCCGCTCGTTGTAGCGCAGCAGGTGCGGCGAGGTGTAGGCGCCGGTCTTCCAGCCGCCGGCGCGGGCGATGGCCTCGACGAAGGCCACCGTCGAGCCCTTGCCGTTGGTGCCGGCCACCGTGACCACCCGCGGCGCGGGCCGCGCCAGGCCCATCTGCGCGGCGACCGCGCGCACGCGTTCCAGCCCCATCTCGATGCTGCGCGGATGCTGGCGCTCGATGTAGGCCAGCCAACGATCCAGGTTCACGTCGATGCCCTCGAATCCTCGAGCCTGCGCCGGCCATCCTCGTCCCGCGGAGGGCGGCGGTCAAAGCCAGGGCCCGCAGCCAGCATGCGCCGGCCCGCGGGATGATCGGGCCACCCACGCCCACGGCGGCTGCGCGAGGGGCGGCACGGAAGCGGACGCGCCGTCCGCCCGGCGATGGCGCGGTGGCGTTTCCGGCTACAGCGCCCGGTGCTTGGCCTCGCCGAAGAACGGGGTGTGGTGGGCGCAGTCGTTCAGGCGCACCACTTCCAGGCTGTCCACGTCCGCGCCTTCGAGCAGGTTGAGCGTGGTCGGGGCCTGGCGGAAGGTCCACAGCTTGCCGATCGGCAGGCCCAGGATCTTGCACAACAGCACCCGGTTGACCGCGTCGTGCGCGACCAGCAGCAGGATGTCGTCCGCGCCCAGGCCCTCGGTGGCGCGGACCAATCCGCGCCAGGAACGGTCCAGCACCTGGCGCAGCGACTCGCCGCCGGGCATCAGCACCGTGTCCGGCTCCTCGCGCCAGGCGCGCAGGCGGGCCGGGTCCTTGTCGTTGATCTCGCTGGCCAGCAGGCCTTCCCATTCGCCGTGGGCGATCTCCTGCACGTCCGGGTCGATCGACAGCAGGCCGGTGCGCGCCTGGCCCAGTGCCAGCTCGGCGGTGTGGCGCGCGCGCGACAGCGGCGAGGCCACCGCCCGCGAGATCGGCACTTCGCGCAGTCGCTCGCCCAGCGCGCGCGCCTGCGATTCGCCCACCGGCGAGAGCGGAATGTCGATCTGGCCCTGGTATCGGCCTTCGGCGTTCCACGGCGTCTCGCCGTGGCGTGCAAGCAGGATGCGCATGGAAATCCCTGGTATCGGCAAACCGCCGCGCCGGGTGGGCGCGGCGGGGTGCGCATCATACCCGCTCGCGGCCGGCCCGTGGCCCGGCCGCCGCCGGGCCGGCCTCAGCGGGCGCCGACGCCCATCTCGCGCAGCAACTGCGGCGCCGGATAGACCTCCTGCATGATCCAGCGCATGTAGCGCTGGTCGACCGAGATCATGCGGGTCATCTTCGGATCGAACACCCAGTTGGAGCTGACCGATTCCCAGTTGCCGTCGAAGGCCAGGCCCACCAGCCGGCCGTGCGCGTCCAGCACCGGCGAGCCGGAGTTGCCGCCGGTGATGTCCAGGTCGGCCAGGAAGTTCACCGGCACCGAGCCCAGGCGCGGGTCTTCCAGGCCGCCGTAGCGCTTGGCCGCCACCGCATCGAGCAGCGCCCTGGGCGAGTCGAACGGGGCCGCGCCGGTTTCCTTGGCCACCACGCCTTCCAGAGTGGTGAACGGGGTGTACTCCACGCCGTCCCTGGGTACGTAGCCGGTGACGTTGCCGAAGGTGATGCGCAGCGACAGGTTGGCGTCCGGGTAGACGAAGCGGCCCTGGCCGTTCTTGTAGTCGGCCAGCGCCTGCAGGTAGACCGGGCGCGCGGCCAGGTTCTGCCCGGCGCGGGTCTTGCGCTCCTGTTCCAGTTGCAGCAGGGTCGGCATCACCGCCACCGCGTACTGGATGGCCGGGTCGTCGCTGGACTCGAACGCGTCGCGCTCGGCATCCATCCACTTCAGGCGTTCCTCGGTGCCGCTCAGCCGGGTGCCGGCCAGGCGGTCCAGGGCGCGCTGGACCGCGGCCGCGTCGCCGCCGCCCAGCCAGGCGTCCACCGCGGCCACGCGCTGGGCGGCCGGCAGCTTGAGGTACTCGTTGAGCCAGTATTCCTGCAACTGCCGATCCATCGCCGGCACGTAGCGGCGCTCGAGCTGCTTCAGGCCGCCCTCGATCGCCGGCAGGTCGCGCTGCTGGTAGCCGGGCTCGCGCTCGGCGTCGGGCTTGGCGCGCTCGATCGCCAGGCGGTAGAGCTGGGTGGCCGAGCCGAGCACGGCGGTGTTGTTGAACATGCCCAGCGCCAGGTCGCGCTCGCGCGTGGCCTTGGACTGCTCCAGCAGCGCCACCAGCCGGTCGTGCGCGGCCAGCGCGGCAGCGCCCTTGCCGCCCTGCCCCTTCAGCCAGGCCAGCACCGCCGCTTCCTCGGCGTGCTTCTGCCCGGCCGCGTCGATCCGGCGGAAGCCTTCGAGCTGGCCGGCGTAGTTCTTGCTGGTGTTGTTCCAGCCGGCCATGGTGCTGGCGTACTTCACCTGGATGTCCGGGTCCTGCTTGCCGGCCTCGCCGACCAGGGCGATCAGCTCCCGGTAGTGGCGGGCGATGGTGGGATAGGTCCATTGCGCGGTGTTGTCGAACTCGGCGGCCAGCGCATAGCGGTTGGTCGAGCCCGGGTAGCCGGCCACCATCACGAAATCGCCCGCGCCCAGCGGCTGCTCGGCGAGCGTGAGCCAGTGCCTGGGCTTGTACGGCACGTTGTCGGCCGAAAACGCGGCCGGCTTGCCGTCCTTGCCGACGTAGGCGCGGTAGAAGGCGAAGTCGCCGGTGTGGCGCGGCCACATCCAGTTGTCGATGTCGCCGCCGTACTTGCCCACGCTGCCCGGGGGCGCGTAGGCCAGGCGCACGTCGCGGATCTCCAGGTTCTTGAACAGGCGGTAGACGTTGCCGCCGGAGAAGCTGTACAGGCGGCAGCGGAAGCCCTCGTCGGCCTCGCATTGCGCGACCAGCTTCTTCTCGAAGTCCTCCAGCGCGCGGGTGCGGCCCAGCGCGTCGTCGCCGGCGGCGGCGATGGCCGCCTGCGCCCGTTCGGTCACGTCGGTGATCTGGTCGAGCACGAACACGCGCGCGTTGGGCCCGGCGCTGAGTTCGGCGGCCGGCGTGGGCGCGTTGAATCCCTGCTCGATCAAGTTGTCCTGCGCGGTGGAGTTGAGCTGGATGGCGCCGTAGGCGCAGTGGTGGTTGGTCACCACCAGGCCGTTGGGGGAGACGAAGCTGGCGGTGCAGCCGCCCAGCGCCACCACCGCGCCCATCGGATCGCCGGTCAGGTCGGCCAGTTGCCGCGGCGACAGCTTCAGGCCGGCCTTCTCCAGCGGGCCGGCGATCTGCGGCAGTTGCTGCGGCACCCACATGCCCTCGCCGGCATGGGCGGCGGGAACGGCGGCCAGGACCGCCAGGACGGAAACGGAGAGCAGACGCAGGCGCATGGCGACGGTTCCATGTGAAATGATTTCCCCATTCTAGCCACGCCCGGTCCGGGGCGCCCCATGACCGATGGCCTACGGCCGCACCGCGGCGGCATCACGCCAATGGTTTCTCGAGCAACATACAATGCCGCTTTCCCCGCCGGAGACCGACGATGGCCGGTACGATGAGGGCGCTGGTCAAGCGCGAGGCCACCAGGGGCCTCTGGATGGACGAGGTGCCGGTGCCCATGGCCGGCCCCAACGAGGTGCTGATCCGGGTCGAGAAGACCGCCATCTGCGGCACCGACCTGCACATCCACCTGTGGGACGAGTGGGCGCAGCGCACCATCCGCCCGGGGCTGGTGATCGGCCACGAGTTCGTCGGCCGGGTGGCCGCGCTGGGCCCGGGTGCGTCCGGCTACCGCATCGGCCAGCGCGTGTCGGCCGAGGGCCACATCGTCTGCGGCCACTGCCGCAACTGCCGCGGCGGGCGCCCGCACCTGTGCCCGCACACGCAGGGCATAGGGGTCGACCGCGACGGCGCCTTCGCCGAGTACATCGTGATGCCGGCCTCCAACCTGTGGCCGATCCCCGACCCGATCCCGTCGGAGCTGGCTGCCTTCTTCGACCCTTGCGGCAACGCCGCTCACTGCGCGCTGGAGTTCGACGTGGTCGGCGAGGACGTACTGATCACCGGCGCCGGCCCCATCGGCATCATCGCCGCCGGCATCTGCAAGCACATCGGCGCGCGCAATGTCGTCATCACCGACGTCAACGACTTCCGCCTGAAGCTGGCCGCGGACATGGGCGCCACCCGCGTGGTCAACGTGGCCGACGCCTCGCTCAAGGACGCGATGGCCAACCTGCACATGGAAGGCTTCGACGTGGGCCTGGAGATGAGCGGCAACCCGCGCGCGTTCAACGACATGCTCGACTGCATGTACCACGGCGGCAAGGTCGCCCTGCTCGGCCTGCTGCCCAAGGGCTCGGGCGTGGACTGGGACCGGATCATCTTCAAGGGCCTGACCGTGCAGGGCATCTACGGCAGGAAGATGTACGAGACCTGGTACAAGATGACCCAACTGGTGCTGTCCGGTTTCCCGCTGGGCAAGGTACTCACCCACCAGTTGCCGGCCGAGGCGTTCCAGCGCGGCTTCGACCTGATGGAACAGGGCAAGGCCGGCAAGGTGGTGCTGAGCTGGCACTGAGCCGGCGGCCGGGAGCCGTTCGCGCATCGCGCTGGCGATCGGTCTACTCCAGGGTGCGAATATTCCAGGGTGAGAATGGGGGAAAGGCGCCTTGCGGCGCCTTTCCCGTGTTGCGCTTGCCGCCTCGCCGGCGCGGAATCCGCCCGGCTCAGTTGCCCAGGCTCAAGGTCAGCACCAGGCGGTCGTCGGCCAGGTCGCCGAAGATGTCGCGACCGTTGCCGTCCACGCCGTGGTAGCCCAACGCGGCGGTGAACAGGCCCCAGCTCTTGCTGACGCCGATGTTCCAGTCCACGTAGTTGTCCGAGTAGGCGCTGTCGAACTTGCTGTAGCCCACCCCGGCATCCAGGCTGAAGTCGTTGGGCAGGCCCCAACTGGCGCCGCCGGCGAAGTACCACGCGTCGGTGTCCGAGCCGCCGAAGTCGTTGCTGTAGGCCACCGTCAGGCGGTAGGTCTCGGCGAAGGCGGCGGTGGCGGCCAGCTCGTTGAAGTTCAGGTCGGCCGCGCCCGGATAGCTGTAGCGGTTGAGCAGGACGTCGAAATTGACCGACTCGCTCAGATCGACGTTGTAGCCGACGAAGTAGTCGACCTCCAGGTCGGGATCGCCGGGACCGAAGTCCACGCCCGAACCCCAGACGCCGGCATACACGCCGCTGGACGAGGTATAGGTCAGCCCGGCCTGGGCGGTGGGGTTCTCGTCCGACTGCGAGGCACCGCGCCAGACGTAGTCGGAAACGGCCGCGACGGACCAGGTCAACGGCGAGGCGGCCTCGTCGGCCTCCTGCGCCAGCGATGCAAAGGGCAGGGCGAGAAGCGCAATGGCGAGCGCAGCGAGCTTGAACGGCTTCATCCGGGGGTTCTCCAATCGGTGGGGGTGGGAGCGGAACCATGGGCCCTTGCCGCTCTCCACCCATGGTTCCAGCGAACGTTTAACCCGGCCGGCATTGTCCGTGCAACAAATTTTTAATGTTTGCACCAACCCAGTGCGGGCGCCCCCGAATGGGGCAGCGTATGCACCACGCCGCGCCATTTATCGGCCTCTGGAGAACCCGTCGCCTTCGTCCCGGTCCGCGTCCCGCGCGTTCTTCAGCCCGCCGCGAAGGTGCCGTATCGGGCCGGCGCCAATCGCACCTGGCTGCCGGGCGGATGCGCCGCCTCGGCGTCCACCGGCAGTTCCAGTTCCACTTCCTCGTCGGTGCCGCCGAGCAGGCGCACGCGCAGGCGCACGCGCGGGCCGCTGCGCTGGCTGCCCAGCACCAAAGCCGGCCAGCCGCCCTCACCGATCCTCAGGTCCTCCGGCCGCACGTACAGGTCCACTTCCGCCGCGTCCGGCGTCGCCGCGCCGGCCGGCAGTGCCAGTCCGGCGACCTCGATGCGGTCGCCGCGGCGGCGGCCGCGCAGGCGGTTGACCGCGCCGACGAACGAATACACGAACGGCGAGGCCGGTCGGTCGTAGGCTTCGGCCGGCGTGGCCAGTTGTTCGATCCGGCCGCCGTTGAGGATGGCCACACGGTCGGCCAGTTCCAGCGCTTCCTCCTGGTCGTGGGTGACGAACACGGTGGTCACGCCGGTGCGGTCGTGCAGTTCCCGCAGCCAGCCACGCAGGTCGCGCCGCACCTGCGCGTCCAGCGCGCCGAACGGCTCGTCCAGCAACAGCACGCGCGGCTCGATGGCCAGCGCGCGGGCCAGCGCCACGCGCTGCCGCTGGCCGCCGGACAACTGCGCCGGATAGCGCCCGCCCAGGCCCTGCAGTTGCACCAGCGACAGCAGTTCCTCGACCCGCCCGGCGATCTTGGCCGCCGGCCAGCGCTCGCGCCGGCGCCGCACCTTCAGGCCGAAGGCGATGTTGTCGGCCACGGTCATATGCCGGAACAGCGCGTAGTGCTGGAACACGAAGCCCACGCGCCGCTCCTGCACGCCCAGCCGCGAGGCATCCTCGCCGCCGAACAGGACGCGGCCGCCGTCGGCGTGCTCCAGGCCGGCGATGATCCGCAGCAACGTGGTCTTGCCCGAGCCGGACGGGCCGAGCAGGGCCAGCAGTTCGCCCTCGCGGATCTCCAGGCTGATGTCCTCCAGCGCGGCGAAGGTACCGAAGCGCTTGTACAGGTGTTCGATCTCGATCGACATGTCGTCTCCTTCAGCGGCGGTGGCCGGTGGCCAGGGATTCGCCGTGGCGCCATTCCAGCCAGGTCTTGAGCACCAGCGTGACCAGCGCGGTCAGCGCCAGCAGCGAGGCGGTGGCGAAGGCCGCGCTGTAGGCGTATTCGTTGTAGAGGATCTCCACGTGCAGCGGCAGCGTGTTGGTGCGCCCGCGGATGTGGCCGGACACCACCGACACCGCGCCGAACTCGCCCATCGCCCGCGCCCCGCACAGCAGCACGCCGTACAGCAGGCCCCAGCGGATGTTGGGCAGGGTCACCCGCCAGAACGTCTGCCAGCCACCGGCGCCCAGGCTCAGCGCCGCCAGTTCCTCGTCGCTGCCCTGCTGCTCCATCAGCGGCATCAGCTCGCGGGCGATGAACGGGAAGGTCACGAACACCGTGGCCAGCACGATGCCGGGCAGCGCGAACACGATCTTCGGCAACTGCAGGTGGAACTGCCCCAGCAGCGGCACGCCAAAGGTCCAGCCCTCGTCGATCAGCGGCCAGGCCCAGCCGTGCGCGCCGAAGATCAGGATGAACAGCAGGCCGGCCACCACCGGCGAGACCGCGAACGGCAGGTCGATCAGGCTGACCAGCCAGCGCTTGCCCGGGAAGCTGTGCTTGCTCACCGTCCAGGCCGCGGCCACGCCGAACACCAGGTTCAGCGGCAGCACGATGGCGGTGACCAACAGGCTCAGGCGGATGGCGGCCAGCGCGTCCGGCTCGCGGATCGCGGCCAGGAACGCCGCCGCCCCGCCGCGCAGCGCCTCGGAGAACACCAGCAGCAACGGCAGCAGGAGGAAGGACAGCAGGAAGCTCAGGGCCAGCAGGATGAGCAGCCACTGCACCCAGCGCGGCTCGGTGGTCGGCGAGGCCGGCCGGGCCGCGCTGCGGGTCGTTGCGTGTTGCATGGGAAACTCCAGTGCATCCAGGGCGAGGGCGCCGGTGGATCGGTCGGCCATCGTCAGCTCCCTCCCCTGCGCCCGCCGCGCGCCAGGCGCGACTGCAGCGTGTTGATCAGCAAGAGCAATGCGAACGACAGCAGCAGCATCGCGGTGGCGATGGCGGTGGCGCCGGCGTAGTCGAACTCCTCCAGCTTGATGGTGATCAGCAGCGGCGCGATCTCCGACACCTGCGGGATGTTGCCGGCGATGAAGATCACCGAGCCGTACTCGCCCACGCCGCGGGCGAAGGCCAGGGCGAAGCCGGCCAGCACCGCCGGCCACACCGAGGGCAGCACCACCCGGACCACGGTCTGCCAGCGGCCGGCGCCCAGGGTGGCCGCGGCCTCCTCCAGTTCGCGCTCGGCCTCGGCCAGTACCGGCTGGACCACGCGCACCACGAACGGCAGGCCGATGAACACCAGCGCCACGATGATTCCCAGCGGGGTGTAGGCGACCTTCACTCCGACCGCCTCCAGCCAGCGGCCGATCCAGCCGTTGGGGCCGTACAGCGCGGTCAGTGCGATGCCGGCCACCGCGGTGGGCAGCGCGAACGGCAGGTCGATCACCGCGTCGAACAGGCGCCGGCCCGGGAAGCGGTAGCGCACGAACACCCAGGCCACCAGCGTGCCCATCACCGCGTTGAACGCGGCCGCCACCAGCGCGGTGCCGAAGCTGATCTTCAGCGCCGCCAGCACGCGCGGCTCGGTCCACGTCCGCCACAACCCATCCCACCCCAACTGTGCCGAATGCAGGAACACCCCCGCCAGCGGAATCAGCACGATCAGGCCGAGCCAGGACAGCGTATAGCCCAGGCTCAGGCCGAAGCCGGGCATCACCCGGCGCCCGCGCACGGCCACGCCGCCCGAAGGCGGCGTGGCGATCGCGGGACCCGTTGCCGCCGCGCTCATCGCGGCGTCCCGTGAAGCAGTGCCATCGTCACCTCTTCGCCTGCTGGATGCGGTCGAACTCGCCGCCGTCGGCGAAGTGCTTCTTCTGCGCCTCGGCCCAGGAGCCGAACACCCCGTCGATGGTCACCAGCTCGACCTTGGGGAAGCGCGCGATGTCCTTCGGGTCGGCGTGCTGGGGATGGCGCGGGCGGTAGTAGTGCTTGGCGGCGATGCGCTGGCCCTCGGGCGAATACAGGTATTCCAGGTAGGCCTGCGCGACCTCGCGGGTACCGTGCCGGTCCACGTTCTTGTCCACCAGCGCCACCGGTGGTTCGGCCAGTATCGACAGCGACGGCACCACGATGTCGAATTTGTCCGGGCCCAGTTCCTCGATCGACAGGAACGCCTCGTTCTCCCAGGCCAGCAGCACGTCGCCGATGCCGCGCTGGACGAAGGTGGTGGTCGAGCCGCGGGCGCCGGTATCCAGCACCGGCACGTTGCGGAACAGTGCGGACACGAAGTTGCGGGTCTTGGCCTCGTCGCCCTTGAAGATCTTCAGCCCGTAGGCCCAGGCGGCCAGGTAGTTCCAGCGCGCGCCGCCGGAGGTCTTCGGGTTGGGCGTGATCACCGATACGCCCGGCTTGAGCAGATCGTGCCAGTCGCGGATGTTCTTCGGGTTGCCCTTGCGCACCAGGAACACGATGGTCGAGGTGTAGGGCGCACTGTTCTCGGGCAGGCGCTGCTGCCAGTTGGCCGGGAACAGCTTGGCCCGCTCGGCGATGGAATCGATGTCGTAGGCCAGCGCCAGGGTGACCACGTCGGCCTCCAGGCCGTCGATCACCGCGCGCGCCTGCTTGCCCGAACCGCCATGCGAGGCCTCGATCGTCACCTTCTGGCCCTTGGCCTTCTGCCAGTGCTCGGCGAAGGCGGCGTTGTATTCGCGGTAGAGCTCGCGGGTGGGGTCGTAGGAGACATTGAGCAGCTTGGCGTCCTTGGCCGCCGCGCCCGCCGCCATGGCCAGGCAGAACGCGGCGGCGAGCAGGCGGAAGGCGGATTTGCGGTAGCGGGTGGAGATGTTCATGGGCTTGGCTCCGTTTGCGTGGGAGTAGGTCAGAACGCGACTTGCAGGCGGGTGAACACGGCCTTCTCGGTGGGACGGTCGGCGCCGCCGGCCGCGCCGCCCTCGAACCCGGTCTGCAGGTAGTTCACGACCAGCTTGAGATTGCTGTTGAGGTACCAGTTGACGCCGGCCACCCAGGCATCGGCCTTGCGCGCGGCCACCGCCGGGTCGGCGAACAGGGGGAAGGCGCCATCGTCCACTTCCAGCTCGCCATAGCGCGCCACCACTTCCCAGGCGCCCCAGCCGCCCTTGCCCGGGTTGAACGACCGTGCCGGCTTGGCCACGCCGCGGTAGCCGGCGTCCTCGCCGGTCAGCACCCAACTGGCGGTGGCCTGCCAGGCGGTGGTTTCCAGCTCGGCGGTGGCGCCGTCCACGCGCAGTTCCTGGCTGGAAGAAGCGTATTCGGCCAGCAGGCCGAAGCTCCCGCGATAGAAATAGCCCTGCGGGGACCAGCGGGTACGGCGGCCGTCGGCGGCCACGGCGCTGCGGTAGTTGAAGAACTGCGACTGGCCCGGGGTGCGGTAGCGCGGCAGGAAGTTGTTGCCGGCGCCCTCGACGTCGCCGATGCTGCCGCCGATGCCGAAGCCCAGCCCGGACCAGAAGCCGCCGCTGCCCTTGAGCGGCTCGACGAACACCCGCCCGGCGTACTCGAAGTTATCGTCCGGGTTGCTGGTCACCGCGTCGCGGCCGTCGACGGTGCCGTTGAACACGCCGATCGCATAGCCGACCTTGCCGCCGGCCACCTCGCCCTGCAACTGCACGCCGATGTCGCGGTTGGGGTTGAGTTCGCTGACCAGCGCGCGCTCGATGTCGGGCAGCGACGAGGACGACTGCAGGCGCTCCAGGCCGACCGGCGAGGTGAACTTGCCCACCCTCAGGGTGGCCGCCGGGGAGAATTTAAGGTCGGCGTAGACGTCGACGATGCTGGCGCTGTCGCCGGCGAATTCCGGGGTGAAGCGGTAGCCGATCCACTTGCCCAGGGTGCCTTCGATGGTCGGCCGCGCGGTGCGCAGCAGGAAGGTGTCGTTGGCGCCGGCCGGTGCGCCGCTGCCGAAGAAGCGGCCGTCGCCCTGCAGCAGGCCGCGGATCTTGACCTCGTAGCCGCCGTCGCCGGACTTGAACGAGGCGCCCTTGTCGTTGACGGTCACCACCGCCGCCTCTTTCTCCTTGGCCGTGCGGACCTCTTCCTGCAGTTCCAGGTTGCGCTCCAGCGCGCGCAGGCGCTGGTCCAGGGCGGACAGGTCCAGCGGCTGGCCGTCGACGGTGGCCGTCCCGGCGCCGCCAAAGCGCTGCTCGAGCGCCTCGAGCCGGCGCTGCAGCTCATCCACCGTCGGCTTCTTGTCCTGGGCCAGGGCAGGAGCCGCCAGCGCGCAGGCCAGCGCCCCGGCCAGCCAGAACATCTGCCTCCCGCCGGCACCGCGCCCCTCGTTGCGTCGCAGTTGCATTGCTCGTTTCCTGGTGGTGGCCGATCGGCCGGTGGGCAAATAGTCCCTATTCAGTTTCGGCTCGGGAAATGACTTGACGGCGGATTCTTATAGCGAACGCGCATGAAGGCGGGCCGGGCACCACCCCGGGTAGACTATCTTTTTCCCTTTGCAGTTAAGGATTTGCGCATGTCCGAAGCCGCCCTCGCCCGCTACGCGGCGCAGTTGCAGGCCCTGCGCGCGGAGGGCCTGTTCAAGGCCGAGCGCATCATCACCGGCCCGCAGTCGGCGCGGATCGCCCTGGCCGACGGGCGCACGGTGCTCAATTTCTGCGCCAACAACTACCTGGGCCTGGCCGACCACCCGGACATCGTCGCCGCGGCCAAGGCCGCGCTGGACTCCCACGGCTTCGGCATGGCCTCGGTACGCTTCATCTGCGGCACCCAGGACCTGCACAAGCGCCTGGAGCGGACCATCGCCGAGTTCTTCGGCACCCAGGACACCATTCTCTATGCCGCCTGCTTCGACGCCAACGGCGGCCTGTTCGAGCCGCTGCTGGACGAGCGCGACGCGATCGTTTCCGACGCCCTCAACCATGCCTCGATCATCGATGGCGTGCGCCTGTGCAAGGCCAAGCGGTACCGGTACGCCAACTGCGACATGGCCGACCTGGAGAAGCAACTGCGGCAGGCCCGCGCCGACGGCGCCCGCACCGTCATGGTCACCACCGACGGGGTGTTCTCGATGGACGGCTTCATCGCCCCGCTGGACGAGATCGCCGCGCTGGCGGACAAGTACGACGCCCTGGTCCACATCGACGAATGCCATGCCACCGGCTTCCTCGGCGCCACCGGCCGCGGCTCGGCCGAGGTCAAGGGCGTGATGGAGAAGATCGACATCTTCACCGGCACCCTGGGCAAGGCCATGGGCGGCGCGCTGGGTGGCTTCACCACCGCCCGTGCCGAGATCGTGGAACTGCTGCGCCAGCGTTCGCGCCCCTACCTGTTCTCCAATTCGCTGCCGCCGCACGTGGTGGCCGCCGGGATCGAGGCGTTCGAGATGCTGGCCGGCGCCGACGAGCTGCGCGCGCGCCTGCGGGACAACACCGCCTACTTCCGCGAGCGGATGGGCGCGGCCGGCTTCGACCTGAAACCCGGCACCCATCCAATCTGCCCGGTGATGCTGTACGACGCGCCGCTGGCGCAGCGCTTCGCCCGACGGCTGCTGGAGGAAGGCATCTACGCGACCGGCTTCTTCTATCCGGTGGTGCCGCAAGGCCAGGCCCGCATCCGCATCCAGATCAGCGCGGCGCACACCCGCCCGCAACTGGACCAGGCGATCGACGCCTTCGTCCGCGTCGGCCGCGAACTGGGCGCCCTCTCCGGCTGATCCGTGCCCCCGATCCGTGCCGGCGTACCGCGCGGTCTATTTGCGGAGGTGCCGCGCAGGCACGCCCTTGGCGATGCGGATCCCGCGTGCCTTCATCCAGGCATCGAACTGGTCCGCGCTCATCCCGCGCCCGTCCTGTTGCATGTCGAAGCGATAGTCCAGCGGATCTTCGCTGCGGACGACCACCCCCTCCCCGGCCGCGGGCCGGTCCTTCGCTGGAGCGCAGGCAGCGATCAGGCCCAGGGCGACCCATGCCTGGAGGAAGCGGATCGAAGGCACCAGGGCAGCTTCCCCCGCGATCGCCCCCTCCCCGTGCCGTGCGCGCCGGCGCGCCGCGCCGGGCCGATGCCCTGCTCGCGGCACGCGCAGCGTCATCGTCGCGGAGCGATCATTCCGTGGCGGCCGGTGCCACGGGCGCTTCCGCCGGCGCCGCGCTCGGCGCGCCCTTGGCCACGCGCACGCCGCGCGCCTTCATCCAGGCGTCGAACTCGTCGGCGGTCATGCGCTTGCCCCCCTGGCTCATGTCGAAGCGCCAGGGCGTGTTGTCGAATTCGGTCTGCGGCTTGTAGGCGGCCGGATCGTCCGGGTTGGCCGCCACAGGTGCGGCCGGCAATGCCTGGGCGACGTTGCGGCAACCCTCGATGCGCAGGCGCAGCAACACCCGGTCCAGGGACTGCGAAGCATCGCTGGCCGGGGCCAGCACGCCCGAGGGCATCCCCAGTTGCGAAGCGCGCGCGCCCAGTTCGGGCGCCACCGGCGCCACCACCGTGGACGGCAGTTGCAGGGGCTGCGGCACGGCCGATCCGGAGCAACTCACCGCGGCGGTGGCAGCGGCCGGGGCGAAGGTGAGGGCCAGCAATCCGGCCACGGCGAAAGCGTGCATGGGCATGGGTCTCCAGGACAGTGACCGAGTGTAGGCAGCGCCATGGACCGATTCAAGGACGACGCGCGTGCATCGGCCGATGCATGCTGCAGCGCGTCGCCTGCGAAGGCGCATCGGCCCATGCGGGCCTTGCATGGCCGGCACAAAAAAACGGGGCCCGGCATTGCCGGGCCCCGCGTTCACTCGACCGCGAGCGGACGTCACTCAGTTCTGGACGTTCAGCTCGGTGCGACGGTTCTTCGCGCGGCCTTCCGGATTGTCGGAACCATCCGGGTTGGCGTTCGGAGCGATCGGGCGGCTCTCGCCGTAGCCCACCGGGCCGACCAGACGCGAACCGCTGACGCCGTTGTTGGTCAGGTAGTCGTACACCGCCTTGGCGCGGCGCTCGGACAGGGCCTGGTTGTAGGCATCGGTACCCTTCGAGTCGGTGTGACCGGCCACTTCCACGCGCAGATCCGGGTAACGCTTCAGGATCTCGGTGGCCTCGGACAGGATCGCGACCGCGTCGGGACGCAGGGTGGACTTGTCGAAGTCGAAGTTCACGCCCTTCAGGTCGATGGAGACCGGCACCGGGCAACCGTCCGGACCGATCGCCTGGCCGGCCTGCGAGCCGGGGCACCTGTCGTCGCAGTTGTTGACGCCGTCGCCGTCGTCGTCCAGGTCCGCGCAGCTCGGCGCGACCGGAGCCGGAGCCGGCGGCGGGGCGGAGACCGGAGCCGGGCCCAGCGGGATCACGATGCCGACCGAAGCCAGCACGTCGCCGAACCAGTCCTCACCCGCACCGCCGACGCTCTGGTCGTCGAAATCGCCGCGGTAGGCCAGCTCGGCACGGACGGCGGCGCGCTGGTTGAACGTGGTCTGCAGGCCGACGCCGACCTTGGCGGCCAGGTTGCCGTCCTTGCGCTTGCCCGGCGAATCCGGGTTCGGGAACCTGTCGAACTCTTCTTCCGAGCGCTGGTAGCCGACGCCGAACAGCAGGTAGGGATTCCAGCCGCGGGCTTCGTTGATGAAGTGGCGGCGGAAGTCCAGCGACACGCCGTATTGGCTCCAGTTGAGGTCCTGGTTGGCCTCGAAACCGGGGTTCTGGTAGTTCAGTTCGCCATCGACCGACCAGCTCGGGCTGATGAACTTGCCCAGGCCCAGGGTGCCGAACAGCGCGTCTTCGGTGCCGCGGTCGTTGTCCTGCACGTTGAAGCCGACCGCGCCGGTCAGGTACCAGCGGTCGTCGAACTCCTGCGCGGAGGCGAGCTGCGAAACGGCGAGGCCGCCGATCAACGCAGCAGTCAGAAGTTTCTTGTTCATCTATAGCTCCTTGATGATTCAGGGGGATCGAAGAAACCTTCGGGTGCCTCAGGGTTCTCGTATATAGACATCGCTGCTTGCGGCAGCGGACATCCCTGACGGCCGTTCTGTCACGTCGTCGCCGCGAAGGGTAGGCGGGACCGGGTGAAGACGGCGTTAACAGTACCATAACATGTGAAAATCGCCGGGCCTGGTGGAGCCATCCAGCTCGCCCGGCAAGCTTTCGTTCACCTAGCGATGCGCTGCCGGACCGGTGTCGTGCCGGCGCCTCCGCACGCTTGCCGACCATGACCCGCCAGGCCAGCGACTGGCGCGGCAGCACGGACGCGTCGCCCGCATCGACCCGGAGCCTGCGATCCCGGACGAGGCCGGAATCCGGCACCTTCGGCAAGGCATGAAGGCGCGCCTGCACCTGCCTCAAGGACCGTTCCGGGCCGGATCGCGGAGCGACCCGATGCGTATGATGGCCGGCGTCCAGGCCGCAGAACGGAGCCGCCCATGAAGGCCATCGCACTGACCCGCTACCTGCCCATCGACGACCCGCTCTCGCTGCAGGACGTCGAGCTGCCGCAGCCGGTGCCGGGCGACCTGGACCTGCGCGTGCGGGTGGAGGCCGTCTCGGTCAATCCGGTGGATACCAAGCTGCGTGCGCCCAGGCCGCAGGTCGAGGCGCAGCCGCGAGTGCTCGGCTTCGATGCCGCCGGCGTGGTCGAGGCGGTCGGTCCGGGCGTCACCCTGTTCCGTCCGGGCGACGAGGTCTACTACGCCGGCGACGTCACCCGGCCCGGCTGCAACGCGCAATACCACCTGGTCGACGAACGCCTGGCCGGTGCCAAGCCGGCCACGCTGGATTTCGCCGCGGCCGCGGCATTGCCGCTGACCACGCTCACCGCCTGGGAGCTGCTGTTCGAGCGCATGCCCTTCGACTTCGACGCCGACAATGGCGGGCGCTGCCTGCTGGTGATCGGCGGCGCCGGCGGCGTGGGCTCCATCGCCATCCAGTTGGCGCGGCACGCCGGCTTCACCGTGGTGGCCACCGCCTCGCGCCCGCGCAGCAGCGACTGGTGCCGGTCGATGGGCGCCCACCACGTCATCGACCACCGCCAACCGCTGGCGCCGCAGGTGCGGGCATTGGGCCTGGAGGAGGTGCATGCCGCGATCAACCTGGCCGACACCGACCGGTACTGGGACGAACTGGGCCAGTTGCTCGCACCGCAGGGCCACGTGGGCCTGATCGTCGAGCCGGCCGGCCCGCTGCGCATCGGCGATCCGTACAAGGCCAAGTGCATCGGCATCCATTGGGAGTTCATGTTCGCCCGGCCGCGCTTCCGCACCCCGGACATGATCGAGCATCACCGCATCCTGGGCCGGGTGGGCAGCCTGGTGGAGGCCGGCGAGCTGCAGGCCACGCTCGCGCAGGTGCTCGGGCCGATCGACGCGGCCGGCCTGCGCGAGGCGCATCGGCGCCTGGAGTCGGGGACCGTCATCGGCAAGCTGGCACTGGCCGGGTGGCCGTGAGCGAGCCCGCGATCACGCGCCGGATGCCGGAGTCCAGCGCGCAAGCCGTCCCGCCGGTTCGGCTGCCGGCACGCCTGCTGCAACTGCTGCTGGGGCTGTTCCTGTTCGGCATCGCCTCCTCGCTGATGATCCGGGGCGGCATCGGCATCGCGCCCTGGGATGTGCTGGCCCAGGGCGTGTCGATCCGCAGCGGGCTTGCGTTCGGCCTGGTCACCAACCTGGTCGGGATCGCCGTGTTGCTGCTGTGGTGGCCGCTGCGGCAGAAGCCGGGCCTGGGCACCGTACTGAACGCACTGCTGATCGGCCCCAGCGCGCAATGGGGGCTGTGGCTGATTCCCGCGGCGACCACGCCGGCCGGCCGGCTTTCGCTGTTCACCGCGGGCCTGGTGTTGCTGGCGGTCGGCACCGGCCTGTACATCGGCGCGCATTTCGGGCCGGGCCCGCGCGACGGGCTGATGACCGGCCTGAACGCGCGCACCGGCCAGCCGATCTGGCGGGTCCGCACCCTGCTGGAGACGTCGGTGCTGGCGGTGGGGTGGTGGCTGGGCGGCGACGTCGGCTGGGGCACCCTGGCCTTCGCCCTGCTGATCGGGCCGCTGTGCGGCATCGCCCTGCCCCTGTTCGACCGCGGCCCGCGCCCGGCGCAGGCACGCTGATTCCGTCCCGGCTTGCCGCCTGCGCGGTTTCGCGGCAGGCTGGCCTCATTCCGTACGCCTGCGTATCCAAACATGACGCCTGCCCGCCGCCGCGCGCCCGCCTACCCGCACCTGTTCGCTCCCCTGGACCTGGGCTTCACCACCTTGCGCAACCGGGTGCTGATGGGCTCGATGCATACCGGCCTGGAGGACCGCGCCCGCGACTTCCCGAAGCTGGCCGCCTATTTCGCCGAGCGCGCCGCCGGCGGCGCCGGGCTCATCGTCACTGGCGGCTTCTCGCCGAACACGGTCGGCTGGCTCAAACCGTTCGGTGGCAAGCTGTCCTGGCCCTGGGAGGTGGCGCCGCACCGGCAGGTGACCCGTGCGGTGCACGAACACGGGGCGAAGATCTGCCTGCAACTGCTGCACGCCGGCCGCTACGGCTACCACCCGCTGCAGGTGGCGCCCTCGAGACTGAAGGCGCCGATCAACCCGTTCACCCCGCGCGCGCTGTCCGCCCGTGGCGTCGAGCGCCAGATCGCCGCCTTCGCCTCGGCCGCCGCGCGCGCCCGCGATGCCGGCTACGACGGCGTGGAAGTGATGGGCTCGGAAGGCTATCTGATCAACCAGTTCACCGCCCCGCGCAGCAACCGCCGCACGGACGCCTGGGGCGGCGACGCGCAAAGGCGCATGCGCTTCGCGGTGGAGATCGTGCGCCGGGTGCGCGAGGCCTGCGGCCCGGACTTCATCCTGGTCTACCGGCTCTCGCTGCTGGATCTGGTCGACGACGGCAACGCCTGGGACGAGATCGCGGTCCAGGCCCGGGCCGTGGAGGCGGCCGGCGCCACGATCATCAACTCCGGCATCGGCTGGCACGAGTCGCGGGTGCCCACCATCGCCACCTCGGTGCCGCGCGGTGCCTTCGCCGGCATCACCGCACGGCTGAAGCCGCACGTATCGCTGCCGCTGGTGGCGGTGAACCGGATCAACATGCCCGACGTGGCCGAGGGCATCCTCGCCGCCGGCCAGGCCGACCTGGTCTCCCTGGCCCGCCCGCTGCTGGCCGACCCGGAATGGCCGAACAAGGCACGCGCCGGACGCGCCGACGCCATCAATACGTGCATCGCCTGCAACCAGGCCTGCCTGGACCACGTGTTCGAGAACAAGCGCGCCAGTTGCCTGGTCAACCCGCGCGCGGCCGCGGAGACCGAGCTGGACTACCTTCCGGCGAAGACGCCGAAGCGGATCGCGGTGGTCGGCGCCGGACCGGCCGGGCTGGCCTGCGCCACGGTGGCCGCCCAGCGCGGGCATGCGGTGGCCCTGTTCGAGGCCGCCGATGAGATCGGCGGCCAGTTCAACCTGGCCAAGCGCATCCCGGGCAAGGAGGAATTCCACGAGACCCTGCGCTATTTCCACCATCGCATCGAGGAAACCGGCGTGGAACTGCACCTGGGCGCGCCCGTCGGGCCCGGGCACCTGGCCGGCTACGAGGCGATCGTGCTGGCCACCGGCATCGTGCCGCGGAAGGTCGACTTTCCCGGTGCGGACCATCCGATGGTCGTCGGCTACCTGGACGTGCTGGGCGGCCGGGTCGAGGCCGCCGGCCGGGTCGCCGTCATCGGCGCCGGCGGCATCGGCTTCGACGTGGCCCAGTTCCTGGTTCAGGCCGGTCCCTCGCCCAGCCTGGATCCCGCCCGCTGGCAGGCCGAATGGGGCGTGGATCTCGCCGGCGACGGCCGCGGCGGCCTGGCCGTGCCGCGCCCGGAACCAGCCGCGCGCGAGGTCTGGCTGCTGCAGCGCAGCCCCGGCCGGCCCGGCGCGCGGCTGGGCAGGACCACCGGCTGGATCCACCGCGCCGCGCTCAAGGCCAAGGGCGTCAGGATGCTGGGCGGGGCCGAATACCTGGGCGTGGACGACGCAGGCCTGCGCATCCGCATCGACGGCGAGGAAATGCGCCTGCCGGTGGGCACGGTGGTGGTATGCGCCGGGCAGGAACCCCGCCGCGACCTCCAGGCGCAATTGCAGGCGGCCGGCGTTGTCGCCCCGGTGCACCTGATCGGTGGCGCCGACGTGGCCGCCGAACTGGACGCCAAGCGGGCCATCGCCCAGGCGAGCCGCCTGGCGGCCATGCTGTAGGCGCCACCAGAAGGACAAGGCCGGGGGCTTGACCCCGAGTGCATGCCCGGCCTCCGGAACCCCTTTCTGCGCCGGGCCCGCTCCATTCCACCTTGGGTCCCGACGCCCGTCCTGGCCGGCCGCCTGCCCGCTCGCGGCCGGGGGGCGCCCCATTCCGGAATCTGTACCGAAGCCGGTTGTCAAGCCAGGATGTTCAGTTTTCGTTCTGCAAAGCGCCTCTATCTTGCGCGCCACCTCTGATCCGCCCCTATTCAACTGGCGGACCCGCCGGCCCTTCGTTGGCCGACATCCCGGGCGACCCGCGGAAGGCCGCCTCCCCATGACGCCGCGCCATGACCCGCCAGCTTCCTCCCGCACGTGGAGGAAGGCAGCCGGGCGGCGAAGACGGAGCAAGGAGAAAACGAATGAAACTGGCATGGATCCTCTGGCTGTCGCAGCTCCTGCCGCAGCCGGCCGCCGACTCGCTGTGCCTGAGCACCACCGTGTACCTGGAAGCCCGCGACCAGAGCGTGCGCGGCCAGCAGGCGGTGGCCGAGGTCGCCCTGCGCCGCCGCGACAGCGGCCTGTGGGGCGAATCGATGTGCGACGTGGTCACCGCCCGCAAGCAGTTCGCGCCCACCATCGTCTCGCCCAATACCCGGCTGCGGAACCTGGACGCCTGGAACCGCTCGATCGACGTGGCCCTGCGCGCCGAGCGCAACTGGGCGCTGCCGCTGGGCCAGCGCGAGGAGATCGTCCCCGGCGCCAGCCACTTCGCCGCCCACGCCATCGCCAGCCCGAGCTGGAGCAACGCCTACCAGGTGGCGACCATCGGCGACCACACCTTCTACCGGGTCCAGCGGCTGCGCCCGCGCACCTGATCCGCCGCTCCCGGCACCGCCGGCAGACCACGCGCACGACACGGCACGGGCCCGCATAATCGCGGGTCCGTTCCGTTTCTGCACGAGGATCCCCGCATGAAGCTCTATACCAAGTCCGGCGCCTGCTCCACCGCAGTCCATATCGACCTGTGCTGGACCGGCCAGCCGTTCGACGTGGAGGTGATGGACGCCGAGCGGATGAAGGCACCCGCATTCCGCGCCCTGAATCCCGCCGGCTCGGTGCCGGTGCTGGTCGACGGGGACTTCGTCCTCACCCAGAACGCCGCCATCGTCGGCTACATCGCCGACAGCTTCCCGCAGGCCGGCCTGGCCGGCGACGGCAGCGCCCGGCAGCGGGGCGAAGCCACCCGCTGGCTGTCCTTCGTCAACTCCGACCTGCACCCGGCGTTCCGGCCGCTGTTCGCACCGGCCTTGTTCATCGCCGACCCGGCGCAGCACGAGGCGCTGGCGGCCTCCACGCGCAAGCGCTTGCGCGGGCTGTACGAAACCGCGGATGCGCGCCTGGACGGCCGCGACTGGCTGGCCGGCTTCCGCAGCTTCGCCGACCCCTACCTGTTCGTGACCCTGTCCTGGGCCGAGCGCTTCGGTGTGGACCTGGCCGGCCTGGACCGGCTGGCCGGCTTCCGCCAGCGCATGCAGGCCGATGCCGGCGTACAACGCGCATTGCGCACCGAGGGCCTGGCCTGACCCTCCCGCCCGGCGGCGCCCTGCCCTTGCGGGCGGCGCCCGCTGGTCAGCCGGGATCGGCCAGGCGCGCTTCCCAGTCGGTGGCGAACGCCTCGCCCTTGCCCTTGGCCAGCGCCTGGCGCAACTCGGGCAGCACCCCCTGCAGCGCGCCCAGGTCCTTGCAGCGCTCGATCTTCAACTGCAGGAAATAGCCGCGCAGCCCCAGATGGCCGCGCACGGCCTCGCTCATTTCCGTGTGTAAGCGGACGTAGCGGTCCGTGTCGCCGGGCGTGCCGGCCGGCGCAGCCGCGGCCGGCTCCTCTTCCACTGCCTCTACCGCTGCGGGCGAAGGTGGCGAAGGCGAAGGCGGGACGGCGGCGGCCGCAGTTGCCGGCGCCGCAGGCCCCAACGCCCGCATCAGGCCGGCGGCGTCGAAGCCGCTGGGCACCAGCTCGATCAGCTCCTCTGCCAACAGACGCTCCAGCGCGTCCTCCTGGGCTCGCACGCCGGTAGCCAGCTCGCGCAGCTCGGACAACGTGCGCTGCCCGTCCACCATCAGCAGGACGGTCCGCAGCGGCGGCGGCAGGCGCCGCCCACGGTCGCGGATCTCGTCCCGGCCGGCGTCGGTCTTGCGATAGATCCCCTCGCGCATCGTTCCCCCCCAGGAATACGCATCTCCCAACCTTATCACCCCCGCCGGTCGAGCGGCACGAACTCCCGGTTCTCCGGGCCGGTGTAGTGGGCGCTGGGCCGGATGATCTTGCCGTCGGCCCGCTGCTCGATCACGTGCGCGCTCCAGCCGGACGTGCGGGCCAGCACGAACAGCGGGGTGAACATGGCCGTGGGCACGCCCATCATGTGGTAGCTGACCGCGCTGAACCAGTCCAGGTTCGGGAACATCCTCTTGATGTCCCACATCACCGTTTCCAGCCGCTCGGCGATGTCGAACATCTTCCGGTTGGACTGCTCGTCCGACAGTTCGCGCGCCACCTGCTTGATCACCTGGTTGCGCGGATCGCCCACGGTGTAGACCGGGTGACCGAAGCCGATCACCACTTCCTTGCGCTCCACCCGCGCCCGGATGTCGGCCTCGGCCTCGTCGGGGGTGTCGTAGCGCTGCTGCACCTCGAAGGCGACCTCGTTGGCGCCGCCGTGCCTGGGCCCGCGCAGCGCGCCGATCGCCCCGGCGATGCAGCTATGCATGTCGCTGCCGGTACCGGCGATCACCCGCGCGGCGAAGGTGGAGGCGTTGAACTCGTGCTCGGCATAGAGGATCAACGAGGTGTGCATCGCACGCACCCACGATTCGTGCGGTTCCCGGCCATGCAGCAGGTGCAGGAAGTGGCCGCCGATGGAGTCTTCCCCGGGCGCCGTTTCCTCGATGCGGCGGCCGTTGTGGCTGTAGTGGTACCAGTACAGCAGCATCGAGCCGAGGCTGGCCATCAGCTTGTCGGCGATGTCGCGCGCGCCGGGATGGCCGTGGTCGTCCTTTTCCGGGCAGACGCAGCCCAGCGCCGATACGCCGGTGCGCATCACGTCCATCGGATGCGCCGAGGGCGGCAACCGTTCCAGCACCGCCTTCACCGCGGCGGGAATGCCGCGCAGCGATTTCAGCCTGGCCTTGTAGCCGGCCAGCTCGGCGCGGTTGGGCAGGGTGCCGTGGACCAGCAAGTGGGCCACCTCCTCGAACTCGCTGGCCGTGGCCAGGTCGAGGATGTCGTAGCCGCGGTAGTGCAGGTCGTTGCCGCTGCGGCCGACGGTGCACAGCGCGGTGTTGCCGGCGACCGTGCCGCTCAGTGCGACCGACTTCTTCGGCTTGAATGCGGCAGGGGTGGCTTCGCTCATCGGAGTGCTCCCGGTCCTGTTGCCTGGTTGCCTCAAGGCTGAGGGACGAGGCTATCGCTTCGCCGCCGACAGCGCATCGAGCCTGCGCTCGAAGGCGTGGTAGCCGATGCGCTCGTACAGTTCCTCGCGTGTCTGCATGGCGTCGACCACGCCGCGCTGGTGGCCGTCGCGGCGGATGGCCTCGTAGACGCGCTCGGCGGCCCGGTTGGCCGCGCGGAACGCGGACAGCGGGAACAACTGGATCGCCACGCCGGCCGCGGCCAGCTCCTCGCGGGAGAACAGCGGGGTGCTGCCGAACTCGGTGATGTTGGCCAGCACCGGCGCCTTCACCGCCCCGGCGAAGCGGCGATAGGTGTCCAGGTCGTAGGCGGCCTCGGCGAAGACGCCGTCGGCGCCGGCCTCCACGCAGGCGATGGCGCGCTCGATGGCCGCGTCCACCCCGTCGACCTGGATGGCGTCGGTGCGCGCGATGAGGAAGAAGTCCGGATCGGTCTTCGCGTCGGCCGCGGCCTTGACCCGGTCGACCATCTCGGCCACCGGCACGATCTCCTTGCCGGGCCGGTGGCCGCAGCGCTTGGCGCCCACCTGGTCCTCGATGTGGCAGGCCGCCGCGCCGGCCTTGATCAGCGACTTGACCGTGCGCTGGATGTTGAATGCGCTCGGTCCGAAGCCGGTGTCGATGTCCACCAGCAGCGGCAGCTCGCACACGTCGGTGATGCGGCGGGTGTCGATCAACACATCCTCAAGCGTGTTGATGCCGAGGTCCGGCAGGCCCAGCGAACCGGCGGCCACGCCGCCGCCCGACAGGTAGATCGCCCGATAGCCGGCACGCCGCGCCAGCAGGGCGTGGTTGGCGTTGATCGCGCCGATCACCTGCAGCGGCGACTCGGCGGTCAGCGCGGCGCGGAAGCGGGCGCCTGCGGACGGGGACATGGTCATGTTCGGACCTCGGCCTGGCTGGGAGGAATGCGAGGGCGCGGCGTGCCAGCGGCAGCGGCAGCGGCAGCGGCAGCGGCAGCGGCAGCGGCAGCGGCAGCGGCAGCGGCAGCGGCAGCGGCAATGTGGCACCCTGTCACCAGTTGATCAATCTTGATCTGAAGAATCAATACATTCGATGGATAGCGATCTGATCCCCGCCGTCGAGGCCTGCCGGCTGCTGGGCATCAGCCCGGCCACGCTCTACGCCTACGTCAGCCGCGGGCTGCTGGAATCGCGGCCGGGCCGCGATCACCGCAGCCGCGTCTACCTGCGCCGCGAGGTGGAACAATTGGCGCAGCGCAAGCGACTGGGCCGCGGACCGGCGCGTGGCGCGGCACAGAGCCTGGATCGCGGCCTGCCGGTACTGGAGACGCGGATCTCGCTGATCCGGCCGGACGGGCCCTACTACCGCGGCCGCTCGGCCGTGGCCGCGGTCCGCGCCGGCGCCACCCTGGAGGACACCGCCCGCCTGCTGTGGGACTGCGGCAGCCAGGATCCGTTCGTCGAGCCGCCCGGCGACTGGCCCGCGCGGGTCGCTGCGCTGGCGCTCGACGCCGAACTGCCGCCGCTGGCACGGGCGATGGCGGTGATCCCGCTGCTGGCGCTGCAGGTGCCGCACTCCTTTCGCGCAGACCAGGCCACGCGCCGCGCGGTGGCCGCCACCCTGCTGCGGCAGAACGCCGCGCTGCTGGTGGCCAGCCGGCCCGCCGGCCCGGTGCATCGCCTGCTGGGCCAGACATGGCGCCCCGGCGATGCGGCTTTCGCCGAACTGGTCCGCGCCGCGCTGGTGTTGTGCGCCGACCACGAACTCAACGTCTCGGCCTTCGCCGCGCGCGTGGTCGCCTCCACCGGAGCGCACCTGCACGCCACAGTGTGCGCGGGGCTGTCCGCGCTGTCCGGCCCGCGCCATGGCGGCGCGGCCACGCGCGCCTACATGCTGATCGAGCAAGCCGGGCAGTCCCGCGACATCGGCCGCTTCATCGCCACCCACTGGCGCCAGGGAGAAGACCTGCCAGGCTTCGGCCACGCCCTGTATCCGGACGGCGATCCGCGCGCGGCCGAACTGCTGTCCATGCTGCGCGCCGCGCCGGTCGACCCGGCGACGATGCGGCTGCTCGACACGGTGATCGACGCGGCCGGCCAGGCCAGCGGACGGCAGCCCAACATCGACTTCATGCTCACCGCGATCTGCCTGGCCTTCGGCTTGCCGGCCACCCATGCGCTGGCGATGTTCGCCACCAGCCGCCTCGCCGGCTGGCTGGCCCATGCGCTGGAGCAGCAGGCCCAAGGCCGCCTGATCCGCCCCCGCGCCCGCTATACCGGGTTGCAGCCGGAGGCCGCGGCGGCGGCGGCGCACGACTGAGGCGCCGCTTCCGGGATGAGGTCCGGATGCGCATCAACGTGCATCCGTGGGCGTGGCACGGTACCGGATGCTCCCGGTGCCAAACCTCGACGCCCATGCGCCGCACCGTCGGCCGCGCCGCTCTTCTTCAGTGCGAGGAGGACAGCGGACCCGGCGGCGTACGTCCGCCGATTTCCCGATGGCGCGGCGGAAAGCCCGGCCCGGCCGTGGGGGAACGCGCCGGAGCCCAGTGCCCCGGAACGCGAAAAGGCCGGGAAACCCGGCCTTTTCGTACGCGGCATCATCGCGCTCAGCCCAGCAGGTGGGCCACGCCGGCGCGCTCTTCTTCCAGCTCGGCCAGGGTCTTGTCGATCGCAGCCTGGCTGAAAGCGTCGACCGGCAGGTCGCGGACCCGGGTGTAGGTGCCGTTCTCGGTGGTCACCGCGACGCCGAAGATCACGCCCTCCGGAATGCCGTAGCTGCCGTCGGACGGGATGCCCATGGTCACCCACTTGCCGTTGCTGCCGAGCACCCAGTCATGCACGTGGTCGATGGCGGCATTGGCGGCCGACGCGGCCGAGGACAGGCCGCGGGCCTCGATGATCGCCGCGCCGCGCTTGCCCACCTTGGGGATGAACTCGTTGGCGTTCCAGTCGGCGTCGTTGATCTTGTCCTTGAGCGAAGCGCCGCCGACGGTGGCGAAGCGGTAGTCCGGGTACATGGTCGGGCTGTGGTTGCCCCACACCACCAGCTTCTCGATGTCGCCCACGGCCACGCCGGCCTTGGCGGCCAGTTGGCTCAGCGCGCGGTTGTGGTCCAGGCGCAGCATCGCGGTGAAGTTCTCCGGCCTGAGGTCCGGTGCGGACTTCATCGCGATGTAGGCGTTGGTGTTGGCCGGGTTGCCGACCACCAGCACCTTGACGTCGCGGCTGGCGACCTTGTTCAGCGCCGCGCCCTGGGCGGTGAAGATCTTGGCGTTTTCCAGCAGAAGATCCTTGCGCTCCATGCCCGGGCCGCGCGGACGCGCACCGACCAGCAGGGCCACGTCGGCGTCCTTGAATGCCACTTCCGGGTCGTCGGTGCCGACGATGCCCGCCAGCAGCGGGAACGCGCAGTCCTCCAGTTCCATGATCACGCCCTTCAGCGCGGCCTGGGCCTTGTCGATCGGCAGTTCCAGCAACTGCAGGATCACGGGCTGGTCCTTGCCCAGCATCTCGCCGGAGGCGATGCGGAACAGCAGGGCGTAGCCGATCTGGCCGGCGGCGCCGGTGACGGCAACTCGAACGGGGGTCTTCATCGCGTGGAGGTCCTTACGGTGGTTGCGGATGTCGCGGAGGTGGGAGGAATGGACGTGGCCGGCGCGCAGGTCAATAGACGTCGTAGCCCAGCGGGGCCAGCTTCCGGTCCAGGGCGGCGGTGTCGTAGCCGCGGATCACGGCCTGACCGACCACGGTCACCGGCACGCCGCGGGCGCCGATCGCGCGCAGGGCGCGGTCGCCGGGCTCGGTGTCGATGTCGAGCACCTGGTAGCGCACGCCGGCGCGCTCGAAGTCGCCCTGCTGCCTGCGGCAGTAGCCGCACCAGTCGGCGGCGAGCATCACGATGCCCTGCTCGCCGGTGGCCACGCGCGGATCGTCCGGGTGCAGTTCCGGCTGGCGGTGCTGCGACCACCAGGCATAGAGCCCGCCGGCGATACCGAGGATCAGCAGGAAGCCGAGGGTGCGCATGGGAATCCGTCGCGTGGGGCCGGTGATTTTATCACGCGGCCCCGCCAGGCCGGCCGGACGCAGGTCCGGTGCCGGCATGGCCGATCAAGCGCTCAGGTAGCGATTCCACTCGGCGACGCGGTCGGCCTTGGCCGCCAGCACCGCTTCGGCATCGCCCTCGATCTTCACCGAGTCGATCCGGTCGCCCTGGGCGATGGCATCCACAGCCTCCAGGCCTTCCAGTACCTTGCCGAACACCGTGTGGCGGCCGTCCAGCCACGGGGTGGCCACGTGGGTGATGAAGAACTGGCTGCCGTTGGTGTTGGGGCCGGCGTTGGCCATGGACAGCACGCCGCGCTCATGGGCCACGCCATTGTCGGTCTCGTCCTCGAAGCGGTAGCCCGGGCCGCCACGGCCGGAGCCCTCGGGACAGCCGCCCTGCACCATGAAGTCGGGGATCACGCGATGGAAGCTCAGGCCGTCGTAGAAGCCGCGCGCGGCCAGGTTGACGAAATTGGCCACGGTCAGGGGCGCCTTGTCGGGCAGCAGTTCGACCCGGATCGGACCGCGGGCGGTGGCGAAGGTGGCGATCAGGGACATTCGGTCAGGCTCCTGCGCAGGGGATGAGGGGACGGCAATCGATGCGATGCCGGCCGGGGCGGCACCGGGGGACGGCGCCGCCCGCCGGCAAACGGTCGCTATGAGCGACGGCCAGCCGGATATAATACCCGGCTTCCCCCACTCTCGCCCCACGTGCCCCCAGACGGCGCGTCATTCCCATGTCCATCGAAAACCTGCGCAACATCGCCATCGTCGCCCACGTCGACCACGGCAAGACCACTCTCGTCGACCAACTGCTCAAGCAGTCCGGCACGTTCAGCGAGCGCGCCCAGATGGGCGAGCGCGTGATGGACAGCAACGACCAGGAAAAGGAACGCGGCATCACCATCCTGGCCAAGAACACCGCCATCAACTGGAACGGCAACCACATCAACATCGTCGACACCCCCGGCCACGCCGACTTCGGCGGCGAGGTCGAGCGCGTGCTGTCGATGGTCGACTCGGTGCTGCTGCTGGTCGATGCCATGGACGGGCCGATGCCGCAGACCCGCTTCGTCACCCAGAAGGCGTTCGCGATGGGCTTCAGGCCGATCGTCGTCGTCAACAAGGTCGACCGCCCCGGCGCGCGGCCGGAGTGGGTCGTGGAGCAGGTATGGGACCTGTTCGACCGGCTCGGCGCCACCGCCGAGCAGATGGACTTCCCGATCATCTACGCCTCCGGCCTCAACGGCTACGCCGGCCTGACCGAGGACGTACGCTCGGGCGACATGACGCCGCTGTACGAAGCGATCATGCAGCACGTGCCCGCGCCGCCGGTGGACCTGGACGGCCCGTTCCAGATGCGCATCAGCCAGTTGGACTACAACAGCTACGTCGGCCTGATCGGCATCGGCCGCATCCAGCGCGGCAAGGTCCGCACCAACATGCCGGTCAGCATCGTCGACCGCGACGGCAAGAAGCGCAACGGAAAAGTCCTGCAGGTGCTCGGCTTCCTCGGCCTGGAGCGGCACGAGGTGGCGGAGGCGCAGGCCGGCGACATCGTCGCCATCTCCGGCATCGAGGACCTGGGCATCTCCGACACCGTCACCGACCCGTCAACCCCCGAGGCGCTGCCGGCGCTGAGCGTGGACGAGCCGACCATCTCCATGACCTTCCAGGTGAACAACTCGCCGTTTGCCGGGCAGAAGGAATATTCCGGCGGCAAGTTCCTGACCAGCCGCCAGATCCGCGAACGCCTGATGCGCGAGACCCTGCACAACGTGGCCCTGCGGGTGGAGGACACCGAGGACCCCGACCGCTTCAAGGTCTCCGGCCGCGGCGAGCTGCACCTGTCGGTGCTGATCGAGACCATGCGCCGCGAAGGCTACGAGCTGGGCGTCTCCCGCCCGGAGGTGATCGTCAGAGAGATCGACGGCGTGCCGCACGAGCCCTACGAGCAACTGGTCATCGACGTCGAGGAGGAGCACCAGGGCGGCGTGATGGAGCGCCTGGGCACGCGCAAGGCGCAGCTCAACGGCATGGAGCTGGACGGCAAGGGCCGCGTGCGCCTGGACTACATCATCCCCGCGCGCGGGCTGATCGGCTTCCAGGGCGAGTTCAAGACCCTGACTTCCGGCAGCGGCCTGCTGTTCCACATCTTCGACCACTACGGCCCGCGGCAGGAAGGCAGCATCGCCAAGCGCCCGAACGGGGTGATGATCTCCAACGGCCAGGGCAAGGCGCCCGGCTACGCGCTGATGGGCCTGCAGGAGCGCGGGCGCCTGCTGATCGACGCCGGCGAGGACATCTACGAGGGCATGCTGGTCGGCATCCATGCCAAGGACAACGACCTCACCGTCAACGCCCTGCGCGAGAAGCAGCTCACCAACATCCGCGCCTCGGGCAAGGACGAGGCGATCTCGCTGACCCCGCCGATCAAGATGTCGCTGGAGCAGGCCCTGGAATTCGTCGAGGACGACGAGCTGGTCGAGGTCACGCCCAAGGCCATCCGCCTGCGCAAGAAGATGCTGACCGAGAGCGACCGCAAGCGCGCCTCGCGCGCGGCCTGATCGCCCCGGGGCGGGTTTGCCAAGCCCGGCCGGGCGCCTTAGTCTCGGAGATTCACCTGGGGAGACTGCGAATGCGTCCGTTCGCATTGCTGGCCGCGGCAACCCTGTGCGGTGCCGCGATGGGTTGCCAGCCTGAGGGAGACGCGCAACGGCCGCCGGCGGCCGCGTCTCCGCAGGATTTCGCCTATGCCGAGGCCGGCATCGGCGACCTGCAAGCGGCCATGGCGCGCGGGGAGACCAGCAGCCGCGCGCTGGTCCAGGCCTACCTGACCCGGATCGTCGCCGTGGACCGCAACGGCCCACGGCTCAACGCCTACCTGGAGATCAACCCGCACGCGCGCGCGGAAGCCGCGCAGATGGACGCCGAACGCCGCGCCGGCCGCGTGCGCGGGCCGCTGCACGGCATCCCCGTGGTACTGAAGGACAACATCGACGCCACGCCGATGAGCACCACGGCCGGCTCGCTGGCCCTGGCCGGCTTCCGGCCGGGCGGCGATGCCTTCCTGGTGCGGCGCCTGCGCCAGGAAGGCGCGGTGATCCTGGGCAAGTCCAACCTCAGCGAGTGGGCCAACTTCCGTTCCACCCGCTCCACCTCCGGCTGGAGCTCGCGCGGCGGCCAGACCCGCAACCCCTACGCGCTGGACCGCTCGCCCTGCGGTTCCAGTTCCGGCACCGCGGTCGCGGTGGCCGCCAACCTGGCCGTGGTCGGGGTCGGCACCGAGACCGACGGCAGCATCCTCTGCCCGGCGGCGGTCAACGGCCTGGTCGGGCTCAAGCCGACCGTCGGCCTGGTCAGCCGCGACGGCATCCTGCCCATCTCGCACAGCCAGGACACCGCCGGGCCGATGACCCGCAGCGTCGAGGACGCGGCCCTGCTGCTGGCCGCCATGGCCGGGCGCGACCCGGCCGATCCGGCCACCTCGGCCAACGCCACTCTGACTACGTTCGACTATGCCGAGCACCTGCGCGAAGGCAGCCTGCGGGGCGTGCGCATCGGCCTGCTACGCGAATCGATGGCCATTTCCCCCGAAGTCGCCGCGGCGACGGAACGTGCCGTGGCGGTCCTGCGCGAGGCCGGCGCGACCGTGGTCGATGCGCGCATTCCCACCGATGGCCAGTGGGAAGTGGACGAGCTCGAGGTGTTGCTGCACGAATTCAAGGCCGGCGTGGAGCGCTACCTGCAGCAGCGGCAGGCGCCGGTGCGGACGCTGGACGGCTTGATCGAATACAACCGCGCGCATGCGCATGAAACGATGCCGCTGTTCGGCCAGGAATTGTTCGAGCAGGCCGCCGCCCGCGGCGATCTCGCCTCGCCCGCGTACATCGCCGCACGCATGCGCGCGCGCCGCCTGGCCGGCGCGGAGGGCATCGATGCCGCATTGCGCGCGCAGCGGCTGGAAGTGCTTGTCGCCCCCACTACCGGCGTGGCCTGGCCGATCGACCCGGCGCACGGCGACCGCTTTCCAGGCGCCAGCTACGGCGCCGCCGCCGTGGCCGGATACCCGTCGCTGACCGTCCCCATGGGCCAGAGCGGCGGCCTGCCGCTGGGCCTGACCTTCATCGGCCCGGCATGGAGCGAGACCCGCCTGCTGCAGCTCGGCTACGCCTACGAGCAACTGACCCGCGCCCGGCGCCCGCCGCCGCTGACGACCACGGCACCCTGACGCTTTCAGCGCGCGGCCGCGACGGGACGACCGGCGGCCTCCGCGCCGGCATCATCGTCCTCCGCATGCGGCGACCCCGGCACCTGCCTCGCGGTCGTGCCTGCCGGCGCGGCGTCGGCGCGGCGTCTTCCGCCTCGCGGCCGAACGCGGCCCGCAAGTGCATACGGATGATGGCAGGCAAGGCATCGCCCTGTTCCCCTTCGCTGCCATGAACGATGGCCGGAACGGCGGACGGGCGCGCGGGCCGGCGCATCGTTTCGTAACGCCCGATGATGCCCGCCACCGCGTGACGGATATGCAGCGAACGCCCAAGGCGCGGGCCGCGAGCCTCCGCTCCACGGCCATGCACCGCCGGCTTTCAGCCGTGGACGAGCGCCTGCCGCAAGCCCTGCTTGCGCACGATCGCCAATGCGATCTCCAGCGACTGCTCGTAGTTCAGCCGCGGATCCACGGTGGAGCGATAGGCACGCTCCAGGTCGTGCTCGGTCAACTCGCGCGCACCGCCCGTGCACTCGGTGACGTCCTCGCCGGTCAGTTCCAGGTGCACGCCGCCCAGGCGCGTGCCGGCCGCCGCATGCAGGTCGAAGGACTGCTCCAGCTCGCTGAGGATGTTGGCGAAGCGCCGGGTCTTGTAGCCGTTGGACGTGCTTTCCGTGTTGCCGTGCATCGCATCGCACACCCACAGCACGCGGCGGCCGTCGCGGCGCACCGCGTCGAGCAGCGGCGGCAGCCTGGAGGCGATCTGCGCCGCACCCATGCGGTGGATGAAGGTCAGCCGCCCCGGCTCGTCGTCCGGGTTGAGCACGTCGATCAGGCGCAGCAACTGGTCCGGCTGCACCGACGGGCCGACCTTGATCGCGACCGGATTGCGGATGCCGCGGAAATACTCCACGTGCGCGCCGTCCAGCGCGGCGGTACGCATGCCGATCCACGGGTAGTGCGTGGACAGGTTGAACCAGCCCCACTGCCGCGGCACCTGTCGGGTCAGCGCCTCCTCGTAGGGCAGCAGCAAAGCCTCGTGCGAGGTGTAGAAGTCGATCCGGTTGAGGTTGTGCATCTCCACGCCGGCCAGCGTCTCCATGAAGCGCACCGCGTCGCCGATCGAACCCACCATCCGCTGGTAGTCCTCGGCCAGCGGCGAGCAGCCGACCCAGTTCAGGCTCCAGTACTCAGGATGGTGCAGGTCGGCGAAGCCGCCGTCGGTGAGCGCGCGCACGAAGTTCATGGTCATTGCCGAGCGCGCGTGCGCGGTCAGCATGCGTCGCGGATCGGGCACCCGCGCGGCGGCGGTGAACTCCGGGCCGTTGACCACGTCGCCGCGGTAACTGGGCAGGCTGATGTCGCCGCGGGTTTCCATGTCGGCCGAGCGCGGCTTGGCGTACTGCCCGGCGAAGCGCCCCACCCGCACCACGGGCAGGCGCAGGCCGTGGATCAGGACCAGGCTCATCTGCAGCAGCACCTTGAGCCGGTTGGAGATGGTGCCCGATTCGCAATCGCCGAAGTTCTCCGCGCAGTCCCCGCCCTGCAGCAGGAAGCGCCTGCCTTCCTGCGCCTCGGCGATCTGCCTCTTCAGCGCGAAGATTTCCCAGGAGGTGACCAGCGGGGGCAGCCGGCGCAATTCGGCCAGCGCCCGCTCCAGCGCCGCGGTGTCGGGGTACTGCGGCATCTGCAGCGCCGGGCGGCCGCGCCAGCTAGCGGGCGACCAGCCCTCGGCCAGGCAGACGGGCTGCAGGCTACGTTCGAAGGTACTCATCGTGAAACTCGGATGGGGGGATGGGAGATCAGAACCGGTGGCGGCCCTTGCGCCGGCGGAAGGCGGCCAGCAAGCCCCAGGCGGCCAGCGACACGAAGCCGATCAGGCTCCAGGCCGGCATGCTCAGGCCCAGCAGGGTCCAGTCCACGGTGCCGCAATCGCCGGTGCCGGTCAGCACCTTGCGCACCAGCTCCATCGGGCCCAGGGTTTCCTGCAGGAACGACAGCGGCGGACCGCAGGACGGCGCCGTCCCCTGAGGCTGAAGCTGCAGCCAGACATGGCGCCCGGCGATGCCGATGCCCACCAGCCCGGCCAGCGCGACCGCCACGCCGTAGAAGCGGCGCCCGCCCGGCGCCCGTGGCGCGTGCAGGCCTCCCACCAGGAACACCAGTCCCAGCGCGGCATAGGCGATGCGCTGGAAGATGCACAGCGGACATGGCTCCAGCCCCTGGTAAAGCTGGGTGTAGATCGCATAGGCGAGCAAGGCGGCGCAGCCCAGGAAGCCAGCCAGGAACTGGGCTCGGAAACTCCAGCGGAACGGGTTCATTGGCGTTGGCACCCAGGGCATGGAAGGAATCGGCCAATTATTCCGCATCTGCGGCGGCAAGGGTAACCGTGCCGCCTGAAACGAAAATCCCGGCGCGGAGGCCGGGATTCTCGGACATGTCCGCCTCGGCGGACGAGTTACTCGGCCGCCTGCGGGCGGTCGACCAGCTCGACATAGGCCATCGGCGCATTGTCGCCGGCCCGGAAGCCACACTTGAGGATGCGCAGGTAGCCGCCCGGGCGGGCCTCGTAGCGCGGGCCGAGCATGGTGAACAGGTTGCCCACCGCTTCCTTGTCGCGCAGGCGGGCGAAGGCCAGGCGGCGGTTGGCCACGCTGTCGACCTTGGCCAGGGTGATCAGCGGCTCGGCGACGCGGCGCAGTTCCTTGGCCTTGAGCAGGGTGGTCTTGATCAATTCGTGCTTGAACAGCGAGGCGGCCATGTTGCGGAACATCGCTTCGCGGTGGGCGCTGGTACGGCCGAACTTGCGGCCTGCTTTCTGGTGACGCATGGTCGTGGTTCCTTCGGAATGGTGTGACGTCTGTGGTTCGCTGTCGCCATCCAGGCGTTGGTGCTGCGGACTGCGCTGGTCCTGTCCGGCATTCCCTGGCCGGAGAGTCGCCGCGTGCCTTCAGGCCCGTCGGCGCTTGGAGCCTGCAGGGACTGCAGGCCCGTTATCGTGTCGGCCCATCCAGGGCCATGTATCGTCGGCTCCGCGGAGCCGCGCCCGTCCGTCCATGGCCGGGCCTTTTGCCGGACCCCGCACATGGTCGTGCGGGGTCGGGCGGGGTTCGCGTCAGCGAATCACCCCAGCATGCCGTGCTGTGCGATGCCGGCCGGCGGCCAGTTCTCCAGCTTCATGCCCAGGGACAGGCCGCGCTGGGCGAGCACTTCCTTGATCTCGGTAAGCGACTTCTTGCCCAGGTTCGGGGTCTTGAGCAGTTCCACTTCGGTCTTCTGGATCAGGTCGCCGATGTAGTAGATGCTCTCGGCCTTGAGACAGTTGGCCGAACGCACGGTCAGCTCGAGGTCGTCGATCGGGCGCAGCAGCACCGGGTCCACGCCCGCTGGCGCCGGCTTGGCGCTGCCGCGGTCGCGGTGGGTGAAGTCGCCGAACACCGACAACTGGTCGCTGAGGATGTCGGCGGCGGTGCGCACGGCTTCCTCGGCATCGATGGTGCCGTTGGTCTCGATGTCGATGACCAGCTTGTCCAGGTCGGTACGCTGCTCCACGCGCGCGGCTTCCACGGCGTAGGCCACGCGCCGGACCGGCGAGAACGAGGCGTCCAGGACCAGCCGGCCGATGGCGCGGGTTTCCTCGTCCGGATGGCGACGGGTAGTGGCCGGCTGGTAGCCGAAGCCACGCTCGATCTTCAGGCGCATGTTCAGCGCCGTGTCCTTGGTCAGGTGGCAGATCACGTGGTCGGGATTGAGGATCTCGACGTTGTGGTCGGTCTTGATGTCGCCGGCGGTGACCACGCCCGGACCCTGCTTGGACAGGCTCAGGGTGGAGCTTTCGCCATTGTGCATGCGGATGGCGACGTCCTTGAGGTTCAGCAGGACTTCCAGCACGTCTTCCTGCAGACCTTCCACCGTGGTGTACTCGTGCAGCACGCCGTCGATCTCGACCTCGGTGATCGCGAAGCCGGGAATCGAGGACAGCAGGACGCGGCGCAGCGCATTGCCCAGCGTGTGGCCGTAGCCGCGCTCGAGCGGCTCGATCACGATCTTGGCGCGATTGTCGGTGAGGCGTTCGATCTGCGGTCCGCGGGGACGCAGGACCTGGTTGGCGGTAACCGTCATGTTGCGGATTCTCCTGCAATAAGCCGACGATTCGGGGGAAACGCCGGCCCTGATGTGTGGCCCCTTCATCCGGGGACGGCCGGAAGGCGGGGCGACGCGATCCGGCCGGAGGTGGGATGCGGCGCCGCGCCCGGATGGACGCGGCGGCCTGCCACTGTTACTTCGAGTACAGCTCGACGATCAGCGCTTCGTTGATGTCGGCCGGCAGGTCGGCCCGGTCCGGGACGGCCTTGAACACGCCGGCGAACTTCTTGGCGTCGACCTCCACCCACGACGGGCTGAGGTCGTGCTGCTCGGCCACGGTCAGCGCCTCCTGGACGCGCAACTGCTTCTGCGCCTTCTCGGCCAGGGCGATCGCGTCGCCGGCCTTGACCTGGTAGGAAGGCAAGTTGACCGGCTTGCCGTTGACCAGCACGCCGCGATGGCTGACCAACTGGCGCGCCGCCGGCCGGGTCACCGCGAAGCCCATGCGGTACACCACGTTGTCCAAGCGGGTCTCCAGCAACTGCAGCAGGTTCTCGCCGGTGTTGCCCTTCTTGGTGGTGGCCTTCTTGTAGTAGTTGCGGAACTGGCGCTCCAGCAGGCCGTAGATGCGCTTGACCTTCTGCTTCTCGCGCAACTGGGTGGCGTAGTCGGACAGCTTGCCCTTGCGCGCGGTGGCGCCGTGCTGGCCGGGCTTCTGCTCCAGCTTGCACTTGGAATCCAGCGCGCGGGCCGGACTCTTGAGCGACAGGTCGGCGCCTTCGCGGCGCGCGAGCTTACAGGTAGGACCGATATAACGAGCCATTTCTTATCGCTCCCTTAGACGCGACGCTTCTTCGGCGGACGGCACCCGTTGTGCGGGATCGGCGTCACGTCGATGATATTGGTGATCTTGTAACCGACGGCGTTGAGCGAACGCACGGCGGACTCGCGACCCGGGCCCGGGCCCTTGATGCGCACTTCCAGCGACTTGACGCCATAGTCCAGCGCGGCGCGGCCGGCCTTCTCGGCGGCCACCTGGGCGGCGAACGGGGTCGACTTGCGCGAACCGCGGAAACCCGCGCCGCCCGAAGTCGCCCACGACAGCGCGTTGCCCTGGCGGTCGGTGATGGTGACGATGGTGTTGTTGAAAGAAGCGTGGACGTGGGCGATGCCGTCGGTGACGACGCGCTTGATCTTCTTCTTGGTCTTGGCTGCTGCCGGCTTTGCCATGATCGGTATCCCTTACTTCCTGATTGCCTTGCGCGGGCCCTTGCGGGTGCGGGCATTGGTGCGGGTGCGCTGGCCGCGCAGAGGCAGGCCGCGGCGGTGGCGAAGGCCGCGGTAGCAGCCCAGGTCCATCAGTCGCTTGATGGCGATGCCGATTTCGCGACGCAGGTCGCCTTCGATCACGTACTTGCCCACCTCGGCGCGCAGGCGCTCGACTTCCGGCTCGGACAGGTCACGGATCTTGGTCACCGAGGCCACGCCAGCGGCCTCGCAAACCTTCTTCGACCGGGTGCGGCCGATGCCATAGATGCTCTGCAGCCCCACCCAGACGTGCTTGTGGGTCGGCAGGTTGACGCCTGCAATACGCGCCATGACGCGATCTCCAAACTTGAGGGTCGGCACGCGCCCAGGGCACGCCCGACAGGATTGGTTCAAAAGTGAACTGCGAATTCTATCAATGTCCCGGATTACTTGGAAGCCCGGAACCGAAAGGTTCCTGGCCCGGCATGGGGAGTGTGCCCATGCTCCGGCGCCGGACTCTGCTGGCACCCGGTTCCCCGGAGCCGACCGCGCTACTCCAGCGCGGCACCGCAGTGTCTCACCCGCGCGCGAGACGTCGCACGGGCCGCCCATTTGCTGTTTCCGGCCTTGGCCGGAGACCGGCGGAATGGGTCCGCCGGATTGGATTCGTAAGTTCAGCCGCGCCCCAGACCGCCGCGCGAACCGCCCTTGAGATTGGCCTTCTTCAGCAGGCTCTCGTACTGGTGCGACATCAGGTGGGCCTGGATCTGGGCGATGAAGTCCATCACCACCACCACCACGATCAACAGCGAGGTGCCGCCGAAGTAGAACGAGGTGCCCAGTTCGGTGCGCATCACCTCCGGCAGCAGGCACACGATCACCAGGTAGGCCGAGCCGGTGGCGGTCAAGCGGGTCAGCACGCCATCGATGTAGTCGGCGGTCGCCTTGCCCGGGCGGATGCCCGGAATCAGCGCGCCCGACTTCTTCAGGTTGTCGGCCGTCTCGTTGGAATTGAAGACCAGGGCCGTATAGAAGAACGTGAAACCCACGATCAGCGAGGCCAGCACGATCATGTGCAGCGGCTCGCCCGGCGCCAGGGCGTTCGAGACGCGCTGCAACCAGGTGATCGAGGTCGCCTGCCCCGACCACATGCTCAGCGTCGCCGGGAAGGCCAGGATGCTGGAGGCGAAGATCGGCGGGATCACGCCCGACATGTTGAGCTTCAGCGGCAGGAACGAGGTCTGGTTCATGTACGCATTGCGCCCGCCCTGGCGGCGCGCGTAGTTGACCGTGATCCGGCGCTGGCCGCGCTCGACGAACACCACGAACCAGGTGAAGGCGAGCACCAGCGTCACGATCAACAGCAGGGCGAGGAAGTTCATGCTGCCGCTGCGGTAGGACTCGATCGTCTGGATCACCGCGCTGGGCAGGCCGGCGACGATGCCGGCGAAGATGATCAGCGACACGCCGTTGCCGATGCCGCGCTCGGTCACCTGCTCGCCCAGCCACATCAGCAGGATCGTGCCGGCGGTCAGCGATACCACGGCCGTCAGGACGAAGCCGATGCCTGGGCTGTACACCACCGGCATGCCGCCCGGCGCGACCTGATTCTGCAGCGCCATGGCGATGCTGCCGCCCTGCACCACCGCCAGCCCCACCGCGCCGATGCGCGAGTACTGGGTGATCTTGCGGCGGCCGGACTCGCCTTCCTTCTGCATCGACTTCAGCACCGGGAAGATGTGCACGGCCAACTGCATCACGATCGACGCCGAGATGTACGGCATCACGTTCAGCGCGAAGATGCTGAAGCGGTGCAGGGCGCCGCCCGAGAACATGTTGAACATGTCCACGATGCCGCCGCCCTGCGCCTGCATCATCGCCAGCATGGCATCGGGATTGACGCCCGGCACCGGCACGAAGCAGCCGATGCGATAGACGACCAACGCACCCAGCACGAACAGCAGGCGCTGGCGCAGTTCGGTGAACTTGCCCAGACCGCCGCCGAGATTGCCGATGCCAGCTTGCGCCATATGCCGCTTACTCCTCGATGCTGCCGCCGGCCGCTTCGACCGCGGCCTTGGCGCCGGCGGTCAACTGCACGCCCTTGATGACCAGCTTGCGCGACAGCTCGCCCTTCTTGACGATCTTGGCGCGCTTGGCGGTGCTGGGCACCAGCTTGGCCGCCTTCAGCGCGGCGAAATCGACGGTGTCGCCCTCGATCAGCGCCAGCTTGTACAGCAGCACCTCGGCGGTGTCCTTGGCCGACAGCGAGCGGAAGCCGACCTTCGGCAGGCGGCGCTGCATCGGGGTCTGGCCGCCTTCGAAACCGGCCTTGATCTTGCCCTTGCCGGAACGGGCAAACGAGCCCTTGTGGCCGCGGCCAGCGGTCTTGCCCAGGCCCGAACCGATACCGCGACCGACGCGGGTACGCTCCTGGCGGGCGCCCTCGGCGGGCTTGAGAGTGTTGAGACGCATGGTGTTCTCCTTAGTCCTCGACCCGCACCAGATAGTGCAATTGGTTGATCAGACCGCGGACCTGCGGGCTGTCCTTCAGCTCGCGCACGTCGTTGAGCTTGTTCAGGCCCAGGGCCTTCACCGACAAGCGATGGCGGGCCTGGGTGCCGCGCAGGCCGCGCACCAGGCGCACCTTGACGGTCTTGTTCGACTCGTTAGCCATTGAGGAGTTCCTCCGCCTTCTTGCCGCGCTTGGCCGCGATGCGCTCCGGCGACTGCATGGCCTCCAGGCCCCTCAGGGTGGCGCGGACCAGGTTGATCGGGTTGCGCGAACCCACCGCCTTGGCCAGCACATCCTTCACGCCGACCGCTTCCAGCACGGCGCGCATGGCGCCGCCGGCGATCACGCCGGTACCCTGGGAGGCGGGCTGCATGAACACGCGGGCCGCGCCGTGGCCGGCCTTGACCGGGTGCCACAGGGTGCCGTTGTTCAGGTCGACGCTGAGCATGCCCTTGCGCGCGTACTCCATCGACTTCTGGATGGCGACCGGGACCTCGCGGGCCTTGCCGTAGCCGAAGCCGACCTTGCCGTCCCCGTCGCCGACCACGGTCAGCGCGGTGAAGGTGAACTGGCGGCCACCCTTGACCGTCTTGCTGACGCGGTTGACCGCGATCAGCTTCTCAATCATGCCATCGTCGATCTTTTCTTCGCGGTTGCGGTCGCGGCCCCGCGGCTGCTGACGTTCTTCTGCCATTTTCGTTTCCTTATGGATTCGGATATGTACGGCTCGAGCGCCGCTTATGGTTGTGGGCTGTCGCGTTGCAGCGTCACGTCCCCGCAGAAGGAGGACGGCGCCCGGCGCCACCTGCGCCGGCAGGACGGGTCCGCCGGAACGGACCCATATGACCGGAATGGATCAGAACTGCAGGCCACCCTCGCGGGCGGCATCGGCCAGCGCCTTGATGCGGCCATGGAAGCGATAGCCCGAGCGATCGAATGCGATCTTCTCGATGCCCGCGGCCTTGGCCCGCTCGGCGATGAACTTGCCCACCTTCGCGGCGGCGTCGGTGTTCTTGCCGTTCTTCAGGCCGTCCTTGACGTCGGCCTGCAGGGTGTTGGCGGCCGCGATGACCTTGGCGCCATCGGCGGTGAAAAGCTGGGCGTACAGGTGCTGCCCGGTGCGGAGCACCGACAGGCGCGGAACGCCGAGCTTGCGGATGTGGGCCCGGGTGGTCTTGGCGCGGCGCAGGCGGGCGTCGTTCTTGATGCTCATGTGGATTACCTCGTGGAAGCTGAAGGATGGTCCGGGCCTTTGCCTCGGGAAGCCTGGCCATGAATGGCCGGGCTCCTGCGGAAGGGCCCGCGTACGCTTACGCCTTCTTGGCTTCCTTGCGGATGATGACTTCGTCGGAATACTTCACGCCCTTGCCCTTGTAGGGTTCCGGCGGACGGAAGGCGCGGATCTTGGCCGCGACTTCGCCGACGCGCTGCTTGTCTGCGCCCTGCACCAGGATCTCGGTCTGGGTCGGGGCCGCCAGGGTGATGCCTTCCGGCGCCTGGAACACGACCGGGTGCGAGAACCCCAGCGACAGGCTCAGGTCCTTGCCCTGCATGGCGGCGCGGTAACCCACGCCGACCAGCTCGAGCTTGCGCTCGAAGCCCTCGGACACGCCCTTGACCATGTTGGCCAGGATGGAGCGGACGGTACCGGTCAGCGGAACCAGGGACGGATCGTTGGCCGACAGCACGGCATTGCCGTCCTCGATGGCGATCTGCACGCCGGCCGGCTTGGCCAGGGAAAGAGTGCCCTTCGGACCCTTGGCGCTGACGCTGGTGTCCTGGATGTTCAGTTCCACGCCCTTGGGCAGGGCGATCGGCTTCTTGGCTACGCGGGACATGGTCGTCGTACTCCTTCGATTAGGCCACGTAGCACAGGACTTCGCCGCCCACGCCGGCGCTGCGCGCCTGCTTGTCGGTCATGATGCCCTGGGAGGTGGAAATGATGGCCACGCCGAGGCCACCAAGGACCTTCGGCAGGTCGCTCTTGCCGCGGTACAGGCGCAGCCCCGAGCGCGAGGCACGCTTGAGCTGATCGATGACCGGGCGACCCTCGAAGTACTTCAGGACGATTTCCAGCTCGGCCTTGTTGTTCTCGACCTGGACGACACGCAGGTCGGCGATGTAGCCCTCGTCCTTCAGGACGTTGGCGATGGCCACCTTGATCTTGGAAGACGGCAGCTTCACCGTCGGCTTGCCCACAGCGGCCGCATTCTTGATGCGGACCAGCATGTCGGCGATGGGATCAGTCATGCTCATGAATGGTTCCTTGAGTGCACCGATATCCGCTTTCGCGAAATCTGGATTGTCCCGGAAGGGGCCGGGGCCCTTGCCGCGCGCCGTACCGGGCGGGAAAGCGCGAAATCATAGCAGATAAACGGCCGTCCGGCCGGTCATCCATCGACGCATCCGGCAGGGGCAGTGCGCGCCCCCGGCGGGCTGTTACCAACTGGCCTTGCGCAGGCCCGGCACGTCGCCGCGCATGGTGGCCTCGCGCAGCTTGTTGCGGCCCAGGCCGAACTTGCGATACACGCCACGCGGACGGCCGGACAGTTCGCAGCGGTTGCGCTGGCGGCTCGGCGAAGAATCGCGCGGCAGCTTGGCCAGCTTGGTCGCCGCCTCGATCTTCTCCTCGTACGACGCGGTATGGCTGGAGACGACCTTCTTCAGGGCCTCGCGCTTGGCCGCGTACTTCTTCGCCAGCTTTGCCCGCTTCGCATCGCGGTTGACCATCGAGGTCTTTGCCATTTCTCTAACCCTTAATTGCGGAACGGGAACTTGAACGCTTCGAGCAGCGCCTTGGCTTCGGCGTCGGTCTTGGCACTGGTGGTGATGGCGATATCCATGCCACGGGTCGCATCGATCGCGTCGAAGTCGATCTCCGGGAAGATGATCTGCTCCTTCACGCCCATGTTGAAGTTGCCGCGGCCGTCGAACGAGCGGCCGGACACGCCGCGGAAGTCGCGCACGCGCGGCAGCGAGACGCTGATCAGGCGATCCAGGAACTCGAACATCTGGGCGCGACGCAAGGTGACCTTGCAACCGATCGGCCAACCGTCGCGGATCTTGAACGACGCCACCGAGACGCGGGCCTTGGTGGTCACTGGCTTCTGGCCGGAGATCTTGGTCATGTCGGCGACCGCGTTTTCCAGCACCTTCTTGTTGGCCGCCGCCTCGCCCACGCCCATGTTCAGCGTGATCTTGACGAGCTTGGGCACTTGCATCGGATTGGTGTAGCCGAACTTCTCCATGAGAGCCGGCACAACCTGTTCCTTGTAGATCTTTTCGAGCCGCGTGGTCATTGCTTCATTCCTCAGGCGTCGAGCGCCTCACCACTGGAGCGGAACACACGCAGTTTGCGTCCATCCTCCAGGACCTTGTATCCGATGCGCTCGCCCTTGCCGGTGGCCGGGTTGAACGGCATCACGTTGGAAATGTGGATCGAGGCTTCGCGCTCGACCACGCCGCCGGCGATGCCCGCCTGCGGATTCGGCTTGGTGTGCCGCTTGACCAGGTTGACGTTGGACACGACCACACGGTCGCCGTCCACGCGCACCACCTCGCCCTGCTTGCCCTTGTCCTTGCCGACGGTGACGACCACGTGGTCGCCCTTCTTGATACGGTTTGCCATGTCTGCCTTCCTCCGCTCAGAGCACTTCAGGCGCGAGCGAAACGATCTTCATGAACTTCTCGGAACGCAGCTCACGGGTCACCGGTCCGAAGATACGGGTACCGATCGGCTCCTGCTTGTTGTTGAGCAGGACCGCGGCGTTGCCGTCGAAGCGGATCAGCGAGCCGTCGGCGCGGCGCACGCCCTTGCGGGTACGGACCACGACGGCGTCGTAAACCTCGCCCTTCTTGACCTTGCCGCGCGGGATCGCGTCCTTGACGGTCACCTTGATGATGTCGCCGATGCCCGCATAGCGGCGCTTGGAGCCGCCCAGCACCTTGATGCACATCAGTTCCTTGGCGCCGGAGTTGTCGGCGGCGTCGAGGTAGCTCTGCATCTGGATCATGATTCAGATCTCCCTTATTCGGCCGCGCGGGTGACGACTTCCACCACGCGCCAGTTCTTGGTCTTGGACAACGGTGCGATCTCGGTCACGCGCACCACATCGCCCTCGTTGCAACTGTTGTCCGCATCGTGGGCGTGGAGCTTGGTCGAGCGCCTGATGTATTTGCCGTACAGGGCGTGCTTGACCTGGCGCTCGACCAGGATGGTGACCGTCTTGTCCATCTTGTTGCTGATCACGCGGCCTTCGACCGTGCGCAGCGGCTTGTTGTTGTTCTCGCTCATCGCTGCGATCCCTTACTTGTTGCTGCCGAGCAGGGTCTTCACGCGCGCGATCTCGCGACGCACCCGGCGGGTTTCGTGGGTCTTCGTCAACTGACCGGTCGCCCGCTGCATGCGCAGGGAGAATTGCTCCTTGCGCAGGTCCAGCAGGTGGGCCTTGAGGTCGTCGGCCGACTTTTCACGGAGTTCGTTGATCGTAGCCATTAGCGCACCGTGCGGGTCACGAAGGTGGTGGTGACCGAGAGCTTGGCCGCCGCCAGGCGGAACGCTTCGCGCGCCATCTCCTCCGGCACGCCCTCGATTTCATAGATCATGCGGCCGGGCTGGATCTGGGCCACCCAGTACTCCACGCCACCCTTGCCCGAGCCCATGCGGACCTCGATCGGCTTCTGGGTGATCGGCTTGTCCGGGAAGACTCGGATCCACATCTTGCCGCCGCGCTTGACGTAGCGGCTGATCGTGCGGCGGGCCGCCTCGATCTGGCGCGCGGTCAGGCGGCCGTGCGCGGTGGCCTTCAGGCCGTACTCGCCGAAGGAAACGGCATTGGCACTCCAGCTCAGGCCCTCGTTACGGCCCTTGTGCTGCTTGCGGTACTTGGTTCGCTTGGGTTGCAACATCGCCGTTACCTCGCTTCACGTGCGGGACGGGAGGGACGCTCACGCTCGCCGCGGGGGCTGCTGGCTTCTTCCTGCTTCTCCTGTCCGACCTGGGCGAAGTCGAAGATCTCGCCCTTGTAGACCCATACCTTGATGCCGATCACGCCATAGGTGGTGTGAGCCTCGGCAAACCCGTAGTCGATGTCCGCGCGCAGGGTGTGCAGCGGCACGCGGCCTTCGCGGTACCACTCCGAACGGGCGATCTCGGCGCCGTTCAGGCGGCCGGCGACGTTGACCTTGATGCCCAGTGCGCCCAGGCGCACCGCGTTGCCGACGGCGCGCTTCATCGCGCGGCGGAACATGATGCGGCGCTCCAACTGCTGGGCGATCGACTCGGCCACCAATTGCGCGTCCAGCTCGGGCTTGCGGACCTCGGTCACGTTGATGTGCGCCGGGACGCCCATCATCGCGCTGACTTCCTTGCGCAGCTTCTCGATGTCCTCGCCGCGCTTGCCGATCACCACGCCCGGGCGGGCGGTGTGGATGGTCACGCGCGCGGTCTTGGCCGGACGCTCGATCAGGATCTTGCTGATGCCGGCCTGGGCCAGCTTCTTGCGCAGCATCTCGCGGACCTTGAGGTCGGCCGCCAGGTACTGGGCGTACTCGCCCTTGCCCGCGTACCACTTGGAGTTCCAGTCCTTGGCGATGCCCAGGCGGATACCGGTGGGATGAACTTTGTGACCCATATTACTTGCCCTCTCCCACGACGACGGTGATGTGGCTGGTCCGCTTGAGGATGCGGGTGCCGCGGCCCTTCGCTCGCGCCATGAAACGCTTCAGGGTCGGACCCTCGTCGACCATGATGGCCTTGACCTTCAGTGCATCGACGTCGGCGCCTTGGTTGTTCTCGGCGTTGGCGATGGCCGACTCGACCACCTTCTTGATCAGGTGGGCGGCCTTCTTGTCCGAGAACTTCAACAGGTTGACGGCGCGCTCGGCCGGCAGGCCGCGCACCTGGTCGGCGACCAGGCGTGCCTTCTGCGGGGAGATGCGCACGGTGCGCAGGATGGCTTTCGCTTCCATGGTCATCTCTCCTTACTTCGACTTCTTGTCGCCGCCGTGACCCTTGAAGGTCCGGGTGATGGCGAACTCGCCGAGCTTGTGGCCGACCATGTTCTCGTTGACGAGCACCGGAATATGGTTCTTGCCGTTGTGCACGGCGATGGTGAATCCCACCATCTCCGGCAGGATCATGGAGCGGCGCGACCAGGTCTTGATCGGGCGCTTGCTGCCGCCGGCGGCTTCCACCTTCTTGATGAGGTGGTGATCGACGAACGGGCCTTTCTTGAGGGAACGTGGCATGGTCGATTAGCCCCTACGATCACGAACGATGAATTGCTGGGTGCGCTTGTTCTTGCGCGTCTTGTAGCCCTTGGTCGGCACGCCCCACGGGGTGACCGGGTGCGGGTTGCCCTGGCCGGCCTTGGCTTCGCCGCCGCCGTGCGGGTGATCGACCGGGTTCATGGCCGCGCCGCGGACGGTCGGCTTGATGCCGCGCCAGCGGCTGGCGCCGGCCTTGCCCAGCTTCTGCAGGCTGTGCTCGTCGTTGCCGACCTCGCCGATGGTGGCGCGGCACTCGCTCGGGATCTTGCGCATCTCGCCGGAACGCAGGCGCAGGGTCGCATAGCCCTGTTCGCGGGCGACCAGTTGCACCGCGGCACCGGCGGCCCGCGCGATCTGCGCGCCCTTGCCCGGCTTGAGCTCGATGCAGTGCACGGTGGTGCCGACCGGGATGTTGCGCAGCGGCAGGGTATTGCCGGCCTTGATCGGCGCATCGGAACCGGCGATCACCTGGTCGCCGGCCTTCAGGCCCTTCGGCGCGATGATGTAGCGGCGCTCGCCGTCGGCGTAGCACAGCAGGGCGATGTGCGCGGTGCGGTTGGGATCGTATTCGATCCGCTCCACGCGCGCGACGATGCCTTCCTTGTTGCGCTTGAAGTCGATCAGGCGGTAATGCTGCTTGTGACCGCCGCCGACGTGGCGGGTGGTGATGCGGCCGTGGTGGTTGCGGCCGCCGGACTTGCTCTGCTTCTCGACCAGCGGGGCGTGTGGTGCGCCCTTGTGCAGGTCGGGCGTGACCACGCGAACCGCGGAACGGCGGCCGGCGGAAGTGGGCTTGAACTTCATCAATGGCATGGGATCACCCTCAGGCCTTGGCGGACACGTCGATGCTCTGGCCGTCGGCCAGGCGCACGTACGCCTTACGCCAGTCGCCGCGGCGGCCGGCACGGAAGCGGAAGGACTTGTTCTTGCCCTTCACGTTGACGACGTTGACCGACTCGACCTTCACGTCGAACAGCTTCTCCACGGCGGCCTTGACGTCGGCCTTGGTGGCGTCGTTCGAAACCTCGAACACGTACTGGTTGCTGAGCTCCTGCAGGCGCGCGGTCTTTTCCGACACACGCGGCGCGCGCAGCACGCTGAAAACATTCTCGTTGGTGCTCATGCCAGCCACTCCTCGACCTTCTTGACCGCATCGGCGGTGATCAGCACGGAATCGGCGCCGACCAGGGCCACCGGATCCAGGCCCTGCACGTCGCGGACCTGCACGTACGGCAGGTTGCGGGCGGACAGGAACAGGTTCTCCGAGGCCTCCTCGGTGACGATCAGCGGACGCTTGCCCAGCTCGAAACCGGCCAGCTTCTCGACCAGGCCCTTGGTCTTGGCCGAATCGACCTCGAACGCATCGACGACCTTCAGCCGGCCCTGGCGGTTGAGCTCGGACAGGATCGAGCTGATCGCGGCGCGGTACTGCTTGCGGTTGACCTTCTGCGCGAAGCTGCGCGGCTTGGCCGCGAAGGTCACGCCGCCGCCGACGAAGATCGGAGCGGTCAGGGCGCCATGACGTGCGCCGCCGCCCTTCTGCTTCTTCGACTTCTTGGTGGTGCCGCTGACCTCGGACCGGGTCTTCTGCGCCTTGGTGCCGGCGCGGCCGGCGTTGCGGAATGCGACCACGACCTGGTGGACCAGGTCTTCGCTGAATTCGCGGCCGAACACTTCATCGGAAACCGACAACTTGTTGGCGCTACCCGTAATGGTGAGTTCCATCGTGCTTCTCCTTACGCCTTGCTCGCCGGTCGCACGATCACATCGCCACCCGGAGCACCCGGGACGGCGCCGCGAACGGCGATCAGGCCGCGCTCGGCATCGACGCGAACCACTTCCAGGTTCTGCGTGCTCTGCACCTCGGCGCCCATGTGGCCGGACATCTTCTTGCCCGGGAACACGCGGCCCGGCGTCTGCCGCTGGCCGATCGAACCCGGCGAGCGATGCGACAGCGAGTTGCCGTGGGTGGCGTCGCCCATGGTGAAGTTGTGGCGCTTGATCGTGCCTTGGAAACCCTTGCCCTTGGTCACGCCCTGGACGTCCACGATCTGGCCGACCTCGAAGATGTCGGCCTTGATCTCGCCACCGACGGCGAAATCACCGATTTTCTCGTCGGCGACGCGGAACTCCCACAGGCCGCGGCCGGCTTCGACCTTGGCCTTGGCGTAATGCCCGGCCAGCGGCTTGTTGACCAGCGCGGCGCGGCGGGTGCCTGCGGCGACCTGGACGGCGCTATAGCCATCGACCTCGGCGGTCTTGATCTGGGTGATGCGGTTCGGGGTGGCCTCGATCAGGGTCACCGGGATGGAACGGCCATCCTCGGTGAACACCCGGCTCATGCCGGCCTTGCGGCCGACCAGACCCAACGAATACTTCTTCGTCATGTCGGCAGTCCTCAGGCGAGCTTGATCTGGACGTCGACGCCAGCCGCGAGCTCGAGCTTCATCAGCGCGTCCACGGTCTTGTCGTTGGGGTCGACGATGTCGAGCACGCGCTTGTGCGTGCGGGTCTCGTACTGGTCGCGCGCATCCTTGTCGGCATGCGGGGAAACGAGAATGGTGTAGCGCTCGATCTTGGTCGGCAGCGGGATCGGGCCACGCACCTGCGCGCCGGTCCTCTTCGCCGTCTCGACGATCTCGCTGGCCGAACGGTCGATCAGACGATGATCGAACGCCTTGAGCCGAATCCGGATCTTTTGGTCCGCCATGACGGAGTTCCTTCGTTATAAAGAGCGACGGGCGCGGCCTCTGGGATGCCTGCCCCGGATGGTCCATTGATCTGCCTGGTGCCGTACCGGCCGGCAGGCGGGGCCGGCGCGCGGCCCCAAAAGCGTGGGCAGACCAGCTAGCCGGCCTGCCCAGACGGAAAAGTATAGAACGCGTAAACAGCGCGGTCAACAGCCATTCGGCCGTTTCCGCGCATTCGTCACGCGAACCTTCCCTGTCCGGCGAACACGAGACACGTCCTATGCCTCTTTTCGCGTTGAGCCCCCGCCCGCCCAGGCGGACGGGGACCGGCAAAGCAGTGAATTACTTCAGGATCTTGGCCACGACGCCGGCGCCGACGGTGCGGCCGCCCTCGCGGATCGCGAAGCGCAGGCCCTCGTCCATCGCCACCGGGTTGATCAGCGACACCACCATCTTCACGTTGTCGCCCGGCATCACCATCTCCACGCCCTCCGGCAGCGTCACCGCACCGGTGATGTCCGTGGTCCGGAAGTAGAACTGCGGACGATAGCCCTTGAAGAACGGCGTGTGCCGGCCACCCTCGTCCTTCGACAGCACGTACACCTCCGCCTCGAAGTCCGTGTGCGGGGTGATCGAGCCCGGCTTGGCCAGCACCTGCCCGCGCTCCACCTCGTCGCGCTTGGTGCCGCGCAGCAGCAGGCCCGCATTGTCGCCCGCCTGCCCCTGGTCCAGCAGCTTGCGGAACATCTCCACGCCCGTCACCGTCGTCTTGACCGTCGGACGGATGCCCACGATCTCCACTTCCTCGCCCACCTTGATGATCCCGCGCTCAATGCGCCCGGTCACCACCGTGCCACGGCCCGAAATCGAGAACACGTCCTCCACCGGCATCAGGAACGCCTTGTCCACGTCGCGCTCGGGCGTGGGAATGTAGCTGTCCAGCGCGTCAACCAACTGCAGGATCGCCGGCACGCCGATCTCCGACTGGTCCCCTTCCAGCGCCTTCAGCGCCGATCCCTTGATGATCGGCGTGTCGTCGCCCGGAAACTCGTACTTGCTCAGCAGCTCGCGGACTTCCATCTCCACCAGCTCCAGCAGCTCGGCGTCGTCCACCATGTCCGCCTTGTTCAGGAACACCACGATGTACGGCACGCCCACCTGCCGCGCCAGCAAAATGTGCTCGCGCGTCTGCGGCATCGGGCCGTCCGCGGCCGAGCACACCAGGATCGCGCCGTCCATCTGCGCCGCACCGGTGATCATGTTCTTCACGTAGTCGGCGTGGCCCGGGCAGTCCACGTGCGCGTAATGGCGCGTCGGCGACTCGTATTCCACGTGCGAGGTCGAAATCGTGATCCCGCGCGCCTTCTCTTCCGGCGCCTTGTCGATCGCGTCGTAGGCTCGGAACTCGCCGCCAAAACGCTCCGCTCCCACCTTCGTCAGCGCCGCCGTCAGCGTCGTCTTGCCGTGGTCCACGTGACCGATCGTGCCCACGTTCACGTGGGGCTTGGTGCGCTCGAACTTACCCTTGGACATTGTCTGATGCCTCTTGAACTTGGAGTTTGCTTTTCTTGGAAAGTGCGACCACGCATGGCCGCTTCTTGATCTTCTTCGCGCCCGTGGACGGGCGCACGAATCACGCCTTCTTGATCACCGTCTCGGCGATGTTGGTCGGCGCTTCCTCGTAGTGATCGAACTCCATCGAGAACGTCGCGCGGCCCTGGCTCATCGAGCGCAGCGAGGTCGCATAACCGAACATCTCGCCCAGCGGGATCATCGCGTTGATGATCTTGCCCGACGGGCTGTCGTCCTGGCCCTGCAGCACGCCGCGGCGGCGGCTCACGTCGCCCATCACGTCGCCCAGGTAGTCCTCCGGGCTGACGATCTCGACCTTCATGATCGGCTCCAGCAGCACCGGCCTGGCCTTGGCGAAGCCCTGCTTGAACGCCATGGACGCGGCCAGCTTGAACGCCATTTCCGAGGAGTCGACGTCATGGTAGGAACCGAAGACCAGCTTGGCCTTCACGCCCACCACAGGGAAGCCGGCCAGCGGGCCGCTGGTGATGGTCTCGCGCATGCCCTTTTCGACCGAAGGGATGAACTCCTTCGGGATCACGCCGCCGGTGATCTCGTTGACGAACAGGAAATCGTTCTTGATGTCGGCGGCGTACTTCTCGCGGTCCTCGGCGGTCAGCGGCGACAGCTCGATCACGACGTGGCCGTACTGGCCCTTGCCGCCCGACTGCTTGGCATGCTTGTAGTCCGACTTCACGTCGCTGGCGCGAATCGTCTCGCGGTAGGCGACCTGCGGCTTGCCAACGTTGGCCTCGACGTTGAACTCGCGCTTCATGCGGTCGACGATGATGTCCAGGTGCAGCTCGCCCATGCCCGAGATGATGGTCTGCCCGGACTCCTCGTCGGTCTTCACCCGGAACGACGGGTCCTCCTGAGCCAACCGGCCCAGGGCGGTGCCCATTTTCTCCTGGTCGGACTTGGTCTTCGGCTCGACCGCCATGGAGATCACCGGCTCGGGGAACACCATGCGCTCCAGCACGATCGGGTCGTCCTGCGAGCACAGGGTGTCGCCCGTGGTGACGTCCTTCAGACCCACCGCCGCGGCGATGTCGCCGGCCAGCACTTCCTTGATCTCGTCACGGTTGTTGGAATGCATCTGCAGCAGGCGGCCGATGCGCTCCTTCTTGCCCTTGACCGAATTCAGCACCTGGTCGCCGGCATTGAGCTTGCCCGAATACACGCGGAAGAACGTCAGCGAACCGACGAACGGGTCGGTCATGATCTTGAACGCCAGCGCCGAGAACGGGGCCTTGTCGCTGGATTCGCGGATCAGCTCCTTGGTTTCGTCGTCGACGTCCAGGCCCTTGACCGCGGGCACGTCCACCGGCGACGGCAGCAGGTTGATCACGCCGTCGAGCATGGCCTGCACGCCCTTGTTCTTGAACGCGGTGCCGCAGAACATCGGCACGATTTCGGTGGCCAGGGTACGGATACGCAGGCCCGCGACGATCTCCGCCTCGGTGAGGTCGCCCCCCTCCAAGTACTTGTTCATCAGCTCTTCGCTGGCCTCGGCGGCCGATTCGACCATGAACGCGCGCTCTTCCGCGGCTTTGGCCTGCAGCTCGGCGGGGATCTCGCGGTACTCGAAGCTCAGGCCCTGGGAGGCGGAATCCCAATGGATCGCCTTCATCTTGATCAGGTCGACCACGCCCTCGAAGCCGTCCTCGGCGCCGATCGGCACCTGCATCGGCACCGGCACGGCGCCCAAGCGGGACTTCAACTGGTCGCGGACCTTGTAGAAGTTGGCGCCGGTACGGTCCATCTTATTGACGAACGCGATGCGCGGCACGTGGTACTTGTTGGCCTGGCGCCACACGGTTTCCGACTGCGGTTGCACGCCGCCGACGGCGCACAGCACGAATACCGCGCCGTCGAGCACGCGCAGCGAACGCTCGACCTCGATGGTGAAGTCGACGTGTCCGGGGGTATCGATGATGTTGAAGCGGTGCTCCGGCAGGGACTTGTCCATGCCCTTCCAGAACGCGGTCGTGGCGGCGGACTGGATCGTGATGCCACGCTCCTGCTCCTGCTCCATCCAGTCCATGGTGGCGGCACCGTCGTGCACCTCGCCGAGCTTGTGGCTCTTGCCGGTGTAGAACAGGATGCGCTCGGACGTGGTGGTCTTGCCGGCATCGATGTGGGCCATGATGCCGAAGTTGCGGTAACGCTCGATGGGAGTAGTGCGGGCCACGGGGAGCCTCTCGTTTGCTTTTGGCTTTATGGATGGCGGAGCGGCGCACGGCGCCAGCTTCCGCGATGCGGGGGCGCGCGATGTGCGCGACGCCCGGGCTGGTCAGGCGGGCCCATGGGGGCCCGGCCGATTACCAGCGATAGTGTGCGAAGGCCCGGTTGGCCTCGGCCATGCGGTGCGTCTCTTCGCGCTTCTTGATGGCCGCACCGCGGCTCTCCGATGCATCGAGCAGCTCGCCGGCCAGCTTGCGGGCCATCGAGCTCTCGCCGCGCTTGCGGGCCGAGTCGATCACCCAGCGCATGGCCAAAGCCAGGCGGCGGGACGCGCGCACCTCGACCGGCACCTGGTAGGTCGCGCCGCCGACGCGGCGGGACTTGACCTCGACCGCCGGGGACACGTTGTCCAGCGCCTTCTGCACCACTTCGATGGCGCTGGCGTTCTTCTCGCCGATGACGTCCATCGCGTCGTACACGATGTTCTCGGCGATCGACTTCTTGCCGCTCTTCATCACCATGTTGATGAAGCGGGCGATGGTCTCGCTCCCGTGCTTCGGATCGGGAAGGACGGCACGCTGGGGGGTGGAACCTTTACGGGACATGTCGGGCTTCCTCGATTAGCTCTTCGGGCGCTTGGCGCCGTACTTGGAACGCGCCTGACGGCGCTTAGTCACGCCGGCGGCGTCCAGCGAACCGCGGACGGTGTGGTAGCGCACGCCGGGCAGGTCCTTGACGCGGCCGCCGCGGATCAGCACGACCGAGTGCTCCTGCAGGTTGTGGCCTTCGCCGCCGATGTACGAGATCACCTCGTAGCCGTTGGTCAGCCGCACCTTGGCGACCTTGCGCAGGGCCGAGTTCGGCTTCTTGGGGGTGGTGGTGTACACGCGCGTGCACACACCGCGGCGCTGCGGGCACTTCTCGAGCGCCGGCGAGGCACTCATGTAGGTCGCCGCCTGCCGCGATTTGCGGACCAGTTGGTTGATCGTCGCCATCTGTAAGGTTCTTCTGCTTGGGGGCCCGCGTTGCCGCCGGGGCCTGTACGTGAAAACGACGGCAGGCCGAAGGACGGCCTGCCGAGACAGGAAAGTATAGCGGGCGGCTGAAAACTGCGTCAACCGCCCTCATCGCCGGACATCGGCCCCGGGACCGCCCGAGGGGAGTGCCCCTCGGTGCCGGTGGCGGCTTCCTTGCCGCGCCGATCGCCTGGGCAGGCTGCCCAGGCCCCTACTGCGTCACTCGGCAGCGTCGTCCTGGGCCGCGGCCGCGGTAGCGGCTTCCGGTGCCGCCGCCGGCTCGGCCGGACCGGCCAGGGTCTGCATCTCCGACTCGGTGAGACCGGAAGCGGTGCGGCGGCGCTGGCTGTGGTAGGCCAGGCCGGTGCCGGCCGGGATCAGGCGGCCGACGATCACGTTCTCCTTCAGGCCCCGCAGGCTGTCGCGGGTGCCGCGCACGGCCGCCTCGGTCAGCACGCGGGTGGTTTCCTGGAAGGAAGCCGCCGAGATGAACGACTCGGTCGCCAGCGAGGCCTTGGTGATGCCCAGCAGCACAGGCTCGAACTTGGCCAGGATTTCGTTGCGGGACGCCAGGCGGGCGTTCTCCTCGATGATGCGCTGGCGCTCGACCTGCTCGCCATTGAGGAACTTGGAGTCGCCCTGGTCGGCGATCTCGACCTTGCGCAGCATCTGCCGGGTGATGACCTCGATGTGCTTGTCGTTGATCTTCACGCCCTGCAGGCGGTACACGTCCTGGATCTCCTTGACCAGGTAGGCGGCCAGCGGCTCGATGCCGAGCAGGCGCAGGATGTCCTGCGGGCTCGGCTCGCCGTCCACCACGGTCTCGCCCTTGGTCACGTGCTCGCCCTCGAACACGATGATCTGGCGGTACTTCGGGATCAGCTCCTCGTGCTCGCCGCCCTCGCCGTCGCGGATGATCAGGCGCTGCTTGCCCTTGGTGTCCTTGCCGAAGCTGACCACGCCCGAGCGCTCGGCCAGGATCGCCGGGTCCTTCGGCTTGCGCGCCTCGAACAGATCGGCCACGCGCGGCAGGCCGCCGGTGATGTCGCGGGTCTTGGAGGCCTCCTGCGGGATCTTGGCGACCACGTCGCCCACGCCCACCGGCACGCCGTCCTGCAGGTTGACCAGCGAGCGCGGCGGCAACAGGTACTGCGCCGGCAGGTCGGTGCCCGGGATGCTCAGGTCCTTGCCGTCCTTGTCGACGATGCGGACCAGCGGACGCAGGTCCTTGCCCTGGGTACCGCGTCGCTTGGGATCGGTGATCTCGCGCGAGGCCAGGCCGGTCAGCTCGTCGGTCTTCTCGATGACGGTGACGCCGTCGATGAAGTCCACGAAGCGGACGAAACCGGCCACTTCCGAGACGATCGGGTGGTTATGGGGATCCCAGTGGGCGACCGACTGGCCGGCCTTGACCTCGGCGCCGTCCTTGACGGTGATGGTCGCGCCGTACGGCAGCTTGTAGCGCTCGCGCTCGCGGCCGTGCGGGTCGAGCACGGAGATTTCGCCCGAACGCGACACCGCGACCAGGTGGCCGGCGGCGTGGTCGACCGACTTGAGGTTGGTGAACTTCACCGAGCCGGTGGTCTTGACCGTGATGTTGTCCACCGCCGCCGCACGCGAGGCCGCGCCGCCAATGTGGAAGGTACGCATGGTCAACTGGGTGCCCGGCTCGCCGATCGACTGCGCGGCGATGACGCCGACCGACTCGCCGATGTTGACCAGGTGGCCACGGGCCAGGTCGCGGCCGTAGCAATGCGAGCACACGCCGAAGGCCGATTCGCAGGTGATGGTGGAGCGCACCTTGATCGTCTGGACGCCGGCCTCTTCCAGCTTCTGCACCCAGACCTCGTCGAGCAGGGTGTTGCGGGTGACGATGGGATCCTCGTCGTTGCCCGGCAGGAACACGTCCTCGGCCACCACGCGGCCCAGCACACGGTCGCGCAACGGCTCGACCACGTCGCCGCCTTCCACGATGGGAGTCATGGTCAGGCCATGGACGGTGCCGCAGTCGTTCTCGGTGATCACCACGTCCTGGGCCACGTCGACCAGGCGGCGGGTCAGGTAGCCGGAGTTCGCCGTTTTCAGCGCGGTGTCGGCCAGGCCCTTGCGCGCGCCGTGGGTGGAGTTGAAGTACTCCTGCACGTTCAGGCCTTCGCGGAAGTTCGCCTTGATGGGCGTCTCGATGATCGAGCCGTCCGGGCGGGCCATCAGGCCGCGCATGCCGGCCAACTGGCGGATCTGCGCCTGCGAGCCGCGGGCGCCGGAGTCGGCCATGATGTACAGCGAGTTCATCGACTTCTGGGCGATCTCCTCGCCCTTGGCGTTGACCACCCTGTCGGTGCCGATGGTGTCCATCATCGCCTTGGCGATGCGCTCGTTGGTGCGCGACCAGATGTCGACCACCTTGTTGTAGCGCTCGCCGGCGGTGACCAGGCCGCTCTGGTACTGCTCCTGGATCTCCAGCACCTCGGCCTCGGCCTCGGTCAGGATGCCCTTCTTCTCCGGCGGGATCAGCATGTCGTCGATGCCGATCGACACGCCGGCGCGGGTGGCGAAGGCGAAGCCGGTGTACATCAGCTGGTCGGCGAACACGACCGTGTCCTTCAGGCCGAGCTGGCGGTAGCAGGAGTTGATCAGGCGGCTGATGTTCTTCTTGGTCAGCTCGGTGTTGGCCAGCGCGAACGGCAGGCCCTCCGGCAGGATCTCGGCCAGCAGCGCGCGGCCGACCGTGGTGTCCACGATCGAGGCCCTCTTCTCCTTGTTGCCGTCCTCGTCGGTCGCCGTCTCGGCGATCCGGACCTTGACCTTGGCGTGCAGTTCGACCACGCGGTTGTCGTACGCGCGCTTGACCTCGGCCACGTTGGCGAACGCCATACCCTCGCCCTTCTTGTTCTCCAGGGCGCGGGTCATGTAGTACAGGCCGAGCACGACGTCCTGCGACGGCACGATGATCGGCTCGCCGTTGGCCGGCGAGAGGATGTTGTTGGTCGACATCATCAGCGCGCGCGCTTCCAGCTGCGCCTCGAGCGACAGCGGGACGTGCACGGCCATCTGGTCGCCGTCGAAGTCGGCGTTGAACGCGGTGCAGACCAGCGGGTGCAACTGGATGGCCTTGCCCTCGATCAGCACCGGCTCGAACGCCTGGATGCCCAGGCGGTGCAGGGTCGGGGCACGGTTCAGCAGCACCGGATGCTCGCGGATCACCTCTTCGAGGATGTCCCACACCTCTGCCTCTTCGCGCTCGACCAGCTTCTTGGCGGCCTTGATCGTGGTGGCCAGGCCGCGGCGCTGCAGCTTGGCGAACACGAACGGCTTGAACAGCTCCAGCGCCATCTTCTTCGGCAGGCCGCACTGGTGCAGGCGCAGGTACGGGCCCACGACAATCACCGAGCGGCCCGAGTAGTCCACGCGCTTGCCCAGCAGGTTCTGGCGGAACCGGCCCTGCTTGCCCTTGATCATGTCGGCCAGCGACTTGAGCGGGCGCTTGTTGGTGCCGGTGATGGCGCGGCCGCGGCGGCCGTTGTCCATCAGGGCGTCAACCGACTCCTGCAGCATGCGCTTCTCGTTGCGCACGATGATGTCGGGCGCGTTGAGCTCCAGCAGGCGACGCAGGCGGTTGTTGCGGTTGATGACCCGGCGGTACAGGTCGTTCAGATCGGAGGTCGCGAAGCGGCCGCCGTCCAGCGGCACCAGTGGGCGCAGGTCCGGCGGCAGCACCGGCAGCACGGTCATGACCATCCACTCCGGACGGTTGCCAGACTCGATGAAGGCCTCGACCAGCTTGATCCGCTTGGTCAGGCGCTTGAGCTTGGTCTCCGACCCGGTGGCGGCGATCTCCTCGCGCAGGCGGGCCATCTCGGCCTGCAGGTCGATCGTGCGCAGCAGTTCGTAGATCGCCTCGGCGCCCATGGCGGCGTCGAAGTCGTCACCGTGCTCCTGGCGCGCGGTCAGGTACTGCTCCTCGTTGAGCAACTGGCGGCGCTCGAGCGGGGTCAGACCCGGCTCGGTGACCACGTAGGCCTCGAAGTACAGAATCCGCTCGATGTCGCGCAGGGTCATGTCCAGCATCAGGCCGATGCGCGACGGCAGCGACTTGAGGAACCAGATGTGGGCGACCGGGCTGGCCAGGTCGATGTGGCCCATGCGCTCGCGCCGCACCTTGGCCAGGGTGACCTCGGTGCCGCACTTCTCGCACACCACGCCCCGGTGCTTCATGCGCTTGTACTTGCCGCACAGGCACTCGTAGTCCTTCGTGGGACCGAAGATCGCGGCGCAGAACAGGCCGTCGCGCTCGGGCTTGAAGGTGCGGTAGTTGATCGTCTCCGGCTTCTTCACCTCGCCGAAGGACCACGAGCGGATCAGGTCCGGCGATGCCAGCGCGATCTTGATCGCGTCGAAGTCCAGCGTCTGGCGCTGCTGGTTGAAGAGGTTGAGCAGGTCTTTCATTTCTTGTCTCCGTCAGGAGTGAAGGCAGTCGATGGGCGGTTCGGGAAGGGGCGCGGCATGCACGTGCACGCCGCGCCAGCGCCTTACTCGTCCTCCAACTCCATGTTGATGGCCAGCGAGCGGATTTCCTTCACCAGGACGTTGAAGGATTCCGGCATGCCGGCGACCATCTCGTGGTTGCCATCGACGATGTTCTTGTACATCTGGTTGCGGCCCTGCACATCGTCGGACTTCACCGTCAGCATTTCCTGCAGCGTGTAGGCCGCGCCGTAGGCTTCCAGCGCCCAGACTTCCATCTCGCCGAAGCGCTGGCCGCCGAACTGCGCCTTGCCGCCCAGCGGCTGCTGGGTGACGAGCGAGTACGGGCCGGTCGAACGGGCGTGCATCTTGTCGTCGACCAGGTGGTTCAGCTTCAGGTAGTGCATGTAGCCCACGGTGACCGGGCGCTCGAACGCCTCGCCGGTGCGGCCGTCGTGCAGCACGGTCTGGCCGCTGCTCGGCAGCTCGGCCAGTTCCAGCATGCGCTTGATCTCGGCCTCGGTCGCGCCGTCGAACACCGGGGTGGCCATCGGCACGCCACCGGTCAGGTTGTGGGCCATGCCCAGCAGTTCCTCGTCGGTGAACTGGCCCAGGTCCACGCGCTCGCCGACCACGGTGCGGTCGTGGTTGTAGATGTCCTCCAGGAACTTGCGCAATTCGGTCACCGCGGCCTGCGCCTCCAGCATCCGCTGGATCTTGCGGCCGAGGCCCTTGGCCGCCCAGCCCAGGTGCACTTCCAGGATCTGGCCGATGTTCATGCGCGAAGGCACGCCCAGCGGGTTGAGCACGATGTCCACCGACTCGCCGCTGGCCATGTACGGCATGTCCTCGACCGGAACCACGTTCGAGACCACGCCCTTGTTGCCGTGCCGGCCGGCCATCTTGTCGCCCGGCTGGATGCGGCGCTTCACCGCCAGGAACACCTTGACCATCTTCAGCACGCCCGGGGCGAGGTCGTCGCCCTGGGTGATCTTGCCGCGCTTGTCGGCGAAGCGGCGCTCGAACTCCTTCTCGTGCGCGGCGATCTGCTTCTGCGCGCGCTCGATGGCCTCCGAGGCGTCCTCGTCCTTCATCCGCAGCACGAACCAGTCGGCCTTCTTCAGGCCATCCAGGTAGGCGTCGGTCAGGGTGTCGCCCTTCTTCAGGCCCGGGCCGCCGTTGGCGACCTTGCCCACGATCTGCGAGCGCAGGCGCGCGTAGATCGCCGCTTCCAGGATGCGGAACTGGTCGTCGAAGTCCTTCTTGACGCGCTTGATCTCGCTTTCCTCGATCTGCTTGGCGCGCTTGTCTTTCTCGATGCCGTCGCGGGTGAAGACCTGCACGTCGATGACGGTGCCGTCCATGCCCGGCGGCACGCGCAGCGAGCTGTCCTTAACGTCGGACGCCTTCTCGCCGAAGATCGCGCGCAGCAGCTTCTCTTCCGGGGTGAGCTGGCTTTCGCCCTTCGGCGTCACCTTGCCCACCAGGATATCGCCGGCGCGCACTTCGGCGCCGATGTAGACCACGCCCGACTCGTCCAGGCGGCCCAGGGCCTGCTCGGACACGTTCGGGATGTCGGCGGTGATCTCTTCCGGGCCCAGCTTGGTGTCGCGCGCCGCGCAGGTCAGCTCCTCGATGTGGATCGTGGTGTAGCGGTCCTCCTGGACCACCCGCTCGGACAGCAGGATCGAGTCCTCGAAGTTGTAGCCGTTCCACGGCATGAACGCGATCAGCATGTTCTGGCCCAGGGCCAGCTCGCCGATGTCGGTCGAGGGGCCGTCGGCCAGTACGTCGCCGCGCGCCACGCGGTCGCCCACGTGCACCAGCGGACGCTGGTTGATGCAGGTGTTCTGGTTGGAGCGGGTGTACTTGGTCAGCGTGTAGATGTCCACGCCGGCGTCGTGTTCGCCGGAGATCTCGGCCTCGTTGGTCTTGACCACGATGCGGCCGGCGTCGACCTGCTCGATCACCCCGCCGCGGCGAGCGTTCACGGTCACGCCCGAGTCGCGGGCCACGGCACGCTCGATGCCCGTGCCCACCAGCGGCTTCTCCGCGCGAAGGGTCGGCACCGCCTGGCGCTGCATGTTGGCGCCCATCAGCGCGCGGTTGGCGTCGTCGTGCTCGAGGAACGGGACCAGCGCGGCCGCCACCGACACGGTCTGCATCGGCGAGACGTCCATGTAGTGGATCTCACTGGCCGGCTTGAGCAGCGACTCGCCCTGGTAGCGGCACGGCACGAACGCCTCGGTCAGCTTGCCCTTGCCGTCGTGGGCGGCGTTGACCTGGGCGATGACGTACTCGTTCTCCTCGATCGCCGACAGGTAGTCGACCTCGTCGGTGATGCGGCCGTCCACCACCTTGCGGTACGGCGTCTCCAGGAAGCCGTACTGGTTGGTGCGGGCGAACACCGCCAGCGAGTTGATCAGGCCGATGTTCGGGCCTTCGGGCGTCTCGATGGTGCAGACGCGGCCGTAGTGGGTCGGATGCACGTCGCGCACCTCGAAGCCGGCGCGTTCGCGGGTCAGGCCGCCCGGACCCAGCGCCGAGACGCGGCGCTTGTGGGTGACTTCCGACAGCGGGTTGTTCTGGTCCATGAACTGCGACAGTTGCGAGGAACCGAAGAATTCCTTGATCGCGGCGGCGACGGGCTTGGCGTTGATCAGCTCCTGCGGGGTCAAGCCTTCGGACTCCGCCATCGACAGACGCTCCTTGACCGCGCGCTCGACGCGGACCAGGCCCACGCGGAACACGTTCTCGGCCATTTCGCCGACCGAACGCACGCGACGGTTGCCCAGGTGGTCGATGTCGTCCACCGTGCCGCGGCCGTTGCGGATCTCGGTCAGCACGCGCAGCACGTCGAGGATGTCCGAGGTCTCGCCCTGGGCGGCGACCAGCTTCTTGGAATCCTCATCGTTGCGCTCGCCGAAGTACTTGGAGTCGAACAGCACCGACGAACCGAGCACTTCCTTGCGGCCGACGCGGCGGTTGAACTTCATCCGGCCCACGCCCGACAGGTCGTAGCGCTCGAAGGTGAAGAACAGGTTGTGGAACAGGTTCTGCGCCGCTTCCTTGGTCGGCGGCTCGCCCGGACGCATCATCCGGTAGATCTCGACCAGTGCTTCGAGCTGGGTGCGGCTGGGGTCGATGCGCAGGGTGTTGGACAGGTACGGTCCGCGGTCCAGGTCGTTGACCCAGAGCGTGCCGACGGCCGCCACACCGGCCTTGCGGAAGGCGGCCAGTTGCTCGTCGTTGACCTCGTCGTTGGCCGAAGCCAGCAGCTCGCCGGTGTTGGCGTCGACCACGTCGTGGGCCAGGATGCGGCCGAGCAGGTACTCGTCCGGCACCGCCAGGGCGGTGATGCCCGACTGCTCCAACTGGCGCACGTGGCGCGCGGTGATGCGCTTGCCCGCCTCGACGATCACCTTCTCGCCGTCGGCCAGGTCGAAGCCCAGGGTCTCGCCGCGCAGGCGCTCGGGCACCAGCTCCAGCTGCACGCCCTCGTTCGGGTCGATGTGGAAGGTGTTGATCTCGAAGAACGCGCGCAGCATTTCTTCGTTGTTGTAGCCCAGCGCGCGCAGCAGGATCGTCACCGGCAGCTTGCGGCGGCGGTCGATGCGGGTGTACAGCGCGTCCTTCGGGTCGAACTCGAAGTCCAGCCAGGAGCCGCGGTAGGGGATGATGCGGGCGCTGTACAGCAGCTTGCCCGAGCTGTGGGTCTTGCCGCGGTCGTGGTCGAAGAACACGCCCGGGCTGCGGTGCAACTGCGAGACGATGACGCGCTCGGTACCGTTCACGATGAAGGTACCGTGCTCGGTCATCAGCGGGATCTCGCCGAGATAGACCTCCTGCTCCTTGACGTACTTGATCGCCTTGGTCGAGGACTCGCGGTCGTAGATCACCAGGCGCACGGTCACCCGCAGCGGGGCGCCGTAGGACAGGCCGCGGTTGCGGCACTCGCGCTCGTCGAACACCGGCTCGCCGAGCTTGTAGCCCACGTACTCCAGCGCGGCGTTGCCGCTGTAGCTGGAAATCGGGAACACCGACTTCAAGGCGGCATGCAGGCCCTGCTCGCGGCGCTTGGCCGGATCGGTCTCGGCCTGCAGGAAATCACGGTACGAATCGACCTGGATGGCCAGCAGGAAGGGCACTTCCAGGATCGAGCGCTGCTTGCCGAAGTCCTTGCGGATGCGCTTCTTTTCGGTGAACGAATAGGACGTCATGGGTCTACCACCTTTGGCAGTGCGGGCCGCATGTGCGTGGCCTGCGGGGAACATGAAGCTGTCAGTCGGTAGTCGCTGGTATTGCCGGCACCAGCACGCCATCTATCGCTACTTCCGACTACCAGCTCCGTACTGGAAACTGGGTTTTGCCGTGTCGCTCCGGGTTTCCCCGGTCGTTTCAGGCCGCCGCGGAACCCAAGGCTCCGGAACGACCAAAGGCCGGGGGCTTTCGCCCCCAGCCTTCGTGCATCGCCCGGGTATGCCGGCGACGCAAGATGCCGCTTACTTGAGCTCGACGGTGGCGCCGGCGGCCTCAAGGTCCTTCTTGAACTTCTCGGCGTCTTCCTTGGACACGCCCTCCTTGACGTCCTTCGGCGCGCCTTCGACCAGGTCCTTGGCTTCCTTCAGGCCCAGGCCGGTGATGGCGCGGACGGCCTTGATGACCTCGACCTTCTTCTCGCCGGTGGCCTTCAGCACGACGGTGAACTCGGTCTGCTCCTCGGCGGCCGGGCCGGCGGCGGCCGGGCCGGCGGCCACGGCGATCGGGGCGGCGGCGGAAACGCCGAACTTATCTTCGATGGCCTTGACCAGCTCCATCACTTCCATCAGGGTCTTGCCGGCGATGGCTTCGACGATCTGCTCGTTGGAAAGGGACATTGTGATTACCTTCTGAAATGTTTTCTGGAAAGGGATTCAGGAAATCGTCGATGCGACTCAGGCCGTCTCGGCCTGGGCCTCCTCGGCCGGCGCGGACTCGCCGCCACCCTGCTGCTCGCCGACGGCCTTGACCGCGCGGGCGAACATGGTGACCGGCTCGGCCAGGACGCGGGCCAGCATGGCCAGGGCCTGCTCGAGGGTCGGCAGCGACGCCAGGACCTCGACGTGGCTCGCCGGGTACAGTTGGCCGCCCACGGCGACCACCTTCGGCTGCAGCTTGTCGTTGGTCTTGGAGAACTCCTTGATCAGGCGGCCGGCGGCGCCGGGCTCCTCGGTCGAGAACGCATACAGCAGCGGCCCGACGAGCGCATCCTTGGCGCACTCGTATTCGGTACCTTCGACGGCGCGCGCGGCCAGCGTGTTCTTGACGACCTTCAGGAACACGCCATTTTCACGGGCCTTCTTGCGCATCGCGGTCATCTGCTCGACCGTGGTGCCTGCGTACTCGGCGGCGATCAGGGAGTGCGCCTTGGCGGCGACGTCGGCCATTTCGGCGACGACTTCCTTCTTCTGGGACAGATTGAGAGCCATAACACTCCTCCGTATGAACTCCGCTCGCGGCTCCTGCCGCTTGCGGTCCAGGGCGGCGCCCTTCCGTGCGCGCCGGGGATGCCTCGGCATCCCGGTGCTGGCCTTTCTGATCCGCATGCCCGAACAATCGGGCATGCCGGAAAACTTCCAGAAGGCGGCACCATCTACGCAGGCTCCGGGCCTCGACGGCCCTCGATTAAGCTGTCCCGCTGCATCGACGGCGATTCCCTGCCAGTGCGAGCCTCCCTGCCCGTCGTCGATGTGCGCCGACCGCACCTGCGGTCTTTGACGGCTGTCGCCGGAAGAACCGGCGACTGCCCTCAAAATTCGCCGCTGCCTTTGGCGATAGCCTGGGGCAACGGCATTACTGCTTCGTCACTTCAGGGTCAGCGATGCCTGGTCGACGATCACGCCCGGGCCCATGGTCGAGCTGAGCGAGATCTTCTGCAGGTACTGGCCCTTGGATGTCGCCGGCTTGGCCTTGATCAGGTCCAGCAACAGCGCCTGCAGGTTCGACTTCAGGGCGTCGTCGCCGAAATCGGCCTTGCCGATGGTGGCGTGGATGATGCCGGCCTTGTCGGTGCGGTAGCGGACCTGGCCCGACTTGGCGTTCTTCACCGCCTCGGCCGGGTTCGGCGACACGGTGCCGACCTTCGGGTTGGGCATCAGCCCGCGCGGGCCGAGCAGGGTGCCGAGCTTGCCAACCACGCGCATGGCGTCCGGGGTGGCGATGACCACGTCGTAGTTCAGGTCGCCGGCCTGCATCTTCTCGGCCAGGTCGTCCATGCCCACGGCCTCGGCACCGGCGGCCAGCGCCTCGTCGGCCTTGGCACCGGCCGGGGCGAACACGGCCACGCGCACGCTCTTGCCGGTACCGGCCGGCAGCACGGTGGAGCCGCGGACCTGCTGGTCGGACTTCTTGGCGTCCACGCCCAGGCGCACGGCCACGTCGACGGCCTCGACGAACTTGGCCTTGGTGAAGCCCTTGATGATCTTCAGGGCGTCATCGATCGGATACGCCTTGCCCGGCTCCACGGCCGACTTGATTGCCTTTTGCCGCTTGTTCAGTGCCATGTTCTCAGCCCTCCACCGACAGACCCATCGCCCGGGCGGAGCCCGCGATGGTACGTATCGCCGCTTCCAGGTCGGCCGCGGTCAGATCGGGTTCCTTCGCCTTGGCGATTTCCTCGAGCTGCTGGCGGGTGACCTTGCCCACCTTTTCGGTGTTCGGGCGCTTGGAGCCGGACGTGATCCCCGCCGCTTTCTTCAGCAGGATGGTCGCCGGCGGCGTCTTGGTGATGAAGGTGAAGGTGCGGTCCGAATAGGCGGTGATGACCACCGGAATCGGCAGGCCCGGCTCCAGCTTCTGCGTGGCGGCGTTGAACGCCTTGCAGAATTCCATGATATTCAGGCCGCGCTGACCCAGCGCAGGGCCCACCGGCGGCGAGGGATTGGCCTGCCCGGCCTTCACCTGCAGCTTGATGTAACCGACGACTTTCTTTGCCATTTCAATGCTCTCCGGGTGCTAGCGCCCGCATGGCGGGCTCCCCATCGTTCCGGGAAAATCACGCGTCCCGGCACCGCGTCCATACTGAAACCCGACCGTGCAAAAGGCCGCCAGGTCGGCGGCCGATGCGGGTACCCGGTAGCTTCCGGGCGGGAAGCCGGGCATTGTAGCAGGGTTTTGGCAGCCCCACAGGGCCCGCCCGGTCAGGCCTTCTCGACCTGGCCGAACTCCAGCTCCACCGGCGTGGACCGGCCGAAGATCAGCACCGCCACGCGCAGACGGCTCTTCTCGTAGTTGACTTCCTCGACCACGCCATTGAAGTCGTTGAACGGGCCATCGACGACGCGGACCATCTGCCCGGGCTCGAACAGCACCTTCGGCCGCGGCTTCTCCACACCCTCCTGCACGCGCTGCAGGATCGCGTCGGCCTCGTCGTCGTGGATCGGCAGGGGACGGTCGGCGGTGCCGCCGATGAAGCCCATGACCTTGGAGGTTTCCTTCACCAGGTGCCAGCTTTCGCTGTCGATGCGCGGGATGCCCGCTTCTTCGTGGGTCTCGATCTGGACCAGCACGTAGCCGGGGAAGAACTTGCGCTCGGACCGGCGCTTCTGCCCGGAGCGCATCTCCACCACTTCCTCGGTCGGGACCAGCACGTCGCCGAAGCGATCTTCCATGCCGTTGCGGACGATGCGGTCGCGCAGCGCCTGGGCGACGCTCTTCTCGAAACCGGAATAGGCGTGAACCACATACCAACGCTTCACTGCGACACTCTCCTCAGCGGCCCAGATTCAGGAACAGCTCGATCGCCCACTTCACGACGAAATCGAAGCCGGCCAGTATCAGGCTCAAAAGCACCACTACGGCGATCACGACCCAGGTCATGCGGGTGGTCTCCTGGCGCGTCGGCCACACCACCTTGCGCAGCTCGAAGCGGGACTCGGCCACGAATTCGCGCAGGTCGTGTCCCCGGACACTGGTCAGGAACACCATCAGGCCGGCAGCCAGACCGGCCACCACGGCCAGCCCGCGCAGCGGGGTGGACCACTCGCCGAGCCGGGCGGCATGTTCGGGCGAGGAAAACCAGAACCAGACGAACAGGCCGCCGAGCACCAACAGTGCGGCGAGCGTGTACTTGACGATTTCGCCGCCGCTGGCGGCAGATTGGGCCGGATCGATCTTGCTGTTCAAGTTCGCTGTCGCTCTCGTTACCGTTACGGCCCGCTGGGCCGGCCCTGCGGGGCTAGTCGGGAAGTGGCACGCCAGGAGGGACTCGAACCCCCAACCTGCGGTTTTGGAGACCGCTGCTCTGCCAATTGAGCTACTGGCGTACGCGTGAACCTTGGCTTCCCTTTAGACGGCGAAGGCGGACCGTGGTTCCGGCCCGCCTTTGTCGCCTCGTCAAGCCGTTGAATCCCCGGGCGGCCGGCCCAGTGGACCGTTGAAAAGCGCCTCGCGGGGACGACGGCCCGACAAAGCCGGGTGGGCTTGCGCCCACCCGGGTCAGATCGTCACTTCAGGATCTTGGCCACGACGCCGGCGCCGACGGTGCGGCCGCCCTCGCGGATCGCGAAGCGCAGGCCCTCGTCCATCGCCACCGGGTTGATCAGCGACACCACCATCTTCACGTTGTCGCCCGGCATCACCATCTCCACGCCCTCCGGCAGCGTCACCGCACCGGTGATGTCCGTGGTCCGGAAGTAGAACTGCGGACGATAGCCCTTGAAGAACGGCGTGTGCCGGCCACCCTCGTCCTTCGACAGCACGTACACCTCCGCCTCGAAGTCCGTGTGCGGGGTGATCGAGCCCGGCTTGGCCAGCACCTGCCCGCGCTCCACCTCGTCGCGCTTGGTGCCGCGCAGCAGCAGGCCCGCATTGTCGCCCGCCTGCCCCTGGTCCAGCAGCTTGCGGAACATCTCCACGCCCGTCACCGTCGTCTTGACCGTCGGACGGATGCCCACGATCTCCACTTCCTCGCCCACCTTGATGATCCCGCGCTCAATGCGCCCGGTCACCACCGTGCCACGGCCCGAAATCGAGAACACGTCCTCCACCGGCATCAGGAACGCCTTGTCCACGTCGCGCTCGGGCGTGGGAATGTAGCTGTCCAGCGCGTCAACCAACTGCAGGATCGCCGGCACGCCGATCTCCGACTGGTCCCCTTCCAGCGCCTTCAGCGCCGATCCCTTGATGATCGGCGTGTCGTCGCCCGGAAACTCGTACTTGCTCAGCAGCTCGCGGACTTCCATCTCCACCAGCTCCAGCAGCTCGGCGTCGTCCACCATGTCCGCCTTGTTCAGGAACACCACGATGTACGGCACGCCCACCTGCCGCGCCAGCAAAATGTGCTCGCGCGTCTGCGGCATCGGGCCGTCCGCGGCCGAGCACACCAGGATCGCGCCGTCCATCTGCGCCGCACCGGTGATCATGTTCTTCACGTAGTCGGCGTGGCCCGGGCAGTCCACGTGCGCGTAATGGCGCGTCGGCGACTCGTATTCCACGTGCGAGGTCGAAATCGTGATCCCGCGCGCCTTCTCTTCCGGCGCCTTGTCGATCGCGTCGTAGGCTCGGAACTCGCCGCCAAAACGCTCCGCTCCCACCTTCGTCAGCGCCGCCGTCAGCGTCGTCTTGCCGTGGTCCACGTGACCGATCGTGCCCACGTTCACGTGGGGCTTGGTGCGCTCGAACTTACCCTTGGACATGGCTGCTTCTTCTCGATATCGGGGTTGTCTTGGAACCGGTGGCCCGGATGACGGGTTTCCGCGTACCCGCCATCCTGCATGGCGTGGCGGGAAAGATGGTGCTCACGAATGGAATCGAACCATCGACCTCCTCCTTACCAAGGAGGTGCTCTACCGACTGAGCTACGTGAGCAGGTGAAACCGGTACTGCATGGAACATCGGGGGCGGCGCAATGGAGCGGGAGACGGGAATCGAACCCGCACCATCAGCTTGGAAGGCTGAGGTTCTACCATTGAACTACTCCCGCGAGGGGAACCGCTTCCCGGTCGACCGCCCCGGGGCTTGCCACGATGTTCCGGTACTGCATTGTAGAGCTGGTGGAGGGAGGTGGATTCGAACCACCGAAGGCGTAAGCCAGCAGATTTACAGTCTGCCCCCGTTGGCCGCTTGGGTATCCCTCCGGAATTTCCCACCGGCCAGCAAAAAAGCAACCGGGGTGAAACAGCCCTTAATTCTGACCACCCCCGGCGCCGATGTCAACGCATCCGGCGCTCTTCGGCGGCCGGGTCAGACGTTGAAGCGGAAGTGCAGCACGTCGCCTTCCTGGACCCGGTATTCCTTGCCCTCCAGGCGCATCCGCCCGGCCTCGCGCGCGCCGCTCTCGCCCCGGTACTTGATGAAGTCGTCGAAGCCGATGGTCTCGGCCCGGATGAAGCCCTTCTCGAAGTCGGTGTGGATGACGGCCGCCGCCTGCGGGGCGGTGGCGCCGGCCTTCACGGTCCAGGCACGGACCTCCTTCACGCCGGCGGTGAAGTAGGTCTGCAGGCCCAGGAGCTTGTAGGCGGCGCGGATCACCCGGTTCAGCCCCGGCTCGTCCAGGCCCAGATCGGCCAGGAACGTGTCGCGATCGGCGTCGTCCAGTTGCGACAGCTCCTCCTCGATCGCGGCCGAGACCGGCACCACCTCGGCGCCCTCGGTCGCGGCGCGGGCGCGCACGGTGTCCAGGTGGGGGTTGTCCGCGAACCCGTCCTCCAGGACGTTGGCCACGTACATGACCGGCTTGAGGGTCAGCAGGAACAGGTCGCGGACCAGCGCCCGCTCCTCCTCGTCCAGCCCCAGTGCGCGGCCGGGCCGACCCTCGCTCAGGCCGGCGTGCAGCTTCTGCAGCACCGGCTTGCGGGCGATGGCGTCCTTTTCGCCGGCCTTGGCCGAGCGCTCGGCGCGGTTGAGCGCCTTTTCCACGCTGTCCAGGTCGGCCAGGGCCAGTTCGGTGTCGATGGTGTCGATGTCCGAGAGCGGGTCGACCTTGCCGGCCACGTGCACGATGTCGCCGTGCTCGAAGCAGCGCACCACGTGGGTGATGGCATCGACCTCGCGGATGTGGGCCAGGAACTTGTTGCCCAGGCCCTCGCCGCTGGCCGCGCCGGCGACTAGGCCGGCGATGTCCACGAACTCCACCGCGGTGGGCACGACCTTCTGCGGATTGATGATCTCGGCCAATTGGCCAAGGCGCGGGTCCGGCACCGGCACCACGCCCACGTTCGGCTCGATCGTGCAGAACGGGAAGTTGGCCGCCGCGATGCCCGCCTTGGTCAGCGCGTTGAACAGGGTCGACTTGCCCACGTTGGGCAGGCCGACGATGCCGCATTTGATGCCCATGTCTTGTAATCCGGAACGGAGAATCGGGAATGGGGAACGAAAAGGCCGCGCGGCCCCTCGATTCCCTATTCCCCATTCCCTGCTCCCCTGCTGGTGTGCAAGCGTTTCATCGCTTCGTTGAAGTCGCCGGCCACCGCCAGCGGCAGCACGTCCAGCGCGTCGTCGATGGCGCGGTCGATCAGGATCGCATCGTCCTTGCCGGGGCGCCCCAGCACCCAACCGGTGACCCGGTCCTTGTGCCCGGGATGGCCGATGCCGATGCGCAGGCGGTGGAACCCGCCATGCCCCAGGTGGTGGATGGTGTCGCGCAGGCCGTTCTGGCCGCCATGGCCGCCATCGAACTTCAACCGCGCCGCGCCTGGCGGCAGGTCCAGTTCGTCATGGGCCAGCAGCGCCTCCTCGGGGGCGAACTTCCAGTAGCGCAGCGCCGCGGCGACCGACTTGCCGGACAGGTTCATGAAGGTGGCCGGCTTGAGCAGCCACACGCTGCGGCCGCCGATGTCGACCTTGGCGGTCTCGCCGAACAGCCGGGACTCCAGGCCGAAACGCGCACCAGAGCGCGCGGCCAGCGCATCGGCCAAACGAAACCCGGCGTTGTGCCGGGTGTTGGCATGCTCCGGACCGGGATTGCCCAGCCCGACGATGAGACGAAGTTCCGCCATCACAGGGAGTGCACCGACGCTCCCGCCCGGCGAACCGGACGGGAGCCGCGGGCTTACTTCTTCGCTTCTTCCGGGGCGGCGGCCGGCTCTTCCTCGCCGCGCGCGTGCTTGGCCACGACCACGGCCACGTCGTGCTCCTTGCCCAGCTTCAACTGCGGGATCTCCACGCCGGCCGGCAGCTTCAGGTCGGACAGGTGGACCACCGCGCCGACGACCAGGTCGGACAGGTCGACCTGGATGGCCTCGGGCAGGTCCTTCGGCAGGCAGGCCACGGTCACTTCGGTCAGCTCGTGCATGATCACCACGCCGGCGATCTTGCCGGCCGGCGACTTCTCGCCGTTGAGCAGGTGCAGGGGCACGGCCGCGCGCAGGATCTCGTTCTCGCTCACGCGCTGGAAATCCAGGTGCAGGATCTGCTGCTTGTACGGATGGCGCTGCAGATCGCGCAGCAGGACCTTCTGCACGTCGCCGTTGAGGCTCAGGCCCAGAATCGAGGAGTAGAACCACTCGTTCTGGCTGGCCAGCCACAGCTTTTCGTGATCGAGCTGGATGCCGACCGGCTGCAGGTCGCCGCCGTAGACGATGGCCGGCACCTTGCCGTCGCGACGCAGGCGGCGGCTCGCACCCTTGCCCTCGTCCTCGCGACGTTCGACGTTGATTACATGAGTTGCCATTTTTTCACTACCTAGGTTGATGGACCGCCTCGCGGCGGCTTTGGCGGCTCCCCCGCGACCAGGAGAGCCTTGGGTCCCCGCGACGGGGGAATAACCGGGGATGAGGAGTTAAGCGCCCTCAATCCACGTAAAGCGAACTGACCGACTCGCCGAAGGCGATGCGGCGGATGGTCTCGGCCAGCAGTTCGGCCACGCTGACCTGGCGGATGCGGCTGCAGGTGCGTGCCGCCGGCGACAGCGGGATGGTATCCGTCACCACCAGCTCGTCCAGTTGCGAGCCGGTGATGTTGTCCACCGCCGGGCCGGACAGCACCGGGTGGGTGCAGTAGGCGACGACCTTGGTCGCGCCCTGCGCCTTGAGCGCCGCCGCGGCCGCGCACAAGGTACCGGCGGTATCGACGATGTCGTCCACCAGCACGCAGGTCTTGCCGGACACGTCGCCGATGATGTTCATCACCGTGGAGACGTTGGCGCGCGGACGGCGCTTGTCGATGATGGCCAGGTCGGCATCGTCCAGGCGCTTGGCCACCGCGCGGGCGCGGACCACGCCACCCACGTCCGGCGACACCACGATCAGGTTCTCGGTGCCGTGGGCGCGCCAGATGTCGGCCAGCAACAGCGGCGAAGCGTAGACGTTGTCGACCGGGAGGTCGAAGAAGCCCTGGATCTGGTCGGCGTGCAGGTCCACGGTGAGCACCCGGTCGGTGCCCACCGCGGTGAACATCTTGGCCGCGACCTTGGCGGTGATCGGCACGCGCGAGGAGCGCGGCCGCCGGTCCTGGCGCGAATAGCCGAAGTACGGCACCACCGCGGTGACGCTGGAGGCGCTGGCGCGCTTGAGCGCGTCGATCAGCACCAGCAGCTCCATCAGGTTCTCCGCGGCCGGCGCGCAGGTGGGCTGGACCACGAACACTTCCTGGCGGCGGACGTTCTCCTCGATCTCGACCTGGACCTCGCCGTCGGAGAAGGTCGACACCAGCGCCTTGCCCTGGCGGATGCCGAGCTCGCGACAGATGCTCGAGGCCAGGCACTTGTTCGCGTTGCCGGCGAAGATGAGCAGGTTGCGATCTTCTTGCATCTTCTTCATTTTCGGCGGCGGCTACGGTCGGTGGGCGGAGGGGATGGCCATCGTGGCCATCGCGTTGTGGAACACCGCGCCAAGACGCGGACCCCCGCAGCACTCGCGGGTTGCCTGGCAGGGGCGGCAGGATTCGAACCTGCGAATGCCGGGATCAAAACCCGGTGCCTTAACCACTTGGCGACGCCCCTGGATCACGTTCGCGAACCCGCCAGGGCGGTCCGCAGCGGCGACTCGGTCACGCCGGCCGCGACCCAGGCGCGCAGCCCGCGCGGCAACCTCGCCAGTGCGTCTTCCGCACCGGCGCGATCGGCGAACTCGACGAAACATCCGCTGCCGGAGCCGGTCAGGCGCGGCAGGCCGATCCGCGCCAGCGCATCGAACACGGCCTGCACGGACGGTTCGCGGCGGCGCAGGACCGGCTCGAACGCATTGTCGAGCACCGTTCCCGCAACGAAGTCGGCTATTTTCACGGGCCTGGCATTTCGCGTCAAATCCGGGCTTTGGAAAAGAGCGGCGGTGGGCACGTGCACGCCCGGGTCGGCCAGCACGTACCAGGCCGGCGGCAGGTCCAGCGGGCGCAGCCGTTCGCCCACGCCGTCGGCCCAGGCGCTGCGGCCGCGTACGAACACCGGTACGTCCGCCCCCAGCCGCAGGCCGAGCGCGGCCAGGCGTTCCTCGCCCAGGCCCAGCCCCCAGAGCCGGTCGAGGGCGCACAGGACGGTGCCCGCATCGGACGAGCCCCCGCCGAAGCCACCGCCGGCCGGGATGTTCTTTTCCACGACGATGTCCGCACCCTTGGCGGAATTGGCATCACCCTTGAGTAGATGCGCCGCCTGGACCGTGAGATCGTCGGACTCGGCCACCCCCGGCAGCGATGGCCCATGGCGCACGACCCGGCCATCGTCGCGGACCCGCAGCCGGATCCGATCACCCCAGTCGAGCAGGCGGAAAACGGTCTGCAGCTCGTGGTAGCCGTCCGCGCGGCGGCCGGTGATGCGCAGGAACAGGTTCAGCTTCGCCGGCGCCGGCCATTCCGACCAGCCGCCGGCCGCGGGGGCGTTCATGGCGCGCCGAACTCCCAGCGGTCCACCAGCAGCCGGACCCGCGCAAGGCCGTTATCGGCCTCGATCCTGCGCGGCAGCGGCGGGCGGCCTTCCTCGTCGTCGAAGGACCAGTCCTGGTAGTCGATGGTCCAGCCCATCTGGCGCAGGCGCCGCAGGCGCCCATCGGCGCCATACAGGGCCGATTCCGGCGCGACCGCGTCGTCCGCCGGCACCCCGCGCACCCAGTCGGGCAGGAAGCCGACGGGGATTTCCCAGCCGGTCGCCTCCAGCAGCAGGGCCTGCGCATCCTCGCCTTCGCGCGGGCCGCCCTCCAGGCCCTCCAGGCGGCCGCCCCGATGCCGCGTATCGCCCAGCAGCCGCCAGCTCTGCCGGGTGACCGGCGCGCTCAGGCGCACCTCGTAGACGCGCTCGCGCTGGCGCCAGTCCACGCGGCCGCTGCCGCCATCGCGACCGCGGCTGATCGCCACCCGGCCCTGGAAGGCCCAGTCCGGCCGGGCCTGCAGCCACGCGCGACGCGCCGCCTCGGCCTGGCGCGCCGCAACGGGCACCTCGCCCGGTTCCAGCAGCGGCGCGGCCGGGCGCGGCGGGGCGGTCGCGCAGCCGGCCAGGGACAGGAACACCGCCAGGCCAAGCGCACCCAGGCGCCGACTCACGTGCCCCGCCCCGGCAGGCCGAAGCGCTGCAATGCCCGGCGCAGCGCGCGGTTGTCCGGGTCGAGCCGGCGCGCCTCGTCGAAGTAGCGCTGCGCTTCCTCGCGACGGCCCAGCACCCACAGCACTTCGCCGACGTGGGCGCCGATCTCCGGGTCCTTCATCATTCCCCAGGCCCGGCGCAGCTCGACCAGCGCTTCCTCGTGGCGGCCCAGGCGGTACAGCACCCAGCCATAGCTGTCGGCGATGGCCGCGTCGTCCGGCTCGGCCACGCGGGCGCGGTCGATCAGTTCCAGCGCCTCCTGGTAGCGGGTGGTCCGGTCGGCCAGGGTGTAGCCGAGCGCATTGAGCGCGGCCACGTTCTCCGGCTCGGACACCAGCAGACGGCGCAGGTCGGCCTCGGCACGGTCGATGCGGTCGCGGCGTTCCCAGGCCAGGGCACGTGCGTACAGCAGGTGGGTGTCGTCGGGCCAGGCGGCCAGGCCGCGGTCCAGCGCATCCAGTTCAGCCTCGCCTTCGCCGGCACGCTGGCGCAGCTCGGCCTCCAGCAGGTAGGCGTCGCGACGCATGTCGCCGGACGCGGCGATTTCGTCCTGCAATGCGCGCGCCTCGGCGTAGGCCTCGTCCTTGCGGTCCAGCTCGTGCAGGGCGACGGCCGTGCGCATGCGCGCCTCGTTGCGCTGCGGCCCGCCGGGCACGCCGCGATACCACCCCACGGCTTCCGCGGGGCGCTTCAGGAATTCGGCGATGCGCCCCAGCAGCAGGCGCCGCGAGGGGTCGGGCTTGCTGGCGTCGGCCGCCAGTTCCGAATACAACGCGCCCAGGGTGTCGGTGTCGTCGGTACGCGCCAGCAGGGAGGCACGCACGCTGTAGGTGGTGGTGTCCTGCGCGCCCATGGCCATGACCCGCGCCGCCTGCCCGTAGTCGCGCAGCGATTCGTAGGCCATGGCCAGCATGGCGCGCACTTCCGGGTCGTGCTCGGCCCGCGGCTCGGCCTGGCGCAGCATGGCGCGGGCCTCTTGATCGCGGCCGGCCTGCTGCAGTTGGCCGGCGCGCAGCACGGCCACCCGGGGCTCCTCGGGGAAGCGGTCGGCCAACTGGTCGACGATCCGCCGGGTCAGCGCCGCATCGTCCAGGCGCAGCGCCAGCCGGCCGAACTCCTGCCAGGCGGGCAGTTCGCCCGGGATGGCGCCATCGTCCACCAGCCAGCCCAGCACCCGCGCGATCCGGTCCGGGTCGCGGCCGCCCCCTAGGGCCGACAGGGCGTACCGCCAGCCGCGCGGATCCGGCGAGCGCAGCAGGGCTTCCAGCTCGCGTCGCGCCTTGCGCAGCCGGCCTTCGCGCAGGGCCAGGGTGGCGATGGCCGCACGCATGGCCTCCGACTGCGGCGCGCGCTGCCGCCACAGCCGCAGCGATTGCGCGGTGCGCAGGTCGTCGTTGGCCAGCAGCGCGATGCGGGTGGCGCGCTCGGCCAGGGCCGCGTCGTCCTCGGCGGCCTGGGCGGCCGCCAGGTACCAGCGCGCGGCGGCATCGAGCTGGCCGGCCTGCAAGGCGTATTCGCCCGCCATCAGCGGCACGAGCATGTCGCGCGTGCCCGCACGGGCCAGCGGCGCGGCCGCCAGCGCCAGGCACAGCAAGGCGCCCAGGCGCGCCCACGCACCGTAGAAACGAGACCGCGGGCGCTGGACTCCGCGGATGGAATGAAGCGATACGGGCATTGGCACCGGCCGGGCCGTAAAATGGCAGCCCCAACTAAAGCCAGCAGATTAGCGCAAGCACCTGAACATGACGCTGTGGCTCCTCGGCCTCAACCACCAGACCGCGCCGGTCGACCTGCGTGAACGTGTCGCCTTTGCCGGCGATGCGCTGGCACGGGCGCTGGCGTCGCTGCAAGGGCTGCCGGATGTGGCCGAGGCGGCGCTGCTGTCCACCTGCAACCGCACCGAGATCTACGCGGTGGCCGAGAACGGCGACGCCTTGGCGCAGTGGCTCGACGCCCATGCGCCGGGCCTGGACGGCTACCTCTACCGGCACCACGACGCCGATGCGGTGCGCCACCTGTTCCGCGTCGCCACCGGCCTGGACTCGATGGTGCTGGGCGAGCCGCAGATCCTGGGCCAGGTGAAGGACGCCTGGGCACTGGCGCGCCAGCACGGCGCCCTGGGCAATCGCCTGGACCGGCTGTTCCAGCAGACCTTCGCCGTGGCCAAGCGCGCGCGTACCGATACCCGCATCGGGGTCAACCCGGTCTCGGTGGCCTCCACCGCGGTCCGGCTGGCGCAGGATTCGTTCGCCCACCTGCCCGGCTCCACCGTGCTGCTGGTCGGTGCCGGGGAGACCATCGAACTGGCCGCGCGCCACCTGGCCAGGGGCGGCGTGGGCCGGCTGCTGGTGGCCAACCGCACCCTCGCCCACGCCCAGGACCTGGCCGGCCGCCACGGCGGCTACGCCCTGCCGCTGAGCGAACTGGACCGCCACCTGGCCGAGGCCGACGTGGTGTTCGCGGCCACCGCCAGCCGCGAACCGGTGCTGCGCCAGGCCCAGGTCGAGGCCGCCCTGGCCGCGCGCCGGCGCAAGCCGGTCCTGCTGTTCGACCTGGCCGTGCCGCGCGACATCGAGCCGGGTGTGGCCGGGCTGGCCGATGCCTACCTGTACACCGTGGACGACCTGGAACGGGCGGTGGAAGACAACCGCCGCGGCCGCCACGAGGCCGCCGAGGCGGCCGAGGCCATCATCGACCTGCAGGTCGCCCGCTACATGGAGACCCTGCAGGCCGGCAGCCGCCAGGACACGCTCAAGCGCCTGCGCGCGCTGGGCGACGGCACCCGCGACGAGATCCTGGCCCGCGCCCGGCAGCAACTGGCCGGCGGCCGCGACCCGGACCAGGTGCTGCAGTTCCTCGCCCACACCCTGACCAACCGCCTGCTGCACCCGCCGACCGCGGCCCTGCGCGAGGCCGCGCTCAGCGGCGATGCCGAGCTGGCGCGTGCCGCCGAGCGGCTGTTCCCGGCCAAGCCGGGCTATTCCCACCCCCATCCCGTCTCCCGGCCGACCGATGACCCCGAGCCTGCGCCGCAAGCTTGAAGCGCTGGCCGAGCGCCGCGAGGAACTGGAGCGCCTGCTCGCCGACCCCGGCGTGGTGGCCGACAACGCCCGCTTCCGCGACCTGTCGCGCGAGTTCGCCCAGCTCGAACCGGTCGCCACCGCGCTGGCCGACGAGGCCCGGGCCAAGGCCGACCTCGCCGCCGCGCAGGCGATGCGCACCGACCCGGAGCTGGGCGAACTGGCCGAGGAGGAGATCGCCGCGGCGCGCGAGCGCCTGGGCGCGCTGGACGGCGAACTGGCCCTGCTGCTGGTACCCAGGGACCCGCGCGACGACGGCAACCTGTTCCTCGAAGTGCGCGCCGGCACCGGCGGCGACGAGGCCGCGCTGTTCGCTGGCGACCTGTTCCGCATGTACGCACGCTACGCCGAGCGCCAGGGCTGGAAGGTGGAAGTGGAATCGGAGAACCCGGGCGAGCACGGCGGGCACAAGGAGATCGTGGCCCGCATCGTCGGGCGCGGCGCCTATTCGAAGCTGAAGTTCGAGTCCGGCACCCATCGCGTGCAGCGGGTGCCGGCCACCGAGTCGCAGGGCCGCATCCATACCTCGGCCGCGACCGTGGCGATCATCCCCGAGGCCGATGAGGTCGAGGACATCGCGATCAACCCGGCGGACCTGCGGGTGGACACCTTCCGCTCGTCCGGCGCCGGCGGCCAGCACGTCAACAAGACCGACTCGGCCATCCGCATCACCCACCTGCCCACCGGCACGGTGGTGGAGAGCCAGACCGAGCGCAGCCAGCACGCCAACCGCGACAAGGCGATGAAGCGGCTGAAGGCGCAGTTGCTGGACGCCGAGCGCAGCCGCCAGCAGGCCGCGCAGGCGCAGAGCCGACGTCTGCAGGTGGGCAGCGGCGACCGCAGCCAGCGCATCCGCACCTACAACTTTCCCCAGGGCCGGATCACCGACCACCGGGTCGAGGGCCTGACCCTGTACGACCTGCCCGAGGTGCTGGAGGGCGGGCTGGCCCCCCTGGTCGCCCGCCTGCAGCAGGAGCACCAGGCCGACGAACTGGCGCGGCTGACCGCGGACTGAGCCGCGGCCGCGCAGGGGGCGGCCGCCTCAGCCGATGCCGAAGCCGGCGGTCACGGGGCCGGCATGCGCGTCGCGCTCGACGGCCTCCACGCGCGCCTGCGGCGGCCCGACGCGCAGCCACCGTTCCAGTTCCTCCAGCGCGTGGGCGGGGCCAATGGCGACCACCTCGACCCGGCCATCGACCAGGTTGGTGGCGCGACCGTCCAGGCCCAGGCGCTGCGCCTGTTCGCGCGTGGAGGCGCGAAAGCGCACGCCCTGCACCCGGCCCGACACGAGGAAGCGCGCCGCCTTCACCGGCCGCCTCCCACCGACCCTCCCGCCTCGGCGATGGCCGCTTCCAGGTCCGCCGCGGTCACCGGCCCCAGGAAGTGGTGGGCGACGGTGCCGTCGGGCGCGATCAGGTAGGTGGTCGGCAGGCCGCGCGGCGTGGCGAAATCCTGCGGCGGATCGTACGGATCGAGGATGACGATGGGGTAGGACACCGGGCGCTCGCGCAGGAACTCGCTCATCTCCTCCGGCTCGATGTCCTCGTAGGCCAGGCCGACCACCTCCACCTGTTCGCGCATGGTGTGCAGCGCCGACAGTTCGGGCATTTCCTTCAGGCACGGCCCGCACCAGGTGGCCCAGAAGTTCACCACCACCCACTTGCCGCGGTGCGCGGCCAGGTCGTACGGGCTTCCATCCAGCGCGGTGGAAGAGAACCGCGGCATGGGCGCGGTCTGCTCTGCCCCACCCGAGGCGGGATTCTCTTCCTCGCCCGAGGCCGGCGGCGCGGGAGGCGCTTCCATCGCGGCGGCGGCCTCGGGCGACGCTTCGGGCGTGCGGTCGCATGCGGCCGGCAGCAGGAGCAGCAGCGGGAACAACACCACGATTTTCGGCAGGCGCATGGATCAGGCTCCGGTGGGTTCTGTGGAGGGGGAGTAGAGGTCGCCCACGCGCCGCTTCAGCGCGTCGCGCAAGGGCAGGCGCAGGTCGTCGAGCACCGTGATGGCGGCCGTGCCGAGCGCATCGTCGCGGCATGGCAGCCACGCCTCGTCGATGGGGATGCGCAACTGGCAGGCTTCGTAGAGTTCGGCCAGGGTGAGGCGCTCCAGGTCGCGCGCCAGCAGCCATTCGCCGCGCTCGTCCCGGCGCAGCATGCCGATTGCGTCGAGGCGGCACAGGAACTCCTGCAGCAGCGAGTCGGTGAGCATCGGCTCCAGCGCCAGCAGTTCGTCGGTGTGCAGGCCCCGGCCCTCGCGCCGCGCGTCCTGGAAGCGGCCGATCAAGCGCAATAGCGCATAGGCCTCGTAGCCCGGCGGCAGCCGCATCGCGGCCGGCTGGTAGCGGAAGGCCGCCAGCGAGGAGGCCAGCGAGGCGCCCAGCAGGATCGCCACCCAGCCCAGGTAGATCCACAGCATCAGGATCGGCACGATCGACAGCGCGCCATACAGCTTCTGGTAGGTCTGGAAGCTGCCCAGGTACAGGCTCAGCCCCGCCTTCACCGCTTCCAGCAGCACCGTGGCCAGTACCGCGCCGACGAAGGCATGGCGCCACTGCACGGTGTGGTGCGGCACCACGCGGTAGACCAGCGCCACCGCCACCAGTTCGATCAGTACCGGCGCCAGGCGCAGGCTGATGTCGGCCAGCCAGCGCCCCTCCGGGGTGGCGAACAGCGGCAGGGCGAAGAAGCGCGCGGAGATGGACAGCGAGGCGGCGGCCAGCAGCGCGCCCAGGGTCAGCACGGTCCAGTAGACCAGGTAGCGGCTCAGCCGCGGCCGCGCCGAGGCCACCCGCCAGATCCGGTTGAAGGTGCTCTCCACGCTGTTGAGCGTGACCAGCAGCGAGGCCACCAGCGCCACCATGCCCGCCGCGGTCAGTTGCCCGGCGCTGGCCGAGAACTGGCGCAGCGAGGATTCCACCGTGCGCGCGGCGCTGGGCACGAAGTTGGAGAACACGTAGTGGCTGAGCTGGTCGCTCCAGCGGTCGAACACCGGGAACGCGGCCAGCACGCCGAACACCACCACCGCCAGCGGCACCAGGGCGAAGGCGGTGGTGTAGGCCAGCGCGGCGGCTGCCTGGAACAGGCGGTCGTCCAGGAAGCGGCGCCACAGGAAGCGCGCGAACGTGGCCGCGCGCGCCGGGTCGCGCACGCGTTCGCTCCAGCGGATGGCGGTTTCCACGATGCCCACCCGCGAAGCCTACCCGAAGCGGCGCGCGGGCCGCAGCGCCGCCGGATCGCCGATACTGGCGCCTCCCCATGCCCGGAACCCGCCCGATGCCCGATATCCTGGTCCTCTACTACAGCCGCGGCGGCTCGGTCGCGCGCCTGGCCCGGCAGATCTCGCGCGGGGTGGAGGAGGTGCCGGGAATGCAGGCGCGCCTGCGCACCGTGCCGCCGGTGGCGGCGGTGACCCAGCAGGCCGCTCCGCCGGTGCCGGAGGACGGCGCGCCGTACGTGGACGCGCACGACCTGGCCGAGTGCGCCGGCCTGGCCCTGGGCAGCCCCACCCGCTTCGGCAACATGGCCGCGCCGGTCAAGCATTTCCTCGACGGCCTGGGCGCCGAGTGGGCCAGCGGCACCCTCGTCGGCAAGCCGGCGGCCGTGTTCACCTCCACCTCCACCCAGCATGGGGGGCAGGAATCCACGCTGTTGACGATGCACGTGCCGCTGCTGCACCACGGCTGCCTGATCCTCGGCATCCCCTATACCGAGCCTCTGCTGACCAGCACCCGCAGCGGCGGCACGCCCTATGGCGCCAGCCACGTCGCCGGGACGCAGGACGACCCGCGACTGTCGGAGGAAGAAGCCGCGCTGGCGCGCGCCCTGGGCCGGCGCCTGGCCGACGTCGCCGCGCGGATGGCGCGCTGATGGCCATGCCCGCCGCCCACCGCCTGTCGGGAATCGCGCTGCTGGCGCTGGCGGTGCTGTACCTGGCCTGGTTCCACGACGACCGCCATGCCGCCGCCGCGCTGCTGGTGTTCGCGCTGCCGCCGCTGCTGCTGGCGGTGCCGTGCTGGCGGGGCGGCCGCCGCGCGGCGTTCTGGGCCGGCGTCCTGGCCCTGTTCTGGTTCAGCCACGGAGTGATGAGCGCCTGGGCGCATCCGCAGCGGGCCGCGCTCGCCTGGGCCGAGATATCGCTCTCGCTGGCGGTGATCGGCACTTCGAGCTGGCCTGGCCTGCGCGCGCGCTTGGGCGCGCGGCGGCGCTGATCCGGCAGGGCATCGCGCGCGCAGCGCAAGCCGGCCACGCCGACGCACTCCGGAAATCGCCGCCCTCGAAGACGCTCTGCGATGGATGCCGCTGCCGCGGGCATGGCCTTGGGCGCGATGGGACCGCTCCCGGATGCGCCGAGGCGCAGTTGCCCGGCATCGACATCCTGGCCCGCACGCGCCTACCGACGGCCGCACCCCCGGTTTGGCCGATAATGGCCGCACTTGCGCGACACCCGCACCCTTCCGCGGGCGTCGCTCCCCCGCTTCGCGGCCGGCGCGGCATGCGCCGCGCCGCATCAGGACCGGACATGGACCAGCTTCTGATCGTCACCACCGGCGGCACCATCGACAAGGTCTACTTCGACGACAAGTCCGATTTCCAGGTCGGCGCACCGCAGATCGGGCGCATCCTGGAGGAAATCGGCGTGGCCTTCCGCTTCGACGTGATCCCCATCCTGCGCAAGGATTCCCTGCACATCACCGACGAGGACCGCGAGCTGGTGCGCGCCACCATCGCCGCCCAGCCCGCCCGCCACGTGCTGGTCACCCACGGCACCGACTCGATGGTGGACACGGCCCAGGTGCTGCAGTCGATCCCGGACCGGACCATCGTCCTGACCGGCGCGCTGAACCCGGCACGCTTCCGCGGCTCGGACGCGGAGTTCAACATCGGCTGCGCGGTGGGCGCGGTGCAGTCGCTGCCGGCCGGCGTCTACATCGCGATGAACGGCCGGGTCTGGAATCCGGGCACGGTGCGCAAGAACGTGGCCGCCAACCGCTTCGAAGCCTGCTGAGCCGCCCATGTCGATGGCCACCCGCGCCACCCGCGCGCTCGATGCCGCCGGCGTGGCCTATCGCCTGCATCCCTACGACTACGACGCCGAGGCCAGCACCGCGGGCGGCAAGGGCCTGCAGGCCGCTGCCGCGGTGGGCGCGCCGCCGCAGCGGGTGCTGAAGACGCTGATGGCCTGGGTCGACGCACGGCCGGTATGCGTGGTCATCCCCAGCGACCGCCAACTGCACCCCAAGGCCCTTGCCGCGGCCGCTGGCGGCAAGGGCGCGAAGATGATGGAGGTGGCCGAGGCCGAGCGCCGCACCGGCTACAAGGTCGGCGGGATCAGCCCGTTCGGCCAGCAGCGGCCGGCCCCGGTGTGGATCGAGCGCGATGCGATGGCCGCCGACAGCGTCTTCGTCAATGCCGGCCAGCGCGGACTGCTACTGGAGATTTCCCCCGCCGACGCGATGCGGGTGCTGAAGGCGCAGGCGGTGGCGATCAGCCGCTGAGGCGCCATGCCTCCTGCGGGGGCGACTCCAGTCGGCGGCATGGCACGGGCGCCGGGGATGGGACGCATCGCCATGGCCGGTGGATCACCGGCAGGCGGCTTTGCAGGGCGGCACCGGCAAGCCACCTCCCGCAAGGGCAAGCGGCAGCCCGGGCCGGCCTTCAGAACATCCCGGTTTCCAGCCGCGCGGCCTCGGACATCATGTGCCGCCCCCAGGGCGGGTCGAACACCAGCTCGACGTCGGCCTCGGCGATGGTGGGGATCTGCTCCAGCTTGCTGCGCACGTCGTCCACCAGGATCTCGCCCATGCCACAGCCCGGCGCGGTGAGGGTCATCTTCACCTCGACCATGCGCTGCCCGTCCTCGCGCGGCTTCAGGCTGGCCTCGTAGACCAGGCCCAGGTCGACGATGTTGAAGGGAATCTCCGGGTCGAAGCAGGTGCGCAACTGGCGCCAGACCATCGCCTCGATCTCGTCGTCGCCGGCGCCGGCCGGCAGTTCCAGTTCGGCCACCGGCTCCTTGCCGATGGCGTCGGCATCCTTGCCCGCGATGCGGAACAGGTTGCCCTCCACGAACACGGTGTAGCTGCCGCCCAGGCCCTGGGTGATGTAGCCGACGCTGCCGGCCGGCAGGGTCACGGCCTCGCCCTGCGGCACCATGACGGCGGCGCAGTCGCGCTCGAAACGGACGGGTTCACTGCTGCGGGAATACATGCGAAGGATATGGGGCGTGTGGAGCGCACGCGCAAGCGGCGGCCCCGTGGGGATGTGCGGATTCTAGCCGATGCCGGCAACGCGTATCCTTGGCGATCCGTCCCGGCCCCGCCATGACCTCCGTCAAGTCCGCCTCTCCCAAGCCGCCCCGGGCCACGCACTGGCTGTGGCCGCCGCTGTTGCTGATCGGTGCGGCGACCATGGTGGCGGCCTGGGCATCGCTGGCGCTGGCCAGCGGCCGGCAGCACGGCTGGATCGCCCTGGCCGCCGCCCTGCAGGCGGCCTGGCTGCTGCGCCTGGGCGGCATGCCACGCGGCTGGCCGCGGCGCCTGCTGGCCGCGGCCACGACCCTGGCGGTGACCGCGACGGCGCAGTGGCTCGTCGCCTCCGGCCATATCGGCGGGCAGATGGGCCTGCCGCCGTGGCTGGCCGCACCGAAGATGGGCGCCTATTACGTCTGGACCCTGAGCCTGCTGGCCAACACCCGGCTGGACCTGCTGTGCCTGGGCCTGGCGCCGCTGCTGGCGCTGCGCGCGGCGCGCTGAGGCGCCGACACACCGCGCATCGATCCGGCAGGCGGCCGGCACGCGCCCCGGGCCTCCGGTTCTATTCGCGCCGCAGCACCAGCGGACGCTCGCCCCCGGCGTGGAACACGCAGTCGCCTTCGCCGGTGGGGGCCGCCCGGCTTCGGCGCCGGGCGGAGGCCGTTCCGGGGAACCGCTGGCTCAGTGCCCGCCGTCCAGCGCCTTCAGCTCGCTGACCAGCGCGCTGGCCATCTCGGCGCCGTCGCCGTAGAGCATGCGGGTGTTGTCGGCGTAGAACAGCGCGTTCTCGATGCCGGCGAAACCCGTGCCCTTGCCGCGCTTGATCACGATGGCGTTCTTGGACTCGACCACGTCCAGGATCGGCATGCCGTAGATCGGGCTGGCCGGGTCGGTCTTGGCCACTGGGTTGACCACGTCGTTGGCCCCGATCACCAGCGACACGTCGGTGTTCGGGAACTCGGGGTTGATGTCGTCCATGTCGGCGATCAGGTCGTAGGGCACGCCGGCCTCGGCCAGCAGCACGTTCATGTGCCCCGGCATGCGCCCGGCCACCGGGTGGATGGCGAACTTCACCTTCACCCCGCGGTCGATCAGGCGCTGGGCCAGCTCCCAGATCTTGTGCTGGGCCTGGGCCACGGCCAGGCCGTAGCCGGGCACGATCACCACGCGCTCGGCATAGGCCATCATCGCGGCCACGTCGCCGGCCTCGATCGGCTTCTGCGCGCCGGTGATCTCCTGGGCCTGGCCGCCGCCGCCGAAGCTGCCGAACAGCACGCCGGAGATCGGCCGGTTCATCGCCTTGGCCATCAGCCGGGTCAGCAGGATGCCGGCCGCGCCGACCATCATGCCGGCGATGATCAGCGCCTGGTTGCCCAGCACGTAGCCCTCGAAGGCCACTGCCAGGCCGGTGAAGGCGTTGTACAGCGAGATCACCACCGGCATGTCGGCGCCGCCGATGGGCAGGGTCATCAGCACGCCCAGCAGCAGCGCCACCACGAAGAAGGCGATGATCGGCCCGGTCTGCAAGGTCACCGCCGCCCATACGCCCAGCGCGGCCATGGCCGCGGCCACCAGCAGGTTGAACACCTGCTGGCCGGGGAATGCCATGCGCTTGTCCAGGCGGCCGTCGAGCTTGGCCCAGGCGATGATCGAGCCGGACAGCGATACCGCGCCGATGGCCGAGCCCAGCACCGCCAGGGTCAGCACCACCGCGCCGGGACCGCCCACGACCACGCCCGGCGTGGCATGCACCCGGTCCGAATACTTCAGCAGCTCCACCGCGCCGATGGCCGCGGCCGAGCCGCCGCCCATGCCGTTGTACAGCGCCACCATCTGCGGCATGTCGGTGATGGCCACCTTCTTGCCGGAGATCCACGCCACCACCGTGCCCAGCACCAGCGCGGTGACGATCAGCGGGAGGTTGTGCAGGTTCGGCAGCAGGAAGGTCACCGCCGTGGCGATCACCATGCCCAGGCCGGCCCAGCGGATGCCGCTGCGCGCGGTGGCCGGCGAGGCCATGCGCTGCAGGCCCAGCAGGAACAGGGTGGCGGCGACCAGGTAGCTGGAGGCCACCAGCCAGGTGCGCAGGTCGAGTGCGCCGCTCATGCCTTGCGCTCCGGCTTCTTGGACGACTTGAACATCTCCAGCATGCGCTCGGTCACCACGTAGCCGCCGGCGGCGTTGCCCGCGCCCAGCACCACCGCGACGAAGCCGATCGCCTTCTCCAGGGTCGTGTCGGCGTGGCCGAGCACCACCATCGCGCCGATCAGCACGATGCCGTGGATGAAGTTGGAACCGGACATCAGCGGCGTATGCAGGATCACCGGCACCCGCGAGATGATCACGTGGCCCGCGATGGCTGCGAGCATGAAGATGTAAAGCGCCACAAAACCGTCGTTCATTACCGCCTCGCTCCCCGGGCACAGCGCCCGGCGCGATGATAACCGCAGCATGAACCGGCATACAGCCGGTCAACGCGGTCCGCGTACAGGCGTTTACGGGTGGGAAGCGGGCTCACGGAGATTTCCGGTGAAACCGCCGTGTCGATGTCCCTGGACACGCCGCCGCCCCACGGCGTCGGCGCCACCGATGAGGCTAAGCTGTGCTGGTGACCACACCGCTCGACCCCGCCTGGGAAGCCGCCGCCACGCCCGCCTGGGCGTCGCTGGACGCCTTCCTGGCGGAGGTGGGCCCGCGCGCCTTCCGCTTCGCCGAGGCCGGCCTGCGCCACCGCGAGGACGCGCTGGACACGGTGCAGGACGCGATGATGAAAATGCTCGCCTACCGCGAGCGCCCATCGAACGAATGGACTCCGCTGTTCTGGAGCATCCTGCGCCGGCGCATCATCGACGTGCAGCGGCGCGCGCGCTTCCGCCTGCGCTGGCTGCTGCCGGCCGGCGAAGGCGCGCACGGCGAGGACGCCAGCATCGACTGGGCCGACCCCACCGCCGGGCCGGCGCAGACGCACGAGCAGCACGAGGTCTATGCGCGCCTGGTGGAAGGCCTGCGCGGGCTGCCGGCACGCCAGCGCGAAGCCTTCACCCTGCGCGTGCTGGAGGAACTGGACGTGGCCACCACCGCCCGCGCCATGGGCTGTTCGGAAGGCTCGGTCAAAACCCACCTGTCGCGTGCGCGGCAGGCCCTGAATTCGCGACTGGAGGACGTCCGATGACGACCGCACCCGATCCCCTCGACCTGCGCGCCAAGGCCCTGCACGCCAGTGCCCTGGCCCATCTCTCCGCCCCGGTCATGGCGCGGCTGCGCGATGCGCGCCGGGCCGCGTCGGCGGCCGTCGACGAACCGCGGCGCGCGTCCTGGCGCTCGCCCTGGCTGGCCGGCGGCGCGGTCGCCGCGGCCCTGGCGCTGGCGGTGGTGCTGCGCCCGGAAACGGCGCCCCCGGGGCCGCCGGCCGCCGCCGTGCTGGCCGAAGAATCCACCGGGCCGCTGCAGGAAGATCCCGGCTTCTACCTGTGGCTGGCTTCGGCCGATGTCCCCCTCCTGGCCCTGGAGTAAGACGATGAACGCCCTGCGCCTCGCCGTGTGCCTGATCGTCCTGGCGCTGCCGCACGCCGTGTCGGCGGCCCCGCCCGCGCCGGCCGTTGCCGCGCCGCCGGCCTGGGAGCAACTGAGCGCCGAACAGCGCGAACTGCTGATCGCCCCGCTGCGCGAGCGCTGGAACGCCTCGCCGGCCGAACGCACGCGCATGCTCGAGCACGCGCGGCGCTGGCGGGACATGCCGCCGGACGAGCGCGAGCGCGCGCGCCGCGGCATGCGCCGCTTCGAGCAGATGAATCCCGAGCAGCGCCAGCGCGCGCGCGCGATCTTCCACGAAACCCGCGAGATGACGCCGGAGCGGCGCCGCGAGTTCGTGCAGAGGTGGGAAAAGATGACGCCCGAGCAGCGCAAGGAATGGCTGCGCACCCATCCGGCGCCCGAGGGGCCGTAGCCCCCCCTGGCGTGCCCGTGCCGCCCGGGGCCTCGCGCCGCCGTCAGGCCGCGCCGGCCTCGGCTGCCTTCACCACCGGCGCTTCGGGCCATGCGGTCTTGGCCAGCAACTCGTCGTCCCAGTCGAACGAGAGCGCACCGTCCTTGAGGAACAGGGCGACGAAGTTGTAGACGTTGCGCGCGAACATCTCGCTGGCATGCACCGCGCCCATGCTGGCCAGGTCGAGCGGGCCGGCCACCGTCACACCGCCCTGCTCGACCGTTTCGCCCGGCCGGGTCAGTTCGCAGTTGCCGCCGGTCTCGGCGGCCAGGTCGACGATCACGCTGCCCGGCTTCATGCCGGCCACCATGGCCGCGGTGACGATCTTCGGCGCCGGCCGTCCCGGCACCGCCGCGGTGCAGACGATCACGTCCACGCCGCGTATGTGCTCGGCCAGGCGGCGCTGCTGCTCGGCGCGTTCCTCCTCGGTGAGCTGGCGCGCGTAGCCGCCCTCGCCCGCGGCGCTCACGCCCAGGTCGAGGAACTTGCCGCCCAGCGATTCGATCTGCTCGCGCGTCTCCGGGCGCACGTCGAAGCCTTCCACCTGCGCGCCCAGGCGGCGCGCGGTGGCGATGGCCTGCAGGCCGGCCACGCCGGCGCCGACGATCAGCACCTTCGACGGCCGGATCGTGCCGGCGGCGGTGGTCAGCATCGGGAAGAAGCGCGGCGCCAGTTGCGCGGCGATCAGCACCGACTTGTAGCCGGCCATGCCGGCCTGCGAGCTGAGCACGTCCATCGCCTGCGCACGGGTGGTGCGCGGCAGCCGCTCCAGCGGGAAGACCCGCAGGCCGCGCGCCTGCAGCGCCTGCGCACGCGCCTGGTCGGCCTGCGGCTGCAACTGCCCGATCAGGGCGGCGCCCTGCTTCAGCCCCGCGATGGCCTCGGCCGGCGGCGACTGCACGCACAGCACCACGTCCGCCTGCGCGCGCGCATCGGCACCGGCCAATTGCGCCCCGGCATCCAGATAGGCCTGGTCGGTGATGCCCGCGTCCAGGCCCGCGCCGGCCTCCACCCGCACCTGCGCGCCGGCCGCCAGCAGCTTCTTCACCGTCTCGGGCGTCGCCGCCACGCGCCGTTCCCCGGCGGCCGATTCCCTCAGCACCAGCACTTCAACCGCCATGCATCCCCTCGTCACGGTCCAGATCGAATCCGCGATGCTAGCAAAACGCGAGGGCTCGACGGTGGCCCGGCGATGGTTTCATCCGTCCCGCGACACGTCGGAGGGGGTGTCGCGGGACATCCGGGCGACGGGCGAGAACGCGCCTCGGACCGCGTGCGCCGTCCTGCAACCTCCATGGAGGGCCAAAGGCCCTCGCCGGCGCGCTCAGTGCAAGGTGACCGACGGCGGCGGCGGCGGCGTGTCCAGGCGGTCGATCACGCCCTGCATCGCGCTGTCGAAGGCGCCGTCGTCGACCACGTGGCTGCGCAACCGGCCCAGCCGCACCATCACCGCAAGCTCCTCCGGCGAGGCCACGCAGAAGCGCACGCCGCGGCGGTTGACGAACAGCAGGCGCGAGGAGATCGGGCTGATCCAGGACAGCTTGCCCGGCTGCACGCGGCCGTCCTTGTCGATGAAGTCCAGCCAGGTCCCCACCGGCAGGCTGCGGATGCGGGCCGCGTCGGCGTTGTCGAAGTCCAGGGTGTCGGTGCCGCCGACCAGTTCGATCGGGCTCTGCTCCACCGCCGCCGGCTGCGGCAGCGCCACCTCGGGCAGTTCCGGCAGCGGCTTTTCCAGTTCCGGGCGCGCGGCGGCCACGGCCTGCAGGGTGTCGTGCAGCGCGCCGATCGCCGCGTCGGCCGCATCGCCGTGCAGGCCGATGCTGGCGAACACCTTGCGCAGGCCCGGCTGCCAGGCCTGCAGCCACGGCTTGCCGACGATGTGGCGCTGGGCCTCGGCCACTTCGTCGAGCAGGCCGTCGGCCAGGGCCATCGCCTCGACGAACGCCTCGCCGTCCTCGCCGTCGCGCAACAGCGACAGGGTCACGTGGTGCTGCCACGGATTGCGCAGGAAATCGGCCACCGCCTGCGGCAGGTGCAGGTCCTCGGTGCGCATGGCCAGCTCGGACTGGGCGCGCGTGCGCGCCAGTTCCAGGCGTTCCTGGCCGCGCTGGATCTCGGTGGCGCGGCGCTCGGTGATCTCGACCCGGCGCCGGTGCTGTTCGAGGAAGTCGCGGAACTCCTCCTCCAGGGTCATGAAGATGGCCAGGTTCTCGTTGAACTCGGTCACCAGCCGCTCGATGACCTCCTCCACCTTGGCCAGCAGGGTGCGCTCGGCCGCGCTCTCGCCCTGGTTGCCCTCGCAGGCCTCGGCCAGCGCGTTGAGCAGACGCCGGGCCGGATGGGTCTTCTGCACGAACATGCGCCGGTCCAGCAGCGCCACCTTCACAAACGGCACCACCAGCCGGCCGATCAGCTCGCGCGGGCGGCCGGCCAGGTCGCGCTCGTCCAGCAGCACGTCGAACAGCATGCCGACCAGGTCGATCGCGTCCTCGTCCTTCGGGTCCAGGCGGGTGCTGGAGGGGTCCATGCCCAGTTGGCTGGCATTGGACAGCACCTCGCTCTTGAGCCGCTGCGACAGCGACTCGCGCTCGTCGCCGATGGCCGCGCGCAAGGTTGCGCTGGGCGTGGCCTGCAGCAGTGACAGCACCGAGAGCATCTCGCGCTGGCTCAGCGGGCGCTGCTGCGATTGCGCCGCGTGAACGCTGCCGGCGGCCTGCTCGGCACCGCCGCGCAGTTCGCGGCTTTGCTGCAGCAACTGGTGCAGCGCGTCCAGCAACATGCCCGGCGCGCCGCCGGCCGGCCCGGGCGCATGTCCCTGTGGTGCGTCGAAGCCGCCGGCACCCTGCATCGCGCCGCGGGTCTCGCCCCAGCGCTGCATGAAGCGCGTCGCCCAGGCGGGCGAATGCTCGTCGCCCGCCTGCTCGGCCCAGCCGCCGCCATAGCCGGCGTGGGGTTCCTCGGGCACCTGGTCGAACAACGGCTCGGCGGCGGACGCGGGCGCGGCCGGACGCGCCCGGGGACGCGCCGTGGCCGGGCCGCCCGGCAGCACGCCGGCGCGGACCAGGCGCTGGTCGAGCAGTTCGTAGAGTTTGGAGACGGCCGGCGCCAGATCGCGCTCGCACAGCTTGATCAGCACCAGGCGCACTTCCGGCGCCAGCTCGCAGTTGGCGAAGGCCTCGTGCACGGCCACGCCGATGTGCTCGGGGCCGAGGGGATTGCTGTCGGCCTCCAGTTCCAGGCCGCCGGCGATCCAGCCCAGGCGGCGGTCCAGGCGCGCCAGCACCTGCTTGCAGTCGCGCAGGATCACCCCGGCCAGGTTGCGGACCGCCAGGCGCGATTCGAGCTCGTGCTCGGGCACCAGGCTCAAACCGGACGCCTGGCTGGACAGCGCGGCCTCGGCCGACAGCGGCGCACCCATCTCCAGCGACTGCCAGGCCAGGCCGAGCTGGGTACGGAAGCGGGTGGCGATCTCCTCGCGGTGGCGGCGCAGCTCGCGCATGCCGTCCAGGAACAGCAGTTGCGAGCCGCCGGCGTGCTCGGCGCGATCGAACAGGACATCGTCGTAGCGCGCCACCGCCGCGGCGAACACGTCGCTCAGCCCGGGCAGGAAGGCATCCCGGGCCTGTGCCAGCAGCACGGCGTCGCGGGTGGAGGAACTGGGATCGGCTTGGACTGGACTCATGCGCCTAGCTCCCGCACGGGCGATACAAACATCGGGACGAACACGGATCCCCATTTCCGCACCTGCATCCTACGTGCTGGCACGGCCAGGGACCGTGATGCAGTGGGCAGTTCGCATGAATCGAAAATTTCCGGTCCATGTCCGTTCATACGGCCGCCCCCGGCTCTTCCAGCCGGTCCAGCACGTCCTGCATGGCGCTGTAGAAGGCATCCTCCTCGCGGTGCAGGCGCAGCCGGCCCAGCCGGACCATGGCCGCCAGTTGCTCGGGCGAGGCCAGGCAGAAGCGGGCGCCGCGCCGGTTGACGAACATTCGCCGCCCGGAGATGGGGCTGACCCAGGACAGTTTGCCCGGCTGGGTCCGGCCATGGCGGTCGACGAAGTCCAGCCAGGTTCCCAGCGGCAGGGCCTGGAAATACTCGACGGTCTGGACGTCGAAGCCCAGCGCCTCCGGGGGTTCGTCCGGCAGCGGCGAGGCGGCCTCGTCGGCCGCCGGGACCTGGGATTCCGGCGGCGGCGGCAGTTCCGGGGCGGCCACCGCGCCGGTGGCCGCCCTTCCCAGCAGCGCATCCCGCAGGGCGGTGGCGGCCGCCTCGGCGGCGGCGCCCGGCAGGCCGGCCTCGGCATAGGCGCGCTGCAGTTGCGGGTGCTGCGACTCCAGCCAGGCGGCCGCCTCGGGCGTGCCGGCGCCGGCCGCGGCGTGCGCCCGCAGCAGCCCGTCGGCCAGCGCCAGCGCGTCATGCAGCGCCGGGCTGTCGCCCTCGGCGCGCAAGGCGGCGCGCTCGACCTGCTGCGTCCACGGCCGGCGCAGGAATCCTTCCAGCGCCGGCAGCAGGGCCACGCCGCCCACGCGGCGCTCCAGTTCCTCCGCCGCGCGGGTGCGCGCCTGGACGCGGCGCTCCTCGGCGCGCTGCAGTTCGGCCGCACGGCGCTCGGCGATTTCCACCCGGCGCCGGTATTGCTCGTAGTAGGCGGCAAACTCGGTCTCGGCGGCCAGGAACACGCCCAGATGCTCGTCGAAGTCCTCCACGATGCGCCCGGCCGCCGCCCGCACCTGGGCCAGCAGCGCCAGTTCGGCGGCCGATTCGCCGGGGTTGCCGTCGCAGGCCTCGGCCAGCAGGTTCAGCAGGCGCCGCACCGGGTGGCTGTCGCGCACGAACAGGCGCGGGTCCTGCAGCGCAACCTTGGCCACCGGCACCAGCAACTGGCCCAGCACCGGGCGGATGTCGGGCGTCAACACGGACTGGTCCAGCATGGCCGCGAACAGCATCGCCACCAGGTCCAGCCCGTCCCGGTCGGCCGGGTCCAGGCGCACGCTGGCCGGGTCGATGCCCAGGGTGGCGGCCTGCGCCAGCACCTGCTGGTGCAGGCCCTGGACCAGATCGCCGGCCGCATCGACCTGGTCGAAGCCGGCATGCTCGTTGGTCTGCAGCAGCGACAGCACCGAGGACAGTTCGCGCGGCGAGAGCGTGCGGCACGCATCGCCCTCCCCCGCCGCGCGATGGCCGCCGCGGGCGGCCTGCAACAGGCCGCGCAATCCCGGCGGCAGCAGTTCGCGGTCGTCGCGGACGTGCGCGTCCAGCCCGGCCGCCACCGGCGCCGCGCCGCGCGCGCCCTGCCAATGGCTGAAGAAGCGGCCGATCCAGTCCTCCGCCGGCGCCGCGGGTGCCTGCCCGGCGCGGGGGATGCCGCGGCGGCGCGTGCGGCCGCTGGGCAGGTCGGTCTCGCGGGTCAGGGCAATCAAGCACTGCTCCAGCACTTCGTACAGCGCGCCCACGCGGGTCACCAGCGCCCCCTCGCACAGGCGCACGGCGGCCAGTCGCGCGCACGGCGCGATGCGCAGGCCGGAGAAGGCCGCGTAGACCGCCACTCCCAGGTGCTCCGGGCCGACCGGGTTGTTGTCCCCATTCAAGCGCAGGCCGCCGGCGATCCAGCCCAGGTAGCGGTCCAGGCGCATCAGCTCCGGCCGCCAGCGCTGCTGGATCGCGCCGGCCAGGCTGCGGACCGCCAGTCGCACTTCCAGTTCGTCGGCCGCCACCAGGGTGAGATCATTGCCACGGGCCAGGGTACGCTCCACCGACAGCGGCCGCCCGCTTTCCAGCGCCTGCCAGGCCTTGGCCAGGTGGGCGCGGAAACGGGCGATGATCGGCTCGCGCTCGCGGCGCAGCTCCTGGATGGCGTCGAGGTAGTCCTTCTGCCGCGCCGCCGGTGCGCTGTCCGCCTCCCGGAACAATCCCTGGCCGAGGCCGTCCAGCGCCCAGGCGAAGTCGTCGGCCAGCGGCATCACCACCGTCTCCCTGACCTGGTTCAGCAGGTCGAGGTTGCGGCTGGCCAGCTCGTCGGCGGGAGGCAAAGTCTGCATGGGGGTCGGGGGTCCGGGACGCACGCGGGAGCCGTCCGTACCGGGCACCGGCCCAACCGGGACCTGGCGCACGACGACCTGCCCGGAGCGGCGCCTATACTTCAGCCCTATCGGCGCATCGCGCCTTCGACTTGAGCGTTTTGGGATTATGCACACACTTTCCGCCCTGGAAGCCCTCGACCAGCGCCGTTCGGTGCCCTCGGTGCTGCTGGGCGAACCGGGACCGGACGAAGCCACCCTGCTGCGCATGCTGGCCTCGGCCGTGCGCGTGCCCGACCACGGCCGACTGGTGCCGTTCCGCTTCCTGCGCATCCACGGCCAGGCCCGCCATGCGCTGGGCGAATTCCTCGCCGCGCGCACCGCGCAACGCCAGCCGGACGCGCCGCCCGCGGCGCTCGACAAGGAGCGCCAGCGCTTCTCCCATGCCCCGCTGGCAGTGGCCGTGGTCGCACGGCTGCAGCCCGGGCACAAGGTGCCCGAACAGGAGCAGTTGCTCGCCGCCGGCTGCGTCTGCTTCGCCCTGCTGCAGGCGGCCCAGGCGCTGGGCTTCGGCGCGCAATGGCTGACCGCCTGGATGGCCTACGACCCGGAGGTGGCGCGCGTGCTCGGCCTGGGCGAAGGCGAGCGGATCGCCGGCTTCATCCACATCGGCACGGCGCAGCGGCCGGTGCCCGAACGCGAGCGCCCGGACCCGCGCGCGCTGCTGACGGACTGGACGCCGTGAACGCGGGCGCCGCGCCCGGCGCCCCGCCGGCGCTGCACCTGGTGGACGCCAGCCTGTACGTGTTCCGCGCCTGGCACTCCATGCCCGACGAGTTCCGCGACGCGCACGGCTGGCCGACCAACGCCGTGCACGGCTTCGCCCGCTTCCTGCTGGACCTGCTGGAACGCGAGCGCCCGCGGCATATCGCCGTCGCCTTCGACGAGGCGCTGGACAGTTGCTTCCGCCATCGCCTGTACCCGCAATACAAGGCCAACCGCGATCCGGCGCCGGAAGAACTGCGCCGCCAGTTCGCCCACTGCAAGGCGCTGTGCGCCGCGCTCGGCCTGACGGTGCTGGCCGACCACGAGTACGAGGCCGACGACCTCATCGGCAGCGCCCTGCACCGCGCCCGCCCGGCCGGCTACCGCGGGGTCATCGTCTCGGCCGACAAGGACCTGTCGCAACTGCTGGGCGAGCACGACGAGCAATGGGACTACGCGCGCGGCCAGCGCTGGGGCGCGGCCGGGGTCAAGGCGCGCCACGGCGTGCACGCGCACCAGATCGCCGACTACCTGGCGCTGAGCGGCGACGCGGTGGACAACATCCCCGGGGTGGGCGGCGTCGGCGCCAAGACCGCGGCGGTGCTGCTGGGCCACTTCGGCAGCCTGGACGCGCTGCTGGCACGGGTGGACGAGGTCGCCTTCCTGCGCCTGCGCGGGGCCGCACGGGTGGCCGTGCGGCTGCGCGAGCAGCGCGAGCATGCCCTGCTGTGGCGGCAACTGACCACCATCGCCTGCGACGCGCCGCTGGCCTACGAAGGTCCGGCCGCCGCCCGCGGCCAGGCCGACCCGGAGATGCTCGATGCGCTGGCCGCCGCGCTGCGCTTCGGCCCGATGACCCGGCGCCGCCTGCTCGCCGCGACCGGGCTGGACGCCGCCAGCGATGCGCAACCGTCGTCCGTTCCGGCTTAGGATGGCCCGATGGACCGTTCCTCCGTCGCATCCGACGCACCGCATGTCGTCTACGAAGGCCGCTACCAGCGCATGGTGGTGCGCGGCCACTGGGAATACTCCGAGCGCACCCATCCCGGCGGCCTGGCCGCGATCATCGTGGCCGTCACCCCGGACGACCGGGTGCTGTTCGTCGAGCAGTTCCGCATCCCGCTGCAGGCGCGCACCATCGAGATGCCGGCCGGCCTGGTCGGCGACGTGAATGCCGGCGAATCCATCGAGGAATCGGCGATCCGCGAGCTGGAAGAAGAGACCGGCTGGACCGCCGAGCGGGCGCAGGTGCTGATGGTCGGCCCCACCTCGTCCGGCGCCAGCAGCGAGAAGATCGCCTTCGTCCGTGCCAGCGGCCTGCGCAAGATCGGCCCCGGCGGCGGCGACGCCAGCGAGGACATCAGCGTGCACGAGGTGCCGCGCGCGCAGGCCGCGGCCTGGCTGGCGCGCAAGCTGGAGGAAGGCTACGAACTGGACGCCAAGCTCTGGGCGGGCCTGTGGATGATCGACCACAACCTGGACGGCAGCGCGCGTGAGCCCTGACGCAGGCCGCGCCGCCGCGCCGTCCCTGCTGCGCCCCGGCGACCCCGAGCCCTTCGAGCTGTTGCATCCGCACGGCGCCTCGCCCTGGCTGCTGGTGGTCGACCATGCGGGACAGGCGATCCCGCGCGCGCTCGGCGGCCTGGGCCTGGCGCCGGGCGCGATCGACCGCCACATCGGCTGGGACATCGGCATCGCCGGCGTGGCCCGGCGCCTGGCGCCGCTGCTGGATGCCTGGACCGTGCTGCAGAACTACTCGCGCCTGGTGATCGATTGCAACCGCCCGCTGGACTCGCCCACCTCCATCGTCGGCGCCAGCGACGGCACCGCCGTGCCCGCCAACGCCGCCCTGGCGCCGGCCGAGCGCGCGGCGCGGGCGCAGGCGATCTTCGCGCCCTACCACGCCTGCATCGGGCACGCACTGGACCTGCGCGCCACGCAGGCGCGACCGACCCTGCTGGCCACCCTGCACAGCTTCACCCCGTCGATGGGCGGCGTGGAGCGGCCCTGGCATTGCGGGGTGCTCTACCACCGCGACGCGCGCCTGGCCCATGCCCTGCGCGATGCGCTGCGGGCCGAGGGCGACCTGGCGGTGGGCGACAACCAGCCCTACGCGGTCAGCGACGCCAGCGACTACGCGATCCCGGTGCACGGCGAGCGCCGCGCGCTGCCGCACGTGGAACTGGAGATCCGCCAGGACCTGATCGCCGACGCCGCCGGCCAGGAGGCCTGGGCGCGGCGCCTGGCGCGGCTGTTCGGCGCGGTGGCGCCCGCGTTCCTCCCGGGCTGAAGCGCGCGCTTGGCCGAACCGCGGCCCCGGCCGGGGCACGGCGGGTCGGCATGCCGGCCGCGATCCGGCATACTCGCCCGGTTTCCCCTTCCCCCGTTCGCGCATGATGCCCGGCCTACGCCCGACCCTGATGCTCCCGCTGATCGCCGCCGCGCTGGGCGGCTGCGCCATGGGCCGCTCGCTGCCGGAGCGGTCCGCCTTCGAGGCGTTCGACTCCTCCAGCACCTATTCGCGCAGCTTCGACCACTCGCCGGCGCAGGCCTGCGAGGCCGCGCGCCGGGCCCTGCTCAGCCAGGGCTTCGTGGTCGGCCGCGCCGAGGCCGACATCGTCGAGGCACGCAAGTATTTCCAGCACGACGAGAGCCACGAGCAGGTGGAGTTCCGCGCGGTGTGCATGCCGCAGACCCGCGGCGAGCACCAGACCGTGGTGTTCGTCAACGCCGTGCAGGACCGCTACGTGCTGCGCAAGAGCAACACCAGCGCCAGCCTGGGCGTGAGCGCGCTGGGCTCGGTCTCGCTGCCGATCGGCTCCAGCGAGGACTCGCTGGTCAAGGTGGCCAGCGAGACCCTGCAGGACCCGGAGTTCTACAAGCGCTTCTACAGCGTGCTCGAGCGCTTCCTGCCCGAGGAGATCGAGCGCCCGTCCAAGCCGGCGGCGCGGGCGCGGCCGGCGCTGTTCCCGATCCAGCAGTATCCCCAGCCCTCCGCGGCCGAGCCGGTGCCGGAGCAGTCGGCGGCCGGCACGCTCCCGGAGCAGGCGGACCCCTGACCTAGGCGAAGTCCGGGCCGCCCCGGACCACCCAAACCACCACGGAACCTGCAGGAAGGAACGGTCCCGGGGCGGCCCGTCCCGCGGACGCCTACGCCGCCGCGAAGGCGTCGGTCGCGCGCACCAGGGCGTCGACGTTCTCGGCCTCGAACGCGGAATGACCCGACACCGGAGTGATCTCCAGGCGCGCCTTCGGCCAGGCCTTGTGCAGGTCCCAGGCGTTGCGCAGCGGGCATACCACGTCGTAGCGGCCGTGCACGATCACCCCGGGGATGTCGGCGATGCGGTGGGCATCGTGCAGCAACTGGTCCTCGGCCTCGAAGAACCCGCCGTTGACGAAGTAGTGGTTCTCGATCCGGGCGAAGGCCAGGGCGAAGTGCGCGTCCTCGTGGCTGCCCACGAAATCCGAATCCACGCGCAGGAAGCTGGTCGCGCCTTCCCACACGCTCCAGGCGCGCGCGGCGGCCAGCCGGGTGGCCTCGTCCCCGCTGGTCAGGCGGCGGTGGAAGGCGGAGATCAGATCGTGGCGCTCCACCGGCGGGATCGCGGCGACGTAGTGCTCCCAGGCGTCCGGGAACAGCCGGCTGGTGCCCTCCTGGTAGAACCATTCCAGCTCCCAGCGGCGCAGCATGAAGATGCCGCGCAGGACCAGTTCGGCGACGCGCCCGGGATGGGCCTGGGCGTAGGCCAGCGCCAGGGTGGAACCCCAGCTCCCGCCGAACACCTGCCACGTCCCGATGCCCAGGTGCTGGCGCAGCTTCTCGATATCGGCCACCAGATGCCAGGTGGTGTTGTCGACCAGGTCGGCGTGCGGGGTGGAACGGCCCGAGCCGCGCTGGTCGAACAGGACGATGCGGTACCTGGCCGGGTCGTGGAAGCAGCGCATCTTCGGGCTGCAGCCGCCGCCGGGGCCGCCGTGCAGCAGGACCACCGGCTTGCCTTGCGGGTTGCCGCACTGCTCGTAGTACAGCGTGTGGCGGTCGTCGACCTTCAGGGTGCCGGCATCGAACGGTTCGATCTCGGGGTAGAGCGTGCGCATGCCCGGACTCGCTGCGGGTGAGCCGGCGATTCTAGCGCAGGCGCGCGCGGCGCCCGGCGGCGCTACGCCGGCTTCCGCCCCAGCGTGGCCCGCTCGCGCCGTTCCAGGTCGCGCCTGGTCTCCACGTCGGCCAGGCCGGCCTGCGCGAGCAGGCCGCGCACCGCCGGCCCCTGCTCCAGGCCGTGCTCCAGCAGCAGCCAGCCGCCGGGCACCAGGTGCCCGGGCGCGCTCGCGGCGATCACGCCGATCGCCTCCAGCCCATCGGTGCCGGACGCCAGCGCACCCGCCGGCTCGTGGCGCAGGTCGCCCTGGGCCAGGTGCGGGTCGCCCTGGGCGATGTACGGCGGGTTGCTGACGATCATGTCGAAGCGCTCGCCGCCCAGCGCGGCGAACCAGTCGCCGCGGCGGAACCAGACGTTCTCCAGCCCATGGGCCCGGGCGTTGCGCACCGCCACTGCCAGGGCCGCCTTGCTCGCGTCGGTGGCCACCACCGCCGCCAGCGGGCGCTCGCTGGCGATGGCCAGGGCAATGGCGCCGCTGCCGGTCCCCAGGTCGGCGATCCGCGCCGGTGCCTGCGGATCGAGCCTTTCCAGCGCCAGTTCGACCAGCAGTTCGGTTTCCGGGCGCGGGATCAGGGTATCGGGCGACACTTCCAGGTCCAGGGTCCAGAAGCCGCGGCGGCCGGTCAGGTAGGCCACGGGCTCGCCGCCGGCCCGGCGCTCCACCAGGGCCTGGAAGGCGGTCGCCGCGGCCGTGGCGACCGGATCGGTCGCGTGCGCGAACAGCCAGGCCCGGTCCCGGCCCAGGGCATGGACCAGCAAGGGCTCGGCGTCCTCCCGCCCGATCCGGGCGCAGGCCTCGCGCAACAGGACGTCGACGCGGTGGGCGCAGGGGGCTGTCTCGTTCATCGCCCGGACGATGAAGCACCCGCGGCCCCAACGCCACCAGGCTGCGACCGCCCGGTGCGCAAGAGCGGGCCTTGAATTTCGATAGTCAGCATCTATCTATGCAATCCTCATAATTGATTTGAAATATCTATCGCGCCTGTCTAGGATGGCGCCTGTTATTTCCATCCGCCTTTCCCCAACCAGAGGATCCATCGATGTCCCTGATCAACACCACGGTCCAGCCGTTCAAGGCCACCGCCTTCCACCACGGCGAGTTCGTCGAGATTTCCGACGCCAGCCTGAAGGGCAAGTGGTCGGTCGTGATCTTCATGCCCGCCGCCTTCACCTTCAACTGCCCGACCGAGGTCGAGGACGCCGCCGACAACTACGCCGAGTTCCAGAAGGCCGGTGCGGAGGTCTACATCGTGACCACCGACACCCACTTCTCGCACAAGGTGTGGCACGAGACCTCCCCTGCGGTGGGCAAGGCCCAGTTCCCGCTGGTCGGCGACCCCACCCACCAGTTGACCAACGCCTTCGGCGTGCACATCCCGGAAGAAGGGCTGGCCCTGCGCGGCACCTTCATCATCAACCCGGAAGGCATGATCAAGACCCTGGAAATCCACGACAACGCGATCGCCCGCGACGTCAGCGAGACCCTGCGCAAGCTCAAGGCCGCGCAGTTCGTCGCCGCCAACCCGGGACAGGTGTGCCCGGCCAAGTGGAAGGAAGGCGCCAAGACCATCGCCCCGTCGCTGGACCTGGTCGGCAAGATCTAAGCGGCTGCCGCGCCCATCCCCGCCCGCGGGCGGGGATGGGATGCCGCCTCGCGCCCACCGAGGCGGTGGACCGCAGCCATCGCTCCCACGCCGCCGCCGCGCAAGCGGCACGCCACGCAGGCCGCGTCGGCTCCGGTCCACTTCCACGCATCCCGTGCCCTGCCGGACAGGGCGCAGCGCGATCGGCTTGCCTCGGTGCAGGCCGCCTGGATCGTGCCCTCCCCCTCTTCACCATGCCTTCGCCAAGGAGCCGCGCCATGTTGGACGCCAACCTCAAGACCCAGTTGCAGGCCTACCTCGAGCGCCTGACCCGCCCGCTGCACCTGGTCGCCTCGCTCGACGACGGCGCCAGTTCGGCCGAGATGCTCGGCCTGCTTCAGGACATCGAGGCGCTGTCCGAGCGGATCACCCTGGAGGTGCGCCGCGACGATGCGCAGCGCACGCCCTCCTTCGCCGTGACCAGCCCCGGCCACGACATCTCGCTGCGCTTCGCCGGCTTGCCAATGGGCCATGAGTTCACCTCGCTGGTGCTGGCGCTGCTGCAGGCCGGCGGGCATCCGTCCAAGGCGGCGGCCGAGGTGATCGAGCAGGTGCGGGCGCTGGACGGCGAGTTCGTGTTCGAGACCTATTTCTCGCTGTCGTGCCAGAACTGCCCGGACGTGGTCCAGGCGCTGAACCTGATGGCGGTGCTGAACCCGAAGGTGAAGCACGTGGCCATCGACGGGGCGCTGTTCCAGCACGAGGTCCAGGCCCGCCAGGTGATGTCGGTGCCGACCATCTTCCTCAACGGCGAGGCGTTCGGCGCCGGCCGCATGGGCCTGGAGGAGATCGTCGCCAAGCTCGACACCGGCGCCGAGAAGCGCGCGGCCGAGAAGATCGCCGGGAAGGACGCGTTCGACGTACTGGTGGTCGGCGGCGGCCCCGGCGGCGCGGCCGCGGCCGTATACGCCGCGCGCAAGGGCATCCGCACCGGCGTGGCCGCCGAGCGCTTCGGCGGGCAGGTGCTGGATACGATGTCGATCGAGAACTTCATCTCGGTGCAGCACACCGAGGGCCCGAAGCTGGCCGCGGCGCTGGAGCAGCACGTGCGCGAATACGACGTGGACGTGATGAACCTGCAGCGCGCCGACGCGCTGTCGCCGGCCGGCGAGGACGGCCTGATCGAAGTCAGGCTGGCCAGCGGCGCCTCGCTCAAGTCCAGGACCGTGATCCTGTCCACCGGCGCGCGCTGGCGGCAGATGAACGTGCCCGGCGAGGACGAGTACCGCAACAAGGGCGTGGCCTACTGCCCGCACTGCGACGGCCCGCTGTTCAAGGGCAAGCGCGTGGCGGTGATCGGCGGCGGCAACTCCGGCGTGGAGGCGGCGATCGACCTGGCCGGCATCGTCGGCCATGTCACCCTGATCGAGTTCGACGCCAGGCTGCGCGCCGACGAGGTGCTGCAGCGCAAGCTGCGCAGCCTGCCGAACGTGCGCATCGTCACCAGCGCGCAGACCACCGAGGTGCTGGGCGACGGCGCCCGGGTCACCGGCCTGGTCTACAAGGACCGCGAGGGCGGCGACAGCCACCGGGTCGAACTGGAGGGCGTGTTCGTCCAGATCGGCCTGCTGCCCAATACCGAGTGGCTCCAGGGCACGGTCGAGCTGAGCCCGCGCGGCGAGATCGTGGTCGACGAGCGCGGCCAGACCAGCGTGCCGGGCGTGTTCGCCGCTGGCGACTGCACCACCGTGCCCTACAAGCAGATCGTGATCGCCATGGGCGAGGGCTCCAAGGCCGCGCTGGCCGCCTTCGACCACCTGATCCGGGCGTCGGCGCCGAAGGCCGAGGCGGCGGTGGCCGAGGCGGCCTGAGGCGGCGGCCGGGGCAAGGGCGCAGGCCGGGTGCGGTCCGCACCCGCCCGGATGCGGGTTCCCGCGCACCCAGGCCCGCGCATGCCGGAACAGGACGGCGCGCCTAGCGGTTCTCCGAGCCCCAGCCGGGCTTGTACCCATCGCAAACGCACGTACAGTGGAGCCGCGCCTACACGTCAAGAACGACATGTGCCTGGGGCATGCCCACGCCCTGCGCCAGCCAACGGTTCCAGGAGGGAAGCTGCCATGAACCTGCGCGATCTCAAATACCTGCTGGCGCTGGCCGACCACCGGCATTTCGGCCGCGCCGCGGCGGCCTGCTTCGTCAGCCAGCCCACGCTCTCCACCCAGGTCAGGAAGCTGGAGGAGGAACTGGGCGTGCCGCTGGTCGAGCGCGCGCCGCGCAAGGTGATGCTGACCCCGGCCGGCCGCGAGGCCGCCGAGCGCGCGCGGCGGATCATCGCCGAGGTCGAGCAGATGAAGGAGGCCGCCCGCCGCAGCCAGGACCCGGAGGCCGGCACCGTGCGCCTGGGCATCTTCCCCACCCTGGCGCCCTACCTGCTGCCGCACGTGATCCCGCAGATGCGCGCCCGCTTCCCGCAGTTGGAACTGCTGCTGGTGGAGGAAAAGAGCGACGAGCTGCTGACCCGCCTGCGCGAGGGCAAGCTCGATGCGGTCCTGCTGGCCCTGCCGGTGCACGACGAGCAGTTGCACACCGAGTTCCTGTTCGAGGAACCCTTCGTCCTGGCGGTGCCGGAAAACCACCTGCTGGCCGGCCGCCGCACCCTCACCCTGGACGAACTGATGGAACAGCCGCTGCTGCTGCTGGAGGACGGCCACTGCCTGCGCGAGCAGGCCCTGGACGTGTGCCGCCTGTCCGGGGCCCAGGAGAAGACCGGCTTCCGCGCCACCAGCCTGGAGACGCTGCGGCACATGGTCGCCGCCAACGTCGGCGCCACCCTGCTGCCGGCGCTGGCGGTCAAGCCGCCGGTGGCCTGCTCGGAAAACGTCCACCTGCTGCATTTCTCGGGCACCCCGCCCAGCCGCAGCATCGCCATGTGCTGGCGGCGCAGCTCGGCCATGGCCGGCTTCCTGGCGCGCCTGGCCCAGGTCTTCCGCAACCTGCCGGCCGGCCTGCTGGAAACCGCCCCGGCCGCATCCGCCCCGCCGCCACCCCCGGTCGTCCCATCACCGGCCTGAACGGCCCCAGTTGAACCGGATCGCATTCCGGGCTACGTTTCTCCCATAGTCATTGACCCTAGGCGGATGCGGAGACGCGCCGCCTTTTTCTTCATGCGCGCCCGCCGCGCACCGACAACCCGAGGAACACCCATGTCCACCCAGTCCGTCAGCGGCCTGCCCCCTTCACTGATCATCTCCAGCCGCGACATGGCGCGGCTCGAGGCCCTGCTCGACTCCCCGGTGCTGAGCCGCCATCCGGCCGCGCTCGCGCTGATGGACGAGTTGAACCGCGCCGAGGTGCTGCCCCCGGAGCAGATGCCCGCCAACGTGGTCACCATGCACTCCCAGGTCGAGTGCGAGGACGCCGCCACCGGCGAGCAACACGTGCTGACCCTGGTCTATCCGAACGAAGCGGACGTGGAGAAGGGCCGCGTGTCGGTCCTGGCCCCGGTCGGCAGCGCCCTACTGGGCCTGTCGGTCGGCCAGACCATCGACTGGCAGGCGCCGGGCGGCCGCCCGCTCAAGCTCCAGGTCAAGGCCGTGCGCTACCAGCCCGAGGCGGCCGGCGACCTGCACCGCTGATCCGGAGGCCGGCGCGCCATGCGCCGGCCCATCCCCACCACATGGCCGCACCCGCTAGGAGCGCGACGCTCCCGTCACGGCCTCAGCCGCCACGCGCCTCCAGCGCCGCCACGGCCGGCAGGGTCTTGCCCTCCAGAAACTCCAGGAACGCACCGCCGCCGGTGGAGATGTAGCTCACCTGGCCGGCGATGCCGTACTTGTCCACCGCGGCCAGGGTGTCGCCGCCGCCGGCGATGGAAAACGCCTTCGAGCCGGCGATCGCGCGCGCCAGGGTCTCGGTGCCCTTGCCGAAGGCGTCGAACTCGAACACGCCCACCGGGCCGTTCCACACCACCGTGCCGGCGGCCGCGATCAGCTCGGCGTAGCGCTGCGCGGTCTGCGGGCCGATGTCCAAAATCATGTCCTCGGTGCCCACCGCGTCGACCGGCCTCACCGAGGCCGGCGAGTCGGCCTTGAACTCGGCCGCCACCACCACGTCCGTCGGCAGCGGGATCTGCGCGCCGCGCGCCTGGGCATCGGCGTCGATCTTCCTCGCGGTGTCGAGCAGGTCGGCCTCGTACAGCGACTTGCCCACGCCATGGCCGGCCGCGGCGATGAAGGTATTGGCGATGCCGCCGCCGACGATCAGTTGGTCGACCTTGCCGACCAGGCTGGTCAGCAGTTCCAGCTTGGTGGATACCTTGCTGCCGGCCACGATGGCCAGCAGCGGGCGGGCCGGCTCGGCCAGCGCCTTGTCCAGCGCATCGAGTTCGGCCATCAGCAGCGGGCCACCGGCGGCGACCGGGGCGAAGCGGATGACGCCGTGGGTGGAGGCCTGGGCGCGGTGCGCGGTGCCGAAGGCGTCCATCACGAACACGTCGCACAGGGCCGCGTACTTCCGCGACAGCGCCTCGTCGTCCTTGCCCTCGCCCACGTTCATGCGGCAATTCTCCAGCAGCACGACCTGGCCGGGCCGCACGTCCACGCCGTCCACCCAATCGCGCACCAGCGGTACCTCCACGCCCAGCAACTGCGACAGCCGCGCGGCCACCGGCGCCAGCGAGTCGGCCTGGCTCCACGCGCCTTCCTTCGGCCGGCCCAGGTGCGAGGCGACCATCACCGCCGCGCCCTGCTCCAGCGCCAGCCTGAGCGTGGGCACCGAGGCGGTGATGCGCTGCTCGGAGGTGATGCGGCCGTCCTCCAGCGGGACGTTGAGGTCCTGCCGGATCAGCACGCGCTTGCCGGACAGGTCGAGGTCGGTCATCCGCAGGATCGTCATTGGTTCATTCTCATCGAGGGGGAAAGGAGGAAAGCATCCCGCGCCGCGCCGGCATCGTGGCCGGGCCCTGCGCGAAGGCGGGCTGCAACCGGATGGTCCGGTGCAGCGGACGGTGCATTTTCAGGGCTGGCCGGCGATGCGGCAAACCGGGCCGGCGGCGACGATGGTGTCCGCCGCAACGGTCGGCAGGAATATCCCGCCAACGACAAGCGTGGCGCGGCGGAACGGGCCAGCCGCGGACACCGACCCGTCAGGTGGAAGCCGATGATGGCGTCGATGCACCGGCTCGCACCGGCGAGGGCACCGGCAGAGCAGCCTCAGCCCGGTGGCGGCCGTTGGCGCAGCAGGCTCAGGCCCAGCGCGGCCACGGCCAGCGCGCCGCCGACCAGCAGCGACCACAGCAGCCAGGCCTTCCAGTCGTAGGTCCGCTGCGCGCGCAATGCGTGCTCGCCAGCCAGTTCCTCGGGCGCATCGGCCAGGTAGGCGGGCGCCGGCTGCCAGTCGATGCCGCGCTGGCGACGCAGCGCCTCCAGCAGCGCCGGGATCGGCGTATCGGCGCGCTGCGCGCTGGCGCTGCCGGCAGCCAGTGCGTACGGCGGCGTGCCCTGGGCCAGGAACACCACCACCTCCGGCTGGTAGCCCAGGCGCAATACCGGCTCCGCCGCGCCGAGCGGGGTGGCGGCGGTCAGCCGCCAGTGGCGGTCGCGCACGGGAGAGACCAGGGCCTTGGGCGCCGAGCGGCTGGCCGCCTCCGCGCCGGCACCCACCTGGTAGGCCATCCACGGCCCCGCGCGCCAGGCCCATGAAGCGCCGTCGTCCTCGCGACTGTGCAGGGTCCACTCGACCGCGTTGTTGCCGGGCAACTGCACGTCGGCCCGCTCCACCGGGAAGCGGCCCGGCAAGACGAAGTCGAAGTATTCGCGCCCGCCCTCGCTGCGCCGTTCACCGGCGATCTCCTGCCAATGCCATTGTTGCTGTGGCGCCGGCGGCGCCAGTTCGGCCGCCACCCCGCTGAGCACCGGCGCCGTGCCCGAGTGCAGCGGCAGCAGGCGCAGGTAGCGCGCCTGGCCATCCAGGGCGATGCGGTCCTGGCGCAGGCGCTGACCTTCGCGCTGCAGGTCCAGCAGGGTGGTGCCGGGATTGAGCGTGCGCCAGCGGCGCAGGTCGTCGCTGCCTTCCACCCGGTAGCCGGCCTGCAGCGGCTGCGCGGGCGCCTCCCATTCCAGCAGCAGCGCGCGCACCGGCTCGCGCAGGCGGCTGGCGTCGACCAGCCATTGCCCCCCGGCCGATACGCTGCGCCCCGCGATGCCGGCCTCGACCCGCAGGATGCCGCCGTCCTCGCCACGCTCCGCGATCAGGCGGATGTCGCCGCCGCCGGCCACCGCATCGGCCGCCGGCAACGCGAACCACGGCAGCGCCAGCGTGCGCGGCGGCTGCGCCAGCGGCTGCGTGGGCGACAGCAGCGCCGCAGGCAGCGCCTGGCCCTCGGCGTTGAACACCTCCAGGTCGCGCAGCGACGCCTGTGCGGCGCTGCGATAGACGCCTTCGTCCAGCACCACGCGATAGGCGCCGGCATCGGCCTGGCCCGGCGTCAACGGCCACTGCCGCGCGTACTGTTCGCGCGCGCTGGCCATGGCCAGCGACGGCAACAGCAACAGGCACATCCAGACGGCCCTGTTCATGCCCGCACCCCCTCCGCAGCGGCCGACGGCGCCCGGGGCGGCGCGGGCGCCAGGTAGCCGACGATGGTGCACAGCACGCCGTAGGCGATGAACGAAACGATGCCCAGCAGGTTGCCCAGGTGCTGGCGGTCGACCAGGACCAGCTTGGCCAGGACCACGCCCATCAGCAGCGCGCCGGCCAGCCACAGGCCACGCCGGCCGCGCCGGGAACCGACGATCCAGCCGATCACGCCCAGGACGCTCCAGACCACGGTCAGGCTGGTCTGGGCCAGGCTGGTGGACAGCAGCGACGGCGTCCATGCGATGCCGCCCCAGTGATGCACGGTATGCAGCGTGCTCACGGTCAGCAGCACGAAGCCGCCGAGCGCGACGATGCCGCTGCGCCATCGCGCCGCTTCCGGCGATGCCCGGCCCGACCACAGCCAGGCCGCGCCCAGCACCAGCGCCAGCCCTTGCGCGATCTCGGCCGGATTGAGCAGCGGCAACCAGGGCAACGGCGCGGACGGCGCGGCCTGCGGCAAAGCCAACAGCCAGCCCGCGGCGATCACCGCGAAGGCCGCCCACAACAACGGCTGGCGCAGCGGATCGGCCGCCTCCTGCGCCCGCGGGAACGCCAGCCATGGCCAACACCGCAACGCCAGCGCAACCAGCGCCAGCCACGGCAGCGCCGCCAGGGCCAGATGCCAGCCCTGCGCCAGCCCGAAATGCCCGGCCAGCCAATACGCCCACAGCGACGACACCAGCGGCCACAGCAGCCACCATGCGAACTGCGCGGCACCCGCACCCCCGCTGCGGTCCTCGCGCAGGCACAGCAGGCTGCGCAGGCCAAGCACGGCGAACACGACCCACGACAGCGCGCCATAGCCGCCGCCGAAGGGATGGACGTGCGCCGCGTCCTGCCACAGCGCCAGCGGCATCGCCGCCGCGAAGGCGGCGAACACCGTCAGCGCCAGCACGCGCGCCGGATGGCGGCGCTGCACTTCGGCCACGAGCCAGCCGGTGAAGGCGGCGAACACGACCAAGGCATCGGCCCGGGCATCGGCATCGACGAAGCGCGCCACCTCGTGCAGGCCGTTGCCCGTCCACCACGTCAGGCCCCACAGGTAGAAGGCCAGCGCGCCGCCGTTCTCCCCATGCGCGCGCGCGGCCCAGGCACTGGCCAGGCCGGCGAGCGCGAGCAGCAGCAGGCCCATCGCGGTGGGGTTGAACAGCGCGCGCGCATCGGCGCCGGCACCGTCCAGCCCCACTAGCAGCGCGCAGGCCGCCAGCAGTTGCAGCGCCGTGCCGGCCAGCTTCGGCCACCAGCGCTGCCCGCGCAGGCCCAGCCACACCAGGCCCGCGCCTTCCAGCGCGAACACGCTGGCCGTGACCCGCGCCGACAGCGCCAGCGGCACCGCCAGGGTGGCGAAGCCCACCGCCAGGATCGCGTACGCGTCGCACAGCAGCGCGTAGCCGGCGCGGCGGCGGAAGAGCCAGGCCAGCGCCGCGTACACCGCGCCCAGGCCCAGTGCGCACAGCGCCAGCGGGACCCGGCTACCGTCGACGAAGCGGCCCTCCAGCAGCCCGGCCTGCAGGGCGAAGGCGACCAGCGGCGTGCCGAACACCAGGCAACCATCGACCAGGCCACGGCGTCCCTCCGGCCGTCGCCGCGCGAACAGGATCGGCACGGCCAGGTAGAAGGCGAAGAACAGCAGCAGGAACGGCTGCGCGGTGGCGTACTTCTCCGGCGTGTAGCCGAGCACGCCCCACAGCACGCCGATGCCGAAGGTGAACGCGAAGCCGAGCAAGTTGAGGATGCGCCACGCCTTGAACCAGGCGATGGCCACGATCGCCGCGTTCAACAGCGCGTAGTACGAGAACAGCGCCACGTGGTTGCCGCTGCCGGTGGACAGCCAGACCGGCGCCAGGAAGCCGGCCAGCAGCGCGAACACCGCCAGCGCCTTGGCATCCTGCAGCACCGCCAGCATGCCCATGCCGGCCACCAGCAGCACGCTCAGCGCGAACGCAGCGCCCGCCGGCAGGATTCCATACAGCTTGAACGCGGCGAACACCGTCAGCAGCAGCGCGCCGATGGCACCGCCCTGCAGGCTGAGCGCGAAGGCGCGGTTGCTGTCGCGCTTGCGCCAGGCGAAGGCCAGCGCGGCGACCGCCACCACGGCCACGCCGGCCAGGCGCAGTTCCATCGGCAGCACGAACAGGCCCTGGTCGCTGGCGTACTTGAGCAGCGCGGCCACGCCGGCCAGCAGCACCAGCATGCCGATCTTGACCGGCACGTTGCCGACGGTGAACCAGCGCTTGACCATCCGCAGCACCGCGCCGGCGGGGTCCGGCGTGCCGGCGTCCGGCGGGCGGCGGCCCGGTGGTGGCGCAGCGGTCGCCGCGCCGGGCGCGGTCTCGCGCCCGGAGGCGCCTTCCCCCGCGGCGGCGCGGGCGGCGGCCGGCAGTGGCGGCGGCGATGCCGGCGCGGGAGCTGCGGGCGTCGTGGAAACCGGCGCGGGAGCGGGAGATGGCACGGGTACGGGGGCGGACGGCGCGGCCTCGGGCGGTACGGCCGGCGACGACTGCGCCGGCGCGGCGCGTGCATGCATCAGCTCGCCCAGGGTCGGTCCGTCCACTTCTTCCGCGGCCGGTGCGGTGCGCACGGCCGGAGCGCTGGCCGCGGCCCGCGACGGGGCAACCGGCCGCGCTTGGGCCGGTGCCTGCCGCGGTACGGCCAGCACGGCTTCCAGCGCGGCAACGCGCCGCTTCAGCCCGGCCAGCGAGACCAGCGCCACGACCAGCAGCACCGGCATGGCCAGCAGCGCCAGGCCCAGCAACACCAGCAATCCAACGATTCCGTCCATTCCCCGTCCCGTTCCGTCAGTACCGCAGCGAGGGTCGCCGGCGCGGCACGTCGGCCCGGCGCGCGCAGCGTCGACGATGCGCGTCCGCTTTGCAAGACGCCGGTCTTGCCGCGCCCTGGGTACCCATCGGTGTCCGCTCCCCCCCAGGAGCCGGCTTGCCGCGGACGGCTTCCTGCCGATGCTCGCCGGCAAGCCGGCTCCCTGGAAAAGCGAAAGGCGCCCCGTGAGGAGCGCCTTCGCATTACCGATGCATGGCTTCCGCCGGGCTCTGTTACTTGCCTGCCACCACGCGGACCATCTCCAGGCACTTGTTGGAGTAGCCCCACTCGTTGTCGTACCAGGACACCAGCTTGACGAAGGTGCCGTCCAGGGCAATGCCGGCATCGGCGTCGAAGATCGAGGTGCGGGTGTCGCCGCGGAAGTCGGTGGCCACCACCTTGTCCTCGGTATAGCCCAGCACGCCCTTCAGCGCGCCCTCGCTCTGCGCCTTGACCTCGGCCTTGATCTCTTCGTAGGTGGCCGCCCTCTCCAGCTCGACGGTCAGGTCGACCACCGACACGTCCGAGGTCGGCACGCGGAAGCTCATGCCGGTCAGCTTCTTGTTCAGCTCCGGGATCACCACGCCCACGGCCTTGGCCGCGCCGGTGGAGGACGGGATGATGTTTTCCAGGATGCCGCGGCCGCCGCGCCAGTCCTTGTTGGACGGGCCGTCGACGGTCTTCTGGGTGGCGGTGGCGGCGTGCACGGTGGTCATCAGGCCGCGCTTGATGCCCCACTTGTCGTTGATGACCTTGGCCAGCGGCGCCAGGCAATTGGTGGTGCACGAGGCGTTGGAGACGATCGCCTGGCCGGCGTAGGTGTCGTGGTTGACGCCGAACACGAACATCGGCGTGTCGTCCTTGGACGGCGCGGACATGATCACCTTCCTGGCGCCGGCGTCGATGTGCTTCTGCGCGGTTTCCTTGGTCAGGAACAGGCCGGTGGACTCGATCACCACGTCGGCGCCGACCTCGCCCCACTTCAGGTTGGCCGGGTCGCGCTCCTGGGTCAGGCGGATCTTCTTGCCGTTGACGACCAGGGTGCTGCCCTCGACCTTCACCTCGCCCTGGAAACGGCCGTGCACCGAGTCGTACTGCAGCATGTAGGCCAGGTAGTCCGGCTCGAGCAGGTCGTTGATCGCGACGATCTCGATGTCGTCGCCGAAGTTCTGCACCGCAGAACGCAGCACGTTGCGGCCGATGCGGCCGAACCCGTTGATGCCAACCTTGATCGCCATTGCTCGTGACTCCTGACGGCCACGCCCCGCGTGGCCCGTGGTGGGTGGAAAGAGGGCCACCATTCTAGCACCCGTCCCCATGGCGCCCGGGCCGTGGGAAGCGCCGCCGGGCATGCCGGCCGGCGGTGGCGGCCATGGGCGCTTTCCGCCGAAGAGGCGTTGCCGATGAAACGGAAACGCCGCTCCTTGGCTGCCGGACCGGACGTGGGCATGCACAGCGGCGGCTGGATTCCGGCGTGGGCGCGCGCCTCGGTTAAAGTGCCACCATGGTCGATTCTGTTCCTTCCCCGCGCATACCCACGCGCCGCGCCGCGCGCTGGCTGGCGGCGGTGCTGGCCGTGGCGGTCGTCCTGCCCGCGCAGGCCTGGGGGCCTCTGGGCCATCGCCTGGTCGCGCGCCTGGCCGAGGACGGCCTGACCCCGCAGGCGCAGGCCGGCGTAGCCCGGCTGCTGCGCGGCGAAAACGCGCCGGGCCTGGCCGCCATCGCCAACTGGGCCGACGAGCTGCGCGGCAGCGACCCGCAACTGGGCCGGCGCAGCGCGCGCTGGCACTACGTCAACATCGGCGACGACGGCTGCCGCTACCGCGCCGCTCGCGACTGCCCCGGCGGCGATTGCCTGGTCGATGCGCTCGATGCCCAGGTCCGCCTCCTCGCCGACACCGCCCGCAGCGACGCCGAGCGCCTGCAGGCGCTCAAGTTCGTCGTCCACCTGGTCGGCGATGCGCACCAGCCGCTGCACGCCGGGCACGGCCACGACCGCGGCGGCAACACCTACCAGTTGAACCACCGCGGCCGGGGCACCAACCTGCACGCATTCTGGGACAGCGGCCTGCTCAACACCCGCCGGCTGGACGAGGACGCATGGCTGGAACGGCTGCGCGCGCTGCCGCAGCCGCCGGCCGCGTCGCCGCCGGCGGGCGCACTGGCCTGGGCGCTGCAGTCGTGCCGGCTGGTGTCGCAGCCGGGCTTCTATCCGCAAGGCCACGCGATCGACGCGGCCTACGTGGACACGTACCTGCCGGTGGCCGAACGCCAGCTCCGCCTGGCGGGCGCGCACCTGGCGGCGGTGCTCAACGCCGCCTTCGAGCAACGGTGATCCGCCCCGCCCGGGCAAGGATCGGCGCTGAGGCATCATCGGCGCGTCCCGCCCCCCGCATCGGCCTGCGGCGGATTTGCGCGCCCATTGAAGACCGTCCGTTTTCTTCCGTTCCACGTGGGGCGGCGAGGCGCAGCGGGCGCGCGTGCCTGCCGAAGCAGCGTCATCAACGCTGGACCCGGCGCGCCGCGAGGAACCGATGCCGTTGCTGCGCGGCGCGAAGATGCCGGTAGCCGACCCCGACCCGGCCACCGCCTCGTCGCGGCGGAGCGCCTGGCCGACGCCGTGCGCATGCTGGCATGATCGGCGGCGACTGCCGCCAGGACGTCCCATGCACATCGCCTTCCCGTTCCGCCTCGTCCCGCTCGCGCTCCTGTGCGCCCTGGCATCGCCGGCGCTCGCCGCCGTGGGCGGCGCGCAGGCCGCACCCCCGAACGTCGCGGGCCCCACGGGCCCGGCGAGCGAGTTCGTCGAGAACCGTGGCCAGGACTGCGAAGTCGGCATGCCCGCCGCGGCATCCCATCCGCGCCTTCCCGATCCCTTCGCCAGGGCCGATGGCACGGCGGTGGCGACGCGGGCGGACTGGCGCTGCCGGCGGCAGGAGATCCTCAAGGCCGCCGAGGCCCAGGTCTATGGCTGGAAGGGCCCGGAACCGGAGCGGGTCACCGGCACGATCAACGGCGACCGGATCGACGTCGCCGTCTCCCATGGCGGCCGCCAGGTGACCTTCAGCGCGAAGCTCAGCCTGCCTGCGGGGCCAGGCCCCCATCCGGCGATGATCGTCGTGGGCGGCGTCGCCGGCGTGGACGGCCGGCTGCTGGCCGAGGAAGGCGTGGCCCGCATCGACTACCTGCCCACGCAGATCGGCGCGGAAACCGGCCAGAGCCGCGACCGGCAAGGCGCGTTCTTCGAACTCTACGGACCGGACGTGCAGTCCACCGGCAGCCTGATGGCCTGGGCATGGGGCGTGAGCCGCATCATCGACGTCATCGCCGGCTCGGACCAGCGCATCCTGAGCGCCGACGCCATCGCCGTCGCCGGCTGCTCGCGACTGGGCAAGGGCGCGCTGGCGGCCGGCGCGTTCGACCAGCGCGTGGCCTTGACCATCCCCATCGAATCCGGCGCAGGCGGCGTCCCGACGTGGCGTGGCGGCGGCGAAGGCGAAGGCGCCCAGCCCCCGCACAGCGCCTACGGCGAGCAGCCGTGGCTGGGCGATGCGTTCGGCGCCTTCACCGGCGCGGTCGATCGGCTGGCCATCGACCAGCACGAGGTGCTGGGCCTGGTCGCGCCGCGCGGCCTGCTGATCCTGGACAACCCGCACGTGGCCTGGCTCGGCGCGCGCTCCGGCCACCTCAGCGCATTGGCCGGTGCCGAGATCTACAAGGCGCTCGGCGCGGCGGGCAACCTCGGCTACTACTCCGCGGTGCAGGACGGCACCCACTGCGCCTGGCGCCCGGAATGGGACGCCCCGGCCCGCAACGCCCTCCGCAGGCACCTGCTGCATGCGACGGCCGACGACCTGTCGATCATCGCCGCGGACCCGGCCAGCGGCGAACTGGAGCGCCACCGCGACTGGACAACGCCCGCGCTGGAGTGACGCAGGCGCGTCACGGGCGCGATGCCGCTCAACGGGAAAGAGGCAGTGGAAGAACCTCGCGCCGGGCGATGCCGCTGGAAATGAAGCCGGCCGCGCGCCTGGCCTTCAGCGCGCGCGGGCCGCATCGACCCGCGCACGGCCGTTGCGCACCTCGAAGGTGAAGGCCCATCCCAGCGTGACCGCGACCGGCCGGGCCTCGGCCACCGCGCCCGTGCAGCCGTAGCCGGTCCAGTCGCGGTCGCGGGTGGGCGCGTCCGGGTAGGTGCACAACAGCGCCGGCTCGAGCAGCACCGCGGACAAGGCCGTCGGCACGCACAGCCACAGCGCATACGCGGCACTGGCGCCGAGCCATGCCCGCACCGGCCGGCGCAAGCCCAGCACCAGCAGCAACGCGGCGCTGGCGGCCAGCGTGGTTTCGATCAGGGTTTGCATCACGTCCATCTGCCTTCCTCCTTCGCCCGCAGGGGGCCGGAAACGCGGCATCGGCCCGCCCGCGCATCCGCCGGCCCTCCATCGCTCAGCCTTCTTCGTCCAGTTCCGATACCAGCCGCTTGAGTTCGGCGATGTCCTCCGCCGAGAGCTTGCCGCGCTCGCTGAAGTGCGCCACCAGGGGCGCGACACGGCCGCCGAACAGGCGCGACAGCAGGCCCTCGCTCTGCTGCTGCACCCAGGCCTCGCGCCGCAGCACCGGCGAATACAGGTAACGGCGCCCGTCCTTGCGCGCGCTGATGGCGCCCTTGTTGAGCAGGCGGTTGAGCAGGGTCTTGACGGTGGGCTCGGCCCAGCCGGTGGCATCGGCCAGCGCGGCGATCACCTCCTCGGCGCTGCGCGGACTGGACCGCCACAGCACTTCCATCACCGTCGCCTCGGCTTCGCTGATCGCGGCCATGGCCACTCCCCGATTACGAATGTAATTTCTATCGATTACATACGTAATTCAAAGGACTGTCAACAGGAAGTCCGGAAACAAGGATGCGACCGCCTCGCCGGGGCTAACATGACCGTACCGCTTCCACTCCTGGCGACGATTCCCCCCGATGACCACCCGCGCCGACCAGATCCGCGACGCTCTGTCCGCCCTGCAGCCGATCCACCTGGAGGTGATCGACGAGAGCCACATGCACAGCCGTGGGTTGGAGACGCACTACAAGGCGGTGATCGTCAGCGCCGCGTTCGAGGGCAGGCGCACCCTGCAGCGCCACCAGGCCGCGTACGCGGCCATGGGCGGGCTGATGCAGCGGATCCATGCGCTGGGCCTGCACACCTACACGCCGGAGGAATGGCAAGCCGGCGCCGACGTGCCCGACTCGCCCCGCTGCCGCGGCGGCAGCAAGCACGACCCGGCCGCTCCTTCGGCGTAGCACGGCCGCGGCGCCGCGGCGCAGGAGTACCCTCCGGTGCGGTTTCGTCGCACCGCCCACGGGCGCAGCCGCATTCCACGCATAGGCGCGCAACACTCCTGCGCAACGCCGGCATGCCCATCGGCGAAGGACCGGCGCACGGCCCCCCGCCGCCACGCCACCAGGACCGGCGTGTCGCAAAAGCGAAGGGAGCCGCATGGGCTCCCTTCTTCCTCGATCCCGCGCTTCGCCCGCCGCCGTTGCGCGGCCTACAGCGCCTTGGCGGCCTCGACGACCTTCTCGGTGGTGATGCCGAAGTACGCGTACAGCTCGCCGGCCGGGGCCGAGGCGCCGAAGCGGTCCAGGCCGATCACCGCGCCGTCCAGGCCCACGTACTTGCGCCAGAAGCCGGTGACGCCGGCTTCCACCGCCACGCGCCTGCGCACCGCGTTGGGCAGCACCGACTCGCGGTAGGCGGCATCCTGGCGGTCGAACACGTCGCTGCAGGGCATCGACACCACGCGCGTCTTCAGGCCGGCCGCATCCAGCACCGCCTTGGCCTCCACCGCCAGCGAGACCTCCGAGCCGGTGCCGATCAGGATCACGTCCGGGCTGCCGCCCTCGGCCTCGGCCAGGACGTAGCCGCCGCGCTCGATCAACCCGATCTGCGCGTCGGCGCGCGGCTGGTGCGGCAGGTTCTGGCGGCTGAACACCAGCACGCTGGGGCCGTCCTTGCGGACGATGGCCGCCTTCCAGGCCGCCGCCGACTCCACCGCGTCGCAGGGGCGCCACACGTCGTTGTTGGGGATGTAGCGCAGCGTGGCCAGGTGCTCGACCGGCTGGTGGGTGGGCCCGTCCTCGCCCAGGCCGATGGAGTCGTGGGTGTAGACGTGGATCACGTGCGCCGGGATCAGCGCGCTCATGCGCACCGCGTTGCGCGCGTAGTCGCTGAACACCAGGAAGGTGGCGTCGAACGGCAGGAAGCCGCCATGCAGGGCGATGCCGTTGGCGATCGCGCTCATGCCGAACTCGCGCACGCCGTAGTGCACGTAGTTGGCGTCGCGATCAGTGCCGGTGACCGACTTGCTGGCCTTCCACTGGGTAAGGTTGGACGGCGCCAGGTCGGCCGAACCGCCGATGAGTTCGGGCAGCAGTGGGGCGAAGGCGCCGATCGCGTTCTGCGAGGCCTTGCGCGAGGCGATGGTCGCGCCCTCGGCCTGGACCTGGGCGATGTAGGCGTCGGCCTTCGCCGCGAAATCCTCCGGAAGATCGCCGTGCGAACGGCGGGTAAGCTCGGCGGCGGCATCGGGGTACTGCACGGCGTACTTGTCGAACAACTGCTCCCACTCGGCCTGGCGCAGGGTGCCGGTGCCGTTGGCGCGCCAGCCGGCGTAGATCTCCTGCGGGATCTCGAACGCGGGGTAGGGCCAGTCCAGCGCCTTGCGCGCGCCTTCCAGTTCGTCCTTGCCCAGCGGCGAACCGTGCGACTCCTCCTTGCCGGCCTTGTTCGGCGCGCCGAAACCGATCGTGGTCTTGCAGCAGATCAGGCTGGGGCGGTCGTCCACCGCCAGCGCCGCCTCGATGCCGGCCTTGATCGAGGCCGGGTCGTGGCCGTCGACGCCGCGCACCACGTGCCAGCCGTAGGCCTCGAAGCGCGCGGGGGTGTCGTCGGTGAACCAGTCGTGCACTTCGCCGTCGATGGAGATGCCGTTGTCGTCCCAGAACGCGGTCAGCTTGCCCAGCTTCCAGGTGCCGGCCAGCGAGGCGGCCTCGTGGGACACGCCTTCCATCAGGCAGCCGTCGCCCATGAACACCCAGGTGCGGTGGTCGACGATCTCCAGCTCCGGCTGGTTGAAGCGCTGTGCCAGCAGCTTCTCGGCCAGGGCGAAACCGACCGCGTTGGCCAGGCCCTGCCCCAGCGGGCCGGTCGTGGTCTCCACGCCGGGCGTCTCGTAGCGCTCGGGGTGGCCGGCGGTCTTGCTGTGCAGTTGGCGGAAGCGCTTGAGTTCCTCGATCGGCAGGTCGTAGCCGGACAGGTGCAGCAGCGCGTAGTGCAGCATCGAGCCATGGCCGTTGGACAGCACGAAGCGGTCGCGGTTGAACCAGTCCGGGTTGGACGGGTTGTGGCGCAGGTAGTCGTTCCACAGCACTTCGGCGATGTCGGCCATGCCCATCGGCATGCCCGGGTGCCCGGACTTGGCGGCTTCGACCGCATCGGCGGCGAGGAAACGGATGGCGTTGGCAAGCTGTCGGCGGGTGGGCTTCGTCATGTCGGGTCGGCGTGTTCTTCAGGACACCGCGGGGCTGCGGGCCGCCCATTGTCCCATTCCTTGTCCATTCCTGTCCTGTCGGCCGGCCAAAAAACTGTTTCCCGCCCGTGTTCGGGGCAGCTCGAAGGCCCCGGCGGGCCGCCTGGGCCGCCGTTTCGAGGCCGGGCAGCACGGGAGCGCCGGCCCGAAGGCCCGGCACGGCTTTGCATGAAACGGCGTACCGAGGCGCGCGACGGTTCCCGGGCAAGGAGCCGTCAAGGCGACGCAAGGGCGCGGTAGGCGAAGTCGGTTATCCGGATCGGCACCGCGCCCGCGCTGTAGAGCCCCACCTTCAGGCTCAGGAAGCCGCCGAACACGTTGTGGTGCAGGCCGGAGACCTCCATGCGCGTGTCATGCCGGGTCCACGTGCGCCCGCCGTCGTGCGAGTAGTGCCAGGTCACCACGTTGCCGTCGTTGGTCAACCGCACCCGCAGCTTCCCGCCGCGATGGCGCGTGCGTGCCCATGCCTGCTCCTCGGCGTACTGGAACGACTTGACCGTATCGGCGGTGAAGCCCAGCCCGACGAAGGCCTTGTGGTTGTAGAACAACAGCAGCCCACCCTCGCCACCGGCCGGCACGTCCAGGCCGGCCTCCGCCTGATAGGCGCGGTCGCCGACCACGCAGGTCAGCGGCGGGCTGTCGGCCGGCGAGCTTCCGGCACCGGCCAGCAGCAGCCCGTCGCCGTCGCGCACCACGCGCGCCCTCTCCCTCGGCCGCGGATCGTGGAAGCACCACTGCACGCCGAAACGGTCAGTCGAGAAGTCGTCCGAGAGCGCGAACCCGGACGGCCCGGCGCGGCCGCCGGACGGCTTGGGCAGCGGCCGCGACAGGTCGCCGCCGGTGGCCCGGAACCAGCCGTCCCCGGTCCACTCGATCGGTTCCAGCAGCGTCTGCCGGCCCAGCGTGCGGTAGCCGTTCTCGTAGCCGTGATAGACCATCCAGCCATCGCCGGCCGGACCTTCCACCAGGGTGGCGTGGCCACGCGACCACCACGGCTCGTCCACCGAACGCGTGCGCACCAGCGGGTTGTGCGGGCAGTGCTCCCAGGGCCCGTGCACCGAGCGCGAGCGCGCGGCGATCACCATGTGCCCGGTCACCGGCCCGGCGGTGCCGCCCACCGCGGTGACCAGGTAGAGCCAGCCGTTGCGCCAGGTCAGCTTCGGCCCTTCCGGGGCGAAGTTCTCGGTGACCCAGTCGTCCGGGTAGCGCCACGGGCTGTAGGCATGTTCGAGCTCGCCGTCGGTGGCCAGGCCGTCGTCGGTCAGGCGCACCTTGCGGATGCCGTTGACGAACAGGTAGCGCCTGCCGTCCTCGCCGACCACGTGGCCCGGGTCGATGCAGCCGTCGATGCCCAGGTCGACCGGATCGCTCCACGGCCCGCGGATGTCGTCGGCCCAGATCGCGAAGATCTTCCAGCCGCGGTCGCCGGGATTGGCCGGGATGTAGACGTAGTAGCGGTCGCCGTGCTTGCACAGGTCCAGCGCCCACACCGTGCCCAGTTCCCGGTGCAGTGCCGGCCCGACCGGTGCCCAGTTGACCAGGTCGGTGGAATGCCAGATGACGATCCCCGGGTAGGACAGGAACGAGGAGAAGGCCATGTAGTAGTCCGCGCCGTCCTTGAGGACGGTCGGATCGGGGCGGTCGCCGGCGACGATGGGGTTGAGGAAGGTGCCGTCGCCCAGGTCGGCCTGGCGCTGGCCCTCGATGCCGCGGCGCCAGGACGGCGCATCGCCACGGCATGCCGGAACGGGCGCAGCCAGCGTGGACAGCGGCGCCATGGCCGCACCGGCCAGCATGGCCTTGAACACATCCCGGCGTGAGGCTGTGGGCATTGCTTGCTCCATGGGTTCTCGCGGCGGCGGACAGGGCTGCCATCTGCATCGCCGCGAACCGCCGCGGCATCCAATGCGCGGACGTCTGCAAGAAGCCGCGCCGCGCCATCGGATTATGCGGCGTGCCCGCCGCTGCAGATATTCCGTTTGGCGATCGCGCCTATGCAGGCGCGTGGATGCATCGCCGCGCCGCACGGGCGTGGGTATGCTGGTGCGCGCGGCACCCGTCGCGTGCGCGCCATGCACCCCGCCAACACGCATGCGCACGCCATGCCGCACGCACTGCATGAGGAATGCCTTGGTTCACGCACCCGCTTCCCGCTTGTCCCGCCGCGACTTCCTTGCCCATGCCTGCACCCTGGCGTGCGCCTGCATGCTGCCGGCCGGCGTGCCGGCGCTGGCCGCACCGGCCGGAGACCGCGGACGTGCGTCCACGCTGCAGCCGCCGGACTACGCGCAGGTGCGCCTGCTCGACGGACGCATGCTCGACCAGTACCGGCACCAGCTCGCGCTGTTCATGGGCATGGACGAGGACCGCCTGCTCAAGCCGTTCCGCGCGCGCGCCGGACTTCCCGCCCCAGGTGCGGACATGGGCGGCTGGTACGACGACTCGGCCGACTTCCACATCGACCCGGACGACTGGAGTACCGCCAACTGGCACGGCTACATCCCCGGGCATTCGTTCGGCCAGTACCTGTCCGGCCTGGCGCGCATGCACGCTGCCACCGGCGACGTGGCGATCGCCCGCAAGGTCGGCGCCCTGGTGCGGCTGTACCTGCCCACCATAGGCAGCCGCTTCTTCGACGACTACAACCTGCCGGCCTACACCTACAGCAAGCTGGTCGGCGGCCTGGTGGACGCCTATCGCTACGCTGGCGTCGCCGAGGCGCCCGCCGCACTGGGCCGTCTCACCGACGCGGTGCTGCCCTACCTGCCGGAGAAGGCCCTCACCCGCGAGGAACGGCGGCAGCGCCCCTACGAGCGCGAGGCGCAGATATGGGACGAGCCCTACATCCTGCCGGAGAACCTGTTCAAGGCGTGGAAGCTGGGCCTGGGCGAGCGCTATCGCGCACTGGCGGTGCGCTTCCTGCAGGACGAGGCGCTGTTCGATCCGCTGGCGCGCGGCATCAGCCCGTTCCAGGGCAAGCACGCCTACAGCCACGTCAACGCCCTCGGCTCGGCGATCGAGGCCTACGAGGCCACCGGCGAGGACAAGTACCTGCAGGCGGCCGTCAACGGCTTCGCGTTCCTGCAGCAGCAGTCGTATGCCACCGGCGGCTGGGGCCCGAACGAGGAACTGCTCGCCCCCGACGACACCCGGGGCCTGGCCGATTCGCTGCAGGCCACCCGCCGCTCCTTCGAGACGCCGTGCGGCGCCTACGCGCATTTCAAGATCACCCGCGCGCTGGCGGCCATCACCGGGGACAGCCGCTATGGCGACAGCATGGAACGGGTGCTGTACAACACCATCCTCGGCGCGCGGCCCACCACGCCCGAGGGCGACACCTTCTACTACTCCGACTACAGCCAGCGGGCGCGCAAGGGTTTCCGCGGCGAGGCCTGGCCGTGCTGCTCGGGCACCTTCGTGCAACTGGTGGCCGACTACGGCATCAGTGCCTGGCTGCTCGGCGACGATGCGGTGCACGTCAACCTCTACGTGCCCTCGCGCCTGGCCTTCTCCCTTCGCGGCGGGGACATCGTGCTGGAGCAGCGCACCGCCTATCCGCTGTCGCACAGCAGCCGCATACGCGTGGCCTCCGGCGGCGGCGCCTTCCCGCTGATGTTGCGCATCCCCGCATGGTCCGGCCGCGGCACCCGGGTACTGGTCAACGGCACCGCCGTGGCCGTCGACCCGCCCGCCGGCCGGTTCCTGCGCGTGGAACGCCCGTGGCGGCAGGGCGACGAAATCGAAGTGCGCTTCGACATGCCGCTGCGGCTGGAACCGCTCGACGCGCACCATCCCGAGTGGGTGGCGGCAATGACCGGGCCGCTGGTGCTCTTCCCCGTGGAGGCCGGCGAAGGCGCGCTGCAGCGCGGCGCCCTGCTCGCCGCCGCCCGTACCGGGCCGGAGGAATGGACCCTGCACGGCACCGACGGCCCGGTGCGGCTCAAGCCCTTCATGTCGATCGGCGAAGAGACCTACCGGCTGTACAGCCGGGTGGACGATTAGCGCCGGCGCCGCGCGGCAAGCCGCGCCGGCGGCTCAGGCGCGGCCATCGCCCTGCCGCGAAGGCAGCGGCTCCGGCCCGGGACCCTCCGGCTCGCCGTGCGCCACCAGCGTGGCCAGGGTCAGGTCGCCGACCACGTTGAGCGTGGTCCGGCACATGTCCAGGAAGTGGTTCACGCCCAGGATCAGGCCGATGCCGATCGGGTCCACGCCCACCATCGCGCAGATCAGCGCCACCACCGGCAGCGAGCCGGACGGCACGCCGGCCGTGCCGATGCCGCCGAGGATGCACACCATCATCACCATGAACTGCTGCGCCAGGCTCAGCTCCACGCCGAAGAACTGGGCCAGGAAGATCACCGTCACGCCCTCGAACAGCGCGGTGCCGTTCTGGTTGGCGGTCGCGCCCACGGTGAGCACGAAGCGCGACACCTTCGGCGGCAGCCCGATGCGGTCGGCCACCTGCAGCGCGGTGGGCAGGGTGGCGTTGCTGGAGGCGGTGGAGAAGGCCATCACCGCCGCCTCCTGGATGCCGCGGAAGAACGCCAGCGGCGAGCGCCCGGCCAGCCGCACCGCCACCGAATAGGTCACGAACATGTGCAGCGCCAGCGCCAGCACCACCACGCCCACGTAGGCGCCCAGCCGCAGCAGCAGGTCGAAGCCGAAGATCGCGGCCAGGTTGAACATGAAGCAGAACACCGCGTACGGCGCCAGCCGGATCACCAGGCCGATCAGGGTCATCGAGATCTCGAACAGGCCCTCGATGCCGCGCTTGAGCGTGGCCACCTTCTCCCCGGGCGTCAGCACCATGCCCACGCCGAACATCACCGCGAAGAACATCAGCGCCAGGATCGAGGCGTTCTCCGACGCGGCCTGGACCACGTTGCTGGGCACGATCGACAACAGCATGTCCATGCCGCGCGGCTGGGTATCCACGCTGGCCACGATCTCGCGGCTGCGCTCCACGTTCTGCGCCAGCAGCTCGCGCGCCAGCGCCGGGTCCACGCCCGCGCCCGGCTCCAGCACGTTGACCAGCACCAGGCCCAGCAGCACCGCCACCCCGGACAGCACCACGGTGTAGGCCAGGGTCTTCCAGCCGATCCGTCCCAGCGCGCGGATGTCGCCCATCTCGGCGATGCCCATCACCAGCGCCGAGAACAGCAGCGGCACGATCAGCATGAAGATCAGATTGAGGAACAGCCGCGACAGCGGCGTGGTCGCATAGTCGGTGATCGCCCTCACCCAGCCCGCGTCGGCGCCCGACACGTGCACCGCCAGGCCCAGCAGCAGGCCCAGGCCGAAGCCCAGCGCCATTTTCCACGGCATCGGCCAGGGGCGGCGTGCGGTTGCGCTCATGCGGGCGTTCCTGGAAAAGGGTCCGGCAGCTTAGCAAACCGGTTCAGCGCTCCCCGCGCTCCCGCGGCCGTGGGCGCTGCGGGTCGAGCGGCGGATACAGGGGCGACAGCGAAGACGGCGACGCCGCTTCGTCCGTGCCGGCCGACGACCAGCGCGGCCCCGTGCGGAAGGCGGCGCGCAAGGCCGCGCGGGCCGCGGAAGGATCGCCCTGCCCGGCCCACAGCGCATGCCGCATCGCTTCCAGCGCCGCGCGCTGGCCCGGATCGTCCAGCCGCCCGATCACCTCGTCCAGGTCCGCCGCAGGGGGCGAGGCCATCCGCCGCAGCAACCGCACCGCCTCGTCGAAGCTGCCGGCGTCCAAGGTGCGCCGCAGGTCCGCCGCGACCGGCCGCGGGCGGGCGTCCGTACCGGCAACGCCGGTTCCAGCGGCCTCGGCGCGCATCCCGTTGCGGCGCCGCAGCCACAGCGCCCAGCCGAGCGTGGCCAGCCACAGCGCCGCCAGCAGCGCCGCCAGGATGCGCCAGGGAGAACCGGATGCCGCCGCGGCGCCGGCGGGCACCGCACCCTCCGCCGCAGGCACTCGCGCCATCGATGGCGTCCCCGGCGATGGCGATGGTGGATCGGCCGCCGTGCCCATGCTTGCCGGCTCGGCCTGCAGATGCAGGTCCGGCAGCCGCGCCTGGCGGGCGCGCCCGGCGGCGACGTCCCACCAGTCCACCTGCGGCCCGGGCACTTCCAGCGCGCCGGGCCGCAGCGGCACCAGCGAGAAACGGCGCGCCACGGTCAGGTGCGGGCGGCCGTCGACGAAGCGCTCGGTGGCCTGCGCGGGCTCGGCGAACACCTGCGCGCCGGCCACCGATGGCGGCGCGATATCCGGGAACTGCGCCTGCGTCGCGCCCTGCGCCTGGGCCTCGACCGTGATCTCCACCGCCTCGCCCATGCGTGCGCGCGATGGCGCACTCCGGTAGCGCAGTTCCAGCGCATGCAGCGGCAACCAAGGCTGCGGTGCGGCGTCGGGTTGGGCGCGCACCTGCAGGACCTGGGCTTCGCCCTGGGCCGAGAGGCTGCGGTCGGTGCCGAAGATGTCGTCGAAGAACCCGGCCGCGCCGCGCCCCCGGAAACGCGCCGGCGGCAGCCGCAGTTCGCCGCTGCGCTCGGGCACCAGCAGGTAGCGCCGCTCGACCACGTGGTACCGGCGGTCGCCGACCTGGCGGCTGCTCTGCACGTCCTCGCCCACCCGCTGCAGCGAGGCGCCGTCGGGCGGGTCCTGCGACAGTTCGCCCGACAGCAGCGGCGTGGCGTAGTACAGCCGCACGCTGACGCCCACGCTCTGCTGCACGTAGGGCGACGGATCGTCCACCTGCGTTTCCACGAACACGTCGCCGCGGGGAGCGCGCGCGGCCGCCTGCGCCACGCGCAGCGACAGCGGCGGCGTGCGCTCGGTGCCCACGCGCAGCGCCGGCACGGCCAGGGTGCCGCTGCGGCGCGGGGTGATCGCGATGCCGAACAGGCTGCGCACGCCGTCCGGGCTGCTGCGGTAGGGCTGGCCGAGCATGAAATCGGCCTGCAGCGGCGTGTAGTCCGGCGCCACGCCAGGCTGGTCGGTCTCGATGTTCAGCGTCGCCGCTTCGTTGTGCATGACGGCGCTGCGGTCCAGCCAGGCGCGGGTGGCGGCCTGCGCCGCCAAGGGCAGCAGCGCGCACAGCAGACACAGCGCAAATGCGAAATGGCGTGGGTTCATCGTCCCTCCCGCTGGCGGCGCTCGTGTTCGAGGCGGAACTTGGCGCGCAGCAGCCCGCCCGGATCGTCCGGCACGCGCCGCAGCCAGGCCTCGTGCGCCTGGCGGCGCTCGCGCTCCTGTGCATCCTCCGCATCCGCCTGCGCCGTTGCCGGCTGCTCCGCGGGATCGCCGCGCTCCAGCGCCTCCTGCATGCGCTGGCGCTGCTCGTGGTCGGCCTGTTCCTGGCGCTGGCGCGCATCGGCGTCCTCGGCCTGCGGCGCGGGACCTTCCCGCTCCTGCGGCGAAGGCGCGCCATCGGGATGGCCGGGCTCCCGCTCCCCTGGGTCTCCCTGCGACGGGGGCGGCTGGGCGGGTGGCGGGCTCCCGCGGCCGTCCGGCGTGCCTTGCCCGTCATCGCCGCCCTGGCCCTGCGTGCCTTCGGGCGGTGGCCGGCCGCCCTGGCCGCTGGGCGGATGCGGCTGCCGCGCGGCATCGACGACGCGGCGGTTGGCGATCGCGTCCTCCATCTCCGGCGCCTGCGCCAGGGCACGGTCGTAGGCGGCGATCGCCTCGTCGTAGCGGCCCTGCCGGGCCAGGGCGTTGCCGAGGTTGTACTCGGCCTCGGCGCCGCGCGCGCCGGCGGTGGCGAAGGCACGTTCGGCAGCGGCGAATTCGCCGTGCCGATACGCATCCACGCCCTGCTCGAGCGCCTGCTGCGCATGCTGGTCGGCACGCCGCCACCAGCCGCCGTCGGCCCGCGCCGGCATCGGCATCGCCAGCAGCAGCGCCAGCGGCAGCGCGGCCAGCACGCCGGCACCGCGCCGGAACGCCAGTGCCGCCAGCAACAGCAAGGGCAACAACAGCCAGTAACCCTGGTCGAGCCAGACGCGCTCGCCCGCATCGCCTTCGCGCGCCTGCGCGGCACCGGGTTCGAGCACGCCCAGGGTGCGCAGGTCGGCGTCGTCCACGGTCAGGGCGGCATAGCGGCCGCGGCCGGCGCTGGCCAGGGCGCTCAGCGAGGCGGCCTCCAGGCGCGACTCGCGCATGGCGCCGCCACGGTCGCGATACAGGGCGCCGGCCGCGGTGCCCAGCCCGAGTACGGATACGGTATGGCCCCGCGCCGCCAGTGCGGCGGCGATGTCGACCGAGGCGGCATCGGCCTGCGCGGTCATCAGCACGATGGTGCCGCGCTCGAATCCGGCCTGGCGCAACAGCGAGGCGGCGTGGGTGAGGGCGCGTTCCGGCCGCCGGCCGTCCACCGGCATCACCTCCGGTGCGAGCGCGTCCAGGAACAGCGCCAGGTTGGCCGCATCGGTGGTCAGCGGCGCGACGGTGTAGGCGTCCTCGGCCCAGGCGACCAGGCCGACCTCGCCGCCGCGGCGTTCGCGCAGCAACTGGGCGAGCTTGGCCCGCGCCTGCGCCAGGCGCGAGGGCGGCAGGTCGGGCGTGGTCATCGACGCGGACAGGTCCAGCGCCACCACCAGCGGCGCATGCGACTGCCAGCGCGGCTGCGCCTCCTGGCGCCAGCCCGGACCGGACAACGCCAGCACGCCCAGCGCGAACGCCAGCCAGACGCCGGCCAGGCGCAGCCCGGCGCGGCCGCCGCCGGGCTCGATCAGGTAGGGCAGCAGGTGCGCATCGACCGCGTCGCGCCAGCCACTGGCGCGGCCACGGCGCCATGCCAGCCACAGCAGCGGCAGGGCCAGCAGCGCCCACAGCCATGCCGGACGCTGGAAGTGCGGCAGCAGCCAGATGCCGATCATGCGCCGCGCCTGCCCAGCGGCCAGGCCGCCAGCGCCAGCACCAGCGCAGCCGCCAGGGGCCAGGCGTATCTCTCGACCCGCGGCCGCACCGGCTCGGCGGCCACCGACACCGGTTCCAGCCGGTCCAGCTCGGCATAGATGCCGGCCAGCTCCTCGGTGTCGCGGGCATGGAAGAAGCGGCCGCCGGTCGTCTGCGCCACCTGGCGCAGGGTGTCCTCGTCCACGTCCTCCCCGCTCTGTGCCAGCGGCACCTGGATGCCGAACAGGGTCGGGTTCGCCGCGCCGCCGCCGAAGGCGATGGCATGCACGCGCACGCCCTCGGCCCGGGCCAGCTCGGCGGCCTTGACCGGGTCCAGCACGCCTGCGGTGTTGACCCCATCGGTCAGCAGCACCAGCACGCGCTGTCCCTCGGGCTGCTCGCGCAGGCGCTTGACCGCCAGGCCGATGGCATCGCCCAGCGCGGTCTCGCGGCCGGCCAGGCCGGCCACGCTGTCGCGTAACTGGCTGCGCACGGAGGCGCGGTCCAGCGTCAGCGGGGTGAGCATGTAGGCGCGCTGGCCGAACACCAGCAGGCCCACGCGGTCGCCGGCACGGCGCTCCAGGAAGTCGGCGATCACCGCCTTGGCCGCGGTGAGGCGGTCCACCACCTGGGTGCCCAGGCGCATGTCGGTCTCGTTCATGCTGCCGGACAGGTCCACCGCCAGCAGCATCTGCCGGACCTGCAGCGGTGGCGCATGCGCCTGTCCCCATTGCTGCGGCCGGGCCGCCGCCGCGCACAGCAGCAGCCAGGCCAGTGCCGGCAGCCACCAGGCAGCGTGCGGCCGCGCGCGCAGCGCGGCGCCACCCACCGCATCCAGGCGCTCCATCCACGGCACTCGCAATGCCGCCGCGCTGCCGCGGCGCGGCGGCAACAGCCAGCGCGCCAGCAGCGGCAGCGGCACCAGCGCCCAGGCCCATGGCCAGGCGAAACCGGCGAAACCGGCGAGCCCCTGCTGCCAGGCGGACAGCCAGCCGGTGAACATGGCCATCAGCGCCGCGCCTCCATCAATTCCAGGAACCGCGCGCGCGCCAGCTCGCCCGCCGCCTCCACCGCCGCCGGTTCCAGGCGGGGCCGGAATCCTCCCTCCAGCAGCAGCCGGCCGGCACCGGCGCTGAAGGCGGCGCCCTCGTCGCCGTCGAGGAAGCGCAGCCAGTCCTCGCCCTGCAGCAGCTCCGCGCCGGGCCGACGGCGGCGCGCGGCCCGGCGCAGCAGCGCGGACATGGCCGCGATCCGTTGCGGTGGACTGCCCGCCGCGCACTGCGCGTCGAACCAGCGCCGCCACCGGCGGCGGCGCGCGCGGCGCCACAGCCGGATGCAGGCCACCACCAGCAATGCCAGCAGCACCGCGCCGCCCAGCCACCACCATCCCGGCGCCGGCGGCCACCAGGAAGGCGGCGGCGGCAGGTGCACATCGCGCAGCGGAAGCCGTGCCGGGTCCACGCGCGCCTTCCTCAGCCCCGCTCAGCCATCGGCGCGCCATCGCCATCCCAGGCCCACGGCCCATGCTGCACCGGCGCGTCGCTGGACAGCACGCGCACCCGCCAGCCCAGGCCCGGCAGCGGCTGCGCCAGCATGCGCAACGGGCCGGCGAAGGCGGCTTCCCAGCGTTCGCGCACGTCGCCTCGGTCCAGCGCCAGTTGCACCCGGCGCTTGCCCACGGCGAAGGCCAGCATGCGGCGCGGCGGCATCGCTTCCAGGGGATCCTGAAGGAGGACGAGGGTGGCTTCCCGGTGCCGCGCCAGAGCCCGCCAGCGCTGCGCCGGCACTTGCGAGGCGGCCTGCGGATCGGCCAGCACCACCAGCCGCGTGCCCGGGCGCAGCAGGCGCTGCGCCTGCTCCAGGGCCATCCCGAGGCCGGCATCGTCGGGGGGCGGATGCGCGTACCAGCGCACCAGCGCATCGAGCACGCGCATCGCGCCGCGCGCGCCACTGGCCGGCGGGATCGCCGGCTCGCCGCCGCGCAGCGCCGCCACCCGGTCGCCCGCCATGACCGCCGACCATGCCGCCACCGCACCCGCGCGCGCGGCCTGCACCGACTTGAACCGCGCCCGCGTGCCGAAATACAGCGCCGGTGCGGTATCGGCGACCAGCAGGGTCAGGCGCTCGCGCTCGGCCTGGAACAGCTTGGTGTGCGCGCGGCCGCTGCGCGCGGTGAGCCGCCAGTCCATGTGGCGTACGTCGTCGCCGGCCACGTACTCGCGCGACTCGGCGTATTCCATGCCGCGGCCGTGCAGGTTCGAGGGCGCCGGGCCATGCAGGCCGTGGCGTCCATGGCGCGGCGCCGGCGCACCGCGCGCCTGGCCGCGCAGGGCGACCAGCTCGGCAAGGGTGGGGACCACGCCCCCGGCGCGCGCACCCTCCTTTCCCGGTACGCCGCCGTTGCCGCTCACGGCGGCGGCACCCGTTCCAGCAGCGCTTCCACCAAGCGGTCCCCGTCCCAGCCTTCGGCCTGGGCCTCGTAGCTGGGAAGCACCCGGTGCCGCAACACGTCCGGCGCCATCGCGCGCACGTCCTCGGGGGTGGCGTAGTCGCGCCCGGCCAGCCAGGCGCGCGCGCGCGCGCAGCGCTCCAGCGCGATCGACCCGCGCGGGCTTGCGCCCCAGGCGATCCGGCGTCCCAGCGCAGCGTCGTAGCGCGAGGCGTCGCGCGAGGCCAGGACCAGTTCGATCAGGTACCGCTCCAGCGCCGGGGCCACGTGCAGCGCCAGCACTTCCTCGCGCGCGGCGAACACCTGCGCCTGCGACATGCGCTCGGCCGCCTCCGGCGCCTGCGACGGCCGCCTCGCCCGCTCGCGCGCCAGGCGCAGGATCTCGGTCTCCATCTCCGCGTCCGGATAGCCGATGCGCACATGCATCAGGAAACGGTCCAGTTGCGCCTCGGGCAACGGGTAGGTGCCTTCCTGCTCGATCGGGTTCTGCGTGGCCATCACCAGGAACAGCGGCGGCAGCGGATAGGTATGGCGGCCCACCGTGACCTGGCGCTCGCCCATGGCCTCCAGCAGCGCCGACTGCACCTTGGCCGGCGCGCGGTTGATCTCGTCGGCCAGCAGCAACGGGTGGAACACCGGCCCGGGCTGGAACTCGAAGCGCCCATCCTGCGGGCGCCAGACCTCGGTGCCGGTAAGGTCGGCCGGCAGCAGGTCCGGGGTGAACTGGACCCGGGCGAAATCCGCCTCCAGGTGCGCGGCCAGGGTGCGGATGGCGGTGGTCTTGGCCAACCCGGGCGCGCCCTCCACCAGCAGGTGGCCGTCGGCCAGCAGGGCGATCAGCAGCCGCTCGACCAGGGCCGCCTGGCCGACGATGGCGGCCGAGAGGCTGTCGCGCAGGCGAAGGAAGGCGGCGTGCAGGTCGGCGGCGGTCGGAGTGTCCATGCGCCGATTCTGACCCATCCGGCGCGCGCCGGGTTCCCCGCGCAAAAGCAGACGGGGCCCGCAGGCCCCGTCGCAGGGTTCCGCCACCTCCGGACTCAGGTGCGCTTCTCGACCCGCATCACCTTCGGGGTCAGGAAGATCAGCAGCTCGGCCTTCTGCTTGTTGCGGCCCTTCTTCTTGAACAGCGCGCCGAGGAACGGCACGTCGCCCAGGAACGGCACCTTGGACACACTGTTGCTGTCGGTGAACTCGTACACGCCACCGATCACCACGGTCTGGCCGTCGTCGACCAGCACGGCGGTGTTGACCTCGCGCTTGGCGATCTCCGGCACCTGGCCGATGCTGGTGTCCAGGTAGCGCAGCACCTCGTCCTTCTTCACGTTGACGTCCAGGAACACCCGGTTGTCGTCGGTGATGGTTGGCACGACCTTCAGCTCCAGCAGCACGTCCTTGAACTGGACGTTGGGCGTGGCCACCGCGCCGACGCCGCCGGTCATGGTCACGTAGCCGACCTCGCGGCCCTGGCGGATGACCGCCTCGCGCTGGTTGGAGGTGACCACCCGCGGGTTGGAGATGACTTCGCCGCGCTGCTCTTCCTGCATGGCGGTCAGCTCGATGTCCAGCAGGTAGCCGGCGTTGAGGATCGACAGCGCCAGGCCGGCCGGGTTACTGGTGGCGGCCACGGGCAGGTTGACGTTCAGGCCACGGGTGATGGACGACGCGGCCAGCACCGGCAGCGGCGGGACCGGAGTACCGGCCTCCAGCGCCGCGGCCCGCTCGATCGCCCAGTTCCGCATCGCGTTGGCGTTGGCCGTGTTGGTCGCCACTTCGGTGTTGCGGGTAGCCTCGTTGCTACCAAGGTTGCCGCTGAAATAGGCGTTGTCGCGGCTGCCGCTGACGCCGAAGCGTGCGCCCAGCTCGCGGGCGAAGCTGTCGGTGGCGATCACGATGCGGCCCTCGATCAGCACCTGGTCCACCGGGCGGTCGATCACCCCGATCAGTTCGCGCATCTGCGCGACCTTCTTCGGGATGTCGCTGATCATCAGGGTGTTGGTGCGCTCGTCGGCGACGATGCGACCGCGCGGCGAGAGGAAACCGTTCTCGTTCTGGTTGCCGGCGCCCTGGCCGCCGCTGCCGCCGATCCCCTTGGCCTCGGTCAGCGCCTTGAAGATCGACGCGGCCGAATGGTAGTTGACCTGGATGTAGTCGGTGATCAGGTCGACCCGGTTCTCCAGGTCGATGCGCGCATCTTCCTTGGCCTTCTCGAAGGCGGCCAGTTCGGGCTGCGGGGCGACCCACACCACGTTGCCGTCGCGCCGCTTGTCCAGGCCCTTGGCACGCAGGACGATGTCCAGCGCCTGGTCCCACGGCACGTTGACCAGGCGCAGGGTCACGTTGCCCTGCACCGTGTCGGAGGCGACGATGTTGAGGTTGGATTCCTCGGCGATCAATTGCAGGACGGTGCGCACCGGCACGTCCTGGAAGTTGAAGGTCACCGGCCGGCCGGAATACGGCTTGGCGGCCAGCTTGGCCTGGGCATTGGCCAGCCCGCTGCCGCTCACCGCGCCAACCGCCGCCTCGGCGATGCGCGGCGCGATCTCGACCACGTACTCGTTGCCGGACTGGTAGGCCAGCGACTCGACCTCGCCGCGGGTGCTCAGCACCAACTGGGTGCCGCCGCCGTAGGGCTTGGCGTCGATGCGCTGCACCGGGGTGGCGAAGTCGGTCACGTCCAGCGGACGCTGCAACTCGGCCGGCAGGCTGGCGTTGGCCACGTCGACCACCACGCTGCCGCTCTGGCTGCGCAGGTCCGGGGCCACGCCCTCGCCGTCGAAGCGCAGGATCAGCCGGCCCGCGCCGGCGTCGCCGCGCTTGAAGTCGATGCGCGACACGCTGGCCTTGGCCGGCACGGTGGCCGTTGCCGCCGGCGCGCCCTGCGTGGCCGCGACGGCGTTGGCGGTGAATGCGGTCAGGGCGAACGCGAGCCCCAGGCCGCAGGCCCGGAAGATCGCCGGACGCCTCGGCGTACGCAGGCTCTGGGCATTGGAAAAGGTCATCGTGTATCCCCTAATCATTGATCTTCGAGCGCGATGGCAGCCGGACGTTCCAGCCACCCACCTGCGCCATCCGGCACCAGCTCAACCAATTCGATCCTGTCCTCGTGCACCGAGGTCACCCGGCCGTCGCTCTGCCCCAGGTACGCGCCGGGACGGATGCGATGGGTCACCCGGTCGGGCGCCATCACCAGCGCGATCAGCCCGCCGCCCGAACCGATCGTGCCGACCATGTCCAGGCTGTCCAGCGGATACTGCTCGAGCGGTTCCTTGCGCCGGTTCGGGTCCGGACGCAGGCCCGCCCCGCCGTTGGGATTGCTCCAGGCGTCGCTGAACGGGTCGCGGATGTCCTGGGCGGCATATTCGAAGGTCTCGAACTGCTGCATCACCGGCAGCGGCTCCAGCGGCGGAGCCGGGCGCGCGCGCACGTCGGCCGCCCACTTCTCCAGGTTGGGGGCGTCGCCGGGCGTGCTGGTCACGCCGCGCCCGCAGGCGCCCAGCGCCAGCACCAGCAGCATGGCCCCCAGCCAGCGCAGGGCGGTCGCGCGATGGTCACGAACCAGGCTCATGGATTGCCACCCCCCTGATTGGCCGCGTCTTCCATCTCGGTCTCGTCCATGTAGCGGTAGGTCTTGACCGTGCCGGACAGCTCGAGCGTGCCGGTGCGGGTGATCCCCTGGCCGCGCTTGGGCTGAAGCTGGATGTCGTGCATGGTCAGGATGACCACGCGCGGCAGCGAGGCCACGCCGCTGACGAAGGCGCCGAACTGGTGGTAGTTGCCCACCATGCGCAGCGCAATCGGCTTCTCGGCGTAGAACTCCTTGGGCGTCTCAGGACCGGGCTGGAACAGTTCGTTGGACAGGCCGCTGGACAGCGCGGTCTGCGAGATGTCGATGATCAGGTCGGGCATCTCGGTGCGGCTGGGCAACTGGCGCAGCATCTGCTGCAGCACCTGTTCCATCTGCGCCAACTGCTGGCGCAGCGGCTCCAGGTTGGCCGCCTTGCCCTGCTCGACCTCGAAGGTGGTGCGCAGGTCCGCTTCCTTGCGCTCCAGCGTCGCCAGTTCCTCGGTCTTGCCGCGGACGACCAGCAGGTAGGCCATCAGCAGGATGAACACCGCGACCAGGATGCAGAACACGACCTTGGCCTGCTGCGGCCAGCCGCCGATGTTGTTGAAATCCAGGTCGCTGATCTTGAACTTCTTCTTCTGGTTCATGACGCCGGGCTCCCCTGGGTCGTGGCCGGCTCGGACGCGGGCGCCTGCTCCTGCGGCGCGGCGCCGGCATCGGCGGGCGCGGCTTCGGCGGCCGGCGCCTGCTCCGCGGCCGGCGCGGCCGCAGCCTCTTCCGCAGCGGCCAGGGCCGCCGCCTGGGCGGCCGGGTCGGTGACCGGGTCGCCGTTCTCGTCGGTGGTCGGGTTGGCCAGCCGCACCTTCAGCGTGAAGTCGTACGGCAGGGTGCGTCCGCCGAGCACCGCCGTCTTGTCGTCCTTGCGCGCCTCGATGATGGACAGGTCGGGCTTGGTCATCCAGCCCGAGCCTTCCAGGTTGCGCATGTAGCTGCTGACCCGGGCGTTGGACTGGGCGCTGCCTTGCAGGGTGAGGATGTCGCCTTCCTGCTTGAGCGCGGTCAGGACCACGCCGTCGGGGATGGTGCGCACCAGCGAATCGAACAGGTGGACCATCTGCGAGCGGTTGGCCTGCAGTTCCTCGATCACCTTCTTGCGCGCCAGCAGCCGGTCCTTCTTGGCGTCCAGCTCCTTGATCTCCTCGTTCTGCTTCTTGACCTGCGCGATCTGGTCGTCGAGGAAGCGGTTGCGCTGGTGCTGGCCGCTGATCTGGCGGTCGTAGTGGAACCAGACCAGGAAGGCGAGCAGCAGGCCACCGAGCGCGGCCAGCCCCAGCATGCTCTGGAACTCGCGCTGGCGCTGCTTGCGGCGCTCCGCGCGCCAGGGCAGTAGGTTGATCCGGGCCATCAGTCGAAGCTCCTCAGGGCCAGGCCGGTGGCGATCATCAGCGCCGGCGCATCCTGGGCCAGCGCATGCGCCTGCACCCGCGGACCGAGGGTCATCTGCGCCAGCGGGTTGGCCACCTGGGTGGGCACGCCCAACTGCTCCTCGACCATCTCCGGCAGGCCGGCGATGGCCGCACAGCCGCCGGCCAGGACGATCTGGTCGACCCGGTTGAACTCGCTGCCGGCATAGAAGAACTGCAGCAGGCGGCTGATTTGCTGGACCGTGGCCTCCTTGAACGGCTCCAGCACCTCGACCTCGTAGGTCTCGGGCAGGCCGCCCTGGCGCTTGGCCTGGCCGGCTTCCTCGTAGGTCAGGCCGTAGCGGCGCATGACCTCGTCGGTGAGCTGCTTGCCGCCGAACACCTGCTCGCGGCTGTAGAGGCTGCGGCCGCCGCGCAGGACGTTGAGGGTGGTCATGGTCGCGCCGATGTCGACCAGGGCGACGACGCCCTCGCGGCCCACCGGCAGATCGTCGGCGATCAGGGCGAAGGCGTTCTCCACCGCGAAGGCCTCCACGTCCATCACCTTGGCGACCAGGCCGCCCAGCTCCAGCGCCGACTGGCGCAGTTCCACGTTCTCCGAACGCGAGGCCGCCAGCAGCACCTGGGCCATTTCGGGGTTGTTGGGCATCGGCCCCAGCACCTCGAAGTCGAGGTTCACTTCCTCGATCGGATACGGGATGTAGTTGACCGCCTCGAGCTCGACCTGGGCTTCCATGTCGTTCTCGTCCAGGTCGGCGGGCATCGGGATGATCTTGGTGATCACCGCCGAGCCGGCCACCGCGGCGGCCGCATTCTTGGACTTGGTGCCGGAACGGGTCGCGGCGCGGCGAATGGCCTCGCCGACCGCCTCGACCTCGACGATGTTCTTCTCGACCACCGCATTGGGCGGCAACGGCTCGACCGCATAGTGTTCCACGCGATAGCGGTTGCCGCTGCGCGAGAGCTGAAGCAGCTTGACCGCAGTCGAACTGATGTCGACGCCGATGAGCGGCGACTGGCTTTTCGGGATGAGCCCCACGGTTTCTCCCCTGCCGACGGGCACTTGGACGCACTACCTGTGCCCGTGCATTAAATAACGACCTTTTCGGATTTGGCAACACCCCCCCGGCCCAGGCTGCGACGCCTGTCACGCGAAAGTGGTGTCTGTCCCCGCCCGCAATCCCGGCCCCGCCCCCCGGCCAGGCCCGTGGCTCATCTATACTCTGCGGTCGCAAAATCTGCAATCGGAACCCTGCTCGATGCCCCGTTTCCGCCGCCTGCTGCGCTGGGCGCTGATCGCGTCCGCGGGCCTGGGCCTGCTGGCCGCCATCGGCCTGGGCACCCTGTACTACGTGATTTCCGCCCAGCTTCCCGACGTTTCCTCGTTGCGGGAAGTGGAGATGCAGGAGCCCTTGTACGTGCATGCGGCCGACGGCCGGCTGATGGCCGTGTTCGGCGAGGGAAGGCGCTATCCGGTGCAGATCGACGAGGTCCCGCAGCGCCTGCGCCAGGCCTTCCTGGCCATCGAGGACGCGCGCTTCTACGAGCACGGCGGGGTCGACTACAAGGGCGTGGCCCGCGCGGTATGGCTGCTGGCCACCACCGACGGCAAGCGGGTTCCCGGCGGTTCCACCATCACCCAGCAGGTGGCACGGCAGTTCTTCCTCAGCTCCGAGTACAGCTACCGGCGCAAGCTGGCCGAGATGCTGCTGGCCATGCGCATGGAGCGGGAACTGGGCAAGGACCAGATCCTGGTCCTCTACCTCAACAAGAGTTTCTTCGGAAACCGTGCCTACGGCGTGGCCGCCGCCGCCGAGTTCTACTACGGCAAGAAGCTGGACGAACTGGCCCTGGACGAGATGGCCTCGCTGGCCGGCATCCCCAAATTCCCTTCCTCCGGCAACCCGATCAGCAACCCCGAACGCGCCAAGGTGCGCCGCGACTACGTCCTGGAGCGGATGGCCGAGCTGGGTTTCGTCAGCGCCGCCGAGGCCGCCGCCGCCGCCGCCGTGCCGATGCACGCGGCCCCGCACGAGCCGCCGATCGAGGCCTCAGCCCCGTACGTGGCCGAGCTGGTCCGCCAGGAAATGATCGCCCGCTACGGCCCGGAGGCGGTGACCCGCGGCTACCGGGTGACCACCACCATCGACCCCGTGCTGCAGGCCGCCGCCGACAAGGCCGTGCGCGAGGGCCTGCACCTGTACGACCATCGCCACGGCTGGCACGGGGTGGAGCGGGAACTGGACCTGCCCGCCGACGCGGACGACGCCACCCTGGCCAAGGCCCTGTCCGGCACCTCCGCCCAGGCCGACCTGCTGCCTGCGGTGGTCGCCGCCACCGCCGCCGACGGCAGCGCCCAGGTGGTGCTGGCCGACGCCCGCCGGGTAACCCTGCCCGCCGGTTCGGCGCGCTGGGCGGGCAAGAATCCGGCCGCCCTGCTCAAGCGCGGCGACGTGGTGCGCGTACTGCGCGGCGAGAAGGAGGACCAGTACCTGCTCGAGCAGGTGCCGCGCGGTCAGGCCGCGCTGGTGTCGCTGGACGCCGACGATGGCGCGCTGCGCGCCCTGGTCGGCGGCTACAGCTTCGCCGGCAACAAGTTCAACCGCGCCACCCAGGCCCGCCGCCAGCCCGGCTCCAGCTTCAAGCCGTTCGTCTACGCGGCCGCGTTCGAGAAGGGCTTCAACCCGGCCTCGATCGTGCTCGACGCGCCGGTGGTGTTCCGCGACCGCCGCGGCAACACCTGGTCGCCGCAGAACGACGGCGGCGGTTTCCGCGGGCCGATGCGCCTGCGCGAGGCACTGGTGCAGTCGCGCAACCTGGTCTCGGTGCGCATGCTCGATGCCATCGGCGTGGAGTTCGCGCGCAACTACATCACCCAGTTCGGCTTCGACCCGGCCGAGCTGCCGCCGAACCTGTCGATGTCGCTGGGCACCGCCTCGCTGACCCCGCTGTCGGTGGCGCGCGGCTACTCGGTGTTCGTCAACGGCGGCTCGCGGGTGGACACCTGGTTCATCGACCAGATCCGCGACCGCGACGGCAACGTGCTGTTCAAGGAAAACCCGGCGCGGGCCTGCCGCACCTGCGCCACCGTGGGCGGACGCGCCGTGGCCGGGGCGCCGCAGGTGGTGGACGGCTTCAACTTCGGCGCCCTGCCCGCGCCGCGCGCCGCGCAGCCCGCGGCGACGGACACGGACACGGCGCAGCCCGAATCGGAGGCCGTCGCCGTCGACGCCAAGATCGCCCCGCGCGCCATCGACGAGCGCACCGCCTACCAGTTGGTCTCGATGATGCGCGACGTGGTCCAGCGCGGCACGGGCGCGGCGGCCAGGGTGCTGGGACGCGAGGACGTGGGCGGCAAGACCGGCTCGACCAACGACCATCGCGACGCCTGGTTCTCCGGCTTCGGCGGCGCGCTGGTCACCACCGTGTGGGTCGGCCGCGACGATTTCCGCTCGCTGGGATACCGCGAATACGGCGGCCGCGCCGCGTTGCCGATCTGGATCGACTACATGCGCGTGGCGCTGGAGGGCCGGCCGATCGCCCTCAACGAACCGCCGCCGGGGATGGCCAAGGTCTACGTCGACGGCAACGGGCGCATCTCCACCGAAGGCGGTGGCTTGGCCGAGTACGTGAAGCTGGAGGACCTGGAGCGGATGCAGAACAGCCTGGACTTCCTCGGCCCCGAGCAGGACGACGAGGCGGCGTTCGACATCTTCTGAAGGCGGCCGGGAGCCACGGACCACGCCGCCCATGCCGACACGCACCGGCATCCGCTTCGCGCCGGGCACCGCGCGGGTGCCGGTTGGCGGCCGGCCATCCGCGCAGGCGCGTCGATTGACCTGCCGCGCCGGTGCGCTACAGTCGGCCAGGCCCCGTCCCGGGAGTGTCGACATGCATCGCGCCCGCCAGCACGCCCAGGTCCGCACGCGCGAACGCCGCCAGCGCCTGGCCCACGAAGCGGCCCGGCTGATGGCCGAGGGCGGTATCCGCGACTACCACCAGGCCAAGCTCAAGGCCGCCGTCCGCCTCGGCATCCACGACGACGCCTCGCTGCCGCGCAACCGCGAGATCGAGGACGCCCTGCGCGAATACCAGCGCATCTTCCTCGGCCCGGCCCAGGAGGATGCCCTGCGCCAGCGGCGCGTGGCGGCCATGCGCGCGCTGGAATTCTTCGCCGCCTTCCAACCCAGGCTGGTCGGGCCGGTACTCGAAGGCACCGCTGACGACAGCTCGCCGGTGCAGTTGCACCTGCATGCGGACGACCCCGAAGCCGTGGCGCGCTTCCTCGACGAGCACGGGATCCCGGCCCTTTCGCGCCAGCGCCGCGTGCGCCTGGACCGCGAACGCGCGATCGATGCGCCGGCATGGCTGTTCGGTGCCGAGGAGCTGGCCTTCGACCTGGCGGTGCTGCCCGCGGCCACGCTGCGCCAGGCGCCGCTGTCGGACATCGACCAGCGGCCGATGCGCCGCGCATCGCTGCCGCAGTTGCGCCGGCTGCTGGAAGAAGGGACCTCCGGTTCCACGACTCCGGCGCCGTCGTCCTGATCGGCAGGCCAGCGGCTCGCCCTCCCGGAGTGCCGGCCCGTGAGCCGGAACGCCGGGGGAAGCGGCCAGCGCGAGGGCCTGCTCCTGCAGCGGCCCGGCCGTCGCCTTCACCAGCATGGCGCCTGCCGCCGGGGACGCGCCGGAAAAGGACGCGCCGGAAAAGGCAAGGCCCCGCGATCGCGGGGCCTTGCTTCGGCGACGCACCGGCGCTTTCGTTCAGCGCTGGCCGGCGCCCGGGTAGTCGCGCACGTCGTAGCCGGTGTAGATCTGGCGCGGACGGCCGATCTTGGCATCCGGGTCCACCTGCTGCTCCAGCCAGTGCGCCACCCAGCCGGCGGTGCGGCCGATGGCGAACATCACCGTGAACATCTCGGTCGGGATCTTCAGCGCCTTGTAGATGATGCCGCTGTAGAAATCGACGTTCGGGTACAGCCTGCGCTGGATGAAATAGTCGTCCTTCAGCGCGGCCTCTTCCAGCCGCAGCGCCACTTCCAGCAGCGGGTCGTCCACACCCAGCTCGCCCAGCACCTTGTGGGTCATCTCGCGGATGATCCTGGCGCGCGGGTCGAAGTTCTTGTAGACGCGGTGGCCGAAGCCCATCAGGCGGAAGCCCGATTCCTTGTCCTTGGCCTTGGCCACGGCGGACTCGACGTTCCTGGCGTCGCCGATCTCCTCCAGCATCTTCAGCACCGCCTCGTTGGCGCCGCCGTGCGCCGGGCCCCACAGCGCGGTGATGCCCGCTGCCACGGAGGCGTACGGATTGGCGCCGGTGGAGCCAACCAGGCGCACGGTCGAGGTCGAGGCGTTCTGCTCGTGGTCGGCGTGCAGGATGAACAGCAGGTCCAGCGCCTTGGCCACCACCGGGTTCACCTCCAGCGGCTCGCTGGGCACCTCGAACATCATGTGCAGGAAGCGGTCGACGTACTCGAGGTTGTTGCGCGGGTAGCGGATCGGCCAGCCGATGGAATAGCGGTACGCGGCGGCGGCCAGGGTCGGCATCTTGGCCAGCAGGCGGATCGCGGCCAGGCGGCGCTGCTCGGGATCGGCCAGGTCCAGGGTGTCGTGGTAGAACGCGGACAGCGAGGCGACGCTGCCGGCCAGCATGGCCATCGGGTGCGCGTCGTAGTTGAAGCCCTGCAGGAAGTTCTTCAGGGACTCGTGCATCATCGTGTGATGCGTGACCTCGTGCTCGAAGGTGTCGAACTCGGCCGCGGTCGGCAGTTCGCCGTTCATCAGCAGGTAGGCCACTTCCAGGAAGCTGGAGTGCTGGGCCAGTTGCTCGATCGGGTAGCCGCGGTACAGCAGCACGCCGTTGTCGCCGTCGATGTAGGTGATGGCCGACTTGCAACTGGCGGTGGCGGTGAAGCCGGAATCGTAGGTGAAAAGACCGGTTTCCCGGGTCAGCTTCGAGATATCGATGCAGCCGTTGCCCAGGGTCGGCTTGAGCACCGGCAGTGACACCGACTTGTCGCCGGCATTCAACGTGACCTGGTCGAGATTGGACACGGTGTGCGCTCCTCTTGTGGGGTAGGCGCCACGCTGGATGCGGATATCGTCCGGCGCAGACGCGGGAGGGAGTTCGCGGCTACGGCCACGAAGCCGCGGAATTATCGCACAGCCCGTCGACCCCGGTCCCTTGGACGGAAGCTGCATTCGCCTGCTACCGGCCGATACGCATCGTTCCACGCACAGCAGGACGGCCGCGCAAGCGCGGCCGTCCCGTGGATCTTCTCGCGTCCCGGCCGCCCGCATCGGGCGGCGCGGAACCGGCCGGTCTCAGCGCGCGTAGCGGCGCTGGAACTTGTCGATGCGGCCGCTGGTATCCACGATCTTGTGCTTGCCCGTGTAGAACGGATGCGAGGCCGAGGAGATTTCGATCTTGACCAGCGGGTATTCGTTGCCGTCTTCCCACTTCACGGTGTCCTTGGTGCCGCCGGCCATGGTCGAGCGGGTCAGGAACTTGAAATCGGAGGTGACGTCGTGGAAGACGACTTCGCGGTAATCGGGATGGATGTCGGCCTTCATGGCGCACACCGTGGCAGGTAACGGAACAGAGCCCGGCATTCTAGCGGCCCGCCCCTCCCGGGCGCAAGCCATGGCCTGGGATGGCCGCCGCCGGGCTCAGCCGGCGGCCAGCGCGTCGCGGATCCTGGCCTCCAGCCGCGCCTGGTCGTAGCGCAGCAGGATGCGCGCATTATCCGCCGCGCCGGTCTGGCGGTTCCAGTCCACGGCGGTCATGCCCCGGGCCAGCCCGCCGGCGGTTTCCACCGCCAGCGGCCGTTCGGCCAGTTCCAGCGCCGCCTCCGGCTCCAGCGCCCAGGCCATGGCCAGGGCGTCGGCCGAATGCCAGGACTCGCCGCGGCGGTCCTCCGACCACAGCCGGGTCTGGCGCGAGATCGCTTCGTAGAACCTGGCCCGCGGCGAATCGGCCGCCAGCCATCGCTCCACCTGCCGGTGCGGCAGGCCATGGGCCAGGGTCGCTTCCCAGTCGGCCAGGTCGTGACGCGGGAACCCGGACAGCACCACGTGCGCCGCCTCCGGATCGAAGCCGACGTTGAACTCGGCCACCGGGGTGATGTTGCCGCGCGCATGCACCGCCCCGCCCATCACCACCAGCCGCGCCACGCGCCGTGGCAGGGTCGGGTCCAGGCGCAGGGCCAGGGCCAGGTTGGTCAGGGGACCGAGGGCGACCAGCAGCAACCGGCCGGCGTAGGCGTGCGACAGGCGCAGGATCGCCAGCGCGGCATGCTCGGCCGCCGCCGTGCCGCCCGGGTCCGGATAGCCGACGTCGCCGAAGCCGTCGCGGCCATGCACGTGCGCGGCATCCTCGCGGGGCGCATGGACCAGCGGCCCTTCGCAGCCGGGGAAGACCGGCACGTCGGGGCGACCGGCCACCTCGCGCAGCTTGAGCGCGTTGCGCACGGTGTGGGGCAGGCCGACGTTGCCGGCGGCGATGCACAGGCCGACGACTTCGTGGGCCGGGGAATGGAACGCCATCAGCAGCGCCAGGGCATCGTCCACGCCCGGATCGGTGTCGATGAGCAGCGGGATCTTCTCGCTCATGCAAGGGGGCCAGGGGAGGTTGCGGCCAGTGTCGCCATTCCCGCCAAGCGGGGCAAACCCGCGAGAAGGTTGCGCGCGCCTCAGGCCGCCGCGTAGCGCGCCGCGCCGCCGATCCAGCGCGCGACCACCCGCTCGGCCACGTCGGGCGCCTGCGCCAGCAAACGGTCGGCCAGGGCATGCACCTGCGGCAGCAGGCCTGCGTCGCGGGCCAGGTCGGCGATGCGGAATGCGGCCAGGCCGGTCTGGCGGGTGCCCAGCAGTTCGCCCGGTCCGCGCAGTTGCAGATCCTTCTCGGCGATGACGAAACCGTCGCCGGTCCTGCGCAGCACGTCCAGGCGCTGCCTGGCCAAGGCGGACAGCGGCGGCTGGTACAGCAGCACGCAACTGGACGCGGCCGCGCCGCGCCCGACCCGGCCGCGCAACTGGTGCAACTGGGCCAGGCCAAGGCGCTCGGCGTTCTCCACGATCATCAGCGAGGCGTTGGGCACGTCCACGCCCACCTCGATCACGGTGGTGGCCACCAGCAGGTCGATCGCACCGTCCTTGAACGCGCGCATCGCGGCCTGCTTCTGCGCGGCCTTCATGCGCCCGTGGACCAGGCCCACGCGCACGCCCGGCAGTTGCTGCGAGAGCTGCTCGAAGGTGCGCTCGGCGGCCTGGGCCTGCAGCTTGGCGCCCTGCCCCGGCTTGGCGTCCTCCTCGGCCTCCTCGATGAGGGTGCAGACCCAATAGGCCTGGCGGCCCTGCGCGCAGGCGGCGCGGATGCGCTCCACCAGCTCGGGCCGGCGCTCCGCGCCAAGCGCCACGGTCCGCACCGGGGTACGCCCGGGCGGCAATTCGTCGATGGCCGACACGTCCAGGTCGGCGTAGGCGGTCATCGCCAGGGTGCGCGGGATCGGCGTGGCGGTCATCACCAACTGGTGCGGCACCAGGCCGTGCGCCGGGCCCTTGTCGCGCAGCGCCAGCCGCTGCTGCACGCCGAAGCGGTGCTGCTCGTCGACGATGACCAGGGCCAGGTCGTGGAAGGCCACGCCCTCCTGCATCAGCGCATGGGTGCCCACCACCACCTGCGCCGCGCCGGACGCCACCTCGGCCAGGGCCGCCGCCCGCGCCTTGCCGGTGACCTTGCCGGCCAGCCAGGCCACGCGGATGTCCAGCGGCTCCAGCCAGGCGCGCAGGCTGGCCAGGTGCTGCTCGGCCAGCAGCTCGGTCGGCGCGGCCAGGGCCGCCTGGCAGCCGCGCTCCACCGCCAGGGTCATGGCCAGCGCGGCGACCACCGTCTTGCCGGCGCCGACGTCGCCCTGCACCAGCCGTTGCATCGGCGAGGGCCGGGCCAGGTCGGCGCGCACCTGCCCGAACACCCGGGCCTGCGCGCCGGTGAGCGCGAACGGCAACGAATCGAGCAGGCGCCGCGCCAGCGTGCCGGGACCGTCCAGCGCGCGCGCGCGCAGGCGCTGCTGCGCCAGCCGTTGCCGGCGCAGGCTCAGGTGATGTGCCAGCAGTTCCTCCAGCGCCAGTCGCCGTTGCGCCGGATGGGCGCCGGCGGCCAGGGCGGCGAGGTCCTCCCCGGGCGCCGGACGGTGCAGGACCAGCAGCGCGTCGCGCAACCCCGGCAGCCCGGCCAGTCCCGGCAATGAAGGCGGCAGCAGCTCCAGCGCCGCCGCGTCGGGCAGCAGGTCCAGCGCCTGGCCGATCAGCCGGCGCAGCGTCGCCGCGCCGACGCCCTCCACCGCCGGATAGACCGGGTCGAGCGAATCGCCCAGCACCGGCGTTTCGCCTTCCCCCAGGAACTGGTAGCTGGGGTGGACGATCTCCAGCCCGTGCTGCCCCGGACGCGGGACGCCGAAGCAGCGCAGGCGCGCGCCGGGCCGGAACTGCGCGGCCTGGGCGCCGCGGAAATGGAAGAAGCGCAGGACCAGCGTGGCGCGGGAGCCGTCGCCCACCGCCACGCGCAGCACCGGGCGGTAGCGGAAGCCGCGCTCGACCGCCTCCACCACGCCCTCCACCTGCGCCGGCTCGCCCAGGCGCAGGTCGGCGATGGCGGTCAGGCGGGTGCGGTCCTCGTAGCGCAGCGGCAGGTGCAGCCACAGGTCCTGCGCCGTGGACAGGCCGCGCGCGGCCAGCTTCTCCGCCATCGCCGCGCCGACGCCGCGCAGCGACGAGAGCGGCGTGTCGCCGCCTGCCAGCTCGGGGGCCGCCTGCCGTGTCGCCTTCACGCCCGTACGCGCCCCGGCCCGGTCAGCGCCGCATGCTCAGTCCAGCACCATCACCGCATCGGCCTCGAACGCCACGCCCTTGGGCAGCGCGGACACGCCGATGGTCGAGCGCGCCGGGAACGGCGCGGTGAAGTATTCCTGCATCACCGCATTGACCGCGGCGAACTGCGACAGGTCGGTCAGGTACAGGCCCAGGCGCACGCACCGGTCCAGCGAGCCGCCGGACGCCTCCGCCACCGCCTTGAGGTTGTCGAACACCTGCCGTGCCTGCGCGGCGATGTCGCCGGCCACCACCTCGCCGGTGGCCGGCACCAGCGGGATCTGGCCGGAGAAGTACACGGTGTTGCCGCTGCGCACGGCCTGGGAATAGGGGCCGATGGCCGCCGGCGCGTGGTCGGTCTGGACGATCTGGAACATGGGGCTTCCTGTGCGTGGAACGGTTTCCGATTCTAGCGCCTGGCCCGCGCGGCCAACGGCGGGCACCGCGGCGCGCCCGCCACCGTCAGCCCCAGTCGTTCGCCGCGGGCGCGGGCAGCAGCGCGCGCAGCGGTTCGCCCTCGGCGCCGGCGGCCAGGCGTTCGGCCTCGCCGCGCGGCAGGTCCACCTGCAGCAGCCAGCCCTGCTCGTCGGCCTCCTCGCTGCGCACCGCACCCAGTTCGTGCAGCCGCGCGCGCAGGCGCCCGGCCTGAGGCGGCAGCCGCAGCGGGCCGTGCGCGCGCTGCAGGTCCAGGCGCCGGGCCAGCGCGGCCTGCAGCAGTTCCAGGCCGCGTCCGTCGCGGGCCGAGAGCCAGACCCGCTCGCGCGTGCCCGGGTCGTCGGCGGCGCCACCGGCATGGTCGTGCCGCGGCTCGGCGCCCTCGATCCGGTCGATCTTGTTGAACACCAGCAGTTGCGGCAGCTCGCCGGCGCCGACTTCGGCCAGCACCGCATCGACCTGGGCGATGCGCTCCTCGCGCTGCGGGTCGGCCGCGTCGATCACGTGCAGCAGCAGGTCGGCCTCGCGTGCCTCCGACAAGGTGGAACGGAACGCGGCGACCAGCTCGTGCGGCAGGTCGCGGACGAAGCCGACGGTATCGGCCAGGACCACGCTGCCGCCGGGCAGCGCGACCCGGCGCACGGTCGGGTCCAGGGTGGCGAACAACTGGTCGGCGGCGTAGGCGTCAGCACCGGTAAGCGCATTGAACAGCGTGGATTTGCCGGCGTTGGTGTAGCCCACCAGCGCCACCCGCGGCAGCTCGCTGCGCACCCGCGCGCGGCGCATCTGCGCGTGCTGCACCTCGACCTTCTCCAGCCGCCGCTGCAACTGCTCCAGCCGCTTCTGCAGCAGCCGGCGGTCGCTCTCGAGCTGGGTCTCGCCGGGGCCGCGCAGGCCGATGGAACCGCCACGCTGGCGTTCCAGGTGGGTCCAGCCGCGCACCAGGCGGGTGGCCATGTGCTTGAGTTGCGCGAGCTCCACCTGCAGCTTGCCTTCGTGGCTGCGCGCGCGCTGGGCGAAGATGTCCAGGATCAGGCCGGTGCGGTCGACCACGCGGCGCTCCAGCGCACGCTCCAGGTTGCGCTCCTGGACCGGGCTGAGCGGATGGTTGACCAGGATCAGGTCGGCGCCGGTGGCCTCGGCCGCGGCCTTGACCTCCTCCAGCTTGCCGCTGCCGATCAGGGTGGCGGGGTTGGGCTTGTCGATGCGCGCGGTGAGCGTGGCGGCCACGCTCGCGCCGGCCGAGCGGGCCAGGTCCACGAACTCCTCGAGGACATCCTCTGCCGCCGCGCCGCCCGCATGGGGCTGGATCAGCAGCGCATGTTCACCCTTGCGGGAACGTTCGAACAATCAATACTCCGACTTCATTCGGCCTCGTCCGCGCCATCGCCGGCTTCGCCGGGCTGCTGGACGTAGCCACCGCCGGGACCGACCCGGACATTGCGCGACGGTACCACGGTGGAGATGGCGTGCTTGTAGACCATCTGGCTGACCGTACTGCGCAGCAGCACCACGAACTGGTCGAAGGACTCGATCGTTCCCTGAAGCTTGATGCCATTGACCAGGTACACCGACACCGGCACGCGCTCGCGACGCAGCGCGTTCAGGAAAGGATCCTGCAACGATTGCCCCTTGGACATGGTTTTCCCCTTCTTGTTCTTATGGGTTGGACGGGCTCCCCGCCCGGTCCGGGCATGTTACACAAGCCGGCGCGCGGCGGCCGGCGGCGCGGGCGCAAGGAAGCGCGACACCGCCGGGAGCAGCCGGCCGGCATCGTGCGCCGGGTCGAACCAGCGCGCGTCCAGTTCGCCGCGCAGCCAGGTCAACTGGCGCTTGGCCAGTTGCCGGGTGGCGAAGATGCCGCGTTCGCGGAACTCCAGCGCATCGGTCGTCCCGTCCAGGTATCGCCAGGCCTGGCGATAGCCGACCGCGCGCAGCGCCGGCAGGTCCAGCGGCCGCGGGTGCCCGCGCAGCGGCGGCGATGCGCGCAGGCGGCGCACCTCCTCGACGAACCCGGCGGCCAGCATCGCATCGAAGCGGCGGGCGATGCGTTCGTGCAGTTCGGCGCGCACGGCCGGCGCCAGCACCAGCTTCAGCACCCGCAGCGGTAGCCGCGGCGGCGGCCGGTCGCGCTGCCAGGCGCTGATCGTCCGGCCGCTCAGGCGCTGGACCTCCAGCGCCCGCTGGATGCGCTGCGCGTCGCCGGGACGGATGCGCGCGGCCGCGTCCGGATCGATGCGCGCCAGTTGCGCATGCAGCGCCGCCCAGCCGCACTCGGCCGCCTCGGCGGCGATGGCCGCGCGCACCGCCGGATCGGCCGGAGGCATCGGCGACAACCCATGCAGCAGCGCGCGGAAATACAGCCCGGTACCGCCGGCCAGCACCGGCAGCCGCCCACGGGCGAGGATGCCGTCGATGGCCGCGCGTGCATCGGCGGCGAACTCGGCGGCCGAATACGGCTGCCAGGGATCGCGCACGTCGATCAGGTGGTGCGGCACCCCGGCGCGCTCGGCCGCGTCGGGCTTGGCCGCGCCGATGTCCAGCCCGCGATAGACCAGGGCCGAGTCGACGCTGACGATCTCGCCGCCATGGCGCCGCGCCAGTTCGATGGCGAACGCGGTCTTGCCCGAGGCCGTCGCCCCCATCACCGCGATGGCCGGCGGCCGCATGTCGATGCCCACGCTGCGCTCCGCCCTCAGTGGCCCTGCTCGCGCAGCAGGGCGCGCACCTGCGCATGGGTGGCGCGCACGCTCTCCGGCGGCGCGCGGCCGAGCAGGCTCACCGCGACCACCGCCACGCTGGCGGCAAGGAAGCCGGGCACGATCTCGTACAGCGCGCTGCCCGAGTGCTTCCACACGATCACCGTGGCCGCGCCGGCCAGCACGCCGGCCAGCGCGCCGTCTCGCGTCATCCGCGACCAGCACAGCGACAACAGCACCACCGGCCCGAACGCGGCGCCGAACCCGGCCCAGGCGTAGCTGACCAGGCCCAGCACGCGGCTTTCCGGGTCGCGCGCGATCCAGATCGCCAGCACCGCCACCGCCAGCACCATCGCGCGGCCGAACCACACCAGTTCGCGCTGGCCGGCCCGCGGCCGCAGCAGGCCACGGTAGAAGTCCTCGGTCAGGGCGCTGGAGCACACCAGCAACTGGCACGACAGCGTGCTCATGATCGCCGCCAGGATCGCCGACAGCAGCACACCGGCGACCCACGGATTGAACAGCAGCCCGGCCAGGACCACGAACACCCGCTCCGGGTTCTGCCGCACCGCGCCGGCCTGTTCCGGGTGCTGGGCGAAGTACGCGACGCCGAACAGGCCCACCGCCACCGCGCCGGCCAGGCACAGCACCATCCAGGCCATGCCGATGCGGCGCGCGCGCGGGATCGTGGCCAGGCTCTCGGCGGCCATGAACCGGGCCAGGATGTGCGGCTGCCCGAAGTAGCCCAGCCCCCAGGCCATCGCCGACACCACCGCCACCAGCCCGCCGGCGCCGACCCACTGCAGGCGCAACGGATCGACCTGCTCGACCAGCGCCAGCGACGGTGCCAGGCCGCCGCTGTGCACGACCACCACCACCGGCACCAGCAGCAGGGCGAAGATCATCAGCGAGGCCTGCACCGTGTCGGTCCAGCTCACCGCCAGGAAGCCGCCGATGAAGGTGTAGGCGATGGTCGCCGCCGCGCCCCACCACAGCGCCTGCGCGTACGGCAGGCCGAACACGCTCTCGAACAGGCGCGCACCGGCCACCATGCCCGAGGCGCAGTAGATCGCGAAGAACACCAGGATCACCAGCGCCGACAGGATGCGCAGCACCCGGCTGCGGTCGTCGAAGCGGTGGGTGAAATAGTCCGGCAGGGTCAGCGCGTTGCGCGTGCTTTCGGTATAGACCCGCAGCGGGCCGGCCACGTAGCGCCAGTTGAACCAGGCTCCCACGATCAGGCCGATGGCGATCCAGGCCTCGGACAGGCCGGTCAGGTACAGCGCGCCGGGCAGGCCCATCAGCAGCCAGCCGCTCATGTCCGAGGCGCCGGCCGACAACGCGGTGACCAGGCTGCCCAGCGAGCGTCCGCCGAGGATGTAGTCGTCGAAGCTGCGGGTGCGCGACCAGGCCCACAGGCCGATGCCGACCATCAGCAGCAGGTAGGCCAGGAAGGTGACGAGCAACGGGGTGCTGGCGGTCATGCGGTCTCCCGGCGCATTCCTGCGGCGATGGCGCAGCTTACCGCCTCGAACCGGCCTGCGAGCGGCCGGCCAGGATTGCGCTCGCCGCTTCGCTTCTTCCGGCGGCCGGCCGCATGTCGCGCGCGCGGCCCGATGTCGCCGGATGCATGGCCCGGCATTCGCCCGCACGTGTAGGTAGCCGGGCATAGCCGGCGACCGCCATGCCGGGGGTACCGGCCATCCTGGACGCCGGAACCATGTCGCCGCTATACCCGTTCCCATACATATCCACGGAAGCGGGTTGTCGTCCCTGCCCGGGGCTCAATCTTCCGGCCAGCGGATCGCTGCAGGCGCGGCATCGCGGCGTGGCGCCGGCACCGCGACCACCGCTTCCCATACCTTGAGCGCATCGACCGTGGCGGCCACGTCGTGCACGCGCACGATGCGCGCCCCACGCTGCACCGCGACCAGGTGCGCGGCCAGCGAGCCGGCCATGCGCGCGGCCGGGTCCTGGCGTCCGGTCAGCTCGCCGATGCTGCGCTTGCGCGACAGCCCGGCCAGGACCGGCACGCCCAGTTCCGCGAACCGCTCCAACTGCGCCAGCAGGGCGAGGTTGTGCCCGGTGGTCTTGCCGAAACCGAAGCCGGGATCGACGACCAGGCGCTTCTTCGGGATGCCGGCCAGCTCGGCGGCGAAGATCCGCTCGGCCAGGAACCGGTGCACCTGCGCGACCACGTCGTCGTACTGCGGCGCGTCCTGCATGGAGCGCGGCTGCCCGCGCATGTGCATCAGCACCACCGGCACCCCCGCGGCCGCGGCGGCCTCCAGCGCACCCTCGCGCTGCAATGCGCACACGTCGTTGATCATGCCCGCGCCGGCCTCCACCGCCGCGCGCATCACCTCCGGCTTGCACGTGTCCACGCTGACCGGCAGCCCGGTCCGGCGCACCAGTTGCCCGATCACCGGCACCACACGCCGCAGCTCTTCCTCCAGCGGCACGTCCTCCGCGCCGGGACGGGTGGATTCGCCGCCCACGTCGAGCAGGTCGGCGCCCTCCTCCGCCAGCCGCAGCCCGTGCGCCACTGCCGCCTCCGCGGTGGCATGGGCGCCGCCGTCGGAGAACGAATCCGGGGTGACGTTGACGATGCCCATCACCCGGGCGCGGTCCAGCTTCAGGACGCGCCCGGCGCAGTCGAGCGTGGGAGAGGTGTCGAACATCGGCATCGGTCCTGCAGGGGAGGCGGCAAGTCTGGCCCGCGCCGACCGCGCGGACAATCCCGGCCACCTTCCGGCGCGGCCACGGCCGCCGTACGCGCCTGCCTCGGCACTCGAAGCCGCATGCATCCAGCCGGATCGGCCTCGCGCGAACCCGGGCAGGCGCTCAGCGCCCGCCTATCTGCGCATCGAAGCGTGCGGCACGACGATGGGCGTACAGCCCGAAAACGAATACCGCCACGGCCAGCAGCACGCTGATGCCCACCAGGACCAGCGGCAGCCGCCCCAGCGCGTAAAATACCGTCGTGAAGGTGAGCATGGACGAGGCGCCGGCGAAAGCGCCGGACGCCCAGGGCCGCCACGGGTTACGGATGTAGTAGCTCTGTCGCGGCGCCGTGCCCGCATCGGGGCCCTGCGCCGGGCGATCCTGCGGGCCGGGCTCGCGCATTTGCTCCGTCATCGTGCCGGCCGCCTGCCCATCGTGCCCTCAGGTCTGGGTGGCCGGGCCGCCCACCGGCGGCAGCGGGCGCGGGTCGCCCTTGTCGCTGCCGTCCTTGCCCGACTTGCCCCAGCCGGCCGGCGGCGGCGGCTCGTGCCCCTGCATGATCGCTTCGATCTGCGGCGCGTCGATGGTCTCGTACTGCAGCAGGGCGCGCGACATCGCGTGCAGCTTGTCGATGTTCTCGGTCAGGATCGCCTTGGTGCGGGCGTAGGCCTTGTCCAGGATCGAGCGCACCACCTCGTCGATGAGCCGCGCGGTCTCGTTGGAGACGTTCTTGTGCTGGGTCACCGAGCGGCCGAGGAACACCTCGTCCTCTTCCTCGCCGTAGGCGATGGGACCCATCTCGTCGCTCAGGCCCCACTTGGTGACCATGTTGCGCGCCATCTTGGTCGCCCGCTCGATGTCGTTGGAGGCGCCGGTGGTGACCTTGTCCTCGCCGAAGATCAGCTCCTCGGCCACCCGCCCGCCGTACAGCGAGCTGAGCTGCGACTCGATCGCCACCCGGTTGATCGAGTAGCGGTCGCCCTCGGGCAGGTACATGGTCACGCCCAGGGCGCGGCCGCGGGGAATGATGGTGACCTTGTAGACCGGGTCGTGTTCGGGCACCAGGCGGCCGACGATGGCGTGGCCGGCCTCGTGGTAGGCGGTGAGGGTCTTCTCCTCCTCGCTCATGGCCATCGAGCGGCGCTCGGCGCCCATCAGGATCTTGTCGCGGGCCTTGTCGAAGTGCTCCATGCGCACTTCCTTCTCGTTGTTGCGCGCGGCGAACAGGGCCGCCTCGTTGGCGAGGTTGGCCAGGTCGGCGCCGGAGAAGCCCGGGGTGCCGCGCGCGATCACCAGCGGCTCGACGTCGTCGGCCAGCGGCAGCTTGCGCATGTGCACCTTGAGGATCTGCTCGCGGCCGCGCACGTCGGGCAGGCCGACCACCACCTGGCGGTCGAAGCGGCCCGGGCGCAGCAGGGCCGGGTCGAGCACGTCCGGGCGGTTGGTCGCGGCGATCACGATCACGCCCTCGCCGCCCTCGAAGCCGTCCATCTCCACCAGCAACTGGTTGAGGGTCTGCTCGCGCTCGTCGTGGCCGCCGCCCAGGCCGGCGCCGCGATGGCGGCCGACCGCGTCGATCTCGTCGATGAAGATGATGCACGGCGCGTGCTTCTTGGCCTGCTCGAACATGTCGCGCACGCGCGAGGCGCCCACGCCGACGAACATCTCCACGAAGTCCGAGCCGGAGATGCTGAAGAACGGCACCTTCGCCTCGCCGGCGATGGCCCTGGCCAGCAGGGTCTTGCCGGTGCCCGGCGGGCCGACCATCAGCACGCCGCGCGGGATCTTGCCGCCCAGCTTCTGGAACTTGGACGGGTCGCGCAGGAACTCCACCAGTTCGCTGACCTCCTCCTTGGCCTCGTCGCAGCCGGCCACGTCGGCGAAGGTGACCTTGATCTGGTCCTCGCCCTGCAGCTTGGCCCGCGACTTGCCGAAGGACATCGCGCCCTTGGCGCCGCCGCCGCCGCCCTGCATCTGCCGCATCATGAAGATCCAGAAGCCGATCAGCAGCAGCACCGGCAGGAAGTTCAGGACGATGCCCCAGAAGCCCGGGCCGGTGGCCGGCTTCTCGCGCACGATGTCCACGTTCTTGCTGACCAACTGGTCGATCAGCTTGCCGTCCATCGGCCCCACCACCTGGCCCTCGGTGCCGTCGGCGCGGCGGTAGCGGATGGCGTTGGCGGTGAAGGTGCTCTCGTCGGTGAACACCACCGAGCGGATGCGGCCGGCATCCACGTCCTGCAGGAAGCGGGTGTAGCTGGGCGACTCGCCCGGAGCGACGGCGGTGCCGCCGCGCGGCGAGAAGCTCTGGAACACCACCATCAGCACGACGGCGACGACCACCCAAAGCAGCAGATTCTTGGTCAAGTCGTTCATCCTCATCGGCTCCGGTGTATCCCTGATCCTGCGTGTGTCTGTTGCGGCCTCGGCTCGCGGGTTTCGAGCTTACTTCATCCGCGCCAGCTTGCCCTGCCCGAGGGCATAGACTTCCGGCGAACGCTTGCGCGAGGCCGCCGGCTTGCGGATGGCGACCTTTTCGTAGCGGCGGCGCAACTGGCGCACGTAGTCGTCGAACCCCACCCCCTGGAACAGCTTGATCAGGAAGGCGCCGCCGGGGCGCAGGTGGGTGTCGGCGAACTCCAGCGCCAGTTCCGCCAGGTGCATGGCCCGCGGCTGGTCGACCGCGTCCATGCCACTCATATTGGGGGCCATGTCCGACAGCACAAGGTCCACCGGCCGGCCTTCCAAAAGCGTCTCCAGCTCCGATAAGACGGCATCCTCCCTGAAATCCCCATGAAGGAACTCGACGCCGGCCAGCGGCGGCATCTCCAGGATGTCCAGCGCCAGCACCCGGCCGCCGTCGCCCAGCGCCTGGCGCACGTACTGCGACCAGCCGCCCGGGGCCGCGCCCAGGTCGACCACCACCATGCCCGGCTTGAGCAGGCGGTCGCGTTCCAGCAATTCCTCCAGCTTGAACGCCGCGCGCGAACGCAGGCCCGCGGCCTGGGCCTTCTTCACGTAGGGATCGGCGAAGTGCTCGCGGAGCCAGCGGTGGCTGCTCTTGCTGCGGGAGCTGCGGGACATGCGTGGGCTGGGCACGGAGCCCGCGGCGATATGGGGCGCCATGATACCCTGATCCGCCCTGCAGACCCCGCCCCGGTACCCGATGTCCGTCGTCCTGACCGCCGCCCAGAACCGTTTTCTCCGCGGCCAGGCCCATGGCCTCAAGGCTCTGATGCAGGTGGGCGGCAAGGGCATCACCCCGGCCCTGCTGGCCGAGCTGGACCAGATCCTGGAGCGACACGAGCTGGTCAAGGTCAAGGTCGGCGCCGAGGACCGCGAAGCCCGCGACGCGATGATCGCCGACCTGGCCGCGCAGGCCGGCGCCGCGCTGGTGCAGCGGATCGGGCACACCGCCACCCTCTACCGCCCCGCCCGGGACAAGCCCGGGATCGTGCTGCCGCGGGCCTGACCGGCCATGCACCTGAGCCACGAGCGCCCCGACTACGAATTCATCCTGCGCCAGGCCGACGGCCGCCATGCGCGCGTCAACGACCGCGTGCTGGTGCGCAGCTTCGCCCTCGCGCCGGACCGCCTGCTCGACGAATGGCCGGCCCCGGCCGCGGCCGCCGGCCTGCTGCCGGCGCACATGGAGCCGCTGCTGGCGCTGCGGCCGGAGCTGGTGGTGCTGGGCACGGGCCAGCGCCAGTCGTTCCCGCCGCCGGCGGTGATGGCCGCCTGCCTGACCCGGCAGATCGGCATCGAGGTGATGGACAACGCCGCCGCCGCGCGCACCTACAACGTGCTGGCCGGCGAGGGCCGCCGGGTGGTGGCGGCATTCCTGCTGGATGGCGGGCCTGCGGGCTGAACGGTGCGGCACGGCGGTACCTGGCGCACGCCGGCCCGTGCTCCCGCCGTCAAGGCCGATGCGACCGCCCTTTCCACTGGCACCCGCCTTCCTCGTGGAAGCCGGCTTCCGTCGGTGGCAGGCCAGACATCGGGCCGGTCGGCATGACGGTTTCCGGCCCCTGCGGGACCGGAAACCCGCTACCCGCCAAGCGCGGCGCCGTCAGCGCTTGGGCAGGTACAGCAGCGGATCGACCGGCTTGCCGTTGTGGCGGATCTCGAAATGCAGCATGTCGCGCGCCGTGCCGGTACGGCCCATCTCGGCGATCTGCTCGCCGGTCTTCACGTTCTGGCCTTCGTTGACCAGGCGCTTGCGGTTGTGGCCGTAGGCCGACAGCCACTGCTCGTTGTGCTTGACGATGATCAGCTCGCCGTAACCCACCAGCCCGGCACCCGAATACACCACCACGCCGTCGGCCGCCGCCGTCACCGGCTGGCCGCTGCTGCCGCCGATGTCGATGCCCTGGCGGGTGTTGTCGCCGGCCACGTAGGTGCCCAGCAACACGCCCTGCGCCGGCCAGCGCCAGGCGAAGCCGCTGCTGGCCGGGACGGGCGCGGGCGTCGCGGGACGCGGCGGGGCCGTCGCGGCGCCGGCCGCCGGACGCGTGCTGGCGGCGGTGGCCGTCTTGCCGTCGGCCGGGCCCAGCCGCAGGCGCTGGCCCGGATAGATCGTGTAGGGCGGTTGCAGGCCGTTCCAGCGGGCCAGGTCGGTCACCGACATGCCCTGCGCGCGGGCCAGCGAATAGAGCGTGTCGCCGCGCTTGACCAGCACCGATTCGCCCGGGCGCGGCTGGGAGGCGGCCGTCGCCGTGCCCGAGGCGGACGGACTGCGCACCACCGTGCTCTTGCCGCAGGCGGCCAGCAGCAGCAGGGCCAGGACCAGGGCGCCGAAACGGAACACCATGCTTGCCGGGGCGGTCGCGTTGCTCATGCGGATGCGTGTCTCCCTGTATGAAGTCGGATGCGCCAGCGCGGCGCGCCGGGTTCAACCGGTCAGTCTTTCGAATATCCCGTGCGCGGCCATGCCACCGCCGCCGATCAGCACCGCGAAGTAGACCATGGTGCCGACATTGGCCACATGGCCCAGCAGTATGGCCCCGCCATCGCGCTGGATCATGCCGGTGGCATACAGCAGCAGCGCCAGGGCCGGCAGCGTGTTGCTGAACGGCACGAAGCCGAACGGTGCCATCAGCAGCAGCGCGGCGAGGATGAAGGCCAGGTCGTTGAGCCAGCGCGCGACACGGCCGTCGGCCAGCGCGCCCAGCCGTCGCGGCCGGCTGATCCGCTCCATCCGCCGGACCCAGCGCAGCCCGGCGGTCAGGCCCGGGCGCAGGCGGCCGGCCGGCAGCGCCCGGTCCTTCAGCCGACGCGGCAGCCACAGCGGGCGCCGGGCCAGGCGGCTGACCCCCACCAGCAGGATCGCCGCGCCGAACACCGTGCTCACGCCGGGAATCGACACCGGGATCAGGAACACCAGGGTCAGCAGGATCACCAGCAGCAGCAGGCCCTCGTCGCCGAAGGCGTCCAGCAGCTCGCGCAGGCTCAGCCGGTCCTCGGGCAGGCGCGCGATGATCGCGGCCAACTGCTCGCCCAGCGGGGCACCGGCGTCGAGGAGGGGCGTAGGCTCGGGCATGGTTCAGTCCAGGGTGCCGGCGAGCAGCGGCACGAACACCACCGGTCCCAGCACGTCCTCGTCGACCCCGCCGTCGGCACGCTTGACCAGGCGCAGCAGCGACTGCGAGGAGGCGCCGCCGACCGGCGCCACCAGCACGCCGCCCACGCCAAGCTGCTCGATCAGCGCCTCCACCAGCGCCGGGGCCGCGGCGGTGACCAGGATCGCATCGTAGGGCGCGTGCTCGGGCCAGCCCACGCGTCCGTCGTCGTGGCGGCTGCGCACGTTCATGCCCAGCGCGCGGAAGCGCTTGCGCGCCTGGCGCAGCAGCTCGCCGATGCGCTCGACGGTGTACACCTCCAGCCCCAGCGCGGCCAGGATCGCGGCCTGATAACCGGAACCGGTGCCGATCTCCAGCACCCGCCCGGGCTGCGCGGCCATCACCACCTCGGTCATGCGCGCCACCACCCACGGCTGGGAGATGGTCTGGCCATGGCCGATGGGCAGGGCGGTGTCCTCGTAGGCGCGGCTGGCCAGCGCCTCGTCCACGAACAGGTGGCGAGGCACGGTGCGCACCGCGTTGAGCACGTTCTCGTCGACGATGCCGCCGCCATTGGCCGCGCCCTCGCGCAGGCGCTCGACCAGGCGGTCGCGCACGCGCTGCGAGGTCATGCCCAGGCCGACCGCCTCCGGCTGCAATCGCAGGCGCGGGGCCATCATGCCCGGGCTCCCGGCGCCCCTGCGGCCAGCGCCTGGGTCAGCCCGCCGACCCAGCCGGCCACCTTCTCCAGCGCCTGGTAGCGGGTGAGGTCGACATGGATGGGAGTGATGGAGATGTGCCCGGTGCGCACGGCGTGGAAATCGGTGCCCGGCCCGGCGTCCTGCTCGGCGCCGGCCGGGCCGATCCAGTAGACGGTGCGCCCGCGCGGATCGGTCTGCGGCACGCAGGCTTCGGAGCGATGGCGGTTGCCCAGGCGGGTCACCTCGAAGCCGCGCACGTCCTGCCAGGACAGGTCGGGCACGTTGACGTTGAGGATGGTGTTGGCCGGCAACGGATCGGTGAGCAGCCGCGCGACGATCTCCACCGCCGCACGCGCGGCGGTGGCGTAGTGGCGCGCGTCGTGGTTGCGCGTGACCAGCGACACGGCCACCGCCGGCAGGCCGAGGAAGCGCCCCTCCATCGCCGCCGACACGGTGCCCGAATAGATCACGTCGTCGCCCAGGTTGGCGGCGTTGTTGATGCCCGACACGACGATGTCCGGTTCGAACTCGAACATGCCGGTCAGCGCCAGGTGCACGCAGTCGGTGGGCGTGCCGGCGACCGAGCAGGTGTAGTGGTCCAGGCGCTTGGTCCGGATCGGCACGTCCAGGGTGAGCGAGTTGCTGGCGCCGGAGCGGTCGCGGTCGGGGGCCACCACGAAGACCTCGTGGCCGGCGTCGCGCAGGCCCTCGGCCAGGGCGTGGATGCCGGGTGCGTCCACACCGTCGTCGTTGCTTACCAGTACGCGCATGGGCTTCCTCGAAAACATCCGCATGATACCGGAAGCGCCCGCATCGGTTCCGCCGCTTGCGTGGCCGCCTCGCCGCGGTCGCACGCCGCCTTCGCGCTTCGCGCGTCGTTATTCCTGCGGGCCGGGGCGCTTCTCATCGCATCCGCCCGCCTGCGCTAGGCTGTGCGCATGCACGAGGACGACGACGCCGAGCTTTTCCGTGCCGCGGTCGGCAAGGTGGCGCCGCTGCGCAAGCCCGCGCCGGCACCGCCGGCACCGCCCCGTCCGCGCGCGGCCGCGCGGCCCGGCAAGCCCGACGAGAAGGGCGTGCGCGGCCGCCTGGCCGACCACCCGGATGCCGTGCTGCTGCGCGGCGACCCCAGCGCGTTCCGCCGCGAACGGGTATCCGGGCACGACTGGCAGCGGCTGCGCCGCGGCCAGTTCTCGGCCCAGGACGAACTGGACCTGCACGGCGCCAATGCGCTGCAGGCCGAGACCCTGCTGGCGCGCTTCCTGGCCGAATCGGCGCAGGCCGGCCTCGGCTGCGTGCGCATCATCCACGGCAAGGGCGGCGGCGAAGGCGTGCCGGTGCTGAAGAACCTGGTCGACCGCCTGCTGCGCCAGCGCGGCGACGTGCTGGCCTTCCATTCGGCACCGCCGGCGCAGGGCGGGACCGGGGCGCTGCTGGTGCTGCTGGCCCGCCGCTGAGTCCGTACGGTCGGGTCCGGGGTGCGGGGAGGCTAGAATGCGCGGCATGAGTGCCCCCGTATTCACCGCCGCCGAACTGGCCCAGCGCTTCTCCCTGCAGTTGCACGGCGACGGCACCGCCCCGGTGCGCGGCGTGGCCACCCTGGCCGGTGCCGGCCCGGGGCAGTTGGCGTTCCTGGCCAACCCCCGCTACCGCGCGCAACTGGCCGCCTCCCGCGCAGGCGTGGTGGTGGTGCGCGCCGACGACGCGCAGGCCGCGCCGGGCGCCGCGCTGGTCGCGCGCGACCCCTACGTCGCCTTCGCCCGCATCGCCGCCCTGTTCGAGCGCGTGCCGGCGCGGGCGCCGGGCATCCACCCCTCGGCGGCGATCGACCCGGGCGCCGAGGTTTCGCCCGATGCCCACGTCGGCCCCTTCGTCAGCGTCGGTGCGCGCTCGCGGATCGGCCCGGGCTGCGTCATCGGCCCCGGCTGCACGATCGGCGAGGACTGCACCCTGGACGCCGGCTGCGAGCTGCAGGCGCGGGTGACCCTGGTGGAGCGCGTGCGCCTGGGCAAGCGCGTGCGCATCCTGCCCGGGGCGGTGCTGGGCGCGGCCGGCTTCGGCCTGGCGATGGATGCCGGGCGCTGGGTCAACGTACCGCAACTGGGCGGGGTGGTGGTCGGCGACGACTGCGAGATCGGCGCCAACACCTGCATCGACCGCGGCGCGCTGGAAGACACCGTGCTGGAGGAGGACGTGCGCTTGGACAACCTGGTGCAGATCGGCCACAACGTGCGCATCGGCGCGCACACCGCCATGGCCGGCTGCTCGGCCGCGGCCGGCAGCGCCCGGATCGGCCGCTATTGCCTGGTCGGCGGCGGCGCCGGCATCCTCGGCCACCTGGAAGTGGCCGACAAGGTCACCGTGACCGCGATGTCGCTGGTGACCCACAGCCTTCGCGAGCCGGGCGAGTACTCCTCCGGCACCCCGCTCACCGACAACCGTACCTGGCGGAAGAACGCCGCCCGGTTCAAGCAACTGGATGCGCTGGCACGCCGCGTCAACGCCTCCACCCAGGGAAGTCCCGAATGAACGAACCCGTGCAGCTCCCCATCGACGTCGCCGCCATCCAGACGCTGATCCCGCACCGCTACCCGTTCCTGCTGGTCGACCGTGTCGATGAACTGGACATCGAGGGCAAGCGCATCGTCTGCCGCAAGAACGTCAGCATCAACGAGCCGTTCTTCCAGGGCCACTTCCCGACCCAGCCGATCATGCCCGGGGTCCTGATCATCGAGGCGCTGGCCCAGGCCGGCGGCGTGCTGACCCAGTTGTCGCTGGGCCGCGACGCGCAATCCAAGCTGTTCTACATGGTCAAGGTGGACAATGCGCGCTTCAGCCGCCAGGTGGTGCCGGGCGACGTCCTGGAGCTGCACGTGACCATCAAGCGCGTGATCCGCAACATGGCCGTGTACTACGGCGAGGCCAAGGTCGACGGCGAGATCGCCGCCTGCGCCGAGGTGCTGTGCGCCGGCACCCGCGGCTGACCCCGGCCGGCGCCAATCCTGGAACCCCCGCATGAGCGACGCCCCCCGCATCCATCCCACCGCCGCGATCGACCCGGGCGCGCGCCTGGGCGAAGGCGTGAGCATCGGCGCCTTCGCCGTAGTCGGCGCCGACGTGGAAATCGGCGACGGCTGCCAGGTCGGCCCGCACTGCAGCTTCGCCGGGCCCACCCGGATCGGCCCCGGCAACCGCTTCATCAGCCACGTCGCCGTCGGCGGCGAGCCGCAGGACAAGAAGTTCGCCGGCGAGCGCACCGAACTGGTGATCGGCGAGCGCAACGTGTTCCGCGAGTTCGTCACCCTCAACCGCGGCACCGCCGGCGGCGGCGGCGTCACCCGCATCGGCGACGACAACTGGCTGCTGGCCTACAGCCACGTCGCCCACGACTGCATCGTCGGCGACCACTGCGTGTTCTCCAACAACACCACCCTGGCCGGGCACGTGACCGTGGGCGACTGGGTGATCATCAGCGGCTTCGCCGGCGCCCACCAGTTCTGCCGGATCGGCGACCACGCGTTCCTGGGCATGGGCGCGCTGGTCAACGGCGACGTGCCTCCGTTCACCATGGTCGGCGGCAACTCGCTGGGGCGCCCGCGCGGGATCAACAGCGAAGGCCTCAAGCGCCGCGGCTTCGACGCCGAGCGCATTGCCGCGATCAAGCGCGCCTACCGCACCCTGTACGTGGCCGGCCTGCCGCTGGCCGAGGCCAGGCAGCAACTGGCCACGCAGGCCGAGAGCAGCGCCGACGTGCGCCACCTGCTGGATTTCATCGACGGCGGCGAACGGCCGCTGCTGCGCTGAAGCGGCCGGACGGGGACGCACCGGCATGAACGCGCGGATCCGGGGGCATGAAACGACGCAAGGCGGCGGCCCGCGGTTCGTGCTGGTCGCCGGCGAAGCCTCCGGCGATGCGCTCGGCGCGGGGCTGATCGACGCGCTGCGGCAGCGCTTCCCCGAGGCCTGCTTCGCGGGCATCGGCGGCGACGCGATGCGGGCGGCCGGCATGGAGACCTGGCACGACGCCAGCGAACTGGCGGTGATGGGCCTGGCCGAAGTGCTGCGCCACCTGCCGCGCCTGCTGCGCCTGCGCCGCGAATTCCGCGCGCGCGCGCTGGCCTGGCGGCCGGACGTGGTGGTCGGGATCGACGCACCGGACTTCAACCTGCCGGTGGAGCGCTGGTTCAAGCGGCGCGGCGTGGCCACCGTGCACTACGTCAGCCCCTCGGTCTGGGCCTGGCGCGAGAAGCGCGCCGAGAAGATCGGCGCCAGCGCCGACCGCGTGCTGTGCCTGTTCCCGATGGAGCCGGAGATCTACGCCCGCCACGGCGTGGACGCGCGCTTCGTCGGCCACCCGATGGCCGACGCGCTGCCGCTGCGGCCCGACCGCGCCGCCGCGCGGGCGAGCCTGGGCCTGCCCGCCGACGCACCGGTGCTGGCGGTGCTGCCGGGCAGCCGGCTGGGCGAAATCGAGCGGCTGGGCGAGATCTTCTTCGAGGCCGCCTGGCGTGCGTCCGAGGCGCTGCCCGCGCTGCACGTAGTCGCCCCGGCCGCCAACGGCGCCTGCCGCGCGCTGATGCGGGCGCAGATGTCGCACTCGGCCCTGCCGCCGCAGCGCGCGCACCTGCTCGACGGCCAGGCCCGCGCCGCGATGGCCGCCGCCGACGTGGTCCTGCTCGCCTCCGGCACCGCCACCCTGGAGGCGATGCTGTGCAAGCGCCCGATGGTGGTGGGCTACCGGGTGGCGCCGCTGACCTACCGCATCGTGCGCGCCCTGGGCCTGCTCAAGGTCGACCGCTACGCCCTGCCCAACGTGCTGGCCGGCGAGGACCTGGCCCCGGAACTGATGCAGGACGACTGCACCCCGGACCGGCTGGCCGCCGCGGTGCTGCACTGGTTCCAGGCGCCGCAGGCGGTGGCCGCGCTGCAGCCGAAATACCTGCGCTTGCACGAGCAGTTGCGCCGCGACGCCTCGGCCTCGGCGGCCGAGGCCATCGCCACCCTGCCCGGCCTGCTCGCCTCGGCGGAGCCGCGGCCGTGAACCGGCGCGCGTCGGCGCGGGCGTCCGGCGACATGGGCATGTTCGCCATCGACCGCAGCTCCCTGCGCCTGGCCGGCGTGGACGAGGCCGGCCGCGGCCCGCTGGCCGGTCCGGTGGCAGTGGCGGCGGTGATCCTGGATCCGGCCCGCCCGGTCGAGGGGCTCAACGATTCCAAGAAGCTCAGCCACGCCCGGCGCGAGGCGCTGTACCCGCTGATCGTCGAACGCGCGGCGGCCTGGCATGTCGAGATGATGGCGGTGGCCGAGATCGACCGCCTCAACATCCTGCACGCGACCCTGGAGGGCATGCGCCGCTGCGTGGTCGCGCTGGGGCCGCAGGTGGAGCTGGTCCGGATCGACGGCAACGCGGTGCCCAAGGCGCTGCCGTGCATGGCCGAGGCCTTGGTCGGCGGCGACGCGCTGGAACCGGCGATCATGGCCGCCTCGATCCTGGCCAAGGTCGCCCGCGACCGGCTGATGTGCCGGCTGCACGCCGAGCACCCGCAGTACGGCTTCGACTTGCACAAGGGCTATCCCACGCCGGCGCACCTGGCCGCGCTTTCCCTGCACGGCCCCTGCCCGCACCACCGCCGCAGCTTCGCGCCGGTGCGCGAGTCGGCGGCGCGCATGCGGGAACGGGAGCCGGCTTTCGAGGCTTGATCGCCGCCGGAAGGCCTTGCCCGGATCATCGGGGCAACGCGCCGGTTTCGGGCGGGGGATGCTGCTCCATCCGATGCGCCGAAGGCAAAGCGCTGGCTTCGGGCCGGCCGCCGTCCTCTGCGGCGCCGGGTTCGCTGCTTCCATGGACATGGAGGACGACGCAGTTGTCCGGCCGCATGCGGCGGCTCGGCGCCGAGGAAGTCGCGTCCCCAACGCGCGCCGGGACGCGGCAGCGCGAGCCCGCCCTACTGGCGGCGCACGCCCTGCACCACGTTCAGCCGACGCAGGCGGCGGATGACATCGGCCAGGTGGGTACGGTCGCGCACCTGGATGGCGAAGCGCAACTGCGCCGCGTTCATGTCCCGGTCCAGGTAGTCCACCCGCTCGATGTTGGACTGGCTCTGCGCCAGCGCCGCGGCCAACTGCGCCAGCACGCCGGTGTGGTTCTCCACGTCCACGATGAGGGAGGTGTCGTAGTCGCCGGCGACGTTGGGGTCCCAGTCGATCGGCACCCAGCGCTCCGGCGACTTGCGGAACTCGGCCAGGTTGGAACAGTCCAGCCGGTGCAGCACCACGCCCTTGCCGGCGGTGTGGTAGCCCATGATCTCATCGCCGGGGATGGGCTGGCAGCAGTTGGCGAAGCTGACCACCCCGCCCTCGGTGCCGTTGATCAGGATCTTCTCCTGCAGCCGGCCGGAGCGGCCGCGGCCGCCGCGCAGCTCCGCATAGGCCATCAGCGCCTGTGCCGCCTGGCTGGGCATCCAGTTGCCCAGCGCCACCTCCGCCAGGAACGCCTCCAGGCGCGGGAACCGGTGCTCGGCCAGGAACGACTCCAGCCGCTGCGCCGGCAGCTTCTCCAGCGAACTGCCCATCGCCTCCAGCGCGCGGTCGAGCATGCGGTGGCCCAGTTGCACCGCGTCCTCGTGCTCGAGCTGCTTGAGCTGATGGCGGATGGCGGTGCGCGCCTTGCTGGTGACCACGAACTCCAGCCATTGCGGCTTGGGCGCGGCCGACTTGGCGGCGATGATCTCCACCGTCTGCCCGCTGGCCAGCTTGGTCTTCAGCGGCACCAGCTTCTTGTCCACGCGCGCGGCCACCGCCTGGTTGCCCACGTCGGTATGCACCGCATAGGCGAAGTCCAGCGCGGTGGAGCTGCGCGGCAGCGACAATATCCGCCCCTTGGGCGTGAACAGGTAGACCTCGTCCGGGAACAGGTCGACCTTGACGTTCTCCAGGAACTCCAGCGAGGAGCCGGCCGCGCGCTGCGAGTCGATCAGGTCCACGATCCAGGCGTGCGCGCGGCTCTGCGCGCTGTTGGGGCTCTCGCCGCCATGCTTGTAGGTCCAGTGCGCGGCGATGCCGCGCTCGGCGATCAGGTCCATTTCCTCGGTGCGGATCTGCACCTCGATGGGCGAACCGTAGGGACCGAACAGCACCGTGTGCAGCGACTGGTAGCCGTTGGCCTTGGGGATGGCGATGAAGTCGCGGAAGCGCCCGTCCAGCGGCTTGAACTGCGCATGCACCGCGCCCAGCGCGCGGTAGCAGTCCGGCACGCTGCGCACGACCACGCGGAAGCCGAACACGTCCATCACCTGGTCGAAGCTCTTGCCCTCGCCCTGCATCTTGTTGTAGATGCTCCACGGGGTCTTGATCCGGCTCACCAGGCGGTGCTCCAGGCCCTCGCGGGCCAGGCCCTGGGAAAGCTTCACCTCCACCTGCACCATCGATTCGCGGCGCACCACCGGCTGGCTGCGGATGTGCTTCTCGAGGATCGCGTGGCGCCAGGGATACAGCGCGCGGAAGCCCAGGTTCTGCAGCTCGGACTTGACCAGGCTCATGCCCAGGCGCTGGGCGATCGGTGCGTAGATCTCCAGGGTCTCGCGGGCGATGCGGCCGCGCGCCTCGCCGCTTTGTGCGCCCAGGGTGCGCATGTTGTGCAGGCGGTCGGCCAGCTTGATCATGATCACGCGCAGGTCGCGCGACATGGCCAGCAGCATCTTGCGGAAGCTCTCGGCCGCCGCCTCCTGGCGGTCGCGGAACTTGAGCTTGTCCAGCTTGGTGACGCCGTCCACCAGGTCGGCCACGTCCTCGCCGAAGCGGGTGGCGATGTCCTGCCGGGTGAGCGGGGTGTCCTCGATGGTGTCGTGCAGGATGGCGGCGATCAGCGATTCCACGTCCAGGCCCAGCTCGGCCAGCACCCCGGCCACGGCCATCGGATGGGTGATGTAGGGCTCGCCGGACTTGCGGGTCTGGCCGGCATGGGCGGCGGCGCCCATCTGCCAGGCCTCGCGCAGCAAAGGCAGTTGCTCCCGCGGCAGGTAGGACGCCAGGCGCTCGAGTTCGAGGACGTAGCCGGGCACCGGCTCGCCCGTGGGTGGCGGCCCGTTTGCGACTGCCTGGGCGGAATGGCCTGGGTTCATGCGGAAAGACTATGCCAGCGCCCGGTTTGCGGCAAACCGCACGGTGCCGGCGCGTGCCCCGCCACGGCCGCGCTCAGCCCATCCGGCGCGCGCGCTCCACGCCGGGCAGCGCATCGAGCTTGCGCAGCAGGGTCGACAACTGGCCGTAGTCGGACACGCGCAGGCGCATGCGCAGCTCCAGGCGCCCGTCCACGCCCACGTCGCTGCGCAGGTCGGCCACGTGCGCGTCCTCCTGCGCGACCAGGGTGGTCACGTCCTTGAGCAGCCACTTGCGGTCCACCCCGCTCACGGCCACGTCCACCTCGTAGCCGCCGCCGGCCGTGCCCCATTCCACCGGCAGCGACCGCTGCGGCTGGGCGGCGGCCAGGCGGGCAAAGGACGCGCAGCCTGCACGGTGCACGGTGACCCCGCGGGTGCGGGTGAGGTAGCCGGCGATCGGCTCGCCCGGCACCGGCTGGCAGCAGCGCGCCAGTTGCACCAGCAGGTTGCCCACGCCCTGCACGGTGAAGCCGGGGTCGCGCTTGCGCGCTGCCCTGCGCGGTGCCGGGCGCGACGAGGGCGGCGCCTGCGGCTCGGCGGCGTGCTCGATCTCGTGCAGGGCGCGGCCCACCTGGTGCGGGCCGACATCGCCCAGCGCCACCTGGATGTACAGGTCGTCCACGGTGTCGGCATGGAACTTCCGGGCCACCGGCGCCAGGTCGGCCTGGTGCAGGCCCAGGCGCTTGAGTTCGCGCTCCAGCATCTCGCGCCCGGCCTGCACGTTGCGCGAGCGGTCCAGCTTGTGGAACCAGGCGCGCACCTTGTCGCGCGAGCGGCCGCTGGCCAGGTAGCCGTTGGCCGGCAGCAGCCAGTCGCGGCGCGGGTCCGGCTCCTTGGCGGTCATGATCTCCACCCGGTCGCCGCTGCGCAGGCGGTAGCCCAGCGGCACGATGCGGCCGTTGACCTTGGCCCCGCGGTAGCGGTGCCCGACCATGGTGTGCACGTGGTAGGCGAAGTCCAGCGGGGTGGAGCCCTGCGGCAGGTCGATCACCTCGCCCTTGGGGGTGAGCGCGTACACCCGCTCCTCCACCAGCTCGGCGTCCAGCGCGCCGGCCAGGCCCTCGTCGCGGCCTTCGCCGGCCTGCTCCAGCAATTGCCGCATCCAGGCGATCTTGCGCTCGAACGCGCGCCCGGCGCCCTTGCCCGCCGCGCTGCCGCCGGTCTCCTTGTAGCGCCAGTGCGCGGCCACGCCCAGTTCGGCCTGCTCGTGCATGTCGCGGGTGCGGATCTGTATTTCCAGGGTGCGCCCTTCCGGCCCGACCACCGCGGTGTGCAGCGAGGCGTAGCCGTTGGGCTTGGGCCGGGCGATGTAGTCGTCGAACTCGCCGGGCACCGGCGCCCACAGCGCGTGGACCACGCCCAGCGTGGCGTAGCAGGCGGCCACGTCGTCCACCATCACCCGCACCGCGCGCAGGTCGTAGAGCTTGTCCAGCGGCAACTGCTTCTTCTGCATCTTCCGCCAGATGCTGTAGATGTGCTTGGGCCGGCCGCTGATCTCCGCGCCGAGGCCGTGCCCGGCCAGGGCCTTGCCCAGGTGCGCCTTCACCCCTTCGATGTAGCGCTCGCGCGCGGTGCGGGTCTCGTCCAGCTCGCGGGCGATGCGGCGGTAGGTCTCCGGCTCGATGAAGCGGAAGGCCAGGTCCTCCAGCTCCCACTTGAGCTGCCAGATGCCCAGGCGGTTGGCCAGCGGCGCGTGGATGTCGCGGGTGAGCTGGGCCAGGGCGCGGCGTTGCGCCTCGGGCTGGCGGTCGGCCACGCGCATCTTCGCCAGTTGCCGCGACAGCAGGATCGGCACCACGCGCAGGTCCTGGACGATGGCCAGCAGCAGCCGGCGCAGGCCCTCGCCGTTGCGCCCCGCCTCGCGACCGGCATGCAGCGCCCAGACCTGGTCGGCCGCGTCCTGGCCGTCGAGCAGCCCGGCGACCGCCGGCAACGCGGCGACGACATCCTTGGCCGCGGCCGCGCGCAGGCCCGGCAGGTCGAACAGCAGCGCGGCGGCCATGGCCGGCTCGTCCGCATCCAGGCGCGCCAGGGTGGCCAGGGTGTCGGCAATGGTCGCCCAGGGATTGCGTGCCTGCTGCGAGGTGCCCTGCGCATCCCAGGCCCGGCACAGGGACTCGCGCAGCGGCGCCGGCAGGGCGGCGGCGGCCGGGTCCTGCAGCAGTGCGTGCAAACCGTCGATGGCAGAGCGCGACAAGGCCGTTCCGACGCGGGGAGTAGGTGGACCTACACTAGCGGCGAAAGCGGCGGGGCGACAAGCCGGTTCCATCGCCGCACCGCGCGGGGGCGGGTCAGGAAGCGGCCAGCGCGGCCAGGCGCTGGGCCAGCTTCTTCGGCGAGACGCCGCCGCGCGAACCCAGTTCCTGCGCGAACACGGATACGCGCAATTCCTCCAGGTCCCAGCGCAGCGCCTGCCATTCCGGCGCGGCGTCCTGCGCGCGCACACGCGCGGCGGCCAGCGCGTCGATGAAGGGCTTGAGTTCCAGCATCCGCGCCTGGTCGCGGGCCGGGTCGCGCAGCGCGCGCTCGGCGCGCAGGGCCATACCCTTGAGCCAGCGCGGGAACTGGGCCAGCGCCTGCGCCGGGGTGCGGTGCAGGAAACCCGGATGCACCAGCGCGTCGAGCTGGGCGCGCAGGTCGTCCAGGTTGGCGCCGGCCCAGCCCATCAGCGGGGCCTCCAGCCTCGGCTTCAACTCCGCCACCGCGGCCAGGATCTGCTCGGCCAGTTCCAGGCGCGACATCGCCTCGGCGAACAGCCCGCGGCCGGCGGCCTCGGCGCGGCGGCCGAAGGCGCCGGCATCGCGGATCTCGCCCAGGCCGTCGGCGAGCACGGCGTTGAGCGCGGCCTCGACCAGGTCGGCGCGCAGTTGCTCCTTTTCCTTCGCCTTGGCGCCCGGGCCGGTGCCGAAGCGCTCGATGGCCGCGTACAGCAGGCCGAGCCTGGGCGAGACCGGCAACTGCTTGCGCGCCTGCCGCGCCTTGTCGGCCAGGGCGATGCGCAGCAGCCGCTCCACGCCGCGCGGATGCGCCGCCTGCGCCTGGGCGCGGTCGGCGAACACGCGCAGCACGGCATGCTCGCCCTCGTCCACCAGCGCCGGGTAGCCGGGCACGCCGGCCTCGCCGGTCACCTGCGCGGGGATGGGCGGCTCCGGGAACCCGCGCAACTGGCCGTGGCCGGCGGCCAGCGTGCGGCCGGCCCGGGTGGCGAAGGCGCGCCCGGCGCGCTCGCCGAAGGTGGCGCGCAGTTCCTCCAGGTCGCGTGATTCGGCCAGCACCCGGCCGCCGCTTTCGGGCAGCTCGCGCAGGCGCAGGTTCATGCGCAGGTGCGGCTCCAGCGTGGCCTCGTCGAAATCCAGCGCGGCCACCGGCGCACCGGTGGCGCGCGACAGGAAGCGCGCCAGTTCGCCGGCCAGCGCATCGGCCGAGGGTCTGGGAAACGCCTCGAAGAAGGCCCGGCCGAAGTCCGGCGCGGGCACGTAGTTGCGGCGCATGGCCTTGGGCAGCGTGCGGATCAGGCCGGCGGCCTTGTCGGCCACGAAGCCCGGCGCCAGCCACGACAGCCGTGCCGGGTCCAGCGCGCCCAGCAGCGGCAACGGCACCTCCAGGGTCACGCCGTCGTCGGCCGCGCCCGGCTCGAAGCGGTAGTGCAGCGGCAGGCGCGCATCGCCCAGCGGGAAATACTTCGGGTACAGGTCTTCCTGTCCGCCCTCGCCCGGCAGCAGGTCGGCGATGGACCAGCGCAGCGATGCGCGCGGCGACTCGGCCAGCCTGGCGTACCAGGCATCCAGGCCGGCGGTCGAATGGATCTCGCCCGGCACCCGGTCCAGGTACCAGCGCACTTGCCAGGCCTCGTCGGCGACGAGACCGGCGCGGCGCAGCTTGGCTTCCTCCTCGCGCGCCTGTTCCAGGGCCTTGAGGTTGGCGGCCAGGAACGAGGCCCTGGCGTCGATCTCGCCGGTTGCCAGCGCCTGGCGCACGAACAGGTCGTGGGCGCCGGCCGGGTCGATGCGGCCGTAGTGCACCGGCCGCTTGGGCGCCAGCACCAGGCCGAACAGGGCGACCTGCTCGGAGGCCAGCACGTTGCCCTGGGCCCGCGACCAGCGCGGGTCGAAGTGCCGGCGCGCCAGCAGGTGCGGCAGTTCGGCGATGGCCCAGTCCGGTTCGATCGCCGCGGCGGTCAGGCCCCACACCTTCTGCGTGTCCAGCAAGGTGGCGACCAGCACCCACGGCGGCCCGCCCTTCGACGGCCCCGCCTTCGCCAGCGGCGAGGCCGGGAACAGTTGGAAGCGGCGCTGGCGCGGGGCCTGGTAGTCGCCCTTCTCGGTGCGGTGGCCGATCTGGCTCGGCAGGCCTGCGATCAACGCGCGGTGCAGGGACTGGTAGGCGTGGGCGCGCTCGCGGGCGCCGAAGCGCGAGGCGGCCGCCGCTCCATCGCCGTGCGCGCCACCGGCCGCCGACCGGCCCGTGTCCTTGCGCTTGCCATCGGATACGGGCGAACCAGCCGCCGCGGGGCCTTGCCCGGCCTTCGCCTCCGTCCGGCCTTCGCGCGCCAGGCGCGCGGCGCGGTGCAGTTCGCCGCGGGAAGGCCGCGACGACGCGACGCCGCGCGGGTCCGCCGGCGCGCCGGCCAGCAGCGGTTGCAACGCCTGTTCCGGCGGCTCCTCGCGCCAGCCCAGTTCCTCGCACAGCAGCTTGAGCTGGCGATGCAGCTCGCGCCATTCACGCATGCGCAGGAAGCCCAGGAAGCGCTTGCCGCACCAGTCGCGCAGCCTGGACTGGGTCAGCTCGCCATGGGCGTCGTCGTAGGCCTGCCACAGGCGCAGGATGCCGACGAACTCCGAGCGCGCGTCGGCGAACTGCGCATGCGCGTTGTCGGCGGCCTCGCGCGCATCGGGCGGGCGCTCGCGCGGATCCTGCACGCCCAGGAAGGCGGCGATCGGCAGCATCGCCCGCAGGCAGCCGTGCGCCTGCGCGGCCACCAGCATCCGCGCCAGCTTCACGTCCACCGGCAGGCGCGCCATCTGCCGGCCGATGGCGGTGAGGCGGCGGCCCTGGCCTTCCGCTTCCTCGATGGCGCCCAGCTCCAGCAGTTGCTGCCAGCCGTCGGCGATGGCGCGTTCGTCCGGCGCCTCCAGGAACGGGAAGTTCTCCACGACCCGCGACGAATCCCACGCGTCCGCATCGGGCGCCGGTTCGCCCCTGGCCCGGGCGCGGCCGTCGATCCGGTCCAGGCCCAGGTGCAGCATGCGCAGGATCACCCCGGCCAGGCTGGAGCGGCGGATCTCCGGGTCGGTGAACTCCGGGCGCGAGCGGAAATCGGCCTCGGCGTACAGGCGGTAGCACACGCCCTCGGACACGCGGCCGCAGCGGCCCTTGCGCTGGTCGGCGCTGGCCTGGCTGATCGGCTCCACGTGCAGGCGGTCGATCTTCGAGCGCGGGCTGTAGCGCTTGATCCGCGCCTGCCCGGGATCGACCACGTAGCGGATGCGGGGCACGGTCAGCGAGGTCTCGGCCACGTTGGTGGCCAGCACGATGCGCCGCGGCGGGCCGGGATTGAACACCCGGTCCTGGTCGCGCGCCGACAGCCGCGCGTACAGCGGCAGCACCTCGGTGGAGCGGTACTGGCGCTTCTCCAGCGCGCGGTGCAGGTCGCGGATCTCGCGCTCGCCCGGCAGGAACACCAGCACGTCGCCGCGCGAGTCCTCGGCGGTGATCTCGTCGATGGCCGAAACCATGGCCGACAGCGGGTCGAGCTCGCGCTCGCCGCGGTCGCGGCGGGCGGCGGGATCGGGGTCCTTCCTCCCCGGCGGCCGCTTCGGCGGCAGGGGCGGGCCCGCGCGGGTGGCGGGCGCCGCATCCCCGCCCTGCGCGTCCGGCGGCCGGTAGCGCACCTCCACCGGGTAGGCGCGGCCGGCCACCTCGACCACCGGCGCGTCGTCGAAGTGGCGCGAGAAGCGCGCGGTGTCGATGGTGGCCGAGGTGACGATGAGCTTCAGGTCGCCGCGCCTGCGCAGCAACCCCTTGAGGTAGCCGAGCAGGAAGTCGATGTTGAGGCTGCGCTCGTGCGCCTCGTCGACGATGATGGTGTCGTAGGCCGACAGCCAGCGGTCCGAGGCGATCTCGGCCAGCAGGATGCCGTCGGTCATGAACTTGACCCGGGTGTCCGGGCCGGCGTTGTCGGTGAAGCGCACCTGGTAGCCGACCAGCCCGCCCGGCGGGGTCTTCAGTTCCTCGGCCACGCGCGCGGCCACCGCGCGGGCGGCGATCCGGCGCGGCTGGGTGCAGCCGATGACGCCGGCCACGCCGCGCCCGGCGGCCAGGCACAGCTTGGGCAACTGGGTGGTCTTGCCCGAGCCGGTCTCGCCGGCCACCACCACCACCGGATGGTCGCGGATCAGGGCGACGATGCGGTCGGCCTCGGCGGCGATGGGCAGGGCGGCGTCGACCGTCGCCTGGGGGGTGCTGGCCGCGCGGGCGGCGCGGGCCGCGACCGAGGCGGCCAGGGCCTGCTCGAAGCGCGCGCGCGGCTCGGCGGCGGCCGGCATGCCGCGCCAGCGCGACCATAGCCCGTGCAGGCGGCCGCGGTCCCGGCTCAGCGCCTGGTCGATGTCGCGCCGGCCCGATTCCAGGGCATCGCGCAGGTCGGCGGGGATCGCGGGCATCTATGGGACCGTGTGAAATTCTGTATGACGCATGGGGGTTTACTCTCTATTGTCGCAGCCCCATCTGTTCCCTGTGGTTTCCATCCAAGGAGTCGTTCATGGCCAAGAGCAGCACCCCCAAGAACAAGACGTCAGCCGCCAAGCCCAAGGCGCTGGACCCGGTCGCCTCGACCTCGCGGATCGACATCGGCATCGCCAACGACGACCGCAAGGAGATCGCCGAAGGCCTGTCGCACTTCCTCGCCGATGCCTTCACCCTTTACCTCAAGACCCACAATTTCCACTGGAACGTCACCGGGCCGATGTTCAATTCGCTGCACAACATGTTCGAGGCCCAATACACCGAGCAGTGGGCGGCGCTGGACGACGTCGCCGAGCGCATCCGCGCGCTGGGCTTCAACGCGCCCGGCTCCTATGCCAAGTTCACCCGCCTGACCTCGATCCGCGAGGAGCCCGGCGCCAGCGGCGTGCCGGACTGGAAGGGCATGGTCAAGCAGCTCGTGGCCGGCAACGAGGCGGTGTGCCGCACCGCGCGCGGCGTGCTGCAGACGGCCGACGACGCCGGCGACGACCCCTCGGTGGACCTGCTGACCCAGCGCCTGCAGACCCACGAGAAGTACGCCTGGATGCTGCGCTCGCTGCTGGAGTGACGAAGGGCCGCGCCGCCGTCCCTTCGCGTGTGGTGGAAGGGACGCGCGACGCGCGGCGGCCTACAGCCAGTCGCGCCAGGGCAGGTCCGGGTCGCCCAGGGCGATGAAGTCGCCGTTGAGCAGGGACTCGCGCCGGTTGTAGCGGAACGGCTTGCCGGTCTGCGTGGCCAGCAGCACGCCGCCGGCCGCATGCAGCACGCACTGCCCCGCGGCGGTATCCCATTCCGAGGTCGGGCCGAAGCGCGGATACGCGTCCATGCCCCCTTCGGCGATGCGGCAGAACTTGAGCGAGGAGCCCAGCGCCATCTCCTCGATGTCTCCCATCCTGTCCAGCACGCCCTGGGTGCGCGCGTCGCGGTGCGATCGGCTGGCCGCCACCCGCAGCGGCGCGGTGGCCGGCGCTCGCACGCGCAGCGACTGGTCGCGGTGCCCGTCGCGGCGGTAGGCGTACTCGCCGCGCACCGCGTGCCACACCTGTTCGCCCACCGGCGCCTGGACCACGCCCAGCACCGGCGCGCCCTGGTCGATCAGGGCGATGTTCACGCTGAACTCGCCGTTGCGCTTGACGAACTCGCGGGTGCCGTCCAGCGGGTCCACCAGCCAGTAGGTCGGCCAGTGGCGGCGCGTCTCCCACGGCACCTGGGCCGACTCCTCCGACAGCACCGGCAGGTCCGGGGTCAACCGCTCCAGGCCCTCGACGATGATCCGGTGCGCGGCCAGGTCGGCGGCGGTGAGCGGGCTGGCGTCGTCCTTGTGCGACACATCGAAGGCGCCGGAGTAGACCTCCATGATCGCCGCGCCGGCCTGGCGGGCGATGGCGATGACGGTTTCGCGCAGGTCCGCGGTGATGCGGATCATCGCCGGCCCAGCCATTCGCGAACGATGAACAGCGCCGCCAGCGAGCGCCCCTCGGAAAAATCCTCTCGCAACATCAGTTTGTCCAGCTCCTGCAATTTCCAGGGGATGACATCGAGTTCTTCCGGCTCGTCGCCGGGCAGCTTCTCGGGATAGAGGTCGCGTGCCAGCACCAGCCACGAGACATGGTTCATGTAGGTCGGCGCCAGGGTCAGCGGGCGCAGCACGTCCAACCGGCGCGCGCCGTGGCCGGCCTCCTCCTTGAGCTCGCGGTCGGCGGCCTGTTCCGGCGTCTCGCCCGCGTCGATCCTGCCCTTGACCAGGCCCAGCTCATAGCGGTGCACGCCGGCGGCGTACTCGCGCACGAGCAGCACGGTCTCGTCGTCGAGCATCGGCACCACCACCACCGCCCCGTGCCCGCGCGCGACCATGCGCTCGAACAGGCGGCGCTCCCCGTTGGAGAACTCCAGGTCCAGTCGCTCCAGCCGGTACGGGCCCGCCTCGCCGCTGGTGACCCCGTGGATGACGGGAAGGCGGCGGCTCACCGGCATCGCCCACGGCGCGGCCGCGATCGGGCCGATATGATGGCGGGATACTGGGACGTGCTCATGAAACCGGAATGCTAACAGACCCATCGTTGCAGGAGTCCGCGCGCCGATGGCGCGAACGCGACCTGGCCGTGCTCTGGCACCCGTGTACGCAGATGCGCGAGCACCCGGACGTGCTGCCGCTGGTGCCGGTCGAGCGCGGCGAGGGCGCCTGGCTGTTCGGGTACGACGGCCGCCGCTACCTGGACGGGATCAGCAGTTGGTGGACCAACCTGCACGGCCATGCCGAACCGCGCATCGCGCAGGCCATCGCCCGCCAGGCCGGGGTGCTGGAACAGGTGATCCTGGCCGGCTTTTCCCACGCGCCGGCGGTCGAACTGGCCGAGCGCCTGCTGGCCATCGCCCCGCGCCAGGAAGGCCGGGCGCCGCTGGCCAAGGTCTTCTACGCCGACAACGGTTCGGCCGGCGTGGAGGTGGCGCTGAAGATGGCCTTCCACTGGTTCCGCAACCGCGGCGAGGCCCGGCGCACGAAATTCGTCGCCCTGGAGAACGGCTACCACGGCGAGACCCTCGGCGCGCTGGCGGTGGGCGACGTGCCGCTGTATCGGCGGGTGTACGCGCCGCTACTGGCGCAGGCGCTGTTCACGCCCTCGCCGGACGCGTACCAGGCCGCTCCCGGCGAAAGCCCGGCACAGTGTGCGCAGCGCGCAGCCGATGCGCTGGCCGACCTGTTCGACCGCCACCCGGGCGAGATCTGCGCGGTGATCCTGGAGCCGCGCCTGCAATGCGCCGGCGGCATGCGCATGCACGACGCCGCCTACCTGCGCCGCGTGCGCGAGCTGTGCGACGCCAGCGGCGCATTCCTGGTCGCCGACGAGGTCGCCACGGGCTTCGGCCGCACCGGCACGATGTTCGCCTGCGAGCAGGCCGGCATCGCCCCGGACCTGATGTGCCTGTCCAAGGGCCTGACCGGCGGCTTCCTGCCGCTGTCGGCGGTGCTGGCCACCCAGATGCTGTACGACGGCTTCCTGGACGATTCGCGCGAGCGCGCCTTCCTGCATTCGCACAGCTATACCGGCAACCCGCTGGCCTGCGCCGCCGCGCTGGCCTCGCTGGACATCTTCGCCAGCGATGGCGTGCTGGAACGCAACCGCGCAACCGCCGCGCGGATGGCCGAACTGGCCGCGCCGCTGGCCGCGCACCCGCACGTGGCCGACCTGCGCCAGGCCGGCATGGTGCTGGCCTTCGAGCTGACCCGCGGCGGCGACCGCGCCACCCCGTTCGACCCCGCGCTGCGCGTGGGCCTGCGCGCCTACCGCGCCGCGCTGGAGCGCGGCGTGCTGCTGCGGCCGCTGGGCGACGTGCTGTACTGGATGCCGCCCTACTGCGTGGACGATGCGCAACTGCGGCTGCTGGCCGAGGCTACCGGTGCCGCCATCGAGGACGCCACCGCATGCGCCTGACCCGCTGCCACGTGGACCTGGCGCTGGATGCCGGCGCCGAGGTGGTCCTGCCCGAGCGCGCCGCCGCGCACCTGACCCGGGTGCTGCGCCTGCGCCAGGGCGATGCCTGCGTGCTGTTCAACGGCGACGGCCGCGACTATGCGGCGCGGCTGCTGGCCGCGGACCGGCGACAGGTCCGCGCGGAGGTCGTGTCGGCCCGCGAGGTCGACGGCGAATCGCCGCTGCGGATCGTGCTGCTGCAGGGCATCGCGCGCGGTGAGAAGATGGACCTGATCCTGCAGAAGGCCACCGAGCTGGGCGTGGCCGGCATCGTGCCGGCCTCGGGCGAGCGCACCGAGGTGAAGCTGGACGCCGAGCGCGCGCAGAAGCGGATGGCGCACTGGCGCAGCGTGGTCGAGTCGGCATGCGAGCAGTGCGGACGCGCGCGGCTGCCGACGCTGTCGCCGCCCGCCGCGCTGGACGCGGCCGCGCGCGGCCTGGACGTGGACGGGCCGCGCTTGGTGCTGGACCCGCGGGGCGAGCACCGGCTCGACGCGCTGGCGGCCCCGGCCGGGAACACGGTCTGCGTGGCCATCGGCCCGGAGGGCGGCTGGTCGCCGCGCGACCGCGAGGTCCTGCATGCGGCCGGGTTCGCCGGCCTGCGCCTGGGGCCGCGGGTGCTGCGCACCGAGACCGCGGGGCTGGCCGCGATCGCGGCGTTGCAGGCGCGTTTCGGCGATCTGTAGGCGGCCCGTAGCGAGGACAAGCAGCGTCCCCGGGCGCGACGCCCTTCCTGGGTGCTCCGGATCTCCGCGAACGGCATCGCGCCCGAGGACGCTCCTAACGGAGAGATCGACCAGTGTCGGCGGGGTCGGTCGTGCAGGCAGGCCCCGGCGCCGCCGCTGCAATCGAAGTCACGAGCCCAGGTGTCGCAGAGGCCGTCGTGCCCGGGGGGCATGGCCCAAGTGGCCCCTGGATGTGCCACGGCCCCGAGTAAAGACAGGAGGCCGTCCCGAGGGGCGGGCCACGCCCCCTGGACATGGCGGCCCCGTCCGACGCCGATGCGGATCGCTGCCGTTGCGGTTACCGAACAGGAGGAACGAGGCGAAACCTCACGCCGCGGCGGCGGCCAGCGCCTCGCCGACCAGGCGCTCCACGCTTTCCAGGTCCGGCAACAGCGCACCCTGCTCGCCCAGCAGCACGCGCATCTGCACGCCGCGCGGCAGTTCCTCTTCCGAGGCGTCGGCCAGCAGGCTGTCGCGCGGCACCGACACCAACTGCGGGAACGAGGCGGTCTGCAGCGCCACGTACGGCAGGGCCTCGTCGCCGCCCATGCCCTTGAGCACGATCACGCGGTTGTTGCGCGCGGCCGGTTCCTCGCCCAGGCCGGCCAGGCGCGAGAACGCCACCAGCGGCACGCTCCAGCCGTGCCATTCGATCTGGCCGGACAGCCAGTCGGGCGCGCCCGGGATGGGCTGCACCGGCACCCGCGCCATCACCTCGGCGACGGTCGCGTTGGGCAGCAGCAGGCGCTCGCCTCCCACCTGGATCATGACGCCGCGGATTTCGTCTTTGTTGTAGGCCATGGTCGGTTCTCGATCTCCGGGCGTCAGCCCCAGCGCTGGGCGAGCCGCTCGGCCAATTGCGCCGGGGTGCCCAGTTCCATGCCGCCGGCGGCCAGCAGCCTCACCGCGGTGGCGTCGTAGCAGCCCTCCAGCGCCTGCCCGCTGACGTGGCCGCCCCGGGCCGCCAGCGCCAGCGCCGCATCGACCCGCGCCGGGTCGGCGCCGCTGAGCAGCAGCACGGCGCTCTGCTCGGGAGGCAGCACGGCGACCGTCTCCGCACCCGCCTGCGCCTCGGCGAAGTGCAGGCCGCCGTCCTCGCCCGCGTCCACGCCCACGCCCTCGGGCAGCACGTAGACCCGCGCGCCGACCAGCGCCTCGCCCGTCGCGGCCATCAGCACCGGCAGCGCCGACACCCGCGCCATCTGCTTGACCAGGTTGTCGTAGCGGCCGCCGTCCAGGCGCAGTTGCACCAGCACCGGCTGCCGGAAGCCGCGCGGCAGGGCCACCAGCAACTTGCGCACCGCGTCCGGGCCGCCGATGCCGGCGATCACCAGCACCGCGCCCGAAGGCCCGGCCACGGCCGCCGCGGCCGGTTCGGCGGCGGACGAAGCGGCGCCGGCCAGCGATGCCTCCTCCAGCGCGACCAGCTCGAATTGCGAGAAATCGGGCAGCGGCGGCGGCACTGCCTTGGCGGGAGGCGCCTGCTGCGGCTCGGCGGCGTCGGTCAGCGCCCAATCCGGCGCAGGCTGCGGCGGCGGCGGTGATGGCGGCATGCCCGGCCGGTCCTGCGGCAGGCCCGCGGCCAGCGCTTCGGCTTCGGCCAGGTGCGGCTCGAAGCGGTCCTGCTCATGGGCCTGCTGCGGGGTGGGCGGGTGGCCCGGCTGCAGGTCCAGGGCGATGTCCTGCTCGCGGCCGGGCGGCAGGACGTCGTCATGACCGTACAGCTTGGCCGCCAGGTGGCGGATCCAGCGCTGCGCCTCCCAGCCGTCGCGGCGGGCGGCCAGGTCGGCCTCGTCGAAGATCACCAGCAGGCCGGGAGCCTCCAGCGCCGGCTCCAGCGCCTCCAGCGCATCCTCCACCGCCGGCTCCAGCGCCACCAGCACCGCGCGCGGCGCGGCGGCGGCCAGCGCCGCGGCGTCCAGCGCGTTCGGGTCTTCCTCCAGCACGATCAGCGCGCCGGCCGCGTCCAGGGCCTGGTGCAGGCGCTCGCGGGCCTGGCCCGGGCGGGCCAGCAGCGCCACCGGGGTGCGGGCGTCATTCGCGGACACGGGCGATCCCCAGCAGGTCGTAGACGTTGCGCATCAGGTCCAGCTCCTGGTACGGCTTGCCCAGGTAGCGCTGCACGCCGATCTCGAACGCGCGCTGGCGGTGCTTCTCGCCGGTGCGCGAGGTGATCATCACGATGGGCACGTCGCGGAAGCGGGCGTCGGCGCGCATCGCGGTGGCCAGCTCGTAGCCGTCCATGCGCGGCATCTCGATGTCCAGCAGCATCAGGTCGGGCACGCGCTCCTCCAGGCGCTCCAGCGCCTCCACGCCGTCGCGCGCGGTGGCCACCTCGAAGTTGTGGCGCTCCAGCACGCGGCCGGTGACCTTGCGCATGGTCAGCGAGTCGTCGACCACCATCACCAGCGGCACCTGGCGCTGCTGCTGCGGCACGACCTCGGCAGCGGGGCGCTCCGGCTGCGACAGGTGGCGGCGCACCAGCGGGGCCACGTCCAGGATCACCACCACGCGCCCGTCGCCGGTGATGGTGGCGCCGTAGATGCCGGGGACCGAGGAGATCTGCAGGCCCACCGGCTTGACCACGATTTCGCGGTTGCCGACCACCTGGTCGATGGCCACCGCCGCGCGCAGGTCGCCGGCGCGCACCAGCAGCAGCGGCACCTGCGGCTGGCCCTCGGCCTTGGCCGGGCTCTGGCCGACCAGCAGGCCCAGGTCGTGCAGCACGTACTCCTCGCCCGCGTAGCGGTAGCCGCCGGTGCCGGCCTCGAAGCGCTCGCGCGCGATCCGGCCGATGCCGCTGACCGAGGCCACCGGCACCGCGAAGGTGGTGTCGCCGATCTGCACGAACACCGCCTGGGTGACGGCCAGGGTCTGCGGCAGGCGCAGGGTGAAGACCACGCCCTTGCCGGGGACCGAATCGATCTCGACGGTGCCGCCGAGCTGGCGCACCTCGTTGCGGACCACGTCCATGCCCACGCCGCGGCCGGCCAACTGGCTGACCCGCTCGGAGGTGCTGAAGCCGGACTCGAAGATCAGCGAATCCAGTTCCACGTCGGTGAGCACCGCCCCGGGCTTGAGCAGGCCGCGGGCCTCGGCGCGGCGGCGGATCGCGGCGCGGTCCAGGCCGCGGCCGTCGTCGCTCACCCGCAGCACGATTTCCGAGCCCTCGTGGCGCAGCGCGATGGTGATCGTGCCGTCCTCGGACTTGCCGTTGTCGCGGCGTTCCTTCGGCGTCTCCAGGCCATGGGCCACCGAGTTGCGCAGCATGTGCTCCAGTGGGGCGACCATGCGGTCCAGGACGTTGCGGTCCAGTTCGCCGTGGGTGCCGTCCAGCTTGAGCTGGACCTGCTTGCGGGTGTCATGCCCGGCCTGGCGGACCACGCGGCGCAGGCGCGGCACCACGCTGTCGAACGGCACCATGCGCGCGCTCATCAGGCCGTCCTGCAGCTCCGAGCTGACGCGCGACTGCTGCTGCAGCAGCACGTCGTACTGGCGGGCCAGGTCGTCGAGCACGCCCTGCAGGCCGGTGAGGTCGGCGGCCGACTCGGCCAGGCCGCGGCTGAGCTGCTGCAGGGTGGAGAAGCGGTCCAGTTCCAGCGGGTCGAAGGTCGCGTCGACGCTGTCCTGCTCGCGCTGGTAGCGGGCCACGATCTGCGCCTCGGTCTCCAGGTCCAGGCGGCGCAACTGGTCGCGCAGGCGCGCGTTGGTGCGGTCCAGCTCGGACATGGCGCTGCGGAAGGCGCCAAGCTGCTGTTCCAGGCGGGCGCGGTAGATGGCCACCTCGCCCGCGTGGTTGACCAGGTTGTCGAGCAGGTCGGCGCGTACCCGCACCTGCTCCTGGGGCGCACGCGCGGCGCCCTCCTCGGCCGTCGCGGTGGCCTCGTCCTTGACCGGCGCCGACAGGGGCGCGACCAGGAACGATGCCGCCGCCTCCTGCGCCTGCGCTTCCGGCAGGCCCGCGCGCGTGTCCGCCGCGGCGCCGGCATCGGCCTGTCCGGCCGCCGCCTGCGATGCGGGCGTCTCGTCCGGCGCCTGCGCATCCGGTACCGGTGCGGGAACCTCGGCCGCCGGTACGGTGGCAGGGCCCGGCTCTGGCGCGGCCGCTTCGGCGGCGTAGGCCTCGCCGCGGATGCGCGCCTCGAACTCGTCGATCAGCGCCTGCGGCATCTCGGTGACGCGATGCGCGCGGGTGCGCACCAGCAACCGATGCAGGGTATCGAAGCCGCGCTCGAGCAGTTGCACGTCGCCGCGCTGCAGCTCGGTGCGGTGCTCGGCGGCCGCCTCCAGCAGCGATTCGATCACGTGGCCCAGGTCGCCGATGGTGGCGATGCCGGCCATGCGGGCGCCGCCCTTGAGGGTGTGCAGGTCGCGCTGCAGACCGATGATCGGCTCGCGCGCGGTGGTGTCCTGGCGCAGCTCCTGGATCAGGCCGTCGATGTGGTCGATCAGATCGCCGCCTTCCTCGACGAAGATGTCGACCAGGTCGCGGTCCAGTTCGCCGAAGTCCAGCATCGCGCCATCGGCCGCGGGATCGGCAGCCGGCGCGGCGGCTTCGGGCAGCGGCGCGTGCAGCGCCGGGAGTTCCGGGGCCACGGCCTGGAGGTAATCCTGCGCGGCGGCATCGGTCGCGCCGTCCTCGGCGACGGCGCGTTCCGGCGCGGCTTCGGCGTGCCCAGCCACGGCATCGTCGGGAACGGCCGGCGTGGCGCTCGCCTCCCCGCTGGCTTCCATGGGCGCGGCAGCCTGCACGGCCGGTGCGTCCCCTGAGGCGACGGCCTGCATGCGGTCTTCGGCAGAGGCAGGAACCCCCGCGCCCGCCGATGGCGCTTCGACGGCGTCCTCTTCCTTTTCGCGTTCCTGTTCCGGCACGAAGGCGGCATACGCCGCCGCCAGCGCATTCGCATCCAGATCGAGGCCGGCGCCTGGATCGGCTTGCGCCGCCTCCGGGGCGACGTCGGTCGCCTGCGGCGGTACGCCGCCGGTTTCCACCGGCGCGAAGCCCGCATCCGTGATGTCCGCAGCGGCATCGGCCCGTATCGATTCCTCGAGCGCTTCCGCCGGTTCCTCCTGCGCTGCGGGCGCCTCCTCCGGCGCGTCCACCGTCAGGTAGGCGCTCAGGTCGCCGATGCCGGTCAGCTCGACGGGCAGGTCCGGGCCTTCGATCGTCACGTCCAGCGCACTGTCGGCCAGATCGGCCTGCGGCCAGTTCGCCTCCGGCAGCGCGGCAGCCAGGGCCTGCAGCCGCGCCGACAGCGCGGCGTGGCGGGGAATGCGCGGCGAATCCGCCTGCAGTGCGCGGATGCAGCCGCGGATGGCCTCGGCGGTGCCGGCAATGGCGTCCACCGCCTCGGCCTCCACCGGCTGCCCGCCGCCCAGGGCGCGCTTGATGAAGGTCTCGGCCGCGTCGGTGACGAGGGTGATCTCCGGGACATCGGTCATCGCGAACGCGCCGTTCACGGTGTGGATCGCGCGCAGCAGCGCATCGCTGGCCGGCTGCGGGGACAGGCGCGCGGCGGCGAGCCAGGCGTCCACCGTCTCCAGGTGCGAGGCCACTTCCGCCTCGAGGATCTCGCGCAGGACGCTGTCCACCGAGGCCGGCGTGCCTTCCTCGGCGACGTGGGCCGGCGCTTCGGCGCCCGGTTCCGGTTCGGCCGCAGCCGCAGCGGAAGGGTCCTCGTAGAAGGCTTCCTCGCCGGCGGCGACGCGCTCGGCCACCGCCTCCATCTGTGCCAGGTCGGCATCCAGCGCCGCCCGGCCGCGCAGCGCGGCATCGAACTGCGGCAGCACGTCGCAGGCCTGCTGGACCATGGTCATCACCGCCAGGCTCGGCGGGCGGGTGCCGTCGAGCACGCGGTTGAGCATGCTCTCGATCTTCCAACTGAACTCGCCCAGCGCCTTCGCGCCGACCAGCCGGCCGCTGCCCTTGAGGGTATGGAATACGCGGCGGATCGGACGCAGGCGCTCCATCTCCCCGGGCGCCCGCCGCCATTCCGGCAGCATGCGGCGGAGGTTGACCATCTCCTCCTCGAACTCCTCGAGGAAGACTTCGCGGATGTCCGCGTCGATGTCCTGGCTGTCGTCGAAGCCGCCGGCGGCCGCGGAGACGGCGGCGGACGGCGCCGAGGCCGCGAAGCCGCCCTCGGGCAGCGTGGCCGCGGCCGCCGACATCTCGGCGAACAGTCCGCTGGACTCCACCTCGGGTGCGGCGGCGCCATCGCTGGCGGCCGCGGCGGGATCGGCGTCGGCGTCGGCTTCCTGCCGGGCCGGGGGCGGCCCCATGTGATAGTGGACGCTGAGATTCAGCCACTTCTCCGAACCGCCCACCGGGACGCTGGCGTAACCGGGCGCGGCGGGTGCGGTTTCGGCGGGCGCCGTTGCAGCGGGCGCGGCATCGAGTGCCGGGCGGCCGCCTTCGGCATCCGCGTCATCGCCGAGGGAAGCGTTCGCCGCGCCAAGGCCGGCGTCGTCCATCTCGATGCCGGCGGTGGCGATCACGGCCGCATCGAATTCGGGCGCGATCCCGCCCCCTGCCGTCGCGGTGGGCTCCAAGTCGTACTCGGCCGATACCGGATCGAAGCTGAAATGGAAGTCCGCCGGCGGTGGCGCGGCGATAGACGCCGGCTCGATCTCCAGCGGCTCGATCTCCAGCGACGGCGGCACCAGCGCCTCGGGCTCGGGAGCGTCGGCGTCGGCGAGCTGCAGCGGCGGGATGGGGGTGTACTCGTCCTCCACGGCGGCGAAGGCCGGCGGCCGTTCGGCCTGCACCGACTCCCATGCCAGGCCGTCGATGACCGGCGCGGGCGCGGCTTCCACGGCGGCGGTGGCGGCCGGGACGGCTTCCACGGCGGCGACCGGCGCGGGCGCCGGTGCGTCGGCCAAGGGCGCGGCGGCTTGCGGGGCTTCCGCAGCCGCGGGCGCGTCGTCCTGCGCCGGCGTCTCGGGCAGCGGCCAGTAGTTCAGGTTCTCCAGGCTGGCGCGCGCGATCTCGAGGATCTCCTCGCGGTTCGGGCGGCGGTCGCGCAGCGCTTCGAGGTAGTACTCCAGGCTGGCCATGGCATCGGCCAGGGTGTCCAGTTGGCGGCCGCTGGGCACGCGGCGGCGGGCCAGCAGCTCGACGGCGATGTAGCGGCGCACGCCTTCCAGATAGGAGGCCGGCTGCGGCAGGTCGAGCATGCCCAGGGCACCGGCGACCTCCTCCAGCAGGCGCGGCACCTCGTCCAGGCGTGCGTGGTCCCAGTTGGTCTCGATGAAGGCGACGAAGTGCTCGCGCGCGGCGGCGAAGTTGGCGATGGCCTCGTGCGCCAGCACCTCGATCGTGCGCCGGGCCTCGGCCGCGGCCGCATCCTCGGCGTCCTCGCCCGGCGCGCCCAGGCGGGCGACCTGGTCGTCCAGCGAGGCATCCACGTAGAGCAGCGCACCGGCGATGTCCAGGAGCGCGCCCTCGCTCGCCGGCTGTTCGCCGCGGGCGATGGCGGCCAGCGCGTCGCGCTGCTGCTGGACCACGTCGCGGGCCACGCCCAGGCCGAGCATGCCCAGGGTGTCGGCGACCTTGGTCAGTTCCTCGGCCTGCGGCTGCAGCGCGGCGGCATCGCCGCCGGTGCGCAGGTGCAGGTCGAGCGCGTCCTTGACCCGCAGCAGTTCCTCCTTGACCACGCCGCCCACGGTGTTGAGCAGGTCGCGGTTGCGCCCGGCCAGGCTGCCGCGCGCGTGGTCCAGCTCGGCCTCGGTGGGCGCGTGCGTATCCAGCTCGAAGGCGCCGCGCAGGGCATCCAGCGCCGGGTGCGCCGTGCGCGCCTGGGCCACCAGGTACAGCAACTGGCGGGTCGGCTCCTGGCTGGCCACGCCCTGGGCGCCGGCCGGTGCCGGGTCTTCCGCGTGCGCCTGGCGCACCGCGCGGGCGATCCCGGCGAAAGCGCCGCGCAGCCCGTCGCCGGGCGCCAGCGCGCCGTCCTGCAGCGCCTGCGCGGCGCAGGACAGCACCCACAGCATGCGCCGGGTGGAATCGTGGCGCGCGTTCTCCAGCAGCGCCGATGCCGCGGCGGACAGCGCCGCCGGGTCGGCCGGCGCGCCATGCTCGGGCCACCCGGCCATGGCTTCCTCGAACCGGGCCTGCGCGGAGGCGACGTGGTCCTGGCGCAGGGACCACGGCAGCGTCGAGATCTCCGGCACCTGCTCAGGCAGCGGGCCGGCCAGGTCCGGCGCGAACAGCACGCTCTCGTTCAGCCCGGTCGCGCCGCGCGCGGCCCGGATGTCGTTGAGCAGCGGCAGCAGCACGATCGGGATGTCGCGGTGGCCGTTCTGCAGGCGCTCCAAGTAGTCGGGCAGCAGCACGGTGCCGCGCATCAAGGTGGCGCAGGCCTCGTCGCGGTCGTTGGCCGCGCCCTGCTGCAGGGCGTGGGCCAGCAGCTCCATCTCCTCGGCGACCATCGCCGGGGCGTACAGCTCGACCATGCGCAAGGTCCCCTGCACCTGGTGCAGGTAGCCGGCGCAGAAGCGCATGCGGCTGTCGTCCTCGGGGTTCTCGACGTACGCCTCGATCTCGCCCCGCGCCTGGCGCAGGGTTTCGTCCAGCTCGGGCTTGACCCAGCCGAGCACGGCATGGCTCATCGCGTCGCGCAGCGCACTCATGACGAGGTCCTCGCCGGCTGGTCGCCCATGCGCATGTACCGGGCCTTGCTCATTACTTCTTCCCCCGTCGGGCGCGTCATCGTCAGCCAGGCAGCTTGAAGTCGGCGACCGAACGCCGCAGGTCCGCGGCCATCTGCGCCAGGTGTCCGATCGACTCGGCGGTCTGTCCGGCGCCGCGCGAGGTCTGGCCGGAAATCTGCTGGACCACGCCCATCGTCTTGGTGATGTCGGCCGCCGCGCCGGCCTGCTGCTGGGCGGCGACCGAGATGCTCTTGATCAGTTCGTTCAGCGCGTTGGACACGCGCTCGATCTCGGTCAGCGCGGTGCCGGCGTCCTCGGCCAGGCGCGCGCCCGACACCACCTCGGCGGTGGTCTGCTCCATCGAGCTGACCGCCTCGTTGGTGTCGGCCTGAATGGCCTGGACCAGGCCTTCGATGCGCCGGGTCGCGCTGGAGGTGCGCTCGGCCAGGCGCTGCACTTCGTCGGCCACCACCGCGAAGCCGCGGCCGGTCTCGCCCGCCGCAGCCGCCTGCACCGCCGCGTTGAGCGCCAGGATGTTGGTCTGCTCGGAAATGTCGTTGATCAGTTCCACGATCGAGCCGATCTCCTGCGAGGACTCGCCCAGGCGCTTGATGCGCTTGGAGGTCTCCTGGATCTGGTCGCGGATCTGGTCCATGCCCTGGATGGTCTCGCGCACCACGCCCGCGCCCTCGGCCGCGATGACCACCGAGCGCTGCGCCACTTCCGCCGATTCGGTGGAGTTGCGCGAGACCTGCTCGATGCTCGATGCGATCTCGTTGATGCGGTCGGAGGCGGCGGTGATCTGCTCGGCCTGGTGGTTGGACGCCTCGGCCAGTTGCAGCGCGGTGGCCTGGGTTTCCTGGGAGGAGGCCGCGACCTGCACCGAGGTGTCGTTGATCGTGGCCACCAGGTTGCGCAGCTCGTCCACGGCGTAGTTGATGGCGTCGGCGATGGCGCCGGTCATGTCCTCGGTCACCGAGGCCTTCACCGTCAGGTCGCCTTCGCCCAGCGAGCTGATCTCGTCCAGCAGCCGCATGATCGCCTGCTGGTTGCGGCTGTTGAACTCCACCTGTGCCTGGTAGCGCACTTCCTGCTCGCGGGCGCGGTTGCGCACCGAACTCCAGACGAAGCCGATCAGCGAGATCAGGGCGATGACGCCGGAAACCACGCCGATCCAGAAATTGGGGAACAGGCGCGTGTCGCGCACCGAGCCGAAGGACGAGAACGCGTCGAACAGGCGCTTGCTGTCGTCCAGCATCCTGCCCGAGCCGCTGGTGATGCTGGCGGCGGCGGCCTGGGCCGCGAACAGGTTCCTGGAACTGCCCAGGATCGCGTCCAGGTCCTTCTGCATCTCGTTCCACTGCGCCTGCGACTGCTCCAGCGCCGACAGCGCGGCCGGGTTGCGCACCGCGGCCACGCCCAGTTCCTCGTTGCCCTGGCGCAGGCCGTCGAGCACCTGCCCGAACACCAGCGCATCGCGGGTCAGCGCGTCGCCGGCGCTGGCCGCGCCCGGGCCGCCGGCACGGATCTCGGTGACGCGCCGGGCCATCGTCCCGGCCACCACCACCTGCTGCAGCGCGTTGAACACCTGCGCGGCCGGCGCGCCGGACGCGGTCATCGCGCGCACCACCTCGTTGAGCTGGGCCTGCAACTGCGGCACCCGGCCGACGAAGCGGTCGGCGTTGCCGGCCAGGGCCAGCACCGCCTGCTCGGAGGCGATGATCTGCCCGGCGCTCTTGCCCAGCGGGGTCCAGGTGCCCACCAGCCGCTCCAGGGGTTCGGATACGCCCGGCTCGGCGCTGAAGCGCCCCTGCAGCCCGGTCACGGTGGCCTCGATCTCGCTGCGGGTGGTGCGGAAGGCATTGAACGCCTCGGCGTTGCCCGCCACCGCGTCGCGGCCCTGGTTGGCCAACTGCTGCGACAGCACCTGCAGGTCGGCCGCGCCGGTGCTGGCGCCGGTGAGCCGGTTGCTCTGCCAGGTCGCCACGCCGGTGTTGGCGCCGAACACGACCACCGACAGCGACAGCAGGACCAGCCAGAACCCGGTGCTCACGCCGCCCAGACGGCTGGTCTTGGGGGTCTCGGGGGTAGTGCTCATGCGTCTTCTGCCTCGATCGGTAACGGGAACAGGAACGGCTCGCCGCTAGGCCGCCGCCTGCCTGAATTCGGGAGTGCGGGCCAGCCGCGAAAGCGAGAACACGCCCCAGTCGACGTCGTCGCTGTGGAAGGCGCGGTCGATGAAATGGGCGTAGCGGCCCTGCGCCAGCGGCGCCGGGTCGGCCGCCTGCTCCTGGTCGAAGCCGCGCTGGCCGTAGAGTTCGTCGATGGCCAGGGCCACGTCGCCGCCCTGCTGGCGCATGACCAGCACGCGCTGGCCCTCGTGCAGCACGGTGCGCTCGCCCTCCAGGAACAGCTTCAGGTCGACCACGGGGAACAGGTTGCCGCGCAGGTTGCCGATGCCCAGCAGCCACGGCTGCGCGCCGGGCACCGGGGTGACCGGCGGCATCGGCAGGATCTCGACCACCTCGCCGAACGCCGACACCAGGCGGCGCTTGCCCACCCGGTAGCCGACCCCGCGCCAGGTGTCGGCGCCCAGCTCGCGCGCCGGCAACTGGACCACGTGGGCCAGGCTGCGCTGCTCGTAGTCGGAGAGGATGTCGAACGGGGTACGCATCAGCCGGCCACCAACTGGTTGATCCGCGCCATGAGGTCTTCCTCGCGCGGCGGCTTGACCACGTAGTCGACCGCGCCCTGGCGCATGCCCCAGGCGCGGTCGGTCTCCATGCTCTTGGTGCTGACGATCAGCACCGGGATCTTGCTGGTGGCCGCGTCACGGCTGAGCGCGCGCGTGGCCTGGAACCCGCTCATCCCGGGCAGGACCACGTCCATCAGCACCAGGTCGGGCAGTTGCTTGCGCGCGATGTCCAGGCCGTCCTCGGCATTGGACGCGAACACGACGTCGTGGCCCGCACGCTGCAGCCACTGCGTGAAGACGGCACGGTCGGTCGGCGAATCTTCGATCAGCAGGATTCGAGCCATGGATTGCCTGCCCCCCGGTCAGGCGTTGACGTACGTACGGATGGCGCCCAGCAGTTCCTCGCGGGTGAAAGGCTTGGTCAGGTACTGCTCGGAGCCGACGATGCGGCCGCGGGCCTTGTCGAACAGCCCGTCCTTGGACGAGAGCATGATCACCGGCGTGGACTTGAACTTCTGGTTGCCCTTGATCAGCGCGCAGGTCTGGTAGCCGTCCAGGCGCGGCATCATGATGTCGACGAAGATGATCTGCGGCTGCTGGTCGGCGATCTTGGCCAGCGCCTCGAAGCCGTCGCTGGCGGTGACGACCTCGCAGCCCTCGCGCTTGAGCAGGGTCTCTGCGGTACGGCGGATGGTCTTGGAGTCGTCGATCACCATGACCCGCAAGCCGCCCAATTCCCCGTTCGGGGCCGTGTTGTCTGTCATTACCCAAATTCCCCTTGCGCGCGGCGCATCATCACTCCGGCGTCGCTACGTTGTCGATCTATATCCCAGTACGGCCACGGACTGTCAAGCCCGGCTTCGCGGCGGCGGCGGCCCGGCCGGGTCGCCCGCGGCGGTCCCCGTCGCCGCGGGCGGGCGCCGGCATCGCGACCCGCCTCGCGGCGGCCCCGGGCCGGGCCGGGTGTCCGGATCGGCTACCATCTTCGGCCTTCCCCCGCACGCCGCACCCGCGCCATGCCTCTGGACGTCATCGTGGTGATGGACCCTATCGGGTCGATCAAGATCGCCAAGGACACCACCTTCGCCATGCTGCTGGAGGCCCAGCGCCGCGGCCACCGCCTGCACTACGTGCGCCCCGGCGGGCTGTCGCTGCGCGACGGCCGCGCCCTGGCCCGGGTGGCGCCGCTGACGGTGAGCGACGACAAGGCCGGCTGGTACCGGCTGGGCGACTGGGGCGAACTGGCCTTCGGCCCCGGCCAGCTCGTGCTGATGCGCAAGGACCCGCCGTTCGACGGCGAGTATCTCTACGACACCCACATCCTGGACCTGGCGCGGCGGGCCGGCGCGCAGGTGGTCAACGACCCGCAGGGCCTGCGCGACTTCAACGAGAAGCTGGCGGCGCTGCTGTTCCCGCAGTGCTGCCCGCCGAGCCGGATCAGCCGCGACCCGGCCGAGCTGAAGGCCTTCGCCGCCGAGCACGGCAGGGTGGTGCTCAAGCCGCTGGACGGCATGGGCGGGCGCTCGATCTTCCTCAGCCAGGCCGGCGACCCCAACCTCAACGTGATCCTGGAGACGCTGACCGAGTCGGGGCGCAAGCTGGCCCTGGCCCAGCGCTGGCTGCCGGAAATCGCCCTGGGCGACAAGCGCATCCTGCTGATCGACGGCACCCCGGTGGACTACTGCCTGGCGCGGGTCCCGCAGGGCGACGACTTCCGCGGCAACCTGGCCGCCGGCGGCCGTGGCGAGGGCCGCCCGCTGAGCGAGCGCGACCGCTGGATCGCCGCCCAGGTCGGGCCGGAGATGAAGCGCCGCGGCATGCGCTTCGTCGGCCTGGACGTGATCGGCGACTGGCTGACCGAGGTCAACGTCACCAGCCCCACCTGCGTGCGCGAACTGGACGCGCAGTTCGGCCTGAACATCGCCGGGATGCTGTTCGACGCGATCGAGGCCGGCCCGGCCATCACCGGCTCGAACGGGACCGACGGCCGGGCATGAACGCCGCGGCTGGCGCCCCGCCGCAGATCGGCGAGCAGCAGCGCCTGACCGCCACCCTGGTGCTGTCGCTGCTGGTGCACGGCATCGCGATCCTGGGCCTGGGCTTCGTCCTGGACGACGAGGCGCCGCTGGTACCCACGCTGGACGTGATCTTCAGCCACACCCGGACCCCGCTCACGCCCGAGCAGGCCGACTTCCTGGCCCAGGCCAACAACCGCGGCGGCGGCGAACACGAGGTCGCGCAGCGCCCCCGCGACACCCAGGCCGGGACCATCCCGCTGGCCGAGCCCGGGCTGGCGCCGCTGCCCGAGCAGCGCCGCGCGGCGGTCGAGTCGCCGCCCCCGCAGGCCCGCATCGTGGCCAGCCGGCGCGGCGAGGACGTCGTGCCGACGACCCAGGCCGAGCCGGAGCCGGCACCGGTCAGCCCGGTGCGCGCCGCGCGCGACGCGGAGATGGCCCGGCTGGCCGCGGAGGTCTACCTGCGCTCGGAACTCTACGCCAAGCGGCCCACCCGCAAGTTCGTCTCCGCCAGCACCCGCGAGTACGCCTACGCCAACTACCTGCGCGCCTGGGTGGACCGGGCCGAGCGGGTCGGCAACCTCAACTACCCGGACGAGATCCGCCGGCGCAGGCTCGGCGGCCAGGTGGTGATCAGCGTGGGCGTGCGCCGCGACGGCACGGTGGAAAGCACCCGCATCCTGCGTTCCAGCGGCACCCCGATGCTGGACGCGGCGGCCGAGCGGATCGTGCTGCTGGCCGAGCCGTTCCCGCCCCTGCCCGATGGCGGCGACCGGGTCGACATCCTGCACGTCACCCGCACCTGGGTGTTCGTGCCTGGCGGGCAGTTGCGGACCGAATAGCGCCTTCACGCCCCCCGGGTCGGGAGCCGGCTTGACGGCGACCGCCGTCTCCAGGGATTCAACCCTGGAAGAACCGGCTTGGCGGGAAGTCGGCTTGGTGGAAAATCTGCTTGGCCGACTCCGGAGCGGACGGAAGCATCCGTGCGTAACGGCCAAGGCGACACACGCGGGCGGCCGAGATGGAACATCGGCTGCGTTCGTCGGCCAACGGCGAGGGCCTGGACAGAAGATCGTCCCCGCAACTTTCATGGACGAAGCCCGGCCCTGCGGGGGATGACGATCCAGGTCTCACGCAACGCGCTCGGGGCAGGAAACGCGCGCGCTTTTCTCACAATGATCCACGAAGCCCTCTCCACGCACACGAGACGCCGATGGCCGGGGGCTCGGGGAACAAGTGCGCCATGGATGACGCGCGCCCGAGTCGGGGCAGGAAGCCCCGATCGAGGGAGGAGCGAGTCCCCCGGCCATCGGCGGCCCGGCCGGGGCCGAGCCTTCCCGGGCCGCCTTCGGAGCCGGATATCCTCGCCTCCAGGCCGCCCCACAACAAGAACGCCGGCACAAGGCCGGCGTCCAGGTCCACGCAACAAGGCGAAACGATGCGGCTCAGTCGCCCTGCCACTGGCCGAGCGAGGCCAGGCCGTTGGCGCGCGCGCGCGCCAGCACCGTGTCCTGGGCCTTCTTGTAGTTGCCGGCCATGTCCTGCGACCACAGCTTCATCGCCGCCTGCTGCATGGCACGGCCGTAAGAGAAGCTGAGCGGCCACGGGTTGGGGCCGAGGCGGTTCATCGCGTCCAGGTGCGCGGTGGCCAGCTCGTCGCTCTGCCCGCCGGACAGGAACACGATCCCCGGCAGGATCGCCGGCACCGTGCTCTTCAGGCACATCAGGGTGGACTCGGCCACTTCCTGGATGTCGGCCTGCTCCTCGCAGTCCTTGCCGGAGACCACCATCGAGGTCTTCAGGATGGTGCCTTCCAGCAGCACGTTCTGCTCGTACAGGGCGGCGAACAGCGAGCGCAGCACCGCCTCGGTGACCTCATAGCCGGTCTCGATGTCGTGGTCGCCGTCCATCAGCACCTCCGGCTCGACCATCGGCACCAGGCCCTGCTCCTGGCACAGCGCCGCGTAGCGGGCCAGGGCATGGGCGTTGGCCTCGATGCAGGTGCCGGTGGGGATGTCCTCGCCGATGTTGATCACCGCGCGCCACTTGGCGAAGCGCGCGCCGAGCCGGTAGTACTCCTCCAGGCGCGCGCGCAGGCCGTCCAGGCCCTCGGTGACCAGCTCGCCGGGGAAGCCGGCCAGCGCGGCGGTGCCCTTGTCCACCTTGATGCCCGGGATCATGCCCTGCTGGGCCATGTACTTGGCGAAGGGCACGCCGTCCTTGGTGGACTGGCGCAGGGTCTCGTCGTACAGGATCGCGCCGGAGATGTGCTCGGACAGCCTGGGCGCGGTGAGCAGCAGCTCGCGGTAGGCGCGGCGGTGTTCCTCGGTGCTCTCGATGCCGACGGCGGCGAAGCGCTTGCCGATGGTGCCGGTGGATTCGTCGATCGCGATGATGCCCTTGCCCGGGGCGACCATGGCCTGGGCGGTTTCGGCGAGCTGCTCGATGCTCATGGGGGGGTCCTGCACGGCGGGGGAAGGGCCGCGATTATAGCCGCAGCGCTGTCCCGCCATTCCCCCCGGCCCTATCGGCGGGCCGGCGCCTGGCGGGCGCCGGCCCCGCGGTCACAGGTCGCCCAGCCCGCTGGCGCGGCCGTCGGAGCCCACTTCCAGCAGGCGCAAGGTGTTGGTCGCGCCGTGGGTCTCCATGTGCTCGCCGCTGGTGAACACCACCCGGTCGCCGGCGGCCAGCATGCCGGCGTCGACCAGCAGGCGGATGCTGCCCCGCGCGGCCTCGCGCGGGGTCAGGCCGCGGCTGTCGAAGCCGATCGGGAACACGTCGCGCATCAGCGCCATCTGCCGGCGGGCGCCGTCGTGGCGGGTGATGGCGTAGATCGGCGACTTGGCACGGAAGCGCGACAGGTAGCGCGCGGTGCCGCCGGACTCGGTCATGGCCACGATCGCGCGCACGCCGATGTGCTCGGACAGGAACATGGTCGCCATGGCGATGGCCTGGTCGGCGCGCTCCAGGTTGCGCTGGGCCTTGCCGAAGTCGGTCTGGGTCTGGAACTGGCGCTCGGCGCCCAGGCAGATGCGGGCCATCGCCTCCACCGCCTTGACCGGGTAGGCGCCGGCGGCGGTCTCGGCCGACAGCATCACCGCGTCGGTGCCGTCGATCACCGCGTTGGCCACGTCCAGCACCTCGGCGCGGGTCGGGATCGGGCTTTCCACCATGGACTGCAGCATCTGGGTGGCGGTGATCACCACCTTGTTCTGCACCAGCGACTCGCGGATGATCTTCTTCTGCAGGCCAGGCAGCTCGGCGTCGCCGATCTCCACGCCCAGGTCGCCGCGGGCGACCATCACCACGTCGGAAGCCTCGACGATCTCCACCAGGTTCTCGATCGCCTCGGTGCGCTCGATCTTGGACACCAGCGCGGCATCGCAGCCGTGCGAGCGGGCGACCTCGCGGGCGTCGTGCATGTCCTGCGCGTTGCGGCAAAAGGACACGGCGATGAAGTCCACGCCGATCTTGGCGACGATGCCGATCAGTTCCTTGTCGCGCTCGGTCAGCGCGCCCAGGGACAGGCCGCCGCCCTGCTTGTTCAGGCCCTTGCGGTCGGACAGCACGCCGTCGTTGAGCACGGTGTTGACGATGCGCTCGCCCTGAACCTCCACCACCTTCAACTGCATCAGGCCGTCGTCCAGCAGCAGCACGTCGCCCGCCCTCACGTCGCCGGGCAGGCCCAGGTAGCTCACGCCGACCTGGGTGGCGTCGCCGGCCGGGGCATTGACGTCGGCCACTAGGTCGAAGCGGTCGCCCGCCTTCAGCGCCACCTTGCCCTGGGCGAAACGCTCGATGCGGATCTTCGGGCCGGGCAGGTCGGCCAGGATGCCGACCTCCACGCCCGCCCGCTGCGCGGCGGCACGCACGTCGGCGGCGCGCTTGGCCTGGCCGGAGGGATCGCCATGGGAGAAGTTCAGGCGGACCACGTTCACGCCGGCGCGCAGCAGCGCCTCCAGCACGCCCGGCGAATCGGTGGCCGGTCCGAGGGTGGCGAGGATCTTGGTGCGACGGCGGTTGGTCATGAAGGGCTTCCCGAAAAGGCAGGGAAAACTACCACATCGCCTCTCGCGACGGCAGCGCTGTCATCGCCCGTCGCGCATGCCGCCGCGGCGCGCCGGACTTGTGCGGAGCGGTTACCGCCCCCATATGCGTCGGTGCACGCATCGGAATAGTTGCAAACACAACCGCCGCCGATGCCCAGCCGCCGGCCATGCCGTCCCTGCACAGGCTAGGATGGAAAGGTCGTCTTCCCACGCATTCTCAAGCCGAAATCCAATGACCGCCACTTCTTCCGCTTCTCCCTCCCGGCTCCAGCAACTGCGCCAGATGTCCGTCGTCGTCGCCGACACCGGCGACTTCGACGCCATCAAGCGCCTCAAGCCGGTCGATTGCACCACCAACCCGACCCTGGTGAAGAAAGCGCTGGTGCTCCCGGTGTACGCCGAGCTGATCGAGCGCGAACTGGCCTGGGCGCACGCCCAGGCCGGCGCGGGCGACAAGGCCGTCGTCGACGAGGTCGCCGACCGCCTCACCGTGGGCGTGGGCGCGATGCTCAGCGCGCTGGTCCCCGGCCGCGTCTCCACCGAGGTCGACGCCGACCTGGCCCACGACACCGCCGCCACCGTGGCCAAGGCGCGCAAGTTCGTGGCCATGTACGCCGAGCGCGGCGTCGGCCGCGACAAGATCCTGATCAAGGTCGCCGCGACCTGGGAAGGCGTGGAGGCCGCGCGCCAGTTGCAGGCCGAGGGCATCGACTGCAACCTCACCCTGATCTTCAACCCCACCCAGGCCATCGCCTGCGCCGAGGCCGGCGCGTTCCTGATCTCGCCGTTCGTCGGCCGCATCCTGGACTGGTACAAGGCCCGCGGCCAGGTGCCGGCCAGCATCGACGAGGACCCGGGCGTGAAGTTCGTGCGCGGGGTCTACGACGAGTTCAAGCGCCGCGGCTCGTCCACGGTGGTGATGGGCGCCTCGTTCCGCTCCGTCGAGCAGGTGCTGGCGCTGGCCGGCTGCGACCGCCTGACCATCTCGCCGGACCTGCTGGAACAACTGGACGCGTCCACCGGCACGGTCGAGCGCAGGCTCTCGCCGGTCGCGCGCGAGGAGCGCGCCACGGTTCCGGTCGATGCGGCCCGCTTCGCCGCCGACCTGGCCGCCGACGCCATGGCCAACGACAAGCTGGCCGAGGGCATCGTCACCTTCGCCAAGGACCTGGACGCGCTGCGCGCGGACATCGCCCAGCGCCTGGCGTGACCGGGCCCGCGTAGAGGCACTGGCCGGCCGGGTTCGCCCGGACCGGCCACGGCTTCGTTGCGCGGGCGGCTTCCCCGTGCGCCAGGCGCGCGCCTGCGCCTAGCTTGCGCCTAGATCGGGCAGGACACGCCGGTGCCGGCCAGCCCGCAGTAGCCGTTGGGGTTCTTCGCCAGGTATTGCTGGTGGCAGTCCTCGGCGTGGAAGAACGCCGGCGCCGGGTACGCCACCTCGGTGGTGACCGGCGGATAGCCAGCCAGTTGCAACTGCTGCTGGTAGGCCTGGCGGCTGGCCAGCGCCGCCTCGTACTGCGCCTGCGTATGGCAGTACAGGACCGAACGGTACTGGGTGCCCAGGTCGTTGCCCTGGCGCATGCCCTGGGTGGGGTCGTGGCTTTCCCAGAACACCTTCAGCAAGGTGGCGAAGTCGATCTGCTCCGGGTCGTAGACCACGCGCACCACCTCGGCGTGGCCGGTGCGGCCGGAGCACACTTCCTCGTAGGTGGGGTTGGGCGTGCTTCCGCCGGCATAGCCCGCGGCGGTGGTGAACACGCCCGGCAACTGCCAGAACCTGCGCTCGGCGCCCCAGAAGCAACCCAGGCCGAGATCGGCCGTCTCCATGCCGGGGAAGTCGCCGCGCAGCGGCCGGCCATGGACATGGTGGACGCCGGCCAGCGGCAGCGGGTCGGCACGGCCGGGCAGCAGGTCCTGCTCGCGCGGCATGCGCTGTTTCGACGCACCCACGCCAAGGAACGATCCGGTACTCACGGTTGCCTCCTTCAGGCCGGCTGCAGGCCGGGTTCGTCCTCCCAGGTGGGGGCATCGGGCTCGCCGCCCAAGCCCGCCGCCTGCAGCGCCGCATCGACCTGCGGCATGCAGGGATCGGGCACGCAGACGCGCAGCACGCCGAACAGCGGCAGTTCGCCCGCCCCGCCCAGCAGGTTCTCGCCGAAGACGAAGGCGGGGATGCCGGCGTTCTCCAGCGCGTGCCGGGCCAGGTGGGCATCAATCAGGTTCTGGGCGCGATAGGCGACCTGCATGTTGGTTTTCTCCCGGCGGGCGGATGCGGCACCCTGCCAGCATACGCCGGCCCCGCCAGCGGCCGATGAACTGAACGCCCGGCCCGCGCCGGCGGCCCAGGCCGGGACGGCTCGGATAAACTCCTCGTTTACCTTTTTTGGCCGCCTCCGCACCATGTCCGATACCGTCCCGTCCACTGCGCCGGAAAAGCGCGCCACCGATGCCCCGGCATCGACGAAAAAGGATTTCATCCGCCAGATCGTCCGCGAGGACCTGGCCAGCGGCAAGCATTCCGCCATCCGCACCCGCTTCCCGCCCGAGCCCAACGGCTACCTGCACATCGGCCATGCCAAGGCGATCTGCCTGGACTTCGGCATCGCCGCCGAGTTCGACGGCCGCTGCAACCTGCGCTTCGACGACACCAACCCGGCCAAGGAGGACCCCGAGTTCGTCCAGGCCATCCAGGACGACGTGCGCTGGCTGGGCTACGAATGGGCCAGCCTGCGCCATGCCTCGGACTACTTCGAGGTCTACTACCTGGCCGCCGAGAAGCTGATCCGCGACGGCAAGGCCTTCGTCTGCGACCTGTCGCCGGAGCAGGTACGCGAATACCGCGGCACCCTGACCGAGCCGGGCCGCGAATCGCCGTACCGCAACCGCAGCGCGGAGGAGAGCCTGGACCTGTTCCGGCGCATGCGCGCCGGCGAATTCCCGGACGGGGCCCGCACCCTGCGCGCCAGGATCGACATGGCCTCGGGCAACATCAACCTGCGCGACCCGGCGCTGTACCGGATCAAGCACGTCGAGCACCAGAACACCGGCGACGCCTGGCCGATCTACCCGATGTACGACATCGCCCATGCCCTGGGCGATGCCATCGAGGGCATCACCCACTCGCTGTGCACGCTGGAGTTCGAGGACCACCGCCCGCTGTACGACTGGTGCGTGGACAACGTGGACCTGGCCGGCCACCCGGAGCTGCTGCAGCCGCTGCTGGCCAAGGGCCTGCCGATCGAGGCGGCCAAGCCGCGCCAGATCGAGTTCTCGCGCCTGAACATCAACTACACGGTGATGAGCAAGCGCAAGCTCACCCAGCTCGTGGCCGAGAACCTGGTCGACGGCTGGGACGACCCGCGCATGTACACCCTGCAGGGCCTGCGCCGGCGCGGCTACACCCCCGCCGCGCTGCGCCTGCTGGTGGACCGGGTGGGCATCAGCAAGCAGAACTCGGTGATCGACTTCTCGGTGCTGGAAGGCTGCCTGCGCGAGGACCTGGACGCGGCCGCGCCGCGCCGCATGGCGGTGATCGACCCGCTGAAGCTGGTGCTGGCCAACCTGCCCGAGGGCCACGAGGAATCGCTGGACTTCCCCAACCATCCCAAGGACGCATCGCTCGGCCAGCGCCGGGTGCTGTTCTCGCGCGAGCTGTGGATCGAGCGCGAGGACTTCGCCGAGGTGCCGCCCAAGGGCTGGAAGCGGCTGGTCCCCGGCGGCGAGGCGCGCCTGCGCGGCGCGGGCATCGTGCGCATCGACGAGGTGGTGAAGGACGACGGCGGCCAGGTGGTCGAACTTCGCGGCTGGCTGGACCCGGAATCGCGCCCGGGCATGGAAGGCGCCAACCGCAAGGTCAAGGGCACGATCCACTGGGTCAGCGCACCGCACGCGGTGGCCGCGGAGATCCGCCTGTACGACCGCCTGTTCTCGGTGGAGAGGCCGGACGACGAGTCCGACGGCAAGGGCTACCGCGACCACCTCAACCCGGATTCGAAGAGGACCGTGGCCGGCTGGGTCGAGCCGGCCGCCGCGCAGGCCGTGCCGGAGCAATCGTTCCAGTTCGAGCGCAGCGGCTATTTCGTCGCCGACCGCTACGACCACGCCCCGGGCCGGCCGGTGTTCAACCGCAGCGTCACCCTGCGCGACACCTGGGCGGGCTGAACCCGGCGCGGCGCCGGGCCTATACACTGCAGGCCCCGGTCCGCCGCAGCCCCCCGCGCACGCCGAATGCTCTACGCCCAGGTCCACCTCACCCTGCCCGCCTGGATCCACGATGCCGTCGATCCGGCTGCGGTGTTCGCCGGCGACGAGGCCAAGGTCGCCCTGGCGATCGAGCTGTCCGGGCGCAACGTCCAGGCGCGCAGCGGCGGCCCGTTCGGCGCGGTGGTGTTCGGCCCGGACGACCGCGTCATCGCCGCCGGCGTGAACCGGGTGGTGCCGCACGCCACCTCGCTGGCCCACGCGGAGAACATGGCCTACATGCTGGCCCAGCAGCGCCTGCAGAACCCGCGCCTGAACGACGTGCTCGCCCCGGTCACCCTGGCCACGTCCTCGCAGCCGTGCTGCCAGTGCTACGGCGCCACCATCTGGGCCGGCATCGACCGCCTGCTGATCGGCGCCCGCTCCGAGGACGTGATGGCGCTGACCGAGTTCGACGAGGGCCCGCTGCCGGCCGACTGGATCGGCGAGCTGGAGCGCCGCGGCATCGCCGTGGCCCGCGACCTGCTGCGGGCCGAGGCGTGCGCGGTGCTGCGCGCCTATGGAGAGCGCGGCGGCGAGCGTTACTGATGAGCGCCGCCATGAACGGCCTGCTCGGCTACTGCCGCCAGGGTTTCGAGCCGGAGCTGGCCGCCGAGCTGGGCGAGCGCGCCGCCACGGCCGGCATCGCCGGCTATGCGCGCGCCGGCCGCGACGACGGCCACGTGCTGTTCGTCACCGGCGACGAAGCCGATGCGCGGACGCTGGCCCGGGCATTGCCGTCGCGCGGGCTGGTCTTCGCCCGGCAGAAGCTGCGCCTGCTGGCCGAGCTGCGCGGCATGGACCCGAAGGACCGGCTGACGCCGCTGCTGGCCGCGCTGCCCGAAGGGCTGCGCGTGGCAGACGCGTGGGCCGAGCATCCGGACTCGGACGCCGGCAAGCCGCTGTCTGCGCTGGCGCGCAGCTTCGGCAACGCGCTGCGCCCGGCGCTGCGCAAGGCCGGCCATCTCGTCGCCACGGACGACGCCCGCCTGCCGCGGCTGCACGTGTGTTTCCTCGCCGGCGACCACGCACTGCTGGCCCTGGGCGACCCGCGCGACAGCGCGCCGTGGCCGCTGGGCATCCCCCGGCTGAAGCTGCTGCCCGATGCGCCCTCGCGCTCGGCGCTGAAGCTGGAGGAAGCGTTCCTGGTGCTGCTCGACGCCGGCGAGCGCGAGCGCCTGCTGCACCCCGGCATGACCGCCGCCGACCTCGGCGCCGCGCCCGGCGGCTGGACCTGGGTGCTGACCCGCCACCACCTGCGCGTGACCTCGGTCGACAACGGCCCGCTGCGCCAGCACGTGCTGGATACCGGCCTGGTCGAGCACCTGCGCGCCGACGGCTTCCACTGGCAGCCCTCGCGGCCGCTGGACTGGATGGTCTGCGACATGGTCGAGCAGCCCCGCCGGGTGGCCGCGCGCATGGCGCAATGGTTCGCCCAGGGCTGGTGCCGGCACGCGGTGTTCAACCTCAAGCTGCCGATGAAGAAGCGCTGGCAGGAGACGCGGCAGTGCCTGGAGCTGTTCGCCGCCCAGGCCGGACGCCCGCTGACCGTGCGCGCGCGCCAGCTCTACCACGACCGCGAGGAGATCACCGTCTTCGCCACGGCCGCGTAGCGGTATCCGCGGCGCGATGGCATCGCAGGCATGCGAGGTGGGAAACATGCCGGGCATGCCGGCCTTCCTGCCTCCGAACCCTGCGCCGGCTGAAGCCGGCTCCTACGGCCGCAAGCCGCCCGTACGCCGGGATCGGCGAAGAACCCCCGGCCTCCCGCGCGTGGCCGGTGCCCTCAACGGCCGTACTCGCGGCCGGGCCGCTCGCTGCGGAAGGTCTCGATCGCGCCGCGGTCCTGCAGGGTGACGTACACCTCGCGCCCATCGGCGCCGCCGAAGGCGACGTTGGTCGGGTTCTGCCCCTTCAGCCGCACCTCGCGCAGCAGCTCGCCCGTGGGCGACACCACGGCCACCGTGCCGGCGCCGTAGCGAGCGATGTAGAGGTTGCCGTCGACGTCGCTGCGCATGCCGTCCATGCCGTGATCGGGGAACTCCAGCAGCAGGCGCTTGTTCGACACGCCGCCATCGGCCCCGATGTCGTAGACCCAGACTTTCCGCTGCACGCTCTCGTTGACGTACAGGCGCTTGCCGTCGGGACCGACCTCGATGCCGTTGGTCGTGCCCATCCCGGTTTCCAGGCGCGTGGCGGCGCCGTCGCGGCCGATGCGCCAGAGCTGGCCGGTGCCGGTGCTCCAGTCCGGGTCGCTGGCGTAGAGCGTGCCGTCGGGGGCGAGGGCGATGTCGTTGGGCTGGTGGGCACCGGCCAGGTGCGCGAACACCTCGACCGCGCGGGTGCGCGTATCGATGCGCAGCACGTTGTGGCAGGTGTAGTCGGCCACGAACATGGCGCCATCGGCACCGAAGCGGATGCCGTTGCCGGTGCTGCCCGCGGGCAGCTCGACGAACGGCGAGGCATGGCCGAGGCCATCGGCTTGCGGCACGACCCGGCCGATGGTGCCGTCGCGGCCGAACGCCACCGCATACAGCACCCCGCCCGGACCGGTGGCCGGGCCTTCGATGCCGCCGCCGAACACACCGTCGCCGACGAAGTCGCGGGCCACGAACGGAGCCGCAGCGGCGGCCAGGGTGTCGGGCGCGGCGGGCGCGGACGCGCAGGCGGCCAGGAGCAGCGGCAGGACGGCGGCCGGAACGGATCGAATCGGAGTCGGGCGGTCGATGGCGGTATCCTCCTGGACGGTGCGGAGGGCAGTGTGCCAGAGCCGCTCCGGCATGCGCCGCCGTCCGTTCGCGGACGCGGCATGGCAAGGTGGCGGACTGCGCCACGCACGCGACCAAGGGAGGGATCATGCAGCTACAAGGAATCACCCGCCGCCACCTGCTGGCGGCGATGGCCGGCGCCGGCCTGGGCGCCGCACTGCCCGTCCGCGCGGGAACGTCCACGCAATCGCCGCCACCGGCGCCGCGCCGCCAGGACTCCATCGGCGTGGCCCTGGTCGGGCTGGGCTACTACGCCTCCCACCTGCTCGCGCCGGGGCTGCAACTGACCCGCAACTGCCATCTGGCCGGCATCGTCACCAGCTCGCCGGAGAAGGTCCCGGCATGGCAGGAACGGCACGGCATCCCCGACCGCAACGTCTACGACTACGACGGCTTCGACCGCATCGCCGACAACCCCGACATCCAGGCGGTCTACATCGCCACGCCCAACGACCTGCACCTGCCACTGACCCGGCGCGCGGCCGCCGCCGGCAAGCACGTGTGGTGCGAGAAGCCGATGGCGATGAACGCGGCCGAGGGCGAGGCCATGATCGAGGCCTGCCGCCGCAACAAGGTGCAACTGGCCATCGGCTATCGCCTGCAGCACGAGTCCAACACCCGCCGGCTGATGGCCATGGCCCGGGATAAGCCCTACGGGAAGATCCTCAAGGTGCGCGCCGATGCCGGCTTCCACGCCTACGACGATGTCGACCCGGCCGCCAAGCCCTGGCGCCTGCTGCCGCAGCACGGCGGCGGCGCGATGTACGACATGGGCGTGTACGCGCTCAATGCCGCGCGCTACACCACCGCGCAGGAACCGGTGGCGGTGACCGCGCGCCAGGAGATCCACCGCCCGCACCTGTTCGAGGGCGTGGACGAAACCATGTACTTCACCCTGGAGTTCGGCGACGGCCTGGTGGCCGAGTGCGCCACCAGCTTCGGCAAGGAGATGAACACCCTGCGCATCGACTGCGAGCGCGGCTGGTACGAAATGGCGCCGTTCCAGACCTACGACGGCCTGAAGGGCCGCACCAGCGACGGCCAGGTCTTCACCGATACGGGCGTGTCCCCGTACCAGCAGGCCAGGCAGATGGACGACGACGCCCTGGCCATCCTGCAGGGCACCGCGCCGCTGGTGCCGGGCGAGGAGGGCCTGCGCGACATGCGCGTGCTCGACGCGGTGTACGCCTCCGCGCGCGGCGGCGGCCGCCGCATCGTCCTGGCGTAGCCCTCGCGCCGGTGGCGGCGTGCCCGGTGCCGGCGGCCTTCCGGTACGGGACACGCCTGTCCGATGGACGCCCTGCGCCGCGCACCCGGGCCCCGGAGCGCGGCGCCCACATCGCGGGTCGATCCGGGGAAACACCGGCCGCCGGCATGCGGCGTTTACCGGCGCTTCACCGGTCCGCTCCTAGCGTTTGCAGCCTCGTCGCCGATGCCTACCGCCATGGACCGTCGCTTCCCTCGCCTCATCGCCGGCCCCTTGCTCGCCCTCGCCAGCACCGGCGCGCTGGCCCAGGCCACGTCCCTGCCGCTTCCGCCGCCGGAAGCGCCGCCGGCCAGCGCGCCCATGCAGCGGCAGAGCGGCATGGTGGTGATCCCCGGCGACCACCACGAGCTCACCATCGTCCGCTCGTTCGAGCCGGACAGCGTCGTCGGCGACTACCGGATCGACTTCGATGCACTCGATGCCGATGGCGATGGCCTCATCGACCGCCGCGAAGCCGCCGCCAACGCCACCCTGGAGGCGGAGTTCCGCGCGGTCGACGCCAATGCCGACGGCCGCCTCGACCGCGAAGAACTGGCCGGCTGGATCCGCTGAACCCGCATGCATGCGCCGGGGGCCGGGCCTGGGCGATTGCGCTTGGGATTTCCCCGGTCCTGCCTGCTTGGGCAAGGCGCCTCGGGTCGTCCACTGAAGTGGGCTCCCACGTCGAGGCCACGCAGCACCGGGCTGCGCAGGCGCCGGCTCCAGCCGGCGGCGCGGACGAACCTCAGGCGCCGGCCGCGTGCCGCCACAGCGCGCGCTGCAGCGGCGGCAGCTTGCCGGCCAGGCCCAGCAGCGGGCCGCGCAGCAGGGTCGCCAGCGGGTCGGTGTTGGAGAACAAGCGGTCGATGCCCTCGAAGGCATGGGCCGAGACGGTGTTGTCGCTGAGCCGGCGCCGCGCCCAGCGGGCCAGCCGGTGCGGGGCGGCCCAGTCGGCGCGGCGAAGCGCCGCGGCCTCGACCTCCGCCGCCAATGCGGCCACATCGCGCAGGCCCAGGTTCACGCCCTGCCCGGCCAAGGGATGCACCACGTGCGCCGCATCGCCCAGCAGCAACAGTCGCCCGGCGACCTGGCGCCGGACCAGTTGCCGGCGCAATGGGAAGGCCGCCCGTGCCGATACCGGCACCGCACGCCCCAGGCGCGCGGCGGAAGCGTCGGTCAGCGCGGTGGCGAAGGCCGTGTCGTCCAGCGCCAGCACGCGCGCGGCGTCGGCATCGGGCAAGGTCCAGACGATGGACGTGCGTCCTCCGGCGAAGGGCAGCAGTGCCAGCGGCCCGGTGGGCAGGAAGCGCTGCCATGCGGTATCGGCGTGCGCATGCTCGGTCTCGACATAGGCGACCACGCCGCGCTGGCGGTAATCGTGCGCGTCCACCTCCAGGCCGGCCAGGCGCCGCAGCGCCGAGCCGGCGCCGTCGGCCGCCACCGCGATCCGCGCCTCCAGGCGCGTGCCATCGTCCAGGCGCAGGCGCACGCCGGCCGCGTCCTGTTCCATCGCCTCCACCCGGGCCGGGCTGTGCAGGCGCACACCGGCGGCCGCCAGCGCCGCCCACAGCCGGTCCGCCAGCAGGTCGTTCTCGACGATCCAGCCCAGTTCGGCGCGCGCCAGCGCCGCCGCATCGAAGTCCAGTTCGCCGCCGCCCGCCGCGTCCCACACCCGCATCCGCCGGTACGGCTGCGCGCGCGCGGCCAGCACCTGCGGCCACACGTCCAGCCGCTCCAGCAGCGCGGCGTTGTCCGGCGCCAGCGCGTACACCCGCAGGTCCGGCCGCGGCGCCGACCAGCGGGGCGCCGGCCGCGGCTCCGCCAGCGCCACGTCCAGGCCGGCGCGGGCCAGGGCCAGCGCGCAGGCCGCGCCGACCACGCCGCCGCCGGCCACCGCCACGTCCAGGCGCGCGCGGCTCACCGGCACAGCTCCGGCACGTCGCCGCGGAAGCCCATCGCGCCGCCGACCAGCCAGGACTGCAGCCAGCCGCCGCTGTCGGCGGCCAGCAGCCCCAGGCTGCGCAACGGCCGCAGCAGCGGCGCGGGGTTGGCGGTGACCCGGGCCAGCCCGTCGGAGAAGGCCAGGGTGCGCTCGCGGTCCTCGCGGCGGCGCTGCGCATGGCGGTCGAGCAACTCGGCATCGCCAGGATCGCCGGTGCCGGCCGCGTGCAGCAGTTCGGCCAGGGTCAGCGCGTCGCGCAGGCCGAGGTTGAAGCCCTGCGCGCCGATCGGATGGATGGTCTGGGCGGCATTGCCCAGCAGCACCGCGCGCGGAGCGGCCAGCGCCTCGGCCAGCACCGAGACGATCGGGTAGGCGCTGCGCGGCCCGGCATCGAGAAAACGTCCGGCGCGCCAGCCGAACACGCGCTGGATGCGCGCGATCCAGGCCGCATCGTCCAGCGCGGCCACCGGCCCGGCCTGCGCGGCCGGCACGCCGTGGACCACCCCATAGGCGCGGTCGCCGCGCGGCAGCAGCGCGGTGGGGCCGCTGTCGGTGAAGCGCTCCCAGGCGGTGCCGTCGGGCGCACGCTCGGCGCGCATCCGGGCCACGAACAGGGCCTGGCCGTAGTCGTGGCTGCGCACGGCAATGCCCAGCGCCTCGCGCAGCGCGCTGCGGGTGCCGTCGGCGGCGACCAGCAGCCGCGCCTGCAGCCGCAGTTCGCCCTGGTCCGTGGCCAGGCGCACGCCGCGCGCGCCGGTGCCGGCCTCGCCTTCCAGCGCGACGAAGCGCGCCGGCCGGTAGCGGGTGAGCCGTGGCGACTGCGCCAGCCGCGCCTCCAGCGCCTGGCCGAAGTCGCGCGCTACCACCACCTGGCCGAAGGCGTCGCGCCCGTAGTCGGCCGCCTCCAGGCGCACGCTGCCGAAATCGCCGGCGCGGCTGACGTGGATGCGCCGGATCGGCCCGGCCGGCGCACGCAGCGCGCGCATCACGCCCAGCGCTTCGAGCGCCTTGACCGAGGCGGCGGCCAGGCTGAGGTTGCGCTGGTCGAACACCGCCGGCAGCTCGCCGGGCGGGGTCGCCTCGACCAGGGCCACGTCCAGCGGCAGCGCCTCCAGGGCGATCGCCAGGCTTGCGCCGACCAGGCCGCCGCCGACGATGAGCACGTCATGGGTTCGGATCATCGGCCCATGATACGCGGGCGACCCGCGGACCCAGGCCGCCGCACGCCCGCGCCGTTCGCGACGCGGCCCGCCATGCCCCGCGCCTCCGCGCCGGGCCGCGACAAGCACCGCCGGCGCAGCCCCGGCCACCCTCGGCTAGAATGCCGGCGAGCTTCCACCACCCGTGCGCCATGACCGCCACCACCCCACGCGTCTTCGTCCTGTCCGTCCTGGTCCTGCTGATGGCCGCCTCGCGCGCCCACGTGTTCGACCATTTCTCGCCGCCGGACGCGACCTGGGCGGCGTTCTTCATCGCCGGTTTCCACCTGCGCGGCTGGGGCCGCTGGGTGTTCCCGCTGCTGACCGCGCTGGCGGTGGCGGTGGACTGGTACGTGATCTCCGGCCAGGGCATCGATTTCTGGAACCACTACTGCGTCTCGCCCGGCTACTGGGCCCTGGTGCCCGCCTACGGCGCGATGTGGGCCGGCGGCGCCTGGATGCGCCGCCGCTATGCGGGGGCGAACTGGGAAGCGCTGGGCCGCCTGGCCGCCGCACTGGTGGCCAGCGTGGCGGTCTGCCACCTGATCGCCCAGGGCGGCTTCTACTGGACCAGCCCGGTGGTCGCCGAGCCGACCCTGGCCGGCTGGTGGAAGAACTACACCGACTGGCTGCCGCCCTACATGGCCACGGCCGGCACCTACGTGGCCATCGCCGCGGCCTTGCAGGCCGCCGCCGAGCGCATCGGCCCGCTGCTGCGCGACCGCCGCGACCGCGGCGCGCACTGAAGCCGCCGTCGCGGCGCCGCAAGCGGCCATGGGCAATCGCCTCTCGAAGATCTACACCCGCACCGGCGACGACGGCAGCACCGGCCTGGGCGACGGCAGCCGCACCGGCAAGGACTCCCTGCGGGTGGGCGCCTATGGCACCGTCGACGAGGTCAACTCGGCCATCGGCGTGGTCCTGGCCGCGCCCGGCGTGCCGGCGGACGTGCGCGAACTGCTCACCGCCATCCAGCACCAGCTCTTCGACCTGGGCGGCGAGCTGTGCATCCCCGGCCACGCGGCGATCGCCGCGGCCGACATAGATGCCCTGGAACGCCACCTGGACCGCCACAACGCAACGCTTCCGCCGCTGAAGGAGTTCATCCTGCCGGCCGGCGGCGAGGCGGCGGCGCGCTGCCACCTGGCCCGTACCCTCGTGCGCCGCGCCGAGCGCGAGGCGGTGGCGCTGTCGCGCGTGGAGGACGTGCGCGGCGAGGCCGTGCGCTACCTCAACCGCCTGTCCGACCTGCTGTTCGTGCTGGCCCGGGTGCTGGCCCGCGCCGACGGCCAGGGCGAGGTGCTGTGGCGGCACGAGCGCCGCAACGCGGCCGACTGAACCCGGCGCAGGACCGTGGCGCAAGCGACGGCCGCGACTCCCATTCCCCGGACCGGATGCCGCACCGGCACGATGCCCGGACCGCCTTCACTCGCGCTCGAATTCGGCGATCTCGCCCAACAGCGCGCGCGCGCGCTCGACGCCCGCGTTGTCGAACGGCCCGGCCGCATTCCGGGAGCGGGCCCGACGGTGCGCGCGCCAGGCCAGCGCATACGTCGCCAGCAGGCCGGCCACGCCGATGGCCAGGCTGATCGCCACCCAGCCGGGCGTGGGCCCGGGCTGGCCGCGGGTACCGAACCCGGCGAACGCCACCACCACCGGCAGCCACATGATCCACCAGGGCGCGCCGCAGACCGCGGCGTTGAACACATGGAAGCCGCGCAGGCGCGACAACTGCTTCTGGATCCGCAGCACCGGCGCGGCGTAGTCGATCGTGCCCAGCAGCCCCAGGGTGATGCCGGCCAGCGCCGCGTGGGCCACGCCGAAGGCGTGCACCAGCAGGCCGCTCCAGAACAGCCCCGGCACGCCCGTGTTGCCGGTCCAGCAACCCACGCCCAGCACGATCAGGCCGATGCCCAGCAGCATCTGCAGGGCCTGCGTCCACGCCAGCGGGCGCAGCCCGGAGCGCAGCCGGTCCAGCTTGCGTTCGCGCAGCAACTGCCACTGGATGGTTTCCTGCCGTTCCAGCCGTTGCCCCAGCACCTGCCAGGCCTGCTTCAGTTCGTCGAGTTCCATGGTGGCATCCATCGGTTGTTTTCCTGTGGGGTCACGGCCGCGGGGAAGCGCCGGCGAAATCGCGCAGGCGCTGCTTGAGCCGGCCGATGCGGGTGGTGACGTTGCTTTCGCCGATGCCCAGCACCTCGGCGATCTCGCGGCCGCTGCGTTCCTCCAGGTAGAGCAGCAGCAGCGCGCGGTCGAGCGCACCGAGCGTGGCCATGAAGCGCTGCAGCAGGCGCAGGCGCTCGTGGGTCTCCGGATCGAACGCGGCCCCGCCCGCCAGGCTGTCGATGTGGTCGTCCAGCGGCACCGAGTCCTGCCGCCGCGACTGGCCGCGCAGGAACGAGATCGCGGTGTTGAGCGCGATCCGGTACATCCAGGTGGAGAAGCTGCGCGACGGGTCGTAGTCCGGCCACGCCCGCCACAACTGCATGGCGATCTCCTGGGCCAGGTCGGCACGGTCCTCGGCGCCGCGCGCGTAGCTGCCGGCCACCTTGCGGACGATGCCGCGGTGCCGCTGCAGCAGCGTGTCGAAGGCCTGTGCCGGGGTTGGGGCCATGCTCGTGGCGAGATCCATGCGGGGCGGGTCCGGAAAGCATTGTGCGTTGTCCAGGTGATTCGCCGCAGCAGGCGGTTTGTCACACCCTCGGCCCCGGCATGGCGCGGCGCGGCCGGGCGGCGGTGTTCCCGGGTGCCGGCTGGAGGCGGCCGGCGGAGGCGCGATGCCGGCCACGGGCACGGCGCGGCCGGCCCACCGGCTCCCACCGCCGTTGCCTTCGCGATGCCCTCCGGAAGCGCCGGGTGCGGCCGGCGGCAGGGTCCACGGGAGCCTGGGACGATCGCCATGCCGGCGGTCGCCGGCGGAAGCCGGCTCCTACACGCGAAGTAGGGCATGCGGCGTCACGGATGCCGGCGATGGAAAAACGACGAGGCCGCCCGGGGGCGGCCTCGTCGATGCCTTGCGTGGCGCGGGAAGCGTGGCTCAGCCCAGGCGGGCCTTGATCGCCGCGCCCAGGTCGCCCGGCGAGCGCACGGTGGTCACGCCCGCCGCTTCCATCGCCGCGAACTTGCCCTCGGCCGTGCCCTGGCCGCCGGAGGCGATCGCGCCGGCATGGCCCATGCGCTTGCCCGGAGGGGCCGAGGCGCCGGCGATGAAGCCCACGACCGGCTTCTTCACGTGCTGCTTGATGTACTCGGCGCCCTCTTCCTCGGCGCTGCCGCCGATCTCGCCGACCATGATGATGCCCTCGGTCTGCGGGTCCTCGTTGAACAGCTTCAGGCAGTCGACGAAGTTCAGGCCGTTGATCGGGTCGCCGCCGATGCCGATGCAGGTCGACTGGCCCAGGCCCACGTCGGTGGTCTGCTTGACCGCCTCGTAGGTCAGCGTGCCCGAGCGCGACACGATGCCGATCTTGCCCGGCTGGTGGATGTGGCCCGGCATGATGCCGATCTTGCACTCGCCCGGCGTGATGATGCCCGGGCAGTTGGGACCGATCAGGACCACGTCGTCGTAGCCGTTGAGCACGTTTTTCACCCGCAGCATGTCCAGCACCGGGATGCCCTCGGTGATGCACACGACGACCTTGATGCCGGCCGCGGCCGCCTCCAGGATCGCGTCGGCCGCGAACGCCGGCGGCACGTAGATGACCGAGGCGTCGGCGCCGGTCTGCGCCACGGCGTCGGCGACGGTGTTGAACACCGGCAGGCCGATGTGTTGCTGGCCGCCCTTGCCCGGGGTGACGCCGCCGACGACCTGGGTCCCGTACTCGACCATCTGCTCGGCGTGGAAGGTGCCCTGCTGGCCGGTGAAGCCCTGCACGATCACCTTCGTGTTCTTGTTGATCAGAACGGACATTGTTTGAAGTCCTCGAATTTCGTAATGGATGCCGGCTCCGGAAACCGGGCATCGGCTGCGCCGATGCCCGGTGCGCGCTTCCACAACCCCCGTCCCGCCGCTTCGCGGCGAGCCACCCCCTTAGACTCAAGGGGGGGGAGGTCGGGATTCACGCCGTATCCGCTGCCGTCAAGATCAGACTCAGGCGGCGACCGCGGCGACCGACTTCTTGGCGCCGTCGTTGATGTCGTCGGCGGGGATGATGGCCAGGCCGCTTTCCTTCAGCAGCTTCTTGCCTTCCTCCACGTTGGTGCCTTCCAGGCGCACGATCACCGGGATCTTGACGCCCACGTCCTTGACCGCGGCGATGATGCCCTCGGCGATCATGTCGCAGCGGACGATGCCGCCGAAGATGTTGACGAAGATCGCCTTGACCTTGTCCGAGGACAGGATCAGCTTGAACGCGGTGGTCACCCGCTCCTTGGTGGCGCCGCCGCCGACGTCGAGGAAGTTCGCCGGCTCGCCGCCGTTGAGCTTGATCACGTCCATGGTCGCCATCGCCAGGCCGGCGCCGTTGACCATGCAGCCGATGTCGCCGTCCATGGTCACGTAGTTGAGGTCGTGCTGGCTGGCCAGCACCTCGGTCTCGTCCTCCTGGCTCTTGTCGCGCATGGCGACCAGGTCCGGGTGGCGGAAGCTGGCGTTGTCGTCGGAATTGACCTTGCCGTCCAGCGCGTACAGGTCGCCGCTGTCCAGGATCGCCAGCGGGTTCAGCTCCACCAGCGACAGGTCCTTGTCGTTGAACAGCCGGTACAGGCCGGTCATGATCTTCACGAGCTGGCCGGTCTGCTTGGCGTTCAGGCCCAGGGCGAAGCCGACGTTGCGCGCCTGGTACGGCTGCAGGCCCTCGACGAAGTTCACGTTGAGGGTCTGGATCAGGTGCGGGGTCTGCGCGGCGACCGTCTCGATGTCCACGCCGCCCTCGGACGAGGCGATGAAGGTGATCGACTTGCTGCCGCGGTCCACCAGCACCGACAGGTAGAGTTCCTTGGCGATCTCGCCGGCCTCGGTGACCAGCACCTGGTTCACCGGCAGGGCCACGCCGGCGGACTGGTAGGTGGCCATCTTCTTGCCCAGCATGCCGATGGCGGCGTTGAACACCTCGTCGGCGGTCTTGCAGAACTTCACGCCGCCGGCCTTGCCGCGGCCGCCTGCGTGGATCTGGGCCTTGACCATCCACGGGCCGCTGCCCAGGGCCTTGGCCGCGTCGACCGCTTCAGCCGGGGTGGACGCGACGCGTCCGGCCGGGACCGGGATGCCGTAGTCGGCAAACAGTTGTTTCGCCTGGTACTCGTGGAAATTCATGCTTCACCAGTGGGGTGGGGAATGACCGCCGGGCACGCGACGAGCCGGCCGGGGGCAGCCGGATGGCGTGCAGGCGGGGGCGGTATTGTCGCCGACCGGCCCCGGCGGTGCAAAACGCGGTCCGCGCCGGGCGCGGGCACGCCGCCTATACTGGCCCGCAGCCGCGAACCCGGGAGCCCCGCTTGCCCCACGCTTCGCTCATCCAGCGCATCGAGTCCATCCCCAAGCGCGAGCTCTATTTCTTCGCCCTGTACCGGGTGCTGGAAGCCGGGCTGGTGGCGGCCCTGGTGTTCAGCCCGCTGCGCGAGATGGTCGGCACGCCGCGCAACGCCGCCCTGGGCGGCGGCGTGGCCGTGGCCTACCTGGTGGCGGCCCTGGGCATGCTGGTGCTGGGGCGCAACGAGCGCTGGCTGGTGCCGCTGGTGTTCGGCGGCACCTGCCTGGACATCCTGGCCGCGACCGTGGCCACCCACGCCCTGCCCATGGTCGGCGCCGGCATCGCGATGATGCTGCTGTTCAACGTGGCCGCGGCGGCCATGCTGCTGCCGCTGCGCTACGGGCTGGCGGTGGCGGTGCTGGCCTCCGGGGCGATGGTGGCCGAGTACGTGTGGTCGATGCTGGATACCGGCCCGGCGCCGCGCTCGCTGGCCGAGCTGTCGATGTTCGTCACCAGCTACCTGGCCCTGGCCTGGCTGGCCCACCAGATCGGCCAGCGCGCCCGCTCCAGCCAGCAACTGGCCGCCCGGCGCACCGCCGAGGTCGCCAACCTGGTGGAGATCAACGAATTGATCATCCGCCGCATGCGCACCGGGGTGCTGGTGGTGGACGCCGACAACCGCATCACCCTGGCCAACGAGGCCGCGTCGCTGCTGCTGGGCGACGGCGCCGGGGCCCGCACGGCCTCGCTGACGACGGCCGCGCCCGAGCTGGCCCGGCGCCTGCTGCGCTGGCGCAACGGCTGGGAGGTGGACGACAGCCCGATGCAGTTGCTGCCCGACCAGCCGGAGGTGCAGCCGCGCTTCGCCCGCCTGCTGGCCGACAGCGACGTGGTCCTGGTGTTCCTGGACGACGCCACCGTGGTCTCGCGCCGGGCCGAGTCGCTGACCCTGGCCGCGCTGGGCCGGTTCTCGGCCAGCCTGGCCCACGAGATCCGCAACCCCCTGGCAGCCATCAACTACGCGGCCCAGTTGCTGGAGGAGTCGCGCGGGGTGGACGACACCGACCGCCGCCTGCTGCAGATCATCCACCAGCAGTGTCAGCGCACCAACGGCATCGTCGAGAGCGTGCTGGGGCTGGCCCGGCGCGAGCGGGCCAACCCGGAGAACATCGACCTGGGCGCGTTCGTGCGCCGCTTCGTGGACGACTACCGGCAGACCCTGTCGATCGAGACCGACAGCCTGGAGGCCATCATCCCGGCGCAGCCGGTCCCCACCCTGGTGGACCCGCGGCACCTGCAGCAGATCCTCACCTCGCTGGTCCACAACGCGCTCAAGTACGGGCGGATCATGGACGAGCCGGCGCGGGTGCGCCTGCGCGTGTTCCAGACCGAGCGCAACGCGATGGTGGACGTGCTCGACCGCGGCCCCGGCATTCCCGAGGGCGTGGCCGCGCAGTTGTTCCGGCCGTTCTTCACCACCTCCGAGCACGGCACCGGCCTGGGCCTGTACATCGCCCGCGAGCTGAGCCGGGCCAACCAGGCCACCCTGGAATACGTGCCGGTGCCCGGCGGCGGCGCCTGCTTCCGCGTGGTCCTGCCAGGCCCGCACAACATGCTGCCGGTATGAGCCGCCGCGCGCCGGCGCTTGGCCCGACCGGTTGACTCCGCTATCGTTTCCCTTCATGAGCCAAAGCCGCAGCGCCCTGATCGTCGACGACGAACGCGATATCCGTGAGCTGCTGGTCCTGACCCTGGGGCGCATGGGGCTGCGTGTGGACACCGCCGCCAACCTGGCCGAGGCACGGGAACTGCTGGGCGGCGGCCGCTACGACCTGTGCTTCACCGACATGCGCCTGCCCGACGGCAACGGCATCGAGCTGGTCGGCGAGATCGTGCGCGACCACCCGCAGACGCCGGTGGCCATGATCACCGCGTTCGGCAACATGGACCTGGCGGTGGAGGCGCTGAAGGCCGGCGCGTTCGACTTCGTCAGCAAGCCGGTGGACATCAACGTGCTGCGCGGGCTGGTCAAGCATGCGCTGGAACTCAACAACAGCGAGCGCTCCCACCCGGCCGCCTCGCCGCAGGACCAGGCCAGCCGCCTGCTGGGCGACTCCCCGGCCATGGCCACCCTGCGCGCCACCATCGCCAAGGTCGCGCGCAGCCAGGCGCCGGTGTACATCCTGGGCGAATCGGGCGTGGGCAAGGAACTGGTCGCCCGCACCATCCACGAGCAGGGCGCGCGGGCGGGCGGCCCGTTCGTGCCGGTCAACTGCGGCGCGATCCCGGCCGAGCTGATGGAAAGCGAGTTCTTCGGCCACAAGCGCGGCAGCTTCACCGGTGCCCACGCCGACAAGCCCGGCCTGTTCCAGGCCGCCAGCGGCGGCACCCTGTTCCTGGACGAGGTGGCCGAGCTGCCGCTGGCGATGCAGGTCAAGCTGCTGCGCGCCATCCAGGAGAAGCGCGTGCGCCCGGTGGGCGCGCCCGGCGAGGTGCCGGTGGACGTGCGCATCCTGTCGGCCACGCACAAGGACCTGGGCCTGCTGGTGACCGACGGCCGCTTCCGCCACGACCTCTACTACCGCATCAACGTCATCGAGCTGCGCGTGCCGCCGCTGCGCGAGCGCACCGGCGACCTGCCGCAACTGGCCGGCGCGATCCTGGCGCGGCTGGCCGCCGGGCAGGAACGCCGTCCGCCGGAACTGACCCCTGCCGCGGTGTCGGCCCTGGCCGGCTACCCGTTCCCCGGCAACGTGCGCGAGCTGGAGAACGTGCTCGAGCGCGCCCTGGCCATGGCCGACGGCGAACGCATCGACGCATCCGACCTGCACCTGCCGCAGGCGCCGATCCGCACCGCCGACAACGGCCCCCCGTCCGCGGCCCCGGAAGCGGTGGTGGACCTGGACCCGGGTACCGGCGCCCTGCCCTCCTACATCGAGCAACTGGAGCGCGCGGCCATCCAGAAGGCGCTGGAGGACAACCGCTGGAACAAGACCAAGGCCGCCGCGCAACTGGGCATCACCTTCCGCGCGCTGCGCTACAAGCTCAAGAAGCTGGGGATGGACTGAAGGCGGCGGGCCGCGCCGTCCCGCGCAAGGTTCGCCCACCGCCGGCCACCGCGGCGCCGGCATCCGGCGATAATGGCGCATGAGCACGAGCCACCTGCCGAAGAAATCGCTGGGCCAGCACTTCCTGCACGAACGCGCCTACATCGAGCGCATCGTCCAGGCCGTGGACCCCAGGCCGGGCGATGCCCTGGTCGAGATCGGCCCCGGCCAGGGCGCCATCACCCTGCCGCTGCTGCGCCGCCACGGTGCGCTGACCGTCATCGAGTTCGACCGCGACCTGATCGCCCCGCTGATGGCGATGGCCGACGGCGTGGGCGAGCTGCGCATCGTCCACCGCGACGTGCTGCAGGTGGACTTCACCGCGCTGGCCGCCGGCGCATCCCTCCGGCTGGTCGGCAACCTGCCCTACAACATCTCCTCGCCGATCCTGTTCCATGCGCTGGACCACGCCGCGGCGATCAGCGACATGGTCTTCATGCTGCAGAAGGAAGTCGTGGACCGCATGGGCGCCGCGCCCGGCAGCAAGGTGTACGGCCGCCTGAGCGTGATGCTGCAGGCCTACTGCCGGGTGCAGCCGCTGTTCGTGGTGCCGCCGGGCGCGTTCCGGCCGCCGCCGAAGGTGGATTCGGCGGTGGTGCGGCTGCTGCCGCGCGACCCGGCCACCCTCGGCATCGACGACCGCGCACGCTTCGCCCAGGTGGTGCGCGCGGCCTTCGGCCAGCGCCGCAAGACCCTGCACAACGCCCTGAAGGAGGTCTGCGACGCCGCCCAGTTCGAGGCCGCCGGCGTCAGTCCCGATGCGCGGGCCGAGCAGATCGAGGTGGCGGCCTTCATCCGGCTGGCGAACGCGAAGCGCGCCTAGTTGCGCAAACGATGTGCCACGGCCCCGAGTAAAGACGGGAGGCCGTCCCGAGGGGTAAGCCATACCCCCATGGCATGGCGGCCCCGTCCGGAGCCGAGGCTTCTGCCGTGCCATACGGCTGCGACTGCGGCCGTGGCCCACGCTCCCCCGCGTCACCTCGGCCGTCACGGCCTTTTTGCTTAAACTGTCGCCATGCAGCAGCCCGATACGCCCTATGCGATCGACGTGGACGTGACTCCGCGCTTCCTCGCCGACCAATCCGAACCGGATGCCGGCCGCTACGTCTTCGCCTACACCATCCGCATCCGCAACCGCGGCAGCGTCGCCGCGCGCCTGATCGCGCGGCACTGGAGCATCACCGACGGCAACGGCCGCACCGAGGAGGTCCACGGCGAAGGCGTGGTCGGCGAGCAACCCTGGCTGCAGCCGGGCGAGGACTACGAATACACCTCCGGCGTGGTGCTGGAGACCGGCGACGGCGCGATGCACGGCAGCTACGACATGCTGGCCGCCGACGGCACCCGCTTCGACGCGCCCATCGCCCCGTTCCTGCTCACCGTCCCGCGGACCCTGCACTGATGGGGCCGCCGCGATGAGCACCTGGGCCATCGGCGACCTGCAGGGCTGCTACGACGCCACCCAGCGCCTGCTGGAGCGGATCCGCTTCGACCCGGCGGCCGACACGCTGTGGTTCTGCGGCGACCTGGTCAACCGCGGCGGGCAATCGCTGGAGACGCTGCGCCTGGTGCATTCGCTGCGCGAGCGCACCGTGGTGGTCCTGGGCAACCACGACCTCTCGCTGCTGGCCGTGGGCGAGCGCCCCATGGCGGAGAAGCGCAAGGTCAACGCCGACCTGCAGCGCGTGGTCCTGGCCGAAGACAGCGACGAGCTGCTGGGCTGGCTGCGCCGGCAGAAGCTGGTGCATGCCGACCGCCGGCTGGGCTGGATGATGGTCCACGCCGGCCTGGCCCCGCAGTGGACCACGCAGCAGGCCGAGCACTACGCCGCGGAAATCGAGCAGCAACTGCGGGGCGACGGCTACCGCGGCCTGCTGCGCAACATGTACGGGGACAAGCCGAACTGGTCGCCGGGCCTGCGCGGCCACGAGCGCTGGCGCGCGATCATCAACTGGTTCACCCGCGCCCGCTACTGCACCCCGCGCGGGCGCATCGCCATCGAGGAAAAAGGCGCGCCCGGCACCCAGGCCGCCGGCCTGTACCCCTGGTACGAAGCGCCCGGCCGGGTCGAGCGCGACCTGAAGATCGTCTGCGGGCACTGGTCCACCCTCGGCCTGACCCTCACCCAGGGCGTGCACGCCATCGACACGGGCGCGGTATGGGGCGGCAAGCTGACCGCGCTGCGCCTGGACGGCGAAGGACTGTGCGTGGTGCAGGTGCCCGGGCGGGACGTGCCGCCGCCGGCCCCGCGCCAGGAGCGCGGCTGAGTTGCGCCGCGCGGCGTCGGCGGCCGGCGGGATGCGGCGCCCGCACTCCGCCGCTCAGCGCCTGAGGTAGTCGGCGAACTCGAACGCATGGGCGTGGCGCGCGTCGGCCGGGTGCGCCCGGCGCGAGCGCTCGCGCCACTGCGCCGGGTCCCATGCCGGGAAGAACGCATCGGCGTCCTCCACCCCCGTGTCCACGTGGGTCAGGTGCAGCGCGTCGGCGCGCGGCAGGGCCAAGGCGTAGACCTCGCCGCCGCCGATCACGCACAGCTCCGGCGCGCCATCGGCCCGTGCCGTGGCGAAGGCCTCGTCCAGCGAGGCGACGGCCCGCATGCCCTCGAACGGCGCCGCGCCGCGCCGGGTGAGCACCAGGTTGGCGCGGCCCGGCAGCGCGCGGCCGAGCGATTCGGCCGTCCTGCGCCCCATCAGCACCGGCTTGCCCAGGGTCAGCGCCTTGAAGTGCTTCAGGTCGTCCGGCAGCCGCCAGGGCAAGTCGTTGCCGCGGCCGATGGCGCCATTGCGGTCCAGCGCCGCGATCAGGCAGACGCGCATCGCGCTCAGACCGCCACCGGCGCCTTGATCGCCGGCAGCGGGTCGTAGCCCTCGATGGCGATGTCGTCGTAGGCGAAGGCGAACAGGTCGGTCACCTCCGGGTTGAGCCGCAGCCGCGGCAGCGCGCGCGGCGAGCGCGAGAGCTGCTCGCGCGCCTGCGCGTAGTGGTTGGAATACAGGTGCGCATCGCCCAAGGTATGGACGAAGTCGCCGACCTCCAGCCCGGCCGCCTGCGCCATCATGTGGGTCAGCAGGGCGTAGCTGGCGATGTTGAACGGCACGCCCAGGAAGATGTCGCCGCTGCGCTGGTACAACTGGCAGCTCAGCCGGCCGCCGGCCACGTAGAACTGGAACAGGGTGTGGCAGGGCATCAGCGCCATCTTCGGCAGGTCGGCCACGTTCCAGGCCGAGACGATGAGCCGCCGCGAATCCGGGTTGCGGACGATCTCCTCCAGCACCCAGCGAAGCTGGTCGATCTCGCCGCCGTCGCCGCCGTTCCAGCGCCGCCACTGCTTGCCGTACACCGGGCCCAGCTCGCCGTGCTCGTCGGCCCACTCGTCCCAGATGCTGACCTTGTTGTCCTTCAGGTAGGCGATGTTGGTCTCGCCCCTGAGGAACCACAGCAGCTCGTGGACGATCGAGCGCAAATGCAGCTTCTTGGTGGTGACCAGCGGGAAGCCTTCGCGCAGGTCGAAGCGCATCTGCCAACCGAACACGCTGCGGGTGCCGGTGCCGGTGCGGTCGGCCTTCTCGGTGCCGTGTTCCAGCACGTGGCCCAGCAGGTCGAGGTATTGCCTCACCGCGCTTCCCCCTGCACCGGCCGCGGGTGCAGCACCGGCGCCCCGCGCGAGCGCCACAGCAGGTACAGGCCCAGCGCCACCAGCGGCAGGCTCAGCACCTGGCCCATGGTCAGCCAGCCGAAGGCCAGGTAGCCGAGCTGCGCATCGGGCACGCGCACGAACTCCACCAGGAAGCGGAAGCAGCCGTACAGCAGCGCGAACAGCCCCGCCACGGCGTACCGCGGCCGCGGCCGCGAGGAGAACCACCACAGCGCCGCGAACATGACCGCGCCCTCCAGCGCGGCCTGGTACAACTGCGAGGGATGGCGCGCGAACGCGTCCAGCGCGCCGGCGTCGAACTGCGCCTTCAGCGCGGCCGGGTCCAGGCTACGGAAGCGCTCCGGCAGGCCGGCCGGAAAGACCACGCCCCAGCCCGCCTCGGTGTACTTGCCCCACAGCTCGCCGCCGATGTAGTTGCCCAGCCGGCCGAAGCCCAGCCCCGGCGGCACCAGCGGCGCGACGAAATCCATGGTGTCGAAGAAGTGCAGCCCCTGCCGGCGCGACCACAGCCAGGCCGCGACGAGCACGCCGAGCAGCCCGCCATGGAAGCTCATGCCGCCGTCCCACACGCGGACCACCATCAGCGGGTCGCGCAACGCCTCGCCCAGGCCGTAGAACAGCACGTAGCCCAGGCGCCCGCCCAGGATCACGCCGAGCATGGCGTAGAACAGCAGGTCGGAAAACGCGTTGGCGTCCACTCCCGGCAGGCGCCCGGCGGCGACCCGGCGGCGCCCCAGCCACCACGCGGCGGCGAAGGCCAGCAGGTACATCAGGCCGTACCAGTGCACCTGCAGCGGGCCGAGCGAGACGGCGATGGGATCGATCTGGTGGAGGACGATCATGGGGCGTGCCGGCCTGGAAGTGGGCCTATTGTGCCCGAGCCGGCCGGCCCGCCACACCGGCCGGGAAGCGTCCGGCCGGACGGCGGGCGCTTCAGGCCCGCATCACCACTGGCCCGCGCCGGGCACCTGCTTGCTTGCGGCGCGCCGGCGCATCAGCAGGTTCAGCGTCTCCACCATCACCGAGAAGGCCATGGCGAAGTAGATGTACGGCTTGGGCACGTGCACGTCCACGCCGTCCAGGATCAGGACCACGCCCACCAGCAGGATGAAGGCCAGGGCCAGCATCTTGATCGTCGGGTTGGCGTCGATGAAGTGGCCCAGCGGGTTGGCCGCCAGCAGCATGATCGCCACCGCCAGCAGGATCGCCACCACCATCACCGGGATGTGCTCGGCGATGCCCACCGCGGTGATCACCGAGTCCAGCGAGAACACGATGTCGATGATGGCGATCTGCACGATCACCACCCAGAACACCTGCGAGCTCTTGGTGGTGCGCGGGTCGTCGTCGTGGCCGCCGGTGATCAGCTCGCGGATCTCCATCGCACCCTTCACCAGCAGGAAGCCGCCGCCCAGGATCAGCACCAGGTCGCGGATGGAGATGCCCATCCCGAACACGCTGAACAGGTCGTGCTGCATCCGCGCCAGGAACGCCAGCGACACCAGCAGCGCGATGCGGGTGATGCAGGCCACCGCGATGCCGAACTTGCGGGCGAAGTCGCGCCGCTCCTCCGGCAGCCGGCCCACCGCGATGGAAATGAACACCAGGTTGTCGATGCCCAGCACGATTTCCAGCGCGCTCAGCGTCACCAGGGTCAGCCAGACATTGGGGTCGGCCAGGAATTCAAAGCTCATCGCGGTCGGTTCCTACGTTCGTTTCGACATCAAAGCAGCCGCGGGCCGAGGACCAGTCCCCAGCACAGCAGCACGTTCATCATCAGCATGAAGACCGCCGCCGAACCCATGTCCTTGGCGCGGCCGGCCAGTTCGTGGTGCTCGGGGCCGTAGCGTTCGATCACCGCCTCGATCGCCGAGTTCAGCAGCTCGGCGGCCAGCACCAGCAGCAGCGAGCCCAGCAGCAGGGCGCGCTCGACCCCGTCCGCGCCCAGCCATAGCGCCAGCGGCGCCAGGACCGCGCACAGGTAGATTTCCAGGCGGAAGGAGGATTCGTGGCGCCACGCCGCGCACAGGCCCTGCCACGACCATCGCGCCGCCTTGAGGATGCGTCCGGGCCGGCGCGGGAGGTGCCCGGTCTCATCGGCCATGATTCAGCGGACCCGCCGCGCGTGCATGGGCGCGTGCACGGGGATCGGCGCCGATGGAAGGCGTTGCGGACGGATCGAAGGGAACGGCATTTGCGGCGGTCGGCAGAGACGGAAAGGGCGATTTTGCCACATCGCCCCTTACGCCTCCCTGTCATGCCGCCGATGCGGGCCCGGCCTCAGCGCCGGCGCGGCGCCCGCGGCGGCTGGTACAGGCTCAACACGGCGCCATCCGGGTCGAGGAAGTCCAGGGTCAACCCGCCGTCGGGGGCTTCGCTGACCGGCACCACGATCTCCACGCCCCGGCACGCCAGCGCGTCGGCGCAGTCGTCGATGCCCTGGCCAATGTTGAACACCACCACCGGCGACTCGCCGACCCGGCTGGGCCGCTCGATGAACACGAGTGCGACCGCGCCCGCCTGGGCGGTGGCGAACGGGCCGTCGTGGCCCTCGACCGCCTGGACCTCCAGCCCCAGGGTGTCGCGGTAGAACGCCGCGCTGCGCGCCAGGCTGGAGACGAAGAACACCACGGTGTCGAGTTTGCTGCCGCTGAGCATGGATCACTCCTTGGGATGCCAGGGGCCGGGCATGGCCCGTCCCGGCCCGGCGACATGCCGGACTGCCCTATTCGTTGCCGCGGCACGCCCGATCGTGACCGGGCCGCCGCAGGACCAGCAGGTGGCCGTCCGGATCGTGCGTGCCCAGCGCCGGGCCGCGCAAGGCCGCCTTGAGCGCGCGGCGGACGCGGCCGAAGGCCAGGTCGGCGCTGCGCCGCGGCGGGTGGCCCGCGGCTTCGGCGGCCTGCCTGCGCAGCGTGCCGTCCAGACCTTCCAGAGCGCGCCGGAGCCGGCTCATCCGCTGCCGGAACGCGGCCGGCTCCAAGCCCAGGATCCAGCGGATCTCCTCGGCGGCCAGGCCATGCAGGGCCAGGACCGCGAGTTGGCGGGAGGCCGGCGCAAGCGCGCGCAGGAAGGAGGCGTCCGGCGCGTCCGGGCCGGCACCCGGCAAGGCGGAATCGGCCGGACCGGCGGCCAGGCCGGTGGCGGCATCGCGCTCGCGGCGGCGGCGGCGCACCTCGCCGCGCACGTGCATCGCGGCCCGGCGGCGCAATACCCCGGCCAGCCACGCCGGTTCGCAGCGCCCGCGCTCGATGGCCGCCAGCAGCGTGTCCTGCACCAGGTCGCGCGCCTCGTCCTCGCCTCGGCTCAACCGGCGCGCCTGCGCCAGCAGGGCCAGGTAGCCGGCGCGGTCGATCATGCCGGCCGCCGGCTCCCGCGCAGCGCCTGCTGCTCGGCCAGGGTCAGGGCCACGTTGTCGCGCAGGTAGGCCGGCTCGGCGCGCTCGGGCGCGACCGCCTGGCCGCGCGCATGGGCCGCCGCGGCCAGGCGCGCCAGCGTGGCCGCGCGCGGCAGCGCCTGGGCATCCACCCCGGCGGGCGCCGGCGACAGGTGCCGCGCCAGTACGCCCTCGGCGGCGGCGAAACCGGTGCCCACGCCCTGCCAGGCCGCATCGCCGCCGCCGGCCACCTCGGCCAGCGCCACCGCCTCCGGCCGCAGCACGCGCTCGGCGCCGAGCGCCGCCACCGCGTCGCCTTCGCGCAGGAACGCGCCGACGTAGACCTCGCCCATGCGCGCGTCGATCGCGGCCAGGATCCGCTCCGGCCCTTGCGCATGCGCGCCGGCGGCCAGCACCGCCAGGGTTGAGACCGGCACCACCGGCAGGTCCAGCGCCAATGCGATCCCCTGCGCCAGCGCGATGCCCAGGCGCACGCCGGTGAACGCGCCCGGGCCGCGGCCGACCGCGATCGCATCCAGGCGCGCGCGCGCGATCCCGGCCTCGGCCAGCAGCGCCTCGGCCCAGGGCAGGGCCAGCTCGGCATGGCGCCGCGGCGCGATCTCGAAGCGCTCGTGCACCTCCCCGTCCAGGTACAGCGCGACCGAACAGGCCTCGGTGGCGGTTTCGAAGGCGAGCAGCTTCATGGGATGCAGGTACGGCAACGATGGCGGGAGCCAAAGAGTAAACGATGCCGTTGCCCTTGCCATTCGATGGCCGGCCCAGGCATGCCCGCGCGGTACAGGGTGCCTACATGCGCGCGAAGAACACCCGCACGTCCTCGATCCTGCGCGTGACCGTGAAGTCCGGCAGCGACTGCATGAACACCCGGCCATAGGGCTTGCCGGTCAGGCGCGGGTCGCACAGCACCAGCACGCCGCGATCGGACTCGGTGCGGATCAGCCGGCCCACGCCCTGTTTGAGCGCGATCACCGCCTGCGGCAACTGCTCATCGCGGAACGGGTTGCCGCCGCGCCGGCGCACCGCATCCAGGCGCGCCTCGAACACCGGATCGTCCGGCGCGGCGAACGGCAGCTTGTCGATCATCACCACGCTCAGCGCGTCGCCGGCCACGTCCACGCCCTCGCGGAAGCTGGCCGAGCCCAGCAGCACGCCGTTGCCCGATTCGCGGAAGCGGCGCAGCAGCTCGGCCTTGGGCGCCCGCCCCTGCACGAACAGCGGCCACGGCCCGCCCTCCAGCGCGGCGGCGGCCTCGCGCAGCGCGCGGTGCGAGGCGAACAGCAGGAAGGCGCGGCCGTTGGACGCCTGCAGCACCGGGCGCACCGCGTCCAGCATCGCCGTGCCGAAGCGGCGATCGTTCGGCTCGGGCAGGTTGCCGGGCAGGTAGCACAGCGCCTGCCGCGGCCAATCGAACGGACTGGGCTCCAGCAGGGTGTCCGGGTCGAACAGGCCCAGCTTGTGGCCGATATGGTGGAAGCCGTTGCCCACCGCCAGCGTGGCCGAGGTGAACACCCAGGCCGCATGCGAGCGCTCGCGGTGCTGGCGCAGCGGCGCGGACACGTCCAGCGGCGTGCGCTGGCAGCGGAAGCCGCGCGGGCTGAGCTCGTACCAGTAGACCTCGCCGCCGCGCGCGGCCGCGGCGGCCAGTCGCGCGGCGTCGTCTCCACCGCCCTCGCCGACCACCGCGTCCAGCAGCGCCTCGTCGTCCGCTGCCTCGTCGTCGAAGGAGTCCGAAGCGCTGCCGCCGTCGCGCCAGCGCCCCAGCCGCTCGCCCAGGTCGCGGGCACGGGCCGTGCAGGCGTCGAAGCCCGGCGAAGTCTGCGCCAGCGGCGCCAGCGCATCCTCCAGGGCGCCCAGCGCGTCGGCCAGCACGTCGAAACCGTCGGCCACCGCGGGCAGGGTCAGGGCGCGGTAGCGGGTGCCGCGCGGCGGCAGCGCCTCCATCGCCGCGCGCAATTCGCGCAGCGCCTGTTCCAGCGCGCGCACCGGCGCCTGGACCACGGCCAGCGCGCCGGTGGTCTGCTTGCATTCGGCCAGGCTGTCGCGGCCCAGTTCCTGGACCTGGCGCATGCCGAAGCCCTCGCCGAAGAAGCTGGCGGCAAGCTCCGGCAACTGGTGGGCCTCGTCGATCACGAAGGCCTGCGCGCCGGGCAGGATTTCGCCGAAGCCCTCCTGCTTGAGCGCCAGGTCGGCCAGCAGCAGGTGGTGGTTGACCACCACCAGGTCGGCGGCCTGCGCGCGCTGGCGCGCCTGGACCACGAAGCACTCGTCCCAGAACGGGCACTCGCTGCCCAGGCAGTTGTCGACGGTGGAGGTGACCTGCGGCAGCAGCGGCGAATCGTCGGCCAGGCCTTCCAGCTCGGCCATGTCGCCGGCGCGGGTACGCCCGGCCCAGGCGACGATGCGCTGGAACTGGCTGGCCTGCTCGGGGCTGGCGAAGCGCGCGTCGCCCTTGGCCTGGTGGAGCCGGTAGTGGCACAGGTAGTTGGCGCGCCCCTTCAGCAGCGCGCTGCGCAGGCCCGTGCCCAGCGCCTCGCGCACCCGCGGCAGGTCGCGGTGGTAGAGCTGGTCCTGCAGTGCGCGGGTGCCGGTGGAGACGATGGTCTTCAGCCCCGACAGCAGCGCCGGCACCAGGTAGGCATAGGTCTTGCCGGTGCCGGTGCCGGCCTCGGCCAGCAGCACGCCGCGCCGCTCGATCGCCTCGGCCACCGCCGCGGTCAGGCGCTGCTGCGCCGGCCGGGCGACGAAGCCGTCCAGGCGGGAGGCAAGCGCGCCTCCTTCGCTGAGGGCGTCGCGGCTGGCGTCGGCGAGTACGGACATGGGGCGATCGGCCGGCGTGGCGTGGCCGCCGATGCGCGGGCGAGGATCGCGCGGCGCACCGGTGGTTGCCACGGGCGGCTCAGTACCGGGTCACGCCCGGCACGGTGCAGGTGCGCACTTGGGCCTGGGCCGAGGCAGCGTTCTCGGCCTGGGCGCGGGCCAGCCGCGATTGCTCGATCGTGGCCCAGTGCCGGCGGCACAGCGGGCCGACCTTGGAGCCGACGTCGAAGGCGCGCCGGGCCAGGATCTCGGCGCGGTCGTACTGGGCCTGCAACAGGGCCACTTCGGCCCGCTCCTGGAGCACGGCCGGATCGTCCGGCACCGCCAGCAGCGCCTGGTTCAGCGCTTCGCCAGCCGCTTCCACGTCGCCGGCGGCCAGCGCACGCGCGGCCTGCGCGCGCAGGTCCTCCACCTGCGGGTCGCGCAGCGGCTGCACGTTCAACTCGGTGTCTTCCACGCCGGCCGCGGCCTGCACCGCGGCCAGCCGCTGCTGCGGGCTGACCGCGGGCGCGGCGGGCGGCGGCGGGACCACCGGGCCGCAGGCGGAAAGGACGGAAACCAGCAGGCACGGCGCGGCCATGCGCGCGCAACGTCGAATGAGGCGGTTCATGCGCGCCATTATGGCGTAGCCGGCGCGGCGTCCGGGGCCGGCTGTTCAGGCGCCGATGGGCGGCCGCGGCCGAACAGGCGCTGCCAGAAGCCGCTGCCCTGTTCCGCCTCGCCGCTTCCGGCCGGTACGCCTTCCTCGTAGGCCGGCGCGCACGGCGCGTAGGCCGGCGCGGCACCTGCGACGAAGGCGAAGCGGCGCGCGCCAAGGCAGTCGGCGTCGGTGACGTAGGAGCCCTGCGCTTCCACCCACTGCCAGTCCAGGCCCTTTTCCGCCACGCGCAGCGGCGAGCTGGGCAGGCGCGCGAACAGGCCCGACCACACCCGCATCGCGCCGGTGGCGCCGTACAGGCCGGTCTGCTCGTTCTGGTCGTTGCCCATCCACACCACGGCCAGGTGGTCGCCGGTGTAGCCGGCGAACCAACTGTCGCGGCCGTCGTTGCTGGTGCCGGTCTTGCCGGCCGCCGACAGCCGGCCCAGCCCGTCGCGCAGCAACTGGCGGCCGGTGCCTTCGGCCACGGCCTGCTGCAGGGCCACGCTGATCAGGTTGGCGGCGATGGAGTCGCCCTCCTGCGCCGGCGCCGGGGCGGTGTCGTAGCGCTTGAGCAGGCGGCCGTCCGGATCGAGCACACCGCGCACCGCGCGCAGCGGCTGGATCTGCCCGCCCGAGGCCAGGAACTGGTAGAGCTGCGCCATCGCGTACGGGCTCTGGTCGGTGGCGCCCAGGATCAGCGCCGGGTTCGGCTCGGCCTCGATCCCGGCCAGCACCTTGACCAGTTGCGCCAGCCGCTCCGGCCCGACCTGCATCCCGATCCGCACGGTGGCCTGGTTGTAGGAATGGGCCAGCGCATCGACCAGGCGCACCGTGCCGTGGCTGCGCCGGTCGGAATTGTCCGGCGACCAGCGCCGGCCGCGCGCCAGTTGCACGGTCACCGGCGCGTCCTCGACGAAGCTGGCCAGCGACCAGCGCTGCGGCTGGGCCAGCGCCAGCAGGTAGACGTAGGGCTTGAGCAGCGAGCCGACCGGGCGCCGGGCCTCCACCGCGCGGTTGAAGCCGTGGGTGTCGAAGTCGCGCCCGCCCACCACCGCCAGCACGTCGCCGGCATGCACGTCGGTGACCACCACGCCCGCTTCCAGCGGCGGCCGCTTGCCGGTCTGCAGCGCCTCCATGGCGCGCGCCACCGCGCCTTCGGAATAGGCCTGGGCCGAGGGCGACATGCCGGTGAGCACGATCAGCCCGGCGCCTTGCAGCGCGCTTTCCGGGTAGTCCTGCGCCAACTGGCGGCGCACCAGGTCGATGTAGGCCGGGAAGCGGTTGGCTGCGGCCACCCCCGGCTGCCGGGTCACGCCCAGCGGCGCCTGGCGCGCGTGCCGGTAGCGGGCGTCGTCGATCAGGCCGGTGTCGCGCAGCATCGACAGGGCGATGTTGCGGCGCTCGGTCGCGCGCTCGGGATGCCGGCGCGGGTCATAGAACGAAGGCCCCTTGACCAGGCCGATCAGCAGCGCGGTCTGCTCGACGGTCAGCTCGTCCAGGTCGCGGCCGAACCAGAACTCGGCGCCGGAAGCCACGCCGTGGATCGCCTGGCCGCCGCGCTGGCCCAGGTAGACCTGGTTGAGGTAGGTCTCCAGGATCGTGCGCTTGTCGTAGCGCGCCTCCAGGATCAGCGCGTACAGGATCTCGTTGAACTTGCGCGTCCAGGTCTGTTCCTTGCCGATGCCCAGCAGGCCGCTGCGCGCAAGCTGCTGGGTCAGGGTGCTGGCGCCCTGCTTCTTCTCGCCCGAGCGCAGGTTGACCAGCAGCGCGCGCGCCATGCCGGACACGTCGATGCCGTGGTGGTGGGCGAAGTCGCGGTCCTCCACCGCCTGCAGGCCGGTGACCAGCAGTTCGGGCACTTCCTCGATGCGCACCAGGCGCCGCTCCTCCTGGCGCTGCCCGTAGAGGGTGGCGATGCGCGCCGGGTCCAGGCGCGCGGCCTTGACCGCCTCGCCGGTGGCCGCGTCGCGCAGGCGGGCCACGCGGCCGCCGGACAGGGCCACCTCGATCCGCCGCGCCGGCACCTGCCCGTCGATGTCCAGGTAGCCGCGGCTGGAGACGACGAAGCGGCCTCCATCCACCAGGTAGCTGCCCGAACGCTCGCCGGCCGCGTCCTCCTGGTAGCCGGCCGCGTCCAGCTCGGTGCGCAGGGTGCGCGCGTCCAGCGCCAGCCCGGGACGCAGTTGCAGCGGCCGCGCGTACACCCGAGTGGGGATCTGCCACTGCAACGCGCCGAAATGCCGCGTGACCTGATGGTTCAGGTAGATCGTGTACGGGATGAGGAAGCCGGCCGCCAGGCCGGCGCCGGCCAGCAGCGCGGTCAGCAGATGGCGGCGCCAGGCCGGCACGGTGCGGTCGTCTTCGAAGGCGTCGATGTCTTCGGGCGCGTGGCGTCGGGGCACGGGAATGCGAGAATGCGGGACCGGCCGAGTCTAGCGCAGCCTTCCGCGCGCGCCGCGACCGCGCCGTCCTGTCCTTCAGTCACGAGTTGCGAACCGGAATGCCAACGCCACCGCGGGACCGTACCTGGCTGGCCGTTGTCCGCTTCCGGCTGGCGCACCTGCGCGGCCTGCTGCGCCGGGGCCTGTCCAGCCTGCGCAGCCGCGGCTGGCGCGCGACCTGGCAGCGCGCGCTGCTGCACCTGCGCCCGCCGCCGCCGCCGCCGCGCACGCCGCCGTACCGGCCCGATCCCACCCCGTTCGCACCGTTCGCCGTGCCCCGCCCCGCCGGTGCCGCGACACCCCGCGCCAGCGTGGTCATCCCGGTGTACGGCCACTGCGAGGCCACCCTGGCCTGCCTGCGCGCGCTGGCCGCGCATCCGCCGGCCGCGGCCTGCGAGGTGATCGTGGTCGACGACGGCAGCGGCGACGCCACCGCCGCGTGGATGGCCCAGGTCGACGGCCTGCGCTACCACCGCCGCGCCGCCAACGGCGGCTTCATCGCCGCCTGCAACGACGGCGCGGCGCTGGCGCGCGGCGACTGCATCGTGTTCCTCAACAACGACACGATCCCGCAGCCCGGCTGGCTGGACGCACTGCTGGACACCTTCCAGGCGCACCCGGACACCGGCCTGGCCGGCGCCCAGTTGCTCTACCCGGACGGCCGCCTGCAGGAGGCCGGCGGCGTAGTGTTCGCCGATGGAAGCGCATGGAGCTACGGCCGCTTCGAGTCGCCCGACGATCCACGCTACGCCTACCTGCGCCAGGCCGACTACTGCTCCGGCGCGGCGCTGGCGATCCCGCGCGCGCTGTTCGAGGCCCTCGGCGGCTTCGATGCGCGCTACGCGCCTGCCTACTACGAGGACACCGACCTGGCCTTCGCCGTGCGCGCGGCCGGCCGGCGCGTGCGGGTGCAGCCGGCCAGCCGCGTGCTGCATGACGAGGGCACCACCGCCGGCACCGACACCGGCAGCGGGATCAAGGCCTACCAGGTGCGCAACCGGGCCGTGTTCGCCGACAAGTGGGCCGACGCGCTGCGCGCGCAGCCGGCGCCGGGCACGGTACCGGACCCGGCGCTGCTGTACGCCGGCCAGCGCCGGGTGCTGGTGATCGACGAAACGGTGCCGCGGCCGGACCGCGACTCGGCCTCGCTGCGCCAGTTCAACCTGCTGCGGATGCTGCGCGCCGGCGGCGCGCACGTGGCGTTCCTGCCCACCGGGCTGGCCCATGCCGGCGCGGCCACGCGTGCCCTGCAGCGGCTGGGCGTGGAGACCTGGTACGCGCCGTTCGCGCGCTCGGCCCCGGCATGGCTGCGCGCCAACGCGGCGCGCTTCGACGTGATCGTGCTCACCCGCCACCATGTGGCCGGCGCCTTCATCCCGCTGCTGCGCCGGCACGCGCCGCGGGCGCGGCTGGTGTTCGACACCATCGACCTGCATTACCTGCGCGAGCGCCGCGGTGCGCGGCTTGCCGGCGACGCTACGGCCATGCGCGCGGCCGAGGCCACCCGTACCCGTGAGCTGGCGGCCATGGGCGCCGCCGACCTGACCCTGGTGGTCAGCGCCGAGGAACAGGTGCAGTTGGCGCAGGATGCGCCCGCGGCGAAGGTGGAACTGCTGTCCAACCTGCACGAGGTCGCCGGGCCCGGCGCGGACTTCGATGCGCGCGCGGACCTGGTGTTCGTCGGCGGCTTCCGCCATCCGCCCAATGCGGACGCGGTGCTGTGGTTCGCGCGCGAGGTCTTCCCGCGCATCCGCGAACGCCTGCCGCAGGTGCGCCTGCACTGCATCGGCGCCGAGCCGCCGGCGCCGGTGCGCGCGCTCGCTGGCCAGCCGGGCATCCTCGTCCACGGCCACGTGCCCGACCTGGCGCCGTACATGGACGAGGTGCGCGTGGCGGTGGCGCCGCTGCGCTTCGGCGCGGGCGTCAAGGGCAAGGTCAACCTGAGCATGGCCCATGGCCAGCCGGTGGTGGCCACGTCCTGCGCGGTGGAAGGCATGCACCTGCGCGACGGCGTGGACGTGGCGGTCGCCGACGAGGCGGCCGCGTTCGCCGATGCGGTCGTGGGCCTGTACCGGGACCGCGAGCGCTGGCGGCGCCAGGCGCGGACCGGGCGGGAGAACGTGGCCCGGCACTTTTCCCTGGAGGCGGCGGAGGCGACGGTGCGGCGGGTGTTCTTCGACTGAAGTCGCGGCGCGCTGCCGCCCCGGAGCGACGCCCCCGCGGGGGCCGGCTTCAGCCGGCGACGCGGCCCGGGCACCGATGAGGGAGCCGTGCAATCACGGGGCCGCGCTGCGCGCACGATCCAGTTGCGCGGCGAATTCCCCGATGCCGGCGGCGGACGGATCGAGCCTGCGCGCCGCCCCCAGCGCATGCGCGGCCGCGTCCAGTTCGCCCGCGCGCAGGCGTTCCTCGCCCACCGCCAGCCAGCGCTGGGCCAGGCGCGCGGCCGCCGCGCGCGCCGGATCGCCCGGCGCCACCGCCTGCCAGGCGTCGTGGCAGTCCTGTGCCTGGTGCAGCCGGTTGCCGCGCATCGCTTCCTCCACGCAGTCCTGCGCGGCGGCGCGCAGCCGCTGCGCCGCATCGCGCACGGCCGCCGCCTCCGGGGCGATGGCCTGCGCGGTGCGCAGGTGGTCGTAGGCGCTGGCGCCAGGCGGGACGATCCAATGCCGCCGCGCCATGGCCGCGTCGAATTCCTGGAGGGCACGGCGCAGGGCGGCCTGCGGACGCGGCGTGCGCCCGACCAGCCGCTGCCGGGCGACGGCGCGGTCGCGGGCCAGTCCGCGCGTGGCCTCGCGCACCGCATCCGCGTCCGGCGCCAGTTCGCGCGCGCGCGCCAGCTCGCGCTCGGCGGCATCGAAACGGAAATCGGCCGACAGCCGCCGAGCCTGCGCCGCCAGCGCCACGGCGGTGCGCTGCGCGCTCTCGGCGACGGCCGGATCGTCCGGGGCGATCTCGCGCAGCACCCGGAACGCCTCCGCCGCCTGGTCCGGACGGCCGCGCCGCAACTGGCGCTCGGCCCGGCGCCGGCCCGCTTCCAGCGCCTGCGCCACCTGGGCCTGGGCGGCGGGCAAGTCGACATGGCCGGGGTCGTAGCCGCGCGCCAGGCGCAGCCAATCGTTCGCCGCGCGCAGATCCTGCGACCGCAGGGCCCGATGCACTCGTTCCACCAGCAGCGAGAGCGCGTCCTCGCGTCCTTCCAGCGCGGCCGCATCGCCCGGCTCCAGCGCCAGCACGCGGGCGAGCAACGGCAGCGCCGCCTCGGGATCGCCGGCGGCCAGGCGCGCCTGGGCCCGGGCGCGCAGCGCCGGCAGGTCCGCGGCCGCGGCCTCCATCGTGCGCAGGCGCGCGGCCTCGGCCTCCCACTGCGCACGCGGCACCTGCAGGTCGCGGGCCAGCGCCAGCCAGCGCCGCGCGGCGGCCGGGTCCGCCGCCATGGTCGCGCGTCGCGCCTGCGTCAGCGCGGCCTGGCCTACCCGTGCCAGGCCGGCCCGGGCCTCGCCGCGGTCGCCGTCCAGGGCCAGCGCGGCCTCGAATTTCTGGCGCGCGCCCTGGCCGTCGGCCTGGTCCAGACGCTCCTGGGCCAGCGCGTGCTCGCCCTCGGCCAGGAGCCGGTCGATCCGGGTCGAGGGCCATAGCCGTTCGGCCAGCGGCTGGCGGAACACGGCCAGCGCCACGGCCAGCGGCAGCAACGCCGCCAGTGCGTACCAGGACCAGCGGCGGCCCCGTCCGGCGGCGATGGCGGCGCGCGGGCGTGCTCCGGCCGGGTCCCGGCGCGGGCGCATGTTCAAGGGTCGAGGCCACGGGTCACGGCCGCAGCTTAGCGTGGCCGCGCGCGGCCTCCGTCATCGCCCGGCCGCAGGGCCCGCGCAGAACGCGAACGGCCCGCGCAGGGCGGGCCGTCGGGGGCATGTCGGTGGGGCCGGCGCCGGATCAGTCCTCGCCCTTGGACAGGTCGTCGTCGGCCACCACCTCGGCGGCGGCCCATTCCAGCGCCTCGCGCTCGGCGCGCTCGCGCTCGGCCTTGTCGACCTCGTCGATCAGGGCGTTGTCGACGGTGCGCGCGGCGATCTCGCGCAGCGCCAGGACGGTCGGCTTGTCGTCGCCCTCGCTGTTGTCGAGGGTGGCCGGCACGCCGTTGGCCAACTGGCGCGAGCGCCTGGCGGCCATCATGACCAGTTCGAAGCGGTTGTTGACCACTTCCAGGCAATCTTCGACGGTGATACGGGCCATAGGTATTCCAGGCGACTGCCGTCGCCGCTCGCGTAGGGGGAAATGGGCGCGGAGTGTACCCGCCGGACAGGCCGGCGGGCAAGCCCGCGCGCTGAACGATGCTTATCGATCAATCGCTTAGGCCACCCGGCGCGCCCTCGCCAGGACGCCGCTTGCGCGCGCCCGGCAACCGGCGACGGCTCACGTCCGCGACCACCACAGCGCCGCCAGGCCGACGACGAGCATCCCCGCCCCCAGCCGGCGCAGGCTGGAAGGCGGACGCGACAGGAACTGCTCCATGGTCCGCCGCCACAGCGCCGGCGCCGTGAACAGGAACAACCCCTCGATCACCACCACCAGGCACAGCGCCGAGACCAGCTCGGCGGGCATCAGCGGTCGTTCTTCATGTACTGCAGGAAAGGATCGTCCTGGTCGAGCACGATCACGCCCTGGCCGTCGGCGAACGCGGCGCGATAGGCCTCCAGGCTGCGGTAGAACGCGTAGAAGGACGGGTCGGCATTGGCCGCCTGCGCATACAGCCGCGCGGCCTGGGCGTCGCCTTCGCCGCGCAGGCGCTGGGCGTCGCGCTCGGCCTCGGCCACGATCACCGCCTGGTCGCGGTCGGCCTGCGCGCGCACGGTGCGCGCCTGCTCCTCGCCCTCGGCGCGCAGCGCGCTGGCCACCTGCTTGCGCTCGGCGCGCATGCGGTCGTAGACCTGCTTGATCACGTCGCTGTCGGTGGGCAGGTCGATCTGCTTGAGGCGGATGTCGACGATGCGCATGCCCAGGGTGATCGCGCCGCGGTTGATGCCTTCCAACTGCTTGGCGATCACCTCGCTGCGGTCCCCGGACACCAGTTGGGTCAGGGTGCGGGCGTTGATCTCGTTGCGCAGCGAATCCTTGATGATCGGCGCCAGGCGGTCCGCGGCGGCGATCTCGTCGCCGCCGGTGGCGCGGTAGAAGGCGCGCACGTCGTCGATGTAGCCGATGGCCACGAAGTCCACCGCCACGTCCTTGCGCTCGGAGGTCAGGTAGCGCTCGGGGGAGAAGTCGACCAGGCTGAAGCGGCGGTCGAACACCCGCGCCGTCTCCACCAGCGGCCACTTCAGGTGCAGGCCGGGCCCGATGTCGGTGCGGGCCACCCGGCCCAGGTTCAGGACCAGGCCGACCTGGTCCTCGCGCACCACGTAGACCGAGCCGAGCAGGCCGAGCAGGCCGGCCATGGCCAGTGCGATCCAGAGCGGGTACTTCATCGGGACACCTCCTCGCGACCGCCGCGCTGCGGATCGCGGTTACCGCTGCGCAGGGGTTCGGGGCTGCTCTCGATCGCCGGGAGCAGGGCCTCGGCCGCGCCGGGGATCGGCGCCACGGCGTTGCCGGCGCCGGGCATCGGCAGGTAGAGCAACTGGCGGCTGTCGCCGCCGACCACCTTGCGGTTGCGCGACAGCACGTCCTGCACCGTCTCCAGCCACAGGCGCTTGCGGGTGACTTCCGGCGCGGCGCGGTACTCGTCGCGCAGCAGGTCGAAGCGGGCCACGTCGCCCTCGGCCTGCGCGGTCTTGGCCGCCTTGTAGCCCTCGGCCACGGTGCGCCTGCGCGCCGCCTCGCCGCGCGCCTCGGGCACCACCTTGGCCGCGTAGGCGCGGGCCTCGTTGATCAACTGGTCCTTGATCTGCTGGGCGCTGTTGACCTCGTCGAAGGCCGGCTTGACCTCCTCCGGCGGGCGCGCGTCCTGCAGGTTCAGTTCGGTGACCACCAGGCCGGTGCGGTAGGCGTCCAGCGACGCCTGCAACTGCCCCGCCGCGCTGACCGACAGCGGGCCGCGGGCGCCCAGCACCGTATCCAGGGTGGCGCGGCCTACCTGCTCGCGGACCACGCTCTGCGCCACCTGCTCCAGCACCCGGTCGGCGTTGCGCGAACCGAACAGGTACAGGCGCGGGTCGCCGACCCGGTACTGCACGTTCATGGCCACGTTGACGATGTTCTCGTCGCGGGTGAGCACCGGCACGGTGTTGCTGAAGGTCTTGATCTGGGTGGCGTTGACCTTGATCACCCGTTCGATCGGCCACGGCCACTTCAGGTTGGGGCCGGGCTGCATCACCCGGGCGAACTGGCCGAAGCGCAGGACCACGCCGCGCTGCTGCTCGCCGACGAGCTGGAAGCTGCTCAGCAGCACCAGCAAGGCCACGCCCAGCAGGACCCAGCGGCCGATGCCGCCGCCGCTCCCGCCGCCGCCGAGCATGTCGCGCAGCCGCGCCAGGACGTCGCCCGGACCGCCTCCGCCCGAGGGCCGGCGCGGCGGCCAGGGATTGCGGCGCTGGCCGCCAGGATTGTCGCCGCCCTTGCCGGGGGTATTCCAGACCATGAAGACTCCGTGGTGAGGTGCCCGACCGCGGAGTGGCCGCGGGCGGATCGCACCTGATTCTAGCAATACCGTCCCGGGGCGCCGCATCGGCACGCTTAGGCATCGCACGGGAACCGGGCCCGGGGCAGGCGGGCCGTGCGCCTGCGCGGGAACCGCATGGCGGCATCGGCGGCGGCCAGCGCGGAAGGATGCGCGGAAACGAAGACGGCCCGCCGAGGCGGGCCGCCGGCCGTCACCGCCCGGACGCCGGGTTCAGTGGTCGTGGCCGCCGTCGCCGTGCACGTGCCCGTGCTCGATCTCCTCGGCGCTGGCCTCGCGCACCTCGACGACCTCCACGTCGAAGTGCAGGTCCTTGCCGGCCATCGGGTGGTTGAGGTCGACGTCGACCACGCTGTGCCCGACCTTGACCACGGTCACCGCGCGCGGGCCGAAGTTGGTCTGCAGCGCCACCTGCATGCCCGGCTGCAGCCGGGTCGTGCCGAAATGCTTCTTGGGAATGCGCTGCTCCAGCCCCTCGCGGCGCTCGCCGTAGGCCTCGGCGGCCGGCACGTCCACGCCGAAGCTCTCGCCGGCGGCCTTGTCCTGCAACGCCGCCTCCAGGCCCGGGATGATGTTGCCGTGGCCGACGAGGATCGCGATCGGGTCGCGGTCCCGGGAGGACTCCAGCGGCTCCTGGCCGACCTCGGAGACGGTGTAGTGGAAACGGACGACGCGGTCTTTCTCGATCTTCATGCGCAACTCGGAAGAGGCTGCCGGCGGGCAGCGGGTGGACGGCTTGTCGGCCGCGGGGGTCTGCGGCCATGATGGCCGCCGTGAGGAAAGCGCCGCATTATCCTGTCCCTTTCCCGGCCGTGCCAGTTCCGGCCCGGGCGACGGCCGCGCTGCTGCTGGCCCTGCTGGCCGGCTGCGGCGGCGGTCCGGCCGTGCGCCCGGCCGCTCCCGCCGCCCGGGACTGGCCGCGGACCGCGCCGGCCGACCCGGCCTCGGCCAATGCCGTGACCCTGCGCGCCCTGAGCCTGGTGGGCACGCCCTACCGCTATGGCGGCAACACCCCGGATTCGGGCTTCGACTGCAGCGGCCTGGTCAACTACGTCTATCGCGACATGCTCGACCTGCGCCTGCCGCGCAGCTCGCGCGAACTGGCCGCCCTGCAGGGCCCGCGCCTGGCCCAGGACCGGCTGGCAACCGGCGACCTGGTGTTCTTCGGCCGTGGCGGCGACGTCAGCCACGTCGGCATCTACGTCGGCGAAGGCCGCTTCGTGCATGCGCCCAGCAGCGGCGGGACGGTCCGCCTGGACCGGCTGGACGGCGCGTATTGGCGCGACCACTACACCGGCGCCAGGCGCGTCCTGCGCTGAATCGACTCCGCTCCCAGGCCCCTGGCACACTGTTTTTTAACAATTTTTAAACATTCCGCCAATGCGGAGCCGGCATGATCGCCCGATCATTTTTCGTGACTGCCGCGTGACGATCCGAGACCTGACCCCAGGCCCGCAGGCCACCGCCCCAGTCCGCCCGCGCCCGATCCTGCGCGTGCTGCTTCCGCTGCTGCTGGCATTGCCCGGCGCGCCGCTGCTGGCCGCGCCGGAACCGGCGGCGATCGAACCCGAAACCATCGCCGCCGCCGAACCGGTCGCGGTAGCCCCGGCCCTGCCGCCGGTGGAGGTGGTGCAGGTGCCGGTGGCGAAGCCCACCACCGCGCCGGCCCCGCCGGCCCCGCCCAGCCTGCGCCAGAAGGCCGACGCCGCCGCCAGCGCCACCCTGGCCGCGCTGCTGCCGCACCTGGCCGGCAGCGACAACCTGCCGCTGCTGGACCGCTCGGCGATGTTCGCCGGCGACATCAGCCGGCTGCTGGCCGCCTACGACCTCACCCAGGCCGTCCCGGCGCGCACGCACGGGTCCACTTCGCCCGCCGCGCCCGAAAGCGGCGTCCAGCAGGTGCTCAAGGCGGCCATGTCGCTGCTGGGCACGCCCTACCGCTGGGGCGGCAACTCCCCGGACAGCGGCTTCGATTGCAGCGGCCTGGTCGGCTACGTGTTCCGCAACGCCCTGGGCATCGAACTGCCGCGCGTCTCGCGCGAGATGGCCACCAAGCCCGACGCCGAGCTGATCCGCGACCGCAGCCTGCTCACCCCGGGTGACCTGGTGTTCTTCGGCCTGCGCGGCCGGGTCAACCACGTCGGCATCTACGTGGGCGACGGCCAGTTCCTGCACGCGCCCAGCCGCGGCAAGGACGTGCGCATGGACAGCCTGGCCTCGGGCTACTGGGGCAACCGCTTCATGCAGGCGCGCCGGGTCGACCTCTGATCACTGCCCTCGCCCGGTGCGACGCACGAAGGGCCGCCGCAAGGCGGCCCTTTCGCTTTGCCCGCGCCGCTGCGCGCGCGCCTACGACACCGCGTCCTCAAGGCCGACGTTGCTGGAGGCGCGCTCGTACACCTCGCGGTCCAGCAGCCCGGTCTCCTTGGCCACCAGCACCGGCACCAGCATCTGCCCGGTCACGTTGGTCATGGTCCGCATCATGTCCAGCACCCGGTCGATCGCCACCAGGTAGCCGATGCCCTCCAGCGGCAGGCCCGCCGCGCTGAGCACCAGGGTAACCATGACGATGGCCGTGCCCGGCACCCCGGCGGTGCCGAAGCTGCCCAGCACCGAGGCCAGCAGGATCACGAAATACTGGTTCGCCGACAGGTCCAGGCCGAAGTACTGGGCCACGAACACGCTGGTCAGCGCCGGGTAGATCGCCCCGCAGCCGTCCATCTTGATGCTGGCGCCCAATGGCACGGCGAAGGCGGCGTAGTCCTTGTCCACGCCCAGGTTGTGGGTGGCGCTGCGCAGCGCCACCGGCAGCGAGGCGAAGCTGGAGGAGCTGACGAAGGCCACCTGCATGCCCGGTGCCGCGCCACGGAAGAACCGCAGCGGGTTGAGCCCATGTGCCAGCAGCAGCCCGCCGTAGGTCAGCACGATGTGCAGCGCGCAGGCCAGGTACAGGGCGAACACGAAGCTGCCCAGCGGCACCAGCTTCTCGAAGCCGTAGCTGCCCACCAGCGCGGCGATCAGGCCGAAGGTGCCCAGCGGGGTCATCTCCAGCACGAAGCGCGTGACCTGGATCATCGCCTCGCTGGCCTCGCCGGCCAGCGCGCGCAGCCGCGCGGTGCGCTCGCCCAGCCTGACCAGGGCGAAACCGAGCAGGCCGGCGAAGAAGATCACCTGCAGGATCTTGCCCTCGGCCAGCGCCGCGAACGGGTTGGACGGCACCACGTCCAGCAGCACCTGCACCGGGGTGGGCACCTCGCGCACGCTGTAGTCGGCGGCCATCTCCAGGCCGCTCAGGCCATGGCCCGGCTCGAGTACCAGGCCCACCGCCAGGCCCACGCACACCGCCAGCGCGGCGGTGACGGCGAACCACATGAAGGTGCGCCCGCCCAGCGCGGCCATCGACTTCTGCCCGTGCAGCGAGGCCACCGCGTTGACCACCGCGAACAGCACCAGCGGCACCGCGATCATCCGGATCAGGGTCACGTACACCGTGCCCAGCGGCCCGAACCAGGTCTGCGCCGCCGGCCCGGCCAGCCACCCGGCCAGCCCGCCGAGGACGAAGCCGGCCAGCACGCGCTGCCAGAAGGGGATGGCCAGCCAGGCCGAAACCAGTCTCATCGTCGATCCGGGAACTGCGAAAGACGGCACGATACCCCGGCCCGGCAGCGCTGGCGACGGCAGCGCCGGAACGGCATGCGGTCATCGGCATGACTTGCGCGCGGCCGCATAATCATCGCTCACCTCCACCACGCCGCCGGCGTGCGGACGTGGCGCTCGCGGCGGCATGCCCGGGCGCCGGCCGCTCCCCGCGGACCATGCCGGAGCCGCGATGCGCCGCCCCACTGCCTTCCCGCCCTTCCCGCTCCTGGCCGCCGTGTGCGCCACCGTGCTCGCCGCCTGCGCCAGTTCCGGCGAAGCGCCCGCCCCCGCGCCTGCGGACGCGGCTTCCGCGGCCATCGCCGTGCCCGTGGCGGCCGTGGCCCACCCGGCCGGCGAGACCCCGCAATGGTGGTACCGCGGCGGCGCGGCCAGGGCCGCCGCCAACGGCGCGATGGCCGGGCGGGCGAAGAACGTCATCCTGTTCCTCGGCGACGGCATGAGCCTGACCACGGTGGCCGCCGCGCGCATCCTCCAGGGCCAGCGCCACGGCGGCCCGGGCGAGGAGAACCTGCTGAGCTGGGAGCGCTTCCCCCACACCGCCTTCAGCAAGACCTACAACACCGATTCGCAGACCCCGGACTCGGCCGGCACCATGACCGCCATCACCACCGGGGTGAAGAGCCACATGGGCGCGATAGCGGTTTCGGCCGGCGACCGCGACGACTGCGCCGGCAGCCTCGGCCAGGCGCGCCTGACCTGGCTGCAACTGGCCGACAGCGCCGGCCTGGCCACCGGCATCGTCACCACCGCGCGCCTGACCCACGCCACCCCGGCCGCGACCTGGGCGCATGCGCCCGACCGCAACTGGGAGAACGACACCGACCTGCCGCCCGAGGCGGTGGCCGCCGGCTGCATCGACATCGCCCGGCAGATGGTGGCCACGCCCTACGGCCGCGGCCCGCAGGTGCTGCTGGGCGGCGGCCGCGGCGAATTCACCACGGTCGAGGAGCGCGATCCCGAGTACGACGACAAGGTCGGCCAGCGCCTGGACGGGCGCGACCTGGTGGCCCAATGGAAGGCCGCGCACCCGGGCGGCGCCTATGTCTGGAACCGCGAGCAGTTGCGGGCGGCCAGGGACGCGCCGGCGGTACTTGGCCTGTTCGAGCCCGACCACATGCAGTACGACCACGACCGCGACCGCAACGCCGAGCCCTCGCTGGCCGAGCTGACCGCCGAGGCGATCCGGCGGCTGTCGCGCGACCCCAACGGCTTCGTGCTGATGATCGAGGGCGGCCGCATCGACCACGCCAACCACGAAGGCAATGCGTTCCGCGCGCTGGACGAGACCATCGCCCTGTCCGAGGCGGTGCGCACGGCGGCGGAGATGACGTCGGCGCGGGACACGCTGATCCTGGTCACCGCCGACCATTCGCACACGCTGAACTTCGTCGGCTATCCGGTACGCGGCAACCCGATCCTGGGCAAGGTGCGCGGCGGCGGCGAGGATGGCGGTTCGGCCGACTACGCCCGCGACCTCGGCGGCCTGCCCTACACCACCCTCAGCTACGCCAACGGCCCCGGCCACACTGGCGCCAGCAATCGCCAGCCGGCCGGGCCCAAGCGCCACCTGCACGCGCCGAGCAGCATGGAGCCGTCGACCGGACGTCCGGACCTGGGCGGGATCGACACCGAGGACCCGGACTACCTGCAGGAAGCACTGGTGCCGCTGAAGTCAGAATCGCACGGCGGCGAGGATGTCGGCATCTGGGCGCGGGGGCCGGGCAGCGCCGCGGTCCGTGGCACGGTCGAGCAGAACGCGATCTACCATTTCATCGTCCAGGCCACGCCGAAGCTGCGCCAGCGGCTGTGCGAGGCGGGCACCTGCGACCGCAACGGCGTGCCGGTGGAACTGCCGCAGCCGGTGGACTTCATGCGCCAGCGCTGAACCCGGAGCGCAGGGGGGAGGGACCGTAAACCGAAGCGAAAGAACTGGCTTCGGGCGGTGCCCGTCGCCGTGGGGGTCACTGCCCAGGCCGGCATCCTGCCCCGCTTCGCGGACGCGGCCCTCCCTGCTGCTTGCCCCCGCAGCGCCAGGACGACGCCCTCCGGCACGGAGGGCGGCATCTCCCCTGTCCGCTCCCCGACACAGCAAAGCGCAAAGCGGAGGCACTGCCGCCTCGGCGATGACCTTGGCCCTTCAATCGGAATCGCGACCCCAGCGCCGCCGAAGGACGTCGTGCCCTGGGGGCATGGCCCAACAGGAATGGCGGCCGTGCCCGAAGGCGCTCCTACAAAGGCCAGGCCGCGCTCAGAACGGCTTGGCCAGCACCAGCCAGATCACCAGCAACAGCGCCAGCACCGGCAGTTCGTTGAACAGGCGCAGCGCCTTGCCCGCCGGCAGCGTGCGTCCCTTGTCCAGGCCCTTCAGCCAGCGGCCGGCGAGGATGTAGTGCGCCAGCAGCAGCGCCACCAGCGTCAGCTTGGCGTGCATCCAGCCGGCAGGCGAACCGACCGTGGCCGGGAACCCATCGAACACCCGGTAACCCATCCACAACGCCAGCCCCAGCGCCGCCGCCAGGCCGAACATCACGTGCCCGAAGCGGTACAGCCGCCGCCCCATCAGCACCAGCCGCGCACGCACCGCGGGCTCGGCACCGGCTTCGGCCAGGTTGACCAGGATGCGCGGCAGGTAGAACACGGCCGCCATCCAGGCCACGACGAACAGCAGATGGAACGACTTCACCCAGAGATACGTGGCGTACATGCGCGGCGGCCTGCGGCTAGGATGGGGTGCGCGGATTCTCGGCGATGGCGCCCGGGCTGTCGAACCGTCGGCGCGCGCCATCGCGCCCTGCCGCCGCCGGCCGGACGCCGGCGCGGGATCCGCCGCCCCCCTTCTTGCCTACCTTTCCCGCCGATGACCAAGTCCTACGACCGCGCCTACTTCGAGCACTGGTACCGCGGCCGCAACATCCAGGATCCGCGCCGGCTGGCGCGCAAGGTCGCGCTGGCGGTATCGGCCGCCGAGTACTACCTCGAGCGCCCCATCCGCAGCGCGCTCGACATCGGCTGCGGCGAGGGCGCCTGGCGCGCGCCGCTGCTGAAGCTGCGGCCGAAGCTGCACTACCTGGGCTTCGACGCCAGCGAGTACGCCATCGCCCGCCATGGCGCGCGCCGCAACCTGCGCCTGGCGCGATTCGGCGACTTCGCCTGGCTGCGCCCCTGCGCGCCCGTCGACCTGCTGGTCTGCGCCGACGTGCTGCACTACCTGCCCACGCGCGAACTGGCGCGGGGGCTGCCGGGCCTGGCCGAACTGTGCGGTGGCGTGGCCTTCCTCGAAACCTTCGCCGCCGAGGATGAATTCGAAGGCGACACCGAAGGCTTCCAGCACCGCGCCGCCGCCTGGTACCGGCGACGGCTGCGGGCCGAGGGATTCGCGGCGATCGGCTCGCATTGCTGGCTGGGCCCGGCCCTGGCCGACGGCGCGGCGGCGCTGGAACGGGCCTAGCGGCGCGCGTGCTGGTCACGACGATGCGGGACCATCCGGCACCGGCGAGCCGGCCACCGTCGCAGGCTCAGGGTTGCAGCATCCGCTTCGACCAGGCGCCGCCGGCATCGCGCTCATAGCGCCAGCGCTCGTGCAGGCGGAAGCCCGCGCCGTACCAGAACTCCATCGCCTCGGGCACCACCCGCAGTCCGCCCCAGCCCGGCGGGCGCGGCACCTGCAGGCCTTCGAACCGCGCTTCCGCCCGCGCCAATGCCGCCTCGAACGCCTCGCGCGACTCCAGCGTCGCCGACTGCTTCGAGGCCCAGGCGCCGAGCTGGCTCAGCCGCGGCCGGCCGGCGAAGTAGGCGTCGGCCTCGGCCGCCTCCACTGGCTCCACCGCGCCCTCCACCCGCACCTGCACCCCGGCCTCGCCCATGCTGCGCCAAAGCAGCAGCAGCGCCGCGCGCGGATTGGCCTGAAGTTCGCGGCCCTTGTGGCTGTCGAAATGGGTATAGAACACGAAGCCGCGCGCGTCGAAGGATTTCAGCAGCACCGTGCGCGCCGAGGGCCGCCCGTCCGGCGTGGCGGTGGCCACGGTCATGGCATTGGGCTCGATCTCCGCCGCCAGCCCCCGCGCCCGCTCGAACAACCGGCCGAAGGTCTCCAGGGCTTCGGCGTACACCGGGTCGGTCATCGGGGGCGCTCCACAGGCACGAAGGGGGCACGTATTGTGGACCGATGCTCAATCCCTCGCCCACCGGCTTCCCCGCCGCGCTCGCCCGCCAGGCGCTGGAATCCAGCGGCGTACGGGCGGGCGAGGGCATGCGCGTGCTCGGCATCGGCGGGCTGCAGGGCAGCGGCAAGAGCACCCTGGCCGCACAAGTAGTGGCCGTTGCAGCAGCCACGGGGCTTTGCGCCGCCGCCGTTTCGCTGGACGATTTCTACCTGACCGCCGCGCAGCGCCGGGCCCTGGCCCGCAAGGTGCATCCGCTGCTGGCCACCCGCGGGCCGCCGGGCACCCACGAGGTGGCCCTGGCGCTGGAGACCGTCGATGCGCTGCGCGATGGCCGAACCCGGGCGCTGCCGCGCTTCGACAAGCTGGGCGACGACCGCCTGCCGCCCCGGGACTGGCCACGCCCTCCACGCCCGCTGGACCTGCTGGTGCTGGAAGGCTGGTGCCTGTGCGTCCCGGCGCAACCGGAGCGCGCCCTGGATGCCCCGCTCAACGCGCTGGAACGCGAGGAGGACGCCGATGGCCGATGGCGCCGCTTCTGCAACGCCGCGCTCGGCCGCGACTACCCGCCGCTGTGGTCGCGGGTGGATGTCCTCTGGTTCCTGCAGCCGCCCGGCTTCGAGGCGGTGCGCGAATGGCGCTGGCAGCAGGAACGGGCGCTGCAGGCGGCCCAGGCCGGACGCGCGGGCATGGACCGCGCGCGGCTGGAGCGCTTCATCCAGCACTACGAGCGGGTCAGCCGGCAGGCGCTGCGCACCCTGCCCGGCATCGCCGACACCCGCGTGGTCCTGGATGCGCGCAGGCTCCCGCAATCGGTGCGGGCGCGGCCCGGGGGAGACTGAAATGCGGGCCCGCACCTGCCGCTTCCCGGTTTTTTCAGACATGTCTCATTGGCGCGGCGGCCATCCGGCGGCAGATTTCCGGCATGGGAGATTCGCAACGCCTGGATGCGCGCGATCGGCCAGCCGGCCGGGCAGGCCACGGTCGCGCAGCGCCGTCGGGCAACGTGTCCAAACCCCTCTGGCCGCAACCCGCCGTCCTGCCTCGCTCCCCCGATGCAGCACGGCCGCGGCCCGTCCGGGCCCCCCGCCCGGACGTCATTCCGCCGCCCAGCCCGCACCGCGCAATCGCCGCGGCAGGATTTGGCGTGTATTTTGCGACGAAAGTCTCATGGCAGCCGTGACCCGGCCGACATGAACTGGAGCCGCCCTGATGGAACGCAGTCCATCCCGCCCAACCCCGCGGTCCACGCGCGCACCACCACGCCCGGCCCTGGCGGCCTGCGCGTGGCTGACAGCCGGAGCGCTGGCGGCCGTGGGCCTGGCCGTCGGCACGGCGCCATGGCTTCCCGCGCCCTGGCTGGCCGGGCTGCTCGTCCTGGGCATGTTCGCCCCCCTGGTCCATTTCCTGCGCAGGCAACGGCTTTCCCCCGGAACCGGTCCCCAGCCGGCCACGGCGGCCTTCCCGCACAGGCCGCATGTCGCCGCCCCCGGTCCGCGGAGGATGCATGGGCCGGCCGCGCCGCGAACCTCCGAACCCGTTAGCGCCGCACCATTGCCGGTCCAAGCGCGGCAGCCGGCCGCCACGCTCCAGCGTTCCAAGCCGCCCCGTTCCCGGGGGAGGGTCCGCGCCGATCCGCCCCGCGGCCAGGCCGCGCACCGCATCCTGGTCGCCGAGGACCAGCCGATCAACCGTGCGGTGATCTCCAGCCAACTGCAGCGGCTGGGCTACCGCCACGCCCTGGCGGAGAACGGCGAGCAGGCGCTGCGGATGCTGGCGCGCGGGCATTTCGACCTGCTGCTCACCGACTGCCACATGCCGGTGCTCGACGGCTATGCGCTGGCGCGCCGCATCCGCGACGGCGAACGCGACGGACGCGCGCGCCTGCCGATCGTGGCGCTGTCGGCCAGCGCGGCCCACGACCCCCTGCACCGCTGCGCCGAGTGCGGGATGGACGGCTTCCTGGGCAAGCCCGTGCACCTGCACGAACTGCGGCACGAACTGCTGCGGCACCTCGGCCCGCCCGGCGACGCCGGCCCCGTGCGGCCAAAGCCGGAAACCGGGCCGGCACCGGCCGGCGCGGCGGACGGCCCGCGGCTGGACCGCCTGGTCGAAGCCTTCGGCTCGCAGCAACTCGCCGCGCGGATGCTGCGGCAACTGCTCGATGCCGGGCGCCGGGACCTGGCCGAACTGGACCGGGCCCTGGACACCGGCACCCGCGTCCGCCAGCGCGAGCTGCTGCACCGCATCGACGGCGCCCTGCGCCTGCTCGGCGGCGAGGGCGGCGAAGGCCCGTCCCGCGCCGGCAACCGTGCGCACCGCGATGCGCTGGCGCGGCGGCTGGAAGAACTGGAACGCCTCGCCGGCCGGCTCGCCCCGCCGCCCGCCGGCCGCGACGCGGAGGACGCCTGATGCCGGACCCGGGCGCGCCGCTGCGGATCGTCCTCGCCGACGACCATCCGGTCGTGCGCAGCGGCGTGCGCTCGCTGCTGGAAGGCAGCGCGCGCGTCCGCATCGTGGCCGAGGCGGCGACCGCGGAGGAGCTGTTCGCCGCCGTCGCGCGCGAGCCGGCCGACCTGGTCATCACCGATTTCAGCATGCCCGGCGGCGGCACCGCCGATGGCCTGAGCATGCTCGCCCGCCTGCGCCTGCGCTGGCCGGAACTGCCCGTGCTGGTCCTGACCGTGGCCGCCAACGTCGACGTGCTGCGCTCGATCCTGGCCACCGGCGTGCTGGGCTTGCTCAACAAGTCCGACGCGCTGGCCGAGCTCACCCTCGCCGTGGCCGCGGTATCGCACCGGCGCTCCTACCTGGGCGCGGGCATCCGCCGGCTGTTCGAGGACATGGGCGCGGACGGCGGCGGCATCGGCCCGGGCGAATCGCTGTCGCGGCGCGAGATCGAGGTGCTGCGCCTGTTCGCCTCCGGGCTCACCGTCTCGGAGATCGCCCGGCGCCTGAGCCGCAGCGTGAAGACGGTGAGCCGCCAGAAGATGGACGCGATGGCCAAGCTCGGCCTGCGCAACGACCTGGAAATCTACGCCTACGCGCGCCGCCATGGCCTGCTGCCCTGACCGCCACCTCAGGCCGAGTGCGCGGCGGGTCGAGGAACCGCGCTTTTCAGACGATTCCGATGGCGATGCACGGCGGCCGGCGCCACCATCGCGCCATGGACACGATGCTGGCAATGCCGATTGTTCCCAGGCATGCGTCAACCGCCAAGGATGAGGCTGTACCACGCGGGGCCACGCCGCACGATCGGCGCCGCGTCGATGCCGACACCTGGCACCGCCTGACCCAGGCGGCGGTGACGATGGCCTGGAGCCGCGACCCCGACGTGATGAGCGACCTGGTCGCCACGTTGATGGACATCCACCTGCACCACTGCGACCGCCTGCCCGATCGCACCCTGGACGAGCTGCACCTGATGATCTCGCTGGAACTGCAGCAGCTTTCGGGCGAACCGGACTGAACCGCGCCGGCGGCCGGCGCGGCGCTCGGACGCGCTACTGCACGACGAAGGTCACCCGCATGTTGATCCGCCACTCGAGCACGTTGCCCTGAGCATCGGTCTCGACCTTGGTCTCGTTGATCCAGGCGCCCTGGATGCCCTGCACGGTCTCGGCGACCTTCCTCAATCCCGTCTTCACCGCATCCTCGACGCTGGTCTTGGAGGACGCGCTGATCTCGATGACTTTCGCGACCGACATATCCATCTCCGCTGTATGGCGCCACGCGCCGTGGAGCGCCAGCATCGCCGGCGGCGCGTTAAGGCCACGGCACGGCCGCGCGCGCCGGGCGCGGGCTTCGTTGCAGGGGTGACCAATGCCGCTGGATGCGACCGCGGTGCTAGCATCCACACCCATGAATCCCGCACCCAATCTCGTGCTGGTCGGCCCGATGGGCGCCGGCAAGACCTCGATCGGACGACGCCTGGCCGAACGCTTCGGCCTGGATTTCGTCGACGCCGACCATTTCGTCGAGCAGCGCACCGGCGCCACCATCGCCGCGATCTTCGAGCACGTGGGCGAATCCGGCTTCCGCGAGCGCGAGAGCGGCGCGCTGGCCGAACTGCTGGCCGGCGAAGGACGGCTGGTCGCCACCGGCGGCGGCGCGGTCCTCGACGCCGGCAACCGCCGGCTGATGCGCGCGCGCAGCTTCGTGGCCTACCTCAGCGCGGACCTGGACTCGCAACTGCGCCGCCTGGGCCGCGACCGCACCCGCCCGCTGCTGCAGCGCGGCGACCGCGAGCAGGTGCTGCGCGACCTGGCCGAATTCCGCGAACCGCTGTACCGCGAAGTGGCCGACCTGGTGATGGAGACCGACCACCTGACCGCCAGCGAGGCGGCCGTGCGCCTGGGCATGCTGCTGGCCGAGCGCTGGAGCATGAGCGGGGCGGCGGCATGAGCGCGATCAGCACGGTCGACGTCGGCGGCGCGGCCCCCTACCGGATCGAGATCGGCCCCGGCCTGCTGGGCGACGGCGCGCGGCTGGCGGCGCAGGCGCGTGGCCGCCACGCGCTGCTGATCAGCGACCGCCACGTCGCGCCGCTGTATGCGCACGGGGTGGAGGCCGCGCTGCGCGCCGCGCGCCCGGACCTGCACCTGGCCACCCACGTCATGCCCGCCGGCGAGTCGCACAAGACCCTGGCCTGCTTCGGCGAGGCGATCGAAGCCCTGGCCGAGCTGGGCGCCACCCGCGATGCCACCGTGTACGCCCTCGGCGGCGGGGTGGTCGGCGACCTGGCGGGCTTCGCCGCGGCGTGCTGGATGCGCGGGGTGGACTGCGTGCAATTGCCGACCACGCTGCTGTCGATGGTCGATTCCTCGGTGGGCGGCAAGACCGCGGTGGACATCCCCCAGGGCAAGAACCTGGTCGGCGCCTTCCATCCGCCGCGCGCGGTGATCGCCGACACCGCCGCGCTGCGCACCCTGCCCGCCCGCGAACTGCGCGCCGGCCTGGCCGAGGTGATCAAGTACGGCGCCCTGGGCGACCCGCTGTTCTTCCAGTGGCTGGAAGCCGAGCGCGAGGCGCTGCTGGCCAGCGACGATCACGCCCTGGCCGAGGCCATCGCCCGCAGTTGCGCGCACAAGGCCGGCATCGTGGAGCGCGACCCGCTGGAAAAGGGCGAGCGCGCCCTGCTCAACCTGGGCCACACCTTCGGCCACGCCGTCGAGGCCGAGCAGGGCTATTCCGGCGACGGTCGCGACGCGCTCAACCATGGCGAAGCGGTGGCCGTGGGCATGGTCCTGGCCGCGCGCCTGTCGGCGATGCTGGGCATGGCCCCGGACGCGGACACCGAGCGCCTGCGCGCGCTGCTGGACGCCTACGGCCTGCCGACCGCGCTGCCCGCCGGGCTGGCCCCGGAGGCGCTGCTGGCGCGGATGCGGCTGGACAAGAAGAACCTGGCCGGCCGCCTGCGCCTGGTGCTGTGGCGCGGCATCGGCCGCGCCGAGGTGGTGCCCGGCGTGGACGAGGCCCGGGTGCTGGACGTGCTGGCCGGCTGAGCCGCCTGCGGCGGCCCGTCGGCGCCGCGTTGCCGGCCTTACGCGGCGCGCGAGCGCAAGTGCGAGCGCACCACGTCGTCCGGCACCAGCCGCCGGTCGTTGCGCACCGCCCGCTTCCATCCCTCGGCATCGGTCACGGCGGCGAAGTTACTGTGCAGCACCACCAGCGCGACCCGGTGCAGTTCCTCGGCGCCGGCGCGGCCAGCCGCGTTGGCGTAGGCCGGCGAACCGGCGGCATCGGCCAGCACCTCCACGCTCAGGCCGCGCTGGGATGCGTCCAGGGCGGTGGCCAGCAGGCAGTTGTGGGTCATGTACCCGGCCAGGACCAGGGTGTCGATCCCTCGCGCGCGCAGCCAGTCGTCCAGTCCCGTGCCGGCCAGGGCGCTGGCCTGGCGCTTGTCCAGGCGCAGGTCGCAGGCCTGCCGTTCCACCTGCGGATGCAGTTGCCAGCCATGGCTGCCCGGCGCGAACGCCGGCGCGCCCTCCACCGTGCCGTGCCGCACCGCCACGACCGGGATGCCCGCCGCGCGCGCGGCCTCCATCGCATCGACGATGCGCGGCAGCGACTGCGCCACGGGGGGATGGGCGATGGGCATGACGCCGTCGAAATATTCGTTCTGGACGTCGATCACCAGCAGGGCGCGGCGGGGCATCGGCAAGGCTCCAACGGGGAAGTTGCGGCGATTCTCGTCCGCGCCGGACCGGGCTACGAGTGGCCCGAACGCCAATATTCGCTAGTATCGGGCCATGGCCCTGCCTCGCGTCGCCGTGGTCGCCTTCGACCGGATCAGCCCGTTCCACCTGTCGGTGCCGTGCATGGTGCTCGACGGGCACGCGACCCGGCGCGCGCCCGTCTTCGACCTGCGCGTGTGCGCCCCCGAGCCGGGAACGCTGCGCACCGACGCCGGCTTCGGCCTGCACGTGAGGCACGGCCTGCGCACCCTGGACCGCGCCGACATCGTGGTCGTGCCGAGCTGGCACGGCGCGGAAGAGCCCGCGCCGCCGGCGCTGTGCCGGGCGCTGCGCCGCGCCCACGCGCGCGGGGCACGGCTGGTCGGCCTGTGCCTGGGCAGCTTCGTGCTGGCCGACGCAGGCCTGCTGGACGGGCGCCCGGCCACCACCCACTGGGCGGCGATGGAGGCCTTCGCCCGGCGCCACCCGCGGGTAAGCCTGCAACCGGACGTGCTCTACGTGGACGACGGCGACGTGCTCACCTCGGCCGGCACCGCCGCCGGCATCGACTGCTGCCTGCACCTGGTGCGGCAGTGGCACGGCGCGGCCGTGGCCGGCCGCATCGCGCGCGGCATGGTCGTGGCCCCCCACCGGCAAGGCGGGCAGGCGCAATACATCGAGCAGCCCCTGCCGGCCGACGCCGGCGACGCGCGCCTGGACGCCGTGCTGGCCTGGGCCCTGGCGCACCTGGACACGCCGCTGGACGTGGATGCCCTGGCCACGCGCGCGCTGATGAGCCGGCGTACCTTCACCCGGCGCTTCCGCCAGGCCACCGGCAGCAGCCCGCTGCAGTGGCTGGCGCACCAGCGGCTGGTGCGGGCGCAGCGCCTGCTGGAGGAAACCGGCGCGCCGCTGGAGCGGGTGGCCGCGCAGGCCGGGTTCGGCAGCGCCGCGTCGCTGCGCCTGCGCTTTTCCGCGGCGCTGGGCGTGTCGCCCTCGGCCTGGCGGCGCAGCTTCCGCGGGCGCGCCTGAGCGGCCGGGCCACGGCCGGCTACAATCACGGCCCATGCGCATCCTCCTGCAGCAGCGCCCGCCCCCGGGCGAGGCTCCCCGCTATCTGCAACTGACCCTGCAGCCGGACCTGTTCGGCGGCTGGGAGTTGCTGCGCGAAAGCGGCCAGGTCGGCGGCAGGTCGCAGTTGCGCCGCGAGCAGTACCTGCTGCAGGCCGAGGCCACCGCCGCGTTCGAGAAGGCCCGCGACGGCCAGCTCAAACGCGGCTACCAGGTGATGTTCGTCAGCGGCGCCGAGGCGCCGAAATAAAATAACCCGCTGCGGCGGCCCGCCTTCCCTCCCCCGTATAGGTAGACCGTGTCCGACACCCTCGCCAACGACCGCCTGCTGCGCGCCCTGCGCCGGCAGCCCGTGGACCGCACCCCCGTCTGGCTGATGCGCCAGGCCGGCCGCTACCTGCCCGAGTACCGCGCCACCCGCGCCGCCGCCGGCAGCTTCCTGGCCATGGCCAAGAACCCCGAGCTTGCCTGCGAGGTGACCCTGCAGCCGCTGCGGCGCTTTCCGCTGGACGCGGCGATCCTGTTCTCCGACATCCTCACCGTGCCCGATGCGATGGGCCTGGGCCTGTACTTCGTGGAAGGCGAAGGCCCCAAGTTCGAGCGCCCGGTACGCGAGGAGGCCGACGTGGCCCGCCTGGCGGTGCCGGACATGGAGACCGAACTGCGCTACGTGATGGACGCAGTGCGCACCATCCGCCGCGAACTGGGCGGCAAGGTGCCGCTGATCGGCTTCTCCGGCAGCCCGTGGACCCTGGCCTGCTACATGGTCGAGGGCGGCGGCAGCGACAACTACGCCCGAATCAAGGCCATGGCCTTCGACCGCCCGGAACTGCTGCACCGCATGCTGGGCACGATCACCGACGCGGTGATCGCCTACCTGTCGGCGCAGCGCGTGGCAGGCGCGCAGGCACTGCAGGTGTTCGACACCTGGGGCGGGGTGCTGTCGCCCGCGCTGTACCGCCAGTTCTCGCTGCCCTACCTGGAGCGCATCGCGCGCGAGCTCGACCGGGGCGAAGGCGACGCGCGCGCGCCGCTCATCCTGTTCGGCAAGGGCAACGCGCCGCACCTGGAGGCGCTGGCCGCCAGCGGCGCCGACGCGGTGGGCGTGGACTGGCTGGTCGGCCTGGACGAGGCCGCACGCCGCGTCGGCGGCCGCGTCGCGCTGCAGGGCAACCTGGACCCGGCCACACTGTACGCCCATCCGCGGGTCATCGCCGGCGAGGCCGCGCGCGTGCTGGACGACTACGCCGCCGGCAACGGCGGCTCGCGCGAGGGCCACGTGTTCAACCTCGGCCACGGGATGTCGCCGGACATGAACCCCGAGCACGTGGCCGCGCTGGTCGAGGCGGTACACGCGCACAGCGCGCGCTGACCTCCCCGCGCCGGCCTCCACGGAGAAGGCGTGCGGCCGGGGGCGGTCCGCCCGCGTCGCTCCGGCGGGCGCCAAGCGAGGACCGCCGCCACCGGGCCGCGGCTATCGCGCCGACGGCCGGCGCCGCTTCATCCGGCCACCACTTCCGGCAGCACGGCGTCGATGGCGGCGGCGAGCATCTGGCCCGTCACCGGCTTGCGCAGGAAGCCGTCGAAACCCGCCGCGCGCGCCTGCTGCTCGGCGTCCACGTCGGCGCGCGCGGTGACCGCCAGCAAGGGCGGCGCGAATCCCTGGGCGCGCAGTTGCCGCGCCAGCGCCAGCCCATCCATGCCCGGCAGGTCCAGGTCCAGCAGGGCCAGGTCGAACCGCGCCACCGCCACGTTGCCCAACGCGGCCAGGCCGTGCGGCGCATGGGCCACGCGATGGCCCTGCGCGCGCAACAGGCTGGCCACGACCTCGGCCACGTCGGGATCGTCCTCCACCAGCAGCAGGTCCAGGTGGCGGGTACCGCGGTCGGCGGTGCGCGGCACCGTGGCGACCACCTCGGCCTCCGGCAACGGCAGTTCCACGCGGAAGACGGTGCCGCGGCCCAGCATGCTGTCCACCTCCACGCGCCCGTTCATGGCCGCCGCCAGTTCCTGGCAGATCGCCAGGCCCAGGCCGCTGCCGCCGTAGCGGGCACTGGTGCGCGCGCCATCGGCCTGCTCGAAGCGGCGGAACAGGCGTTCCTTCTGCTCCTCGTTCAGGCCCGGCCCGGTGTCGCGCACCGCAAACACCACGCCGCCGCCGGCACCGGCGGCCACCCCGAGCACCACTTCGCCATGGTCGGTGAACTTGATCGCATTGCCGACCAGGTTGAGCAGGATCTGGCAGACCCGCACCGGATCGCCGCGCAGGCCGTGCGGCGCGTCCTCGGCGATGCGCACGTGGAAGGCCAGGCCGCGCTGCTCGGCGCCCGGCGCCATCAGCGCGGCCACCTCGCCCACCAGTGCGCGCAGTTCGAACGGCTGGTCGTCCAGCTCCAGCTTGCCGGCCTCGATCCGGGCCATGTCCAGAGCGTCGTTGACCAGCCGCAGCAGGTGCTCGCCGGCGCGGCGGATGGACTCGACGTAGCCGCGCTCGCGCGGCTCCAGGCGGCTGTCCAGCAGCAGCTCGCTCATGCCGAGCACGCCGGTCATCGGAGTGCGGATCTCGTGCCCGAGGGTGGCCAGGAACCGGCTCTTGGCCTGCGAGGCCTGCTCGGCCAGTTCCTGCTTGTGCACGGCCAGTTGCCACTGGTTGCGGCGGCGCAGGCGGCTTCGATAGACCAGGGCGGCGCCGCCCAGCAGCAGCGCCGCGACCACGGCCAGGGCCAGCAGGCCCCAGCCGCTGCGCCACCACGGCGGCGATACCCGGAACGCCAGTTCGTGCACCGGCGACCACGGCTGGTCCGCACCGCCGGAGGCCTGCAACTGCAGGCGGTAGGCCCCCGGCGGCAGGCGCGAGAAGACCCGCTCGCCCCCCGGCCCTTCGTACCAGTCGGTGTCGAAGCCCAGCAGGCGCGACCGGTAGCGGTTGGAATCGGGGTCGTCGAACACGAGCAGCCGGGTGCTCACCCTCATCTCGCTATCGCCCGGCTCCAGCTCGAAGCCGCCGCTCGCCGGCAGTTCCAGCAGGCGCTCGCCGCGGCGCACGCGCACCGCGTCCACCATCACCCGCGGCACCGGCCGGACCGGGTCGTGCATGCGGGTATCGAGCAAAAGCAGCGAGCCGTCGCCGGTACTGGCCACCAGCACGCCGGTGGCGTCCAGGACCAGCGCGCGCTCGGCGAATTCCTGGCTGGGCAAGCCTTCGCGCACGCCGAACCCGCGTACCGAGGCCGCCCGGCCATGGTCCGGCGGCTCCACCCGGAACAGGCCGCGGCGCGTGGCCAGCCATGCCCGGTGCCGGGCATCGACCACCAGGCCGGTGGCCTCGGTGGCGGGGATGCCCTCGGCCGGCCCCAGCCGCGCCATCCGCGTCCAGGCATCGTCCGTCCACACCCACAGTTCCAGGCCGGCCAGGCTCTGCAGCCACAGCCGGTGGCGCCCGTCGAAAGCGAAGGCCAGCACCGGCACATCCGCCGGCACCATCCCGGGCAGCGCGACGAAGGCGCGGTTGGCCGGGTCCCAGCGCAGCAGCCGGCGGTCCTCGGCGATCCAGGGCATGCCGTCCGGACCGATGCCCATGGCGGAGAAATCGGCCTTGGCCAGGCCGGGCGTCTGGCCCGGGCGCAGCATCTCCAGCACCTTGCCGCTGCGCAGGTCGCGGCGCTGCAGGCCGGCGGCGCCGCTGCCCAGCCACAGCGAGCCGTCCGGGGATTCCAGCAGCCAGTCCAGGGTTCCATTGCGGGGGATCGCATCCTCGCCGTCTTCGACCTGCCATTCCCGCACCTGGCCCCGCGCATCGATCCGGGTCAGCGCGTCCTGCTGGCCCAGCCACACCTGCCCGTAGCGGTCCTCCAGCACCGCGCGCAGGCGGCTGCGTTCGCGCAAGGGCGGCAGCTCCGGCCGCTGAACGGCCTTGCCGCTGGCCGTGTCCAGGTGTTCGAGGATGCCGGTGCTGCCGGCCAGCCAGACCCCTCCTTTCCTGGCCCGGGCGATGCCGCGGTACAGGCCGCCGCGCAGGCCCTGGGCCTCGCCCAGTACGGCGGTGCGCCGCCAGTCCGCGCGCAGGTAGCCCAGGCCGCGCGACGGCAGCGTGACCCACAGGCCGCCATCGTCCTGGTACAGCAGCGCCTGGACGATGTTGTTGATGCCCAGCGCCTTGGATTCGTGCAGCACCGGCTCCGGCGCGCCGCCCGCCGGCGCATGCCACAGGCCGTCGCGGGTGGCGATCCAGTGGCCGCCCCGGCCGTCCTCGCTCATCGCCGTGACCGCGCGGCGCGCGGCGAAGTCCGCGGCCCAGTCCGGCGCATCCCAGGTGCCGCCATCGTGCAGGCGGAACAGGCCGCGCGGGGTGCCCACCCAGGTCGACGCGTCATCGCGCCACAGCGATACCACCGGCGCCCACGGATGGGGGCCGGGCAGCGGCACGCGCAGCATCCGGCCATCGCCGCCGTCGCGCCGCACCAGGCCCCGCAGCGTGGCCACCAGCGCATTGCCGGCCGGGTCGAACGCCAGCGCGAGGATCGCCTTGTCCATCGCCGCGTCCACGTCCGCGACGCCGGCCCGCAGGCGTTCCACCCGCTCGTCCGCACCGATCCGGTACAGGCCGCCGCCGTAGGTGCCGAACCAGACGTCGTCCCCATAGCCGGCCACGGCGAACACGTCGTCGCTCTCCATGGCCGGATGGTCGGCCTTGCGGAAATGGCGGAACGCGGTGCGGCCGGACTCCATCACGCTCACGCCGCCGCTTTCGCTGGCGACCCAGACGCGGTCGCGCCCGTCCACGTACAGCGCCTGCAGCACGTTGCCCGGAAGCGAGGCCGGGTCGTCGGGATCGTGGCGCCAGACGCGCAAGCCGATGCCGTCGTAGCGCGCCAGCCCGTCCCAGGTCGCCGCCCACAGATAGCCGTCGCGGTCGCGCGCCAGGCAGGTGACGGTGGTGGCCGGCAGGCCGTCGCCGGGGCCGAGCACGCGGAACCTGGGCATTTCGGGCACCGCCGCGTGGACGCCGAACGATGCCAGAACGAACCACACGCACAGCCAGCGCCGCATCGCCGTCCCCTCTCCCCCTGTCCGCTCGAATCCTCGCAACGGTTCGTTGCAGGCGCAAGCCGGGCCATTATCGCGGGTATGCCTAGAATGCCGGCCATGCGTGCCCGCCTGCCCCGCCGGAGCCCCCCGCCCGCCCGCCGCCACCGTGCGGCGGGGGCCGCGGCCGCGGCGATGTTCACGTTGTGCGCGGCCGCCATGCCGCGCGCGGGGGCCGCACCGGCGCGCTACGAACTGGACCCGGTCCACACGCGGGTGCAGTTCGCGGTGTGGCACGCCGGCTTCTCGCAGGCGCTGGGCACGGTGTCGGGCAGCACCGGCACGCTGGAGTTCGACCCGGACGACTGGACCGGCGCGCGCCTGGACGTGACCGTGCCGCTGCAGCGCCTGGACCTGGGCGATGCGGGATGGAACCGCGCGGCGCTGGCGCGCAACCTGCTCGACGGCCAGCGCTGGCCGCTGGCGCGCTTCGTCTCCGAGCGGGTCGAACCGCTCGCCCCGGACCGGTTCATCGTCCACGGCCGCCTGAGCCTGCACGGCGTCACCCGCGAACTGCCGCTGGAAGTCAGGTTCAACGCGCTCAGGCGGCATCCGCTGCCGCCGTTCCGCCGCGTGGCGGGCTTCTCCGCCACCGCGGTGCTGGAACGCAGCGCGTTCGGCATCGACGCCTGGCCGTCGATGATCGGCGAGCGCGTTGAGCTGCGGATCGAGGCCGAGGCGGTACGCGCGCGCGGCGCGTCCGGCGGCCAGGACGGCCACGCGGAAAGCGCAGCCCTTCCGGAATGGAGCGACCCCGGCGACGAGCCCGCTCCCGTTTCCGACCCACCCGCCGAGTGCGTTTGCGATCCGTCCCAGCCCGCCCGCCAGGAGCCGACCCTGCCATGAACCTGAAGAACACCGCCGACCGCTGGGGCGGCGTCAGCCAGTTCCTGCACTGGACCATCGCCGTGCTGATCCTGACGATCGGCGCCGTGGGGCTGGTGATGGGCGAGCTGCCGCGCACGCCGAAGTACTTCTGGGTGTACACCGCGCACAAATCGCTGGGTCTGACCGTGCTGGCGCTGGTGCTGGCGCGGATCGGCTGGCGGCTGTACGCCGGCGCGCCCAAGCCGGTACCGGGTACGCCGCGCTGGCAGGCGTGGATGGCCTCGGCCACGCACGGCGCGATCTACCTGCTGATCCTGGCCATGCCGCTGTCGGGCTGGCTGTACGACTCGGCCAGCGGGCTGCGCCCGTTCCGCTGGTTCGGCCTGGCCGAAGTGCCCAAGCTCGCCGCGCCGGACGAGGCCCTGGCCAGCACGGCGCACAGCACGCACGAATGGTTGTTCTGGCTGCTGATCGCGCTGGTGCTGGCCCATGCCGGCGCCGCGCTCCACCACCATTTCGTCCAGCGCGACGCCACCCTGGCGCGGATGCTGCCGCGCCGCTGGATCTCTCCCCCACGAAACGAGGACTCCGCATGACCGTCAAGCTCACCACGCCCGCCGCCGTCGCCGCCGCGCTGGCGGCGATGCTGGCCGCCCCCACCGCGCACGCCGCCGACTACGTCCAGGCCGCCGGCTCCACCCTGGTCTTCGCCAGCCGCTACGACGGCGAGCTGTTCACCGGCCGCTTCTCCGATTTCGACACCAAGGTCAGCTTCGACCCGGCCAAGCCGGAAGCGGGCAGCCTGGACGTGACCATCGCCCTGTCCAGCGCGGCCACCGGCAACGACGATCGCGATTCCACGCTCAAGACCTCCGACTTCTTCGACATCGCCCGGTTCGCCCAGGCCCGCTACACCGCCAGCGGCTTCCGCAAGCTGGCCGATGGCCAGTACGCCGCCGACGGCACCCTGGAACTGCGTGGCGTGCGCAAGCCGGTGACCCTGACCTTCGGCTGGAGCGGCGGCGCGCAGCCGGTGCTCAGCGGCAAGGCGGTGGTCAAGCGGCTGGACTTCGGCGTGGGCGACGGCGACTGGTCCGACACCGCGGCCATTCCCAACGAGGTCAACATCAGCACCCGCGTGCTTCTGAAAGCCCTGTAGAAACCGGCAGCGCGGGCGCCGGCCCGCTGCCGGCCTGCCGGCGCCCGGCCGCCGCTCCTAGGGGCTGGGCGGCGGCAGCGCGAAGCAGCCGCCCCGGCCGTCCGCCCCGCGCAGGCAGGCACGGTCACCGCCGGCGGCGAAGCCGTACACCGCGCCGTCGCCGGTCAGGACCACCGCTTCCCAGGTGCTGTCGTCGTGGCCCAGGCGCAGCGGCGCGGGGGGCGCCGGCGCGTCCAGGAACGCCTGGGCGGCCGCATCCCGCAGGATCCGCCTGATGTTGGCCAGGTCGCGGTCGGCCGTGGTGCTGGTGATCGCCTTCAGCAGCACCACCCGGACGATGGCGTCGGGATCCAGCACGTCGCCGACCCGGCGCCCGGCCCATTCCGAAGCGCTGCCGGTACGCGCGGACTTGGCCAGGTCCACGTCGCCGCCTGCCGCCGCGCCGCTGGCCAGGCCGCCCAGCGCGGCCAGCAGCGGCGCCCAGCCGGCGCTCATTCCAGCCACTGCCGCACCGCCTCCGCGGCGAACGGCCAATCCAGCTCGGCGCCGGTGGCGACGTCGCGCAGCACCGGCACCCTCAGGCCGTAGCGGGCCTCCAGCGAAGGGTCGCCGTCGATGAAGACGCTGTCCGGCTCGGGCAGGCGTGCCTGGGCGAGCAGGGCCAGCGCCTGGTCGCACAGGTGGCAGTCGTCGCGTTGGTAGAGGGCGTAGCGGGACATCCGGGTTTCCGTGGCGGGCCAGCCGACACGGTAGCCCAGCCGCATTCCGCAGCGCACCATGCCGGTTGCACGCGAAACAAATACACTTCGGCGATCGCCTCCCGATCCCTCGCGATGGCCGTCAGCACGTTCGACCTGTTCAAGATTGGCATCGGGCCCAGTTCCTCGCATACCGTCGGGCCGATGCGCGCGGCCGCGCGCTTCGTCCA
>NZ_JACHGU010000001.1 GCF_014202435.1 Pseudoxanthomonas broegbernensis | reverse complement strand
TCGGCGATGTAGGCCGGCGACATCACGCTGGCCGCGCCCACCGCAAAGCCGCCCAGCACCCGCGCGGCGATGAACACCAGCGAGCTGTGCGCCGCACCCGAGCCCAGCGCCGAAATCAGGAACAGCACCGCCGAAATGATCAGCACGCTGCGCCGGCCCCAGCGGTCGGCCAGGCGCCCGGCGAAGAACGCGCCAATCGCGCAGCCCAGCAGCATCGAGGCCACCTCGAAGCCCAGCGCCGCCTTGGACGAGCCGAACGCCTGCTGCAGACCGTCCACCGTGCCGTTGATCACCCCGCTGTCAAACCCGAACAGAAAGCCACCAATGGTGGCCACGCAACTGATCAGAATGATGAACCGGGTGTTCTCCGCGCCGGCCCCGGTGATCCCGGTGCCGGTGTCCGTCGTTCCCATACCCGCCATGGGGCAATCCTCCGTTGTAGTTGTGCGTAAGCCGGCAGGTACCGCCGGCACGTCGTATGTGTCGCGCACCGGCGCCCCTACGCCGGCCTCCCCCCCCCCGGCGCGCCGGGCGGCTCCGCGTTCGCGTCCGTGCCGATGCCGCTCCCGCGGCGCTTCTTCGGCCCCGGTGCCGGCACGGTCCCCTCCGCACCGCCACCGGCCTGCGATCCCGGCCGGTCAGGCCCGCCGCACCAGCCGCCCTGCCCGCCAGTCCAGCCATGCCGCCTCGCCCGCCCCCAGTTCCAGCTCCAGGACGCGATCACGGTACTCGACCCGGTAGCGGCCGCCACGATCGCTGCGCAGGCTGGCCTGCCGCAACCGGCCGCCGTCCCATTCCAGGTCGACGCCGGCCGCGCCGCGCACCCGCAGACCGGCGACTTTACCGCGTTGCCAGGCCTCCGGCAGCGCCGGCAGCAGGAATACCGTGCCACCCCAGCTCTGCAGCAGCATCTCGGTGATGCCCGCGGTGCCGCCGAAGTTGCCGTCGATCTGGAACGGCGGGTGGGCGTCGAACAGGTTGGGATAGGTGCGCTCGGGACTGAGCAGCATGGCCAGCACCTTGTACGCGTGCTCGCCGTCGTGCAGCCGCGCCCACAGGTTCAGGCGCCAGCCGATGCCCCAGCCGGTGGCCTCGTCGCCGCGGATCTCCAGCGTGCGCTTCGCCGCCGCGGCCAGTTCGGGGGTGTCGCGCACGTTGATCTGGCTGGAGGGATGCAGCGCGTACAGGTGGGAGACGTGGCGGTGGTGGATCTCCGGGACGTCCATGTCCCAGTCCTGCTGCCATTCCTGCAACTGCCCGGCCTTGCCGATCCGGTGCGGCGGCAGGCGCGCGCGCAGCGCCTCGAGCCTGGCCGCCAGGTCCGCGTCCACGCCCAGCAGGCCGGCGATCTGCACGCACTGGCCGAACAGGTCGCGCAGGATCTGCGCGTCCATCGACGGCCCGGCGCACAGCGCGGCGCCGTGCGGGTGCTCGTTCTCCGGCGAGATCGACGGCGCGGTGACCATCGCCCCGGTGTTCGGGTCCTCGACCAGGGTGGCGGCGAAGAACTCCGCCGCACCCTTGAACAGCGGCCAGACCTTGCGCAGGTAATCCGGGTCGCGATCGTAGTCCCAGCGGTCCCACAGGTGCTGCAGAAGCCAGGCACCGCCGGTCGGCCACAGGCCCCATTGCGCGCCGTCGATCGGCGCACTGCGCCGCCACAGGTCGGTGTTGTGGTGCACGACCCAGCCGGGCGCGCCGTACATCCGCCGCGCGGTCTCGGCCCCGGCCTGCGCCAGCTCGGCCACCATCCGCTCCAGCGGCTCCGCGCACTCCGGCAGCGCATTGGCCTCGGCCGGCCAGTAGTTCATCTGGGTGTTGATGTTGATCGTGTACTTGCTCTCCCACGGCGGCGAAAGCAGGTCGTTCCAGATGCCCTGCAGGTTGGCCGGCTGGGTGCCGGGCCGCGAACTGCAGATCAGCAGGTAGCGTCCGAACTGGTGGTACAGCGCGGCCAGCGCCGGATCGCTGCCCTGGGCGAAGCGGGCCACGCGCGCATCCGTCGGCAGGCCGGCGATCTGCGCCGGACTGTCGCCCAGGTCGATCGAGACGCGATGGAACAGGCGCCGGTGCTCGGCCACATGCGCGTCCAGCAGTGCGTCCCAGGACTTGCGCGCCGCCGCGTCCAGTTGCGCCCGGGTGATCGCCTCCGGGTCGCCGCCGGTGTCGTCATAGCGGCGGAAGCTGGTGGCCGCGGTCAGCAGCAGCACGACCTCGTCGGCCTGGGCCACCTCGATCCGTCCGCTCCGCCGGCGCAGGCTCCCGCCGCGCGCCCGTACCCGCAGCCGCGCGGCGAAGCGCAGCCCGCCCTCGATCCCGAAGGCACCGCCGTTGCGCCCGCGCAGCAGCAGCCCGTGCCCGCCGTCGGCCTCCACCGCGGCATCGGCGTGGTCGCTGTCCAGGCCGATGCGAAGATCGATCCGGCCGGACTTGTCGCCCGACAACCGCACCGCCACGCACTGGTCGGCCGCCGAGACGAAGACCTCGCGGGTGTGCTGCATCCCGCGCGCCTCGAAGGTGCTGGTCGCCAGCGCGCGGTCCAGGTCCAGTTCGCGGCGGTAGCCGTTGAGCTCGGATATCTCGCTGAAATCGAGCAAGAGGTCGCCCAGCGGCTGGTAGGGCATCTGCTTGTTCGGCCGGCCCATCATCTTCGCGTTGGCCAGCGCCTCGGCCTCGGCGTAGCGGCCGGCGAACAGCAGCCGCCGCACCTCGGGCAGCGCGGCCAGCGCCTCGGTCGGAGTCGGGTCGTAGGGCCGGCCGGCGTAGAGCGTGTCCTCGTTGAGCTGCAGGCGCTCGGACCTGCCGCCGCCCCAGACCATCGCCCCGAGCCGGCCGTTGCCCAGCGGCAGCGCCTCGACCCACTGCGTGGCCGGGCGCGGGTACCACAGCCTCAGCGCCGCGTCGCCCTGTCCCGCGACCTGGCCGGCCGCCGTGGCGGCCTCCGGGGATGCCGCCGCGGCGGCGGAAACGGCCGCCGGCGTACCGGCGACCCGGCCGGCCGTACCGCTGCCGGCCACGGCCAGTGCCGCGGCCGTGCCCTTGAGCAGTTCACGTCGTGTCAGGCTCATCCTGCGTTCCTTGGCATGCTTCCGCGCGGCGGCGCGTGCAAGCGTATGCCGGCACGCGCGCCGTGCGCACTGGCGCGGGGTCAGCCGCCACGCGGGCGGCGGACGGTCAGCGCCTGCCCGGTGTAGTGGACCGTGGCGTCGGCCTCGGGCTCCAGCGCGCCGTTGTCGCCGCGCGGCCCGTCGATCCAGCGTACCCGGATCTCGCGCTGCTGCCGCATGCCCGGGTACTGGCCCTGGCGCGCGCCGACGCTCAACTCGCCGGCGGCCTCGTTCCAGGCCAGCGGGATGCGGCTGGACTCGCCGCGCTCGTAGCCGTAGTTGCGGCCGTTGTCCTCGTACAGCGAGAAGCTGCCGTCGGCGCCGGTGTAGACCTCCACGGTGAGCGGCGCGTCCGGCGTCTCGTCCACGTACTGCTGGACCACGGTGCGCGGCACGATCGAACCGGCACGCACGAACAGCGGCATGCGCTGCAGCGGCGCGGCCGCGTCGACGGTCTGGCCGCCCGCATGGCGCTTGCCGCTGTCGAACTCGATCCAGCTCGTGCCGGCCGGCAGGTAGACCTGGCGGCTGGTGGCCTTGAACTCGGTCACCGGGGCGACCAGGAAGGCCGGGCCGAACAGGTACTGGTCGTGGATGTCCTTGACCTTGGCATCGCCGGGGAAGTCCATCTCCAGCGTGCGCAGGAGGGTGCCGTCCTTGTGCCAGGTGTCGCCGGCCAGGGTGTAGATGTACGGCAGCAGCGTGTAGCGCAGCTTGAGGTAGTGGACGAAGCTGTCGTAATGCGGCGTGCCTTCCGGCGCGATCTCCCAGATCTCGCGGTACGGGAACTGGCCGTGCAGGCGGAACACCGGCACGAAGGCGCCGTACTGGAACCAGCGCAGGCTCAGCTCACGCCATTCCGGCAGGTGCGCCGGGTCCTTCTCGACGTAGCGGTTCTCCGGCGAGAAGCCGCCGATGTCGAAGCTCACGTTCGGCGCGCCGGCCATCGAGGCGTTGACCAGCCCGGAGATCTGCTCGCGCAGGTCGTCCCAGCGCGGCACGATGTCGCCGCTCCAGAACGCGGCGCCGGCACGCTGCTGGCCCGCGAAGAACGCACGCGAGAGGATGAACACGCGCTTGTCCGGATCGACCTCGCGCGAGCCGCGGTACACGCCCTCCGAATGCACCAGCGGGTAGGAGTTGAAGTATTCCACCGACGGGCCCAGCGCGGTCGGGGTGGTGCGCGCCTTGCGCTCGCCGACGTCGATGTTGCTGTGCAGGTCCGGCTCGGAGGCGTCCAGCCACCAGGCGTCGAAGCCCCGGACGTTGAGCTTCTCGTTGACCTGGCGCCAGAAGATGTCCTGGGCCTGCTTCGCGTACGGGTCGTAGAACGAGTTCAGGTAGCCGGCGCCGATCCAGTCCAGCTCGCCGACCTCCACGTTGCGGTGGTACATGTACCCGGCCGCGTCCAGCTCCTTGTAGTTGGCGGTGGTCGGATAGAACTTGGGCCACACCGAGATCATGATCTGCGCGTGCCGGTCGTGCACGTGCCTGACCATCCCGTCCGGGTCCGGGAAGTTCTTCGGGTCGAAGTCGTGCGAGCCCCAGGCGTCCTCGGGCCAGTACGACCAGTCCAGGACGATGGCGTCGATCGGCAGGCCGCGGCGGCGGTACTCGTCCAGCGCGCCGGTCAGCTCGTCCTGGGTCTTGTAGCGCTCGCGGCTCTGCCAGAAGCCGTAGGACCACTTGGGCAGCAGCACCGCCTTGCCGGTCAGCTCGCGGTAGCCGGCGATCACCTCGTCGCCATCGGCGCCGGCGACCACGTAGTAGTCGATCATCTGCCCGGCCTCGGACCAGATCGACAGGTCGCGGGCCTCGGCCGCCGGCAGCGGGTCGCGGTGCAGCAGGGCGATGTAGGCCGGATCGATGGTGTCCCATTCCACGCGGACCGCGTGCTTCACGCCCGGCTCCAGGTCCAGCGCGAACTCGTGGTGCCACGGGTTCCAGTTCTGGCGCCAGCGGTCGATCACCCGCTCGCCGTCCACGTACACCTTGGCGTACTCGCTGTTGTACATGGAGAAGGTGTGGCGGCCGCCGGTCCTGGCCTCGATCGCGCCCTCCCACACCACCTGGGTGCGCCCGCCCTGGGCCTTGTTCTTGGCCTTCTCCGGGAACGCAGCCAGGTCCTTGATGTACTGGTAGTTGATCTCCGCCTCGCGGCGGGCGGCCTTGCGCTTGCCGTCGATGGAATAGGTGGCCGTCAGCGCGCCCGGCTTGCCCTTGGCGTCGTAGACCACCAGGCTTTCCTGCAGCGGGCGCAAGCCGCGCGGGTCGCCGTAGCGGGTGATGGAGTTGTTGTCCCAGAGGATGCCGTAGTTGCGGCTGGACACCAGGAACGGGATGGCGTTGTCGATGTTGTGCTGGAGCAGTTCGACGTCGCGGCCCTTCAGGTTCATCCAGCCCTGCTGGTGCAGGCCGGTGCCGTAGAAGGACTCGTCGTCCGGCGACTGGAAGCGCTGGCGCACGCTATAGTACGGCGTGCCTTCGAACGCCACCGCCTGGAAGGTGCGCGCGCCGTCGGCCTCGGCCAGCAGCGGCTCGCCGGCCGCGTCGAAGAAGCTCACCTGGCCGTCGGCCAGCGCCACCCGCGCGGAAATGCCGGCGGCCTTCAGGCGCACGGCGTCGGCGCCCTGCTCCAGCTCGAACGCCGGCGCCGCGCCCGTGGCCGGGACCCGCATCAGGCTCGGGCTGCGCCGGAAGTCGCCGTCCGGGTCGGCGCTGACACGCACGATGCGGTCGCCGACCAGTTGCAGGCGCACATGGGCGGCAGCGGCGTCGGCCGGGCGCACCACCACGCCGTCGTCCAGCTTCTCCACGGTCTGCGCGGCGGCCGGCAGCGGCAGCAGCATGGCCAGCGCAAACGCCGGCCAGGCGCGGTGATTGATCAGTCGTCGCATCTCATCTCTCCAAGCGGCGTCCCTGGACGCCTGTCGTTGCGGCGTCCGCGGACGCCCGTCGTTTCCCGTACAGGGGCGTTCAGTAGGTCGCCAGCTTCACCCGCAGCAACTGGGTGGCGCTGGAGAAGTTGAGGCCGTAGTCGGTCTGGTCGCCGTTCCAGCGCCGGCGGAACCTCCACTCGCCGTCGACGTAGGTGCCCTCGTCCACGTACTCGTAGGTCAGCCGCTCGGCCACGGCCGGGTCGGCGGCGACCAAGTTCACCCGTGCGTGCGCGCCGGTGACCAGGAACTCGTCCGGCCCAAGCTGCACCACCAGCGCCCGGCCCACCGGCTCCGGGTTGCCCGGCGGCTCGCCCTGGAACCAGAACTGCGGCACGCCGTAGGTGACCACCATGTTCCACTTGTCGTCGATCCTCAGCGTCTGCACCGCCTGCCCGGGCTGCTCGGCGGTGCCACGCACCCTGCCCTCGAAGCTGGCGCGGGCGATCACCCGCGCGGCCGGGCCGACCAGCCGGTAGTTCAGGGCGAAGTCCTCCAGCGTCTCCGGGTTCATCAGCTTGGCGCCGAGCGGCCAGTTGGAATACCTGGAGTAGTCGATGCCGAACGGCGACCAGCCGATGGCCTGCTGCCCCAGCGCGGAGAAGAAGTAGCGCGCGTACTCCTCGCGGTTGCCGGTCTCGGCCACGAACAGCGGGTTGTCCGCGCGCGAGTAGCGCTCCAGCACCGTGGTGTAGTGGGTGTACTCGGGCATGTAGATGTCCGGCGCCAGCAGGTCGATGTGCGGGGCGGCGGCCTTGTACACGTCCAGCACGTTGTCGGTCGGCCCGCCGCTGGCGTACTGGCCCGGCTGGCCGGGATTGAACGGCCCGCGCAGGGCGGCGTTGACCAGCATCGGCAGCGGGTACTCGGCCTTGCCGGCCTGCGCGACCTGGTCGATGTAGTGGGCGATGTGCCAGGCGTGGAAGAACTCGTCGGCGTCGTCGCCGAACACCTCGCGCCAGGTGCCCGGCCGCCTGCCCATCTTCTCGACCAGCGCCTGCGGCACCGGCGCTTCGAAATGCTTCTGCGCCAGCGGCGAGAAGTCGCGCACGCTGCCGTAGGTGCCCGGCTCGTTCTGCGGCTGGACCATGATCACGGTGCGCTGCGGGTCGGCCCGCTTCAGGTGCCGCATCAGCTGCACGAAGGCCTTGCGGTCGGCCTCCAGGGTCGCCTCGCCGTGCGGCGAGAGGGAATTGAGGGTGCGCCCGTCGGCGGTGACCACCCGCGGGAAGCGCGCGTTGTCCAGCTTCACCCACGTGGGCGCGTAGTGCGGCGCGTTGTTCTTCCAGGTGGCGAACCACAGCAGGATCAGGCGCACGTCCTTCTCGCGCGCCTGCGCCAGCAGGGTGTCGACGAAGGAGAAGTCGAACCTGCCTTCCTCGGCCTCGACCTGTTCCCAGGCCACCGGCACCATCACCGTGTTGGGCTTGAGCACGTCGATCGCCGGCCACACGTCGTCCAGCGCCTGCGGCCAGTTGCTGGAATTGTTGACCTGCGCACCGAGGATCAGGAACGGCTCGCCGTCCACCCGCAAGGCATGGCGGCCGTTCTCGCTGACCACCTCCGGGATCGGCGCCTCGGCGGCCTCGCCGGCCGTGGCGGCCCCGGCCGGAGCCGGCTGGGCGGCGGCCCGCTCGCCGGCGTCCTGGCCGCCGCAGGCGGCAAGCAGCAGCGCCAGCAGCGGCGCGAAGGGAACGAAGGCACGCGGCCGGTTCGCCTGGGGGTTGTGCATCGCTTGCAAGACTCGCTCCTCTGCCTTGTGGCCCGGACGCAAGGTCGCCCGGGCCGGTTCGCTGCGCCGGACGCGCGGTCCGGCCCTCGTCATGGGTGGGTGCGGAACGGCGAGGCCGGCAGTCCGTCCGCGCCCACCAGATCCGCCTGCGCCGGGGCATCGCTCCATCCGTAGCGCGCCATCGCCGGCTTGCGCACCTTCGGGCTTTCCAGCACGACGGTGTCGCCGGCGATGCGTGCCCGCGCCGGGTGGAAGCGCCCGTTGGCGCCGGCCAGCTCGAATCCCCGCGGCGCATCGCCGCCGCCGCGCACGGCCAGCACGCCGTCGTGGGCGTCGAAATGCAGCACCAGGACGCGGCCGTCCACCGCCGCTTCCCGGAACGCCGGCCCGCGCCAGGCGAACCCGTCCTGGCCGTAGGCCACGTGTTGCGCCGCCAGCGCCAGGCGGTGGCCGACGGTGCGCTTGTCGCGCGGATGGATGTCGTGCACGTCGCCCACGTCGGTGATCACTGCCTGCGCGGTGGCCGGCAGCGCGAGCGCGGCCGACTGCGATTCGCGCAGCGTCGCCCAGGGGCTGTCGACCACCGTGCCGTCGCCGCGCACGCGGTCGCCGCCGGAGCCGAACGGCGCCAGTTGCACCCACAGGAACGGCATCCCGGGCTGCCGCCAGGCGGCACGCCAGCCCTGGATCATCGTCTTGAACTGGTCGCGGTAGCGATGCGCGCCCTGCTCGCTGGCATTGGTCTCGCCCTGGTACCAGATGGCGCCGGCCAGCGGGTACGGCAGCAGCGGGTGGATCATGGCGTTGTACAGCAGGGTGTCGACCTGGTTCTTGTCGTCGGCCAGCGACACCCGCACCTGCGCGGTGCGGAAGCGCCACGGGCCGGCCAGCGCGCGGCGCTCGCCGCCGGCCGTCTGCAGGTAGACCTGCTGCGCCGAGCCGACGATGCCGCCGCCGCCGCCATCGTCCTGCACGCGCACGGCCAGCACGTTGCCGCCGGCGCGCAGGGCCGAGGCCGGCACCGGGTAGACCCGGGGCACGTTCCAGCCGTTGCTCACCCCGCCCACGCGCCGGCCGTTGACCCAGGCCGTGTCCGAGTCGTCGATCTGGCCCAGGCCCAGCACGATCCCCGCCGCGGCCTCGGCCGCGCTCAGCTCGAACGCAGTGCGATACCAGGCCACGCCGTCCATGCCGGCATAGCCCTCCGCCTCCCAGGCCGAGGGCACCTTGATCGCTGCCCAGCCGCTGTCGTCCAGTTCGGCGGCGGCGAAGGCCTCGGACGCGGGGTCGGCTTCCGGCCACGCGGCCACGCGCTCGCGCACCTGCGCCTCCACCCTGGCGTCGGCGGCGCGGCGCTGGCGCATCTTCTCCTCCAGCGTGGCCGCATCCAGGCCGAGCATCGCCGCGTCCATCCACGCTTCGATCGAACTGCCGCCCCAGGTGCTGTCGATGATGCCCACCGGCACCCCGAGCACCTGCCTCAATTCGCGGGCGAAGGCGTAGCCGATCGCGGAGAACTCGCCGACCGTCCCCGGCGCGGCCGCCTGCCACTGCCCGCCTTCGAGCTGCGCGCGCGGCGCCTCCGCCCAGGACTTGGGCACCTTGAAGTGGCGCAGCCGGGCGTCGCCGGCACCGGCGATGTCCTCCTGCGCATGCAGGCTCTGGGCCACCGGCCATTCCATGTTCGACTGGCCCGAGGCCAGCCACACCTCGCCGACCAGCACGTCGTCGATGCGCCGCTCCTCGTCCCCGGCGCGCACCGTCAGCGCGTACGGTCCGCCGGCGGCGTGCGCCGGCAGTTGCAGCGACCAGCGCCCGTCGTCACCGGCCGTGGCCTGCGCCTGGCTGCCGTCGAACTCCACGCGCACCTGGGCGCCCGGCGCGGCCTGGCCCCACACCGGCAATGGCCGGTCGCGCTGCAGCACCGCGCCGTCGGAGAACAGCAGCGGCAGTTCGAGCGCGGCCGTGGGCGCGGCCAGCGCCGCCGCCGGCATGGCCAGCCATGCCAGGAAGAGGATAAGGACGAGGGCGGGGTGCTTCATTGCTCCGGTTCTCCGTAGATCACGCCGCGGCCGGAAGTGGCCAGGTAGACGCGTCCATGGACGCGCGCGTCGCCGGTGAGCATACGCACGCTGCCGAAGCGGTGCATGGGATCGTCGATGCGCTTCCAGCGGCGGCCATCGTCGTCGGAACGGTACAGGCCCACGGCCCCTCCGACCTGGCCGAACACGAACAGCGTCGGCGTCGTGCGCCCCGGCGCGGGCGCGCCCAGGCCGGCGGCGAACGCGTTCTCGATCCCGGCCAGGCGTTCGAGCCGGCCCGCGCTCCAGCGCATCATCCCGCGCCAGGAGGCGGCGAAATAGACCACGCCGCTGGCGTTGGGCGAAGGCAGCAGCTCGCCGCGGAACCAATCGCCGATCTCGCCCGTCCCGCCCTGGGCCGGCTCGAACGCAACGCCGCCGTCGCCACTGACGTACAACTGCCCACTGACCGGATCGAAGCCGTACCACAGCGCCGGCTCCACCCGGTCGGCGGCCACCACCGCGGCCTGCGGCAGGCCGCGCACCTTCTGCCAGCGCGCGCCGAAGGCATCGGTCAGCCAGTGGCTGCCGCCGCGGGTCTTCCAGATCACCCGCCCGCCGTCGGCGGAGATGGCGATCTGCCCGGCACCCTGCCCGTTCGGCGGCTCCTTGGCGAAGGCGCTCCAGGTGGCGCCGCCGTCGCGCGAGTAGGCCGCGCGCACCCGCGACGGGTCGTCGCCGTGCAGGTGGCCGCTGCGCACCAGCCACTGCGGCCGCTGGCCGGCGTAGTCCAGGCTCTCGGTGTTGCTGTAGCGCGGGCCGGAGAACTGGGTGGTGGTGCGGCGCAGGTCGTCGTGGCGGAAGCCGTCGATGTCGCCCAGGCCGCTGACCAGCGACGCACCCTGCGGCGGGCTGACCAGGTCCAGCGGCACGGTCTCGTCCAGGCCGGCGTTCTCGAACCCCCAGTGCACCCGGCCGCCGCGGTCCAGCGCGGCCATGTCGCGCGACGCCCATATGCCGTAGCCGGTGACGAACAGCACCCGGTCCGGGTCGTGCGGGTCGATCTCGATGTCGGCCATCCAGTGAGGCCTGGCCTGCGCGGTCCAGGGCGAGGCGGAGTGGTCGAAGTCGGAGGACGGGAACACCGCCTTCCAGGTGCGGCCGCCGTCGGTGCTGCGGTAGATGTCGTCGTGCGGCGCCCAGCGGTTGAAGGTGGTGGCCACGATCACGTCCGGGTCGGATGCGTCCACCGCCACCGCGCCCCAGCCGAAGCCGTCACCCTGGCCGTCGCTGGACTGCGGCGCCGGGGTGATGTCGGTCCAGTTCCCGCTGGCCGGCGAGAACCGCCACACCGCACCGTCGCCCATGTTGTCCGGCCCGGGCTCGTCGCCGTAGCTGAGCAGGAAATCGCCGCGCGCATCGCGGACCATGTGGTTCGGACGCAGCCCGGTGGGCTGGCCCGGCACCGCCTGCCAGGTGCGGCCGGCGTCGGTCGAACGGAACAGCCCGCCCTGGCGGCTGGACACGCCGGCATAGACCCCCGGCGTGGGGGCGCCGGCCTGCCCGCTGGCCGGGTCGAAGGCGACGAACACGATGCCGATGGCCTGCTTGCGCCAGTTGCTGGCGCTGGCCGATTCGGACGTGGCCAGCGCGGGGAAGCCATCGACGCGCTTCCAGCGCGCGCCACGGTCCTCGCTGCGCCACAGGCCATGTGCGCGCGACCCCATGAACAGCACGCGGCCGTCGTTGGGGTCCACCGCCAGGCGCTCGCCATTGCCGCGCGCCAGTTCGTTGCCGCCCAGCTTGAACGGCAGGTCGGTGCGCTCGAAGCTCGCGCCGCGGTCGGCCGAGCGCAGGATCGCGCCGTTGCCCGCGCGCTCGTGGGTGTAGGTGCCGGCGGCCAAGTAGACGCGCTGCGGATCGGACGGATCCAGGGCCAGGCTCTCGATGCCGGCCAGGTTGGCGTCCTCGTGCCCGATCCAGTCGGTCAGCGCGATCCAGCGCCGCGCCGCCGCGTCCCAGCGGTAGGCGCCGCCGACGTCGGTCCGCGCATAGGCCAGGCCGCGCTCGGCCGGATGGAATTCGATGCCGGTGACGAAACCGCCGCCGCCGATGGCGACGTTGTCCCAGCGGTAGGCCGCGCCCGATGCCGGAGCGGCCTGGAGGCCGGCCAACGGCGCCAGCAACGCGCCCCATGCAACCAGGGTCGCGATACGGCCGTACCGTGCAACTGCGATGCGGATCATGCGCCGCTTCCCCTTAGCTTGTGGGCGGAGATGTCTCCCGGCACCGGCCCACCCGGGGAGGCGGGAGGGCCGGTGCCGGGAGACGCACGGAAACGCACGGCCGGGGGGCCGTGCGCCTCCATGCTTCCCCGCGGGAACGTTACAGGTCGAGGTTGGCGCGGATCGTCAGGCCATAGCGGCGATCGTTGGTGTACCAGCCGTTGGGGCGGCTGGTGCTGCCGTAGTAGTCGAACCGCGTTTCGTTCAGCAGGTTGGTGCCGTCCAGCGTGATCGACCAGACCTTGCTCAGGTCCAAGCGCAGCGACGCGTCCAACTGCCCGGTCTCGTCGTGGTACTGCGGCACGTGGCCGGCGTTCGGCGGACGCGTGGTGACCAGCCAGGTGTCGCGCCAGTTGTAGGCGGCGCGGAACGATACGCGGGACTTCTCGTACATCAGCACCACGTTGTAACTGTTCTTCGACAGGCCCTCCAGCGGAAGCTGGACCAGCTCGATGCCGTCGGTGCTCATCGCGTTGGGCGCCGGCGCGCTGCTGTCCACGTAGGTGTAGTTGGCCTCGAAGCCCAGGCCATCCAGCGGGCCGGGCAGGAAGGTGAAGAACTGGCGGTAGCCCACCTCCAGGCCCTTGATCTTGCCGCTGTCGCCATTGGCGCGGGTCTGCAGCTCGAACGGGCGCACGCACTCGGCACCCACGCACTCCCGGGTCTCGCCGTCGGCGCCGCCCTCCAGCGGAACGGAGAAGGCCGAGTCGTAGTAGTTGGCCGTGACCGTGTCGTAGTAGTAGAAGCCCTTGACCTTCTTGTAGAACGCGGTGCCGTACAGCATCGAACCCTGGCCGAAGTACCACTCCAGCGAGGTGTCGAACTGGTCGGCGTACATCGGCTCCAGGTACGGGTTGCCGCGGTTGGCGTAGGAAATCCCGCCGGTGTTGAAGTCGAAGAACGTGTTGTTGAGGAACACGTACGGATCGAGCAGGTCGAAGTTGGGCCGCGACATGGCCCGCGACGCCGCCACGCGCCACTGCAACTGCGGGCTGAGGAACATGCGGAAATTGAAGCTCGGCAGCACGTCGGTGTAGGCGTGCTTGACGCTGACCGGCGTCACCGAGTTGGTCGGGTCGTCCTGCTTGAGCTCATAGCCGTCGACCGTGGTCTCGGTGCGCACCAGGCGCACGCCGGCGTTGGCGTCCCACGGGAAGCGCGCGCCGTCCGAGCCGAAGCGCAGCATCGCGTAGGCGGCGTAGGTGTTCTCCTCGTACTGGCGGATGTCGGTGGCCGACTGGTACTCCACCGGGTCGTGGCCGAACATGCGCACCGTGTTCTCGTAGTCGGCGACCATCTCGTCGCAGGCCACGTAGCCGGTGGGCAGCCCGCTCTTGCCGCGGAAGTGGTCGCCGAACGGGAACAGGCGGTAGCAGGCGTCCCCGTACTGCGAAAGCGGCACGGCGGCGAAGCTGCCCCAGGCGTCGTCCGTGCCCGGCGGCGGGATCTTCTGCCAGTTCCAGCCGGAGCTGCGGGTGATCGCGTCGCGGTCGGTGTAGCGTACGCCCACGCGCAGGTCGCGCAGGAAGCTGCTGTCCAGGAAGTCCCAGCGCAGGTCGGCGCGCCAGGAGAACTGGTCGGCGTCGTTGTCGTCGCGCTTGTCCAGGTGCGACATCCAGCCGGAGTAGTTGTTGATGTCGCTCATGTAGCCGGGGATCGGCTGGCCGGTGGCCTGGTCCAGCACGGTCACCGACGGATACTTGCCGCGGAAGTCCAGGCGCACCGGCGGCACCCCGTACAGGCCGGCCCAGCCGCGCCAGTCGCTCTCGTCGATCTGGCCGGCGAGCAGGTCGACCCAGTAGTTCACGCCCTCGGTGGTGGCGTCCACGTACTGGAAGTCGGTGGACAGGTGCAGGTTGTCGTTGACCTGCCACTTGCCGCCCAGGGCGATGTCGGTGGTGACCGAGTTGCGCCAGTCCATGCGCGCGGTGGTGGTCACCAGCGCATTGTTGAAGGTGCCGTACTGGAACTCGCCCTTGGCATCGAAGCCGAACGGGTCGGTGAAACCCTCGTAGCCGGGAATGGACGGGGAGACGTAGCCCCAGCCGTTGCCGCTCCAGTTCACCAGGTCCTCGGTGTTGTTGTTGAAGTTGCCCGCGCGCACGCTGTACTCGCGGTTGCGGAACTTGTAGTCCGAGCGCAGCGCGGTGGCGTACAGCTCCATGCCGTCGCGCGGCTTCCACTGCAGGGCGATGTACTGGCCGTCGCGCTCGCGGTCGCCGAAGTGGCTGTACATGCCCACTTCGCTGGGAATGACGACGTCCTGGCCCTCGTAGCCCGGCACGTCGCCGTCGACCAGGTAGGAGCCGAAGTTGATGCGGTCCTCGCGGTACTGGCCTTCCTGGTGGGCGACGTTGACCAGGATGCCGAACTCGCCCTCGCCCACGTTCCAGCGGTTGCTGAACAGGATCGAGGCCGAGGGCTGGGTGGAGTCGCGCAGGTCCCACTTGTTGACGGTGAAGCTGCCGGACAGCTTCATCCCGTCCTGGTCGAACGGCATGCGCGTGCGCAGGTTGACCAGGCCGCCCAGGCCGCCCTCGATCAGCTCGGCGTTGGGGTTCTTGTAGACGTCCACGCCGCCCAGCAGCTCGGCCGGCACGTCTTCCCAGCTCAGCGCGCGGCCGGCGTTGGCGGTGAAGATGTCGCGGCCGTTGAGCTCGCTGCGCACCTGGGTCAGGCCGCGCACCATGATGCCGCTGCCCTCGCCCTTGTTGCGGGTGATCTGCACGCCGGTGATGCGCTGCAGCGCCTCGGCGACGTTGTTGTCCGGCAGCTTGCCGATGTCCTCGGCCACGATCGAGTCGACGATCTGGTCGGAGGTTTCCTTGATGATCTGGGCCTTGGTCAGGCTGCCGCGCACCCCGTGCACGACGATCCGGTCCAGGTCGGAGACGCCGCCATCGCCGGTCCCGGCGTCCTGCGCGTACGCGGGGGCGGCCAGCATCATCGCCACGCCCATCGCCAGGGCGCTGTACTTGAAGCGGCGATCATGGGTGCGTACGGACGCCCGGTACACCGGGCTGCTGCGGTGGTGATGCGTGGACATTGCGTTCCCTCCCAGGACACGTGCGGCGGGAGCGGGGCGACCGCTCCCTGCGGGTTTTCAGGCGATCCGCTCGTGCGGATTCGAGACCTGCTTGTCGCTCGATTCAAGGATACAACTCTTAATCACCAGTGAATCGATTGGCTGAGCATAGTCAGCGAACCCATGTCGGACCAATGAATTATTCCGATTGACCTATGTGGTCACGGAATAGATTAAATCGACCGGAAATGCCCCTCGCTCGCGATCCCGATAACGTGGAATGGCCGTGCGCGCGCAGGAGCCGATCCGGCCGGGGTGGGTTCGGACCCTGCGGAAAATCTCGACGAACGGCCCGCGCGGTTTCCCCGCGCGGGCCGTGGGATCGCCTGCCCCGTACGGGCTGCTTACCAGCTCGCGCGCAGCACCGCCGAGTAGCGACGGTCGTTCATGAACCAGGCGCGGTTGTACACGGTCTCGTCCAGATAGCCGTCCGAACCGTACAGCCGCGGTCCCGTGGTCAGGTTCGTCACCGAGTTGGTGATGTTGTTGACCTGCAGGCCGATCTGGATGTTGCTGTTGATGTTGTAGAAGAACGAGCCGTCCAACTGGCCGAAATCCTCGTTCCAGGTCGGCAACTGGGTGATCACGTCGCTGGAGGTCAGCAGGTAGCGCGAGCGCCAGTTGTAGGCCAGGCGCAACGAGAGCCTGTTCTTCTCGTAGATGCCGACCACGTTGTAGGAGCGCTTGGACAGGCCCTCCAGCGGCAGGTCCACCGACACCGCGCGGTGCTCCAGGTCGTACGGGTCGACGATCGCGTTGCTGCCGCCCGAGCTGTCCACGTAGGTGTAGTTGGCCTGCACGCCGAAGCCGTTCAGCCAGCCCGGCAGGAAGTCGAAGAACTGCGAGTAACCGACCTCGTAGCCACGGATCCTGCCTTCGTCCAGGTTGTTGGCGCGGGTCACCGCGTACTGGTCGCCGTTCCAGGTCTCGTAGCCGACGGTGGTGGCGAAGTAGTCCTTCACATCCTTCCAGAACACGGTCGCGTAGACCATGTTGGTCGGACCGAAGTACCACTCCAGCGCGGTGTCGTACTGGTCGGCGCGCATCGGCTTGAGCGCCGGGTTGCCGGCGCTGCCCTCGAAGCTGGTCAGGTCCGACAGACCGCAGGGATCGGTCCTCGTGCCCAGCTCGATCGCGCTGGTGCATGCGCTGGCGACCGAGACGCTCAGCGGCAGCCAGGCCTGCATCAGGCGGAACTCCGGACGGGCGATCGCCTTGGACGCCGCGACGCGCCACTGCAGCCCCTCGGTGAACTTCACGCGCACGTTCAGGCTGGGCAGCACGTCGGTATAGGAACTGGAGGTGTCGGTGCTGAAGTACTGGCCGGCGAACTTGGCCTTGACCTCATCGGTGACCTGCTCGCCCCAGCCGGACATGTCGGGCATGCGGCCGCCGCCGGTGGTGCGCACGCTGGTCTTGACCACGCGCACGCCGAGGTTGCCGTCCACCGGGACGCCGAAGCGATCCTGGTTCTCGAAGTACAGCACGCCGTAGGCCGCCTGGGTGCGTTCGTCCTGGATGTTGATGTTGGCCGGGATGTAGGACAGCGGGTACCAGCCTGACGCGGGGTCCACCTCGTTGGACAGCGGGCCCAGCGTGGTGTTGGCGTAGCCGATGTCGACGATGCTGTCGGCCGGGAACCACAGGCGGGTCGGGACGTTGACCTTGCCGCCGAAGAAGTTGCCCATGTCGTACAACTCCGTATCGCCGGCGTAGTACTGGTCCAGCCAGGCGACGTCGTTGCGGCCCGGGTTGTTGACCGGATGCCACGACTCGCTGATCGGCTTCCAGTTCCAACTGGTGGAGTAGCTGGTGTAGCTGCGGTCGGCCACCCGCGCGCCGAAGCGGAAGAAGCGCAGCCAGTCGCTGTCGTTGAAGGTGTATTCCAGGTCCAGGCGTCCGGCGCGCTCGTTGCCGCGGTTGTCGGCGATGTGGTCCATCGCCGCACGCCAGAAATAGGTGCTCGGGTCGAGCATGGCCTCGGCGTTGTTGGTGGTGACCTGCGGATACTTCCCGCTCAGGTCCAGGTTCACGCCTTCCAGCAGGGTCGAGGCATAGACGGTGAAGTCCATGTTCTCGTTGGTCGACTTCACGTACTGGAGGTCGCCGCGCACGATCAGGTTGTCGGTGAGGTAGTGGCGGAAGCCGGCCGAGATGTCGGTGGTCTGGTTGTCCTGGGTGTTGTAGCGGTTGGCCGTGCTGAACTGGATGCCGAAACCGTCGTAGATCGAATGCCATGGATAGGCGCCGGCGCGCATGTTGCCGCTGAGGAAGCGGCCGTTGGCGTCGTAGGCGAACTGGGTGCCGGGCATCGGCATGATGAAGTTGGAGCGGCCGTCGGCGTTGTCGCCGTCGCTGGAGCCGCCGAACACCATCGAATGCTCGCGCCAGGCCATCCGGTACTTGGAGGTCAGGAGCTGGGCGTACAGCTCGGTATCGTCGTTCGGGCGCCACTGCGCGGCCAGGGCCAGGCCCTGGCGCTTGCGGTCGAACGCGGTCTGGCGCCAGTTGGCGCCGCCCGGCACGAACACCGCATCGTGGCCGCTGTCGCCGATCAGTTCCTCCTTGATCTGGTCGGGCGAAACCCAACTGCCGTCGGGCATCATCGCCCACTCGTCGTTGTTCTCCGGCAGCGCGCCACGGCGGTGGAGCGGCTCGATCTGGATGCCGTCGGACAGGGTGGACATCTCCGAGTACGAGACATTGGCCAGGAAGCCGACCTCGCCGATCCCGGTCTGCCAGCGGTCGCTGAACAGGAACGAGGCCGACGGCTTGCCCTTCTTGGCATGGTCGCCGTAGTTGTAGTCGACGCTGCCGGCGACCTTGCGGCCGGGCTGGTCGAACGGCATGCGCGTGCGCAGGTTGACCGTGCCGCCCAGGCCGCCTTCGATGATCTCCGCCGAGGGATTCTTGTAGACGTCCACGCCGGCCATCAGTTCGGCCGGCACTTCCTCGAAGCTCAGGCCACGGCCGCCGTTGGCGCTGAACACGTCGCGGCCGTTGAGCTCGCCGCGCACGAAGGTCAGGCCGCGGATCATCACGCCGCTGCCTTCGGCCGAGAAGTGGTCGGTATCGTCGCGGGCCAGGAAGCCGGTGACCGTCACGCCGCTGACGCGCTTGAGGGTCTCGGTGACCGAGCGGTCGGGCAGCGCGCCGATGTCGTCGGCGGTGACCGAGTCGATGATCTGGCTGGCCTCCTGCTTGATCTCCTGGGCGCGCATCACGCTGCCGCGCACGCCCTTGACCTCGATGGTCTGCAGTTCCACGGCGGGGTCGGACCCGGTGGCCGGACCGGCGTCCTGCGCATGCGCGAGGCCGGCCGAGAGGGCCAGCGCCACGCCGAACGCCAGCGCCGAGCGGTTGGAACGGAAAGACGGATAAGACTTCGCACTGCACCCAGTGGCGCGGACCTGGCACTTCGACATCGCAGTTCCCCTCCCAGAGACCCTGGAAAATCTGTTCTGTTGTGGTTCTTGGCCGGCTGACCGGGAACGCCCGGGGCCTCAAGATAACGTTATCCTGGAACCATGCAGGAAATGCCTGCAGCCCCCGGATGGGAGTCGAGAATAGGATCCCGACCCATGCCAAACCAATGAATTATTCCCGGGGTTCGTATTTCACGATGGAATATCTTGGGGCAAAGAAAAAGCCCGCGCGGTTTCCCGCGCGGGCCGTGGAGCAACTGCGATGCCGGCCGTTACCAGTTGGCGCGCAGCACCAGCGAGTAGCGGCGGTCGTTCTCGAACCAGGCGCGGTTGTACAGCGTCTCGTCCACGAAACCATCGCGGCGGTAGCCACGCGGGCCCATCAGCAGCTCGGTGGTGCTGTTGGTGAGGTTATTCGCTTGCAGGCCGATCTGGATGTTCTTGTTGATGTTGAAGAAGATCGAGCCGTCGAGCTGGCCGTAATCCTCGTTCCACACCGGCTGGCGCATGGCCGGCATCACGTCGCTGGAAGTCAACAGGTAGCGCGAACGCCAGTTGTAGGCCAGCCGGAACGACACCAGGCCACGCTCGTAGATGCCCATCACGTTGTAGCTGCGCTTGGACAGGCCTTCCAGCGGCAGGTCCACCGGGACCTCGGCCGGAACCGAGCCGTCGGGGACGCTGACGTCGACGTTGGTGCCGCCCGAGCTGTCCACATAGGTGTAGTTGGCCTGGACGCCGAAGCCGGGCAGGAAGTCGAAGAACTGCGAATAACCAACCTCGAAGCCGCGGATCTTGCCCTCGTCCAGGTTGCGGGTGCGGGTCATCTGGTACGTGCGGCCATCGATGATCTCAGTGCCCAGCGAGGTCGCGAAGTAGTCCTTCACGTCCTTGGTGAACAGCGTGACGTAGGCGCTGTTGCCTGGACCGAAATACCATTCCAGAGCGGTATCGAACTGAGTGGCACGCATCGGCTTCAGCTCGGGGTTGCCGCCGCTGCCGCTGTAGCTCAGATCGTCGAAGGTGCACAGATCGGTCTTGTCGCGCAGACCATCTGTGATGGCCTTGGCGCAGCCTGCCGCATTGGCCGACAGCGTGATCCAGTTCTGCATCAGGCGGAACTCGGGACGCGCGATGGCCTTCGAAGCCGCGAAGCGCCACTGCAGGCCGTGGTCGAAGCGCACGCGTACGTTCAGGCTGGGCAGCACGTCGGTATACGACGTGCTGGCCCGGCTCTCGAACGCCTGGCCGTAGAACGCCTCACGCACCTCTGGATGCACGGACTCCAGGTACGCGGTGCTCATGTCCGGCATCAGGCCGCCACCCAGGCTGTTGACGCTGGTCTTGACCACCCGCACGCCCAGGTTGCCGTCCACCGGCGCACCGAAGCGATCCTGGTTCTCGAAGTACAGGATGCCGTAGGCCGCCTGGGTGCGCTCGTCCTGCTTGTTGATCGCGTCAGGCGAGTAGGTGATCGGCTCCCACTGGGCGCCGGGGACACCATCGCGGTCCGGCGTCGCCTCCCGGCCCGGAATCGTCGCCAGGGTGTCGCGCACGCGGGCGATGTCAACGAAGGAGTCCTGCGCGGTCCAGAACTGGGTCGGGACGTTGGCCTTGCCACGGAAGAAGTCCTTCAGCGTATAGAGCTGGGCCTGGTCACCGTAGTACTGGTCGAGCCAGGCCACCGGCGGCCGGCTCGGGTCCGGGTTGTCGACCTTGTTCCAGTCGTCGCTGATCACCGCCCAGTTGTAGGTGGTGTAGTAGCTGGTGTAGCTGCGGTCGGCCAGGCGCACGCCGAAACGGGCCAGACGCCACCAGTCGCTGTCAGTGAAGCTGTACTCGAAGTCCAGGCGCGCGGCGCGCTCGGTACCCTTGTTGTCGGCCAGGTGGTCCATGGCCGAGCGCCAGAAGTAGTTGTCCTGCTGCAGGACCGTGGACGGATCGTCCAGCGTCACCGACGGGTACTTGCCGGTCAGGTCCAGGTTGATGCCTTCCAGCAGGGTGGAGGTGTGGACCGAGAAGTCCACCTGGTCGCTCTCGGCCTTCACGTACTGGAAGTCACCGCGCATGACCAGGTTGTCGGTCATGTAGGTGCGGAAGCTGGTCGACCAGTCGGTGGTCTGCGAGGTCTGGACGTTGTAGCGGTTGCCGGCGGCGAACTGGATGCCGGGGCCCTGGTACATGCCATTGTCGCCGTCGGCCGGCTGGCCGCGCCAGCCGCCCAGGCGCAGCGCACCCTTCAAGAAGCGGCCGTTGGCGTCGTAGGTGAACTGGGTGCCCGGCATCGGGATCACCTTGTTGGTGCGGTCGGCCAGACCGCTGCCACCGTCGTAGGCGTTGTCGTAGTAGTTGACGTCGCCGGTCCAGTTGGCGGTGTTGTTGGCCTCGCCGGCACCGGCGAATTCCATGTAGTGCTCGCGCCAGGTCATGTCGTACTTGGAGGTGATGACCTGGGTCAGGATCTCGGTGTCTTCGTTGGGACGCCACTGGAACGCGAAGGCGCCACCCTGGCGCTTGCGCTCGAAGTCGGTGCGGCGCCAGTTCACGCCGCCGGGGACGAACACGTGGTCGCGGTCGGTGCCGTCCAGCAGGAGGTCGCGCTGGCTGTCGGAAGACACCCAGGCGTCCTGTTCCCAGTCGTAGACCCAACCCGCTCCATCCGGCAGGCCTTCCGGCTGCTCGGCCGGGGTGCGGCCGCGGCGAGCGTACGGCATGATCTGGATGCCATCAGACTGGGTGGCCAGCTCGGAGTAGGAGATGTTGGCCAGGAAGCCCATCTCGCCCACGCCGGTCTGCCAGCGGTCGCTGAACAGGAACGAGGCTGACGGGCGCGCGTCCTTGGCCTTGTCGCCGTAGTTGTAGTCCAGGCTGCCGGCGATCTTGCGGCCCGGCTCGTCGAACGGCTTGCGGGTGCGCAGGTTGACCGTGCCGCCCAGGCCGCCTTCGATGATCTCGGCCGAGGGGTTCTTGTACACGTCCACGCCGGCCATCAGCTCGGCCGGCACTTCCTCGAAGCTCAGGCCACGGCCGCCGTTGGCGCTGAACACGTCGCGGCCGTTGAGCTCGCCGCGCACGAAGGTCAGGCCGCGGATCATCACGCCGCTGCCTTCGGCCGAGAAGTGGTCGGTATCGTCGCGCGCGGCGAAGCCGGTCACGGTCACGCCGGAGACGCGCTTCAGGGTCTCGGTGACCGAACGGTCGGGCATCGCGCCGATGTCCTGCGCGGTGACCGAGTCGATGATCTGGTCGGCGTCCTGCTTCAGGTCCTGGGCGCGCATCAGGCTGCCGCGCAGGCCCGTGACCTGCACGGTCTGCAACTCCACCGTGTCGGACGACGATGAGGTTTCGGCCGCTTCCTGGGCGTACACGCTGCCGGCCGACAGGGCCAGCGCCACGCAGGGCCAGCGCCACGCCGATGCGAGTGTTGAACGGTGGAAACGGGACGCGGTGCCGCCCCCAGCGGCACAGACGGGATACTTCGTCATTACAGCTCCTCTCCCAAAGAGATAAAACGGCTCGTTCAGCGTGGCGGCCGGAACCACGGGTGCTGCGCATCCGGCACGATATATCGTTACCGGGCACAGATTTGCAGCATTTTTTTCCCCAGCGCGACGGTAGGTGCTGCCGCGCACTCTTGTCAATAAGTTTTAGGAACCCCCAATATTCCTAAACCTATATATGAAAAGGAGGCGACAACGATGTCTCCGATGGCTACCGGGCATATAGCCGCTGGGCCACCGAGCGCAGCGCCTCGAGTACCCGCTGTGCCGCCGGCGACAGCAGGTGGCCGCGCCGGCGAACGATGCCGAACGACTCCATCCCCACCCCCAGTTCCAGCCGCAGGACCGCCAGTTGCCGGGTCTCCACGTAAGGGGTCACCGCCTCCAGCGGCAGCGCCGTGACCAGGTCGCTGGCGCGCAGCAGGTTGATGATCACCGGCAGCGAAGAGGTCTCGACCACGTTGCGCGGGCCTTGCAGGCCACGTTCCAGGAACATCGTCTCCAGGCGGTTGCGCAGCACGCTGTCCGGCGGCGGCATGATCCAGCCGTACGGCGCCAGGTCGGCATGGCGCACGCTCTTCTGCGCGGCCAGCGGATGGTCGTGGCGCACGATGGCCCAGTGCGGCTCGTCGGACAGGGGCTCGAACTCCAGGTCGATGCCACCCTGCGGGTCCATGATCCGCCCCACCACCAGGTCGAGCTGGCCGTCCAGCAGACGCGCCACCAGCGGCCGGCTGTAGTCCATGTCGATCCGCACCAGGATGTCCGGATGGCTCTTCTTGACCTCGGCCACCGCCTGGGGCACCAGGTTGGTGCCAGGATTGACCACGGTGCCGATGGACGCCTGGCCCATGCGCCCGTCGCGCAGCGCGGCGATCTCTTCCTGGGCGCGGCCGATCTCCAGCAATGCGCTGCGCGCGCGCCGGATCAGCACCTGCCCGTACCAGGTCGGATGCACGCCGCGCGCATGCCGGTCGAACAGCGTCACCCCCAGCAGCGCCTCCATTTCCGCCAGCAGCTTGGAGGCGGCCGGCTGGGTCATGCGCGCCGACTCGGCCGCGCGCAGCACCGACCCCTGCTCGTCCAGGTGCAGCAACAGCATCAGGTGCCGGGTCTTGAGCCGGGAAGGATTGGACCAGTGCGCGCTCGTCGTCATTCTGTTCATGCGTCCCCCTATTCATAACAAGAATAGATTACGGCGAAAATTTCATTTCCCAATATATCGCTTGCGGGCGAGGCTTGGCAGTGCCTGATCGCATCGGTGAAGACACCGGTGCCCAGGACCGTGCAGCACCGGTGCCGGCGCAGGCCACCGGGGGAGGCAGTGAACGTGATCATTTCCAGTGGACGGACGCACACATGAGCGCGCGCCTGTCGGGCAAGACCGCCATCGTCACCGGGGCCGCCAGCGGCATCGGTGCGGCCACCGCGCGCCTGTTCGCCGCCGAGGGCGCGCGCGTGGTCGGGCTGGACCGCGCCGCGCAGGGCGATCCCGCCGCGCTGGCCGCCGGCGTGGAGCACGTGCAGGCCGACGTCACCGACCAGGCCGCGGTCCTGGACGCGGTATCGGCCGCGCTGGCGCGCCACAGCCGCATCGACGCGCTGGTCAACAACGCCGGGGCCGACGTGTTCGCCGAGCCGCTGGACCTGGCCGACGCCGACTGGCAGCGCAACCTCGACCTCAACCTCAAGGGCGCCTGGCACCTGGCCAGGGCGGTGCTGCCGGCCATGCTCGCGCAGGGCGCCGGCGCCATCGTCAACATCGCCTCGGTGCACGGGCACAAGGTCATCCCCGGCTGCTTTCCCTACAACGTCGCCAAGCACGGCCTGATCGGCCTGACCCGGGCACTGGGCATCCAGTACGCGGCCCGCGGCATCAGGGTCAACTCCATCTCTCCCGGATTGATCCTGGTGCCGCGGATCGAGGCATGGTTCCAGCGCGAACCCGAGGCCCGCCAGGTCCAGACCGCCCTGCTCCCGCCCAAGCGCATCGGCACGCCGGACGAGGTGGCCTACACGGCCGTGTTCCTGTCCAGCGACGAAGCGCGCTTCATCAACGCGACCGACATCCTCGTCGATGGCGGCCGCTCGCAGGTCTACCATGACTGATTCCCATCGTTCCCCCTTCCGCCTGCCGCTGATCGCGATCCTGCGCGGCATCGTTCCCGGCGAGGCCGTCGACCACGTCGGCGAACTGGTCGCCGAGGGCTACGACGCGATCGAGATCCCGCTCAATTCGCCGGACTGGGAGGACAGCATCGGCCGCGCGGCGCAGGCGCACGGCGCGGCGGCCTGGATCGGCGGCGGTACCGTGCTGCGTCCGGCGCAGGTCGACACCCTGCAGCGGCTGGGCGCGCGCTTCATCGTCACCCCCAACACCAACCCCACCCTGATCCGGCACGCGGTGGCCGCCGGGATGCAGGTGGTGGCCGGCTTCGCCACCGCCAGCGAGGCCTTCGCCGCGCTGGAGGCCGGCGCGCAGATGCTCAAGCTGTTCCCCGCTGCCACCTACGGCACCGGGCACGTGCGGGCCCTGCGCGCGGTGCTGCCGAAGCAGATCCCGCTGTACGTGGTCGGCGGCGTCACTCCCCGGTCGCTGCCCGCCTGGCTGGCCAGCGGTGCCGACGGCGCCGGCATCGGCGGCGAGCTCTACCGTCCCGGCCAGTCCCCCGACACCACGCACGTCCATGCGCGCGCCTTCCGCCAGGCCCTTGCCGGTCCCCCTGCATGAAGATCACCAAGCTCACCACCTACCACGCCGCGCCGCGCTGGCTGTTCCTGAAGATCGAGACCGACGCGGGCATCGCCGGCTGGGGCGAGCCGGTGATCGAAGGCCGCTCGCGCACGGTGGAGGCGGCCGTGCACGAACTGGGCGGCTACCTGGCCGGCAAGGACCCGGCGCGGATCAACGACCTGTGGCAGACGCTGTACCGCGGCGGGTTCTATCGCGGCGGGCCGATCCTGATGAGCGCCATCGCCGGCATCGACCAGGCGCTGTGGGACATCAAGGGCAAGACCCTGGGCGTGCCGGTGTACCAGTTGCTCGGCGGCCTGGTCCGGGACCGGATGAAGACCTACCGCTGGGTCGGCGGCGACCGCCCGGCCGAGCTGGTCGAGCAGATCCGCGGCTATCGCGCGCTGGGGTTCGATACCTTCAAGTTCAACGGCACCGAGGAGATGCGCCTGGTCGACAGCCCGCGCGCGGTGGACGCGGCACTGGCCAAGGTGGCCGCGGTGCGCGAGGCGTTCGGCGACTCCGTGGACTTCGGCGTCGACTTCCACGGCCGCGTCGGCGCACCCATGGCCCGGGTGCTGCTGCGCGAGCTGGAGCCGTTCAAGCCGTTGTTCGTCGAGGAACCGGTACTGCCCGAGCAGGCCGAGTACTACCCGCGCCTGGCCGAGACCAGCGCGATCCCGCTGGCGGCCGGCGAGCGCATGTACTCGCGCTTCGACTTCAAGCGCGTGCTCGCCGCCGGCGGCCTGTCGATCCTGCAGCCGGACCTGTCGCACGCCGGCGGCATCACCGAGTGCATGAAGATCGCGGCGATGGCCGAAGCCCACGACGTGGCCCTGGCCCCGCACTGCCCGCTGGGCCCGGTCGCGCTGGCCGCCTGCCTGCAGGTGGACTTCGCCTCGCACAACGCGATGCTGCAGGAACAGAGCATCGGCATCCACTACAACCAGGGCGCCGACCTGCTCGACTACGTGCTCAACAAGGACGACTTCGCCTGCGACAATGGCCACATCCGCGCCCTGCCCGGCCCCGGCCTGGGCGTGGAGATCGACGAAGCGCGCCTCCAGCACGCCCACCTCAACCCGCCCGACTGGCGCAATCCGGTCTGGCGCCATGCCGACGGAAGCGTCGCCGAATGGTAGCGAGCCCCTTGCATGCCCCCCTGCCCCGCCTTGCCGTGGACGCGCGCTGCGCGCACGGCGAGGGCGTGGTCTGGTGCGTACGGCGGCAGGCGGTGCTGTGGGTGGACATCGACGGCGCGCGGCTGTGGCTGCATCGCCCCGGCGATGGCCATACCCGGTCATGGACGCTGCCCGATAGGCCCGGCTGCATCGGCCTGGTCGAGGATGGCTCGCTGTTGCTGGCGCTGGCCAAGGGCCTGTACCGGGCCGACCTGGAGGCCGGCCTTTCCGGCGAGGAACTGCCGCTGCGCCGCTTGGCGCCGGTGGAGCCGGAGAACCCGCATACCCGCAGCAACGACGGCCGCGCCGACCGCCACGGCAACTTCGTGTTCGGCACCATGAACGAGCACCCGGAGCATGCGCCGACCGGCGCGTTCTACCAGTTCTCCTTCCGCCACGGCCTGCGCCGCTTGTCCTTGCCGGGCGCGGCCATTCCCAACTCGATCTGCTTCTCGGCCGATGGACGCACGCTCTATTACTGCGATTCGGTCCGTGCGGAAATCCTGTGCGGCGACTACGACCCGGAAACGGCCCAGGTGAGCCGAGCCCGCGTGTTCGTCCGGATCGAAGACCACGCCGGCGCCTCGCCCGACGGTTCCGCGCTCGATGCCCAGGGCTGCGTGTGGAACGCGCAATGGGGCGCTTCGCGGGTCGTACGCTACCGCCCGGACGGCACGCCCGAGCGGGTCGTGCCGCTGCCGGTGCCGCAGCCCTCGTGCTGCGCCATCGGCGGCCCCGGCCTGGATACGCTCTACGTCATCACCTCGCCGCAGGGCCTGGCCGCGGAGGCGCGTACCGCATTTCCCACTTCCGGCGGCCTGTACGCCGTGCCGCTGGAGGCCGCGCTGGGCCTGGAGGAAAGCCGGGTGGCCGCACCGTGATCGCGGTGGACTGGGGCGGCAGCAGCCTGCGCCTGTACCGCCTGGACGACGCCGGCCGGATCGTCGACCGCCGCCGCAGCGACGATGGCGCGCTGGCCTGCCAAGGACGCTTCGGCCAGGTCCTGGCCGCGCGCGTGCAGGATTGGGACGATCGCCTGATCGTGCTGTGCGGCATGGTCGGCGCGCGCGGCGGCTGGATCGAGATGCCCTACACCGCGTGCCCGGCCGGCCTGGATGCACTGGCCGCCGGCATGCGCCGCCTGGACCCGGGCGCGCAGTGGCCGGCGCTGGCCGGCCGCGCCCTGTGGTGCGTGCCGGGCATGGCCGACCATGGCCGGGACGCGGCCGACGTGATGCGCGGCGAGGAGACACAGGCCGCCGGGCTGATGGAAACGCTGGGCCCCGGCACGCATCGCCTGTGCCTGCCGGGCACCCACAGCAAGTGGTTGCAGGTGCGCGACGGCGCCGTCATGCGCATCTCCACCGCGATGACCGGCGAGCTGTACGGCCTGCTGCGCCGGCACAGCATCCTCGGCCGCACCATGCCGGCGGACGACCCGGCACTGGATGCGGCCGCGTTCGACGCCGGCCTGGAGGACGGGCGGGCCGGCGAGGGCGTGCTGCAGGACCTGTTCGGCGTGCGCACCGCGGCGTTGTTCGGGCGCTTCGTCGCCGACGCACTGCCTTCCTACCTGTCCGGACTGCTGATCGGCCACGAACTGCGCGCCGCGCTCATCGCCCACACGGGCGGGACGGTGCACCTGCTCGGCAGCGACGCCCTGCTCGAACGCTACGCCCGCGCGCTGGCGTCCATGGGCGTGGAGGTGCGTCGCCATGACGAGGACCTGGCCGCGACGGGCATGTACCGGCTGGCCCGCGCGCGCGGGCTGTAGCGACTCCCGGCATCGCCGCCGCCACGGGCAAGGGCCGATGGACCGCCAACGGACCGCCGGGACAAGCGCCACCGGGCTGAATCGAAATCGGAATCGGTGCGACGCCGGACCGAGCGCTGGATTAGAATACCGCTCTTATCCGTGCGTTTTTTCGTGGTTCGCGTCCATGCCCTTCGTCGTCACCGAAAACTGCATCAAGTGCAAGTACACCGATTGCGTCGAGGTGTGCCCGGTCGATTGCTTCCACGAAGGCCCGAACTTCCTGGTCATCGACCCGGACGAATGCATCGACTGCACCCTGTGCGAGCCCGAATGCCCGGTCAACGCCATCTACCCCGAGGACGACGTTCCCGCCGGACAGGAAGGCTACGCCGCCCTGAACGCCGAGCTGTCCAAGGCCTGGCCGGTGATCACCACCCGCAAGGAACCGCTGCCGGATGCGGCCGAGTGGGATGGCAAGCCCGACAAGCTGCCGTTCCTGGAGCGCTGAGCCGGAAGGCGGCCGCCGCCGCTTGGGCCGCGCCTTGGCGGCGTGGCGCGGAAATCCACGCAGCGGCCGCTATTGCGGCGATCCGGGTCCGGCGCGTTCCGGGTACGTTTGCCGCCTGGAGCCGGCTGCTACAAGAAGCAACCGATCGACGAGGTTGTTGTAGGAGCCAGGTATAGCCGGCGACCGCCCGCACGCCGGTCATTGCCCGCGCACGGGGATTCCGCCAGCCATACCCGGTTCCTGGCCGCAGCGCCCGGTCAGGGTGCCAGCGCCGCCTGCAGCGCGGCGATCGCCTTGAGCGGCGCCTCGCCCGTGGCCGGCAGGCCGCGCGGGTCGACCGCCGACACGTACGCGCCGCTCTCCACCGCCGTCACCCGCACCAGGAAGTCGGTGCCCTGGTAGGCGACGTCGTAGGTGCCCAGCAACTGCGCGCGGCTGGCGATGGCCAGGCCGTCGATGGCCTCCAGCGCGGTGCCGACGCGGGCGAAGACCTCGTCGCGCGTCCCCGGCACGGTGAAGCCGCTGGCCGAAGGCGCCGGCGCGGCCGCCGGACGGGCCGCCGCGCTGCTGGTCGAGGGCAGCGCCATCGCGCCGGAGGTGTCGGGCAGGTTCAGATCGGGCGGCACTTCCAGCGGCCGCTGTTCCTGGGCCAGGGCGTAGTCGCCCCGCTTGCCGCCCTTGCCGAACCAGGAGCAGCCTCCAAGCAGGACGGCCACAGTGGAGGCCAGCAGCACGGCCATGGCGGCGCGGGCGACGCGTGAAGTCGGGGACATCGGCAGGGGTTCTCCGGGTAGGTTCTGGATCAGGCCGCGACCGATTCGCGGCCGCATTTTTCTTCGAGATCGCATACCAGCGCGGCGATGCGGGCGGCTTCGGCCTGGTGCGGCGCGGACAGCGGCAGCAGCGGCAGGCGCAGGCCCTGGCCGTAGCCCCGCCGCTGCAGCAGCGCCTTGACCGGGATCGGGTTCGGCTCCACGCCGCAGAAGGCGTGCAGCGGCGCCAGCCGCGCGTCCCACTCGCCGGCCGCGGCCGCATCGTCGCCGCGGGCCAGGTCGCACAGGTGGCGGTAGGCGGCGGGCGCGGCGTTGGAGCCGACCGAGACCAGCCCATCGGCACCGGCCAGCATCGCCCGGCCGGCGCTGCCGTCGTCGCCGCTGAGGACGCTGAAGCCGGGGCCGCGCAGCGCCACCAGCGCGGCCATGCGCGCCGGGTCGGACACCGCTTCCTTGATGCCGATGATGCGCTCGTGCGTGGCTAGCTCGACCACGGTCTCGGGCAGCAGGTCGCAGGCGGTGCGCACCGGCACGTTGTACAGGATCACCGGCAGCCCGCCCTGCTCGGCCACCGCGCGGTAGTGCGCGAGCAGGCCGGCCTGGGTAGGCCGCACGTACGCCGGGGCCACCACCAGGGCGGCGTCGGCGCCGCAGGCCGCCGCGCGCCGGGTCTGGGCGATGGTGCGGGCGGTGCCGGGCAATCCCGTGCCGGCCAGCACCGGCACGCGCCCGGCCACGGTCTTCACCGCCGCGCGCAGCAGGGTGTCGTACTCGCCATCGTCGAGCATCGAGGCCTCGCCGGTGGAGCCGGCGACGACGACGCCCTGCGCGCCCGCCGCCAACTGCCATTCCAGCAGCCGGCGCCAGGCGTCGAGGTCCAGTGCGCCGGCCTCGTCGAACGGGGTCGCAAGCGCGGTGATCAGGCCGGAGGGATGCAAAGCGGATTCGCTCTAGTTTCTGCGGCCAGCGCGGGCGGCGCGGGCCGGTTTCTGGGAGTCCGATCATACTTGCGGCGCGAAACCACGGGCAAGTATGCTGGCCGTAGCGCCAGGCTCGGTCCTGCCTGCCATTCAGCCTCTCGCGATACCGGAAGCCTCCTTGACCGACACCCCTCCTCGGCCTTCGCCGAACGAAAACCACCTCCTGATCAACGCCTATACGACGCATCCGGAATCGCCACTGCTGGTGGTGACCCGCCGGATCGCCGACAGCGGCTGCAATCTGGTGGATGCGCGGCTGGCCACGGTGGGCCGAGACGTATCGATGACCGCGCTGGCGATGGGCTCGTGGGACGCGGTCGCCAAGCTGGAGGCCATGCTCGGCCGGCTGGAGCGCGAGGACCACCTCAAGCTGATCTGGTACCGCACCGCGGCCAAGCAGGTCCAGTCCAACCTGCTGCCGTACATCGTCGAGGTCGTCGCCGCGGACAAGCCCGGCATCCTGTTCCAGTTGGCGGACTTCTTCGACCGCCAGGGCATCACCATCGAGAACCTGCAGAGCACCCGGTACCGGGCGATGCAGACCGGCGCGGAGATGTTCTCGGCGCAGGTGACCATCGGCGTGCCGGCGGACATGCACATCGCCGTCCTGCGCGACGACTTCCTCGAGTTCTGCGACCATCTGAACCTTGACGCGATCATGGACCCGATGAAGTTCTGAGCAGGAACGAAATGAAACCGGTCAAGCTCGACCGTTCCACCCTGGAACTCCCGCTGGCCCTGTCCGGCGGCCGCACCGCCACCCTCGCCGACTACGCCGGCCGCTGGCTGGTGCTGTACTTCTACCCGAAGGACAGCACGCCCGGCTGCACCACCGAGGGCCTGGACTTCAATGCGCTGCTGCCGCAGTTCACCGCGCTCGACGCCGGCGTGCTGGGCGTATCGCGCGATTCGGTGAAGTCGCACGACAACTTCTGCGCCCGGCAGGGCTTCGCCTTCCCGCTGGTCAGCGACGCCGACGAGGCGCTTTGCCGCGCCTTCGACGTGATCGCCGAGAAGAACATGTACGGCCGCAAGGTCATGGGCGTGGTGCGCAGCACCTTCCTGATCGCGCCCGACGGCCGCATCGCCCGCCAATGGCGCGGGGTGAAGGTCCCCGGCCATGCCCAGGCCGTGCTCGACGCGCTGAAGGCCGAAGCCTCTCAGTGACCACCGCCCGCTTCCCGTTCCCCCGTCGCCCTGCCCCGCAGGCCGCGGCGGTTCGCCGCTGCCCAGCGCCCGTACCCGCGGCGCCCGGCCCCGCATCCCCCTGCCCCGCACCTCCCACCAGGAAGCCACGATGACCCGAGGCAAGCGCATCTACGTGCTGGACACCAACGTGCTGATGCACGACCCCACCGCGCTGTTCAAGTTCGAGGAGCACGACGTATACCTGCCGATGCAGGTGATCGAGGAGCTGGACAACGCCAAGAAGGGCACCTCCGAGCCGAGCCGCAACGCGCGCCAGGTCAGCCGCTTCCTCAACGAACTGGTGGAAAGCGCCGGCCTGGAGCGCCTGGCCGACGGCATCCCCCTGGCCCTGCCCAGCAGCGTGCAGTTGCGCGGCCACCACAGCGCCGGGCTGCTGTTCTTCCAGACCAGCCACTTCGAGGCCGGCAAGAGCTTCGGCGCGGCGATCCCGGACAATGCCATCCTCGGCGCGATCCTGGCGCTGAAGGAAACCACGCCGCCCGATATCCCGGTGGTGTTCGTCTCCAAGGACATCAACCTGCGGATCAAGGCGGCCATCGCCGGCATCGTGTCGGAGGACTACGAGAACGACCGCGCGCTGGACGATTTCAGCCTGCTGTTCACCGGCGCCACCGAGCTGCCGGGGGATTTCTGGGACCGGCACGAGGGCGACCTGCGCTCCTGGTCGGACAAGGGCCGCACCAGCTACGAGGTGGCGCCGCGCCAGGACGAGGACTGGCACCCGAACCAGTACCTGTACCTGCCAGGCGAGGACGAGGTGGAACTGCGCGTGGCCAAGGTCGAGGGCGGCCGCGCGGTGCTGACCCTGGTGGACGACTTCCGCCACGGCCAGCACGCGGTGTGGGGCATCGCCGCGCGCAACCGCGAGCAGAACTTCGCGCTCAACGCGCTGATGGACCCGGACATCGACTTCGTCACCCTGCTGGGCACCGCCGGCACCGGCAAGACCCTGCTGGCGCTGGCCGCCGGCCTGGCCCAGACCATGGACCAGCAGCGCTACCGCGAGATCATCATGACCCGCGCCACGGTCAGCGTCGGCGAGGACATCGGCTTCCTGCCCGGCACCGAGGAGGAGAAGATGACCCCGTGGATGGGCGCGCTGACCGACAACCTGGAAGTGCTCACCCACAACCAGGACGGCGGCGCCTGGGGCCGCGCGGCGACCAACGACCTGCTCGCCTCGCGGATCAAGATCCGCTCGATGAACTTCATGCGCGGGCGCACCTTCCTCTCGCGCTACCTGATCCTGGACGAGGCGCAGAACCTCACCCCCAAGCAGATGAAGACGCTGATCACCCGCGCCGGCCCGGGCACCAAGATCGTGTGCCTGGGCAACGTGGAGCAGATCGACACCCCTTACCTGACCGAGACCACGTCCGGCCTGACCTACGCGGTGGACCGCTTCAAGAACTGGCCGCACAGCGCGCACATCACCCTGCGCCGCGGCGAGCGCTCGCGCCTGGCCGACTTCGCCTCCGAGGTGCTGTAGCCGCCGGCTCGCCGCCCCGGATGCGGATCGAGGCGCCGGGGCGGCGGCCGTTCATATGAATGATGCTTAATGCATCACTCATGATGTTTTGAACTTGCATATGAACGGTTTTAAGATGGATAATCAGGGGCCGGCCCACCGCCTGTTCCCGCAATGATCACCGCCATCCAGATGCGCGCCGCCCGCGCCCTGCTCGATATCGACCAGCGCCGACTGGCTGCGATGGCCGGGGGTGTCTCTGCCCACGATCCAGCGCATGGAGGCCAGCGACGGCACGGTGCGCGGCGTGATCGACACGCTGATGAAGGTCGTCGATGCGCTGGACGCCGCCGGCATCGAGCTGATCGGCCCGGGCCAGCCCAGCCGGGGCGAGGGGCGCGGCGTGCGGCTGAAGACGGCGGCATGAGCACGACCGCGCGAACGCACTTCCATCGTTGCGGCCTGCCGCGCTGAGGCGATGGACGCCAAGCCGCCACGCCGGAACCGCATCGGTGCCATCGCACCGGCGCACATGACCGGCCCCCGTCCACGGCCGGCGGGACCGCCCTAGCTCAGGAGCCCGCATGTCCTCCCGCACGCGCAGGTACCTGTCGCAGTTCATCCCCAAGCTGGCCACGGCACTGCACGAAGGCTATGGCTGGCGCGAACTGCGCGCCGATACGGTCGCCGGCCTCACCGTAGCCATCGTCGCCCTGCCGCTGGCCATGGCGCTGGCCATCGCCAGCGGCACGACGCCGGAGAAGGGCCTGTACACCGCCATCATCGCCGGCTTCCTGATCTCGGCGCTGGGCGGCTCGCGGGTGCAGGTCGGCGGACCGACCGCGGCGTTCATCCCGGTGGTGTTCGTGGTGATCGAGCGCTTCGGCTTCGGCGGGCTGGTGCTGTGCACGCTGCTGGCGGGATTGATGCTCATCGCCGCCGGCCTGCTGCGCCTGGGCACGCTGATGAAATACATGCCGCAGCCGGTGATCACCGGCTTCACCGCCGGCATCGCCGTCAGCATCTTCTCCAGTCAGGTCAAGGATGCGCTGGGCCTGCGCATGGAAGCGGTGCCGGCCGAGTTCATCCCGCGCTGGACCGCCTACGCCCAGCACATCGCCACCACGCAGCCGGCCACGGTGGCGCTGACCGTGCTCGGGCTGGCGGTGATCTTCGGCCTGCGCCGCTGGAAGCCGGCCTGGCCCGGCTTCCTGGTCGCGCTGCTGGCATGCACCTTCGCCGCCCTGGCCTTGGCCCTGCCGGCGGAGACCATCGGCAGCCGCTTCGGCGCGCTGCCCTCCGCGCTGCCCGGCTTCCAGGTTCCGCATATCCCGCTGGAGCGCACCCTGGAACTGCTGCCCAGCGCGTTCACCATCGCATTCCTGGCCGGCGTGGAATCGCTGCTGTCGGCCGTGGTGGCCGATGGCATGACCGGCGGCCGCCACCGCTCCAACGGCGAGTTGGTGGCCCAGGGCGTGGCCAACGTCGGTTCCGCGCTGTTCGGCGGGCTGCCGGCCACCGGCGCGATCGCGCGCACGGCCACCAACATCCGCGCCGGCGCGCGCTCGCCGGTGGCCGGGATGCTGCATGCGGCGTTCCTGCTGTTGTTCATGCTGGCCCTGGCGCCGCTGATGCGCTACGTGCCGTTGCCGGCGCTGGCCGCGGTGCTGCTGGTGGTGGCCTGGAACATGAGCGAGCACCAGCATTTCCGGCACACGCTCTCGGCGCCCTGGGGCGACCGCCTGGTGCTGCTGCTGACCTTCGGCCTGACCGTGTTCTTCGACCTGACCGTGGCCATCCAGGCCGGCCTGGCGCTGGCGACGGTGGTCTTCATGCTGCGCATGGCCGAGAGCGTCGAGGTCAGCTCGGGCGAATACGGCGACGACCGGGCCGCGGGCACGCGCGACGACGACGAGACGCAGCGCCTGCACCTGCCCCGCGGGGTGGAGGCGTACCAGATCAGCGGCCCGTTGTTCTTCGGCGCGGCCGACCGCCTGGACAACCTGCTGGACCAGTTGGCCATCGACCCGCCCAAGGTGCTCATCCTGCGCATGCGGCTGGTGCCGATCATCGACGCCTCCGGCGTGCATTCGCTGGAAAACCTCGCCCGGCGCTGCGCCCGGCATGGCATCGCGCTGGTGGTGTCCGGGCTGCAGCCGCAGCCCGACCGCGTGCTGGCCGGCATGGGCTTCGGCGCAGCGCACGCGCAGGTGCGCTTCGCGTCCGACTTCGAGCATGCGCTGCGCCTGGCTGCGCCCCTGGCCGACGCCGGCACGCACCCACCGCCGGCGCAGGGCAGTGCAGAATAGCGGGCATGACCCGCATCCAAGACGATTCCCGGCCCGTCTGCGTCCTCACCATCGCCGGCTCCGACTCCGGCGGCGGCGCCGGCATCCAGGCCGACCTCAAGGCCTTCGCCGCCCACGGCGTGCACGGGCTTTCCGCGCTGGCCGCGCTCACCGCGCAGCACACCCGCGGAGTGACCTCGGTGCACGTGCCGCCGCAGGATTTCCTCGACGCGCAGATCGACGCCTGCTTCGCCGACTTCCGCATCGGCGCGGTCAAGCTGGGGATGCTGGCCAGCGCCGAGGTGATCGGCACGGTGGCGCGCGCGCTGCAGCGCCACCGGCCGCCGCACGTGGTGGTGGACCCGGTGATGGTCGCCACCAGCGGCGCGCGCCTGCTGGAGGAGGATGCGCTCGAGGCGCTGCGCACGCGGCTGCTGCCGCTGGCCACCGTCCTCACCCCCAACCTGCCCGAGGCCGAACTGCTGCTCGGCCGCAGGATCGAGGACCTGCAAGGGATGTCGGCGGCCGCTGCGGCGCTGCGCGCGCTGGGGGCTCCTGCCGTGCTGCTGAAGGGGGGCCACCTGGACGGCACGGACGAGGTGACCGACATCCTGGCCGATGCCGAGGGCGAACAGCACACGGCGCATCCACGCCTGCGCCTGGACGCGCACGGCACTGGCTGCACCCTGGCCTCGGCGGTGGCGGCCAACCTCGCGCGCGGCCTGGCCCTGCGCCAGGCCTGCGCGGCGGCGGTGGACTACGTGCATGCGGCATTGCGCGGCGGCTACCGCCCCGGCCGGAGCGAGGTGGTGGTGCTGGACCACTTCGCGATCATGCCCGGCCGGTGATGGCCGCCACCGGCGACCGCCCCGCCGCCGCCGCCGACGGGCATCGCTGGACGCTGCAGGCGCGCACCCCCGATCGACCGCGCGCGCGCCTGCTGTGGCTGCCCGCGCTGGGCGTGGCCGCGCGCCACTACCTGCCGCTGGCCGAGGCGCTGGCCATGCTCGGCATCGCCACCCACCTGCACGAATGGCGCGGCCACGGCAGCAGTTCGCTGCGGCCGGCGTGCGGGCTGGACTGGGGTTACCGGGAACTGCTGGAGCAGGATCTCCCGGCCAGTGTCGCCTGCCTCCCCGCCGACGGCCGGCCGCTGCTGCTGGGCGGGCACAGCCTGGGCGGCCAACTGGCCTGCTGCTTCGCCGGCCAGGCCACCGTGCCGGTGGCTGGCCTGTGGCTGGTGGCCTCCGGCACGCCCTACTGGCGCAGCTTCCCCGCGCCCCGGCGCTGGCTGCTGCCGCCGGTCTACCGCTTCCTGCCCTGGCTGGCCCGCCGCCAGGGCGTGCTGCACGGCCGGCGCCTGGGCTTCGGCGGGACCGAGGCGCGCAGCCTGATCGCCGACTGGGCGCGGGTCGGCCTCGGCAATCGCTACGTCGCATCCGGTTCGCGGCTGGACCTGGAAGGCGGCATGGCGCGCCTGCGTGCACCGGTTCGCGGCGTGGTACTGGCCGACGACTGGCTGGCGCCGCCCGGCTCCATGCAGGCATTGCTGGACAAGCTTCCCAACGCTCCGCGGGCGATCGTACCGCTGGACGCCGCAGCACTGCGCGCGCCGGCCGACCACTTCGGCTGGATGAGGCGGCCGCATGCCGTGGCCGAGGCCCTGGCCGGGGCGCTTCCCGGCAGCGAAAGATGCCCGGACGATTGACGCCCATGCGAGGCTCCCGCATAATTCCGCGCCTTGAAACGCGCCCGTAGCTCAGCTGGATAGAGTACCTGGCTACGAACCAGGCGGTCGGGAGTTCGAATCTCTCCGGGCGCGCCATTTCTCAAGAGCCGGCGACCGATGTCGCCGGCTTTTTTTTTGTTCTTCGCCCACCCGCGGAGCGCCTCACGCCTCCGCGCTCGTGCAGGAGCCGACTTCAGTCGGCGACCGCCCCGAAGCCCGAAATGGCCGAGCGCACACGGGGCTTGAGGATGGCCAGTCGTCACCCTTGTGGCCCTTGCGTCCGAGTCCCCGCGAACGCCCCCCTCCAGATCCTCCTGCTCGGGCAGGCACAAGCGTTCGATAGGTCACGCACGCCGTCGTCCCCGGTGAACTCCCAGGTTGGTCGAAAGCCCCGGCGTGGGCCGCGAGCCGGCCTGCGACTTCGCCCCCCATTGGCGCGAGACCGGTCCAAGCCGACGAAGGCCCAAAGAAAAACGCCTGCGAATCAGCGATTTGCAGGCGTTTTCAGATGTGGCGGAGTGAGAGGGATTCGAACCCTCGATAGAGCTTTTGACCCTATACTCCCTTAGCAGGGGAGCCCCTTCGGCCTCTCGGGCATCACTCCGTCGGGTTCGCATCGCAGCCGCGATCGCGAGCCGTGAAAGGATACCGTCTGGGCCGTTTTGCGGCAAACGTTTCCTGCTATTCGGCCGGGTCGGCCCCGTCGCCGCCGCCCATTGCCTCGCCGCGCTGGATCCGCTGGTAGATCTCCTCGCGGTGCACGGCCACGTCCTTGGGCGCGGTGATGCCGATCCGCACCTGGTTGCCCTTGACGCCGAGCACGGTGACGGTGATCGAATCGCCGATCATCAGGGTTTCGCCTACTCGGCGGGTCAAAATCAACATTGCGCTATCTCCATGGTGCCGGCGTATCTTCGTCGGCCTGCGCAGGCCGGTGAGAACCTGCGCGTCCACACTTCAGCATACGGTAGGGTTGGGAAATCGTACTGCCCGCCCCGGCGAACCGGCAAGGGGCCCATCCTCGGCTAATCGTGGCCGATTGTCATGAACGTAGGATCACTGCAGGCGTTGACCGACCCACGCAGGAACCTCGTCGAGCACCAGGGCAAGGGCGGGCCCGTCCTCGCCACCACCCTGGGCCAGGTCCGGGCGTCCGCCGCCCTTGCCATTGATACGACCGGCCACATGCGCCAGAAGTTCGCCCGCCTTGACCTTGCCCATTGCAGCGCCGTTCACTCCCGCCACCAGCGCGGCCTTGCCGCCCTGGGCGCCGGCCAAGACGATAACGGCATCGCCTAGCTGTTGCTTGAGGGTGTCCACGGCCTCGCGCAGGCCCTTGGCATCCAGGCCCTCGAGCCTGGCCGCAAGCACCCGGATGCCCTGGACCTGGATCGCGGCGCTGGCCAGGTCGGCGGCCGCGGTGTTGGCCGCCCTGGCCTTGAACGAGTCGATTTCCCGTTCCAGCCGACGGATGCGCTCGGCCAGCGAACGTGCCTTGTCGGCCACGTCGCCGCGGCTGCCGCCCAGTGCGGCGGCGGCTTCGTCCAGGCTGCGCTCCTCGGCGGCCACATGGTCCAGCGCACCCTGCCCGGTGACCGCCTCGATCCGGCGCACGCCGGCCGACACACCTCCCTCGGACACGATCTTGAACAGACCGATGTCGCCGGTGCGGCCGACATGGGTGCCACCGCACAGCTCGACCGACTCGCCCATCTTCACCACGCGCACCCGCTCGCCGTACTTCTCGCCGAACAGCGCCATCGCGCCGATGTCCAGCGCGGACTGCATGTCCATCTGCTGGATCACCACCGGGTGGTTGGCGCGGACCTCGTCGTTGACGAGCCGCTCGATCCGCGCCAGTTCGTCGGCGGCGACCGGATGGAAGTGGGAAAAGTCGAAGCGCAGGCGGTCGGGCGCGACCAGCGAGCCCTTCTGCGCGACGTGGGTGCCGAGCAGGCCGCGCAGCGCGCCGTGCAGCAGGTGGGTGGCCGAGTGGTTGAGCACGATGGTGGCACGGCGCGCGGCGTCGACGCTGCCGGCCAGCACGTCGCCGACCTTCAACCGGCCCTGCTCCATGCGCGCCAGGTGGCCATGGAACTGGCCGGCGAACTTCTGGGTATCGGTGACTTCGAGCCGCACGCCGTCGCCGTCCAGCCGGCCGGTATCGCCGACCTGGCCGCCGGACTCGGCGTAGAACGGGGTGCGGTCGGTGATCACGATGGCCGTGTCGCCCGCCTCCAGCGCATCGACCGGGCGGCCGTCGCGCAGCAGGGCCACGACTTTCAGGCCGTCGGCCCGCAGGGCATCGTAGCCGAGGAACACGGTGGGCTGCAGCGTGGCCACCAGGTCGGCCGGCAACTGCACGCCGCCACCGAACTTGCCGGCCGCGCGCGCGGTTTCGCGCTGCTGCGCCATCGCCGCGTCGAAGCCGGGGACGTCGACGGTCAGGCCGCGCTCGCGCGCGATGTCCTGGGTGAGGTCGAGCGGGAAGCCGTAGGTGTCGTAGAGGCGGAATGCATCCTGGCCGGGAATCGTCCGGCCCGGCGGTGCGGACGCGCCATCACGCGCGTTCGCGGGCACCTCGGTGCCGGGCGCCGGGCCAAGGCCGGCGGCCACCTCCTCGAAGATCTTCATGCCCGCGTCCAGCGTCTCGGCGAAACGCTCCTCCTCGGCCTTGAGCGCGCGCTCGACCAGGGTGCGCGCGGCCGGCAGCTCCGGATAGGCCTCGCCCATCAGGCCGGACAGGGTAGCGACCAACTGGTGGAAGAACGGCTCGCGCACGCCCAGCATCCAGCCGTGGCGCAGGGCGCGACGGATGATCCGGCGCAGCACGTAGCCGCGCCCTTCGTTGGACGGCAGCACGCCGTCGACGATCAGGAACGCGCTGGCGCGGATGTGGTCGGCGATCACCCGCAGCGACTTGTTCTCCAGGTCGGCGGTGCCGGTCAGCTCGGCGGCCCTGCGGATCAGCGCCTGGAACAGGTCGATCTCGTAGTTGCTGTGCACGTGCTGCAGGATCGCCGCCAGCCGCTCCAGGCCCATGCCGGTATCCACGCACGGCGCCGGCAACGGGATCAGGGTGCCGTCGGGCTGGCGGTCGAACTGCATGAACACCAGGTTCCATATCTCGATGAAGCGGTCGCCGTCCTCGTCCGGCGAGCCCGGGGGGCCGCCGGCGATGTGCGCGCCGTGGTCGTAGAAGATCTCGGTGCAGGGGCCGCAGGGGCCGGTTTCAGCCATCTGCCAGAAGTTGTCGGAGGCGTACGGCGCGCCCTTGTTGTCGCCGATGCGCACGATCCGCGCCTCCGGCACGCCGACCATGTCGCGCCACAGCGCATAGGCTTCGTCGTCGTCGTGGTAGACGGTGACCAGCAGGCGCTCGGCCGGCAGCTTCCACACCCCGGTCAGCAGTTCCCAGGCCCAGGCGATGGCGTCCTTCTTGAAGTAGTCGCCGAAGGACCAGTTGCCCAGCATCTCGAAGAAGGTGTGGTGGCGGGCGGTGTAGCCGACCGAGTCCAGGTCGTTGTGCTTGCCGCCGGCGCGCAGGCAGCGCTGGACGTCGGCCGCACGCACGTAGCTGCGCTTCTCCGCGCCCAGGAACACGTCCTTGAACTGGACCATGCCCGAGTTGGTGAACAGCAGGGTCGGGTCGTTGCCGGGCACCAGGGAGGCCGAGGGCACGATGGTGTGGCCCTTGTCCTTGAAGAATTCGAGGAAATCGCCGCGAATGCGGGCGGTGGAATACGGAGTGGAGGCGGTCATCGGGCTGTGGCTGGCGGACGGACGAGTCCGGCCGGAGCACCTGGGCGGCCCGGCGGGACGGAATTCCAACCGGCAAAGGGTATCAGAGCGCGAGGGGCAGCCGCCGGCGGACCTGTCCGGCGGAACCGGCCATGGGCGAATGCGTGGCCGGCGTGGGGGCGCATGCCCCAAGCCTCGCCGGGACACTTGCCCGGGCACTGGCCATCGGCCTGGCAAGCGCAGCCTCAACGCATGCGCGGGGAGTTCAGTCGTCGGGGTCGAAGCGCGTGGCCGCGCGAATGCTGTCGCCATCGAAGCCGCGCCGGGCCAGCAGGTCGGCGGCCTTGCGGCGCTGCGCCAGGTCGGCCGGGCCGCCCTCGCCGTAGCGGCGGCGGACCAGGTCGCGGGCCATCTCGGTCCAGTCGCCCTCGAAGCCGTCCAGGGCCGCCGCGATCGCCTCGCTTCCCAGCCCGTGGGTCGCCAATTCGGCACGGATATAGAGCGGCCCATAGCCGGACCCCGCACGCCCCCGGACCAGCCAGCCCGCGAAGCGGCCATCGTCCTGCCAGCCTTCGCCGGCCAGGCGCTCGACCGTGGCGGCGGCCTCCGTGGCCTCGATTCCGCGCGCGGCGAGTTTGCGGGCCAGTTCCTTGCGCGAATGTTCCCGCCGCACCAGCAGGCCCAGCGCACGCTGTACCGGGGTCGGCGCCGGCCGCGCCCGGCGTCGCCTCGGTCCGCTGGCCTCGGCTGGTGCCGCCGGCCCCATCGGCCCATCGATGGACTCCGGGCCGGCCTCGTCACCCGGACTGTGGGTGGAATCGTCGTTCATGGTTCGCCGCATTCACCGCGTGGTTCGAGCCGGGCCGGGAACGCGCCCGGTCTTGGATGGGTCTTGGATGAATCGTCTGCGCCATGGCGCGAACCGCCGGCCTCGCATGAAGACGTGCGCCGTGCCTGGCGCCTGCCCTCCTGGCCCGCAAGGGCCGCTTCCCCGCCGCTGCGCCACTGACAACGCCCCGGCGGGGAAGCGGACACCTGTTTGCCTCGTCGGCCTGCCGGTCGCCCTCGGCTTACTCGCTGGCAGCCACTTCGTCGCGCGCCGCCTCTTCGGGCTGGAACTTCTCGCGCAGTTCGGCTTCGATCTTGGCCGCCACCGCCGGGTTCTCGCGCAGGTACTGGCGCGCGTTGTCCTTGCCCTGGCCGATGCGCTCGGAGCCGTAGCTGTACCAGGCCCCCGCCTTGTCCACGAGCTTGGCTTCCACGCCCATGTCGATCAATTCGCTCTCGCGGCTGATGCCTTCGCCATACAGGATCTCGGTGATGACCTGCTTGAAGGGGGGCGCCATCTTGTTCTTGACCACCTTGATCCGGGTCTGATTGCCGATGATCTCGTCGCCCTTCTTGATCGCGCCGATGCGGCGGATGTCCAGGCGCACCGAGGCGTAGAACTTCAGCGCATTGCCGCCGGTGGTGGTTTCCGGGCTCTGGCCCGGCATCATCACGCCGATCTTGTGGCGCAACTGGTTGATGAAGACCACCAGGGTGTTGGAGCGCTTGATGTTGCCGGTGAGCTTGCGCAGGGCCTGGCTCATCAGACGGGCCTGGAGACCGGGGAGTTGGTCGCCCATCTCGCCCTCGATCTCGGCCTTGGGGGTGAGTGCGGCGACCGAGTCGATCACCACGATGTCGACCGACCCGGAGCGCACCAGCATGTCGGCGATTTCCAGCGCCTGCTCGCCGGTATCGGGCTGGGACAGCAGCAGGTCGTCGACGTTGACGCCCAGCTTGGCCGCATAGATCGGGTCCAGCGCATGCTCGGCGTCGATGAAGGCGGCGGTGCCGCCCAGCTTCTGGCACTGGGCGATGGCCTGCAGGGTGAGGGTGGTCTTGCCCGAGGATTCCGGCCCGTAGACCTCGACCACGCGGCCCTTCGGCAGGCCGCCGATGCCCAGGGCGATATCCAGCATCAGCGAGCCGGTGGGAATCACCTCGGCCGCCTCGATCACGCGATCGCCCATGCGCATCACCGACCCCTTGCCGAACTGTTTCTCGATCTGGCTCAGGGCGGCGGCAAGGGCGCGCTTCTTGTTCTCGTCCATCGTGGTGGTCCTCGGTGTCAGTGGTGTGGGGCGGAGTGTGGAAAGGGGTGATCGCACAGGCTGCGACGACCGGCAACAGGACCGAAACTAGCCTGCGCGGCGGTACCGGCGCATCGCCGCGCGGCCCGCGCCGCTGTCGGAAAACGCCGCGATGCGGCAGGCCGGTGGCGGAAGCGCGGCGGCGCCATCAGCGGTTGGGCCGGACCAGGCCGCAGTACAGGCCTTCGATGGCGAAGTCCTGGTCCGGCAGCACGTCGATCGGCGCATAGTCCGGGTTGCGCGGCAGCAGGCGGATGCGGTCCTTGCCGATCTTCAGCAGCTTGACCGTGATCTCTTCGTCCACCCGCGCCACCACGATCTGGCCCGAGCGCGCCTCGCGGGTACGGTGCACGCCGATCAGGTCGCCGTCGAAGATGCCCTCGTCCCGCATCGAGTCGCCCTCCACCTTGAGCAGGTAGTCCGGCGCGGGCGAGAACAGCACCCGGTCCAGCACCAGGAAGCGCTCGGCCAGGTCGGCCGGCGCGTCGGCGCCGATCGGCGTGCCGGCGGCGACCCGGCCCAGCACCGGCAGGCGCAGGGCGTCGTCGTCCACCGCGGCCGGCAGGTCCAGCCTGGCCTGAGGCGACGGCGGCGCCACCTTCAGGCGGATGCCGCGCGCCCGGCCCGGCAGGCGCTCGATCGCTCCGGCGGCCTCCAGCGCCTCCAGGTGGTACTGCGCGGCACGCACGCCCTTGAAGCCGAGCGCCCGGGCGATCTCGGTCTGCGAAGGCGGCATGCCCTCGATCTCGATGCGCTCGGCGATGAGGGCGAGGATGGCCTGCTGGGTGTCGGTCAGGTTCATGGTTAGTAGTAATACTACTAACGAGACAAGGAGCGCAACCCCTCCGCGGGCCCGGCCGATGGCCAAGCGGCCGGCACGGCCATGGATGAGGCCTGGGAATCACGGCGGCATGGTCCACCAGCGACGCGCCTTCGCAGGAGCGGCTTGTGGCGGAACGGCCCAGAGGGGGTCAGGGTGATGGCGGTCGCCGGCTGAAGCGGGCTCCTGCACCACATGCACCTCCGGCTCTGTGGGAGCCGGCTTCAGTCGGCGACGAGGCCACCCAGCCGGGAGCGGCAGGCACGTCGCACGGCGGGAACCGGCCATGCCATCTCCCGCCAAGGCGATGAGGCGAGGCGCGACGGAACATCACCCTCGTACCGACGCAAGCTTTGAGCGGGAAATCGAGGGAATTGCCGCCTCCCCGCTCCGGTCCTAGCGCCGCCCGCTGCGCCAGATCGACAGCAGGATCCAGATGCCGCACAACGCCGCGCCGACGAAGCCGAGCACGCCCAGCGCCAGCAGCCAGCGGCTGGGCACCCCGCCGCCGGCGCTGTGCATCACGATGGACGAACCGATCACCAGCGCCGCAGTGACCACGCCCATGGTCAGCCGGTTGGCGGCGCGGTCGACCTGGTCGCCGAAGGCCTTGAGCGTGGTCACTTCCATCTGCATGTGCAGGCGTCCGCGACGCGCAGCGCGCAGCAGGCGGCGCAATTCGCGCGGCATGTCGCCGGCCAGTTCCAGCGCCTGCAGCGCGCTGCGCCGGCCGCGGCGCAGCAGCGCCCGCGGCGACCAGTGCGCCAGCAGCGCGCGCTCCACGTACGGCCGCGCGGCGCTGGCCATGTCGAAGTCCGGGTCCAGTTGCCGGCCCAGGCCTTCCAGGGTCAGGAAGGCCTTGATCATCAGCGCCAGGTCCGGCGGCAGGCTCAGGCCGTGGTCGCGCAGGATGGCGGTCACGTCGGCCAGCATCGCGCCCATGCGCAGGTCCTTCAGCGGCACCCCGCGGTACTGGTCGACGAAGGCGCCGATGTCGGCCTGGAGCCGCGACTCCTCCAGTTCGCCACCTCCCTCGCCCCATTCCAGGAGCACGTCGGCGACCGCGCCGGCCTCGCGCTCGACCAGGCCGTGGAGCAACTGCACGATCTGGAAGCGGCGCCGCTCCGATACGCGCCCCACCATGCCGAAATCGATCACGCCGATGCGTTCGCCCGGCAGGTAGAAGATGTTGCCCGGGTGCGGGTCGGCATGGAAGAAACCGTCCTCCAGCACCATCTTCAGGACGATGCCCGCGCCGGCCCGGGCCAGCCGCCGCCGGTCGAGGCCGGCCGCGTCCACCGCGGCCAGGTCGCGGCCGGGAATGCCGTCGAGGAAGTCCTGCACGTTGAGCCGTTCGCAGGTCCATTGCCAGTGCACGCGCGGCACGACGATCCCCGCGCGGCCGGCGAAGTTGGCGGCGATGCGCTCGGCGTTGCGGCACTCGGCGGCGAAGTCCAGCTCGCGGCGCAGCGACAGGGTGAATTCGTGCACCACCTGGGCCGGCCGGTAGCGGCGCAGGTCCGGCGCGCGGGTCTCGACGATCTCGGCCAGGCGGGCCAGCAGGCGCAGGTCGGCCTCGACCGTGTCGCGGATGCCGGGGCGCCGGACCTTCAGCACCACCGCGGTGCCGTCGGCCAGCCAGGCGCGGTGCGCCTGCGCCAGCGAGGCGGCCGCCAGGGGGGTCTCCTCCAGGCGGGCGAACACCGCTTCCGGCTCGGCGCCCAGATCCTCGACCAGTTGCGGCCGCACGCGCTCGAACGGCAGCGCCGGCACCGCGTTCTGCAACTTGCCCAGTTCGGCGATCCATTCCGGCGCCAGCAGGTCCACGCGGGTGGCCAGCACCTGCCCGAGCTTGACGAAGGTCGGCCCCAGTTCCTCCAGCACGCGGCGCACGCGCTCGGGCGGCGCCATGTGCGCCATCGCCTCGGGGTCCTGCCAGTGCAGCAGGCGCCCGGCTTTCTCCAGGGTGCCGGCCAGGCCGATGCGGCGGACCAGGTCGCCGAAGCCGTAGCGGATCAGGACCGAGGCGATCTCCTGCAGCCGGCCCAGGTCGCGGACGGTGCCCAGGGTCTCCCACATCAGGCGTTCACCTCCGCGCGGGCCGGGAAGGCGGCCGTGCTCACGGCAGCAACCCGGCGATGCCTTGCAGCGCGCGGTCGACGGTCTGGCGCCGCACCGCCTCGCGGTCGCCATGGAAATGGAACACCTGCGCGTGGGCGTAGCCGCCGCGGCGCTTCCAGGCGATCCACACCGTGCCCACCGGCTTGTCCTCGCTGCCGCCGCCGGGGCCGGCGATGCCGGTCACCGCCACCGCCACGCTGGCGCCGGAGTACACCAGTGCGCCGGAGACCATCTCGATCGCCGTCTCGCGGCTGACCGCGCCGTGTTCCTCCAGGGTCTGCGGGCGTACGCCGAGCAGGCCCTGCTTGGCTTCGTAGCTGTAGACCACCATGCCGCAATCGAACCAGTCCGAGGAGCCGGCGATGTCGGTCAGGCACTTGGCGATCCAGCCGCCGGTGCAGCTCTCGGCGGTGACCAGGCGTTCGCGCGCGGCGCCCAGGCGCTCGGCCAGGCGCTCGGCCTGTTCGCGCAGTTGCGCGTCGGAGGGATCGTGCATCGGGCGTGGCCGGAATGGAATGGCGACCGTTTTAGCCCAAACGGCCGCGCCTGTCTGCCCGTGAACGGACCGGGGCCGCCGCAGCGGCCCCGCCCTTCTTGCCCGCCCTCCCCCGCAGCGGCCCGGCGCGCGGCTTCAGTAGCGCACGCGCAAGGTCATCCCGTACAGCCGCGGCGCGCCGAGGAAGGCGTTCCACGAACCGGCCTGGATCGGGGCGTCGATGCCGACCTGCTTGTAGGTCTCGTCGGTCAGGTTCTGGCCCCAGAACTCCAGCATCCAGCGCTGGTCGCGGGCGCCGATGCCCAGGCGCGCGTTGACCAGGGTGTAGGCGTCCTGCGCCTTCTGCGGGTCCAGGTCCGAGCCGGTGTTGTAGTCGGACATGTACTTGGCGCCGATGTTGAAGCGCCCCTGCAGGCTGCCGCCGATGTCCCACCGGTAGGTGACCGAAGCATTGCCCGACCACTTCGGCGCGAAGCTCATCTGGTTGCCCGGCAGCAGGGCCAGGTCGGCATCGGGCAGCGGGTCGTCGCCGTACTCGGTCTCGGCATAGGTGAAGCCGCCCTGCAGCGACAGGCCGTCGACGCCGGTCTGCCACATCAGTTCCGCGTCCACGCCCTTGGAGACGACTTCCGGGATCGAGCGCACCACGAAGCTGGTGCCCAGGAAGCTGTTGAGCTGGAAGTTCTCGTAGGTCTGGTGGAACAGGGCCGCGTTCAGCAGCAGGTTGCCGTCGGCCCAGGTGGTCTTGGCGCCGATCTCGTAGCTGTCCACGAACTCGCCCGGGAAGGAGGTGTCGTCCACCGGCGCGATGCCCTGGGTGCCGCTGGACAGGCCATTGGAGGACTGCACCCGGTCCAGGTTGAAGCCGCCGGCCTTGTAGCCGCGGGCGGCCGAGACGTAGGTCATCACGTCGCCGGACCAGTTGTAGGCCAGCTTCAGCGTGCCGGACCATTCCTTCTCGGTGCGCGACTGGTCCACGTTGCGGCCATGGTGGGCGATGTTGGCCCAGGGCAGGCACATGTAGCCGGCGATCGACGGCGCCACCGCCGGCACCAGCGCGCCCAGCAACTGCTGCTGCAGCGCCGGCGGCAGGCTGGCGAACCCATTGATGCGCTGGGCCAGCGCCCCGCCCACCCGTGCAGCCGGGTTGGCCAGGGTGGCCGCGCAGGCGGCACTGCCGTTGGGATTGGTGTAGGCCGAGCGCAATTCCTTCTTCTCGTGGGTGTAGCGCAGGCCCACGGTCAGGTCCAGCGCGTCGGTGGCGTGCCAGGTGTTGTTGGTGAAGATCGCCGCGCTGCGTGCGTTCTGCTCGTGGCGGTCCAGCGCGCCCAGCCCGGTGTAGTTGCTGCCGAACGGCTGCCCGCTGACCTGGGAAAGGAAGGTCGCCGGGCCGGCCTGGTTCACGCTCAGGCCCAGCGGCGCCAGTTGCGCGGCGACGCCCGCCAGGACCTGGCTGCCGACCAGGGTCGACAGGTAGGGCTCGTAGGCCGCGCCGTAGCGATAGCTCTCGTTGCGGTCCAGGTCCTCGTCCGAATAGAACACGCCCACCATCCAGTCCACCCGCTCGCTGGAACCGGTGAGACGCAGTTCCTGGCTGAAGGTGCTGAACTTGGTCAGCGACTCGTCCTCGTCCGGCGCGCGGTAGAGCACGTCGGCCGCGCTGTAGTCGAAGTCCAGGCCGTTGATCGCCTGCCAGTCGCGCCAGGCCGTGATCGAGGTCAGCACCGCCTCGCTGGCCCAGGGCGTGTTCCAGTTCACTTCGGCCTGGACGCCCTTGTCCTTGATGTCCTGCTCGGTGCTGCGGTTGGCGTAGGCGAGCCGGCGCTCAGGATCGGGCGCCGGGATCACGCCTTCGCCACCGGCCAGCGCATCGATGATGGCCGCGGTCGGGCCGCGGTGGGTGGTCACGGTGACGCAGCAGTTCTCCTCGCGGCTGGTGAAATCGGCGGAGAGGTTGACCTCGACGTCCGCCGACGGCTCCCACAGCAACTGGCCGCGCAGGGTGTGGAAGTTCTGGTCGCCGTCGTCGGTGCCGGTGCGCGGGCCGGCGCCGGTACGGACCGCGTCCACGCCGTCGCGCTTGCGCTTGGCCGCGTAGATGCGCACCGCCGAGTTCTCGCCCAGCGCATCGTTGTAGGCGCCTGAGGCGCCGATCGCGCCATGGTTGCCCACGGTGATCTCGGCCTCGGCGCTCTGGGTGTAGCTGGGCTTGCGGGTGACCACGTTGATCACGCCGGCCGAGGTGTTCTTGCCGAACACCGTGCCCTGCGGGCCCTTGAGCACCTCGATCCGCTCCAGTTCGCCCAGGTCGGTGAAGCCGACGCTGTTGCGCGGCCGGTAGACGCCGTCGATGACCACACCGACCGAGGATTCCAGCCCCGCGTTGTCGCCCACCGTGCCGATGCCGCGGATGCGCGCGGTGGTCTGCGCCGCGCTCTGGGTGCTGGTGACGGTCAGGCCCGGGACCAGCACCTGCAGGTCCTTGATGTCGCGCACCCCGGTGTCCTGCAACAACTGCTCGCCGAGCACGTTGACCACGATCGGCACTTCCTGCAGCGCCTGCTCGCGCTTCTGCGCGGTCACGGTCAGCCCCGACAGGGTGACGGGCTTGTCGGCCTGCGCATCCTGCGCTTGCGACTGTTCCTGGGCGTGCGCGGCCGGCGTCGCGGCCAGGCTGGACAAGGCGGCGATCACCGCGATCGCCAGTCCTGTTTGTTGCAGAGTTCCACAAGCCATGTCCACTTCCCTCGTGTTGTGATGGCAGATACGTCTGCTGGTTCCTGGGGGCGTTCCTCTCTTCCGGGCGGCCACCGCAGGGCCGCAATCCGTTACATGGACGTTAGACTGCCTGCACATCCGCCGCATCTTGCATTGCGGCGATACGCCGATGCGCGTTTAGGGATGGAGGGCGCGGCGGGCCGGGTCAGTGCGCCCCGTCGCCGCAGCCGGCGCAGTGCGCCTCGTCGGCGGCCTCCATCTGCAGGGTCACGTGGGCGATGCGATGGCGCTGCACCAGCATGCCTTCCAGCTCGCGGCGCACGGCGACCGCATCGGCGCCGGCGGCCACCACCACGTGCGCGGTCATCGCCGGCGTGCTCGATGCCAGCGCCCATACGTGCAGGTCGTGCAGGCCGCTCACGCGCGGGTGCGCCTGGACGTCGGCGCGCACGGCCGCCAGGTCCACGCCGCGCGGCACGCCCTCCATGAGCACGTTCAGCGCCTCGCGCACCAGCACCCAGGTGCGCGGCAGCACCCACAGGCCGATCAGCACCGCCAGCAGCGGGTCCACCCACAGCCACCCGGTCAGGCCGATGACGATGGCGGCCACGATCACCGCCAGCGAGCCGAGCATGTCGCTCCACACCTCCAGGTAGGCGCCCTTGAGGTTCAGGCTCTGCCCGCTGCCGGCGTGCAGCAGCCGCATCGCCACCAGGTTGCAGGCCAGGCCGACCACGGCCACGCCGAGCATGCCCATGCTCGCCACCGGCAGCGGGGAACGGAACCGGTGCCATGCCTCCCACAGGATGTAGCCGGCCAGCAGGAACAGCAGGCCGCCGTTGGCCAGCGCGCCCAGCGCCTCGAAGCGCGCATAGCCGTAGGTCCGGCGCGCGTCGGGCGGCCGCCGCGCCAGCCGTACCGCCACCAGCGCGATCGCCAGCGCCAGGGTATCGGTGGCCATGTGCGCCGCGTCCGACAGCAGCGCCAGGCTGTTGGTCAGCCAGGCGCCGACGGCCTCGGCGACCAGGACCGTGGCGGTCAGGCCCAGCGCCCACCACAGCGGGCGCTCGTAGCGGATCTCCGAGGGCACGTGGCTGTGCCCGCCCGGGCCATGGTGGTGGCCGGCATGGCCATGCCCGTGGGGAGGGTCGCGATCGTGTTCGTGGCGGGGGTCGTGGACGGCGCTCATGTTTCCGACTATCGGCCAGGGACATGGCCGGAGACTATTACAGCGGGCGTCGCCACGACCCGGCCATGGAGTTTCCAGGCGCGCGAACCGACGAAGCGCTCCCGGCGCCTGGCGGGGCATCGAATAATGTCCCGGGGATTATCGCCGGGCCATTGCCGCGAAGCGACATCGCCCGCCCATGAAACGCGGGAATACGGCCGCCCCCGGCGATGGCCGCAACGGAAAAAACGGCCATTTGCGGAGGCAGGCGGCCAATATCCCGGCCAATTGGTCCGCGCGCCCTATCGATAATAGGGGTATGGTGCCAGAATGATGCACCGATTCCTCGCCGATAATCGTGACGAGCTGATTGCCCGGTGCCGGGCGAAAATGGCGCTGCGCAGGCTTTCCGCCGCGCAGAACGAGGAATTGGACCTTGGGCTGACCCTGTTCCTCGAACAGCTCATCAAGACGCTGAAGGTCGAAAGGACTTCCGAGCCCCAGCGCAGCCGGAAGGTATCGGGGATGCCGGGCGGAGGAAAGCCGGCCCTGTCCGAAATCAGCGAGTCGGCCGCCCTGCACGGCAGGCAACTGCTGCTGCACGGCTTCACCGCCGACGAAGCGGTGCACGATTACGGCGACCTTTGCCAGGCGATCTCGGACCTGGCCGTGGAACGCGGCGAGAGCATCGATGCCAACGAATTCCGCACGCTCAACCGCTGCCTGGACAACGCCATCGCCAGCGCCATCACCGAGTTCGGCTACCAGCGCGACTCCGCCATCTCGGAAAAGGCCGCGACCGCGCTGAACGAGAAACTCGGCTATTTCGCCCACGAGCTGCGCAACCAACTGTGCACCGCCACCCTGGCGCTGTCGGTCATCCGCCAGGGCGACGTGGGCCTCAACGGCGCCACCGGCCATGTGCTGGACGCCGCCCTGGTCGGCCTGTCCCACCTGATAGACCGCTCGTTGGCGGAGGTGCGGATGGCGGCCGGGATGCCCGCGCAGCACCGGCTGCTTCCGCTCGCCGGCCTCGTGGAGGAGGTCAGGCTTTCCGCCTCGCTGCAGGCGCAAGCGGCCGGGTGCTCTTTCGCCGCATCGGACGTGGACATGCGCCTGGCCGTGGACGTGGACCGCGACCTGCTGCTGTCGGCCATCGGCAACCTCCTGCAGAACGCATTCAAGTTCTCGCACGAGAACAGCCAGATAAGCCTCAACGCCTACGCGGTGGCCGACCGCATCCTCATCGACGTGGAGGACGGGTGCGGCGGGCTGCCCGAAGGCAGCGCGGAAAGCATGTTCCTGCCCTTCGTCCAGAAGGGCGCGGACCGCAGCGGCCTGGGCCTGGGGCTGTCCATCGCGCGCCATGGCATCGAGGCCAACGGCGGCGTGCTGAGCGTGCGCAACCTGCCGGGCTCCGGCTGCATCTTCACCATCGACCTGCCGCGCCACACCGCCGATACGTGACGCCGCCCGGCCTCGCCCGTGATTCCGCACCCGGGTCGAGAAGGCCCGCTCCGGGCACGCGGCCGGCACCATGCACGGAAGACGCGTGGCCGCCGAAACGCGTGCGCCATGGCGGCATCGGTCATCGCCACCGCTCGAACTGCACCCTGCTGGCCCGGATCATCCGCGCCAGACGGCGCAGCACGTACTCCAGGTCGGCCTCTGCGCTGCGATCGATGATCTCGCCGGCGAGCGCGCCGAACTGCGGCCAGAACTGGCGGCGGTGGCGCAGCTTTTCCGTCCACAGCGGAAGCATCCCTTCCAGGCGGTCGAGTTCCTGGTCCAGCTCGGCACGGCCGCTCATGCCGTCGGCCTGGGCCAGTGCAGCACGAGCCGGTGGTGACGGCCGTCGTCCCGCAGCGGGCAACGCAGATCGGGCAGAGGAACATCGTCCAGTTGCAGCCGGGCCTGTGCGATGTCGCGCTGCGACACCTCGATCAGGTAGTCGCTGCCGCCGTACCTGTAGCGCATCCGATAGCCGTCCCACGCCGCCGGGATGCACGGCCGCAGCGAGAGCCATTCGCCCTCGCGGCGCAGGCCCAGCAGCGATTCGGTCAGCAGCCGGTACATCCAGCCGGCCGAACCGGTGTACCAGGTCCAGCCGCCGCGCCCCTGGTGCGGCGCCACTGCGTAGACATCGGCGGCGAGCACGTAGGGCTCGACCTTGTAGCGCTCGACCGCCGCCGCGTCCCGTGCATGGTGGATCGGGTTGATCAGGTCGGCCAGCTCCCAGGCGCGGCGGGTGTCGCCCAGCTCGGCGAAGGCCATCGCCGCCCAGACCGCCGCATGGGTGTACTGCCCGCCGTTCTCGCGCACGCCCGGGACGTAGCCGCGGATGTAGCCGGGGTCGTGCGGCGTGCGGTCGAACGGCGGGTCCAGCAACTGGACCACGCCGGCCTGCGGCTTGAACAGGTGCCGGTAGAGGGAGTCCATCGCCTGGCGGCCGCGCTCCGCGCCGCCCGCGCCGGACAGCACCGACCAGCTCTGGGCGATCGAATCGATGCGGCACTCCTCGTTGCCGCTGGAACCCAGCGGGGTCCCGTCGTCGAACCATGCACGGCGATACCACTGCCCATCCCAGCCGTGGCGTTGCAGATTGTCCTGCAGCCGTTGCGAACCGGCCTGGCAATAGGCGGCGAAGGCGGCGTCGCCGCGGGCCTGGGCGAGCGGCGCGAAGCGGCGCAATGTCTCGCACAGGAAGAAGCCGAGCCATACGCTTTCGCCCCGGCCGCCGATCCCGACCCGGTTGAGCCCGTCGTTCCAGTCGCCGCCGCCGATCAGCGGCAGCCCGCGCTCGCCGGTCAGTTCGCAGCCGCGGCGCAGCGCCAGCACGCAATGCCCATACAGCGAATCCGACACGCCCGCGCCGTGCGGAAGGTCGTAGTACGACTCCTCGTCCTGGTTGAGCGGACGGCCGTCGATCAGGCGCACCGATTCGTCGAGCACCCCGCGGTCGCCGCTGGCCTCCACGTAGCGGCACACCGCGACGGGCAGCCACAGGTAGTCGTCGGAACACCGGGTGCGTACCCCGCGCCCCTGCGGCGGGTGCCACCAGTGCAGCACGTCGCCCTGGACGAACTGCTGCGCCGCGCTCAGCAACAGGTGGGCGCGGCTCAGCGCCGGCTGCGCGTGGACCAGGGCCATCGTGTCCTGCAACTGGTCGCGGAAGCCGAACGCACCGCCGGACTGGTAGTAGCCGCTGCGGCCCAGGCAACGGCTGGCCAGGGTCTGGTAGAGCAGCCAGCCGTTGGCCAGCAGGTCCACGGCCGGATCGGGCGTACTGACCTGCACGCCGGACAGGGTAACGTCCCAATGGTCGCGCACGGCCTCCAGCGCACGGCGGGCGTGGGCGCTGCCGCGCGTGGCGGCGGCCAACTGCAGGGCCCGTTCGCCGGTCACCTCGGCTCCCAGCCGGAACACCGTCTCGAACGCCTGGCCGGCGTCCAGCACGATGGGCACCTGCAGCGCCGCGCACGGATCCAGGCCCGCGCCCTGGCGACCGGACAGCCGCTGGCGGAGCAGCGCCGCCGGTGCTCCCGGATGGCCGTTGCGGCCCAGGAACTCGGCGCGGTCGGCGGTGAAGCCGCGCACCTCGGCATCGACGTCGAAGAACGCCACGCGCCCCTCGAACTCGCTGTTGTACGGGTTGCGCGCGGTGACCAGCCCGCTGGCCGCGTCGACCTCGCTCACCACGTGCATGCGCGAATGCGCGCGGATGTCGCCCAGCACCCATTCGACATAGCCGGTGGCGCTGAGCCGGCGCGGGCGCCCGGACAGGTTGCGCAGCCGCAGCAGCGAATACTTGACCGGGCGCTGCAGATCGACGTACACCCACAGTTCGCTGGCGATGCCGTCCTCGACGTGTTCGTAGACGCTGTAGCCGAACCCATGCCGGGTGCGGTAGCTGCCGCGGCCCCGGCACGGCAGCGCCATCGGCGACCATACCGCGCCGCTGTCTTCGTCGCGCAGGTAGAACGCCTCGCCCGAGCTGTCGGTGACCGGATCGTTGTGCCACGGCGTCAGCCGGAACTCATGGGCGTTCTCCAGCCAACTGTAGCCGCACGCGCTCTCGCTGAGGACGCTGCCGAACTGCGCATTGGCGATGACGTTGGACCACGGCGCCGGGGTCGCCCCGCCCTCGTCCAGCTCGATCAGGTATTCGCGGCCATCGGCGGCGAATGCGCCCAGGCCGTTGTCGAACAGCACCGGGCCGGGATCGGCGGCGCGCAACGCCTCGGCGTCCGCAAATACCTGCGGCACGCCCGCCGCCGCGTCCGGCAGGCCGGACGGGAGCGTCTCGTGGGGCGGCCCCGCGGCCAGCGGCGGCGGCAGCGCACGCGCCGTCGCCGGGTGCCGGTCGAGCTGCGCGGCGAGGCTGCCGTGGCGGTCACTGATGATGGCGCGCGCCACGGTCTGCAGCAGGATGCGGTCCTCGTCGGAGATGTGTTCGGCCGGGCGCACGAAGATGCCGCCGGGGCGGTCCAGCAAGGTGGCCTCGGGATCGGCCGCGACCATGCCCACGATCTGGTCCTGCAACTGCTGCCGGTAGCCGGCCTGGCTCTCGTTCCAGATCACCAGGTCCGCGCGCAGTCCCTTCAGGCGCCAGTAGGCGTGTGCCTGCACCATCTGCCGCACGAGCTCGATGTTGTCCGAGTCGGACACGCGCAACAGCACGATGGGCAGGTCGCCCGAGATCGCATGTCCCCAGAGCCCGGATTGGCCGCGCCGGTTCTGCGCCAGCACCCCTGGCTCCGCGCGCAGCAGTGGGTGGGTATACAGCACCAGCCCGGCGAGGCGTTCGTACAGCACGGCATCCGCCTGCGTAGCGTTGATCTGGCGGCGCACGACCTGGCTGTGGGTCAGCGCCAGGTCGAACACGCGGTCGGCCAGGCGCCGGTCGCGGTACTTGTCGACCAGCTCGACGCAGGCTTCGCGCTGCGAGCCGACGCCGTAGACCATGTCGATCTGCGCGCGCTGGTCCGGCGCCAGCTCGATGCGGCAGCGGATCGCCACGATCGGGTCGAGCACCGAGCCGGCGGTCCCGGACAGCGCCTCGTCGGCGACGAGCGCCCGCGGCATGCGCGGGCCGTGGCCGCGGCCGAGGAAGCGCGCGCGGTCGGTCTCGTAGGAGATCGCGCCGATGTCGGCATCGTGGACCGCCACCAGATGGAACATCCACGGCGCCGCCTCGTCGTGCGAACGCGCACGCCGCGTGCACAGCAGCGCCTGCTTGTCGGCCAGGATCTCGCTTTGCACGAACAGGTTGCCGAACGCCGGGTGCAGCTCGTCGGTGAGCGCCGGCGCCAGCACCACCTCGGCGTAGGTGGTGATTTCCACGACGCGGCGGTGGCGCGAGCGGTTGCTGATCCGCAGGCGGCGCAGCTCGACGTCGTCCTCGGCCGAGATCGCGATCTCCAGGTGGGTGTCGTAGCCCAGGTGGCGGCCGCGGAACTCGGCCTTGGCGTCGGAGAAGATCGCCTCGTAGCCTTCCACCGCCACGCAGGTGGGCTGGTGGGTGGCCGACCAGACCTGGCCGCTGCCGGCATCGCGCAGGTAGCAGAAGCTTCCCCAGTGGTCGCGGGTGCCGTCCTCGCGCCAGCGGGTGACCGCCATGTCGCGCTGGCGGCTGTAGCCGCCGCCGGCGCTGCTGAGCATGCCGTGGTAGCGGCCGTTGGAGAGCAGTTGCACCCCGGGGCGGCCATGGTCGGGGTCGCGGATGACGCGCAGCGGCGTTTCCGTATCGGCCGCCAGGCTGCGGTTGCCCGCGCTTTCGGCCTGGTGCAGGTGGAACAGCCCGGTACGCGGCACGCGCTCCTGCAGCAGCAGCAGCGTGGCCTGGAACTGCGCATCGGCGGCGAAGCGCCGCTGCATCGGCTGCCCGCACAGCAGGTGGTCCAGTGCCAGCAGCGACATGCCTTGGTGATGCGACATGAACGAGCGCACCAGCACGTGCTCCTGCCCGCGCGGCACCCGCGCCGGGGTGTAGTCGATCGCCTCGTACAGGCCGAAGCGCCCGCCGAACCCCTGCCTGGAAAGCCGCTGCAGGTTCTGGCACGCCGGCACCGGCGCGACCATCAATGCCAGCGCACTGGCGTAGGGCGCCACCACCAGGTCCTGGCCGAGGCCGCGCTTGAGCCCCAGCCCCGGTACGCCGAACGCTCGGTACTGGTAGTTGAGCCGCGCATCGACGGCGTTGTAGCCGGATTCGGAGATGCCCCAGGGCACGCCGCGGCGGGTGCCGTAGCCGACCTGCGCAAGCACCACCTGCTGCGCGGTGCGGTCCAGCAGGGTGTCCGGGTAGCTCGGCATCACCAGTTGCGGCATCAGGTACTCGAACATCGAGCCGCTCCACGACAGCAGCGCGGCGCCGCCCTCGGCCTCGGTCATCATCCGCCCGAGCGCGAACCAGCTTTGCTGCGGCAACTGGTCCTGCGCGATCGCCACGAAGTTGCACAGCCGCGCCTCGGAGGCCAGCAGGTCGTACTGGCCGGCGTCCAGGCGCCTTTCGTCCACGTTGTAGCCGATCGCCAGGAGATGGCTGGCGCGGTCGTAGAGGAAGCCGTACTCCATCTGCGCGAACTGGCCCGCCAGGTGCGCGAGCCGTTCCAACTGCACCACGCGCTCGCCCGCGCGGGCGCGCAGGGACGGGTCGTCGTCCTGGTCCCGCAAGTGGCGCAGGGTGGGTGCCGGCGCGGCCTCCCATGCATGCACGGCGTCTGGATTCGCCCCGGCCTCCCCGGCGGGCGGCCGCCAATGGTGCAGTTCCGTGCGTGCGGCATGGACGTCGTCCACGAGCGCGCGTGCGCAGCGCTGCAGTTCCTCGCGGCCGTCCGCCGCCGCCGCGAGGATCGCCTCGGCCCGGGCGCTCAATCCGCCCAGGGCACGGTCGACCTGCGCCAGCGTTCCCGCCGGCCGCAGGGCCAGGCCCGCCACCTGGTCGCGGAACAGCCCGCAGGGTTCGGCCAGCGCTTCGTGCCCGGCCGCCTCTTCCTGCAGCACGCCGAAGGTATCGGCGATTCCGCCGAACAGGCGCCGCGGGACCACCGGCGAATCGATCATCTCCAGCAACCCCTGGCGCAGGGTCAGCAGGTGGCCGGCCAGGTTGCCGCTGTCCACGGTGGACACGTAGCGCGGCGGCAGCGTCTGCAGGGTCTGGGTGTCGTACCAGTTGTAGAAATGGCCGCGATGGCGCGGGAGCGACTCCATGGTGACCAGCGTCCGCCGGATGCGCTCGACCATCTGGCCGGCCGGCAGGTAGCCCAGGTCATGGGCCGCCAGGTTGGCCAGCAGCGACAGCCCGATGTTGGTCGGCGAAGTGCGGTGCGCCACCACCAGCGCGGGGTATTCCTGGATGTTGTCCGGCGGCAGCCAGTTGTCGTCCTCGCCGGCATGGACCACGAAGAAATCCCAGGTGCGCCGCGCCAGCCGGCCGAGGAAGGCCACCTGCGCGGGAGCCAACTGGGCGCCGCGCTGCGGCGGCGGCTGCCCCAGCCAGGCCATCAGCCAGGGCGACAGCGCCCAGCCCAGCAGCAGCGGCCAGGCCGCCCACAGCGCTGCCGGGGCCAGGCGCGCCAGGGCGACCGCCAGGCCCAGCGCGACCACCGGGGCGACCGCCATGGCCCGCCACTCGGCATGCCTTCCGGCCAGCAACTGGCGCTCCACCTCGCTGGACGGGTTCCACTGCAGCAGGCGGCGGCGGCTGAACGCCATCCGCCACAGCGTGCGCGCGATGGCGGCCAGGCTGAACGCGGCCTCGTACGGCAGGCAGGCCACGCTCACCGCCGCACGCTGGAGCTGCTGCCGGGTACTGGCGGCGACCTGGCGCAGATGGACCGCCAGGGTGGAATCGGCCGGCCCGTGCAGCACCGCGTGGACCGCCTGCAGCAACACCGGTGCGCCCCACAGCGCCAGCAGCCACAGCGTCCATGTCGCCGGCATCGGCGACAGCAGCCAGCCGCCCGCCAACAGCACGGCCGCCGCCGCCGGCACCAGGCTGCGCCGCAGGTTGTCGAGCAGCTTGCCCCGCGACAGCCAGGACAGCGGGTTGCGCTCGTGCCCGCCGCCGGCCAGCGGCACCCACGGCAACAGCCACGGCAACAGTTGCCAGTCGCCGCGGATCCAGCGCGAGCGGCGGCGGGCATCGCCGAGGTAGCGCGCCGGATGGTTCTCGAACAACTGCACGTCGCTGATCAGCCCGGCGCGTGCGTAGCAGCCCTCCAGCAGGTCGTGGCTGAGGATCCGGTTGTCCGGGAAGCGCCCGGCGAGCACCGCCTCGAACGCGTCGACGTCGTAGATGCCCTTGCCGATGAACGACCCCTCGGCGAACAGGTCCTGGTACACGTCCGAAACCGTGCCGCTGTACGGATCGATGCCCGGGTCGCTGCCGAACATCCGCGCATAGCGCGATTCGCGGCCGCCGCGCATGCTGCTGCCCATGCCCGGCTGCAGGATGCCGTAGCCGCGGCCGATCCGGCGCCGGCGCCGCTCCAGGCGCGGCCGGTTCAACGGATGCGCCATCGCCGCGACCAGCTCGCGCGCGGCATCGCGCGGCAACCGGGTGTCGCTGTCCAGGGTGATCACGTAACGCACGTTGGCCAGCACCGCCGTCGCCCCGCAGACCCGCTGGAAATCCAACTCCGGCCCATCCACGGGGCGGTCGCTGCGCAGCAGCCGGTTCAGCGCCGCCAGCTTGCCGCGCTTGCGCTCGAATCCCATCCAGCAGCGCTCCCCCGCATTCCACAGGCGCGGCCGATGCAGCAGGAAGAAACGGTCCCCGTGCTCGGGCGAGTAGCGTGCGTTCAACTGGGCGATGTGCCAGGCCGCGCGCTCCAGCGTCTCGGCGTCGCCCGGCATCGTCTCCTGCGGGGCATCGAGAAAATCGGTGAGCAGGGCGAAATGCAGGTGCCGGTCGCGATTGGCGAGGAACCTCACCTCCAGCGCCTCGGCCAGCGCATCCACCTCGGCGCTGCCGCCGATCAGGCTGGGAACGACCACCAGCGTGCGGCAGTCGGACGGGATGCCCGCGGACAGGTCCATGCGCGCAAGCGCCCGCGGCCGCACCTGCAGGGTCACGATCCAGTTGACCAGGCCGACCCCCAGCTCACTGAAGACCAGCAGCGCCAGCAGGGCCAGCGGCCACAGCAGCCCGGCCGGAAGCCCGCTGCGGTACAGCGGCCACAGCAACCCGAGGCTGAAGCAGGCCGCAAGCAGCACGACCGGCGCCAGATAGCGCCACAGCGGCGTGCGCAACGGGGGCAGCCGGATCCGTCGCCGCGGCCGGTTCGCCGGCACCTCGTCCGCGACCCGCGCCTGCGCCTGTCCGCGGCCGTCGTCGATCAGGTAATACCCCACGTGCGTGGCGGCGCCCTGCGCGGAAGGCTGCCGCGCCAGTTCCACGATCAGTTCGGCGACCCGCGCCTCGCCGATGCCGGCACGCCGGGCCAGCCGCTCCACCACGTGCCGGTAGCTGTCGCGGGTATCGAAGTCCATGCGCGCATGGATGCCGGCCGGGTCCTGGCGCAGCGTACGCTCGACCACGCTCATGGTCTCGACGAACTCGCGCCAGTCCATGCGGTCGAGGAAGCGCAGGCTGCCGATGCTGTTGCTGATCGATACCTGGTCGGCCGCCTGGCGCTTGCTTTCGGCGTGTATCAGCGCCTCCACGCTGTCGCCGGCCTCGGCGACCCATTGCTCGATCCAGGCCGCTGGCATCGACAGCACCGCACCGCGCCCTTGCAGCCCGCGGGTCAGCTCGGCCACGAACGCGCCGGACAGCGGCGGGTTCGAGCGCGCCATGTCGGCGACCACCAGCACCACGTCCTTCGGACTGCCGGCCGCGGTCTGGTTCAGGCGCCGCACCCATCCGCCCGCCAGGCGGTGGTCCTCGCCATCGCGCATGACCTGCATCGCCATGCGCCGCAGGTTGTCGATCAGCGCCAGCCGCAGCATGATCGGGATCGCCCAGAGTTCGCCCAGGGTCAACGGCGTGACGGCCTGGTACGCGGCGACGAAGCGGCTCAGCACCGTCGCGTCGATGCGGCCGTCGCCATGGGCGATGGCCTCGCTGGCCAGGTCGTAGACCCTCGGCAGCCCTGCCGAGGCCCCGCGTGCCAGGCTCGGCAACTGGCGGCTGTAGCCGGCGGGCAAGTGGCGGCGCGCCATGCGCACCTGCTCCTCGACCAGGTAGTAGTTGTCCAGCAGCCACTCGCCGGCGGGATTGATCCGCACCTCGTCCTGCATCATCCGCGCCAGCATCGCCGCGGCGGCATCGAGCTGCGCCTCGTTGCTCTTCAGTTGCAGCAGGAGCCGGCTGCCCGATGGCGCCTGGCTGATCGTGTGCGCCGCGGCCAGCGCACGCCCGTGCTGCTCCATCTGCTCGGCGCCGAACAGCGTGGCCCGCAACGGTTCGCGGTCGGCGGGCCCCTTCCCGGACGCGGCGATTCGGGTCCGCCGCAAGCGCAGGCGTTGCATCTTCGACTTGACGCTGGAACGAAGCATCCTCCAGTAGAGAGGCATGGATGATCACCTGCACGACCGGAAGGCCATCGTGCCTCGATCATGCGCCCCACGACATGTACAGGCGTGAAGAGCGCCTTCCCGCGCAGCCCGGCTGCAAAGCGAATACGGCGGGCGCGATGGCCCGGAAATCGGCGCACGCCGGCTGGAAGATTGCATGCCTCTGCCGGACCAGGGCTGCACGAGCGCCTTGCGTTCGACATGGTCGCCAGCATGGCCGGGTCGCAGATACCGGCCAGGCTCGGGGTTCACGCGGCGGCCCGGCGATCGAGCCTATGCTGGGGTTTCGATGCCGGACCGGGCCGCCGTCGGACCCTTCCAGGAATCCATCCACCGCGGCAGCCGGCGGCGACGGATATCGCCTCGCAGGATTCGCACCGACCCATCTTCAGGAGATGTCGCCATGATCCAGTTCGGGTATCCCTTGGTCCTGGGCGCCGTCGTCGGGCTGCTGTCCGCCTGCGGCAACACGACGGACACCGGCACGCAGGCCGTGGCGCCAGTGGCGGAGGACCCCACGGCCACGCCCGGCGCAGCGTTCGCGGTGGCCGAAGTCACGAAGTTCGATTCACCCTGGGCCATGACCTTCCTGCCGGACGGCCGCCTGCTGGTGACCGAGATGGCCGGCACCCTGCGCCTGTTCGACCCCGCCAGCCGCCGCACCGGAACCGTCAGCGGTGTGCCGGAGGTCGTCCACGTGGCCCAGGGCGGACTGGGCGACGTGGTCCTGCACCCGCAGTACGCCAGCAACCGCCTCGTCTACCTCAGCTACGTCGAGCCGGGCGACGGCGGACTGGGCGCCGTGGTCGCGCGCGCGCGGCTGGCGCTGGACGAGAACGGCGGCGGCGCCCTGCAGGACCTCGAAGCGATCTGGCGCCAGACCCCGAAGAAGAGCGGCGACGGGCATTTCGGCTACCGCATCGCCTTCGACGCCGACGGCAAGCTGTGGATCGGCTCCAGCGAGCGCAAGGAGTTCGACCCCGCGCAGGACATGGACACGAACCTGGGCAAGATCGTGCGCCTCAACGACGACGGCAGCGTGCCCGCCGACAATCCGTTCGCCGACCGCGCGGACGTGGGCGCACAGGTCTGGACGCTGGGCCACCGCAACATCCTGGGGCTGGCGTTCGACGCCCAGGGCCGGCTTTGGGCGCACGAAATGGGGCCGATGGGCGGCGACGAACTCAACCGCATCGAAAAAGGCGCCAACTACGGCTACCCGATCGTCTCCAACGGCGACCACTACGACGGCACGCCAATCCCCAGCCACGACACCCGCCCGGAGTTCCGCGCACCGGTGATCACCTGGACCCCGGTCATCTCGCCGGCGGGCTTCATCGTCTACGATGGCGATCTCTTCGCGGACTGGAAGGGCGACGGCTTCATCGGTGGCCTGTCGTCGATGTCGCTGGTGCGCATCGAGTTCGAAGGAGAGAACGCACGCGAGGCCCAGCGGTTCGACATGCAACGGCGCATCCGCGAGGTGGAGCAAGGCCCGGACGGCGCCCTCTGGCTGCTGGAAGACGGGACCCGCGAAGGCGAGGGCTGGCTGCTGAAACTGACGCCACGGGACGCATAAGACGTGGCACGCCACGTCCACTGACCGGACTCGCAGCCCGGACTCACACAGGGTTCCCAGACTTCCCCGGCCCGCTCGACCGCGAAACCCGGCCAGACGGGCGGTGGCGGCGCACGAAACCGCCCCGACCTCGGGCAAAATGGGAACCGACGTCCCGGATTGCCGGGGCGCATCGGGGCCGAACGGTTTGTCCACCACAGAAACGCACAACAGCAAGGCGGGCATGGAATCCCACACCCCGCTCATGCGCCAGTTCTTCACGGCCAAGTCCGAATACCCGGACCTGCTGCTGTTCTTCCGCATGGGCGATTTCTACGAGCTGTTCTACGACGATGCGCGCAAGGCGGCCAGGCTGCTGGACATCACCCTGACCCAGCGCGGCAGCTCGGGCGGTGCCCCGATCCCGATGGCCGGGGTGCCGGTGCATGCCTACGAGGGCTACCTGGCGCGGCTGGTGGCGCTGGGCGAATCGGTGGCCATCTGCGAGCAGATCGGCGACCCGGCCGCCAGCAAGGGGCTGGTCGAGCGCAAGGTGGTGCGCGTGGTCACCCCCGGCACGGTGACCGACGAAGCGCTGCTGGACGAGCGCCGCGACACCCTGCTGATGGCCGTGGCCCGCGGCAAGGGCGGCTACGGCCTGGCCTGGGCCGACCTGGCCGGCGGCCGCTTCATGGTCAACGAGGTCGATGGCGAGGACGCGCTGCAGGCCGAGCTGGCGCGGCTGGAACCGGCCGAGCTGCTGTTGCCCGACGAGGACGGCTGGCCCGTGCTGGGCTTCTCCGGCGCCAGCCGCCGCCGGGCGCCGTGGCTGTTCGACCCGGACAGCGGCCGCCGCCAACTGCTGCGCTTCTTCGGCGCCGCATCCGGCAGCGGGCAGGCGCTGCACGACCTCAGCGGCTTCGGCATCGAGGACAAGCCGCTGGCCGTGGCCGCCGCCGGCGCCCTGCTCGGCTACGTCGAGGAAACCCAGAAGCAGCGGCTGCCGCACCTGACTTCCATCGCGGTGGAGACCGCGGGCGACGCCATCGCCATGAACGCGGCCACCCGACGCCACCTGGAGCTGGACACGCGCGTGGACGGCCAGACCCGGCACACCCTGCTGGGCGTGCTCGACACCACGGTCACGCCCATGGGCGGGCGCCTGCTGCGGCGCTGGCTGCATCGCCCGCTGCGCGACCGCCGGGTCCTGGGCGAGCGCCACCACGCGGTATCGACACTCATCGAGCACGGCGGCGATGCCGACCTGCGCGAGTCCTTCCGCAGCCTGGGCGACGTCGAGCGCATCCTCACCCGCGTGGCCCTGCGCTCGGCGCGCCCGCGCGACCTGTCCACCCTGCGCGACGGCCTGGCCCTGCTGCCGGCGCTGCGCGCGCTGCTGGAACCGCTCGACTCGCCGCGGCTGGCGGCGCTGGCGGCCGAGCTGGGCGAGCACGGCGAGACCGCGCACCTGCTCGCCGATGCGGTGGCCCCGCAGCCGCCGCTGAAGCTGGCCGATGGCGGCGTGATCGCCGATGGCCACGACGCCGAGCTGGACGAACTGCGCCGGCTGTCCACCCATGCCGACCAGTTCCTGGTCGACCTGGAGACGCGCGAGCGCGAGACCACCGGCATCCCCACGCTCAAGGTCGGCTACAACCGCGTCCACGGCTATTACATCGAGATCAGCAAGGCGCAGGCGTCGCGCGCGCCGGTGCACTACACCCGCCGCCAGACCCTTACCGGCGCCGAGCGCTACATCACCGAGGAGCTGAAGTCCTTCGAGGACAAGGTACTGTCCGCGCGCGAGCGCGCACTGGCGCGCGAGAAGAGCCTGTACGAAGGGCTGCTGGACGCGCTCAACGCCGCGCTCGAACCGCTCAAGCGCTGCGCCGCCGCGCTGAGCGAGCTGGACGTGCTGGCCGCCTTCGCCGAACGCGCGCAGGCGCTGGACTGGGCGCGGCCGGAACTGTCGCAGGCGCCGTGCCTGTGCATCGAGCGCGGCCGCCACCCGGTGGTGGAGGCCGTGCGCGACGAGCCGTTCGAGCCCAACGACCTGGACCTGCACGGCGACCGCGAGGGCGGGGCGCGGCGGATGCTGGTGATCACCGGCCCGAACATGGGCGGCAAGAGCACCTACATGCGCCAGAATGCGCTGATCGTGCTGCTGGCCCACATCGGCAGCTTCGTGCCCGCCGCGCGCGCGGTGATCGGCCCGATCGACCGCATCCTCACCCGTATAGGCGCCGGCGACGACCTGGCGCGCGGCCAGTCCACCTTCATGGTGGAAATGGCCGAGACCAGCTACATCCTGCACCATGCCACCGAGCAGTCGCTGGTGCTGATGGACGAGATCGGCCGCGGCACCTCCACCTACGACGGCCTGGCCCTGGCCGACGCGGTGGCCCGGCACCTGGCCACGGTCAACCGCTGCTGGACCCTGTTCGCCACCCACTACTTCGAGTTGACCGCGCTGGCCACGCCCGGCAGCGGCATCGCCAACGTGCACCTGGACGCGGTGGAACATCGCGACCGGAGCGGCGCCGAGACGCTGGTGTTCATGCACGCGGTCAAGGAGGGCGCGGCCGACCGCAGCTTCGGCCTGCAGGTGGCGGCGCTGGCCGGCCTGCCCAGGACCACACTGCAGCAGGCCAGGCGCCGGCTGTCGGAACTGGAACAGCGTGGCCGCGAAAGCCATGCCTCGCAGATGGCGCCGCAAGCGCTGGACGCGCCACAGCAGATCGGCCTGTTCACGCCCGCCGCCTCGGCGGCGCAGGAGGCGCTGGCCTCGCTGGACCCGGACGAGCTGACCCCGAAGCAGGCGCTGGAAGCGCTGTACCGGCTGAAGTCGCTGCTGTAGCGGCACGTTGCAGCGGCATGGCGGCCTTTGATTGCGATCAATGCCGGTCCGGCGCACAGGCCGCATAAAGGAGGCACCACCGCCAGCCGTGAGGCCCGCCATGCAGCCACGCACCCTCGCCCTCGCCTGCACGCTCGCGCTCGCCACCGGCGCCACGCCGGCGCAGGCGCCTTCCGCCCCGTCCGATGCGCAGGCGCTGCGCGCCACCGCCAGGGTCCTGTTCCAGCCGGTGCCCGGCGAGGTCCGCGAAGTGCGCGGCCAGGCCATCACCGCCGAGCAGATCGAACTGGGCACGTGGCTGTTCTTCGATCCGCGCCTGTCGCGCAGCCACATCATCAGTTGCAACACCTGCCACAACGTCGGCACCGGCGGTGCGGACAACGTACCCGTTTCCATCGGCCACGGCTGGCAGAAGGGGCCGCGCAATTCGCCGACGGTGCTCAACGCGGTGTTCAACATCGCCCAGTTCTGGGACGGCCGCGCGGCCGACCTGATGGAGCAGGCCAAGGGCCCGGTGCAGGCCAGCGTGGAGATGAACAACACCCCGGAGCGGGTGGAGGCGACGCTGCGCAGCATGCCCGGCTACGTGCAGGCCCTTCGGCAGCGCCTTCCCCGGCGAGCGCGAACCGGTCAGCTTCGACAACATGGCCCGCGCCATCGAGGCGTTCGAGGCCACGCTGACCACGCCGGATTCGCGCTTCGACCGCCTCCTCGCCGGCCAGGACAGCCTGGACGCGGAGGAACTGCACGGGCTGTCGCTGTTCGTGGACAAGGGCTGCATCGCCTGCCATGCCGGGGTCAACCTGGGCGGCCAGGCCTACTTCCCGTTCGGCGTGGTCGAGCGCCCCGGTGCCGACGTCCTGCCGCCGACCGACAAGGGCCGCTTCACGGTCACCCAGACCGCCAGCGACGAATACGTGTTCCGCGCCGCACCGCTGCGCAACGTGGCGCTGACCGCGCCCTACTTCCACAGCGGCCAGGTCTGGGACCTGCGCCAGGCCGTGGCGATCATGGGCAACAGCCAACTGGGCCACGAACTCGATGCGCGGGAGGTGGAGGCGATCGCCCGCTTCCTGCATACCCTGACCGGGCGACAGCCGCGGGTCGAGCATCCGCTGCTGCCGGCGAGCACCGCCGCCACGCCGCGCCCGGAGTAGACGCGGCACCGCACCGGCGCCATGCGGCATCGGCCCGCCGCCACGCGGCGGGAGAGGTCGTGGCGCGGCTCGTCCGGCGGAAGCGGCCGCGCTACATTAGCCGGCCGCATGATGCGCGTCCCGTCCCGAAGGAATCCCAGATGAGCAACACCCTCACCGACCAGTTGTTCGCCCAGTTGTCCGGCGCTCCCCTGCAGCAGATCTCGCAGCAGCTCGGCCTCGACCAGGCCCAGACCACCGGCGCGGTGGGGGCGGCGCTGCCGCTGTTGCTGGGCGTACTCGGCCGCAATGCCGGCCAGCCGCAGGGCGCGGAAGCCTTGTTCGGCGCATTGCAGAAGGACTTCTCCGGCGCCGGCGACCTGGGCGGCCTGCTCGGCGCGGTCCTGGGCGGCGCGCAGAGCCGCCAGACCAACGGCGCCGGCATCCTCGGCCACGTCCTCGGCAGCCAGCAGCCGCGTGCCGAGGCCGCGCTGGGCCAGGCCACCGGCCTGGGCGGCGACAAGGCCGGGCAGTTGCTGAAGATCCTCGCGCCGATCGTGCTGGCGTTCCTGGCCAAGCAGGTGTTCCAGGGCCCGGCCGGCAATGCCCGGTCCGCCCCCAGCGCCGGCCTGCTCGGCTCGATCCTGGGCCAGGAGCAGCAGCAGGTCCGCCAGCAGGGCGGCCTTGGCGGCGGCCTGCTTGGCGCGGTGCTCGACCAGGACGGCGACGGCCAGCTCGGCCTCGGCGACCTGCTGAAGATCGGCGGCGGCCTGCTCGGCGGCAAGCGCTGATCGCCTGCGGGCGGCGCGGGGCGGGGCGTCCTTGGCGTCCCCGCACGGACCGGCCGGGCATAGGCCCGGTTGCTCGTGGCCTGGGCCGCGCGCGCCTGCGCGTGCAAGGATTTCTTCGGAAGGCCGGGATGCGGTCGCCTTCACGGGCCCCATTTCGTCTTTACTGGGGTGCCGCCCCCCTCGTTGGCGGCAATACCCGAAATATTGATAGTCAAAATCTATCAATAACCACCTTAAAGTTTGATTTTACTATTTAAATCCACCCGGTATGGTAGTGGCTGACATTCCATACCGAGGGAGCGCCCGCCATGAGCAAGCCATCCGACAAGCCCACCCACCTGACCACGGACTTCGGCGCCCCGGTGCCGGACAACCAGAACAGCCTGACCGCCGGCCCGCGCGGCCCGCTGCTGGCGCAGGACGTGTGGCTGCACGAGAAGCTGGCCAACTTCGTGCGCGAGGTGATCCCCGAGCGGCGCATGCACGCCAAGGGCTCGGGCGCCTTCGGCACCTTCACCGTCACCCACGACATCACCCGGTACACGCGCGCGAAGATCTTCGAGAAGGTCGGCAAGAAGACCGAGATGTTCGCCCGCTTCACCACCGTGGCCGGCGAGCGCGGCGCAGCCGACGCCGAGCGCGACATCCGCGGCTTCGCGCTGAAGTTCTACACCGAGGAAGGCAACTGGGACATGGTGGGCAACAACACCCCCGTGTTCTTCATCCGCGACCCGCGCAAGTTCCCGGACCTCAACAAGGTGGTCAAGCGCGACCCGCGCACCAACCTGCGCTCGGCCACCAACAACTGGGACTGGTGGACGCTGCTGCCCGAGGCCCTGCACCAGGTCACCATCGTGATGAGCGACCGCGGCATCCCGGCCAGCTACCGGCACATGCACGGCTTCGGCTCGCATACCTACAGCTTCTGGAACGCGGCGGGCGAGCGCTTCTGGGTCAAGTTCCACTTCCGCACCCAGCAGGGCATCAAGAACCTCACCGATGCGGAAGCCGCCGAGATCATCGGCAACGACCGCGAGAGCCACCAGCGCGACCTGTACGACGCCATCGAGCGCGGCGACTTCCCGAAGTGGAAGCTGTACATCCAGGTCATGCCCGAGACCGACGCGGAAAAGGTGCCCTACCATCCGTTCGACCTGACCAAGATCTGGCCCAAGGGCGACTACCCGCTCATCGAGGTCGGCGAGTTCGAACTCAACCGCAACCCGGAGAACTTCTTCGCCGACGTCGAGCAGAGCGCCTTCGCCCCGGGCAACCTGGTGCCGGGCATCAGCGCCTCGCCGGACAAGATGCTGCAGGCGCGCCTGTTCAACTACGCCGACGCGCAGCGCTACCGCCTGGGCGTGAACTACCAGCAGATCCCGGTCAACGCCGCGCGCTGCCCGGTGCACAGCAACCACCGCGACGGCACCGGCCGGGTGGACGGCAACTACGGCAGCCTGCCGCACTACGAGCCCAACAGCTTCCACCAGTGGCAGGAGCAGCCGCAGTTCCGCGAGCCACCGCTGAAGATCAGCGGCGATGCGGACTGGTGGAACTACCGCGACGACGACGCCAACTACTACAAGCAGCCCGGCGACCTGTTCCGGCTGATGAGCCCGGCGCAGCAGCAGGTGCTGTTCGACAATACGGCCCGGGCCATGGGCGATGCGCCGGACTTCATCAAGCAGCGGCACGTCGACAACTGCACCAAGGCCGACCCGGCCTACGGCGCGGGGGTGGCGGCGGCGCTGCGCAAGCTCGGCGGCCTGGCCGGGGCCACCTCGCCCAACAGCCTGGGCGAGGAAGAACCGGTACGCTGAGCCAGGGACGGTCCGGGGCGCCCGGGGCGCTCCGGACCGCGACCGCCGCCTCGAAGGGGCGGCCGGCTGTTTTCCCGCGACGATCCGGAATCACGGCACAGCCGGACACCCGCCCCGGCTCCCGAGTGGCGGATGCCGGCGGCCGCGAGGCGACCGGCCGCTTCCGCGCTCCGAAATCGCTGCCATGCCGGTCATGGCGAATGCCGGATGCGCCCGTCAGGACGCGTCGATGTCGCCCAGGGCCTGGATCAGGCGCCGGGCGCGCTTGTCGGGCTTGTGTTCCGGCGGGCGGTAGCCGTCGCGCATGGCCGCGCGCTGCAGGCGCTGCTGCTCGCGCCGCGCCTTCGATTCCGGGGTTTCCGCATACAGCGCCTGCGCCACGGGCGCGGGGCCGCGCACCTCGCTCAGGCCGCGCACCGCCAGGTCGAAGGCCTCCTCGCCGCGGACGACCCGCAGGGTCTCGCCGATGCGGATCGCACGCGAGGGCTTGGGCCGCTGGCCAGCCACCTCGACCTTGCCGGTGTCCACCGCCTGCTTGGCCAGGCTGCGGGTCTTGAAGAAGCGCGCGGCCCAGAGCCAGACGTCCAGTCGCACGGTGTCCTGCGGGTTTGCGGATTGCATGGCTTCGGTCTGCATCGTGTCGATCGTGTCGCGCGCCCTCCACGGGCTCAATGCTAGTGTGCTCCGCGCCTCCGGACGGTGCCAGCATGACCCCCCCTCCACGCGACCTGACCACCGGCCCGATCGGCCGCAACCTGCTGCTGTTCGCCCTGCCCATCCTCGGCGGCAACGTCGCCCAGTCGCTCAACGGCTCGGTCAACGCGGTATGGATCGGCCGCTTCCTCGGCGAGGACGCGCTGACGGCGGCGGCCAACGCCAACAACATCATGTTCTTCCTCATCGGCTCGGTGTTCGGCATCGGCATGGCCGCCACCATCCTGATCGGGCAGTCGATGGGCGCGCGCGACACCGCGCAGGCGCGCCGGGTGATGGGCTCCAGCGCGACCTTCTTCATCGGCCTGTCGGTGCTCATCGCCGCGGCCGGATGGTGGCTGGCGCGGCACCTGCTGCACTGGATGGGCACGCCGCCGGCCGCGCTGCCGCTGGCCGAGGCCTACCTGCGGGTGATCTTCCTGGCGATGCCGGCGCTGTACGCGTTCGCCTTCCTGTCCGCGGCGCTGCGCGGCGCCGGCGACTCGCGCACGCCGTTCCGCTTCCTGGTGCTGGCGGTGGCGATGGACGTGGCGTTCAACCCGCTGCTGATCTTCGGCATCGGCCCGTTCCCGCGCCTGGGCATCGCCGGCTCCGCCTGGGCCACGCTGCTGTCGCAGGGCCTGGCCCTGGCCGGCTTGTTGCTGTACCTGCGCCACCGCCGGCACGTGCTGTGGCTGGGGCGCAAGGATGCGGCGCTGCTGCGCCCGGACCTGCGCATCGTGCGCGCGCTGGTGGTCAAGGGCGTGCCCATGGGCCTGCAGATGGTGCTGATCTCGCTGGCGATGATCGCGATGATGACCATGGTCAACGGCTTCGGCACCGCCACCGCCGCCGCCTACGGCGCCGCGCTGCAACTATGGACCTACGTGCAGATGCCGGCCATGGCCATCGGCGCGGCATGCTCCTCGATGGCCGCGCAGAACGTGGGCGCGCGGCGCTGGGACCGGGTCGAATCCACCGCCTGGACCGGGGTGCTGTGCAATTTCCTGCTCACCGGCGCGTTGATCGCACCGCTGATCCTGCTCGACCGCTGGACCCTGGCGCTGTTCCTGCCGGCGGGCAGCGAATCGGTGGAGATCGCCCGCCACCTCAACCACATCGCGGTGTGGTCGTTCCTGTTCTTCGGCGTGACCTTCGTGCTGTCCGGGGTGATCCGCTCCACCGGCGCGGTGATCCCGCCGCTGCTGATCCTGGTGGCGTCGCTGTGGGGCATCCGCGTGCCGTTCGCCGAACTGCTGCAGCCGCGGCTGGACGCGGACGCGATCTGGTGGAGTTTCCCGGTCAGCGCCATCTGCGCGATGCTGATGTCGCTGGCCTATTACCGCTGGGGCCGCTGGCGGCAGGCGCGCATGCTGGCGCCGGCGGACGGGGTGGCGGTGCCGGCCGAGGTGCCCGCGCAGCCGCCCGCGCCGGTGGCCGATACCGGTGATATCGGTGGCAGCCTCGGAAGCGGGCGAGCGTAGTTTCCCCGCGGCTTCGCCTGGGCCGCAAATGCGAACGGCCGCCCGAAGGCGGCCGTTGCGAAGGCACCGGAAGAAGCGGCGATCAGCCGGCGGCGGCCTTCTCGGCCTTGGCCTTGGCCACGGCGGCCAGGTCTTCCTTGATGCGGGCGGCCTTGCCTTCCAGGCCACGCAGGTAGTACAGCTTGCCGGCGCGGACCTTGCCGCGGCGCTTCACCTGGACCGAGTCGATCGTGGCGCTGTGGGTCTGGAACACGCGCTCCACGCCATGGCCGTGCGAGATCTTGCGCACGGTGAAGGAGGAGTTCAGGCCGGCGTTCTTGGTCGCGATGACCACGCCCTCGTAGGCCTGCACGCGCTCGCGGCTGCCTTCCTTGACCTTGACGTTCACCACGACGGTGTCGCCCTGGCCGAACTTCGGCAGTTCGCGGGTGATCTGGGCGGACTCGAACTCCGCGACGATGGACTTGTTCAGCTTGCTCATGGTGACCGACTCTATGGTTCGGGTGGGCGTGTCGTCTCGACAACTTCGGGCTGACGCAGTCGCAGGATCGCGCTGCGCGTATTGTTGTTCTGGGTCAGCAAGGGCCGGTGGCCCGCAGGAACCGGGCATTCTACCCGGATTCCGGGATGCGGGGCTAGTCGTCCCCGGCCCCTTCCCCGTCGCCCCGCTCCAGGCGCCAGGCGTCGAGCAAGGCCCGGTCGGCCCGGGAAAGTTCGCGGCCGGCGAGCAGGTCCGGACGCCGCTGCCAGGTCCGCCCCAGCGCCTGTTGCCGGCGCCAGCGGGCGATCGCGGCATGGTTGCCCGAGCGCAGCACCTCCGGCACCGTGCCATAGGCGTGCTCGACCGGGTGGCTGTAGTGGGGGCAGTCCAGCAGCCCGTCCTCGAAACTGTCCTGGAGGGCCGAGTCCGCGTCGTTCAGCGCGCCCTCCTGCAGCCGGACCACCGCGTCCACCACCACTGCCGCGGCCAGTTCGCCGCCGGACAGGACGTAGTCGCCGATGGACAATTCCTCGTCCACCTCGGCCTGGACCAGGCGCTCGTCGATGCCTTCGTAGCGGCCGCACAGCAGCGCCAGCCGCGGCAGCGCAGCCAGTTCCCGCACCCGGGCCTGGTCCAGCCGGCGCCCCTGCGGGCTGAGGTAGACCACGTGCGCCGGCGCCGGATCGGCCTGGCGCATGGCGACCAGGCAGCGCCGCAGCGGCTCGACCAGCATCACCATCCCGGGACCGCCGCCGAAGGTGCGGTCGTCGACCTTGCGGTAGTTCCCTTCGGCGTGGTCGCGCGGGTTCCAGCCGTGCAGCTCCACCAGCCCGCGCGCGCGCGCGCGGCCGACCACGCCGAAACCGGCGCACTGGTCGACGAACTCGGGGAACAGGCTGACGATGTCGATGCGCATTGAAAGCCGGGAGGAGGGATGGGAATCGGGATGCGCGGGAAGCGGCGGCGGCCGGCTCCCGGATCGACGATGCGCTCCATTGTAGGCGCCGGCTGCCCTAGAACTCCGGGTCCCAGTCGACCGTGATCGTACCCGTGCCGAAGTCGACCGCCTTGACGTAATCGGGCTGGACGAACGGCAGCACGCGCTCGCGTTCGCCGCGCACCACCATCACGTCGTTGGCGCCGGTGGACAGCAGGTGCGAGACCTCGCCCAGGGCCGCACCCTCGACGGTGACCACGCGCAGGCCCTCCAGGTCGACCCAGTAGTATTCGCCCGGCGCCGGCGGCGGCAGCACCTGGCGCGGAACCCAGACCTCGGTGCCGCGCAGGGCCTCGGCGGCGTCGCGATCCTCGCAGCCGGGCAGCGTGGCGACCACGTGCTTGCCGGTGTCGCGGCCGCGCGCGCCGTTCATCTCGCGCTCGGCACCCGACGGCGAGCGCAGCACCCAGGGCTGGTAGCGGAAGATCTGCGCGCGCGGCTCGGTCCAGGACTCGAGCTTGACGTCGCCGCGCACGCCGAAGGCACCCATCACCCGGCCCAGCAGAATCCGCTTCTGCGGCGAGGAGGGGGTGCCTGCGTCGTTCATGTCGCCGGAAGCGGAACCGGGGCCGCCGGACATGGCGGCCGGCCGGATCAGGCGGCGGAGGCCTGGGCCTGGGTCGCTTCCTTGTACAGGTTGCGGACCTTGTCGGTCAGTTGCGCGCCGTGGCCGACCCAATGGTCGACGCGTGCGATGTCCAGCACCACGCGCGCCTCGGCGCCCTGGGCGACCGGGTTGTAGTAGCCGACGCGCTCGATGTTGCGGCCATCGCGGGCGCTGCGCGAGTCGGTGACGACGATGTGGTAGAACGGGCGCTTCTTCGCGCCGCCGCGGGTGAGACGGATCTTGACCATGGTGGTTTTTCGGTGTTGCCCAGTCGCCAGGATGGCGAGGTAAGCCTGCGATTCTAGCGGACGGGGGAAGCGAAGGAAACCCGGGCCTCTTCCGGGGCCAGCGCCCTGCTCCGCGCACCACACCCCCTCTCTACTAGATTGCCGATCTGGGAGCCGGATACCGGCCGCCCATGACCAAAGTCACGCTGTAGGTGGGAACGGTTCTCGTATGATTGCGTTAACCCGTTTTCCACCTGCCGGGATCGCGCCCGGCCCGCGGGCCTCCACTCCCTACGTGCCTCCGGCGATGCCGCCCGCGACAGCGCCGACCCGCGCTGCCGGCCACTCGATGCCGTCCCTGCCCTCCTTGCCCATTCCGACTTCCTGCCGATGACCCGCATGTCCCGTTTCGTCAAATCCCTCGTCCTGCTCGGCCTGTGCCTGGTCCTGCTGCTGGCCTGGCGCGCATGCAGCGGCGGCGCGGAGGCCGACGAGAACGGCGGCGGCCGCTGGGGCGGCGGCGAGCGCCCGCCCACGCCCGTGCGCGTGGCGGTGGCCGAGCGCGGCCCGCTGGAGATGGAACTCAAGGCACTGGGCACGGTGACGCCGCTGCGCACGGTCACGGTGCGCTCGCGGGTGGAAGGCGAGCTGATGCGCGTGGCTTTCGAGGAGGGCCAGCGGGTCCATGCCGGCCAACTGCTGGCGCAGATCGACCCGGCCCCGTTCCAGGTGCGGCTGGCCCAGGTCACCGGCCAGCAGAAGCAGAACCTGGCCGAACTGGAGAACACCCGCATCCAGTTGCAGCGCTACCGCGACCTGGCCGGCGGCAACTACGTCTCGGCCCAGGACGTGGCCAACCTGCAGGCGCAGGTGCGCCAGTTCGAAGGCCGCCGCGAGAGCGACCAGGCCGCCGTCGACGAGGCCCGGATGCAACTGGACTACACCCGCATCGTCGCGCCGATCGACGGCCGCGTCGGCCTGCGCAGCGTCGATGTCGGCAACCTGGTGCGCACCGGCGACGAGGGCGGCATCGTCACCATCACCCAGACCCGGCCGATCAGCGTGATCTTCGCCGTGCCGGAAACCGCCCTGGCCGCGGTCGCCACGGCGATGCGCCGTGGCGGCGACACCGCGCTGTCGGTACAGGCCTGGGACCGCGACGAACGCCGGCTGCTGGCCACCGGCACCCTGTCCAGCCTGGACAACCGCATCGATACCCAGACCGGCACCCTGCGCCTGCGCGCACTGTTCGACGACGCCGACGACGCGCTGTTCCCGAACCAGTCGGTCAACGTCCGTCTGGGCCTGGGCAGCGACGAGGTGATCGCCATCCCGGACGCGGCCGTGCAGTTCGGCAGCCAGGGCAACTACGTCTACGTGATCGGCAAGGACGACACCGCCAGCGTGCGCCCGATCAAGCTCGGCATCGGCCACGGCGACCGCGTGGCGGTGGCCGAGGGCCTGGAGGCCGGCGAACGCGTGGTGCTGGAAGGCCTGGACCGGCTGTACGAGGGCAGCCAGGTCGAGGTCGTGGACCCGGACGCCGACGCCAGCGTGCGCGCGGATGGAGCCGATAGCGCGGCATCGTCGCGATGAACCTCTCGCGCCCGTTCATCCTGCGCCCGGTGGCGACCTCGCTGCTGATGCTGGCGCTGCTGCTGTCGGGGCTGTTCGCCTACCGGCTGCTGCCGGTGTCGGCGCTGCCGCAGGTGGACTACCCGATCATCCAGGTGCTGACCCTGTACCCGGGTGCCAGCCCCTCGGTGACCACCAGCGCGGTGACCGCGCCGCTGGAGCGGCGGCTGGGCCAGATTCCCGGGCTGAACCAGATGTCCTCCACCAGTTCCGGCGGGGCCTCGGTCGTCACCCTGCAGTTCTCGCTGGAAGTGGACCTGGGCGTGGCCGAGCAGGAGGTACAGGCGGCGATCAACTCGGCCTCCAGCTTCCTGCCCGGCGACCTGCCGATGCCGCCGGTGTACCGCAAGGTCAATCCGGCCGACACGCCGATCCTGACCCTGGCGGTGACCTCGCAGACGATGGCCTTGCCCGAGGTCTACGACCTGGTCGACACGCGCATGGCCCAGCGGCTGTCGCAGTTGCCGGGCGTGGGCCTGGTGAGCCTGGCCGGCGGCCAGCGGCCGGCGGTGCGCATCCAGGTCAACCCGCAGGCGCTGGCCGCCACCGGCCTGGGCATGGGCGACATCCGCCGCGCCATCGCCGCGGCCAACGTCAACATGCCCAAGGGCAGCTTCGACGGCCCGGCCCGGGCGATCATGCTCGACGCCAACGACCAGATGCGCTCGGCCGAGGAATACCGGCGCCTGATCCTGGCCTGGAACGACGGCGCGCCGCTGCGCCTGGGCGACGTGGCCGCGGTCGAGCAGGGGCCGGAGAACCGCCACCTGGCGGCCTGGTCCGGGCCGATGCCGGCGATCCTGGTCAACATCCAGCGCCAGCCCGGCGCCAACGTGATCGAGGTGGTGGACCGGGTGCAGGCGCTGCTGCCGCAGTTGCGCGCGGCCATGCCGGCCTCGGTGCAGGTGGACGTGCTCAGCGACCGCACCGAGTCCATCCGCGCCTCGATCCAGGGCGTGCAGCACGAACTGCTGCTGGCCATCGCCCTGGTGGTGGGGGTGACCTTCGTGTTCCTGCGCACGCTGCCGGCCACCATCATTCCTTCCATCGCCGTGCCGCTGTCGCTGGTGGCCACCTTCGGGGTGATGCTGCTGGCCGGGTTCTCGCTCAACAACCTGACCCTGATGGCGCTGACCATCGCCACCGGCTTCGTGGTCGACGACGCCATCGTGATGCTGGAGAACATCGCCCGGCACATGGAGGACGGCGAGGGCCCGATGGAGGCCGCGCTCAAGGGCGCCCGGCAGATCGGCTTCACCCTGATCTCGCTGACCCTGTCGCTGATCGCGGTGCTGATCCCGCTGCTGTTCATGGGCGACGTGGTGGGCAAGCTGTTCCACGAGTTCGCCATCACCCTGGCGGTGGCCATCGCCATTTCGCTGGTGGTGTCGCTCACGCTGACGCCGATGCTGTGCGCGCGCTTCCTCAAGGCCGGCCACGGCGGCGCGCACGGCCACGCCGCCGGCGCGCAGGGCGACATGTTCGACCGGGTGATCGCCTGGTACGACCGCAGCCTGGGCTGGGTGCTGGCGCGGCAGCCGCTGATGCTGGGCGCCACCGTGGCGACCCTGGCCCTGACCGTGGTGCTGTACGTGCTCACGCCCAAGGGTTTCTTCCCGGTGCAGGACGCCGGCCTGATCCAGGGCATCAGCGAGGCGCCGCAATCGATCTCGTTCGAGGCCATGGCCCGGCGCCAGCAGGAACTGGCCGCCGCCGTCCTCGAGGACCCGGACGTGGCCAGCCTGTCCTCCTTCATCGGCGTGGATGGCGGCAACGCCACGCTCAACAGCGGCCGCCTGCTGATCGAGCTCAAGCCGCATGCCGAGCGCGGCGCCGGGGCGCAGGAAGTCATCGCCCGGCTGCAGCGCCGCGCCGCGGAGATCCCCGGCATCGTCCTGTACCTGCAGCCGGTGCAGGAGCTGAGCATCGAGGACCGGGTCAGCCGCACCCAGTACCAGTTCGCGCTGACCACGCCGGACGCGGCCGAGCTGTCCGCCTGGACCGAGCGCCTGCTGCGGGCGCTGCGCGCCGAGCCGTCGCTGGCCGAGGTGGCCAGCGACCTGCAGGACCAGGGCCTGCAGGCCTGGGTGGACATCGACCGCGATGCCGCCGCGCGCCTGGGCATTCCGGTCTCGGCCGTGGCCGACGCGCTCTACGACGCCTTCGGCCAGCGCCAAGTCTCCACCATCTTCACCCACGCCAACCAGTACCGGGTGGTGCTGGAGGCCGACCCGCGCTTCCAGCTCGGCCCCGAGGCCATCGGCCGCATCCACGTGGCCACCGCCGATGGCCGGCAGACGCCGCTGTCGGGCATCGCCACCGTCCACACGCGGCCGGCCGCGCTGCAGGTCAGCCACCTGGGCCAGTTCCCGGCGGCGACGGTCTCGTTCAACCTCGCCCCCGGCGCGGCGCTGGGCGAGGCGGTGGCGGCGATCGAGCGGGTGCGCGAAGCCATCGGCATGCCCGCCAGCGTCGAGCTGCGCCTGCAGGGCGCCGCGCAGGCGTTCCGCAACTCGCTGTCCAGCACGCTGTGGCTGATCCTGGCCGCGGTGCTGGTGATGTACATCGTGCTGGGCGTGCTCTACGAGAGCTTCATCCACCCGGTCACCATCCTGTCCACCCTGCCCTCGGCCACGGTCGGCGCGCTGGCCGCGCTGTTGATCAGCGGGCGCAGCCTGGACCTGATCGCGGTGATCGGCATCGTCCTGCTGATCGGCCTGGTCAAGAAGAACGCGATCATGATGATCGACTTCGCCCTGGAGGCCGAGCGCGAGCAGGGCATGCCGCCGCGGCAGGCGATCCATCGCGCGGCGCTGCTGCGCTTCCGCCCGATCCTGATGACCACCCTGGCGGCGCTGTTCGCGGCGATCCCGATGATGTTCGCCAGCGGCTCGGGCGCCGAGCTGCGCCAGCCGCTGGGCCTGGTGATGGTCGGCGGCCTGCTGGTGAGCCAGGTGCTGACCCTCTACACCACGCCGGTGGTCTACCTGTTCTTCGACCGCTTCGTGCGCCACGAGCCGGTGCCGGCGGCGGGCGACGGCGATACCGCGACGGCCTGAGATGCAGCCGGAACGGGTCAACCTCTCCCAGGTCTTCATCCACCGCCCGGTCGCCACCGTGCTGCTGGCGGTGGCGGTGGTGCTGTGCGGCCTGCTGGCGCTGGCGCGGCTGCCGGTGGCGCCGCTGCCGCAGGTGGACTACCCCGCCATCCAGATCTACGCCGGCCTGCCCGGCGCCAGCCCCGAATCGATGGCCGCCACCGTGGCCACGCCGCTGGAGCGCGCGCTGGGCAGCATCCCCGGGATCACCCGGCTGACCTCGGCCAGCAGCCAGGGCAGCAGCCGCATCGACCTGCAGTTCTCGCTGGACCGCGACGTGGACGAGGCCGCGCGCGAGGTGCAGGCCGCGATCAACACCGCGCGCGCGCAACTGCCGGCGGGCATGCCGGGCATGCCGCAGTACCGCAAGATCAATCCCTCGCAGGCGCCGATCATGACCCTGGCGCTGAGCTCGGCCACGCTCACGCCCGGCCAGGTCTACGACGTGGCCTCCACCGTGATCGCGCAGAAGATCGCGCAGATCCCGGGCGTGGGCCAGGTCGAGGCCAGCGGCAGCTCGCTGCCGGCGGTGCGGGTCTCGCTCAACCCCGGCGCGCTGAACCAGTACGGCATCGCCCTGGACGAGGTGGCCGGCGCGATCCGCAACGCCAACGCGCTGCGCCCGCTGGGCCAGGTGGCCCGCGACGACCGCCAGTGGCAGGTGGAGGCCGGCCTGCAGTTGCGCACCGCCGCCGAGTACCGCGACCTGATCGTGGCCTGGCGCGACGGCCGCCCGGTGCACCTGCGCGACGTGGCCCAGGTCGGCGAAGGCACCGAGAACCGCTACGCCACCGGCTTCCACAACGACCGCGCCGCGGTGCTGCTGGTGGTCAGCCGCCAGCCCGGCGCCAACATCATCCAGACCGTCGATGCCATTCACGCACAGATGGACACGCTGCAGGCGCTGCTGCCCGGCGCCATCGACATGAAGGTGGTGATGGACCGCTCGCCGGTGATCCGCGCCACCCTGCACGAGGCCGAGGCCACCCTGGTGCTGGCAGTGATGCTGGTGGTGCTGGTGGTACTGCTGTTCCTGGGAAGCTGGCGCGCGGCGCTGGTGCCCTCGCTGGCGATCCCGGTGTCGCTGTTCGGCGCACTGGCGATCATCTGGCTGGCCGGGTTCTCGCTCAACACGCTGTCGCTGATGGCGCTGATCGTCGCCGCGGTGCTGGTGGTGGACGACGCCATCGTGGTGCTGGAGAACATCGCCCGCCACATCGGCGCCGGCCTCTCGCCGCTGCAGGCGGCGCTGCGCGGCGCCGGCGAGGTCGGCGCCACCCTGCTGTCGATGAACCTCGCCCTGGCGGTGGTGTTCGTCTCGATCCTGTTCCTGGACGACTTCGTCGAGAAGCTGTTCCGCGAATTCTCGCTGACCCTGGTGGCGGCGATGGCGGTTTCGCTGCTGGTCTCCCTGAGCCTGACCCCGGCGCTGTGCGCACGGGTGCTGCGCGCGCACGACCCCACCGCCGTGGTGCGGCCGTGGGCGCGGCTGGGCGCGATGCTGTTCGAGGGCCTGCGCGGCCTGTACCTGCATACCCTGGGCGCCACCCTGCGCCGCATGCCGCTGGCCCTGGCCGTGCTGCTGGCCACGGTGGCGCTCAATGCCTGGCTGTTCACCCAGGTGCCCAAGGGTACGGTGCCCGAGCAGGACACCGGCCAGTTGCGCGGCTTCGCCCGCGGCGACGACGGCCTGTCGTTCCAGGTGATGCAGCCGAAGATCCAGGCCTACCGCGAACTGCTGATGGCCGACCCGGCCATCGCCGACATCGTCGGCTACATCGGCGGCGGCACCGGGGTGAACAACGCCTTCATCATGATCCAGATGAAGCCGCTGTCCGAGCGCCGCGCCTCCAGCCGCGAGGTCATCGACCGGCTGCGCGCGAACATGCCCAAGGTGCCCGGCGGAGTGATGTGGCTGTGGGTGGACCAGGACATCCGCATCGGCGGCGGAAACGACGACGGCAACTACGACTTCCAGTTGCTGTCCGGCGACATCGCCCCGCTGCGCGAATGGACACCCAAGGTGCGGGAGGCGCTGGCCGCGCTGCCGCAACTGGTGGACGTGGACTCCAGCGGCGACGAGGGCATGCGCCAGGTGCGGCTGGAGATCGACCGCCAGGCCGCCGCGCGCCTGGGCGTGGACATGCGCACGGTGGCCACGGTGCTCAACAACTCCTTCAGCCAGCGCCAGGTCGCCACCCTGTACGACAGCCTCAACCAGTACCGCGTGGTGATGGAGCTGGACCCGCGCTACACCCAGACCCCGGACACCCTGGAGCAGGTGCACGCGATCGGGGCCGACGGCCGGCGCGTGCCGCTGGCGGCCTTCGCCCGCTGGGACTACGGCATGGCCCAGGACCGCATCCAGCACCGCGAGCAGTTCGTCGCCACCCGGGTCAGCTTCGCCCTGGCGCCGGGCGTGAGCCTGGACGAGGCCGCCGCGGCCATCGACCAGGCCGTCGCCCGGCTGATGCTGCCCACCGAGGTTCGCGGCAAGCTGGGCGAGGCGGCCGGCAGCCTGCAGCAACTGCGCGACCGCCAGCTCTGGCTGATCCTGGGCGCGGTGCTGGCCGTCTACCTGGTGCTGGGCGTGCTGTACGAGAGCTTCCTGCAGCCGCTGGCGATCCTGTCGATCCTGCCCTCGGCCGGCATCGGCGCGCTGCTGGCGCTGCTGGCCTTCGGCAGCGAGCTGAACCTGATCTCGCTGCTGGGGCTGTTCCTGCTGGTGGGCGTGGTGATGAAGAACACCATCCTGATGGTGGACTTCGCCCTGGCCGCGCAGCGCGAGCGTGGCCTGGCCGCCGAGGCGGCGATCCTGGACGCGGCGCGCCTGCGCTTCCGCCCGATCCTGATGACCAGCGTGGCCGCGCTGCTGGGCACCTTGCCGCTGATGCTGGCCACCGGCGAGGGCTGGGAAATGCGCCGGCCGCTGGGCATCGCCATCGTCGGCGGCCTGCTGGTCAGCCAGTGGCTGACGCTGTACACCACCCCGGCGGTGTTCCTGGCCCTGGCCCGGTTGCGCGCGCGCGCCCGGAACGGCGCCCGGGCCTCGGCATAGGAGCCGGGTCGCCGACCGACTGAAGCCGGTGCCTGCAAAAGGCAGCGGCACAGCCCACCGTTGCAGGAGTTGGGTATGGCCGGCGACCGCCAGCCGGTGCATTCCCGGCTCCGGCTGGAGCCGGCTCCTACAGGGGTTGCCAGGGCGCGGGGTGCAGTGCGGACTGGAGCATCGCGTGCAGCCCGGCATCCGGCGCGTAATCCATTCCATCGATGGCGCGGATCGACTGCAGGCCGTTGGCGTTGGTGGCGAAGGCGGCGCGGAAGCCATGCAGCTCGTCCACGGCGACCGCGCGCACCTGCTGCGCCACTCCCTGCGCGGCCAGCCCGGACTGCAGCAGGCGCTCGGTGGTGCCGCGCAGGGCCGGCGCCTGCGGCCAGACCACGCTCTCCCCGTCCCAGAAGCCGATGTTCCAGACCGAGCCTTCGGACACCTGCGCAGCGCCGCCGATGCCATCGACGAACAGCGCGTCGTCGTAGCCGGCCTTCATCGCCTGGCGACGCTGGTGGAACAGCGGAAAGGTGCCGACGTGCTTGAGCTGCGGCACCGGCCGGACGAAGTGCCGGGTCTGCACCCGCAGCGTGCGCGTGGACGGGGGCAGAGGCGCGGTCGCCGCCACCAGCACGTCGAGCACGACCTCGCGCAGCGGCTGGCGGTGGTCGAACGTGCGTGCGAACACGGTCACCCGCATCGAGCAATCACCGCCGGCTTCGTGCGCGGCCAGCGCCATCCAGCCACGGACCGCGGCCTCGTCCAGCGCGGCGTCGAACAGTTCGGCGCTGCCCTGGCGCAGGCGCGCCAGGTGCAGTTCCAGTCCCTGCGCCGCACCGGCACGCACCTGCAGCGAGGTGAAGTGGCCGTAGTTGACCTGGGCCAGCGCGCGCAGGGCATCGCCATCGGCGTCGGCCGGTGCGCCATTGAGCAGCAGCGTCGGCATGCCCGGGCTCATCGCCATCCCTCGGCCGCGGCCGCTTCGCCACGCGCCCGCAGCGAAGCGCTGCCCGCACGCGGTGCGGACCGGACCGGCCTGCGCGTCTTCCTGGCGGCGCCCACTGGCGTGTCCGTCGCCCGGCTCAGCGGAACGGCAGGCCGCCGCGCCCGCCCATGCCGCCCATCATTCCCTGCAGGCCGCGCATCATGCCCTTCATGCCGCCGCGGCCCATCTTGGACATCATCTTTTCCATCTGCTGGTACTGCTTGAGCAGCTTGTTGACGTCGGCCGGGGTGGTGCCCGAGCCGCGGGCGATGCGGGCGCGGCGCGAGCCGTTGAGCAGGCCGGGGTTGCGGCGCTCCTTCGGCGTCATCGAGCCGATGATGGCCATCATCCGCGGCACCTCGCGACCCTGCGAGACCTGCTGCTTGAGGTGCTCGGGCACCTGGCCCAGCCCCGGCAGCTTGTCCATGAGGCCCGCGATGCCGCCCATGTTCTGCATCTGCTCAAGCTGGTCGCGCATGTCGTTGAGGTCGAACTTCTTGCCCTTGGCGACCTTGGCGGCGAGCCTGGCGGCCTTCTCCTGGTCGACGTTCTGCTCGACCTGCTCCACCAGCGACAGCACGTCGCCCATGTCCAGGATGCGCGCGGCCACGCGATCGGGATGGAACACGTCCAGGCCGTCGCTCTTCTCGCCGGTGCCGACGAACTTGACCGGCTTGCCGGTGATGTAGCGCACGCTCAGCGCCGCGCCGCCGCGGGCGTCGCCGTCGGTCTTGGTCAGGACCACGCCGGTCAGCGGCAGCGCCTCGGCGAACGCCTTGGCGGTGTTGGCCGCGTCCTGGCCGGTCATGGCGTCGACCACGAACAGGGTCTCGGCCGGGTCGACCGCCGCGTGCAGGGCCTTGATCTCGCCCATCATCGCCTCGTCGATGGCGAGGCGGCCGGCGGTGTCGACGATCAGCACGTCGGCGAAGGACTTGCGCGCATCGGCGATGGCGGCGCGGACGATGTCCTCGGGCTTCTGCCCGGCATCGGACGGGAAGAACAGCACGCCGACCTGCTCGGCCAGGGTCTTGAGCTGCTCGATCGCGGCCGGACGATACACGTCGGCGCTGACCACCATCACCTTCTTCTTGCGCTTGTCCTTCAGGTGCCGGGCCAGCTTGCCCACGGTGGTGGTCTTGCCGGCGCCCTGCAGACCGGCCATCAGGATCACCGCCGGGGCCGGGACGTTGAGGTTGAGGTCGCTGGCCTGCGAACCCATGACCGCGGTCAGCTCGTCGCGCACGACCTTGATCAGCGCCTGGCCCGGGGTCAGCGACTTGAGCACCTCCTGGCCGACCGCGCGCACCTTGATCCGCTGGATCAGGGCCTGGACCACCGGCAGGGCGACGTCGGCCTCCAGCAGGGCGATGCGCACCTCGCGCACGGCCTCGCCGATGTTGGACTCGGTCAGCCGGCCACGGCCGCGCAGGCGCTCCATGGTGCCGGACAGGCGCTGGGTCAGGGATTCGAACATGCAGGCGGGCCAGGACGGGGGGAAACGGCCGAGGATTATAGCCCGCGGGCCACATCCGGCCGCCGCCGCGGCCGGGCGCCGGTGCCCCCGGAACCGATGCCTCCGAGCCTCCATTCCTCTGCCTCGGCCACGTATGCGACACTCATCCGATGACAATCGTTCTCATCGCCGTCGCCGCCTACCTGGCCGCCGCCCTGCTGCTGCTCCACTCCCTGGCGCCGGCGCGCGCGACGGAGATGCGTGGCTGGCTGGCGCCGGCGCTGCTGGGCGTAGTGCTGCACGGCGGCTACCACCTGGTGGTGGCGTGGCGGACCGCTGGCGGGGCGGACATGCATTTCTTCTCCGCACTGTCGCTGGTGAGCCTGGGCATGGCCGCGATGACCGCCGCCGTGGGCGCGCGCGGACGCATGGCCGCCCTGGGCGTGTTTGCGTTCCCGCTGGCCGCGCTGCTGCTGGCAGTCTACAGCCGCACCGGCCACGCGCCGTCGCCGCCGCTGGACTGGCGGCTGCAGTTGCATGCCTGGCTGGCGCTGCTGGCCTACGCCACCCTGGCCATCGCCGCACTGCTGGCGGTGATGCTGTGGCTGCAGGAGCGCGCGCTGCGCCGGCGCGAATTCCACGCCTGGCTGCGCGCGCTTCCGCCGCTGACCGAGCTCGAGACGCTGCTGTTCCGCACCATCGCGATGGGCTTCGCACTGCTGACCCTGACCCTGCTGACCGGCGTGCTGTTCGTCGAGGACCTGCTGTCCCAGCACCTGATCCACAAGACCGTGCTCAGCGCACTGTCCTGGCTGGTGTTCGGCGGCCTGCTGCTGGGACGCTGGCGCTACGGCTGGCGCGGCAGCCGCGCCGTGCACTGGACCCTGACCGCGATGGCGCTGCTGCTGCTGGCCTTCTTCGGCAGCAAGTTCGTGCTCGAACTGGTGCTCAAGCGCGTCGCATCGGCATGATGTTCCTGGTCGGGCGGGGTGAGCGCATCGTCCCCGTCGGCCCGCCGGAGCCGCAGCACTGTCCGCGCTGCGGCGAAGTCACCGATTTCCAGCCCCGGCTGCGCTACCAGTACGGCAGCTTCGACATGCTGTTCGGCTTCACCTACGGCAAGCGCTACGAACTGGCCTGCCCGCAGTGCGGCCACGGCTGGCGGCTGGACACCAGGACGATGGAACGCAGCCTGGGCAGAGTCCCGATTCCCTTCCGCCTGCGCTTCGGCCTGCTCGTTCTGGCCGGCCTGATGGCCCTGCTGGCGGCGGCGTGGGCGTTCCGGCACAACGGCTGAGGCGCGGCACCCGTAGCGCGGCCCAGAAGCGCATCGCTCATGCGTGCTCCAGCGCCTGGGCCAGGCGCTCAACCGCGATCACGTCCAGCCCCTTGAAGCTGCCGGACCGGGGCGCGTTCGCCTTGGGCACGATGGCCCGCAGGAACCCGTGCGTGGCCGCCTCGCGCAGCCGCTCCTCGCCATTGGGTACGGGCCGGATCTCGCCGGACAGGCCGACCTCGCCGAAGGCCACGGTCTTGTCCGCCAGCGGCTGGTCGCGCAACGAGGACAGCACCGCCAGCAGCACCGGCAGGTCGGCCGCGGTCTCCTGCACACGGATGCCCCCGACGACATTGACGAACACGTCCTGGTCGCCCACCCCCACCCCGCCGTGCCGGTGCAGCACCGCCAGCAGCATCGCCAGGCGGTTCTGCTCCAGGCCCACCGCCACCCGGCGCGGGTTGGACAGCGGCGAGCTGTCGACCAGCGCCTGCACCTCCACCAGCAGCGGCCGGGTGCCCTCGCGGGTGACCATCACGCAACTGCCCGGCTGGCGCGCGCTGCCGGAGAGGAAGATCGCCGAAGGGTTGGGCACTTCCTTCAGGCCCTTGTCGCCCATGGCGAACACGCCCAGCTCGTTGACCGCGCCGAAGCGGTTCTTGAACGCGCGCAGCACGCGGAAGCGGCTGCCGCTCTCGCCCTCGAAGTACAGCACCGCGTCGACCATGTGCTCAAGCACGCGCGGGCCGGCGATGCCGCCCTCCTTGGTGACGTGGCCGACCAGGAACACCGCGGTGCCGGTCTCCTTGGCATAGCGCACCAGCCGCGCCGCGCTCTCGCGCACCTGGCTGACCGAGCCCGGCGCGGCGGTGAGCGATTCGGTCCACAGGGTCTGCACCGAGTCGGCCACGATCAGGCGCGGCCCGGCCTTCGCGGCATGCTGCAGGATCGATTCGACCCCGGTCTCGGCCAGCGCCTGCAGGCCGTCCAGCGGCAGGCCCAGGCGCAGTGCGCGACCGGCAACCTGGGCCAGCGACTCCTCGCCGGTGACGTACAGCGCCGGCAACTGCGCGGCCATGCTCGCCACCGCCTGCAGCAGCAGGGTCGACTTGCCGATGCCCGGATCGCCGCCGACCAGCACCACCGCGCCCTCGACCAGGCCGCCGCCCAGGACCCGGTCCAGTTCGCCGATGCCGGTGGAAACGCGCGTCTCCGCCGTATGGCCGACGTCCTTCAACGCGGTGACCTTGGGCGGGTCGACCTTGCCGGCCCAGCCTGCACGGCGCCCGGCAGCCTGCCCCGCGCCGGCGCTGGTGGCCGCGGCCGGTTCCAGCACCACCTGCGAAAGGGTGTTCCAGACGCCGCATTCGCCGCACTGGCCCTGCCACTTGCTGTATTCGGCGCCGCATTCGCCGCAGACGTAGGCGGTTCTAGCTTTCGATTTGGACACGCTTGGCACCTGCCTGTGGATGCAGTTCTTTCGTCTGGCCGAGGATCTCCGCCATCGTGGCGGCGCGGCGCCACCGCCTGTACGCGAGAAGCGCGCCGGCCAGGCCGCTGCAGAAGAGTAGCGCGCCCGCGCCATGCCAAGAACACGCCGCCCCCTGCTGCATCACCCATATGCGCATCGCATCGAACGGGCCGGTCGCATCGCAGCCGCGGACCTGGGACGCCATGGACAGGCAGAACGACAGCACGATTCCGAGCACCGCCAGGACGAAACCCAGCCGATGGACCTGATGGTCCTTCCAGGAGAGCACGGCGGCGTGCAGCACGTCCCAGTCGTCGAAACCGGGGAAACGGGCCGCCAGCGCGCGTGCCTTGCGCGCCATCGCGTCATGCCGCGCCAGGATCGAATGCACTTCCGCGCGGGACAGCGTCGCCATCCGCAGGACATCGGCGACCAAACCGGCAAGCAGACCCGCCAACCCGAGAATCTGTACCGTCACGGCGAGCAGCAACGGCAGGAACCGCCCGCCGAACCCGTACATCCACACGCCCACGGGAAGCAGCGACAGGCCGGCCAGGTAAAGGCGCCAGGCCAGGCGTTCGGCGCGATCGGCCCACGGCTCGTCGAACGATTTCACTCCGAGCCGGCCGGCCTCGCGTTGGAGGACGGACAGGATCTCGTTCTTCCGCGATAGGGAATGCATGGCGATGTGGGCGTGCGGATCGGATTGCCCACGATACGCAGGGCCGTAGCAGGCGATGAGACGCCACCTGCCAGCCATGGGCGCGAAGTCCTGCAGGGGGAGGGCGGGCGGCGTGCGCGCGTGCGCCTGGCTCAAGCCCGCAAGACGGCGATCAGGCGTGCAATACGTTCAGCGATGCATTCAGGTGCGCCGCTTCCAGCAAGCCGCGCAGGCGCATTTCCACGGCGCGCAGGTCGGCCAGCCCCTGCGAGGCGTACAAGGTATAGACGGGCTTGCCTTCGTTTCCGTGCAGGACCTTGCGCCCCACGCTCACATCGTCCGTGCCGCTCGCGCGCTTCCATATTTCGCGCAACGCCGCCGGCCCGATGCTCCCTCCACTGCGCAAAGTGAAGGTGAACAGTGCGATTTGTTGCTTGGACATGAAAGCGCTCCACCAGGCACCCGAGTATGCGCCAAACCCGCGCCGAGCGGTGATTTCCGCCGGTAACGATCCATTACGCTGCCATCGCGTAGGATAGGCGTCCAACTTCGTTGTCGCGCGCGTCCCATCCGACCGCTTCCACCGTCGCTCGCTGCGCTTTCCTTCACGCATCCCCCCCGATCCTCGGGACGGTGCCCCTTTGGGAGCGATCATGCCGGGCTACCGGGTTCGCAAGGTACAACACGCCGTGGGTGGCCATGTGTATCTCCTGCGCGTGCTCAGCGATACCCAGCAGTTCGCCGATCCCGACGGCCATGGCGAACGCATCGGCATCTCTTCCGCGCAGTGGAGCCTGTTCGGCCAGGTGTGGCCGGCGGGCCTGCTGCTGGCGCAGGCGATGCAGCGCTTCGACATCGAGGGCAAGCGCATCCTGGAACTGGGCTGCGGGATAGGCCTGGCCAGCCTGGTGCTGCAGAAACGCGGCGCGAACGTCATCGCTTCCGACGCGCATCCGCTGGCCGAGGCGTTCCTGGCCTACAACGCCGCGCTCAACGACCTTCCGGCGCTGCACTACCGGCAACTGCGCTGGGACACGCCGTTGCCCACGCTCGGCCGCTTCGACGCGATCATCGCCAGCGACGTGCTGTACGAGCGCGGCCATGCCGAGTTGATCGACACGGTCGTCGAGCGCCACGCGCTGCCCCTGGCCGAAGTGGTGGTGGCCGATCCGGGGCGCGGCAACAGCTCGCGCTTCAGCCGCATGCTCGCCGCGCGCGGGTTCGGGATGAAGGCGCGGCGCTGCCCGATGGATGAGACCGATCCGCCGCCACATCGCGGCCGGATGCTGCACTACACGCGCGGACCGGCCGCATGAGCGCCGCCGTTGCGGAAAGGACCACCCTGTGTGGCCGCTGCGATGCGGTCTGCTGCCGGCTCACGGTCGTGCTGCAGCCGGAAGACCGCATCCCGACGCACCTCACATCCATCACCCAGGCCGGACTGGAAGTGATGGCGCACGACCCGGAAGGCTGGTGCGTGGCGGTGGACTCGGCGCACATGCGGTGCTCGATCTACGAGACGCGCCCGCAGGTCTGCCGCCGGTTCGTGATGTCCGGCCCCTACTGCCGCGCGGTGCGCGCGGATTACCTCGACTGCAATACCCGCGGCATCCCGCTGCGGCTCTGCTGACCGGAGATTCACATGTCAAGCCCGAAGAACGCCAAGCCCACTCCTCCGTCGCCAGCGGTCGCATCGAAGACGAACCGCGCCTTCGCGCCGCGCAAGAGCAAGGACAGTTCCACCCTCACCCACGAGCGCATCGCGGCCGACCTCGACGCCTTCCGCAAGTCCGGCGGGAAGATCGAGGTGCTGGGCGTCACCCAGGCCCTGAAGAAGATCGTCCCGAACGACGAGGCATCCCCGCCGCCGCGGCCGGCCAACGCCTCGCCGTCCAAGAGCCGCCTGTGACCTGAGCGGCGACGACGTACCCTGCACGTCCGGGGTAACGGCAAAAACGACAAGGGCAGCCCATGGGGCTGCCCTTGTCGTTGAACTGGTGCCGGAAATAGGAATCGAACCTACGACCTACGCATTACGAATCCTTAGCCCCGGCCTCTACGGCGACCTAAAGGGTTTTAATAAGGCATGAGAGCCACTATGGTTACGGCGTTTCCGCCCTATAGAGTTAGTAGGGCGGCTATCCGGGCCTAACCGCGGCCCTTACTACTGCCTTACTAATCCGGTGGTGCCCGATGACCTCCAGCGCTCTACGCCTCACCCAGTCTTCTGTGTCCGCGCTTCCCCTCGTCCAGCCCGGGGACGCGAAACGCCAACGCCTCTACTTCGACACCGACCTCAAGGGCTTCGGCCTCCTAGTCGGCGCGAAGGCCAAGACCTTCTTTGTCCAGCGCGACGTGAATGGGAAGACGGTGCGGACTACAGTGGGCCGCTACGGCGTCCTGACCGTGAAGCAGGCGACGGAGGAGGCCCGCGCCCTCCTTTTCCAGATGACGAAGGGCATCAACCCGAATCAGGAGCGCCGGAAGCCGGGTGCGGTCACCTACGGCGACGCCCTTGAAACGCATCTCACATCGAACCGGGGGTTGGCACCGCGGACGGCAAGCGACTACCGCTACCTCTCCGAACAGTATCTTTCCGACTGGCTCAAGCGCCCCCTGAGCGAAATCACCCGGGCCGACTGCCGCGACCGGCACAAGAAGATCGGCACCGAGAACGGCCCCTATGTCGCCAACCACACCTTCCGGGTGTTCAGCGCCGTCTACAACACCGCCCTCAAGGTTCACGAGGACTTGGGCGTAAACCCCGTCATTGCTGTGGACAGATACAAGGAGAAGCGGCGCAAGGCCGCGATCCCGAGCGCCCAACTATCGACGTGGTACGGCTATATCAACGACCTTCAAGACCCAATCCGGCGCGACTGGCATCTGTTCGTCCTGTTCTCTGGGCTACGTCGGTCTGACGCCGAGGCCGTCCGGTGGGAGCCCGACCCGGCATTCCCCCGCGCGCCCATCGTGGACTTCGCGAACAAGGCCATCCTTGTCCCGCTGCCCAAGTCGCAGGAACCGTTCTACCTGCCACTGTCCGACTTCCTGCTGGCCCTATTGAAGCGCCGCCGGGACTGCGAACACGCGAAGGCTTTGTATCCCGCGTCGGGCTGGGTGTTCCCTGCGAACAGCAAGAAGAAGCACGGGCACATCGCGGAACCGGAAAAGCCCAAGAAGAACAAGGAGGGCGAAACGGTCAAAGTGCTTCCGGTCCCTTTCACCGTTCACGGGCTCCGCAACACTTTCATCACCGTCGCCGAATCGCTCGACCTCTCGCCGTATGCGATCAAAATGCTGGTCAATCACTCGCTACCCGACAAGCAGGACGTGACCGCGGGCTACATTTCCGCCGAAGTCGAACGCCTCCGGAAGCCGATGCAGCAGGTCACCGACAAGCTGCTGTCTCTCTGTGGCGAGAAGCCCACGGGGAAGAGGCACGCCCCAGCGAAGAAGGCGGCATAACGTGGACGCCCGGAAACAGGCCCGCGAATCCGCGAAACGCGACATTGCCCGGCAGGCATCCGCACCGGCGGACCTCTCCGAGCTGCTGGACCAGGTGGAAGCCGCCGCCGCCGCGATACCGGGCAGCGCCGCGCGCCTTGAGCTTTGGGCGGAGGCGCACGCCGAGTTCGGCATCAAGCCGGGCCGCGCTTCAGAAATGGCGCGACAAGTCATCGACTACTTGACCGTGTCCGGCTCTAACCCCGAAGTCAACTTGTCGGAACTCGCGACTGCAGGCTACGCAGATGACGAGAACAACGCGCGCGGTAGCAGTCTGCGCGCCGCCGTCGCCGAGCTGAACGCCCTCTACGCTGACGGTATCGTGTCCGATGACGAGCACGACACGTTAACGGCTAGGCTGGAAGTAATCCTCGCCCGCATCAGCAAACCTGCCGGACGCCCAGCGAGCCCCGGCGCCATGATGGGCGCATGGCTAATGTCGTTGATGCTCGCTGTCGGCTACGGGGCAGGCGGTCGCAAGTATCGCGCCGCACCCGAATACTCCGCTGCGGCTGCGGCTGCGGCTGCGGCTGCGGCTGCGGCTGAAATCGTATGGCGCATTGTGGATACCATCTACAAAAAGTCCGTAGCCAAGCAGTGGCTACGGAACGTGGCCGCCAAGCAGCGAGCAGCAGTCGGGAAATAATCTAATTCGCGGGGGCTTTTTCGGTATTTTCTCGGCCTCTAACTTCCCCTCCATCGCACTTTTCGATGGACGGGAAGCACCATGAACCCGCTGTTATCCGCCTACATTCTCGCGGGCGGCGAACCTCCGAAGCTCGCGCAGATTTTCGGGCTTCCAGTGAATAAGGTCTTGGCGTGGATTCGCGGCGACGCGATTCCCGGCGGCTTGCTTTCGCGCATCGAATACGAAGCGCAAGAACAGGCCCAGCGCCGCTACATCGAAGTTCTGGAAAGCGCCAACGATCCCGCGACCAGCATCGGCAATCCGAAGTGGATTGAGAAGCTGCTCGACCTCGACCGTGCATGGTGGATCGTCCACGGCATGTCCGTGTTCGAGTTCCGGCTGCGCGTCGCGTTGAAGCTCGCCCAGATGGAGGCGGACGGCGATGACGACTGATGCCGTGCGCGCCCTGCTGACTGATGAGCAGTTCGCTGACCTGAAAGCCGCGGTGCTCGCTCGCGTGGCGCCGAAAGAGTGGATGACGCGCGAGGAAGCCGCCGACTACATGGGCATGTCGCCGCAGAACCTTGACCTGCTCCGCAAGGATGGCGGTGGACCGGAGTTTTCCACCTTCGGGCGTCTGATCCGCTACAACAAGGCGAAGCTGGATCAGTGGGGAGCGAGTAACAACCACGAACATGCCGCCGCCGCTTCGGTTGCGAAGGCTGGAGGGGCGAAATGATCCTGCGCCGCCCCGAACCGCACCCGTTGCTTGTTGCCGCCCTCCTTGCCGCCGGTACACAGACGCGCGTCGCAAAAGCGATGGGCGTTCGCGTCTCGACGTTGAACACATGGACGCGCCGTCCGACGGTTCCGCTTGAATGGCTCACCAGGCTCGCCGAGGTATCGGCGATGCTGATCCACGAACGGAAGCGCGAACTGACCAACCAACTCGCTGCCAAGCCAAGCCTTGCCTTCACGCGCGACTTCGCTGCGGCGGTCGATGACCTCGACGCTGCGCACCGCCTCCGCTTCCGCCGTCGCCTTGTTGGTGGTGAGGGGGTGGTGCGTGGGTGAGCTTGAAGACTTCTTGAACCTGTGGCGTCCCGGTGGTCCGTGGCTACTTGTTTCGATTCATCCTGCTACGGGAAAAACCACCGGGCGAACACTCGTCAGCGCCGCCGACGCCGCACAATGGGCGAGAGACGAGAACAAGACCAAGAATATCTATTGGTCGCCAAACCCCACGATTCGCCCAATCGACAAGAAGGCGACGAAGGCCGACATTGCCCGCGTTGAATTCTTGTACGTGGACCTTGACCCGCGCGCCGGGGAAGACCTCGCCACCGAGCGCGAGCGCATCCGCAAGCGCTTGAACGGCTCACTCGCCGCCGACGGCATCCCGACGCCGTCTTTCATCATCGACAGCGGCGGCGGATGGCAGGCCTTTTGGCGACTTGCGGAGCCCATCGAACTGAACGGCGACCCGGCGAAGGTCGAAGACGCCGAACGCTACAACATCGAACTCGCCCGCAAGCTCGGCGGCGACGCAACGCACAACATCGACAGGATAATGCGCCTTCCCGGCGGGCTGACGAATTGGCCGAACGCGAAGAAGCGGGCGAAGGGGCGCGAACCGGCTCCGACGAGGTTGTATGACTGGCACGCTGCGGAGCCGTATCCGCTCGCCGCCTTCAAGCAGGCCCCGACCGCACGCGCCGAAGCCCCCGCCAGCAGGAAGGCCCCTCGCGCCACGCAGAAGCCCGTCCCGGTCCCGGCTGGCCCCTACGGTGTCGCCGAACTCGAAGCGTGGGCGACGACCAACGGGAAGGTGCTCCCGGGCGCAGCCCTCAAGGCGCTGGTACACGGCGAGCAATTGACCGATGACAACGGCCAGCGCATCTATCGGTCCGGATCGGAGGCGACGTGGGCGGTCTGCTGCGGGCTTGCCCGTGCCGGGGTCCCTGATGAACTAATCGCAGCCGCCATCCTCGACAAGAACAACGGCGGCGCGGCGCATGTCCACCGCCAGCAGAAGCCGACGGCCTACGCATGGATGCAGGTACGCAAGGCCCGCGCTGAAGTCGAAGCGGAAGCCGACGCTGCCGACAACGACACCATCTTGGAGGAAATGAATCGCCTCCACGCCGTTGTCGTACAAGGCAAGGTCCGTGTCCTATCGTGGGTGAAGGTGGAGCCGGACGATGAGCATTCCGACCTCGCCGGGCGGCTGGTCGTTGACCTGCAATCGTTTGAGGATTTCCGCAACCGCTACCGGAACAAGACTGTCGTGGTCGGCTTCTCCGACAACGGCAAGCCCAAGCTGATGAAGCGCGGTGACTGGTGGCTTGACCACGAACACCGCCGCGAGATTCGCGGCTTGGTCTTCCGCCCCGGTGGAGAGGCCGAGATCAACGGCTTCCAGAATCTATGGCGCGGATGGGCAATGGAGCCGAAGCCGGGCGACTGGTCGAAGATGCGCGAACACGTCCGCGCTGTCCTTGCCAACGGTAACGACGAACACGCCGACTACATCCTGCGCTGGACGGCGTGGGCGGTCCAGAACCCGGCGCGTCAGGCCGAAGTGGCGCTTGTCTTCCGCGGTGGTCGGGGCGTCGGCAAGGGCATCTTCGCGCGCGCCGTCAAGGACCTATTCGGGCAACACGGCCTCCACATCCGCAGTTCAAAGCACCTCACCGGCGATTTCAACCTTCACCTGCGCGACTGCTGCCTGATGTTCGCGGACGAAGCGATTGCGCCCGGCGACAAGGCTGCGGAATCGCGGCTCAAGGGGCTCGTCACGGAGCCGCAACTGTTGATCGAAGGCAAGGGCGAAAACGCGGTCATGTCGCCGAACTACCTCCATATCGTCATGGCGTCCAACGAAAAATGGGTTGTACCTGCCGGTGACGACGAACGCCGCTTCGCTGTCTTCGACGTATCCGGCGCGCGTCAAGGCGACCAGGCCTACTGGAACGCGCTTGTCGCCGAACTCGACGGCGGCGGACTCGCCGCAATGCTGTTCGACCTCCTCGCGATGGATCTGCGCGACTGGCATCCACGCCGGAGCGTCCCGCAGACGGATGCGCTGATGCGCCAGAAGGTCGCCAGCCTGACCGGACTCGACGCCTACCTGTACGACCTACTTTGCGTGGGCGAATTCCCCGAGCTTAAGAACCTGCCGGAGAAGGGGCCGTTTGTCTCGACGGACAGCCTTCGCATAGCCGCATCGGTCTGGCTCCGCTCTCGCCACGGTGAACAACACGTCTCCGGTAACGACGTGAGCGAACTGATGACCATGCTCGGCGCGACAAAGTACCGGCGCGGCGGTGGCGGCGGACGCGGGTTCCTACTGCCCTCGCTCGCGGCGATGCGCACCAAGTGGGACGCCGCGAAGTTCCCGGCGACGTGGCCTGCGGTCGCTGAATCCGAGACGATCCCACAGCAGAATGAACTCGATGTTGCACCCCCGAGCCGCGGCGACGACGAGAAGCCGCCCTTTTAAGAAATGGAGCGAACCATGCAAATTGGCACCGACGACAATCCGGCTACCGTGGCCGTCCACACCTTCATCGAAATCAAGAAGGCGCTGAAGAAGGCGGGTGAACAGAATAGCGACGAAACCGCATTGCAACTGACCCGGGCTGCGGCCACCTTCGCCATCGCGCAGCACACACTCACCCTCGCCGAGACGGTCGGCGGGCTTGAAGACACGCTCCGCACCGACCACCCCTTGCAGGGCTAGACGTTCGACGGCCTCCGCGAAGCCCTCGGCGAAGTCGCCACCGCGATTCGAGACGCCGCGCCGACCACGTAGGCGCACCCCCTATGTGAGACGTACCGGCCCCTTCTGCAAACGTACCGGGGTCGGTACGTTGGCGGTACGTCCGGGAGCCCCGTTTCTATGGGGTTTTCGTGGAAACGTACCGACCGTACCCACCGAACCGCCCAGAAGTTCGACCGGCGGCGAAAATGCCCGCGACCCTACTCCCTGCCCAGAGGGTGAGCGCGCCGACCGACCGCTTTTCTCTATCTTTCCTAAAGTAGTAGGTACGGTCGGTACGGTCGGTACTTTCCCACTACTACGTGGCTCGAAAGCGTACCGCCCCCCGTACCGGCCACGTACCGACCCCCTCCGCAGCCCGATTCGCTCGTTGGGCGGGAGGCATGGGCGCAGCGCCGCCCTGCTGCCAGTCAACAAGATTCCGAAAACGTATCCGGAAATGGCGTCGGCAGAGACGGCTTTTCATGGACCCGTGGAAAGGCACTTTGAAACCTCGCCTATTGGTCGATTTCCGAATGCGTCTCCAGTATGGTCGATCCGTCTCACAACATCGTGAGACGATCCGACAGGAGACGGTACATGGGCTGTGTCGCCCTCTACGCCCGCGTTTCGACCAACAAAGACCAGTCCGTAGAAACGCAGCTATTCGCGCTGCGGGATTGGGCTGTCGCGCGTGGTCACGAAGTCGTTGCCGAGTACACGGACGAAGGCATCAGCGGTGCGAAGGGCCGCGACAAGCGCCCGCTGGACGCCATGATGAAGGACGCAGCGCGCGGCAAGTTCGACATGGTCGCGGCGACCGCGCTTGACCGGCTGGGCCGTAGCCTGCAACACCTGGTCGGCATGGTCGCGGAGCTGGATGCCCTCCGCGTCGGGCTGTTCGTCCAGAACATGGCGCTGGATACGTCCACGCCGGTCGGGCGCTTGATGTTCAACATGGTCGGCGCGTTCGCCGAGTTCGAGCGCGGCCTGATCCGGGAACGCACGCTACTGGGCCTAGAACGTGCGCGGCGGCGCGGCTCGCGTCTCGGGCGTCCGAAGGTGGGGCCTACCACTGAGCGGCAAATCGTCGCACTCCTAGAGGCAAAGACGCCCGTCAACCGGATCGTGCGGCAGACGGGCGTCGGCGTCTCTGTCGTCTATCGCATCAAGAAGGCAATGGCAGCATGACCACTGAAACGCTCCCCGCGCTGACCACGCAGAACCTTGACGCTGTGCGGATACTCGCCCGGGAGGGAACGCGTGAACACACCATCCGCCGCGTGCTTGGGCTGACGCCGAAGGTATGGAAGGCGTTGAAGGCCGACGATGACGACGGCGAGCTGTCGCCGCTCGCGCTGGCGTTGGAGGAAGGTCGGGCTGACGGCGCGGGCGACGTGATCGCCTTCATGAAGACGCGCATGGCCGACGGCAGCGAGCGCGCCGCCGAGTTCCTCGCCGACCGCGTGTTCCAGCTCAACCGCGGTGACGGCAACGCCGAAGCGCCCCGCGTCGCCATCGTCATCAACGCGGCGCTGTCGCCCGCCGAGTACGCGCAGGTGATCGCGGTCCAGCAGCAGCCGGGAGTCCTGACCCATGAGCGTTGAGATTCGTCCGACGCCGTTCCAGACGCAGGTCCTGTCCGTCCCGGAGGATCACTTTGTTTTTCTCGGCGGCGGCCGCGGTGGCGGCAAGTCGATGGCCCTGCAATTCCTGATCCTCCGCCACTGCGACCAATACAAGAACCGCGCCCGGGTCCTCGTGACGCGCCGCCGGTTGAAGTCGCTTCTCCAATTCGGCGAGGAGCTGCGCGCACTGCTTCGCTCTGCCTATGGGCGCGACATTGCCTACAACCAGAACGATGCCGTGTTCCGGCTCCCGAACGGCGCGGTGATCCAGCTCGCGCACGTCGAATCCGCATCCGCGCTGTCCGACGTTGCGCAGGGCATGAATTTCTCGCTCATCTGCTGCGACGAAAGCGGCGAAGCGCCGACGATGGAAGTCATCGACCAACTCGGCCTTTCGTTGCGCGGCACGGGCGTTCCACTTCGCATGGTGCTTGCCGCCAATCCGGGCGGCTCGAATCACGGCGCGCTCGCCGAGCGGTATGTTACGGGCCGCGAGCCGTGGATGCCTTTCGAGTTCGAGGGGAATACGTGGGTGTACGCCCCATCCATCTTGGACGATAACCCGCACCTCCCCACCGCGTACCGCAAGAACTTCGAGATTCTCGCGCGCACGGACCCGGCGCTTTACAAGGCCATGAGGTACGGGCGGTGGGAGGAAATGGTCGGCGATTTCTTCCAAGGAATATGGGACGCGGGCAAGATGGTGTTCGACCACCACGACGTTCCGCCGGATTTCTTCGCCACGTTGAAGCTGTCCATTGACTGGGGCAGCGCCGCGCCGATGGCCGCGGTTCTCGCTGGGCAGCTCGCCGTGGACGTTCGCTTGCCTGATGACCGCGTGATGCCGCGCGGGGCGTGGGTGATCTATGACGAACACGTTGAATACGATCCGCGGAACCTCGCCCGCGGGACGGGCCGCACGCCGGGACAGATCGCGCCGAAGCTCCACGAGGTGGCGCGTCGGAACGGCGTTCGCGCGCGGGGCGTCATCGACTCCGCGGCGGAGGCGCGCACCGCTGGGCGCATGGAGGCGAGCGTATCGGACCTGTTCCGGGCCGCGGGTGTTCGCGTGAGCCCGGCGAGGAAAGGCCCGCGCGTGCCGCGCTTCGAGCAGTTGAAGCAGTTGATGGTGAACGGCGAGTTTTTCGTGGCGTCGCGGTGCCGGTTCTGGCTGGCGACGGTCCCGAGCCTGCCGCGCGATTCGCGCATCCCTGACGACGTGGACACGAAGGCGAACGATCACGCATTGGACGCAACGAGCTATGCGATCGCGGGCGAGTCCGGCGGGCGCGTCCAGCAGTCCAGCTTTACGCCGGGACCGCGGATGCCGCGCGATGAGCGCGTGGTGTGGGTCTGACAACGGAGGAGACCAAGATGCGACGTTCCTACAAGTACCTGATGCTGGCCCTCGTGATCGGTAACGCGCAGGCGGCGCAGCGCGAGTTGTTCAATGCCCGGGAGACGTTGGAGCGGGCGAAGGTCGGCACCTACTCGCCGCGCGCGCAGCCGCCGGTGCGGGTCGAGGTGGAGCAGCCCGCGCGGTTTCGCGCGAACGGCCACGGAAACCGCCAGATTCAACAACGATTCGAGCGGATGGACTGCAAATTGGACGAGGCCACGAATTCCATACGTTGCGTGCCGTTTCCAGCCGAAGAAGTAAACCGACCCAAGAAATAACACTCGCGCGGGGCAAATCCGGTCCATATGGTCGGGAGCGAGCGGTCCCACTGGCTGGGCCGCACGCTGAGGAATAGCCCCCATGCCGAACGTCAATTTCAAGACCATTCCCACCGATGTTCCGCTGACCGTGGAGAACATCGACCGGCTCGCGAACCGCGCCGCCGAACTCGCCACCGCCTTTGGTGCGCGCATCGCCAACATCCAGCAGCAGGTCGCCGACGCCCGCGACCGTTTCAGCCGCGACGGTGACGACCTCGTCCGTGAGACGGACTCCGCCAATCGCGCCGTCGCCAAGCAGTTCGCGCGCCGTCAGCTCGCCTCGCGCATCGCCAAGTTCCGCCTGACCATCGTGGAATCGAGCCGCGGCCAGCGGGAGGAACTCCTGCGCCCGCTGGCGAAGGTCGCCGCCGATGCCGCGTTCCTGCTGACCCTGTGCCAGTCGCCCGCGCAGATGCTCGGGCGTGTCGCCTTGGGCGATGCCCGGCGCACGCAGTATCAAACGCAGCTCGAAGGCGCAGGCCCGGTCGAGCTGGAAACCGCCGCGATCACCGCGATTGCCACCGGGGACATGCCTCTGGCTGCCGCGGTCGCGACCGTGGTAGACCGCCGCCCTTCGGATCGCCGCCCGTTCTCGGTGGCGGCGTTTGCCGAGAGGGTGTGGGGCGCGCAACACGCCGAGGTCACGGCCAAGCTCAAGGGCGTCCTGCTGGCCGAGCGCACCGCGCGCGCGGCAAATGACGAGTTCGTGCGCGGCAAGGCCGACCCCATCGCCAATCTGAGCAACCAGCTCGCCGCCCGGGCCATCGCCGAAGCGTCGGGTGAGGAGGACGAAGCATGAAAGGCGCGGTCCCCAACGTCCGGAAGGCGAAGGCGGTCCACGAGAAGAAACAGGCCGAGCGCAACGCGACGGCCAACAAGATGAAGAAGCGCGCGGCGACGACTCGCCGCGGTCGCTGACCGAATCGGGGTGTTCCGGCGGTGACGTGTCGCGCCCGCCTCGTGCCGCCGGGGCACCCTGACCAACCAGCGACCCCCGGCGCGGATGGGAATGACGCCGTAGGCGACGGTGACGGGGCGACCGCGCCGGGGGAAGCTGTCTCTCGTCAGGTGGCGGCGAGCCGCGCCACGATGGCCCGCCTATGGGCCGATCCCGACTACCGCGTGCGCATATCCGCGCAGATGAAGGCTCGATGGGCGGACCCGGCCTACCGGGAGCGCGCCCGGGGCTTCAACCGCGACGAACGCACCTACCGCTGGCAGCACGTCGCGTCCGGGCGGATTGTCTCCCGAACCAAGCTCGAAATGCGGGAGGAACACGGGCTGCGGCCGGACTCGCTGGACGGCCTCGTGGCCGGGCGCATCCAGACCTCCCGCGGCTGGCGACTCGCGCCGCGGTCCCTATTGGGCGAGAGTCCGCGGTGGATCTTTCCGTAGCCACTCCACCATACAAACGGCCGTTCCGACCGTGCCACGCCCTTCGGAGGGCGGCAGTTTCGCGCAGCTAGACCCGCTCTCCGGAGGCGGGACAATCCCGCCTGTCGCATGAAGTGAGATGCGCACAAACATTACATAATAGAAATACCGTTTCGCATCAATAGTTTGCGAAAGATTCCGAGAATTTGAATTTCATGGCATCTGGTCCTTTTTGGCCGCCATCGCCCAGGGTGTTGCATGAGGCCGGGGACTGTGGTGAACTGCGCCTGTCCGAAATTCTCAAACGGACGAGGGGTTCCCTATGAACGACAAGACCGTCAAGCCGCCGTACACGTCTTACCGCAGCTTCCTGAATCTCATGAGCGAGCTGAAGGAGCATGACGTCATGCCTTCGGCTATCGACCGCAGCTACCTGAGCAAGCGCTCGGGCTCGGAGAAGTCCGCGCTTATTGCGACCCTCAAATGGTTCGAGCTGGTCAACGACGACGGCACCCCGACCGAACGCTTGGAGAACTTCATTGCGGCGGACGAGCAGGAATCCAAGACCCTGCTCAAGGAAATGGTCGAATCTTCCTACGGGGCTATCACTGACGGGACCTTCAATCTCCGCAGCGCGACCACCTCACAGCTCGCCGACCAGTTCCGCCAATACGAGATCAGCGGATCGACTCTCAGCAAGTCGATCACCTTCTTCCTCGCGGCGGCCAAGGAGGCAGGCATTGCTGTCAGCCCTCATGCGAAGGTACCGCCTGTTACCGGCAGCGGGAACGGGAAGCGGAAGACGAAGGCGGCGGTGACGCCACCCGTCGCACCCCATGCTCCGGTCCACTCCCCGCATGAGTCCTCAAAGCCGAAGGCCCCGCGCGCCGACATGGTGGCCATCCCCATCCCGATCTTCGGGGGTCAAGACGGCGTCATCTACCTCCCGGGACAGATGACGGAGAAGCAGTGGGAGAACGTCATCAAGATGACGGAGTTCATCTTGAAGAACTACCGCGACACGATGGCCGAAGAGGTCCCGGAGGAAGCGGAAGAGGAGGATGAATCGTCATGACATTAGATCGCGGCCGCCCGCTGACTACCGCCGTGGGTGGCCCAGACAAAGCAACGCCCCAACTCAAGTTCCCCGTCGCGAAACAGGCTTGAGTTGAGGCGCTAGGTAGGCAAAACGCTGGTGCGGTTGGTTCGGAGTTGGAAACACCCCGGCAAGGGTGCCTACAACGATGTTCCGAACCTCCGTACCGGCATCACGGCATGGCAGTTGAGGGTGTCCCTCTGCCGATTCCGCGGCCCGTACAACACAGGGAGTATACCCCCTGGGACCCGGAATACCGATATCGCCCTCACAAACCCGGCTTGCAGGAGGACTTATGTCCCACGCCAAGACGGTGCATGTGTGCGCGTATACCCGGGTCCGTAAGGGCCGTCTGGAGTACGTCTGCCAGCATTGGCGCAGCCCTCCGGGCTAAGCGCAGCACCCGGGAGGCGTCCGTCGTGGCGCCCTCCCGTCCCTCTTGGGCGAAGACACCTCTACAGGCCATCGGAGGTGATATATGACCCCTTCGGAAGATGAGAAGGCCGTAGCGCGGTGGATGCTCGATCAGTACCGGCGGCAAAACCGCTTGGTGCAATCGTCCGCTGCGCGCGGCATACGCATGACCTTCGGCGAGCATCACGTCTACAAGAACCGCCAGCGAAACTGGGGGATCAATAAGGGCATCCTTGAAGCGTTCCGCGAGCTGACGCCTGACGACGTGGTGTGGAGTCGGAGTTCGCAGACGTGGCGGCAACGCCGCGAGTCTGATCCGCCTGACAAGCGGATGGTCCGGTAACAAAAAGGCCGCCCCTTCGGGGGCGGCCTTCCTGCTGTAGCGTGGTGCCGGAAATAGGAATCGAACCTACGACCTCATCATTACGAATGATACGGCGTATTGCGTTTTTCCTGCATTTCGTGCGTACTGTCGCCAAATAGTGGCAACACCGTGGCAACACACGCACCGGGGTAAGCATGTCTGCGGTCAAGAAGCAGGGCAAGCAGTCGGCCAAGAAGGAAAAGACGCGCACGGTCGCGCGCAACATCACCGAGCGCCACATCGGCACCAGCCGGCCGTACTTCGAGGTGCGTATCCGCCTCGGAGGCCGTAAGGCCAAGCCGGCAGAGAAGAGGGCGGGCACGATCCGCAAGATCTTCCCGTACATCCCGGACACGACCTCTGCCAAGAAGCTGGGGAAGGGCAAGGATCGCGCCGGGGCGCTGGCGGACGCCAAGGCGTTCGCCGGCCAGAAGCAGCAGTTCCTCCACTACTTCGATAAGCCGCCGGAGTATGTCGCCAGCCAGTGGATACTCCGCGACATGCTCAACGCATGGGTCAGGGAAGCGTGCGAGCTACACGACGCGCAAGGCAATCCTCTGCCGGAAGGATCGCTGGAGCCACGCAAAGGGGCCATCCAGGACGCGGGCCAAATCCGCAACCTCATCCTGCGCGCTGACGAGGTGGCAGTCTCGTCGAACCGCCCCTCGGTCATGGACAAGAAGGTGTCGGACCTGGGCATGGATGATTTTGTGAACCCGCAGTACGGCCTTTTGCCGGTGTTGCGTGGGCGCAAGATCAAACCGACACCAGAGGAAGTGGATCGCGCGAAGGAGGTGGGCGAAACGCCAGCGCCGCGCTACAAGCCTGCAGCTGCCGGCACCAAGCGTCGAATTCTCGCCCTGTTGGGCTGCGTCTGGAACCACGCCACGCTCTACTGGGGTATGAAGAAGGAGCGCCCCTGGCAGGGGTACGAGATCAAGTCGACCAGCAAGCCAATGACTCGCGCCCTCACCCGTGCCGAGTACGAGGCGGTGGAGAACGCCATGTCGCTGCTCGACACCGCCACTTGGGCAGGCATCCAGTTCCTGCGCTGGTCGGGCGCACGCAAGGGTGAAATCGCCAAACTGCGCTGGGAGCACTTCACCTGGCCGACGGCTGAGAACGGTCTGAAGTACCCGCAGGTTGTGTTCGTCGGTACTAAGACGCCGAAGCGTGGTGCTTACCGCGAGCGTACGATCCAAGTTCTCCCGATCGTGGAGCCCATCCTTCGCCGGCTGTATGACCCGTGGTATGACCTCGACCAGACGCCGAAGGAGTTCCAGGGCAAGCCATGGCGGTACTACGTCGCCAAAGAGAAGAAGTTGAAGGGTAAGAAGCGACCGAAGCTGGAGCCGCCCCCACCGACTGAGGGGATTGTGTTCCCTGCGCCTACTAATCCCAGCAAGCCGATCTCGGGGAGCACGCTCTACCAAGCATTCGTCCGTGCCGTGAAGCGCGCGGAAGTGCCGCACGCGAGGCTGCACGATCTGCGGCACACACGCACCACGGAGATCTCGGCGATCCTACCGCAAGGTCAGGCGATGGAGATTACTGGGCACTCGGACGTCCGCACCTTCGCACGGTACACCCACTTGGACCCCTCGACTGGCGCGCGACTGGAAGCCGCAGACAAGGACGCGACCACGCAGAGGAAGTCTTCGACAGGCAAGGCGAAGGCCGCACCGAAGGGCGCGAAGGAACTTGCCGCGCTGGTCAAGTCCATGTCGAAAGCAGACCGTACTGCGCTACTGACGACGCTCCAGATCCTCGACGACGCTTGACGGACCGGGTTCCGTCCGCAAGATCGAGCTGAAGCACATTGTGGTGCGTGCCACCCGTGGCACTGCTCGACAATGTGCCCTCTCGAAGTCCTGGCGCGTAGCAACGGGGCGTAGAGAGGCCGCCCGGCCCCTGTGTCGCGCCCAGCGACGCAGGGGGAAGCGGGAGCGACCCGGGCGACGGTCAGCGCACCAGCGATGACCGCGGGCCACAGGCGGGAGCCTGGGGCCTGTCGTCGGGCTAACGCCCGGCGACACGGGACGGCTACGCCGTCCCAGTGGGTCTGGGATGGAGGGGAGGATGAAGAGCGACAGCACGCCAACCACCGACGAACGACAGCCAGACCCAGGGGCGGGCCTGCCGGATGGCCTGCGGACGCGATACGCGGACGCACTGGCCGAGGCGCACGCCCGGGCTGAGGCCGAGGGGGCACGCCTGCGTACCCCCGCAGGGGTCGCGATGGATCGCGCCGTGCGCGCCGTGCTGGACGAGGCGGCCGCCAGCGGGGCCAACCCCTCAGAGGCCAGCCGTGCCGCTTACAGGCGCGACCACGCGCGGCTGTGGGCTGCGGGTGCGACGCCGCTGGAAGTGGCTAGCACCCGCGCCCACTTCGACCGGCTCCGGTCGGCCTGCCGGTGGGTGGAGGCGGAAGAGATCGCCCGGCTGCGCTCCCTGGCCGAAGCGGCTCGGAAGGCCAAGGAACCCGAAGCCATGCGAAAGTTCACTCGCCAGGCGTTCGAGCGGGCGGTCGTGTTTCGCGCCTTGTATCTCGACGCCAACCGCCCTACCTGGGCGGCCAAGGCGGCGGCCTTGCGCGCCGCCGGGAAGCGCCCGCCGAGTAGGAGTAAACGGAAGGCTGGCCGGCACGCTCCAACGCCGGATCAGTTGCTTGTCGCGCTGGCGCGTCAGCCGAAACGCTGCAGCCGGGTTGAGCGCCTAAGCCTCGCGATCGCGATTTTCGGCATCCGTCCCGCAGAGCTTATGCGTGGTGTCGTGCTCGACACCACGGGCACCGGCCTGCGCCTCGCCGTGGCTGGCGCGAAGGTTGACGCGACACGCGGCCAGCCGTTGCGAGTTCTGGAGGTTGACACGACGGGGCGCGGCCAGTCCGCGCTGGCGGTTGCTTTGCTGCGTGCTCATGTCGAAGAAGCGGGAGGCAACCTCTCCGCCACAGCAGCAGATATCGGCGCCGTTCGCCGCGCCATGCGCCAAGTACAGCCAGGTCTGTCGCCCTATGCATATCGCCATGCCCGCGCCAGCGACGCGAAGGCGTCGCAAGGGCGCGCGGGGGTTGCGGCATGGCTGGGCCATGCGAGTGATCGAACGCAACAGCGCTACGGGAACGCGCGAAGCGGAAGCGGCGCGGTAGCCGTCAAAGCGGCTGCGGCGTCGCGCCCTGTGCGGCAGATCAAGACCCTGCCGCCGACGGCGGCAGAGCGCTTCGCGAAGATCGCAGTGCGTCTCGCCGCCCGTGTTCCCACCCAGGCTCCAAGAGCTGCGCCGACGGTACGTCGTTCCCAGAAGCCGCGCTGGTAGTCAGAGCGAGCGACGCTTCGCTCGCGTCTTCGGTGCCGGCGTGGGGCGTAGGTCCAAGCCGAATGGCTCGTCGCCGCCACCGCTCTCGTCGTCATCCCACCAATTGCCTCCGCGCTGCCCGCGCTCGAACTCATTCACGTTGACCCGGGTCTTGTAGTTGTCCAAATCCGGCTCATACGGCTTGGGCTTGGCGAGCGACTTCTCCATCTCTTTCAACAACGCGCGCAGAAGCGTTTGTGTGGTCTTGCTTTCGTCGGTCATGTGCTTGACTCCGTACTTGGGGCACCACGAATAACCGATCTCGCCAGATTCTCAAGCTCCCACTTGGCGGCGGTGCGCAGTGGACACGATGTGTCCACGCGCCGCTACCGCCCATGCTCGCGTGATGGCCGCGTTCCCCGTTGGGAATATTCCTCTCCATGCGCGTGGCAAATATTCCAGCGGGGAATATTCGGCTGACCACGAGACGGGGAGAAACCCCTAGAAAGCAGGCGCTTCTCGCTTCTCTGCTCTTTTGCACCTCTGTCTCTTAGTTCTTCACTTCTACGCTTCTAACCTCTGTCTTATTCCATACACACGCCATCACGACTCGACATCCTCGTTCTTTTTCCTACAACGGAGACACCCCCACACGCCTCGCACCCCATGCCCCTTGATACCAACACCAGCGATCAGATTGACAGCGCCATCCAAACCGTCCAAGAGCGGGACGACACCCCCGGCACAGTCCAAGTCCATGTCTCGAAGAAGCGCAAACAGATCGACCCGATCAACCCGTTTGCGCTGTGCTTCACCGGCTCACTCTCGACCATCATCCAGCAGCGCCAACTGACCTCCACCGCGCTGGCGCTCCTGTTTCTCCTGCTCGACCTGTCCCGGTTCGGAAACTTGGTCAGCGTGAATCAAGCCGGCCTAGCCGCGCGCTTGGGCGTGAAGCAGCCCGCCGTCTCGAAAGCGCTCGCGCGACTGGAGGCGGCCGGAATCATCCTAAACATGCCGGAGGGGCAGTTCTTCAATCCCCAGATCATCACCAAACAAGGGCTCGATACCGTCGCACGCAACTACCCCGCGAGCGTCTCTGCGGGAATTGAGGCCCTGCGTCAGCTCGGCATGTCGCCGAACTGGGAACCGCCCCGGCACTAAATCCCTCAACCGCTCCAACCTCTACCAAGGAACGCACCCATGAACGAAACGACAGAAAAGCAACTCGACGCACTCGCACAACAGATCGCTGAAGTCCTCTCCACCAGATATGCCGATCCCGCGCACGTCTTCCACCGCCATCACGCCGGCCGATCCGTCTTCTGCCTCGGCCGCTTTGGCGCAATGACGCTTGTCGAAGCTGCGTCGCCAGTCGAACTGCTTTCGCGAGGTGCAGGCTTTCTGGCGGGCCTGCGCTACGAGTACCCGCGCCTGCCCGCGAATGAGCCGCCGTTCTGGCATGCGGAGGGATGGGCCTAGACCCATCCCCGTGCCGCGAGGCTGACGCAGGTTTCGCCGACCACGATGTGGTCGATTACGCGAATGTCCAGCAGTGCCAGGGCCTGCTTCAACCGCGCCGTGAGCGCGCGATCCGCCGCCGACGGCTCGGGGTTTCCCGAAGGGTGGTTGTGCGCCAGCACTACCGCCGCCGCGTTGTGCCGCAGGGCCGCGCGTGCCACTTCGCGCGGATGGACTTCCGCACCGTCGATGGTGCCCCGGAACATGGCCTCGACGGCGATGATGGCGTGCCGCGTATCCAGGAACACGACGTGGAACTCTTCGTGTTCCAAGCCACCCAGGCGCATACGCAGGAAATCGCTAGCCTGCGTCGGGTCGGTGATCTTGCCGAGCCGTTCCAGTCGCTTGCGCAGGATGTTCTCCGCTTGGCCGAGAATGTCAGCCTCGGTGGGCAGGTAGTCGATCCGCGTGTCGTGAGCCTTGCCGTTCATTTCGCTTCTCCGCAGCAGCACCGCGCCGCCGTGGGCCAGCCACACGACTGGCGACCGGCGCAGCCCGCACCCGAAGGGGCGGAACGAAGTGGAGCAGCTAACGCTTGCGGAGTGCGCAGCCAGTCGTTCACTGGCCGCGCTCGGCGACGTGGTGCCGCTGACGCAAGGAACGGCAAGGTTCACGCTACACGGTTCCGCCCAGGGATGACGACGCCACGCGCCGCCATCCTGAGCGACTGGCACGATCCGCGACCTCATTCGGCGACCGGTCCCGCAAGCGTCCGGGCACCCGGACGCCGACCAGGCGGGGTAGAGGAACTGGACCACGCCGCCTGGTTTGCCGCTAGCATGTCGAGGACCTGAACCGGCATGGGTACCAGGACGAAGGAGTCGCCATCCAGGAGGTCGCGGGGCAATGTGTACGCCCGAAGCTGGGGAGGGCTGACCTTGCATACCGCCTTCCTGGTTGTCTTCGGCCTTGCCGGCGCTGCGCGCCGCGTCTTGGCCACCGACTTCAACGTGCTGGCACGCGACACCGTCGACGCACTTTTGGCCGCGGCGGAGGGCCTGCGCTTCGCCACCGGCTTCGGCCGAACCGCCGCCGAACGCTTCGGCTTGGCTGCCGCTGTCTCGGCCGCTTTCACCGACATCAGCCTCGCTTTGGCGCGGCACCTCGCTGCGGTGCCCGTCTTCGAGACGCGCATGGCCTCCGCCAGCTCCTGCTCGGTTGCGATGACCGGGCGGCGCTTGCCGCCTCCCAGATCACAGCCGATAAAGCGGCGATCAAGCGCATGCGCCGCGTCCATCACGCTGAAACTGCCTGCACACGGATCGAGCACCAGATCGCCAGGCTGCGTGGTGGCTTCGATCAACGCCTTCTGAAGTTCCATCGGCTTGGCGTGGACGTGCGCCTTCGTATCGACCTTTTCCATCCACACGTCGCGGATGTTCTTCCGCGTCCAGCAGCCCTCGACCCGCTTGGGGAGCTTCTGAAGCACGAACAGTTCCTCGGAACTGCGCCGTGCTCGCGAGCCAAGGCCCATCTTGCCGCTGCCGCCAACAGCGCCGTTCTCCGCAGTCGTCATACCCTTGGCCCAGACGATCTTGTCCACGATCTCGAAGTCCGTGCCCTCAATCCAGTGCGAAATCCCGGTGCGCGCGTGGAAGTTGTCCACCCACAGGAATACATGCCCCGACGGTGCGATGACGCGGGCCAGCTCGCGGAAGAACCGCTCGATGATTGCTTCGCTCATCTGCGGGAGCTCCGCGCGGCGCTTCTGGATGTTGTTGCCCTTCGCGCGCAGCTTCTTCCAGTTTTTCACGCCGCCCGGATACTGCGGATCAAAGAACGCCGTTTTGACCGCGTTCTCCGGCAGCGTCCGCAGCAGCGTGATGCCGTTGCCCTTGTTGGCGGTGTCCAGCTGGAACTTGCCCAGGTTGAGCGAGCCGGGTGCCGGCGGAACCGGCGAGGCATGGCGAGGCCGCCCCTTCCCGAACCCCGAGCGGGCGGTCGAAGTGGTGCGGGCGCTCGAAGCCGAGCGGCGGGCGGTGCGGGTGCTCGAAGCCGAGCGGCGGGCGGTACGGTTGGTCATGGCGGTTCTCCTAGCTCGCGAAATGCGAGGGTCGGCGCCATCATTCGGGGTGGACCCAGCACTCGATCCCAACAGATTGAGGAATGTTGCCGGTGGGTGGAAAAAAGTCTGCCAAAGCCTCGCGGACTTCGGCCCAGCAATAAACAGATCTGGGAATGTTGCCGCCAGGTCAGAACACGCGTGGCTGCTCGATTTCAAGCGGCATAGCTGCCAACCTCCACGCCGCGTCGTCAAGATCATCGGCAACCCGATGGCTATACAGCGCCATCGCCCATGCCAAGCTCCTACTGCTTGCGTGCTCGCATTGCAGCAGATCGAGCAGGGATCCGGTCTCCCGGTCGCCCGTTCTGGCGACGTGCCCCGCTTCATCCGTGTTCCACATCATGAAGCCGCTCTTCTCCATGAGGTCGCGTGATTTCAGCCACTTCACAAGGTCGGCCTGCGTGTAGATGATCTCCGTGTATTTCACGTCCAGCGTGCGCTTCTTCGAGACTCTTTTTGTAACCTTCTTCGTGCTGTGCTTGGGGCCGGTTCCGGCCTTGCGCCAATTTCTCAGTGTGCGAAGTCCCCGGCCCGCAAGGACGGCAAGCTCGTCGTCCGTGTAAGTCTTGCCGGGAGGATCCTTCATGACCTGGCGCACCATTCTTTCGTGCTCCTCGGCTCTGATCCACTTCCACCCCATTACGGTCGCGCCTAGTTCTGCGCGCATCCGTTCTGCCTCGAGGCGGTCGAGCGCAGCGAACACCTCGCTCCAGAACCCAACCGTGTCAGACATGCGCGGACCAATGGCGCGGCGGCGCGTACCGCTTGGCGGTGCAGCCTGTGGGTGAACTGGCGCTGCGTCCTCTTCGTCTTCCTCGTCCGCGCCTGATGTCAATCTCTCGACCGCCTTGATCAGCCCTGCGACCGGGACTTCCCACCTGCCGCCGTTCTTCTTCAGGCCTGGAACCAGCGTCCCACGCGTGAGCCGCTTGCGGATCGTACCGACGGCCTGCCGCGAGCGCGAACCGCGCCAAACCTCTGCCACTTCCTCTGGCGACAGGACGACGCGACCAGGGAACCTCTGGGCGATGATCTCTTCCGTGGTCGCATGGAGGATGCCACTCATTCCTTCGCGACCACCGTGTCATACAGGCCGTAGTGGGTCAGCCCCTTGTGGCTCTCGATGCCGGTATAGCGCAGCGAGGCGTCTTCGTAGCGGCGGAATGCGAACACCGCCTGGTTCATCTGCTCGGTGTTGAACACCTTCAAGCGCACCAGCAGGTGGAAGTCTTTCACCGTCAATCCGGTGACCGTCTTGAACAGGTCAGGCTCGATCTTGGTGATCACGTCCTGCAGCGTGTTCTCGCGGAAATCGGTCAAGTACATGAACGCCGGAATGCGGGTGGCAAACTTGATCAGCTTCTCCTGGATCAATTTGCGCTTGCTCTTGAACTCCCGCTCTTCGTCTGAGAGTTCCTTCTGCTCTTTCTTCGTCAGCTTGCCTTCCTGCGCCTTCTTCTTGAGCGCCTTGATCTTTTCGCTCTTGTTGATGATCGTCTCGATGACGTTGTCGCCAAGCGAACGCCATCCCTCGATCCGCTCGACGGCTGCCAAGGCATCTGGATCGTTCAAGACTCGCCGCAGGGTGTCGTTGTCCACGTTGACCAGCAGCGCGCTTTCCCACTTGCGCGCCAGCAGCGTTGCAGACGTGCCGGCCATCGCAATGTCGAGAATGCCGCCGGCGTCGATCTGTGTCATGTTCGCGCCGTCATACGCCAGCACCGGCAGGAACGACACCAGTTCCTTGACCGCGTTTTCCGGGTTCGGTTCGTTCGGCGACAGCCCGATCCCGTACTCGGATAGTTGGCGCAGGGCGCGCGTGGGCGCGAAGTCGAAGACGAAGCACGCCGGCTTGAGGATTTCCTCCTCGTTCGGGTTGTCGCCGTTCGGGTTCTTGATCGACCACGGCGACTGCACGCGGAACGCGGCCTGGAAGTAGGTTTCCGGAGACTTCAGGTTGCGCAGCATGAGGATCGACGACCACTGCGCCACGGTGACGCCCGTCGTCAGCTTGCCGCAGGACAGAGTGATGGATTTCGTATCGAACCCGCTGCCAATGGCCTTGCGCACGGGCGGCAGCGCTTCAAGTCCGATCCCGGCTCCAGCACCTGCTGCGGCGATCACCTCGTAGTCGTGCCAGAAGACGTTGTGCTTCTCGGCCAGCAGGTTCTTCATTGCGTGGCACGCAGCCACATTGGGCAGGAACCAGAACGAATGCTGCAGGTACGGCAGCAGTCGGCTATCCGAGTACGGGAAAGGCGGCTTGGTACCGGTCTTCAGGTGCTCGACCACCTTGGGCATGTACGCGCCCCGGATGATGTCCAGCCACTTCTGGACGTCGGTCTTGTGCTTGAACTTCGCCGCCTTGCCGGTGCCGGTAGCAGCGAAGAACTCGTTGAGGTCGAACTCGTCGAACTCGCCCGCGCTGGCAATGGCCAGGAGCTCGTCGGGCATCTGGTAGGTCAGCAGCCGCATCTGCGGCAGCGCCCCGTAAGGGTTCCACTTGTCCGCATGATAGGTGGCGTGTTCCTCCTTGACCCGTTGCTCGTCGGTGTACGTCCAGTTGAAAATCTGCTCCTCGATAAACTCGCCGGTCGCCAGCGCCTTGAACGGCGTGCCGGAGAGATAGAGGTACGCCTTGGTGGTGATCGGCAGGAAGTCGGCTTCCTTCTCCGACAGCACGCCAAGGTCGTCGTTCACCTCCTCGAGGCCGGCCGCATACTCGAGCTTGGCCTCCTTCTTGGCCTCGGCTTCTTCTTCGCCCTCGAATAGCTCCTTGGCGGTATCCCGCCACGCGCCGAAGTGGTACTCGTCAAACACCACCAAGTCCCAGTTCACTTCATGCAGCCACTCGTTCCGGGGCTTGATTGCGCCAGTCGCCTTGTCGCGACCTAGCAAGTCCTGGAATGACCCGAAATAGACGACAGGTGTTTTATCGTGAACGTCATTCGGGTCGCGCCCAGACGACTTGGACAAGTATTGCCAGCCGTCGAAATCGACGTGGTTCTCGAGGTCGGCCTGCCACGCGTCCTCGACTGCCGGCTTGAACGTCACCACCAGCACGCGCTTGGCTTTCATTGCCTTGGCGAGCTGGTAGGACGTGAAGGTCTTGCCGAAGCGCATTTTCGCGTTCCACAGGAAGCGCGGAACCGCACGCTTGTCCTCTGCCCAACGAGAGCGGTAATAGTCGTGCGTCAGCCTAACGGCTTCAGCCTGCTCTTTACGCATGGGGAAGGTGTCGCTGTGCGTACCAGTGAACTTCTGGCCTGTGCGCAGTTCGGTCAAGACGGTTTTCACGTCCTTGACGGTGCAGCGAACCCACTCCAGCGTTGTGTTCTCGAAGCCTTTCTTGACAAGTGCGGCACGCACCTCATAGTCGCGGATGGTGCTGCCGTCATCCCGCTCAGCGAACTCATCCAGTTCGATCTTGTAGTTCTTGATCGCCGCCGTCTTGAGCTGCTCGGCGATACGCTTCTTCACGTCGCGCGTGGTCTGACCGATCTTCAACTGGCCCTTATGCGCGGAGTCAGCGATGGAATAGGCGTAAATGCGTGGTCGTGCTGCCGGCTTAGGCGCGAGGACTTCATCGATTGGCTTACTCATCGTCAGCCTCGTCGCCTGCCGCGTCATTGGCGGGCCGCTCAGTGATCAAGGACTCGATGAAAGCAATTTGGTCCTCATCAATCCCATAACGCTTGAACAAGGCCTTATCTGTCCATGCACGATCCATGGGCAACGCCGGCACGAATTTGTAAGAGTCTCGCGTGATGTTCTGCGTTATTTTTCGCAGCGAAACAAGGAACCGCACGAACCGTGTCCTCATGTATGCGGCAAGGTTCCGCGCCTCGTCCTCTGACTTGCAAACACCAATAACGAGATACGTCTCCGTGCATGCCGAACCTGGCGCAGCCACCACCGGCTCGCCAAGAATGGTGACGTCATCACGCCCACTTGTACCATGAGCCTTTACGAGTAAAACCTTCCACTTATCAATCCAGTCTGCGTTGTTGGTGATCGCGGTTCTCGGCAGATAGGACGTGATCTGATTGCCGTAAACAAGAACAGGGTTCTTGACGCCAGTTGTTGTCGGCTTACCGCGTTGGTTCGTGAGCCCAAACGGCTTTCTCGCCGAAACTTGCCCGCCAAGGCTCGCCTCGGCTTTGCCTTTCACTCGGTATCCCGCCACCTTATCAAGTATCCGCACAGCCTCGTTTCTGCGAACCAGAACGTCATAGGCATCCAGCTTTCGCACTACGGGCTGTCCGACGACCTCATTGCCGATCATAGTGACGACTTCACACCCGCCGTCATGTTCTCTTCCCCACAGCCAGTAGGAGATACCACCCCGAATTTTTACGCCAGGAAACACGTCATATAGCTGCGGAAAATCAACCAACTTTACAAAACGATGATCACGCAACATTCGATCACGGAAGTCGTCCAGCCCCTTGCCACCCGAGAACCACCTCGACGGCGTAATCATCACCGCATAACGAGGCTCCAGTGCCAACGCCGCATCCACGAACAAGTTATAGATTGGGGTAGCCGACGCGCCGCCGCCGCCACCGCCATCGCCGAGCTGGTACGGGGGGTTTCCAATGATTACATCGAACTGCATGTCGCCTCCGAAAAACTCGGCGATCCGAGCTTTGATGTTGTCCGTGTGAATAAACGCATAGGCATGAGTTTCCGCACCTTCGCCACGGTCAAGCGATTTCTTACTAGCCCCGCAGTATGTGCATCTATCTTCACTCCATGTGTGCCTCTGGCGTTTGAACCAGATGTTGCCGTCATCACTCTGGAATGACTTTGCGATGGAATGCTCACCCTTTGCGTGCTTAGAGCAGTAAAGACTTCGTCGCGCAAGCAAGCTCGTTAGGTGAGTGATACCTATACCGAACACTTGCTTGGTGAGGATATGGTCCACGCGCTCGGAAAGGTCGGGGATTTCGTGCGCAAGTCCTTGAGTAAGACGATTCGTGATCTCGCGCAGGAACACCCCCGATTTTGCGCAAGGGTCAAGGAACCTGACGCGCTTGTCGGCCCAGATATCTGCCCCATCGTTCTTGGCCGCCCAATCTGCCGCAAGGGTGTCGAGCATCCTGTTTGCCAGCTCGGGCGGAGTGAACACTTCATCGTTCGAGAGGTTCGCAATGCAAGTCAACACGTCCGGGTTGCGCCCGCGCAAGGTGAATCCGACTTGTTCGCTCATATGGCGGCCCCCACCGCAAGTTCGCCAACGGTTGCCGCCGGATACGTCCTGGCTGGCGTGAAGATTTCATGCTTACCAAGGTGGGCAAACAGGCTGCCCTCCTGACTGAAAGCCGACGAATGCGTCAGCACGTCGAAACGGAAGTCTCGCCGCTGGAACTTGCCCTTGCCGAGGTAGCCCCACTCGGCAAACGTGATCGGCTGCTTGCTGCTGTCGAGCATGGTCAGGGCATCGCCATGAACTAGGTTCTGCGACAACACGAAGCTGGCCGCTCGGTACAGGTCGTCCGTGTCGTCAATGCGCAGGTATTCCGCGAAGACTTCGAGCAGATTGTCGCGGCATTCGATGATGTTGTCGGGCAACAGCTCCACCCCGTAGATACACATCAGCCCGTGCAGTGCGAAGTGGCGCTTCTCGAAGTCAGACTTGCCATACTTGAGTTCGACGGCGGCGAGCTTGCGACGCAGGATTTGAACTAGGAAGTTCCCGCTCCCGCACGCCGGCTCCAGGAACCGACTGTCGATCCGCTCGGTTTCCCCCTTCACCAGATCGAGCATCGCCTCGACCATCCACGGCGGAGTGAAGACCTCCCCGTGGTCGGCGACGCGTTGCTTGGATTTCACTAGGCTCATGTTCGCGCAGCATCTCCGTCCGCGCTCGGCGCGGACATTCGTCCATTACCCGAGAGCGGTGCCCTGGCTGGCAGCCGGACGTGCGGCGCCGGCGTAGGACATCGCCCCCACGAAGTCTCCGCTCGATTATGCCGGGTGGCGCGATGACATGGGCAGGGCGCTGTGCGTCCAGGAACAAAAAAAGCCCCGACTTCGCGGGGCCATTTGCGACGCTGGTGCCGAAGAGAGGAATCGAACCTCCGACCTACTGATTACGAATCAGTTGCTCTACCGACTGAGCTACTTCGGCGGGTCTTTCATTGTCGCCGATCACTGCTTCCTGCTACAAGCACAAATACGCCTCAACAAGCCGTGCGGCTCTACGGTGGCAACAGAGTGGCAACGGATTGTCCATTTTCCGGGTTTTACTGGGCATCCAGTCCCGCGCAAATCAGCATAAGATATTGATTTGAAGGAAAATGTAGGGCGGCCCCAAGCAACAGCTACGCATTACGAATGACGCGCTCTACCAACTGAGCTATTCCGGCGAAACCTTATTATAGCCTTACTAGCGCACTGCTAACAGCCGAGAAGTCCAGCATTTCGTGGGGCTTTCGGCACTAGACCTACGCCTTACGAATGCGCCGCTCTACCAACTGAGCTATTCCGGCCGATCCCGGGCCGATGACGGGCCGGGGAGCGGATTCTAACGGGTCGGGCAGGACAGGCCAACCTTCGCGCCGCCACAGTCCCGGCGATGGGCGCATTGCGGGCGATCACGCGGCCGATGCTAAGTTAGCCCATCCTTCCCGCTTCCGCCGACCCATGCGTCGATTCCGCCCGCCCCGCCCGATCCTGGCCCTCCTGTTCGCCGTGGCATCGGCCTGGCCGGCCATGGCCCAGGACGACTCGGTCGAACAAGGCCGCCGGGAGCTGGAGATGATCGCCGCGCAACTCGACAGGGGTGCGGACGATGCGGCGCTGGCGGGCGGGCGCGAGGCGGCGCTGAAGATCCAGGCGCGCGCCCAGCACCTCATCGACACGCGCGCGGCGGAGCTGGAAAGCCTCGATGCGCGCCTGGCCGAGCTTGGCGAAGGCCCGGCCGCGGGCGGCACGGAGGCCGCCGAGGTGACGAGCGAGCGCGCTGCACTGCAGTCCCAGCGCAGCGCGCTGGATGCGCAATTGCGCCAGGCGCGGCTGAGCGTGATCGAGAGCGGCCAACTGCTCGACCGGATCGCCGGCGCGCGCCAGCAGCGCTTCCACGACACGCTGTCCGCGCGCACCACGCCGCCATGGCGGGCGCGCTTCTGGCAGGACCTCCGGGCCAGTGCACCGCGCGACCGCGTGCGCCTGCACGTTCTCGGCGGGGAAGCCCGGCAGGCCGTGGCCGCGCACTGGGCCGCCCATCCCGCGCGTGCCGGCCTGGCCGCGGTGCTGGCCCTGCTGGCCGGCCTGGGCGCCTGGCTGGGCCGGGGCTGGGTGCACAAGTGGGTTTCCGGACACGTTCCGGCCGGGCCGCTGCGCCGCTCGGCGCCGGCCGTGGCCAGGCTGTTGCTGGCGGTCCTGGCCACCGCGCTCGTCGCCACCCTGCTGCGCGGTGCGCTGCTGCCGGCGTCCGCCGCGCCGCGCGTGGATGCGCTGGCCGCGCAGGCGCTCGGCCTGTCCGTGCTCGCCGCCTTCGTCACCGGCCTGGGCGCGGTGCTGCTCGCCGTTTCGCGGCCTTCCTGGCGGTTGCCCGCCATCTCCGACGTCGGCGCGCGCACGCTGCGCCCCTATCCCCTGCTGGCGGCGCTGGCCATCGCCGTCTCGATCCTGGCCCAGAAGATCGGCGCCCATGCCAATGCCAGCCTGCCGTTGACGGTGGCCATCACCGCCCTGGGCGCGGTGCTGACCACCGGCGTGGTGCTGGCGGCGATGCTGGGCATCCAGCGCCTGCAGCGGCACGCGCTGCAATCGGCGGCCGGCGACCAGGGCGATGATCCGGCCGATCCCGGCACCCTCCATTTCCGCCCGTGGATGAACGCGGCCGTGGCCTTGGGCTGGGTCGGCGTATCGGTCTGCGTGCTGGGGCTGCTGACGGGCTACGTGGCGCTGTCGGCGTTCGTGGCCATGCAGTTGCTGTGGACGGTGGTGGTGGTGGCCACGGCCTGGCTGGCCATGCGCTTCATCGACGACCTGGTCTGCGCCCTGCTGGCCTCGCGCGGGGCGGCCGGGCGCCGCATCAACGTCCGCTTCGGCATCGAGGCGCAGCGGGTCGACCAGGCCGCGGTGGTGCTGTCGATGGCGCTGCGCACCGGCGTGGCGCTGCTGGCCCTGATCGTCCTGGTGGCGCCCTACGGCACCAGCGGCGGCGACCTGATCGGCCGCGCGCTGGAGCTGGCCCGCGGGGTGACCGTGGGCGAGCTGGTGCTCAGCCCGCGCAGCATCGGCCGCGCGCTGCTGGTGTTCGTCCTGGCCAGCGGGGTGCTGCACCTGTTCCGGCGCTGGCTGGCGCGCCGTTACCTGCCGACCACGAAGATGGACGAAGGCATGCGCGCCTCGGTGGTGGCCCTGATCGGCTATGCCGGCACGGTGCTGGCGGTGGCGATGGCGCTGGCGGCGATAGGCGTGGGCCTGGAGCGCATCGCCTGGATCGCCAGCGCGCTGTCGGTGGGTATCGGCTTCGGCCTGCAGGCGATCGTGCAGAACTTCATCTCCGGCCTGATCCTGCTGGCCGAGCGCCCGGTGAAGGTGGGCGACTGGGTGGTGGTGGGCGACGCCGAGGGCGACATCCGCCGGATCAACGTGCGCGCCACCGAGATCCAGACCGGCGACCGCACCACGGTGCTGGTGCCCAACTCCGAGTTCATCACCAAGACGGTGCGCAACCGCACCTATTCCAATGCCGAAGGCCTGGTGAAGGTGGTCCTGCCGATGCCGCTGGCCGTCGACGCGGACATGGTGCGCGGGCTGCTGCTGGAAGCCTTCCGCGAGCACCCCGGGATCCTCGACGCCCCTGCCCCGTCGGTCCTGATCGACGGCATCGACAACGGGCGGGTGGTGTTCAGCGCGACCGGCTTCGTCGCCACTCCGCGGTTGGCCGCCTCCACCCGCAGCGCGCTACTGTTCGAGATCCTGCGGCGGATGCGCCGGCTCAACATCCGCATGCTGTGAGCCGGCCCGGGCGGCCCGGGCACCGCAGAAGCGCGGCCGCTCACCCCACCAGGCGCAGGCGCAGTTCCTTGGGCAGGGCGAAGACCATGTTCTCCGGCTCGCCGTCCAGTTCGCTGATGCCGTCGGCGCCCAGTTCGCGCAGGCGCGCGATGACGCCATCCACCAGCACCTGCGGCGCCGAGGCACCGGCGGTCAGGCCGATGCGGCGCTTGTCCGCGATCCAGGCCGGGTCGATCTCATGCGCGCCGTCGATCAGGTAGGACTCCACGCCCTCGCGCCGCGCCAGTTCGGCCAGGCGGTTGGAGTTGGAGCTGTTGGGCGAGCCGACCACCAGCACCAGGTCGCAGCGGTGCGCCAGCTCACGCACCGCGTCCTGGCGGTTCTGGGTGGCATAGCAGATGTCGTCGTTCTTCGGACCCTGGATCGCCGGGAAGCGCGCCTGCAGCGCCTCGATGATCCCGCGGGTGTCGTCCACCGACAGCGTGGTCTGGGTGGTGTAGGCCAGGTTGCGCGGCTGGCCGACCCGCAGCGTGGCCACGTCGTCGATGTCCTCGACCAGGTATATCCGGCCATGAAGCCCGGTGCCGCTCCGGTTCTCGCGGCTCCACTGCCCCATCGTGCCTTCCACCTCCGGGTGTCCCGCATGGCCGATCAGGACCACGTCGCGCCCGGCGCGGCAGTGGCGGGCCACCTCGAAATGGACCTTGGTCACCAGCGGGCAGGTCGCGTCGAACACCTTCAGCCCACGCCGGTCGGCCTCCTCGCGCACCGCGCGGGACACGCCGTGGGCGCTGAAGATCACCGTGGCGTTGTCCGGCACCTCGTCCAGTTCCTCCACGAAGACCGCGCCGCGGTTCTTCAGGTCGTCGACCACGAAGCGGTTGTGCACCACCTCGTGGCGCACGTAGATCGGCGCGCCCAGGGTCTCGATGGCACGCTTGACGATCTCGATGGCGCGGTCGACGCCGGCGCAGAAACCGCGGGGATTGGCGAGGATGACGTCCATGGAGGGAATCAACCGTTCTGGGCGGCGCGACGCACCGCGTACCGGGGCGGACAGCATGGCATGGACATCATGAACCGGCCTTGCGCTTCCAGCCATCGAGCACGCCGAACAGGGCGATGCCGATGGCGCCGGCGACAATGGCCGAGTCGGCGAGGTTGAACGCCGGCCAGTAGTGTCCGCGCCAGTGCCACTGGATGAAATCCACCACGTGGCCGTGGACGAGGCGGTCGATCACGTTGCCCAGCGCGCCGCCGATCACCAGCGAGTACGGCAGCGCCTGGCGCCAGTCGCCGCGGCGCGTGCGCCACAGCCACCCGCCCAGCAGCGCGCAGATGGCCAGGGCGAGCACCGTGAAGAACGTGGCCTGCCAGCCGCCGGCGTCGGCCAGGAAGCTGAAGGCGGCGCCGGTGTTGTAGGTGCGGTACCAGTTCCAGAAGCCCTCGATCACCGGCACGGCGACGTACTCGGGCAGGCGGGCCAGCACCCAGGCCTTGCTCCACTGGTCCAGGCCGACCACCGCCGCCGACAGCAGCAGCCACACCATCGCGTTGGGCCGGGGCGAGGCACTCATGTCAGAACCACCGGCGCTCCTCGCCGGGCCCCTCGACGTTGGAGACGCAGCGGCCGCACAACTGCGGATGCGCCGGGTCCACGCCCACGTCGCCGCGGTGGTGCCAGCAGCGCACGCACTTGGCCTTGTCCGTGGGTTGGGCGCTGACGAAGATGTCCTCGGTCTGCGCCGCCACCACCGACACGTCGCCGCTGATGAACAGGAAGCGCAGTTCCTCGGCCAGCGGCTGCAGGTGGGCGGCAGTGTCGGCGCCGGCGGTCAGGGTGATCTCCGCCTCCAGCGCCGCGCCGATCTGGCCGTTGGCGCGCATCGGCTCCAGCACCTTGGCCACCTGCTCGCGCAGGGCCAGCAGGCGCTCGAAGTCGGCCACGCCCAGCTCGGCGTCGTCCGCCAGCGGGGCCAGGCCCTCGTACCAGGTGGCGAACAGCACGTTGGCCTCGCGCCCGCCGTCGCCGGCCGGGGTGGGCAGGTAGCCCCACAGTTCGTCGGCGGTGAAGCTGAGCACCGGCGCGATCCAGCGCACGAAGGCCTCGGCGATGCGGTACATCGCGCTCTGTGCGCTGCGCCGGCCGCGCGAGTCCTCGCCCATGGTGTAGAGGCGGTCCTTGGTCACGTCCAGGTACAGCGAGCCCAGGTCCACGCTGCAGAAGTTCAGCAGCGCCTGCACGATCCCGGCGAAGTCGTAGCGCGCGTAGGCGGCCTTGATCTTCTCCTGCACTTCCCAGGCGCGGTGCACGATCCAGCGGTCCAGGGCGACCATGTCCTCCAGCGGGCGCAGGTCGCGCGCCGGCTCGAAGCCGTGCAGGTTGGCCAGCAGGAAGCGCGCGGTGTTGCGGATGCGGCGGTAGGCGTCGGCGTTGCGCTTGAGGATCTCCTGCGACAGCGACATCTCGTTGCTGTAGTCGGCCGAGGCGATCCACAGGCGCAGGATGTCCGCGCCCAGGGTCTTCATGATGTCCTGCGGCTCGATGCCGTTGCCCAGCGACTTGGACATCTTGCGGCCGTGCTCGTCCACGGTGAAGCCGTGGGTCAGGCACTGCCGGTACGGCGCGGCCTTGTCGATCGCGATGCCGGTCAGCAGCGAGGACTGGAACCAGCCGCGGTGCTGGTCCGAGCCCTCCAGGTACAGGTCGGCCGGCTTGCCCAGGCCGCGTTCCAGCAGCACGCCCTCGTGGGTGACGCCGGAGTCGAACCACACGTCGAGGATGTCGGTGATCTTGTCGTAGTCGGCGGCCTCCGCGCCCAGCAGTTCGGCCGCGTCCAGCGAGTACCACACGTCCACGCCGTCCTGCTCCACCCGCTCGGCGACCTGGCGCATCAGCTCGCTGCTGCGCGGGTGCGGGTCGCCGGTCTGGCGGTGCACGAACAGCGCGATCGGCACGCCCCAGGTGCGCTGGCGCGAGATGGTCCAGTCCGGGCGGCCTTCCACCATGGTGGCGATGCGCGCCTTGCCCCACTCCGGGTACCACTTCACGGTCTCGATGGCGGCCAGCGCGTCGGCGCGCAGATGGGCCTGCTCCATCGAGATGAACCACTGCGGCGTGGCGCGGAAGGCGATCGGCGTCTTGTGCCGCCAGCAATGCGGGTAGCTGTGCTCCAGCCTGGTGGCCGCCAGCAGCGTGCCGTCGGCGCGCAGCACCTCGACGATGGCGTCGTTGGCCTTCCAGATGTGCAGGCCGGCCAGCTCCGTCCCGTGCGCGGCCGGGGTGGACGGCAGGTACACGCCGCGTCCGTCGACCGGATTGAGCTCGGCCGCGTCGTACTTGTCGATCAGCCCGTACTTCCTGCCGACCACGTAGTCGTCCTGGCCGTGGCCGGGCGCGGTGTGCACCGCGCCGGTGCCGTCCTCGGCCGAGACGTGCTCGCCCAGGATCGCCGGGATGTCGCGCCCGTCGTAGAACGGATGGGCGAACAGCAGGTGTTCCAGCGCCGCGCCCTTGGCCCGGCCGTGCACGGTCACCCCGGCCACGCCGTAGCGCTGCAGCGCGCGCTCGGCCAGGGCGTCGGCCAGCACCAGCCAGCGGCGGCGGCCATCGTGCGCCGGGCCTTCCACCAGCGCGTAGTCCAGCTCCGGGCCCAGCGACACCGCCAGCGAGGCGGGCAGCGTCCATGGCGTGGTGGTCCAGATCGGCACCGCGACCTCGACATCGGCCGGCACCTGCGCGCCGAACGCCTTGCCCACCGCCTGCGCGTCGCGCGCGGCATAGGCCACGTCCACCGCCGGGCTGACCTTGTCCTGGTACTCGATCTCCGCCTCGGCCAGGGCCGAGCCGCAGTCGAAGCACCAGTGCACCGGCTTCACGCCGCGGGTCAGGTGGCCGTTGTCGACGATCTTGGCCAGCGCGCGGATCTCGTCGGCCTCGTAGCGGAAGTTCAGGGTCTTGTACGGGTTGTCCCAGTCGCCGATCACGCCCAGGCGCTTGAAGTCCTTGCGCTGGATCTCGATCTGCGACTGCGCGTACTCGCGGCACTTCTGCCGGAACTCGGTGGCGTCGAGCTTGACCCCGACCTTGCCGTACTTTTTCTCGATCGCGATCTCGATCGGCAGGCCATGGCAGTCCCAGCCCGGGATGTACGGCGCATCGAAGCCGGCCAGGTACTTGGACTTGACGATGATGTCCTTGAGGATCTTGTTGACCGCATGGCCCAGGTGGATCGCGCCGTTGGCGTACGGCGGGCCGTCGTGCAGCACGAACAGCGGCCGCCCCCGGGCGTGCGTGCGCAACTGCGCGTACAGGCCGTCGGCTTCCCAGCGCGCCAGGGTGTCCGGCTCGCGCCTGGGGAGGTCGCCGCGCATCGGGAAGTCCGTGGCCGGCAGGTGGAGGGTGGCTTTGTAGTCCTGGCTCACGCCGTGGCTCGCAGTCGGTCGGATTCGGAAAGGATGCGGCGCGCCTGGGCCGCGTCGCGGTGCATCTGCGCAGTCAGCGCCGGCAGGTCGGGGAATTTTTCCTCGTCGCGCAGCTTGGCGACGAATTCCACTTCCAGGTGGCGCCCGTACAGGTCGCCGGAAAAGTCGAACAGGTGCGCCTCCAGCAGCGGCTCCACGCCGTCCACCGTGGGCCGGGTGCCGAAGCTGGACACCGCCGGCCACGGCTGGCCGCGGTCCGTGCCGCGGGCGCCGTGCACCCAGGTCGCATAGATGCCCGACAGTGCCGGCGTCTTCGGGAAGCGCAGGTTGGCGGTGGGGAAACCCAGGGTACGGCCGAGCTGGCGGCCGCGCACCACGCGCCCGCCGATGGCGTACGGACGCCCCAGCAACGCGGCGGCGCGGGCGAAGTCGCCCTCCACCAGCGCCTCGCGGATGCGGGTGCTGGAGACGCGCTCGCCGTGCGCCTGCACCGGCACGATCTGGTCGGCGCCAAAACCCAGTTCCGCGCCCATCGCCCGCAACAGCGCCAGGTCGCCGCCGCGGCGGTACCCGAAGCGGAACTCCGGCCCGATCCATATCTCGCGCGCCCCCAGGCGCCCGGCGAGCACGCGGCGGACGAACTCCTCCGCCGGCATCGCCGCCAATGCGGCGTTGAAGCGCAGCAGGCCGAGCTTGTCGATGCCCAGGGCCAGCAGGCCCTCTATCCGGTCGCGCGGCAGGGTCAGGCGCGGCGGCGGCGCGGCCCTGGCGAAGAATTCGCGCGGCAGCGGCTCGAAGCTCAGCGCCACCGCGGGCAGGCCCAGCGCCTGCGCGCGCGCGACCGCGTGCCGCAGCAGCGCCCGGTGGCCCAGGTGGAGGCCGTCGAAGGCGCCGATGCAGACCACGCTGCCGCGCGGGCACAGCGACCCGCCATCGACGTCACGGAACAGCCTGCTCATCTACTCGCTTATGACCGGTTGCGGCGCCCCGCGGCGCCACGACGGCGCCGGCCCGGGGCCGAACCCCGAAGTATAGCCGCCGCCAAGCGCCGGGGCGGCTCAAGCGCGCAGATGGCGCGGCCGCAGGCCCAGCAGGAGCAGCAACCCCGCGTACGCCACCGCGCCGCCGCCGACCAGCGCCATGAGCCTCCACCCCCGCTCCCACCAGGCCCAGTGGTCCCAGTCCGGCCACAGACCGCGCAGCCACAGCACCACCGCCAGCAGCCCGGCCGCCCCGACCGCCACCTGGACCAGCAGACGCCCCCAGCCCGGCGAGCGCCGGTAGACCCCGGCCCGGCGCAGCAGCCAGGCCAGTTGCAGGGCATTGGTCCAGCCGGCAATCGCGATGGCCAGGGCCAATAGCGCGTGCGCCCCCTGCAGGGAGGCCAGCGCCTGGCCGATACGGCCTCCGGCCGCATCCAGCGCCGCGCGCCCGGCATCGGTGGCATACAGCAGCAGCCCCAGCAGCACCGCGGTACAGGCCGCGTTGACCAGCACCGCCGCCACCGCCGCGCGTACCGGCGTGCGCGTGTCCTGCCGCGAATAGAAGGCCGGGGCCAGCACCTTCACCAGCAGGAAGGCCGGCACCGCGATGGACTGCGCCATCAGGCTCCAGGCGCTCATGCGCGCATCCAGTGCGTCGAACCGGCCGTACTGGAACAGCGTGGCGATGAGCGGCTGCGCGCACACGACCAGGCCCAGCGCCGCTGGCACCCCGATCAGCACGCACAGGCGGAAGCCCCAGTCGAGCCCGCGCGAGAACCCTTCCGGGTCGGTCGCCGCGTGCCGCGAGGACAGGTGCGGCAGGATGACCGTACCGATCGCCACGCCGAACATGCCCAGCGGGAATTCCAGCAATCGGTCGCTGTAGTACAGCCAGCTCACGCTGCCCCCGGCCAGGAACGCGGCCACCCAGGTGTTGAACAGCAGGTTGAACTGGACCACCGACGAACCGAACAGGGTCGGCACCATCAGCGTCATGATCCGGCGCACGCCGGCGTGCGCGGCGCCCCAGCGCGGCCGCGGCAGCAGCCCCAGCCGGGCCAGCCAGGGCAACTGGAACGCCAGTTGCAGCATGCCGGCGGCAAGCACGCCCCAGCCCAGGGCCAGCACCGAGCCGCCCATCAGCGGCGCCAGCCCCAGCGCGGCGGCGATCATCGACAGGTTCAGCAGCACCGGGGACAGCGCCGGTATCGCGAAGCGGCGCCAGGTGTTGAGGATGCCGCCGGCCAGCGAGGCCAGGGAGATGAACAGCGCGTACGGGAAGGTGATGCGCAGCAGGTCGGCCAGCAGACGCTGCTGCTCGGGGGCGAACTCGGGGGCGACCAGGCGGGCGATCCACGGCGCCAGCAGCAGCACCGCCGCGGTCACCACCAGCAGCGCCGCGGCCAGGGTGCCGGCCACCCGGTCGACCAGCTCCTTGACCTCGGCGTGGTCGCGGGTCTGCCGGTACTCGGCCAGCACCGGCACGAAGGCCATGGAGAACGAGCCCTCGGCCGAGAGCCGGCGCATGAAGTTGGGCAGGCGGAAGGCGACGAAGAAGGCGTCCATCGCCGCGCCGGCGCCGAAGACGTGGGCGTAGACCTGGTCGCGGACCAGGCCCGATACCCGCGACAACAGGGTCATCGCGCTGAACACGGCGGTCGAGCGCAGCAGCCCGGATTGCCGCGCCGGTGGCCGGGCCTCCCCGGCCCGGCCGGCCCCGTCGCTGGGTCGGCTCACGCCAGGCTCCGCCGGGCACCGGCTCGGTTGACGCAAGTCCCTGAATACACCATAATTTCCTTCTTCCGTTGCCCGCGCCCGGCATCTGCCGGGCTGCGTGCCGTAAAATTCCATCCCAGTTTCCAGGATTTCCACCGTGGCCAACATCAAGTCCGCCAAGAAGCGCGCCAAGCAGACCGTCGTGCGCAACCAGCGCAACAACAGCCAGCGCTCGATGCTTCGCACCGCCGTCAAGAAGGTTATCAAAGCGCTCGATGCCAACGATGCGGCGACCGCGCAGGAAGCCTTCAAGTCGGCCCAGCCGCTGCTCGACCGCCTCAGCTCCCGCGGCCTGATCCACAAGAACAAGGCCGCCCGCCACAAGAGCCGCCTGAGCGCGCGCATCAAGGCGCTGGCCGCCGCCTGATTCCTCGCGCCGCGCGGCCCGGCCGCGCGCGCTGACGAAACGGCAAGCAAACGAAAGGCCCGGATCGTCTCCGGGCCTTTTCCGTGTCCGCGTTCCGCCCGCCCTGGGCGAGGCGGCCCAGCGGCGGGACGGACGGGCCGAGGTCAGGCGACCGCGCCGTCCTCGCCGGGAAGCAGGCCGTTGTGCTCGCCCAGCATCGGCGCGGCGAACGGCGCCGGGCCCGGGGTGCGCCCGAACCGGATCGGGTGGGCCACGCCGCGGTAGCTGGACAGCAGCGGATGCGGGATCGTCTCGACGATGCCCTCGGCCGCCACCTGCGGATGGTCGAACATCTCCTCGACCCGGCGCGCGGCCGCGCAGGGCACGCGTTCCCCGAACACGGCCTCCCATTCCAGCGCGGTGCGCGCGGACAGGGCCTGGTGCAGCCGCGGGACGAGTTCGTCGGTGTGCTCGGCGCGCTTGCGCACGCTGTCGTAGCGCGGGTCCTCGGCCAGTGCCGGCAATCCGACCAGCTCGCACAGCGCCTGCCAGAAGTGCGGCGTGTTGGCCGACAGGTACAGCCAGCCCTCGCGGGTGGGATGCAGGCCGGTGATGCCGCCGGAGCGCATGTCGCGGCGCACGTTGGCCGGCTCGCCCTCGGCCCAGACCAGCCGCGCCGACTGCATCGCCAGCGCCGCGCGCAGCAGGGACACGCCCACGTACTGGCCTTCGCCGCTGCGCTCGCGCTCGTACAGGGCCGACGACACGCCCGCGGCCACCAGCGCCGCCGCGTAGTAGTCCACGACCGAGCCGTAGAGGACCTCCGGCGCGCCGCGACGGTCGCCCTGCTCCACGCACATGCCGGTCATGGTCTGCAGGACCTGGTCGTAGCCGGCCTTGTCCTTCAGCGGCCCGGTCTCGCCGTAGCCGGTCACCGCGCAGTAGACCAGGCGCGGGTTGATCGCCTGCAGCGTCGGATGGTCGATGCGCAGGCGCTCGGGCACGCCGGGTCGGAAGTTGTGCACCAGCACGTCGGCCTCGCGCACCAGGCGCAGCAGGCGCGCGTGGTCGCCATCGGCCTTGAGGTCCAGCACCACGCCGCGCTTGCTGCGGTTGACGCCGAGGAAGGCCCGGCTCTCCGCCTCCAGGGTGGAGGGATAGCGGCGCAGGTTGTCGCCGGCCGGCGGTTCGACCTTGAGCACGCTCGCGCCCTGGTCGGCCAGCAGCGAGCAGCCGTACGGGCCGGCGATGTAGGCACTCAGGTCCAGCACCCTGACCCCGGTCAGCGGCCCGGCGGGGCCCTGCCTGGGGAAATCGAAGGGGGATCGTGCGCTCATCTGCTCGTCGTCTCCATGCAATCCGTGCTCGCAGTCAGTGTGTAGGGGGGAAGGCTCGCGACCAACCCGGCGGCGCTATCTTCAATAGCCGGGCTGCACTTGCCTGTGGCCTCACATGTCGCCACAGTCGTTCCCGCCGCGGTGGTCGGCGGCGGGCGCGTGCTCCAGCCAGGTGATCCGCCATGCGCCGTCGGTGCGCCCGTCGATGCCGTAGTACGGCCGGAACACGATGGGCGCGCGCCGCGCCGGGCGAAGCTCCAGCGGCACGCTGCCGTCCGGGTCCGCGGGCAGCGCGGCCACCCACGCCTCGCCGCATTCGGGCGGCAGCACGGTCTCGCCGGTGCGATAGCCGTCGATCAGCCCGGTGGCATAGGCCAGCGGCCCGCGCGCCAGGGCCACGTACTCGCGCAGCAGCACCTGCTGGCGCACCGGCGATCCGTCCGGCGCGAGGGACTCCTGCACGTTGCGATAGGTGCGCCGCTCCAGCCGCGGCGACATCGACAGTTCGATCTCGATCCGGTCGCCCGGCTGCCAGCGCCGGCGCAGCCGCAGCCAGCCGTCCGCCGCGGAAACGGGCGCGACCTCGCCGTTGACCCGCAGCACCGCTGCGCCGGCCCAGGCCGGCAGGCGGCACTGCCATTCGAATTCGCAGGCCTGCGCAGGCGCCACCGCGACGGCCAGCGTGCCCGCGTGCGGATAGCCGGTCCGGACCTGGAACGCCACCGGCGTCCCGCCCAGCTCGAACTCCGCCCGCCCGGGCGCGAGCAGGTTCAGCGATACGCCGTCGGTGCCCCGCCGCGTCCATGCGACCGCCTGCAGTTCCTCCAGCGCCATCGCGCCGCTGGACTTGCAGCAGCGCCAGTACTTGGTGTGGATGCGGCGGCCGTTGGCGAAGCTGTAGTAGCACCAGTCCTCGCCATTGGGCGCGGCGGCGCCGAGCAGGTCGTTGTAGGCGCTGCGCTCCAGTTCCTCGGCATAGCGGGCCTGCCCGGTGAGCAGCAGCAGCTCGCGGTTGAGCTGCATCCAGGCCAGCACCGAGCAGGTCTCGATGTAGGCGCCGGGGTCGAAGACGAACGCGGGATTGAAGACCTCGCGCGAGCGGTGGCCGATGCCGCCGAACGGGCCGCCGCCCAGGCTGAGGTGGTGGTCGCGGATGTTGCGCCAGAGGCGGTCGACCGCCTCGCCCAGTTCGGCGCGGCCCGTCGCGCGATGCAGCTTGGCCAGCCCGACCAGGTTCCAGCACAACTGGTACGCCTTGCCGGTGGCGATCTCCGAGGCGTCGGCGCCGTCCAGCGCCTGCCGCAGCAGCGCCAGTCGGGGATGGGCGTCGGCCTGGGCCAGGATCGTCTCGGCCAGTTCGAGGTAGCGCGGCGCCGCCGTCGCCCGGTACAGCTCCACGGCCGGGTCCAGCAGCACCGTGGCCGACATGCCGTGGTGGTTGCCCACCGTGGTGATGTCCAGCCCGCGCACCACGAAGGTGTCGTGGCACAGGTCGCCGATGCGGGCGGCGGCGCGCAGGTGGCCGGCGTCGCCGGTCAGCCTCCAGGCCTCCACCAGTCCCAGGACCAGGTAGCTGTGCGTCCACACGTCCCAGGTGCGCAGGGCCGGCTCGCCGTTCCAGCTTTCCGGACGCGGCGGCTGCGGTACGTCGAAGCGGCGGTGCGGCGGGTAGTTGCCCAGGTAGCCGTCCGGCTCCTGGCACGCGGCCAGGTGGTCGGCCACCGCGGCCACATGGCCGCGCAGCGCCTCGTCGCCGCTGCGCTGCGCCGCGCGCGAGGCGGCCACCAGCCACTTCCCGGCATGCTCGCCGTACCAGTCGCCGCCCTCGTTGCCCGCGCGGCGCGCCGGATCGAAGATGGCGATGGCCGGGCTGCCGGGGCCGGTGACGAAAGTCGACAGGCGCCCGCGGCGGTTGGCCTCCATCGCCTCGCCCAGCAGGCCGTCCAGGCGCAGCGCCGGGGGCGGAAGCGGCGTCATGCGGGGCTGCAGGCCGCTCATGCCGCATCCACCACGCAGCGGAAGCCGATCGTGCCGGAGCGGTCCTTGCACGGCGCCATCAGCAGGTACTTGCCGTGCTGGTCGAGGCGGTAGGCCTGCGGGAAGTACCAGTGCGAGGTCTGCGGCTGGTAGCTCGACCCGCCGCGCAGGATCGCCGCGCGGGTGTGCTCGTCGACGAACTCGTCGGTCCATTGCCAGACGTTGCCGACCAGGTCCATCACGCCGAACGGGCTGGCCCCGTCCGGATGCGCGTCGACGTCGTCGGGTGCGGCCAGGCGCCGGCCGCGGTTGGTGCGCGGCACGCGCGCCTCGTCCCAGGCGTCGCCCCAGGGATAGGCGCGCCCGTCGCTGCCCTGCGCCGCGTACTGCCACTCCCAACTTCGCGGCAGGCGCTTGCCCGCCCAGGCCGCGTAGGCGCGCGCATCCTCCAGCGAGACCCAGGTCACCGGCTTGTTCTCCCAGCCCGGGCGCGGACGCCCCTGCTCCCAGTGCAGGAGGAAGTTGCGGCCGTCGCCGGGCCGGTAGCCGGTGGCGTCCAGGAACGCCTTGAACCCCGCGTTGGTCACCGGGTGGCGGTCGATGTGGAACGCGGGCAGGGACATGCGCCGGCGATGGTGGCGGCGCGGGCAGTCCTCCCACGGGAACTGCACGTCCACGCCCGCCCAGGTGAAGCCCTCGATCTCGATGCCGCCGACGGCGAAATCGAACTCGCCTGCCGGGATCGCGACCATGCCTTGCGGCGGCTGCGCCGACGGCGGCGTCGGCGCGACCTCCACCATCGACTGCGGCAGCGGCTTCCACGTCGCCGAGTGCGCGGACAGCGGCACGCCGGCCTGGCGGCGCACGGTGTCGAGGAAGGCATCGAGGCCCGGCGCCTGGACGCCCACGTCCACCGCCAGCACCGCGCCGAGGCCGCGCCGCTCGAGGGCGAACGACAGCACCGCACGCTCTCCCTCGATGCGCGGCTGCAAAGGCGTGCCGTGCCAGGCGTCGTAGTAGCGGCGTCCCGGCGCATGCACCAGCGCGAGCTGCTCGCCGTCCAGCGCGTACTCGTTGCGGTTGGCCAGGGTCCACAGGCCGATGCCGCGCCCCGGGAAGCGGCTGGCGAACGCGCCCTTCTGCAGGCAGGGCTGGTACGGCTCCCAGTCCATGCTCACCACCAGGTCCGGGAACTGACGGTAGATCGTGGCGATGCGGCGCAGGACCTCGCCGTCGCGCGCGGTGAAGCCGTTCCAGATGCCCCAGATGTTCTCCCAGGCGTTGTAGCCGATGCCGTTGAGGAAGCAGTACTGCAGGTCGTGGGTGCGGTCGCGGCCCCAGCGGTTCTCGTAGTTGACCATGTGCCGGGGCTCGAGCCACTTCCACTTGGAGACCGGCGGCACCGGGCCGTCCGGGGCCTTCTTGCCCCAGCTCTGCACGTTCCAGATCAGTTGTTCCTCGGCGCTGATGGTGGACTCCGGCTGCAGCACCACCGGCCGCCCGCGCTCCAGGCAGGCGTCGAAGAACGCGTGCGGCACGCCGTTGAAGGTGTCGCCGTTGATGCCGTCCGCGCCGACCTTCTCGATGACCTCCGCCAGTCCGTCCCAATGGGTGCAGCCCGGGTCGCGGGTGCCGTGGTCCCAGGGCTTGGCCGGCAGGAACACCTTCACCCCGCGCGCGTGGAAGGCATCCACCGCGCGGCGCAGGCCCTCCAGGCCGCCGGGCATGTCGCCGGCCAGGTCGAACTGGTTGCGGTCGTCCACGCCGATGTTGGGATACACGTACCAGATCAGCACGCTGTCGATGCCGCCGTAGCGCGCGACCAGGTCGTCCAGGTAGCGGTCCACCGTGTACTCGCCCCGGACCGGGTCGTAGAAGTAGCGGTCCTCGACCATCATCTGCGCGTGGACGAAGTTGCGCTGCGCCCACTGCAGCTCCGGGCGCCGGTAGTTGTGGTCGGTGTAGCCGATCCTGACCAGGTGCTCGCGGCGCCAGTCCTTCAGCTCCTGCAGCCAGTCCGCCGAGCTGGCCTGGGCATCGACCATCCACCCGCCGATGTCGGAGAACGGCCACGCCGGCCACTTGCCCGGGGTGGGGAAATAGCGCCCGGTGGTGACGTGGGAGAACTTGTACTCGGTGCCCACCGGCTGCGGGCCGTGGTCGTGCCCGGCGTGGCCGGGATCGTGGAACCGGTAGGGGGAGGAAGTCATGTCGGGCTACCTGTTGGGGGAGAGGGAAAACGCGCATGCAGCGCCGCGCCGTCGCGCAGCCGGCCCGCGGCGACCAGCGCCAGCACCTCGGCGCGCGCCGGCACGCCGGTCTGCGCACCGGCGCGGGTGCAGGCCAGCGCGGCGGCGGCGGCGGCCTCGCGCATGGCGTCGCCCGCGTCCGCGCCGCGCGCCAGCGCCGCGCACAGGGCGCCGCAGAAAGTATCGCCCGCCCCGGTGGTGTCCACCGGGACCACATCGTAGGCCGGTTGCATCCATCGCCGCCCGTCGCGGCGGCGCGCGACCGCGCCGGCGCCCCCCAGGGTCACCACCACCATGGGCACCGCCAGCGCGGCGAGCGCACGGCCGGGATCGGCGATGCCGGCCACGGCCGCCAGCTCGCCCTCGTTGACCACCAGCACGTCGACCGCGTCCAGCAGTTCCTCCGGCAGCCTGCAGGCCGGTGCCGCATTGAGCACCACCTTCACGCCGGCGGCGCGCGCACGGCGCGCCCAGGCCGTCACCGCCTCGAGCGGCGACTCCAGTTGCAGCAGCAGGCAGGCCACGCCGTCCAGCGACGGCAGGTCGGCGGCGGACAGGGTCATGTTGGCGCCGGGCGCGACGGTGATGGCGTTCTCGCCATCTTCCGAGAGGCAGACGAAGGCCACGCCGGTGGCGGCGCCATCGCGCTTCAGCAGCTCGGTTTCCACGCCCGCCGCCTGCAGCGAGCCGAGCAGCGGCACGGCGTGCGCGTCCTGCCCCATCGCCACCAGCATGCGCGTGCGCACGCCGCCCGCGCGTGCGCAGGCAACGGCCTGGTTGGCGCCCTTGCCGCCCGGATAGGTACGGAAGCCGCCGCCCAGCACGGTCTCGCCCGGGGCGGGAATGCGCGGCGCGCGCACCACGAAATCGAGATTGGCCGAGCCGGCGACCAGCACCGTCGGAGAGGAAGCCTGGCTCATGGGAACTCCACCTCTTGCACGAAGTTGTAGAACGGCAGCGCGACCGAGGGCAGCCGCTCCCGCCCACCGCACGGCAGGTGCTGGAGCAGCAGCAGGCCGATGCGCCCGCGCACCGGATCGATCACGAAATACGTCGAGGCCGCGCCACTCCAGCCGACCTGCCCCGGCGCCCCCAGCCTTCCCATGGCGGGGGGGTCCAGCAATACCGATACGCCCAGACCGAATCCGCGTCCCGCGCCGGCATCCACGTGCGGCCGGTCCAGGCCCATCGCCGCCAACTGGTCCCGGAACATGGCCTCGGCCAATGGACGCGGCAGGTACTGGCGGTCGCCATGGCGACCGCCGGCCAGCAGCATCCGCGCGAACGCGAGGTAATCGTGCGCGGTGGAATACAGCCCCCCGGCGGCGGACGCGTACGGCCGCAGGCCAATGCCTGGGTCGCGAGCGTGCGCCTGGTCGGCACGCACGAGCGCGCCGTCGCGCAGGCAGGTCAGTTCGACCACGCGCCCGCGCCCGGCCTCGGGCACGACGAAACCGGTGTCGGCCATGCCCAGGGGTTCGAAGAACGTCGCATCCAGGTAACGCCCCAGGGGTTGGCCGCTCCAGACCTCGACCAGACGCCCCAGGATCTCGGTGGCCATGCCGTCGTAGGCGAAGACGGTGCCCGGATCGTGCGCCAGCGGCACCCGGGCCGCACGCGCGACGTAGGTCGCCAGCGAATCGCTGTCCTCCAGCCGCACCGCCTCGCGCCGGAGCAAGGCCTGTCCCGGCACCACCGGGAAGCCGGCGGTATGGGTGAGCAGGTGGCGCAGGGTCGGCGGGCGGCGCGGCGCGCGCAGGCCGTCCCGGTCCAGGACCCGCAGCGCGGCCAGTTCGGGCAAGTGCAGGGCCACCGCGTCGTCCAGCCCGCCGTGGCCTTCGCCGATCAGGCGCAGCACGGCCGCGGAGACCACCGGCTTGGTCATCGAGTAGATGCGGTAGATGGCGTCGCCGCGCAGCGGATGCCTGCGCTCGGTGTCGGCGCTGCCGACGGCCAGGTCCACCGGCGCCGCATCGGCCGTGGCCACGACCAAGTGCGCGCCCGGATGGCCCTGTTCCAGAACGTGCCTGTGCAGCCATGCGCCGGCCCCGGCCTGCGCGGCGGCGGCATGGCCGCCCATGGCGCATCCAAGCCACAGCACGATGAAGAGGAAGGCACGCGAGCGACGTAGCGACATGGCCATGAAAGGGCAGGCGCCGCACCGTCCAAGGAAGGGGGAAGACGGTGCGGCACCCGCCGCAGGGGAGAGGGCGGCCGACCGCCGTGGCGGTCGGTCGGTGCGGGCGCGGCACCGGGGAACCGGCACCGCGCCCGCGGCGCGGTCAGAACGTGACCGTGTGGCTCAGCGAGTACATGCGGCCGCGGCCGGCCATCCAGTCCCTGTTGCTGGTGCTGGACTCGGAACCGAACAGGATGTACTGCTTGTCCAGCAGATTCTCCACGCCCAGGCTCAGCTTGCCGAAGCGGCCGGTGTCGTAGCCCATCGTCAGGTCCAGCAGGGTCCGGCCTGAGGTGTGCTCGCCGGTGTTCAGCGTGCGCCCGCGGTAGGTGGTCGAGGCCAGCACGAACTCGGCGTTGGGCACGAAGCGCCACTGCACGTTCATGCCCAGCTTGTCCGGGCCGATGTCGCTGGCGCCCATCTGCTTGGTCAGCGGGCCGCCGGTCGTCCACCAGGTCCTGCCCAGGATGCGCGAGTACATCGCGGTGGCGCTCAGCGTGTCGCTGAGGGCGAAGCTTCCGAGCAGCTCGACGCCGTCGACCTCGACCGGGCCGCGGTTCATCACGAAGTCGCCGGTGACCGGATCGGTGCTCAGCGACACGCCGAACTCGGAGAAGCTGCGGTACACCGAAACGCCCGCGGTCACGCGGTCGCCGCGGAAGTTGGCGCCCACTTCCTTGTTCTCGACGATGATCGCTTCCAGGTCGAGGATGCCCGCGACGGTGTAGCCGGGCTTGTTGATGTTGCGCAGCGGGATGCCGACGTTGGGCAGGCTGAAGCCTTCGGCGTACGACGCGTAGGCCGACCACTGGTCGGTGAAGCGCCAGACCATGCCGACGTTGGGCAGCGTGGCCCGGTAGTCCAGCGAACCGCCCTTCACGAACACGCGGTTGTTGAACCAGGTGGTGGTGTAGTCGTCGACCGACAGCTCGCCGCGCTCGCGGCGCACGCCTGCGCTCAGGGTCAGCTTGTCCAGGTCGTAGGACACCTGCATGTAGGGCGCGGTGCTGGTGTACTCCATCGGCGGCACCCACACGCGCTGGGTCAGCGCCAGGCGCTGGTCGGTGACGTCCTCGACGCGGTCCACGCCGCCGCGCACTTCCAGGCCGGAGATGCCGAACGCGTCCGTGCGCGCATAGGAGGCGCGCAGGCCGCGCTTGGCGGAGTTGACCTCGGACTGGTCGATCAGGGTGCCCAGCGGCGCGATGTCCGGGTCCTGCTTGTCGCTGCCGTTCTCCGCCGGGTAGCGCATGGCCTGGTCGGCGCGGTAGGCGTCCACCAGCAGGCTGCCGCCGAACAGGTCGTCGTGCCGGTACTGCAACTGGATCTGGTCGAAGTCGTTGAACTCGGTCTTGGCGCCCAGCGGGGTGCCGCGCACGGCGGTGTTGGTGCGGTTGTTGGCGCGGTCGCCGTCCACGCCGGTGTAGTTGCCCTTGCCGACCAGGTTGAACTTGCTGATCGTGGCCTGAATGCGCTGCATGTCGTTCTCGCCGAAGTTCATGCCGTACTTCAGGAACAGGTTCTTGGCGTCGGAGTCGCTGATCGTGCCCGAACCGCGCATGCCGATGGCGCGGCCGTTGCCGTCGTAGGCCATGCCGCGCTCGACGAAGGAGGCCGACACCAGCACGTCGTACTCGTCCTGGCCGTGGCCCACGGTCAGGCCGACCTTCCAGCCGTCGCTGTCGCCGTAGCCCTGGGTGCTCCAGCGCGTGCTGAGCGTGGCTTCGGTGCCGTGCACCGGGCGCTTGGAAATGTAGTTGATGATGCCGCCCGCCGCGCCGATGCCCTCGGCCGCCGACGGGCCGTTGATGACTTCGATGCGCTCGATGATGCCCAGGTCGGTGAAGCTGCCGGCACGGTTGGTCTCGCGCAGTGGCGAGGTCTGCGGCACGCCGTCGAACAGGCGCAGCGCGATGCGTCCGCGCAGCGTCTCGCCCGAGTTGGTGAGCGCCTGGGTGGACTCGGAATAGCCGGGGATCATGCGCGACAGCACCGCGGTCGCGTCCTCGGTCAGGCTCAGGGAGTTGGAGATCTCCTGCTTGGTGATCACGCTCACCGCGCCGGGGATGCGGTCGGCGGCGCGCGGCATGCGCGTGCCGGTGACGATCACGTTGTCCAGCGTGGTCGGCGAGGCGGTGCGCACGCTTTCGCCTTCCGGCGCGGCTTCGGCCTCGTCGGCATGGGCGGGCTGGATGAAGGCGGTGGCGAGCACACCGGCGATGGCGAGGCTTAACGGCTTGAGCATTACCTGAGCTCCGTTGGTTGGCTAAGTGCGGAACGCCACAGCGACCTTCCGCAACGGAGCGCATGTTAGGTGTGCGTGAGCGACGAACGCAGGACGCGCAGCTATGTTCAATCGAAAGATTTTTTTGCCTTTCAAACAACTTAATTCGTGTTGCTTTGCAGCAATCTCATGTGGCACATGCCTTTCCGCGCATCCGCCTGTAATCCGGCGACTCCCGTGCCGCTTCCGCGCCGGCCTCGAACGCCTTCCGTCGTCCCGCATCTTTTGTAGGATCGCCGCTCACTCCGCACGCATCGAGCCGATGAAACTCTCCCGCACCTGGATTTTCCCGCTGTTGGCAACCACCCTCCTGTGCGGCTGCGCCGCCTCCGCGCACGCACCCGTGCGACCGCGCGCCGCCACGGCCGTCGACACGGCCGTCGACGATGCGCCTCCGGTCCGCGAGAGCGCGGCCTGGTGGTACCGCAACGGCGCCCTTCACGCCCACGCCAATGGTGCGGGCAAGGCCCGCGCGCGCAACGTGATCCTGTTCCTGGGCGACGGCATGAGCCTGGCCACCGTGGCCGCGGCGCGGATCATGGAAGGCCAGCGACGCGGCGAGAACGGCGAGGAGAACCTGCTGGCCTGGGAGCGCTTCCCGCACACCGCGCTGAGCAAGACCTACAACACCGACCACCAGACGCCGGACTCGGCCGGCACCATGACCGCCATCGCCACCGGCGTGAAGACGCACATGGGCGCAATCGGCGTCTCGGCCGGGCACGTGGACGACTGCGCCGGCAGCCACGCGCGCCACGTGCTGTCGTGGCTGCGCCTGGGCTCCAGCGCCGGCATGGCCACCGGCATCGTGACCACCGCCCGTCTCACCCACGCCACCCCGGCCGCCACCTATGCCCACGTTCCCAACCGCGAATGGGAAAGCGACCGCAACATGCCCGCCGCGGCCATCGAGGCGGGCTGCCGCGACATCGCCCGGCAGTTGCTGGACTTCGCGCCCGGGCGCGGGCCGTCGGTCGCGCTGGGCGGCGGCCGCGGCCGCTTCCTGCCGACGACGGCGGCCGACCCGCAGGACGCCTCGCTCACCGGCCTGCGCCGCGACGGCCGCGACCTGACCGCCGAATGGCTGGCCGCCCATCCGGGCGGCGCACTGGCATGGAACGCGGCGCAGATGCGCCAGGCCGCCGGCGCGAGCGCGGTGCTGGGGCTGTTCGCCTTCGAGCACATGCCCTACCACCACGACCGCACCGGCGACGATCCGGAAACGCCCGACCTGGCGGAGATGACCCGCTTCGCGATCGAGAAGCTGTCCGGCGGGAACGACGGGTTCGTGCTGATGGTGGAGAGCGCGCGCATCGACCACGCCCACCACGCCGGAAACGCCTTCCGCGCCCTGGACGAGACCATCGCCATGTCGCGCGCGGTCGAGGCGGCGCTGGAGGCGACCTCGCGCGAGGACACCCTGATCGTGGTCACGGCCGACCACTCGCACACGATGAGCTTCGCCGGCTATCCCGGTCGCGGCAACCCGATCCTGGGCACGGTGCGCGGACGCCTGTCCGACGATGGGCGGAGCGACGGGGAGATGCTGGACGGCCTGGGCCTGCCCTACACCACGCTGAGCTACGCCAACGGCGCCGGCTACACCGGTGCCAGCGAACAGCAGCCCGCCGGCCCCAAGCACTTGCCGCACAAGCCGCGCGCCTACCAGGCCGGCACCGGCCGGCCGGACCTGCGCGGCGTGGACACCGCCCACCCGGACTACCTGCAGGAAGCGCTGGTGCCGATGCGCGACGAGACCCATGGCGGCGAGGACGTGGGCGTGTGGGCGGTCGGCCCGGGCAGCGAGGCGTTCCGCGGCACCATGGAGCAGAACGTGCTCTACCACGTGATCGTCCAGTCCGCCCCGCGCCTGCGCGAGCGCCTGTGCGCGGCGGGCACCTGCGACGCCGACGGCACCCCCGTGCGCCTGCCGGACCCGGCCGACTTCCGCTGAAGCCTCGATGGCCCCGCCCCGCCGGGGGCGGGATCAACCCGCGCGCTGCGCTTCGCAGGCGCGCAGGCATTCCTCGCGCAGCGCGGTCACCGCGCGCGCGCGCACCCCGCCCGGCGACCAGACCAGGCCGATGCGCCGCGGCTCGCACGGTTCGGGCAGCGGCAGGCGCGCCACCCGGATGCCTTCCGGCCAGGGCGGCGCCCAGTCCGGCACCAGCGACACCCCCAGCCCGCGATCGACCATCACCGCGATCGCGTTCAGTGCGTTGAGCTCGAAGCGCTCGCGCGGGGCGATGCCGACCCGGCGCAGGTAGTCGTCGGCGAGACGGCCGCCCCACTGGTGGCGGTCGTAGCGGATCAGCGGCTCCTCGCGCAGCACCTCGTGCGCGTCGCGGCCGGCGAACCGCTCCGGCACCAGCACCACCAGCGGCTCCTCGCGCAACACCTCGAAGCGGCAGGTCTTGGGCAGGTCGTAGGGCGCCTGCAGCACGATGGCCGCATCCAGTACCCCGCGCTCGACGTCGGCGTACAGCTCGGCCGAGTAGCTGGGCTTGATGAAGACGTTGATCTGCGGGAAGTCGGCCACCATCCGCGACAGCACGTCCGGGACCAGGCCGGCCAGCACGGTGGGACAGGCGCCCAGGCGCAGCTCGCCGGACAGGGTGCCGTCGTTGGCGAAGCTGCGCAGGTCGGCCACGTCGCGCAGCAACTGCCGGGTGGGTTCCAGCATGCGCGCGCCGGCCTCGGTCAGGCCCACGGTGCGGCCGGCGCGGGTTACCAGCGGCGTGCCCATCTCGCGCTCCAGCGCGCGGATCTGCTGGGCCACGGCCGCCGCCGTGATGTTCAGCTTGCGCGCAGCCGCGGCCATGGAGCCGTGCTCGGCCACCAGCACCAGCGTCTGCAGGAACGAAGTCTCCACGGGTCCATCATACGGGCCGGCGCCGGCGCCGGAAAAACGCCCGTTCAGCCTTGTCGCGGGTGGTGGATGGTCAGGCCGTCCAGCGCCTGCGTTTGCGGCGCTGGGAACAGCAGGCTGGCCAGGTAGCCGATCACGATGCACAGCATGATGGAGATGGCCAGGTAGAAATACGGGTGCACCAGGTCCATCAGCCAGCAGCCCAGGGTGATGACGATGCTGCCCACCACGCCGATGGCCACTCCCTTGGCGTTCGCCCGGCGGGTGAACATGCCCAGCGTATAGGCGCCGGCGAAACCGCCGCCCAGCAGCCCGGCCAGCTCGATGGACACGTCGAACAGCGAGTGGATGTCGTAGCGGCTCATCACCAGCGCGATGGCGATGCCGGCCGCGCCCACCAGCACGCCGCTCCATTCGGCGATGCGCACCGAGGTCTCCTGCGAGGGCCGGGCCGCGATCCGCTCGTAGAAATCCACCGAGATCAGGGTCGACACGCTGTTGATGATCGAGGACATGGTCGACATCGCCGCGGCGAAGATGCCGGCGATGATCAGCCCGGTGACGCCCGCCGGCAGCTCGGCGGCGATGAACAGCGGGAAGGTGGCGTCGATCGGAAGGCTCGGGTCCAGGCGCTCGGGGTGCGAGCGGTAGTAGCCCCACAGCGCCGCGCCGATGCCGTAGAACACGAAGCCGCCCGGGATCATGATCGCCGCGAACATCCATACCGAGCGCCCCGCGTCCCGCGAGTTGCGGGTCGCCAGCACCCGCTGCATCAGTACCTGGTCCTTGGGGAAGGTGAGGACCACGTCGAACAGCACCAGGAAGATGAAGCCCCACACCGTGGCCTTGGTCAGGTCGAAGCTGAAGTCGAAGATCTTGGTCTTGTCCTGGGCCAGGGCCTCGGCGACGAACCCGGAGGCGCCGCCGTCCATGTGCATGAGCATGTAGCCGATGGCGAAGGCCGCCCCGCCGAACATCACGATCACCTGCACCACATCGGTCCACACCACCGCGCGCATGCCGCCGATGGTGGTGTAGACGATGGTGAACACGCCCATCAGCAGGATGCTCCAGACCACGTCCAGGCCGGTGATGGTGGCGATGGCCAGCGACGGCAGGAACAGGATCACGCTCAGCCGGCTGCCGATCTGCATGACGATGCACAGCAGGCTGGCCAGCATGCGGATGGCCGGGTGGAAGCGGGTCTCCAGGTAGGTGAAGACCGACATCAGGTCCAGCCGCCGCAGCAGCGGCACGATCCAGATCGCGACGAACACCAGGCCCAGCACCGCCATGAGGTTGTTGGTGAGGTACTGCCAGTTGGTCTCGAACGCCTTGGCCGGGATGGCGATGTAGCTGATCGAACTGGTGTTGGTGGCGTACAGGCTGATGCCGGCCGCCCAGAACGGGATGCTGCGCCCGCCGACGAAGAAGTCGGAGGTACTGGCGTTCTGGCCCTGGAAGTAGAAGTACGCGCCCATGCCGAGCATGGCCGCCAGGTACAGCACGATCACCACCCAGTCCGTGGTCCGCAGCAGGTGCTGGCCGGAACCGAGGCCGACCTGGGCGAACTGGCCGCTGGCCGGGTCCAGCCAGTACATCCCGCCGGCCGCCGGCGCGACCACGCGCGCCGATGCCGGCACGGGGGCGTCCAGGCTGGCCCAGGAATCGGTGATGACATGGTAGCGCGCCAGCGCCGCGGTCCCGCCGGCGCCGCGCACCAGGAACAACAGGTGGGCCTGGCCCAGCGTGCGTCCCGTGGCCGCATCCGTGCCCTCGGGCAACGCGCCCCGGTCGGTCCACGCACCATCCGCATCCCGGTGCAGCAGGTGGTCGCCCCCCTCGCCGGCGACCGCCAGCCAGGTGCCGCCGCCCTGCACCATCAGGCGCTGCGGCGCGGCGGCGGGCGACCACGCGCCCAGCCGGCGCCACGCGCGCCCATCGTATTGCCACAGCCCCGGCGCGCCTTCCGCGTCCAGGCCCGCGACGGTCACCGTGTTGCCGAATCCCGCCGCGCGCACCTGCGAAAGCGGCTGCGGCAAGGCAGGCAACGGCTCGTGCGAGAGTCCACGCTGGGTACGGACCATCTTCGCCAGTTGCAGGGCCCGGCCGGCACCGTCCTCCAGCACCAGGTACGGCACTTCGCCGGTGGCGACCGAAGCGATGCGCAGCCCGTCCGGCACGCGCCAGCCGGCGTCCTGCCACTGCCCGTCCTTGAGTTCCCAGGCGCTCGTCCCGCTGACCACGACCGGCTGGCCACCGATGGCCAGGCCGGCATCGACCGGGCGCCGTGCGTCCCAATCCGGCAGCCGCGTGGACTCCACCGACACCAGGTCCTCGGCCTGCACCGGCGGCGCCATCAAGGCCGCCAGCAGCAGGAGCAGCCAGCCGGCGCTCGATCGGCTCATCGACTTGGTCATTGGCACGTTTCCTCAGGCATTGGCCTTTTCCGCGGACCAGACCAGTGCCCGGCGCGCGTGTTGCAGATACGGAAGGTCGACCATGCGGCCGTCCACGACGAAGGCGCCCCGTCCCTGGGCCTGGGCCTCCTCGGCCGCCGCCACGATCCGCCGCGCCAGTTCCACGTCCATGGGCGGCAGGGAAAACACCTCGTGCGCCCACCCGACCTGGCGCGGGTGCACGCAGCTCTTGCCGCAGTAGCCCAGCCGCTGCGCGATGCGCGCCTCGGCCAGGAAGCGTTCGGGCCGTTCCAGGTCCGGGTGGGCGCCATCCCAGGCGAACACGTCGGCCTCGCCGGCGGCCATGCGCACCGCCAGTTGCACGGCATGGACCGCCGCGTGGTCGTCGCGGTCGATCCCCTGCGACTCGAACAGGTCGCCCAGCCCCAACTGCAGGCCGCGCACGCGCGGATGGGCGGCGGCCAGCGAGGGCGCCCGGCGCAGGCCGCGCGGCGTCTCGATGTTCACCAGCAGGCCGGGCATGCGCCGGCCGTGCTCGCGCTCCAGCGCGTCCAGGCGCTCGCCGACACCGTGCAGGGCCTCCGGGTCCTCGGTCTTGGGCAGGTTCAGCAGGTCCACGCACGGCAGCGCCAGGGCGCGGAAGTCCTCGTCGAAGTGCGCGCTGTCGACCGCGTTGGTGCGCACGACCAGCATCTTGGTTCCCGGGTCGAGCCCCTTCAGGAATCCGGCCACGCGCTCGCGCGCGGCGGCCTTGCCGGACCCGGGCACCGAGTCCTCCAGGTCGAAGGAAACCGCGTCCGCGTCACCCGCGAACGCCTTGGCGAAGAGTTCCCCGCGGGAACCCGGGACGAATAGCTTGCTGCGCACGGATCCGGTCCTCTATACGGAGCCGGAGTGTGGAGCCATTCCCGGGCCGCGAAGCATGCGGCGGCTATCTTCAAACCCAAAACTTTCTTTGCTCAGGGCGCATCGGGGCCGGCATCCTCCGCCGCGGCCGCGCGCTGGCGGTCCAGGAACGCCATCGTTTCGAGCATGATCGGCCAGGTACCTTCGCGGCCCAGCGCCGAGACCAGGAACCACGGCTGTTCCCAGCCCAGCTCGGCCACCACCTGGGCCGCACGCTCGGCCGCCTCGTCCTCGGGCATCAGGTCGGCCTTGTTCAGCACCAGCCAGCGCGGCTTGGCCAGCAATTCGGGATCGTGCCGGCCCAGCTCGCGCTCGATGGCGCGCACCTGCTCGGCCGGCGACATGCCCGCGGCCTCTTCCTCGTCGTACACGCCCAGGGCCGGCGCCAGGTCGACCAGGTGCAGCAGCAGCCGGGTGCGCTGCAGGTGGCGCAGGAACTGCGCGCCCAGGCCCGCGCCGTCGGCCGCGCCCTCGATCAGGCCGGGGATGTCGGCGACGACGAAGCTGCGGTGCGCCTCGACGCTGACCACGCCCAGGTTGGGATACAGCGTGGTGAACGGGTAGTCGGCCACCTTGGGCGTGGCCGCCGACACCGCGCGGATGAAGGTGCTCTTGCCGGCGTTGGGAAAGCCGAGCAGGCCCACATCGGCCAGCAGCTTCAGCTCCAGGCGCAGCGTGCGCTGCTCGCCCGGCTCGCCCGGGGTGGCCTGGCGCGGGGCGCGGTTGACCGAACTCTTGAAGTGCATGTTGCCCAGCCCGCCCTTGCCGCCGCGGGCCACCAGCAGGCGGTCGCCATGGCGGGTGAGGTCGCCGATCACCTCGTCGGTGTCGACGTTGGTGACCACGGTGCCGACCGGCACGGTGACCACCCGGTCCTCGCCGCCCTTGCCGTACATCTGCCGGCCCATGCCGTTCTCGCCGCGCTGGGCGCGGAAGCGGCGCTCGTGGCGGAAATCGACCAGGGTGTTGAGGTTCTCGTCGGCCAGCAGCCACACGCTGCCGCCGCTGCCGCCGTCGCCGCCGTCCGGCCCACCCAGCGGGATGAACTTCTCGCGGCGGAAACCGACGCAGCCGTTGCCGCCGTTGCCGGCGGTCACTTCGATTTCAGCTTCGTCTACGAGTTTCATGGGCTGGCGCTGGGAATAAGGAATGGAAACGACGGCATGCACGGCGCCGCGCGAAAGGCAGGGCGCGGCAGGCCGGCGGACGCCCAGTCTAGCCGCAGGCGGGAACCGGCGGCCGCGTCCTGCGCGGCGCGCGGGCCATGCCGTTTTTCGCCGCGCCGACGAAAAACCCCGCCGAAGCGGGGTTTTTCGTTCGGGACCGCGGCGGTTGCCCGCGCGGTACGCGGCATCGCGCCGGGCGGGCTCAGGCGACGACGCTGACCGTGCGGCGCTTGGCGGCGCCCTTGGTCGAGAACTCGACCTTGCCGTCGACCAGCGCGAACAGGGTGTGGTCGCGGCCCAGGCCCACGCCGGCGCCCGGGTGGAACTGGGTGCCGCGCTGGCGGACGATGATGTTGCCGGCCTCGACGGCCTGGCCGCCGAACAGCTTCACGCCCAGGTACTTCGGGTTGGAGTCGCGGCCGTTGCGGGTCGAACCACCAGCCTTCTTATGTGCCATGACTGCTTCTCCTTACTTGCTGTCGCCACCGGCAATGCCGGTGATCTCGATTTCGGTGTAGTACTGGCGGTGGCCCTGCCGCTTCATGTGGTGCTTGCGGCGGCGGAACTTGATGATCCGGATCTTGTCGGCGCGGCCGTGGCCGACGACCTTGGCGGTGACGCTGGCGCCCTTGAGGGCGTCGCCGATCTTGATCCCGTCGCTGTCGCCCAGCAGCAGGACGTTGTCGAACTTGATCTCGCTGCCGGCCTCGGCCTCGAGCTTCTCGACGCGGAGCGATTCGCCCTGCGCCACGCGGTATTGCTTACCGCCGGTTACCAGAACTGCGTACATGACCAGGCATTCCTCTGTTGTTATTGTGGTCGCCTGCCAGCCCTCGGGGCGGACAGAAGCGGAATTCTAGGGCACCGGGGCATCCAGGGTCAATCCGCCCCCCCCCTCCGAGAGGCGGGCCCCGCCGCCCCGCCCAACGGACGGTTTGCCCCCGGATCGGCCAGTCGCTAGTCTGGTCCATTGGCTTCCGCAGACCCCCCAACTGATGGACAGCATCAAGATCCGCGGCGCGCGGACGCACAACCTCAAGAACCTCGACATCGAGCTTCCCCGCAACCGGCTGATCGTGATCACCGGCCTGTCCGGGTCGGGCAAGTCCTCGCTGGCCTTCGACACCATCTACGCCGAGGGCCAGCGCCGCTACGTGGAGTCGCTGTCGGCCTATGCCCGGCAGTTCCTCAGCGTGATGGAAAAGCCCGACGTGGACCACATCGAGGGCCTGTCGCCGGCCATCTCGATCGAGCAGAAGTCCACCTCGCACAACCCGCGCTCGACCGTGGGCACCATCACCGAGATCTACGACTACCTGCGCCTGCTCTACGCGCGGGTGGGCATCCCGCGCTGCCCGGACCACGGCTACCCGCTGGAGGCGCAGACCGTGGGCCAGATGGTGGACCAGGTGCTGGCCCTGGACAGCGAGCAGCGCTGGATGCTGCTGGCGCCGGTGGTGCGCGAGCGCAAGGGCGAGCACGTGCAGGTGTTCGAGCAACTGCGCGCGCAGGGCTTCGTGCGGGTGCGGGTGAACGGCGAGCTGCACGAGGTCGATGCGGTGCCGGCCCTGGCCCTGCGCCAGAAGCACACCATCGAGGCGGTGATCGACCGCTTCCGCCCGCGCGAGGACATCAAGCAGCGCCTGGCCGAGTCGTTCGAGACCGCGCTCAAGCTGGGCGACGGCATGGCCATGGTGATGTCGCTGGACGACCCGGCCGCGCCGCCGCAACTGTTCTCGTCCAAGTACTCCTGCCCGGTGTGCGACTACTCGCTGCCCGAGCTGGAGCCGCGCCTGTTCTCGTTCAACGCACCGATGGGCGCCTGCCCGTCCTGCGACGGCCTGGGCGTGGCCGAGTTCTTCGACCCGGCGCGCGTCGTCGCCCACCCGGCGCTGTCGCTGGCCGCGGGCGCGGTGCGCGGCTGGGACCGGCGCAACGCGTACTACTTCCAGTTGATCAACTCGCTGGCGCGGCACTACCGCTTCGACGTGGACGCGCCGTGGCAGGGCCTGCCCGAGGCGGTGCGCGAAGCGGTGCTGTACGGCAGCGGCGAGGAGGCGATCGCCTTCACCTACCTCACCGAGGCCGGCGGCCGCACCCAGCGCAAGCACCGCTTCGAGGGCATCATCAACAACCTCGAGCGCCGCTACCGCGACACCGAGTCGCCGGCGGTGCGCGAGGAGCTTTCCAAGTACATCAGCCAGCGCCCGTGCCCGGACTGCGGCGGCGCGCGCCTGAACCGCGCCGCGCGCAACGTGTTCGTCGCCGACCGGCCGCTGCCCGACCTGGTGGTGCTGCCGGTGGACGAGGCGCTGGCCTTCTTCAGCGCGCTGAAGCTGGCCGGCTGGCGCGGCGAGATCGCGGCCAAGATCGTCAAGGAGATCAACGAGCGGCTGGGGTTCCTGGTCGACGTGGGCCTGGACTACCTCACCCTGGAACGCAAGGCCGACACCCTCTCCGGCGGCGAGGCCCAGCGCATCCGCCTGGCCAGCCAGATCGGCGCCGGCCTGGTGGGGGTGATGTACGTGCTCGACGAGCCGTCCATCGGCCTGCACCAGCGCGACAACGAGCGCCTGCTCGGCACCCTGGTGCGCCTGCGCGACCTGGGCAATACGGTGATCGTGGTCGAGCACGACGAGGACGCGATCCGCGCCGCCGACTACATCCTCGACATCGGCCCCGGCGCCGGCGTGCACGGCGGCGAGGTGGTCGGCGAGGGCTCGCTGGACGACATCCTCCAGGCGCCGCGCTCGCTGACCGGCCAGTACCTGTCCGGCAAGCGCCGGATCGAGGTGCCCAGGTTGCGCCACAAGCCCAACCCCAAGATGACCCTGCACCTGCGCGGCGCATCGGGCAACAACCTCAAGGACGTGGACCTGGACATCGCCTCCGGGCTGCTGACCTGCGTCACCGGGGTATCGGGCTCGGGCAAGTCCACCCTGGTCAACGACACCCTCCACGCGCTGGCCGCCAACGAGATCAACGGCGCCTCGCACACCCCGGCGCCGTATCGCGAGGTCGAGGGCCTGGACCTGTTCGACAAGGTCGTGGACATCGACCAGTCGCCGATCGGGCGCACGCCGCGCTCCAACCCGGCCACCTACACCGGGCTGTTCACCCCGTTGCGCGAGCTGTTCGCGCAGGTGCCGGAAGCGCGCGCGCGCGGCTACTCGCCGGGCCGCTTCAGCTTCAACGTGCGTGGCGGCCGCTGCGAGGCGTGCCAGGGCGACGGCCTGATCAAGGTGGAGATGCACTTCCTGCCGGACGTGTACGTGCCCTGCGACGTGTGCCGCGGCAAGCGCTACAACCGCGAGACCCTGGACATCCTGTACAAGGGCCACAGCATCCACGACGTGCTGGAGATGACCGTCGAGGACGCGCTGCGCCTGTTCGAGCCGGTGCCCTCCATCGCGCGCAAGCTGGAGACGCTGGTGGACGTGGGCCTGAGTTACATCAAGCTGGGCCAGAGCGCGACCACCCTGTCCGGCGGCGAGGCGCAGCGGGTCAAGCTGTCCAAGGAACTGTCGCGGCGCGACACCGGCCGCACCCTCTACATCCTGGACGAGCCGACCACCGGCCTGCACTTCCACGACATCGAGCACCTGCTCGGCGTGCTGCACCGGCTGCGCGACGAGGGCAACACGGTGGTGGTGATCGAGCACAACCTGGACGTGATCAAGACCGCCGACTGGGTCGTGGACCTGGGCCCGGAGGGCGGCCACCGCGGCGGCCAGGTCATCGCCGCCGGCACCCCGGAGGAGATCGCGGCCAACCCGGCCTCCTACACCGGGCGCTTCCTGGCCAGGCTGCTGCCGGCGTCGCAGGCGTCCAAGGGCAGCAAGCCGGCGGCCACCGCCAGGCCGGACGTGCTGCCGCCGCGCAAGAACGCCGCGAAGACGGCCAAGAAAGCGAAGAAGGCCAGCGGATGAGCCAGGTCCCGGCCGCCGGCGCGCCGAAGCTGCTGGCCCGCGTCCCGATGAGCGTGCGCTGGCGCGACATGGACGCGATGGGCCACGTCAACAACGCCAAGTACGTCTCCTACCTGGAGGAGGCGCGCGTGCGCTGGATGCTGGGCGTGCCCGGCGCGTCGATGACCGACGCGGTCGCTCCGGTGGTGGCCGCGACCCACGTCAACTACCGCGCGCCGATCGTGTGGCCCAACGACATCGTCGTGGAACTGTTCGTCGAGCGCCTGGGCAACAGCAGCGTGACCATCGGCCATCGCATCGTCGACCAGAAGGACGGGGGCGTGCTGTATTCGGACGGGAACGTGGTGGTGGTGTGGATCGACACCCGCACCGGCCGCAGCGCGCCGCTGCCGGACGCCATCCGCGCGGCGTCCGCGTAACCCCGCCGGTTCCTACGGGCGGTCCCGGCAGAAGGCCCGGGCATGCGTCAGCCGGCGCGCGCGCGCGGGTCGCGCACCACCAGCGTATCCACCGGCGAGGCCTCCAGCAGGCGCTGGGCCACGCTGCCGAGCAGGATGTCGAACAGCGCGCTGCGGCCATGGCTGGCGACCACCGCCAGGTCCACCGGGTACTGGTTGGCGTAGAGCGGAAGCAGCAGCGCCGGGTCGCCGCGCTCCACCACCAGGCCCACGCTGTCCGCGCCGGCGGGCGGGCGGCCGCGCTCGATGAAGGCGCGCCCATCGGCCAGCGCCCGCTCGCCGGCCTGGTCGATGGCCTCGTCGCGGGCGGTGTCGAGCAGCCCGGCCATCGGCACCTCGTACCCGTGCAGCACGCTGGCCGCCGCCTCCGGGAAAAGGTCCATGGCCGTGCGCATCGCGTGGACGGAGGAATCGGACCAGTCGCTGGCCACCACCATGCGCCGGTATGCCGCATGCACCCGGCGGCGCACCGCCAGTACCGGCACCGGCGATCGCCTGGCCAGGCGATCCACGGTGGAGCCGAGCAGCATCCGCCCCAGCGCTTCCTGCCGCGCCACCCCGGTGACGATGAGGCCGCAGCACTCGGCCCGGGCCAGCTCCAGCAGGCGATCGGCCGGATCGCCCTGCCGCACCCGCACCACGATTTCGACATCCTGCGCCGAGGCGTCGTCGAGCAGGCGCCTTTCGGCCTGCCGCACGGGGTCCTCGCCGCGGTACCAGGAGGGCGGGTCGCGCAGCAGCATCGCGCGCGCCTCGCTCGCGTTCTCCTCGACCACGGTGGCGGCGACGATCTGTGCGCCCCAGGCGCGGGCCAGTTGCACCGCACGGTCCAGCGCGCGGTCGCTGCGCGGCCCCAGGTCGGTGGCCAGCAGGATGCGTTCCGGCGCGGCCAGGCCCCTCGCCTGCGCGTTCATGCGTAGCCTCTCCCCCTGCATCGTGTCTCTCCTGGCGGATCCGGGTCGCGCGGGCCGAACGTGCGCGACGCGCGCATGCGCCTATGATACGGCCACATCCCGCATGCACCGGATCGCAATGACCTCGCACGTGCAGACCTTCGACCACGGCCGCGTCCGCGAGCTGCGCCTGGCGCGGCCGCCGGTGAACGCGCTCGATCCGGCGCTGTGCCGCGCCCTGATCGCCGCGCTGGACGCGGCGGTGGCCGGCGATGCGGACGCGGTGGTGCTGTCGGGCACCCCGGGCGTGTTCTCCGCCGGGCTGGACGTGCCGCACCTGCTGTCGCTGGGCGAGGACCGCCACGCGCTGCGCGCGGCCTGGGGTGCGTTCTTCGGCGCGGCGCGGGCGCTGGCCGGGTTGCGCGTGCCGGTGGCCGCGGCGATCACCGGCCACGCGCCCGCGGGCGGCTGCGTGCTGTCGCTGTGCTGCGACTACCGGGTGATGGCGCGCTCGCCGGACCCGGCCCGGCCCTACGCGATCGGCATGAACGAGACCCAGGTGGGCCTGGCCGTACCCGACGGCGCGCAGCAACTGATGCGCCGCGTGATTGGCCGCCACCGTGCCGAGCGGCTGCTGGTGGCCGGCCGCATGGTCGCGGCCGAGGAGGCGCTGCGGATCGGCCTGGTCGACGAGCTGGCCGACGGCGATGCGGCGGTCGCGCGCGCGGTCGCCTGGCTGGACGACCTGCTGCGCCTGCCACGCGCCCCGATGCTGCAGACCCGCGCCCTGGCCCGCGCCGACCTGATACAGGCGCTGGACCCGGAGCACCTGCACCTGGACCGCTTCGTCGAGGGCTGGTACGAGCCGGATACACAGGCCGGCCTGCACGCGCTGCTGGCCAGGCTCGGCAAGGGCTGAGCGGCCGGCTTCCGGCCCGGCGGCAGCCAGGCCGCCTGTGGAAGCGGCGGTCGGCGACGGCAAACCGGTAGGACCGGACGCGCCCGATGCGCATGCCCTCAACGCGGCAGCGGCAGCAGGTACGGCGCCAGCACCTGCGCCAGCCAGTCCATCACCTCGCGCACGCGCCGCGGCAGGTGGCGCTGCTGCGGATACAGCAGGGCCACCGGCATCGGCTCGGCCGGCAGGTCGGCCAGCACCTCCACCAGGCGCCCGTCCTCCAGCGCCGCCTGCACGCCCAGGCGCGGCACCTGGATCAGGCCGAGTCCGGCCAGGGCCGCGCCGACATAGGCCTGGCCGCCATCGACCGTGACCGCGCCGGCCATCTCCAAGCTGGCGTAGCCGCCACCGGGCAGCGGATATTCCCACCCGGCCGGGCGCTGGCCGAAGCGGCCGGCGAAATGCACCAGGCGATGCCCGGCCAGGTCAGCGAGCGAGCGCGGCACACCATGGCGGCGCAGGTAGTCCACGCTGGCGCAACTCACCACCGGCGCGAGTCCCAGCGGCCGCGCCACCAGGCTGTCGTCGCCGACCCCGCCGGTGCGAACCACGCAGTCGTAGCCTTCGCGCACCACGTCGACCCGGCGCTCGCCCGCGCCCAGTTCGATCTCCAGCCCGGGATGGGCCTGCAGGAAAGCGCCCAACCGCGGCAGCACCAGCCGCGCGGCCATGCTCCCGGACATGCCCACCCGCACCCGCCCGCGCAGCAGGCGCGGCTCTTCGCGGAACAGCGCCTGCAGTTCTTCGGCCTCGCCGAGCAGGTCGCGGCAGCGCTCCAGGAACAGCGCGCCCTCGCGGGTGAGCTGCACCCGGCGCGTGGTCCGGTGCAGCAACTGCGCACCCAGCGACGCTTCCAGCCTGCGCACGGCGGTGGACACGCTGGACTTGGGCAGGCCCAGGGCATTGGCCGCACGGGTGAAACCGCCCAGCTCGGCCACGCGCAGGAAGATCCGGTACTGCTCGAGCTGGTCCATGGCGCCCTCGTAGAGACTGTTCGCAATCAGCGAACAAATTGATCGTTACCTGCAAATTTATCCGCCCCGTACAGGGCAATAACCTCTACGCCATCTTCCACGCAGGAGTCGCCGGCATGCACCGCTCCCCCTCCCCGTCCGCCCCCATCGCCCTGATCACCGGCGGCAGCCGCGGCCTGGGCCGCAACGCCGCCCTGCACCTGGCCCGCCAGGGCAGCGACCTGATCCTGACCTACCGCAGCGCGCAGGCCGAGGCCGAGGCGGCGACGGCCGAGATCCGCGCGCTCGGCCGCCAGGCCGCGGCGCTGCCGCTGGACGTGGCCGACAGCGCCAGCTTCCCCGCCTTCGCCGCGCAGGTGCGCCAGGTGCTGGCCGGCTGGGGCCGCGAGCGCTTCGACCACCTGCTCAACAACGCCGGCACCGGCGTGCACGCGGCCTTCGCCGACACCGGCGAGGCGCAGTTCGACGAACTGGTGAAGATCCACCTCAAGGGCCCGTTCTTCCTCACCCAGGCGCTGCTGCCCCTGATCGCCGACGGCGGCCGCATCCTCAACGTCTCCAGCGGCCTGGCCCGGTTCGCCCTGCCCGGCTACGCCGCCTACGCGACGATGAAGGGCGGCATCGAGGTCCTGACCCGCTACCTGGCCAAGGAACTGGGCGAGCGCGGGATACGGGTGAACACGCTGGCACCGGGGGCGATCGAGACCGACTTCGGCGGCGGCACCGTGCGCGACAACGCCCAGGTCAACGCCTTCATCGCCTCGCAGACCGCGCTGGGCCGGGTCGGCCTGCCCGACGACATCGGCGCGGTGGTCGCCGCGCTGCTGGCGCCGGGCACCGGCTGGATCAACGCGCAGCGGATCGAGGCCTCGGGCGGAATGATGCTGTAGCGCGGAGCGGCGCGCGGCGATGCGGCCTGGACCGCATGCGCCGGCTTGCCGTCGGCCGCCATGCCTTCGTTCCGGACAAGTGCGTCCGGATCGCATGCGCGGGCGTCGTCGCCTGCCACATCGGACCGAGTTCCCAGGGCATCCGCGAGAGGCTCCTCGGGCCTCCTCGTAGAACGAGGCAAGCCCCGCGCTACGAGAAGTGTCGGCACTCCGCCAGCCAGCGGTCGCCGGCGAGACCGGCGCCTACGCCGGGCCGGTCGCCACCGGGCGCGAGGGATCGGCGATCCAGCCGCTCCACGAACCGGCATACACCCGCGCGCCCGCCAGGCCGGCATGCTCCATCGCCAGCAGCAGGTGGCAGGCGGTCACCCCGGAACCGCACATCAGCAGCGTTTCGGAGGGAGCACGGCCGTGCAGCAGCGGCTCCAGCTCGGCACGCAGCTCCGCGGCGGGGCGGAAGCGGCCGTCGCGCAGGTTCAGCGCGAACGGCCGGTTGAGCGCGCCGGGCACGTGGCCGGCGACCGGGTCGATCGGCTCGACTTCGCCACGGAAGCGCTCGCCGCCGCGCGCGTCGAGCAGCCAGCCCGGCGCCTGGCCCAGCCGCGACAGCACCTCGGCCGCATCGGCGATGCGCGAACCCTCGAAACCGACGGCCGGATACCGCGGCAGCGGCGCCGGCACGGCCGGATCGGCGGTCTCGGCCAGGCCGGCGGCGCGCCACGCGGCCAGGCCGCCGTCGAGCACCGCCACCCGTGCATGGCCAAGCAGCTTCAGCAGCCACCACGCCCGCGCGGCGGCCATGCTGCCGTCGCCGGCGTCGTACACCGCCACCGGGTGCGCGGGGCCGATGCCCCACTCGCCGACCCGGCGCACGAAGGCCGCCGCATCCGGCAGCGGATGCCGTCCCTGCCCGAGGCGCGAAGGGTCGGACAGGTCGCGATCCAGGTCGGCATGGGCCGCACCGGGCAGGTGCGAGACCGCCCAGGCGGCCGCGCCGGCGGCCGGATCGGCCAGTACCGCGCGCGCGTCGAGCAGGCGCAGCGCCTCGTCGTCCAGCGCCGCGTGCAGCCGCTCGACCGATATCAGGGTGGTCCAGGCCGGATCGCTCATGGTCCCGCCTCCAGGCGGCGCCGCAGGTTGTAGAGGATCGCCGCGGTCGCGCCCCAGATGCGCTGGCCCGGCCAGTCGTATTCCAGCACGCTGCGCGGGCGGCCGCCGTAGTCGATCTCCACCTGGCGAAGATGCGCGGCCGACATCAGGTAGTCCAGCGGAACCTCGAACACCGCGGCCACTTCGCCCGGTTCCGGGCGCGGCACGTAGTCCGGATCGACCGCCGCGACCACCGGCGTCACCCGGAACCCGCTGATGGTGAGGAACGGATCGAGATAGCCCAGCGGCGCCACCTGGCGGTCGCACAGCGCGATCTCCTCCCGGCTTTCGCGCAACGCGGCGGCCAGCACGCCCGCGTCCTGCGGCTCCACCCGGCCGCCGGGGAAGCTGACCTGGCCGCCGTGGTGGCGCAGGGTGTCGGTGCGCAGGGTCAGCAGCACCTGCGTGCCGCTGCCGGCACGCGGTACCAGGCCCACCAGCACCGCGGCCTCGGCCAGCGGCGCGGGCGGCAGCAGGTCGTCCAGTTCCGAGCGGTTCCAGCCCTCGCCTGCCGGCGGCCGCGGCAGGGGATGCAGCACGCCGCGCAGCGCCTGCCGCTCCTGCAACTGGTCGAGGAAGCGGTAACGCTCGCGCTCGCGGCCTGCCAACACCGTCTCCATCATGCGCCGGCGCGTCGCCGCGTCCAGGCGCGTCCATTGCGCGATCTCCGCGCCGCTGCGCAGGCAGCCGCCGCACAGGCCATCCGTGCCCAGCCGGCAGGCGCGCACGCATGGACTGGACGGCGCGGCGTCCGCGGGCGGGACGTCCGTGGGCGGGGAAGGCAGGGAGTGCACGCGAACCGTGGCATGTACGGGAAGCGTAGCGCGGAATGCGCCGCGCAGAAACGACTGCGCCGGCATGGAGCCGGCGCAGGGGGGAACGACCGTGACGCGGATTACTTGATCGCGACCAGCCTGATCTCGAACACCACCGCCACGTTCGGCGGGAACGGGGTGCGCGGATCGGCGCCGTAGGCCTTGTCCGGCGGCAGCGCCACTTCCCACTTGGAACCGGCCGGCATCTGCAGCAGCACCTCGCGCATGGCGGCCATCTCGACCTCGCTGACCTTGATGCTGGGGATCTGCTGCGCCGGGCGCGCCTGCTCCGGCTTCTGCCCGAACGGGTACGGGCCGGCGACTTCCAACTGCACGGTGCTGGCCTGGGTCGGCTTGGCGCCGGTGCCGCTCTCGACGATCTTGTAGGCCACGCCGCTGGGCAGGGTCTTGGCGCCCGCCTGGCCCTTGTAGCCGGCGAGGAACTGGTCGGACTTGGTCTTGTTCTCGGCGGCGGCCTGGTCGTACTGCGCCTTGGCCTGCTCGGCGCGGGCCTGCTCGCGCTTCTGGAACGCTTCCAGCGCCGGCTTGAGCTGCTCGGCGGTGATCGACGGCTGCTTCTTGCCCAGCGCGTCCTGCAGGCCCTTGACCACCGAGTTGACGTCCAACTGCTCGCCGCGGTCGGCCAGCTCGGCCAGGTTGTTGCCGTAGTCGTAGCCGAAGTAGTAGCTCAGCTTGCCCTTCTCGGACGTGGTGTCCTGGGCGAAGGCGCCACCGGCCAGGAACAGGGCGGCAACGGCGACAGCGATGGGACGCAACTTCATCTAGTTCTTCTCCGGAGAAGGGAAATGCCGGGGGATACCCGGCCGTAGCGGACGCGATAGGATAGCCGCCGCACCGGCGGCCCGCCAGCGCGGCCTGGGCTTTCCGACACCCGCCGCGCCGGGAAGTTCCGCCCACCCGCCCCACAGGCCCCCCGATTCAGCCAGGAGCCCTTACATGACGGCCAGCCCCGTCCTCAGCCGCGACGCCGACGGCGTCCGGGTCCTGACCATCGACCGGCCCGAGCGCCTGAACGCGCTGGACCGGCAGACCCTGGAAGCGCTGGACGTGGCCTTCACGGCCGCCGAGGACGACCCGCAGGTGCGGGTGGTGGTGCTGACCGGCGCCGGCCCGAAAGCCTTCGTCGCCGGGGCCGACATCGCCCAGATGGCCGCGCTGACGCCGATCCAGGCCCACGAGTTCTCCGCCCTGGGCCAGCGCCTGATGCGCCGGATCGAGCGGCTGCCCAAGCCGGTGGTGGCGATGGTGAACGGCTATGCGCTGGGCGGGGGGCTGGAACTGGCCCTGGCCTGCCACCTGCGCATCGCCGCCGAGGGCACGCGCCTGGGCCAGCCGGAGGTGGGCCTGGGCCTGATGCCCGGCTTCGGCGGGACCCAGCGCCTGCTGCGCCTGGCCGGCCGCGGCGCGGCCCTGGAACTGTGCCTGCTCGGCGCGCCCATCGACGCGGCGCGCGCGCTGCAACTGGGCCTGGTGCAGCGGGTCGTGGCCGCCGCCGACCTGGAAACGGCCACCATGGAACTGGCCGCACGCTTGGCCGCCGCCGCGCCCCTGGCGCTGCGCGGCATCCTCGACGCGGTGCTGGCCGGCGGCGAGTGCCCGCTGGAGGAAGGCCTGGCCTTCGAGAGCGCGCGGTTCGGCCTGCTGTTCGCCAGCCAGGACATGCGCGAAGGCACCGCCGCATTCCTCGAGAAGCGCACGCCGCGGTTCGGCGGCCATTGAGCGCCCCCGCACCGCCATGACGCGCCCGCCCGCTGCCGGCCCTGCTCCCGACGAACTGCGCTTGCGCCTGCTGGCGCTGCTGGCGGGCGGCGACGTGGACGCCGCGCTGCAGGCCGGCCTGATGGATTACCCGGCCCGTGCCGCCGCGGCGGAGGACGCACCGCTGCGGCAGGCGCAGGCGCGCCTGCGCCAGGCCTGGGACGCGCGCGAACGCCATCGCGCCCGCGCCGCCCGGCTGGCCGGCATCGCCGCCGAGCGCCAGTCGCGGCGCCTGGCCGCACCGCCGGCCGCGCCGCCCGCGGCCGATGCCGCACCGCGCACCGCACCGGCGCTTCCGGCCGCCGCCGCCGCCGCGCTGGCGCGGGCGCGGGCGCGCGCCGCCAAGGGCGGTCCGGCATGAGCCCGCACGACCGGCGGCGCCCCGGCGCCGCGGCCCGCACCGCCCCCGGCGGGCGCACGGAGGACGCCTCCACGCGCCGCGCCGCCGACCGCGCCGCGGCCGTTCCCGCCGGCCGGCGGAAGACCGCGGGCGCCCCCGCGGCCACGGCCGGCGGGCCCGCCCCCGCCAGCGCCGCCAAGAAGCCGCGCGCCCGTGCCGGCCGGCTCCGGCCCGAGGAAGTACGCGAAATGTTCGTACGCCTGCGCGAACTCAACCCGCACCCGACCACGGAGCTGGAATACACCACCGCGTTCGAGCTGCTGGTGGCGGTGATCCTGTCCGCGCAGGCCACCGACGTGGGCGTGAACAAGGCCACCCGCCGCCTGTACCCACTGGCCAACACGCCGCAGGCGATCCTCGGCCTGGGCGAGGAGGGGCTGAAGAAGCACATCGCCACCATCGGCCTGTTCAACGCCAAGGCCAGGAACGTGATCGCCACCTGCCGCATCCTGGTGGAACGGCACGGCGGCCAGGTGCCGCGCGACCGCGCCGCGCTGGAAGCGCTGCCGGGCGTGGGCCGCAAGACCGCCAACGTGGTGCTCAACACCGCCTTCGGCGAGCCCACCATCGCGGTGGACACGCATATCTTCCGCGTCGCCAACCGCACCGGGCTGGCCCCGGGCAAGGACGTGCGCGCGGTGGAGGACGGCCTGCTTAAGGTGGTGCCGGCCGAATTCATGCAGGACGCGCACCACTGGCTGATCCTGCACGGCCGCTACGTGTGCAAGGCGCGCAAGCCGGACTGCCCGCAGTGCGTGATCCGCGACATCTGCCGGTTTCCGGACAAAACCCCACCGGGGTAGGCCCGGACGGGAACCGCGAATCGCCATGCCGGCGGCGCCCAGGTACCCAGGCGCGCGGCGGACGAGGGCGCAAAAACACGGACGCCCCGCCGAAGCGGGGCGTCCGTCCATCGGCGCCGATGCCGCCGCTTACCAACTGAACTGCGTGCGCAGCGCGTACTGGCCGGTCTCGTCGCCGGTGAACTCGTTGTCGCCCTGGGTGTAGTTGAACATGAAGCGCAGGTTGGGGTTGACGTAGTAGTTCACGCCCAGGATCACGCTGGTCGCCTCGCGGTTGGCGATGTCCTTGTTCTCGATGGTGTCGTAGCGCGCGGTCAGCTCCCACAGGCCCTTGCCGGCGACCTTGGGCGAGGCGAACACGCCGGTGGCCGGCTTGTAGGCCTTGTGCCCGCCGTTGAGCAGCCAACTGCCCTGCAGGTACCAGGTGGCCACGTCCTGGTCGGCGCCGGCCGGCTGGCCGAAGGTGGCGTTGACGTACTCGCCCTGGAAGAACAGCGGGCCGAACGAGCCGGCCGCTTCCAGGCCGTAGGCGGTGACCGTGTTGCGGCTGGCGCCGGTGGTGATGGCGATGGCCTGCGCCGGGCCGCGGCGGCCGGCGTAGTTGGCGGTGGCGGCCAGGTCGGCCGAGCCCTGGTTGTTGTTCTCCTGGCTGGCCCAGCCGCCGAAGTGCAGGGTGCTGTCGTCGGTGTTGATCGGGGCGAAGGTGACGCGGCCGGCCACGCCCATGCCCTCGTTGCGGGCGCCCGCGGCGCCGCGCAGGTTGAACACGGTGAAGCCGGCGCTGTAGTTGTCGCCGGCGCGCTGGTAGCCCACGCCCTGCTGGAACTGGCGGCCGCTGAACAGGCCGGTGGCCGAAGCGAACGGGCGCTCCATCATCAGGATCTCGTTGGAGCTGGTCAGTTCCTCCATCGAGCGGTACGGCTTGAAGTGGCCGATGGTGGCCTTGCCGCCCAGGAAGCCGGTACTGATGTACAGGTCGCGCAGGCCGTCGAGGTTGGTGCCGGCGGCGAAATCCTGCTCGACCTTGTAGTCCCAGCCGTAGGCCTTGCCGGCCAGGGTCAGGCGCGCGCGGCGGAACTCGCTGGTGCCGGTGCTGGCGGCCAGGTCGCGGTCGAAGGCGTAGGCGTCGAAGTGGATGCGGCCGCCGAGGGAGACTTCGAACTTCTTGTCCGCCGAGGTGACCTTCAGCCCGCCCTTGGTCTCGACCTTGGGCGCGCTGGCGGCGATGCTCTCAAGGCTCTGCTGGGTGCCGACGTTGATGTCCGACTGCGCATCGGTGCGCGTCTCCAGTTCGGCCACCTTGGCCTGCAGCGCGGCCAGTTGCGCCTTCAGCTCGGCCAGCCCGGCGTTGTCGGCGGCGGCATCGAACGAGGCGGTGGTGCCCAGGGCCGCGGCGAGCGCGACGGCGAGGTAGGAATGACGCATGGGAGCTCTCCGGATGGTGATGGTGGTGGCGTGCGGATGCCCCGTTCCCCGGCGGCGACGTGAAGCACCCGTCAAGACGCCGCGCAGCTTGCGACGCGAATCTGACAGCCACGCTGCGGCGGCATGACGGAAATGTGACCCGGAGGGCGCGCACCCTCGCGGCCGCCCCGCGCGCGCGATGCCGCGCACTGTCATGCGGGCGTCATCCGGAATACGCACTGCTGTCATCGCGCGGTTATGCAATGGACGGGATGGACGCGCCCGGCCGCGTCCGCACCCCCCTCGTCCGTTCCACGCACTTGCAGGAGTCCCACGTGAACGCCAGGTTCAAGTTCCGCGTCGCCGCCGCACTGATCGCGGCTTCCGCATCGATCCCCTTCGCCCACGCCAACGACGTCACCGGCGCGGGCGCCTCCTTCATCTATCCGGTCATGTCCAAGTGGTCGGCCGACTACAAGGACGCCACCGGCAAGCAGGTCAACTACCAGTCCATCGGCTCGGGCGGCGGCATCGCCCAGATCAAGGCCGGCACCGTGGACTTCGGCTCCTCCGACGCGCCGCTCAAGCCGGAGGAACTGGCCAAGTTCGGCCTGGCCCAGTTCCCGTCGGTGATCGGCGGCGTGGTGCCGATCCTCAACGTGCAGGGCATCGCCCCGGGCGCGCTGAAGCTGGACGGCCCAACCCTGGCCGGCATCTTCCTGGGCAGGGTCGGCAAGTGGAACGATCCGGCCATCGCCGCGCTCAACCCGGGCCTGGCCCTGCCGGACACCAAGATCACCGTGGTCCACCGCTCCGACGGCTCGGGCACCACCTTCAACTTCGCCAACTACCTGTCCAAGGTCAGCCCGGAGTGGAAGAGCAAGGTCGGCGAAGGCACCTCGGTGCAGTGGCCGGCGGGCATCGGCGGCAAGGGCAACGAGGGCGTGGCCGCCTACGTGAAGCAGATCAAGGGCGGCATCGGCTACGTCGAGCTTTCCTACGCGCTGCAGAACAAGCTGTCCCATGCCTCGCTGAAGAACGCCGCCGGCCGCTTCGTGCAGCCCGGCCAGGAGTCCTTCGCCGCCGCCGCGGCCAGCGCCAACTGGGGCGCCAGCAAGGACTTCCACCTGGTGATGACCGATGCCCCGGGCGAGGACGCCTGGCCGATCACCGCCACCAACTTCATCCTGATGTACCGGCAGCCGAAGAACGTGGCCGGCTCGAAGAACGCCAAGGCCTTCTTCCAGTGGGTCTACGCCAACGGCGACGCCCAGGCCCGCCAACTGGACTACGTGCCGCTGCCGGATGCGCTGGTCGGGCAGATCGAGGCGTACTGGTCGCAGAACATGAAGTACTGAACGGCGGGTTCCTCTCCCCCTCGCCGTTCGTCACCGGACGCGGGCCACCGGCCCGCGTCCGTCTTTTCCGGCACCGATGCGCGGCGGCCACCGGCCGGCCGCCGTCGCCGGCGAGCGCCGTCATACGGATGTAACAAAAACATCATTCCATGTACGCACCGCCGGACAGCCCGGCCCCGCACGGCGCCATGAGCCCATGAAACCCTCAACGGTCCACCTCCTCGTCCTGTCGCTGGCCGCCGTGGCCCTGGCCGCGTGCAAGCCCGCCGACAACGCCGGCGAGGCATCCGCCGCCGGCGCTCCGGCCGTCGCCGAAATCTCCGGCGCGGGCGCCTCCTTCATCTACCCGCTGGTGTCCAAGTGGTCGGCCGACTACCACGCCGCCACCGGCAACAAGATCAACTACCAGTCCATCGGCTCGGGCGGCGGCATCGCCCAGATCAAGGCCGGCACCGTGGACTTCGGCTCCTCCGACAAGCCGCTGCCCAGCGACGAGCTGGCCGCCGCCGGCCTGGGCCAGTTCCCCTCGGCCATCGGCGGGGTGGTGCCGGTGTTCAACCTGCCGGGCATGGAGCCGGGCCGGCTGCGCCTGACCGGCCCGTTGCTGGCCGACATCTTCCTGGGCAAGGTCGCCGCCTGGGACGACCCGGCCATCGCCGCCGCCAACCCCGGCCTGGCCCTGCCGGCGGAAAAGATCACCGTGGTCCACCGCTCCGACGGCTCGGGCACCACTTTCAACTTCAGCAATTACCTGTCCAAGGTCAGCCCCGAGTGGAAGCGGGGGATCGGCGAGGGCACCTCGCTGCAGTGGCCCGGCGGCGTGGGCGGCAAGGGCAACGAGGGCGTGGCCGCGTACGTGAAGCAGATCAAGGGCGGCATCGGCTACGTCGAGCTGGCCTACGCGCTGCAGAACGGCATGCCCTATGCGTCGATGCGCAATGCGGCCGGGCAGTGGGTGCAGCCGAACGCGGAAAGCTTCGCCGCCGCCGCGGCCAGCGCCGACTGGGCCGGCGCCGGCGACTTCGACCTGGTGATCACCGATGCGCCGGGCCAGGATGCCTGGCCGATCACCGCCACCAACTTCATGCTGATGCCCAAGCGGCCGAAGGACGCCGCCCGCAGCCGGGCGACCCTGGCGTTCTTCGAGTGGGCGTTCGAGCGGGGCCAGGCGCAGGCGCAGGAACTGCACTACGTGCCGCTGCCGCCGGAGCTGGTGCGGCAGATCGAGGCGTACTGGGCGGCCGAGTTCGAGTGACCATCGGATGAACACCGCCGCCCTCGATGCACTCCCCGCCGCCGGCGGGCGCGACGCCCGCGCCGACCGCCTGTTCCGCTATGCGCTGATCGGGTGCGTGGCGTTCGTGATGGTGGCCCTGGCCGGCGCGGCGCTGTCGATGCTGTGGGGCGGGCGCCACGCGCTGGAGGCGCAGGGGCTAAGCTTCTTCTACTCGGCCGAATGGAACCCGGTGGAGAACAAGTTCGGGGCGCTGGCGCCGATCTACGGCACCCTGGTCACCGCGCTGATCGCGATGCTGATCGCGGTGCCGGTCAGCTTCGGCATCGCCTTCTTCCTGACCGAGGTCGCGCCGCGCTGGCTGCGCGGCCCGGTCGGCACGGCGATCGAGCTGCTGGCCGGCATCCCGTCGATCATCTACGGCATGTGGGGCCTGTTCGTGCTGGTGCCGGTGATGACCGAGTACGTCACCCCCTGGCTCAACGACCACGCCGGCACCCTGCCACTGGTCGGGCCGGTGTTCCAGGGCCCGCCGCTGGGCATCGGCATGCTCACCGCCGGCTTCGTGCTGGCGATCATGGTGGTGCCGTTCATTTCCTCGGTGATGCGCGAGGTGTTCCTCACCGTGCCCACCCGGCTGAAGGAATCGGCCTACGCGCTGGGCTCCACCAAGTGGGAGGTGAGCTGGGACATCGTCCTGCCCTACACCCGCTCGGCGGTGATCGGCGGCATCTTCCTGGGCCTGGGCCGCGCCCTGGGCGAGACCATGGCGGTGACCTTCGTGATCGGCAACGCGGTGCGCCTGTCGCCCTCGCTGCTGGAGCCGGGCACCACCATCGCCGCGCTGATCGCCAACGACTTCGGCGAGGCCACCGAGACCTACCGCTCGGCACTGCTGCTGCTGGGCTTCGTGCTGTTCATCGTCACCTTCGTGGTCCTGGCCATCGCCCGGCTGATGCTGATGAGCCTGGCGCGCAAGGAGGGCAACTGATGTCCGTCTCCCTCTTCCGCGCCTCCCCCGGGCGCCTGTACGCGCGCCGCCGCATCGTCAACGTCGCCGCCCTGCTGCTGTCCTGCGCCACCGCGCTGTTCGGGCTGTTCTTCCTGGGCTGGATCCTGTGGACCCTGGCCGCCCGCGGCATCGCCGGCATCGACTGGAACCTGTTCACCCGGATGACCCCGCCGCCGCTGCAGGAAGGCGGCCTGGCCAACGCCTTCTTCGGCAGCGCGGTGATGTGCGCGCTGGCGATCGCCATCGGCACGCCGCTGGGCATCGCGGCGGGCACCTGGCTGGCCGAGTACGGCAACGCGCGCAAGGCCGGCACCGTGGTGCGCTTCGTCAACGACATCCTGCTGTCGGCCCCGTCCATCGTCCTGGGCCTGTTCGTCTACACCCTGTACGTGATGCAGACCGGCGGCAGCTTCTCCGCCTTCGCCGGCGCGCTGGCGCTGGCCTTCATCGTGCTGCCGGTGGTGGTGCGCACCACCGACGAGATGCTGCGCCTGGTGCCGGTGCAGATGCGCGAGGCGGCGCTGTCGCTGGGCGTGCCGCAATGGAAGGTGACCGTGCAGGTGCTGTACCGCAGCGCCAGCGCCGGCATCCTCACCGGCATCCTGCTGGCGCTGGCGCGCATCTCCGGCGAGACCGCGCCGCTGCTGTTCACCGCCTTCGGCAACCAGTACTGGAACGGCAACGTGTTCCAGCCGATGGCCTCGGTGCCGGTGGTGATGTACCAGTTCGCCGGCAGCCCCTACGAATCGTGGCAGGTGCTGGCCTGGGCCGGCGCCCTGGTCCTGACCGTGTTCGTGCTGCTGGTCAGCCTGACCGCGCGCGCCCTGCTCCTGCGCAACAGGATCACCCATGACTGACCCTTCCCGGAACCTGGCCATGAACGAGCTTCCCTCCGCCGCGCGCGCGCCCGAGATGCAGCGCATCTCGGTGTCCCCTTCCCGCGCCGCGTCCGCCGCCGCGCCGGTCAAGCTGGCCGCCCGCGGCCTGGACTTCCACTACGACCGCTTCCACGCACTGAAGAGCATCGACCTGGACATGCCGGAGAAGCGGGTCACCGCGCTGATCGGCCCCTCCGGCTGCGGCAAGTCGACCCTGCTGCGCGTCTTCAACCGCATCTACGCGCTGTACCCGAAGCTGGAGGCGCGCGGCGAGGTACTACTGGACGGCGAGGACATCCTCTCGCCCAGGTATCCGATCAACCGGCTGCGCAGCAAGGTCGGCATGGTGTTCCAGAAGCCGGTGCCGTTCCCGATGACGATCTACGAAAACGTGGCCTACGGCATCCGCCACCACGAGAAGCTCTCGCGCCCGCGGATGGACGAGCGGGTCGAGCAGGCCCTGCGCCAGGGCGCGCTGTGGGACGAGGTGAAGGACAAGCTGGGCCAGAGCGCGCTGGGCCTGTCCGGCGGGCAGCAGCAGCGCCTGTGCATCGCCCGCGCCGTGGCCCTGCGGCCGGACGTGCTGCTGCTGGACGAACCGACCTCGGCGCTGGACCCGATCTCCACCAGCCGCATCGAGCAGTTGATCGAGGAGCTGAAGTCCGAATACACCATCGTCATCGTCACCCACAACATGCAGCAGGCCGCGCGCGTGAGCGACTACACCGCCTTCATGTACCTGGGCGACCTGATCGAGCACGACCGCACCGAGGTCATCTTCTCCAGCCCCTCCAAGCGCCAGACCGAGGACTACATCACCGGGCGGTTCGGGTGAGGCCGGGCGCATGCCCGGCGGCGACCGGGCCCGGCCGTCCACCGCCCGCCGCGCCCCGCCAGGGACGGCGGCCCACTCCCTTTCGACACCCGGAATCGCCATGACTACCCAGCCCCACGAACACATCGTCAAGAGCTACGACGAGGAGCAGCGCCGTCTGGTCGAGGAGATCGTGCGCATGGGCCAGACCGCGGTGGCCCAGCTCGAGGCGGCGCTGGACGTGGTCGACCGGCGCGACGACAGCGCCGCGCGCCGGATCGTGGCCAACGACGACTCCATCGACGCGGCCGAGCGGCGCATCAGCCAGGACGTGATGCGCCTGGCCCTGCGCGGCCCGATGGCGCGCGACCTGCGCGAGATCCTGGCGGGCCTGCGCATCCCGTCGGACATCGAGCGCATCGGCGACTACGCCTCCAACGTGGCCAAGCGCTCGATCGCGCTCAACGCCTCCCCGCCCATGCCGCACGTCGCCGGGCTGCGCGCGCTGGGCCTGCTGGCCGCCGGCCAGGTCCGGCAGGCGCTGCGCGCCTACAGCGAGGACGACGACGAACTGGCCCTGCGGGTCCGCGAGAACGATGCCCAGCTCGACCGCCAGTACACTGCGCTGTTCCGCGAGCTGCTGACCTACATGATGGAGGACCCGCGCAGCATCACCCCGTGCACGCACCTGCTGTTCATGGCCAAGAACCTGGAGCGGATCGGCGACCACGCCACCAACATCGCCGAGAACGTGTGGTTCCTGCTGCACGGCGATCGCCCGCTGCCGCCGCGCGACAAGCGCGACGACACCAGCACCGCCGGCCCGGCCTGAACGGCGCCGCGGCCTCCGCGCGCGACGCGCCGCGGCGCGTCCGCAGGACGTGGACACGGTCGGGTATGGCAACCGGGCATGGACGGAGACCGGCCGGCGCGGGGTAGACTCTGGCCCTCCCCCCGGCCCGGCATGGCACGCCCCGTGCCGGGAAAGCGTGCCCGCCCTTCTTCCGGAGAACACCATGTCCAAGCAGAAATCCGCCGCCCTCGCCCTCGGCGGCGCCCTGGCCGGCCTGACCCTGGCCGGATCGGCCTTCGCCATGCAGCCGCTGGCCCAGGGCTACATGCTCGCCGCCGGCGAGGCGGGCAAGGCCGTGGAAGGCCGCTGCGGCGAGGGCATGTGCGGCGTGTCCATCCCCGACACCGACGGTGACGGGCGCGTCTCGCCGCAGGAGTTCGCCGCCGCCTGGCCGGCCGAGGCCGACCGCTTCGCCCAGGCCGACGCCAACGGCGACGGCTACATCGACACCGAGGAAATGAAGGCCTACCACGCCGGCACCCCGGAGGGCGGCTGCGGCGCGCACGGCGCCGTGGACAAGGCCGGGGAAGGCAAGTGCGGGGAAGGCAAGTGCGGCGAGGGCAAGTGCGGCGGCATGGCGTAGGCGCGGGTCCCTCGCAAGAGCCCGCGCATCGAGGTGCGGGCGGTCGAGGGATCGGCTCCGTCGCCCGGCCGGCATCGGCTTCCGGCTGCCGATGAGCCTGCCCGACGCCTGCGCCGGGCTGGGCCTGCGGCGCGCGATGCTCGACGCATTGCGCGTCGCGCCGGCCGGCGCCTTCGATTTCCTCGAGTGCGCGCCCGACAACTGGATCGGCGTCGGCGGCCGCCTGGGCGAGGCGCTGGACGAACTCTCGTCCCGGCATCCGCTGACCTGCCACGGGCTGTCGCTGTCGCTGGGCGGGGTCGAGCCGCTGGACGAGGGCTTCCTGGACAAGACCCGCCGCTTCCTCGACCGCCACCGGGTGGCGCTGTACAGCGAGCACCTGAGCTACTGCGCCGACGATGGCCACCTCTACGACCTGATGCCGATCCCCTTCACCGAGGAGGCGGTGCGCCACGTCGCCGCGCGCGTGGCCCGTGCGCAGGACGTGCTGGGACGGCGCATCGCGGTGGAGAACGTCTCCTACTACGCCGCGCCCTGGCAGGCGATGGACGAGGCCGACTTCGTGCTCGCGGTGCTGGAGGAGGCCGACTGCGACCTGCTGCTGGACGTGAACAACGTCTACGTCAACGCCATCAACCACGGCTACGACGCCCGTGCGTTCCTGGAGCGCATGCCCTCGCGGCGGGTCGCCTCCTATCACGTGGCCGGGCACTACGACCAGGCCGAGGACCTGAAGATCGACACCCACGGCGCGCCGGTGAAGGACGACGTGTGGGCGCTGCTGGCCCATGCCTACCGCGTGCACGGCGTGCGCCCCACCCTGCTGGAACGCGACTTCAACCTGCCGCCGCTGGCCGACCTGCTGGCCGAGGTCGCGCGCATCCGCGCGCTGCAGCACGACGCCGCGACCGCGCCCCGCGCCCGGGGCGCCACGCATGCCTGACCTGCGCGCGCAGCAGTTCGCCTTCGCCGCGCACCTGCGCGACCCGCAGGCCAACCCGCCGCCGCCGGGCATCGAACCGCGGCGCATGGCGGTCTACCGCGAGCTGTTCTTCAACGGCGTCGCCGGCCTGCTCGGCGGCGGCTTCCCGGTGATCCGCCGCACCCTGGGCGAGGACGCCTGGACCGCGCTGGTCCGCCGCTTCCACGCCGGCCATCGCAGCCGCACGCCGCTGTTCCCGGAACTCCCGCGCGAGTTCGTCCGCTTCCTCGACGAAGGCGGCGGCGCCCCCGGCGACCCGCCATGGCTGGCCGAGCTGGCGCACTACGAGTGGATCGAGCTGGCGGTGCGGATCGACGACACGCCGACGCCGGCGCACGCGCCGCACGGCGACCTGATGCACGGCGTGCCCGTGGTCGCGCCGTGCGCGCGCGCGCTGGCCTACCGCTGGCCCGTGCATACGATCGGCCCGGGGCACCGCCCCGAACACCCGCCGGAGGCGCCGACGCTGCTGCTGGTCCATCGCGATGCCCAGGGCCAGGCGCGGTTCGCCGCGATCTCGCCGCTGGTCCATCGCCTGCTGGAACGCCTGGGCGAAGGCGGCCTGCGCGGCGGCGAGCAGGTACGCGCGCTGGCCGCGGAGGCGGGCGTGCCGGCCGACGACGGCTTCCTGGCCCAGGGCGCGGCGATGCTCGAACGCCTGCGCGCGGAAGGCACCGTGCTGGGCACCGCCCCGCCCCGGTAGCGGCCAGCCGGACCGCCGGGCGGCACGATCGCGGCGGGCCGTCGCGCTGGCGTGGCGCGCGGCGATTCCGGCGCCGGCCCGGCAGTCCGCTCTGCTACCCTTCGTGCATGAGCGAGAGCGATCTGGAAATCCCGGCCGAAGCCGAGCCCCCTGCCGTCAACAGCGCGATGGCGCGCCGCTTCCGCGGCTTCCTGCCGGTGGTGGTGGACGTGGAGACCGGCGGCTTCGACTGGAACCGGCACGCGCTGCTGGAGATGGCCGCCGTACCGATCGAGCTGGACGAACAGGGCCTTTTCGTGCCCGGCCAGACCGCCAGCGCGCACTTCGTCCCCGCGCCCGGCACCGAGATCGACCCCAAGTCGCTGGAAGTCACCGGCATCGACCTGGACCACCCGTTCCGCCTGGCCAAGCCGGAACGCGACGCGCTGGGCCACATCTTCAACCAGGTCCGCGCCGCGGTGCGCCGGCACGGCTGCCAGCGCGCGATCCTGGTCGGCCACAACGCCCACTTCGACCTGAACTTCGTCAACGCCGCGGTGGCCCGCAGCGGACACAAGCGCAACCCGTTCCACCCCTTCAGCGTGTTCGACACGGTGACCCTGGCCGGCGTCGCCTACGGCCAGACCGTACTGGCGCGGGCGATGGCCGCGGCCGGCTTCGACTGGAACGCGGAGGACGCGCACTCGGCCGTGTACGACGCCGAGCAGACCGCGCGCCTGTTCTGCAAGATCGCCAACGCCTGGCCCGCGGCGCTGCCGGGCTGAACCCCGCTCAGGCCTCGCCGGCCGCCTGCACCCGGTTGCGGCCCAGCCGCTTGGCGCGGTAGAGCGCCTGGTCGGCGGCCTGCATCAGCACGTCCAGGCCGTGGGCGCCGGCACGCTCGGCCACGCCCACGCTGACCGTCACCGCCAGGCCCTGCGCGGTCCGCTCCAGGCCGGAGCGCTCGACCGCGCGGCGGACCCGCTCGCACACCTCGCGCGCGCGCGGCAGCTCCACGCCCGGCAGCAGCAGCACGAACTCCTCCCCGCCGGTGCGGGCGAGGAAATCCTCGGGCCGGCAGGCCTGGCGGATCACGCGGGCGAAGTCGCGCAGCACCTCGTCGCCCACGGCGTGCGAGCGCTCGTCGTTGATGCGCTTGAAGTGGTCGATGTCCAGGATCGCCAGCGCCAGCGGCGCGCCACCGGCGCTGGCCTGCGCGAGCTGGCGCGTGGCCACCTCCTCGAACGCGCGCCGGTTCGGGAGGCCGGTCAACGCATCCTGGTAGGCGTGCCGCTCCAGCAGCTCGGCGTGGGCGCTCAGGCGGTCCAGCAGTTCCTGCTTCTCGCGATCGGCCGCTTCCAGGCGGCTGGCCTGGTGCCGCAGGTCGTCGGTGCGCTCGTCCACCAGCCGCGCCAGCCGCCGGTTGCTGGCGCGGTAGCGCTGCACCAGGGCGAACAGCCCCAGCAGCACGGCCAGCAGCGCCGCGGCGCGCACGTCGGTGCGCTGCCACCACAGCGGCCGCACGCCGAACGTCCAGCGCGCCGGCTGCGCGCTCCAGCCGCCCTCCGGATGCGCGGCGGCCACCTCCAGGGTGTACTCGCCCGGCGGCAGGCCGATGAACTCCACGGCACGCTGGGTGCCGCGCTCGATCCAGTCCTCGTCCAGGCCGTGCAGGCGGGTGCGGTAGCCGATGCGCTCGGGCAGCAGATAGCTCAGGCCCGCATAGGCCACGGTCACCCGCGCGCCTCCGGGCAGCGAATCGCGGCTCCTCCAGTCCAGTGCCTGTCCGTCCAACTGCACCGACTCGATCACCGCCGGCGGCGGCGGCCGGTCGAGGTAGCGGCGCAGGCGCGCGGGATCGGCGCTGGCGATGCCCGCGGCGGTGGCCACCCACAGCGTACCGTCGCGGCGCAGGATCGCCGCCGGCGCCGAGCTGCCGTTGCCCTGCGCGCTGGGCAGCCCGTCGATCTCGGTATAGCGCTGCACCGCCAGCGGCCGCCGCGCGGTGCCGTCGGCATGTTCCCGCAGCGCCGCCATCGGCACCCGCAGCACGCCGCGGTTGCTGGTGATCCAGGCCGCGCCCTCGCGGTCGGGCACCAGTTGGAACACCGCGTCCACCGGCAGCCCCTGCTCCAGGCCGATGCGGGCCAGGCCGCCGTCGCGATGGCGGAACAGGCCGCGGTCGGTGGCGATCCAGGTCCGGCCGTCCACCTGCTGGAAGCCGAACACCGTGCGCGCGCCGCCGCCGGCCGCGTCCAGGTCCAGGCGCTCCACCCGGGTGCCGCCGCGCAGCACGCTGGCGCCGGCCACCGAGCCGATCCACAGGTCCTCGCCGATGACCGCCAGCGCGGTCACCAATCCGTCCGGCAGGTCCGGCACCGGCGGCGGCGGATGCACGCCCGCCGCATCGATGCGCACCACCCCGCGCCGGGTCCCGACCCACACCGCGCCGCCGCGGTCGGCCGCCAGCGCGCGCACGTGCCCGCTGGGCACGCCGTCGGCCTGGCCGTAGCGGCGCAGCAGGACGCCATCGCGCAGGCGGTAGACGCCATCGGCGAAGGTGCCCACCCACAGGTCGCCGTCGGCCCCCTGGGCCAGGCTCAGCACCGATGCCGTTTCCCCGCCGGCGCCAGGCAGCGGCACCGGCCGGAAGCCGCCGCCGGGCACCTGCCGGTCCAGGCCGCCGCCGCCGCCCACCCAGAGCGTGCCATCGCGGTCCTCGAGTACCGCGCGCACGTAGTCGCCGCCGAGCCCGTCGCGGCGAGTCCAACTGCTGAAGAGGGTCTCGCGCAGGCGGAACAGGCCACCGTTGGCGCCCACCCACACGCTGCCTTCCGCGTCCTCCAGCAGGCTGGCGATGCGGCCGCGCGGCAGTACCGGGCCGGGCGCCAGCCATTCGACGCCGTGCACGCCGATGCGGGCCACGCCGCGGTTCTCGGTGCCCAGCCACAGTGCACCGTGGCGGTCCTGCAGCATCGAGGTGAAATGGCCGGCGCCGGGCAGCGCGTGCACGCGGGCGAAGCCGTTCCCGTGGTGGCGGAATACCTGTCCTTCGGCGGCCACCCACAGCGTGCCGTCCGGCGCCACGTAGGGCCACACCAGCCCCGACGGCAGGCCGGCATCGGCGCCGAAGCGATGCCAGCGGCCCGCGTCGTCGCGCATCACCAGGCCGTCGAGGGTGCCGATCCAGATGCGGTCGCCGGCGTCGATCGCCATGCGCGGGAAGCTGGCGCGCAACGGCACCTGCGGCGGCGCGGCCAGGTAGTCGAAGCGCCCGTCCGGATGCAGGCAGCCCAGGCCATGGCCCTCGAACAGCAGCCACAGCCGTCCGCGGCCATCCATCGCCAGGTCGTGGATCAGCGCCTGCGGCCACTGCGGCGTGCGCTCGACGAATTCCCAGCGGCCGTTGCCGGCCAGCCACGCCAGGTTGCCGCGCGAGTCGCTCAGCCACAGCCGTCCCTGCGGGTCGACGTACAGCGCCCCCACGCCGTTGTCGCGCAGCCCCGGCTCGCTGCCGCGGTCGAACACGGTGAAGGCCACGCCGTTGTAGCGGACCACGCCTTCCCAGGTGGCGAACCACAGGTAGCCATCCGGGGTCTGGGCCATGTCGCGCAGCGAATTGTGCGGGAGCCCGTTGCGCGAACTCCAGGCGTCGATGGCGTAGTCGCGCAGCGGCGGCGGGGCGGTGGCGGCGCCATCGGCCGCGGCCGGCGCCGCCTTCGGCGCGACGGCGTTTCCCTCGGCGGCCATCGCCGAAGACGCCAGCAGCGCCATCGACAGCAGCGCCGCCGCGCACACCGGCGGCCATCCCCTCCATCGCATCGCGCACCGGACGCGCCGGCCGCGTGTCGTGGCCGGCATCCCCCCTCCCTGCGGTTCGGCCATCATGCCTGCGCTTCCGTCAGCTCCGCTGCCGTACCGCCTCGAACAGGCAAACGCCGGCGGCGACCGACACGTTCAGGCTCTCGATGTCGCCCGGCATCGGAATCCGCACCAGCCCGTCGCAGTGTTCTCGGGTGAGCCGGCGCAATCCCTCGGCCTCGCCGCCCAGCACCAGCGCCACGTTGCCGGCCAGGTCCAGGCCGTACAGCGAAGGCTGCGCCTCGCCGGCCAGGCCGTAGATCCACACGCCCAGCTTCTGCAGCTCGCGCAGGGTGCGCGAGAGGTTGGTCACCGCCACCACCGGCAGGCGGTCGGCGGCGCCGGCCGAGGTCTTGCGCACCGTGGCGTTGACCGGCGCGGACTTGTCCTTGGGGATCACCACCGCGGTGGCGCCGGCGGCGGCGGCGCTGCGCAGGCAGGCGCCGAGGTTGTGCGGGTCCTGCACGCCGTCCAGCACCAGCAGCAGCGCGCGGCCGTCGGCGGCCTCGACCAGCCCGGCCAGTTCGTGTTCGTCCCAGGTGCGCGCGGCAGCATAGCGCGCGGCCACGCCCTGATGGCGCACGCTGCCGCCGATGCCGTCCAGCGCCTGAGCGGCGACCTTGCGCACCTCGATCCCGCGCCGCCGCGCCTGTTCCTCGATCTCGACCAGGCGCGGATTGCGCGCGCCGGAATCGATCAGCACCTCGCGCACGTGCTCGGCATCGTTCTCGACGGCGGAGGCCACCGCGTTGACGCCGACGATCCACTGGTTCTGCTTGCTCATGCCGCGCGACCGCCGGAGGAAGGCCGGCATTATCGCATCGCCCGGCGCGGGCGGGGCTGGGTGGGGGCGGAGATACGGGAGAGAGCGAAGCAAGGGCGTACGCGGGAGCAACGGCAACGGCGTTCGGGTTGCGGCGGCTTCGGAAGGGGCCGTCGTTCTCCGCGGCGTTCGGGCCACCACTTCCACAAGCTTGGCTGAGAGGCCTGCAAGGAAGGCAAGCCTGCTGGATGGTCCGCCCGCGGCGGCCCGGAAGCGCTTCCCGCCGGACCATATGCTCGTCCTCCTGGAGGGAGAGGTGCGGGGTCAGCGGGCAGGCGGCCAGTCGCCGGTGTCGTGGTCCGGGTGCTGGCAGGAAACGATCCGGGCGAGGAAATCCGCGGCCGCCTCGTCCTCCTCGGTGCGCCGCGCCGGCAGCGCGGCCAGGCCGTCCACGAAGGGCAGCCGGCCCTCGATGGCGTACTGGATCCGCGGCGCCAGCGCGGCCGGGCGGTCGAAGGCGCCGGCGGCCAGGGCCACGCCATCCGGGCCCTCGTAGGTCAGCGGAGTGCCGCAGCCGGCGCAGAAGCCGCGCCGGACCAGGTTGGAGGACTGGAAATGCCGCGGCGCCCCGCGGGTCCACGCCAGCGCCGCGCCGCGGGTGGAGACCAGCGGCGCGTAGTAGGCGCCGAAGGCCTTCTGGCACATCCGGCAGTGGCAGACGGACGCATCCTCCAGTACGCCGGCGACGCGGAAGCGCACCGCACCGCACTGGCAGCCACCCGTATGCACCGGTACGCCCTCGTCCATCGCCGCCCCTCGCGTCCGGGCCTCAATACTTCTGCTTGGTCCGCTTCGCCGGCCGGCCGCGCGGCGGCGGCGGCGGCGGGCCGCCCTCGGCCTCGTTCTCCTCGACCAGGCGGAAGTCGATCTTGCGCTCCTCCAGGCTGGCCTTGAGCACGACGATGCGCACCCGGTCGCCGAGCCGGAACTCCATCCCGCGGCGCTCGCCCGAAAGGGTCTTGCGCACCGGGTCGAAGTGGTAGTAGTCGTGCGGCAACTGGGTGACGTGGACCAGGCCGTTGACCTTGGACTCGTCCAGCTCCACGAACAGGCCGAAGCTGGTCACCCCGCTGATCACGCCGTCGAACCTGCCGCCGACGTGCTTCTCCATCCACGCCGCGCGGAAGCGCTCGTCCACCTCGCGCTCGGCCTCGTCGGCGCGGCGCTCGCGCTCGGAGCACTGCAGCGCCAGTGCGGCCATGTCGCGCGGCGAATACGCGAACGCCTCGGGCTTGCGCCCGGTCAGCGCGTGCTTGATCGCTCGGTGCACCAGCAGGTCGGGATAGCGGCGGATCGGCGAGGTGAAGTGGGCGTAGGCGTCCAGCGCCAGGCCGAAATGGCCCGCGTTGTCGGTCGAATACACCGCCATGCTCTGGCTGCGCAGCAGCACCGACTCCAGCAGCGCGGCGTCGGGACGGTCGCGCACCTTCTTCAGCAGGCGGGTGTAGTCGCCCGGCTGCACCTTGCCCCACGCCGGCAGGCTCAGCTTGAACTCCTTGAGGAACTCCAGCAGGTCGGCGTACTTGGCCTCCGGCGGCTTGTCGTGGATGCGGTACGGCGCGGGGACCTGTGCGCCGGTCAGGTGCCACGCCGCCTGCACGTTGGCGGCGATCATGCACTCCTCGATCAGCTTGTGCGCGTCGTTGCGCACCAGCATGCCGGCCTGGGCGACCTCGCCGCGGTTGTCCAGCACGAAGCGCACTTCCGAGGTCTCGAACTCGATCGCCCCGCGCCGCGCACGCGCCTTGGCCAGCACCTGGTAGAGCTGGTGCAGCCGCTGCACCTGCGGCAGCACCGGGCCCAGTTGCGCCTGCGCCTGCGGGTCGTCCTCGCCCACCGCCTGCCAGACCTGGGCATAGGTCAGGCGCGCGTGCGAGTTCATCACCGCCTCGTAGAACTTCGAGCCGGTCACCTCGCCCTCGTGGTCCACCTGCATGTCGCAGACGAAGCACAGCCGGTCGACCCGGGGGTTGAGCGAGCAGATGCCGTTGGACAGCGTTTCCGGCAGCATCGGCACCACGAAGCCGGGGAAGTAGACCGAGGTGGCGCGCTTTTGCGCCTCGTCGTCCAGCGGCGTGCCCGGGCGCACGTAGTGCGAGACGTCGGCGATGGCCACCACCAGGCGGAAGCCGGCCCGGTTGGGTTCGCACCAGACCGCGTCGTCGAAGTCCTTGGCGTCCTCGCCGTCGATGGTCACCAGCGCGGTGGCGCGCAGGTCCACGCGGCCGCCAATCATGGCCGGCTCCACCGTCAGCGGGATGGCCGTCGCCTCGTCCAGCACCTCCTGCGGGAACTCGTGCGGCAGGTCGTGGCCGTGGATCGCCGTCTCCACCACCAGCGAGGGCGTGAGCTTGTCGCCCAGCACCGCGATGATCCGGCCGATCGGCGGCCGCCGCGCCTCCGGCGGCTGGGTCAGCTCGCACACCACCAACTGCCCCTCGCGGGCGCCGCCGGTGCCGTCCGGCGGCACCTGCACGTTGCGCTGGATGCGCTTGTCGTCCGGGACCACGAAGCTGATCCCGGCCTCGCTGCCGAAGCGGCCGATCAGGCGGGTCACGCCGCGCTCGAGCACGCGGGCGATGCTGCCCTCGCGGCGCCCGCGGCGGTCGATGCCGGTGACGTTGGCCAGCACCCGGTCGCCATGCATGACCTTGCGCATCTCGTAGGGCGGCAGGAACAGGTCGTCGCCGCCGCCCGCGTCCGGGCGCAGGAAGCCGAAACCGTCCGGGTTGGCGATGATGACGCCGGCGATCAGGTCGGTCTGCTCGACCGGGGCGAAGCCGCCGCGGCGGTTCTGCACCAGTTGCCCGTCGCGGACCATCGCCCCCAGGCGCTTGCCCAGCGCGTCGAGGCGATCCGGCGCGGCCAGGCCGAGCGCCTGCGCCAGTTCCGCGGCGGTGCGCGGGCCGCCGGCCGCCTCCAGCGTGGCGAGGATGGCCTCGCGGCTGGCGATGGGATTGGCGTAGCGCACGGCCTCGCGCGCGGCGTGCGGGTCCTGGAAGTCGCCGGGCCGCGGCGGCGGCGCCTTGGAACGGGATGCGCGCTCGGCCTGCCCCGGTGGCGGTGGCGGCATCCAGGGCGGCACCCGGGTTCCCTTGCCCCCGCCGCCGGGCTTGCCCGCCGCCGCCGGGTCCTGCCCGCCGCGGGGGCGCTCGCCCGTCGCGCTACTCTTGCGGCCCGAGCCGCCCGTGGTTTTCCCGCTGCGATCACCGTTGTTTTTCATGGGCGGATGGTACACCCCGCTTCCGCACCGCCAGGTGACCGCCATCGCGGCGCGCGCCAGCCCTGGCAAGGCGTTGACAAGATTTACGGCACCCCGCAAAATGCGCGGCCTCACCTGCCCAGGTGGCGGAATTGGTAGACGCACTAGTTTCAGGTACTAGCGGGTAAAACCGTGGAGGTTCGAGTCCTCTCCTGGGCACCAGACACAAGGCCGCATGGCCCCGCAAGAACCCCGCGCCAGCGGGGTTTTTTGTTTTCCGGCGCGCCGCCGTCGCGGCGCGCGCCCGTTCAATGCGATGCCTGCGCCCCGCCGGGCCCGGCCTCCTGCGGCAAGAGGCGGTCGTCCACCTCCACCACGCCCGCGATCGCCGCGACCCGGCCGACGATGTCCCGCAGTTCGTCGGCACCCACATCGCCCTTGAGCACGACGCGTCCTTCGCGCGCCTCCACCGCGATCGCGCCCGGATGGGCGGCCACGTGGCCCAGCCCCGCGCGGACGCGCTGGACCAGGGTCTCGTCGTCGACCGGACCGATCGTGGCCCTTGCCCGTATCCGAGCGAGGCTGCCCTTGGCGTGGTCGGCCAGGCGCCGCGACTTGCCCGTCGCGTAGCGGGCGGCCTTGCGGCAGGCCGCCGCACCCTGGTCCCGCGCGCGGGCGCGGCGGCGGCGGCCGGAACGGGGATCGAACAGGTACATCGCCGCGGCACCGGCTGCGAGCCCGACGATCCATCTCAATGCGGCGTTCATGGGGCGTCCTCCTTCGTCGTGCCGGTGGCCGCGCCGTGTGCGGATCCCGGCCTGGAATGTGCACTCGGCTCGTGCACCTGAAAGCCCGATGCTGCGGCCGCTGCCGTTAACCGTGGGTGGAACCGGGCCGGGGATTTCGCTGCCCTCGCAACGGCGGCGGGCCCGCCTTCAGCTTCCCGGCAATGCCTGGCGCAGGGCCGCGAACCCGTCCCAGGGATCGCTGCGCAGCCGCGCGGCGCGCTGCCTGGCACGGGCCAGGCCGTACTCCGCGGCCGATGCCGTGCGCGACAGTTCCTCCCAGCGCAGCGGCATCGCCACCGGCGCGCCCGCGCGCGCGCGCAGCGCCCAACCGGCCACGCTGGTGGCGCCGCGCCCGTTGCGCAGCCAGTCGATGAAGATGCGTCCGCGGCGCGCCTGCTTGGAGGCGACGGCGACATAGCGCAGCGGCGACTGCGCCACCATCGCCTTGGCGAAGGCCTCGCAGAAGTCCTTGGCCGTGTCCCAGCCCGGCCCCGGCGCGATCGGCACGCACACGTGGATGCCCTTGCCGCCCGACAGCCGCGGCCAGCTCCGCAGCCCGACCTGCGCCAGGCGGTCGCGCACCTCGCGCGCGGCGCGCTTGACCTCGGCCCACGGCAGCTCATCCGCCGGGTCCAGGTCGAAGACCAGCCGGTCGGGCCGGTCGGGCGCGGTGCGCTTCGCGCCCCAGGGGTGGAACTCGATCGCGTTCATCTGCACCAGCGAAAGCACGCCTTCGATGTCGCGCACGTAGAGGTACTCGTCCTGGCCGTCGCGCTCGTCCAGCAGGACCGGATGCACGCCCGGCCCGAGGCTGTCGCGATGGTGCTTCTGGAAGAAGCATTGCCCCTCGACGCCGTCCGGGCAGCGCAGCAGCGACAGCGGCCGGTCGGCCAGCTCGGGCAGCAGCCAGGCGGCCACCGCCGTGTAGTAGTCGGCCACGTCCTGCTTGGTGATGCCGGCGTCGGGATAGACCACGCGTTCGGGACTGCTGAGCCGGGATGCGGCCATGTCGTTCTCCTGTCGTGGGGCCGCGCGCGGTGACCGCGGCCCCAGGCCGCGCGCGTCCAGGTCCTCGCGCACGCGCACGAAGCTGGCCTGGCGGACCAGGCCCTCCTTGCCGCGGCCGCGGGTATGCACGTCGACCACCAGTTCCGGCCGGACCCAGCGCACCTCGCGCGGCGAGAACGGGACGTGCGCCGGCAGCTCGACCTGCGCCGCGTCGGCATGCAGCGCCTGCAACCGGCGCGCCAGCATGCGCAGGGACGCGTCGCCGAAGCCGCTGCCGACGCGGCCCACGTACTGCAGCCCGCCGCGCCGCCGCTGCGCCAGCAGCAGCGAGCCGAACCCGTGGCGGCCGTTGCGCGGCCGGGTGTGGCCGACCACCAGGAACGATTCGTCGGCCACGTGCTTGAGCTTGATCCAGGCCTGGTGACGGCCGCTGCGGTACGGCGCGTCGGCGCGCTTGCAGACGATGCCCTCCAGCCCGGCGCGGGCGCTGGCCTCCAGCACCGCCGCCGCATCGCCTTCGACGTGGGCGCTGAACGCCAGCGCCGGCGAGGCCGCCCGTGCGACCAGCGCGGCGAGCAGCCGCCGCCGCTCCACCTGCGCCACGCCGCGCAGGTCGATGCCGTCGATATGCAGCAGGTCGAACGCGACCAGGCGCAGGCCGGTGGTATCGCCGCGTTCGAGCAGGCGCTGCAACAGGCCGAAATCGCTGCGGCCGCGATCGTCGATGGCGACCAGCTCGCCGTCGACGACCGCCTCGCGCACCGGCAGCTCCGCCAATGCCTGGACCAGGTGCGGCAGGCGCGGCGCCCAGGGCAGGTGGTTGCGCGAGCACAGCTCCACCGCTTCGTCGCGGTAGGCGAGCAGGCGGTAGCCATCCCACTTGACCTCGTGCAGCCAGCCCTCGCCGACGGGCGGCCGGGTGCGCAGCGTCGCCAGTTGCGGTTCGATCCCGCGCGGCATCGATGCGGCAGCCGCGCCGGGCAACGCCCGCGCCTGCGCCGTCCAGTCCGCGTGCGCCGGCCCGGGGCCCGCCACGCGACGGCCGGCGGTCCGCGCCGCCTTCGCCGTCCCCTTCGCCGCGCGCTTCCCGCTCGCGGCCGGCGAAGGCGTGGCCGGCGGCGGCGCATCGACCATCGCGTCGGCGTCGGTGTCGCCCGCGTACTCGTCGCTGCGCTTGATCAGCAGCCACTGCGGCTGGCGCGCGGGCGAGGCGGTGCGCACCAGGGTGAAGCGTCCCCGCAGGCGCGTGCCGGCAAGCGCGAAATCGAGCCGGCCGGCGGCGATGCGCTCCAGCGCGTCGCCTTCCGGCGCCCAGGTCCCGCGGTCGAACAGCGCCACGTGGCCGGCGCCGTACTGGCCTTCGGGAATCTCGCCCTCGAAGGCGGCGTAGTCGAGCGGATGGTCTTCCACCTGCACCGCCAGCCGGCGCTCGCCGGCGCGCATGGAAGGCCCCTTCGGCACCGCCCAGCTCTTGAGCGCGCCGTCGGCCTCCAGGCGGAAGTCGTAGTGCCGGGCGCGCGCATGGTGCAGTTGCACCACGAAGATGGGCGCACCGGCGCGGCGGCGGCGCGGGCGCGACTCGGCCGACGGCTCGGGCGTGGCGTCGAAGCTGCGCTTGCGCGCGTAATCGCGCAGGCTCATGGCTCAGCCGGCCTTGCGCGGGCGCTTCTTGGCCGTCTTGGCCGGCGCCGCCTTCTTGGCCGCCGCCTTGGTGGGCCTGCCCGGCCCGGCGGCCTTCGGGGCGGTCTTGGTGGCGGTCTTGGCGGCCTTCGCGGCGCGCTTCCCGCCGCCCTTCTTCTCCAGGCTGCGCTTGAGCAATTCGGCGAAGTCGATGACGTTGGTCGCCGCGCCCTCGGGCGGGCGCTCGTCCTCCTCGGCCTGCGGCTGCACCACCTGGCTGGAACGCACGCGCTGCTCGATCACCTTCTGCAGGCGCTCGCGGAAGTCGTCCTTGAACTCCTCCGGGTTCCACTCCCCGCTCATCGACTCGATGAGCTGCTCGGCCATCTGCGTCTCGCGCGGGGTGATCTTCCACTTGGACGACGAGCCCTCCGGCAGCCGGTAGTCCGCCGGGTCCACCAGCTCCTGGGCGAAGCGCAGCACCATCAGCACCAGCGCATCGCCCTTGGGCAGCACCGCGGCCAGGTACTCGCGGGTGCGGATCACCACCCGGCCCACGCCGGCCTTGCCGGTGCGCGCCAGCACGTCGCGCAGCAGCACGTAGCCCTTCTCCGCCTTGCCGGCCGGCTCCAGCACGTAGGGCTTGTCGAAGTATTCGGGGCCGATCTGCGCCGCATCGACGAAGGTGTCGATGTCGACGGTCTCCTTGCGGTCCGGCGCGGCCGCGGCGATGTCGTCCTCCTCGAGCACCACGTAGCTGCCCTTGTCGTACTCGAAGGCCTTGACCACCTCCTTCCAGGGCACTTCCTCGCCGGTCTCCTCGTTGACCCGCTCGTAGCGCACGCGCGCGTTGTCGCGGCTGTCGAGCAGCCGGAACTGCAGGTCCACCCGCCGCTCGCCGGACATCAGCTTGACCGGGATGTTGAGCAGGCCGAACGACAGCGTTCCGGTCCAGATGGGACGCGCCATGGCATCACCTCGCGACGACGGCGGCAGGCCGCCCGAAAACGACATGCGCGGCGGTCCACCGCGCGGGAAGGACAGGCAGGGCGGCCCGCGGCCCGGAAACGGCGCACGCGGCGGGCCGCCCGGAAGGACCACGGCCGGTGGGCCCGCCGCACGGCAGGGACACGGCCCTCACCCGGCCTTGCGCGCGCGGGTGCGGGCGGCCTTCCTGGCCGCGGTCTTGCGCCCCTGGGCGCCCTGGGTCCTGGCGGCCTTCTTCGCCGCCTGCGAACGGCGGGTGGCGCTGCGCTTGGAGGCGGCCTCGCCAGCCTGCCCGGACAGCGCCTTCTTGCCGGCGACGCTCTTGCGCGACGTGCCCTTGCTGGCGGTCTTCAACGCCTTCTTCGCCGCGCGCGAGCGCGCGGCGGAAGGCTTCTTTTCCAGGCCGGCCTTGGCGCTGTCCTGGGCGGCCTTCTTCTTCGTCGCCGCGGAGGCGTCCTTGCCCGGCTTGGCCTCGACCCCGGCGCGGCGCGCCTTGGACAGGCCGATGGCGATGGCCTGCTGGGTCGATTTGGCGCCATGCTTGCCCTCGCGCACGTGGTGGATTTCCTCGCGCACGTATTCCCCGGCCTGGGTGCTGGCGGACTTGCCTTCGCGCTTGGCCTTCTGCGCGCGCTGGGTGGTCTTCTTCTCGGGCATGGCGGCTCCGTGCGCATGGCGTGGTGGGCTGCGGCTGCTATAGCAAGCGCCAGGTCAAGGTCGCGCGAACGCGGCCGCAGGCCGGCGGATTCATCGCGCGATCACGCCGGCCCGGTAGCGTTTCCGCCATGGCCGCATCATCCCAGGCGCCACCCGCGGACGACGCCCTGTCCGGCGCCGCGGCGGACGCCGGGCTGCACTACGTCGGCGACGCCGCGCCCGGCATCCGCCGGGTCCGCTGCGGCCGCGGATTCCGCTACCTCCACGCCGACGGCACCGCCGTGCGCGACCGGGCAACGCTCCACCGCATCCGCGCGCTGGCGATCCCGCCGGCGTACCGCGAGGTGTGGATCTGCGCCTCGGCGCGCGGGCACCTGCAGGCGACCGGGCGCGACGCCCGCGGCCGCAAGCAATACCGCTACCACCCGCAATGGCGGACCCGGCGCGACAGCCACAAGTTCGACCGGCTGGCGGCCTTCGCGGCCGCGCTGCCGCGGCTGCGCCGCGCCGTGCGCGCCGACCTGGCCCTGCCCGGATTGCCGCAGCCGAAGGCGCTCGCCGCGGTGGTCCGGATCATGTCGGCCACGCTGCTGCGGGTCGGCAACGCCGAATACGCGCGCGACAACGGTTCCTTCGGGCTGACCACGCTGCGCAACCGCCACGCCCGCTTCCTCGCCGACGGCCTGCGCCTGCACTTCCCGGGCAAGGGCGGGCGCGTGCAGGACGTGGACGTCCACGACCGGCGCCTGGCCAGGCTGGTACGCGGCATGCACCAGCTTCCGGGCCAGGCGCTGTTCCAGTACCGCGACGGCGACGGCGTGCTGCAGCCCGTGGATTCCGGCGCGGTCAACGCCTACCTGCGCGAGCGCATGGGCGAGGACTTCACCGCCAAGGATTTCCGCACCTGGGGCGCCACGCTCGCCGCCTTCCGCCTGCTGGCGGCCACGCCGCTGCCGGACCCGCCATCCGCGCGCGCGCTGGCGGACGCCGAGCGGTCCACGGTCGCCGAAGTCGCCGCGCTGCTGGGCAATACCGCCGCCGTCTGCCGCACGTCCTACATCGATCCCTGCGTATTCCCCGGCTGGCGCGACGGCCGCCTGCACGCCGCCGCCGGCAACGCACGCGGCGCCCGGCAGTGGGAAACGGCCGCGCGGCGCTTCCTGGTCCGCGCCCATCGCGCATCGGCCGGGAGCCGCGCGCCGGGCTAGCCGACGGTTCCTCCGATGGCCCGGCCCCACCCGGCCGGCGGATGGCCGGGACGCGATCTTCATTGCCGGAGATCGCCGCATGCGGATATTCCTGTTCCCCGTCCCCGCGGTGCGGGCGCGCCCGTCCCGAGCGCACCCGTCCCCGCTATCGCACTTGCACTGTCCCTACATCGCTAGCCGCGGGGGTGGTTGCGCGGCTGGTTCTCCTTGCCGCGGCCCTGGCCCTGCGCCTGCTGTGGGTTCTTCTGGTTCTTCTGGTCGTCGGTGCGACCTTTCTGGGCCGGGTCCTGTTCGCCCGGTCGACGTGGCTGGTTCATCTTCGTAAGCCCGATGCGCGACGGATCGTCGCGATTCCACGCTAGCGCCGGAAACCTTCCTCCGAGGTGAAATATCCGCTCGTCCCGCGTCAGTGTTCAGGCAGGCCGCGGCCTGCCCCGGCCTCCGGCCTTTCGCACTTGAGCACGGTGATCTCGCCCGAGGTCTCCAGCATCGCCAGGCGGATGTCCGCGGCCTGGTGGCAGTCGGCCTTGCGCAGCGCGATGGCCAGGTCCTCCTCGCTCACCGACTGCCGGCGCAACTGGTCGTGGAACACGGTGCCGTCCCGGGCCAGCACCACCGGCCGCCCCTCCACAAAGGCGTCGAACGCGCGGTAGCGGGCACCGAAGAACCCGACGAGCCAGTTCAGCCCCAGCAGCGTGGCCGCGATCATCAGCCCGCCGATGAGCGAGACATCCTCGCCGATGAGCGAATTCTGCACGGCGGTGCCCAGCAGCACGACCACGATCATGTCGAACGGCGTGTACTGCCCCACCGTGCGCTTGCCCACGATCCGCACCAGCACCAGCACCGCGACGTAGACCACGATTCCGCGCAGCAGGAACTCCCACCAGGGGCCGCTGAGCGAGAACAACCGGTCAATGACGTCATCCATACGCACCTCCGCTCCTGGCCGGCGCCGTGCCGCACGGGCAGTCCGGCATGGCGCCGGCCGGGCAGCCGAAGCCGCCGCGGTTACCGCTCACGGGGTGGCGCCGCCCGTCCCGGCGCGTCCTTTCGCGCGCCCGCGGCGGGCGGCTCCACGGCCACGGCGCGCTCTTCCGCGCTGCGAATTTCGGGTGCCGGGGCGGATACCGGGCCCTCCGGCTCCGCCTCGCCCTGGCCCGCGTAGCGCGGTGCCGGGCGCGCCCAGCCGACGGCCTGGGCGCCGGCGCCGCCGTCCGGCCCATGCCGGTACGGCTGCCGCTCGGCGTCGTCAGCCGCCCCGCGCCGTTCCTCGTACCCGCGCCGCGCCGCGTCCCTGCCCTCTTTCCATTCCTGTTCCTGCCTCATGTCCTCGGTCCTCGTCGTCTCCCGCCGGCCGCGCCCCTGCCCCAGGCAGCGCGCGCCCGTTTCCAGAATCTGCTCCACCACCGCCCTGAACTCGCCGATGCCGGCGGTCGGGCGGCCGGGCCCGGGCGGCCGTACCGATGCCCGCGGCGGCCGGTCACGCACTGATGTATCCCCCGCCGTTGACGTGGATGGTCTGCCCGGTGATGAACGATGCTTCCTCGCAGGCGAGGAAGACGTAGGCCGGCGCCACCTCCGCCGGCTCGCCGGCGCGCTCGAGCAGCGTCTCGGCGCCGAACCGGGCCACCTCCTCGGCGGTGAAGCTGGCCGGGATCAGCGGCGTCCATATCGGCCCGGGGGCCACCGCGTTGACCCGGATGCCGCGCCCGGCCAGCGCCTGCGCCAGCGAAAAGGTGAAGGCGTGGACCGCGCCCTTGGTCGCCGCGTAGTCGATCAGCTTCTCGTGGCCGCGCGCACCGGTCACCGAGCCGGTGTTGACGATGCAGCCGTCCTTGCCCAGGTGCGGGATCGCGGCCGCGGCCATGTGGATGTACGCGAACACGTTGGTGCGGAACGTGCGCTCCACCTGCGCCGGGGTCAGTTCCTCCGGCGCATCGACCGTGTGCTGCTCGGCGGCGTTGTTGACCAGGATGTCCAGGCGCTTGCAGGTCCGGACCACGTGGTCCACGAATCGCCGGCAGAACTCCGGGTCGCCCACGTCGCCGGCCATGGACAGGCAGGTGCCGCCCTCGGCGCGGACCAGGCGCTCGGTCTGCGCGGCGTCCTCTTCCTCGTCGAGATAGCCGAACGCGACGGTGGCGCCCTCGCGGGCGAAATGCAGCACGACCGCGCGGCCGATGCCGCTGTCGCCGCCGGTCACGATGGCGACCTTGCCCTGCAGCCTGCCCGACCCACGATAGCTGTCGCGGATGCTCTGCGGCTGGGGGACCATCGGCGCCTGCTTGCCCGGCTGGTGGTCCTGCTGCTGCGGGGGGCGCTGCTGCTTCTTCGCTTCTTCGTTCATGTCGTGCCCCGCAGCATCGGACTTGCAGGGACGGTGGCATGCGCCGCGTGCAGGCCGCGTGGCGGATTGCTCAGGGAAACGCGAAGGTTCCCGGGCGGGAACGTGCGCGGTCGCGAGGCCGGCGCGACCCGGCGTCCATGCGGGCGCGGCTTGCGCGGGTACGCACCGCGACGGCGCATGAACGGCGCGGTCACGCCGCCGCAACGCGCGTGGCGCTAAAGAGTGCTTCCCCACCACGCCCGCCTGGCGAGGCCACCATGACCCGCGACCGCAAAGACCCCCCGGAATCCCCGGAGATCTACCCCTCGGCGGAGCAGCCGCACCAGCGGCGCAAGCGCAAGGAAAAGGAAAGCGACAACCAGGACGAGGCACTGGAGGAAACCTTCCCCGCCAGCGACCCGGTTTCGCCCTTCGTCCCGGCCAAGGCGCCGGACTGACCGGTGGCCGCAGGCCAGGCGCCGCCCGCGCTGCTCATCGTCGACATGATCAGCCTGCTGGACTTCCCCGGCGCCGCGCGCATGGCGCCGGTGGATGCCGCGCGCCGCATCCACGCGCTGCGCCGGCGGTGCCACGCGCACGGCTGGCCGGTCGTGTTCGCCAACGACAACTTCGCGCGCTGGCACTCGGATTTCCACGGGCTGGTGGCCATGGCCGCGGCGGCCGGCGGCGCGGCGGCGCAGATCGCCCAACTGCTCGCCCCCCTGCCGCAGGACTACCTGGTCCTCAAGCCCAAGCACTCGGCGTTCCTGTCCACGCCGCTGGCGGTGCTGCTGGCCAAGCTCGGCGTACGGCGCCTGCTGCTGGCCGGGATGGCGCTGGAGAGCTGCATCCTGGCCACCGCCATGGACGCCAACGCGCGCGAGTTCGAGGTGGCGGTGGCGAAGGACGCGGTGGCCGGATTGCCGGAACTGCGGGCGAGCGCGCTGAAGGTCCTGGCCGGGTCCAAGGCGGCCAGGCTGGTGACCAGCCGCGGCGCCTCGGCATGGGCGAACGGCCGCGGGTAAGGGCCGTGGCACGCGCTAGGCCGGCGCGCGTACGCGGCGCTCCTGCTTGTCGGCGCGCACCTTGTCGGCCGCGATCGCGCCGCGCGAGCCGACGACCATCTCGGTCATCCACGCCATGAGCACGTCGGTGTAGCCGCGCTGCGCGGCCTTCTCGCTGAAACCGTGGTCGGCGTCGCGGATCAGGCGGCGGGTCATCGAGCGCGCCTTGCCGAACGCGCCGGCGTAGTTGTCGATCACCTGGCGCGGGATGATGCGGTCGTGTTCGGCCTCCACCAGCAGCACGTCGCCGCCGAAGCGGGCGCAGGCGCGCAGCGCGCGGTTGTCCTGCGGCGCCACCGGCTGGCGCCGGTAGCGCGCCAGCTCCGGGTCGTCGTGCAGGCGCTTCTTGGGCAGTTCCCAGTCGCGGTCCAGGTACAGGGCCGGGGTGCGCAGGGCCAGCCACTGCACCGGCCGCAGCTCGGACAGGATCGCCGCCAGGTAGCCGCCATAGCTCACCCCGACCACGGCGATGGCCGCGGCGTCCACGTGCGGCCGGCCGGCCAGCCAGTCGTACGCCGCGCACAGGTCCTGCAGGTTCTGGCCGCGGGTGATCACGTCCTTGCGCGCCGCGTTGGCGCGGTGCCCGCGCAGGTCGAAGGTCAGGCAGACACAGCCCAGCCCGGCCACCTCGCGGGCGCGGCTCAGGTCCTGCCCCTGGCTGCCGCCCCAGCCGTGCACGAACAGCGCGCCCGGCAGTTCCCGCTGCGGCACCAGCACCGTCGCCTGGACGGCGTCGCCCTGGGCCACTTCGATGTCCAGGCGGTCCAGCTCAACATCCATCGCGGACGATCCTGGCGTATTTGCGCGGAGACTTCGCGTCGCCCGGCCAGTATTCCACCGCGCCGGGCGGCAGCGGGCCGTCCCCGTAGGACTCCACGGTCTCGGCGATCGCCCATGGCAGCCCGGGCCGTTCGGCGAAGCGCTCCATCGCCAGCACCTCGGCCATGCTCGCCCCGCCGAAGCGCCAGGACTGCTCCAGCACGCCCAGGTGCCGGCGCCCGCGCGAGTCCACGCCGGCGATCACGTCGTAGTTGCGCCGCGAGGCCAGCACCTGGTAGTTCGCCCGGACCAGGCGGTCGTAGCGCATCGCCGCGCGTACCGCGCCGGCGACCTCGCCTTCCGGCAGCTCGGCGCACAGCGTGGAGAAGTCGCCGCGCCACACCGTCAGCACCGAGCCGCCGTATACCTCCGCGCCGGCGCGGTCGACCACGTTGCGTTGCTCGCCGTGGTAGGCGATGTCGTGCCCCGGCAGGCGGGTGCTGCCGATGCTGTAGGTGATGGACTGCACCAGGTGGCGCTCGACGACCAGGCCGTCGGCCACCGCTTCGCCGGCGGCCGAGTCCAGCCACTGCGCGAGCTGCCGCTCGCCGCGGATCACGACCTGGCCGTGGCCGCCGCGCGCATGCGCGCACTTGAGGCGGATGTCGCCGGCCTGCAGCAGATGGATGCCGGCCTCCTCGGCATCCTGGCGGGCGAACACCGAGTAGCCGGGCAAGGTGCAGTCCTCGATCCCGCGCACGGCCTTCCATCCCGCCGGCGCGGCGGCGTCCTTGCGCCACAGCGGATGGCTCACCAGCTTGGTGGCGACGAACGCGAACGGCACCACGCCGCCCCACAGCCGCGACTCGTCGAGGATCCCGGCCGCCGCCGCCTGCTCGCGCGACAGCGTGGACAGGGGCAGCCAGTAGCATTCGCCGCCATTGCCCGCGGCCCGCCGCCCGGCCTGCGCATAGTCCAGCCCGAGCAGCGCGGCGATGCGCGCGGCGGCGAACCGCACGGTCGCGACCTCGTGGGCGGAGGCATCCCCGCCCTTGCCGGGACGGAGCACGGCCACTGCCCGCAAGCCGCCGGCCACGGTGCCCGGCACGATCGATTGCCTCGCTTCCGCCAGCAGAAGACCCATCCTGTCGACCTCCCTCGAATACTGGATTGCGGGGCGTGGCGCGCGTCCGTGGGCAGGTGCGTCCGTAAACGCGCGCCGCACTGCCAGGCGCACCTGGGCCGCCTCGCGAGCATCGTCCGGGCGGGCGGATTCGTTTCCCATGACGAGCGCGGCGCGCCGAATCCACGCCGGTCTAACAAGCGCGTGAATTGCGCGTGGCGGCCGCGCGTGCGGGCCATGGGCTTCATCCCCCGGTCACGGACGTGCGGTGGACAATCCGGATCGCCCCGGGATCGAGGACAGGCATGGACTCCGAAGCACATTCCGTCGCCACCGGCAACGCACCCGGGAAGATGGCGCGGCGCGGCGCCATCCTCCGCTTCCTGTTCCGCTACCGGAATTCCGGCGTGTTCTCCGGCCTGTCCATTTCCGCGCCCACCGAGGTCGAGTCCGCGGGAGAAGGAAGCCCGGCCGAGTTCGCCAACGAGCTCGAGGCCATGGGTCCGACCTTCGTCAAGCTCGGGCAGATGCTGTCCACGCGCCCGGACATCGTGCCGCCCGCCTACGCCGAGGCCCTGGAACGGATGCAGGAGAACGTGGCGGCGGTGCCGTTCCCGCTCATCCGCGCGCAGGTGGAGGCCGAACTGGGAGTGCGCATCGGCAAGGCGTTCGCCGATTTCGACGAGCGGCCGCTAGGCTGCGCCTCGCTGGCGCAGGTGCATGCCGCCACCCTTCGCGACGGGCGCGCGGTCGCGGTCAAGGTGCAGCGCCCCGACGTCGCCCAGCGCCTGCTCGGCGACCTGGACCTGCTGCGCGGCTTCGCCGGCGCGGCGGACCGGTTCACCCGGATCGGCCGGCACGTGCACTTCGCCGAGTGGCTGGACGAGTTCTCGCGCACGCTCATGGCCGAGCTGGACTACGTGGCCGAGGCGGAGAACCTGGAACGCTTCCGCGCGCACATGCGCCACTTCCCGCGCCTGTGGGTACCGCAGCCGTACTGGGACTACACCGCGCGCCGGGTGCTGACGATGGAACGGGCGGGCGGGGTGCGCGTGGACGAGATCCCGGGCCTGCGCCGCACCGAGCAGTCGATGACGCCGCTGGCCGAGGAGCTGCTGCGCGCGTTCCTGGACCAGGTGTTCGTGCACGGCGAGATCCACGCCGACCCGCATCCCGGCAACCTGCGGGTGACCGACGACGGCAGGCTGGCGATCTTCGACCTGGGCATGGTCGCCAACGTGCCGCCCAAGCAGCGCGACCGCCTGCTCAAGCTGCTGTTCGCCGCGGTGGACGGACGCGGCGAGCAGGTGGCCGAGGAGAGCATCGCCCTGGGCGTGCGCCTGGAGGACTACGACGAGCCGCGCTACATGCGCGAGGTCGGCCAGCTCATCTCGCGCTACGCCGCGCACCGCGGCTCGATGTCCGAAGGGCGCACCGTGCTGGAACTGGTCCGCATCGGCACGCGCTGCGGGTTGCGCACCTCGCCGGAACTGAGCCTGCTGGGCAAGGCACTGCTCAACCTGGACACGGCGTGCCACTACCTCTCCCCCAGCCTGGACACCCAGCGGGTGGTGGAGGACCAGTTGCAGCACGTCATGCGCGCCCGGCTGCGCAAGTCGCTGTCCTCGCCCAACCTGGCCAGCGAGCTGATGGAGGTGCAGTCGCTGCTGCGCGACGGGCCGCGCAAGCTTTCCGACATCCTCTCGCTGGTGGCCGAGAACCGGTTCCAGGTCCGGCTGACCGGGCTGGAGAACTCGCGGCTGATGGAGAACCTGCAGAAGATCGCCAACCGCATCGCCGTGGGTGTCATCGCCGCATCGCTGATCATGGCCTCGGCGCTGATCATGCGGGTTCCGGCCACGCATACGCTGCTCGGGTACCCGCTGCTGGCGCTGCTGTTCTTCCTGCTGGGCGTCGGGCTGGGGTGCGGGATCGTCGCCAGCTCGCTGCTGAGCGACCACCGGGCACGGGCCCGCGAGGAACACGGGCCGCGGTAGCGGGCGCCGCCGGGAACCGCGATCGATCCACCCGGGAAACGAGGAAGCCCCGGGCTCGCATCGCCGGCACACCGGTGCGCGCCGCCACCCCGCGCCCGGGCGCCTTTACGGTGCGTGCACGGTGGCGTGATCCCGCCTCCACGGGCCGTGTGGCCCAATCGATATCGGCCGTCGCGGACATCGTTCCGGCTGCGGGATCGCAGCCGTTCGCACCGGCGGTCCGGGCGGCGCCATCGGCGCAGGCCGGGCCTGGCGAGCGCCGCCCCTCGGCGAGGAAGCAGGAGATATCCCATGGCTACCAGGCACCGACACGTCTTCCTGACCGCCGACATGGCGCAGGCCCACCGGGCCGTGCGCGCCGCGCTCGCCCACGGCACTCCCGACGACGACATCCATGTCGTGGCCCGGTCCGACATCGAGGCCCGCCAGATCCACGACCGCAGGAAGATGGCGGACAGCGACTTCATCCCGGCCGCCCTCCGCGGCGTCGCCGGGGGCGGCATCCTGGGCCTGGCCGCGTCCTTGATCGTGATGGCCGTGCACGGCGCCGGCCCGCTGGCGGTGCTGCTGGGCACCGGGGTGGGCGCGGCCATCGGCGGGCTGGCGGCGTCCCTGATGGGCGCGGGGGTCCAGGACCCGGTGCGCAGGCGCTTCGAGAAACAGATCGACGCCGGCAACATCCTGATCCTGATCGACGAGGACGACACCATGCTCCCCGAGACCCTCAGGGCGATGGAGGAGGCCGGCGCGAAGCGGCTTCCCTACGACGCGCCGTCCGCGATGAGCTGAAACGCCGCCGCGGCCGGCCAGGCCGCGGCGGGTAGAATCGCAGGCCACGCATTCCCGGCCTCCGCTTCGCCCATGACCGACACCCTCCCCCCCTCCTTCCACGGCTTCGAACAGATCCCGCTGCGCGAGTACGCCGAGCGCGCCTACCTGGACTACTCGATGTACGTGGTCCTGGACCGCGCCCTGCCCTTCGTCGGCGACGGGCTCAAGCCGGTGCAGCGGCGCATCGTCTACGCGATGAGCGAGCTGGGGTTGAACGCTGCCTCCAAGCCGAAGAAGTCCGCGCGTACCGTGGGCGACGTCATCGGCAAGTACCATCCGCACGGCGACAGCGCCTGCTACGAGGCGCTGGTGCTGATGGCCCAGCCGTTCTCCTACCGCTACCCGCTGATCGAGGGCCAGGGCAACTTCGGTTCCACGGACGACCCCAAGTCGTTCGCGGCCATGCGCTACACCGAGTCCAAGCTCACCCCCATCGCCGAGGTGCTGCTGGGCGAGCTGGCCCACGGCACGGTGGACTGGAACCCCAACTTCGACGGCACCCTGGAGGAGCCGGGCTGGATGCCGGCACGGCTGCCGCACCTGCTGCTCAACGGCACCACCGGCATCGCGGTCGGCATGGCCACCGACGTGCCGCCGCACAACCTGGGCGAGATCGTCAGCGCCTGCGTGCGCCTGATCGACGACCCGCAAGCCAGCGTCGCCGACCTGTGCGAGCACGTGCGCGGCCCGGACTACCCGACCAGCGCGGAGATCATCACCCCCCCGGCCGAGCTGCGCGCGATGTACGAGACCGGCCTGGGCAGCGTGCGCGCCCGCGCCACCTGGCAAAAGGAGAACGGCAACTTCGTCGTCACCGCCCTGCCCTACCAGGTGTCCCCGTCCAAGGTGATCGAGCAGATCGCCGCGCAGATGCGGGCCAAGAAGCTGCCGTGGCTGGAGGACATCCGCGACGAGTCCGACCACGCCAACCCGGTGCGGGTGGTGCTGGTGCCGCGCTCCAGCCGGGTGGACGCCGAACAATTGATGGGCCACCTGTTCGTCACCACCGACCTGGAGAAGAGCTACCGGGTCAACCTCAACGTGATCGGCCTGGACGGCCGCCCGGCGGTGAAGAGCCTGAAGACGCTGCTGCAGGAATGGCTGACGTTCCGCACCAACACCGTCACCCGCCGGCTGAAGCACCGCCAGGAGAAGGTCGAGCGCCGCTTGCACCTGCTGGAGGGCCTGCTGGTGGCCTTCCTCAACCTGGACGAGGTGATCCGCATCATCCGCACCGAGGACGAGCCCCGGGCGGCGCTGATCGCCCGCTTCGGCCTGAGCGAGGAACAGGCCGACTACATCCTCGACACCCGGCTCAAGCAGCTCGCGCGGCTGGAGGAAATGAAGATCCGCGGCGAGCAGGACGAGCTGGCCAAGGAACTGGAGCGCCTACTGGCCATCCTGGGCAGCCCGGCGAAGCTGAAGAAGCTGGTCAAGGAGGAACTGCTGGCCGACGCGAAGAAGTTCGGCGACGCGCGCCGCTCGCCGCTGGTGCTGCGCGGGGCCGCGCACGCCATCGACCAGACCGAGCTGGTGCCCAGCGAGCCGATGACCGTGGTGCTGTCGGAGAAGGGCTGGGTGCGCGCGGCCAAGGGCCACGACATCGATGCGGCCGGCCTGTCCTACCGCGACGGCGACGCGCTGCTGGCGGCGGTGCGCAGCCGCAGCACCCAGCAGGTGGCCTTCCTCGATTCGCAGGGCCGCAGCTATTCCACCATCGTGCACGGCCTGCCCTCGGCGCGCGGCAACGGCGAGCCGCTGACCGGGCGCTTCGCGCCGGCCGCCGGGGCGAGCTTCCAGGCGCTGGCCAGCGGCGACGGCGATAGCCGCTTCGTGCTGGCGTCCTCGCACGGCTACGGCTTCGTCACCCGCTTCGAGAACCTGACCGGCCGCCACAAGGCCGGCAAGGCCATGCTCAACCTCACCCCGAACGCGCGCGTGCTGCAGCCGGCGGCGCTATCCAGCGTGGAGGCGGACCGCATCGTCGCGGTCACCAGCGCCGGCCACCTGCTGGCGATCCCCGCCGGCGAACTGCCGGAGCTGGACAAGGGCAAGGGCAACAAGCTGATCGACATCCCCAAGGCCAGGCTCGGCACCGAGCGGGTGGTGGCCATCGCCGCGGTCGCGCCGGGGCAGACCCTGCAGGTACGCAGCGGCCAGCGCACCATGTCGCTGTCGTTCAAGGACCTGGAGCCCTACCTCGGAACGCGCGCCACCCGCGGTGGATTGCTGCCGCGCGGGTGGCAGAAGGTGGACGGGCTGGAGGTGCAGTAGCCCGCCCGGGCGACGCGCGGCGGACGATGCGGCGCGCGCCGCCGCCGGGCGGCTCAGCCGTGGGCCGGCGCGCCGCCGTCGATCTTCGACAACTGGTAGTTCTCCAGGCCGATGCGCTTGATCAGGCCCAGTTGCTGCTCCAGCCACCAGGCATGGTCTTCCTCGGTGTCCTTGAGCTGGACCAGCAGCATGTCGCGGCTCACATAGTCCTGCCGGTCCTCGCACAGCTTCATCGCCGCGGCGAGGTTGGCCCGGACCCGGTACTCGACCTCCAGGTCGGCCTCCAGCATCTCCAACACCGTCTTGCCCGGAGTGAAGGGATGCGGGCGCATGTCCGGGTCGCCCTCCAGGAACAGGATCCGGCGCAGGATCGCGTCGGCGTGCTCGGTTTCCTCCTGCATCTCGTGGTCCATGCGCGCGTACAGCGCCTTCAGGCCCTGGTCCTCGTAGCGGCGCGAGTGCAGGAAATACTGGTCGCGCGCGGCCAGCTCCCCGCGCAGCAGTTCCTTGAGGCATTCGATGACGTCGGGGTGGCCTTTCATGGTCGCAGACTCCGCGGGTGATTCCGGCATGCAGTGTGCCGCAACGGTCGCGGCGATGTTTCAATCGGAATCACTTGCAATCGCAATCGCGGGGCCGCGTTCCGGCCGGGGCTGCGCGAGCGCTGCGCCGGCCCCGGCGGCCTTGGGTGGACACCGGTCGGGGGCGGCACGGGGATGGCGCGGAAACGGCGGATTTGCTCCTACAATGCGCCAGCACTCGGGGGAATGCGGATCGCCATGGTCGACGGGGAGGCGGTACAGGGCGGCGGCAGGTTCGGCCGCTTCGAGCGGCTGTCGCCGCTGGGCGCGGGCGGCCACGGCACGGTATGGCTGGCGCGCCAGGCCGAGCCGCAGCGCACGGTGGCGCTGAAGATCCTCAACGGCAGCCTGGCCGGCGGCGAACTGCAGCAGCGCTTCCGCCGCGAGGTGGAGCTGCTGGCCATGCTCGAACACCCCGGCATCGCCCGGCTGTACGACTCGGGCACGGTCGACGGCCCCACCGGCCCGGTGCCGTGGCTGGCGATGGAGTACGTGGAAGGCCGCCCGCTCAACGCCTGGGCCGCCGCCGCGCCCGCACCGGCGCAGCGGGTGCGCCTGCTCGAATCGCTGTGCCGCGCGGTGCACTTCGCCCATACGCGCGGAGTGATCCACCGCGACCTCAAGCCGTCCAACATCCTGGTCGATGCCCAGGACCGCCCGCACATCATCGACTTCGGCATCGCCGCCGCCCTGGAGCGCGGCGACCTGACCCGCATGACCGCCGCCGGCGCGGTGCTGGGCACCCTGCCCTACATGAGCCCCGAACAGCTCGACGGCAGCGCCGCGACCGACCCGCGCTGGGACGTCTACGCGCTGGGCGTGATCGCCTACGAGTTGCTCGGCGGCGCGCTGCCGTACCCGGGCCTGGCCGAGGCCACCTCGGTGGTCGCGGCGATGCGGATCGTCGCCACGCGCGATCCGGTGCCGCTGGGCCGCATCGCCCCGGCGGCCCGGGGCGAGCTGGAGACGGTGGCGATGAAGGCCATCGCCCACGACCCGGCCGACCGCTACGGCTCGGCCGCCGAGCTGGCCGACGACCTGCGCCGCTGGCTGGAGGGCCGCCCGGTCGAGGCCGCCCCGCCCGGCGCCTGGCGCGTGCTGCGGCTGTTCGTGCGCCGCCACCGCGCCCTGTCCTGGGCCGTGGCCGCGGTGGCCGCGACCCTGGTGGCGGCCACCGCGGTCTCCACCCGCATGGCCCTGGCCGAGGCCGACGCCCGCCGCAACGCCGAACTGCGCCTCGCCGAACGCGACAGCGTCAACGCCTTCCTCACCGACATGCTGCTCTCGGCCGACCCGGAACACGGGGCCGGCAGCGACATCCGCGTGCGCGAATGGCTGGCCACCACCAATGCCGGCTACCAGAGCCGCGCCGCCACGCTGCCCGCGGAAGTACGGCACTCGCTGGCGCGCACCCTCGGCACCGCGCTGCTGCACCTGGGCGAGCCGGCACTGGCAGGCCCGCGCCTGGACGAGGCGCAGGCGCTGGCCGCGCAACTGCACGGCGCACGCGCGCCCGCCACGCTGGCCGTTGCCATCGAGGCCGCGCGCGCCAAGGCCGAGGCCGATCCCGACGCCGCCGAGACCCTGCTGCGCGCCCTGCTGGACGACGCCCGCGCCACCGGCGACGCCAACGGCGAAGTGGAGGCCGGCATCGCACTTGGCTCGCACCTGGAAAGCCTCGGCCGCATCGATGATGCCTTCGCCGTCTCCGAACGGACCGTCGCCCGCGCCCGCGCCGCGCTGGGCACCGACGCCCCGGCCACGCTCTCGGCGCTGCACAACCACGCCGCGCTGCTCAAGTACCGGGGCGATTTCGCCGCCGCCGAACCGCTGGCGCGCGACGTGTACGACCGGCGCCTAGCCGCGCTCGGCGCCGGCCACCCGCTGACGCTGTACTCGCACAACCAGCTCGGCGGCATCCTCGACCGGCTGGGCCGCACCGAGGAGGCCGAAGCGATCTACCGCCAGACCTGGGCCGCGCGCCGCGAAAGCCTCGGCGAGCGCCACCCCAGCAGCCTGGTCACGCTGAACAACCTCAGCGCCCTGCTGATCCAGCGCGGCGCGCTGGAAGAAGCCGGCCCGCTGCTGGACACGCTGGTGGCCGCCACCGGCGAACGCTTCGGCGCCGACGCCCCGCGCACGCTGATGGCAATGAACCAGCGCGCCTACGCGCTGGAGGACCTGGGCCGGCTGGACGAAGCCGAAGCGCAGTTGCGCACCATCGTCGCCACCCTCGACGCGCAGGGCGGCGACGTGCACCCCGAACGCCTGGCCCCGCGCAGCAACCTCGCCATGCTGCTGTCCAAGCGCGGCAAGCACGGCGAAGCGACGGCGACGATGCGCGCGGTGGTGGAGGCGGCGGCCGGCGCGCTCGGCGACGACCATCCCTACGTCGGCATCTTCCGCAGCAACTACGGCGAAATCCTCACCCACGCCGGACGCAACGCCGACGCCCTGCGCGAACTGCGCAAGGCGCAAGCCGTGCTGGAAGCCCGCCTCGGCCCCGAGCACGCGCGCGTGCAGAAGAACCGCCAACGCCTGATCGCCGCCGGGGGCAGCGCATGAAAAAACGGCAGGACAGCCGTTTTTCAAGGCGAATCCGCCCGAAGGGTGGCGCACATGGATGTGCGCCATGAAACGCTGGCTGCAACGGCTGCGCCCGCCGCGCCCCGCCGCCAGCGAAGCGCACCTGGCCGACCTGCAACGGCAACTGGACATCGCCCGCGCGGTCGAAGCCGAGCGCCGCCGCATCCACGACGACCTGCACGACGACGTCGGCAGCCAACTGCTCACCCTGCTGCACCGCGTGCCGCCCGCCGAACAGCAACGGGTGCGCGAAATCCTGCAGGACCTGCGCGCCATCCTCGCCCGCGAGCGCGGCGTGGAAGGCACCCTGCTGGAAGTGCTGGCGCAACTGCGCGAGGAAGCCGAGCAGCGCCTGCAAACGCGCGGCATCGACCTGGACTGGCAACAGGCCGACGAGCTGCCCGACCCAGCGCTCGACCCGGCCCAGGCCATGCACCTGTTCCGCATCGGCCGCGAGTCGATCACCAACGCCCTGCGCCACGCCCATCCGCACGCCCTGCGGGTGGTCGTCGACGTGGCCGGCGACCAGTTGGTGTTCGAGGTGACCGACGACGGCCGCTTCGACCCGGCCCGCATCGGCCACGGGCGCGGCACCCGCAGCATGCAGGCCCGCGCCAGCCAGTTGCACGGCGACATCAGTTGGCAGGCCGGCACCCTCGGCGGCACCAAGGTACGCCTGCGCTTCCCGCTGCCCGGCGGCGACACCCCCGCATCGACGGGATGGGCGAACGCCGCCGCGCCGGGGAACATCGCACAATGAACGGCATCCCGCGCCACGCCCTGCTGCTGGAAGACCTGCCCGAAGTGGCCGACTGGCTGACGGCGCTGCTGTGCCAGCGCTTTGCCGGTGTGCAAGTGGCCCATGCCGCCACCTTGGCGGCGGGCCATCGCCACCTGGACGACGGCCCATCGCCGCAACTGGCGCTGGTGGACCTCGGCCTGCCCGACGGAAGCGGCGTGGAACTCATTGCCCGCCTGTCGCGCCAGCACCCGGCCTGCACCATCGTCGTCACCACCCTGTTCGCCGACGACGCCCACGTGTTCCCGGCCCTGCGCGCCGGCGCGCACGGCTACCTGCTCAAGGACCAGCCCGAGGAACGGCTGGGCGCGGCGCTGGACGGCATCCTGCGCGGCGAACCGCCGCTCTCCCCGTCCATCGCCCGCCGCCTGCTGCGCAGCTTCGCCGAACCGCCGGCCCCGGCCAGCGCCGAGGCCGAGAAACTCACCGCGCGCGAGCGCGAAGTGCTGGTGCTGGTCAGCAAGGGCTGCCGCCTGCCGGAACTGGCCGAGAAACTGCGGATCAGCCGCCACACCGTGTCCGACCACCTGAAGAGCATCTACCGCAAGCTCAACGTCAACAGCCGCGCCGAAGCGGCGCTGGAAGCGGCGAGATTGGGATTGGTGGCGTCGCCGCGCTGACCGGAGCCGCTTTTCGCGGTGCGGGCTTGCTCGGCGAGTGGCTTTCCCGGCAAGGCTCCAGTGGGGCAAGCCCCGCGCTACGCGAAGCGGACGCATGGCGCCCCGCGCATCCCCCATCTGCGGGATGGTTCCCGCCCCATTGCGCCCGCACCATCTCCTGCAACGGCCATTTCCATCGCCGCAGGAGCCACGCCATGCCGCATGCCGAGCACGTCCATTCCCGCTGCAAACCCGTCGCCGGCCTGGTGCTGGCCGCCACGCTGCTGGCCGGCATCGGCGGTGTCCATGCGTCCAAGCCCAAGACCCAGCGCGGCGCCTTCGGCGTGGCGCAGCAGCAGGTGCAGACCACGGGCGACAAGTACTTCGCCGGCGAGGACAAGGTGGTCGTCGCTTCGTTCCGCGTGGCCTTCGGCCAGGAAGTGAAGGCGTCGGCGCAAAGCAGTTCGCTGTTTGGCAAGAGCTCCGCCTCGGCCGCCATGCACGGCACCTTGAGCGGGCTGGACAACGAGGTCTGGCAGGCCATCACCGATGCGGCCCATGCCGATTTCCTGGAGAAGCTGAAAGCCGCCGGCCTGACCGTGCTGGAAGCGCGCGACGTGGAATACGGCGCTTACGGCAAGCTGGCCGGCGTATCCAGCCCGGCGGCGCTCGATGCCGACCAGGGCAAGCTGCTGATGTTCGCCCCCACCGGCGCAAAGCTGACGATGCTGCCGGGCGATACCGGCGCCGGCTCGGCCTTCTCCGGCTTCAATGCCTCCAGCGCCGTGCAGGTATGGCCCGCCATCATCCGCGAACAGCAGGCCGGGGTGATGAGCGTGACCTACTACCTCGACTTCCTCAATGCCGACAGCAGCGGCAAGACCCAGGTGCTGGGCGGCGATGCGGAAGTGTCGATGGGCCAGGGCCTGTCGGTGCGCGCGGGCAGCGGCATCGGCTACGCCACCTTGAAGGGCAGCCAGTGCAAGGGCTATTGCCCCCATGCGAACGGCAGCATCACCCTCGGCCAGGCGGTGCATTCGCAACAGGCCTATGGCCGCACCGAGGACGTGACCAAAGGTGGCGTCAACGCCCTGGGCGCGGTGTCCGGGCTGCTCAGTGGCCGCGGCTTCTCGCGCAAGGACCTGCAGATCCACGCCGACCCGGAGCGCTACCGCGGCATCAGCGAACGGCTGCTGGGCGAGGCCAATACCGCCCTGATCGACGCTTTGCGGCAAGCGCGCGGCGACTGACCCGCCGCGCCCTTCCGGAGACACCGCCATGGAACGCCGCCCGCCCATCGCCGCCATCGCACCGGAGCGGATGCACGGCCCCGCTCGATGCGGCTTCGTGAGGGCATGGCGTACCTGTCCCATGCCCGGCACCGACCGAAGCCGGCGCGCGCGACACCCATCCCTCCAGGGAGCACACCCATGACCTTCCGTTATCGTCCGCCGGCAATACCCGGCCCCTGCACGGCATGCGCCACTGGGGGCGCACCGGCGACGGGCGCAAGCTCGACCTCAGCTTCCCGAGGGAAGGCATGGTGCCGGTGATCTACAGCAAGCCATAACCCGGGATCGCCTGCCCCATGGACGCGCCCCGCGGCCACTCCCGCGCACGCTGCCTGCCCGACCTGCTGGCCTTCGCCGCAGGCATCGGCTGGGCGTGGTGGAACGGCTGGGACACGCGCACGCTGGTATGGAGCCTGTGGCTGTCCAGCCTGGCGGTGGGCTACGTCTCCATCGTCGCCGGCATCCTCGCCACCGCCGGCGCCACGCGGCAGTCGCTGCGCGGCGGGCTTGCCGGCGGCGCGCACGCTGTCCCGCCGTCCGCCCGCGCCCCGCTGGCGCGCCTGGCCACGCCGCTGGCACTGCTATACGGGCTGTTCCTGCTGGCGTTCTTCAGCCTGCATTTCGGCGGCTTCCACTGGGGCCACTCCGTTTTCCTCAACATGTTCTTCCCCATCGATGGCGGCGACCCGCTCACCCGCAGCCCGATGCCGAGGCTGGACGAATACCTGGCCGTGCTGCGCCAGGGCGGGGGGTTCGTGCCGCTGGCGCTGGTGGCCGAACGCGGGCGGCTGCTTGCCCCGTCCCCGGCCACCGGCCGCGATGCAGGCCCCGTCGCGCCCGACGCGCGCATGGCCGCGCCCTACCGCAACGTCATCCGCCTGCACCTGCTGATTTTCTTCTTCGCCTGCGCCGTGTTTGCCGGCATCGGCGGCATGTGGGCCTATCTGGCGGTTTACGCCGTGTATTTCTTCCCGTGGCGGTGGCCGCGCCTGCGCCGCACGCCGGTGGCGGAATGAACCACGGCCGGCCACGCCTGCAAGCAACGGGGGTCGAGCGGCCGCACTGGCGGCACCTGGCCGACCTGCGCGTGGCGGTGTGGCTGGCCGCCGCCGCGCTGTTGTGGCTGTGCATGCGCGAATGGACGCCGCACTGCCTGTATTGGCAATCATGGCCCGGCCACCCATGGCGGCTGCAGGCGCTGCGCCCAGGCACCGCGCTGGCGCCTGCGGCCATCGTGTTCGCCGCCGCACTGGCCGGCGCGGCGCGCGCATGCAGGGGCCGCTCCCGGCTCAACGGCGCTTACCTGGCGTTCTGCCTGCTGGCGCTGCCCGTCAGCGGCGCAACCGCCTGGGCGATCGGCAGCCAGCGGCTGGCGGCCAGCGACGACCATGCCGAAGTCCGGCTGTACGGCTTCTATTTCCGCAGCCTCGCGCGGCAGGATGCACTGCGCGTCGACGTGCAGCCCTATCGCGTGCGCGGGAGCACCGGCTACCACCCGGTCGTCGTCCGGCACAGCGGTGGCCGCGTGCACCTGGTCGACTGGCAGTTCACCCGCCGCCTGGCGCAGCGCTGGCAATTGCCGGCTTCGCCACAGGCGCGGGAAATCCTCGATCGCCACCCGGCCGACACGCCGCCGTGAGCACGGTCGGCCATCGCAGCATCGACGGTTTCTGGTTGCTGCCGGCGGCCGTGGCACTGTTCGGGCTGTGGCATTGGATGCCCCTCGCGCCCACACCGCTGCCCGCCGCCACCGTGCAGCCCGCCAACACCGCGGCCCTGGAGACCCTGCCGGCAGACACGCCCTTCCTGCTGGCCGGCACCGTGCACTTGCCCGGCGACACGCCGCCGCGCCCATGGCAGGGCCGCGACATCCACGTCCACCGCACCCTTCGCGACGTGGGCCGTGGCGGCAAGGCGATGCGTGTGGTGACCGTGGCGCAATACCGCCCGCCGCTGCGCTTGCACTGGGACGGCCGGCACATCGCCATCGCCGCCGACAGCTACCGGCTCGACCATGCCCCACGCATCGAACCCGGCCTGTTCGACAACTGGGACCGCAGCAGCCGTGGCTTCCACGACGGCGACCCGGTGCTGGCATTGGGCCGCACCGGCCGCGATGGCCGTTACTGGATCCAATCGCTGCTGCAAACGCCGTTGAGTGCCGTGCAGGCCGACCTGCGCCGCACCCACCGCAAGCGCCTGCGGCTGCTGCTTGCCGCCAAGTGCATCGCCACCTTGTTCGTGCTGTCGCTGTTGTCACCGCTGTGGGGCGCGGGGCGCCGGCAGCGCGAAACGACGGTGCGTTGAGTCGCACGCAGGAGGCCGGCCGGGTCACGGATTGCGTTGCAGCCACTGCCGGGCCGGCGCATGGCCCTGGTCGGCGGCCTTGTGCATCCATTGCCGCGCCTGCGCCGGGAACGGCGTGGCGCACGCCAGCGCCAGTTCGTACTGCGCCGCGTCCAATCCCAGCGCGGCGGCCCTGGCGAGGGCGTCATGGCCCCGTTTCCGGACGAGCGAGGGATCAAGACCCTTCGCGGCAGCGGCATCGGCCTGCCGGTCATACGCCCCGGCCAGCACATGCGCGGCCTTGGCGATGCCCGCCATCGACGCATGGGGGTAGAGGCCGCCATGGCCGTGGATCACGGCATCGGGAGAGGTGCTGCCGGTACGCGCGGCTTCGGCCTGCTCGAAGCGGGCCTGCAACCGTTCCAGCGCCCCCGGCGCCATCGCGCTGCGCGTCGGCGGGGAAGCGGGCATGGCGCAACCGGCCTCCTGCGCCCGCGCCTGCCGCAACTGCTCCGACGATGCATCCGGCGCCTCGGATCGGGGCTTCTTCTGCGCCAGCGCCTGTGTCGATGCCAGCCATCCGAACGCCAGCGCGCATGCCGCCGGAACCAGGTATTTCCTGGCTGCAATCCCGCTAGATTCGTTCATCATCGCCTGCCCGTCCTTTCGCGGGATTCGCGATTCACCGCGTACCCGGCACGATCACATAGCCCTTGTTGGCGTAGTAATCCTGCTCCAGGGACGAAAGCGCCCGTGCGCCGGGGCCGCTGTTGCGCAGGAACACGCCACCGGACGGGGAGGCCTGCGCCGTCTGCCGTTCGCGCGGCAGTGGCTGTGCCGGCGGGCATCCACCGCGCTGCCGCGCGCAGTGGTCATTGCGCGCTTCCCAGGTGATCTGCTCGTGGATCGCCGCATTGATCCCCGGATCGGTGGCCGCATCGATCATCTCCTGCCTGCCGACCTTCCCCCTCGGCCCGCGGACGTAGAACATCTCGAAGGCGAAGTGGCTTTCCTCCAGGTAGATGATCTCGATGGTGTCGCCGGTCAGGCGCTGCAACTGTGTACGCCGATGGCCCGGTCGATCCGGGTGGTTCTGTCGCAGGTAGAACACGCCGAACGGATTGCCGAAGGCAACCGGGCCGCTGGTGAGCCGTTCCATCACGTGTTCGACATCCCCGAACACCGGGCCGGGCTGGCTGAACCTGACCGGATCGCTGGCGAGCGGGCGCGGCCGCATCACCGTCATGCGGCAGGAATACCCCGGTTGGCCTTGTTGGCCGGTCTGCACCGGGAATGCGCGGAAGAACGTCCAGCGATCGCCAATGCGGCGGGAATAGGTGTGGGTATAGAAATCGTAGCCCTGCGCACTGGCAAGCCGGTGGAGATCGCCACCCGCCGCCGAGGACAGGCAGATGTTCATGCTGCGGATCGCCAGCTTTTCCAGGCTGTCGGTTGCCTGCTGCGCATGCGCGGTGGCGCTGCCCGCCAGCACCGCGAGCGCCAGCAACAGCCTTGCGCAACCGGCGCGGCTCATTCCCCGGCCTCCCGCGCCAGCTCGGTCAGGCGCAGCGCCAGCGGCACGTGCTTTTCCACCCAGCCCTTCTGGCCCGCATGCGCGGTGCAGAATGCATGCACCAGATCCTCGCCGTCGCTGACCAGCAGGCTGCGCATCACCACCTCGCGCTCCACGCCCAGCGGCTCCAGCAGCCTGCCGCGCTGGTCGAACATGATCGCCTGCACCGGCGTGCCCGAGGCACCCGCCGGCGAAGGCAGCGCGATCATCTGCACCTGGGTTGCCGCTGCGCCTTCCTCGCCCATCAGCGCCACCAGTTCGTCGCGGCGCTCGGCCAGCGCCTGCGGCGCGAGCACCGGCGCATCCTCGCCGAGGTTCTCGAACACGCGGGGCTTGTAGCCGATACCACAGGAAATATGCGGCTGGCCGGGATAGCGGTACATGCGCTCGCGGGAAAGGCTGTCGCCATAGAAGTCCGTCATGGTGGACGGATAGACCAGTTGCCAGCGCCCCTCGCGGTCGGTGTACACCGCGTCCTTCCAGATGTTCTTGCCCTTCTGCTCGATCACCTGTCCCCATTGCGCCTTCGGCGGCACCGGCCACAAGGCCTCGCCGGTGCGCCTGGCGCCAAGCGCCTCGCGCCGGGCCGGACCGGTTTCGTCGATCACGTCCTGCGCCACGGCAGCGCCCGCCGCCGACAAGACGGCCGCCAACAGCACCGCCACATGGAATTTCCCGGTTTTCATCGCGCTGCGCCTTCATTGGTGGGATACGGACAACCCTGGGCCTGCCCCGCCGCATGGGCGATGAAGCAGATACAAATCACGGCGAAAGGCTGGGGGAATCACGCCGGGTCCGCCATCCCGCAGATGCGGGATGGCGGCACCTTCCATGCGCCGCCCCGGCCTTCATTCCAGTGTCCCGTGCGCACATCACATTCGGCCCGGTCAATCCCGATAGGACACGGCCATCGCCATGTCGTTGACCAGCGTTCCCCAGTGCTGCGCGTAGTCGCGGTATTGCCTGTCTTCCATCGGTATCGCCGGGCAAGTGCCGGCGTCGTGGTAGATGCCGCCCTTCCACGGCTTGCAGGAGAAGCGCCCCCAGCGCAGCGCGTCGGCCAATGCCTGCTTCTGCTGCGCTTCCACCCAGGCGATCTCCTGCGGGCCGTGCTGCGCGGGGTTCTGCAACCCGAGCACAACGGCGCTCAGTTTTTCCCTCTCGCCGCCCAGCAAGCTCAGGCCGTGGAACCAATGCGGACGCCCTTGCGGGTCGGTCGCGTCCGCGGAGGGGTTCGCGTCACGGCGCAGGTCCCGGTCCGGAAATTGCGGGCTTTGCAGGATGTACGCACGCAGGATCCACTGCACGGCCACTTGCCCGGCAATGCCGCGTATCTGCCGGCCCAGGGCTTCGCCCTCCTTGCCGGTGCAGGACGGCAGGCCGGCAACCACCTGCGGCAGGTTCTGGACCGCAAGGCTCGCCGCCAGCACCTTGCCGGAGGCCGTCAGCCACGCCAGCCGCTCGTCGCGGGTGTTGCTCAAGCCCCGGTATTCCAGCGTGTTGCCCGCCAGCCAGTGGCAGCGCCCGTTCAAGGCCAGCATCCGTTCCAGCGAAACGTAGGCCTCCAGCGCGGGATCGGCCGGCGCGGCTTGCGCCCGTGCGTCCGGCAAGGCCGCGAGCAGCATCAGGCAGGCGATGGACGTCCCGGTCCTATTCATGGCGTTTCCCCGTTGCGGCGTTGGCCGGCGATCGTGAGGGACCGGCTCATTGCCCGCCCTCCATCACCGCCAGGCTCATCGCCGCCTGCGGGTCGCCAGCGGCGGCGGCGCGTTGCAGCCACTTGCGGCCCTCGGCCACGTCCTTGCCCACGCCCCCGCCGCCGACGTAGGCCAAACCCAGTTTGGTCATGGCCTTGACGTGGCCACGCCCGGCGGCGCGGTTGTACCAGAGCACGGCATCCACCGGACGCGCCTCGATGCCATGCCCCTCCTCGTACATGAAGCCGACGTTGTACATGGCCTGCACGTGCCCCTTCTGCGCGGCGCGCAGGTAGCCGGCAAAGGCCTTGGGCATCGAGCCGAGCTTGCGGTCCATTTCGGCGTTGTCGAAGTCGCGCTCGCCGGTATCGGGCTTGTAGCTGCCATCGGCGATCATCGCTTCCAGCGCCTTCTTCGACTCGGCATGGCCCAGCGCGGCGGCCTTGCCGTACCACTTGGCGGCCTCGTCCAAGCCGAGCGCCATGTGGTACAGCGAACCCAATGCGTGCATCGAGTCGGCATCGCCCTGGCCGGCCGAACGGATGAACCACGGAATCGCGTTGGAGCGGTTTTCCCGGCCCAGGCGGTCGCTGAAGTAAAGCGTCCCGAGGAACTTCGTCCCCTCCTTCACCTTGCCGTTCCTGACCGCCTGCTCGGCCACCGCCGCCGCAAGCGCGTACTCCCCGTCCGCATAGGCCGACAGCGCCAACCGGTACAGCACGTCGCCGGCGCCCTGGCCGGTCATGCCGCCGCCGGTTTTTGCGGCCTCGGTTTCACCCAGATAGAGTTCGTAGCGTGCCTGCTGGTCCGGCGTCAGCCACCGCTCCGCGCCTTCCCACGAATCGGCCTTTGCAAACGATTGCGCCGCCGCCCAGGACGGCAGGGCCAGCAGCACGGCCAGCGCCAGTGCGGCCGCTTTTCCTGTCCGGTGATGAATCATCATGCGCACTGCCTCCACTCGGCACCGGGGCTGGCGCGCCCCACTCGCCGGCGAGCATGGTCTTGCAGGTACATCGTCACCATCCCGCATCTGTGGGATGGCAGGCCGCACGCCGGCATGGAACGGTGCCGGCATGCCCGCATTCCGCCCGCCGTGGTTCCCGTGCATCGCCGCCCCTCTGGCGACGGCGCCGCTGGTCACCGCCACCGGCAGCACGGTGCCGTGGCCGTGTCTGGCGCTGCGCCACGAACGCGCCGACGCCCCCGAGCGGACGGCCTGGGACGCGGCCACGCAGGGGTGCGCACGCGCCGCCACGCACGGCCGCGACGACTGCCGGCTGCCCACCGCCGGGGAACGGACCGTGCCGTACCGCCACCGCCATGCCATCGGCGGCTTCGCCGATCCGGCCGACGATGAAAGCGATCCACTGGCCTATCTGAGAATCCTGCAAGACAGCGACCAGGACCACGGCTACTGGTCCTCCAACCGCGACGGCCGCGCCGCCAGCGGGCTGGACTTCGATAGCGGCAACGCCTTCCGGCTGGACGTGGCCGACACGCCGGTGCTGTTCAGCAAGTCGGTCCGCTGCATGCGCGACGGCCACTGATGCCAATGGCCGTCCCCGCCTGGCTGTCACTGGCCATGGCCGCCGTGCCGCTGGCGCTGCTCGGCAGCGGCCTGCTGGCGACGCTGCTGCCCGATGCGCTGCTGCGACCGTTGTGTGGCGGGCGCGACCCCCTCGCGCTGGCGATGCTGCCGTTCGCGCTGGGGCTGGCCCTGCTCGGCCTGCTGCTGGCCGCCATGCATGGCACCGACGCGGTACGTGCCGGGCAGACCTGGCAATGGCAGCCGGTGCCGGCGCGCATCGTCCGCAGCGATCTGGTCGAAGTGATGCAGCCGCGCTCAAGCCGCCCCGGCTGGCGTCCCGAGGTGCGCTACGAATACCGCCATGCGGGACAAACCCGGACCGGCCACCGCATCGCCCTGCGCCCCTTGACCAGCAGCGACCGCGACGGCACCGACGACTGGCTGCGACGCACCTACCCCGCGGGCGCCGACCTCACCGCCTACGTGAACCCGGCCGCGCCCGCGCAGGCGGTGCTGGAACGCGGCGGTTCGCACTGGACGTGGTGGCTGTGCGGCACCGGCCTGGTCCTGCTGGGCTGTGGCCTGTGGCTGCTGCGCACCGCCGTGCGCGAATGCCGCATGCCCCCTGCCAAGCCCGCCGCCCGCCGCCGTTCCCGCCGACGCAAACCCCACCCATGACCTTGCAAAAGCTGCCGACCCCGAACCGAGGCGCCAGTGGCAGCCGCACCGCGCAAGCGCCGGCGTAACGCCGGAAGACCACCGCCTCAGCGCAGGCGCACGGTCCACTCCACTTCCAGCAGGTGTCCGGGGCCGAACAGGCGGGCGACCTGCACCCAGGTCGCGGCCGGGTAGCGGGCATCGGCGAAGAACGTCTTGCGGTCCGGGATCGCCTCGATCAGCGCGTCCATGTCGGTGGTGTAGAGGGTTTCCTTCACCACCTGGCTGCTGTCGGCGCCGAAGCGCTGCAGGATGCCGCTCAGTTCGCGGTAGCAGGCCTGCACCGCGGCCTGCATGTCCGCGCCCTCGCAGGCGATGCCGGAGATGTGCAGCGTATCGCCATCGCGGACCGCGCCCGCATAGCCGATGTCGGCCTCCCAACTCCCCAGGGAATGCCGCTCCAGCGGGACCTCGGCGGCGACAACGGATGAACCGGCCAACAGACCAAGCAGCAACAGGGCGCGCATGCGCATCGGAATCTCCATGGATGTGTGGGGCGGCTCCATCGGGAAACGCCACGGCCCGCATCGCGGCGGGCCGTGGCGCGCCACTCAGCCCGCCAGTGCCTGCTCGTGCACGCCGGCCACCGCGCGGCCGGAGGGATCGGCCATGCTGGCGAAGCTGGCATCCCAGGCGATCGCCGCCGGCGAGGAGCAGGCGATCGACTTGCCGCCCGGCACCGTCTCGGCCGCGGCCGGGGTGGGATAGAAGCGCTCGAACACGCTGCGGTAGAAGTAGGCTTCCTTGGTCTGCGGCGGGTTCACCGGGAAGCGCTTGTCGGCCGCGGCCAGCTCGCGGTCGCTCACCTGCGCCTCGGCGTGCGCCTTGAGCCCGTCGATCCAGCCGTAGCCCACGCCGTCGCTGAACTGCTCCTTCTGCCGCCACAGGATCGACTCGGGCAGGTAGCCGTCGAAGGCCTGGCGCAGCACGCCCTTCTCCATCCGCTGGGCGTCGCTGCGGTTCTTGTCGACCATCTTGAACTTGGCGTCCATGCGCATGGCCACGTCGAGGAACTCGCGGTCCAGGAACGGCACGCGCGGTTCCACGCCCCAGGCCATCATCGACTTGTTGGCGCGCAGGCAGTCGTAGTTGTTGAGCGCGTCGAGCTTGCGGATCAGCTCCTCGTGGAACTCGCGCGCGTTGGGCGCCTTGTGGAAGTACAGGTAGCCGCCGAAGATCTCGTCGCTGCCCTCGCCGGACAGCACCATCTTCACGCCCATGGCCTTGATCCGGCGCGCCAGCAGGAACATCGGGGTGGAGGCGCGGATGGTGGTGACGTCGTAGGTCTCGACGTGGCGGATCACCTCCGGCACCGCGTCCAGGCCTTCCTCGAAGGTGTACTCGAAGCCGTGGTGCACGGTGCCCAGCGCATCGGCCGCGATCTGCGCGGCGGCCAGGTCCGGCGAGCCCTTCAGGCCGATGGCGAAGGAGTGCAGCCGCGGCCACCAGGCCTCGGCCTTGTCGTCCTCCTCGATGCGGTGGCGGGCGTAGCGCGCGGCCACCGCCGCCACCAGCGAGGAATCCAGGCCACCGGACAGCAGCACGCCGTAGGGCACGTCGGTCATCAACTGGCGGTGCACGGCCGCCTCGAACGCCTCGCGCAGCTCGGTCGGCGGGACCTCCACCCCTTCCACCGCGGCGTAGTCGCGCCATGGACGCTCGTAGTACTTCGTCAACTGGTCGGTGGCGGTGTCGTACCAGTGGCCCGGCGGGAACTGGGCCACGTCGGCGCAGTCGTCCACCAGCGCCTTCATCTCCGAGGCCACGCGCAGGCGGCCTTCCTTGTCGTGGCCCCAGTACAGCGGCACCACGCCGATCGGGTCGCGGGCGACGATCGCCCGGCCCTTGGCCTTGTCCCACAGGGCGAAGGCGAAGATGCCGTTGAGCCGGTTGAGGAAGGCGGCCGGACCGCTCCCGTCGGCATCGCTCTCCCGGTAGAGGGCGTTGATGGCCTCGCAGTCCGACTCGGTGCGGAACGCATACGGCCGCTGCAGCTCGCCCTTCAGGCGCTTGTGGTTGTAGATCTCGCCGTTGACCGCCAGCGCCAGTTGGCCGTCCTCGGAAACCAGCGGCTGCGAGCCCCCGGCCGGGTCGACGATGGCCAGGCGTTCGTGCACCAGGATCGCGCCGTCGTCGACGTACACGCCGCTCCAGTCCGGGCCGCGGTGGCGCTGCCGCTGCGACAGGTCCAGCGACTGCCGGCGCAGCGCCTGCAGGTCATCGCCCGGCTGCAGGCCGAAGATGCCGAAGATCGAACACATGGAGGGACTCCTGGGTGGTGGTTTGTTGTCGGGGCGGCCGGTGCCGGGGCACAAAAAAACCCGCATCGGCCGATGCGGGTTGTTCGACTACCGGGCTTCCTGCTTTATCCCTGGTCGCGCACCCGCATCGGCCGCGCACGATTGTTCGCGCGCAGATTGTTGCGGTTGTTGACGTTGGCGGCGCTGGCGCAGGAAAACGGCATACGGGCGAAACTACCGCATTCCGGCGCCGCCGCGCAACAGTTGCGGCCGCAATCGACCCCCTACGGGCCGCCCCGGCCGGCTCAGGGGGCACCCGACAGGGCGGACATGTCCTCGTCGCTGGCCGCCTGGACCCGGTTGCGGCCATTGCGCTTGGCCCGGTACAGCGCCTGGTCGGCGCAATGCATCAGCATCGCCGGGTCGATGCCCGCCACCGGCACCGTCACCGCCACGCCCAGGCTGATGCTGCTCGGCAGGCCGGCCTCGGCGGTGACCCGTTCCACCCGCCGCCGCACCCGCTCGGCCCGCGCCATCGCCGCTTCCAGCGCCAGGCCGGGCAGGATCAGCACGAATTCCTCGCCGCCGTAGCGCGCGGCGACCTCGTCGATGCCGACCACTTCGGCATCGAAGACCCGTGCCACGCGCCGCAACTGCTCGTCGCCGGCCCGGTGGCCGTGGCTGTCGTTGAATTCCTTGAAGCGGTCCACGTCCGACATCACCACCGCCAGCGGCTCGCCGCGCTCGCGGCAGCGCTGCCATCCGCGTTCCAGCGCGCGCTCCATCGCGTGGCGGTTGGCGATGCCGGTCAGCCCGTCGACGATGGCCAGTTCGGTGAGCCGGCGGTTGGCCGCTTCCAGTTCCATGGTGCGCTCGGCGATCTTGCGCTCCAGCTCGCGGTTGCGCGCGTTGGTGCGGCGGTTGCGCAGCCATGCCGCAAGCACGACCGCCAGCAGCCCGGCGATCCAGAACAGCGCCCGCACCCAGCCGCGCTCGTACCAGAAAGGCGCCACCCGCAGCCGGTAGTGCAGCGGCTCGGCCTCGCGCCCGCCGCGGATGCGGGCCTGCAACTGGAACGTGTAGTCGCCCGGCGGCAGCCGGCGGTAGCCCAGCTCGCGGTTGTCGTCCCAGCCCGACCACGCGTCGTTGTAGCCGGGCATGCGGAAGCGGAACTCGACGTCCGGCTCCATCGTCGCCAGGCCGAAGCGCAGGCCCAGCCCGGACCCGGGCGGCAGGACCTGCACCTGCCCCGGTGCAAGCGGCAGCAGCGAAGACGCGCGGTCCGGCGGATGCAGCCGGATCCGGTCCAGCCGCGCCAGCAGAGGCGGTGGCGGCAGGTCCTCGATGCCCGGGTCGAACTGCAGCAGGCTGTCGCGGGCGACCAGGCGCAGTTGGCCGTCGCCCTGCAGCTTGAGCGCGGCATAGCCGGGCACCCGGCTCGCGCTCACGTGCAGCAGGCGGAACTCCCCCTCGGTGGCGCGGCGCCGCCAGAGCTGGCGCGAGGTCCAGGCGAAGCTGCCGATCGCGGTATCGGCGCTTTCCAGTTCCCACGGCCGCCGCAGGCCGGGCAGTACCGGCAGTTCGGCGGCGACGAAGCGCTCGCCTTCGAGGCGTTGCACGCGGGCGCCCGATACCGCGTAGAGCACACCCTCCATCCGGAACAGGTGCGTGCCCAGTTCCGGGTCGGCCGCCAGGCCCTGGGCGGGGCCGAAATGGCGGCGCTCGCGCAGCTCTCCCGTGGCCGGGTCGAAGCGCCAGCGGTGCGCGCCGCCGCGCGCGTCGCCGATCCACACCTCTTCCGGCGCGGTCCAGTGCAGGCCGCTGGGTTCGCCGATCAGCGGCTCCCACCGGGCGCCCACCTGCCAGCGCCCTTCGCGCAGCACCAGCCACGCCGCCTCCCGTCCGCCCAGCGCCAGCACCTGCTCCGGACCGGAAGCCGAGCGCACCAGGGTGTGGATTCCCGCGTAGCGCTGCGGGCCGAGCAACCGGCGCGGCCTGTCCGCCCCGGGGTCGAGCACCATCAGGCCGAGCCGGTCGCCGATCAGCAGGCCGGCGGCGGTCCCCTCCAGGGCGAAGGCCTCCAGCTCGGTATCGGTCCACGGTTGCGGCGCGAAGCGCGGCGCGCCGCCCTGCCGGGCGGGTTCGGCGCGAAGCACGCCCAGGGTGGCCACCCACAACGCACCGTCGTACCAGGCGCTGTCGAAGAGGCGGTTCTCCAGGCCGTGGCGGCGGTCGTACACCGTCCAGGGCGAAGGCAGGCGCAGGCGGGTCAGGCCGGCCTCGCCCACGGTCCACAGCCCGCCTTCGCGGTCCATGGCGAATCCGTCGAGCCCGCCCGGCGCCGGCACGAAACGATCGACCAGGCGCAGGTCCGGCGAAAACCGCATCAAGGTGCCGTCATAGCCGCCGAACGCCAGGCTGCCATCGGCCAGGCGGAGACTGGAATACGGCGTGTGCGCGGCGAAAGCGGCGTCGGCGTCCGTGGACAGCCGACGCACGCCGTGGGCATCGCCCAGGTGGAAGCCCTCGTCGGAAGCGATCAGCAGACCATCGGCATGCGGCCAGATGCCGGTGATGCGCGACCGCACGAAGGCCTCCGCGCCCGGCACCGCAACGGGCACGCCATCCTCGATCCGGCACAGGCCGATGCCGTCGATGCGGCCATACAGGGCATCGTCGCCGACGGCGAAGAACCGCTGTCCCAGCCCGCGCGGCAGGGGATGGCGCCATGCGCCGCCGCCGCGCTCGAGCAGGAACAGGGTGGCCGCGTCCCTGAAGTACACCCCGCGCGCGGTCTCGACGAGCCCGTAGAATTCGCCGGCCGGCGGTGCCTGGCCGCCGCCCGAGAAGCGTGCCAGCAGGTCCTCGAAACGCAGGCTGCCGTCGTCCTCCCGGTGCAGTTCGCCCAGCACGCCGGGACCGCCCACGTAGAGCCTGCCGTCCGTGGCCATCAGCAGCGAGAACACCGCCGCCTTGCGCGGCAGCTCGAACAGCTCCCAGGTGCCGCTGCGCAGCACCATCACGCCCTCCTTGCTGCCGGCATAGAGCGTGCCCTGCGCATCGACCACGACGTCGGAATAGCTAGGCGCGGCCGGGAGATCGCCAGCGGCGAAATGGCGCATCAGGGGCAGGCCATGCGCTTGCGGGAAGGCCGGATGCGCCTGCAGCGCCAGCCACAGCCCGAACAGCGCCCATGGCAGGCGACGCCAGCGGCCCCCGCCGTGGCCGCGGGCTCCCGGGCCGGGCGCCCGGCGGCTGGAGGTGGCGCCCGGGGAGCGCATGCTCAGGCCAGCAGTTCGGCGATCAACTGGAAATAGAGGTCGGGCAGTGCCCGCAGATCGTCCACGCGTACGTGCTCGTCGACCTGGTGGATGCTGGCGTTGACCGGCCCGACCTCGATGCACTGCGCGCCCAGCGGCGCGATGAAGCGCGCGTCGGAGGTGCCGCCGCCGGTGCTTTCTTCCGGGGGCGCGCCGGCGAACCGGCCCAGCACGTCCCGCGCGACCGCGCGCAAGCGGCCTTCGGGGGTGTAGAAGGGCTCGCCGCTGCGGTGCCAGCGCAGGCCGTATTCCAGCCCGTGCCGGTCCAGCAGGGCGGCGATCTCCGCTTCCAGCCCTTCGGCGTTCCAGTTCGGGTTGTAGCGCAGGTTGAACAGCACCTGCAGCTCGCCGGGGATGACGTTGCCCGCGCCGGTGCCGGCGTGGATGTTGCTGATCTGCAGGCTGGTGGGCGGGAAGCTCTCGTAGCCCTCGTCCCAGACCCGCCCCGCCAGCTCGGCCAACGCGGGCGCGGCCTGGTGGATGGGGTTGCGCGCCTTGTGCGGATAGGCCACGTGGCCTTGCACGCCCCTGACCGTCAGCGTGCCGGAGAGGCTGCCGCGGCGGCCCACGCGCAGCAGGTCGCCCAGCCTGGCGGTGGAGGACGGCTCGCCGGTGATGCACCAGTCGATGCGCTGGCCGCGCTCGCGGAAGGTGTCGGCGACCTTGCGCACGCCCTCGATCGCGTCGCCTTCCTCGTCGGAAGTCAGCAGCAGCGCCAGGGTGCCGCCATGCCGGGGATAGGCGGCGGCGAAGCGCTCGGCGGCCACCACGAACGCGGCCACGCCCGACTTCATGTCGGCCGCGCCGCGGCCGTACAGCACGCCGTCGCGGACCTCGGGGGCGAAGGGGTCGCTGGTCCAGTCCGCGCGCGGCCCCGGCGGCACCACGTCGGTGTGGCCCAGCAGCACCAGTACCGGCGCGCCGGCACCGTGGGTGGCCCAGAGGTTGTGCACCTGGCCATGGCGCAGGTGCTCGCAGGCGAAGCCGGCACGTTCCAGCCGCGCGGCGACCAGCGCCTGGCAGCCCGCGTCGTCGGGCGTCACGGAGGCACGCGCGATCAGCTCGCACGCCAGGTCAAGCACGTCGCTCATCGGCGGTCGGCGCAAGGAGGGGGCCATGGCATTGTAGGCGACGCCACCGGCCCGATGAGGCCCGCAGCGGCCGTAGTCAGCCGGCGGCGTGCCGCGTCGGGAAACCGGCGTCCACTTCATCGTCCCATCGAAGGATCGCCGGCGCGCGCGCCGGCCTCGAAGGAAGTAGCGGCGGTGGCGGCGGCAACTGTAGGGGACCGCCAGCGCCGGCGACGTTCCCGGGGCGACGATACCCCGCGTCGCCGACCCGACGTCGGCTCCTGCGGGAAGAGCGGCGGCCGGCCTCCGCGGCCGTCAGGCGAACAGCTTCTTGAAGCCGTTGTCGGAAAAACCCTGGCTGAAGCCGCCGTCGGCCATCACCACCACCGGGCGGCGGATCAACTGCGGGTGCTCGCGCAGCAGCAGCTTCCACTCGGCCTGGCTGCCCGGCGCCTTGCGGTTGTCCGGTAGTTGCCGCCAGGTGGTGGAGGACTTGTTGACCAGGGCGTCGAAGCCGCCGGCCTTGTCCGCCCATTCCACCAGGGTTTCCGGCGAGGGCTTGTCCTGGCGGTAGTCGACGAAGGCGTGGGGCACGCCGAAGCGGTCCAGCCATTTCGTCGCCTTCCTGCAGGTGTCGCAGTTCTTCAGTCCGTAGAGGGTGGTGGTCATCCGCGAATGCTCCTGTCGAGACGTTGCCGTCCATGGTCCGGCCATGCCGGCTTCCCTGGCTCCGGCGCGCCGGGTACCTGTCCGGCATGCGAGGCCGCGCCGATGCCCCATGCGTACGCCGGATCGCCGGCGGCGTTCACCCGGTACGCGAGGCGATGCAACGCAAGCGTACCGCGCTCGCCCATGGCCGGGCGTTCGCAACGCGGGCCCGCCAAGGGCCGCCCGGCGCGCTCCCTCACCCCCGCAGCAGGTCGTTAATGCTGGTCTTGGCCCGCGTCTTCGCGTCGACCTGCTTGACGATGACCGCGCAGTACAGCGAATGGCTGCCGTCGGCGGCCGGCAGCGAGCCGGACACCACCACGCTGCCCGGCGGCACGTAGCCGTAGGAGACCTCGCCGGTGGCGCGGTTGTAGATGCGGGTGGACTGGCCGATGAACACGCCCATGCCGATCACGCTGTGGTGGCCGACGACCACGCCCTCCACCACCTCCGAGCGCGCGCCGATGAAGCAGTGGTCCTCGACGATGGTCGGGCTGGCCTGCAGCGGCTCGAGCACGCCGCCGATGCCGGCGCCGCCGGAGATGTGGCAGTGCTTGCCGACCTGGGCGCAGGAGCCGACCGTGGCCCAGGTGTCGACCATGGTGCCCTCGCCCACGTGCGCGCCGATGTTGATGAAGCTGGGCATCAGCACCACGTCCTTGCCGAAGCTGCTGCCGCGGCGGGCCACGGTGCCCGGCACCACGCGCACGCCGAGCTTGCGGAACTCGGCCTCGCCGTAGCCTTCAAAGCGCAGCGGCACCTTGTCCCAGAACGGCGCAGGCGTGCCCTTCATCACGCCCATGTCGTGGACCCGGAAGTACAGCAGCACCGCCTTCTTCAGCCACTCGTTGACCTGCCAGCCGCCCTTGCCGTCCGGCTCGGCCACGCGCAGCTCGCCCGACTCCAGCCCGCCGATGACGCGCTCGACCAGCGGCCGGGTGAAGCCGTCGATCTCGTCCGGGGTCAGCGCGGCGCGGCGCTCGAACGCGCTCTCGATCGAGCCTTTCAGCGCGACAAGGCCGGGCTTGTCCGCGCCGGCGGCCTTGCGCACGGCCTTGCGGACGGGGGTCTTCTTGGGGGTCTGTGCCATCAGCAGGCGGCTCCGTTCGTTGGGTTGTCAGGATCCAGCCGCGCGCGCAGTTCGGCGCGCAGCGCCTGCTGCGCGGCTTCGTCCAGCGGCTGGTCGTGTTCGTCGGTGATCTGGAACAGGTCCTCGGCGCGCTCGCCGAAGGTGGCGATGCGCGCGTCGTGCACACGCAGGCGGCAGGCACGCAGGGCCTGGGTCACCTCGGCCAGCAGGCCCGGGCGGTCCGGGCAGACCAGGCTGAACAGGCTGCGGCGGCCGTCGGCGCTGAGGTTGAACTCGGCCCGCGGCGGGAAGCGGAAGTGCCGCAACTGCCGCGGCACCACCCGGCGCGGCGCGCGCACCTGGTCCAGCGCGCCGGCCAGCGCCGTGCACAGCGCCTCCTCCAGTTGCGCCGGGTCGCCGCTGGCGAAGCGGTCGGCGGGCAGCACCTCGAAGGTATCGAACACGGTGCCGTTCGGCCCCATCAGCACCCGCGCCTGGTGCACGCCGTAGCCGTGGCGGTCCAGGGTGGCGACGATGGCGGCGAACAGGCCGTCGCGGTCGGGCGAATGCACGAACACCTCCAGGGCGGCGCCGTGCTCGCCGTCTTCGCCGCCGATCCGGCGCACGGCCACCCGGGTATCGCCCGGCCGCACCCGCACCAGCGAGGCGGCCTGCCAGGCCAGTTGCTCGGGCCGGAAGCGCAGGAAGCTCTCGTCGGGCATCTGCGCGAACTGGCGCGCGACCACGTCCTCGCCGAAGCCCTGCCCGCGCAGCAGCGCACGCGCGCCCTCGCGCGCCTCGGCCTCGCGCGCCTCGGCGTCCACCGGCACCTCCAGGCCCGCGCGCAGCACGCGCCGGGTGGCCAGGTAGAGGTCGGCCAGCAGGCGGTCCTTCCACGCGTTCCACAGCTCGGGGCTGGTGCCGGCGATGTCGGCGCAGGTGAGCAGGTAGAGATAGTCCAGCCGGTCGCGGTCGCCGACCAGGCGGGCGAAGGCATGGACCACGTCCGGGTCGGAGATGTCCTGCTTCTGCGCGGTCGTGGACATGCGCAGGTGCTGCTCCACCAGCCAGGCGACCAGCCCGGTGTCGGCCTCGCTCAGGCCGTGCGCGACGCAGAACTCGCGCGCATCGACCGCGCCCAGTTCGGAGTGGTCGCCGCCGCGGCCCTTGGCGATGTCGTGGAACAGGCCGGCCAGCAGCAGCAGCTCCGGCTTGCGCAGGCGCGGCCAGACGCCGTGGGCGATGGAGAAGCGCTCGTCGGCCACGCCGCTGCCGAAACCGGCCAGGTTGCGCAGCACCATCAGCGTGTGCTGGTCGACCGTATAGGCGTGGAACAGGTCGAACTGCATCCGCCCGGACACCCGGGCGAAGGCCGGCAGGTACTGGCCCAGCACGCCCAGGCGTGCCATCCGGGTCAGGGTTTCCACCGCGCGCGGCCCGCGCAGCAGGGCCATGAAGCGCGCGCGCGCGGCCGGGCCGGCGGTGGCGTACGGCGGCAGCCTCGGCAGCGATTCGGCCAGCGCGCGCGCGGTGCGCGAGTGCAGCCCGCGCACCCGCGGATGCGCCGCCCAGGTGGCGAACAGCGCCAGCACCTCGCGCAGGTCGCCCTCGGGCCAGTACGACGCCGAGGCCGCCAGGTAGCCGCGCAGCAGGGCGAAATCCGGGTCGATCGGCTCCGGCACGGCCTCGCCCTCGAACGTTTCCTCGAAGCGCTGCAGCAGCCGGTCGCTGATCCGGCGCACGATCGCCGCGCTGCGATAGAAGCCCTGCATCATCTTTTCCACGCCCAGGCTGTGCGCGTCGTCGGCCAGGCCCAGGCGCTGCGCCAGCGCCTTCTGGTAGTCGAAGCGCAGGCGCTCCTCCGGCCGCCCGGCGACCAGGTGCAGGCCGAAGCGCAGCCGGCCCAGGGCGCGGCGTTCGCGGGCCAGCGCCGCGGCTTCGTCCGGGCCGAGGTGGCCCAGGCCGACCACCGCGTCCAGGCCATGCACGCCGAACGCGCGCAGCGCCATCCAGCCCAGCGTGTGCAGGTCGCGCAGGCCACCCGGGCCGTCCTTGATGTTCGGTTCCAGGTTGTCGGAAGTATCGCCGTAGCGCTGGTGCCGTGCGTGCAGTTCCCCGCGCTTGGCCTCGAAGAAATCGCGCGGCGGCCAGACCCGCTCCGGCGCGACCGCCGCGGCCAGCGCCGCCTGCGCGGCGGCATCGGCCACCAGCGGGCGTGACTCGATCAGCGCGGTGAGGATGGTCTGGTCGCCGGCCGCGGCCGCGGTGCATTCCCCGGCCGACCGCACCGCGTGGCCGACCGGCAGCCCCACGTCCCAGACCAGGGCGCAGAACCGCGACAGCCCGGCCTGTTGCGCCCGCTGCGCGTCCGGCTCGGCCAGCACCAGCAGGTCGATGTCCGAGCGCGGGAACAGCTCGCCGCGGCCGTAGCCGCCGACCGCGAACAGCGCCAGCGGCGCACCCGCCGGCACGCAGCGCGCCCAGGCCGCACGCAGCACTTCGTCCACCGCGCGCGCGCGCAGCGCCAGCAATCGGTCGATGGCGGCCTTGGGGCCGTAGCGCCGCGCCAGGCGGGCATCGACCTGGGCCAGATTCTCGCGGGCCCGCAGGGCCCAAGCGGCATCGCTGGCGGCGTCGACCGCCGCGCCCGCCGGCGCCAGGCCCGTGCCGGCGTTCACGCGGGCGGCGACTGGCCCGGGGCCAGCGTCAGCACGTCCACGCCGTCCTCGGTCACGGCCACCATGTGCTCCCACTGCGCCGAGAGCTTGCGGTCCTTGGTCACCACGGTCCAGCCATCGGGCAGCACCCGGGTGTAGCGGGTGCCCTCGTTGATCATCGGCTCGATGGTGAAGGTCATGCCGGGCTCAAGTACCAGGCCGGCGCCGGGCCGGCCGTAGTGCAGCACCTGCGGCTCGTCGTGGTAGACCTTGCCGATGCCGTGGCCGCAGTACTCGCGCACTACCGAGAAGCGCTGGCTCTCGGCGTACTCCTGGATGGCGTGACCGACGTCGCCCAGGGTGGCACCTGGCCTGACCGCACGGATGCCGCGCCACATCGCCTCGAAGGTCGCCTCCACCAGGCGCTTGGCCATCACCGACGGGGCGCCGACGTAGTACATGCGGCTGGTGTCGCCGTGCCAGCCGTCCTTGATGACGGTGACGTCGATGTTGAGGATGTCGCCTTCCTTCAGCACCTTCCCCTCGTTGGGGATGCCGTGGCAGATGACGTTGTTGACCGAGGTGCACACGGTCTTCGGATAGCCGCGATAGCCGACGTTGGCCGGCACCGCGCCCTGCACGCCGACGATGTGGTCGTGGCAAAGCCGGTCCAGCTCCTCGGTGGTCACGCCCGGCTTCACATGCGGGGCGATCATTTCCAGCACTTCGGCGGCCAGGCGGCCGGCGATGCGCATCTGTTCGATTTCGGCGGGGGTCTTCAGGTGCAGGCTCATCTCCGGATTATCGCCGATCACGGCGCCTGGCTGAACGCGCGCCGGGCTCAGCCGGAAATTCGACACTATCGTATTCATATTCCATTCTGTCGGAAAACCTTAGCTTCCAGCGCGCCGGAAATGTGACGCAATGCGTCAATTTATGCGCACTGTGTTCGTCAAATCTTGTCTACTTCGTCATAAATCGTGTATTCACGAATATGAAACCCGCTAGTTTTTCTCGCCGGTGAGAGGGATCTATGGCGTCATAGAGTTGGCACGGTTCCTGCTCCTGCGTCTGGCGAGCCGCATCCCCCGCAATACACTCTCCAACCAACGGAGCACCCGATGAAGCAGTTCAAGCTGTCCCTGGCCATCGCCGCCCTGACCGCCGCCGGTTTCGCGGGCAGCGCCGCCGCCGCAACGGCCACCGACCAGTTCGAGGTCAGGATCACCATCAACGAGACCTGCAACGTGCTGACCGCGACCGACATCCTGTTCGATCCGGCCACCCCGACCGCCGGCACGGTGGACAAGACCGGCACCATCTCCGTGCAGTGCACCAACGGCACCGACTACACCCTGGAACTGGACGGCGGCGATGCCGGCGATACCGCCGCCCGTCGCATGACCCGGGACGGGGGCAGCGAGACCATCGCCTACCAGCTCTACCAGCCGGGCGGCTTCACCACCGTGTGGGGCAGCGGCGGACAGGCGGTCACCGGCATCGGCGCCGGCCTGGGCGGTGCGTACCAGGTCGATCACACGGTGAACGCCCGTGCCACCCTGGTCGGCAACGAGCCGGCCGGCAGCTACGCCGACGACGTCACCGTCACCCTGACCTTCTGAAGGCCCCCGGACGCGTGACCAGGATGGCAGGACCGTTCCCCGGCCCTGCGGTGCCGGTGCGCCGCAGGGCCTTGCTGCTGGCGGCCTGCCTGGCCCTGTCCGGAGCCGGCGTGGGCGCGCGCGCCGCCGACCTGCAGGTGTCGCCGATCCTGCTGGAGTTCGCGCAGGCCCAGCAGGCGCAGGCGATCTGGCTCAGCAACAGCGGGCAGCACCCGCTGCGCGCGCAGGTGCGCGTACATGCCTGGTCGCAGGATGGCGGCGAGGACCGGCTGGCGCCCACGCGCGACCTGGTCGCCAGCCCAGCCACGCTGGAGATCGCCCCGGGCGCGCAGCAGATGGTGCGCGTGGTGCGGCTGCAGCCGGGGCCGGCGCCCACGGAGCGGTCCTACCGCCTGCTGGTGGACGAATTGCCCCCGGCGGCAGCGCAAGCCAGGCCGGCCGGTCTCCAGTTCCTGCTGCGCTATTCCATTCCCGTGTTCCTGGAACCGGCCGGGCCGGCACCGGCGGTGCCCGCCGCGCAGGCGTCCCTCCCGGGAACCGGCCCGGCATCGCTGCGTTTCGCGCTGGAGCCCGCGCCCGGCGGCAGCCGCCTGGTGGCGAGCAACGCCGGCACGCGCCGGGCCAAGCTGAGCCAGCTCGTCCTGGTGGCCGCCGACGGCGGCGCGCGCGCGCTCAACCAGGGGCTGCTCGGCTACGTGCTGGCCGGCCAGACGATGAGCTGGCCGCTGCCGGTCTCCCATCCGCTTGCGCCGGATCAGACCCTCGAGGCGAGATTCAATGACGACCCGGATGCGCGGCCGCTGCCGCTGGACGGCGCTGGCCGCTAGCCTGGCCGCCGCCTGCGCGTCGCCTCTGCCCGCCCTGGCGGCGGGCCAGGACGGCGTGCCTTCGGCGGTGGCCGCCGGGTCGAGCGCGACGTCCCTGCCCGCGGGCGCGGACGGAGACGAGGCGTCCGCGACGGGGCAGGAGCTGTTCCTAGAAGTCTCCGTCAACCAGTTCGCCAGCGGCCAGTTGGCGCGCTTCGTGCTGGACGACGGCGCCTTCTTCGCCAGCGCCGAAACCCTGCGCGGCCTTGGCCTGGCCTGGCCGGGCGGCGACCGGGCCGCCGGGATGGTGCCGCTGCAACGCATCCCCGGCCTGCGTGCCGAGTACGACGCCGCGCGCCAGCGCATCGCCCTGTGGGTCCCGGTGGGGTCGCTGTCCGGCGACACGAGGATCGGCTTCGAGCAGCCTGAGCGCCCGCGGGCCGACCCGGGCGCGCGCGCGCGGACTGCTGTTGAACTACGACCTGTACGCCCAGGGCGACGGGGACCACCGCAGCTTCAGCGGCTGGAGCGAGCTGCGCCTGTTCGGGCTGGGCGCCGGCACCTGGAGCACCAGCGCGGTCGGCCGCAGCGTGCAGGCCAGCGGCCACGACGACCGGCGCGACGGCGTGCGCCTGGACACCTCCTGGCAGCTCGACTTCCCCGACAGCATGGTCTCGCTGGCCGTGGGCGACGCGATCACCGGCGCGCTGGCCTGGACCCGCCCGACCCGTATCGGCGGCGTGCGCGTCTCGCGCAACTTCGCCCTGCAGCCCTACCGGGTCACCGCGCCGCTGGCATCGTTCGCCGGCGAAGCGGCGCTGCCGTCGACCGTGGACCTGTTCATCGACGGCATCCGCCAGTCCAGCCGGCAGGTGCGGCCGGGGCAGTTCCAGATCGACAGCGTGCCCACGCTCAACGGCGCGGGCCAGGCGCAGATGGTGATCACCGACATCAACGGCCAGAGCCGCGTGATCGGATTCTCCCTGTACAACGCGCCGCAACTGCTGCAGGCGGGGCTGGGCGACTGGTCGCTGGAACTGGGCAAGGTGCGCCGCGACTACGGCCTGCGCTCGTCGGCCTACGCCAGCGAGCCGATGGCCAGCGCCACCGGGCGCTACGGCCTGAACCGGCTGGCCACGCTGGAGGGCCACTTCGAAACCGTCGCGGACCTGCGCATGGCCGGCGCCGGCGGCGTGCTGCGGCTGGGCGAGCACGGCGGCGTACTCGACCTGGCCCTGGCCGCCAGCCGCCACGCGGGCCAGGAAGGACGCCAACGCGGCATCGGCTACCAGTGGATCTCCCGCGCCTTCAGCGTGAACCTGGCCTCGCTGCGCCGCAGCGAGGGCTTCCGCGACGCGGCCAGCCTGGAAGGCACGCCACTGCCGCTGCGCAGCGACCGCATCTTCATCGGCGTGGGCCTGCCCTATGGCCAGGTCGGCAGCAGCTACCTGCGCCAGGAATATCCGGGACTGCCCGCCTCGCGCTACCTGAGCCTGAGCTGGTCGCAGCAGTTGCGCCGCTACGGTAGCCTCAACCTCGGCTTCAGCCGCGACCTGGACGGCGCGCGCGGCGACAGCGCCTCGCTGTACTGGTCGATGCCCCTGGACCGCCACCTGTCCACCTCGGCCTCGGCGCACCGCACCGGCGACCTGCGCAGCCTGGCGCTGGAGGCCAACCGCGCCGTGCCCAGCGACGAAGGCGGCTGGGGCTGGCGCGCGCAGGCCACGCTGGGCGACCGCCCGGGCGCCCAGGCCCAGCTCACCCAGTTGGGCAGCCATGGGCAATGGAGCGCCGGCCTGACCCACTGGCGCGGCGCGGACGGGAGCGACGGGGCCACCCAGGGCTACGCCAGCGCCAACGGCGGCCTGTTGCTGATGCGGCATCGCCTGTTCGCGCTGCGCCGGGTGGAGGACGCGTTCGCGCTGGTGTCCACCCAGGGCGTGGCCGGGGTGCCGGTCATGCTGGAGAACCGCCCGATCGGGCAGACCGACCGCGACGGCCTGCTGCTGGTCACGCGGCTCAATGCCTGGCAGCGCAACCGGTTGTCGATCGACCCGCTGCAGTTGCCGGCCGACATGCACATCGAGCGCACCGGCATGGACGCCGTGCCGGAGAGCCGCAGCGGCATGCTGGCGCTGTTCCCGATGCGGCGCACGGCGTCGGTGCAACTGGCCCTGCGCGGCCGCGACGGGGAATGGCTGCCACCCGGCACCGTGGTCGGCGTGGAGGCGCCGGGCGCGGGCGAGGCGGTGGCGGACACGGTGGTCGGCTACGATGGCCTGGTGTACCTGCAGGACCCGCCCGTCGCGGCGCGCCTGCGGGCCGGCGAAGGCCCCGCTGCGTGCAGCGCGGCGCTGCCCGACACGCTGCCCGACCGCGGCTGGGTCGAACTCGGGGAACTGGAATGCCGGTGAACGCGCGATCCCTCGCCGACGGATGGACCCGGCGCCCGCCCGCCGGCCCGAGGCCCATCGCCGCTCTGGCGGCGGCCGTGCTCTGTGCGGCGCTGCTGGGCCTGGCGCCCGCGCGGATGGCCGTGGCGCAGAGTTGCTGGACGGGAGGCGCATTGCACCTGGACTTCGGCGCCGTCACCCCGGCCGGGCACACGGATGCCCAGTCCAGCGGACTCAGCTACACCTGCCAGAACGGCACCCAGGACACCGCCTACCTGCGGGTGTGCGTCTTCGCCAATCCGGGCCAATGGGGCACGGTCGCGCCGCGGCGGATGTTCAACTACTCCAGCCCGGCGTACATGAGCTACGACCTGTACGCCGACCCGGCCCGCACCCAGGTGCTCGGCCCGCTCGGCGGCGGCTTTCCCGTCCATAGCTGGACCGACCAGGTCGCTCCCGGCACCAGCGTCACCCGCAGCATCCCCGTGTACGGCCGGGTGCCGGCCGGGCAGAACCTGCCCGCCGGCGGCTACCAGGAACAGGGCGTCAACGGCATCGTCCGCTTCCGCCAGAGCGCCATCGCCCCGCCGCCGGCAAGCGACTGCCTCGTCGCCGGCGGCGCGAACGTGGGCTTCAGCTCCAGCGGCGTGGTGGCCAGCTTCGCCAATGCCTGCACCATCGTCGCTTCCACCGTCATGGACTTCGGCTACGTGGCCTCGCTGGCGACGGCGCGCACCGCCACCTCCTCCATCCAGTTGCGCTGCCCGGTCAACGCGGCCTGGAGGGTGGGCCTGGGCGCCGGCAGCCATGCCGCCGGCCCGGTCCGCCGCATGGCCGGACCGGGCGGGCACCTGGCCTACGAGCTCTACCAGGACCCCGGCCACGGCTTGGTCTGGGACAACGCCCAGGGCGCCGACCAGGGCGGCACCGGCACCGGCCAGGCGCAGACGCTGACGGTCCACGGCCGGGTCCCGCCCCAGCCCGAGGCGATGCCGGGCACCTACTCGGACACGGTGACGGTCACCCTGACCTACTGATCCGGCGAAGCGGCCGCCTACACGCGGCCCATGCGTGACCCGCCGCACAGTTGGGCACACGGTGCGGGCCGAAAGCGGCCGCCGGCCTCAACTTTCCCGGTCCCGCGCCGACAGCGTGGCTGACAGCCGGTTCCCCCGACCGGCCGAGGAACTCGCCGATGCGCGCGTGCAAGCCCCTGGTCCTGGCCCTCCTGCTGCTCGGGATGGCCGGTGTCGAGGCATCCAGCAGCCGGACCGTCCGGGTGGGCATCACCCTGCTGGACCGCTGCGACGTGCGCACGTCCGCCGGCGCCGCCCCGAGCGTCGCCTGCTCCGCGGGAACGCCCTATCTCGTCGCCCCCGCGGCGGCCCCGGATGCGGCACCGGTCCCCACGACCGCCACTTCGGATGGCGATCCGGCGCGGATGCCGGTGCCCGACGGTGGCCCGGTGGACCCCGCGCGGGTCACCACCATCGTGTTCTGATGGCGCGTGCGGCGATGGCATGGCCGGCATCCCTGGCATCGCTGCTGGCCCTGGCCACGTGCCTGGCCGCCGCTCCGGCGACCGGCGGCGACCTGCGCATCGCACCGGTGTCGCTGACTTTGCAGGCGGGCGAGGCGGCGGCGGTCCTGTGGCTGAGCAACACCGGCCAGGCACCGATGCATGCGCAGGCGCGGATCTTCGCCTGGACCCAGGTGGACGGGCGCGAGGTGCTGGCCCCCACCCGCGACCTGGCGGTGAGCCCGCCATTGCTGGAAATCCCGCCGCAACAACGACAACTGGTGCGGGTGCTGAGACTGACCGACCTCGACCCGGCGGTGGAGTCCAGCTACCGCCTGGTGGTGGACGAACTGCCGGCCGCCGCCCCGCCGGCCGATGCCCCGGCAACGCCGCTGCTGCGCTATTCCCTCCCGGTCTTCGTGCCCACCGCCGCCCCGCCCCTCGGCGCCCGGCTCAGCGCCCGGGTCGAGGACGATGCCGGCGGCCGGCGCATGCTGCGCCTGGACAACACCGGCGACCGCCACGCCCGCATCGCCGAGCTGGCCTTCATCGGCGCCGGCGGGCGCGTGCATCCGCTCGCACCCAACCTGGCCGGCTACGTCCTGGCCGGGCGCTACAAGCACTGGCCCATGCCCGCCGATGCCGGGGACCCGCCCTATGGGCGCTTCCAGGCCGACGTCGACGGCCGGCCGGTGGTCCTGGTCCCGGCGCCGGACCGCCTGGGCGGCCGCTGAATCGCCCGCGCCGCCGGGCTTTGCCCCCGACCCGCCACGGCCGCTATACTCCCCCGGCTCTGCCCGCCCCCTCGCCGGGGCCGCCCACGCCGGGCGCGGAGTTCCGGGCGTCCGTCCCGGTCCGGCGAATACACACCTGACGCCATCCCCCGTGCCGGGGTGCCCGCAGTTTCTGGAAGCGGGTTCGGACACGGAAGCGCCAGGGAGGCCCAACCCCGGAACCGTCGCTGCGCGCCGCCATGGCCGCACGTCCCGCAGGCGCCGAACGCAACGGCCGCGGGCGCGGTTCCACCGCCAGGAGTTTCAAGCAATGCCCCAGATCACCATGCGCCAGATGCTGGAAGCCGGCGTCCACTTCGGCCACCAGACCCGATACTGGAACCCGAAGATGGCTCCGTACATCTTCGGCGCCCGCGGCAAGATCCACATCATCAACCTGGAGAAGACCGTCCCGCTGTTCTCCGACGCGATGAACTTCATCTCGGCCATCGCCCAGAAGCGCGGCACCATCCTGTTCCTGGGCACCAAGCGCAGCGCGCGCGAAGCCATGAAGGAAGAGGCCGAGCGCTGCGGCATGCCGTACATGACCCAGCGCTGGCTGGGCGGCACCCTGACCAACTTCCGCACCGTCAAGCAGTCGGTGGCGCGCCTGAAGGAACTGGAAGCGGCCGAGACCGACGGCACCTTCGAGAAGCTGGTCAAGCACGAAGTGCTGGGCCTGCGCCGCGAGCGCGACAAGCTCGAAGCCTCGCTGGGCGGCATCAAGGACATGAACCGCCTGCCCGACGCCCTGTTCGTGATCGACATCGGCCACGAGGACATCGCGATCAAGGAAGCCCGCAAGCTGGGCATCCCGGTGATCGCGGTGGTCGACACCAACTACGACCCGGCCCTGGTCGACTACGCCATCCCCGGCAACGACGACGCCATCCGCGCCGTGCAGCTCTACGCCCGCGCCGCCGCCGACGCCGTGCTGGAAGGCAAGGCCGCCGCCCCGCACGCCGCCAACGTGACCGAAAGCGATTTCGGCGAGGGCGAGGGCGAGGGCAAGGCCCCGCGCCGCGCACCGGCCAAGAAGGCCGCGGCCAAGAAGGCGCCCGAGGACGGCGAGGTCGCCGCCCCCGCCGCCGAGTGATGCCCCGGCGGCCGCCGCGCGCGGCCGCCTCCCCCCGCGCACGGCCGGCGCCAAGCGCCCCCGTCCGCTCCGGGCCGGGCCGGACCCCGCGCGCCGTCCCGCGCGCGGCACACCGCCCGCCCCGCTCCGCGCAGCGGAGCCACCTTCATCCCATTAACGAGGTATTCCCGTGGAAATCACTGCTTCCCTGGTCAAGGAACTGCGCGAGCGCACCGGCGCCGGCATGATGGAGTGCAAGAAGGCACTGACCGAGAACAACGGCGACATCGACGCCGCCGCCGAGTGGCTGCGCAAGTCCGGCCTGGCCAAGGCCGACAAGAAGGCCGGCCGGGTCGCCGCCGACGGCCGTATCGCCGTGGCCCAGGACGGCGGCAAGGCCGTGCTGGTGGAGATCAACTCCGAGACCGACTTCGTGGCCAAGGACGCCAACTTCCTTGCGTTCGTCGATACCGTCGCCCAGGCCGCGCTGGCTTCCGGCGCCGCCGACGTCGAAGCGCTGAAGTCGGCCAAACTGGCCTCCGGCGAGACCATTGAGGAAACCCGCGCGGCGGTCATCGCCAAGGTCGGCGAGAACGTGCAGTTGCGCCGCCTGGCGCGCATCGACAGCGCGCAGAACGTGGCGTCCTACGTCCATGGCGGCCGCATCGGCGTGCTGGTCGAGCTCAAGGGCGGCGACGCCGAGCTGGCCCGCGGCATCGCCATGCACGTGGCGGCGATGAACCCGCCGCACGTCAGGGCCTCCGACGTGCCCGCCGACTTCATCGCCAAGGAGAAGGAGATCGAGCTGGCCAAGATGTCCGACAAGGACAAGGCCAAGCCGGCCGACATCCTGGAGAAGATCATCTCCGGCAAGATCGCCAAGATCGTCAACGAGGTCACCCTGTACGGCCAGCCCTACGTGCTGGACACCAACCAGACCGTCGAGGCCGCGCTGAAGGCGGCCGGCGCCGAGGTCGTGCGCTTCGACCGCCTGGCCGTGGGCGAGGGCATCGAGAAGAAGGAGGACGATTTCGCCTCCGAGGTGATGAAGCAGGCCGGCCTGGCCTGATCCGCGCGCCCGCCGCGCGGATGTCATCCGGAAAGCCGCGGCCCGCCGCGGCTTTCCTTTTTCCGGCGCTCTTTCCCCGAAAACGGAAACCGCGCCGCGCCGATGGCGGCGGGCGCTTACCGCGCAACGCATTTGCCTGCATACTCCGGGCATCGGATCTGACCCGCAGCGTGATGCGACCGGAACTAGAAGCCAGCCTCCTGCACTGCCGCAATCTGCCCTCGCCGCCCGGCGTTGCGCTGCAGATCATCGAGCTGGCCCAGGATCCGAACGCCGACCTGGGCGCCACCGCGCACATCATCAGCATGGACGCGGCGCTGAGCGCGCGCCTGCTGCGGGTGGCCAACTCCCCGCTGTACGCCGGCCGCCGCCGGGTCGACAACCTCGCCCAGGCGATGACCATGCTCGGCCTCAACGCGACCTTGAGCCTGGCCCTGGGCTTCTCGCTGGTCCAGGGCCTGCGCGGGCACAACGGCACCGCCCACGAGCAGGAGCGCGTGTGGCGGCGCAGCGTCCTGGCCGCGCTGGCCGCGCGCCTGCTGGGCACCCCGGCCGGGGTGCAGCGCGCCGAGGACCTGATGCTGGCCGGCCTGCTGCAGGACATCGGCCGCCTGGCGCTGCTGCAGGCGGTGCCCGACGAATACGCCGCGCTTTGCGCCCGCGCCGCCGACAACGACGCGCTGCTGGAGCTGGAGCGCGAGGTGCTGGGCGCCGACCACGCCGAGGTCGGCACCTGGCTGGCGCGGCAGTGGCGGCTGCCTTCCTACCTGGTCGACGCCATTGCCGCCAGCGAATCGACGCCGGAAGACGCCTTCCAGCGCTGCGTGCACGCCTCCGGAGTGGTCGCCGACCTGTGGCTGGCGCCCGCCGACCCGGATGGCCGCCTGCGCGAGCGCACCCTGGCGCCGGTGCGCGCCTGCACCGGCCGCGGCACCGAGGCGCTGGACGACCTGCTGGTGCAGATCGCCGCCGCGCTGCCGGAGATCAGCGCCCTGTTCGAGGTGCGCATCAGCCGCCCCGAGCACCTGCAGGCCATCTCCGACCACGCCAAGGAGCTGCTGATCCTGCGCAACCTGCGCGAGATCCAGGAGGCCACCCAGGCCCGCCACGACGCCCAGGTCTCCGAGGAGCGCATGCGCCGGCTGACCGAGCAGTCGCGCCGCGACCCGCTGACCGGGGTCTACAACCGCCTGCAGATGGAGGAGGTGCTCGAGCGCGAGTTCGCCACCGCCGTGGCCCTGCAGCACCCGCTGTCGATCGCCTTCGTCGACCTGGACGACTTCAAGCGCATCAACGACCAGCACGGCCACCTGGTCGGCGACCAGGTGCTGCGCCAGTTCGCCCAGACCCTGCAGCGCATGCTGCGCAGCACCGACCTGATCGCCCGCTACGGCGGCGAGGAGTTCCTGGTCGTGCTCAGCCACTCCAACGAGGCCGCCGCCACCCGCGTGCTGCAGCGCATCCTGGAGGAGGTGGCGCGCCTGCCGATGGCCGTGGTCGACGGCCAGTCGCTGTACGTGACCTTCTCCGCCGGCGTGGCCACCCACGACAGCGCGGCCAACGAGTTCAGCGATGCGCGCAGCCTGCTGCAGGCGGCCGACGACGCCCTCTACGGCGCCAAGCGCGAGGGCCGCAACCGGGTCAGCCAGCACGGGCAGTGAGGCGGCACCGGCGCCGCCGCGCGCCCGGCGGCGCGGACGCAGGCGGTTTCCGCTAGAATTCGCAGGTTTTCCGCACCCGCAGAGGCCCCACATGTCCCAGCTCGCCCACCGCCGCGTCTTGCTGAAACTCTCGGGCGAGGCGTTGATGGGGGCCGAGGACTACGGCATCGACCCGGGGGTGATCGGCCGCGTCGCCGGCGAGGTGATCGAGGCGCGCGAGGCCGGCGCGGAGATCGCCCTGGTGATCGGCGGCGGCAACATCTTCCGCGGCGCCGGCCTGGCCGCCGGCGGCATGGACCGGGTGACCGGCGATCAGATGGGCATGCTGGCCACGGTGATCAACGCGCTGGCCATGCAGGACGCGCTGGAGAAGCTGGGCGGCAAGGTCCGGGTGATGAGCGCGATCAAGATCAACGACGTGTGCGAGGACTACATCCGCCGCCGCGCCGTGCGCCACCTGGAGAAGGGCCGCATCGCGATCTTCGCCGCCGGCACCGGCAACCCCTTCTTCACCACCGACTCGGCCGCCGCCCTGCGCGCGATCGAGATCGACGCCGACCTGCTGCTCAAGGCGACCAAGGTCGACGGCGTCTACGACCGCGACCCGAAGAAGTTCCCCGACGCGGTGCGCTTCGAGGAACTGGACCACGACGAGGTCATCGCCCGCGGCCTGCAGGTGATGGACACCGCCGCCTTCGCCCTGTGCCGCGACCATGGCATCCCGCTGCGGGTCTACGACGTCTCGGTGCCGGGCAACCTGATGCGCATCCTGCAGGGCGCCAACATCGGCACCCTGGTCCGCGGCCGCCACTGACGGCGCCCCCGGCGCCCCCGGCGCCCGGCATACGCGCTCCCGCCCGGCCGCGCCTGCGGGCGGCGGCGAAGCCCTTTCCGCCTTTCCCGCCGGCGTCGTCCCGGGCACGGCGCGGCGGGCCGCACCCGGCAATATCCGTATAATCGGCCGATTCAGGCGAAAAGATGGAAGCCACGGCGATGCTCAACCAAATCAAGCAAGACGCGCAGGCCCGCATGGCCAAGAGCATCGAGGCTCTGCGCCACAACCTGGTCAAGATCCGCACCGGTCGCGCCTCCACCGGCCTGGTCGAGACGATCCGGGTCAGCGCGTACGGCAGCGAGGTGCCGTTGTCGCAGGTGGCGGCGGTGGCCGTCTCCGACGCCCGCTCGCTGGTCATCACCCCGTGGGACAAGAGCATGGTCGGCCCGGTCGAGAAAGCGATCCTGGCCTCGGACCTGGGCCTGACCCCGAACACCGCCGGCACCACCATCCGCCTCAACCTGCCGGCCCTGACCGAGGAGCGCCGCCGCGACCTGACCAAGGTCGTGCACAGCGAGGGCGAGGACGCCAAGGTCGCCGTCCGCAACGTCCGCCGCGACGCCAACCAGCAGGTCAAGGACCTGCTCAAGGAAAAGCAGGTCACCGAGGACGAGGTCCGCCGTACCGAGGACGAGATCCAGAAGATCACCGACAAGGCGATCAAGGACGTGGACGAGGTGGTCAAGGCCAAGGAACAGGAACTGATGGCGGTCTGAAGCGGTCAGTCCTGCGCATGACGGCCATGCCCGCCCCCGCCCGCCCCGCAGTCCCGCAGCACCTGGCCATCGTCATGGATGGCAACGGCCGCTGGGCACAGCAGCGGCGCAGGCCGCGCGTGGTCGGGCACCGCGCCGGCGCCCGCGCGGTCAACCTGACCATCGACTTCTGCCTGCAGCGCGGCATCGGCGCGCTGACCCTGTTCGCCTTCTCCAGCGAGAACTGGGGCCGGCCGGAAGAGGAAGTGGGCGCGCTGATGAAGCTGTTCCTCAACGCGCTGGAACGCGAGGTCGACGAACTGCACCGGCGCGGCGTGCGGGTGCGCTTCATCGGCGAGCGCGAGCGCTTCGTCGACCCGATCCGCGCGCGCATGGCCACGGCCGAGGCGCAGACCGCCGGCAACGGGCGCCTGCACCTGAACATCGCCGCCAGCTACGGCGGACGCCAGGACATCGCCGCCGCGGCCCGGGCGCTGGCCCGCGAGGCCGCCGCCGGCCGCCTGGATCCTGAGCGCATCGACCAGGCCGCCGTGGCCGCGCACGTGGCCCTGGCCGACCTGCCGCCGCCGGACCTGTTCATCCGCACCGGCGGCGACTGCCGGATCAGCAACTTCCTGCTCTGGCAACTGGCCTATACCGAATTGTGGTTCACCGAGACGCTGTGGCCCGACGTCGACGCCGGGCTGCTGCAGCGCGCGCTGGACGACTACGCCGGGCGCGAGCGCCGCTTCGGCCTGACCAGCGCGCAGATCGCCGCCATGGAGACCCCGGCATGACCCGTACCCGCGTCATCGCGGCGCTGATGATGGCGCCGGCCGCGATCGCGGCCATCCTCCTGCTGCCCACTCCGTGGATGGCCGCGCTGGCCGCGGCGGTGGTACTGGCGGGCCTGTGGGAGTGGCTGAAGCTGGCCGGCATCGACGACAGCCTGTCGCGCACGGTGCTGCTGCTGCTGACCCTGCTGCTGATGGTGCTGCTGGTCTGGGCCTCACGCGGCGAGAGCGGGTTCTCCCCGGCGCTGTTCCAGATCGCCACCCTGGCCGGGGTGCTGGGCTGGGCACTGGCCCTGCTGTGGCTGTGGCGGCCGGGCGTGAGCGGCAACCACCGCTCCTGGACGCGCGCCTTCAAGCTGGGCGCCGGCACCCTGGCCGCGGTCTCGGCCTGGTGCGCGCTGTGCCTGATCCATTCGGACAACTTCGCCGCCCTGGCCGGCGGCGGCGACCCGCGCGCGCATCGCTGGCTGCTGGCGGCGCTGGCGCTGGTCTGGGCCGCCGACTCGGGCGCCTATTTCGCCGGGCGGCGCTGGGGCCGGCGCAAGCTGGCGCCGACCATCAGCCCGAACAAGACGGTGGAGGGCGCACTCGGCGGGCTGACCGCGGGCCTGGCCGCCGCGGTGGGCTTCGGCATCCTCGCCGGTGCGGGCCCCGGCCAACTGCCGGCGCTGGCGCTGGCCGCGGTGGCCGCGGTGCTGGCATCCATCGTCGGCGACCTGGTCGAGAGCCTGCTCAAGCGCCAGGCCGGGGTGAAGGATTCCGGCGACCTGATCCCGGGCCACGGCGGCGTGCTCGACCGCATCGACGGCGTGCTCGCCGCCTTGCCGGTGTTCGCCATCGGCAAGGACATCCTCGGTTTCTGAGACTGGACATGCAGCCCACCGCGGACATGCGCCAGGTCGCCGTGCTCGGTGCCACCGGCTCGATCGGCGCCTCGGCGCTGGACGTGATCGCCCGCCACCGCGGGCGCTTGCGCGCCAGCGTGCTGGCCGCGGGAAGCAACGCCGAGGCCCTGGTGAAGCTGTGCATCACCCATCGGCCGGACCATGCGGCGGTCGCCGATCCGGCCGCCTGGCCGCGCCTGCGCGACGGCCTGCGCGACGCCGGCCTGCCCACCCATGCCCATGCCGGCCCGGACGCGCTGCAGGCGCTGGCCGCCGGCCCGGAATGCGACACCGTGGTCGCCGCCATCGTCGGCGCCGCCGGGCTGGGCTCGACCCTGGCCGCCGCGCGCGCCGGCAAGCGCCTGCTGCTGGCCAACAAGGAATCGCTGGTGCTGGCCGGCGAGTTGGTGATGGCCGCCACCCGCCGTTCCGGCGCCCAGGTGGTGCCGATCGACAGCGAGCACAGCGCGGTGTTCCAGTGCCTGCAGGCGTGCCGCGCCGGCGACGTGCGCCGGATCGTGCTGACCGCCTCCGGCGGGCCGTTCCGCGGCTGGGACCGCGCTCGCCTGGCACGGGTCACCCCGGCCCAGGCGGTGGCGCACCCGAAGTGGTCGATGGGCCCGAAGATCTCGGTGGACTCGGCCACGCTGATGAACAAGGGCCTGGAGGTGATCGAGGCCCACCACCTGTTCGGCCTGCCGCCGGCGCGCATCGGCGTGCTGGTGCACCCGCAGAGCCTGGTCCATGCGCTGGTCGAGTACGTGGACGGCTCCACCCTGGCCCAGCTCGGCCTGCCGGACATGCGCACCGCGCTGGCGGTGGGCCTGGGCTGGCCGGAGCGGATCGACTCGGGCGTGACCGGGCTGGACCTGCTGGCCCAGGGGCGGCTCGAATTCGAGGCTCCGGACCTGGACGCCTTCCCCTGCCTGCGCCTGGCCGGCGAGGCCCTGGCGGCCGGCGGCACCGCCCCGGCGGTGCTCAACGCGGCCAACGAGGAAGCGGTTTCAGCCTTTCTTCAGGGCCGGATCGGTTTCCTAGCCATCCCTGAGCTGGTCGAGGACGCCCTCGCCGCCCTGCCCGCCGCACCGGCCGATTCGCTGGAGGCGCTGCTGGCGGCGGACGCGGACGCACGCCGGCGTACCCGCCACCGGATCGATTCGTCCCCCCCTGGGAGCCCCGCTGCATGAGCGCCACCGCCCGAACGGACTCCACCGGCCATGGCTGATCTCATCGGTTCCATCTGGTGGCTGGCGGTGAGCCTGGGCCTGCTGGTCACCTTCCACGAGTACGGCCATTACTGGGTCGCCCGCCGCTGCGGCGTGGACGTGCTGCGCTTCTCGATCGGCTTCGGGCGCCCGCTGTGGTCGCGCCGCAACCGCGCCGGCACCGAGTTCGCCATCGCCGCCATCCCCCTGGGCGGCTACGTGAAGATGCTCGACGAGCGCGAGGCCGACGTGCCGGCCCACCGCCAGGCGCATGCGTTCAACCGCCAGAACGTATGGCGCCGCATCGCCATCGTCGTCGCCGGGCCGGCCGCCAACCTGCTGCTGTGCGTGGCGCTGCTGTGGGCGATGTTCATCGTCGGCCGCCAGGACTACGCCCCGGTGGTCGGGCGCAGCGCCGGCATCGCGGCCGAGGCCGGCTTCCAGCCGGGCGACCGTCTGGTCGAGATCGCCGGCCGCCCGGTCGCCACCTGGACCGAGGTCGCCATGGCGATGGCCGCGCCGGCGCTGGACCGCCGCGACATCCAGGTCCGCAGCGAGGACGCCGCCGGCCGCGAGGCGGTGCGCACCCTGCGCCTGTCACGGTTGCCGGCCGGCCTGGACGAGCGCCGCATCCCCGAGCAGGCCGGCTTCGCCTGGCGTTTCCTGCTGGCCCCGGCGCTGGTCGACAGCGTGCGCGAGGACGCCGCCGCCGCCGGCGTGCTGCTGCCGGGCGACCTGATCCTGGCCATCGACGGCCAGCGCGTGGACGCGGCCGACCGGGTCGCCCCGCTGGTCCAGGCCCTGGGCGAGCGCGGCGGCGAGGGCATGGTCGAGGTGGAGCGCGCGGGCGAGCGCCTGGCCCTGGAGCTGCGGCCGCGGCCCAGCACCGACCCCCGCCGCGCCGGCACCTGGGAACTGGGCATCGCCATGTCCGCCCCGCAGGCGCCCGAGTACGACGCCGTGCAGCGCTTCGGCCCCGTGGCCGCGATCCCGGCCGCGCTGCGCGAGACCGGCCGGCTGGCCTCCGACTCGCTGGGGATGATCCGGCGGATGCTGACCGGCGACGCCTCGGTCAGGGACAACCTGTCCGGCCCGGTGACCATCGCCCGGGCCGCCAACGCCTCGGCCAAGCGCGGCGCCGACTGGTTCCTGTATTTCCTGGCCCTGCTGTCGCTGAGCCTGGCCATCATCAACCTGCTGCCCATCCCGATCTTGGACGGCGGTCACCTGCTGTATTACCTTATCGAGTTGGTCAAGGGCAGCCCGCTGAGCGAACGCGCGATGGCCGCCGGGCAGTACGTAGGCCTGGCGTTGCTGGCCGGGCTGATGGGACTGGCCTTCTACAACGACATACTGGGCTTGCTGCCGCGATGACACACTCCACTCCCGGCTCCAGCCCGCCCCACCTGCCCCAAAGCTCCTCCACCGGATGTGACATGACGCGATTCCCCGTTCGCCGCCTGCTGGCCCTCGCCCTCGCCTCGACGCTGGCCTCGACCTATGGCCTGCCGGCGCTGGCGCAAACGGTGGAGCCGTTCACCGTCCGCGACATCCGTATCGACGGCCTGCAGCGCATCGCCGCCGGCACCGTGTTCACCTACCTGCCGGTGGAACGCGGCGAGGTCATGAACCAGGTGGAGGCCGGCGACACCATCCGCGCGCTGTACCGCACCGGCTTCTTCGAGGACGTGCGCCTGGAGCGCCAGGGCGACATCCTGGTGGTGACCGTGGTCGAGCGCCCGGCGATCAACAAGCTCACGGTCAACGGCAACAAGGACATCAAGAGCGACGACCTGCTCAAGGGCCTGCAGGACATCGGCCTGGCCGAGGGCGAGACCTTCGACCGCCTGAGCCTGGACCGGGTGACCCAGGAGCTGAACCGCCAGTACAACAACCGCGGCAAGTACAACGTCCAGATCACGCCCAGCGTCAGCCAACTGGACCGCAACCGCGTGGACGTGACCATCGACATCAAGGAAGGCAAGGCGGCCAAGATCCGCCACGTCAACCTGATCGGTAGCGAGAACTTCCAGAACGAGGACATCCTCGACACCTGGGAGTCGCGCGCCAGCACCTGGATGTCCTGGTACCGGCGCGATGACCAGTACTCCAAGGAGAAGCTCTCCGGCGACATGGAGAAGCTCAACTCCTGGTACCTGGACCGCGGCTACATCGACTTCAACATCGACTCCACCCAGGTCTCGATCAGCCCCGACAAGCGGGACATGTACCTCACCGCCAGCATCACCGAGGGCGAGATCTACACGATCTCCGAGATCAAGGTGACCGGCGACACCATCCTGCCGCAGGAGCAGGTCGAGCGGATGGTCATCCCCAAGCCCGGCAACACGTTCTCGCGCGCGCTGCTGGAAATCACCTCCGACGGGATCACCAACACCCTCAGCAACATCGGCTACGCCTTCGCCCGGGTCAATCCGGTGCCCACCCCCAACCGGGAGGACCGCACCGTCGCGATCAACCTGCAGGTGCTGCCCGGCCCGCGCGTGAACGTGCGCCGGATCCTGTTCAAGGGCAACACCCGCACCTCCGACGAGGTGCTGCGCCGCGAGATGCGCCAGTTCGAGAACAGTTGGTACTCGCAGGCGGCCATCGACCGCTCCAAGATCCGCCTGCAGCGCCTGGGCTACTTCGAGACGGTGGAAGTGGAGACGCCGGCCGTGCCCGGCACCGGCGACCAGGTGGACGTGGTCTACAACGTCAAGGAGACCACCTCCGGCAGCTTCGTGTTCGGCCTGGGCTACTCGCAGTTGGCCGGCATGACCACCTCGATCCAGCTCTCGCAGAACAACTTCCTCGGCGGCGGCAACCGGGTCTCGGTGGAGGCGCAGCGCAGCGACTACCTGCAGCGCTACGCCTTCTCCTACATCAACCCGTTCTTCACCGACGAGGGCATGTCGCTGGGCTACAACCTGTGGTGGCGCGAGCTGGACTACTCGGACTTCAACACCGCCCAGTACAACAGCACCAACGCCGCCGCGCAGGCCGTGCTGGGCCTGCCGATCACCGAGAACAGCACCATCTCGCTGCTGTTCGGCATCGACAGCAACCAGATCCAGACCTACTCGGGCTACACGCCGGCGGCGATCGTCGACTACGTCCACGCGATCGGCCGGCGCACCTTCCACGCCTGGCGCAGCGAGCTGGGCTGGGCGCGCGACACCCGCAACGACTTCTTCATGCCCACCCGCGGCACGTACCAGCGCGTGGGCCTGGAGACCACCCTGCCCGGCTCCACGGTGGAGTACTACAAGCTCAACTACGAAGTCTCCAGGTACTGGCGGCTCAGCCCGGCGTTCGTGCTGCGCACCGGCCTGGACCTGGGCTACGGCGACAGCTACGGCAACGACATCGTCCGCGACATCTGCTGGACCATGCCCACCCAGGAAAACCCGACCCCGGGCGCCAGCAATCCCTGCCTGACCACCTCGCCGGACTACACGCGGACGGTCACCGCCACGGGCCTGCCGTTCTTCGAGAACTTCTACGCCGGCGGCACGCGCTCGGTGCGCGGCTTCCGCGACAACACCCTGGGCCCGCGTTCCGAAGCGCTGGGCGGCTACCGCGGCCAGCCGCTGGGCGGCTCGCTCAAGACCGTCGGCCAGATCGAGATGGTGTTCCCCAAGCTGTTCGACAGCAAGGCCGCGCGCGTGTCGGCCTTCGTCGACTTCGGCAACGTCTACTCCGGCACCGACGACTTCGATGCCGGCGAACTGCGCGCCTCGGCCGGCGTGGCCCTGCTGTGGCGCGCCCCGGTCGGCCCGATCTCGATCAGCTATGCCTACCCGTTCAAGAAGAAGGAAGGCGACGAGATCGAGCGCCTGCAGTTCACCTTCGGCGGCGGCTTCTGACCGGCATCGTCCGCGCCGCCCCTCGGCGCGGACGGTCGAAGGGCCGGGCGATTGCGGGCCGCTTGTAGGGGCCGGGCAGGGCCGGCGACCGGCGTGCGGTCATTCCGGAATCCGGTGCCGGATCGCCAGCCGAAGTCGGCTTCTACAGGAAGATGCCCGCGAGGACGGCGGGGGCCGGCCGCGCGCAGCCGGCCCGCTTAAGCGGGCGCCAGGCCCGATGCATCTGCATCGGCCGCGTCAACCACCTCGCCCAACTGGTCCAGCACCGCCGTGGCATAGCTGCCCGGCGGCAGCGCGAAGGCCAGCCGCAGGCTGCCCGCTTCCGGCCACTCCCAGGCCAGCCCCTCCGGCCGCACCCGCAGCGCACGGCGCTCCTGTTCCAGCCCCGCACACTCCAGGCCATCGCGCAGCGCCAGCGACTCGGCGTCGGCCAGCGCCGCCAGCTCCAGTTCGCGGCACGCGCCTTCGCTGCGCAGTTCGCCACGCCCCCATAGCGGGCCGCTGGGGTGGATGTCGAACGCTTCCAGCCGGGCCTGCAGCGCCTCGCTCCACGGCTCCGGCCCGAACACGCTGCGGCTGCCCGCCAGCAGCCAGACCTCGCCCTCGAGCCCGCGCTCCCAGTGGCCATCGGCCACGCGCACCGCCAGCGCCCGGTTGAACAGGACCGACCGCGCCGCCGACAGCAGCATCGAACGCTGCTCGCGGCCGGGCCGCTTGCCGCGCCCTCCCTGGGCGAACATCGCCAAGGCCTTGCCGACGTTGCCGCCGCCGCGGCCGAAGCGCTGCTCGCCGAACAGGTTGGGCACGCCACGCGCGGCGATCGCCGCCAGCCGCGCCTCGATCGCATCGCGCATGCCTTCCACCTCGCGCAACGTCAGCACGAACCGGTTGCCGGCCAGCGCCCCGCGCGGCAGCTTGCGGCGATGCCGGGACCGGGCCAGCACGCGCAGGCCGTCCTGCTCCAGCGCCGCCACGTCCGGCGGCTCCCGGCCCGGCAGGTGCACGCTGAAGCGCTGGCGGGCGACCGCATGCCGGTCCTTGAGCCCGGCATAGCCCACGGCATGGTCCGGCACGCCGGCCCAGCGCGCGATCGCACGCGCGGCGAAGACCGTGTTCATCCCGCGCTTCTCCACGGCCAGCAGCAGGTGCTCGCCCTCGCCGCCCGCTTCGAAGCCGTCGATTTCCTCGACCCGGAAATCCTCCACGCTCACCCGCATCCGCGCCGACAGCACCGGGGCGCCGAACGCCGGGCACCGTCCCGCGGCGGCGCTCATGCGCGCACCATCAGCGCCACCGCCTGCGCGGCGATGCCCTCGCCGCGCCCGGTGAAGCCCAGCTTCTCGCTGGTGGTGGCCTTGACCCCCACCGCATCGACCGCCACCCCGCAGGCGTCCGCGATCCGTTCACGCATGGCCGCCGCATGCGGGCCGACCTTCGGCCGCTCGCAGATCACGGTCACGTCGGCGTTGCCCAGGCGCCAGCCGCGACCGGCCGCCAGCCCGACGCAGTGGCGCAGCAGCTCCAGGCTGTCCGCGCCCTTCCAGCGCGCATCCGTGGGCGGGAAATGCACGCCGATGTCGCCCAGCGCCAGCGCACCGAGGACCGCATCGCACAGCGCATGCAGCGCCACGTCGCCATCGCTGTGCGCCACCACGCCGCAGTCGTGCGGCACGCGCACCCCGCCGAGCATGATGTGGTCGCCCTCGCCGAAGATGTGGACGTCGAACCCCTGGCCGATGCGGAAGGGAGGAATGTCTGCCATGGATGCCTCTGCCGAATTCGTCGCGTGGCCGTGCCGCCACCGGGCTATTGTGCCGGTGCATCCCGCCGCAGGCGATGGCGGAAGCCCGGCGCGGCTCCTCCCGGAGTCGGCATGCCCCGCCTTTGGCGGCACGGCTGCACTGCAACCGCCGCGATCCCGCCGCGCCCGCGCCCGCTACCGCAATGTCCCCGCGCACCCCACCGAAGCGGCGCCTAGTCGCGCGTCAGCCGCCACGCCCGATGAATGCGCGCATTGCGCTCGAAATCCGGCGGAATGGTCGAGGCGCTGATCTCCTCGCAGTGGGCGAACTGCGCCACCGCATCCTCGTCCAGGCGGAAGCGGCGGAAGTTGTTGGAGAAGTACAGCGCCCCGCCCTGCGCCAGCCGGGCCACCGCCGCGCGCAGCAGGCGCACCTGCTCGCGCTGCACGTCGAAGTCCTCGGCGCGGGCCGAGTTGGAGAAGGTCGGCGGGTCGCAGAAGATCACGTCGTACCTGGCCCGCTCGGCTTCCAGCCAGGCCACCGCGTCGGCCTGGACCAGCCGGTGCGCCGTGCCGGCCACCCCATTGAGCGCCAGGTTGTCCGCGCACCATTGCAGGTAGGTGCCGGACAGGTCCACGCTGGTGGTGGAGGCCGCGCCGGCCACCGCCGCCTGCACGCTGGCCACGCCGGTGTAGCAGAACAGGTTGAGGAAGCGCCTGCCCTTGGCCTCCGCGGCCATGCGCCGGCGCAACGGGCGATGGTCGAGGAACAGGCCCGTGTCCAGGTAGTCGAACAGGTTCACCCACAGCCGCGCGCCGTTCTCGCGCACGGCGAAGCGCTCGCCGCGTTGCTGGAATCCGCCCGTCCTGGCCTGGGCGTACTTGCTGCCGCCCTTGCCGCGCTCGCGGGTCTTCAGCGCCACCTGCGCGGCCGGCACGGCGAAGGCCTCGCGCGCGGCGGCCAGCAGTTCGTTGCGGCGTCGGCGCACGTCCGCCTCGGGGATCTCCTTCGGCGGCGCGTACTCCTGCACGTGCAGGAAGGTGCGCCGCTCGCCGCCGTCCTCGGCGTATACGTCGATGGCCGCCGCGTACTCCGGGATGTCCGCATCGTAGGCGCGGAAACAGCCCGCCTGCTCGACCTCGCGCCAGTTCCTCAGCCGGCGCAGGTTGCGCTGGACCCGGTTGGCGACCATGCGCGCACCCTCGGAAAGCTCCCGCGGCGCATCCGCCTCGCGCACCGGCGGCCGCACCGGATCGCACACGATCAGCACGCATTCCAGCGCACCGTTGAACACCTGGTACTTCCTGGCCGCGCGCAGGCCGGTGGCGTAGGCCAGGTCGGCATCGCCGCACAGCAGGCTGGCGCGCCAGCCCGGCACCGCGCGCTGCAGCGCCGTGCCCAGGCGGCGGTACAGCGCGCCATCGGCGGCCAGGCGCCGGTCGTAGGGGGGATTGCACACGACCAGCCCGCGCGGTGCGGCGCACGCCGGCAGCGCATCGATGTCGCACGACGCGAAGACGAGGGCATCGGCGACCTCGGCCGCCCGTGCGTTCGCGTGGGCGGCCGCGATCGCCTGCCGATCCAGGTCGCTGCCGTGGAAGACCGGGCGCAAGGCGGCCAGGCCGGCATCGGCGCGGCGCCTCGCCTCGGTTACCAGGGCGTTCCAGGCGTCGACGCCGAAGCCGAGCCAGCGAGTCGGCAACGCCACGCCTTCGCGTTCTTCGACGTGGCCGGCATCGCCCGTCACGGGCGCGGGTGCGATCTTCGCCATCGCCGCCTGCCACGGGGCGTGCGCCTCGGGGCGACCCGCTTCGCCGGCGATCGCATCGGTCCGCATGCGGAGGCCGTGGAGGTCGCGCGCGCCCGGAGCCGGGACGGCGGCGGGCGGCCCGCCATCGCCGCCACGCGGGGCGTCGGCATCGTGCGGCCGCGCGTCCGGCGGTGCCTGCGCGTGCATCCGCCCCAGGCCTGGCGCCACGTCGGCCGCCATCAGCGCGCCTTCGATCAGCAGCGTGCCGCTGCCGCACATGGGGTCCAGCAATGCGCCGCCTTCGGCGTACAGCGCCGGCCAGCCGCCGCGCAGCAGCACCGCCGCGGCCAGGTTCTCCTTCAGCGGCGCCTCGTGCCGGGCGGCGCGCCAGCCGCGCCGGTGCAGCGGGCCGCCACCCAGGTCCACCGACAGCGTCGCCCGGCCCTTGCGCAGCGACAGGTTCAGGCGCAGGTCCGGCGACTCCACGTCCACCGAAGGCCGGGCCAGGCCCTGCGCGCGGAACCCGTCCACCACCGCGTCCTTGACCCGTTGCGCGGCAAAGCGCGCATGGGTGATCGCCTCGCCGGACACGTGCGCGTCCACCGCCACGGTGTGGCCCTCGCCCAGGTGCGCGTGCCAGGGCACGGCAGCGGCGCCGTCGTACAGCGCCTGCTCGTCCGGGCAGTCGAACGCGGCCAGCGGCCACAGCACTCGGCTGGCCAGGCGCGACCACAGCACCGCGCGCTGGGCGTCGACCAGCGTGCCCTCGGCATTGGCGCCGGCCACGGTGGCGGTCGCCTTCGCCGCGCCCAGCGCGAGCAGCTCGTCGGCCAGCAGGTATTCCAGGCCCTTGGCGCAGGAAACGAAGAACTTCATCGGAAGGGAGCTCGCGGGAGGGGCGGGATCCGGCATCGGCGCGGTGGGCCTGGATCGAATCGTTGCAAGCCGGGAATGGTCCGGCATCGGCGCGTGCAAAGCCAGCCCGGCCGCGCGCACGGCCACCCATCGCCGCGCGACGCCGGGGCCGGCGCGGATTCGCCCCGCCGGCGTCGCCTCCTACAGCGATTCGAGCAACTGCGCGAAGGCGCGCGCCGTGGTTTCCACGTGCCCGGCCAGGCGATGGCTGTCGTCGACCATCAGCAACCGCGCCGAACGCGTCCGCGCCCATTCCACCACCTCGGCCGCCGGGATCAGCTCGTCGTGCCAGGCATGGACGATGGAGATCGGCACCGGCGCCGCCTCCAGCGCCGGCAGCGGCCCCATGCGGGTGGGCGGCACCATCAGGAACAACGCCCGGGTGGGCACCTGCAGCGAGGCCAGGGCCGAGACGTACGACCCCAGGCTGGAGCCGGCCAGCACCACCGGGCCGCCGCGCTCGGCCGCCGCACCGGCGATGGCCAGCAAGCGCCGCAGGCGGCCGGGCACGTCGCCCAGCCGCCCCACCTCGGCGCGCGCATCGAGGTCGGTGTAGTCGGGACGCTCGGTCGTCCAGCCCAGGTCCTCGGCGGCCCGCGCCAGCGCGGCGACCTTGGTCGCGTCCGGGCCGCTCTCGAACCCGTGCGAAAGAATGCAATGACCCCGGCTCACTCCGCCTCCATGACCTTCCATCCACCCTGGGTAGCGGCGCCCGCCGCACGTGCGGCCGCTGCGACCGCAGGCGCCGATGCTAGCATCCGGCCCATGCCGCCCTTGCCCGATCTGTCCATCGTCGACGCGCCGCTGCCCTACGTGCCGCACCTGGAAACGCGGCCACTGGAGCAGGTGGACCTGGTGGTGATCCACTGCACCGAACTGCCCGACCTGGCGGCGGCGCGCGAATACGGCGAACGCAAGCTCTATCCCAGCGGCACCGGCAACAGCGGCCATTACTACATCGACCGCGACGGCAGCGTGCGGCGCTACGTCCCCGACGACCACATCGCCCACCACGTGCGCGGCCACAACGCGCGCGCCATCGGCATCGAGCTGGTCAACGCCGGCCGCTACCCGCACTGGCTGGATTCGCGCCGCCAAGCCATGGACGAGGCCTATCCGGACGTGCAGATCGATGCGCTCGTCGCCCTGCTGCATCGCCTGGCCGCCGAACTGCCCTCGCTGCGCCACATCGCCGGCCACCAGGACCTGGACCGCGGGACCGTCGCGGCCAGCGACGATCCCTCGCTGCAGGTCCGGCGCAAGCTCGACCCCGGCCCGCGCTTTCCCTGGCCGCGCGTGCTGGCCGAAGTCCCGCTGCACCGCCTGACCGGCTAGCCCCGGACAACGTTTCCGGCCGCGCGAAAGCCCGCCAGGTCCGCGCCGGTATAATCGGCGGCCCTTCCCGCCCATGGCCCGCCCTCGTGCCTCCCGCCCTCGGCCCCGTGGTATCCGAACTGATCGACCTGCTCGCCCTGGAGCGGCTGGAGGACAACCTGTTCCGCGGCCAGAGCCGCGACATCGGCACCCGGTACGTGTTCGGCGGGCAGGTGCTCGGCCAGGCGCTGGCCGCCGCGCAGGCCACGCTCGACAGCCGCCGCGGCGCCCACTCGCTGCATGCCTACTTCCTGCGCGCCGGCGACATCGAACACCCCATCGTCTACGACGTGGACCGTACCCGCGACGGCGGCAGCTTCTCGGTACGGCGGATCACCGCGATCCAGCACGGCAAGGCGATCTTCTTCTGCGCGGTCTCCTTCCAGGACGCCGAATCCGGCGCCGAGCACCAGCCGTCGATGCCCGAGGTGCCCGCGCCGGAGGAGATCGTCCCCGCGCCGCCGCTGTCGCCGGAAGCGATGGCCGCGCTGCCCACCAAGGTGCAGCGCTGGCTGCAGCGCGGCGGACCGTTCGAGTTCCGCCACGTGAACCCGCGCGACGAGCTGGCCCCGCCACGGTTGCCGCCCTGCCAGTACATCTGGTTCCGCCTGCGCCAGGACGTGGGCGACATCCCCTTCGAGCTGCACCAGGCGCTGCTGGCCTACGCCTCGGACTTCCACCTGCTGGGCACGGCCAACCTGCCGCACGGCATCAGCTACTACTCGCCGAACGTGCAGATGGCCTCGCTGGACCACGCCTTGTGGTTCCACCGCCCGTTCCGCGCCGACGAATGGCTGCTGTACGCGCTGGACAGCCCCAGCAGCCAGGGCTCGCGCGGGCTGGCGCGCGGCCAGGTATTCGACCGCGCCGGCCGGCTGGTCGCCAGTACCGCGCAGGAAGGGCTGATCCGCGTGCGGCCCGGGGCCGGCAAGGCCTCGGCGAAGGACTGAGCATGCGCCAGATATTCACCAGCCAGCGGCTGGAAACCGTGGAAGGCGTCGCCCGGCTGCTGGAGGAGGCGGGCATCGGCGTGCACATCAGCCAGCCGCGCTCCTATCGCGGCGGCCGCCGGGGCCAGTTCAGCTATTCCGAACCGGTGCCCGCCAAGCAGCAGCCGGCGGTATGGGTACGCAAGCCCGAGGACCAGCCGCGCGCGCGCGAACTGCTGCGCGAGGCCGGCCTGATGACGAGTACGCGGCCGCAGGCCAACGCGGCCGCGCTGGCCATCGAACCGCCGCTGTCACGCTTCGGGCGCAGCGGCGGCCGCTGGGCCTGGCGCGTGCGCATCGGCCTGCTGCTGCTCATCGCCGCGGTGGTGGCGGTCATCTGGATGGGACGGGACACGCGCGGCACTGCGCCCGAAGCGCCCGTGGCCTCGCCGCCGCCGGCCGCCCCCGCGCCGGCCGGACAAGACGCAAGCGGCGACGAGGAGATCCGCGTGCGCATCCCCCCGCCGCCGCCCTCGGACTGAGCCACCGGCCAAGGCCGGTGGCCTCCTGCCGCGTCACTTCGCCGATGCGTCCTTCGCCGACGCCGGGCCATGGCCCGGGCCCCGGCCGCGACGGTCGCCCCATGCCTGGGCGCGCTTGGCATGCGCGGCGTCGTACTCGGCCTTGCTCAGGCTGCCGTCGCCGTTGCCGTCGGCGGACTCGAACCACGCGTCGCGGCGCTGCTTGGCCGCCGCCTCGCGGTCGGCGCGGTCGACGAAGCCGTCCTTGTTGACGTCCATGCGCTCGAAGCGCTCGGCGAACTTCGCATCGGCGGCCGCCTCGGCCTTGCTGATGCGGCCGTCCTTGTCCTTGTCGAGCTGGACGAAGGGATGGCCGCCCGCACCGCGGCGGCCGTGATGGCCGCGCGGCGAGCGCCGCAGCTCGCTGCGGTCCAGCTTTCCGTCCTTGTTCGCGTCCAGGGTGTCGAAGCGCTCGGCCAGGCGCGGGTGCGCGGCGGCCTCGTCGCGGTCGATCACGCCGTCCTTGTTGACGTCCAGCGGCTTGTGCATGGGCGCGCGCGCATCCGGCGCCGGGGCCTGCGCCAGGGCGGCCCCGGCGGTGACGGCCAGCAGCGCGGCGGCGATCAGGGAAGGGGTCTTGTTCACGGTGTGCTCCAGGAAAGTCGTGGACTCGATGACCACGTGGGGGAAAACGCCGGGCGCCGCCATGCGTTGACGGGCCGGCGCCGCCGTTCAGCCGGCAGCCGGTCGCAGCCGCTGCGAGGGCGCGCGCTATGCTGCACGCATCCGTCGACCGCATCGCCATGGGCAACGACTCTTCCCCGACCGACGACCTGCGCCTGTTCCAGACCGGCGGCCACGCCTGCGGCTACTGGCCCGAGCGCGCCGCGCGCGACCTGGTGCTGGACCCGCGCGACCCGCGCCTGGCGCAGGTCTACCCGCAGGCGCTGGACTGGGGCTTCCGCCGGTCCGGCGACCTGGTCTACCGGCCGCACTGCGCGCATTGCCGGGCCTGCGTGGCGGTGCGCATCCCGGTGGCCGAGTTCGCGCCCGACCGCAGCCAGCGTCGGTGCGAGGCCCGCAACGCGACGGTGGAGGCGCGCATCGTCCCGGCGCAGCGTACGGCCGAGCACTTCGCCCTGTACCAGCGCTACCTGGAAGCGCGCCACCGCGATGGCGGCATGGACGGCCACGGCACGGCCGAGTTCGACCAGTTCCTCCTCGGTACCTGGCCGGACACCCGCTTCCTGGAGCTGCGCGAGGCGCCCGGCGTCGATGCGCCGGGGCGGCTGCTGGCGGTGGCGGTGACCGACCGCGCGCCGACCGCGCTGTCGGCGGTCTACACGTTCTTCGACCCGGACATGCGCGCGCGCGGGCTGGGCACGCTGGCGATCCTGCGCCAGATCGAGTGGGCGCGGCGCGAGGGACTGGCGCATCTCTACCTGGGCTACTGGATCGAAGGCCACGGCAAGATGGACTACAAGCGGCGCTTCCATCCGCTGCAGGCATTCGACGGGCGGCGCTGGCGCGACTTCCCGTGGTGAGTGGGCCAGCGGGCGGCGGCATCGCCATGATCCCGCCCGCCTCCGCCGGCCGAGGCGCCGCAGCATCGCCGTCGTCCATGCATGCCAGAATCGCGGCATGCGCATGTCCATCCACCGCTCGTCCCTCTTCCTGCTGCTGACCATGCTGTCCGCCTGCGCCGGCCGCGAACCGGCCACCGCCGCGTCCGCGCCCGCCGCCACGGCCCTGCGCGTGGCCACCTACAACGCCTCGCTCTACGACGATGCCGCGGGCGGGCTCGTCGGCCGCCTGCGACGAGGCGACGAGGGCGCACGCAAGATCGCCGCGGTGCTGCAGCGGGTGCGGCCGGACCTGGTGCTGCTCAACGAGTTCGACTACGACGCCGAGGGACGCGCCGCGGACCTGTTCCAGCGCGACTACCTGGCGCGCCCGCAGGCCGGCGGCGGCGCGGCGCTGCACTACCCGTACCGCTACCTGGCCGAAGTGAACACCGGCGTGCCCAGCGGCCTGGACCTGGACCGCAACGGGACGGTCGCATCAGGCAGGAACGGCGGGAACGGCGATACCGCCCGCGACCGCGGCAACGATGCCTGGGGCTACGGCCTGCACCCGGGCCAGTACGGGATGCTGGTGCTGTCGCGCTTCCCGATCGACGCGGCGCAGGCGCGCAGCTTCCGCCTGCTGCGCTGGGCGGCCATGCCCGGCGCGCGGCGCCCGGTCGATCCCGCCACCGGCGGCTACTGGCACGACGATGCGGTGTGGCCGCGGTTGCGGCTCTCGTCCAAGTCGCACTGGGACGTGCCAGTGGATACGCCCGCCGGCCGCCTGCACCTGCTGGCCTCCCACCCCACCCCGCCGGTGTTCGACGGCCCGGAGGACCGCAACGGCGCGCGCAACGCGGACGAGATCCGGCTGTGGCGCGAATACATCTCGCCCGGCGCGCACGGATGGCTGTGCGACGACGCCGGCGTCTGCGGCGGACTGGCGGACGGCGCGCGCTTCGTGATCGCAGGCGACCTCAACAACGACCCGGCCGACGGCGACGGCCACCACGAGGCCATCGTCGAACTGCTGGAGCACCCGCGCGTGCTGCGCATGCCCACGCCGCGCTCGGACGGCGGCGCGCAGGCCGCGCGCGCCTACGCCGCCGCCGGCATCGCGCGGCGTGGCGCGCCGGAACACGTCACCGGCGACTTCGGCCCCAGGACCGGCGCATTGCGGCTGGACTACGTACTGCCTTCCACCGGCCTGGAGGTGCGCGGCAGCGGCGTGTTCTGGCCGCCGGCGTCGGACCCCGATGCCGCCATCGCCGACGGCAGCGACCACCATCTGGTCTGGGTCGACCTCGCACTGCAGCCGTCTTCCGGTCCGTAGCCGCGCCCCGGCCCGCGATTGCCGCGGTGTTTCCCCGCTTGGGGCCATGCGCGGCCTGGGTCCGTGCCGCCTGCCAACCCGGCCGGCGGCGGGTGCCCGTGCGCCTTGCCGGGCCAGCCGGCGCACCGTACTCGTTGACATCTGATATCAAATTGATATCTTTCATGCACCAACTGGAGAACGTGCCATGAAAGAACGCCCCCTCGGTTCCATTTCCGGCCTGCCGGTCGTCGGCGTGGCCCTGCTGGTCGCGGCCGGTGCCGCCTGGCTGTTCGTGGCCGGGGTCCAGGACCTGAATCGCGGCGAAGGCGGCGGGCTGACGATGATCGGCGCGCTGGCGGTCGGCATCCTGGCCCTGGCCAGCCTGTCCGGGCTGTACACCATCCAGCCCAACCAGGCCGCGGTGCTGAGCCTGTTCGGGAAGTACGTGGGCACGGTCAAGGAGGCCGGCCTGCGCTGGAACAACCCCTTCTACTCCAAGCGCAAGGTCAGCCAGCGCGTGCGCAACTTCGAGAGCGGCAAGCTCAAGGTCAACGACCTGGACGGCAGCCCGATCGAGATCGCCGCGGTGATCGTTTGGCAGGTGGTGGATGCCTCCGAGGCGGTGTTCAACGTCGACGACTACGAGAGCTTCGTCCACATCCAGTCCGAATCGGCGCTGCGGGCGATGGCCTCCAGCTACCCCTACGACCAGCACGACGACGGCCAGACCGCGCTGCGCAGCCACCCGCAGGAAATCTCCGAGCACCTGCAGGCGCAGATCGCCGAGCGCCTGGGCACGGCCGGCGTGGAAGTGATCGAGGCGCGCATCAGCCACCTGGCCTACGCCCCGGAGATCGCCCAGGCGATGCTGCAGCGGCAGCAGGCCAATGCGGTGATCGCCGCGCGCACCCGGATCGTGGCCGGCGCGGTGGGCATGGTCGAGATGGCCCTGTCCGAACTGCAGAAGAACGGCGTGGTGCACCTGGACGAGGAGCGCCGCGCGCAGATGGTCAGCAACCTGCTGGTGGTGCTGTGCGCCGACCGCGGCACCCAGCCGGTGGTCAACGCCGGCTCGCTGTACTGAGGCGCGGGAATGGAAGCGCTGGTGCCGCTGCTGGTCGCGCTGTCCGGGTTGCCCGCGCTGGGGGCGGCCGGCTGGTACGCGCGCGGCGGCGGCCCGCACGTGCGCGGCGTCGCCCTGCGCTGGGCGCTGATCGCGCTGGCGCTGTTCCTGGGCGCATGCGGCCTGTACTGGGCCCGCGGCGACCAGGGCCGCACCGCCGCGGTGGTGCTCGCACTGGTGGTGGCGGTCAACGCGCTGGGCGTGTCGCTGCTGCTGCACCTGCGCCGCGGCGACCGGAGGCGCTGACGATGGCCGAGAAAAAAGCCTATCCGCTGCGCATCAACGCCCAGGTCCTGGCCGCCGCGCAGCGCTGGGCCGACGACGAGCTGCGCAGCCTCAACGCCCAGATCGAATACGTGCTGCGCGACGCACTGCGCAAGGCCGGGCGCCTGCCCAGGCCGGGACACGAACAGGAGGACGAAGCATGAGCGACCGTTGGCGATACCACGTGGCGAGCCTGAAGCCGAGCATGCTCGGCAGCCACAAACCCGAGGACCTGCAGGCGCTGCTCGACCGCCAGGCGGCCTCCGGCTGGGAACTGGTGCAGGTCGTCGCGTCGGGGCCGACCGCAGCGATGATGGTGGTCTTCAGGCGGCCGGCATGACGCGGCCACGCCGCCCGGGCTTCCACCCCACCCGAAGGGCCTGGCGCATGCCCGCGGCCCGATCCCCGCGGCGACGCGCACCGGCCCCGACCGGCACCCGCCGCATTCCCTGACCCCCGTCCATGCACCGGCCCTCATGAGCGCACCGCCCTCGTCCCCGCCTTCCTCCGCATTGCAGGACCTCAAGCTGGCCGCCGCCTGGGGCGCGCTGGCCGCGCTGTCGGTCGCGGCGGTGGTGCCCTATCTGATGCAACTGATGCCCGAGCGCTTCGCGCGGCTGCCGCTGCCGTTGGGCGTCGTGGTCGCGATGCAGGCCGCGCAGGCGCTGGTGCTGCTGGGACTGCTGTCCTGGCTGGGCCTGCGCATGGGCCATCGCGTCGGCCTCGGCAGCCCGGTGCTGCGCGCCTGGCTGGTGCTGCGGACGCTTCCGGACTGGGCGCGGCTGCGGCCGCTGCAGACCATGCTGCTGGGCATGGCGGCCGGCGCCGCGATCCTCGGCCTGTCGGCGCTGGTCGACGGCTTCCTGCCGCCGGCGGTCCATCCGCCTGCCCAGGCCACGGCCGGCGCCTCCGCGCTCAATGGCCTGCTCGCCTCGTTCTACGGCGGCATCGCCGAGGAACTGCAACTGCGCCTGTTCCTGATGACGCTGCTGGTGTGGGTGGTGGCGCGCCGGCGCGGTGCGCCGCCGCCATCGGCCTATTGGGTCGCCATCGCGGTGGCCGCCCTGCTGTTCGGCGCCGGCCACCTGCCTGCGGCCGCGCACGTGTGGGGCCTGGACGCGGCCGTGGTCGCGCGCACCCTGTTGCTCAACGGCGTCGGCGGCATGGTCTTCGGCTGGCTGTACTGGAAGCGTGGGATCGAGATGGCGATGCTCGCCCACTTCGCCGCCGACCTGGTGCTGCACGTCCTCGCCCCCGTCCTGCTGCCCGGAACCGCGCCATGACCGCCCTGGACGATCCGCGCCTGCAACCGGCCGCACCCGGCGCGCGCAGCCGGCGCTGGCTGTTCTGGCTGTGCGTCGGCATGCCCCTCGCGTTCGTCGCCACCGCCGTGCCGTTGGCGGTGCGGGACGGCACCATCGTGCTGGTGGCCGGCGGCCCGGCGCTGACCATCGCGGTCCACCTCGGCGGCGCGCTGGTGGTGCTGACGGTGCTATGGCGGTTCCTGGCCATGATGATGAACCGGCAGGGGATCGCGCTCGACGGCGACGGCCTGAAGGTATGGTCGGCGTTCTACCGGCACCGCGTCCCGCTGGCGGAACTGGACCTGGCGCGGGCACGGGTGGTCGACCTGGACGAACGGGTCGAGCTGCGCCCCAGCCTGTGGTGCAACAACACCATGACCCTGCCGGGTTTTCGCGCCGGCTGGTTCCGCCTGGGCAACCGGCGCCGCGCCTTCGTCGCCCTCCAGGACGGGCGCCGCAAGCTGTGGCTGCCCACCCATGGACGCGCCGACCTGCTGATCGAACCGCGCGACCCGGCGGCCCTGCTCGCGCGCCTGCGCGAACTGGCGGACGCACGCACGCGCCACTAAGCTGCGCGCATGCACCTGCCTCCGGTCCGGCTGCGCACGCGGCTGCTCAACACGCCCGAGATCGAACTGTGGCCCTGCGCGCTGCTGCGCGCGCGCGGCAACGCCGATGCGCGGGCGCTGGCACGCGCCCGCCTGGTGCTGCGGCGCAAGCGCGACGGCCGCTATCTGGCTGCCGCGCGGGACGACGGCCTGCTCGCACTGGTGCCACGGCTCGCACGCGAACCGGGCATCGACGCCGCGCTGGATGCGCTGGACGCGCACCAGGCGCCCTCCGTCCGCCGCGGCCCGCCCCCGCCGCCGGCCGAGCTTCCCGTGCTGCGCCTGCACGAACGCCTGCAGGCGCTGGGCATCGACGCCCAAACGTATGCCGCGCGCACCGCCCTGCCGCGGGTCGCCGAGCCGGACTGGCTGGCCTTCGCCGGCTTCGACCGCTGGCGGCGCCCGCTATGGCTGACCCTGGGCGCGTCACGGGCATGGGAGGCGATGCGGCGCGCGGCCGGCGGCGAGGGCGTGGCGCTGGACGCGATCTCCGGCTACCGCAGCCACGACTACCAGTTGGGCATCTTCGAGCGGAAGATCGCGCGCGGCCAGTGCGTGCCGGACATCCTCCAGGTCAATGCGGCGCCGGGCTACAGCGAGCACCACGGCGGCGACGCGCTGGACATCGGCACGCCCGGCGAACCGCCGGCGGAGGAATCGTTCGAGCGCACCGCCGCGTTCGCCTGGCTGCAGGCGCATGCCGGCGGCCATGGCTTCGCCCTCAGCTATCCCCGCGACAACGCCCATGGCATCGTCTACGAACCCTGGCACTGGCGCTACCGCGGTGGCTGACCCGGGCGGCATGGCCGACGCCGGCATCGAAGCGCTGTGTCGGCCTGGCGGACGCTGGAGGCGGCGCAGCATCGGCCGCACCGCCTCGTGGGCCGAAGACGGGCTGTATACCCAGGCGGCGCCGCAAGACCGGCTCCTACACTCCTACGAGAAGAGAGGTCATTCCTGCGAGCGCGGGGTGGCCGCCTTCGCCGCGCCGGCCAAGTCGGCGATCTTCCACAGGTACAGGCTGGCGTAGGTGCGGTACGGCCCCCACTTCTCGCCACGCGCGGCCAGTTCCCTCGGCATGGGCATGGCCTCCAGCCGGTCCACCTTCTGCGCGCCCTTGCGGATGCCCAGGTCGTCCACCGGCAGCACATCCGGGCGGCCGAGGCGGAACATGAGCATCATCTCCACCGTCCAGCGGCCGATGCCGCGCACCGGCACCAACGCGGCGACGATCTCGTCCTGGTGCATGAGCGACATCCGCCGCAGGTCCGGGATCTCGCCGCGCGCCTCGCGCGCGGCCAGGTCGCGCAGAGCCAGGGTCTTGTTGCCGGATACGCCGCAGGCGCGCAGCGCCGCGTCGTCGATGCGGCCCAGGGTGTCGTGGTGCAGGCGGTCGCTGGCGATCGCCGCCTCCACCCGCCGGACAATGGTGGAAGCGGCCTTGCCGGACAATTGCTGGAACAGGATCGCCCGGGCCAGCGCATCGACCGGATCGAAGGACTTGCGCCAGCGCGGCTCGGCCGGCAGCGGGCCCAGGCGCTTCATCCAGGCCGCGAGCCTGCGGTCGCGGCGCGCCAGGTGCGCGTAGGCGGCCTGCACGTCGAAGCCGCGGGCGTGGCGCGCCATGGTCAGCGCCTGACCGCGTCGGCCGCCCACAGCAGCCAGCCGAGCATCATCAGGCTGCCGCCCACCGGCGCCAGCCGCGTCGGCCAGCCCAGCAGCGCGCCGCCGGCCACGCTGCCGCAGAACAGCACCGTGCCCAGCAGCAGCACCGCCAGCGCCGCCGCGCCCAGGCGCCGCACCGCGGCACGCGCCAGCGCCGCCAGTGCGACCCCGTGCCCGAACGCGTAGAGGCTGGCGGTCTGGACGCCGGCGCGCGCGTGCGCATCGTCGATGCCGTGCGCGGCATAGGCCGACAGGCCGATCGCCAGCGCCGCCAGCACGCCGCCGGCCGCCCCGGCCCAGCCTTGCCCCGTCCCGCCCGCGTTCACGTCCATCGCTCCTCCAGGCCCGCACGGCCCCGGCGCCGGCCCCTTTCTCGATCCTGCCCGGCCCTCGAACGGAAAAGCGCCGCTTGCGCGGCGCTTTTCACGAGGCGGCCATGCCCGGCCATCGACAGCGCCGGTCGCGTTACTTGATCGCCCAGTAGACGTCGTACTCGCCCTCGGCGGTGAATGCCTTGTCCACGCCGCCTTCCCACACCTCGTACGGACGGTCGGTGACTTCGTAGCCGTTGGTCAGCGACCAGGCACGGATCGAGTTGCGCACGGCGTCCAGCTCGGCCATGTAGCCGGAGTAGGAACCGAAGGCGGCACGATGCGCGGCGGTGCGCAGGTACTCCACCGGCGCGCCGGCGGGAATGGCGACCTTCAGCGGCTCGCCCTGCGCGGGCGCCGGCGCGGCGAACGCGGCCGCCTGCTCGGCCTTGGCCTTGGCGGCGGCCTCGTCGGCGGCCTCGCCCTCGCCCGCGGCCGGCGCGGCGGCGCTGCCCGAGCCCTTGCGGCGCACCGGCACGGCCACGTCGAAGGCGTACTTCTCGGCGCCGAAATCGGTGGTGATGATGCGCACCGGGCCGGCCGGCTCCAGGTTGTTGGCCTCGAGCGTGCGCTTGATCCACTCCTGATTGTTCTTGATCGACTGCTTGATCGCATCGTTGCTGCGGTCGATGTTGCCGGCGTTGACCACCAGCAGGTCCTCGGCCGGGACGTCGACCAGCTTCAGGTCGCGCAGGGTCACGCCTTCGCCGCGGTAGTCGAAGTTCGGCACGGTGGCCAGCATGTTGCTCATGCGGCTCAGGCCCAGCTTGATGTCGTCGCCGACGTGGCGGCTCACGTACAGGCCGGCGTAGCGGCCCAGCAGGTTCCAGCCGTACTCGACGTCGTAGGTCTGGGTGATCTTGACGTTGCGGTTGTTCTTGCCGGTCGGCTCCAGCAGGAACTGGGTGGTCTTGTCGTGGCCGCGGCGCTCGTCCTCGATCTTGATCACCACCTTCTGGTTGGGGACGCTTTCCACGATCTCCCAGTTGCCCTTGCCGATGTAGCCTTCGTTGGAGACGTACTCCAGGCGCGCCCCGACGCCGGCCTCGGGGCCGGTGACGTTGAGCTGTGCCTTCGGATCGCGCAGCACCAGCGGGTTCCAGTCCTTGAAGCGGCGCAGGTTGTTCACCGTGTCGTACACGATGGTCATCTTGCGGTTGGTCTCCACGCTCTCGGAGATGTGTTGGTGCGACGGCAGGACCACGCCGACCACCAGGAACAGGACAGCCACGATCCCCAAGGCGATCAGGAACTCGATAATGCGGGTCATTCGGGAGTCTCCGGGGCCGATTCCACGGCAAGTTGTCGATGCGAAACGCGAATCCTAACAGGCTTCGCCGCCCACGCGCAGCCAGGAAGTGCCGTGGCGGGCGATAGAACGGAATTCTTACATTCCCGGCGGGCACGCTGTCCAGCGGACAGCCGGGCCGGCGCAGCGGACCGGTGCCCGGCGCGGAGCCGTGCGCGGGCCGGAGGGCCCCGCAGCGCAAGGCATGCGCGGGAACCGGCCGGCCTCAGACCAGTTGCAGCTCGAACGCCTTGAGCACCGCCCGGGTGCGGTCGCGCACGCCGAGCTTGCTCAATATGTTGGAGACGTGGTTCTTGATCGTGCCCTCGGCCACGCCCAGCGAGTTGGCGATCTCCTTGTTGGAGAAGCCCGAGGCCATCAGCCGCAGGATCTCGGTCTCGCGGTCGGTCAGCGGGTCCGGCCGGTCCAGGCTGACGAAGTCGTTGCGCATGTGCTCCAGGCCCGAGAGCAGGCGCTGGGTCACCGCCGGCTGCACCAGCGAGCCGCCCCCGGCCACGGTGCGGATGGCGCCGACCAGTTGCTCCAGCGACACGTCCTTGAGCAGGTAGCCCTTGGCCCCGGCCTTCAGGCCCGCCAGCACCAGTTGGTCGTCGTCGAAGGTGGTGAGGATGATGGTCGGAGGCAGCAGGCCGTCGCGCGAGAGCACCTGCAGCGCCTCCAGGCCGGACATCGCCGGCATGCGCATGTCCATCAGGACCACGTCCGGCTTCGCCTGCGGGATCAGCTCCACCGCCTGGCGGCCGTCGCCGGCCTCGGCGACCACCTCGATGCCGCCGTCCAGCGCCAGCAGGGAACGGATGCCCTGGCGCACCAGGGTCTGGTCGTCGACCAGGCAGACTCGGATCATGGCAGCGTTCCTTCGATGGCGGGCCGGGCCGGGACGGAGAGGGGAACGGAAAGGTTCAGGCCGAACCCGGCGCCGCGCCGGGTCTGGATGTCGAGCGTACCGCCACAGTGCTGCAGGCGCTCGCGCATGCCGCGCAGGCCGTTGCCGGGCACCGGGCCGTCGGCGCCCTGGCCGTCGTCGCGCGCCTCCAGGCGGATCGCGCCGTCCTGGCGCCAGACCCGGATCCGCAGCCGCTGCGCGCCGGCGTGGCGCACCGCGTTGGTGATGATCTCCTGGGTACAGCGCAGTACCACGTGGGCGCGCTCGGGGTCGTCCACGGCCAGCGGCGACTCGATCTGCAGGTCGATGTGCAGCGCCGGGACGTGGTCGGCCAGCGGGCGCAGGGCCGCGGCCAGGTCGATGCCGCCGCTGGCGTCGCGCAACTGGCTCACCGCCTCGCGCACGTCGGTCAGCAGCAGCTTGGCCAGGGCATGGGCCTGGCGCACGTGCTCCTGCGGCCGGCCCTCGGTCATGTGCCCGGCCACTTCCAGGTTCAGGCTCAGCGCGGTCAGGTGGTGGCCCAGCAGGTCGTGCAGCTCGCGCGAGATGCGGGTGCGCTCGTTGACCCGCGCGCTGTCGGCCAGCAGGGCGCGGGTGGCGCGCAATTCGGCATTGAGCCGGCGCTGCTCGTCGCGGGCCTGGGCCTGCTGCCGCGCCACCAGGCTGGTCACGTAGATGAACATGGAGAAGCCGCCGTACAGCAGCGACTGCATGAGCGCCTCGAACAGCGGCATCAGGAACACGCTGTAGTAGATCGGCAGCACCGCCAGTTGGCTGACCAGCAGCAGCAGCACGCCCGAGCCGGCCGGCAGCAGCCAGGGGATCGCGCCGGCGGCCACCATCAGCAGGATGCTGCCCAGGCCCGAGCCGTTGAAATAGCTCACCGCCAGGGCCAGCACGGTCAGCACCACCAGCAGCAGGCGGTCGTGCCAGCGCTGCCGCGCGTAGCCCGGGCCGCGGGTCAGCCACCAGTAGCAGGCGCCGAAGCCCAGGTAGCAGGCGAACAGCCACACCGCGCGCGCGCCCTCGGCGGCGCTCTCCGATTCCTCGCTGCCGTAGGCCGGCACGTACTGCGAGTAGACCAGCGGCACGCCCACCATGGCCCAGGTGAACAGGCCGGCATAGCGCAGCAGGCGGGTATGGCTGATGGATCCGAGCATGCCCGCATCTTACGGCCGCCGGCACGGCGCCGCGCTGCGCCGGAAGTCATGCCCGCCGCCCCGCGACCCATGCGATAATCCCGCGGTCGCGACAGCGGCCATCCGCCCTCCTGGAACCGGTTTTTCCACCCAATGTCCTTCGTCATCCGCGACGTGCGCGAACACGAGCTGGACTCGGTCCTGGCGCTCAACAACAACGCCGGCTCGGCGATCCTGCCGCTGGACCCGGCCAAGCTGCACGATTTCTACGACAACGCCGAATACTTCCGCGTGGCCGAGCGCGACGGCAACCTGGCCGGCTTCCTGGTGGGCTTCGGCAGCGCCAGCGGCCACGACAGTTGCAACTTCGCCTGGTTCAAGCAGCGCTACCCGCACTTCTTCTACATCGACCGCATCGTGGTGGCCAGCCGCCGCCGCGGCGGCGGCGTGGGCCGGGCCTTCTACGCCGACGTGCAGAGCTATGCCGAGCTGCGCTACCCGCTGCTGTGCAGCGAGGTGTTCCTCGACCACGGCGCCGACTCGGCGCTGCTGTTCCACGGCAGCTTCGGCTTCCACGAGGCGGGCCAGAACGTGATGCCTGAGGTCGACGTGCGCGCCAGCATGATGATGAAGGAACTGTGCAGCTACCCGTGGATCCGCCAGACCTACGGCGACGCCCTGCCCGACCTGCCCTGGGTCGGCCGCCCGCGCCGGCCACAGCCGCGCGACAGCCGCGCCACGGGGACCTGACGTGGCGCTGGCGGCGAACGACTACGAGCAGGCGGGCGAACTGAAGATCGGCCAGGTCGGCATCGCCAACCTGCGCGTGCGCACCCTGGACGTGGCGCAGTTGGTGCGCGAGATGCGCGAGCGGGTGCAGCGCGCGCCCAAGCTGTTCGGCCGCGCGGCGGTCATCGTCGACTTCGGCGGCCTGGCGCAGACCCCGGACGAGGCCAGCGCCCGTGCGCTGATCGACGGCCTGCGCGACGCCGGCGTGCTGCCGGTGGCGCTGGCCTACGGCACCCGCGACAACGACGCCCTGGCCGAACGCCTGGGCCTGCCGGTGCTGGCCAAGTTCCGCGCCCAATACGAACAGGCCGGGCGCGCCGAGCCGGCCCCGGCCCCGCCGCCGGCTCGCGAACCCGCGCCGGCGGCGCGCAAGCCCGCGCCCGCAAAGGCCGTCGAAGCGCCGCGGCCGCCGGGCCGGATGCAGAAGACCGCCGTGCGCTCCGGCCAGCAACTGTATGCCGAAGGCTGCGACCTGACCGTGCTGTCCACGGTGGGCGCCGGTGCCGAGGTGATCGCCGACGGCTCCATCCACGTCTACGGCACCCTGCGTGGGCGCGCCCTGGCCGGCGCCCGCGGCAACGCCGAGGCCCGCATCTTCTGCCACCAGTTCCACGCCGAACTGGTGGCCATTGCCGGCCACTACAAGGTACTGGACGATATCCCCGACCAGTTGCGCGGCAAGGCCGTGCAGGTCTGGCTGGAAAACGACCAGCTCCGGCTGGCCGCCCTCGAATGACCCGGCGCGCGCCGGCATCCCCCGGACGCCAGGCGCGCGTTCCCACCCGACACGACCCCGCACACGGCGTCAAGGAGACATCCATTGGCTGAAATCATCGTAGTCACATCCGGCAAGGGCGGCGTGGGCAAGACCACCTCCAGCGCCAGCATCGCCATCGGCCTGGCCCGGCGCGGGCACCGGACCGCGGTGATCGACTTCGACGTCGGCCTGCGCAACCTGGACCTCATCATGGGCTGCGAGCGCCGCGTGGTGTACGACTTCGTCAACGTCGTCCAGGGCGAGGCCACGCTCAAGCAGGCGCTGATCAAGGACAAGCGCTTCGACAACCTGTTCGTGCTGGCCGCCTCGCAGACCCGCGACAAGGACGCGCTGACCAAGGAAGGCGTGGAGAAGGTGCTCAAGGACCTGGCCGCCGACGGGTTCGAATACATCGTCTGCGACTCGCCGGCGGGCATCGAGAAGGGCGCGTTCCTGGCCATGTACTTCGCCGACAAGGCGGTGGTGGTGGTCAACCCGGAAGTGTCCTCGGTGCGCGACTCGGACCGCATCATCGGCCTGCTCGACTCCAAGACCCGCCGCGCCGAGGGCGGCGAGCCGCTGCCGGCGCACCTGCTGCTGACCCGCTACAGCCCCGGGCGGGTGGACACCGGCGAGATGCTCAGCATCACCGACGTGGAGGAGGTGCTGGGGCTCAAGGCCCTGGGCGTGGTCCCCGAATCGACCGACGTGCTCAATGCCTCCAACAAGGGCGAGCCGGTGATCCTGGAGGCCGAATCCGAGGCCGGCCAGGCCTACGAAGACGCGGTGGCACGCCTGCTGGGCGAGGAACGGCCGATGCGCTTCACCACCCTGGAGAAGAAGGGCTTCTTCAGCAAGCTGTTTGGAGGGTGAGCATGGGCCTGTTCGACTTCCTCAAGACCAAGAAGAACACCGCGGAGACGGCAAAGAACCGCCTGCAGATCATCATCGCCCAGGAGCGCAGCAGCCGCGGCGCGCCGGACTACCTGCCGCTGCTGCGGCGGGAGCTGTTGGAAGTGATCAAGAAGTACGTCAACGTCGATGCCGACGCGGTCAAGGTCGACCTGATCAAGGACGGCGAGCACGACGTGCTGGACATCTCGGTGGCGCTGCCGGAAGGACCGGCCTGAGGCCATCCCGCGGGCCGGCTGTCCCGGCGAGCCGCGGCGGACGATGCCGCCGGCCGGTCCGGGCGCTTCCCTGGCCTGGCCGCCGGCCCTTTGTAGGGCCGGTCCTGCCGGCTCCTACAGGGACGCGACAGCGCCGCCGCGGTTCCCGCACCACGTACATGCCGATGCAATCCGTCCCCGCCCCCGACGTCCTGTGCCTGCGCGACATCGCCTTCGCCGATGCCGCCGCCCTGCTCGCCGGCCACGGCCTGCGGCTGGAAACGGTGGCCGACGGCGCGCCGATCCCCGGCAGCTACTGGGGCGAGCCGGAGGCCGGCATCATCGGCGGCACCGTCCACGTGCGCGGCGACACCCCCGTGCACTCGATGCTGCACGAAGCCTGCCACCTGATCGTGCTGCCGCCCGAGCGCCGCGCCGCGGTCCACACCGATGCCACCGACTCGGTCGCCGAGGAGGACGCCGCCTGCTACCTGCAGATCGTGCTCGCCGATGCCTTGCCCGGCGTCGGCAGAGCACGGCTGATGGCCGACATGGACGCCTGGGGCTACACCTACCGGCTGGGATCGACACGGGCGTGGTTCGAGCAGGATGCCAGCGATACGCGCGCCTGGCTGCTTGAGCGCGGCCTGCTGCCGGCCTGACGCCGGCCCCTGTCCCTCCTCACCGGCGGGCACGGCATCGGCGAACGTCCACTTGCCCGGCGCACGCGGCCCCACTAGCCTGCCGGCAACCGCATCCCACCGGGGAATCCACGTGAACCACCGCCACCTGCTGCCCTCGCTCGCCCTCGTCGCGGGCCTGCTGTCGCTGTCCGCCTGCAACACGCCGGCGCCGCCGGACCCGGCCGCGACCGCCTCCCCCGGCACCGCGCAGGACGGCGAGGACGCCGACGCCTTCGTCGCCCGGGTCAATGCCGAGTACAAGGCCATGTACCCGGAGCTGTCCTCCGCGCAGTGGCTTTCCTCCACCTACATCAACGACGACAGCGAGCGCCTGGCGGCCAAGGCGCAGGAGCGCTGGCTGGGCACGCTCAACGGGTGGATCGAGGAGGCCGGGCGGTTCGAAGGGCGGCCGATGAGCCCGGACAGCGCCCGCGCGCTGGCGCAACTGAAGCTGATGACCGCGATGCCGGCGCCCAAGGACCCGGCCAAGCTGTCCGAGCTGACCCGGATCGCCGCGCGCATGGAGGGCACCTACGGCAAGGGCGCCTACTGCACCGGCGAGGGCCCGGCCCGGCAGTGCCGCCAGCTCGGCCAACTGGAGGACGTGCTGCGCGCCAGCCGCGACTACGACGCGCAACTGGATGCCTGGCAGGGCTGGCATTCCATCGCCCAGCCGATGCGCCCGGACTACGCGCGCTTCGTCGAACTGGTCAACGAGGGCGCGCGGGAGATGGGCTATGCCGACGCCGGCACGATGTGGCGCAGCGGCTACGACATGCCGGCCGACGCCTTCGCCGCCGAGACCGACCGGCTTTGGGAGCAGGTGCGGCCGCTGTACGAGCAGTTGCACTGCTATGCCCGCGAACGGCTGCAGCAGACCTACGGCGTGGAACGCGGCCGGGTCGGCGAGGGCCTGCTGCCGGCGCACCTGATGGGCAACATGTGGCAGCAGGACTGGGGCAACCTGTGGGACATGCTGGAGCCGTACAAGGGCGCCGGCAACCTGGACATCACCGGCGCGCTGGAGCGCCAGTACCAGCGCGACCTGGGCGCCGCGCTGTACCGGCGCGGCCCCGGCGCCGACGCCAAGGCCCGCTTCGAGGCCGAGCGCGAGGCGCAGGCGCAGGTGGCCCGGCAGATGACCGAGCGCGCCCAGGACTTCTACGTCTCCCTGGGCATGCCCAGGCTGCCCGAGAGCTATTGGCAGAAGACCCAGTTCATCAAGCCGCTGGACCGCGACGTGGTCTGCCACGCCAGCGCCTGGGACATGGACATGGAGGGCGACGTGCGCACCAAGATGTGCATCAAGCCCAACGAAGAGGACTTCACCACCATCTATCACGAGCTGGGCCACGTCTATTACTACCTGGCCTACAACGGGCAGCCGCCGCTGTTCCAGAACGGCGCCAACGACGGCTTCCACGAGGCCATCGGCGACACCATCGTGCTGGCGATGACCCCCAGTTACCTGGAGTCGATCGGCCTGGTCCAGAGCCAGGGCCAGAGCCGGCAGGCGCTGATCAACGCGCAGATGCGCATGGCCCTGGCCAAGGTGGCGTTCCTGCCGTTCGGGCTGATGATCGACCGCTGGCGCTGGGGCGTGTTCGACGGCTCCATCGCCCCGGACCACTACAACCAGGCCTGGTGGGAGCTGAAGGCCCGGTACCAGGGCGTGGCGCCGGCCACCCCGCGCGGCGAGGAGTTCTTCGACCCGGGCGCCAAGTACCACGTGCCCGGCAACACGCCGTACACGCGCTACTTCCTCTCGCACGTGCTGCAGTTCCAGTTCTACAAGTCGCTGTGCGAGGCCGCCGGCCATACCGGCCCGCTGTACGAATGCACCTTCTACGACAACGCCGAGGCCGGCCGGAAGTTCCAGACGATGCTGGCCAAGGGCGCCGGCCAGCCGTGGCAGGCCACGCTGAAGGAGCTGACCGGCAGCGAGCAGATCGACGGCGGCGCGGTGCTGGAATACTTCGCGCCGCTGCAGGAATGGCTGCAGCAGCAGAACGAAGGCAGGTCCTGCGGCTGGCAGACCGGCGGCACCACGGCCACCGCGCCCCCGCCGGCGGCACCGCAACCGCAGACCTGAGGCGGCCTCCCGGGCCACCACGACACGGAACGGGCGCCTTCGGGCGCCCGTTATCTTTTTGGTTCTTCTCCCGGCCGCGACGGCAACGACAATGCAACGAGGACTGCCGTCGATGCCACCGCATTGCCGAAGAAAATCCCCCTCTCCGTGGCTCAATGTGTGGTGTCGCTCCCGTCCTGCCCGGCCGGCCGGGCCGCGGCCATCTCCTCCTCCAGCCGCTTTTCGTGATCGGCCAGCGACAGCCCCTGCGCAGCCGCCTCCAGCTCGGCCTCGTCGCGCAGCGCGTCCGAGTACACCAGCTTCACCGGCACGCCCTGCGCGTCGTGCAGCCGCTGGGCGCGGCGGATCAGCATCAACACCTGGGCCGCGCTGTCGGTGCTGCCGGCGATGCGCCCGTCCATGCCCAGTACCCAGACCCCGGACTGGCGGACGATGCCGGCCAGCAGGTTGCCCTCCCGGTCGCGCAGCTCGGCGTGCGGCTCGATCCGTGGAGCGTCGGCTCGGGCCTGGTTGCGCTCGCGCACGGCCTTGCGCTTGCGCGCATCGCGGCGGGCCTTGGATTGGACAGACATGGGGGCTTCCTGTCTTGGCGCGGCAGGCCGCGGGGGTCAGAGTTGTTCGCCGGGCTCGATCATCGGCGAGGACGCCGGCGGCGGGAAACGCCGCGCCATCCTCGCCTCCCAGCGCCAGAACAGCCAGCCGGCGGCCACGAACCCGGCCATGCCCAGCGCCAGATGCAGCCCGCGGTGGCTGAGCAGTGGCGACAGCAACCCGGCCACGGCCGAGTTGAGCAGCAACTGGAAGAAGGCCTGCAGCGAGGAGGCCGAGCCGCGCTGGCGCGGGTACATGTCCAGGATCGCCAGGGTGAGCACCGGGAACACCAGGGCCACGCCGAACGCGGCCAGGGTCATCGGCAGCACCGCCCAGGGAATCGCGATGGAGGGCGCCAGGGCGTTGTAGGCCACGTTGGCCAGCGCGGCCAGGCCGGAACAGACGAAGCCGGCCTCCACCTGCCGCATCGGCGGCCAGCGCCCGGCCAGGCGTCCCGAGAGGAACGCGCCCACGGTCATGCCGCCGATGGTGGGGATGAACAGCCAGGCGAAATCGCGCTCGCCCAGCTTCAGCAGGTCCATCACGAAGGCCGGCGCCGAGGCGATGTACAGGAACAGCCCGGCGAAGTTCAGCGCACCGGCCGCGGCCAGGCGCTGGAAGCGCGGGTTGGCGCCGATGGCCAGGTAATCGCGCAGCAGCCCGCGCGGCCGCAGCGGCAGGCGCAGCTCGGCCGGGTGCGTCTCCGGCAGCCAGCGGCCGACGCTGCCCAGCAGCAGCACGCCGAACGCGACCAGGAACCAGAAGATCAGCGGCCACCGCCCCGCGCCCAGCATCCAGCCGCCGATGATCGGCGCGATCGCCGGGGCGATGCCGAAGATCATCGACACCTGGCTCATCAGCCGCTGCGCGTCGTCGCCGTGCAGCACGTCGCGGATGACCGCGCGGCCCACGATCAGGCCCACGCCCGCCGACAATCCCTGCAGCGCGCGGAACGCCAGCAGCGTGCCCAGGTCGCGCGACAGCGCGCAGCCGGCCGAGGCCAGGGTGAACACCGCCAGCCCGCCCAGGATCACCCGGCGCCGGCCGATGGCGTCCGACAGCGGCCCGTGGACCACGCTCATCAGCGCATAGGCGATCAGGTAGACGCTGATGGTCTGCTGCATCGCCACCTTGTCCGCGCCCAGTTGCGCGCCCATCTGCAGGAAGGCGGGGAAGATGGTGTCGATGGAGAACGGGCCGAACATCGCCAGCCCGGCCAGCAGCAGGGCCAGGCGTCGCGTGCTGATCCCGGTTCTCGGAGCGGGGGTTGGGCTCATTGCGGCGGGCGATCGTGGCGGCGGGGGCGCCCGCCCGCGGCGGTGCCGGCGGGCGGTGGGGGGAAGGTACCGGGCGGCACGGACGGCCGCGCCGCCGACATGTTAAGCCATGCGGCGCACCGCCCCGCGCCCCGCCGGCGCTCGGCTATAATCGCCACGCTGCACAGGTGGGAGAAGCCGGCCCCGGCCGGCTGCCGAAGGCGCAACGCCCGTAATCGCTCAGGCCCGATACCACCGCCGTTCCAAACACTCTGGAGAGATCGGCCGCCCGCCAGGGCCGCGCCGGCGCCGAAGGGGCACGAAGCCGCGTCCTCGTCCGCAGCTTCCAAACTCTCAGGCAAAAGGACAGAGGGGCACAGGCCGAGACCGGCTTTCGTGCGTCGTTCCCGCGCAGGCGGGGCCCAGTGGCTTGCGCTTCCCCCTTTCCCCGGACCGGACCGACGGGCCGCGAGGGCAGAGGCACTGGACTCCCGCATCCACGGGGACGACCGGCGAAGGATCCGGATGTCGGGACGACCCTCCTCTCTCCGGTGCCCATTGCCATGTCCCAACCTTCCCTGCGCGAACTCGAGCAGCACGATGCCTTCGTCGGCCGCCACATCGGCCCCAACGACGCCGAGATCGCCACCATGCTCGCCGCCGTCGGCCACGACTCGCTCGAGGCCCTGACCGACGCCATCGTGCCCGCGCTGATCCGGTCCGGCACGAACGCCGCCGCCGCGCCGCTGGCCCTGCCCGAAAGCCTCACCGAGGAGGAGGCGCTGGCCAGGCTGCGCGCCATCGCCTCCAAGAACCAGGCGTTCCGCAACTTCATCGGCCAGGGCTACTACGGCACCCACACGCCCAAGGTGATCCTGCGCAACATCCTCGAGAACCCGGCCTGGTACACCGCCTATACCCCGTACCAGGCGGAGATCTCGCAGGGCCGCATGGAGGCGCTGATCAACTTCCAGACGATGTGCGCCGACCTCACCGGGATGGAGATCGCCAACGCCTCGCTGCTGGACGAGGCCACCGCCGTGGCCGAGGCCATGACCCTGGCCCGGCGCTCGGCCAGGTCGAAGTCCAATACCTTCCTGGTCGCCGGCGACACCCACCCACAGACCCTGGAAGTGCTGCGCACGCGCGCCGAGCCGCTGGGCCTGGCCGTGGAGGTCGCGCGCTCGACCGACGCCTTCCACCAGAAGCTGGCCGCCGGCGACTACTTCGGCGTGCTGGTGCAGTACCCCGCGTCGAGCGGCTGGATCGCCGACTGGAGCGCCGACGCCGAGGCCGTCCACGGCCACCAGGCCCTGTTCGTGTTCGCCACCGACCTGCTGGCGCTGACCCTGCTCAAGCCGCCGGGCGAGATGGGCGCGGACATCGTGGTCGGCAGCTCGCAGCGCTTCGGCGTGCCGCTGGGCTTCGGCGGCCCGCACGCCGCGTTCATGGCCTGCCGCGACGCCTACAAGCGCTCCATGCCGGGCCGCCTGATCGGCGTGTCGGTCGATGCCGACGGCAACCCCGCCTACCGCCTGACCCTGCAGACCCGCGAGCAGCACATCCGCCGCGAGAAGGCCACCTCCAACATCTGCACCGCGCAGGTGCTGCTGGCGGTGATGGCCTCGATGTACGCGGTCTACCACGGCCCCGAGGGCCTGGCCCGCATCGCCTCGCGGGTGGCCCGGCTGACCGCGATCCTGGCCGCCGGCCTGCGCCGGCTCGGCCACGCGACGGTCCACGCCAGCGCCTTCGACACCCTGTGCATCGAGCCGGGCGACGCCGGCCCGGCGATCCTGGCCCGCGCCCGCGAGGCCCGGATCAACCTGCGGGTGCGCGGCAACGGCTCGATCTGCATCTCCCTGGACGAGACCACCACCCGCGCCGACGTCGAAACGCTGTGGAGCGTGTTCGCCGCCGACGGCGCCGCCCTGCCCTCGGTCGACGCGCTCGACGCGCAGGCGCCCTCGCTGATCCCGGACGCGCTGCGCCGCACCGGCCCCTTCCTGCAGCACCCGGTGTTCAACACCCATCACAGCGAGCACGAGTTGCTGCGCTACATGCGCGCCCTGGCCGACAAGGACCTGGCGATGGACCGCACGATGATCCCGCTGGGCTCGTGCACCATGAAGCTCAACGCCACCGCCGAGATGATTCCGGTGACCTGGCCGGAGTTCGCCGACATCCACCCGCTGGCCCCGGCCGAGCAGACGGAGGGCTACCGCCAGCTCATCGCCGAGCTGGAAGCGATGCTGGCCGAATGCACCGGCTACGACGCGGTCAGCCTGCAGCCCAACTCCGGCGCCCAGGGCGAGTACGCCGGCCTGCTGGCGATCCGCGCCTGGCACCGCTCGCGCGGCGAGGGCCACCGCGACATCTGCCTGATCCCCGAGTCGGCGCACGGCACCAACCCGGCCTCGGCGCAGATGTGCGGGATGAAGGTCGTGGTCACCAAGTGCGACGCCAGCGGCAACGTCGACGTGGAGGACATCCGCCGCGCTGCCGAGAAGCACTCGGCCCACCTGGCCGCGATCATGATGACCTACCCGTCCACCCACGGGGTGTTCGAGGAGGACGTGGTCGAGATCTGCGAGATCGTGCACGCCCACGGCGGCCAGGTGTACACCGACGGCGCCAACATGAACGCGCTGGTCGGCGTGGCCAAGCCGGGCAAGTGGGGCTCGGACGTTTCCCACCTGAACCTGCACAAGACCTTCTGCATCCCGCACGGCGGCGGCGGCCCGGGCGTGGGCCCGTGCGCGGTGAAGTCGCACCTGGCGCCGTTTTTGCCTCGTGCCGGCATCCCTGGCGGCGACCAGGACGACCGCACATCACGAGGCGGCATGGTCAGCGCCGCGGCCTACGGCAGCGCCTCGATCCTGCCGATCAGTTGGATGTACGTGACCCTGATGGGCGCCACCGGCCTGCGCAAGGCCACCCAGGTCGCCCTGCTCAACGCCAACTACGTCTCCAAGCGCCTGGCGCCGCACTACGCGACGCTGTACACCGGCCGCAACGGCCTGGTCGCGCACGAGTGCATCCTCGACCTTCGCCCGCTGGAGAAGGCCACCGGCATTTCCGCCGAGGACGTGGCCAAGCGCCTGATCGACTTCGGCTTCCACGCCCCGACCCTGAGCTTCCCGGTGCCGGGCACGCTGATGGTCGAGCCGACCGAGAGCGAGTCGCTGCACGAACTCGATCGCTTCATCGACGCGATGATCCAGATCCGGCAGGAGATCGCCGCGGTCGAGGACGGCCGCCTGGACCGCGAGGACAACCCGCTGCGCCACGCCCCGCACACCGCGCTGCAGGTGTCGGGCAGCGAGTGGACCCACGCCTACCCGCGCGAACTGGCCGCCTTCCCGCTGCCGTCGCTGAAACTGCAGAAGTACTGGCCGCCGGTCTCGCGGGTGGACAACGTGCACGGCGACAAGAACGTGTTCTGCGCCTGCATCCCGGTGGACGCGTACCGCGAGCGGACCGCCTGAGCGGTCCGGGCCGGCGCCCGCCGCACCGCGCGGCGGCGCCTGCCCGGGGGCAGCCGCCGTGCATGCGCCGCGACGGCAGGCGCGTCAACGGCGCAGGCGCAGCCCCCGGGGCGTGGTCGATGCCGCCGTCCTCTTACGGCACGGCGATCAGCCGCGCACGTACCAGGCGAGCACGGAGGGCGGCAGGTGGCGGCCCGCGCGGATGCAGCGCACCGATGCGGGCCAGCGGATCGCGGGAGAAACCGATCTTGCAGCGGTCCTCCCCGCGACAGAGGAAGACATAGGCGAAGCAGCGGCCGTCGATCGGCACATCGTCGCCGGACGCGGCGCCGGGCACCTTCAGCCCGCCTTGTCGGGCGCACCGGCGGCCGCGGGCCCGGCCGGGGCCTGCGGCTTCTCCCAGCCGAACACGCTGCGCCCGCCGTAGCGGTGCGCGTCGCGCCGCTCGCCGGCGATGTGCGCCTCCAGCGAAGGCCCGCCGGCCACCGACTCCAGCCGCCGCGCCTGCGCATCCAGCCGGGCGATGGCGCGCAGCTTCTCCTCGTTGCCCAGCTTCGCCTGCGCCACCGCGGCCTTGAGCACGCCCAGGGTGTGGTCGAAAACCCGCGTCGGCACCGGGAACGGCTGCCGGTCCTTGCCGCCGTGGGCCAGCGAGAAGCGCGCCGGGTCGGTGAACCTGCAGGGCGTGCCGTGCAGCACCTCGGCCACCAGGGCGAGCGCGCGCACGGTGCGCGCGCCCACGCCGGGCACCTGCAGCAGCTCGGGAAAATCCCGCGGCCCGCACTCGGCGGCGGCGGCCAGGGCGCCGTGCAGGCGACGCAGGACCACGTCGCCGGCGCGCACGTCGTGGTGGTCGGGCAGCGACAGGTGCGGCACGCGGGACGGGCTCCATGCCGGCAACGGGGCGGTGGAGGCGGTCGGGGCGATGGAGGCGTCGCGCATCGAGGATGGCGCGAACAGGTCGCCGGTGGTCGGCGGCGCGGCGGCATCCGTCCGCGCCTTCCTGGCACGTGCGGATGCGCGCGAGCGGATTGAGCCGGTCACCGCGTCGGCATCGGCACGTCCGTGGCCGCCGCGCGGCGCTTCCGGCGACGTGCGCGGCACGGACCTGGCCGCCGGCAGTTTCGCGTACGCGCGCACCAGTCCGTCCGGTCCCAGGTCGGCCAGCAACCGCGCCTGCGCACTGCGCGAGGCCGCCGCACGGCGGTCGGCAAGGTTGACGATGCGTCCCTGCCCCGGCCCATCGATGGCCGCGTGCGGCGCGTCGACGAAGCTTTCCAGGCCTTCGGACAGCCAGTGGTAGCGGCGCGCCTGCCCGCGCGCGCCGTTCATGCCCTGCTGCACCACCACCCAGCGGCCGTCGTCGGCGACGATGAAGCCGTGCAGGTACAGGTCGAAGCCGTCCTGCACCGCGGCGCTGTCGACCTTGGCCACCAGGCGGCTGGCCTGCGCCAGCGCCGCGCCGTCCAGGCCGGTGCGCTCGCCCACCGCCAGCAGCTCGGCCGGGGTGGCGCGCGAATGGCGGCCACGGCCGCCGCACACGTGCAGCCCCAGCTCGGCCGACAGCGGCGCCAGGCCGCGCTTGAGCGCACCGATCACGCTGGTGGTGATGCCGGAGGAATGCCAGTCCATGCCCATCATCGCGCCGAAGCTCTGGAACCAGAACGGATGCGCAAGCCGGCGCAGCAGTTCGTCGCGGCCGTACTCGATGACGATGGCCTGGCACAGCACCGCGCCCAGCGCGGACATGCGCGCGGCCAGCCAGGGCGGTACCCGGCCGCCGTGCAGGGGCAGGTCGGCGCTGCCGCCGCGGCGGCTCATGGCGTGCGCTCCCTCGACATCGGCCGAGCCTGCCGGCGAGCGATCGCAGCGGCTGCGATGCGGCGTGCCGCCCCGCACGATGGCCCGATACCGGCGGGAACGATGGCGCGCACGGGCCTCATCGACCCTCCATCGCGGTGGACGCCCGCCAATACGGGCCGTGGCGGCCGCGTGCCAGGTCGCGGGCCGGGCGTACCCGGAACACCACGCTCACCCGCTCGCCCACCGCGCGCGCGGTCTTGGGAATGCCATGTTCGTGGGTGAGCTGCGAAGCGTGGCTCATCGCCAGCACGCTGCCCGGCGCCAGCTCGACCGCCTGCGCGCGGCCGCCGGCCTTGGCGCGGATGTTCATCCGCCGCGGCGCGCCGAGCGACACCAGCGCGATGGGCTGCCCGGGCACCAGGGTGTGCAGCTTGTCGTGGTGCATGGCCACGCTGTCGCGGCCGTCGCGGTACAGGTTCAATCCGACGGCGTTGTAGGGCGCGGCAACCCGCGCCTGCACCCGTTCCAGTATTTCGCCCAGCGGCAGCGCCTCGGGCCAGGGCGCGTCCAGGCGATAAGCGGCCAGCAGCCGCGGCACCTCGACCTGGCGGTCGTACATCGGCCGCCGCTGCAGTTCCCAGCCGGCGTGCGCGCGCAGCGCGTCGAACCAGGCCTGCGCGCCCGCCGCCGGCACGGCATCGGGCCAGTAGCGGATGCCGCCTTCGGCATCCTCGACCAGGCGCAGCGGTCCGTGGGGGAAAAGATCCATCGGCGAAAGATGGGGACCGCAACGGGCAATGCCCAGCCCGGCGGATGAACGAGTCAGCGGGCATCGCCGCCATGCAGCACCCGCGCGTGGCGGGCGCGAACTTGCAACCGCGGGCGAGTTTGCACAGGATGCATGTGATCCCGATCGCGCGGAACCGGATACCCGATGCCACTACTCCACGGCCACCGAGCCGGCCTCCAGCCCCGTCCCTCTATGCTGCTCCCCCCTGCTCCCATCGTCCTGGCCGAGGAGCACACCGGCCTGCAGCAGGTCCGCATCGCCCGCCACCCCGTGTTCGGCGGCCAGTTGTTCCTCGATGGCGACCTGCAAATCTCCGAATCCGATTCCGCCTACGGCGTGGCCATGGTCAGCCCCCTGCTGGGCCTGTCGCGCATGTCGCGCGTGGCCATCCTCGGCGGCGGCGATGGCGGGGTGCTGCGCGAACTGCTGCGCAGCCTGGAGCCGCTGGCCCACGCGCCGGAGGTGACCATGGTGGAGATCGACGCGCGCGTGGTGGAGCTTTGCCGGCGGCACCTGCCGGCGGTGTGCGGCGATGCCTACGCGCACCCGCGCGCGCGGCTGGAGATCGGCGATGCCTTCGCCTGGCTCGCCCGGGCGCGGGACCTGGATGCGGTGATCTACGACCTGACCATGGACCCGGTGCGCGAAGGCCAGTCGCGCGACGACTTCGTCGCCGGCATCGTGGCCCTGGTGGCGCGCGCGCTGCGGCCGGGCGGGGTGTTCAGCATGCAGTGCTGCGGCCATGGGCGCGAGGACGCGGGCGACCGTGCGCACCGGCGGCGCCTGCTGCCGCTGATCCGCCAAGCGGTGGACGCGCACTTCACCGACCGCTGCGAGCAGGACGTGCTGGTTCCGTCCTACCGCGACCTGTGGACCTTCCTGAGCGCGCGCAAGCCGGGCTGAAGGCCGCCGCCCGCAGGCCGCGGCCTGCGCTCCCGGATCAATGCAGCAAGGTCTGGATCGCGTGGGCCGGGATGGTCGCCCGCGTGGAGGCCGCGCCGACGTAGAAGTTGTAGTCGATCGCCACGTCGGTCGGGTTCATCACCACCGTGGCCAGGGTGCCGTCCTCGTTGAGGAAGGACGTGGCCAGCAGGTTGCTGCGGCTGCTTGCCGCGCCGACCCGCTGCGCGCCCGGGCGCAGGAACCGGGAGAAGTGGCCGATGTACCAGTAGCTGGGCGTGTAGACCAGCTCGCCGCTGCGGGTGTCGGCATGCACCGGCGAGAAACAGTAGTTGCCGACGTGGTTCGGCCCGCCGCGCTCGTCCAGCAGCATGTTCCAGTCGATCCAGGCCGAGGCGCCGTTGTTGAGGTCGTGGATGATGGAGGTGCCGTAGCGCTCGCCGTTGGCCCAGCGCTGCACCTGCGACCAGTCGAATCCTTCCACCGTGGCCTCGGTCAGCAGCAGCACCTTGTCCGGGTACGCCGCGTGCACCTTGCCGACGTTCTCGAACATGGGATCGAACCCGGCCCAGGTCTCGTACCAGTGGAAGCCCATGCCCCAGGCGTACTTGGAGGCCTCCGGGTCGCCGAAGATCACGTTGGCGCGGTGGACCATCATGTCGCGGTTGTGGTCCCACACCACGATCTTCCTGTCCGCGTAGCCGGCCGCGTGCATGGCCGGGCCGAGGTGGTACTTGAGGAAGTCGCGCTCCTGCTCGGCGGTGTACAGCATCGACTCCCAGGTCTGCCGGGCCATCGGCTCGTTCTGCAGGCTGATGGACCAGATCGGGATGCCCTCGGCCTCGTAGGCGGCGATGAACCTGGTGTAGTAGCGCGCCCAGGCTTGCGCGTACTCGGGCAACAGGCTGCCGCCCTGGAGCATGTGGCGGTTGTCCTTCATGAAGGCCGGCGCGCTCCACGGGCTGGCCATCATCGGCAGCGTGCCGCCCGCCGCGGCGATGGCGCGCTTGATCATCGGGATGCGGTACCGGCGGTCGTGCTCGACCGAGAAGGTCTTCAGCTCGCCATCGCCTTCCTCGACGTAGGTATAGCTGCCGCTGCTGAAGTCCGAGCTATGGATGGTGGTGCGGGCCAGGGTGTAGCCGATGCCCTGCTCGGGGTCGTAGTAGGCGCGCAGCAGTTCGGCCTGGCGCGCATCGTCGAGCTTGGCGAAGGTCTCGGCCGTGGCGTCGGTGATCGCGCCGCCGATGCCGAGGAAGGCCTGGAAGCGCGTGCCCGGCTCGACGAAGACCGAGTTCTCGGCCTCGGTCAGCGCGTGGCCCGGCTGCAGCGGCACGAGCTCGCTGCGGACCATCTGCCGTTGCGCGCCCTGCGCGGTGGTGTAGACCACCACCGCATCCCCGGCGGCCGCCGGCTGCGCGCTTTCCGCGGCCAGCGCCGGCATCGCCTGCAGCATGGCCAGCGCCGTCAGAAAAATCGGCTTCACGATTCTCTCCCCATTGCGTGGATGGCCGAGGGTAACCCGGCCGCATCCGGCGCGGGGACTGATATCGCTCACATGGCAACGATGACGATGACGGCGCGTGGGCGGGCTGCGAAACGCGCGGCCTCGCGCGCCGGCCTGCCGGCGTACGACGTTGCGCGCGCTCAGAACGGCTGCCCGATCTCCAGGAAGAACAGGTCCTGGCCGCCTTCGCGCGCGCCATAGCCGAACAGCATCGGCCCGATCCAGGAATCGAAACCGATGTAGGCGCTGCCGTTGGCCACGCCGTCGGACCAGCGCATGTCGCGCCGTCGCTCCCAGGCGTTGCCGTATTCCAGCGTGGCGCCCACCACCGCCGAGCGCCCGAAGACCGTGGCCAACTGGTAGCTGTAGCCCAGCATCAGCACCGAGGCATGCTGGCCGGTCAACTCGTTGTAGCGGAAGCCGACCAGGTTGCCGCGCCCGCCCATGGCGATGCGCTCGTGCAGCGGCAGCGCCCCCGACAGGGTGCTGCGCCAGGACCAGCCCGCCTGCACCGCGCCGCGGCCGAAACTGCGCGCGGCCAGCAGTTCCAGGCTGGCCAGCGAGAAATCGGCCTCGCCGCCCAGCCAGCCGCTGGTGGCACGGTAGCCCAGCCGCAGCGCATGGCCATGGCGCGGGAAGTAGAGGCTGTCCAGGCGGTCGATGATGCCGGTGGCGAACCAGACCCCCGAGGCCACCTCCACCTTGGGCAGGGCCGGGTCGCCGACTTCCACGCTGGCATTGCCCACCGTGCGCTCGATGCCCGCGTCCAGCGCGCCGTAGCGGCCGAGGGTGCGCCCCAGGCCCAGGCGCAGGCTGGCCAGCCGCGCATCGTAGGTGGCGATGCGGTGGCCACCGGCGTCGAACAGCGGGACGTTGTCGTTCCAGGCGCTGGCGATGCCGTGGAAGTACCAGCGCGCCTGCGGATCGAACGGATGGTAGTACTCGCCGCGCAGGGCCGGCTCGCTGCCCAGGTCCACCATCACCCGCGCCTCGGCGCCCAGCGGCGATGCCGGCGCGCGCACCAGCGCCGCGCGCAGGCTGGAGTCGTAGGTGCCGCCGAAGTCGGTCTGCAGCCGGTAGCCGAGCTGCAGGTAGTTGGGCCCCTGTGCCTTCTCGCGTGCACGCACCACCACGCCGGTGCGCCCGCCTTCGCGGACCACGTCGTAGCCGACGCTGGCGAAGGTGCCCAGGCTGTAGATGCGCAGCGTGGTCGTCTCCAGCCGGCCGGCGTCCAGCAGCCTGCCCAGCGGCACGTCGATGATCGACTCCAGCACCGCGTCGGCGTAGCCGCTGTCGTTCTCCAGGCGCACGAACTCGATCACCGGCCGCGCATCGCCCGGGTCGCGCCGCGGCACGTCGCCGCGCCAGCGCGGCAGCGCCGCCAGCCGCGGCTCGGCCGCGTCGGCGGCCTCCCGGCCGATGCGCAGGGCGTCGGCGGCCTTGGCGAAATCGCCGGTGGAAACGTCCCCGCCCAGTTCCGGCACCACCAGCACGTCGGCCGGCCCCAGGCCATCGGTGGAGGCCGCGGTATTGCGCACGGTGAGCAGCCCGGTGAGCTGGTACATCACCTGCAGCACGCCCGCGTCGGCGTCCAGCACCTCCAGCGGCGTGCCCACGTCCACGGCGACGACGATGTCCGCGCCCATCCGCCGCACCGTATCCACCGGCACCTGCTCGGCGATGCCGCCATCCACCAGGACCCGTCCGTCGATCTCCAGCGGCTGGAAGATGCCCGGCAGCGACATCGATGCGCGCATCGCGCGGGACAGGCTGCCCGCGCCCAGTTCCACCGATTCGCCGGTGTTGAGGTCGGTGGCCACCGCGCGGAACGGCACCGGCAGCTCGTCGAAATCGTCGATGCCGCTCACTCCCAGCGTGCTGCGCTCGATCAGCGAGAGGATGCGCCCGCCCTGCAGCACGCCGGGCGATACGCTCCACTTGCCCTCGCGCATGCCCACGCCGACCCGGGCCATGCCGTCGCGGTCGTCCTGCTTGCGCCGGTAGGTGCGCTCGCGGCGCTCGATGGAGTCGTCGAAGATCCCCTTCCAGTCGGTGTCCAGCACCAGCTTCTCCAGCGCATCCACCTGCATGCCCGCCGCGTACAGCCCGCCGACCAGCGAGCCCATGCTGGTGCCGGCGATGCAGTCCACCGGGATGCGCATCTGCTCCAGCTTGCGCAGCACGCCGATATGGGCCATGCCGCGCGCGCCGCCGCCGCCCAAGGCCAGGCCCACGCGCGGGCGAGCGGTATCGCCGTCGCGCTGGGGGCAGGAGCGCCCCGGGGGCGGGGCATCCTCGCTTGCGGCCAGTGCAGGTCCGGGCCGGGCGGCCATCGCGGCGGCGGCGGATTCATCTGGCCGCGGCTCGGCCGCGGAAGCCGTGCCCCCGGCCATCGCCAGCAGCGTCCCCAGCATGCAGGCGCCGGCCCACGGGTATCGCACCCTCTTCCATGCGTTCCTGCACTGCCCCGGGCTGCCGTCGTCCATGCGTCGTATCCGCGTCGAAAGAAGAGTGGATGCGGCCCGCCCCCGGGGCGATCGCACGCATCGCAGCGGATTATGCCCGCGCGGGCGAAGCCGGCCCTTCGATGCCGGCCGGCACGGGCTACAGCGCCCACGCCCCGCCCGCCCGGCTCGCCCTGCCCTGCGGGGCTGCAAGGCTTGGGAGCGCCGCTTCGGTGGTGCAATGCAGCAAGCCTCGGCCAGGCGCGGACGGAAACCATGGCAGGGGTGCGGGACGGGATTGCCGCATCGGGCCTATCTCCAAACCCCGTCGCACTTTCTCGCCGAACGGAGCGCCAAGGGTTCATTCAGGGCCTTGCAATCGATCGCGCGGCTGTTATCGTGCAATCGATTGCATCAACGTGAATTTGCTTACCTGTACCGGTGGGAGGCCGATAGAGGATGAGTACTTTTCGATCGGGCGGATTGAGGCGGGTCAGGAGACGGCGCCTGCCGTCGGCACCGGGATGGCTCTGGCGTTCGACAGCGGCTGGGGCCCTGGGCGCGGCCGAGGCGGCCTGCCTTGAACCATAAATTCACCCGGCGCGACGCGCTGCGCGCCGCAATGATCGGCGGGATGGGGCTGGCCGCACCCGGGGTCGTTTCCGCGCGGGCGGGCGCCGTGGAACCGCTGAGGGCCAACCTGAAGCATTCCGTTGCCCGCTGGACGTTCCAGCGGTATTCCGTCGCCGAGCTTTGCCGGATAGTGCGGCGCATCGGCTTTTCCGCCATCGACCTGGTCGGCCCGGAAGACTGGCCCGCATTGAAGGCGCATGGCGTGTTCAGCTCGATGTGCAATGGCGCGGAGATGGGCCTGGAAAAAGGCTTCGCTGCCACCCAGTTCCACGACGAGCTGGTGGAGCGCTACACCCGCCACATCGACCTGGTGGCCGATGCCGGCTACCGCAACCTCATCTGCTTCTCCGGCAATCGCAACGGCATGGACCCCGGGGAGGGGCTGGCGAACGCCGAGGCGGGGCTCAAACGCATCCTCGGGCATGCCGAGAAGCGCGGCGTCGTGCTGGTGATGGAACTCCTGAATTCCAAGGTGGACCACCCCGACTACCTCTGCGATCGCTCCGCGTGGGGCGTCGAGCTGTGCAAGCGGATCGGATCGGGCAACTTCGGCCTGCTCTACGACATCTATCACATGCAGATCATGGAGGGCGACATCATCGCCACCATCCGCAAGAACCATCCGTTCTTCGTGCACTACCACACTGCAGGCGTGCCGGGCCGGCACGAGATCGGCGAGGGCCAGGAGCTCAACTATCCGGCCATCTGCCGCGCAATCCGCCAGACCGGCTTCGACGGCTACCTGGCGCAGGAATTCATTCCGGAGGCGCCCGATCCGGTCGCCTCGCTGCGCGATGCGATCCGCCTCTGCGACGCCTGAGTTCGAGTATCCACCAAGGGAGGAACACCCGTGGCAGACAATCACTACGATGCCATCGTCGTTGGGTCGGGAATCAGCGGCGGCTGGGCCGCCAAGGAACTGACCGAGAAGGGGCTCAAGGTCCTGATGCTCGAGCGCGGCCGGAACATCGAGCACGCCAAGGACTACGTAAACGCGGCGAAGGAGCCGTGGGACTTCCCGCACCGCAACATTCCGACCCAGGCGATGAAGGCGGACTACCCGGTCCTGAAGCGCGACTACGTCCTGGCTGAGAACACCCTGGGCATGTGGGCCGACGAAAAGGACTGCCCCTACACGGAAACCAAGCGCTTCGACTGGTTCCGCGGCTATCACGTCGGCGGCCGCTCGCTGCTGTGGGGCCGGCAGAGCTATCGCCTCTCGGACCTGGACTTCGAGGCCAACGCCCGGGAAGGCATCGCCACCGACTGGCCGATCCGCTACGCCGACATCGCGCCCTGGTACGACCACGTCGAGAGGTTCGCGGGCATCGCCGGCACCGTCGAGGGACTGGACGTCCTGCCCGACGGCCAGTTCCTGCCGCCCATCCCGCTGAACGTCGTCGAGAAGGACGTGGCGGCGCGGATCGAGAAAGCGTTCGGTGGCACCCGCCACCTGATCCACTCCCGTACCGCGAACATCACCGAGCCCAAGATCGAGCAGGGCCGCGTCAATTGCCAGTACCGCAACAAGTGCGTCCTGGGCTGCCCGTTCGGCGCCTACTTCTCGACCCAGTCGGCGACGCTACCCGCGGCGATGAAAACAGGCAACCTGACGCTGCGCCCGTTCTCGATCGTCAAGGAGGTGCTCTACGACAAGGACCGCAGGCGCGCGCGCGGGGTCGAGATCATCGATGCCGAGAACGGCCAGACCTACCGGTACACGGCCAACGTGATCTTCCTCAACGCATCGGCCTTCAACTCGACGTGGGTGCTGATGAATTCGGCCACCGACGTCTGGGAAGGCGGCCTGGGGTCCTCCTCGGGCGAGCTGGGCCACAACGTCATGGACCATCATTTCCAGAGGGGCGCCTCCGGCACGGTCGAGGGGTACGAGGACAAGTACTACTTCGGTCGCCGCCCCTGCGGCTTCTACATCCCGCGCTTCCGAAACGTCGGCGACGACAGGCGCGGCTACGTCCGTGGATTCGGTTACCAAGGCTCGGCCAGCCGCACCGGCTGGGCGCGCGACATCGCCGAACTGAACATCGGCGCCGGCCTGAAGGACGCGCTGAGCGTGCCAGGAGACTGGACCATAGGCATGACCGCCTTCGGCGAGATGCTGCCCTACCACGACAACACCATCGGGCTCGATCCGGACCGCAAGGACAAGTGGGGCCTGCCGGTGCTGGCGATGGATGTGTCCCTCCGCCAAAACGAGCTGACCATGCGCAAGGACATGGGCGCCGACGCCGCCGAGATGCTGGAGGCCGCCGGCGTCAAGAACGTCAGGGTGGTGGAGGGCGACTACGCCCCGGGCATGGGCATCCACGAGATGGGCACGGCACGGATGGGCCGCGACCGGAACAGTTCGGTACTGAACATGCACAACCAGGTCTGGGACGCGCCGAACGTCTATGTCACCGACGGGGCCTGCATGACCTCCAGTGGCTGCGTCAACCCGTCGCTGACCTACATGGCGCTGACGGCGCGGGCCGCGGACCATGCCGTGCGCGAACTCAAAGCGGGGAACCTGTGATGGAACGTCGCGAGCTTCTGAAAATGATCGCCGCCGCCACCGGCGCGGCGATGATCGGCATGCCGGCCTTCGTCTACGGGCAGTCCACGGTCCCGGCCACGGAAGGTGCCTTCTCCGAGGGCGAGGTGGCCCTGCTGGACGAGATCGCGGAGACGATCCTGCCGCGGACCAGCACGCCCGGGGCCAGGGATGCGGGCGTAGGCCCGTTCATGGCGCGGTTCGTGACCGACTGCTACACGCCCGAGGACCAGGCCATCTTCCGCTCGGGCCTGGCCGATCTCGACAAGCGCGCGGGCGGCCGCTTCATGGCGATGACGCCCGAAGCCCGCGCCGCGCTGCTGCGTACCCTGGACGCGGAGGCCAAGGCGCGGTCCGGCAACGCATGGGTGGCCTCGGACGGTTCCAGCCCGGGGCCGGCGAAGCCGCACTACTTCACGATGATCAAGCAACTGGTCCTCTTCGGCTTCTTCACCTCCGAGGTGGGCGCGACGGAGGTACTGCGATACGTCGCCGTGCCGGGCCACTACGACGGCGACCTGGCCTATGAACCCGGCACGCCTGCCTGGGCCACCCGCTGATGCGGGACGGCCGGTGCAGGCCAGCCGATACAGGCCGCGGCTCGCTTGAGCCGACCTTCCTGGAGGGAAAGACGATGACCAGATCGATCGTGATGGCGGCCTGCGTCCTGGCCGCAGCGCCCGCGCTCGCACAGGCGCAGGGCGACCGGCGCGGCGAGCCGGCGAAGACCGAAGTGTGGACGCCGGTCCCGGTGGCGGTCGCCACGCCCAAGGGCGCCGCTCCATCCGATGCCGTGGTGTTGTTCGACGGCACGGACCTCTCGGCCTGGGAGGGAGAACAGGGCGGCCATGCCCCCTGGGCCGTAGCCGATGGGGCCTTCACCGTGGTGCCGGGCAGCAAGGGAATCCGCACGAAGCAGCGCTTCTGCGACATCCAGCTCCATGTCGAATGGCGCAGCCCCGCCGAGATCGAAGGGTTCGATGGCCAGAACCGGGGGAACAGCGGGATCTTCCTGCAGGAGCTTTACGAACTGCAGGTGCTCGACAGCTACGACAACCCCACCTATGCCAACGGCCAGGCGGCCTCGATCTACAAGCAGGCCATCCCGCTGGTGAACGCCTCGCGCCCCCCGGGCCTCTGGCAGGAGTACGACGTCATCTGGAAGGCGCCGCGCTTCTCCGAAGGCGGCGGACTCGCCTCGCCCGCCCGCATCACCGTGATGCACAACGGCGTCCTGGTGCAGGACGCCGTCATCGTGTCGGGCAAGACCGAATACATCGGAGCGCCGTCCTACTCGCCGCACGGCTGCGCGCCGATCTACCTGCAGGACCACGATTCCAAGGTCAGTTTCCGCAACGTCTGGGTGCGCGAGCTGTGAGAGACGGGCGCGGAGCGATCCTCCGCGCCCGTTGTCACCGCTTCAGGAAGGCAGGGCAGCGAGGTCTTCGACATCCTTCTCCGACAGGTGGCCGAAGGGCGGCATCAGCCCTCCCCCATTCCTGATCGCTTCCTTGATCTTCTTTCGATCGAGCCGTTTGCCCACGTCGGTCGGGGCAGCGAACGTTCCGGCCACGCCAGCGCGATCGGCGCCATGGCAGGCCACGCAGTGGGCGGCGTAGAGCTTGGCGCCCGTCTCGGCATCCTGCGATGAAGCCGGTGCGCTCGCAAGCGCCGCAGCGAGGGGGGGAAGGGCAGCCATCAAGATGGATTCGGCATTGCCCCCCGCGTGCTAGCGACCCGTACCCGCGGGAAGGTGCTCGTTGAGGTAGGCCGCGCCGGTCTCGACGACGGCGGCTGGATCGAGCGGATGGTCGTGCTCGATGATGTACCACTTCACGCCCGCGGCCGCGGCCGCGGGGAGAATCGCATCCCAGTCCAGGACGCCCTTGCCCAACGCGGCGAAGCCCTTCTCATCCTCGGCCTGGCCTTCCGGAGCGTTGTCCTTGGCGTGGACCGCAAACACGCGCCCGCGGAACTTGTCGAGAAACGCCGCCGGATCGTAGCCGGCACGCGCGATCCAGGCCAGGTCGAGCTCGGCCTCGACGCCGGGGCCGGCCGCCTCGAACATGAGCTCGAGGCCCGTCTTGCCATCGAAATCGACGATCTCGAAGTCGTGGTTGTGATAGGCCAGCGTCATGCCCTTGGCCTGGACCTTGTCCGAGATCCCGCCCAGCTCCTTGCCCAGCGCGATCCAGCCAGCGGCATCGGCCGGGCGCTCCCCTTCCTGCAGGTAGGGCACCACGAGCGTGGCGTTGCCGATCGACGTGTTGAACGCCACCACGTCGTCGAGGTTGTCGCGCAGGTCGGACAACTGCGCGTGGGTCGAGATCGCCTTGATCGAATACTTGTCCAGAAGCCGTTTCAGCTCCTCGGCCGAGACGTTCTGCGTGCCGACGGTCTCCACGGCATGGATGCCCGCGTCGTGGACGACCTTCAACCGGTCCTCGAGCGAAGCGATGCTGCGCAGCGTATACATCTGCACCGCGATGGGTTCGGCCTGGGTTCCGGCATCCTGCGCGAAGACAGGCAGGGCGGCACAGAGCAGAAGTGCGGCGGTCGCGATTCTGCGCGGAGTGGCGATGGTCATTGTTTCCTCCCGGGATTCTGGTGGCTGCGGACGGGAAATGGCTCGCGTGCAGGGTGCACTTGCAGCGAGGGGGTACAGGTTCAGTCGTCCATCTTGCTTGCGCGATTCTCGCGACGCTCCCCACCGATGGGGGTCCAGGCGCGCGACCTGGCCGATGCGATGACGCGGTCGACGATCAGGGCCGAGCGCAGCCCGTCGTCGAACGTCGGCAGGCCTTCTGGCCGCTCGGCCGCGATGGCACGGTAGGTATCCGCGACGAAGGCCCCGAAGCAGTCGCCGTAGCCTTGCGCATGGCCGGCCGGCAGCACCGCGAGCCTGCGCTGCTCGGCGCTTCCCGCGGCCGGGCCGCGGACGAAGATCTCTTCGCGCTGGTCGGGAAACCCCATCCAGAGCCGCTCGCTGTCTTCCTGGTCGAACGCCACGCTGGCCTTGGCGCCGTCGATCTCGAACCAGAGGCGGTTCCTGCGCCCGGCCGACACCTGGCTGACGGTCAACGAAGCCAGGGTGCCGCTCCCGGTCTTGAACAGGGCCGCCGCGACGTCCTCGCTCGACACGGCGCGCATCTCGACGCCCGCCGCCGGCGCGACGAAACTCCGGCCGGTCGCGGCGCCCCGCTCGGCGATCACGGTTTCGAATGCGGCGCTGACCTCGGCGAACCGCTCGCCGGCGACCCATTCCACCAGGTCGCACCAGTGCGAGCCGATATCGGCGAACACGCGGGAAGCGCCGCCGAGCGCCGGGTCCACGCGCCAGTTGTTGCTGGCGGGGTCCAGCAGCCAGTCCTGCAGGTAGCTGCCGTGGATGAGGCGCAGCGGCCCCAGTTCGCCCTGGGCGATGCGGGCGCGCGCCTCGCGCACGACCGGGTGGTAGCGGTAGACGAAGGGCACCGTCGCCACCTGCCCGGTGGAAGCGGCCAGCGCCGCCAGGGCCATGGCGTCTTCCAGCGTCGTGGCCAGCGGCTTTTCGCAGACCACGTGCTTGCCCGCCTCCAGCGCGGCCTGTGCCATCGCCCGGTGCAGGTGGTTGGGGGTGCACACATGCACGACCTGCACCTGCGGATCGGCGACGACTTCTTCGATGTCGCGGTAGGCGCGCGGCACGTTCCAGGCCTGCGCCACGTCCCTGGCACGCTCCGGCGACGAGGCGCCCACGCCCCTGATGACGGCGCCGGCCAGGATCGCCGCACGGCGATGCACGGCGCCGATCATCCCGGTACCCACGATGGCGACCCCAAGCTTGCTCATCTGCCTGATCCTCAGTGCGCGGATGGGTTGGCGGCCGTGGCGGCCGGCCGTTCGCGGAACAGGAACAGGAAGGCCACCAGCACCACCAGCGCGACACCCGCAGGGAACAGCCAGATCTGCTGCCAGTCCCTGCCCGCCGCGGTGGTGTAGTGCTCCACCACCGCCCCGGACAGGAAGGTGCCGATCAGCATGCCGACGCCGTAGGTCGCCAGGGTGATGAAGCCCTGGGCGCTGCTGCGGAACGCCGGGCCGGCGTGGGTATCGGTGTAGATCTGCCCGGTGACGAAGAAGAAGTCGTAGCAGATGCCGTGCAGCACGATGCCGATCACCAGCAGGGAGAAGCCCGCATCCGCGTCGCCGAAGGCGAACATCGCGTAGCGCAGCACCCATGCGGCCATGCCCACCGCGAGCATGGCCTTCACCCCCAGGCGTACGAACAGGAACGGCATGGCCAGCATCAGCAGCACTTCCGACACCTGGCCGAGCGACTGCAGCCCGGCCGCACCGCGCACGCCCAGGTCGTTGAGGTAGGGATTGGTGAAGTTGTAGTAGAACGACAGCGGGATGCAGATCGCGATCGAGGCCAGGAAGAACACCAGGTAGGCGCGCGACTTGAGCAGGTGCAGCGCCGCGTCCAGCCCCAGTATCTCGCCCAGCCGCGCATTGCGGTCGCGCGCCAGCGGCGGGGTGTGCGGCAGGGTCAGCGCGTACAGGCCCAGTGCCGCCGAGGCGATGGCCGCCATCTTGAAGGTCAAGTCCAGGCGCTGGGCCTGCTCCCAGCCCAGCCAGCCGATCAGCACGCCGGCGATGATCCAGCCGATGCTGCCGGCCACGCGCACCGGCGGGAACTGCTTCTCGGGCGACTGCATGTGCCGCATCGCGATGCTGGTGGCCAGCGCCAGGGTGGGCATGAACAGGAGCATGTAGCCGAAGACGAACCCGGAGAAGGCGTTGAAGCTGGCGGCCGTCGATGCGCCCCACATCAGCGCCGCGCCGGCCAGGTGCAGCAGCGCCAGGATGCGTTGCGCCGCGAAGTAGCGATCGGCGATCAACCCGACCAGGAACGGCGCGACGATCGCACCGACGGACTGGCTGAGGAATGCCGTCGCCACCTGGCTCGCACTGGCCTGCAGCGGGCCATTGACCAGGTACGTGCCCAGGGTCACGAACCACGCGCCCCAGATGAAGAACTGCAGGAACATCATCGCGCCCAGGCGCGACATGGTGGACGTCATGGCTTCCCCCTCCCAGGTCGGTGTCGGATCAGATCCCCAGCATGCCGCGCAGCGCCTGCGGACTGGCGCCGCTGCCGGCAAAATCGTCGAACGCGTGCTCGGTCACGCGGATGAGATGCTCGCGGATGAAGGCCGCCCCCTCGCGCGCGCCGTCCTCCGGATGCTTCAGGCAGCACTCCCACTCCAGCACGGCCCAGCCCGGGAAGTCGTACTGGGCCAGCTTGGAGAAGATCGCCTTGAAATCGATCTGTCCGTCGCCGAGCGAGCGGAACCTGCCCGGCCGGTCGATCCAGTCCTGGTAGCCGCCATAGACGCCGCTGCGCGCGTTGGCGCGGTATTCGGCGTCCTTGACGTGGAAGATGCCGATGCGGTCGTGATACCGGTCGATGAAGCCCAGGTAGTCCATCTGCTGCAGCAGCAGGTGGCTGGGGTCGTAGAGGATCCTGGCGCGCGGGTGGTGGTCGACGGCGTCGAGGAACCGCTCGAAGGTCGCACCGTCGTGCAGGTCTTCGCCCGGATGGATCTCGTAGCACAGGTCCACGCCGCAGGCGTCGAAGGCGTCCAGGATGGGACGCCAGCGCCGGCCGAGCTCGGCGAAGGCCTCTTCCACCAGCCCGGCCGGCCGCTGCGGCCAGGGGTAGAGATACGGCCAGGCCAGCGCACCGGAAAACGTGGCGTGCGCCGTGAGCCCCAGGCGCTGGCTGGCCTTGGCCGCCAGCGTCACCTGCTCGACGGCCCAGGCCTGCCGGGCCGCCGGGTCGCCGCGTCGCTCCTGCGGGGCGAAACCGTCGAACAAGGTGTCGTAGGCTGGGTGGACGGCGACCAACTGTCCCTGCAGGTGCGTGGACAGCTCGGTGATCCGGATGCCGTGCCGGGCCAGCGCGCCGGCGACGTCGTCGCAGTAGGCCTGGCTCTGCGCCGCCTGGGCGAGATCGAAGATGTGGGGCGCGCCGGTCGGCACTTGTACGCCAGAATAGCCAAGCCCGGCGGCCCACTCGGCCAGGGTGTCCAACCGATCGAAAGGAGGCTTTTCACCGATGAACTGCGCCAGGAACAGCGCTGGACCCTTGAGTGTCTTCACGGTCATCCGCTTTCATGCAATCGATTGCATCATCCTAGCATGGGACGCTCGGGACACGCGTTGTGCACCGCATCGGGGAACATCGGCCTGATCCATGGCGACCATCTACGACATCGCAAGGCACGTCGGCGTCTCGGCAGGCACCGTGTCTCGCGCGCTCTCCCGGCCGGAGAAAGTCCTGCCGGCCACGCGCGAGCGCATCGAGCGGGCGGCCGCCGCGCTGGGCTACGTCCCCAACACGGTGGCCAGGACGCTCAAGACCCAGCGAAGCGGCAAGATCCTGGTCACGGTCCCGGACATCGCCAACCCGTTCTTCGCCAAGATACTCCAGGGGGCGGAAGAAGCCGCACAGGCCGCCGACTACGCCGTTCTGCTCGGCGATACCCAGCACCAGCCGGAACGGGAGGAACGCTACGCGCAGATGCTTCCCCGCAACGAGGCGGACGGCCTGATCGTCCTGGGACACCGGCTTCCGCCGACGGCGCGGGATATCGTCAAGCAGCTTGGCGCCGCCGCGCCGGTGGTCAACGGATGCGAATTCGACCCGGCGCTGGGCATTCCCAGCGTCCACATCGACAACGCGGCCGCCTCGCGCACCGCGATGGAGCATCTGTATGGACTGGGGCACGAGCGGATCGCCGTGGTGGGGGGGCCTCCCGACAACCCCTTGCACCGGCAACGGCTGGAAGGGGCCAGGGCCGCTGCCAGGGCGCGGGGTCGCCTGCGCATGCTGACGATCACGCCGGGCGACTTTTCGGTCGAGTCCGGCTATGCCGCCGCAAGAAAGCTGCTGGGCCGCGCGTCCGCGCCCACCGCCGCGTTCTGTTTCAGCGACCAGATGGCGCTGGGCGTTCTCGCCGCGTGCAGGGACTTGGGAATCCGCGTGCCGGAGGACTTTTCGATCGTCGGTTTCGACGACCTGGCGTCGTCCCGCTATCTCACCCCGCCGCTGACGACCATTGCCCAGCCCATGCGGGAGATCGGCATCCGGGCCGTCAACCTCCTGCTCGCCATCATCGAGGCCGTGGAAGTGCCGCATCAACAAACATTGGATTTCAGCCTGATGCTGCGCGCGTCGACCGCGGCGCCCGCATCGTAGGAAGCACCGGCCTGCCCACGGGCACCCGCGAGCCCCCCATCCTCACGCCTGCGGGCGCACTTCCGCCTTCGGCTCGGCCACCTCGCGTCCGGTCTCGGCGTGGCCGGCCATCTCCGCGCCGGCATCGGGCGCGAGCCGGCGCATCTGCAGCACCGACACCGCCGAGACCAGGCCCACCGTGAGGAAGGCGAAGGTGAAGTTGATCGCCGCGCCGTCCGGCCGCCCGGTCAGCACGCCGGCCACGCTCAGCGCATAGCCGCCGATGGTCACCCCCAGCGCCAGCGACACCTGCTGCGCCATGGCCGCCAAGCTGCTGGCCTGGCTCATCCGCTCCTGGCCGATGTCGGCATAGGCGATGGCGTTGATGCCGGTGAATTGCAACGAACGGAAGCAGCCGCTGACCAGCAGCACGCCCACCATCAGCGGATACGGCGTATCGGCGCGGAACAGGCCAAAGACGCACAGCAGCAGCGAGGCCAGCAGCCCGTTCCACACCAGCACCGGACGGAAGCCGAAACGGTGGATGATGCGCGGCGCCACCACCTTCATGAACATCGCCCCCGCGGTGGAGGTGAAGGTGACCAGGCCCGACTGCAGCGGGTCCAGGCCGAAGCCGAGCTGCAGCATCAGCGGCAGCAGGAACGGCGTGGCGCCGATGCCGACGCGGAACAACAGGCCGCCCAGCACGCCGGCGCGGAAGGTCGGCACGCGGAACAAGTCCAGCCGCAGCAGCGGATACGGGTGGCGGCGCGCATGCCGCACGTAGCCGGCCATCAGTCCGGCGCCGGCCAGCACGCACGCGGCGAGCGCCGCATTCGGCACCAGCCCGTGCCCGATCGCCGTCAGCCCGAACATCGCCAGCGCCAGCCCGCCGGCCGACAGCAGGAAACCGCGCCCGTCCAGCGGCCCCACCGGCTGCCGCAGCATCGGGATGTGCCGCCACGCCAGCCACATGCCCAGCAGCCCCATCGGCAGGTTGATGAGGAAGATGAAGCGCCAGTGCGTATAGGTGGTGATCGCCCCGCCCAGCACCGGCCCGAGCATCGGCCCGAGCATGGCTGGCACCGTCAGCCAGCTCAGCGCCCGCACCAGGTCGGACTTCTCCACGCTGCGCAGCAGCACCAGCCGCCCGACCGGCACCATCATCGCCCCGCCCACGCCTTGCACGAAGCGGCCGGCCACCAGTTGGCCCAGCCCGTCGCTGGCCGCGCAGCCCAGCGAGCCGAGCAGGAACACGGCGATGGCGCTCACGAACGTGGGCCGTGCCCCGAACCGGTCCGCCACCCAGCCGCTGACCGGGATGAATATCGCCAGCGCCAGCATGTAGGTGGTCAGCGCCAGTTTCAGCGCGACCGGCGCCACTCCCAGGTCCGCCGCGATCTGCGGCAGCGAAGTGGAAATCGCCGTGGAATCCATGTTCTCGATGAACAGGGCGGTGGCGACGATGAGGGGAAGCAGGCGTTGAGGGCTCACATGCGACCAATGACGCGCGGGGCCGCCATTGTGGCGGCCGGGGCATGAACGCTCCGATGCCGGCGTCAGCGGCCCGCCACGACGCCCCCCGGTTTTGAGTAGCGCGACGATCTGGAGCCCAATTCCCCAACACGAGGAGATTGGACGTGAAGAAGCGCTTTACCGAAGCGCAGATCATCGGCTTCCTGCGTGAGGCCGATGCCGCGCTGTACGTAGCCAAGAACACGGGGCGCAACCGCTACCACATCGCCACGCCCTGAGAACCGGCGCCGCAGCGGCGACTGCCAGTGCCAGATCCGGCGTCAGCTCCGGAGCTTGAGCGTGGGATGCTCGTCGAGCGAGCCGTCTTCCTGGATCACGACGTAGCGGGTGTTGTCCGCGTCGAACAGCACCGGGATCGGCGCCATGAACATCGGCCGGCGCACGAATGCCAGGCGCCAGCGGAAGATCTCCATCGCCTCGAGCGTGTTCAGTTGCGCCGGGGTGAGCCCGGCACGCGCCGCCGCCGGGTCGGCCGGCGGCGGCGCGCGGCGCTCCGGCTTGCCCTTGGGCAGCACGGCCGGGGACGAGGGCCAGGGCCCTGAAACGACGGTGGATTGGGCTGCATTGCGGGACATAGGGGTACTCCGTCGGCCGATGGGCCTGCGCCGGGGCCGCCCCAAAAGGGTTGAGCCTGGACGCACGGATATCCAAGCAGGATTCGTGCCAGGTGAACCGCCAGCCCGGGAATCATGGGAATTGCCGAGCCTTCGTCTGCAAGATCGGCAGCAAGCACCCGATCTTGAAGGCATTTCCTCCGCTCCTCCGCCCATCCAGCGCATGTCGGCGCGCGGACGTCCGACCCGACCGACTGACGCCAATCTATTGACGAACCCGGTCGGCCGCGCTTTCACGCCCCGGACCGCGCGCCATGCCGTGCCGGGCTCCGAGCCTGCCCGCGCCCGGTGGATGCACCGCACCGCGGCTACCAGACCAGGTCGTCCGGTACCTTGAACTGCGCGTAGTAGGCCGCGTCCTCGTCGGTGGGCAGCTCCACCGCCGCATCCGCCTGGCCGTGGTCCAGCATGACCATCGACGCGTCGCGCTCACGCACCTGGTCGGCGGCGGCACGTGGCAGCAGCTCGAAGCCATCGCCCTCGCCGCGCACGATCACCAGCACGCCGGCGGCCAGCTTCTGCCGCAACTCATCGTCCACCAGCAGCGTACGGATCACGCCGTCGGCCGTGAAGCGGTACTCGCTCTCCCCACTGCGCGGCACCCGCCGGTCGCGGATGATCTGCCGCGCCTGCGCCTGCAGCTCGCGCTGGCGCAGGCTGGCCCGGCGCTCCGCCTCCAGGGCGCGGTCGCGCTCGGCCTTCTCCGCCCGCGCCCGCTGCGCCTCGCGCTCGATCCCGCCCGCCGCAGGCGGCGCCTTGCCCGCGCGCGCCTTGGCCTGCTCGCGCGCGACCTGCGCCACCTTGGACTTCTTGACCAGCCCGGCCTTGAGCAGCTGTTCCTGGAGGGGGTTGGCCTTGGCCATGGGGGCACCGAGGGGTTTGTCGGGGAAAGTCAGGATACCGGGGTGGGTGCCCCGCCACCATGGATTGCCCATCGCGTCGCGGTGAACGCCGGGGGGGCTCCGTTCAGGCCGTTCCTGCAACCGCGGGACGCTATCTTCGATCGCATCGCAACCGCGGGCCCATCAGAGGTGCCGCACGGCTGCGCCGCCCGGGTGTGTAGAGACTGCCGTCAGTTGTCGTTCAATCCCGTCGGCGCGCGCGTGTGCAGGCGACGTTTCCAGCAACCCTCGATTGCCACCACTTCCCCCGCCTCCATTGACGGTGCGACGAGCTGCAGGACGCTGAACTCAAAATCCTCGGGGTTCCGCCTTCTCAGCAGACTGTTGCCCCCATGCCCGCGCGCGGCATAGTCCTTCCATCGGCCGAGAATATTCTCCGAACCACAGGCCGACCCAACGTATCCCTGCTTCAATGCAGTGTCGAAGATGTAATACACGCCGCGCCATTGGGACAGGGCATACCGCCAGCTTGTCCTTGACCTCGTTGTGGATGAACTCCGCCGTCTCCGGGTCAGCCTGCGCGACCTCCCGCGACATCTGCGCGGGCGATTCCTGGTGGCCGATCCGGCTCAGGTTCTCCTCGACCTGGAGCTCCTCCCAGATGAAGTAGTCCACATCAAGCAGGCCGGCCCCCTCGAGCCCAAGGCCACGCAGCTCCTCGGCCAACCCCTTGCCGACCTCGCAAAGTTCGGCATATTTCCTGCCCGTCAACTGGTAGTTGTACTTGGGAAGCCCGGTGATACCCAGGTACTCCAGGCCCACATAGGCACGCCTGTTCCAGAGCAGGCACGCTTGCGGGCAGGCTCGTCGTCGGTCAGCCATCCGGTCCGCACTGCTCGATCGCGCTGCTGGGCAGCGCCGACGCCAGGCAGCGCTCCCGTGCCAGGCGCTTGCGCACCTCGCCTTCGAGGCTGCGCAACCCCCAGCGCCGGCCTTCTGCAATGGCAACCTCCTCGCCGGCACCCTGCAGCCAGGCGGCGCGCAGCGCGGCCAGCGCGCCGACGCGGTTGCCGCTGGCGCAGTGGACCAGGGTCGAACCGTCGGCGGCGCGCAGCAGTTGGTCGAAGGCGGCGACGGATTCGTGGTTGAGGTCGGCGGCGCTGGCGATGGGCAGGTTGTCGTAGGACAGGCCGGCGGCGCGCACGGCGGCGGCTTCGTCCAGGCCGGGGGTCTCGGCGTCGGGGGTCAGGTCGATGACGCGGGTGATGCCGGCGGCGCGCAGGGCGGGCAGGTCCTCGACGGTGATGCGGCCGCCGGTGTGGATGCCGGGGACGGGGGTGGCGAAGCGGTCGAGTACCCGGGCCTGCGCGGCGGTGCCGGGATCGCGGGATGGCGCGACCGTGGTGGCGGGCGCGGTGGTGCAGCCGGCGAGGAGAACCAGGGCTGCGGCCAGGAAGCCGGGGGTGGTGCGAGGGGTCATGGCGGGCCTGCGGAGACGTGCGCTTGGTGGCGGGATGTGGGGCCTTGGGCGCCTCCTGCGCCGCAGGTCAAAGCCCCACGTAGCGCGCGCCCATCCCGGCGCGCAGGACATAGCGGTAACGCTGCACGATCTCGAACCCGCTCTGCCCTTCGCGGCGGTAATGCGCGTTCACCTCCAGCACGTGCTCGCCAGGTGGCAGCGGTTCGAGCAGGAACCAGTAGCCATCGCTGGCGGCCAGCGGCGGCGGCTTGTCCTCCGGCGCGGGCAGCCAGGGATAGGGATCGAAGCAGCCAGGACTGCGGATGCGGCGCTCGGCGACCGGGCCGACGTCCACGCCGTCAAGCGTCACCGTCGCCTGCAGCAGGCCTTCCGGCGGCATGGCGGCCTGGTCCTGCAAGTGCTCGCACCCGGGAACCGGATCGCCCTTGCGTGGCGCGAATGTCCGCGCGATGTAGCGGGTGGCCACGGGCACCAGCAGGCGCGCGCCCAGCGGGATCTGGCAGGTGCGGGTGATGTCGTCGCGGATGCCGTCGGTCCCGGCGAGGAACCAGACCGGCCCGAAGTCACCCAGCTCGCACATGCTGCCGTCGACGTCGAGCATCGGTTCGATGGGCAGTGCCATGGCCCACTGCCACCAGGCGACCGTCAGCGTGGCCGGGTCCAGTGCATCGTCATCCTGGTCTGCAGGCATGGGCGCATCGGGTGAAGCTTCGACGACCGGTGCTTCCGCAGGCGGGCCGTCCGGCGGTTCGGCCATGGCAGCGGCAAAGGCCGCGGCTGGATACAGCGCGCCGAGCAGGCATGTCCAGGCGAGCAGCCTGCGCCGCCTCACTGGGTGTCCTCCAGGTAGCGCTCGATACCGCGAATGAGCAGGCTCCGGTATGCACTGGGTCCCTTGAACCTCACCTTCCTGAGCTCGGCGACCAGCTCCACCAAGGCCTCGCGCTGTCCGCGCTCCGCCAGGTAGCGGGCGCGCCAGTGCCACGGGGCCTCTTCCTGCGGATACGCCACGATCATCCTTGCACCGCACTCGCCGACTTCGTCGCTGTCCGCCGTCCTGGGGTCCCGCGCCAAGGCGATGCACAGCGTCAGGTCCGTACCTGGAGTCGGATCGGGCAACGCGAGCATGACGCGCAGGTGCGGCACTGCCTCGCCAAACCGCTCCTGGTTCATCAGCAACCATACGTAGTTGTTGCGGTACACCGGATCCTGGGGAACGTGCTCCACCAGCCATGCCAGGTCCACCTCCACCCAGTCCCACAGTTCGGCGTTGGACATGTGGGCGTAGCGTCCCTCGCGGGCGTTCCGGTAGTCGGGCCAGAAGCGCAGGGTCTGGGCCAGGTAGACCGCCCTCGTCCACTGGTGGGTCCTGTAGCTCGCCTCGTAGAGCACGTCGGCCTGCGGCGCCAGCCGCGCAGCGGCGATGTATGCGTCAACACCCTCGTGCCCCCGTGCCTTCAGGCGCTCCATCTCCACCACGGCCAACTGTGCCTGCAGCGCGGGGTTCCGGTCCATGTGCTCACGGATGTAGGCGGTCATCGCGTCGAGGGCCGCTTCCGATCCGCCCCACTTGGGCATCGCCACGTACACCAGCTCGGACACCACGTAGTACGAGAGGGGGTCGATGGTCTGGCAGTGTTCCAGCGCATGCCACTTCAGCGCATCGGAAGACATGCGCCCGATCTGGGACAGGCCCACGCAGGCCGGGCCCAGGCGCGGCTCCCGGGCGAGCGCGCCATCGAGCAGCGGGATCGCGGCGAGGAAATGCTGCTCCATGCGCTTGAGCTGCTGGCGGGAGGTGTCCTTGCTGAGGGCGGTGCCACGTGCCTCCCACCCGAGCCTGGCGCGATGGCTGCCCAGCGCCGCCATGGCGAAGGCGCTCTCCGGGGCCGCGCGCACCCAGCGCGTGGCGATGGCACCGCTGCGCTCGTTCCTGTCGAACTGGCGGAAGAACTCGTGGATGCGGTCGCGCTGCTCTGGGTCCTGGAAGTGGGCGTCCAGCAGGCCGGACAGGCGCGCATCGATGGCCGTGGCGCCGTCGGGCTGGCCGAGCATCTGCTCGAGCTCGTCGAGCGTCAGTGCCTTGGGCCGCGCCACCCGGGTGCAATGGGCCATGACCACATGCTCGGGCCATGGGTGGCCGGGAAGGTCCGGATAGGCAAGACACCGCTGCAGCGGATCGGCAAGGCGCTCGGCCTTCAGTGCCGCATCGAAGTATTCCTTCAGTTCCGCGGGCATGGGCGGGATCGGTTCCGGCGCGGCCGGCGCGTCGGCGGCACGCCCAGGCGAAGCAATACACGCCCAGCCAAGCAGCACTGCCAGGATCCGCTTCATCGCCTTTCCCCTGGAATCGATCCGTGGTTCGTTGGGGCGGAGCGTAGCTGAATCCGCGGGCCGCCGGTGCAGGCGCGGACGGGCCGGCGCGGACAAGGAAAAGCCCCGCTTCCGCGGGGCTTTCGTGTCGATTGCGGGCCCGCCGGGCCAGACGCCACTCAGGCGAACGGATCCTGCAGCACCATCGTGTGCTCGCGGTCCGGCCCGGTGCTGACGATGCTGATCGGGCACCCCGCCAGTTCCTCCAGCGCGCGCAGGTAGGCGCGCGCGGCCGGCGGCAGGTCGTCCCACGCGGTCACGCCGTGGGTGTTCTCGCTCCAGCCGGGGAACTCCAGGTAGACGGGCGTGATCTCTTCCCAGCCCTGGGCGTCCAGCGGCGCGTACTCGGTGCGCTTGCCGCGGTACTCGTAGGCAATGCACACCTTCAGCTTCTCCATGCCGTCGAGCACGTCGAGCTTGGTGATGCACAGGCCGGAGATGCCGTTGATGGCCACCGCGCGCTTGAGCGCGACGATGTCCATCCAGCCGCAGCGTCGCGGGCGGCCGGTCGAGGCGCCGTACTCGGCGCCGCGGTCGCGGATGCCCTGGCCCACCTCGTCGTCCAGCTCGGTCGGGAACGGGCCGCCGCCGACGCGGGTGGCGTAGGCCTTGGCGATGCCCAGCACGTAGTCGATCGCATCGGCGCCCACGCCGGTGCCGGCCAGCGCGCCGCCGACGGTGGTGTTGGAACTGGTGACGTACGGGTAGGTGCCGTGGTCGATGTCCAGCAGCGCGCCCTGCGCGCCCTCGAACAGCACCCGCTTGCCGGCCTTGCGCAGGTCGTGGAGGATGCCGGCGGTGTCGGACTTCATCGGCTCCACGTAGTCGCCGAAGGCCAGCGCCTCGTCCAGGGTCCGCTGGAAGTCCACCGCGTCCACGCCCAGGTACTGGGTCAGCACGAAGTTGTGGTAGTCCAGCGCGGCGCGCAGCTTGTCGGCGAGTTGGTCCGGGTAGTGCAGGTCGGCGATGCGGATGCCGCGGCGGGCGACCTTGTCCTCGTACGCCGGTCCGATGCCGCGGCCGGTGGTGCCGATGGCCTTGCCGCCGGCGGCCTTCTCGCGGGCCTGGTCCAGGGCGATGTGGTACGGCATGATCAGCGGCGCGGCCGGGCTGATCTTCAGCCGCGAGCGCACTTCCACGCCGGAGGCTTCCAGCTCGTCGATCTCCTTGCGCAGCGCGGCCGGGGAGATCACCACGCCGTTGCCGATCAGGCACAGCGCATCTTCGCGCAGGATGCCCGAGGGGATCAGGTGCAGCACGGTCTTCTTGCCGTTGATGACCAGGGTGTGGCCGGCGTTGTGGCCGCCCTGGAAGCGGACGACGGCACCGATGCCCTCGGTGAGCAGATCGACGATCTTGCCTTTGCCCTCGTCGCCCCACTGGGCTCCGAGAACGACGACTGACTGACCCATGGCGGGCGACTCCTGACTTGTCTGGCGGCCATCGGGGCCGCGGGATGGGAAACCGTGGCCCGGACCATGCGGCCTGCCCGGGCGAGGCGCCATCGGGGCGCCTCGGGCAGGGCCGAGGGCCCGACACGGAAAAGCCGGACGGTGGCGTGCTGGGTAGCGGCCCCCGTCCGGCTTTTTGGGATTATCCGGGTTTTGGGGGCGGGGAGCCACTGCGCCGGCCCGTGCGCCCTCGCATGGGCCGATGGCGGGCAGGGGACCGCTCTCCGGACCCTGGATCTCGGCCTCAGGGTCCCGTGCCCTGTAGGGGCCGACTTCAGCCGGCGACACGGCACCGGAGAGGCATGCCCGAGCATTCCGGTCGCCGGCCGCGCCCGGCTCCTGCAACGGCCGAAGGGAGCGGCAGACTCTCCATCGGGTGACTCGGCGCCCGACCGGCGGCTCCACAAACCGCCCTGCGAGGGCGGATCAGCCGGCCAGCGTCGCTTCCATCGAGATCGGCACGGCCGACAGGGCCTTGGAGACCGGGCAGTTGCGCTTGGTGTCGTCGGCCACGGCGCGGAACCTGGTCTCGTCGATGCCGGGCACCTTGGCCTCCACCTTCAGCCGGATCTGCGACAGCGTGGGGCCGCCTTCCATCGACAGGTCGACCTCGGCGCGGGCGTCGATCGTCTCCGGCGGGAAGCCGGCCTCGGTCAGGTTGGCCGACAGCGCCATGGCGAAGCAGCCGGCGTGGGCGGCGGCGATCAACTCCTCGGGGTTGGTGCCCTTCTCCTGGCCGAAGCGGCTGTTGAAGCCGTAGCGGGTGCCGGACAGCAAGCCGCTCTGGGGGGTGCCGAGGGTACCCCGGCCGCTCTTGAAGTCGCCGTCCCAATGCGCGGTGGCGTGGCGCGAAATGCCCATGGCGGTTGCCTCGGTCTGTGGGGGAATTGCCAGCGTAGCGATGCGTTCGTTAGCGTCCCGTGGCCGTGGCACGGACGCCGCCGCCCGGTCAGGCGGCGCGTGGCGGCCGCGGTGCGGAAACCGGTGCGCGCGTGACCAGCAGCACGCCGCCCAGCACCAGCAGGGTGCCGGCCACCTGCCACGGCCCCATCGGCTCGCCCAGGATCAACACGCTCAGGACGATGGTGGATACCGGGCCGAGCATGCCGATCTGCGAGGCCGGCCCGGAGCCGATCCGGGCCACGCCCAGCATCACCATGAGCATCGGCACCGCGGTGCACAGCGTGCCGTTGAGCAGCGACAGCCAGTACACCTGCGGCGGCAGCGCCAACGCCGCGAGCGGCCGCAGCAGCAGGAACTGGCCGATGCACAGCACGCAGGCCACGCTGCTGGCGTAGGCCGTCAGCCGCACCGCGCCCACGCGCGCCACCGCCTCGCCGCTGCCGGCCAGGTAGAACGCATAGGCCAGCGTGCTGCCGAACACCAGCGCCCCGCCCAGCACGATGTCGTCGCCACCGGTCTGCAGGTCGTGGCCGAAGGCCAGCGCCACGCCCAGGTAGCTCACGCCCAGCGCCACCCACTGCAGGCGGCCCGGACGGCGGCCGAACGCCGCCCAGCCGATCAGCAGCACCAGGGTCGGGGTGAGGTACAGGATCAGCCGCTCCAGGGTGGCGGTGATGTAAGCCAGCCCGGCGAAGTCGAGGAAGCTGGCCAGGTAGTAGCCGACGAAGCCCAGCAGCGCCACACGCCAGCGGTCGCCCGCCGGCAGCGGCGCCGGCGCGCGGCGCGCGGCCCACCCTGCCATGAGCAGGAAGAACGGAAAGGCGACCAGCATCCGCAGCGCCAGCAGGGTGACCGCGTCCACCCCATGGCGGAAGCAGAGCTTGACGATGATCGCCTTGCCCGAGAACAGGATCGCGCCGGCCGCCGCCAGCAGCGCGCCGGACAGCCGGCGCCGGCGCTGAGCCGCGTCCGCGGCGCGCGGCGCCGGCCCGGATGCGTCCTGCCGCGCGGGCGCGTGGCGCGGCATACCGCGGACGGCACCCGCATGCGCCGCGTTCGCGGGCACGCGTGCGCTTCCGGCATCGGGGCGGCGGCGGTCGTCCATGGCGCGATTGTAGGCTTGGGCCGGGATCGCTCCCCCAGGCCGCGGCGGCGGGGACGTGCCGTCGATCCCGGTTTTCCACCGCCCGCACGGGCAGGCGCGGCACACCTAGTGCATCAGCACCACTTCCTCGGCCGAGGTCGGGTGGATCGCCACGGTGTCCTCCAACTGGCGCCGGGTCACGCCCAGCTTCAGCGCCACCGCGAAGCCCTGCAGGATCTCGTCGGCCGCATCGCCGAGCAGGTGGATGCCGGCCACCCGCTCCTCCTCGCCCACGCACACCAGCTTGAACAGGCTGCGCCGGGGCGAGTCGGCCAGGGCATGCAGCATCGGCCGGAAGCCGGCGGTGAACACCTTCACCGCGTCGCCGTGCCGCGCGCGCGCGCGTTCCTCGGTCAGGCCCACGGTGCCCAGCGGCGGATGCGAGAACACCACGGTGGCGACCTGGTCGTAGTCCAGCCGCGCCTCGGGCCGGCCGCCGAACAGGCGGTCCATCAGCCGCCGCGCGGCGGCGATGGCCACCGGCGTCAGCGCCAGCTTGCCGGTGACGTCGCCAACGGCGTACACGCCGTCGAGCGAGGTGTTCTCGTAGTCGTCCACCTCGACCTGGTGGCGCTCGCCGATGCGCACGCCGGCCTCCTCAAGGCCCATCCCATCGCTGTTGGGACGGCGGCCGGTGGCGAAAAGCACGGTGTCGAACGCATCGGGCGGCGCGCCTTCGAGGCTGCCCTTCTGCAGCACGCGCACGCGGCCGTCCCGGGCCTCCAGCGCGTGGACCGGCGCCTCCAGGTGCAGGCGCACGCCCTGGGCGCGCATGTCCTCCTGCAGTTGCGCCACCACCTGGGCATCCATCTCCGACAGCAGCCGCGGGCCGCGGGCGAAGACCTCCACCCGGCTGCCCAGCCCCTGCAGCACGCCGGCCAGTTCCACCGCGACGTAGCCGCCGCCGACGATGGCCACGCGCGCCGGCGCCTGGCGCAGGTCGAAGAAATCGTCGGATACCCCGCCCAGTTCCGCGCCGGGCATGTCCGGGCGCAGCGGGCGCCCGCCGGTGGCCACGAGCACGTGCCCGGTGCGCAGGCGCATGCCGCTGTCCGTATCGACCGTGTGCGCATCGAGCAGGCGGCCGCGGCACGGCATCCATGCGATGCCGGCCTCGTCCAGGCGGCGGCGGTAGCTGGCGTGGATGTTGCCGATGTAGCGCTGCCGGTGCGCCACCAGCACTTCCCAGTCCAGCGCCGGCGGCGGCGCCTCGAAGCCCAGGTCGGCGGCCAGCGCGATCTTCCCGGCCAGGTCGGCGGCCAGCCACATCGCCTTCTTCGGCACGCAGCCGGTGTTGACGCAGGTGCCGCCGAGTTCGCGCGGCTCCAGCAGCGCCACCCGCGCGCCGTGCTCGGCGGCGCGGAACGCCGCGGCCAGCCCGCCGGACCCGCCGCCGATCACCACCAGGTCGAAACCCGCCTGCACAGGGGCTGCATCGCGGCGCTGGCTCATGGGATCTCCTTACTGGAAGCGTTCCACCCGGTAGGGCGCGGGGTCGATGGACGGCGTGCGCCCGGTCATCAGGTCGGCCATGAGCTGGCCGGTGGCCGCGCTCATGCTGATGCCCAGCATGCCGTGCCCGGCCGCCAACCACACGTGAGGATGCTGCGGCGAGCGGCCCAGCGCCGGCAGGTCGTCCCAGGTCATGGGGCGCCAGCCGCACCATTTCTCCTGCACCGCCTGGCCCATCGGTTCGCGCAGGTATTCGCTCGCCGCGCGCTCCAGCGCGGCCAGGCGCACCGGGTTGAGGCTGCGGTCCTGGCCGGAGAACTCCATGGTGCCGCCCAGCCTCAGGCCGTCGGACCAGGGGGTGACGAACGTCCAGCGGTCCTTGAGCACCAGCGGCCGCCGCGGCGCCAGCGCCGGGCGCGGGTAGGTGATCGAGTAGCCCTTGCCCGGCTGGATCGGCAGGCGCAGGCCGAGCCGGCGGACGAACGCAGGGGTCCAGGCGGCCATCGCCACCACCGCGTCGCGGCCGTGGCGCTCGCCGCCGCCGGCCAGGCGCACGCACACGCCATCGTCCCGGGGGTGCAGCGATTCGGCCCGGGCGCCCTCCTCGACGACCCCGCCGCGCTCGCGCACCGCGCGCGCCAGCTCGGCCACGTAGCGGTCCGGGCGCAGGTGGGCGTCGTCGGGGAAGCGGATCGCGCCCACCACGCCCTCGCGCAGCGCCGGCTCCTGGCGCAGGTATTCGGCGCCGCCGATCACCTCGGTGGCGATGTCCAGCGCATTGAGCGTGGCGCATTCGGCGGCGTAGTGGTCGAAGTTGGCGCGGTCGCGGAACACGTAGTCCAGCCCGGCCTCGCCGAATTCGCACTGCAGCCCATAGCGGCCGACCCAGTCCTTCAGCCGCGCGCGCGAGTCGTTGAGGATCGCCGCCCGCGCCCGCGTGCCGGCCAGCCAGTGGCGCGCATTGCAGCGCCCGGCGAAGCGCAGCAGCCAGCGCCACAGCCCCGGGTCCATGCGCGGCTTCAGGTACAACGGCGCATCGGGCGTGAGCATCCAGCGCAGCGCGCGCAAGGGCACGCCGGGCGCGGCCAGCGGCGGCGCATGGCTGGGCGTGATGGTGCCGCAGTTGCCGTGGGAGGTGGCGCCGCCGACGGTCGCCGCTTCCAGTATGCGCACGCCGCGGCCGGATTCGAGCAGGGCCAGGGCGGTGGTCAGGCCGATGGCGCCGCCGCCGAGGATGAGGACATCGTCTGGGGGGGAATTCACTCGCCGATTCTAGCGGACCGCGCGCGGCCGCCCGCGCGTGGTTGCCTGGGAAACACCCGCCTGGCGTGCGCCTTCCTCCCGACGCGGGCCACCGCCCCTGGCCACCGCGCGTGCGGCGGGCCAATCCGGGAGAGGCCGCTTCGCGCGCACCGCAGCCGCGCCAGGCGCAGCGATCAGCGCGGCGCGGCCCCGCGCACGCGCATCGGCTGCCAGCACAGGTAGATCAGCGAGCGCCACAGCCACTCGGCCGGGCCGAACCGGAAGCGCGCCAGCCACAGGCGGCTGGCCGGCACCTGCAGCGCGAACAGCACCAGCGCGAACGGCACCTGCCAGGCGCGCGGCAAGCGCTCGAAGAAACCCAGGCCATAGTGATAGAACACCAGCGTGCACACCACCGACTGCATCAGGTAGTTGGTCAGCGCCATGCGCCCGGCCGGCGCCAGCCATGCCGCCACGCGCGCGCCGATGCGGGTGCCGAACGCGCGCACCAGCCAGCCCACGTAGCCCAGGCACATCAGTCCCCCGGCCAGCATCCCCAGCGCCTGGGCCAGCGCCAGGCCCGGGTCGAAGCGGTCCGGCGGCATGCTCGGCGCGATGGCGAAGGAACTACCCATCGCCAGCAGCCCCAGCGGCAACGCGCCCCAGCGCAGCCATGCGAACAGGCCGGCGTGGCGCCCAGGCGCGGCGATCGCGCCGCCGCGGACGAAGGCCGCGCCCAGCAGGAACATGCCGAACACCAGCGGCCCCACCACCGGCAGTGCGGACAGCATCGTCCCCAGTTCGCGAACGCGCTGGGCCACCGCATCGGCATAGCCGCCCGCGGCATAGGCCTGGCGCGCGCTCTGGATCAGCGCCTCGATGTGCTCGCCCTGCCCGGCCATGGCCCGGTTCCAGTCGGCGGCCGAATCCGGCGACAACGACATCAGCCAGGCCAGCCCGCCCAGGGCCAGGATCATTGCCGGAGCCGCCAGGCACGCCAGCGCCCCCAGCCAGGCCAGCCAGCGCGAGGGCGCCGGCCGGAAGGCCAGCAGCAAGAACGAGAGCAGCGCGTACATCACCAGGATGTCGCCGGACCAGACCAGCACGCCGTGGACCAGCCCGATGCCCAGCAGCGCCAGCCCGCGCCGCCAGTAGGCCCCGGCGAACGGCCGGCCCGCGGCCTCGGCCCGCTGCGACATCGCCGCGAAGCCCATGCCGAACAGCAGCGAGAACAGGGTGAAGAACTTGCCCTGGACGAAGAAGTAGACCAGCGCGTCGGCCACCCGGTCGGCGCCGCGCAGGGACGGGTCCAGGCCGGTGGTGGAGGCCAGCAGCGGCCCGGCGAAGCCCTCCATGTTCATCAGCAGGATGCCGCACAGGGCGAACCCGCGCAGGGCATCGAGCAAGGCGATGCGTTCGTCCGGAGCGATGGGCTGCAAGGGCGGGGTGGGCATCGTGGCCGGGCTTTCGAGGGCGCCACATCATGGCCGATGGAAGCCGCGTGCGCACCACCCCGCGCCCGCACGGTTCCCACGGATTCGCCCCGCGCCCGAAGGAGCCTGCAGGCCCCCTGCGGGGCGGCGACCGGGGCGCCGGGCGCCGGAAACGCCCGGCACGCCGCCAGGGCGGGCGCCAGCGGCGTGCCGCCCGCCGTCAAGCCTTGTCCCCCCTCCCCCCCGCCGGTACCCTCGTCGCCGCATGACCGGGTTCGTCCACCTTCACGTCCACACCGAGTTTTCGCTTGCGGACTCGACCATCCGCGTGCCCGAAAAACCGGACCAGGCCGATCCAGCCAAGGCCAAGCAGGCCAACCTGCTCAGCCGCGCGGTGGAGCTGGGCCTGCCCGCGCTGGCGGTGACCGACCTCAACAACCTGTTCGCCCTGATCAAGTTCTACAAGGCGGCCGAGAGCGTGGGCATCAAGCCCATCGCCGGCGCCGACCTGGCGGTGGCCGCCGGCCCCGGCGAGGCGCCCTGGCGGCTGACCGCGCTGTGCCGCGACCATGGCGGCTACCTCAACCTGTCGCGCCTGCTCACCCGCGCCTGGATGGAGGGCCACCGGCCCGAGGGCGGAGTGGCGGTAATGCCCGAGTGGCTGCGCGAATGCGGCCAGGGCCTGATCCTGCTGGCCGGGCGCGAGAGCCTGGCCGGGCGCCTGGCCGCCGAGCACCGCCACGACCTGGCCGAACAGCAACTGGCCGACTGGCAACGCGCCTTCGACGGCAACCTGTGCCTGGAACTGGTGCGCACCGGCCGCGACGGCGAGGAGGCGTTCAACGCCTTCGCCCTGCACGCCGCCGCCGCGCGCGGGATCCCGGTGGTGGCATCCAACGACGTGCGCTTCCTCGACGCGGCCGGCTTCGAGGCGCACGAGGCGCGGGTGTGCATCGCCTCGGGCCGGGTGCTGGACGACCCCAAGCGCCCGCGCGACTACAGCCCCGACCAATACCTGAAGTCGGCGCAGGAAATGGCGGGCCTGTTCGCGGCCGACGCCCCCGACGCGATCGCCAACACGGTCGAGCTGGCGCGCCGCTGCAACCTGGAACTGACCCTGGGCAAGTACGCGCTGCCGGCCTATCCGGTGCCGACCGACGAGACCCTGGACAGTTGGATCCGCAAGCAGTCGCGCGACGGCCTGGAGGCGCGCCTGGCGAAGAACCCGCTGGCGCCGGGCAAGACCCGCGAGGACTACTCCGCGCGGCTGGAATTCGAGCTGGACACCATCATCGAGATGGGCTTCCCCGGCTACTTCCTGATCGTGGCCGACTTCATCCAGTGGGGGAAGGCGCAGGGCATCCCGATCGGCCCGGGCCGCGGCTCCGGCGCCGGCTCGCTGGTGGCCTGGGCGCTGCAGATCACCGACCTGGACCCTTTGCCCTACAACCTGCTGTTCGAGCGCTTCCTCAACCCGGAACGCGTGTCGATGCCCGACTTCGACATCGACTTCTGCATGGACCGGCGCGACGAGGTGATCGACTACGTCGCCGGCAAGTACGGGCGCGAGCGGGTCAGCCAGATCATCACCTACGGCACCATGGCGGCCAAGGCGGTGGTGCGCGACACCGGCCGCGTGCTCGGCTTCCCCTACGGCTTCGTCGACGGCGTGGCCAAGCTGATCCCCAACATCCTGGGCATCTCGCTCAAGGACGCGATGGGCGAGGGCAAGCAGGGACGCGACGGCGAGATGGCCTCCGGCGAGCTGATCGACCGCTACCAGGCCGAGGAGGACGTGCGCGACCTGATCGACCTGGCGCGCCAGTTGGAAGACCTCACCCGCAACGCCGGCAAGCACGCCGGCGGCGTGGTCATCGCGCCCGACCCGCTGCATACCTTCTGCCCGCTGTTCGCCGAACACGACCACGACGGCCTGGGCCGCAACCCGGTCACCCAGTTCGACAAGGACGACGTGGAGGCGGTGGGCCTGGTGAAGTTCGACTTCCTCGGCCTGCGCACGCTGACCATCATCGACTGGGCGGTGAAGGCGATAAATGTCCGGCATGGGCGCGCAGGAATCCCGCCGCTGGACATCGCCGCGCTGCCGCTGGACGACGCCCCGACCTACCAGGACATCTTCGCCAACGGCAACACCGGCGCGGTGTTCCAGTTCGAATCGGCGGGCATGCGCCGGCTGCTCAAGGACGCACGCCCGGACCGCTTCGAGGACCTGATCGCGCTGGTGTCGCTGTACCGCCCCGGCCCGATGGACCTGATCCCGGACTTCAACGCGCGCAAGCACGGCCAGCAGGAGATCGTCTACCCCGACCCGCGCACCGAGGCGATCCTGAGCGAGACCTACGGAATCATGGTCTACCAGGAACAGGTCATGCAGATGGCGCAGATCGTCGGCGGCTACTCGCTGGGCGGCGCCGACCTGCTGCGCCGGGCGATGGGCAAGAAGGTGCCGGCGGAGATGGCCAAGCACCGCGAGATCTTCCGCGAGGGCGCGGCCGGGGGCGGCGTCGGCGAGGCCAAGGCCGACGAGATCTTCGACCTGATGGAGAAGTTCGCCGGCTACGGCTTCAACAAGTCGCACGCCGCCGCCTACGCCCTGGTCAGCTACCAGACCGCCTGGCTCAAGCGCCACTACCCGGCCGAGTTCATGGCCGCCACCCTGTCCTCGGACATGGACAACACCGACAAGGTGGTCGGCTTCCTGGCCGAGGCGCGCGAGCTGGGCCTGACCGTGCTGCCGCCGCAGGTCAACGACTCGCCCTACATGTTCGAGGCGATGGCCGCCGACACCGTGCGCTACGGCCTGGGCGCGATCAAGGGCGTGGGCCGCGGCCTGTGCGAGGCGATCGTGGCCGAGCGCGAGCGCGGCGGCCGCTACGCCGACCTGCTCGACTTCTGCCGGCGGGTGGACTCGACCAAGCTCAACCGGCGTGCGCTGGAGGCGATGGTCAATGCCGGCGCGCTGGACGCGCTGGGCCGCAACCGCGCCACCTTGATGCTGCAGTTGCCGGAAGTGGTGAAGGCCACCGACCAGATGGCCCGGGAAGCCGCCGCCGGCCAGGTATCGCTGTTCGGCGCGCCCTCCGGCGACGACGGCCCGACGCTGAAGCTGGACCTGCCGGAGGCCGAGGAGTGGTCGCTGCGGCAGAAGCTCGACGGCGAGCGCGACACCCTGGGCCACTACCTCAGCGGGCACCCGTTCGACCCCTTCCGCGACGAGGTGCGCGCCCTGGTCGGCAACGACCTGGGCGAGCTGGACAAGCTGTGGGCGGCCGGCGGCAGCGGCGAGAAGCGCGGATGGCGGCCGGAAGTGCAGGTGGTGCTGGCCGGCCTGGTGGTCGGCCTGCGGCGCAAGGGCGACAGCCAGGTGTTCGTGCAGTTGGAGGACGGCCGCGGCCGGCTGGAATGCGGCGTGTTCGCCGAGGCGGCGCAGGAGATGTCCAGCCTGCTGCTGCGCGACCGGGTGCTGATCGTGCAGGGCGGGCTGCGCGAGGACGAGTTCAACGGCGGCTGGAGCCTGCGCCTGAAGCAGGCCTGGGACTACGAGCAGTTGTGCGCGCAGCACGCCCAGCGGCTGTCGCTGCGGGTGGACCTGCGCGACCCCGGCATGTGGCCGCGCATCGACGCGATGCTGGCGCGCCATCGTCCCGGCCCCACCCCGCTGCGCCTGCACCTGCAGGTGGGCGGCAAGGGCCAGGGCGCCACCGGCGTGCTCGACCTCAACGGTTCCAACTCGGTGCGCGTGGCCCCGCAGTTGCTCGATGCGCTGCGCGCGCAGCCGGGCGTGCGCGCGGTGAAGATCGCCATCGCGCGGCCGTGGGCGCACTGAGCGGGCGCTCGACCGGCCGCCTCCGCCACCGTACCGTATGGTCCGGTCCCGCTCCGGGCGTTCGGCTACACTGCCCGCTTCCTGTACGACCCGGTTCCCGATGAACCCGAACTACCTCGATTTCGAGCAGCCCATCGCCGACCTGGAAGCCAAGATCCAGGAACTTCGCAGCGCCAGCACCGGCCCGGCCGTCAACGTCGACGCCGAGGTGCACGCCCTGCGGGAGAAGCTGCGCAAGCGCACCGCCCAGATCTTCCGCGACCTCAACTCCTGGCAGGTCTCCCAGCTTTCCCGGCACCCGGCCCGGCCCTACACCCTGGACTACCTGCGGGTGATCTGCGACGAGTTCCAGGAACTGGCCGGCGACCGCGCCTTCGCCGACGACAAGGCCATTGTCGGCGGCCTGGCCCGGATCGACGGCCGCCCGGTGGTGGTCATCGGCCACCAGAAGGGGCGCGACAACAAGGAAAAGATCAAGCGCAACTTCGGCATGCCCAAGCCCGAGGGCTACCGCAAGGCGCTGCGCCTGATGAAGCTGGCCGAGCGTTTCGGTCTGCCGCTGCTGACCTTCATCGACACCATGGGCGCCTGGCCGGGCATCGACGCCGAGGAGCGCGGCCAGTCCGAGGCCATCGCCCGCAACCTGCTGGAGATGGCCGAACTGAAGATCCCGGTGATCTGCACCGTGATCGGCGAGGGCGGCTCCGGCGGCGCGCTGGCGATAGGCGTCGGCGACTGCACGGTGATGCTGGAGTACAGCACCTACTCGGTGATCTCGCCCGAGGGCTGCGCCTCGATCCTGTGGAAGGATTCGGCCAAGGCCAAGGATGCGGCCGAGCAGCTCGGCCTGACCGCCAAGCGGCTCAAGAACCTGGGCCTGGTCGACAAGGTCGTGCGCGAGCCCACCGGCGGTGCCCACCGCAATCCCCGGCAGATGGCGCGCCGGCTGAAGGCCGTGCTGCTCAACGAGCTGGACGCCCTGGAAGCCATCCCCCAGGAACAACTGCTGCAGCGGCGTTACGCCCGGCTGCGCGGTTATGGCGCCTACGAGGCTGCCTGAGCACCACAACTCGCTGACGGCAACCGTGTGCCGTCAGCGCGGCGCAGGTACGGGCGGCCCTGCATCCGCATCCGGGCCGTAAGGCAACCGAACCGGGGCCTGGGGGCCCATGCGCCATTCCCACTCCTGGTAGCAGGCCGACTTCGCACGCTGGCTGTCCTCGTGTGCCCCCAGGTACTGCATCTGATTGGTCATATGGGCATTGCTCATGCATTCCCGCATGGGCGCGTCCCAGGCGTCAGGCGCATGAGGCGCGCCGGGAGCCGGCGCCTCCATGACAAGGGGTGCCTCCGGGACGGACGTCTCGCCTCCGGCCATCCCGGGGCTGGCCGGAGGCGCCTGCACGCAGGCGCCCAACAGCAGTAACACCCATACGCCATGCCTTGGTCGTGGCAGGGCCATGCCCTCCGGATTCATCGGATCCGCGACAACTCGGTCGCATCCGCCGGCTGTGCATAGGGATCGTCGGTGCTCCAGGCGTTGTACGGGTTGTTGTTCTCCTGGAACACCCGCTGCCCCCCGTGGATCGAGCTATGCACCTCCGTATTGCCGTCGGCGCCAGCGTAAGTGTTGCGCTCGTAAATGCCGTCGATGGTGCGCGCATGGATGCCATCGTTGGTGGCAATGGTATTGGCATGGGTCTGGCTACGAATGGCGGCCACGTCGCGCACCGTCTGCGAACGGATTGCCGCCCGGTCGGCCTCACCACGCGCGTTGATTTCCGCCATGCGCCGGGCGTGCCAGCTATCGATGCCTTGGCGCTGTGTCGTGAAATAGCGCTGGACGTTGCCTTTCACCCGTTCCATGGCCAGCGGCGTCCACTGACGGTTTTCCTGGAACGAAGCGACAACATCGTCCATGAACCCCAGGTCCAACCGGCCATTGGGCGCACGATAGGCCAGCAACCGGCCAGCACTTCCGTCCTGCTTGTTGCCCAGGCTCATGAAGGACACCACGGTGGCGAACACCTCACGCATCTCCACGCCTTCGGCCCGGTACCCGACCAGAAGCCGGCCGGCCTCAAACCTGCGCCGCTGCCCCTCGCCCAGTGGCACGCCTTCCTGGCGCACCTTCTCCTCCGTCTTCTGCACCAGCTCGGGCCAGTCGCTGTAATCCAGCACGCGCGCGCCCGGCCGCATGTGCTGCGCCGCCGCTTCCAGGAACTCGCGTGCCGAGCGGTACGTGGCCACCGGGCAGGGGTCGGTGGCAATTTGCGTGCCCTTGATCTGCCACGCAAACCCGGGAAGCACCTCCAGCACGCTGGCGTTGTCGGGTGAGCTTGCGCTCCAACTGCTGTACACCTGCCCCGAAAAGCATTCGGCAGCATCGTTCCAGCGGATGCCCCCCGCCGTCCGCCAGCCCGCCGGTACCTGCAGGCGCGCCGCCACGATCGGCTGGCCAAAGCCCGCTTCGTCCATGATCTCCACATCCACCATGCCGCCTTCCGTGGAATCCAGCGCGTCGCGCACCACGCGCCACATGCCGACGCCATTGCTGGCCGCCACACCACTGCTGCCCTCAGGCTCGCCCTCACCGCCAGCGCCCGCCCGCATCTGGCCGCTGCCGCATGCGACCAGCGCCAGCAGTGCCGCCAGGCACGGAACGATCCGATATCCCATGTGCATCTTCATGTCTCCACACTCTGGCGATGGATTTCGCCCTCGACCATGAAGGCGCAGGACGCCGGCCAATAGGCTCACGGCCAGGACCGGAGATGGGGATTCATGGCTGGGCACCCGGGTCCGGTGCTGTCTGCACAGGAAGGCCCGCCTGGCGCCAGGCCTGCACCCCGCCGCGATACCAATGCACGTTGCGGTAACCCAGGTGTATGGCGCGCAGTGAGGCGTTGTACGAACCCCAGCACTGCGGCCCGCCGCAATAGAACACCAGCATCCGCGAAACGTCGCCGTTGGTGGCCTGCTGCAGGTATTGGCCGAAGCCACGCTGTACCTCGTCGTCGAAACTCCCGCCTTGCGCCGCCGGCACCACCGCGATGGCACCCGGCAGATGCTCCATGCTGTGATAGGCGTGCAGCAGCATCGGCGCGCCCTGCTTCGCCTGCAGCAACTGCACCAGTTGCTGGGTGGCGATGACACGGCCACCTGGAATACGGGTGGGGGTCGGCCCGCCAAGCTGATCCGAAGGTCGCAATTTCTGGGTCGCAGGCACGCCGAAATCCTGCGCCTCATCCAGGCTGCCACTCCCCTGGGTGGACGGCGGCATGGGCGGTGGCGTGGTGCGCGGCGGCGGCGGTACAGGCGCACGCGGCGTGGGCGACGGCCGCTGGGAGGTCTGTCCACCGAAACTGTCCTGCGCCAGGATTGCGCCCGGCAGCAGGCAGGACGCGCTGAAGATCAAGGCCATGGCGGCGACGCGGCGGCGGGTGGGTGTCATGAGGAGCGGCTCCGGCTCGGCGCCCGATCGGGCGCAGGACAAGGGGCCCCCGGTGGAGTGCATCGCACACCGGGGCATTCCCCTGACAAGGCGCAGGAAGCGACGCAACCGGCTCACACCTCCGCAGGCGCCTCGGCACCCTCGCGGCTTCAGCCCGGTTCCGACAGCGCCTCGAACAACCAGACACGCGCCACCTGCCAGTGGCGCTTGACCGTCGCCGGCGAGCTGCCCAGCGCCTCGGCCGTCTCCTCGATGGTCAGCCCGCCGAAATAGCGCAGCTCCACCAGCTTGGCCTTGTCCGGGTCCAGCCGATGCAGGGCATCGAGCGCGGCGTCCAAGGCGGCCACGTCCACTCCACCCGCATCCTCGCCAGCCAGTTCGAGTGCGGTCAACGACACCCGCTCGCCGCCATCGCGCTTCTGCGCCGAGCGCCGGCGCGCATGGTCCACCAGCACCTCGCGCATGACCCGCGCCGCCAGGTGGACGAAATGTACGCGGTCGCGCCATTGGATGCGGTCCAGCCCGCTCAGCCGCAGGTAGGCCTCATTGACCAGCGCGGTGGCCTGCAGCGTATGCCCCCCGCGTTCATTGCGTAGCTGGCGCTGCGCGATTGCGCGCAACTCCGGGTACACCGCATCGACCAGCCGGTCGCGCGCGGTCAGGTCGCCCCGTCGCCAATCCGCCAACCATGTGGTGAATTCCCCGTTCACTGCCCGAGTCTAGCAGCGCCACCGCCACGGCCTGAATGTGGGCAAGGCCACGCTCGTCTGCTAGCGTCGGGGCGCCAGTGGCGCAACACCGGGCCGGGAAAACACATGGATACGTCGAACGAAACCCGGGTGCTGCAATGGCTGGAACGCGCGCTTGCGCAACCCGCGCCCACGCGCCGCGCCTGGCTGCAGGCACAGGTGCCCTCCGAATCCCTGCGCCGACGCGTGGAACGACTGTTGGATGCCGAATCATCCCTCGGCGATTTCCTCGAACGTCCCGCGGCCAAGGCCGCGGCGGATGGCCTGCCCCAGCCGGGCGAGCGTATCGGCCCATTCCAGCTCGACGACCGCATCGACAGCGGCGGCATGGGCGTGGTCTACCGCGCTCACCGCGCCGATGGCGCATACGCGCAGCAGGTCGCCATCAAACTGATCCGCCCGCCGCGCCTGGGCAGCGACCCGACCCTGCAGGCACAACTGGCCGCCCGTTTCGAGAACGAACGCGCACTGCTGGCCCGGCTGGCGCACCCCAACATCGCCCGCATTCTCGACGGTGGCACCACCGAGGCCGGCATGCCCTGGCTGGCGATGGACTACGTGGCCGAAGGCGTGGTGCTGACCGAGTACTGCGACCGCCAGGCGCTGGACGTGGCCGCGCGTCTGCGCCTGTTCTGCAAGGTCTGCGATGCCGTGCAGGAGGCACACCGCCACCTCATCGTGCACCGCGACCTGAAACCGGAGAACATCCTGGTGGGGGCCGATGGCGAGCCCAGGCTGCTGGACTTCGGCATTGCCCTCATGCGGGGTGACGACGGGGAATACCCGGATTGGGTGTGTGCGCAACAAGAACCCGTGGACGAGGCAGCAACCGCACTGGGCGCCATGACCCCCGCCTATGCCAGCCCCGAGCAGTTGCGCCGGCAGCCCACCACCACGCGCTCGGACGTGTATTCGCTGGGCGTGATCCTGTACCAGTTGCTCGCCGGCATGCGGCCTTATGCGCTCGCGGGCCTGGACCGCACCGAAGCCGAACGCACGGTCTTCCATACCCGGCCACGGCCCCTGCGGCAGGCCCTGGACACGGCGTCCCTGGACGCAGCCGAACGGCGCCGGCGCGCGGCGCGGCTCGGCCAGGACCTGGAGCACATCGTCGCCAAGGCCATGCACAGGGACACCGGGCAACGCTACGGCTCCGCGCAGGAGCTGGGTGACGACCTGCGCCGCCATCTCGCCGGCCGGCCGGTGCATGCGCACCCGGATTCGGCCCGGTACCGTGTTGGCAAATTCGTTGGCCGGCACCGCATGGGCAGCGCCTTCGCGGCCGTGGCGCTGCTGGCGGTGGCCGGTACCACGGGAATGGCCGCCTGGCAGGCACGCAAGGCCGCAGGCGCAGCCTCCGACATGCGCCAGGTCAACGCCTTCCTGATGGAAGTGCTGTCCGCCTCCGATCCCTACGAAAGCGGCCACGAGCTGACCCTGAGCCAAGCGCTGGACATGGCCGCCACGCGCATCGACGCACACTTCCCCGACCGCGCCGATCTGTCGGCCGAAGTCCGCTTCGGCATCGGCTACAGCATGCTCAGCCGCTTCCGGCTGGAACAGGCCGCACCGCAGATCGAGCGTGCGCTGCGCGACAGCGAGCGCCTGTACGGCCGCGACGACCCGCGCACGCTGCGCGTGGTCGAAGGGCTTGCCGGACTCCGCCACGCGCAGGGCCGCATTGCCGATGCCGAGGCGGCTTACCTCGACGGCATCGCCCGCAGTGAACGCGCGCAATTGCAGCGCGACCCGGTCTACCTGTACCTGGTCAGCAACCTGGGCCTGCTCTACATGAGCCAGGACCGCTACGAGGACGCCGGGGTAATGCTGGACCGCGCGCTGGCCCTGTGGCAAAGCGCCCACCGGCGCGAGGGGGCCGATGCCGACCACGCCAACCTGCTCTCCAACCTGGCCCAGGTGGCGCATGCACGCGGCCAGTTGGCGCGCTCCGAAGCGTTGTACGGGCAGGCACAGGCGCAGTTTGAACGCCTGCATCCGCAAGGCAGTCCGGACCTGGCGGTGGTCCTGGGCAATCGCGGCATGCTGGCCGAAGACCGCGACGACCTCACCGGCGCACTGGCGCTGTACCGGCAATCGCTGGACGTGCGCGAGCGCGTTTTCGCGGGCGACCACCCCTCCACCGTGGTCGGCCTGGCCAACGTGGCCCGGCTGCTGGTGGCCACCGGCGACAGCACCCGGGCCGTGACCATGGCCGAGCGCGGCGCCGCGATGGCCGACCGCGTTTTTTCCGGCCCCCATCCGCGCCATCCCTCGACCCATGCCACCCTGGCCGAGGCACGCTTCGCAACGGGCGACGCGGCCGGCGCCGCCGAAGCATTGCGCCACGCGCAAGCCCTGGCAACGCGGCTGGAATCGCCTCCTCCGTCGCTGATGTCCTACCTGGAGCGCATCGGCACGCGAATATGCGCGCAACCCGTCGCCACGGCATCGGACTGCCCGCCGCTGGCCGCGTCGGCGCCGCGCTGAACCGCGGTCCAGGCACACCCGACGACTGGACCGAATCCCACATCGCGCGGGGCTGGGCCCGCGTCCAGCAACGGGTACGATATCGGCCATGCCACCGCATCTGCCGCTCGGGCTCGACACCCTGCAGGGACAGGAGGGCGCCTGGGTCGTCGGTTTCAGTGGCGGCCTGGATTCCACCGCCCTGCTGCACCGCCTGGCCGCCGAGCCTGGCCGCCGCCCCCTGCGCGCGGTGCACGTGCACCACGGGCTGCAACCGGCAGCCGACGCCTGGGCCGAGCATTGCCGGCAACAGGCCCTACAGTTAGGCGTACCGTTCGAGCTATACCGCGTCGAGGTGCCACACCGTGGAGGCGCAGGGCTGGAGGCCGCCGCCCGCGCGGCACGCTATGCCGCATTGGGGGCCGCCATGGCGCCCGGCGACGTGCTGGTCACCGCCCATCACCTGGACGACCAGGCCGAGACCTTCCTGCTGCGCGCGCTGCGCGCCTCCGGCCCCGAGGGCCTGGGCGCGATGCGGCCGCTGCGCCGCCTGGGCCACGGCTGGCACTGGCGGCCGCTGCTGTCGCTCGCGCGCGAGACGCTGCACGAATACGCACGCGCGCACGGGCTGGAATGGATCGAGGACCCGAGCAACGCCCGCCCCGATCCGGACCGCAACTACCTGCGCCTGCACGTGCTGCCCTTGCTGCGCGAGCGCTGGCCCCATGCCGACGCGGCGCTGGCGCGCAGCGCGGGCCTGTGCGCGCAGGCCGACGAATTGCTGGACGCCGACGACGTCCACCTGCTGCGCCTGCATGCCGGCGACGACCCGCACACCCTGTGCCTGGCCGGCCTGGGCACGCTGCCCGCCGCACGGCGCGCACGCGTGCTGCGGCTGTGGGTGCGGCGGCTCGGCCTGCCGCGGCTGCCCGGCCGCAGCCTGGAGCAGGTCGAGTGTGAACTGCTCGATGCCCGTGCCGACGCGCAGGCCGCCATCGTCTGGGCCGGCGCGCGGATGACCCGCTGGCGCGGCTTCCTCCACGCCGACGTATTGCGCGATCCGCTGCCGCCGGAGTGGAGCGCCCCCTGGGACGGCCGCGACCCGCTGGACCTGCCCGGCGGCGGCCGCCTGTTCCTGCGCGACGACGAGGGACATGCCTCCGGCGCCGGCTTCGCCGGCCCGTTGCGCGTGCACGCGCGGCGCGGCGGCGAGCGCATCGTCCTGCCCGGCCGCGGCCACTCGCATGCGCTCAAGCACGTGCTGCAGGCCCGCGGGGTGCCGCCGTGGCGGCGCGCGCACCTGCCCCTGCTGTCCGATGCCGGCGGGCGCCTGCTCGCCGCCGGCGACGTGGCCTGGGCCGACGACCTGGCCCGGTGGCTGCGCGCCCGCCACCTGCACCTGGTCTGGCAACCGCCGCGTACGGCCGCCGCACCGCGTTGACCCTTCCCCGCCGCACCGCGCACACTGCACCCATGCCCAACAAAATCCCACCCGACGCCTCACCGGTGGCGCAGTTCGAGCACTCGCTGGACGAACTGGAACAACTGGTCGAAAAGATGGAACAGGGCGAGATGAGCCTGGAGGATTCGCTGGCCGCCTACGAGCGCGGCGTCGGCCTCTACCGCCGCTGCCAGACCGCGCTGGAACAGGCCGAACTGCGCGTGCGCCTGCTCGCCGACCCCGACCAGCCCGACGCGGCCCGCCCCTTCGCCGCCGACGATGGCCCCTGAGGTCTTCGCGCGCTGGGCCGCGCGCACCGAATCCACGCTCGAACGGCGGCTGCCCGCCTCGGCAGGCGGCCCCGCCGAACCGGCGCGGCTGCACGCGGCCATGCGCCACGCCACCCTGGGCGGCGGCAAGCGCATGCGACCGCTGCTGGTCTATGCCGCAGGCAGCGCGCTGGGCGCCGACGAACCGCTGCTCGACGCCCCGGCGGCGGCCGTGGAACTGGTCCATGCCTATTCGCTGGTCCACGACGACCTGCCGGCGATGGACGACGACGCCCTGCGCCGGGGCCGTCCCACCGTGCACGTGGCCTTCGACGAGGCCACCGCGATCCTCGCCGGCGATGCGTTGCAGACCCTGGCCTTCTCCACCCTGGCCGAGGCCGATGCGCCCGCGGCGCTGCGCATCGACTGGGTGAGGACGCTGGCCGGCGCCTCCGGCGTGGCCGGCATGTGCGGCGGGCAGGCATTGGACATCGACGCCACCGGCCATGGCCGGCAGGAAGTCCCCGACCGCCCCGTACCGGCCGACGGGCGCGCCGGCGACCTGGGCCTGCTCGAACGCATGCATGCGCTCAAGACCGGCGCGCTGATCCGCGCCGCGGTACGGATGGGGGCCCTGGCCGCCGCGGCGGACACGCCCACCCTGTCCCGGCTGGACGCCTTCGCCGCCGCGCTCGGCCTGGCCTTCCAGGTTCGCGACGACCTGCTCGACATCGAGGCCAGCTCCCAGCAACTGGGCAAGACCGCCGGCAAGGACGTGGCCCAGGCCAAGTCCACCTACCCGGCGCTGCTGGGCGTGGACGGCGCCCGCGCCCGGCTGGAGGAGTTGGCGGAGGAGATGCGTGGAACGCTGGCCGTCCTGGGCGACCGGGCGAATGCACTGGCCGCGCTGGGCGAACTGGCGATACGGCGTTCGTACTGAACCCGGCCGCCGGGCGAGCCCGCCCAGCGCCGCGGCGGGAGCCGGCTTCAACCGACGGTCGGCGTGATGCAACTGCAGGAAACCCGGCTTCCCGATCGCTGGAGGCCGCCGGCCGACGCCATTTCCACGGGGCGGTCACGCAAGGCCGCGCAGGCGTCGAGGCGACGCAGGCCGCAAGGCGTTTGGCGGCGTCTGGAAACAAAACGGGGCCCGGTCTCCCGGGCCCCGCAGGCATCCATGTCGCTGGCGGCCTACTTGATCAGGCGGATCGCGAACGGATAGCGGTAGGCCTCGCCCTTGTTCGCGGCCAGGCCAGCAATGATGCTGAACACGATGCAAGCGATCCAGGCAGCGAAGTTGATCAGCGCGCCGATCAGAATGATGGTCAGCACAGTACCGACGATGTAGACGAACAACAGCGTGATCTGGAAGTTGAGCGCTTCCTTGGACTGATCGTTGAGGAACCCCTTCTCCGGCTTGTCCTTGTTGATCAGCCACACGATCAGCGGGACGATGAAGCCGAGGATGATCCCCGACAGGTGGACCAGCAGGGCCACGGTACGGTCGTCGTTGGAGGAGCCGCCGACAGGCGCGGGCGGCGGTGCGGTGACGTTGTCGAATTCGCTCATCTTGTTCCCCGGTGGTTGTGGTGATGGCGGGCACCGCGCGTCCCGCGCTCGCCCCGCCGCCGAGGATACTCAATCCACGCCCGCAACGGTCATCTCGCCGACCAGGATGGGCCCGGTGCGGATGTGCGAGCGCGGATCGGGCTGGCTGCCCACCGCTTCGACCCGGGCGAACATGTCGCGCAGGTTGCCGGCGACGGTCAACCCGTCCACTGCATACGCCGCCGTACCGTCCTCGATCCAGAACCCGGCCGCGCCGCGCGAATAGTCGCCGGTGACGCCGTTGACGCCCTGCCCCATCAGCTCGGTGACCAGCAGGCCGCGCCCCATGCCGCGCAGCATGTCCTCCAGCGTGCCGGCATTGGACGAGACCTCCAGGTTGTGCACGCCGCCGGCGTTGGCGGTGGTCCGCAAGCCCAGCTTGCGCGCCGAATAGCTGCCCAGTACGTAGCGCTGCAGCACGCCGCCCACCACCAGCGGGTTGTCGGCGGTGGCCACGCCGTCGGCGTCGAAGGCGGTGGAGCGCAGGCCGTGGCGCAGCAGCGGGCGCTCGTCGATGGACAGCCACTCCGGGAACAGCCGGGTACCGGCGCTGTCCAGCAGGAAGCTCGCCCGGCGGTACAGCGCGCCGCCGGACACCGCGCCGAGCAGGTGGCCGATGAGGGAACGCGCGACCTCGGCGGCGAACAGCACCGGATACGCGCCGGTGGGCACGCTGCGCGGGGCCAGCCGCGCGGCGGCGCGCTCGGCGGCGCGCCGGCCGATGGCGGCCGGCGCCTCCAGGTCGCCGCGGGCCAGGCCGATGCTGTACCAGCCGTCGCGCTGCATGCCCTCGCCCTGCCCGGCGATCAGGGCCACGCCGAGCGAATGCTGGGTCTCGCGCTCGCGGCCGATGAAGCCGTGGCTGTTGGCGTACACCGACAGGCTCTGGCCGCTGCCCAGGGAAGCCCCGTCGGAATTGCTCACTCGCGCGTCCGCCTCGCGCCCGGCGGCCTCGCAGGCCAGGGCCAGGTCGATGGCCTCGTCCGCGTCCAGCCGCCACGGGTGCCAGGTGTCCAGGTCGGGAAAGGTGCCGTCCGCAAGCGGACGCGCCATCAGCGCGGCCTCGGCCAGACCGGCGGCCACGTCGTCCTCGGTATGCCGGGCGATGGCGCAGGCCTGCTCGACCGTGGCCTCCAGGCTGGACTCGTGCAGGTCGGCGGTGCTGGCGCTGCCCTTGCGCTGGCCGAAGTACACGGTCACCGCGATGCCGCGGTCGCGGGTGGATTCCACCGTCTCCACCTCGCCCATGCGCACGGACACGTTCAACCCGCGCTCCTCGCTGCAACTCACCTCGGCCTGGCTGGCGCCCAGCGCCTTGGCCCGCGCCAGCAGCCGCTGCGAGATTTCCGCCAGCCGGTCCAGCCGCTCACGGCTGTCGTCGTTGCGCACGATGTCGTTCACGCGTTCCATCCTGTTGTCCGTTGCACTCGATCGGAAGAAGTCAAAAAAATCAGGCGACCGGAAGGTTCCGCTGCACGCCGCCGCATGCGGCGGCCGGTTCTTCGGAAGCCCAGAGAAGCCACGCACTGGAAGCACGCGAAGGCCGCCGTACCCTGGGGATAGGGCGGCCCCCTCCGGAGCCAGCGCTCTTGCCTTCGCCGTTGCCGTCGTGCCAGCCCCCGACCGCGTAGAATCCCGGCATCCGAATGAGCCCCCACTCCATGCGCGGACGCGACGAAGACACCGGCCAGTACCTCTCCCCCAGCCGCAGCCAGCAGCGCCGCGAGGCGCTGGAAGTGCTGGACCTGGCCGAGAAGCTCGCCGGCCTCACGCCCACCCAGTTGGCCAAGCTGCCGATCCCCGAGGACCTGCTGCCCCACCTGGAGCAGACCCGGAAGATCACCGCCCACATCGCCCGCAAGCGCCAGCTCGCGTTCCTGGCCAAGCAGATGCGGCGCGAGGACGACCCGACCCTGGAGGCGATCCGCGACGCCCTGGACGAGGATGGCGTGGCCGCCCGCCGCGAAGTCGCCGCCATGCACCGCATCGAGACCTGGCGCGAGCGCCTGCTGGCCGACGGCGACGCCGCCCTGGCCGCGCTGCTGGAAGAACACCCGGCCGGCGACCGCCAGCGCCTGCGCCAGTTGGCGCGCAATGCCCGCGAGGAGAAATTGCGCGACAAGCCGCCGCGCGCCTTCCGCGAGCTGTTCCGCGAACTGCGCGCACTGCTGGCCGACGGGAGCGCCGCCGAAGACGGCGAGGCCGATTCCGGCATCCTTCCCGGCGACCCGGGCGCCGGCGCGGGCGAGGACTGACCCGCCCCGTCCCCATCGCGCCCGCCCCCGCGTGTGCGCCACGCGGCCCTGCCTCACGCGCGGGTGCCGCCCACGGTCAGCCCGTCGATCAGCAGCGAAGGCTGGCCCACGCCCACCGGCACGCTCTGCCCGTCCTTGCCGCATACGCCCACGCCCTCGTCCAGGGCCAGGTCGTGGCCGACCATGCGCACCTTCTGCATCGTCTCCGGGCCGTTGCCGATCAGCGTGGCGCCCTTCACCGGCGCGGTGACCTTGCCGTCCTCGATCAGGTACGCCTCGGTCGCCGAGAACACGTACTTGCCGCTGGTGATGTCGACCTGGCCGCCGCCGAAGTTGACCGCGTACAGGCCCTTCTTCACCGAGCGGATCATCTCCTGCGGGTCGTGCGTGCCGGCCAGCATGTAGGTGTTGGTCATGCGCGGCATCACCAGGTGCGCGAACGACTCGCGGCGGCCGTTGCCGGTGGGCGCCATGCCCATCAGCCGCGCATTGAGCGTGTCCTGCATGTAGCCGACCAGCACCCCGTCCTCGATCAGCGTGGTGCAGCGCGTGGGCGTGCCCTCGTCGTCGATGTTGAGCGAGCCGCGGCGCCCGTCCAGGGTGCCGTCGTCGACGATGGTCACGCCCGGCGCGGCCACGCGCTGGCCCATGCGGCCGGCATAGGTCGAGGTGCCCTTGCGGTTGAAGTCGCCCTCCAGGCCATGGCCGACCGCCTCGTGCAGGAGCACGCCGGGCCAGCCGGCGCCGAGCACCACCGGCATGGTGCCGGCCGGGGCGTCGACGGCCTCCAGGTTCACCAGCGCCTGGCGCAGCGCCTCGCGCGCCAGCCGCTCCGGGCGGCCGGCGGAGAACAGTTCCCCGTAGGAATGGCGCCCGCCGCCGCCGGCATAGCCGGACTCGCGGCGGCCGCCGTGCTCGACGATCACCTGCACGTTCAGCCGCACCAGCGGGCGCACGTCGGCGGCCAGCACGCCGTCGCTGCGCGCCACCAGTACCGTGTCCACACCGCCGGACAGGCTCACCGCCACCTGGATCACCCGCGGATCGGCCGCGCGCAGCAGCCGATCCAGCGAGCGCAGCAACTCGACCTTGTCCTCGTTGCCCATGCCGTCCACCGGGTCGAGCGCCGGGTAGAGGCTGTTCGACGCGGCGACGTGCCCGCCGCCGCGCACCAGCGCGCGCGGTGCCTGCGCGCCGCCGTCGCGGGCGATGGCGCGGGCCGAGCCGGCCGCCAGGCGCAGCGCCTCGGCGTTGATGTCGTCCGAGTAGGCGAAACCGGTCTTCTCGCCGCTGATCGCGCGCACGCCCACGCCCTGCTCGATGGCATGCGCGCCGTCCTTGACGATGCCGTCCTCCACCGTCCAGCTCTCGCGCCGCGAATGCTGGAAGTAGAGGTCGCCGAAATCGATCCCCGGCCCCAGCAGGGCGCCGAAGGCGCGCTCCAGCCCCGCCGGATCGAGGCCGCCGGGCAGCAGCAGGCGGGATTCGGCGAGGGTCAGGACGGATTGGGTCATCGCGGATGGGGACTCGAACGGGTGGGCGCGGGCCGGCGTACCGCTGCCGGCAGGCGGCCTATGATGACAGCAACTCGCCAGGGGCCTTCATCGCCTGGTCCACCCGGCGCCTGCAGCGGCCGGGCGCGAGGATGCGCAGGGGCATGCATTCAGCGGGGCGGGTCGGCGTCCGCGTCGGCGCGCATCGCCGGGGGCGCATCGTCCGCGGCGCCGGGCGCATGCCGCAGGTCCGCCGCGCCGTTCGGCCCCGGCCCCGGGGAGCCGGGGGCCTGGTCGCGCTCGATCACCTCCACCTTCGGCTCCTTCCATGGCCCGCTGACGTGATACGTGCGCGCGCCGATTTCCCCCAAGGGCTTGCGCAGCACCGCATTGGCCGCCGCGCCCACCGCCGCCCCCACCGGCCCGCCCGCCACCGCGCCGACCACGGTCAGCAGGTTGCCGGACTTGGGCTGCACGTCGATGGTCTGGTCGAAGCGCTGCGCGTGCAGGTCGGTGTGCCCGCGGATCAGGATGTCGGCGGCCGGGCCGTCGATGCGCATGTCGGCGGTGTGGGCGGCGCCGTCCGCGAAGCGGACGCTGCCCTGCAACTGGTTGAAGGCGAAACCACGGGAAAAGAAGTCGCGGAAATCGAGCATCAGCCGCCGCGGCAACTGGGCCACGCTGAGCAGGCCGAGCACGCGTCCGGCGCCCGGCTCGACCTCCAGCAACTGGCCGTCGCGCACGTCGATGTGCAGGCCGCCCTGCAGCGCGTCCAGGCGCAGTCCGGCCGGGGTTCCCGGCCAGCTTGCATCCAGGCGGATGCTGCCCTTGCCGCGCGCCAGCCAGTCCGCATAGCCCAGGCCGCCGACCAGCCTTCCCATGTCCTCGCTGTCCACCCGCATGTCCAGGTGGGTGCGCGAGGCCGCGCCGCGGCCCAGCCATTCGCCGGTGAGGTCGGCGCGCTGCCAGTCCGAGCGCAGTTGCAGTTCCTCCAGGCGCAGGCCGCCGGCCACCGGGCGGGTGCGCAGCCGCGCCCGGCCCAGGCTGGCGTCGCGGTAGCGCAGGTCATCGATTTCCAGGGCGAGGGGCGGGATCGCGGCCGGGTCGAAGCCGCTCGCCGGCGGCGCGGCGCTGGCCTGGGAGGTCGCGGCCGGGTCGGGCGCGGCGCTTTCCGCGGCGCTTTCTCCCGTTCCTTCCGCGGGGCTTCCCGTCGCTTCTTCCGCGATGCCTTCCGCTCCGTCGTCTTCCGCCCTGTCTTCCGGCTTGCCATCCGCGCCGGCCGCCCCGGCCGAGGGCTGCCAGTGCAACCGGGCGAAACGGCCCTGCACCGGTTGCCCGTCCCGTTCGGGCACGGTCAGGCTGCCGGCCAGCGCCGGCCCGTCCACGCTCACCGACACCGCGCCGGCCACCGGGCGCAGGCGCAGCCGGGTCTGCGGGAAATCCCCGCCGAACAGGCGCAGCCGTCCGGCCAGCAGGTCGACCTGGCGCAGCGGCAGGTCGCCCTGCCCGGTGCCCTTGACCAGGCCGATCCATTCCAGCGCATCCAGCTCGTCGGTCCGCCCGCCGACCACCATGCCCGATGCCGGCGGCTCGGCATCGACCGTGGCCCGTCCCAGGGTGACCTGCACCCCGGTGGCGCCATTGCGCTCGCGCGTGCGGATCGCCAGGCGCTCGCCCATGGACACCTCGATGTCGCCGCTGCCCAGCGGCAGCGCTGCCTTCACCCCGGTGGGCAGGGCATGCGCGGCCGGCTTGTCCAGCGGCGAAGGCAGGTCCAGGCGGGTGCCGACCAGGTCCGAACGCAGCAGCAGCTCACCGGCCGGGACATCGCCGTCCTTGGCGGGGCCGGCCACCGGATGCGGGACGGCCGGCACCGCCAGCATCAGCGTCCAGGGCGAGCGGCCGCGCACGAAGGGCTTCAGCCAGTCCAGCGTGGGCGCGCGCGCCAGCAGGTCGGCCACGTCCATCGGCGCGCGCAGTTCGGCCTCGAACGCATGGCCGGTATCGCGCACGTGCGTCGTCCCGGCCCGCAGCGCCAGCGCGCCGGGCTGGCCGCCATGGACCACTTCCAGCGCCGGCGCGGCGAAGCCGTCGCTGTCGTAGCGCACCAGGCCGCGCACGCCTTCGAAATCCAGGTTCCAGCGCTTCTCCGCCAGCTTCGCGCCGAGCAGCCGGACGCTGCCTTCGACCCGGCCGTCGCCATGTTCCTCGTGCAGCGGCAGGTCCAGGACGAAGCCGACCTGCGCCGGACCGGACGCGGCCAGGTTGTCCAGGGTCTGCGCATGCTGCGCGTGCAACGGGCTGCGGCGCAGCAGCGCCACGAAGCGCGATGCATCCGCCGTCGCCTCGGCGCGCACCTGCAGCGGCGCATCGCCGTAGTCGGCGATCCCGGCCTCGAAACGGCGCACCGGCACCCCGGCCAACTGGCCGCTGCCCTGCACCCGGAAGCCGTTGCCGACGAACACCACCTCCGCGGCGGTGTCGTCCAGCGCCGGCCATTGCCGCTGGAAACGGAAGCGCCCGCCCTCGATCCGCGCCTGCGCCTCGAACAAGCCGTTGCGGTCGGTGAACGGCCAGTCGTCCAGGTCGCCGGAAACCAGCGCGCGGCCCTGGCGCACGCTGCCGTCCTCCAGGGCCATGTCCAGCCACTGCACCGCCGCCTGCGGCATCGAGTGGCGCAGCCAGAACTTCTTGGCCGCCGGCACCGGCGCGTCGTCCAGTTCGGCCGCCACGTCGATCCAGGGCCGGCTGCCATCGCCCTGGAACCACAGCCCGCCGCGCAAGCGGGCGCCGTAGTCCTGGCCGCGGATGCGCAGCCCGGGCGTGCCGATCCGCCAGCCCTGGCCCTCGCGCCAGCCCAGCAACCGGCCATCGAGCTGCACTTCGTGGACGACGCCGAAGCCATGCGGCCAATCCACCCTCAACGCCGCATCCGGGTCCAGCGCCAGTTGCCAGCCCTGCGCATCGCCCTCGAACGCGCCGGCCAGCCCGTCCAGCCCGGGTGCATCCCCCACCGCGGCGAAGGCCACGCCATCCAGGTGGCCGGACAGGCGCAGCGCGCCACCGCGCTCCCCCGCCACCTCGAGCGCGGAAACCCGCAGCCGCGGCGCGGCATCCAGCAGCCAGGCGCGGCGCGGCACGGGCAGGCGGTCGCCCAGCGCCGCCAGCGCCAGCAGCGGCGAGGCATCGATGCGCTCGGCCGCCAGCGCATAGCGCGGACCGCCGGCCAGGGTCAGCCCGTCCAGGGCCTGCATGCCGCGCGCGTCGCCCATCCGCAGCAACGGCGCATCCAGCCGCCAGCCCTGGCCGTCCACGCGCCAGCGCAGGCGGCCGCGCAACTCGTCGAAAGCCTGCTGCGGGCGCGTGCGCCCGGGCAGCGGCGCCCCGGACAGCACCACCTGGCGCAACTGGAACTGGCCGGTGACCCGCACCACCCGGTGGTCGCGCAGTTCGCCCCAGCCTTGCACGCGCCCGTGCCCGGACGCCGGCGCCACGCCCGCGTGGCGCAGCAGGGGCGCCCAGGCAGCCAGGTCGTCGCTGTCCAGGTCCAGGTAGGCGCGGCCATCGCCCCGCGTCCGGTCGAAGTCCAGCGCCAGCAGCAGCGGCTTGCCCTGGGGATGGATCCAGCCGCGCAGCCCCGCCTGCACGCGGACCCCATCCACGCGCAGGCGCAGGTCGATGCGGGGGATGCTGGCCTGCAGGCCCAGTTGCGGCGCCTCCACGTCCAGGCGGCCGCCGATCACCTGCAACTCGCCCAGCCCTTCCAGGTAGTCGAGCGGATCCACCTGCGCACCATCGGCCGAGGGCAGGCCACGGATGGCCCAGCGTCCATCGTCGGCGCGCTGCAGGCCCAGCGACGGGCCGCGCAGGCGCAGCTCGGTGAACGAGCGGCCGGGGAACAGGCCGGCATACAGCGACACCAGCACCTCGGCCTGGCCGATGCGCACGCCTCCCTGGCCCTCGCCGATCCTCAGCCCTTCCAGGCGCAGCAGCGGACCGCGCCGGGTCCACTGCGTCTCCAGGCGATCGAAGGCCACCGGACGCCCGGCCTTGTCGCTGAGCCAGGCCGCGATGCGCTGGGGATGGCGCTCGGCCAGCGGCAACAACTGGCTGATCGTGCCGATGGCCAGCGCCACCGCGACCAGGGCCATGGCCAGCAGGGACACCGCCCAGCGGCGGACCAGGCGCAGGCGACGGCGCGGCGGGGTGTGCATCAACGGCGCGCCTTGCGCCCGGGGAGCGGGAAATGCGGCACGGTGGACCGGAGCGGCCTTCCGCCCTCGTCCCCGTTCCCTATCCCGCGTCCTCCCTGCCCGGTGCCGTTCCCGGCCTCACAGCAGGACCACATCGAACTGCTCCTGCAGGTACTGCTCGTCGGCCTGGAAGCGGATGGTCTTGCCGAGGAATTCCTCCAGCTCGGCCACCGCCGCCGACTCTTCCTCGGTGATCCGCGCCACCACCTTGGCCGAGGCGATCACCAGCAGGCGCGCGGCCTCGAACTGGCGCACCGCGCGGGTGATCTCGCGGAAGATCTCGTAGGTCACCGTCTCGGCGGTCTTGACCGAGCCGCGGCCGCCGCACTGCGGGCAGGTCTCGGAAAGCTGCCGCTCCAGGCTCTCGACCGTGCGCTTGCGGGTCATCTCCACCAGGCCCAGCGGCGAGAACTCGTACACCGTGGTCTTGGCGTGGTCGCGGGCCAGGGCCTTCTCCAGCGTGCGCAGCACCTGGCGGCGGTGCTCCGGGTCGGCCATGTCGATGAAGTCGATGATGATGATCCCGCCCAGGTTGCGCAGGCGCAGTTGCCGCGCCACCGCCTGCGCCGCCTCCAGGTTGGTGCGGTACACCGTTTCCTCGAGGTTGCGCTGGCCCAGGAACGAGCCGGTGTTCACGTCGATGGTGGTCATCGCCTCGGTCTGGTCGATGACCAGGTAGCCGCCGGACTTCAGCGGCACCTGCTTGTCCAGGGCGCGGCCGATCTCGTCCTCCACCCCGTACAGGTCGAAGATCGGGCGGTCGCCGGTGTACAGCTCGAGCTTCTCGGCCAGCACCGGCATGTACTTGGCGACGAAGGCCTGCAGCCGGTCGTAGGTCTCGCGCGAGTCCACGCGCACCTTCTCCACGTCCTTGCGGATCAGGTCGCGCACCGCGCGCAGGGGCAGGCTCAGGTCCTCGTAGATGACGCTGCACGGCGGCGATTCGCGGCCGCGCTTGTCCACGATGTTCCACACCCGCGACAGGTAGGCGATGTCCTCGGCCAGCGCCTCGGCCGGCTGCCCCTCCGCGTTGGTGCGCACGATGTAGCCATGGCCGCCGTGGCTGGCGGCCAGGTCGGAGACCAGGGTCTTCAGGCGCTGGCGCTCGGCCTCGTCCTCGATCCGCGCCGACACGCCCACCGTGCGCGACTGCGGCAGCAGCACCAGGTAGCGCGAGGGGATGCTGATCTGCGTGGTCAGCCGCGCGCCCTTGCCGCCGATCGGGTCCTTGACCACCTGGACCACGATCTCCTGGCCGTCGCGCAGCAGCTCCACGATCGACGGCGGCGCCGGCAGCGGCGCCGGCGCGTCGTCCACCGGGCCCGCGTCCACCGGCGTCGGCCGTACCACGTCGTTGGCGTGCAGGAACGCGGCGCGCTCCAGCCCCACCTCGACGAAGGCCGCCTGCATGCCCGGCATCACCCGCTGCACCTTGCCCTTGTAGATGTTGCCGACCACCCCGCGGCGCCAGCCGCGCTCGATGTGCAGCTCCTGCAGCATGCCGCTCTCGACCACCGCCACGCGGGTCTCGCGCGGGGTGACGTTGACCAGGATCTCCTCGGACACGACCGCGCTCACCCGGACACCGCGCTGCGCGCGCCGGGCAGGCCGGGCCCGGTGCCCGCCAACAGCCGCGCGGCATGGTGCAGGGGCAGCCCCATCACCCCGGAATAGCTTCCGGACAGATGCTCGACGAAGACCTCCGCGCAGCCCTGGATGGCGTAGGCGCCGGCCTTGCCCATGGCCTCGCCGGTGGCGACGTAGGCCTGGATGGCCGCGTCCGCCAGCGGGGCGAAGCGGACCTCGGTGACCGACAGCGCCTCGCGTTCGCCGCCGGCGCCGACCACCACCACCGCCGACAGCACGGTATGGGTGCGCCCGGACAGGCGCCGGAGCATCGCCGCCGCGTCGGCCTCATCGGCCGGCTTGCCGAACACCTCGTCGTCCAGCACCACCTCGGTATCGGCCCCGAGCACCTGCGCTCCGGCCTCGCCGGACACGGCGGCCCAGCCGGCCCGCGCCTTGTCCCGCGCCACCCGGCGCACGTAGTCGGCCGCACCCTCCCCCTGCGCCCGCGATTCCGGGACGTCGACGTCGAGCAGGCGGTAGGACAGGCCGAGGCGCTGCAGCAGTTCGGCGCGGCGTGGGGACTTGGAGGCCAGGTAGAGCATGCCGAAAGGATAACCCGCTGCGGCCGGCTTAACGGCCATCGCGGCGGGATCGGGACGGATCGACCCCGATCGGACTCACGGCGCGTTCATCGGTACGGACCGACGCTCGGCGCCTCCCCACATGCCGCGCCATCGTCCCGCAATCCATTCAAGGAGATCCCGTCATGCGCAGCCCCTTCGCCTCACTGCTCGCCCTCCTGGCCCTGTCCGCACCCGCCACCGCCCAGCCGGCCGCCCCGCCGCCCGCCACCCTGCTGTCGGTTTCCACGCAGGCCCAGGCCAGCCGCGCCCCCGACATCGCCACCGTGTCGGCGGGCGTGGTCACCCAGGCCGCCGACGGCAACATGGCGATGCGGCAGAACGCCGAACTGATGAACAAGGTGCTGGCGGCGGTGAAGGCCGCCGGCGTGGCCCCGCGCGACATCCAGACCAGCGGCATCAACCTGAACCCGCAGTACCACTACCAGGAAAACCAGCCGCCGCGGATCACCGGCTACCAGGCCAGCAACAACGTCAGCCTGAAGCTGCGCGACGTGGAGAAGATGGGCAAGGTGCTCGACGCGCTGGTGGCCAGCGGCGCGAACCAGATCAACGGCCCCAGCTTCGGCATCGACGACCCCGAGCCGCTGTACGACCAGGCCCGCGTGGACGCGCTGAAGCTGGCCCAGGCCCGCGCGGAAACCTACGCCAAGGCGCTGAACCTGCGCGTGCGGCGCGTGATCAGCCTCAACGAGGGCGGCGGCGCGATGCCCGGACCGATGCCGCGCATGGCGATGGCAAAGGCCCAGGCCTTCGACAGCACCCCGGTGGCCGTGGGCGAGAGCAGCGTGTCGGTGCAGTTGGAGGTGGTGTTCGAGTTGGGGCAGTGATTTAGAACTTATCCGTAAATTATATTGACCTTACATAGACACTTTCCGGAGAACAACGATCGCGGCGACCAGATGATTACCAGGAAGCCAGTACCCGCTTCTCATAAGTCGGCCCTGGAGAATCTGTCTCGGGCCGCCGCGGTGATGTACTGATCTTGCCGCTTTGAAACGGGCCGGATTGCCGTTGCTCGTATCCAGGCGCGCAAGAATTACGATTCACCGCAGCAGCCAGCGGATGTTGTACCCGGCCGCAGGCGATTACGTGCAGTGCGTCGCCATCGGCGCCCTTGAGGGGGCAGCGGCATAGCGGCAGTCGTCCTTCAGATGCCCGATCACCGGCTCGACCGCCTGCCGCCGCTTCACGCACGCCCGCTGTCGGCGTGTGTCTGCGACTTCAGGTTTACCCTGGCGCACAACATCGACGCCGCCGACCTCCCTGCCGCGATAGCCGAGGCCCGCGATGGCCGCCCTCGGCTTTGTCCGGCTGGCCAGGGATGCCAAAGACCGGCCTCCTGGTTCTCCAGGCGGGAACCATGCAGGTCCTCGGCGAGGGCCGCGCTCGTACCGGCGGCCACGGGCACATGCGATGGTTCCAAACCGTAAGAAAACTGCAGCCAGCGTAACGAAAACTGGCAGTCCCGGCACGCCAGGTCCAGTACGAAATCGCTCCACGTCATGCGGGATATGGGCCCTTGAGGGAAAGCCACATAATTCACGGATAAGCTCATCCGAGAAATAAAAAAACCGGCCCCTTAGAAGGGGCCGGTTCAATTACACAGCGATTATTGCAAAGTCAATTCATGAGTCTGCGCATCCGCCGCGATCAGAAAGCCAGCGAAGCCGTAAACATCACGTAACGCGGAGTCTGCCTGGCGATGGGCAACATGTAGGTATTCGACACGGTGTATCCCGCATCGGCCTCCGAAGTCACATCCACCTGCAGGGGCTTGTTGTCGTTCATCACATTGAACACCTGCACGCCCAGCGTCAGATTTTCGAACCACTGGGGCTTGTAGGTAACGCCCAGATCAATCGACTTGGTCCATGGTGTGCGCTGGCTGCCCGGCTTGGCGATCTCACCGAAGCACGTGTGGTAGCTGGCGCCGTAACCCACCGGATCGGCATCCTCCGACGTCTCATCGATGCTTCCATCCGGGTTATAGAAGCCCAAGCAACTGATGGGCATGCCCGACTGGACACGGAGATTGCCGCCGACGCTCCATTCCGGAGTGATGGCGTAGCTGCCGCGTGCCTTCATCTGATGACGACGGTCATTGGCGAGATAGCCATAGGAGTAGCGCATCATTTCCGCAACGTCCCAGTCCTGGGTCTTGGAAATGTTGTCCTGTCCGAACTCGGACTTCACCTGACCTTCGTTGTTGCCCTTACTGAAACTGAAGGTGTAGTCCACGCGGGCTTCCCACTTCCCGTCCCAGGGACGCTCCCAGTAGATGTCAAGCGCGGTGTACTTGCGCTTCATGCTATCGGTGAAACCCAATTCGGCAGCGCTGATCTTCTTCTCAAGCCGCTGCCCGGTGGGATTTCCATCGGCGTCGATCTGGACAAAGCTATAGGTGTTGCTGCCACCCGGGTTGAACATGTAGCAAGCAGAAACCTGATAGCCATTGCCATTGGCGTCCTCGGCCAGGACTTTGCCTGCCGCCCAATCGATCGCATAAGCCTCAAGTCCGGCTGCCGCCGCTAGGTCGTCGTAGCCGCAGAAGTCGTCGATCGAAGACTTCAGATCGCGATAGGTGACCTTGGCACCCAGCACGGTATTCTCCGTGAACATCGTCTCCATGCCCAAGATGAATTCGTCTTGGTACATATTCTTCAGGTCGGACGGGGCGAAGGACTGCACATCGATCCTGGCGCCCGTCTCCAGGTTCCCGGATACAGGGCCAGGAGCCGGCCCGCCATTGATCCCGGGAACGGGAGTCAGGCCAGTGGGACGCCCGTCGGAATCGATACCGTTGTAGGTGAAGTACTCCCAAGTGTAGGTAGAGGCCGAGGCACCACGAATGGCCACATTGTTGGGCATGGCCAGGAAGTAGCGGCCGGCGTTTGCGAACACCTTGAACGAAGAGTCGCCAAACACATCCCAAGTAGCGCCGATGCGTGGCGCCCATTGATCCTTGGCGTCCATATACGCTTCGCCGAACTCGTTCTTGTTAGTGAACTTGTCGTTGCGAACACCCAGCGACAGCAGGAAGTTATCGGTGATCTGCCAACGATCCTCCAGGTACCAAGCCTTCTGCTCCAACGACATGTTGGTGTTGTTGAAATACTTCAACTGGCGTACGTAGTAGCCATCCCCGCCGGGCGCGCCAACACCCAAGCCTCCCGAAATATTGCCGTTCGGATTGGCCAAACGCTGGTACTGCCAATAATCGGCCAATTGAGAAGTGCCTTCGTTCTTGGCATCAAACTCGATATTGTCCACGCCCAAGGTAAGCGTGTGGTCACCGAGCACCCACTCCAGGTCGGCACGAAGGCCCTTCGTCTTGTCTCGGGCATCCCTCGCCTGATAACCGCCCTGCCGGTTGGGAATGGGAGTGCCGCCCGTGATGGACGGATCCTGCAGAGTGGTTGAAGTAACATAAGGAACCCCAGCGATGATCTTGGGGAGATTCTTATAGATATAGTCGCTCTCTCCGTATACCGCACTGAATGTAATATTGTCGCTGAGATATCCCGTGTACTTCAGGATATTGTATTCACTATCCCTATTGATGGAATTCTCAACCGCCTCCAGCCGATCACCCGTATCAAGGTCATAGAACTTCCCAGTACGCTCGTATTCTTCCTTCATATAAGTGAATTCGAGCATGTGATCATCGGTTATGTTCCAATCCAGCTTTGCATAAAGGCGAGGATCGTCAAGCCCACGCTTGGTCACTCGGGGAGTACCCAGCGTTGTGGGGTTGATGACGGTATCCTCCTTGTATGCCTCTGCGCTCAGGAAGAAGAACAGTCGATCACGAATAATGGGGCCGCCCACATACGCGCTGTAGGTGATGTTTTCATGGGATTCCCCCTTGCCCGTCGTGTAAAGCGTGCCCGCAGCCGTTGGATCTTCATAGGCATACTGGTAACGCTCGCCGGTATCGGGATTGATCGGAATATTCGGATTGGAATTGGCCTTGGCCAGGTCGATATCCGGAAGGTAAAGATCCTCGTTCTGCTCACGCAAGGACTTGGGCACGAAGGCCACTTGACCACCGAACTCCCACTTATTGGTACCGCGCTTGCCGATCTGGCTGATTACGCCGCCATCGGAACGCCCGTACTTCGCACTGTAACCACCGGTATAGGTTTCCTGTTGCTCGATCGCCCCATACGGCAGAGTCACGCCGCCAAGATTCGACAACGGCTCACCGGTGAAATAACCGTTCACGTAATAGGCATTCTCGGAGATGCCCGCACCACCGAAGGAGACGAGCCTCCCAAAGTAGCCGCCCGCTCCGGATACCGCGCCGGGGGCCAGAAGAGCAATCGCTTCGGCCGAACGGGCCACCGGCAAACGCTCCAACTGCTCGGCGGTGATGACGGTGCGGGTATCCAGCGCCGTAATATCGATGGGGGCAACGTTTGCCCCGGTGACGGTTACCGTCGCAAGGGTGGTCGCATCTTCGAAAGAGACATTGACACCCGCACCCACGCGGACAGTTATGTTGCGCGTGGCGACCGCCTGGCCATCGCGTTGCAGCGTAACCGTATAGGTGCCGACCGGCAGCGAGCTGATGTTGTAGCGGCCGGACGAGTCGACGGAGACAGTGCGATTGAAACCACTGTCATTGGTCACGGCGATTGCGCTGCCCTCGCCGGCTGCGACGGAACCATAGATGTTGCCGGTAGTGCTCTGTGCCTGTACGGCACCCGCAAAGCACAAGCCTAAAGCAACACTGAGCGCGGTCCGCGTAAGGCCTTTTGCAATACGGGAACTCTGGGAATTGGCCACGATATAAGCCTCTCTCTTAGACGTTGACGGATGGGACAGATGCCCGACACCGGGCTGAAGCATCCCGGATAGCCGCAGCAACGGCATCCCCGGTTAACCCGAATATAACGTTTTTCCGCCCAATTGGAGTCTTCCGAAACCATCTTTTCTTTTTTCCCCCTATTCAGTTTCAATGGGAACTGAATAGGATCTACCCCCGGTGATACGGATGATTGGCCAGCAGCGCCGCCGCCCGGTAGAGCTGCTCGGCCACCACCAGGCGCACCAGCATGTGCGGCAGGGTCAGCGGACCCAGCGACCAGGACTCCGTGGCCGCCGCCAGCGCGTCGGGGGCATGGCCCTCCGGCCCGCCGATCAGGAAGGCCAGGTCGCGGCCCTGCCCGCGCCAGTGCTCCATGCGTCCGGCCAGTTGCTCCGACGTCCAGGGCCTGCCGGGGATGTCCAGGGCGACGACGTGCGCGTTCTTCGGCAGGGCCGCCAGCACGCGCCGGCCTTCGTCCTCGATCGCGCGCTGCCGGTCGCGGCCCTTGCCGCGCAGGCCCGGCTCCACCTCCACCAGTTCTAGCGGCAACCAGTGCGAGAGCCGCTTGCGGTACTCGCCGAAGCCCTCCGCCACCCAGGACGGGGCGCGCTCGCCGGTGGCGATCAGTCGTGCCTTCATGGGGACATGATAGTCGGCGCGACCGGGCCGGCTCCCGGCGCCCGCGGCGCAGGCCGGCACGTATTCCCCGGCGGCAGCCCTGCCATGCCGGCACCGGCGGCTGCTACGGTCGCGCGCTGGAACCGGCACGCGCCGCCTATCGAAACGAGGGAACCATGGGCCTTTCCCGCACCGCCTGCGCCACGCTGCTGGCCGCGCTGCTCGCGCCTGCGCCGGTCGCCGCGTCCGGCCACGGGCTGGAGGCGACGTTCGATCGGTTCCACTACCAAGGCAGCGACCCGGCCGACGCAGCTCACCCGCTGGCCGCCGGCCAGTTCCGCAACCCGGTGCTGAAGGGCTTCTACCCGGACCCGAGCGTCGTGCGGGTCGGCGGGGACTACTACCTGGTCGCCTCGACCTTCGGCTGGTTCCCCGGCATCCCCGTGTTCCACAGCCGCGACCTGGTGAACTGGACCCAGATCGGCAACGCCATCGACCGCCCCGACCAACTCGATTTCGGCAGGCATGACCTGGTGAACGGGGTGTTCGCGCCCGCGATCGAGCACCACGACGGCCGCTTCTGGATCGTCAACACCTGCTTTCCTTCCTGCGGCGGCAACTTCGTGATCACCGCCGCCGACCCGGCCGGCCCGTGGTCCGACCCGGTCTGGCTGCCGGACCTGGGCGGCGGCATCGATCCTTCCCTGTTCTTCGACGACGACGGGCGCGCCTGGATCGTCAACAACGACGTGCCCGCCGGCCCATTGCGCTACGAGGGCCATCGCGCGGTGTGGCTGCAGGAGTTCGATCCGAAGGCCATGCGCACCACCGGCCCGCGCCGGGTGATCCTGGACGGCGGGGGGGTGCCGGCGGACCGGCCCGAGTACGTCGAAGGCCCGCACCTGTACAAGAAGGACGGCTGGTACTACCTGGTCGCCGCCGAGGGCGGCACCGGCGAAGGCCACCGCCAGGTGGCGCTGCGCAGCCGCCGGGTGACCGGGCCTTACGAACCCTGGAAGGACAACCCCATCCTGACCCAGTCCGACCTGCCGCGCGAACGCCCGTTCCCGATCACCTCGGCCGGCCATGCCGACCTGGTGCAGACCCAGGACGGCGACTGGTGGGCGGTGTTCCTGGGCAACCGCCCCTATCCGCCGCTGGACGGCCACTACGTCAACACCGGCCGCGAGACCTTCCTGCTGCCGGTCCACTGGCAGGATGGCTGGCCGCGCATCACCGCGCCCGGCGAAACCGTCCCCTACGTGCTGGACGCACCGAAGCTGCCCGCGGGTACGGCCGCGCTGCCGACACGCGGCGGCTTCGCCATCGAGGACGAGTTCGACGCGCAGCGGCTGCCGCTGTATTGGATGACGGTGCGCACCCCCCGCGAGCGCTGGTACCGGCTGGAAGGCGGCGCGCTGCACCTGCGGGCGCGTCCGGTCCGCCTGGGCGAGCGCGACAACCCCTCGTTCCTGGCACGGCGCCAGCAGCACCAGGACGCGACCGCCACCACGTCCCTGCGCTTCTCGCCGCAGCGCGACGGCGATACCGCCGGGCTGGCCGCATTCCAGAACGAGGACCATTGGTACCTGCTGGCGGTGACGCGCGAGGCCGGCGCGCCGGTGATCGCCCTGTTCCGCCGCGACCGCCGCGAGGCCGCGCCGGAAGGCGAGCGGCTGCTGGCCGTTCCCCTTCCCTCCGCCGAGGCGTCCGTGCAGTTGCGCATCCGTGCGCGCGGCGCGAAGTACGACTTCGAATACGCGCTCCAGCCCGGCCAGTGGCGCAGCCTGTCCGAAGGCCTGGACGGTACGTTGCTGAGCACGGCCAGGGCCGGGGGGTTCACTGGCGCGGTGTTCGGGCTGTATGCCGCACGCGCACCGGAAGCGGCGCCGGCGACCGGCCTGCCCGCAAGCCCTGGCATTCCCGGTTCACGCCAGGCCGCCGACTGAAGCGGGAACCTGCGAGGCCCGGGCCGGGCCGCATCGGGAGTGGAAGGAAGGACAGCGGCGCGAGCCCCCCCATCCGCGGGGACGGGACAGGGCCGGCGGGTGCGCCGTTTCGTTTCATGGCTCCGGGGCCTTTCGCCGACCGGAGTCGGCTCCTACGGGGAAGTGCGCCGGGAAAGCTCGAACTCGAAACGGGCCAGGTCGGCCGGGGTGGTGACCTTGAAGTTGTCCTCGCCACCCTCGATCAGCAGGGGGCGCAGCCCCTGGCGTTCCAGCGCCATGGCCTCGTCGGTGACGTCCACGCCGGCGGCCGCGGCGGCCTCCAGGGCGCGGGTGAGCTGCAGGCGCCGGAACAACTGCGGCGTGAGCGCGCGCCAGAGGCGTTCGCGTGGCTCGGTGCCGTCGATGCCGCCATCGTCGCCCGCACGCTTGAGGGTATCGCGCACCGGCGCGGCCAGGATCGCGCCGACCGGATCGGCGCGGCCGCGCTCCAGGAGCTGTTCCAGGTCGCCCGGCGCCAGGTTCGGCCGCGCCGCATCGTGGACCAGGACGAAATCGTCCGCGCGCACCGAGTCGGGCAGCGCCGCCAGCGCCGCCAGCACCGAGGCGGCGCGGCTGTCCCCGCCGGTGCATGCCAGCAGCGGCTTGCCGGCATGCTCGCGCCAGCCGGGCCAATGGGGGTCGCCGGCCGACAGGGCCAGCACCGCGCCCGCCACCGCCGGATGCCCCAGCAGCGCGTCCAGCGTGTAGGCCAGCAGCGGCCGGCCGGCCACCTCCTGGTATTGCTTGGGCACCTGCCCGCCGAAACGCATGCCCTGCCCGGCCGCCGGCACCACCGCCCATACCTGGGACATCAGTCCGCCTCCCCGGCGGGTCCATCCGTGCCGGGCTCGGCGGCCGGCGGCACCGTGGTGCGTTGCGCCGGGTCCTCGACCACGCGGTAGAACACTTCCCCGGGCCGGATCATCCCCAGTTCGCTGCGCGCCCGTTCCTCGACGGCGGCCACGCCTTCCTTCAGGTCGCGCACCTCGGCCGCCAGCGCGGCGTTGCGCTCCTGCAGGCCCTCGTTCTCGCGGCGCTGGCCCTCGACCTGGGAACGCAGCGCCGCCACCTCGCCCGCGCTGCCGGTGCCGAACCAGAGCCGGTACTGCAGCCATCCCAGCAGCAGCACCAGCCCCAGCAGCACCCAGCGCAGGATGCGCATGGCTTCCGCGTCAGCGCTTGAGCGAGACGAACGCGTCGCGGCCGGCGTAGCGGGCCGAGGCGCCCAGCGCTTCCTCGATGCGCAGCAACTGGTTGTACTTGGCCACGCGGTCGCTGCGGCACAGCGAGCCGGTCTTGATCTGGGTGGCGGTGGTGGCCACGGCGATGTCGGAGATCGTGGTGTCCTCGGTCTCGCCCGAGCGGTGCGAGACGATGGCCGCGTACTTGGCGGCATGGGCCATGGCGATGGCCTCCAGGGTCTCGGTCAGGGTGCCGATCTGGTTGACCTTGATCAGGATCGCGTTGGCGGTGCCCGACTCGATGCCCTGCTTGAGGATCTTCGGGTTGGTCACGAACAGGTCGTCGCCGACCAACTGCACCTTGTCGCCGATGCGCTCGGTGAGCAGCTTCCAGCCGGCCCAGTCGTCCTCGGCCAGGCCGTCCTCGATGGTGACGATCGGGTAGCGGGCGGCCCAGTCGGCCAGGAAGTCGACGAACTGCTCGCTGGTCAGGCGCTTGTTCTCGCCGACCAGGTGGTACTTGCCGTTGTCGAAGAACTCCGAGGAGGCCACGTCCAGGCCCAGCAGCACGTCCTCGCCGGCGGTGTAGCCGGCCTTGCCGATGGCCTCCAGGATGGTGTCCAGCGCTTCGACGTTGCTGCGGAAGTCCGGGGCGAAGCCGCCCTCGTCGCCGACCGCGGTGCTCAGACCGTGGCCCTTGAGCACCGACTTGAGCGAATGGAAGATCTCGGTGCCGGTGCGCAGCGCCTCGGAGAACGAGGACGCGCCGACCGGCAGGACCATGAACTCCTGGAAGTCGACGTTGTTGTCGGCATGGGCGCCGCCGTTGATGATGTTCATCATCGGCACCGGCAGCGAGACGTCGGACTCGGCCGTCCCGGAAAGGGTGGCCAGATAGCGCCACAGCGGCTGCTTCCTGGAAGCGGCCACGGCATGGGCGGTGGCCAGCGACACGCCCAGCAGCGCGTTGGCGCCCAGGCGGCCCTTGTTCTCGGTACCGTCCAGGTCGATCATGCGGCGGTCCAGGCCCTGCTGGTCGGCCGCGTCGAAGCCGGCCAGCGCGGCGGCGATGGCACCGTTGACGTTGGCGACCGCGTTCTTCACGCCCTTGCCCAGGTAGCGGATCTTGTCGCCGTCGCGCAGCTCCACCGCTTCCTTGGTGCCGGTCGAGGCGCCGGACGGTACCGCGGCGCGCCCGAAGGAGCCGTCGGCCAGGGTGACCTCGGCTTCGAGGGTGGGATTGCCGCGGCTGTCGAGGATTTCGCGGGCGTGGATCTTGGCGATGCTGGTCATGGAAGCGCAAACGTCCGGTGGGGTGGAGTCGGGCGAGAGTTTAACGGAGCCTGGCCCCTCCTGCCGCGCATTGCCCCTGTTTTCCGTCACTTGCGGCCGCCGGTTCGGTTGCCGGGGAAAGCATCCGGGCGCTCCGCGGGCCGTCAGGCGGGGAATCGCATGCGTGCGCCTTCGCCTGGAACCATCCCGGGGCCCGGCGTGCCGAGCATCGGGGGCGAAGGGTGCCCGGGCGGCGGGACGCGCCGCCGGGACAGGGCTACAGCGACTGCTCGGCGAAGCCGTGCTTCTTGGTCACCGCATCCAGTTCCAGCAGGGTTTCCAGCAGTTCCTCCATGCGCCCCAGCGGCCAGGCGTTGGGGCCGTCGGACAGGGCCTTGGCCGGGTCGGGATGGGTCTCGGCGAACAGGCCGGACACGCCCACCGCCACCGCCGCGCGCGCCAGCACCGGCACGAACTCCCGCTGGCCGCCGGAACTGGTGCCCTGACCGCCCGGCAACTGCACCGAATGGGTGGCATCGAACACCACCGGGCAGCCGGTCTCGCGCATCACGCTCAGCGAGCGCATGTCGCTGACCAGGTTGTTGTAGCCGAAGCTGGCGCCGCGCTCGCACACCAGGAGCTGCTCGTTGCCGGTGGACCGTGCCTTCTCCACCACCGGCTTCATGTCCCATGGCGACAGGAACTGGCCCTTCTTGATGTTGACCGGCCGGCCGGCGGCGCACACCTTCTTGATGAAGTCGGTCTGGCGCACCAGGAAGGCCGGGGTCTGCAGCACGTCCACGACGGAGGCGACTTCGTCCATCGGCGTGTACTCGTGCACGTCGGTCAGTACCGGCACGCCGAGCTGCCGCTTCACCTCGGCCAGCACCTTCAGCCCCTCTTCCATGCCCGGCCCGCGGAAGCTGGTGCCGGAGGTGCGGTTGGCCTTGTCGAAGCTGGACTTGAAGATGAAGTTCATCCCCAGCCTGCCGGTGATCTCCTTCAGCCGGCCGGCGACGTCGAGCTGCAACTGCATCGACTCGATCACGCAGGGCCCGGCGATCAGGAACAGCGGCCGGTCCAGGCCGACCTCGAATCCGCACAGCTTCATTGGCTCATTCCTCTCTGGGGGCCGCCGTCGGCACGGGCGCGACCGCGATCACGACTCCGGTCGCCGACGCGATCGGTAGGGCGGTGGCGCGGAACCGTCCGCGCCGCCGGCCGCGGGCTCAGGCCCGCGCTTCCTTCAGCAACTTGCCGCCGGCCTTCTTCTCGCGCGCGGCGCGGATGAAGCCGACGAACAGCGGATGGCCGTCCCGCGGCGTGGACAGGAATTCCGGATGCGCCTGGCAGGCCAGGAACCACGGGTGCGCGCCGCGCGGCAGCTCCACCATCTCCACCAGCAGGTCGTCCATCGACTTGGCCGAGATGACCAGGCCGGCGTCCTCCAACTGGGTGCGGTAGCGGTTGTTGAACTCGTAGCGGTGGCGGTGGCGCTCGGCGACCACGTCCTTGCCGTACAGCTCGCGCGCCAGGGTGCCGGGCTTGAGCCGCTGCTCCTGCAGGCCCAGGCGCATGGTGCCGCCCAGGTCCGAGCCCTCGCTGCGCTGCTCCACCTCGCCGCTGGCGGTGCGCCACTCGGTGATCAGGCCGATCACCGGATGCTCGCACTGCTTGTCGTTCTCGGTGCTGTTGGCGCCCTCCAGGCCGGCCACGTGGCGGGCATAGTCCACCACCGCCGCCTGCATGCCGTAGCAGATGCCGAAGTACGGCACGCCGTGCTCGCGCGCGTACCGGGAGGTCAGCACCTTGCCCTCGAAGCCGCGGTCGCCGAAGCCGCCCGGCACCAGGATGCCGTCGACGTCGCCCAGCAGCGCCTCGGCACCGGCCTCCACGTCCTGCGATTCCAGCCACTTCAGGTTGACCTTGGTGCGCTGGCGCAGGCCGCCGTGCTTGAGCGCCTCGCCCACCGACTTGTACGCGTCCTTGTGGTCCACGTACTTGCCGACCACCGCCACGGTGACTTCGTCCACCGGGTGCACGGTGGCATCGACCGCCGCTTCCCATTCACCCAGGTCCGGCGCCTGCACGGAAGGCAGGCGCAGGCGGTCCACGACCAGCGTGTCCAGGCCCTGCGCGTGCAGTTCCAGCGGCAGCTTGTACAGCACGTCCACGTCCTGCACCGAGATCACCGCGCGCTCGGGCACGTTGGTGAACAGGGCGATCTTGCGGCGCTCGCCGTCCGGCAGCGGCTGCTCGGAGCGGCACAGCAGCACGTCGGGCTGGATGCCGATGGAGCGCAGCTCCTTGACCGAGTGCTGGGTCGGCTTGGTCTTCAGTTCGCCGGCCGCGGCGATGTACGGCACCAGGGTCAGGTGCATGAACAGCGCCTTGTCCGGGCCGCGCTCGGCGCGGATCTGGCGGATCGCCTCCAGGAACGGCAGCGACTCGATGTCGCCCACGGTGCCGCCGATCTCGACCAGGGCCACGTCGAAGCCCTCGGTGGCCTCGTCGATGCAGCGCTTGATCTCGTCGGTGATGTGCGGGATCACCTGCACGGTGGCGCCGAGATAGTCGCCACGGCGCTCCTTGCGGATCACGCTCTCGTAGATCCGCCCCGTCGTCACGGAGTTCCTGCGGCTGAGCCGGGTGCGGACGAAGCGCTCGTAGTGGCCCAGGTCCAGGTCGGTCTCGGCGCCGTCGTCGGTGACGTACACCTCGCCGTGCTGGAACGGGCTCATCGTGCCCGGGTCCACGTTGATGTAGGGGTCCAGCTTCATCATCGTGACCTTCAGGCCACGCGCTTCGAGGATGGACGCAAGCGAAGCGGCGGCGATGCCCTTGCCTAGCGAGGACACGACGCCGCCGGTCACGAATATCAGGGGAGTCATGGCGGGGCTCCGGAAACCCGTAGTTTAGCGGGTGGCCCGGGATTGCCCAAGCGGACGCCCGCGAGCGCGCCCTCCACGCCGGCCCGGAAAGCGGGTCCCGCCGGCCGTTGCGGCCCCGGCGGGGCGGCCGTTCAGCGCCGCCCGCGCTCTTCTTCTTCCTCTTCCTTCTGCGGCCGGGCCTTGGCGCGGCTGTCCTGCCCGGTGCGGGCGGCCTCGCGGCGCTTGGCGCGCTCGGCGGCCTCGTCGCGCTCGCGCTGCTCCTGCGCCTTGTGCTCGGCCAGCGCGCCCTGCTGGGCGCCCGGCTGGCCCTGGGAAGGACGGTTCTGCGCCAGCGCCAGCAGCGGCACCGCCGCGGCCACGACCGCCACGGCGGCCAGTGCACTCCAGAACAGACGTCGGTTCATGCGCTCCTCCTCGTTCGCGGGCGGGCCCCGCATCTATCGTTGCAACCGCAGACATGGCGACGACGGTGCGGCATTTCCAGTGCCCGGGGCCTCGGCCCGGTCACGGCGCCCTTATACGCCTCCCGCGCCGACGCGGCCCTGAACGGTGCCGGGCGTGCAAAAACCGGGGCCAGGCCGCACACTTCCGCGTCGTTTCCGCGCCATCCGCAAGGTTCCATGAGCAGCCGCTACAACGCCGCCGACATCGAAGTCCTCTCCGGCCTGGACCCGGTCAAGCGCCGCCCGGGCATGTACACCGACACCACCCGGCCCAACCACCTGGCGCAGGAGGTCATCGACAATGCGGTGGACGAGGCGCTGGCCGGGCACGCCAGGGAAATCGCGGTGGTCCTGTACCGGGACGGCAGTTGCGAGGTGTCCGACGACGGCCGCGGCATGCCGGTGGACATCCACCCGGAGGAGAAGATCCCGGGGGTGGAGCTGATCCTCACCCGGCTGCACGCCGGCGGCAAGTTCAGCAACAAGAACTACACCTTCTCCGGCGGCCTGCACGGCGTGGGCGTGAGCGTGGTCAATGCGCTGTCCACGCGGTTGGAGGTGCACATCAAGCGCGATGGCGGCGAGCATCGCATCGGCTTCCGCGACGGCGACCGCGCCACGGCGCTGGAACTGGTCGGCGCGGTCGGGAAAAGGAACAGCGGCACCCGCCTGCGCTTCTGGCCCGACCCCAAGTACTTCGATACGCCCAAGTTCAACCTGCGCGCGCTGCGCCACCTGCTGCGGGCCAAGGCGGTGCTGTGCCCCGGCCTGACCGTGACCCTGCTGGACGAGGCCACCGGCGAGCGCGACGCCTGGCACTACGAGGACGGGCTGCGCGCCTACCTGCTGCAGGAACTGCTGAAGAACGAGCCCTCCGGGCGCGAGTTGCTGCCGGCCGGCCTGTTCACCGGCGCGCTGAAGAAGGACACCGAGATGGTGGACTGGGCCGTGGCCTGGGCCCCGGAAGGCGAGCTGGTGCAGGAGAGCTACGTCAACCTGATCCCCACCGCCCAGCACGGCACCCACGTCAACGGCCTGCGCTCGGGCCTGACCGAGGCGCTGCGCGAGTTCTGCGACTTCCGCAACCTGTTGCCGCGCGGGGTCAAGCTGGCGCCGGAGGACGTGTGGGACCGGGTGTCCTTCGTCCTGTCGGTGAAGTTGACCGACCCGCAGTTCAGCGGCCAGACCAAGGAGCGGCTGAGCTCGCGCCAGGCCGCCGGCTTCATCGAGGGCGCCGCCCACGACGCCTTCAGCCTGTGGCTGAACCAGCACGTGGAACTGGGCGAGCGCATCGCCCAGCTCGCCATCGAACGCGCGAGCGCGCGGCTGAAGACCGAAAAGCAGATCGTGCGCAAGAAGGTCACCCAGGGCCCGGCGCTGCCGGGCAAGCTGGCCGACTGCATCAGCCAGGATCTCTCGCGCACCGAGCTGTTCCTGGTGGAGGGCGACTCGGCCGGGGGCAGTGCGCGGCAGGCGCGCGACAAGGACTTCCAGGCGATCCTGCCGCTGCGCGGCAAGATCCTCAACACCTGGGAGGTGGCCAGCAGCACCGTGCTGGCCTCCGAGGAAGTGCACAACCTGGCCATCGCCATCGGCTGCGACCCGGGCAAGGACGACATCTCGGGCCTGCGCTACGGCAAGGTCGTGATCCTGGCCGACGCAGACTCCGACGGCCTGCACATCGCCACCCTGCTCAGCGCGCTGTTCCTGCGCCACTTCCCGGCGCTGGTGGCGGCCGGCCACGTGTTCGTGGCCATGCCGCCCTTGTTCCGCGTGGACGTGGGCAAGCAAGTGTTCTACGCGCTGGACGAGGAGGAGAAGCGCCTGCTGCTGGAGAAGATCGCGCGCGAGAAGATCAAGGGCGCCGTCAGCGTCACCCGCTTCAAGGGCCTGGGCGAGATGAACCCGCAGCAGTTGCGCGAGTCCACCATCCATCCCGACACCCGCCGGCTGGTGCAGTTGACCGTGGACGACGGCGAGCAGACCCGCGCGCTGATGGACATGCTGCTGGCCAAGAAGCGGGCCGGAGACCGGAAGGCGTGGCTGGAGACCAAGGGCGACCTGGCCTCGCTGGAAGTCTGACGCCGGCCGTCCACCGATGCCCGCCGCAGCGGCGACGGCACGGGTCGTCCGGTCGCGGGGCGGAGCGCGCGCGGCCGGATCAGGACGCCAGTTGCCGGTTGAGCCAGGCCTTGGCGAAGCGCAGGTCCCGGTCCACCGTGGGCACCGAGACGTCGAGCACGGCGGCGATCTCCTCGTGCGACATGCCGCCGAAATAGGCCAGTTCCACCGCGCGCCCGGCGCGCTCGTCGTACCCGCTCAGCCGCTCCAGCGCCTGGTGCAGGGCCAGCACGTCGTAGTTGCCCGCGTCCTCGCGGTAGCCGCTGCCGTCCACGTGCGACAGGGTGACGTTGATGGCGCCGCCGCCGCGCTTGGCCGCCGCGCAAGCGCGGGCGTGGTCCACCAGCACCGCCCGCATCTTCAGCGCCACCAGGGCGAAGAAATGGGCGCGGTCGGCAAAGCCGACCTCCCGCCCCAGCATGCGCAGCAGCGCTTCGTGCACCAGCGAGGTCGGCCGCAGCGTCGCATCGCCGCGGCTCCGGTCCAGGCGCGAGGCCGCCATGTCGCGCAGCATCGCGTAGACCGAGTCGAACAGCGACTCGCGCGCCTGCAGGTCGCCCGCGCGCCACGAATGCAGCAGCCTGGTGATGTCGTCGGACACGTCCATTCCCCATCGGCGGACCCGCGCAGGAGAACCAGGGCGCGCGGGCCGGAGCGATTATAGGCGTCGGAGATGGCGGGACCGGCATCCGCGCCCTGTCCGGCGTACGCGGCGGATGCCCGCCCCGGCGGCCTATCCGCCCGCGACGCGCTCGCGACGCGCCAGCAGCCGCTGCAGCAGGCAGAACGCCAGCAACAGGACGCCGATGGCGATGCGCGTCCACCACGAGCTCAAGGTGCCGTCGAACACGATCAGGGTCTGGATCAGCCCCAGCACCAGCACGCCGAACAGGGTGCCCAGCACGTAGCCGCGGCCGCCGGCCAGCAGGGTGCCACCGATGACCACCGCGGCAATCGCGTCCAGTTCCAGCCCCATCGCGTGCAGGCTGTAGCCGCTGAGCATGTAGAAGGTGTAGACCACCCCGGCCAGCGCCGAGCAGAAACCGCTGAGCGCATATACCCGCACCAGGGTGGCGGCCACCGGCAGGCCCATCAGCTCCGCCGACTGCTCGCTGCCGCCGATCGCGTACACCGTGCGTCCGAAGCGGGTGGCGCCCGCCAGCAGCGCGCCGCCGGCCACCACCGCCAGCGCCACCGCCGCACCGGCCGACAGCGATGCGCCACCGCCCAGCGGGATGCGCAGGCTGGCCACGGCCACGTGGAACCCGTGGCCGATGCCGATGGAATCCACGCTCACCAGTGTGGCCGCGCCACGGGCCAGGAACATGCCGGCCAGGGTCACCACGAACGGTTGCAGCCGGTAGCGCTGGACCAGCATCCCCATCAGCGCGCCGAAGGCCGTGCCCAGCGCCAGCACCAGCGCGATGGCCGCCAGCGGGTGCCAGCCGTGCCGCTCCACCAGGCTGGCCAGCAGCACGGTGCTGAACGCGATCACCGCGCCCACCGACAGGTCGATGCCGCCGGTGAGGATCACGAAGGTCATGCCCACCGCGACGATCAGCAGAAAGGCATTGTCGATCAGCAGGTTGAGGAACACCTGCGGCGCGAGGAAGCCGTCGTACAGCCCGCCGCCCGCCGCCGACATGGCCACGAACAGCGACACCGTCACCGCCAGCGACAGTACGCCCGGGTCGCGCAGGCGACGGCGCATGCCGGTCCACGCCACGGCACCGGGCGGCGCCGCGCTCATGCGCCTCCTCCGGCGGCCGGGCGCGACACCAGCGCGCGCACCTGCCCGCGGAACCGCGGGGACTGCAGCAGCAGCACCGCGGTCACCAGCAGCGCCTTGACCACCAGGTTGACCTGCGGCGGCACGCCGGCGGCGTAGATGGTGGTGGTCAGGGCCTGGATGATCAGCGCGCCGACCAGGCTGCCGGCCAGGCTGAAGCGCCCGCCGGCCAGCGCGCCGCCGCCCAGCGCCACCGCCAGGATCGCGTCCAGTTCCAGCAACTGGCCCGCGTTGTTGGCATCGGCACTGGCCACGTTGGAACTGACCAGCAGGCCGGCCAGGCCCGCGCTGAAGCCGCAGAACACGTACAGCGCCAGGGTGATGGCGCGCGCGCGCACCCCGGCCACGTGCGCGGCCACCGGGTTGTGGCCGATGGCGCGCACGAACAGTCCCAGCGCGGTGCGCTCCAGCAGCAGCTTCAGGCCGGCGAACACCGCCGCGACCACGAACAGCGAGAACGGCAGCCCCAGCAGGAAGCCGTTGCCCAGGAACGCATAGGGCGCGTAGTAGATGGTGAGGACCTGCCCGTCGGCGACCAGTTGCGCCAGGCCGCGCCCGGCCACCATCAGGATCAGGGTGGCGATGATCGGCTGCATGCCGGCCTTGACCACCAGCAGGCCGTTCCACAGCCCGCACAGCGTGGCGGCGCCCAGCGCGCAGATCACCGCCGCCAGCAGCGGCAGCAGCCCGTCGCCGGCCCCGCCGGCCTGCATCCGGGCGATGCTCCAGGCCGCCACGGTGGCGGCGATGGCCAGTACCGCGCCAACCGAAATGTCCAGCCCGCGCACCGCGATCACCAGGGTCATGCCCAGCGACACCAGCGCCAGCGGCGCGGCGCGATTGGCAATGTCGACCAGGTTGCCGTAGAGGTGGCCGTCGCGCCATTGCAGGGCGAGGAAGCCGGGATTGAACACGGCGTTGCCCAGCAGCAGCAGGGCCAGGGCCAGCAGCGGCCACAGCAGCGGATGGGCCAGCATGCGCTGCGACAGGGGGGGCCGCGCCGCCGGCAGGGGCGCCGCGGACGGGGGCGAAGCGGGTGCCGGCGGCACGTCCTTGCGTTCCATCACGCGTGCCCGGCGATCAGTTCGAGCACCTGCCGGCCATCGCCTCCGCCCGGCAGTTCGCCGGCCTTGCGCCGCTCGCGCATCACCGCGATGCGGTCGCTCAATCGCGTCAGCTCCTCGATCTCGGCCGAGATGAACAGCACCGCCATGCCCCGCCGCGCCAGCCGTACCACCTCGGCCATGATCTCCTGCTTGGCGGCGACGTCGATGCCGCGCGTGGGCTCGTCCAGTATCAGCAGGCTGGGCCGGGTGGCCAGCCAGCGCGCCAGCACCACCTTCTGCTGGTTGCCGCCGGACAGCGCGTCCACCGGCGTCTCGATGCTGGGCGCCTTGATCCCGAGCAGGGCCACGAACTCCCGCGCCATCGCGTCCTGCGCGCCCCGGGGCAAGGCCCGCCACCCGCCGCGCCGCGCCTGCAGCGCCAGCACGATGTTCTCGCGCACCGACAGCCCGGCGACGATGCCCTCGGTCTTGCGCTCCTCCGGGCACAGCGCCAGGCCATGGGCGACCGCCTCGGCGGGGTGGCGCAGGTCCACCGCCGCGCCGCCCAGGCGCAGCTCGCCGCCGTCGGCGCGGTCCAGCCCGAACAGCAGCCGCGCCAGTTCGGTGCGCCCGGAACCGAGCAGCCCGCCCAGCCCCAGCACCTCGCCCGCGCGCACCTGCAGGTCCACCGGATGCAGGCCGCCGCGTCGCGCCAGCGCGCGCGCCTCGGCCACCACCCGCGCGCCGGCGGCCGGCGCGTCCCCGGCCTCGCGCGCGGCGGCCAGCTCGACCTGGCGCCCGACCATTGCCGCCACCAGCGCGGACTGCGGCAGCGCGGCCGGCAGGTACTCGCCGACCAGGGCGCCGTTGCGCAGCACGGTGATGCGGTCGGACACCGCGTACACCTGGTCCAGGAAATGGGTGACGAACAGGATCGCCATGCCGCGCTCGCGCAGCCGGCGCATCACTGCGAACAGCTCGCCCACCTCGTCCTCGTCCAGGCTGGAGGTGGGCTCGTCCAGGATCAGCACCCGCGCCGACACGCCCAGCGCGCGGGCGATGGCCACCATCTGCTGCACCGCCACCGGGTAGCCGCCCAGCGGCAGGTCGACGTCGATGTCCAGGCGCAGCTCGGCCAGCAGCGCGCGGGCGCCCGCGCGCACCTTCGGCCAGTCGATCAGCCGGCTCCAGCGCCGGCGCGGATAGCGGCCCGCGTAGAGGTTCTCGGCCACCGACAGGTTCGGGCACAGGTTCACTTCCTGGTAGACCGTGCCGATGCCCGCGTGCTGCGCCTGCAGCGGCGTGGCCGGGGCGATGGCGCGGCCATCCAACGCGATGCTGCCGGCGTCGGGCGCCTCGGCCCCGGTGAGCAGCTTGATGAGGGTCGACTTGCCGGCGCCGTTCTGGCCCATCAGCGCGTGGATCTCGCCGGCGCGCAGGTCCAGGCCGGCGCCGTCCAGCGCCACGGTGGCACCGAAGCACTTGCGCAGGCCGCGGGCCTGCAGCACCACCGCGTTCATCCGCCGGCTCCGCGGCGCGGCGACCGGCGGGGCAGGAATGCGGGCGCGCGCATCGGCCGTCAGTACTTGCGGTTGGGCAGCTCGGCGGCGGCCTGGTCGCGGGTGAACACGCCCTCGTCCACCGTCACCCGCCTGGGCACCGCCCTGCCGGCGTGCACGTCGCGCACCAGTTGCGCAAGCTGCGGGCCGAGCAGCGGATTGCACTCCACCGTGGCGTTGAGCTTGCCGGCCTTCATCGCCTCGAACGCACCGCGCACGCCGTCGATGGAAACGATGCGGATGTCGGTGCCCGGCTTCAGCCCGGCCTCCTCGATGGCCTGGATGGCGCCGATGGCCATGTCGTCGTTGTGCGCGAACAGCACGTCGATGTTCCGGCCCTCGGCCTTGAGGAAGGCCTCCATCACTTCCTTGCCCTTGGCCCGGGTGAAGTCGCCGCTCTGCGAGCGCACCACCTTGAAGCGATCGTCGTCTTCGATCGCCTCCTTGAAGCCGCGCATGCGGTCGTTGGCCGGGGCCGAGCCCACCGTGCCCTGCAGCTCGACGATGCGCACCGGCTCGGGCCGGCCTTCGCTGTCCTCGACCAGCCAGCGCGCGGCGCGGCGGCCTTCCTCGACGAAATCCGAGCCGATGAGAGTGGCGTACAGCGATGCGTCGGATACGTTCACCGCGCGGTCGGTCAGCACCACCGGGATGCCGGCGGCCTTGGCCTCGCGCAGTACCGTCTCCCAGCCCGACTCCACCACCGGCGAGAACGCGATCACGTCCACGCGCTGGGCGATGAAGCCGCGCAGCGCCTTGATCTGGTTCTCCTGCTTCTGCTGCGCGTCGGAGAACCTCAGCCTGAACTCCGGCACGGCCAGCGCCTCCTTCACCGAGCGGGTGTTGGCGGTGCGCCATTCGCTCTCGGCGCCCACCTGGCTGAAGCCGACGGTGATCGCCTCATTGGCGTCCACCGCACTCCGGCCGCCGCCGGAGCAGCCGGCGAGCAATACGCCGCACAGCGCCAGCACCAAAAACGGCTTCCTCATCGCTCCCTCCCGATTGATGTGTCCCGCTGCCGCTGCCGCGGATGCCCGCGCCTCAGGCCGAGGTGTAGGCGGTCTTGACCGTGGTGTAGAACTCCACCGCGTAGCGGCCCTGCTCGCGCGGGCCGTAGCTGGAGGCCTTGCGCCCGCCGAACGGCACGTGCGGGTCCACGCCGGCGGTGGGCAGGTTGACCATCACCATGCCCGCCTGCGCATGGCGCTTGAAATGAGTGGCATGCTTGAGCGAGGTGGTGCAGATGCCCGCGCACAGGCCGAACTCGGTGTCGTTGGCCAGGGCCAGCGCGTGCTCGTAGTCGTCGGCGCGCAGCAGCGCGGCCACCGGCCCGAAGATCTCCTCGCGGGCGATGCGGTCGGACGGCTTGGCCGCGAACAGAGTCGGCGCCAGGAAGTGGCCGCGGGTCTTCCACTCCACCCGTTCGCCACCGGCCAGCAGCTCGGCGCCGTCCTCGTGCCCGGCCTGGATGTAGGACAGGTTGGTGTCCAGTTGCGCCTGGCTGGCCGCCGGGCCGATGTCCACGCCCTGCTCCAGCGGGTCGCCGACCCTGATCTTCGCCATCCGCGCCTGCATGCGCGCCACGAACACGTCGTACACCGCGTTCTCCACGATCAGCCGGCTGGAGGCGGTGCAGCGCTGGCCGGTGGAGAAGAAGGCGCCGTTGACCGCGCACTCCACCGCCTTGTCCAGGTCGGCGTCGGCCAGCACCACCAGCGGGTTCTTGCCGCCCATCTCCATCTGCACCTTCAGCGCGCGCGCGGCGGCCTGCTTGAGCAGCGCGTGGCCGGTGGGCACCGAGCCGGTGAAGGTCAGCGCGTCCAGCCCCTTGTGCTCGATCATCGCCTGGCCGACCACCCGGCCGCTGCCCAGGACCATGTTGAACGCGCCCTCCGGCAGGCCCGCGCGCGCGAGGATCTCGGCGATGGCCCAGGCGCAGCCGGGCACGATCTCGGCCGGCTTGAACACCACCGTGTTGCCGTAGGCCAGCGCCGGGGCGATCTTCCAGGCCGGGATCGCCAGCGGGAAGTTCCACGGCGCGATGATGCCCACGGCACCGACCGGCTCGCGGGTGATCTCCACGTCCACGCCGGGACGGGTGGAAGCCAGCTTCTCGCCCGGGATGCGCAGCGCCTCGCCGGCGAAGAACTTGAATATCTGCCCGGCGCGCGCGGCCTCGCCGATGCTCTCGGCCAGGGTCTTGCCCTCCTCGCGCGCCAGCAGCCGGCCCAGTTCCTCCTTGCGCGCCAGGATCTCGCTGCCGACCGCGTCGAGGATGTCGGCGCGCTGCTGCGGGTTGGAGAGTGCCCACTTCGGCAGCGCGGCGCTGGCCGCGTCCACCGCCTGCGCGGTGCGCGCGGCGTCGAGCACGCCGTACTGGCCGACCGGCACGTCCAGGTCGGACGGGTTCTCGTCGGCGTGTCCGCCGTCGCCTTCCACCCACTGGCCGGCGATGTAGCTGCTGAAACGCTGGTTCACTTCGATCTCCTCATGCGATCCCGCGCGTCACAGTACGCGGACGCCACCGGGGACGAAACCCGACGCCACCGTACGCAGCGGATTGCGCAGCGGCGCGCCCAGTTCGGGCAGTTCGATCTCGAACACGTCGCCCGGCTGCGCGCGGACGCCATCGGCGAAGCTGAGCGTGGCGGTACCGAAGAAGTGCAGGTGCACGTCGCCCGGGCGCCGGTGGGCGGGGTACTTGAAATGGTGGTACTCCAGGTTCTCCAGCGAATGGCACATGTTGGCCTCGCCGGTCAGGAACGGCTTCTCCCACACCACCGCGCCATCGCGGACCAGGCGGCTGGCGCCGCGCAGGTCGCGCGGCAGCTCGCCGGTGCGCAGCTCCGGCCCGATGGCGCAGGCGCGCAGCTTGGAATGGGCCAGGTACAGGTAGTTCTGGCGCTCGGTGACGTGGTCGGAGAACTCGTTGCCGATGGCGAAGCCCAGCCGGTGCGGCGTGCCGTCCGGGCCGACCACGTACAGGCCCACCAGCTCCGGCTCCTCGCCGCCGTCCAGGGCGAAGTCCGGCGAGTCCAGCGTCGCTTCCGGCGCGGCCACGATGTCGCCATCGCCCTTGTAGAACCATTCCGGCTGCGCGCCGACCCGGCCCGGCGCGGGCATGCCGCCTTCCACGCCCCACTGGAACATGCGCATGGAGTCGGTGAGCGTGCCCTCCTCGGCCTGTTGCCGCAGCTTCTGGTGCATGGCGTCGCGCGCGCTGGCGCTGCCCAGGTGGGTCAGCCCGGTGCCCGTCACCAGGCAGTGCGCCGGGTCGGGGTGGTGCAGCGGCGCGCGCACCCGGCCCTCCCGCAACAGGCCCGCGTAGTCGAGCGACAGGCTGCCGGGCGAGGCGGCCGCCTGCCGCTCCAGCCGCTCGCCGGCGGCGATGGCGCGCACGGCCAGCTCGTAGGTGCTCGATACGCCGTCGAGCAGGCGCGCGCTGCGGCCGTGGCCGTCGACCACGCCCACCCGGGTCTGCCCGGCATCGTCCACCAACTGGATCAATCGCATCGCTCGGCCCGCATCGCTCGGAATCTGGATGGCACGCAGCCTCCTTGGGAGAGGTGAAGCCGACTGGATGTGCCGCCTCGCATTCTGCCCACCCAATTCATATACATCCAATCCAATTTGTCGAATAACATATACGAATAACAATATCGATCAGAGATTCGCCATATGGTCCCGAGCATCCCCTGGTTCGTCCGCGCGCGGCTGAAGACCCGGCAGTTGATGCTGCTGATCGCCATTGACGAGGAAGGCAACATCCACCGCGCGGCCGAGACCCTGGCGATGTCGCAGCCGGCTGCCTCCAAGCTGCTCAAGGACCTGGAGGAGATGATGGGCGTGCCGCTGTTCGAGCGGCTGCCGCGCGGCATGCGCCCGACCTGGTACGGCGAGACCATGATCCGGCACGCGCGCATCGCCCTGTCCAGCCTGGGCGAGGCCGGCGCGGAGATCGAAGCGATCAGGAACGGCTGGTCCGGCAGCGTGGCCATCGGCGCGATCGCCGGCCCGGCGATGAGCCTGCTGCCGGCCACGCTGGCGGGGATCACCCGGCGGCATCCGAATCTGCGGGTGTCGCTGCTGGTGGAGAGCAGCGACGTGCTGCTGGAGCGGCTGGAACAGAACCGGCTGGATTTCCTGATCGCGCGCCTGTTCCCGCGCCACGACAAGCGCCACCTGCACTACCAGGCGCTGGCCGAGGAGGAGATCTGCGCGATCGCCCGGCCTGGGCATCCGGTCCTGTCGCTGGCCCGGCCGGGGCTGCGCGAGCTGGCCCAGGCCCACTGGATCGTGCCGCCGGAGGGCAGCGTGCTGCGCCACCGCTTCGAGCTGATGTTCCAGAGCGCCGGCCTGCAGCCGCCGCGCCAGGTCATCGCGACCACCGCCTTGATGTTCCTGACCAAGATGCTGCGGGAAAGCGACTACCTGGCGGTGATGCCGGTGGACGTGGCCCGGCACTACGCCGACCACGGCATGGTGAGCATCGTGCCGGTGGAGCTGTCGTGCCGGATGGATGCGTTCGGCCTGATCACCCGCAGCGACTGGCTGCTCTCGCCCGGCGTGCGCACCGTCCTGCAGGCGGTGCGGGAAGCGGCCGCCGAGATCTACGGCACGCCGTCCGCATAGGCGCGGCGGCGGCGGCCTCGCCGTTGCAGGAGCCGGCGTCGGCCGGCGACGGGGGCGGATGCGCGGGAAGCGCCATGCCGGCAGGCGCTCAACTCCAGCCGGCGTCGACCACGAACTCCTGCGCGGTGATCGCGCGCGCCTGGTCCGAGGCCAGGAACAGCGCCATCGCCGCGATGTCGTCCGGCCACACCTTGTCCGGCAGGCACTGATTGCGCCGCAGGTCGGCCTCGCCGGCCTCGTCCAGCCACAGCTCGATCTGGCGCTGGGTCATCACCCAGCCGGGCGTGACCACGTTGATGCGGATGCGCTGCGCACCCAGCTCGCGGGCCAGGCCGCGGGTGAGGCCGTTCACCGACGACTTGGCGGCGGCGTACACCGGGTAGCCGCCGGTCTTGGTCCTCCAGCCGGTGGAGCCGAGGTTGACGATGGAGCCGCCGCCCAGCCGCCGCATCCCCGGCACCACCGCCTGGATGGCGAAGAACGCCGGGCGCTGGTTGATCGCCACCCTCCGGTCCCAGTACTCCGGCGTGACCTCGTCCAGGGCGTGGCGATCGTCGCTGCCGACGTTGTTGACCAGCACGTGGAAGTCGCCCAGCGCGGCTGCCGCGTCGGCGATGGCCTGCTGCAGCGCAGGCACGTCGGCCACGTCGCAGTGGCGATGCCAGGGGCGTGGATGGCCGGCCGCCGCCAGCCGCCCGGACAGCGCCGCGCCGGCCTCCTCGGCGATGTCGACGAAGGCGACCTGCGCGCCCTGGCCGGCGAAGGCCTCCACCAGCGCGGCGCCGATGCCGCTGCCGCCGCCGGTGACGAATACCCGCCGCCCGGCCAGGTTCGGATAGCTCGCCCGTTCTTGCAGATGGCGCTGCTCCGCGCCCGTCCCCGTTGTCATGCGCCTGTCCCGTCGCGTCGATGGAAAGGCCAGATATAGATATATGTTTATGTATCGATATCATGGCTATTGTTATTTTTACAGCATGAATATGCCCGGTAGGATCGCCTCGGTAAAGAGCCGGCCACCGCACTTACGCCCCCTCCACTCCGCATCCCCGGCAGGAACCCCGACCGCATGAGCGACTTCAGGAAACCGCCTCTCCGCAGCCGGCAGTGGTTCGGCCGCGATGGCAAGCAGGGGTTCTACTACCGTAGCTGGCTCAAGGGCCTGGGCCTGCCGCACGACCTGTTCGATGGCCGCCCGGTGATCGGCATCTGCAACACCTGGTCGGAACTGACCCCGTGCAACAGCTCCTTCCGCGAGCTGGCCGAGCACGTCAAGCGCGGCGTCTACGAGGCCGGCGGCCTGCCGCTGGAATTCCCGGCGATGTCGCTGGGCGAGACCCAGATGCGCCCCACCGCCATGCTGTTCCGCAACCTGGCCAGCATGGACGTGGAGGAGTCGATCCGGGCCAATCCCATCGACGGCGTGGTCCTGCTGATGGGCTGCGACAAGACCACGCCCTCGCTGCTGATGGGCGCGGCCAGCGTGGACCTGCCCACCATCGGCGTTTCCGGCGGACCGTCGCTTTCGGGCCACTGGCGCGGCAGGCCGGTGGGCTCGGGCACCGGCGTGATCGAGATGTCGGAGATGGTCCGCGCCGGCACCCTGTCGCAGGACGAGTTCACCGAGGCCGAGGCCTGCATGCAGCGCTCCAAGGGAAGCTGCATGACCATGGGCACCGCCTCGACCATGGCCAGCATGGTCGAGGCGATGGGCATGTCGCTGCCGGAGAACGCGGCGATCCCCGCGGTCGATTCGCGCCGCTTCCGCCTGGCCCACCTGTCCGGGCGGCGCATCGTGGAGATGGTGCGCGAGGACCTGCGCATGTCCAAGGTGCTCACCCGCGCCGCGTTCGCCAACGCCATCCGCGCCAACGCCGCCATCGGCGGCTCGACCAACGCGGTGATCCACCTGCTGGCCATCGCCGGGCGCCTGGGCGTGCCGCTGACCCTGGACGACTGGGATGCACTGGGCTCGCGCCTGCCCTGCCTGCTCAACCTCAAGCCATCGGGCGAGTACCTGATGGAGGATTTCTACTACGCCGGCGGCCTGCCGGCGGTGCTGCGCCAGATCGCCGCGCACCTGGACCTGGATGCGGCGACCGTCAACGGCCGCACCCTGGGCCAGAACATCGCCGATGCACCGTGCTGGAACCACGAGGTGATCCGCCCGCTGGGCGACCCCTTCAAGGCCGAGGCCGGCATCGCCGTGCTGCGCGGCAACCTGGCCCCGGACGGCGCGGTGATCAAGCCCTCGGCCGCTTCGCCGCACCTGCTGCGGCATCGCGGCCGCGCGGTGGTGTTCGAGGACATCGAGGACTTCAAGGCGCGCATCGACGACGAGGCGCTGGACATCGACGAGAGCTGCGTGATGGTGCTGAAGCACTGCGGCCCGCGCGGCTACCCGGGCATGGCCGAGGTGGGCAACATGCCGCTGCCGCCCAAGCTGCTGCGCCGCGGCGTCACCGACCTGGTGCGCATCTCCGACGCGCGCATGAGCGGCACCGCCTACGGCACCGTGGTCCTGCACGTCTCGCCCGAGGCGGCGGCCGGCGGCCCGCTGGCGCTGGTGCGCGAGGGCGACTTCATCGAACTGGACGTGCCCGGCCGGCGCCTGCACCTGGACGTGCCGGACGCGGAACTTGCGCGCCGCCGCGCCGCATGGGCCCCGCCGCCGGCGCCCGCGCGTGGCTGGGCCAAGCTCTACGTGGACCACGTGCAGCAGGCCCACCTGGGCGCCGACCTGGACTTCCTGGCCGGCGGCAGCGGCGACGCGGTCGCCCGCGACTCGCACTGACGGCACCACCGGGGGGCCGCGTGCGGCCCCCTGGCCGCGCGCACCACCCCTCCCACAGGGAGGGAGTGAGAACCCCCGGAAACGCCGCCTCAGCGCGGCTTCAGCCCGACCACCGCCACCGAGTGCGGCGGCAGTTGCAGGCGCCCGTTGGACAGCGTCACCGGCCTCGGCGCGACCGTGTCCTTCGCCTCGAAGGTGTTGACCGCGTCCACCCGCGGCGCGGTCAGCAGCAGCCCACGTGCCGATGCCGCATCGAACCCGGCCACCTCCAGCCCGACCTCCACCGCACGGCCGGCATCGACGTTGGTCACCGCCACCCACAAGGTGCCGTCGGCCGCCTTCGCGGCGATCGCGTCCACCCGCGGCAGGACGACGTCGCCCACCGTATAGCGGCCCTTGTCGAACGCCACCGGCACGAAGGCCGCATCCTGGAACGGCACGTACATGTGGAACACGTGGTAGGTGGGCGTGAGCAGCATCTGCTCCTTGTCGGTCAGGATCATCGCCTGCAGCACGTTGACCATCTGCGCGATGTTGGCCACGCGCACGCGCTCTGCGTGACGGGCGAAGATGTTGAGGTTCAGCGCGGCCAGGATCGCGTCGCGCATGGAATTCTGCTGGACCAGGAATCCGGGGTTGGTGCCCTCGGCCGGCGCCAGCCACGCGCCCCACTCGTCCACCACCAGGGCGACTTCCTTCTCCGGGTCGTACTTGTCCATGATCGCCGAGTGGGTGCGGATCAAGGTGTCCATGCCGAGGGTTTCCTCGATGAACTTCGCATACTCCGGCTCGCCGAAACCGGTGGCCTTCACGCTGGGCGGCCAACCGTTGAGGGTGTAGTTGTGCAGCGACAGGCCGTCGATGGTCCAGCTCCACACCCGCTCGGACCACGCCTTCATCACCGCCTCGGTGTACTCGGTCTTGGCGCCGTCCGGGCCGACCGCGATCAGCTTGCTCTTCTGGTCCGGGTCGTAGTTGCGCGTGTAGCGCGCGAACGCCTTCATCAGGTCCACGTAGTAATCAGCGGACATCGCACCGCCACAGCCCCAGTTCTCGTTGCCCAGGCCCACGAACGGCACCTGGAACGGGGCCTTGCGGCCGTTGCCCACGCGCTCCTGGGCCAGCGCGGTGGGATGCACGGCGGTCATGTATTCCATCCACTCCGCCGCCTCCTGCACAGTGCCCGAACCCACGTTGACCGACACGTAGGCATCGGCACCGACCTGCTCGATGAAGTCGAAGAACTCGTGGGTGCCGAAGGTGTTGGGCTCGATCACCCCGCCCCAGTTGGTGTTGACCATCGCCCGGCGCCGTTCCTTCGGGCCGATGCCACCGCGCCAGTGGTACTCGTCGGCGAAGCAGCCGCCCGGCCAGCGGATGTTGGGCACCTTGATCGCCTTCAGCGCGGCGACCACGTCGTTGCGGATGCCGCGGGTGTTGGGGATGTCCGAGTCCGGGCCGACCCACACGCCCTCGTAGATGCCATGCCCGAGGTGCTCGGCGAACTGGCCGAAGATGTGGCGGTCGATCTTCGCGCCGGGTTTGTCGGCCTCCACCTTGAGGAGCACGTCCTGGGCGGCGGCCGGCGCGGCCGCCAGGAACAGGACCAGCAGGGACGAACGCAGGGACATCGTGCTTCTCCTCGTCAGGATGGATCGGTGGCGGATCGGGGGACAGGTTATCCACGGACCATGCGTGAATATGCGAGAACGATCCAATGACTTTTACCCGGCATCCGATATGGAAAACGGTATGGATGAGTTCGTGGAAGGATAAAGTGCGTATCGGATCGTCCATCGGTACCGCGGCCGAAGCCGGCCGAGGGGACCTGGGATCGTGCAGAATCCGGGTATCGCCAGCGGTCGCCATGCCCGCATGCCGGGCACGAAAAAGCCGGCGCGCCGGCCGGCTTTGAGGGACAACCACGGAGCGCGCTGGAACCAGCGCCTCAAGTGGTGGGCGGTACAGGGTTCGAACCTGTGACCCCTACCATGTCAAGGTAGTGCTCTACCGCTGAGCTAACCGCCCGGGAACCGCATCCTGCGCGGGATCGCCCGCCACAGGGGCGCGCATTCTACCGTGGGGCCGGGGCCCGCCACAACCGGCGCCGCCCTCGCCCTGGGAGCGCCCTCGGGCGCGAGGGGGCTTGCCCAGGATTCAATAGAGGGGGACTTCCCCGCATGCCCGCCAAAGGCGTCGCGGCCAAGGCCGCTCCTGCGATGCGTGGAGGGAAGGCTGTCGCGACTTGGTCCGACCCGGCGTGGCCGAGCGCGACGACGCCCCTGCGCGAGCGGTTCAGCCGGCCAGGCTCGCCTCCTTCAGCCTGCGGATCTGGTCGCGCAGGCGTGCGGCATCCTCGAACTCCAGGTCGCGGGCGTGCTGGTACATGCGCTGCTCCAGTTCGTGGATCTTCGCCACCGCCTTGGCCGGGTCCATGGCCGCGTAGTCGGCGGCCGGCTCGGCGACCTGGCGGGACTTGCCGCGGGTGGACTTGCCCTGGCCCGGCTCGGTGCGGGCGCCTTCCATCACGTCCATGATCTGGCGCACCACCGCCTTGGGCACGATGCCATGGGCGGCGTTGTACTCCACCTGCCGCTCGCGGCGGCGGTCGGTTTCCTCGATGGCGGCCTGCATCGACTTCGTCATCCGGTCCGCATACAGGATCGCGGTGCCGCGCAGGTTGCGCGCGGCGCGGCCGATGGTCTGGATCAGCGAGCCGGTCGAGCGCAGGAAGCCCTCCTTGTCCGCGTCCAGGATGGCCACCAGCGACACCTCCGGCATGTCCAGGCCCTCGCGCAGCAGGTTGATGCCGACCAGCACGTCGAACTTGCCCAGGCGCAGGTCGCGGATGATCTCCACCCGCTCCACCGTGTCCACGTCCGAGTGCAGGTAGCGCACCTTGATCCCGTGCTCGGCCAGGTAGTCGGTGAGGTTCTCGGCCATGCGCTTGGTCAGGGTGGTCACCAGCACGCGGTCGCCCTGGGCCACGCGCAGGTTGATCTCGCTCATCAGGTCGTCGACCTGAGTGGACACCGGGCGGATCTCCACCCGCGGGTCGACCAGGCCGGTCGGGCGCACCACCAGTTCCACGATCTGGTCGCCGGCCTCGCGCAGTTCGTACGGCCCGGGCGTGGCCGAGACGTACACCGCGCGCGGCGCGCGCGCCTCCCACTCCTCGAACTTCAGCGGCCGGTTGTCCAGCGCCGACGGCAGGCGGAATCCGAACTCCACCAGCGTCTCCTTGCGCGAGCGGTCGCCCTTGTACATCGCGCCGATCTGCGGGATGGTCACGTGCGACTCGTCCACCACCAGCAGCGCATCGGCCGGCAGGTAGTCGAACAAGGTCGGCGGCGGCTCGCCCGGCGCCTTGCCCGTCAGGTGCCGCGAGTAGTTCTCGATGCCCGAGCAATAGCCCACCTCGGCCATCATCTCCAGGTCGAACTGGGTGCGCTGGGCCAGGCGCTGGGCCTCGACCAGCTTGTTCTGCGCGTACAACTGCTCCAGCCGCGCCTTCAGTTCGGCCTTGATCGTCTCGACCGCGCTCAGCACTCTTTCCCGCGTGGTCGCGTAGTGGGTCTTCGGGTAGATGGTGTAGCGCGGCAGCTTGCGCAGCACCTCGCCGGTCAGCGGGTCGAACAGGGCGATGTTCTCGATCTCGCCATCGAACAGCTCGATCCGCACCGCCTCGGCGTCGCTTTCGGCCGGGTGCACGTCCACCACCTCGCCGCGCACGCGGAAGGTGCCGCGCTGCAGCTCGTACTCGTTGCGGGTGTACTGCAGTTGGGTGAGGTGGCGCAGCAGCTCGCGCTGGTCGATGCGCTCGCCGCGCGAGAGAATCAGGCGCAGCGACAGGTAGTCCTCCGGCGCGCCCAGGCCGTAGATCGCCGAGACCGTGCCCACCACCAGCGCGTCGGGCCGCGACAGCAGCGCCTTGGTCGCCGCCAGCCGCATCTGCTCGATGTGGTCGTTGATCGAGCTGTCCTTCTCGATGAAGGTGTCGGTGGAGGGGACGTAGGCCTCGGGCTGGTAGTAGTCGTAGTAGCTGACGAAGTACTCGACCGCGTTGTTCGGGAAGAACGCCTTGAACTCGCCGTACAACTGCGCGGCCAGGGTCTTGTTCGGCGCCATCACCAGGGTGGGCTTCTGCACCGCCTGGACCACGTTGGCGATGGTGTAGGTCTTGCCCGAACCGGTCACGCCCAGCAGCACCTGCTTGGCCAGGCCCGCATCGAAGCCCTCGATCAGCTTGGCGATGGCCTGCGGCTGGTCGCCCGCGGGGGAATACGGGGACACCAGTTCGAATCGCTCGCTCATGGGCGGCACCGGCTTGGGGGACCGATCAGTATAGACAGGCCCCATGCCCGCCCGCCGTCACCCGGACGGCGGGCATCCGGACAGGGCCGCCGGATGGCATGCCGGCGCGTACGGTCCTGCGGCTCCAGGAGCCGTGTCGGCCGTACCCGGCCCCTACGAACGATCGCTTCATGGCCGCCTCCCTGCAGGAGCCGACTTCAGTCGTCGACCGCCTCCGGAGCCTGGAAGAACTGGTACGAGGCACGGCAGCCACCGGCTGAAGCCACCTCCTACATGCTGTACCGGGAATTCCTACAGGCGGCCCAGCCACCGGCCGATTCCGCGGCGACGGAACGGGCGCGATCCTGTCGCCACTCCCGAGCGAAAGGATTTCGCCCATGCGCAAGGATGCGCCGGGATTCACCCTGATCGAATGCCTGACCGTGATCGCCGTCGTCGCCCTCCTCTACGGCCTGGCCCTGCCCGGCTTCCAGGAGGCCCTGCGGCGCCAGCACATCGCCACGGCCATGCACCTGGTCAGCGCGCAACTGGCCCAGGCCCGCAACACGGCGATCACGCAGCGCGTGCCGGTGACGCTGTGCCCCTCGCGGGGCGACGGCCGCTGCCGCGACGATCCGGACTGGAGCGCGGGCTGGCTGCTGTATCGCGACCCGCGGCGCGGCAACCAGCCGCTCGCCGCGGCGGACATCCTGCGGGACGTGCGCCAGCCGCTGCCCGGCTCGGTCCAGGTCCGCTCCAGCGCCGGCCGGCAGCGCGTCCGCTACCAGCCCGACGGCCGCAGCGGCGGCAGCAACCTCACCCTGCAGGTGTGCCACGGCCCGGTACTGGGCGGCGAGATCATCGTCAACAACGTCGGCCGGGTACGCACGCGCAGGCCGCCCGCGGGCAGCGCCTGTACGGGAAACTGAAAAAGCGCTTGCGCACACTTCCGGCACGCGCCGAGCGTGCGGGGCGTACATGAGCACGTGCCGGCTGCCAGGACGGCGGCCGGTCTCCTGGCGAGAAGGCGGCCGGTCCGCGAGGACTTTCAGCCGCCCTTCGGGCAGGGTTCGCCCTCGGTCTCGCCCGGCACCAAGCCGGCCGCGGCCAGCATGCAATTGAGCTGGCGGTTGACGTAGGCCTCGTGCTCGGCCGGCAGTCGCCGGGTCAATGTCTCGGCCTCGGCGGCGAAGGCCTCCAGCACCTTGTCCGCTGCCAGCTCGGCCATCAAGCGGGGGAGCCGCCGCTCGAGGCGTTCCAGTTCGGCATGGATGTCGGCGCGGGTCTTCATGCCCGCATGCTGCATCGGGCCGCGTCGCGAGGTTGTCACGACAGTGGGCGGCTTACCCTGTTCCCCATGCAAGTGGCGGCGCGCCAGGTTCGCATTTTTCGGCGCCGGATTTGCATTCGGGCAGAAAAAAAGGGCTTGCGATCGCTCGCAAGCCCTTGAATTTTCTGGCGCCCGAAGTTGGACTCGAACCAACGACCCCCTGATTAACAGTCAAGTGCTCTAACCGGCTGAGCTATTCGGGCGGGGGCGGAATTATAGGTCCGATCCGGACCGCCCATCAAGCATCCGGCATCAGAAGCACTCGGGATTGCGCGCGGTGCCGTCTCCCGAGCCCCTCACCCCGACCTGGTTGATCGTCAAGGTTCCGCAGCGGTCGGCCGTCTGCCCGCCCTGGGGAGTGGCGGTGATGGTGAACGTGGCCGCGCCCAGGTCGCTCACCTCGACCGCGTAGTAAACGGTGGAGCCTTCGCGCGGCGACTGCGTGACGCCCGGGTCGAAACTGGCATAGGTGTTGTTGACGGTGTGCCAGCGCTCGGCGAGTTGCGCGTACTCCACCAGGTCGGCCTTGGCCTGGGCGCGGCGGGCCTTGCGCACGTGGTCGTTGTAGGCCGGATAGGCCAGGGCCACCAGGATCGCGACGATCACGACGGTGATCATCAGCTCGATCAAGGTGAAGCCCCGGACCCGGCGTGCCCGCCGCGACGACGGCGGGCGCTGGGCCGGGCGGATGGCGGAAGCGGTCTTGCTCATGGCGGTCTTTCCTTCCATCAACGCACCTGGCGCCAGGACTGGCGGCCGCACGGACGCGGCAGGTACAGGGGATCGGCGCCGGCGGCGCGCAGGACGAAGCTGCATTGCTCGGCGGCGATCAACTCATCCACCGTGCATGCGGGGTCGGCGGGGTCGCAGCCGGTCAGCTTGGGCACGAATACATTGGTGCCGGTCACCGGCGCCTGCGGCGCGTCCTCCTTGTTCAAGGAGATGGCCCCGCAGTTATCGGTGCACACCGCCTCCCCACCGGGCGTCAGGCTGATGCCGGCCATGCTGCCCGTACCGTTGAGCAGGTCCAGCGCATACATCCAGTTGACGCCGCCACCGGCCGAACAGATCGCGGAAGCGGGCACGTAGGTGGTGAACACCACCTTGCCGCTCTGCAGCGTGGGCGTGCCGATGAACCTCTCGCCGGCGGCCTCGCCTTCTACGAGCAGGTCCACGTACCAGCCATGGTGGGTCCCGTAGTTGACGGGGTTGGGCGGCAGCGGACCCACTCCACGGGTGTTGTACCCGTTGCTGATCCCCTGTGCCTCCTGGCCTTGGGAAACGAGCGAATCGCGGGTGCCGACCGGGGTGCTGCTGAGGTTGTCCCAGATCCCGTAGAAGGACTGGACCGAGGACGTGGTGTTGTCGCCCTGGGTGAAGTACCTGCCGGTACCGAAGAACACGCTGACGCCGCCCCCCGGCCCGCTGGAGACCTCGATGCCGCCCGTGATCGGCTGCGGCTGCCCATCGTAGACGGCCTGGAAAAGCGGTGCGCCGCCGAAGGCCACCAGCCAACTGGACGGGGTACCGCTGCGCAGGTCGAACTTCCACAGGTTGCCCTGCAGATCGCCGGCATAGACGGTATCCACCAGGCCTTCGCTGTTGTAGACGGCCACTGGGGCCACGCTCATCAGGCCATTCTGGCTGGCGTAGGTGCTGGATGTGGGCTTGAGCCTGGACAGCACCGCGCCGGTGGCCAGGTCGACCACGTACAGCACCGGGGCGCCGTTGGCCGAGTTCGGCCCATTGCCGAAGATGGCCACCCACCTCGGCGCGGCGTCCGCACCTGCACCCGCAACCGGCACGATCGCGGGCTTGCCCAGCGCGAATCCGAGATCGTCGTCGGTTTGGGCATTGAGTTCCCACAGCACCTTGCTGGCATCGAAGCTGCCCGGGTTGGTGACGTCCAGGGCGTATACGGAACCGAAACCGCGCGCACTGGCGCCCGCGGCGATGCCTGCGCCACCCGCGCCCGTGGTCCCCACCAGCACCGTGCGCCAGTCGCCGGCGCCGCTGCCGCTGAACGAGGCGTCGCCCACGGTGATGGGGCCGTCGACGAAATAGCGGTGGTCGTAGTTGGGGTTGGCCAACTCGTACATGTGCCGCAGGGAGCCATTGGGAATGAAGGCGAACTCTTCCGCGCCACCGCCCGAGCCCTGTGCCGCGTCGAACGCATGCAGCATGCCGTCATTGGCTCCCACGTAGATCATCCTTCGCCCCGCAGTGCGCTTGGCGGCCAGGAAGTCGCGGTAGCCACCGCCCAGCCCGGCCCGCCATTCAGGCGCGCCGGACGCGGCGTAACTCCAGTAGCCGTAACCGAAATCGTCCTGTGGAGTCACGATTTCCGGCTGCGAGTTGACGATGTCGCCCAGCAGCGAACTCCGGTTGCGGTAACCGGTCACCGGCTGGCCGCGCAGGTAGTTCACCAGGTTGCCGGGCGTCGGCGAGGCTCCTAGCCAGGTCGGTACCGGCGTCGGCACGCCCAGCGCCTGGAGGCGAGCGGCATTGTTGGCGCCAGGCAGGTTCGTCGCGAGGAATGGCGAGGCCTGCACCGCCTGCGTCACCGTACCGGCTGCATTGACGGTGGTGGACCGGGTCACCATGAATATGTCGCGCGCGTCGGGTGCCGGGATCTTGCTGGAAGCCTCCCATACGACGCTTCCCTGGCCGCCCAGCGCCGTCACTTCCAGCGCCCGCAGATAACCGGTCCAATCGCCCGGGTTGTCCTCGGGACCAGGCTGGAACCCGACCTCGACCGTCACCGAACCGTCGCCGATGCGTGAACCGGCGCCGCCGCCGGCGGTCGTCGCGCCCTCCAGCACCGCCGCACGGAAGATGTCCTCGATCTCGCGCTTGAGCTTGGAGGGGTTGCGCGCGAAGAAGTAGTTGTCGGGCACGCCGGCCTTCTTCGAGTCCCACTCACCCGGGTCCGGCAGGCCATTGTTGTTGGCGTCCTTGAAGCCGCCGTACTTGGCCGCGTACCACAGCGGGCTTTCGAGCTGCTTGGCCGAGCTGGTGCCCAGCTTGACCTTCATGACCGTCGGCGCGGTCCAGCTCGCCGGGGGATCGTCCTGCCCGGACAGGATCGACTTGAAGCTGTCGTTGCCGGGAACCCGTGTCAGGCGGTGTACGCCATCGTTGTCGGAACCGGACAGCATGAAGCCGGTCAACAGGGTATAGCCGGCGTAGGCCGACAGGTTCTCGATCCGGATCAGCGCTTCGTCGGCGGCCACCGTGGGCCTGCGATTGGTGCCGCAGACGCCGCTGGTCGGTGCGCGCCAGCAGATTTCCTTGCCGGTATAACTGCCGTTGTTGTTCGGGTTATGGTCCGCATCGCAGGTATCGCCGACGCAGTAGGTGATCATGGTCACCACGTCGTTGTCGAAGTCGCTGCCGTACAGGGAGTCCTCCCAGACCAGGGAGAAACTGCCGGACCGGCTGTCGGCCGCCAGCGGACGCCCGTAGGTGTACCGGGTGCCGAACGTCGAAGTCTTCGGGCCGATGCCGACCGAACCGAGGAAGCAACTGCCCCAGCCGGAATCGGTGGCGACGGCGGTACCGCTGCTGTTGGACTGGCACAGCGGCGCCAGGCCGACCGTGCCGTCGCCGATGGGAATCTCGAACTTGGGCAGGTTGTCCGCCAAGGCCACCGCATACGTGGTGACCGTATTCCTGTACCCGGCCGGGCGACCGGTCGGGACATTGCTGCTGCGCACGTCGGTCGTGTTGGCCTTGTGGGCCAGGCCGGCCAGCAGGTAGCTGCCTTCCATCGATGGGATGTCGGGACAGATGCCCCGTACCAGGCTCAACCCGGAAACGTTCTTGGCCGAGCACAGGTAGGAATGGGTCGCGATGGAACTGCCCTTGGGCGTGGCCCCCACGCCACCCACCACGTAGCTGCCGCTGATGCCTTCGGCCACGCCCACGGCGTCGGTCGCGGTGGCGGCGTTGATCCCGGCAGCGGCGGGAATCTCATCGCTGTCGAAGGTGGGATAGCTGGAGGACAGCAACAGGATGTTGCACGAGGCACAGTAGGAATTGCCGCCGCCGCCCGAGGCCGCCGGCTTGTAGGGGTCCTTCCACGCCAGCCCCGTGGGCAGGCCGGTCAGGTCGCCACTTACGTTGAACCCGTCTGTCCTGGTCTGTCCGGCGATGTAGCGCAACGCCTCGGCGTACATCTCGGCGACCGGGTTGCCCCAGGCGCTGCACGTCTGGCCATTGTTGCCGGGATTGTTCAGGTTGTCCCGGCCGCCCTGGCCTTGCCGGTTGAGGATGCCCCACGTGTTGCAATCGTTCCACAGGATTTCGCTGCTCCAGCCGCTCCATTGGGTCAGCTTGAAGCGGTCGAGGGTGTTGACGATGCCTTCGGCCCCGGCGGCCTTGCAGAATCGGCCCGTGGCCAGGTCGACCTCGTTGCCATCATTGCAGCCGGAGCCGTTACCGGAGAACCGGCCGATGTTGCGGCGGAGCACGCCGCCGCTGCGCGGCGCCGAATAGCTGCCGCTGATCAGGCCGAAGCGCAGGCTGCCGCTTTCGCCGTATTCCTGGAGCAGGCCCACGGGCTTGTAGGCGGAAGTGCCGTAACGGCGGCAGTTGGTCTCGTGCAGGTCGGTGTTGTTCCCGGCGCAGACCTGCACGCGGACGTTGTAGTCCGTCGCGCTGGAAGGCTCGCCCTCGGCCGTACGGCCGGTCCGGCACTGGTACAGGGAGGTGGAGGACCACTCGGAATAGGCACCGGTCGCCATGCGCATGATCGGGGCCGAATCGGCGCCGGTCGAGGAGTTGCAATACGAACGCGTGCCCGAGTTGGGGGTGAAGTCGCCGTTGTCGTTGTAGATCTTGACCCAGGCATGCAGGTCGTTGGGAATATGCGCGCGCTCCAGGACGGTGGTCGCGGCATCGGTCGACCGGGTTCCGCCATACAGCACGTGGCGCACGATATCCAGCCGGCTCATGGTGGTCCAGTTCAGAAAATTGCCGCTCCACCTGGCACCGGGACAGGTGTGGTTGTTGGCGCCCTCGGCCTTGGCGACCGCCCTGAACTGGTTGCTGGCGTACTCGTAGCAGAGGAAGGAATCGAAGTAGCCCGCATAGTCGAACTTGTCGGTGTACGTCGTATCGATCGTGCCGTCTTCGTCCAGGTCGGTGTAGTCCGAATACGCCTTGGTGAACAGCCGCTCGTCGCGCGACATCACCATCATCATCAGCGGGGGCTCGGCCGCGCCCTGGTAGAGCGGCTTCTGCGCGATGTCGTAGTCGCCGACAGCGGCCGACAGGCTGAGCATCCAGCCGACCACCGCCGCCAAGCCTATGCCGAGCGCGGACCAGCGCAGCCATTGGGGGATCGCAATGCCGTTCATGACCGGTACCTCAGGGAATATAGATGGTGCTGATCACCGCGGTTGCGGTTGCGTTGGTGTCGTTGTCGCTGGCGAGCGAATTGACCTCGTAGATGTTGCCGGTCTGCTCGTTCTTCTTCTTGCCGGCCACCCGGCTCGACGCCGGGAAGCAGTGGTCGATGCGCCGCGTGTAGGTGGACTCGGTGGCGGTGACGTTGTCGGCCCAGGTCACCGGGTCGAAGGTGGGCTGGCAGACTTCCTGGTCGGCCTCGTAGGTGGCCACCTCGCCCAGCAGCGACGCCTCGATCTGGCGTTCCATCCCGCGTGCGACGGACTCCGCGTTCTGGAAGGCGAGGTTCACGTTGCGGTAGTTGGCGGCCATGCGCTCCTGCAGGCCGGCGACCTGCATGCCGACGATGCCGATCAGCGCCAGCAGGATCAGCATCACCAGCGCCACGTACAGCACCGCACCGCGCTGGCGGCGTGGGGCCGGGAAGGAAACGGCGGACCGGGAAGGAATGTTCATGGGCGGGGAACCGGCTCAGTTGCCATACAGGCGGTTGCGCAAGGCGATGGTGCTTTCGTAGACGGAGCGGTAGCGTCCGTCGCCGGGAGCGGTGTAGGCCACGCCCAGCGCCGACAGCGGCCGGAGGTCCGCCTGCGCCTGGGCCGCGGTGGCCCGGTCCGGGCTGACCGTCAGCAGGCCGATCTGGACCGCGCCCACCCGGCGCCAGGCGTCGGCCGCCGGCACGACCGCCGTCTGCACGCCGTTGGCCGCCAGCAACCGGTCGATGTAGCCGGTGGGGGGGCGATTCGCGGTGAGTTCGCGGTCCAGGCCATAGAGGAGCTGCATGTTCTCCACCCCCTCGATCAGCTCCTGGCTCTGCGCGGTCAGGCCGCCGCCGGGCGCGGCGGTGAAGCGCACGCGATACAGCGAGGGACGGCCGTTGTTGAGCCCGACGTAATAGACCACGCTCTCGGCGCGATGCAGCATCGCCTGCCCTTCGGTGAACACGCGGGTGAACGCCGACGAGGCGTTGATCGGGTTGGTGGAGCCGGCGGTCACGCTGCCCGCGGCCGAGCCCACCGCCGCGGCCTGGAACACGACGGTGTTCAGGCAGTCGGCCACGCCGAACAACCCGGGGTTCTCCACGCCGCTGCGCAGCACGTCCCAGCGGGCGGCGTCGAAGCGGAACACCGGTGTGCCGGCGCTGCCCTGGATGGCGGTCACCGGCACGCCCTCGGGCATGAGGAAGCGCAGGGCGATGATGTCGCTGCCGTTCACCCGGTTGGAGGTGGCCGCCGCGATTTCCGCCGGCAGCACCGGCGTGAACCCGGTGCCGCCGGTGGCCGGCGTCTCCGCCACCGCCAGGGTCGCGCCCGGCGCGGTGCCGGTGGCCTCGTAGCCCTGGATGGAGGTGAAGAAATCCAGGCCCGGGTGGCTGCCGAACGTGGTCACCAGCCCCACCGGCGCGTTGGCCATGTGCGCCTGGTCGTTGACGCAGCCGAAATGGCCGGCCATGCGGATGTCGCGCTGGAGGAAATCCAGCGCGAAGCGGCCGTTCTCCTGCACCCGGGACATGCCCTCGGACAGCATGTAGGCCGAACGGGAGGCGGCGAACACCTGCACCAGCCCGAGGATCAGGATCGTGCCGATCAACAGCGCGATCATCAGTTCGATGAGGGTCAGGCCCTGCGGACGGCGGAACATGATCGGCCTCATAGCTGGGTTGTCGCGCTGAAGGTGCGGGCCGTCGCATCCGCGTCCCAGCGATCGTCGCCCCAGCTTATGCTGACGGTGACGTCCTGGCCGTTGCGCGCGACCGCGGCCGTGGCGCCCTGCCCCAGCGCCTTGCCCAGCCGGCACGACCATGCGTTGCGGAACTGGGTGGCGCCGAGGTTGGCGCCGGTGGCCGGCGTGCAGTTGGCGGTCGCGGCCGTGTAGTCGCCCAGGTAGGCGGCCGAGGACACCCGGCTGATGCGCATCTGGTCGAACATCTCGTAGGTCAGGTTGGTCGCCTGGGTGCGGAAATTGGCGCTCTGGGTGAAGCGCACGTTCATGGTCTGCAGGAGGGCGAAGCCGAGCAGGCCGATGCCCAGCACCAGCATCGCCACCAGCACCTCGATCAGGCTGAAGCCGGCGGCGGTGGGCCTGGCGGCGCCCGGCCGCGGGCAGGAACGGCGGTTCATGAGCAGGCTCCCTTCGCCGTGCGTACCTGGCCGGCGGCATTGACGGTGAGCGTGCGCAGCATCGGCTGCCCGCCGCAGTCGGTCGGCCGCAGGCTCAATGTCTGGTCGGCGGCGGCCCGGCGGCGCCCGCGCGAGTCGAAGGTGATCGTGCCGGCGGCGCCGGTGGCCGACACCTGCGGCCGGCCCTGGCTGTAGCGCAGCACGGTCTCGCCGCTGTCCAGCGAGCCGTTGCCGTTGGCATCGGCCCAGACCAGCCAGCCGCTTCCCCATTCGGTGCCGCAGGTCGCGCCGTCGGCGCTGGCGCACACGCCGCTGCCGCGGGCGTTGCGGATGGCCTCGCTGCGGGCCAGGGCCAGCGAGGCGATCATCTCGTTGGTGCTGGCCGCGATGCGGTTGGTGCGCAGGCTCTGCTGGAAGCTGGGGAGCCCCCAGGCGAGCAGGATCGCCACCACCGAAATGGTGACCAGGAGCTCGATCAAGGTGAAGCCGGACTGGCGTTCGGGCCGCATGCACATGGCTCCCCAGCGTGGTGTTCCCACCCTAGCCGGGCCGGGCCCGGACGCAAGCGCGGACGGGACGAGCGGTTGGAATGGGCGGAGAGACGGCCGCTCCCCGGGGGCCGGCCGGGGTCGCGCACGGCGGACGGAGGCCCGCCGTCCCTCGCCGGGCCTTCAGGCCACCACGCGGTAGCAGGGCCGGTACTCGCCGGCGATCTTCATCCGCCGCTGCTGGACGAAGGCGCGCAGCAGGCCGTCCAGCGCCTGCATCATGTCCGCCGCGCCATGGATCTCGAACGGACCGTGCGCCTCGATCCGGCGCATGCCCTCCTCCTTGACGTTGCCGGCCACGATGCCGGAGAACGCGCGGCGCAGGTCGGCCGCCAGCGCCGAGGGCGCGCGGCCATGGTGCAGGTCCAGCGCCGCCATCGCCGCATGGGTGGGCACGAAGGGCTGCTGGAACTCCAGCGGAACGTCGATGCCCCAGTTGAAGTAGAACGAGTCCTTGTGCGCGAGGCGCGCCTCGCGCACCTTGCGGATGCCCGTGGACATCTTCTTGGCCACCGCGGCCGGGTCGCCGATCACGATCTGGTAGCGCGAGGTGGCCGCTTCCCCCAGGGTCAGGCGCAGGAAGCGGTCGATCTGCTCGAAATAGGGCGCGGCGATGGTCGGCCCGGTGAGGATCAGCGGGAACGGCAGGCCGGCGTTCTCCTCACGCAGCAGGATGCCCAGCAGGTACAGGATCTCCTCGGCCGTGCCCACCCCGCCGGGGAACACGATGATCCCGTGGGCCAGGCGCACGAACGCCTCCAGCCGCTTCTCGATGTCCGGCATGATGACCAGCTCGTTGACGATCGGGTTGGGCGACTCGGCGGCAATGATGCCCGGCTCGGTGATGCCGATGTAGCGGTTGGTGCGCTTGCGCTGCTTGGCGTGGGCGATGGTGGCGCCCTTCATCGGCCCCTTCATCGCGCCCGGTCCGCAGCCGGTGCAGATGTCCAGCCCGCGCAGGCCCAGCTCGTAGCCGACCTGCTTGGTGTAGATGTATTCCTCGCGCGAGATCGAATGCCCCCCCCAGCACACCACCAGGTTGGGGTCGGCCGGGCGCAGCACGCGCGCGTTGCGCAGCAGGCCGAACACCGCGTCGGTGATGCCGGCCGAGCTTTCCAGGTCCTCCGCATACTCCGGCCCCAGCTCGATCGCGGTCCAGGCCAGGTCGCGGACCACGGCGAACAGCAGCTCGGCCACGCCGCGGATGATCTCGCCGTCGACGAAGGCCATCGCCGGCGCGTTCTTCAGGTCGATGCGCACGCCGCGGTCCTGCTGGGCGACCTGGATGTCGAAGCTGGGGTACAGGTCGCGCGCGGCGCGCGGGTCGTCGTTGGCGCTGCCGCTGGTGAGCACCGCCAGCGCGCAGCGGCGCAGCAGCTCGTGCATGCCGCCGCTGGAGGCGTCGCGCAGGCGCGCCACTTCGGTGCGCGAGAGGACGTCCAGCCCGCCGCGCGGGTAGATGCGCGCGTCTTCCACGGGCAGCGTGCTCGAAACCGTTTCGTTCATGGGGCGTGTTTCTCGATGCGGATGGATCGGACCGGTCGGCGACTTTACCGCAGCGCGGGCCGGCGGGCACGGCGCCCCGGCACCGGGGCGCCGTCGCGTGCGCATGAAAAGAGGACGGCCGGGAAACCCGGCCGTCCTCGAACGCTCGGCGGTGCGGCCGCTGTCAGAACTTGTAGCGGAAGCCCACCTGCACCGACCAGCGCGACTCCCAGTCGGTCACGGGAATGGCCGAGATGCTGTCGGGGTTGAAGTTGTAGACGTACTTGCCGGTGGCCTGGTCCACGCCGACGAAGTCGACCACGGTGCGGTCGCCGTACGGCGAGGCGTAGTCGATGCGGCCCCAGTTCTTGTCGATCAGGTTGCCCACGTTCAGCACGTCCAGCCAGATCTCCGACTTGTGCCCGCGGAAGAAGCCGGGCAGTTCCTGGCTGACGCGGATGTCCAGGCTGTTGACCCACGGGTTGCGGCTGCCGTTGCGCGCGGCCACGCCGCCCCGGTAGCGGGCCAGGTCCGGATGCCGGCCCAGCCATTCGAAGAACGCCTGCTCCATCGCCACGCCGCCGCTGAAGATCACGTCGCCGGGGCCGCCGGGCACGTAAAGCAGGTCGTTGCTGTAGCCGTCGCCGTTCATGTCGTTGCGGTAGCGCCAACTGTGCGGCACGCCGGAACGGCCCTCGTAGAAGGCCGAGAACGTGGTGTCGTAGTCGCCGAAGAAGGCCTTGCGGAAGGTCAGGCTGCCGGTGATGCGGTCCTTGATCTCGTAGTTGGAGGTCGCGGCCACGTCCGAGTTGGGGTCGAAGACCGCCTTGTTGGACCAGTTGGAGATGGCGCGGGAGGAGGTCAGCGGGCTGACCTCGGTGGCGTCGGTATAGGTGTAGTGCAGCGACCACGCCCAGTCCTGGACCAGCGGCTTGTTCAGGCCGACGGTGAACTGGGTGCTGCGGCCGTTGCCGGTGTTGGTCATCAGCACCACGCCGTCGCCGTGCCAGCCGGTGACGTTCTCGTAGCCGGGGATGGTGTCGGCGATGGCGGCCACGCCGGTATTGCTGCCGTTGCGGGCGCCGCTGCGGGCGTAGGGATCGGCCCAGTACAGCGAGCGCCCGTCCGGCCCCTGCGCGTAGCTCACGTTGCCCAGGTCCAGCCGCTCGAAGTGCAGGCCGTTGTTGACCTTGGTATGCAGCAGCTCGGCCGAGGCGACGATGCCGTGCCAGGGCAGTTCGGTGTCGAACGCCAGGTTGGCCTTCCACACCGACGGCTGCTCGAAGCCGTCGTCCATCAGGTTGACCATCATCGAATAGCCGGCGGCCGGCGACGGCACGGTCGGGTTGTCAGGGTCCATGCTGACCGGCAGGCTGGCCCACAGCGCCTCGCGATCGGCCTGGCTCATGGCGGCGGTGACGCGCGCGTTGTAGCCGATCAGGCCGAAGCCGGAGTTCTGGTAGGAGTTGCCGATCCACACGTTGGCCGCCGCGCCCTGGAACAGGCCCAGGCCGCCGCGCAACTGGGTGGGGCGGTCGCTGTCGAAGGTGTAGTTGAAGCCGAAGCGCGGCTGGATCAGCGCGTCGTCGAGCTTGGCCCGGTTGTCGCGGCCGTAGACCTGCTGCACCAGCAGGTTCTGGACCGGCACGTCGTCCATGTCCGGGATGTCCACGCGCAGGCCGAACAGCAGGGTCAGGTTGTAGTTCACCGCCCAACTGTCCTGCACGAACAGGCCAGTGTTGCGGTGCTTGTAGCGCATCGCCACCGAGTCCAGGTCGTTGCCCGGCACCGGTGCGTTGAGGTCGTAGACCCAGTACTGGCCGGCGCGGAAGGCGTCCAGGCCGGCGAAGGCGTAGGTGCCCCAGATGTTCTGCGCGTAGAGGTTGTAGACGTCGTTCTCTTCCCAGTCGAAGCCGAACTTCAGCGTGTGGTCGCCCACGTACCAGGTGGCCGCGCCGAAGGCGGTGGTGGTCTCGGTGTTGATCTGGTTGCCGTGGCGGAACTCGTCGGCGCCCGCGCTCAGGTACGGGGCGACGGCCTGGTCCGGGTCGGCGCCGTTGCCGAAGCCGATGACGATCTGCGGCAGGCGCGAGTACACCGAGCTGAGCGAATCGTAGGTGCGGCGGCCGACCTTGAACTCGGTCGACAGGCTGTCGTTCCAGTCGCTGAACAACTGCACCACCGCGGTCTCGACGTTCTTGGTGACGTCGTACCAGCGGCTGTTCAGGCCCAGGCTCGGGCCGCGCGAGATGCCGTGGCTGTCGTAGTTGATGCTGGTGCTGGAGCCGGCCAGGTTCGGGTCGGTCTGCTCGAGCTTGGAGTAGCGGGCCGAGGCGCGATGGTTGTCGCTGATGTTCCAGTCGATCTTGATCGCGTATTCCTCGACCTCCTGCTTGATGCTGGGCGGCGACTCCTGCGAGCCCAGGTCGATGCCGTAGCGTTCGCGCGCGATCTGCTGGGCCTCGGCGATCCAGCCCGGCTCGATGGCGATGATGTTGGATGCGCCCGAGCCGGCCGGGCCGTAGGACGGCGCCGCGCGGTCGCGGGTGTACTGCTCGTAGTTGGCGAAGAAGAACAGCTTGTCCTTGACGATCGGGCCGCCGAAGGTGGCGCCGTAGGTCACCTCGTCGTTGAAGCCGTTGAACGGCGCGCCGGTGACCGGGTGGTCGCCGACCATGTCCTTGTCTCGGTACACGCCGTACACCGAGCCGTGGAACTCGTTGGTGCCCGACTTGGTCACCGCGTCGATCACCGCGCCGGTGGCGCCGGTGATGGTGGTGTCGTAGTTGGAGATGTCGACGTTGATCGCCTCGATGGCGTCCATCGACACCGGCTGGCGCATGGTCGGGAAGTTGTTCGATTCCAGGCCGAAGGTGTCGCTGGTGTTGACGCCGTCGATGCGGATGGCGTTGTAGCGCGGGTTCTGGCCGCCGACGGTGATCTCGCCGCGCGACTTGTCGCTCTGGCTGATGCGCGGGTCCAGGCGGATGTAGTCCTGGATGTTGCGGTTGATCGACGGCAGCGCCTCGATCTGCTCCTGGCTGACGTTGGTGCCGGCGCCCATCTTGCTGGCGCTGAACACTTCCGAGCCGCCGATGGCGGTGGCGGTGACGCCCTGCAGGGTGGTGATGTCGCCGCTGAGCGCGGCATTGACCGTGTTGACCTGGTTCAGGCCCAGGTACACGCCCTCCTCGGTCCTGGCGCCTTCGCCCTGCTTGTTGATGGTGATGGTGTACGGGCCGCCCACGCGCAGGCCGCGCGAACTGTAGCGGCCGCTGGCGTCGGTGGTGGCGCGGCTGACGGTGCCCGACTCGACGTGGGTGATGGTGACCTCGGCGCCGGCGACCGGCTGGCCGGAAGAGCCGGTCACCACACCGCCGACGCCGGCGGAGGTGCTCTGGGCGAAGGCGGGGGCGGCGGCGAGGGCGACGACCAGGCCCAGGGTGAGCTTGGACAGCCGGAATCGACGTGGATCGGTCATGGGGGTGGCCTCGGAGGGGGACGGAATGCGGTCTGGCCCCGTTGCAGGGCGAGCGGCTGGAATGCCTACAAATGCCTGCATACGGCTGCGCATGGGCGTTAACAACAGGTTAACATGTTAGGGGGGACATGTGACCGCCATGTGACGGCCGGATGTCGGTGGATAGGCAGGGAAACCGACGGGCGGGGCGGCTAAACCCCGGGGCCTCACGCCGCCGGGATGGCCAGGCCCAGGTAGGCGGTCAGCCCGTCCAGCAGCATCTGCACCGAGATGGCCACCAGCAACATGCCCATCAGCCGCTCCACCGCGGCCAGCGCGCGCGGCCCCAACAGCCGGTAGAGGAAGGGCGCGGCCAGCAGGATCGCGGCGGTCACGCCCCAGGCCAGCAGCAGGGCCAGGCTCCATTCGCCGAGCCGGTCCGGCTCGCTGCTGCCCATCAGCATCACCGCGGCCATGCCCGAGGGCCCCGCCACCAGGGGGATGGCCAGCGGCACGATGAAGGGCTCGCCGTCCGGGATCTCGCCCATCAGGCCTTCCGCACGCGGGAACACCATGCGGATGCCGATCAGGAACAGGACGATGCCGCCGGCGATCGAGACCGACTCCTGGCGCAGGTGCATCAGCTCCAGCGCGTACTTGCCGCACCACAGGAACAGCATCAGCACCGCCAGGGCGATCAGCATCTCGCGCACCAGCACCCTCCGGTGCCGCTCCGGCGCCACCGGCTTGAGCACGCTGAGGAACACGGGAACATTCCCCAGCGGGTCGAGGATCAGGAACAGCAGCAGCGCCGCCGACAGGATGGTCACGCCGGCACGCCTTCCGGCTCGGGGCGCCACACGGTCCCGCGATGGGCCGCGCCGGCCGCCGACAGCAGGGCGACGCAGGCCCCGGCGTAGGCCGCCGGGTCGCGCACGCCTTCGTGCAGGTCGTCCGCGTATGCGCGGGCGCGCAGCGGCGTGCGCATGGGCCCGGGCTGCAGGCCGGCCACCCGCACCGAGGTGCCGGACAGTTCGGCCGCCAGCATCGGGACCAGCCCGTGCAAGCCGTGCTGGGCCACGCCGTAGCCGCCCCAGTAGGCCTGGCCGACCCGGTCCAGGTCGTCCGCCGCCAGCACCACCGAGGCATCGGGCGAGTGGCGCAGCAGCGGCAGGCAGGCCTGCACCAGCCACCACGGCGCGGTGAGGTTGACGTGGATGGCGCGGGCGAAGGCGGCAGGGTCCTGGTGCTCCAGCGGGGTCAGGCCGCGGAAGTCGGCGGCGCAGTGCAGCAGCCCATCCAGCCGACCCAGTTCGGCGTGCAGGCGTTCGGCCAGTTGGGCGTAGTCGTCCGGCGCGGCGCCCTCCAGGTCCAGCGGGTACAGCAGCGGCTCCGGGCCGGCCTGGGCGACGGCGTCATAGACCCGGTTGAGCTTGGGCAGGCGCCGGCCCAGCAGCACCAGGGTCGCGCCGGCGGCGGCGCAGGCCTGCGCGGCGGCGGCGCCCAGGCCGCCATGGGCGCCGGCGACCAGGATCACGCGGCCGGCCAGCGGCTGCGGAGCGGCGGTGGGCAGGCCGAGCAGGCTCACTGCGACTGCGCTTCGCTGACCATGCGCTGCAGCTCGCCCGACTCCAGCAACTCCAGGGTGACCTCGCAACCGCCGAGCAACTCGCCGTGCAGGAACAACTGCGGGAAGGTCGGCCAGTTGGAATAGCGCGGCAGGTTGGCGCGCACCTCCGGCTCCTCCAGCACGTTCACCGTGTGCAGCCGCTCGGCGCCGGCGGCCTGCAGCGCCTGCACCGCGCGCGCGGAGAAGCCGCACATCGGATAGGCCGGGGTGCCCTTCATGAACAGCACGATCGGGTGGCCCTCGACCTCGGCCTGGATGCGCTCCATCACCGCCATTGCGTCTCTCCCTCGGCGCCGGGGGCCGGCCCCGGCGTCGGCTAAACTGAAGTTGCAATTGTAATCCCTGCGCGCCGCCACGCCGACGCCGCCCACCTCCGCGCCCCCGCACCATGCCCATCGAACTGCCCGACCTGCCCTACCCCCGCACCGCGCTGGAACCTCACATCACGGCCGCCACCCTGGACCTGCACCACGGCGTGCACCACCGTGCCTACGTGGACGCGGCCCGCCGGCTGCTGGAAGGCAGCGGCCTGGAGGAACTGGCGCTGGAGGACATCGTGCGCCGTGCCCGTGGGCGCCTGTTCGAGCAGGCCGCGCAGGCCTGGAACCATGCCTTCCACTGGACCTGCCTGTCCCCGCGCGGCGGCGGCGAACCCGGCGGCCGCCTGGGCGACCTGCTGGCCCGGCGCTACGGCGACTTCCCGCGCTTCCGCGACGAGTTCGCGCATGCGGCGCTGGGCCTGGCCGGCTCGGGCTGGGCGTGGCTGGTGCAGCACCCGGATGGCTCGCCCGGCATCGTCGTCACCCACGGCGCGTCCACCCCGCTGACCGGTGCCGGCACGCCACTGCTGGCGTGCGACCTGTGGGAGCACGCCTACTACCTGGACCGCCAGGATGCGCGCGACCGGTACCTGGAGGCGTTCTGGAACGTGGTGGACTGGGAGGCGGCGGGCAAGCGGCTGCGCTGACGCGCGGCCGGGCTGCACGAGCCGGCCTCAGTCGGCGACGCGTCGAATCGTCCGCGCCCTGCCGCTTCCCCGGCGCTGGCCTCAATCCCGCAGCGCCGCCACCGGCGGTGCGACCTGCGCATCGCGGTCCAATGCGCGGCCCACTCGCTCCAGCGCCTCGGCCAGCGCCCCGGGCGTGTCGGCGCGCAGGGTGGCATGGCCCACTTTGCGCCCGGCGCGCGGTTCCTTGCCGTAGTCGTGCCAGTGGCCGCCGGCCTGGCCCAGCACCGCGGCCGGATCGGGCATCTGCCCGATCCAGTTGAGCATGCAGGCATGGCCGCGCATCGCGGTCGATCCCAGCGGCAGGCCCAGTACCGCGCGCAGGTGATTCTGGAACTGCGAGGTCTCCGCGCCCTCGATCGTCCAGTGCCCGGAGTTGTGCACGCGCGGCGCCATCTCGTTGGCCAGCAGTTCGCCGCCGCGGCAGAACAGTTCCAGCGCGAACACGCCCACGTAGTCCAGCCGCTCGGCCAGCCGCCGCGCATGGGCGACGGCGGTGGCGGCCAGTTCCGCGTCCACCCGCGCCGGCGCCAGGCTGGCCGAGAGCACGCCGTCCACGTGCCAGTTGGCCGTCAGCGGCCAGGTCCGGAATTCGCCGTCGCGGCCGCGCACGGCCACCACGCTCAGCTCGCGCTCGAACGGCACGAAGGCCTCGACGATCAGGCCCACGCCGGCCGCCTGCGGCCCCAGCGCCTGCCAGGCCGCCTCGGCATCGCCGGCGGAACGGATGCGGAACTGGCCCTTGCCGTCGTAGCCGAGCCGGCGCGTCTTGAGGATGCACGGCACGCCGACCGAGGCCAGCGCGCGGTCCAGTTCCTCGCGGGTGTCCACGGTGGCGAACGCCGGCACCGGGATGTCCAGTTCGCGGAACAGGGTCTTCTCCGCCAGCCGGTCCTGCGCCACCGCCAGCGCGCGCGGGTTGGGGAACACCGGCACCCGCGCCGACAGCCACTCGGCGCTCTCGGCCGGCACGTTCTCGAAATCGAACGTGGCCACGTCGATCTTCGCCGCGAACTCGGCCAGCACCGCCTCGTCGCGGTAGTCGCCCACCCGCAGCGGCGCGAACTGGCTGGCGCAGGCGTCGGATGCGGTGTCCATCACCAGGAAGCGCAGCCCCAGCGGCGCGCCGGCCAGGGCCAGCATGCGCGCCAACTGCCCGCCTCCGAGGATGCCCACGGTGGGACGGGTCATGCCGTCGCCCCGCGCGGAACGCCGTGGCGAGCGCTCATTGGCGCGGATCGTCGTGGGCGACGACGTCGTCGGTCTGGTGCCGGCGGAACGCCTCCAGCGCACGGGCGATGTCCGGATGATCGGCCGCCAGCAGGGCGGCGGCGAACAGCCCGGCATTGGCCGCGCCCGCGTTGCCGATGGCGAAGGTGGCCACCGGGACGCCGGCCGGCATCTGCACGATCGACAGCAGCGAGTCCATGCCGTTGAGCGCCTTGCTCTGCACCGGCACGCCCAGCACCGGCACCGCGGTCTTGGCCGCGAGCATGCCCGGCAGGTGCGCCGCGCCGCCGGCGCCGGCGATGATCGCGCGCAGGCCGCGCGCCTTCGCGCTGGCGGCGTACTCGAACAGTACGTCGGGCGTGCGGTGCGCGGACACCACCTTCACCTCGTGCGCGACACCCAGCGCGTCGAGCTTCTGCACGGCGTGCTGCATGGTTTCCCAATCGGAACGGGATCCCATCACGATGCCCACCAGCGGGGCGGTTGGGGTGACGGTCATGGCGGCCTCGGTCGCTAAAGGGCCATTTTAGCGGAAGTTGCACGGCAGGCTGCCCGAACCGGCCGCGACGGCCGGCCGCCGCTCGCCCGGGCCTTCGACCGTGCGGCAGCCCGCGTGCCGCCTCGCCCCGATCGGCGGCAGGCGCAGGGATCGAAGGCGTACCGGACTCCACGATCGCCGCGCACGCCGGGTACGACGACGACCCGCTCGGCCTACGGCATGGCACCGCGGCCTCCCGAGGCCCCTGGGTGGTACGCTTCCGCGCATTCCGGCTTCCCCCCAATCCGTTCCCGCCCATGGATCGCAAGCTGCTCGACCTGTTGTGCTCGCCCGATACCCGCCAGCCGCTGGCGCTGCTGGAGCCGCGCGCGCTGGAAGCGCTGAACCGCGCCATCGCCGACGGCCAGGTGCAGCGCGGCGACGGCAGCCCGCAGCGCGAGCCGCTGCGCGAGGCGCTGGTCACCCGCGACCGCAGGCAGGTCTACCGGGTCGACGACGGCATCCCGGTGCTGCTGGTCGAGGAAGCCCTGGCCACCGCGCAGGTGCCCGGCTTCCCCGGCGCCTGACCATGCCCCGCCCCGCCCCGCCGCTGACGCCTCCACCCACCGAGGCCGTACAGGCCGACGTGCGCCGCGCGCTGGAGGAGGACCTCGGCGGCGGCGACGTCACCGCTGCCTTGCTGCCCGACGTGCCCGAACGCGCCTACCTGCTGTGCAAGGAAGACGCGGTGATCGCCGGGCGCCCGTGGTTCGACGCCTGCCACCGCGCGCTGGACCCGCAGGTGCGGATCGACTGGCGCGTCGCCGAAGGCCAGCGCGTGGCCGCCGGCACCGTGCTGGCGCTGCTGGAAGGCCGCAGCCGCACGCTGGTCAGCGCCGAGCGCACCGCCTTGAACTTCATGCAGACGCTGTGCGGCACGGCCACCACCACCGCCGCCCACGTCGATGCCGTGCGCGGCACCGGCACGGCCATCCTGGACACGCGCAAGACCCTGCCGGGCCTGCGCCAGGCGCAGAAGTACGCGGTGCGCGCCGGCGGCGGGGCGAACCACCGCATCGGCCTGTACGACGCGGTGATGCTGAAGGAGAACCACGTCCGCGTCGCCGGCTCCGTGGGCGCGGCGATCGCGCGGGCGCGCCAGGCACAGCCGGCCCTGCCGCTGATCGTGGAAGTGGAGACGCTGGAACAGTTGCGCGAGGCGCTGGCCGCTGGCTGCGACCGCGTGCTGATCGACGACTTCACCGCGGACATGCGCCGCGAGGCGGTGCGCATCGCCCGTACGGCGCCGTTCGACGGGCGCATCCCGCTGGAGGTCTCCGGCGGGGTCGGCCTGGACGGCCTGCGCGCGATCGCGCAGGACGGCGTGGATTGCATCTCCATCGGCGGCCTGACCAAGCACGTGCGCGCCATCGACCTGTCGATGAAGCTGGGGCCGGCACCGATCTGATCCGGGCTATGGCGGCGGATTCCGCGTGCGCCGCGTCGCCGCTTCACGGGCGACCCACGATGGCGCAAGGCGGACGGGCGCGATACCGCCCGCATCCCGCGGTGCGGAGGCGGGCGGGCGGGCAGGATGCCCGGTCCCGCGATCGTCGGGGCAGGCGGCCGTGCCTCCTAGTGCTCGGCCATGCGCACCAGCAGCAGGTCCAGGTCGGTGTCCGCGCTCACGCCGTGGTTCTCGCCCGGCGCCAGGTGCAGCACCTGGCGCGCGCGCACCGGCACCGGGCCATCGTCGAACTCGAAGCGTCCCTGGCCGGCGAGCACCACCACCAGCACCCGCTCCGGCGCGGCATGGGCCGGCATCCGCGTGCCCGCCTTGAGTTGCAACTGCATCACCCGGGCCTGGCCGTAGCGGCCCACCTGGGTGGTGGTGCGCGCCTGAGCGGTGGCCGGGTCGGGCGCACCGGCCAGCGTGGACAACCGCGGCGGCACGGGCGCGTCCGCCCCGGCGTCCAGCGCGGTGGCGGTGCTGGTGGCGGTGGCGGCCAGGGCGGCCAGCAGCGCCAGCGGCAGGATCGCGGGGAAGCGGATGCGGTTCATGGCGTCTCTCCGGTGGGCGATGAAACGGGGCAATGGTGAAGGACGTCGTGGCCGGCGACCTGGTACTGCTGCCAGAAGCGCTCGGCGATCATCCGCGCGCGGGTATCGGCCTCGGACTGCATCGCCGGATTGCCCAGCTCGGCGGTGGTCTGCGCGAACAGCTCCAGCCAGCGCCGGAACAGCGCGGCGTTCAGCCCCGGCAGCGCCATGTGCCGGGGCATCGGCGCACCGCTGAAGCGGCGGGTGCCGCGCAGCAACGCCGACCAGAAATCCACCAGGTGCGCCAGGTGCGCCGGCCAGTCCGCGACGTGGCGCTCGAACACCGGGCCCAGGTCGGGGTCCAGGCGCACCCGCGCGTAGAAGCGGTGCACCAGGGCGACCACGTCCTCCTCGCTGCAGCAGGCACCGGGATCGGGGGATGGCGAAGGGGCGTGCATGGTCAGAACCTCCAGGTCAGGCCGAGCGTAGCGTTGCGGCCCACGCCCTGCAGGAAACCGGGCTGCGCCAGCGTGCCCTGGTTGCGGATCACGTAGCTGCTGGCGTAGCGGCGGTCGGTGAGGTTGTCGGCATGCACGAACACCGTCCAGCGTCCATCGGCGGCGGTGTAGTCGAGCCTGGCGCCGAGCAGCGCGTAGCCGTCCTGGTAGATGTCGCGGGTGTTGGCGTGGTCGGTCGGGGTGTCGCCGGGCAGCCAGCGCACGTTGGGACCGATGCGCCAGCCGCCGCTGCGCCATGCCAGCTCGGCGCTGACCAGGTGCCTGGGTACGCCGGCGATGCGGTTGCCGGCGAACTGGCCGTCGTCGAAGGTGAAGTCGCTCCAGGTCCAGGCCAGCCGGTATTCCAGCACGCCGCCGCCGACGGCGGGGAAGCGGCCGTCCAGGCCGGCCTCGACCCCCTGGTGGGTGGTACCGGCGGTGTAGTTGTAGGTGCCCACGCGGTTGCCGAACGCGTCCACCATCGACATCAGCTCGTCGTCGACCGCGCTGCGGTACACCGCCAGCGACCAGTCCGCGCCGCGCTCGGCGCCGCCGAAGCGGCCGCTGCCGCCGATCTCGAGGGTGTCGGCGGCCTGCACGCGCAGGCGCAGCAGTTGCGCCTGCGCGCCGGCCGGGCTGGCCGGCGGCACCTCGGCGCTGACGATCTCCCACCAGGTCGGCACCTCGTTGCTGCGGCTGAGGTTGGCGAACAGGCGCAGGCCCGGGCGCGGCTGCCAGATCGCCCCCACCCGCGGGCTGGCATGGGCGTAGCGCTGCTCCAGGCCGCCGCCGCGGGCCAGGTCGGCGGCATCGCGCTCGACCCGGCTCCACTTGGCCTCGGCCAGCAGGCGCCAGTGCTCGCCGGTGCGCCAGCCCAGCGCGGCCTGCAGGTCCAGGCTGGCCGCGTCCAGGCCGTAGTGGCCGAAGCGCTGCAGCCGGGTGCCGTCGGCCGGACTGTTGGCGTAGAAGTCGCGCGCGGTGTCGCCGGCGGTGTAGGCGCCGCCGAGCCGGTAGTCCAGGTCGCCGCGCTCGCCGGCCGCCTGGTACTGCGCGCCCCAGGTATCGGTGTCGCTGACGTTGTGGGTGGTCGGGTTCTTGAACAGGTCGTCGGTGTGCTGCCACCACAGGCCCAGCGACTGCCGCAGCCGCTCGCCGCCCCATTGCGAGGCGTTGGCCACGCGCCAGTGCCGGGTGTCGCGCAGCGGGTCGCGGCGATAGACGTTCAACAGATTGTCCTGCGGCGTGTCGCCGTCGCCCATCACCCCGCGCGGGTCGCTGTGGATGCGCGCCTTGGGCACCACGTTGGGGATGTGGAAGAACAGGTCGGTCCACGACAGCCAGGTGCGGTTGCTGAAGGTCTCGCCCGCGCGCCAGCCGGTGTTGACGTGGACCGAATCGCGCTCGCCGTCGGCGTGGCGCCGGTAGCCGTCGTACGCATCGTGGCTGGCGCCGATCCAGCCGTCGGCGCGCGGGCCGGAAACGCCCCAGGCCAGTTGTCCGCCGCGGCGGCCGTCGCTGCCGCCCTCCAGGCGCAGGCGGCCGCGCTCGTCGGCGCCGTTGAGGCTGTAGAAGTCGATCTCGCCGCCCAGGGCAGTGGCGCCGGGGCTGAGCGCGTTGGCGCCGCGGCGGGCGCTGATGAAGGCGGCGTTGCGCTGTTCCAGCAGGCCGATCACGAACGAGCCGTCGGCCTCGTTCAGCGGCAGCCCGTCCTGCAGCAGCAGCACGCCCCGGTTGACCGGATTGCTCTGGATGCCGGAGCCGCGGATGTTCAGGCGCGGCTGGTCGATGCCGCCGAAGAACTCCTGCAGGACGATGCCGGGCTGGTGCTCCAGGGCATCGCGCAGGGTGGCCTGGCGGCCGGCGTTGCGCAGGTCGACCAGGTTGGTGCCGCCGGGCACGCGGGCCAGGCGCTCGCGCTCGTCGGCCACGGTCGGCGCGACCGGGGTATCGCCGCTGCGGCCGAGCACGTCGATGCGGTCCAGGTCGACCGGCTCGCGGGCGTCGGCCGCGAAGGCCGAAGCCGGCACGCAGGCCAGCGCAACGGCGATGGCCGGGACGAGCAGTGAAAGATGGGGGCGGGGGGAGGTCATGTGGAGGTTCTCGGCGAAGGAAGCGGAAGCGCTCACCACCCCAGGTGGAACATGAGCTTGGCCAGCAACACGATGCCGACCATGTGGCAGAACACGCTCAGGTGGATGCGCTTGAATGCGGTCGATGCCAGCCGGCGCCGGCGGCGCAGCGACATCGCGTAGAGGAAGTGGCCGAACACGCTCAGCGCCAGCACGATCTTGATCGTCAGCAGCAGGCCGAAGCTGCTCTCCAGCGGGTGCGCCAGCAGCGTGCGGTAGCGCCAGGCCATGCCCATGCCGCTGCCGTACAGCACCGCCAGCACCCACGGCATCAGTTGCCGCGCGCGATTGCCGATGCCGGTCTCCATCTGCAGCATCACGTTGCGCGGCACGTGCCTGCGCACGCTTTCCAGGATCAACACCTCGAAGAACACCGTACCGACGAACATCAGCGCGGCGAACAGGTGCAGGATCAACAACACGGCGTAGTGGCTCATGGCGGGCTCGCTTGCGTCGGGGACGCGGCTGGCGGGAGAAGTCCGGGCGCGCGGGCATGGGCCGGCGCGGAAGAAGGATGTCCAGGGAGGGCTGGCGCGCGGCCGGGCGCGCGAGGTGCGTGCCCGGGCAGGGCATGCGGCCAGGCGCGGCCGCCTTCCAGGCGGATGCAGCGGTCGACCCGCTCGCCCAGTTCCTGCGGGTGGTGGCTCACGCACACCAGCGCCGCGCCGGTGCGCGCCAGTTCCGCGTCGCACAGCGCGCCCAGGGTGCGGCGCAGCTCGGGATCCAGCGCGCCGAAGGGCTCGTCCAGCAGCAGCAGGTCCGGCTCCAGCGCGAATGCCCGTGCCAGGGCCACGCGCTGGGCCATGCCACCGGACAACTGGCGCGGCCAGGCGCCCGCCTCGCCCGCCTGGCCGACCCGGGCCAGCCAGGTTTCGGCGACGGAGCGCGCGTCGTCCCGGGTGCGCCCGGCCGCGCGCAGGGGAATGACCAGGTTCTCGCGCACGCTGCGCCACGGCAGCAGCCGCGGCTCCTGGAACACCAGGCAGGGGCGGGCGAAGCCATTGCGGACCCTGCCGGCGCCAGGGACCAGCAGGCCGGCGGCGAGCTTGAGCACGCTGCTCTTGCCCGCGCCGCTGGGACCGACCAGCCCCAGCCGCTCGCCGCGCGCCAGGCGCAGGGCGAAACCGGCAAGCACGCGGCGGCCGCCCAGGTCCAGCGCGATGCCGTCCAGTTCAAGCATCGGCGCGTCCTCGCGCGAGTGCGGCCAGCGCCGGTGCGGCGTCCTGCCGCCAGCGCGTCAGGTGCCGCTGCAGCGGTTGCAGCAGCCCCAGTTCCAGCACCGCCACCAGGCCCAGCACCAGCACGGCCCAGGCGTAGAGTCCGGCACTGTCGAAGGTGCCGCGGGCGTTGGCCAGGGCGTAGCCGGCGCCGTCCACCGCGCCCAGCACCTCGGCCATCACCACCAGCCGCACGCCGCTGCACGTGGCGATCAACAGGGCCGCGCACAAGGGCGCGGTCAACGCGGGCAACACCACGTGGCGCAGCCGGCGCAGGCGCCCGAAGCGGTAGACCCGGGCCATCTCCACCAGCGCCGGGTCCACCAGCAGCAGGCCCTTGAGCGTGTTCACGTACACCCCCGGCGCCACCAGCGCCACGGTCATGAACACCACCATCGCCGTGCCCAGGCCGAACCACAGCATCGCCAGCACCACCACGATCACGCCCGGCACCGCCATCAGCACCCAGCGCAGCGGTTCCAGCAGCGCGCGCAGGCGCGCATGGCGGCCGGCCAGCAGGCCCAGCACCAGGCCGATGACGATGGCCAGCCCGACCCCGGCCACCACCCGCAGCAGGCTGACCGCGGCGTGGTGGCGAAAGCCTTCCCCGGCGAGCAGCGCTGCCAGCGCCTGCACCGTCTGCGCCGGCGTGGCCATCAGCAGCGGCCCCAGCCGCAGCGCGGCCAGGTGCCAGGCCGCCAGCAACGCCAGCAGGCCCAGGGCCGACCACAGCACCGGCGTCGCGCTCGTCGCTGGCCTGTGGACGTTCATGGGCCGTAGAACCCGGCATCCGGCAGACGGCCGCCGACGGCCTCGGGCTGGCTGTCGAGGATCAACCGGTACAGCGCATCGAGCTGTGGCCGCACCGCGGCCGCGTCCAGCCCGTCCAGGCGCGTGACCCGGATCGACTCCTCCAGTGCCGGTACCGGCATGTGCGGCAGGTACCGGTGGGCCAGGGCCGCGCAGGCGGGCGGATCGGCCTTGCACCACCGCGCCGAGCGCGCGTAGGCGGCGGCGACGGCGCGGTCCAGCGCCGGATCGCCATCCGTGCCCGCGGCGGCCATCACCCCGGCCTGCGGAAGTTCCGGCCGCGCGGGGAAAGCCTGCGCCCACGCCTGCTCCAGGCTCTGCGCGCGGTACAGCGGCGCCCCGCCCTCGTCGCGGTTGCGCCACAGCAGCAGCGAGGCGGTCGGCTCCGGCAGCAGCGCATGCTCGCCCTGGCCGGCCAGCATCAGCGCCACCGCGTCCAGGCCGTCGCGGGCCTGGCGCAACTGGATGCCGGCACCGGCCTCGATGCCGCGCGCCTTGAGCAGCTCGTGCAGGGCGATGGCCCCCATGTCGCGGCGGAACGGCGTCAGCAGCGTCCGCCCGCGCAGGTCGTCGAACCCGGCCACGTCCGGATCGCGGCTGACCAGCCACAGCAGGCCCCACACCGACACGTTCAACAGCCGCACCGGCTCGCCGCGGTTGGCCATCAGCGCCGGCAGGTTGGCCGGGACCGCGCTGTAGTCCAGTTCGCCGCGGGCCAGCAGCACCCGCAACTGGTCCGGGTTCTGCCATAGCCGGAACCGCGCGGGCCGGGGGCGCCGGCCGTGCACGTCGATGCCGGTAAGCGCCATGTGCATCAGCGGGAAGCTCACCACCGCCGAGGGACCGGCCAGCCGCACCGGCACGGCGGCGGGCTCAGCAACCGGGGAGGGGGCGTCCGGCTCGCCGGCACAGGCCGCCAGGGCCAGCAGCAACGCCCAGCGCGCCGTCCGCAGGCCGGAACGGGCAAGACCACCAATAAGAATCATTCTCATGGTTGGCATGCTCGCCCCTGGCACGCCCGCGACCAATGACCTAGGTCAACTCATGGCCGCATTTACCGCCCGCTCGGGCTACGGCACCATGGCGCCATGCCTAGCCTGATCCTGCTGATGATCGCCGGTGCCGCCGCGGCGGCATTCTGGAACGCCGCGCGCGCGGCGGCCGAGCGCGCCGAGGCGCTGGGCCGCGACGCCTGCGCCGCCGCCGGGGTGCAGTGGCTGGACCAGAGCGTGCATGCCAACGGGGTGCGGGTGTACCGGCGCCAGGACGGCTGGCTCGGCCTGGAGCGCAGCTTCCGCTTCGACTATTCCTACGATGGCGCCGACCGCCACAGCGGGCGCCTGGTGCTCAGGGCCGGGCGGCTGGTGTCCTTTACCGGCCCTTCCGCGGGCGCGCGGATCATCCCGCTGGAACGGCGCGATTGAATGCCGCCCGGCGCCTCGGCGCCGGACAAGCCACCCTCGGACGATCTTCGCCGGCACCGACGGCCGGCAACGGCGCCCGCTGCGCGGCTACTTCACCACGCGCAGGTGCGGGCGCTTGCCGGGCGTGGGCGGATCGGCCGGCGGCGGCGCATGCGGCCCCGGGCCATCGCCCGGTCCATCGCCCGGCGGCGAGGCGCTGCTTTCCTCCGGCAGCACCATGCCCTGCCCGGTCTCGCGCGCGTACACCGCCAGCACCGCGCCCACCGGCACGTTCACCGCCTGGCTGACCCCGCCGAAGCGGGCGGTGAAGCCGACCCATTCGTTGTCGATGTGCAGGCCGACCACGGCACGGTCGGCGATGTTCAGCACCACCCGCCCGTCGCGCACCGCGCCCGGCGGCACCTGCACGCCGGATACGCCCGCATCGACGAGGATGTGCGGGGTCATGCCGTTGTCGTTGATCCACTCGGTCAAGGCCCGCAGCAGGTACGGGCGATAACTGGTCATGCTCGCGGCGTCATCGCTCATGCCCGCAGTTTACGCCGCCGGGCCGGGCGCGCGCATCGCCGTCCGGTCATGCCGGCATGTCGCGCAATTTCCTTTCCTGGTCGGTCAGGCTGCGCAGGAAACCGGGATTGCGGAAGATGCGGTTGCCGTAGTCCTCGATGGCCTTGCCGTCCTTGGGCAGCGGCACGTCCAGCGCCTGCAGGCGCCAGACGATCGGCGCCATCGCGCAGTCGGCCAGGCTCATCTCGGGGTTGAGGAAGAACTTGCTGGCCTTGAACAGCGGCAGCGACTCGGTCAGCAGTTCCTTCAGGCGCTTGCGACCGGCCTCGGCCTGCTGCTTGTTGCCCAGTTGGATGGCCTGCACCTGCGGCACCCAGTCGTGCTCGATGCGCAGCATCGCCAGGCGCAGGCGCGCCCGCGACAGCGGGTCCACCGGCATCAGCGGCGGGTGCGGATAGCGCTCGTCCAGGTATTCGCTCACCACCGACGCCGCGTACAGCACCAGTTCGCGCTCGACCAGGGTCGGCACCGAGTGGTACGGGTTGAGGTGGATCAGGTCCTCGGGCGGGTTCTGCGCGTCGACCGGCACCAGGTCGTAGGTCACGCCCTTGGCCGCCAGGACCAGCCGCACGCGATGACAAAGAACGTCATCGACGGAGGAGAACAACGTCAGGGTATTGCGCATGCGCACGCTCGCTGCCATCTAGGCCTCCGACGGCCGGAATCCGCCGGCCGTACCGCTGCCGCCAGCCCCTCGCCGACGGTCGTCACAGTCCCCGAGTGTGCTATCCCCCGGCGGAAAAGCGCAAGGGCGGGGGCCGCCCGGGGCCGGCACGCCGGCCGGACGGGCACGCCGCATCGCAGCACTTCAGTGCACGTCCCGCCAGTATTCCTGCTTGAGCAGGTAGGCCAGGAAGGTCAGTGCGACCAGGAACAGGATCACCCACACACCGATGGCCTGCCGCTTGAGCGCGGCCGGTTCGCCGGCGTATTCGAGGAAATTGGTGACGTCGCGCGCGGCCCGGTCGAACTCGGCCGCCGACAGGTGCCCCGGCGTGGTGACCACCAGCCGCTCCGGGTGGCGCTCGCCGACCGCGTCGGGCTCGCCGAACTCGGCGTGCTGCAGGCCCTGCAGCTCCCACATCGGGTTGGGCATGGACACGTTGGGGAACAGCTTGTTGTTCCAGCCCAGCGGGCGCGACTCGTCCAGGTAGAAGGACTTGAGGTAGGTGTAGATCCAGTCGCTGCCGCGCACGCGGGAGATGACGCTCAGGTCGGGCGGCATCTTGCCGAACCACTTGTCGCCCTGGGCCTGGGTCATGGCCACGTGGATCTGTTCGCCGTACTTGGCGCCGGTGAAGTTGAGGTGGTTCATCACCTCGTCCTCGGTCAGGCCCAGGTCCTCGGCCATGCGCGAATAGCGCAGGTACTTCAGCGAATGGCAGCCGGAGCAGTGGTTCATGTACAACTGCGCGCCGCGCTGCAGGGAGGCGCGGTCGGACAGGTCGTTGTCGGCCTGCTGGACCGGGCCGCCGGCCGCGGCCAGCGCGGTGGCGGAGAACAGGAGCCCGGTGGCGGCTGCGGCTAGCAGGGCAATCCACTTCTTAGTCATGCGTCGTCACCCGTTCCGGCACCGGCTTGGTCTGGTCCAGCTTGGTCCACAGCGGCATGGTCAGGAAGAAAAGGAAGTAATACGCGGTCAGGAAGCGGCCGACGATGGTCTCCACCGGGTCGGTGCCCGGGCCGGCGCCGATCTTGCCCAGCCACACGAAGCTCAGAGCGAACAGGCCCAGCAGCACCTTGGACAGCAGGCCGCGGTAGCGGTAGGACTTGACCTTGGCCCGGTCCAGCCACGGCAGCGCGAACAGGATGGCGATCGCGCCGAACATCACCAGTACGCCGCTGAGCTTGTGCGGGACCACGCGCAGCATCGCGTAGTACGGGGTGTAGTACCACACCGGCTTGATGTGCTCGGGGGTGACCAGCCTGTTGGCCTCGGTGAAGTTGTCGTGTTCGAGGAACCAGCCGCCGAACGCCGGGGCGAAGAAGATGATGAAGGCGGCGATGACCAGCATCGCGAACACGTAGAAGGTGTCCTTCACCGTGTAGTACGGGTGGAACGGCACGCCGTCGGCCGGGGCGGTGGGGGACCAGCGGTTGCCCTTCGGGCCCTTCTTGATCTCCACGCCGTCCGGATTGTTCGAGCCGACCTCGTGCAGCGCGCCCAGGTGCAGCACCACCAGCAGCAAAAGCACCAGCGGCAGGGCGATGACGTGCAGGGCGAAGAAGCGGTTGAGGGTGGCGTCGGAGGGCAGGTAGTCGCCCATGATCCACTCGGTCAGGCCGTTGCCGATCACCGGGATGGCGCCGAACAGCGAGATGATCACCTTCGCGCCCCAGAACGACATCTGGCCCCACGGCAGCACGTAGCCCATGAAGGCCTCGGCCATCAGCACCAGGTAGATCAGCATGCCCAGTATCCACACCAGCTCGCGCGGCTTCTGGTAGGAGCCGTACATCAGCCCGCGGAACATGTGCAGGTAGACGACGATGAAGAACAGCGAGGCGCCGGTGCTGTGCATGTAGCGGATCAGCCAGCCCCACTCCACGTCGCGCATGATGTACTCGACCGAGGCGAAGGCTTCCGCCGCGCTGGCCTTGAAGTGCATCGTCAGGAAGATGCCGGTGACGATCTGGTTGACCAGCACCACCATCGACAGCACGCCGAAGATGTACCAGATGTTGAAGTTCTTCGGCGCGTAGTACTCGGACATGTGCTTCCGGTACATCGGCGCCAGCGCCGGGGCGCGGGCGTTGACCCAGTCCATCGCGCCGGTGGCGGTGCGGGTGAAGATGTTCGCCATGGCTTACGCCCCCGTGCCGTTGGAGGGATCGACGCCGATGACGATGGTGCCGTCGTCGACGTAGTGGTGCGGCGGCACGACCAGGTTGGTCGGCGCCGGCACGCCCTGGAACACGCGCCCGGCCATGTCGAAGCGGGACTTGTGGCAGGGGCAGAAATAACCGCCCTTCCAGTCCGGATCGTACGGCTCGGGCTTGATCTCGGCGGCCATCTCCGGCGAGCAGCCCAGGTGGGTGCACAGGCCCACCAGCACCGAGATCTCCGGCTTGAGCGAGCGCAGCTCCGGGTTGGCCTGGCGCACGTACTCCGGCTGCTGGTCGGCGTTCTCCGACTTGGGGTCGCGCAGGTGGCCGTCCAGGGTGGGCAGCGCGTCGAGCACGGCCTTGGAACGCTTGACGATCCAGATCGGCTGGCCGCGCCATTCCAGGATCAGGCGCTGGCCTTCCTGCAACGCGCTGATGTCCGCGGTCACCGGAGCGCCGGCGAGCTTGGCCCGCGCGCTGGGATTCCAGGACTTGATGAAGGGAACTGCTGCGAACCCGGCACCGACCGCCCCGACCACGGCGGTGGTCGCAGTCAGGAATCGGCGTCGACCCGTGTTCACGGGCGCTTGGACCTCATCATTGGCCATCCGGCACTCCGAAAATCTTCTGCTGGTAGCGTTGGCTGCCTGCGACCCGAACCTGCCAGGAGAGGCAGGCCGGCCGCAAAAGACAACGAAGTGTAACGGAACGCTTAACGGGCCGACAATGGCGGACGCCGCCGCCCGCCCCGGTGCGCCCCGTTTTGCGCACCCCCCATGCGTCGCCGCGGCGACGTTTCCCGGCCTCAACGCGCGGCCTGCACCCCGCGGTAGCGCTCGGCCAGCATGGCCACGCGCTGCACGTAGCGCTGGGTCTCGCTGTAGGGCGGCACGCCCTTGTAGCGGTCGACCGCGCCCTCGCCGGCGTTGTAGCCGGCGCGGCCAGGGTCAGGTCGCCGTTGAAGCGCTTCAGCAGCCAGGCCAGGTACTGCACGCCGCCGCGGATGTTCTGCCCGGCGTCGTAGCTGTCGGCCACCCCGAACCGGCGCGCGGTGGCCGGCATCAACTGCATCAGCCCCTGCGCGCCCACCCGGGACAGCGCGGTGGGGTTGAACGCCGACTCGGCATGGATGACCGCGCGCACGATCGCCTCATCGACCCCGAACTCGCGGGCGGCGGCGGCGATCTCCCCCTGGTAGGCGTTGGTGTTCAGCCGCACCGTGGCGAAGCTCACTCCCGGCTGCAGCGCGCAGGCGTAGCAGGTCTCGATGAAGCTGTAGGCGATGGTGCGCACCTGTTCGGCGGCGGCGCCGCGCGCCGGCGGGCGGCTGCTGAAGTGGCGCACGCCGTCCTGCATGTAGGAATACACCTGGCCGGCGACCCGGCGCTGCGGCGCGCTGCCGGCGTTGCTGCGGTGCGGCCCGGGCGGCAGCGGCGCATGGGAGACCCGCAGGCTTGCCGGCGCGGCATCGGCCCCACCGACAGACGCCACTGCCGGGGGCGGCGGAGGCGGAGGCGCCGGCCGGGCCGGCGAGCGATCCGGCACGTAGCGGCTGAACACCGCGCACTGCGCGCCGGCAATCCGCGTGTTGACGTAGCTGGTCGCGCCGTCCGGGCCGACGCAGCGATACAGGGTGCCGGCACCGGCGGGCGCGGCCACCAGCGCGAACAGCACAAGCCCCAGGATCCCCGGCATCCCCTTCATGGCGCGGAGTTTCCCAGCTTCCCGGGCGCTTGCCAAGCCGTTGTCCGCAAAGAGGAAAGTCGCGGCCGCGGACGCTCCGGGCCGCGCCATGGCGGGCGCCGGCCGCTACACTGTGCGCCTTCCGCCCGCCTGGATTGACCGCCATGACCGGGATGAACGCCACGCCGGACGCCGCTCCGGACGCCGCCATCGCGCCCGCTCCCTCCGCCGCCCCCGCCCTGGTCCCGCTGCCGGGCGCCACGCCGCGCGCCATCCCGGGCGGCGCGCGCGGGAAACTGTTCATCAAGACCCACGGCTGCCAGATGAACGAGTACGACTCGGCCAAGATGGCCGACGTGCTGGCCGAGCACGAGGGGCTGGAACTGACCGACGACCCGGAAGAGGCCGACGTCGTCCTGGTCAACACCTGCTCGATCCGCGAGAAGGCGCAGGAGAAGGTGTTCAGCCAGCTCGGCCGCTGGCGCGTGCTGAAGGAGAGCAGGCTCAAGGACCAGGGCCGCGAGGTCATCATCGGCGTCGGCGGCTGCGTGGCGTCCCAGGAGGGCGAGGCCATCGTCAAGCGCGCGCCCTACGTGGACCTGGTGTTCGGCCCGCAGACCCTGCACCGCCTGCCCGAGCTGATCCGCGCCCGCCGCGAGCAGAACCGGCCGCAGGTGGACATCAGCTTCCCGGAGATCGAGAAGTTCGACCGCCTGCCCGAGCCGCGCGCCGAAGGGCCGAGCGCGTTCGTCTCTATCATGGAGGGCTGCTCCAAGTACTGCAGCTTCTGCGTGGTGCCCTACACCCGCGGCACCGAGGTCAGCCGCCCGTTCGAGGACGTGCTGGTGGAGGTGGCGCAGCTCGCCGCCCAGGGCGTGCGCGAGATCAACCTGCTGGGCCAGAACGTCAACGCCTACCGTGGCCCCTACGGCGAGGACGGCGAGACCGCGGACCTGGGCCTGCTGATCCGCGCCATCGCCCAGATCGAGGGCGTCGGCCGGATCCGCTTCACCACCTCGCACCCGCTGGAGTTCTCCGACTCGCTGGTGGAGGCCTACCGCGACGTGCCGCAACTGGCCGACTACCTGCACCTGCCGGTGCAGGCCGGCAGCGACCGGGTGCTGAGCGCGATGAAGCGCGGCTACACCGCGCTGGAGTTCAAGCAGAAGATCCGCAAGCTGCGCGCGGTGCGGCCGGGCATCTCGGTCAGCTCGGACTTCATCGTCGGCTTCCCCGGCGAGACCGATGCCGACTTCGACAAGACCATGAAGCTGATCGAGGACGTGGGCTTCGACCAGAGCTTCTCCTTCATCTACTCGCGCCGCCCCGGCACCCCGGCCGCGGACCTGGAAGACACCACCCCGGATGCGGTCAAGCACGCCCGCCTGGAACGGCTGCAGGCGGCGATCAACGCCAACGCCGCGCGCATCTCCCGGGCGATGGTGGGCAGCGTGCAGACCGTGCTGGTGGAAGGCCCCTCGAAGAAGAACCCCGACGAGCTGACCGGCAAGACCGAGAACATGCGCTCGGTGAACTTCCCCGGGCCGCGGCGCCTGGTCGGACAGTTCGCCGATGTCGTCATCACCGAGGCGCTGGCCAACTCCCTGCGCGGCCGGGTGGCCATGCGCGGGGACGAAGCCGCGGCGGGCACGGCGGCCTAGCGCAGGCCGGCGGGCAGGTGCCCGCCGCCGGGTACGGACCGCCGGCGCCACGGCCGCCGCACGGCGCGTGGCCGCGGCCCGGCCCAGGCGGGTGCGGCCCCGCTGGCCGCCGGACCCCGGACCGCGCTACGCTTCCCTGCCCCGCCGCGATCACGGCGACCGTGCGCCCGCGCGCGGTGCCGTCCACCGATGACCGTCCCCACCCAGCGCGACTTCACCCTCGACCCGGCCGACACCGAGCGGCTGGCCAACCTGGCCGGCCCGTTCGACGAACACCTGCGCCAGATCGAAATGCGCCTGGGCGTGGAGATCGCCAATCGCGGCAACGTGTTCCGCGTCAGCGGCCCGGAGCCGGCCGTCGTCCGCGCCGAGCGCCTGCTGCAGGCGCTCTACGCCGAGAGCGCCGAGACCACCTACGACAGCCACGTCATCCACCTGCGCCTGAACGCGGCCAACGTCGACCAGGCCGAAGAGCCCGGCTACCAGCCGCAGGACGTGGCGGTGCGCGTGCGCCGCGGCACCGTGCGCGGGCGCGGCGCCAACCAGTCGCGCTACCTGCACGCCATCGCCACCCACGACATCAACTTCGGCGTCGGCCCGGCCGGCACCGGCAAGACCTTCCTGGCCGTGGCCATGGCGGTGGACGCGCTCAACGAATCGCGGGTGCAGCGGCTGGTGCTGGTACGCCCGGCGGTGGAGGCCGGCGAAAAGCTGGGCTTCCTGCCGGGCGACCTCACCCAGAAGGTCGACCCCTACCTGCGCCCGCTGTACGACGCGCTGTACGAGATGCTCGGCGTGGAGAAGGTGGCCAAGCTGCTGGAGAAAAGCGTCATCGAGATCGCACCGCTGGCCTACATGCGCGGGCGCACGCTCAACGACGCCTTCGTGATCCTGGACGAGGCGCAGAACACCACCATCGAGCAGATGAAGATGTTCCTCACCCGCCTGGGCTTCGGCAGCACCGCGGTGGTGACCGGCGACCTGACCCAGATCGACCTGCCCAAGCACGTCAAGTCCGGCCTGCGCGACGCCATCGACGTCCTGCGCGGCGTGGAGGGCGTGAGCTTCACCTTCTTCGAGGCCCGCGACGTAGTGCGCCACCCGCTGGTGGCGCGGATCGTGAGCGCCTACGACATGCGCGACGCGCAGGACCGGGAGACCGGGCCGACATGAAGCCCCTGCGGCCGATCGAGGACGGCGCCGCCGCGGTCTCCACCGCGGGCAGCCGGGTCCGGCCACACCGGAGCCCACGGCCATGACCCGTGGCCCCGTCCGCCTCGACGTCGCCATCAGCTATGCCGTGCCGCGCACCGGCGTGCCGGCGGCGGCCAGCTTCCGCAGGTGGGCCGCCGCCGCGCTGGCCGGCCGCATCCGCGAGGCCGACCTGGCCATCCGCATCGTCGACACCAAGGAAGGCCGCGCGCTCAACCGCCACTACCGCGGCAAGGACTACGCGACCAACGTGCTCAGCTTCCCGGCCGAGCTGCCCGAGGGCCTGCCCAAGGGGGTGAAGCTGCCGCTGCTGGGCGACCTGGTGATCTGCGCGCCGGTGGTGGCCAGCGAAGCCCGGGAACAGGGCAAGCCGGCGAACGCGCACTACGCGCACCTGACCGTGCACGGCGTGCTGCACCTGCTGGGCTGGAACCACGAGGACGACCGCGAGGCCGAGGCCATGGAACAGCTCGAACGCGAGATCCTGGCCGGCCTGGGCCTGCCCGACCCGTATGCCGGGGAGTGAACCGATGCGCATCCTGGAACCGGCGGCGCCACGAGCGGACGCCTGCGTCCCCTCCATGACCGGGTGGGTGATCGTCCTGGCGCTGCTGCTCGCGCCGCTGGCCGCGTTCGCCCGGGACGAGGCCGCGGCCGCGCCGCCGGACCTGGCCGCGCTGATCGAATGCCGCGCGAGCTACGAGGACTTCATGTCCCTGGCGCCGGTGCAGGCCGATCCGCTCGCGGCCGTGGCCCTGGGCTGGCGCCCGCAGCCGCAGGCCAATCCGTTCATGGCCGAGTACCGGCTCAATGCGCCGATCACCGTGTTCGGCCATGCCAGCGACCACATCGCGTTGGCCGGCGAGGGCGTGGTGGCGGTGCTGGACCTGCCCGACCCGCGCGTGCTGGCCCGCGAACTGGCGCTGGAGGCCGGCATCGACACCCCGGACAAGGCGTTGTTCGGGCGCGAGGTGCGCGCCGAGGAACTGCCGGCCGGCGAGGACGGGATCGTCTGGATCGACTCGGCCGTGGTCACCGTATCCAACGTCGATTCACACCCGGGCAAGACCCTGGCCGGCTGCAGCTACAGCCGCGACCCGCTGGAGCCGCAGGACGCGGCGGAAGCCCCGCAGCAGGCCGCCGCCGCCTCGCCGGCCGCCGCCGTTCCGCGCTAGACTCCGGCCAACGCCGTATCTCCGGCGCCCGTCCGCCCCCGATGTCAGAAGACGACAGTAGCAGCCGAACCGCATCCGAACCGCACGAGAAGCGGCGCAACTGGCTGGAGCGCATCAGCGCCGCCTTCTCCGGAGAGCCCGACACCCGCGAGGACCTGCTGGCCGTGCTGCAAGACGCGCAGGGCAACGGGCTGATCGACGCCGACACCCTGCGCATGATGGAAGGCGCCTTGTCGGTGTCCGAGCTGGCCGTGGGCGATGTGATGGTCTCGCGCTCGCAGATGGTCTCGCTGCCGGCCGACGCGGGCTTCGCCGAGCTGCTGCGGCAGGTGGTCGAGTCGGGGCATTCGCGCTTCCCCGTGCACGGCGAGGATCGCGACGAGATCCTCGGCATCCTCCTGGCCAAGGACCTCCTGCGCGGCGTGGTGGCCGACAACGGCTCCGGCGACATCCATGCGCTGCTGCGCCCGGCGGTGCTGATCCCCGAGTCGAAGAAGCTCAACGTCCTGCTCAAGGAATTCCGGCTCTCGCGCAACCACATGGCGATCGTGGTGGACGAATACGGCGGCGTGGCCGGCCTGGTCACCATCGAGGACGTGCTGGAGCAGATCGTCGGCCGGATCGACGACGAGCACGACGAGGCCGAGGACGACAGCGCGCTGATCGCGGCCCAGGCCGACGGCCAGTACGTGGTCGACGCGCTCACCCCGATCGGCGACTTCAACCAGCGCTTCGGCGCGAGCTTCCCCGACGACGAGTACGACACCATCGGTGGCCTGGTCACCGAGGCCATCGGCCACCTGCCCGAGTCCGGCGAGGAACTGACCCTGGACCGCTTCGCCTTCCGGGTGATCCGCGCCGATGCGCGCCGGGTGCTGGCGTTCCAGGTCGGCGTGCTGGCGCCGGAGCCGGAGGACGAGGACTGATGCGCCCGTGCGCGCCGGCGTCACCGCGGCCGCGCCGGCCGGCCCCGCCCGAGTCACGGAGCGCGCCGCCGGTGGCGCGCACCCGCGTCGCCACGCGCGGCCCGCGGGCATGGCTCCTGCTGCTGTTGCTCGCATGGCTGCCGGGCCCGGCCCAGGCCGCCGCGCCGCGCATCGGGGTGATGACCATGCAGCCGGGGGAGGCGTTCTTCGAGCGCTTCGGCCACGACGCCATCCTCGTCGCCGATGCCGGCACCGGCACGGCGACCTCGTACAACTTCGGCTACTTCGACCCCTCCGAGCCGGACTTCCTCGGCCGCTTCGTGCGCGGCGAGATGATGTACTACCTGGTCGCCCTGCCGATGGCCGAGGACCTGGGCCAGTATCGCGACGCCGGGCGCGGCGTGCGCGTGCAGTGGCTGGACCTGGAACCGGCGCGGGCGCGGGCGCTGGCCGATGCGCTGGCCGAGCGGGCGCGGCCGGAGAACGCACGCTACCGCTACGACTACTTCACCGCCAACTGCGCCACCCAGGTGCGCGACGCGCTGGACGACGCCCTGGACGGCGGCTTGAAGGCGCAGTTGTCCGGCCGCTCGCGCGGCAACACCTTCCGCAGCGAGTCGGTGCGCCTGGCGCGGCCGGCCGCGTGGATGTGGCTGGGGTTCGACCTGGGCCTGGGGCCGTACGCCGACCGGCGGCTGTCGCGCTGGGACGAGGCCTTCGTGCCGATGCGCCTGGCCGACAGCCTGCGCGAGGCGCACACCCCCGACGGCCGGCCGCTGGTGCTGGCCGAGGAGGAACTGCTGCCGCACCGCATCGCCCCCGAGCCGTCCGAACGGCCGCGCCGCGCCTGGCCGTGGCTGCTGGCCGGCCTGGCCGCCGCCGCCGCGCTGCTGGCCGCGCGCCGCCGGACGCGCCTGCTGGGCGGGATCGCACTGCCGTTCTGGCTGCTGTGCGGGACGGGGGGCACGCTGCTGGTGTTCCTGTGGGGCTTCACCGCGCACCAGGCCGCCTGGGCCAACCGCAACCTGTGGCTGCTCGATCCGCTGTGCCTGCTGCTGCTGCCCGGGGCGGTGGCGCTGCTGCGCGGGCGCATGCCCGGCGGGTTCTTCCGCCTCGCGCTGTGGGCGGTCGCCGCGCTGGCCGCGCTGGGCTGGATACTGCAATGGCTCAGCCAGGCCCCGCAGTACAACCTGCCGTGGATCGCGCTGCTGCTGCCGGTGCACGCGGCCCTGGCCCTGGCGCTGGGCCGCAGGCCGCGCACGCGCCGCGACCCGGTCGCCGCACCGTAGGGGCCAGCTTCGGGCGGCGGCGACCGCCCGAGCCCGGGACGATCGGCACGCAGGCACCCCCTCCGCCGTCCTTGCCGCATCCTGCGGTGCGCCCGGCCTCGGGGCCGCGGCGCTCGCCTTGCCCCTCCTCCCGGCGCAGTGCAGGATGCGCCGCATGAATCCCCAGGCCGCCCCCGTCAATCCCACCTGCGTCGTCAACTGCGTCTGGTACGACGGCCAGGGCCACCGCCACGACCTGCCGCTGGAACGGCTGAGCGACCGGCTGGAGGAAGGCGCGCCGGGGTTCGCCTGGGTCGGGCTATACGAACCGACCGACGACGTGCTGGCGCGGCTGCAGGAGGAACTGGGCCTGCACCCGCTGGCGGTGGAGGACGCGCGCAACGCGCACCAGCGGCCGAAGGTGGAGGCCTATGGCGACACCCTGTTCCTGGCGGTGCACACCGCGCAGATGGTCGACGGCCGCATCCGCTACGGCGAGACCCATGCCTTCCTCGGCGCGCGCTTCCTGCTGACCGTGCGCCACGGCGCCTCGCTGTCCTACGCGGCCGTGCGCGCGCGCATGGAGCGCGAGCCGGAATTGCTGCGGCTGGGGCCGGCGATGGCGCTGTACGCGGCGCTCGACTTCGTGGTCGACAACTACCTGCCCATCGTCGACGAACACCGCGACACCCTGCAGGCGCTGGAGCGCGACATCTTCTCCGACACCTACCGCCGCGCGATCGTGGTGCGCCTGTACGACCTCAAGCGCGACCTGACCTCGATGCGCGTGGCGGTCTCGCCGCTGCAGGACGTGCTGGCCCAGTTGATGCGCAGCCAGGCCGCGCAGGGCCAGTTGATCCGCGAGGAGGTGCGGGTCTACCTGCGCGACGTGCACGACCACGTGCTGCGCATCAACGACGCCATCGACACCCTGCGCGACATGCTCGGCACCGCGCTGAGCGTGAACCTGTCGCTGGTCACCCTGGCCCAGGGCGAGACGGTCAAGCGCCTGGGCGCCTGGGCCGCGCTGCTGGCCGCGCCGACCCTGGTCACCAGTTGGTACGGCATGAACTTCGCCCACATGCCCGAACTGGAACCGCGCTGGGCCTATCCGCTGCTGGTGGCCGGCCTGGCCGTGGCCTGCTTCGGGCTGTACCGGCTGTTCAAGCGCGCGCGCTGGCTGTGAAGGCGCCGGCACGCGTCGCGATGCCTTCCCGTGCGATCGCGCGCACGCTTCGACCAAAGTCGCAGCGGCATTTGCGCACCGCGCATTGACCTGCCCGACGCGCGGGCGGACCCTTGGCCGGTCCCTTCGGAGGCGTCCTCCATGAAAGCCCTTTCCAAAGTCGCCTGGGCCGCGCTGGCCCTGCTGGGCGCGTTCTGCCTGGGCACCATCGCCCTGCGCCGCGGCGAACAGATCAACGCGCTGTGGATCGTGGTCGCGGCGGTGTCCATCTACCTGGTGGCCTACCGCTACTACGCGCTGTTCATCGCCGACCGGGTGCTGGGCCTGGACGCGTCCCGGGCCACCCCGGCGATGCTCAACAACGACGGCCTGGACTACGTGCCGACCAACAAGCACGTGCTGTTCGGCCACCACTTCGCCGCCATCGCCGGGGCCGGCCCCTTGGTCGGCCCGGTGCTGGCCGCGCAGATGGGCTACCTGCCCGGCCTGCTGTGGCTGGTGGCCGGCGTGGTCCTGGCTGGCGCGGTGCAGGACTTCATGGTGCTGGTGATCTCCAGCCGCCGCGACGCGCGCTCGCTGGGCGACCTGGTGCGCGAGGAGATGGGCCCGGTGCCCGGCACCATCGCCCTGTTCGGCGCGTTCCTGATCATGATCATCATCCTGGCGGTGCTGGCGATGATCGTGGTCAAGGCGCTGGCCGAGAGCCCGTGGGGCATGTTCACGGTGATCGCGACGATGCCCATCGCCATCCTGATGGGCCTGTACATGCGCTATGTCCGCCCCGGGCGGATCGGCGAGATCTCGGTGGTGGGCCTGGTCCTGCTGCTGGCGGCGATCTGGTTCGGCGGGCGGGTGGCCGCCGATCCGGTGTGGGGCCCGGCCTTCACCTTCAGCGGCACCCAGATCACCTGGATGCTGATCGGCTACGGCTTCGTCGCCGCGGTGCTGCCGGTGTGGCTGCTGCTGGCGCCGCGCGACTACCTGTCCACGTTCCTGAAGATCGGCACCATCCTGGCGCTGGCCATCGGCATCGTGATCGTCATGCCCGAGCTGCGCATGCCGGCGCTGACCCGCTTCACCGACGGCACCGGCCCGGTATGGAAGGGCGGGATGTTCCCGTTCCTGTTCATCACCATCGCCTGCGGCGCGGTGTCCGGCTTCCACGCGCTGATCGCCTCGGGCACCACACCCAAGCTGATGGCCAACGAGCGCCATGCCACGTATCTGGGCTACGGCGGCATGCTGATGGAATCGTTCGTGGCGGTGATGGCGCTGGTGGCCGCGGCGATCATCGACCCGGGCGTGTACTTCGCCATGAACAGCCCCGCCGCGCTGATCGGCACCGATGTCGCCAGCGTGGCCCAGACCGTGTCCAGTTGGGGCTTCGTGGTCACCCCCGAGGTGCTGCAGCAGACCGCGGTGGACGTGGGCGAACCGTCCATCCTCTCGCGTGCCGGCGGCGCGCCCACGCTGGCGGTGGGCATCGCCCAGATCCTGCACAGCGCGCTGCCGGGCGAAGGCATGATGGCGTTCTGGTACCACTTCGCGATCCTGTTCGAGGCGCTGTTCATCCTCACCGCGGTGGATGCGGGTACGCGCTCGGGCCGGTTCATGCTGCAGGACCTGCTCGGCAGCTTCGTCCCGGCCATGCGCCGCACCGACGCCTGGGTGCCCAACGTGGTCGCCACCGGCGGCTGCGTGGCGCTGTGGGGCTACTTCCTCTACCAGGGCGTCACCGACCCGCTGGGCGGCATCAACATGCTGTGGCCGCTGTTCGGCATCGCCAACCAGATGCTGGCGGGCATCGCGCTGATGCTGTGCACGGTGGTGCTGTTCAAGGCCAAGAAGGACCGCTACGCCTGGGTGCCGGTGCTGCCCACCGTGTGGCTGCTGGCCTGCACGCTCAGCGCGGGCTGGATCAAGCTGTTCTCGGCCGACCCGGGCGTGGGCTTCCTGGCCCAGGCCAACCGCTACCGCGACGCACTGGCCGCCGGCGAGCTGATCGCCCCGTCCAAGGATTTCGGCGGCATGCAGCAGGTGATGGTGAACAACTACGTCAACGCGGGGCTGACCCTGTTGTTCATGCTGGTGGTGCTGAGCGTGCTGTTCTATTCCGTGGGCGCGATCCGCAAGGCACGCGCCAATCCGGCGCGTACCGACCGGGAGACGCCCTACGTGGCGCTCGCCCCCGAGCAGCAGAAGGCGTGGCTGTGATGGCCGGGCAACTGGTGCCGCTGGACTACTTCGCCACGCACAAGCGGGTGTGGCGCCGGCTGGTGCAGACCGCGCGGCTGTGCTGCGGCATCCCGGACTACGACACCTACGTCCGGCACATGCTGGAGAAGCATCCGGACCGGGAGCCGATGGACTACAAGGCCTTCTTCCGCGAACGCCAGGAGGCCCGCTTCGGCGGGCGCTCCGGGTTCAGGTGCTGTTGACGCCGCGCGGCGGCGGCGTGCCCGCAGGAACCGGATATGGCCGGCTCCTGCAGGGCCGCATGCGACGGCCGGCTACGGCACTGGCTACTGCCCTGCCATCACGCGCAGGATCTGGCCGATGCCATAGGCGATGACGGTGCCGCTGGCGTAGCCGACCGTGCCCAGCAGCACTCCCACCGGCGCCAGGCTCGGATGGAACGCTGCGGCGACCACCGGCGCCGAGGCGGCCGCGCCGATGTTGCCCTGCGAACCGATCGCGAAATAGAACAGCGGCGCCTTGAGCAGCCTGGCCGCCAGCCAGATCACCAGGACGTGGGTGAGCATCCAGATCGCGCCGATGGCGAGCAGTTCCGGCCGCCCGGCCAGTTCCATGAAGTCCATCTGCATGCCGATGCTGGCGATCAGGAAATAGAGGAACACCGTGCCCAGCTTCGAGGCGCCGGCGCTTTCCAGGCGGCGCACGGGCGTGAAGCTCAGGCCCAGGCCGGCCAGCGTGGACAGCACCACCACCCAGACGAAGGAAGAGTCCAGGCTGAACTGCGACGCGTTGGCCACGTTCGCGGCGAACCAGGCCGCGACCGGCGCGCCCAGCGCATGGGCCAGCCCCACCGCGCCGAACGCCAGCCCCACGATCAGCATCAGGTCGGTCAGGCTGGGGATGCGCGCGTTGGCCGCCTCGTAGGCGACGATGCGGGCCTGCATCTCGTCCAGCGCGCGGGTGTCGGCGCCGCTGCGCGCGTCGATCCGCGCGGCGCGGTTGGCCAGGAACAGCAGCGTGGCCATCCACAGGCTGGCGATGGCCACGTCCACCACCGCGAACTGCCCGAACAAGGTCGCGTCGACCTGGTACACCTCGCGGATGGCGACCATGTTGGCGCCGCCGCCGATCCAGCTTCCCGCCAGCGCGGCCATGCCCTTCCAGGTATCGCCGGCCACCGCCGGGGGATGGAGCCAGGCCATCGCCTGGAACGAGACCATCGCCCCCAGCACCACGCCCAGGGTGCCCGCGCAGAACACGAACAGCAGCCGCGGGCCGAGCCTGAGGATGCCCTTCAGGTCCACGGACAGGGTCAGCAGCACCAGCGCGGCGGGCAGCAGTACGCGGCTGGCCACCGGGTTGTAGATGTGGTTGTCGACGCCGTCGATCAGGCCGACGGTGTTGTACAGCGCCGGCACGAAGTAGCACAGCAGCAGCGCCGGGATCCAGGCGAAGAACTTCCTCCAGAACGGCGTGGGCCCGCTGGCCAGCCAGAAGATCGCGCCCAGGGTGGCGGCGATCAGGCCGAACAGGACGATGTCGTTCTGGACCAGTGCGGCGGAAGGTGCGGTGGCCTGGATCGCCATCGGCGTCGGTTCTCCTGTTCGTCCCGGTCCACAGCCCCGGAGAGGCGATGGCCGGCATCGCGCCGGCCATCGGCTGGATCACTGCCCGATGTGCTTCTTCAGCCAGGCATTGACGGTGTCGTGCCAGAGCACGCTGTTGGCCGGCTTGAGCACCCAGTGGTTCTCGTCCGGGAAATACAGCAGTTGCGACTCGATGCCGCGGCGCTGCAGCGCGGTGAAGGCGGACAGGCCCTGGTCCACCGGCACCCGGTAGTCCTTCTCGCCCTGCACCACCAGCATCGGCACGCGCCACTTGGCCACGTGGTTGACCGGGTTGAACTTCTCGTAGTTCTCCGGCACCTGGTACGGGGTGCCGCCGTTCTCCCACTCGCTGAACCACAGTTCCTCGGTCACGTAGCCCATCGAGCGGGTGTCGAACACGCCGTCGTGGTTGACCAGGCACTTCCACGGCGAGGCGCCGGCCTCGTCGAACCAGTTGCCGGCGATCCAGTTGATCATGTAGCCGCCGTAGCTGGCGCCCAGCGCGCAGGCGCGGCCGCCGTCGAGGAAGGCGTACCTGTCCTGAGCGGCGGCCCAGCCCTTCTGCAGGTCGACCAGCGGCTTGCCGCCCCAGTCGCCGCTGATCGAATCGGTGAAGGCCTGGCCGTAGCCGGTGGAGCCGTGGAAGTCGATCATCACCACCGCGTAGCCCTGCCCGGCGTAGGTCTGCGGGTTCCAGCGGTAGCTCCAGCCGTCGCCGAAGCTGCCCTGCGGACCGCCGTGGATCAGGAACGCGACCGGGTACTTCGTTCCCTCCTCGTAGTTCCAGGGCTTGACCACGTAGCCGTGCACCGTCTCGCCGTTCCAGCCGGGGAAGCTGAACTGCTCGTAGGCGCCGAAGGCCACCTCCGGCAGCGCATCGCCGGCGCTGGGCGTGATCGCGCGCTGCACCTGCGGGCTGGACAGCGAGGCGGTGAACAACTGGTCGCCGCTGTGCAGCGAGTTGCGGGTGAAGGCCAAGGTGTCGCCGGCGATCTCGAACGCGCCGAGGGTGCCCCCGCCGACCCGCCTGTCCACCCTGCCGCTGGCCACGTCCACCGCGAACAGCGGATGCTCGCCGGTGTCCTGGGCGGTGGTGTACAGGGTGCGCCCATCGGCCGAGGCGACGATGCCGTCGGCGCTGCGGTCCCAGTCCGGGGCGATCTCGCGCACCTGCCCGGTGGCCATGTCGCGCGCCATCAGGGCGAAGCGGTCGGCCTCGAAGCCGGGCCGCTTCATCGCGCGGTAGAACAGCGTCCCGCCATCGGCGCTGAACACCGGGCCCGCGTCCCAGGCCGGGTTGGCCGCGGTCAGGTTGACCGGCGCGCCGCCGTCCACCGGCAGCCGGTACAGGTCGAAGTTGGTCGACCACGGCTCGCTGCCGCCGGCGATGCGCACGCTGGCCACCACGCTGGCGCCATCCGGCGCCCAGGCGTAGTCGTCGTTGCCGCCGAACGGCTTGGCCGGGATGTCGCCGTCCAGCGCCGCGCTCAGCGCCGTGGCCGCCTGCACCGCGCCGCCGCCCGAGGCGGGCAGCGCGGCCACGAACAGGCGGCTGCGGCGCCCGTCCTTCCAGGTGTCCCAGTGGCGCACGAACAGTTGCTCGTACAGCACGCCGCTGGCCTTGCCCGCCGCGCGCGCGTCGAGCCGCTTGCGGGTGCAGGCGAAATCGGCCGCGCAGTCGGCGAAGGTGTCCGCGCTGAACGCCACCCGCGTCCCGTCCGGCGACAACCGGTAGCTGCCGATGTCCAGGGCGAAGTCGGTCAACTGGCGCGGCTTGCCGCCGGCGGCCGCGACCGCGTAGAGCTGGGCCGTGCCGGACCTGGCGCTGAGGAAGTACACCGTGCGGCCGTCGGGGGCGAAGGCCGGCGAGTTCACGCTCCAGTCCTCCGGGGTCAGCCGCCTGGGCGGCGCCAGGTCGCGGGTGCGCAGGTCGCGGATCCACAGCCCGGTGGTGGCCTTGCCCAGGTCCCCGCCCGCGCCCTCGACCGCGATCTCGCGCTGAGCGAACACCACCCGCGCGCCATCGGGCGACAGGGTGGGCGAGGACACGCGGTTCAGGGCCTGCAGGTCGCGCACGTCGAAGCCGCGCGCGGCCTCGGCCGCGGAAGGAAGCATCGCCAGGCCCAGCAGGCCGGCAAGCGCGAACATGAGGGAACGGTCGGGTTTCATCCGGGGCTTCTCCTGGCGGGAACGGTCCCGGGTGCTGGACAGCGCCGCCGGGCCGGCGCATCGGCGGAAGGCGCTGCCCCCCGCCGGCGGGATGGCATCAGGCGGCCGCTTCGCCACGCTTGCCGGTTCGGTACAGCAGCCAGCCGACGAAGGCCAGCACCGCCAGCCCGATCCACTGCGCCCAGGCGCCGGAATCCAGCGGCAGCGCCAGCACCTCCGAGTCGCGGGCGATCACGATGGGCAGGGCGATGGCGATGCCCATCAGCGCCTCGCCGGTGATCAGGCCGGCCGAGAACAGCACGCCGGGGCGGTGCACGCGGTCCAGCCCGGCCTCGTCGTCGTCGCGCACCTTGTGCAGGCGCTGCACCAGGTGCGCGAGCAGGCCGCCGAGGAAGATCGGCACCATCAACTCGAGCGGCAGGTAGATGCCGATGGCCGCGGCCAGCACCGGCACCCGGAAGCGCGAGCCGCGCGCCTTCAGCCAGCCGTCCAGCGCGATCACCAGCGCACCGACCACGCCGCCGATGGCGATCATCGTCCACGGCAACTGCCCGCCGAACAGGCCCTTGGCCACCGAGGCCATCAGGTTGGCCTGCGGCGCCGGCAGGGTCTTGGAGCCGATGCCGTAGGCCTGCTGCAGCAGGTTCAGCACCGGGGCCATGACCAGGGCGCAGGAGAACGCGCCGATGCCCAGCATCAGTTGCTGCTTCCACGGCGTGGCGCCGACCAGGTAGCCGGTCTTCAGGTCCTGCAGGTTGTCGCCGCCCACCGCCGCCGCGCAGCACACCACCGCGCCGATCATGATCGCGGCCACCGCGCCCAGCGGCGCGCCGCCCACCTGCGTCTGGCCGTCGCTGCCCAGCAAGACCAGCAGCACCACCGAGGCGAACAGGATGGTGGCGATGGTGATGCCCGAGACCGGGTTGTTGGACGAGCCGACCAGGCCGGCCAGGTAGCCGGATACCGACACGAACAGGAAGCCGGCGACGATCATGATGATCGTCATCGGGATGCTGACATGCCACTGACCGACGATGGCCTGGTACAGCGCCAGCAGCGGCAGCACGAACAGCACCAGCGCCGCCAGCATCCACTTCATCGGCAGGTCGCGGTCGGTCTCGGCGGTGCCCTGCGCGGCGCCCTTGCGCGCGGCCGCGAAGCCGCTGCGGATGCCGGCCAGCAGCGAGTTGCGCAGCGAGAACAGGGTCCACACCCCGCCCACCAGCATCGCGCCCACGCCCAGGAAGCGGATCTTCGCGTTCCAGATCGCGAACGCCGCATCGGCCGCGGGCTGGCCGGCGATGGCGGCGGCCAGCGACGGGTCGCTCTGGAGGAAGAAGGCGTGGTACAGCGGGATGGCGATGTGCCAGGACAGGATGGCGCCGGACAGGACCACGATGCCCACGTTCAGGCCGACGATGTAGCCCACGCCCAGCAGCGCCGGCGACAGGCCGGTGCCCAGGTAGCCGATCACGCGATTGTCGGCGAAGTAGCCGGCCACCGCCCAACTGTCCGGGATCAGGCGCAGGCCGTTGCCCGCGGCCAGCTTGACCAGGGCGCCGATGCCGGCCGAAAGGCCCAGGATCTTCAGCCCCGGCCCCGGGTTGTCGCCGGCCTTGAGCACCTCGGCGGCGGCCTTGCCCTCGGGGAACGGCAGCGGGTCCTCGACGATCATCGAGCGCCGCAGCGGCACCGAGAACAGCACGCCCAGCAGCCCGCCCAGGCCGGCGATGCCCAGCACCCACCAGTACTTGAAGTCGGGCCAGTAGCCCATCAGCACCAGCGCGGGGATGGTGAAGATGACGCCGGCCGCGATCGACGAACCGGCCGAGGCGCCGGTCTGGACGATGTTGTTCTCCAGGATGGTGCCGCCGCCCAGCAGCCGCAGCACGCCCATGGACACCACCGCCGCGGGGATCGCGGTGGCCACGGTCAGGCCCGCGAACAGGCCCAGGTAGGCGTTGGCCGCCGCCAGCACCACGGCCAGGACGATGGCCAGGACCACAGCGCGGAAGGTCAGTTGCGGCGTACCGGCGGGATGGGCCACTTGGTTTCCCCTGCAATCATGAAGCCCGACACGCTATCGGCCCGGCGGCGGCAAGTCCAGTGGAGGAAGGCCGGGGGCCGCCGGCCTGGATTTGCTGGAAGCCGGGCGGGCCGGCGTTCGACGCCCGGGCGTACATGCCGGCTCCGGCTCCGGTGCCCGGTCGCCGACCGAAGCCGGCCCCTACACGGAAGGCGGGGGCCATGGATCGATGCGGTGCGGGAACCGGCGCGGCCGGCTCAGCGAGCGGCCGCCAGCGCCGCGATCACCCCACGCAGCCCGTCGTGCCAGTGCGGCGGCTCGATGCCGAAATCGGTGCGCAGGCGGGCGGTGTCCAGGCACGAGTACGCCGGGCGGCGGGCCGGGGTCGGGTAGTCCGCGGTGGCGATCGGCCGCACCCGCGGCGCACGCGGCAGCAGGCCGGTGGAGACCGCTTCGGCGAAGATCGCCTCGGCGAAGCCGTGCCAACTGGTATCGCCCCCGGCGGTCAGGTGCCAGGTGCCGCGAAGCGAGGTGTCGGCCAGCGCCTGCCCCAGCAGGGCGGCGGTGACGTCGGCGATCAACGCCGCCGGCGTGGGCGTGCCGACCTGGTCGGCGACCACGCGCAATTCCTCGCGCTCGGCCCCCAGGCGCAGCATGGTGCGCAGGAAGTTGTGCCCGTGGGTGGCGTACACCCAGGCGGTGCGCAGGACCAGGTGGCGGCCGCCGGCGGCACGCACCGCGTCCTCGCCGGCCAGCTTGCTGGCGCCGTACACGCCCAGCGGCGCGGTCGGGTCGTCCTCGCGGTACGGGCGGGTGCCCTGCCCGTCGAACACGTAGTCGGTCGAATAGTGGACCAGTGGAACGCCCGCGGCGGCGCAGCCGCGGGCCAGGATGCCCGGCGCCTGCGCGTTGACCCGGAACGCGTTCTGCGCGTCGCCCTCGGCCTGGTCCACCGCGGTGTAGGCGGCGGCGTTGAGCACCGCGTCGGGCGCGACCGCGCCGACCAGGGCCTCAAGGCCGGCGGGATCGGACAGGTCGGCGACCGCGCAGGCGCCCGGCCCCGGCGCGGCGTCGCCCGCGCCGGCATCGTCCAGGCGCCCGTCGCGCGTGGCCGCCACCACCTGCCCCAGCGTCCGCAGGCTGCGCCGCAGTTCGCGGCCAAGCTGGCCGTTGGCGCCGACGAGCAGCAGCTTCATCCCGGGAAGACCGGCAGGCGCTCGGGCGCGATCGCATCCAGGAACGGCGCGGCCGCGTCCTTGTCCGACAGCAGCGGCGCCGATTCCGGCCAGTCCACGCCGATGGCCGCATCGTTCCAGCGGATGCCGGCGTCGGCGGCCTTGTCGTAGGGCGCGGTGCACAGGTAGCTGAACAACGCCTGCTCCGACAGCACCAGGAAGCCGTGCGCGAAGCCTTCCGGAATCCAGAACTGGCGCTTGTTCTCCCCGCTCAGCACGGCCGCGGTCCAGCGCCCGAAATGCGGCGAGCCGCGGCGGATGTCCACCGCCACGTCGTAGACCTCTCCTTCCAGCACGCTGACCAGCTTGCCCTGCGGGTTGGGCCACTGGTAGTGCAGCCCGCGCAGCACGCCGCGCGAGGACGAGGACACGTTGCTCTGCACGAAGCTTCCGGGCAGGCCGTGCCCGGCGTAGCGCTGCGCGTTCCAGGCCTCGTAGAAGAAGCCGCGGGCATCGCCGAACACCGCCGGCTCGACCACCACGCAACCGGGCAGATCGGTCTGGACGAGCCTCATCGCACCACCGTGCCGCGCCGGGCCAGGTCCATCAGGTACTGGCCGTAGCCGTTCTTGGCCAGCGGCGCGGCCAACGCTTCCAGTTGCGCCGCGTCGATCCAGCCGTTGCCGAAGGCGATCTCCTCCGGGCAGCACACGCGCAGCCCCTGCCGCGCCTCGATCGTCTCGATGAAAGTGGACGCCTCCAGCAGCGAGCGGTGGGTGCCGGTGTCCAGCCAGGCGTAGCCGCGGCCGAGCGGTTCCAGGTACAGCTCGCCATCGGCGAGGTAGCGCTTGTTGAGGTCGGTGATCTCCAGCTCGCCGCGCGCCGAGGGTTTCAGTTCGGCGGCATAGTCGCTGGCCCGGCCGTCGTAGAAGTACAGCCCGGTGACCGCGTAGTTGGAGCGCGGCCGCTCCGGCTTCTCCTCGATGCCCACCACCCGGCCCTGCGCGTCGAACTCGGCCACGCCGTAGCGCTCGGGGTCGCGCACCCAATAGCCGAACACGGTGGCGCCCTCACTGCGCGCGCCCGCGCGCGCGAGCAGCCCGGTCAGGCCATGGCCGTGGAAGATGTTGTCGCCCAGCACCAGGCAACTGGGCTTTGCGCCGACGAACTCGCGGCCGATCAGGTAGGCCTGGGCCAGCCCGTCGGGGCTGGGCTGCACCGCGTAGTGGATGTCCAGGCCCCACTGCGAGCCGTCGCCCAGCAGCGCCTGGAACAGCGCCTGCTCGTGCGGGGTGTTGATCACCAGCACCTCGCGGATGCCCGCCAGCATCAGCACGCTGAGCGGGTAGTAGATCATCGGCTTGTCGTACACCGGCAGCAATTGCTTGCTGATGGCGCGGGTGATGGGATACAGCCGCGTGCCGGAGCCGCCGGCCAGGATGATGCCCTTGCGTTGTGTCATTTCGCCTTGCCCTTGGTGGCCCGCGCGGGGAGATGCGGGCTGTTGCGAGGGACCCGCATTGGAAGGATGCCTGGCGCCCGCGCCGGCTCGCGCCTGGAAAGCATGCGGGCGCCCGTGTGGAACCCGCGTCTAGACCGTGGTGCCGATGCGCTCGAGCCGGTAGCTGCCGTCGAGCACGCGCCGCACCCAGTCCTGGTTGTCCAGGTACCAGTCCACGGTGGCGGCCAGGCCCTGCTCGAAGGTGTAGGCCGGCGTCCAGCCCAGTTCGCCCTTGAGCTTGGAGGCGTCGATCGCATACCGGCGGTCGTGGCCGGGGCGGTCGGCGACGTGGGCGATCTGGCGCGCGCGCGGCAGCCCGTCCTCGCGCGGACGGCGCTCGTCCAGCAACGCGCAGACCGTGCGCACCACCTCGATGTTCTGCCGCTCCGCGTCGCCGCCGACGTTGTAGGTCTCCCCCACCCGGCCGCGGGCCAGCACGGTGCGGATCGCCTCGCAGTGATCGGACACGTACAGCCAGTCGCGCACCTGCCGGCCGTCGCCGTAGACCGGCAGCGGCTCGCCAGCCAGCGCCTTGGCGATCACCAGCGGGATGAGCTTTTCGGGGAAGTGGTACGGACCGTAGTTGTTGGAGCAGTTGGTGGTGAGCACCGGCAGCCCGTAGGTGTGGTGGAAGGCCCGCACCAGGTGGTCGGAGGCGGCCTTGCTCGCCGAGTACGGCGAGTTGGGGGCATAGGGCGTGGTCTCGCTGAACGTGCCGGTGTCGCCCAGGGCGCCGTAGACCTCGTCGGTGGACACGTGCAGGAAGCGGAACGCCTCGCGGGCGCCGTCCTCCAGCGCGCGCCAGTGGTCGCGCGCAGCCTCCAGCAGGGCCAGAGTGCCGACCACGTTGGTCTGCACGAAGGCCGCCGGGCCGTCGATGGAGCGGTCCACGTGGCTCTCGGCGGCGAAATTGAGCACCGCGTCCGGGCGATGCTCGGCCAGCAGCCGCGCCACCAGCGTGCGGTCGCCGATGTCGCCATGCACGAAGACGTGGTCCGGATGGCCGTCCAGCGCGGCCAGCGTGTGCAGGTTGCCGGCGTAGGTCAGCGCGTCGAGGTTGACCACGCGCACGCCGCGCGCCACCGCTTCCAGCACGAAGTTGCCACCGATGAAACCGGCGCCGCCGGTCACGAGCCAGGTCGGCACGGATCGCTCCTCACGCACACTCGGGAAAACGGCTGCACACCCGTCCGTCTTCAGAACGGGATGTCATCGTCGGCGAAGTCGTCGTTGAAGCCGCCGGCGGCCGGCTCGGCGGGAGCGGCCGCCGGTGCGTTGCGCTGCGGGTATTCGCGGCGCGGCGGGGCGCTGCGCGGCGGGCGCTCGCCGCGGTCGGAACCGCCGCCCTCGCCGCCACCGCCACCGCGGCCGCCAAGCATCTGCATCTCGTTGGCGACGATGTCGGTGCTGTAGCGCTCCTGCCCATCCTGGCCGGTGTACTTGTCGTAGCGGATCTCGCCTTCCACGTACACCTGGGAGCCCTTGCGCAGGTACTCGCCGGCGATCTCGCCGAGCTTGCCGAAGAACACCACCCGGTGCCACTCGGTCCGCTCCTGGGAGTTGCCCTCGCGGTCCTTGCGCACGCTGGTGGTGGCCAGGCTGATGCGGGTCACGGCCATGCCTGCCTGGGTGTACTTGGTGTCGGGGTCGTTGCCGAGGTTGCCGACCAGGATCACCTTGTTGATGCCGCGCGCCATAGTGTGGGTTCCGTCTTCGGGCCCGGCCGGGCCCGCTCGAAAGGCATTGGAGTATAGCCGCGCGCCATGCGCCAGCGCTGAACAACGCCCGGCGATGTAGGGATTCTTCCCATCGCCGCCTTATAATTCAGGCACTTTCCCGGGCGCCTCGCATGGCCGATCACCCTTCCCCCCTCCCCCACGCCCCGCTGCCGCGCATCCAGGCCCTGGCCGCCGCCGACATGGCCGCGGTCGACGCCCTGATCCGCGCCCGCCTGGCCTCGGACGTGGTCCTGATCAACCAGATCGCCGAGCACATCGTCTCGGCCGGCGGCAAGCGCCTGCGGCCGATGCTGGTGCTGCTGGCCGGCCAGGCCAGCGCCGCCGATGCCGGCACCGGCGCCGACCACCACCAACTGGCGGCCATCGTCGAGTTCATCCACACCTCCACCCTGCTCCACGACGACGTGGTTGACGAGTCCGACCTGCGCCGCGGGCGCAGCACCGCCAACGCGATCTGGGGCAACGCCGCCAGCGTGCTGGTGGGCGACTTCCTGTATTCGCGCAGCTTCCAGTTGATGGTCGAGCTGGACCGGATGGAGGTGATGCAGGTGCTGGCCGACACCACCAACCGCATCGCCGAGGGCGAGGTGCTGCAGTTGCTGCACGTGCGCAACCCGGACACCGACGAGGCCGCCTACCTGCGCGTGATCGAGCGCAAGACCGCGGTGCTGTTCGCCGCCGGCACCCGCCTGGGCGCGCTGGCCTCCGGCGCCGGCGAGGCCGTGCAGCAGGCGCTGTACGACTACGGCATGAACCTGGGCTACGCCTTCCAGATCGCCGACGACGTGCTCGACTACGCCGCCGAGGCGGGCGACCTGGGCAAGAACCTGGGCGACGACCTCGCCGAGGGCAAGGCCACCCTGCCGCTGATCCACGCCATCGCGCACTCCGACGAAGCCACCCGCCAGCGCCTGCGCCGGGCGGTGCAGGAAGGCGACGGCACGGCGATGCCGGCGGTGCTGGCGGCCATCCGCGCCACCGGCGGGCTGGAATACAGCCGCCGGCGCGCGCGGGAATACGCCGTCGCCGCCGAGGCGGCGCTGGCCGGGCTGCCCGAGTCCGAGGCCCTGGCCGCGCTGCGCGGGCTGGCCCGCTACGCGGTCGAACGCACGCACTGAGCCGTGGCGGCGGGCAGCGGGCGCCGCACCGCCGCCGCGATGGCCGGCCGCGTCAGTCGCCGAAGCGCTCGTCGAAGAAGTCTTCCAGCATGCGGTAGGCGCGCCTGGCCGCGCGCGCGTCGTAGCGGCAGTTGCTGGCCGGGTCGTCGCCGGCATCGGCCTCGGCGAAGCAGTGCACCGCGCCGCTGAAGTTCACGAACTGCCAGTCGGCGCCGGCCGCGTCCATCTCGCGCCCGAATCCGGCGATGTCCTCGGCCCCCACGCCCTTGTCCGCCGCGCCGTTGAGCACCAGCACCGGCGTCGTCACCGCGCCGGGCGCGGCCGGCGCCGCGGTGCCCAGGCCGCCATGCAGGCTCACCACCCCGGCCAGGGGCGCGCCGGCACGGGCCAGTTCCAGCACCGTGGTGCCGCCGAAGCAGAACCCGAACGCACCGATCCGCGCCGGGTCCAGCGGCGCCCGGCCCGCCTGGGCGCGCAGCGCCTCCACCGCCGCCCGCGCGCGCGCGCGCAGCAGGGCCGGGGTATCGCGCAAGGCGCCCGCCACCCGGCCGGCCTCCTGGTTGTCCTTGGGGCGCACGTCCTTGCCGTAGACGTCGGCCACCAGCACCACGTAGTCGTCGCCGGCCACCTGGCGCGCCTTGGCCACGGCCGATTCGTTCACGCCCCTCCAGTTCGGCACCATCACCAGCCCTGGGCGCCTGGCATCGCCTTGGTCGTCGTAGACCAGGAAGCCGCTGAAGCGCTCGTGGCCGATGGTCCACTCCACCGGTTCGGCGCGCGGCCGCGCCGCGGCCGGAAGCGCCAGCAACGCCGCCAGCCCGGAGGCCAGCATGGCGGCGAACAGCCTGCCGGAGGCAATCGAGGAATTGCGCATGGTGCGGCCTCCTGCGGTCGGGAAGGGCGAGTGTAATGCGGCCGGCACCCGTGCATGGCCTGCGGCCGTCCCGCCGGCCGGCAGGCGCCCGGCCCCGGCGCGCGCCGGCGTGGCCGGGCTCAGGCCACGCCCAGCCCGGGGATGGCGCTGATCGCGTCCGGGTCGAAACCGGCCAGCGCGGCGAAGTGGCGGCCGCGCTCGGTGTAGTCGCGGTAGGCGCCGAAGCTGGGCGCGCCGGGCGACAGCAGCACCACGCCATCGCCGGCCAGCAGCGCGCGCGCCTGGGCGACGGCATCGGCCAGGCCTCCGGCCGCGCCCAGCCGCAGCCGGCCGGCCGCGGCCAATGGCTGCAGCAGGGCGTGGATGCGCGGGCCGTTGGCGCCCATGGTCACGATGCCCAGTGGCGCATGCGCCTGCATCCGCGCGGCAAAATCGTGCCAGTCCAGGCCGCGGTCGTGGCCGCCGGCCAGCAGCACGGTGCGGCGGCCGGCGTAGCAGTCCAGCGCCGCCAGGCTGGCGTGCGGGGTGGTGCTGATCGAGTCGTTGACCCAGCCGATCCCATCGCGCTCGCCCAGCCACTGCAGGCGGTGCGGCAGCGGGCGGAAATCGCGCGCGGCCGGCGCCAGCGGCACCGGGTCCACGCCCAGCGCCTCGATCGCGGCCAGCGCCGCGCACAGGTTGCCGCGGTTGTGGCGCCCGGGCAGCGGCACCTCGCCGGCATCCAGCACGAAGGCATCGCCGCGGTACAGCGCATCCCCGCGCAGGTGCCAGCCGTCGCCACGGTTGAACCAGGCGATGTGGCTGTGCGGCAGGTCCAGCGCGGCCAGGCGCGGGTCGGCGGCGTTGAGCACCGCGGTGCGCGGCCGCGCCGCGGTCACCAGCGCCAACTTGTCCTCGACGTAGCGCGCCTGGCTGCCGTGCCAGTCCAGGTGCTCGGGAAACAGGTTCAGCACCACCGCCACCTCCGGGCGCACGCCGGCGGCGGCCACGTCGCCGGTCTGGTAGCTGGACAGTTCGATCGCCCACAATTCCGGCGCGGGTTCTTCGGCCACGTCCAGCAGCGGCAGGCCGATGTTGCCGGCCAGCGCGGTGCGGTGGCCGCCGGCGCGCAGCAGGTGGGCCAGCAGCGCGGTGGTGGTGCTTTTGCCCTTGGTGCCGGTGACGCACACCGCGCGCGCCTGCGCATGGCCGGCGAACCACAGCGCGGTGCCGCCGACGAAGCGGGTGCCGCGCGCGGCCGCGGCCTGCGCCTCGGGCCGGTACGGGCTGATGCCCGGCGACTTGATCACCACCTCGAACGCGGACAGGCGCTCGGCGCTGGCCTCGGTCTCCACCTGCAGCGCCGCATCGCCCAGCGCGTGCGCCTCCCCGGCCTCGGCCGGCGTGCAGAACAGGGTCAGCGGCAGCGGGGACCCGGGCGCCTCGCGCCCGCGCAGGGCGCGGTACGCCGCGCGGCCCTCGCGGCCCCATCCCCACAGCGCGACGCGCTGCCCCTCAAGCTGCGAAATACGCACGCACCCGCTCCCACACCTCGGCGGGCACGCGGTGTTCGCCGTCCGGCGCCAGCAACGGCTCCAGCGCCAGTTCCGCCTCGTCCAGCAGCGGCCGGATCTGGCGGGCGAAGCGCGCCACCAGCGCGTCCTCGCGCCACTCCGGGCGCTCGGCCAGCCAGGCCATCGCCGCGCGCGACTCGCGGCCCTCGCCCACGCACTCGAACGGCTTGTGGTCGCCGAACTCCAGCAGCGCGTCGAAGCCCGGCGCCTGCGCCGCGTCGTCCAGCAGGTTGCGGCCGAAGATGCCCATCAACCGGGTCTTGGACATGAACGGCGCCAGCGCCAGGAACACGAACTGGCACTTCGGGCACAGCCCGCACCAGCGCTGCGCCGGCTTCTCGCCGAGGATGTGGAAGTTGCGGTTACAACTGGAGAAGTGCGCGTCGTAGTGGTCGTTGCGGGCGAACTGCCGCGCCACCGCCAGCTCGGACAGCGGCCGCAGCAGCGAGTAGTAGCGCAGCGCCGGGACAGCGCCGGTGGCGGCCACGTGGCGCTCGACGTGCTCGCCGAAGGCGCGTTCGAAGTCCCAGCCCTTGGACCACTGGTGGTTGACCTCGCCGGTGACCGTGCCGTCGGCGGCGACGATGCAGCTGCCGTAGCTGGCCGAGCGCTCGTTGGAGAACACCACCTGGCCGTGGCCGGTCAGCAACGCGGCCAGCACCAGGATCGCCGAGTTCACCGCGGTAACCGGGATGTGGCCGTTGTACGCGCCCTGGCGGTTGATCTCGAACAGTTCCTGCGCCAGCGCGCGGCCGATGTTGAGCGTGGGCAGGCCGGTGCGCTCGGCGCAGGTGCGGATCAGTTGCGAGCTGCCGATCCAGGCCACGGTCTGCGCCACGCCCGCCGCGCGCAACGCCTCGATGCTGACCAGCGAATCCTTGCCGCCGCCGATGGCTACGAGCGCGCGCCCGGCAGGCGCTCCATCGGCATCCGCCGCGCCCTCGCCGGAGCCAGCGTCGCCGCGCCATGGAGGGCCGCTGCCCGCCTCGGCCGGGAACCCGATCCGCCCATGCAGGTCAAGCCCGTTGCGATAGGCGAACTCGCCCAGGCCGTTGACGTAGATCCGCTCCACCAGCGCGGCGGTGTCCGCGTCGATGGCGTAGCCGTCGATGGCGATCCGCGGCGGCACCGCCGCCTTGTAGTAGCTCACCCCGGCGATCAGGTGCAGCAGGCGCAGCGCCCGTTCCACCGCCGCCGCGCGCGCGCCGGCCAGCGCGAATGGCGCGCCGGGCACGGTCACGGTCTCCACCAGTTCCGGGCCGTCGTCGAAGGCGTAGACCAGTTCGGCCACGCCGGTGGCGGCGTCGAAGCCGCATCGCACGAAGCGGAAAACCTGGATGGCGTCTCGGTCGAAAGTGGTCATGCGGTATCCGTGATGAGCCATGCCGGCCGGTGCCTGCAGCAGCCGCCGGGCGAAAAGGCGATGGCCAGGGCCGGCAGGATGCCGGCGCTCAGGGCCGCCAGCGTAGCGCCAAGCTCGATGGAAGGCAGCCACCGCGGCCGTGCGCCGGCCGGCATGCCGCTGCCGCGCGGCTCGGCCGGCCGAGCCGAGTCAGCCCGCGGCCCCATCGAGCACGTCCTCGACCGGCAGCGCCCGCTGGTTGTAGGTGCTGGCCATGGCCTGCCCGTAGGCGCCGGCGTCGGCCACCAGCATGGCGTCGTCCGGCGCGGTGGCCGCCGGCAGCCGGCGGCGGCGGCCGAAGATGTCGCTGGACTCGCAGATCGGGCCGACCACGTCGAACATGCCCTCGTCGGCCTCGTCCAGGCGGCTCAGGTTGACGATGTCGTGCCAGGCGTCGTACAGCGCCGGGCGCAGCAACGCGTTCATGCCCGCGTCCAGGCCCACCCGCAGCACGCCGTCCTTCTCCACCACCTGGGTGGCGCGGGCCAGCAGCACGCCGGCCTCGGCCACCAGGAAGCGGCCCGGCTCGATCGCCAGCTCGAATGCGGGATGCACCTGCCGCACCTCGGCCAAGCCGGCCGCCCACGCCTCCAGGTCGAACGGCTCGTCGTCGGCGCTGTACGGAATGGGCAGGCCGCCGCCGATGTCGAGGATGCCGACGCTGCCGATGCGGCGGGCGAAGCCGGCCAGTTCGTCGCACATCAGCCGCCAGTGCCCGGCAGTCTCCACTCCGCTGCCCAGGTGCGCGTGCAGGCCGGCGATGGCCACGCCCAGCGTGCGCGCCCGCTCGACGAACTCGTCCACGCGCGCGGCCGACAGGCCGAACTTGGCCGCCTTGCCGCCGGTGTTGACCTTCTCGTGGTGGCCGTCGCCATGGCCCAGGTCGATGCGCAGCCACAGCGAGCGGCCGCGGAAGGTCTCCGGCCAGCGCTGCAGCAGCTCCACGTTGTCCACCGTCACCGTGGCGCCCAGCGCGAACGCCTGCTCGTACTCCTCGCGCGGCGCGAAGCTGGGGGTGAACAGCACCCGCTTGGGGTCCAGGTGCGGCAGCGCCGCGAACGCGTGGCGCAGCTCGCCCAGCGACACGCACTCCAGGCCGAAGCCCTCGTCCACGAGGGCACGCAGGATCGCCGGATGCGGGTTGGCCTTGATCGCGTAGTAGCGGTGGTCCACGGCCGCCACCGCCTTCAGTTGCCGGGCGCGCTCGCGCACGGTGGGCAGGTGGTAGACGTAGCGCGGCGTGCCGGCCCGGGCCAGGTCCAGCAGCCGCCGGCGCTCGCCGCGCCACCACGGCCGCGGGCGCGGGCGCACCGCGCCGTTGATCTCGCGCCAGCGCGGGCCGAACACCTCGGCCTCCTGCACCGGCATGGCGCCGTTGTCGATCAGCGCGGCGTGCAACTGCGGCAGCAGGCCGTCGGCATCGGCCTCGTCGATGACGAAGGTGAGGTTGAGGTCGTTGGAGGACTGCGAAATCATGTGCACGCGCTCGTGGCCGAAGCGCGAGAACACCTCCGGCAGCCGGTGCAGCAGCGAGCGCATGCCGCGCCCGACCAGGGTGATGGCCGCGCACGGCACGATCACCTTGACCCGGCCGATCTTCTGCAGGTCCTGGGCCAGCGCCGAGAGCACGTCCTGGCTGAGCAGGTTCTCGCTGGGGTCCAGCGACACGGTGACGTTGGTCTGCGAGGTGCCGATCATGTCCACCGACAGGCCGTGCGTGCGGAACAGCTCGAACACGTCGGCCAGGTAGCCCACCTGCTGCCACATGCCGATGTCCTCCACCGACACCAGCACCACGCCGTTGCGGCGGCTGATCGCCTTGACCCCCGGCACGGTGGCCGCGCTGCGGTCGATGACGGTGCCGAACAGGTCCGGGTTCTCGGTGTCCAGCACCGCCATCGGCACGCCCGAATCGCGGCACGGCTTGATCGAGCGCGGATGCAGCACCTTGGCGCCGGTGGTGGTGATCTCCTGCGCCTCGGCGTAGCCCAGCCGGCTCAGCAGCCGCGCGTCGGGCACCTCGCGCGGATTGGCGCTGAACATGCCCGGCACGTCGGTCCAGATCTCCACCCGGCGCGCGCCCAGCAGCGCGCCCAGGTAGGCGGCCGAGGTGTCCGAGCCGCCACGGCCCAGGACCGCCGTGCCGCCGTCCTGGTGCCGGGCGATGAAGCCCTGGGTGATCAGCATGCGCGCGGGCTGGGCGGCGAAGCGCTCGCGCCAGCCATCGTCGGCTTCCCAGCGGCAGTTGACCGACAGCCGGCGCGACCACTCGCTCTGGTTGGGCTGCGGCGGCAGCGCGTCGAGCCAGTCGCGCGCGTCCATCCAGCCGAAGTCCAGCCCCTGCGCGCGCAGGTAGGCCGCGCCCAGGGTGGAGGAAAGCAGCTCGCCCTGGCCCAGCACCTCGGCCTGCCAGTCCAGCGGGCGCGACGCGGCGCGCGGGTCGGCCAGCAGCGCGCGCAGCGCGGCCAGGCGCTCGCCCAGCACCGCGTCGGCGTCCAGTTCCAGCTCGGCCAGGAATTCGCGGTGGCGCCGCTCCAGGGCGTCCATGCGCTGGGCGGTGTCGGCGGCGCCATCGGTGATGGCGGTCAGCTCGTTGGTCACGCCCGACAGCGCCGACACCACCACCACGACGCGCCCGCCGGTCTCGTCCGCGCGTTTTTTCGCCAGCCTGCCGATCGTGTCCCAGCGATGACGGCGCGACACCGAGGTGCCGCCGAACTTGAGGACGATCCAGCCGCCGGAGGCGGCGTCTTGCGCGGGCGAAACTGCGGACATGGGGCTGCTTTCGGAAGAACGCCCGATCATCGGGCACGAATTGCCGATTCTAAGCCGAATCGCCCTGCGGAATCGCCGTTCCACGTGGCTTTTCGCAGGCGTAGAAGCGTCACACGCGCAACCATCGCCGCGGCTTTCGGCGTGCCGCCCGGCCGGCGATCGCCCGGCGCGCGACCCTCTCCTGCGGGAGCCGGCTTCGGCCGGCGATCTCGGCCGGATGCCGGGGATGGTTCGATGCACCGGCGCGGCGGCCGCCGGCCCTGCCCGGCCCCTGCGAACAGCCAGGCGGCACCGCGCGGAAGCGGCGAATCCTGCCGCCACGCTGCGCCCGCCGGTTGCGAGCTGGCCGCATGCCGACGAACACCGGCCGATGGCTTGGTAAGCTCGGCCGCCCTTCGCTCCGAGGATCGCCATCGATGGCCCTGCGCCCGTTCGTCCAGGTGGACGTGTTCGCCGACCGGCCCGGCGCCGGCAATCCGCTGGCCGTGGTGCTCGACGCCGCCGGCCTGGACGATGTCGCGATGCAGGCCATCGCGCGCTGGACGCGGCTGCCGGAGACCACCTTCGTGTTCCCGCCCACGCGCCCGGGCGCCGGCTATGCGATCCGCATGTTCAGCCCCAAGCGCGAGGTGCCGTTCGCCGGCCATCCCAGCGTGGGCACCGCGCACGTCGTGCTGGAAGCCGGGCGGGCCCGGCCGCGCGACGGCCTGCTGCTGCAGGAAGGCATCGCCGGGGTGCTGCCGCTGCAGGTGGACGAGGCGGAGGGCGCGCGCCGCATCGCCATCCGCACGCCGCGCGCGCGCCTGGTCGAGACCGCCGATGCGCGCGCCGCGCACGCCGCGCTGGGCTGGCTGCCGCCCGGCGAGTTGCCGCCGGCGCTGATGGATGGCGGCCGCCGCTGGTGGGTGGCCGAGGCACGGGACGAGGCGGGCCTGCGCGGCGCGGCGCCGGACTGGGACGCGGTCGCCGCGCTGGCCCATGCCACCGACAGCATGGGGGTGCTGGCCTTCGCCCGCTGCCATGGCGGCGACTACCACATCGCCGCGCGCGCCTTCGTCGGCGGCCCGGCAATCTTCGAGGACGCCGCCTCCGGCGCGGCCAACGCCACCCTGGCCGCATGGCTGGCGCTGCGCGGCGCCTTGCCGGGCGCCGACGGGCGCTACCGCGTCAGCCAGGGCCGCGAGGTCGGCCACGATGCGCGCCTGGACATGCGCGTGGACGCCGACGGCGAGGTCTGGTCCGGCGGCCGGGTGGTCAGCGTGGTGCGCGGGCAGATCGACTGGGCGTAGGCGCGGCGGGGATGACGGAGCCGCCAGCGCTATCCGGTGCGGCGCCTGCAGGAGCCGGCTTCGGTCGGCGACAGGGCCCGGGAACCGGCCAGGGTCGGCTCGCCAGCATGGCGGGCGCCGACTGAAGCCGACGACTCCTGAACAAGCCGCCCATCACGGCACGTCCGGCACGTCCGGCGCGACCAGCGCCTCGATCAGCCCGCGCTGGCGGGCCTGCTGCCGGGCCAGGCGCAGGCGGCTGGCGATGAACACCGCGCACATCTCGTCCACGGCGGCGTCGAACACCTCGTTGACGATCACGTAGTCGAACTCGGCGTAATGCGACATCTCCTCGCGCGCCGCCGCCAGGCGCCGGGCAATGACCGCGTCGCTGTCCTGGCCGCGCTTGCGCATGCGCTGCTCCAGCGCCTGCCGCGAAGGCGGCAGGATGAACACGCTCACCGCGTCGGGCACCTTGGCCCGCACCTGGGCCGCGCCCTGCCAGTCGATCTCCAACAGCACGTCGTGGCCGGCGGCCAGTTGCGGCTCCACCGACTGCCGCGCGGTGCCCTTCCAGTCGCCGTGCACGAGGGCGTACTCGAAGAAGTCGCCGGCATCGATCATGCGCTGGAACTCCGCGGCGGAAACGAAGTGGTAGTGCTGCCCGTCGCGTTCGCCCGGGCGCGGCGCGCGCGAGGTGAACGAGACCGACAGGCGGATGCCCGGGTCGCGCTCCAGCACCGCGTTGACGATGCTGCTCTTGCCGGCCCCGGACGGCGCGGCGACGATGTACAGCGTGCCCCTGATGCTCATTCGATGTTCTGCACCTGCTCGCGGACCTGGTCGATCAGCACCTTCAGCTCCACCGCCGCATTGGAGGTGCGCGCATCCACCGACTTGGAGCCGAGCGTGTTGGCCTCGCGGTTGAATTCCTGCAGCAGGAAGTCGAGCCGGCGCCCGACCGGCTGCGGCTGGCGCAGTGCGCGGCGGATCTCGGCGATGTGGCTGTCCAGGCGGTCCAGTTCCTCGTCCACGTCCAGCTTCTGCAGCCACATCACCAGTTCCTGCTCGGTGCGGCCCGGATCGACCGGGTGCGGCAGTTCGGCCAGGCGCGCGGCCAGCTTGGCGCGCTGGCCCTCGCGGATGGCCGGGATCAGCTCGCGCACCTGCGCGGCGATGCGCTCGATCGCATCCACCCGCTCGCCGATGGCCGCCTCCAGCTTGGCGCCCTCGCGCTCGCGCGCGGCGACGAACTCGTCCAGCACCTCGTCCAGCAGCTCCAGCGCCTGCGCCTGCAGGGCCTCGCCGTCGGCCACCGGCGCCTGCAGCACGCCGGGCAGTTGCAGCAGTTGGGTGAACTCCACGCGCAGGCGCGGGAACTTCGCGTCCAGCCGCTGCGCCAGTGCGCCCAGCCGCTCCACCAGCGCCTCGTCCACCGCCAGCGTCGCCGCCGCTTCCGGCGCGCGCAGGCGCAGCGCCAGGTCCAGCTTCCCGCGCTGCGCGCGCGCGGCCACGCGTTCGCGCAGGGCCGGCTCCAGCGCGCGCAGGTCATCGGCCAGGCGCAGTCCGGTCTCCAGGAAACGATGGTTGACCGAGCGCAGCTCGCAGCCCAGGACACCCCACGGGGTGGAGCGTTCGCCGCTGGCGAAGGCGGTCATGCTGCGGATCATGCGCGAATCCATCGATGGCAAGGCGCGAATGGTAATCTAGCCGGCCCTTCGCGGCACGCCGTGCATCTGCGCGGCCGCCCGTGCGGCGGATGCCGCCGCCCGCTCCACTCCCTCATCAGCCGGAAATCCCGCATGACCGTCGTCCGTCCCAGTGGCCGCGCTCCCGACCAGTTGCGCCAGGTGAGCATCGAACGCGGCTTCACCCGCCATGCCGAAGGCTCGGTGCTGGTCTGCTTCGGCCAGACCCGCGTGCTGTGCACGGCCAGCGTGGAGAACCGGGTGCCGGCGTTCCTGCGCGGCAAGGGCGAGGGCTGGGTCACCGCCGAATACGGCATGCTGCCGCGCTCCACCCACACCCGCTCCGACCGCGAGGCGGCGCGCGGCAAGCAGGGCGGGCGCACCCTGGAGATCCAGCGCCTGATCGGCCGCACCCTGCGCGCCTGCGTGGACCGCGCCGCGCTGGGCGAGCGCACCGTCACCCTGGACTGCGACGTGCTCCAGGCCGACGGCGGCACCCGCACCGCCGCGATCACCGGCGCCTACGTCGCCCTGGTCGATGCGGTGGACTGGTTGCTCAAGCGCGGCGAAATCAAGCGCAACCCGGTATTCGGCGCGGTGGCCGCGGTGTCGGTGGGCGTGTACCAGGGCGTGCCGGTGCTGGACCTGGACTACGCCGAGGACAGCGCCTGCGATACCGACATGAACGTGGTGATGAACGACGGCGGCGGCTTCATCGAGCTGCAGGGCACCGCCGAGGGCCATGCCTTCCGACGCGACGAGCTGGACGCGCTGCTGGCCCTGGCGGAAAAGGGCATCGGCGACCTGCTCGCCGCCCAGCGCAAGGCGCTGGACGCCTGAGCCCCGCACCCGTGGCCTCCCTTCCCGCTCCGCGCCTGGTCCTGGCCAGCGGCAACGCCGGCAAGCTGGCCGAGCTGCGCGCGCTGCTGGAAGGCACCGGCGCGGTCCTGGTCCCGCAGGGCGAATTGGGAGTGGAGGACATCGAGGAGACCGGGCTGACGTTCGTGGAGAACGCACTGCTCAAGGCCCGCCATGCCGCACGCCTCACCGGCCTGCCGGCGCTGGCCGACGATTCCGGCCTGTGCGTGGACGCGCTGGACGGCGCGCCGGGCCTGTATTCGGCCCGCTATGCCGGCGGCCACGGCGACAGCGCGGCCAACATCGCCCGGCTGCTGGACGAACTGGCGGGCCTGCCGCCGGCGCGGCGCACCGCCCGCTTCCACGCGGTGATCGTGCTGCTGCGCCACGCCGACGACCCGCAGCCGCTGATCGCCGAGGGCGCGTGGGCCGGCACCATCCTGGACGCACCGCGCGGCGCCGGCGGCTTCGGCTACGACCCGGTGTTCCTGGACCCGGAACATGGCCTGTCTGCCGCCGAGCTGGAGCCGGCGCTGAAGAACCGCATCAGCCACCGCGGCAAGGCGCTGGCCGTGCTGCAGTCGCGCCTGGGCGGGCTGGACCTGGCCGCCCTGGCCGGCACCGCGGCGTTCCATGGCGAGCACGCCTAGCCCTGCCGGACCACGGCCCGGCACGCCGCCGCCGGACGCGCCGCGGCCCGTGGAGCAAGCCGCCACGCCCGCGCTGCTGACGCCGCCGCTGGCGCTGTACGTGCACCTGCCCTGGTGCGTGCGCAAGTGCCCCTACTGCGACTTCAACTCGCACGCGGCCAAGGGCGCGCTGCCGTTCGACGACTACGTCGACGCGCTGGTGCGCGACCTGGAGCACGACCTGCCGCTGGCCTGGGGCCGCACCGTGCACAGCGTGTTCTTCGGCGGCGGCACGCCGAGCCTGTTCCCGCCGCAGGCCATCGACCGCTTCCTGCAGGCCGCCTCGGCGCGGCTGCGGATCGCGCCGCAAGCGGAGATCACCCTGGAGGCCAATCCCGGCACCGCCGAGCACGGCCGCTTCGACGGCTACCGCGCCGCCGGAGTGAACCGGGTCAGCTTCGGCGTGCAGAGCTTCGACGACGGCTGCCTGCGCCGCCTGGGCCGCATCCACGACGGCGCCGAGGCCGAGGCGGCGGTGAAGCTGGCCCAGGACGCCGGCCTGGACAACCTCAACCTGGACCTCATGTACGCCCTGCCCGGCCAGGACCTGGCGATGGCCGAGCACGACCTGGAACGCGCCCTGGCCCTGCGGCCGGCGCACGTCAGCCACTACCAGCTCACCCTGGAGCCGAACACGGTGTTCTTCGCCAAGCCGCCGGCGGATATCCCCGACGACGACCTGGCCTGGGACATCCAGGAACGCTGCCAGGCGCTGCTGGCCCGGGCCGGCTACGCGCACTACGAGACCAGCGCCTACGCCCGCCCCGGGCGGCAATGCGCGCACAACCTCAACTACTGGCGCTACGGCGACTACCTGGGCATCGGCGCCGGTGCCCACGGCAAGATCACCCTGGGCGCCGAGCAGGCCATCCTGCGCCGCTGGAAGCAGCGGCACCCGGCGGCGTGGATGGCCGCGGCCGGCACCGCCGGCGCCATCGGCGGTGACGAGCGGATCGATCCGGAGCGGCGCCCGTTCGAATTCATGCTCAACGCGCTGCGCCTGCACGAGGGCTTCGCCCTGGCCGATTTCCAGGCCCGCACCGGGCTGCCCGGGAACAGCCTGGACGCCGCGCTGGCGCAGGCCTGCGAGCGCCAGTGGCTGCAGGTCGAGGGTGATCGCGTGCGCCCGACCGCGCTGGGCCGCCGCTTCGCCAACGACGTCATCGGCTTGTTCCTGTAGCCCGCCCGATCGGCCATACTCGCCGGTGTGGCTCGCCGCCCCCGCGGCGACACGCCAACGCCCCTGTGCACAGGGAAAGCCGCCGCCGGATGTCCCCCAGCCCCCACACCGCCGCCCGCCGCGACGCGCCACCGACGACGCTGGCCAGCGCCGCGCTGCCGCCGCGCGTGCGCCACCTGCTGGGGGCGGTGAACGCGCTGGCCGCGCAGTACCTGTCCACCTCGCTGGAACTGGCGCTCAACGAACTGGAACGGCAGTTGTTCAAGCAGGCCGAGCGGGCCCGCAGCAGCCAGCACCAGGCCGAGTGCTTCGCCGAGCTGCAGTACCTGCGCCAGCATCGCGCCGACCTCATCCCCCGCTACCTGGCCGCGCTGGAAGCCGAACTGGCGCGCCTGCGCGAGGCGCCTATGCCCGAGGCGCCGGCCGAGGAACCCGAGGACCCGCTGCAGTACCAGCGCCTGACCCTGGTCGAGGATACCGACCTGGACCGCGACATCGTGCTGCGCGAAATCGCCCGACACCAGGCCCAGCGCGGCGGCACCCCGCTGCTGCTGCTGGGCCAGCGCTTCGGCGTGCTGGCCGCGCGCCCGGCCTTCGATCCCGAGCGCCTGCCGATCGGCCCGTTCGCGCTGTGCCGGATTCTGCGCGAGGCGGGCGAGTCGCTGCGGATGAACCTGGACTCGCAACTGCTGCTGTACCGCATGTTCGAGCGCCAGGTGATGGACCGCTACGGCGAACTGGTCGGGCGCCTGAACACCCTGCTGGCGCACGAGGGCGTGCTGCCCGGGCTGGCCTACCTGCCGTACCGGCCGCGCACCGCGGGCCAGAGCCGGCGCCCGGCCCGGCCCGGGGCGCCCGGGGCGCCTGGCACCGCCGGCACCCCCAGACCGCGGCCGTTGACCGGATGGCAGGGCCAGGGCCATCGCTCGGACTGGAACGGGGCGCTGCTGGCGGGGCTGCCCGAAGCCCCGCAGGCGCCACCCGGCGTGGTGGAGGGCGGCGCGGCCACGGCGGCCGCTCCCGCCAGCCCCGGCGCCCGTCCCGGGCTTCCCGAGCAGGCCGTGTTCGGCGCGCTGCAGGGCATGCTGTCCGCACACCGCCAGGCCAACACGGCCGGCGGCGCCACGCCGCGACAGGCACCGGGCCGCATCCTGCCGCTGGATGCGGTGACCAATGCGCTGGGCACGCTGCAATCGGCCCCGCCCGCGCGCCTGCCGGGCAAGCGCCGGCGGACCATGGACGACCTGCACCACTCGATGCTGGAGCACGTGCGCCAGTCGCACGGCCCCGAGGCCGGGCTCTCGCAGGAGCACAGCGACACCTTCGAGCTGCTGGGCATGCTCTACCGCGAGATCGGCCGCGAGGTGCACCGCAACGCCCCGGCGCAGGACCTGCTCGAACGCCTGCAGGTGCCGGTGGCCCGCGCCGCGGTGCAGGACCGCAGCTTCTTCGTCCGCGACCAGCATCCGGCGCGCGAGCTGCTCAACTCGGTGGCCGAGTCCGGCGCGACCTGGCTGGCCGACGACGACGCCGACCCGCAACTGGTGCAGCGCCTGGAGCGCGCGGTGGACCGCGTGGTCGAGGAGTACGACGGCGACGAGGCCGTGTTCGAGCGGGCCAACCGCGAAGTGCAGGAGCACCACCGCGCGCAGGCGCGCAAGGCCGAGGTCGGCGAACGCCGCCAGGTGGAGGCCGCGCGCGGGCGCGACCGACTGGAGACGGCCAAGCACCGCGCCGCCGAGGCCATCGCCGCGCGCCTGGGCGGGCGCAAGCCGCCGCAGTTCGTGCAGGCGCTGTTGGGCCAGGCCTGGGCCGACGTGCTGACCCTGACCGCGCTGCGCCATGGCGAGGACTCGCCCGAATGGCGCGAGCGCGACGAGGCCACTTCGCGCATCGTCGAGATCACCTGCGCGCCCGACGCGCCGGCCGACCCGGCCCTGGCCGGGCAGATCGACACCGCGCTGCGCCAGGTGGGCTATCACGCCGACGAGGCCAGTGCGATCTCGCGCCGGCTCTCGCGCAGCGAGGACGACGAAACCACCTCGCGCACCGAACTGACCGCCAAGCTCAAGGCCCGCACCCGCCTGGGCGAGGGCGAGCAGGCCGAGGCGCGCGGCGCGCACCTGCCGCCGCGCTCGGACGGCGAGCAGGCCTGCTACGAGCGGCTGCGCACGCTGCCGTTCGGCACCTGGTTCGAGTTCGTGTCCAACCAGCAGGGCGACGTGCGCCGCCAGCGCCTGTCCTGGTACAGCCCGGTCACCGACAACGCACTGTTCGTCAACGCCCGCGGGCACAAGGTGGGCGAGCATTCGCTCGACGCCCTGGCGCGGCTGATGGCGCAGGGACAGGCGCGGATCGTCACCGAGGACCGCGGCCGGCTGATCGACCGCGCCTGGCACGCCACGCTGCGCACGCTGCGCGGGCTGGCCGGCGGCAGGGCCGCGCCATCGGCGGACGGGACCGAGGTGGGCGGCGCATGATCCACGAAGCCCGCCGCGCCCCGCGCCGCCAGGTCGCCGACAGCGTACCGGTGGTGGACGTGATGACCGACGAGATCGTCGGCCACCTGGGCAACCTGTCCGAGTCGGGCATGCTGCTGCTGGCCTCCAGCCCGCTGCTGGAGGATGCGCTGTACCAGTTGCGCTTCCATCTCGGCGGACGCGGCGCGGCGCCGATCATGGTCGGCGTGCACCTGCTCTGGTCCGGCGCGGCCAATACGCCCGGCCAGGCCTGGTGCGGATTCCGCTTCCTGACCGTTTCCGACGAGCAGCGCGGCCTCATCCGCGACTGGGTCGGCGAGGACGCGGCGGCGCGCTGATCGCCGGCCATCTCCACTTCGCGCAAACGGACTCCACACCGCCGCATCGCTCGCGCCCTCCCGCCAGCGGCGGCCATCGGCACGCGTGCGTCGTACGTCCTGCCGGCACGCAGCAAAGGGGAGCCGTCCAGTGGGCGCCGGAGGACACTCGTGTCGCGGTACGCCGCCGCACCCTCCGCCTTCCGAGGCGATGCGCCGCCACACGACACGATCACGAGCAGCACCCGGGGTTGCTGCGGCCGCGGATTCCCGGCGGGAGCGGATGGGGCACACTACCGGTCTTCCCGCTTTCCACCCGCGCCATGAACGACACCGATCCCGCCCTGCTCTATCCCCGGCACCTGGCCGTGCTGCGCGCGCGCGCCGACGAGGCGCTGGCCCGCAGCGGCCACGACCACCTGCTCATTCCCAGCGGCCGCCGCCACTACCAGGCGTTCGACGACCGCGACTACCCGTTCGCGGTCAACCCGCACTTCAAGCACTGGCTGCCGCTGACCGCCGTGGCCGACAGTTGGCTGGCGTACACCCCCGGCCAGCGGCCGAAGGTCATCTACCTGCAGCCGCGGGACTACTGGCACGTGGTGCCGGACGCGCCCGGCGGCTGGTGGGTGGAGCACGTGGACGTGCACGTGGTCCGCACCCCCGAGGAAGCCCTGCCGCTGCTGCCCGGCCCCGCCGCGCGCTGCGCGATCCTGGGCGAGGCCAACAGCGCGCTGGGCGACTACGCACCGAACAACCCGGCGCCGGCGCTGGACTACCTGCACTACCAGCGCTCGTTCAAGACCCCGTACGAGCTGGCGCTGATGCGCATGGCCCAGCACCGGGCGGCGCGCGCGCACGTCGCCGCCGAGGCCGCGTTCCGCGCCGGCGCCAGCGAGTTCGAGATCCACATGGCCTACTGCGCCGCCGCGCGCCAGGACGCCACCGAGGTGCCGTACCAGAACATCGTCGCCCTGAACGAGCACGGCGCGGTGCTGCACTACACCGAACTGGACCGCGCCCCGCCGACCGAGCCGCGCAGCTTCCTGATCGACGCCGGCGCCAGTCATTGCGGCTACGCGGCCGACATCACCCGCACCCACGCCAGCGACCATGGCGGCGAGTTCCAGGCCATGATCGAGGCGGTCGACGCCGCCCAGCAGGCGATGTGCGCCGCGGTGCGCGCAGGCGCGGACTACCGGCAACTGCACCTGGACGCGCACCTGGCGCTGATGGGCGTCCTGCGCGAGTTCGGCGTGCTGAAGGCCTCGCCGGAGGCGGCGCTGGCCACCGGCGTGAGCGCGGCGTTCTTCCCGCACGGCCTGGGCCACCCGATCGGCCTGCAGGTGCACGACGTGGCCGGCCTCGCCGCCAGCGACCGCGGCGGCAGCATCCCGCGCCCGGAGGGCCACCCCTACCTGCGCATGACCCGGGTGCTGGAGCCGGGGATGGTGGTGACCATCGAGCCGGGCATCTATTTCATCGACATGCTGCTGGACGAACTGAAGGGCGACGGGCGCGCCGACAGCGTGGACTGGGCCCGGGTAGAGGCGTTCCGCCCCTACGGCGGCATCCGCATCGAGGACGACGTGGCCTGCACCGAGGACGCGCCGGAGAACCTGACGCGGCCGGCATTCGCGGCCTGAGGGCGCCTGGCACGATCGCGCCGCCACGGGCCCGCTGCTTGCAGGAGCCGGGTTCGGCCGGTGCTGGCCCGGTGTGGAGGGACGCGGGCAGCCGGCGCGCCGCCGGGCCAGCCCCGACTGAGGCAGGTTCCTGTGCCGGGGAACGGCGACCGCGAATCAGCCCGGGATCAGCGTATTGATCACGTGCTCGAGGTACTCGTCGAATTCCTCGTGGGTCATCTTCGGCTGCTGCGGACGCAACTGCAGGAAGCCGACGTAGGCGGCGTAGGTGAGGCGCGCGCGGTGCTGCGCTTCGCTCCGGACCAGCCCCGCCTGGCGGAAGGACGCGGTCAGGTAGTCCAGGCGCCGCTGCGAGACGCGCTCCACCACCGGCTGTACCGCCGGATGGTCCAGCGCCTTGAGCAGTTCGCTGTAGATCGCGTGGGGCTTGGTCTCGTGGCCCACCAGTTGGAACAGCACGCGCAGCCGCTCGCGCGGATCGGGCACTTCCTCCAGGCTGCCGAACACCTGCTCCTGCTCCACGTCCTCCCAGCGCTCCAGCGCGGCCTGCAGCAGCGCATCGCGCGAGGGAAAGTGCCAGTAGAAGCTGCCCTTGGTCACGCCCAGCCGCCGCGCCAGCGGCTCCACCGCCACCGCGGACACGCCCTGCTCGGCGATCACGTCGAGAGCGACCTGGGCCCAGTCGGCGGCGCTCAGGCGCGTGTTGCGCGCGGAGGCCGGGGCGGCGGCGGTGGGAGTGGGGATGGCAGGCGTGGTCATCGTGTTCATGCTCCGGATTTAACCATACGCTGTGGTTCGTCGCAGTATGCGGTTGCGGCGGAAACCAAGGCGCGGCAAGGGCTGGCAGGAATTCCGCACCGCGGCGGACTTGCCCATACGCAGTCGTATTGACAATCCTCCGCGGCCATCCATACTAACTGGTATGGTTTGCTCCGTGCCCGTCTCCTTCGGTTCCACCGGCCTGAGCCTGGCCGGTGCGGGCGTCACGCTGGCCGCCACCGCCCATGCGCGGGCCGGGCAGGACGCGGGCATGCCCTCGGTGCTGTACGCGCACGGCTTCGGCCAGACCCGGCGCGCGTGGGCGGCCACCGCCGACGCGCTGGCCGCGCGCGGATTCGCCGGCCTGGCCTACGACGCCCGCGGCCATGGCGGCTCCGGCCGCAACGCCGACGACGATCCTTACACCGGCCACCAGTTCACCGACGACCTGATCGTGCTGGCCGGCGAACTGCCACGGCCACCGCTGCTGGTCGCCGCCTCGATGGGCGGCCTGTTCGGGCTGCTGGCCGAGGCGCGCTGGCCCGGCCTGTTCCGCGCCATGGTGCTGGTGGACATCACCCCGCGCTGGGAAAGCGCGGGCCTGCAGCGCGTTATCGATTTCATGACCGCCTTCCCCGAAGGCTTCGCGTCGCTGGAACAGGCCGCCGCGGCCATCGCCGCCTACCTGCCGCACCGCCGCCGGGAGCCGGACGCGGCCGGGCCGCCCGGCGCGCTGCGCGAGCTGCTGCGCCGCGACGCGGACGGCCGCTGGCACTGGCACTGGGACCGGCGCCTGGTGGACGAGCTGGCCCGCGACGGCGAACGCCACCAGGACGCCATCGCCGCGGCCACGCGCGCGGTGCGCTGCCCGCTGCTGCTGGTCAGCGGCGGCCGCAGCGACCTGGTATCGGCGCGTACCGTGGCCGATTTCATGGAACTGGCGCCGCACGCGCGCCACGTGCAGTTGGCCGATGCCACGCATATGCTGGCCGGCGACGACAACGACCGCTTCACCGCCGCCGTCCTGGACTGCCTGGCGGACCTGGACCGGAACGAGGGGACCGGACGCTCCCCCGCGCATCGGGCGCCCATGCCCGTCACCGGAGCAAGCTCATGAGTATCGCCGCACCCATCCTGGCCTTCGTGCTGATCGGCGGGTTCGCCGCCTACCACCGGCTGCGCCTGGCCACCTGGGCCGCGCTGCAGGCCACCGCGCTGGCCGCCTGCTGGCTGCTGGGCGCGCACCCGGCAGCCACCGCCACGGTCGCCGCCGTCTCCGCGCTGGTGGCGGTACCGCTGCTGCTGCCCTTCCTGCGCAAGCCGCTGGTCACCGGGCCGCTGCTCAAGGTCTTCCGCCGCGTCCTGCCGCCGCTGTCGCAGACCGAGCGCATCGCCCTGGAGACCGGCTCGGTCGGCTTCGAGGGCGAGCTGTTCACCGGCGACCCGGACTGGCAGAAGCTGCTGGACTACCCCAAGCCGCAGCTCACCGCCGAGGAGCAGGCCTTCCTCGACGGCCCGGTGGAGGAACTCTGCCGGATGATCGACGACTGGGAGATCACCCACATCCACGCCGACCTGCCGCCGGAGCTGTGGGCGTTCATCAAGCAGAACAGGTTCTTCGGCATGATCATCCCCAGGCAGTACGGCGGCCTGGGCTTCTCGGCGCTGGCCCACCACAAGGTGATCCAGAAGATCGCCTCGATCTCCAGCGTGGTCAGCTCCACCGTGGGCGTACCCAACTCGCTGGGCCCGGGCGAGCTGCTCAACCACTACGGCACCCAGGAGCAGAAGGACCACTACCTGCCGCGCCTGGCCTCCGGCCAGGAGGTTCCGTGCTTCGGCCTGACCGGCCCGTTCGCCGGCTCCGACGCCACGTCCATCCCCGACTTCGGCATCGTCTGCAAGGGCGAGTGGAACGGCGCCAACGTGCTCGGCGTGCGCCTGACCTTCGACAAGCGCTACATCACCCTGGCGCCGGTGGCCACGCTCATCGGCCTGGCCTTCCGCATGTACGACCCGGACGGGCTGATCGGCGACACCAAGGACATCGGCATCACCCTGGCGCTGCTGCCGCGCGACACCGCCGGGGTGGAGATCGGCCGCCGCCACTTCCCGCTGAACTCGCCGTTCCAGAACGGGCCGATCCGCGGCCGCGACGTGTTCATCCCGCTGAGCCAGCTCATCGGCGGCGCGGAGATGGCCGGCAAGGGCTGGAACATGCTCAACGAGTGCCTGGCCGTGGGCCGCTCCATCACCCTGCCCTCCACCGCCTCGGGCGGGGCGAAGATCGGCGCGCGGGTGACCGGCGCCTATGCCCGCATCCGCAAGCAGTTCGGCCTGTCGATCGGCCGCTTCGAGGGCGTGGAGGAAGCGCTGGCCCGCATCGGCGGCAAGGCCTACACCATCAGCGCGCTGTCGCAGGCCACCGCCGCCGCCGTGGACCGCGGCGACGTGCCGTCGGTGCCGTCGGCGATCGCCAAGTACCACTGCACCAACATGGGCCGCGAGGTCGTGTCCGACGTGATGGACGTGATCGGCGGCAAGGGGATCATCCTGGGCCCGCGCAACTTCGCCGGCCGCAACTGGCAGGCCGCGCCGATCAGCATCACCGTCGAGGGCGCCAACATCATGACCCGCAGCCTGCTGATCTTCGGCCAGGGCGCGATCCTGTGCCATCCGTGGGTGATGAAGGAGATGAAGGCCGCGCAAGACCCAGACCACAAGGCCGGGCTGGACGCATTCGACGAAAGCCTGTCCGGGCACGTGCGCTTCGGCGTCTCCAACGCCTTCCGCTCGTTCTGGTTCGGCATCACCGGCTCCAGGATCGGCGGTGCGCCCGGCGACGGCTACACCCGCCCGTTCTTCCGCAAGCTCGACCGCTACGCCGCCAACCTGGCCCTGCTGGCCGACGCGTCGATGCTGCTGCTGGGCGGCAAGCTGAAGTTCAAGGAGTCGCTGTCCGGACGCCTGGGCGACGTGCTCAGCCACCTGTACATGGCCGGCGCGGTGCTCAAGCGCCACCATGACGAGGGCGCGCCGGAGGCGGACAAGCCGCTGCTGGCGTGGAGCATGTACAACAGCTTCCACGCCATCGAGACCGCGCTGTCCGATGCCTTGCGCAACTTCCCGATCCGCCCGGTGGGCTGGGCGCTGTGGCTGCTGGTGTTCCCGCTGGGTCGCCGCGCCGAGGCGCCCGGCGACCGCCTGTGCCATCGCGTGGCCGCGCTGCTGATGTCGCCCAACGAGGCGCGCGACCGCCTGGGCGCGGGCGTGTTCACCACCCCCTGCGCGAACAATCCCGGCGGCCGCATCGACAGCTACCTGGCCACGGCGATCCAGGCCGAGCCGGTGGAGCGCAAGTTCCTCAAGGCGATCAAGACCCGCGGCATCGAGGCGCTGGAGTTCCACACGCAGTTGGACGAGGCCGTGGCCGAGGGCGTGATCACCGCGCAGGAGCGGGTGCTGCTGGAGGAGTTGCGCCGGATCACCCTGGAGACGATCACGGTGGACGACTTCGACGTCCACGAGCTGCGCTCGGCCGGCTATTACGACAAGCACCCGGCCGGCAAGCGCGAAGCGGCCTGAGCCGCCCGCGCGCCTGGCGGCATTGCCACGACGGCGGGCCCCGTGCCCGCCGTCTTCGCATCCCTTCCCTGCCGTGGCACCGCCGCCAGGCCGCCAGGCCGCCGCCTGAGGACCCCCCGATGCGCCCGGATCTCCCGCTGCTGCTCTGCGCCCTGCACAGTTTCGGCTTCGCCGCGTTCCATCTCGCGTTCTGGAGGCTGTTCGGCTGGAAGCGCGAACTGGCCAAGGTCGGCCTGCCGACCCGCGCCATCGTCCAGATCCTCAACCTGCGCCTGGTCTACGTGTTCCTCGGCATCGGCCTGCTGTGCCTGCTGTATCCGGCGCAGTTGCGCGGCACGGCACTGGGACGCGCGCTGCTGTGGTTCATGGTGCTGTTCTGGATCGGGCGCGCGCTCGAACAGTTCATCTTCCTGCGCGTGAACCGTCCGCTGGTCCACGTGCTGACCGCGCTGTTCGTGCTCGGCGCGGCGCTGTTCGCGCTGCCGCTGCGGGCCTGACGACGCCGGGCGCGGGCTGCGCGACCGAACACGGGCACCGCACCCGTCCTGCCGCCTGATGTGGGCCGCCGCCTCAGGCCGGCGACGCCGGCGCATCCTCCACCGCTCCTCCGGCGCCGCGCTCGGACGGCAGCTTGGCCTCCTCGCGCAGCAGGCGCAGGACGCCGACGGTCATGCCGGTGGCCACCAGCAACCCGGCCCCGAACACCGCGCTGGAGCCGAACGCCGACAGCAGCTTGTGCAGCCACACGAAGCCGAGGTCGGCGCCGCGGTAGATCACCGTGTCGATCGCCGCGCCGGCCTTGTAGCGCCACTCGCGGCCGACCCGGGTGTAGATGGTCTCGCGCGCCGGCTTGGCCAGCGAGAACTCGCTGGCGCGGGTGACCACCTGGACGACGGCCACCATCAACGGCAGCGGCGAGGCGGCCAGGACCGAGAAGCCCACGATGATGGCGAAGCCCGGGATCAGCAGTGCCGGGGCGATGCCGAAGCGCGAGAGCAGCGGCCGGGTAGCGAACAATTGCACCAGCAGGGTCAGCGAATTGACCGCAAGGTCCAGGGTCGCGAAGTAGTCGGCGCGCTCGGCGGCGGTGGCGAAGGCGGTGCGGGCGATGGCGTTCTGCTCGTTGTACAGCAGCGTGCCCACGCCCACGCCTGCGATCACGACCAACGCCAGCCAGCGCAGCAGCGGCTCGCGCGCCACCAGCTTCAGCCCGGCCAGGAACTTGCCGCCCATCGGCACCTCGCCGCTGGCCAGGCGCCGCTCGCGCTCGCGCAGCACCGCCCAGGCCCGCAGCTTGAGGATGCAGACCACGCACGCGCTCAGCAGCACGGCCGAGACCAGCATCATGTTGGCGATGCCGACCTGCTTGACCAGGGCCTTGGTCAGCATCGGGCCGAGGAACGCCCCCAAGGTGCCGGCCGCGCCGATGTAGCCGTAGAACCTGCGCGCCTGCGCGTTGTCGAAGACGTCGGCCATGAAGCTCCAGAACACGGCCACGGCGAACAGGTTGAACACCGTGATCCAGAGGATGAAGGCCAGCCCGCGGCCGGCCACGCCGCTGTCGAACATCAGGTAGAACAGCAGCAGCGTGCCGATGAAGAACCCGTAGATCGCCGGCAGGAACACCCGCCGCGGGAAGCGGCTCACCAGCCACCCGTACACCGGCTGCAGCAGCAGCATGATCGCGAACACCGCGGTGAAGATGACCTGCAGGGTGAACTCGCCCAGGGCCACGCCGCGGCCGGCGAAGAAGGCGACCATGGCGTGCGGGAACACCGCCTCGATGTCGCTGGACGCCACCATCGCCTCGCGCACCGGGCGCAGCACGTAGTAGCCGCTGAGCAGGCAGAAGAAGTAGACGAAGGCCCACAGCAGCGGGGGCGATTCGGACAGCGCGGCGCGGAACCGGCCGAGCCGCGACGGGGCCGCGGCGGCCGGGCTCATCGGCCCCGCTCGAGCATCGCCGGCAGCGGACAGTGCAGCAGCGCGCACACCGTGCGCAGCAGCTCGGCCTCGGCCACGCCGACGCGGCCGTCGTGGGAGACCGCGTCCACCAGGGCCTCCACCAGCACCTGCTTGGCCGGCGGCGCCAGCGCGTCCAGCGGCTCCCACACCGCGTCCAGGGCGCGCACGCCCTCGGCCGGCGGCGCGTACGCCACGTGGTCGCGCGGCAGCACCCGCTGCAGCCCGGCCAGGTAGGCGCGCTGCGCCTGCAGCGGCTGGTCCGGGTGCCCAGCCTGGGCCAGCACCGCCAGCAAGGTGGCGAACTCCTCGCGCACGCCGCTGGCCTTGCGCCGGCCGAAGCGCGCATGGCGCGACGGGTCCAGCGCCTCGCGCACCTGCACCTGCAGCAGCCGCGACAGGCAGTACTCGAAGACCGAGACCTGGCCGTCGGCATGGACCATCGCCTCGATCGCGCCGAGGAAGGCGTCCAATTCCGGACGCGGCCGCTGGCGCAGCGCCGGGAAGGCCAGCGCCGCCAGCGGCAGGCGCTGCATCGGGTGCAGCGCTTCCAGCCGCTGCCGGCGCAGCTCGAAGGCGTGCGCAGCCATGGCCTCGCCGCAGCGCGCCACCAGTTCGCTGCGCTGGCGCGCGGCCACGGCCGGGTCGGCCTCCAGCAGCAGGCCGGCCAGCAGCGGCATGGCGGTGGCGCGCCCGCGCGCCAGTTCGCGCAGCGACTCGGGCAGGCCCTCCACCAGGTCGTGGGCATGGCGGTAGTCGTCCTCGGCCGGCGCGCCCACCTGGCCGGCCACCTGCGGCGGCGTCATGGCCATGCGTGCGCCGGATGCCGGCAAGGACGGCGGGGCCACGGGCGCCTGCGCCAGGCCGAGCGCGACGTCCTCGGCCAGGCCATCGGGCGGATGCGCGCGCCAGCGCTGTTGCAGCGCCTGCAACTGGCGCGCGTCGAACGAGGGTTCCAGCCGGCGGATGCGCTCGGCCAGCGGCGGATGGGTGGCCAGCCACGAGGACGCCGCCCTGCCCTGGCCGAACAGCATGTGCCCGATCTCCTCGGCGTCGGCCTTGTCGTCCAGGCGCGAACCGGCGGGCAGACCGCCGATCTTCTTCAGCGCGCCGGCCAGCCCGCGCGTCTGCCGGGTGAACTGCACCGCCGCCGCATCGGCCAGGTATTCGCGCTGGCGGCTGACGCCGGCCTTGATCAGGCGGCCGAAGAACACGCCGATGCCGCCCACGACCATCGCCACCAGCGCGGCCACCAGCACCGCGCCGCCGTTGCGGCTGCGGCCGCCGCGCCCGTAGATGAGGATGCGCTGGCCGATCAGGGCCAGCATCATGATCCCGAACAGCACGCCCATCAGGCGCACGTTCAGGCGCATGTCGCCGTTGAGCACGTGGCTGAACTCGTGCGCGATCACGCCCTGCAGCTCGTCGCGGTTGAGCCGGTCCAGCGCGCCGCGGGTCACCGCGATGGCCGCGTCGGACGGGCTGTAGCCGGCGGCGAAGGCGTTGATGCCCGGCTCCTGCTCCATCACGAACAGCTTGGGCACCGGCACGCCGGAGGCGATGGCGACCTCCTCGACCACGTTGCGCAGCCGCCGCAGCGACGGGTCGCGGGTGTCCTCGGGCACCCAGGTGCCGCCCAGTTGCGCGGCCACCACCGCCCCGCCGCCGCGCAGCGAGGCGATCCGGTACAGCGAGCCCAGGCCGATCACCGCCAGCGTGGCCACGGTCGCGGCCAGCGTGGCGCCGGCGCTGCCGGTCAACAGCAGGGTCGCCGCGTCCACCGCCAAGACGATGCACAGCACGGCCAGCGCGAACAGCACCACCAGCCGCCCCGAACCGCGTCGCGCCGCGGCCTGGCGCTCGAAGAAGTTCATGCGCGCAGGTTCATCGGGGCCGGCGGTCCATCAGAACTGCACCTTCGGCGCCTCGCGCACCTGGGGCGTGTCGGCGGGGATGTCCAGCAGCGCGGCCGGGGCGAAGCCGAACATGCCGGCCACCACGCTGGAGGGGAACATCTCGCGCTTGTTGTTGTAGGCCAGCACCGCGTCGTTGTAGGCCTGCCGCGCGAACGCCACCCGGTTCTCGGTGGAGGACAGCTCCTCGCTGAGCTGCATCATGTTCTGGTTGGCCTTCAGGTCCGGGTACGCCTCGGCCACCGCCAGCAGCCGGCCGAGCACGCCGTTGAGCTGGCCCTGGCCCGCGGCCAGTTGCGCCATCGCCACCGCATCGCCGGGATCGGCCTTGGCCGCGGCCAGGCCCGATTGCGCGGCCGCGCGCGCGGCGATCACCGCCTCCAGCGTCTCGCGCTCGTGGGCCATGTAGGCCTTGGCGGTCTCCACCAGGTTGGGGATCAGGTCGAAGCGCCGCTGCAACTGCACGTCGATCTGGGCGAAGGCGTTGCGCCAGCCGTTGCGGCTGGTGACCAGCCCGTTGTAGATGCCCACCGCCCACAGCGCCACGGCCGCGAGAAGACCCAAAAATACCAACAGGATCAACAAACTGCCCATTCATCTTCTCCTGGTTTGTGCATTCCGGAAAGCCGGCGCTAGAATCGATCCAAGCAGTAGATTACAGGCACCAGCAGCGATGAACGATGCACGCGCGCGCCGGCCGGCAAGGCCCTCGTCCCACGCCTACGGCTCCCGGTCGCTGAAGACCGCATCGCTGGCCCTGCTGCTGGCCATGGCGCTGCCCTCCATCGCGCGCACGCCCACCCTGTCGGCCGACGTGCCGGCGCTGCCGCCAACCCAGCCGATGCCGTACCGCACCTTCCCCGCCGCGCCGGTGCAGCCGGTGGCGGCCGGGTTCGACGTGGCCCGGTTCGAGGCGATGGCCGAGCAACTGGTCCAGGGCCAACGCGTGCCCGGGCTGGCGATGGCCATCGTCCAGGACGGCCGCGTGCTCAGCGCCCGCGGCTACGGCGTCACCGACGTGGTCCGGCCGCAGCCGGTGGACGCCCACACCGTGTTCCGCCTGGCCTCGCTGTCCAAGGCCTTCGCCGGCGCGATGACCGGCCTGCTGGTCAACGACGGCAGCCTGCGCTGGGACAGCCACGTGTCCGACTACGTGCCCGGCTTCCAGTTGACCGACGAGGGCTACACCCGCCAGGTCACGGTGGCCGACCTGCTCAGCCATCGGGTGGGGCTGAAGGCGTACAACGCCTTCGACCGCGACATCGAAGGCAACGCCGAGTACTACCAGGTGGTGCAGAAACTGGCGGCCGCGCCCATGCGCTGCGCGCCGGGCGAGTGCTACGCCTACCAGAACGTGGCCTTCAGCCTGGTCGGCGACGTGGTCTTCGCCGCTTCCGGGTCCTTCTACGAGCAGGCGGTGCAACGCCGCCTGCTCGAACCGCTGGGCATGCGCGACGCCAGCCTGGGCCTGGCCGGGCTGCAGGGCAGCGCGCGCTGGGCCAAGCCGCACGCGCGCAGCCGCAACGGCTGGGTGTCGCTGAACCCGAAGCCGACCTACTACCGCCTGCCGCCCGCCGCCGGCGTCAACGCCAGCGCCAGCGACATGGCGCAATGGCTGCTGGCGCAGACCGGGCACCGGCCCGACGTGCTGCCGGCGCCGCTGCTGGCCACCCTGCACGCCCCCATCGTGGCCACGCCCGGGGAGATGCGCTCGGGCTGGCGGCACGAGCGGGTGAACTCGGCCAGCTATGCGCTGGGCTGGCGCGTGTTCGACTACGCCGGCGAGGAGGTGGTGTTCCATGCCGGCGCGGTGCAGGGCTATCGCGGCCTGACCGCGCTGCTGCCCGGCCGCGACCTGGGCGTGGCCATTCTCTGGAACGGCGAGAGCAACCTGCCCTCCGGCCTGCTGCCCACCATCCTCGACCGCGCCCTGGGCATGCCGGCGCAACGCTGGCTGGACGTGGACACCGACTTCGGCAGCGACAACCTGATGGCCGACGACGGCACCTCGCCGGCCTCGCCGTCGGCGGGCGTCTCCTCCTCCTCCTCGGTCGCCTCGCCGCGATGACCCGGCGGGCCTCCGCCTCGCGCCCATAAAAAAACTCCCTCCCCGCTGGGCATCGGGGAGGGAGTCATGGTCGTACGGCTATCGGGGATCGATCAGATCAGCGGCGCCGGGGTGGCCGGCAGCGCGACCGGGGCCGGCTTCTTCTTGGCCGGCTTCTTCGCGGTCTTCTTGGCGGCCGGCTTCTTGGCGGCCTTCTTCGCGGCCGGCTTCTTGGCGGCGGCCTTCTTGGCGGTCTTCTTGGCCGCCTTCTTCACGGTCTTCCTGGCGACGGCCTTCTTCGCCGTCTTCTTCACCGCCTTCTTGGCGGCCTTCTTGGCCGTGGCCTTCTTCGCGGTCTTCTTCACCGCCTTCTTGGCCGTGGCCTTGCGGGCGGTCTTCTTGGCGGCCTTCTTGGCGGTGGACTTCTTGGCCGCCTTCTTCGCCGTCTTCTTCACCGCCTTCTTGGCGGTGGCCTTGCGGGCGGTCTTCTTCACCGCCTTCTTGGCGGCGGCCTTCTTGGCGACCTTCTTCACCGCCTTCTTGGCGGCGGCCTTCTTGGCGACCTTCTTCACCGCCTTCTTGGCGGCGGGTTTCTTCTTGGCAGCTTTCTTGACAGCCATGGTTGGCTCCTCGTCAGTGGATTACGGATGGGTAACGCCCAGTCGCGAAAACCCGCGGCGACATCCGCCGAGGGGAGTCCGTCGGCGCGGTACGCACGTCGATACGGATACGGGGAAGCCCGCGCGTTGCGACGGCGCGGGCGGAAGAATTGGGGTTCGCTGCTTTTTTCGGAGGGAAGCGGGCCTGATCCACCGTCGTGATCTTCTTGGCGGATGCCCGGGTTGTGCTTTGCGTTGTGGTGTTGATTCGACTCACTCGCTTCGGCAGGCAGCGTCTGCTGGGCGAAACCTAATCACGGTTTTTTTTACTGTCAACACCCGCGCGGATTTTTTTTGCGCGCCGCGCGCGGCCGATCCGCTGCCGGCGGCCGGCCACGCGGGCGCCATGTGCCGTCCGCGCCGCCCGCCGCCGCGCGGCGCTTCGCAAACGGATGCGTAAAACAAGCGATTTTTCGCGATGGCGTCGTCGACCATCGCCGCGCGCCGATGGCGTCGCATGCGCGCCGGCATGCCGGAACGGCGCGTCAAGGCGCCGTCACGACGCGTCGAAAAATTTCTCGGGCGGCGCTTCCGTTTCGCGCCGCACAAGCCGATTTGCGCAGAACTGCGCAAGCCGATTCGGCGTCTTCGGCGAGCGATCGCGCGCGCGCCGCAGGAGAAACCGATGCCCGCAAACGCGGACGCCCGCCTGGGCAGGCGGGCGTCGTTGCGACAACCGAGGAACCGGCGTGCGCGCCGGGCGGCTCAGTGGTCGTCTTCCTCGATCAGCTCGGCGTAGTCGTCGGGCGAGAGCAGGTCGGCCAGTTGGTCGGCGTCGCTGGTCTCGACCACGAACAGCCAGCCTTCGCCGTAGGCGTCCTCGTTGATGGTCTCGGGCTTGTCGGCCAGCGCCGCGTTGACCTCCACCACGGTGCCGCCGACCGGGCTGTAGACGTCGGACGCGGCCTTCACCGACTCCACCACCGCCACCGGGTTGCCGGCCTCGATGCTGTCGCCGACGTTGGGCAGCTCGACGTAGACCAGGTCGCCAAGCAGGCCCTGGGCATGGTCGGAGATGCCCACGGTGATGCGTCCATTGCCTTCGACGCGGGCCCATTCGTGGGACTTGAGGAACTTGAGGTCGCCAGGAATCTCGCTCATGGGTGGCTCCGGTCACACGCTGCTTCGGGAAGGGAGGCCAGTTTAGCGGAGGACCGGACGGCGCAGGAATCCTGCCGGCGGCGCGTTCAGCCCAGCGCGTCCGGCTGCGCCTGGCCCTCGCGCACCAGCGGGAACCGGGCCACCCGCAGCGGCACCTCGCGCCCGCGGATGTCCACCCGCACCCGGCCGGTCTCGCCGGCCGGCACGCGCGCGAAGGCGATCGCCTTGCCCAGGGTCGGGGAGAAGGTGCCCGACAGGATCTCGCCCTCGCCCTGCGCGGTGAGCACCTTCTGCCCGTGGCGCAGCACGCCCTTACCGTCCATCACCAGGCCGACCAGCCGGCGCGGCACCCCGGCCTCGCGCTGCGCCTCGAGCGCGGCGCGGCCGATGAAGTCGCGCGGCTGCCCGGCGGGCGCCTCGTCCAGCGCCACCGTCCACGCCAGCCCCGCCTCCCACGGCGTGGTGCTCTCGTCCATGTCCTGGCCGTAGAGGTTCATGCCCGCCTCCAGGCGCAGGGTGTCGCGCGCGCCCAGGCCGGCCGGCGTCACCCCGGCCGCCAGCAGCGCGTTCCAGAACGCCACCGCCGCATCCTCGGGCAGCACGACCTCGAAGCCGTCCTCGCCGGTATAGCCGGTGCGGGCCAGGAACAGCGGCGCGCCGCCGGCCGAGCGCACGTGCACCGCGGCGAAGCGGCCGAGTTCCTGCGCCGCCGCGCGGTCGCCCTCGTGCAGCAGGCCGATCACCCGGGCGCGCGCCTGCGGCCCCTGCACGGCGATGATCGCCAGCTCCGTGCGTTCGCGCACGTCCACGCCGAAGGGCGCGGCCTGCTCGCGGATCCACGCCAGGTCCTTCTCGCGGGTGGCCGCGTTGACGACCATGCGGAAGAACGACTCGTCCTGCAGGTAGACGATGAGGTCGTCGATGACGCCGCCGCGCACGTCGAGCATGCAACTGTAAAGCGCCTTGCCCGCCGTCTGCAGCTTGTCCACCGAGTTGGCCAGCAGGCGGCGCAGGAACGCGCGCGCGCGCGCGCCGTGGAGGTCGACCACGGTCATGTGGCTGACGTCGAACATGCCGGCCTCGCGCCGGACCGCGTGGTGCTCGTCGATCTGCGAGCCGTAGTGGATGGGCATGTCCCAGCCGCCGAAGTCGACCATCCTGGCGCCGAGCGCGCGGTGGCTGTCGTTGAGCACGGTCTTGCGGGTCATGGCGGTCTCGCGAAAGGGAAGGACGCCATTATCCCAGATGCGCCGCCCGCCCCCGTCAGCCCGGCCGCGGCGCGGCGCGGCCGGCTTCGGCCAGCGCCCGGCGCGCGGCGAGGAAGACGCGCCAGGCCGAACGCAGGAACACCGCCAGCAACAGCGCGGCCACCAGCAGGTCGGGCCATCCCGCGCCGGTCCACCACACCGCCGCGCCGGCGGCCAGCACCGCCACGCCGTCGGCGATGTCGTTGCGCGCGCATTCGTAGGCGGAGGCGAGGTTGACGTCGCCGTCCCGGTAGGGCCGCAGCAGCCACAGACACAGCAGGTTGGCCGCCAGGTTGAGACCGCCGGCCCAGCCCATGGTGCCGAACAGCGGCACCGCCGGATCGACGAGCAGGCGCCAGGCGATGGAACCGCACACCGCCGCGGCCGCGCCCAGGATCAGGGCCGCCTTGAACATCGCCACCCAGGCCTTGGCGCGCAGCGAGGCACCCACCACCGCCAGGCTCAGCGCATAGGTCAGCGCGTCGCCGAGGTTGTCCAGCGCGCCGGACAGCAGCGCGCTGGAACCGGCGTGCAGCGCCGCGGCGACCATCCCGGCGAACGCGGCCGCGTTGATCGCCAGCACCCAGGCCAGCACGCGCCGCTGCCGCGCCTGCAGCAGGCGCACCTCGACCTCGCATCCGCAGCAGCCCGCCATCAGCCGCCTCCCGGCCGTGCCCTCGGCGGCGCAGAAGCCGGGCTGCTGTGCATCCGGGTCAGGCTTCCTGCACCTTCAGCACCATGCCGTCCACGGCGATCACGCGTACCGGCGTCCCGGCCGGCAGGTCCGGGCCTTCGACCGCCCAGAAGGCGTCGCCCAGCTTGATGCGCCCCCGGCCGCCGGCGATCGCCTGGTCCAGCGGCGCGACCGCGCCGATGTTCTGCTCGGCGCGGCGGTTGAGCAGCGGGCGGTCGCTCTGCCGGGCGCCCTTGCGGAACCAGCGCCGGTAGATCTGGATCGAGACGAAGCTCAGCACCACGAACGCGGCCACCTGGGCCAGCACCGGGATGCCCGGCACCAGCAGCACGGCCAGGAACACCGCCGCGGCGGCGAAGCCCATCCACAGCATGAACGCGCCCGGCGCCAGGGTCTCGGCGGCCATCAGCGCCAGCGCCACCACCGCCCAGGTCGTCACGTCCCAGCGCATGGCTCAGTCCCCCATCCGCGGCGGCTGCGCACCGCGCGCCAGGCGCGTGGCGGTGGCGCCCTGCTGCTTGCCCAGCGCCTCCTTGGCCAGCTCGGCGATGCCGGCAATGGAGCCGATGATGCCGCTGGCCTCCATCGGCATCAGCACGAACTTCTGGTTCGGCGCGGTGGCCAGCTCCTTGAACGCCTCCACGTACTTCTGGGCGACGAAGTAGTTGATCGCCTGCACGTCGCCATTGGCGATCGCCTCGGACACCATCTGCGTGGCCTTGGCCTCGGCCTCGGCCAGGCGCTCGCGGGCCTCGGCCTCGCGGAACGCCGCTTCCTTCTGGCCCTCGGCCTGCAGGATCGCGGCCTGCTTGTCGCCCTCGGCGCGCAGGATCTCCGAGGAGCGGTGGCCCTCGGCCTCCAGGATCACCGCGCGGCGGTCGCGCTCGGCCTTCATCTGCCGGGCCATCGAGTCGACCAGGTCGCGCGGCGGCTGGATGTCGCGGATCTCGATGCGGGTGACCTTGATGCCCCAGGGGCTGGTCGCGTGGTCGACCACGTTGAGCAACTGGGCGTTGATCCGCTCGCGGTTGGACAGCGACTCGTCCAGGTCCATCGAGCCGATCACGGTGCGGATGTTGGTCTGGACCAGGGCGATCGAGGCCACCTCCAGGTTGGCGACCTCGTAGGCGGCCTTGGCCGCGTCCAGCACCTGGAAGAACACCACCCCGTCCACGCGCACCACCGCGTTGTCCTTGGTGATCACTTCCTGGCTGGGCACGTCCAGCACCTGCTCCATCATGTTCACCTTGCGGCCGACCCCGTAGACCACCGGGATCAGGAAGTGCAGGCCCGGGTCCAGGGTGTGGGTGTACTTGCCGAAGCGCTCGACCGTCCATTCGAACCCCTGCGGCACCATGCGCACGGTCTTGAACAGCACGATCACGCCGGCGACCAGCAATACCAGTGCAAGAAAACTCGTAGGGAACATCCCATCCTCCCGGCCGTCCGGCCATTCCATGACGTTCCAGTATAGGCATGCCGGTGCCCCGGGAAGCGCGCCCCGCGCGAGGGCCGCCGAGGCGCCCGGCCGAGGCCGCCGCCGCGCCCTTCAGGCGGCATGGCCGCACGCCGCGCGCCGGCCCGGTCCCGCCTTCCGTCCGGCCCGCCCGGGGCGCGGCCCGGGTCAGGGCGCCGGCTCCACCCATTGGGCGAAGACCGCATCGATCTGCGCGTCCGCCACCGCCTCGCCCTGCTCCACCCGGCCGGCCTGGACGAACAGCGGCACGATCATCGCCATGCCGTCCACCCCGGTCTTCATGCGCAGGCCCGGCGGCCCGGCCAGGAACCGCTCCCAGCGCGCGCGCACCCTGGCCCAGTACGCCGCGGTGGCCTGCCAGTAGCGATGGGCCGGCGCGAAGTCCACGTCGGTGTCCTTCTGGTAGTCGTTGAAGCCGAACTCGCGGGCGATCTCGCGGCGGCGGCCATCCGGCCCGCGCTGCACCTTGGTGTTGAACTGCTCGTGGGTCCAGCCGCCCGGGGCGATGGTATGCCGGTTCACCACCGACAAGGCGTTGTAGTCGCTGCGCCGGGTGTACTCGCGGCGCGGCAGCGGGCGCCAGGACGGGTCGCCGGTCCAGGTGGCCACGCCGTCGTCGTAGCGCCAGCGGCCCGTGCCGCAATAGCGCGGCGCATCGCTCACCTCGTAGACGCACTGGGTCCAAGCGCCACGGGTCAGCTCCGGCGGCAGTTCGCGCACGGTCCAGGTCCGCTCGGCGCTGTACTCGAAGCGCCGCGGCGCCTCGTAGGTCCAGTCCTGGCACCAGTGCTTGGTCACGTGCCCGCTCTTCGGCTCCACCAGCAGGTGCTGCAGCACCACCCTGCGCGGACCGTCCTCGACCACGATCACCACCTCGTCGCCGCCGCTGCGCATGGCCGGCGCACGCGCGTAGCCCGGCGCCAGCAGCACCGTCTCGTCGAAGGCGAAATCGACCCGGTACTCGCCGCGCATCGCCAGGATGCTCCGGCGATCGCGCTCCGGGTCCGCCGCGCGCGCCGTGCCGATGGAGGCCAGTGCCACGATCGCCAGCAGCACGGCGCTCGCCGGCGCGAGGGGCCGACGCGCGACGGCCGGCGGCGGATTCATCGGGAAGGGCGACCGGCGCATGTTCGGCTCCGTGCGTGATGGGAGGGCGCCATCCGTGGCGGTGCGAGGTCCACGTGCTACAGCCTGACCAGCGGCACCTCGCTGCCACCGGTGGGAGAGAGCCCCGTCGCCACCGCCGCGCCGGCGCAGCAGCAGTCGTCCAATCTCACTTCGCCGACGGCGCCTTCCTGGCGGGCGATGCGGCGGGCGATCGCCACGCCCACCGCCGACACCGGCGCCGGGCTGGCGGCCAGGGCCGCCGTCCACCCGGACTGCGGCAGGGCATGCAGGCGCAGTGCGCACAGCCGCCAGTCGCCGCCGCCCAGGCGCCCGGCCAGCCGCCGCCACAGGCGCTCGGTGACCCCGCCCTGCGCGCCTTCCTCCTCGGCGCGGGCGGGCAACTGCGCGACCAGGATGTCCCAGGCGAGGAAGTCGCTGTCCGGCAACAGGAACAAACGCCAGCAGCAGCGCCCATGGCAATCGAAGAACCGCAGGCTCTCGTACGGACCGTCGCTGTCCATGCCGGTGCGGCACTCGGCGCGCACCGCCTGGGTCCAGCCGGCCAGTTCGCTGCCCCGCTGCGGGCGGTACATGCACAGCACCGTACCCAGTTCGGCCAGTTGCCGCGGCTGCGGCAGCGCCGCGCCGCGGTGCGCCGCCGCGTTCGCCACGATCTGGGCCATGCCCGGGGCAAGGCGGGCCATGGCTATCGCCGCCTCGGCGCCATGCCGGGCATCGCCGACGGACGCGCGGCGGCGGTCACTTGGTCAGGATCAGCTTGTCGTTGCTGGTATGGCGCAGGCGGTAGAGCTTGTCGCCATGGCGGATCAGGATCTCGCGCCGGCCCTTGAGCAGGTGTTCGCTGTCCAGCGCCTCCGGAACGGCGGCGGGGACGGCGGAGACGGCGTTCGGGGCGGAGGAGTGCGGCAGGGTCAGGCGATGCACGTTCATGGCGGAGCTCCAGGGAGGAATGCGCGGAACCCGATGAATGATAATTGTTCGCATTCGCATGTCAAGCGGTCATTGCATCACCGCCGCCTCCAGCCGGCGCCATACCGGCTCGTCGTAGCGCGCGCTCAGTTCCAGCGCGCCCAGATTCTCCAGCAACTGCGCGGTGCCGCTGGCGCCCAGGATCACGCTGCTCACGTGCGGGTTGCGCAGGCACCAGGCGATGGCCAGCGGGGCCGGCCGCTCGCCCAGTTCGGCGGCCGCCTCGGCGAAGCGCCCCGCGCGCTCCAGCCGGCGCTCGCCGCCGTCGCCGACCACCTGTTCCTGCAGCCATCCGGCCTCGGGCCGGGCCAGCCGCCCTTCCGCGCCCACGCCGCCGGCGTACTTGCCGGTCAGCAGGCCCGAGGCCAGCGGCGACCAGGTGGTCATGCCCAGGCCCAGTTCGGAATACAGCGGCGCGTACTCCAGCTCCACCCGCTCGCGGTGCAGCAGGTTGTACTGCGGCTGCTCCATCGCCGGCGCGGCCAGGTGGTGGCCGCGCGCGAACTTCGCCGCCTCGCGGATCAGCGCCTCCGGCCATTCCGAGGTACCCCAGTACAGCACCTTGCCCTGCCGCACCAGCAGGTCCATCGCCGCCACGGTCTCCTCCACCGGCGTGTCCGGATCGGGGCGGTGGCAGTAGTACAGGTCCAGGTAGTCCACGCGCAGGCGCCGCAGCGCCGCGTGGCAGGCGTCGATCACGTGCTTGCGCGACAGCCCGCGCTGGGTGGGGCGCGGCGCCTGGGCCGCGCCGAAGAACACCTTGCTGGAGACGCAGAAGCCGTCGCGCGGCAGGCGCAGGTCGGCGATCACGTCGCCCATCACCCGCTCGGCCTCGCCATTGGCATAGGCCTCGGCGTTGTCGAAGAAGTTGACGCCGTGGTCCCAGGCCGCGGCGACCAGTTCGCGCGCCTGGTTGCGGCCGACCTGGCGGCCGAAGGTCATCCACGCGCCGAACGAGAGCGCCGAGAGCTGCAGGCCGGAAGCGCCGAGGCGGCGGTAGTGCATGTTCGTTCTCCATGGAGCGCGCGATGGCGGCAGTGTAAGCGCCGGCGCGACGGACGCGTCCACCGTCGACCTGCTAGGCTTCCGCGGGTCCTCAAACATACCCAGGGCATTCCATGATCGAGGCACTCGGGCGGATCGGCTTCGGCCTGTTCGGATTGGCCGTGCTGGTCGGCATCGTCTGGCTGTTCTCGAACAACAAGCGCGCGGTGGACTGGAAGCTGGCGGGCACCGGGGTGGCCCTGCAGATCGCCTTCGCCGCGCTGGTGCTGCTGGTGCCGGGCGGGCGCGAGGTGTTCGATGCGCTGGGCCATGGCTTCGTCAGGATCCTGGCCTTCGTCAACACCGGGTCGGCCTTCATCTTCGGCGACCTGATGGACGTCTCGACCTACGGCTTCATCTTCGCCTTCCAGGTGCTGCCAACCATCATCTTCTTCGCCTCGCTGATGGGCGTGCTGTACCACCTGGGGGTGATGCAGGCGGTGGTGCGGGCCATGGCCTGGGCGATCACCAAGGTCATGCGCGTGTCCGGCGCGGAGACCACCAGCGTGTGCGCCAGCGTGTTCATCGGCCAGACCGAGGCGCCGCTGACCGTGCGCCCGTACATCGCCCGGATGACCGAGTCGGAGCTGCTCACGATGATGATCGGCGGCATGGCCCACATCGCCGGCGGCGTGCTGGCCGCCTACGTGGGCATGCTCGGCGGCGGCGACCCGGAGCAGCAGGCGTTCTACGCCAAGCACCTGCTGGCGGCCAGCATCATGGCTGCGCCGGCCACCCTGGTGGTGGCCAAGATCCTGGTCCCGGAGACCGGCGAGCCGCTGACCCGCGGCACGGTGAGGATGGAGGTGGAGAAGACCACCGCCAACGTGATCGACGCGGCCGCGGCCGGCGCCAGCGACGGCCTGCGCCTGGCCCTGAACATCGGCGCAATGCTGCTGGCCTTCATCGCCCTGATCGCCATGGTCAACTGGCCGCTGACCTGGATCGGCGAGGCGACCGGGCTGCAGGCCATGCTGGGCCGGCCCACCGACCTGTCCACGATCTTCGGCTGGCTGCTGGCGCCCATCGCCTGGGTGATCGGGGTGCCGTGGCAGGACGCGACCACGGTGGGCTCGCTGATCGGGCAGAAGGTGGTGATCAACGAGTTCGTCGCCTACCTGCAACTGGCCGACATCGTCAACGGCCGGGTGGGCGGCGTGGCCCTGACCGAGCAGGGCCGCCTGATCGCGACCTACGCGCTGTGCGGCTTCGCCAACTTCAGCTCGATCGCCATCCAGATCGGCGGCATCGGCGGGCTGGCGCCGGAGCGGCGCCAGGACCTGGCCCGGTTCGGGCTGCGCGCGGTGCTCGGCGGCAGCATCGCCACGCTGATGACCGCCACCATCGCCGGGGTGCTGACGCACCTGGGCTGATTCCGGCGCCGCGCGGGCCCGCCTGCCGGCGCGCCGTTTTCTCCACCGCGATGCGGAGGTCGCACATGGGTTCGGTCATCGTCGTGGGTTCGTTCAACGTGGACCACGTCTGGCACTGCGCCGAGCTGCCGGCGGTGGGCGCCACCCTCGCCGGCCGGTACGCCAGCGGGCCCGGCGGCAAGGGCTTCAACCAGGCCATGGCGGCCGCCCGCGCGGGGGCCGCCACCACGTTCGCCTGCGCCCTGGGCGACGACGCCGGCGGCACCCTGGCCCGCGACCTGGCCGCGGCCGAGGGCATCGCCCTGCATGCCCAGGCCAGCGAGCTGCCCACCGGCACGGCGGGCATCTACGTGGATGCGCGCGGGCGCAACACCATCGTCGTCGGCGCCGGCGCCAACGGCACGCTCGACCCGGTGCACGCCACCTCCGGCGCGGCGCGGCCGGCGCGCGGCGACGTGGTGCTGGCCCAGCTCGAATCGCCGCCGGAGGCGATCGCGGCGGCGCTGGACGGCGCGCGCCATGCCGGCGCGACCACCCTGCTCAACCCGGCGCCGGCCGATGCGGCCACCACCGCCGGCCTGCTGCGCCTGGCCGACCTGCTGACGCCCAACGAGACCGAGTTCGCCGCCCTGCTCGCCCGCCACGTGGGCGAACGGGTGGACGCCGACGCGGTGGCCGCGCTGGACGGCGCCAGTCTGCACGCGCTGTGCCGCAAGCTGCTGCCCCACGGCAGCGTGGTGGTGACCCTGGGATCGGTCGGCGTGTTCGTCTCGCACCCGGCGCACGCGCCGCGCGGCGATGCCCAGCCGGGCTACCGCCTCGGCGCCGAAAGCGTGGCGGCCATCGACACCACCGGCGCCGGCGATGCCTTCAACGGCGCCCTGGCTGCCGCGCTCGCGCGCGCCCCCGGGCAGCCGTTCTGCGCGCAGGTACGCTTCGCCAACCGCTATGCCGGCCTGTCCACCGAGCGCGCCGGCGCGGCGCTGGCCATGCCGCTGCGGGCCGAGGTGGAGGCGCGCTTCGGCCAGTGAGGCGAACGCGCGGTGCGCCCCGCTGCGCGGCAGCGCGCTCGTCGCTGGCGTCATCCGGGCGAAGGAAGGGATGTCCGGCGCGGGCGCCCTTAGAATGACGCCATGCGCATCGGCCCCTATTCCATCCATCCGCGCGTGGTCCTGGCCCCGATGGCCGGGGTCACCGACAAGCCGTTCCGGCTGCTGTGCAAGGGCCTGGGCGCGGGGCTGGCGGTGTCGGAAATGACCATCAGCGACCCGCGCTTCTGGAACACCCGCAAGTCGCTGCACCGCATGGACCATGCCGGCGAGCCGGAACCGGTGAGCGTGCAGATCGCCGGCACCGAACCGGCGCAACTGGCGCATGCCGCGCGCCACAACGTCGAGCACGGCGCGCAGCTCATCGACATCAACATGGGCTGCCCGGCCAAGAAGGTGTGCAACGCCTGGGCCGGCTCGGCGCTGATGCGCGACGAGGCGCTGGTGGGGCGCATCCTGGAGGCGGTGGTGGCCGCGGTGAACGTGCCGGTGACGCTGAAGATCCGCACCGGCTGGGACGCGGACCATCGCAACGCGCCGACGATCGCGCGCATCGCCCAGGCCGCCGGCATCCAGGCCCTGACCGTGCACGGCCGCACCCGCGACCAGCACTACGCCGGCCGCGCCGAGTACGACACCATCGCCCGGATCAAGGCCGACCTGCGCATCCCGGTGATCGCCAACGGCGACGTCGACTCGCCGCGCCGCGCCGCGCAGGTGCTGCGCGACACCGGCGCCGACGCGGTGATGGTCGGCCGCGCCGCGCAGGGACGGCCGTGGATCTTCCGCGAGATCGCCCACTTCCTGGCCACCGGCGAGGAACTGCCCCCACCGCCGCTGGCCCAGGTGCGCGAGATCCTGCTGGGTCACCTGCGGGCGCTGCATGCGTTCTACGGCGAGGAACACGGCGTGCGCATCGCCCGCAAGCACCTGGGCTGGTACGCCAAGGACCGCCCGGAGAACGCGGCCTTCCGCGCCGTGGTCAACCGCGCCCGGACCGCGCACGAACAACTGGAACTGACCGGCGACTACTTCCATGCGCTGGAAGCCGGGCTGGCACCGGCGCTGCCCGACGCGGCCTAGGGCCGGCCTTGGCGGCGGAGCGGCCGTGCCTGCGCACCGCGCTGCCCCCTTGGTCGCCTAGGAATCGGACTCAGCCGGCGACGGTTCCCGGCGCCAGGAAAGCGGGCCGACTGCACGGACATGGGGACACCGGCTGGACCCGGCTCCTGCAAGGAAGCGCAAGAAGCGCGGACCGGCGACCGGTGCCGCGCATCGCCTCACTCGGCCGCCGCGGGGACCGCCTGCCCGCTGCCGGCCACCGCCGCCGGCGCCTGCCAGATGCGCTGCCACATCTGCCCCAGCCGGCGCCGCGCCTGCCAGGGTTCGCGCAACTGCTGCGGCGGGATCGCGCGCCAGTGGCCGCCGTCGCGCTGTGCCACCGCGAACACGAAGGTGTAGTCCGGCTCGGCGCCCATGCGCAGGTCGCTCAGCTCCAGGCGGCCATCGCGCTCGCGCGCCTTCATGAAGCCATGATTGAACCAGGCCAGCCGGCGCACCGCGGGGACGTCGCCGGCCTCGGCCAGCGCCTGCGCGTTCGACGGATGGCCGCGGAACTGCATCGGCCCGCGGTCGGCCACCAGCGAGCGCTCGCCTTCGACGAAACCGGATGGGGTCATCGCCACCACCCGCCACAACAGCGTGTTGAACGGCATCGGCACCGAGAAGCGCGGTGCGTCTCCCAGGCCCATCGCCGCCAGGCTGCGCTGCGCCTCGCGCTCGACCATGCCCTTGGCCACCAGCGACCAGCCCAGGTAGGCGCTGCTCAAGGCCAGCCCGACCAGCAGCGCATGCCGCGCCAGCGGCCGCGCGCGGGCCAGCCAGGCCACCGCGCAGGCCAGCAGCAGCCACACCGTGTAGAGCGGATCGATGATGAACACGCTCGACCACATCGTCGGCGCCACCGGCAGCGGCCACCACAACTGGGTGCCGTAGACGGTGAAGGCGTCCAGCACGGGATGGGTGAGCAGCGCCAGTTGGATCGCCCAGAACCAACGGCCGGGCGCCTCCGCCACCCGGCCGCGGCCGTAGCGGCGGAACAGCCACCAGACCGCCCAGGCGACCAGCGGAAGCACCAGCAGCGAATGGCTGAAGCTGCGGTGCACCGTCATCAGCACGACCGGGTCGTCGCTGAACAGCATGATCGGCAGCGCGTCCAGGTCCGGCAGGGTGCCCAGCGCGGCGCCGGCCAGCAGGGCCGCGCGACGGTGCGAAGCAGGCGCGATGGCGGCGGCGACCGCGCCGCCGAGGAGAATCTGGGTGAGCGAATCCATGCGCCGGATGCTAGCAGCCGGGCCCGCGGCACCCCAGGCCCGACCGGCCCGGGCGGATACCCGCAACCGCGCGGCCGGCCACCGCCTTCCACCCGTTTAACCCCTGCCCCGGCACAATGCACCGTGGCCCGCGCCCGTGTATCATGCGCACCCATCTCTTCATCCGAATACAGGGATACGTCCCAGGAGCCTCGATGTCCAGCTATCTCTTCACCTCCGAGTCGGTCTCCGAAGGCCATCCGGACAAGATCGCCGACCAGATCTCCGACGCCGTCCTCGACGCCATCCTGGCCCAGGACAAGCGCGCCCGCGTGGCCTGCGAGACCCTGGTGAAGACCGGCGCGGCGATCATCGCCGGCGAGGTCACCACCACCGCGTGGGTGGACATCGAGGCGCTGGCGCGCCGGGTGATCAACCAGATCGGCTACGACAACTCCAACGTCGGCTTCGACGGCCACACCTGCGCCATCATCAACATGCTCGGCAAGCAGTCCCCGGACATCGCCGCCGGCGTGGACCGCAGGAAGCCCGAGGAACAGGGCGCCGGCGACCAGGGCCTGATGTTCGGCTACGCCTGCAACGAGGCCCCGGAGTTCATGCCGGCGCCGATCTACTACAGCCACCGCCTGGTCGAGCAGCAGGCCAAGATCCGCAAGAAGAAGAACTCGCCGCTGCCGTGGCTGCGCCCGGACGCCAAGTCGCAGGTCACCCTGCGCTACGACGACGCGCACAAGGTGATCGGCCTGGACGCGGTGGTGCTGTCCACCCAGCACGACCCGGGAGTGAAGTACAAGGACCTGTTCGACGGCGTGTACGAGCACATCCTCAAGCCGGTGCTGCCCAGGAAGTGGCTGGAGTCGCTGCCCAGGAAGAAGGTGCACATCAACCCGACCGGCATCTTCGTGATCGGCGGGCCGGTGGGCGACTGCGGCCTGACCGGCCGCAAGATCATCGTCGACACCTACGGCGGCATGGCCCGCCACGGCGGCGGCGCGTTCTCCGGCAAGGACCCGTCGAAGGTGGACCGCTCGGCCGCCTACGCCGCCCGCTACGTGGCCAAGAACATCGTCGCCGCCGGCCTGGCCGACAAGTGCGAGGTGCAGCTCTCCTACGCCATCGGCGTGGCCGAGCCGACCTCGATCTCGGTCACCACCTTCGGCACCGGCAAGATCGGCGACGACAGGATCGAGAAGCTGATCCGCAGGCACTTCGACCTGCGCCCCTACGGCATCGTCAAGATGCTCGACCTGATCCACCCGGTGTACCAGGCCACCGCCGCCTACGGCCACTTCGGCCGCAAGCCGCAGCAAGTGAGCTACGCCGACGCGGCCGGCAAGAAGCAGGCCGCCACCGCGTTCTCGTGGGAGAAGACCGACCGCGCCGAGGCGCTGCGCGCCGATGCCAAGCTGAAGTAGGCCCGCGCCCGCCTCCGTGCCACCGGAACGGGCCGCTCGCGCGGCCCGTTCTTTTTTTGGTCCGTCGTCCGACCGCAGGCGACGCCGCCGGCCGGCGACTTGGGTCAGCCCGCCGGGGCGCGGCTCCAGGCCAGGGCGCTATTCCCAGCGCCCCTCCAGCGCCCGCAACGAGGCATCGCGCACGCTGCGCATGCTGGCGTTGATCGTCCCCGGGTCCAGCGCGATCACTGGGTCGAGGAAGCGGGCGCGGATGTCGGCCATGCCGGCCTCGTCGTGCAGGTGGTACAGCGACACGTACAGGCGCGAGGCGCTCTCGATGGTGTGCGCGTCCAGCATGCCGCGGGTGCGCGCGCGGATCTCCAGCGCCTGGGCATGGGCATCGCGCGAGGCCTCCCAATTGCCGGCGCCACGCTCGATCCGGCCGATCAGGTCCAGCGTGGCCGTGCCGATCGGGTGCTCGATGCCCATCACCCGGCGCTGGGCGTCCAGGGTGGCCTGCGCATGCGCACGGGCCTCGTCGTAGCGGCCCGCGTAGCTGAGCAGGCTGGCCAGCGAGCCGCGCGCGAACAACGTGTCCGGATGCTCGGCGCCCAGCGCATGCAGGCAGCGCGCGTAGTGCTCGCGCTGCAGCGCGAGCGCCTCCTCCTGGCGCTCCTCCTTGCTCAGCAGGCGGATCCGGTCGACCACGAACTGGCGGGTGGCCGGGTGGTCCATGCCCAGGATGCGCCCCTGCACCCGCAGCAGCCGGTCCAGCAGCGCGTGCACCTGGACGAAGTCCTCCGGCGTGACCGCCAGGCGCACCAGGCTGGTGGCGGCCGTACCCCATGCGCTCAGGGTGTCCGGGTGCTCGGCGCCCAACCGCCGCTCGCGCGCCTCGGCCACGGCGCGGGCCAATTCGGCGGACTTCTCGAAATCGTGGCGGGTGAAGGCGTGCTCGGCCAGGACCTGCTTCACCGCCAGGGTCTTGTTGGAATCCTCGCCGAAGCGCGCCACGTACAGGGGCAGCAGATGCTCCATCTCCGTCTGGGCGTCGTCGCGCCGGCCCAGCTTGACCAGCGTGTCCGCGTAGTCGCGGCGCAGCGCGAGCAGTTCCAGGTCGTTCTCCGGCAGCGCCGCCATCCAGGCATCGCGCAGTTCGCCCTGCCGGGCCAGCGCCGCCTGCAACCCGCCCCGGGCCGCCGTCACCCGCGCCGCGCCCGCCTCGGCCGCGCGCCGCAGCGGGTCCAGCGGCGGCAGCCGCGCGGCATCGTCCAGGGCGCGGGCCAATACCCGGCCGGCCTCCTCGTCCTGGGCCTGCAGGTGCAGCGCCTGGCCCAGGTCGACCCGTGCCGAAAGCCTCCTGGCGTCGGTGGCCGGCAGCGCCACCAAGCGGGCCTCCAGCACGCGCCGCAGCTCTTCGGCCGCGTGCGGGTAGTGGCCGATCGCCATCAGCACCCGGGCCAGCGACTGGCGCATGTCCGCCGCCAGCAGCGGCGCGTCCGAAAAATCCTGGTCCAGCCGCGACAGCGCGTACGAAACCACGTGCTCATCCAATGCATCGCGCGCGATGGACGGCGCCCCGACCTGCGCGAACGCCTGCTCCAGCCGCTCCTCCAGCGCCGTTCCCGGCGGCTGCCCGGCCAGCGCCGCCAGCACCTGCCGCTGCTGGGTGTCGGTCAGCGCATGGCCCATCGCATCGATGTCCACGCCTTCCAGCATCGACTGCTGGAAATCCACGATCCGTTGCAGGTCGCGGCCCCGCGTCTCCGCCACCGCCTGCTGCACGCGCGCCTCGCGCAACGCGTACAGCGAGGCGACCAGGCCGGCCAGCACCGACAGGGCGACCACCGCCGCGCCGGCGATGGACCAGGCGTTGCGGCGCAGGAAGCGGCGCAGGCGGTACCAGCGCTCGCCGCCGCGCGCGGCCACCGGCCGGCGCCGCAGGTAGCGATGCAGGTCGTCGGCCAGCGCGGCCACCGAGGCGTAGCGCTGCTCCGGCTCCTTGCGCAGGGCCTTGAGCACGATCGCGTCGATGTCGGCCGGCACCGCGCGGCCGCGGCCGCGCGGCGGCGGCGGCTCGCCGCGGCGCACCCGCCGGCTGGGCGGGGTCACGTCGGTGCGGACGATGGCGTGGTACAGGCCGGCCGGGGTATCGACGTCGGCGAACGGCGCGCTGCCGCAAACCAACTGGTACAGCACCGCGCCCAGCGAGTACACGTCGGTGGCGGTGGTCAGCGGCTGGCAGGCCACCTGTTCCGGGCTGGCGTAGGCCAGGGTCAGGGCGTGCTGGCCGGTCTGGGTCTGCGCGGCCACGTCCTCGTCCTCGATCAGGCGGGCGATGCCGAAGTCGAGCAGGCGCGGCTGGCCGCGGGCGTCGACCAGGATGTTGGCCGGCTTGAGGTCGCGATGGATGACCAGGCAGCGATGGGCGTCGGCCACCGCCTCGCAGACCTTGGCGAACAGGGCGATGCGTTCGTTCAGCGGCAGCCGCTCGGCATGCAGGTCGATCCGCTCGCCTTCCACGTATTCCATGGCCAGGAACGGACGGCCGTCGGCGAGGATGCCGCCGTCCAGCAGGCGGGCGATGCCGGGGTGGTCCAGCCGCGCCAGCAGCTCGCGTTCGCGGGCGAAGCGCTCGCGCAGTTCGGGCGAGGCTTCGGCCACGGCGTTGAGCAGCTTCAGCGCCACCTTCTGCACGAAGCCGCCGTCGCTGCGCTCGGCCAGGTAGACCACGCCCATGCCGCCGGCGCCCAGCCGGCGCAGCAGGCGGTACTCGCGCGGCGTCTGCGCCGAGGTCTCCTGGCCGCTGAGGTCGCTGCCCGGGTCGTCGTTGCCGGGCGCGGGCCGCAGCGATACGGCCAGGGTCGGGTCGGCCTCCATCTCGGCCAGCAGCGCGCGGACCTCCTGGGCCAGCCCCGGGTCGCCGCCGGTCTCGCGCTCGATCAGCGCTTCGCGCGCGCGGCCCTGCAGCTCCAGGGCCTCGAGGACGATGCGCTTGACCCGCTGGTAACGCCCGCTGCCCTCTTCCATCCCCCGTCCCCCTCCGGCACCCCCGGGCCTTCCCCGGTCAGCCGGTATTCTGCACGCCCTGGGAGACGCCGTTGACGCTGGCCACCAGGGCCCGCAACAGCGCCTCGTCCTCGCGGCCGCTGGCGCGCCAGCGCCGCAGCAGGTCCACCTGGAGCAGGCTGATCGGGTCCACGTACGGGTTGCGCAGGCGGATCGACAGGGCCAGGCGCTGGTCGTGCTGCAGCAGCCATTCGTTGCCGTTCAGGCGCAGCACCCATTCGCGGGTGAGCGAATGCTCGGCCTCGATCCGCGGGAAGAACTCCTGGTGCAGCTCGTCGCCGGCCAGGTGCGAGAACATCCGCGCGATGTCGATGTCGCCCTTGGCCAGGACCATCGAGATGTCGTCCAGGAACACCTTGAAGAAGGGCCAGTCGCGGCCCATCTCGCGCAGCACGTCCTCGCCGTGCGCGGCCACCGCCGCCTGCAGGCCGCTGCCCACGCCGTACCAGCCGGGGATCACCGCGCGCGCCTGGCTCCAGGCGAATACCCACGGGATCGCGCGCAGGTTGGTCAGCGCCGCATCCTGGCCGAGCCGGCGCGAGGGGCGCGAGCCCAGGGTCATGCGCTCGATCACGTCGATCGGGGTGGCGCTGCGGAAGTAGTCCATGAACCGCGGCGCGCCGACGAAGCCGCGGTAGGCGCGGCTGCTGGCATCGGCCACGGTGGCCATGACCTCGCGCCACCGCTCCTCGCGCGGCTCCGGCGCGCGCGGGCGGATGCTGGACACCAGCACCGCGCCGGTGGCCTGCTCCAGCGAGCGCAGCGCCAGGGCACGGATGCCGTAGCGGCGATGGATCGCCTCGCCCTGCTCGGTCACCCGCAGGCGGCCGTCGACGCTGCCGCGCGGCGAGGCGTCCACCGCGCGGGTGGTCTTGCTGCCGCCGCGGCTGAGCGAACCGCCGCGGCCATGGAAGAAGGTCAGCTTGATGCCCAGCTCCTCGGCGGCCTGCATCAGCTCGACCTGGGCGCGCTGCAGGCTCCAGCGCGAGGCGGCGATGCCGCCGTCCTTGCCGCTGTCGGAGTAGCCCAGCATCACCATCTGCACGTTGTCGCGCGCGGCCAGGTGCTCGCGGTACACCGGGTCGGCCAGCAGGTCGCGCAGGGTGTCCGGCCCCTGGCGCAGGTCGTCCACGGTCTCGAACAGCGGGGCGATGTCCAGCGGGACGTGTCCCTTCGACGCCGGGCCGGCGTCGGCAACCAGGCCGCCGCGGCGAGCCAGGGCCAGCACGGTGAGCACGTCGGCGCGGCTGCGCGCCATGCTGATGACGTAGGCGCCCACGGCGTCGCCGCCATGGCTGCGGCGGGCATCGCCCAGCGCGGAGAAGACCGCGTCCAGGCGCTGGTTGCCCGGGTCGTCCGCCTGCGGCAGCGCCTCGGTGCCGGCGGCGTAGGCGCCCAGGCGGGTGGCCTGGTCGACCGCATCGCGCGACTCCCACTGCTCGTCGCCCAGCGCCGCGGCCACCGCGCGGGCGTGCATGCTGGACTCCTGGCGCACGTCCAGCCGCGCCAGGTGAAAACCGAAGGTGCGCAGGCGCCACACCAGCCGGCGCACCGAGAACCAGCCGGCGTGGATGCCGCGGTTGTGCTCCAGGCTCTTGCGGATCAGGTCGATGTCGGCGGCGAACGCCTCCGGCGACTCGTAGCCCTCGTCGCGGTCCTCCAGGGTGGCCTGCAGGCGCGCGCGCATCAGGTCGATCAGCAGCCGGTACGGCATGTCGGCATGGCGCGGGCGCGCGGCGGCGGCGGCCTCGGGCAGCAGCGCGCGGTAGCGCTCGACCTGGGCCAGCACCTGCGGGTCCACGGCGACCACGCTGATGGTCTGGGTGAGCAGGGTGGCCAGTTGCTGCAGTTCCTTGAGGTACTTGCCGAGGATGTTGCGGCGCTGCACCTGCAGGGTGTTGCGGATGGTGCCGGCATCCACGTTCGGGTTGCCGTCCATGTCGCCGCCGACCCAGGTGCCGAAGCGCAGCAGGCGCGGCAGCTCGGTGGCGATGCCGAAGGTCTCGCCGATGGCCTGTTCCAGGGTCTCGTAGAACGCCGGCATGATCCGGTACAGCACCTCGGTCAGGTAGAAGCCGACGTGCTCGCGCTCGTCCTCCACGTCCGGACGCACCGGCGAGGAATCGGCGGTCTGCCAGGTGGAGGTCAGGGCCATGCGGAAGCGGGCCAGGTCCGCGGCGCGCTCGTCGGGGGTACGCCCGCCGTCGAGGTCGTCGATCAGCGCGGCCACCATGAGCTGCTCCTTCTCCAGCAGCGCGCGGCGCACCGCCTCGGTCGGGTGCGCGGTGAACACCGGCTCGATGTCGATGCGCTCCAGCCACCCGCCCAGCTCGGCCGGGGTCACGCCCTTGTCCTTGAGCCGGTGCAGCGCGTCGTGCAGGCTGTCCGGCTGCGGCACGCCGGTGCCGGCGCGCTGGTAGTCGCGGCGGCGGCGGATGCGATGGACCCGCTCGGCGATGTTGACCACCTGGAAATAGGTGCTGAAGGCACGGACCAGCGCCTCGGCGTGCGCCGGCGCCAGGCCGTCCAGCAGCGCCGACAGCGATTCCATCTCCCCGCCGTTCTGGCGCCGGGCGATGGCCGTGGTGCGTACCCGCTCCACTTCGTCGAGGAAGGCCGGCGAGACCTGCTCGACCAGCATGTCGCCGACCAGCGCGCCGAGGCGGCGCACGTCGTCGCGCAGCGGCAGGTCCGGGGAGGCGAATTCGAGGTTGCGGGGGGCGTTCATCGAAGCGCGCGACTCCGTAGATCAAGGGCGAACTCCCGAGCTTAGCCGCGTTTTGTGCGCCGCCGCAAAAGTTTCAACCGAATCGACCCCCGTCCAAATGCGCCGTCCGCGTACGCCGGACGCCCTCCGATCCGCCCGCGACGCCCGCCGGCGGCACCCCCACGCGCCGCGCTCCCGAAGGCGTTCGCGCCGCGGCGCCGGCGCGCCGCGCGCCGCGCGGCCTCCCGACCGCGCCGGGTTCCGCGGGAGTGCGCGCGTGAAGGCCGGCACGGCTCCGCGCCGGGCTTCCTCGCCCCCGGCCGGCCGCCGGACCGTGCCCGGGCCGATATAATGCGCGACGCCCGCCGAGGGGCGCTGCGACCGTGGACCGGCGGAACCTTCCGCAGGCGCCGGCACTTCGACGTGCCGGGCTTCCACGGCCAGGCTCGGCGCAGGTTACGAACATGCAACAACGGCGCCCGGCCAAAGCGAGACCCCGTCTCGCCCCACACCGGAGCACCCGCAATGAACGCCGTCGCCAAGACCTTCTCCACCGAAGGCGACTACAAGGTCGCCGACATCGCCCTGGCCGACTGGGGCCGCAAGGAAATCGACATCGCCGAGCACGAGATGCCCGGGCTGATGTCGATCCGCCGCAAGTACGCCGCCGCGCAGCCGCTCAAGGGCGTGCGCGTGACCGGCTCGCTGCACATGACCATCCAGACCGCGGTCCTGATCGAGACCCTGAAGGACATCGGCGCGTACGTGCGCTGGGCCTCGTGCAACATCTTCTCCACCCAGGACCACGCCGCCGCGGCGATCGCCGCCACCGGCACACCGGTGTTCGCCTGGAAGGGCGAGACCCTGGAGGAATACTGGGACTGCACCCTGGACGCGCTGACCTTCGCCCTGCCCGACGGCACCCTGACCGGCCCGGAGCTGGTGGTGGACGACGGCGGCGACGTGACCTTGCTGATCCACAAGGGCTACGAGCTGGAGAACGGCAGCGACTGGGTGGATACGCCTTCCGGCAGCCACGAGGAGCAGGTGATCAAGAACCTGCTCAAGCGCGTGGCCGGCGAGCGTCCCGGCTACTGGACCCGCGTGGTCGCCGACTGGAAGGGCGTGTCCGAGGAAACCACCACCGGCGTGCACCGCCTGTACCAGTTGGCCGAGGCCGGCACCCTGCTGGTGCCGGCGATCAACGTCAACGACTCGGTGACCAAGAGCAAGTTCGACAACCTGTACGGCTGCCGCGAGTCGCTGGCCGACGGCCTGAAGCGGGCGATGGACGTGATGCTGGCCGGCAAGGTCGCCGTGGTGTGCGGCTACGGCGACGTCGGCAAGGGCTCGGCGCACTCGCTGCGCGCCTACGGTGCCCGCGTCGTCGTCACCGAGGTCGACCCGATCTGCGCGCTGCAGGCGGCGATGGAGGGCTTCGAGGTCAACACGGTGGAAGACACCCTGGGCACCGCCGACATCTACGTCACCACCACCGGCAACAAGGACATCATCACCCTGGCCCACATGCAGGCGATGAAGGACCAGGCCATCGTCTGCAACATCGGCCACTTCGACAACGAGATCCAGGTCGACGCGCTGTACGCCTCCGGCGCGGTGCGGACCAACATCAAGCCGCAGGTGGACAAGTTCACCTTCGCGACGAGCGATGGAAAAGCCGGCAACTCGATCTTCCTGCTGGCCGAGGGCCGCCTGGTGAACCTGGGCTGCGCCACCGGCCATCCCAGCTTCGTGATGTCCAACAGCTTCTCCAACCAGACCCTGGCCCAGATCGACCTGTGGGCCAACAAGGACGCCTACGGCAAGGAGGTCTACCGCCTGCCGAAGAAGCTGGACGAGGAAGTGGCGCGCCTGCACCTGGAGAAGATCGGGGTGAAGCTGACCCGGCTGACCCAGGCCCAGGCCGACTACCTGGGCATCCCGGTGGACGGCCCGTACAAGCCGGAGCACTACCGCTACTGAGCGGCGTCCATGCCGCATGGATACGGAACGGGCGCCGCAGGGCGCCCGTTCCCGTTGCGGTGAACGCCATCTCGTCAGGCCCCGGCAAGCGCCCTCGGGCGGATACGGGCGCAGGCGCACCCCCAGGCGCGCAACCCTGGTGCATAGACCCTCGCCGGCGTGCGCCGGGACACCCGTGGCGATGCGCCGCGGGAAAGCGTCCGCCGGCGGACCGTTCCTTCAGCCCTGCGCGGCGGCGGACACCGGCGGCGCGGCGCCCGCGGCTGGAACCTGCGCGCCCGTGGCCTCCTCCGGGTCCGGCGCGGTCTTCATCGCGATCGAGCGGATGGCGTCGGTCACGCCGGCCAGCGGCACGCGCTCGGCCAGCCGCCTGAAGGTATCGCGGCTGTCGTAGCCGGAGCCGTCCTTGAGGTACATGTCGTACATGGACAGCAGCTCCCCACTGGCCGCCGCCAGTTCCCGCTGGCTTCCGGCCGCCAGCGCCTTCCCGACCCGGTCGAAGGTGTGCAGGCAGTCCGCCAGCCAGAGCAGGTCGTAGCGGGCCTTGTTCGGCTCCGGACCGTAGTGCCCGCGGGTATAGGCGCTGTAGTTCCTGATCGCCACGGCCACGCGCGCGACGTGCTCGAACAGGGTGCCGACCTCCCCGGAGATGTCGAGGCTGTCGACTACGATCGTCGGCAGCGGCCGCTCCACGGGCGCCCGGTCCCGGGCCTCGACCGATTGCCTGAGGTCGGCGTGCTCGCGCTGCAGCGCCTCGAACCGGGCGGCGATGGCGGCGGCCTTCCCTTCCAGCAGGCGCAGGGCGGCGCGGTAGCGGGCGTTCCGTTCCTGCGCCTGGGCGTGCTCCTGGCGCTCGCGCCGCAGCCGCCCGCCCAGGCTGGCCGCCAGCAGGGTCGCGGTGACGGCCCAGCCCGCCAGGATGGCCATGAGGATGAGTGGGAAGAGGGTCATGCGGGTCGGGGGGAAGTGGGAAGGGAGGCGTCTCCGGCCCGTGGCGCGCGTCGGGGCGACAGCCCGCCACCGAGGGCCGGGGGACACAAGCAGATCGGCCGCCGCGGGAATATCCTGAGCCGGGTGCATGGGAATGCCGCGTCCGGGGGAAGGTCGCCGACTGGAGCCGGCTCCCTGCAAGGCCGCGCATCGGGCGGCGGCGAGCCCGGCAAACCTTGTCCCTTCGGCCTTGCGCCGCAGCGCAGCACGCCCCCCGGGCAGGAATTGGCTATAGTCGAAATGATAGCGCTACCAGTTATGCGGTCGCCTTCCGAAACGCCGCCTCACCCGAAGGGATGGACCTTACAGACATGAAACCCCTACTGACCTGCCTGGCCCTGATCGCCGCCCTGGCCGCGCCCGCGGCGCTGGCCTGCACCACACCCGTTTCGGTCTGCGCGCACGGCGCCAAGGGCAGTTTCGCCCTGATCGAGGACGGACGCCCCGCGGCGCTGCTGGTGGAAGCCTCCGCCGATCCGGCGGTGCGCCACGCGGCGGACGGTTTCGCCGCCGACCTGGAACGGGTCGGCGGCCAAGCGCCGCAGCGCGTGGGCGACACCGGCGCGGCGCGCGGCGCGCTGGTGGTGGTGGGCGTGCTGGGCGACAGCCCGCTGATCGATGCCCTGGTACGCGCCGGCAAGCTCGACGCGGACGGCCTGGCCGGCCAGTGGGAAGCCTACCGCCAGGCCGTGGTCGAGCACCCCTGGCCCGGCGTGGAGCGGGCCCTGGTGGTGGCCGGCGCCGACCGCCGCGGCGCGGTGTTCGGCCTGTACGACCTGTCCGAGAAGATCGGCGTCTCGCCCTGGCACTGGTTTGCCGACGTCCCGGTCCAGCGCAGGTCCGGCGTGTACCTGACGGCCGGCGCACGCCACGACCAGCCGAAGGTGAAGTACCGCGGCTTCTTCATCAACGACGAGGAGCCGGCGTTCGGCACCTGGGCGCGCAAGCGCTTCGGCGGCATCAACTCGGCCATGTACGCGCATGTGTTCGAGCTGCTGCTGCGGCTCAAGGGCAACTACCTGTGGCCGGCGATGTGGACGCCCAAGGCCTTCAACGACGACGACCCGCAGAACATGGTGCTGGCCGACGCGATGGGCGTGGTCATGGGCACCACCCACCACGAGCCGATGATGCGCGCCCACGACGAGTGGCACCGCAACACCGGCGGCGGCGTCACCGGCGGGCGCTGGGACTACGCCAGCAACGGCGAGAACCTGCGCGCCTTCTGGCGCGGCGGCATCGAGCGGATGATGTCGCGCGGCGACGGCCGCCCCTACGAAAGCGTGGTCAGCCTGGGCATGCGCGGCGATGGCGACGAGGCCATGTCCGAGGGCACCGCGACCCGGCTGCTGGAGACCATCGTCGCCGACCAGCGCCGCATCCTCGAGGAGGCCACCGGCCGTCCCGCCACGGAAACCCCGCAGGTGTGGGCGCTGTACAAGGAGGTGCAGGACTACTACGACCACGGCATGACCGTGCCGGACGACGTGATCCTGCTGTTCGCCGACGACAACTGGGGCCAGGTGCGGCGCCTGCCGACCAAGGACTTCGACCGCCCCGGCGGCTTCGGCGTGTACTACCACTTCGACTACGTGGGCGGGCCGCGCAACTACAAGTGGCTCAACACCACCCAGGTCGAGAAGACCTGGCAGCAGATGGACCTCTCCTACCGGCGCGGCGCGCGCGCGATGTGGATCGTCAACGTCGGCGACATCAAGCCGGTGGAATACCCGCTGGACTTCTTCATGAAGCACGCCTGGGACCCGGAGGCGATGGATGCCGATGCGCTGCGGCGCTTCCCGCGGGAGTGGGCGCGCGCCAGCTTCGGCGAGGAACAGGCCGAGGCCATCGCCGACCTGGTGACCCGCTTCAGCCAGTACTCGGCGCGGCGCAAGCCGGAGCTGATCGACGCCGGCAGCTTCCCGCTCGGCGAGGGCATCGGCGAGGAGCTAGACGGCGGCGAGTTCGGCGCGATGGTGGCCGAATGGGACGCGCTGGAAGCACAGGCGCTGCGGGTGAAGGCCGCCCTGCCGGCCGGCCACCACGACGCCTACTTCCAGTTGGTCGAGCACCCCGTCATCGCCATGGCCAACCTGTACCGGCTGTACTACGCGGTGGCCTGGAACCGGCGCCTGGCCGCGGCCGGCGATGCGCGCGCCAACGTCTTCGCCGAGCGGGCGCGGGCCGCGTTCGCCCGCGACGAGGCGATCAGCGCGCAGTACCACGCGCTCAACGGCGGCAAGTGGGACGGGATGATGCTGCAGACCCACATCGGCTACACGAACTGGCAGCAGCCGGAGAAGCAGGTGATGCCGGAAGTGAAGCGCGTGCGCGCCACCGGCGCCGCGCCGCCGGTCCGCTTCCGCCCCGCCGCCTTCCCGGTGGCGCCGGGCGCGACCGCGTTCGAGGCCCCGCACTACGCGCGCAAGGTCGATGCGGCCGGGCTGCGCTGGCACGCCATCGCGCACCTGGGCCGCACCGGGGGCGCGGTCGTCGCCCTGCCCCAGGGCCGGCCGGCCACCACGGTGGAGGACGGCATGCGTCTGGAGTACGACGTGACCACCGCCGGTTCCGGCGACCTGGCCGTGCAGTTGTACCTGGTGCCCACGCTCGACGTCGATGGCGGCGACCGGCTGCGGGTGGGCGTGTCGATCGACGACGGCCCGGTGCAGGTGCTGACCGACAGCCTGGTCCCGGCTCCGACCGATACCACGCTGCAGGCGCAGCGCGACTGGAACGCGGCGGTCGAGGACAACGCACGGATGATCCAGGCCCGCTTCGCCGGCGTGCCGGCCGGCCGCCACGCCGTCAAGATCTGGCGCCTGGACGACAACGTGGTGCTGCAGAAGCTGGTGGTCGCCGAAGGCCCGTTGCCGCCGACCTACCTGGGCCCGGCGCCGCAGGCCGCGGCCGCCCCCTGACCCCGCATGCGCCGCCCTTGGCCGGGCGCCGATGCAGGATACGGAACGGGCGCCGCAAGGCGCCCGTTTGCTTCTCCACGGCCGGGCCGCGCCGCGACTCTAGGGCCGCCAGTTGGCGTTGTTCTCCCAGAAATCGACGGCGCGCCAATAGGCCGCGCGGTCCAGCGGCACGCCCGAGCCACCCTCCTCCACGCCCAGCGCATTGCGCATCATCGTGATCGGCGCCATCGGGATTTCCTCCGGCGTGGCGGTGTACAGGCAGCCGACCACGCCCCAATCCGCATCGATGGGCGTGCCTTCCAGGGCCAGTTGCTCGCGGCTGTAGAGGATGACCACCAGGTAGTCGGCCACCGGCGGCTCGATGCCCTCGAACCAGCGCACCAGCACCGGCAGCTCCTCGCGCGCGCGCGCCTCGTAGGCCGAGCGCAGCCGGTGCCGGTTCGCCGCGGTGATCGGCACCGTCAGGCAGCGGGTGGAGGTCCAGTTGCGGTGCACGTGCAGCTTGCAGAACGGCGCGTAGCCGTCGAGCGCCTTCAGCGGAGGGTGCTCGTTGAGATGGCGCTCGAACTGCTCGGGCGTGCAGTCGCGAAGGGTGTTGCCGCGCGGCTGCCGCGGGAACAGGCGGGTGCGGGCAAACGGGGTCAGGAAGATCGACATGCTCGGGGGCCGGCGAAAAAGACGGAGCCAGTCTAGCGGCAGGCCCGCCTACCGCCACGCAAGCGCGGTCTGGCCGCAAGCGCGGGAGTCCGCCGCGCGACGGACACGACGGCCCCGGGTCCGCGCGTGCGCCGCTCAGACGGCCAGTTCGCTGCGGTTGCGGCCGCCGACCTTGGCCCGGTAGAGGGCCGCGTCGGCATGGCGGTACAGCGCATCGGCATCGCCATGGCGGGCGGCATCGAAGCCGCTGCAGCCAATGCTCACGGTCACCGCCTCGCGCAGGCCGTCGAACGCCAGCTCGGCGCGCGCCAGCTCCTGGCGGAACGCCTCGGCGCGCAGGTGGGCGGCCGCGCCGTCCAGCGCCAGGATCACGCCGAACTCCTCCCCGCCCAGGCGCGCGCACAGCGCGTCGTCGGTGCAGGGGAAGAAGGCCTGCAGCCGTCCGGCGAAGGCCTGCAGGCAGGCGTCGCCGGCCACGTGGCCGAAGCTGTCGTTGATCCGCTTGAAGTGGTCGATGTCCAGGATCAACAGCGACAGCGGCCGGCCGTCCGCGGCCATGTCGCGGGCGCGCTCCAGCGAGGCGGAAAACTCGCGGCGGTTGGGCAGCCCGGTCAGGCCGTCGAGCCGGCTCTGCCGCTCGAACAGGTTGCGCTGGTGGCGCAGCTCCTCCTCCAGCTCGATGCGCGCGCGGTACTCGCGGTGGCTGCGGCGCATCACCAGCAGCATGTAGAGGGTGTAGACCAGCCACATCGCGCCCACGCCCATCGACACGTCGCGCCACAGCACCCCCTGGGTGGGCAGCATCACCAGCAGCACGGTCAGCATCGAGGGCAGGATGCGCATGCACATGGTGTGCGCCAGCGCCATGCCGAACGCGCCGGAGAACAGCAGCGCAATCAGCGGCGCCGGATCGGGCAGCGCGGACTGGGCCCAGGCGCTGAACGCGCCCCAGGCCAGGGTGGTGACCAGCACCACCGCCCAGATCGCCCGCAGGTAGCGCGCGGCCTCGCGTTCGCCCGGCGCGGCCGGCAGCGGCACCAGCACGCGCAGGCAGGCCAGGGCCAGCAGACCGCCCACCACCGGCAGCCCGATCATGCCGTAGGGCGGCACCAGGCCGGTGACCGCGAAGGCCAGCGCGGCGGCCACCGCATAGAACCAGCCGCCCAGGCGCGCGCGCTGCCGCGTCTCGACGGCCTCCTGCACCAGCAAGTCGCGATGGCGCTGCTGGAGCCGGTGGGGATCGGCGTCGGTTCGGTCTGGCATGGCCCCAGCATACGGTGGGGAACGGGCCGGTAGAAGCACCGGGTGCCGGTGCCCGCGGCACGCTGCAAGCGCCCAGCACACATCACTATTCACATCCATCGCGATAAAGAGATATTATCTCGGCCAGACTTCCGAGCCCGCCCCGCGATGACCCCGATCAGCTTCGAGTTCTACCCGCCCAAGAGCGACGAGCAGCGCGCGCAACTGGACCGCGCGGCCAAGCGCCTGGGCGCGCACGCGCCCGAGTACGTCTCCTGCACCTTCGGCGCCGGCGGCTCGACCCTGAGCTACACCTCCGAGACCGTGCGCCACCTGCACCAGCAGCATGGCTTCGATGCCGCCCCGCACCTGTCCTGCGTCGGCGGCACCCGCGAGGAGATCCGCGAACTGCTGCGGCTGTACCGGGCCATCGGCTGCCGCCGCATCGTCGCCCTGCGCGGCGACCTGCCCTCGGGCATGGGCCATCCCGGCGACCTGCGCTACGCCGCCGAACTGGTGGAACTGATCCGCGCCGACCACGGCGACCACTTCCGCATCGAAGTGGGCGCCTACCCGGAGACCCATCCGCAGGCCGACAGCGCCGTGGCCGACCTGCGCCACTTCAAGACCAAGGTCGATGCCGGCGCGGACGCGGCCATCACCCAGTACTTCTACAACGCCGACGCCTACTTCCGCTTCGTGGACGACACGCGCGCGCTGGGCGTGGACGTGCCGATCGTCCCCGGGATCATGCCCATCTCCAACTACGCCCAGTTGCGCCGCTTCTCCGAAGCCTGCGGCGCGGAGATTCCGCGCTGGATGGACAAGCGCCTGCAGGGCTTCGGCGACGACGCCAAGGCGGTACGCGAGTTCGCCGCCGACGCGGTCGCCGCCCTGTGCCGGCGCCTGGTCGCCGGCGGCGCGCCGGCGCTGCACTTCTACACGCTCAACCTGGCCAGGCCCACCGAGGCGGTGCTGCAGCGCCTGGGCTGAAGCTTCCGCCCGCGCCGGCATCCCCGGCTTTCCCCGCGACGTGCGCGAGGCTAGGCTGTTCCACCATGCGCCTTCGCCTGCCCACGCTGCTCGCCGCCGCGGCCGCCATGCTGGCCGTCGCGCAGAACCCCGCGCCGGCGGCCGGCCCGGTGCAGCGCTGCGTGACCGATGAGGGGCGCACCCTCTACACCGACCGCCGCTGCGCCGACCTGGGCGCGGTCGACCGGGTGCCGCCGCCCCGCGGCACGGCGGCCACGGACGGGCGCCTGCAGCGCATCGGCTGCGCGCGCACGCTCGGCGCGCTGGCCGGCGAGGTCGGCGCGGCGGTACGGGCCGGCGACGTGAACAGGCTGGCCGGCGTCTACGACTGGGCCGGCGTCTCCAACGCCTCGGCCAGCCGCATCCTCGACCGGCTCGAAGCGGTGGTGGCGCGGCCGCTGGTCGATGTCGCCCCGGTCATGGCGGCCGATCCGGCGGAAGGCACCGGCATGCCCGTGCCGGGCGACGGGAACTTGCCGGCCGCGCAAGGCGCCCTGCTGGAACCCGCCCCGGCCAGTCCGGCCTGGATGCCGAACTGGCCCCGCCGCACCGACCCGCCACCGGCACCGGTACCGGCCGAGGCCGCAACGGCGGCGATCCGGGCCACCACCACGCGTCCGCGCCCGGTGGGACTGCGGCTGGAACAGACCCTGGCCGGCGGCGCCACGCCGATGCGTACCGTGTTCGGCCTGCGCCGCAATTTCGGCTGCCTGTGGATCGCGCTGTGAAGCGAGGCCCGTACGCGGCCCGGCCTATCGCCAGAGCTTGCGCACGGGCGCCATCGGGAACCGGTACTCGCTGGGCGGGACCGTGGCGACGATGGCATAGAGCGGGTCCTGCGGATCGCGGGCCACCGGCACGGCCCGCGGCATCCCCTCCATGCCCACCACCGAGCGGATCTCCGGCAGGCTGGCGTTGTCGGTGCGGCCGACGACCACGGCCACCTCGCCGCTGGCCAGGCGCACGAAGCTGCCCGGCGGGTACATGCCCACCGCCTTGATGAGAATGGCGGACAGGTCCGGGTCCACCCAGCGGCCGCGCTCCAGGAATATCTCGCGCATCGCCTCGCGCGCGTTGATGGCGCCCCGGTAGGCGCGCGGGCGGATCATGGCCGAGTAGATGTCGGCGATCGCCAGGATGCGCGCCGGCCGGGTGATGTCCGAGTCGTGCAGGCCCCGCGGATAGCCGCTGCCGTCGATCCGCTCGTGGTGGCTCAGTACCAGCTCCAGCCAGCCCGCGTCCTCGATCCCCGCCCGCCGCAGCAGTTCCACGCTCAGTTGCGGGTGGCCGTGGAGCTGGGCCTGCTGTTCCCGGCTCAGCCCGAACGCCTGCAGGGCCAGTTGCCCGTACAGCGCATGCATGCCCAGGTCGTAGCTCAGGGCGGCCACGCGGACCAGGCGGCGCGCGGCCTGCTCCAGTTCCAGGCGCGCGGACATCAGCTCGGACAGCACGCACACGTGCAGCATCCGCGTGGCCGGGGTGTCGTCCCCGCAACCGATCTGGAAGGCCGCCAGCATGGCGTCCTGGTCGGCGTCGAAACAGGCGACCACGCGGTCGGACAGGGCATGGAAGGCGGCGGCGGCGCCCGAGGCACGGCCGCCGACCAGGGAATCGTGCAGCGCTCCGAGCTCTCCGGAGAACGCCTCCACCTTGTCGAACACCGTGGGCGGCGGCGGGACCTCGCGCTCGGCGTTCCTCGAACCCGACGCCCCCTCGTCGCTCGAATCGCGCCGCCCACGCTCCAGCAACCGCTCCCACACCGCCTCGCTGGCGATCAGCACGCCCTTCGACAACAGCTTGTTGCCGTGCGGGTCGTAGATATCGAAAGGGGCCTCGCGACCCAGTTGGATATCGGATCTGTGCAGCGGTACCAGGTCCATATCGCCCCCAAGGGATGGTCTCCCTCAAGTCCACTATCGGTCCGGCGGCGCAGGACTTGAGCGCACCGGCCCGGCGATGGCGGCGGCGGGCGGCAGGCCAGCCGCGCTTGCGGCAGAATAGCCCCTTCCCCTCACGGAGCAGGTCGATGCAGTTCCCCGAGAAGATCTGGCACAACGGCACGATCAAGCCGTGGGCCGAGGCCACCACCCACGTGATGGCGCACGCGATCCATTACGGCTCGTCGGTGTTCGAGGGCATCCGCGCCTACGACACGCCCCGGGGCACGGCGATCTTCCGGATGACCGAGCACAACAAGCGCCTGTTCAACTCGGCCAAGATCTACGACATCGTCATCCCGTACGCGCTGGAGGAGATCAACGCCGCCTGCCGCGACATCGTCAAGGCCAACGGGCTGCGCAGCGCCTACCTGCGCCCGGTCGCCTTCCGCGGCGTGGGCAGCGTGGGCATCGCCGCGGAGACCCCGATCGACGTGGCGGTGGCCGCGCTGGATTTCGGCCGCTACCTCGGCGCCGAGGCGCTGGAACAGGGCATCGACGCCTGCGTGTCGAGCTGGCAGCGCTTCGCGCCCAACACCGTGCCGGCCGGGGCCAAGGCCGGCGGCAACTACCTCTCCGGCCAGCTCATCACCCGCGAGGCGCGACGCCATGGCTACGGCGAGGGCATCGCCCTGGCCTCTTCCGGCCTGCTCAGCGAGGGCGCCGGCGAGAACCTGTTCCTGGTGTTCGACGGCGTGCTGCACACCACCCCCGCCAGCGCCTCCATCCTCACCGGCATCACCCGCGATTCCATCATCAAGCTGGCGCGCGACGCCGGCATCGAGGTGGTCGAGCGCGACATCCCACGCGAATACCTGTACCTGTGCGACGAGTTGTTCATGTGCGGCACCGCCGCCGAGATCACCCCGCTGCGCTCGGTCGACGGCAAGCCGGTCGGCGACGGCAAGCCGGGCGAAGTGACGCGGCGGCTGCAGAAGCTGTTCTTCGGCCTGTTCGACGGCGGCACGGCGGATACGCGCGGCTGGCTGGAATACGTCTGATCCGAGGGCCGGCGGCCGGCGCGCTCAACCCGCGGCGTCGCCCGTTTCCGGCTCCGCCGAGGGACCGAACGCCAGCGCGGCCACCACGCCGTGCTCGCCATCGGTGCGCGGACGCACGCTGACCTCCCAGCCGTAGAGGTCGCACAACCGGCTGACGATGGACAGGCCGATGCCGGCGCCCTGCGAATGGCCGGCATGGGTGCCGCGGTAGCCGCGCCGGAACAGGCCGGCGGCATCCTCTTCGCTCAGGCCCGGTCCGCTGTCGACCACCTCCACCGCATCGGACAGCAGCCGTACCACCACCTCGCCCTGCGGCGTGTACTTGACCGCGTTGCCGACCAGGTTGCCCAGCGCGACCGACAGCGCCGCCTCAGGCGCCACCACCACCACGCCCGGCTCGCCCTCCAGGCGCAGCTCCAGCGGCTTGCCGCCGAGCTGGGCACGGTGGGAATCCAGCAACTGCTCGGCCACCTTGGCCACGTCGCTGCGGCCCTGGCCGCGCTCGTTGCGCGAAAGCAGCAGCAGCGAACCGATCAGGTCGCTGCACTGCTGCTCGGCGCGCTGGATGCGCTGCAGCCGCGCGCGGGTGCGCTCGTCCAGTTCCGGGCGCGAGAGCAGCAGCTCCACTGCGCCCTTGATCACCGCCAGCGGCGTGCGCAGCTCGTGGCTGACGTCGGCGTTGAACTCGCGGTCGCGCTGCACCACCTCGGTCAGGCGGATGGAATAGTCGTCCAGCGCCTCGGCGAGCTGACCCACCTCGTCCTCGGGGAAGTGCGTGGCCAGCCGCTTGGGCTGGCTGCTGCCGCGATAGGCGCGCAGCCGCGCGGCCAGGTCGGTCACCGGGCGCATGACCCGCGAGGCCGACCACCAGCCGATCAGCAGCGACAGCGCGCTGAACAGCAGGATCGAGGCGATCAGCGCGCGCTTGAGCTGGGCCTCGCCGCGGGTGGCCTGGCTCATGTCGTAGGCCAGGAAGAACCAGGTGTCGGGCGTCTTGCGCACCGCCAGCCGGTACGGGAACGACTCGCCGTCCGGGCCGATGTTGGTGATGGTGTGGTTGCCGTTCGGCAGCCGCGCCCACTCCGGGTATTCCTGCCGCACCCGGTCGAAGCGGTCGGCCGGGTACACCCAGGCCCGCATCTGCTGCACCGGCAGTTCCGGGTTGCGCGAGGGGTCCAGGTAGTAGAGCCGTGCGAACTCGTCGATGTTCTTGTTCATCACGTCCTCGACCAACTGGCTCTCCACGCGCTGGCGCGAGTAGTCGGTGAGGAACGCGAACAGGGCCGTCAGGCCCGTGCCCAGCAGCAGGAACGAGAGGATGATGCGGGTACGCAGCCGCCGGCGGAAACGCCGCGACCGGGGCGGCGGGGCGGCCCCGTCAGTTGCCGCCATCGGGGGCGGCGATGCGATAGCCGATGCCATGCCGGGTCTGGATGTAGGGAACCGGGAACGGCTTGTCGATCACCGCGCGCAGGCCGTGGATGTGGACGCGCAGCGAGTCGGAATCGGGCAGTTCCTCGCCCCACACCCGGGTCTCCAGTTCCTGCCGGGTGACCACCGCCGGCGAGGCTTCCATCAGCGCCTGCAGGATCTTCAGCGCGGTCGGGTTGAGCTGCAGCAGCTTGCCCTCGCGGCGCACTTCCAGCGTGTCCAGGTTGTACTCCACGTCGCCGGTGTTGAGTACCCGGGTCTGCACGCCCTTGCCGCGCCTGGCCAGCGCGTTCAGGCGCACCTCGACCTCCTGCAGCGCGAACGGCTTGATCAGGTAGTCGTCGGCGCCCGAATCGAAGCCGGCCAGCTTGTTCTCCAGGCTGTCGCGTGCGGTGAGCATGAGCACCGGGGTCTGCTTGCGCGCCTCGTTGCGCAGCTTGCGGCAGACCTCCACGCCGTCCATGCCCGGCAGGTTCAGGTCCAGCACGATGGCGTCGAAGTCGTGGACCACGGCCAGATGCAGGCCGGTCACGCCGTCGGCGGCGAAGTCCACGGTATGCCCGCGGTCCTCCAGGTAGTCGCCGAGGTTGGCCGCGATGTCGCTGTTGTCTTCGATGACGAGGATGCGCACGTTCTGCTCCGGCCTTCAGCGGCCTTTCGTGAAGGGGTGTGGCGCGGCGGCCGGTGCGCCGCCGCGTGGGCATCGCGCCCGGTTCCGCTCGCGCGACCGGACCGCCCGCGCATCCGCATCCCTGTCTCGGTTGCGTGCGCGGACCGGCACGGCCACGCGGCCGGCATCCACGCCGAATGATGCCGGTGTCCGCATGGCAGGGCAAACCGCGCCCGCCGCCGCGTCCAGCGGCCGGCCGGGCACAAAAAGGCCCAAGCGGTGGCACCGCCTGGGCCAAAGGATTGCCCCGATTACCGTATCTCTTGGTACATCCGGCGGCGCGGGCGTCGCCGGCTGACGATGGAGCTGCGGTCTGCGGGAGACTAAGCCGATTTCGATTAAAGGCGTGTTAAAAACCGGTGCCCGGGTCGGGGGAGGCGCCCCGCATTCATGTCCATCCCGTTGATTCAACAAGAGATATTCCCGGCCACGTATTCGATTACCGCCCCCGCCACGTCCACTCGGCAGGCCAATTCGATGCCCTCCAGGCCCGGCGTGGAGTTCACTTCCAGCACCAGCGGGCCGCGCGAGGACTGCACCAGGTCCACGCCGGCCACCCCCAGCCCCAGCGCCCGCGCCGAGCCGACCGCCACCGCCTGCTCCTGGGCATCGGCCTGCGCCGGGCTGGCCTGGCCGCCGCGGTGGAGGTTGGAGCGGAACTCGCCGTCCGGCGCCTGGCGACGCATCGCCGCCACCACCCGGTCGCCGACCACGAAGCAGCGCAGGTCGGCGCCGCCGGCCTCGGCCACGAACTCCTGGACCAGGAAGTTGGCGTACAGGCCCCGCAGCGCCTCCACCGCCGCGCGCGAGGCGGCGGGCTTCTCGGTCAGCATCACCCCCGCGCCCTGGGTGCCCTCGTTGAGCTTGATCACGTGCGGCGGCGGGCCCAGCAGCGACAGCAGGTCGTCGGTGTCGTCCGGGTTGTCGCCGAACACCGTGGTCGGCAGGCCGATGCCCTGCGCGGCCAGCAACTGGTGCGCGCGCAGCTTGTCGCGGGCGCGCAGGATGGCGTCGGACGGGTTGGGGCTGTAGACGCCCATCAGCTCGAACTGGCGCAGCACCGCGGTGGCGTAGCGGGTGACCGAGGTGCCGATGCGCGGGATCACCGCGTCGTAGCCGGCCACCGGCTTGCCCTTGTAGCGCATGGCGAAGCCGCCCGGCGCGATGCGCAGGTAGCAGCGCAGCGGGTCGAGCACGCGCACCGTGTGGCCGCGCACGCGCGCGGCCTCGACCAGGCGCCGGGTCGAGTACAGCGAACCGTTGCGGGAAAGGATCGCCAGCTTCATCGGCGCTTGGGCATGCCCTGGCGGGAGCCCGGAGACGCCCGGGCGGGAAAGGAGGTGCGAATCTTATCCGACCGTGTGCGTCTGGCGTTGCGGCGCCTTCACCCGGACATTCCTCGCGCCGGCGAAAGCGGGATATGCCGCACGCGCTCAGCGGGTACCGGCGCCCCCGCTGGCGGGCAGGTTCTCGAACAGCAGCAGCCGCGGGCTGTCCTGGCCGCCGTCCTCCGGCATCTTGGGGCGGGTGTCCGGGTTGAACGGGAAGCCCATCCGCTCCAGCAGCAGGTCCATGCGGAACGCGGCGGCGACGATGTCGGTGCGGCCGTCGCCGTTGACGTCGGCCAGGCGCAGCGAGACCAGCCCGGCCGGACGGCTGGCGATGGGGTGGGCGGTGAAACCCTGCCGGCCGTCGTTCTCGTACCACACCAGGGTGTGCCGGCCCGGGTCGTTCCAGTAGTTGACCCAACTGCTCACCACGATGTCCAGGTCGCCATCGCCGTCCAGGTCGCCGACGGCCGCGGTGGCCGCGCCGTAGAGGCGGCCGATGTCGTGGAAGCGGAACTCCATGCCGCCCAGGTTCTCCAGCCACTGCACGCCGTGGTAGGGCTTGGGCTCGGTCTGCAGGTCGAACGCGTCGCCGTTGGTGAACACCAGGTCGATGTCGCCGTCCTGGTCCAGGTCCACCGGCAGCATGAAGGTGGAGCCGAACATCGGGTGCGGCGCGCGCGCGATCACCTCCTGCTCGAAGCGGCCGCCGCCCAGGTTGCGGAAGGCCAGCACCATCTCGTGCTCCTGGGCCACCAGGCTGACCAGGTCCAGCCGGCCGTCGCCGTCCAGGTCCACCGGCTCCACGCCGAGGGCGCCGGCCAGCGACACCAGCGTGTGCGGGTGGTAGGAGCCGTCGCGGTTCTCCAGCCACAGGATCTCGCCTTGGTTCTGCCCGCCGAACACGGCCACGGCCACGTCCAGGTCGCCGTCGCCGTCCAGGTCCACGGCACGGACGTCGGTGACCCGGCCCAGGCCCTCGACGAGGGTGTGGCGAACGAATTCCCCGGACGCCTGCCCGCGCAGCACGACCACCTTGCCGACCTTCTTGCCCGAGGGCGGCAGCTCGCCCAGTTCGGCCACCAGGATGTCCTGGATGCCGTCGCCATCCAGGTCGACCACCTGGGTGTGCACCGGCACGGCCATGTCCGCCAGCGCCCGCTCCTTCCAGCGGCCGTCCTCGTGCCACACCCGCATCACCTGGCGCTGGCCGGCGTCGGCCACCAGGAAGTCGGTCGGCGCGCCGGTCAGGCCGGGGGCGATGTTGGTCACCAGCGGCGCATCCGAGCCGGCGCCGATGGTCGAGACGCGGAACGCCACGGGCGAGGCGGCCGGCGGGAGGTAGGGCAGGCGCGGCAGCTCGGCCGGGCTGCTGCCGTAGTAGTACGCCTTGATGTGGGGCAGCGCGTCGACCGGGATGAATTCGTGGCCCATGATCTCGCGCGACATCTCGGCCATGGTCTGCACCGCGGCCGGCCAGCTTCGCTTGGGCAGCACATCGGGGGGCGGCACCCGGTGGCAGGCGCCGCAGTACTGGTCCACCAGGGCGACCACTTCCTCCAGGCTCTTGGGAGCCGGGGGCGAAGCGTCCTGCGCCCGCCCGGGGGTGGCCGCCAGCAGCCCGAGCCACGCCAGGCCCAGGAACGCCGGAAGCGAAAGGCCGGCACAGGCGCGCGCGAACCTGCGCCCGGCCGGCAACGGACGCTCATCCATGGCCGCTCCAGCGCCCGGCCAGCAGGCGCATGCGCCATGGCACGGCCAGCGCCAGCACCGCGAGGAACGCGCCGTAGGCGTACAGCACCGCCAGCACCTGGCGCCAGATTGGGCCGGCGCCCGCATGGGCCACGCCCTCGGCGTAGCCCCAGTGCATCCCGGCCACGCTCAGGACCAGCGCCAGCGCCAGCACCGCCGCGTCGAACAGGCGCCGCGCGCGCGGCCGGGGCCGGCGCGGGTAGCACCAGTACAGCGTGCCGATCAGCCCGAACCAGGGCAGGAACAGCAACAGCGACAACCAGGCCATCAGGCTTGGCCTTCGGCCATCAGGCGCAGTGCATCGATGATCGCGGCCACCCCGGCCGCATCCTCGCCCAGCACGCCGACCCGCTCGCCCGCCAGGCCCACCGCGCGCTGTTCCATCTCATGCAGCGCGTCGGCACCCTCGCGCTTGAGCCGGGCGATCAACTGCCCGGCCTCGCGCGGGGAGTCGAAGCCGGCGCCCTGCAGCAGCACCCGCCCCTCGGCGTCGACCAGCTTGAAGTGGAAACGCCCGTCGGCCTCGCGGTACTGCTTGATCTGCGGCAGCTTCGCGGCGACGGCCGGACGCGCCCCGGCGGTGGCGCCCGGCGCGGCGAACGCACCCAGGCCGGCCGCGCGCTGCAGCCCGTCCAGCAGCGGCACGGTGACCTCGCGCGCCTTGCGCGCGCCTTCCAGCAGGATCTCCTCCAGCCGCGCTGGGCGTGCGACCAGTTGCGCGTACTGCTCGCGCATCGGCGCCACGGCTTCGTCGACCCGCGCGAACAGGCGCTGCTTGGCGTCGCCCCAGCCGATGCCCTCGGCGAAGGCGTGGCGCATCTCCTGCGCCTGGTGCGCGGTGGCGAACGCCTGGTAGAGCTGGAACACGGCCGAGCCTTCGGTGTCCTTCGCCTCGCCCGGCGCGCGCGAGTCGGTGACGATGGACATCACCAGCTTCTTCAGCTCCGCCGGAGCCGCGAACAGCGGGATGGTGTTGTCGTAGCTCTTGGACATCTTGCGCCCGTCCAGGCCCGGCAGCGTGGCCACGCTCTCGTCGATCTGCGCCTCCGGCAGCGCCAGCGGCTCGCCAGCCTGCCCGGTGGCCGCGCGCCAGGCGTCGCCGTAGAGGTGGTTGAAGCGCTGGCCGATGTCGCGCGCCATCTCGATGTGCTGGATCTGGTCGCGGCCCACCGGCACCTTGTGCGCGCCGAAGGCCAGGATGTCGGCGGCCATCAGCACCGGGTACATGTACAGGCCCGCGGTCACGCCGAAGTCCGGGTCCTCGCCGGCCTCGCGGTTCCTGTCCACCGCCGCCTTGTAGGCATGGGCGCGGTTGAGCAGGCCCTTGGCGGCCACGCAGGTCAGCAGCCAGGTCAACTGCGGGATCTCGACGATGTCGGACTGGCGGTAGAAGGTCACCTTCTCCGGGTCCAGGCCGCAGGCCAGCCAGGTGGCGGCGATCTCCAGGCGCGAGCGCGCCACGCGCCGCGGATCGTCGGCCTTGATGAGGGCGTGGTAGTCGGCCAGGAAGAAGAAGCTTTCCACGCCCGGCGCGCGGCTGGCGGCGATGGCCGGGCGGATGGCGCCGGCGTAGTTGCCCAGGTGCGGGGTCCCGGTGGTGGTGATGCCGGTGAGGACGCGGACGGTCATGGCGAATACGGCAGGGAGACCCGGCGATTCTAGCGTGATGGCCGCGGCCCCGGTCCGATGGCGACCCCAATGGCCCACCTGGCCCGTTCCCCCGTCCAGGCCCGACGCGGAGCGAGACCATGCACCTGCCATCCATCCTGTCCCGGCGCCCCTGGCGGGCGCTGCTTGCGTTTTCCCTGCTGGCGTTCCCGGCATTTCCCCCGGCGCTGGCATCGATGCCCAAGCCGCGCACGCCGCTGGTCGAGCTGGCGGTGATCGACCGCGACAGCGGCATGCCCTTGCCGCAGTACCGCCACCGCGGCCAGGCCTGGCTGCCCGGCGAGCCGGGCCGCCGCTACGCGCTGCGCCTGCGCAATCACGGCCCGCAGCGCGTGCTGGCCGTGGTGTCGGTGGACGGCGTCAACGTGGTCGACGGGCGCACCGCCGACCCGCGGCAGGCCGGCTACGTGCTCGGGCCATGGCAGACGCTGGAGATCGCCGGCTGGCGCAAGTCGCTCGAGGCGGTGGCCGGCTTCGTGTTCGTGGACCCGGCCGCCAGCTACGCGGCGCGTACCGGGCGCCCGGGCAACGTCGGCGTGATCGGCATCGCGGTGTTCCGCGAGCGGCCATTGCCCGCATCGCCCATCCCCCGGATCGCCGGTGCCGCGCCTTCGGCGCGCGCGACCGACGCGCACGCCGAAGCGGCGGCGGAAGCGGCATCGCCGGCGCAGGACCGGGCGCACGACTCCGGTGGCGCCTCATCGGGCCATCGCGCCACGCATGCGGACATGCGGCCCCGCCTGGGAACCGGCCACGGCAGCGTGGAGAGCGCCCCGGCCTACCGCACCGGCTTCGTCCGCGAGCCGGCACCGGCGCAACTGACCGAACTGCGCTACGACACCCGCCACGCCCTGCTGGCGCGCGGCATCGACATCGCGCCGCACGCGCCGCATCGGCCGCACCGCGACCCGGCCGAACCGCGCGCATTCCCCCATCATGGATTCGTGCCGGACCCGCCCTGCTGCAACGGGCCCAGACCGTGAGCGGGCGGACCCTCCCCGGAAAACTCCAGGGCGTTGCAGGAACCGGGCCAAGCCGGCGACCGCCCATGCCCGCGTGTCCACGCGCGCGGCTGCGCATGCGGTTACCGGCCGACCTTGCGTGGCGCCGGATACCGTCGCCGACTGAAGCCGGCGCTCAAGGAACCCGCACCGTCCATGAAAATGCCCGCCACTCCGGAGAATGGCGGGCCATCGATGCGCGGGGCACGGCGCGCGCAGTGCGCCCGACGGCATCAGTGGCGATAGCGCTCGTCGAGGCCGCGCTCGAACTCGGTGACCTCCTTCTCCGCGCGGTCGCGCTCCCAGCCGTAGCGTTCCTGCAGCTTTCCGGCCAGGTACTTGGCGTCGCCCGCGGCGACGTCGAAGACGTCATCGGTCAGATCGCCCCACTTGGCCTGGATCTGGCCCTTAAGCTGCTTCCAGTTGCCAGCAATGATGTCGCGGTTCATAGACTGCTCCTGCGTGTTGGGAAGGCGGCCATGCAGCGGCCGCACGCACAGTCTGCGCAGGGGTGCGTTGGGCCGGGGTCCAGCGCGCGTCAACGCGGTGTTAGCCGGCTGAACGCAAAGCGCGGGCGACAAGCGCCGGACAAAAAACGGGGCCGTTTCCGGCCCCGTGGTCGAACGTGCACATCCCTGCGCAAAAGCGACTTCTAGCACCTGCCGTCCTTGCAGTCCTGCGCCTTGTCCTCGAGCTTCTCGCCGACCTTCTGGACGTCCTGGCCGGCACCCTTCATGGTGTTGCAGGCGGGCAGCATGCCTGCGCAGAACAGGCTCAGCATGGACATGACGATGATGCGTTTCATGGTGGGCTCCTTGTGACGCGGGGGCCGCACGCAGCGGTGCGGCGGTGGCGCCAATCTCCACGGCGGGCCGTCGAACCGGCGTGAATTCGGCACCCGCCGCGTTCAGTCCCGCATCAGCGTCGACTTGCCGAACAGGCTCTCCACCAGGTCCACCGCCAGTTGCGCCGTGCGGTTGCGGTCGTCCAGCGCGGGGTTGAGCTCGACGATGTCCAGCGACCCCATGCGCCCGGTGTCGGCGATCATCTCCATCACCAGTTGCGCCTCGCGGTAGTCCGGCCCGCCCGGCACGGTGGTGCCCACGCCCGGCGCGATCCCCGGGTCGAGGAAATCCACGTCGAAGCTGACGTGCAGGTGGGTCGCATCGTCCACGCCGTCCAGCGCCTGCTCCATCACCCGGCGCATGCCGATCTCGTCGATGTAGCGCATGTCGTAGATGTCCAGGCCGTATTCCTTGACCAGGCGCTTCTCCTCCGCGTCGACCGAACGGATGCCGATCTGGCGGATCTGGTCCGGGCGCATGGCCGGGGCGTCGCCGCCCAGGCGGGTCAGCGCATCCGGACCCAGCCCGCACAGGCAGGCCACCGGCATGCCGTGTACGTTGCCCGAGGGCGTGACCGCACTGGTGTTGAAGTCGGCGTGCGCATCCAGCCACAGCACGCGCAGGCGCTTGCCGGTATCGCGGCAATGCCGGGCCGCCGCGGTGATCGAGCCGATCGCCAGGCAATGGTCGCCGCCGAGCATCACCGGCAGGCGCCCGTCGCGCAGCTCGCGCAGGCTGGCCTCCATCAGCATGCGGTTCCATTCCACCACCTGCCCCAGGTGGCGGTAGCCGGCGGCCGGCGGCTGCCAGGGGTTGGCCGGACCGGCCAGGTTGCCGCAGTCGCGCACATCGACGCCGCGCGCGGCCAGGGCCTGGCCGATGCCGGCGATGCGCAGCGCCTCCGGCCCCATCGAAGCGCCGCGGTGGCCGGCGCCGATGTCGGTGGGGACGCCGATGAGGGATATGGGTGGATGGCCTCGGATCATGGATGCAGCCCGCTCCCGCGCGATTGTTGGAAGATGCCGCCAGTCTAGCCATCCGCACGCGGGCCCCACGCCGCATCGCAGCAGCGGGGCGGCATCCGTATCTCCCACGCCCCGTCGCCGCTGCGTCGCAGCATTGCAAATGCGATATGCGAGGCGCCTGTCTCGTCATTGGTCGCGCGGGACGCCCGCCGCCTATGCTGCGGCCCGGTGGGATGGACGGGTACGCACGCGCGCCCGGCATCTCGTATCGACCGCTGCGGAGGGAACGCCCCGATGACAGGACCGGTGGAGCCCCTGGCTCCGGCTGCCGCGCGCGCGCGCGGCGTTTCCCATCGCGCGGCGCTGTCGCTGCTGGCCTCGCTGTTCTTCATGTGGGGCTTCATCACGGTCATCAACAACACCCTGCTGCCGCACCTGCGCAGCGTGTTCGACCTGACCTACACGCAGGCCACGCTGATCGAGTCGGTGTGGTTCATCGCCTACTTCGTCGCTTCCCTGCCCTCGGCCCGGCTGATCGAGCGGGTCGGCTACCAGCGCGCGCTGGTGATCGGCCTGGCCGTGATGGCGCTGGGCGCGCTGGGCATGATCCCGGCCGCGCGGCTGCCCTCCTACACCGTCACCCTGGTCTCGCTGTTCGTCATCGCCAGCGGCATCACCCTGCTGCAGGTGGCCGCCAATCCCTACGTGGCGGTGATCGGCTCGCCGGAGACGGCATCCTCGCGGCTGAACCTGGTGCAGGCGTTCAACTCGTTCGGCACCACTCTGGCGCCGTTGTTCGGCGGCTACCTCATCCTCGGCCGCTCGGCCTCCGGCACCGCCGCCGCCGACGCGGTGCTGTCCCCGGCCGAGCGCCTGGCCGATGCGCAGTCGGTGCAACTGCCCTACCTGATCGTGGCCGCGGTGCTGGTGCTGCTGGCCATCGTGATCGCCCGCTTCCGCCTGCCCGCGCTGGGCCAGGCCACCCGCCGCGCCAGCCGCGAGGAACGCGCGCGCCACTCGCTGTGGTCGCACCGCAACCTGGTGCTGGGCATCCCCGCCATCTTCATCTACCTCATCGCCGAGATCGGCGTGTCCAACCTGTTCATCAACTTCGTCTCCCAGCCGCACATCGGCGATCTCACCCATGCGCAGGCCTCGCACTACCTGTTCCTGCTGTGGGGCGGGATGATGGTCGGCCGCTTCGCCGGCAGCGTCCTGATGCGCACGATCGCGGCGGAGAAGGTGCTGGCCCTGTTCGCGGTGGGCGCGTTCGTGGCGATGGTCGCGACCGTGCTGGCCAGCGGCAAGCTGGCGATGTGGTCGCTGATCGCGGTGGGCCTGTTCCACTCGATCATGTTCCCGACCATCTTCACACTGGGCATCCGCGGGCTGGGCCCCCTCACCGAGGAAGGCGCCGGCCTGCTGGTGATGGCCATCGCCGGCGGCGCCCTGGTGGTGGTGCAGGGCTGGCTGGCCGACCGCTACGGCCTGCAGATGTCGTTCCTGCTGACCGCGGCCTGCGAGCTGTACGTGCTGTTCTACGCGCTGTGGGGTGCGCGGCCGTCGACGGGGGCGGCGTGAGAGGTTGCGGAATGCTTCCCTATGCCTCGTCAGGCCCGAAACCCGCGGCATCTGTTGGAGTCGGTTGTATGCGGCGCCGGGCCGATAGCTCAGGAGCCTGACCATAGATTAGGCGCCCATGTTCCATGACGTACTTGACTGGGATCTTTGGATTGTTGATGTCCTTGCCGCCATCCGCGTGCCACTTTTGCTCCCACTTCAGAAAATAGAACTCCAAGGCTGCGGACTCCAGGAGATACACGGCCTGGAGCGCGATATGCCGGTAGATGGCGAAGACCCAAGGCACCTGCCGGTACTTGGCGATGATGGCGGGGTTCATGTGGTGGTGAGTCGAGAAGCCCTTGGTCAATTCGATGTTCACCGATTTGAGCTCGTACTCGCGGCCGTCTGCGTCAATAGCGTCATTGCCCTCGCGACCAGGGATGATGCGCAGGCCAAGAAGAAGTAGCACCTGCAGCAGCTTGCCCCCGTTGTCCTGGAAAACATCGTCAATGCCATGCTCGGTCGCCAGCCTCTGATACTCCTCGACGGATGGCCAGACGGTTTGCAGGCGTCCGTAGTCGGCGTGCGGCTTCAGTGTCATTCCTTCGGTTCCTCCAGCAGTGACGCGGGAGAAACGCCCAGAGCGATTGCTAGCCGCTCGATGTTGTCTATGGAGATGTTCCTCTCACCCCGCTCCACCGAACCCACGTAGGTCCGATGCAGGCCCGCCGCATCGGCTAGCGCCTCTTGCGATAATCCGAGCCTCCCCCGCGCGACCCTTAGGTGCACGGCGAACCGCTGCCGTGCCTCAGAGAGCTTTAACTTCTTCTTCATGCAAGGGATAATTGAAGCATGATGACAATGAATCTACAGACGATGAGTAGCATGCGGCATGGGCGATGATTTCTCCCCGGCCTATTTCACTTGCAAGGGTGCGGCCTACATAGGCGACGCTCGCAAGCTCCTGGCCACGTTGCCCGACAACAGCGTCAACCTGGTAATGACCAGTCCTCCCTTCGCACTCCAGCGACAGAAGGAATACGGCAACCTCGACCAGCACGAGTACATCGACTGGTTCCTTGGGTTCGCGAAGCTGGTGCATCAAAAGTTGAAGGACGACGGCAGCTTCGTCGTCGACTTCGGCGGGGCTTACATGAAGGGGGTGCCGGCCCGGAGTCTCTACAACTTTCGTGTGATGATCCGAATCGTGGACGAACTGGGGTTCTTCCTCGCGGAAGACTTCTATTGGTTCAATCCGTCCAAGCTTCCGAGCCCGATCGAATGGGTGAACAAGCGCAAGATGCGCGTCAAGGACGCGATCAATACCGTCTGGTGGTTCAGCAAGACCGAGTGGCCCAAGTCGGACATCACCAGGGTCCTTGCCCCCTACAGCGACCGCATGAAGAAGCTGATCGAGGACCCAGACAAGTTCTACACTCCCAAGGTCCGTCCTTCGGGGCACGATATCGGCAAGGGCTTCGCGAAGGACAATGGCGGCGCGATCCCGCCCAACCTCTTACAGATTCCGAACTCCGAGTCCAATGGGCAGTACCTGTCCGGCTGCAAGGCCGTCGACCTCAAGGGGCACCCCGCACGCTTCCCCGCGAAACTGCCGGAGTTCTTCATTCGGATGCTGACGGACCCCGACGACCTCGTCGTGGACATCTTCGGCGGTTCCAACACCACCGGCCAAGTGGCAGAGGCGCAAGGGCGTCGGTGGATGGCGTTCGAGATCCTGCGCGAGTACGTGGGAACCTCAGCGTTCCGGTTCATCGACAAGGACACGACACCGAAGGTGATGAAGGATATCTATAAACGCATCATCTCTGGCGAATCTGTGGATTTAGACGAATACCGAAAGCAATAGCACTAAGGATCTAGAACCCCTGCGGAATTGTCTCGGATGCCGGAAACCGCATATGACCATGCCGGACCGCGCCGGGTATGTGCCGCTGCTCGGATTTCCGGTCAAGTATCGGGAGCAGCGCGGCCAGGCTCCGACCGAGGCCCATGAAGCGCAGCGCGGAAATCCGCCGACTGCAAGGGAACTGGTGCCGCTTGTCCGAATCGAACGGACGACCTACTGTTTACAAGACAGTTGCTCTACCAACTGAGCTAAAGCGGCATTGGCGCAGGATTCTAGCGCAGTGCCTGCACGGCGGTGGACGTGGCCGCGTCGCGCGGCAACAGGCATGCGGCCGTTTCCGTGCCTTCCACTTCCAGTCGCGCGCGCGCGGCATCGGCATCCACGCTGTCCACTTCCAGTTCCAGCCACCATTGCGATGACGCCGCCCGGCCCTGCGCGCGCAGGACGGCCGGGAAGCCGGCATCGCGCAGCGCCTGCAGGCGGCGCTGCGCGGCCTCCCGGCTGCGATAGCTGCCCAGCGCGATCGCATGGGTCTCCTCGCCCTGGCGGACGATGAGGTAGTCCTGGACGCCGGCGGCGGCGATCCGTCCGGCCAGCGCCTGCGCCTCGGCCAGGTCGTCCGCCGGCGGCAGCAGCACGCGATAGCCGGCCGCCTCGCCCGGCACTTCCTCCAGCACCATTCCATCCGCCAGGCCGGCGAGCGCGGCCTGCGCCGCCTGCGCGGCGACCAGCTCGGCGAAGGGGCCGGCGCGCAGGCACTGCCGCGCCCGGGAAGGTCCGGACGCGGCGAGCGGCGCGGCCGGCGCGCCGCCGGCCGGCGGCGGGACCAGGCGCAGTTCCAGGCCGCCCGCGTCCGAGGCCGGCACACGGTACGGCGGCGGCGAAGGACGCAGCAGCCACCAGGCGGCCACGCCCAGGTTCAGGGCCAGCAGGACGACGATCAGGGCACGTGCGAGCATGGCGGAAGGCCGTTGTGGAAGATCGATTCTAGGCATCCGGGTCCACGCTCGCCCACAGCGCCAATCCTTCCAGCACCAGCGCCGGATGCGCGCGTGCCTGCGGCAACAGCGGCTGCAACGCCGGCGCGCCGCCGCCGTGCAGCAGCAGCGCGGGCGCGCGCCCCAGCCGCGCCTGGCCCTCGCGCAGGGAACGCTCGATCAGCGCCACCGCCGCGCCGTCGCATCCGGAGGCCAGGGCGTCCTCGGTGTCGCCGGCGAACTCGCGATAGCCGCCACCGCTCGCCGGCAGTTGCGCCGCGCGCTGGTGCAGCGCCTGGCGCATCAGCGTCGGCGAGGCGGCGATGCGCCCGCCATGGTGGGTGCCGTCGGCGCCGAGCAGGTCGATGGTCAGCGCCGTGCCCACCCCCGCCACCAGGACGTCGCCGCCTACCGCGCGCGCGCCGAGCAAGGCCAGGAAGCGGTCCACGCCCAGCCGCTGCGGCTGCGCGTAGGCCACGCGCACGCCGGCGCACTCGGCCCGGCTCTCGGCCATGCGTACCTGTTCGAAGCGTTCGCGCAGCAGGGTCAGCAGTTGCAGGGTCAGCGCCGGTGCGGCGACGCTGGCCACCCAGGCGCGGCGGCCGCGCGGCAGCGGTCCCTGGCTGGCGTCGCCGGCGGCCAGCGCGTCGGCACCGTGCGGCCAGGCCAGGATCTGGCCGATGCCGCCGTCGGGCCGCCACGGCGCGGCCTTGAAGCGCGAGTTGCCCAGGTCGAACAGCCAGTCGCTCATTGCGGCCTCACGCTCACTTCGCCGGCATGAAACACCCGCTCTCCGCCCTCGCCGCTCCCGGCATCCACCCGCAGGGCGCCGTCGGCGGTGAGCCCGAGCACGCGGCCGCTGCAGGCCGCATGCCCGGCCATCACCCGGACTTCGCGCCCGGCCAGCGCGTCCAGGGCCGCGTAGCGCGGCAGGAACGGCGCCAGCCCGTCGCGGTCGAACCCGGCCAGGGCCGGGAGCAGCGCCGCCAGCACCGCGGCCGCGACCGCCTGCCGCGACGGCGGCGCACGCCCGCCCGACAGCCGCGCCAGGTCGGTCCATGGCTGGTCGATGTCCGCGCCCACCGTGGCCGGCAGGCGCACGTTGATGCCGATGCCCACCACCGCGTGCACCGGGCCGCCGTGTTCGCCGCCGCCTTCCACCAGCAGCCCGGCCAGCTTGCGGCCGCCGGCCACCAGGTCGTTGGGCCATTTCAGCCCGACCTGGGCGCAGCCCAGGCCGCGCAGCGCCTCGGCCACGGCCACGCCGGCCACCAGGCTCAGGCCGCCCAGGCGGGCCAGCCCCCCGTCGAAGCCGCGGCGCACCGACATGCATACCTGCGCCCCCAGCGGCGAGGCCCAGGCCCGGCCCAGGCGGCCGCGGCCGGCGGTCTGGCGCTCGGCCAGCAGCACGGACACGCCCGCAGGCGGCGGCCGGCGCAGCAGCTCGCTGTTGGTCGAGTCCAGGCTCCAGGCCACCTCCAGCGTGTCCTGGGGATCCAGCAGGCCGGCCGGCAGCGCGGCGCGCAGGCGCGCGGCCTCGAGCAGGTCGGGCGCATGCGCCAGGACGTAGCCCTGGCCCGGCCGGGCCAGGATCTCCACCCCGGCCGCGCGCAGCCCCCGGATCCGCTTCCAGACCGCGGCGCGGGTGATGCCCGCCGCGCGCGCCAGGGCATCGCCGGAGACGCCCCCGGCGCTCAGCCGGACCAGCAGTTCGCGATCGTCCAAATCCGCTCCTCGGCGCCGGTGGCCCCGGCTCCATGACGGCCGATTATCGCCCGTTCCCGGGCGGCGCCGGGACGGCGGCACATGCCGGCGATGCCCCGGCGCGTTATAGTCCGCGTTCCGCTCCAGTCCATGGACCGACGATGCGCTGCCTGGTCCCGCTGCTGCTGCTCGCCGCCCCGGCGCTGTGCTGGGCCGCCGACGGCGATCCCGACGCGGCCCCGAAGCGGGGCGCCTGCGTCTACGTGCGCCCCGCCGCCACGGCAGCCCCCGACCACGACGCCCCGCAGGCGCGGCCGGCCACGCCTGCGGTGGCCCGCAGCGTCCCCAAGCCGGCCAGCGGCGGCGGCGATGCGGAAGCGCCCATGGCGCCCCGCGCGCGCGGCCCGCGCTGGCACAGCTTCCTGCCGGGCATGTTCCGCTGATCGGCACGCTGTTCCGTTGGCTGCGGCCGCGCCCGCCCTGCATCGACGACGCCCTCTGGGAGCGCGCCAGCGCGCGCCTGCCCTGGGCCGCCGCGCTCGATCCGCCCCGGCGCGAGCGCCTGCGCCGGCTGGCGGCGCGCTTCCTCCACGAGAAGACCATCACCCCGCTGGCGGGCCTGGAACTGGCGTCCGAGCAGCGCGTGCTGCTGGCCGCGCTGTGCTGCCTGCCGCTGCTTGAATTCGGCCGGGCCGGCCTGCGCGGCTGGTCGCAACTGATCGTCTACCCGGAGGCCTTCCGCGTGCGCCGCAGCCACGTCGACGCCGCGGGCGTGCTGCACGAATGGGACGACGACCTGATCGGCGAGGCCTGGGACCACGGCCCGCTGATCCTGTCCTGGGCCGACGTGCAGGCCGACCTGGACGAGCCCGACGCCGGCTACTGCGTGGCGGTGCACGAGATGGCGCACAAGCTCGACGCGCTGGACGGCGAGCTGGATGGCACGCCCCCGCTGCCGGCGCGCTGGCAGCACGCGTGGGCGCGCGACTTCCAGCGCGCCTACGATGCCTTCCGCGCGCAGGTGGACGCCGGCCGCAAGACCGCCATCGACCCCTATGCGGCCGAGGCGCCGGAGGAATTCTTCGCAGTCGTCAGCGAATACCACTTCTCCGCCCCGGCGCTGCTGGAAGAGGAAATGCCGGCGGTGGCCGCGCACCTGGCGCGCTTCTACGGCCCGCCGCCTTCCCTGTAGGCGGCCTCCGGCGAGCGCCCTATCCCACGCCGATCCTGCCCGGCCCCGGTCGCCGACGGAAGCCGGCTCCTCCAGGCAAACGGGCGAAGCGGCCGCCAGCCCGCGACGTCAGAACAACTCGCCGGCCTCGCGCGCCGGGGCCTTGAGGCCCAGATGGCTGTAGGCCTTGGAGGTGGCCATGCGCCCGCGCGCGGTACGCACCAGGAAACCCTGCTGGATCAGGTAGGGCTCGATCACGTCCTCCAGGGTGCCGCGTTCCTCCGACAGCGAGGCGGCCAGCGATTCCACGCCCACCGGCCCGCCGTCGAAGTGCTCGACGATGATCCGCAGCATGCGCCGGTCCAGTTCGTCGAAGCCTTCCGGATCGACCTTGAGCATGCCCATCGCCGCCTGCGCCACGGCATGGTCGATGCGGCCGCCGGCCTTGACCTGGGCGTAGTCGCGCACCCGGCGCAGCAGGCGGTTGGCGATGCGCGGGGTGCCGCGCGCGCGCGTGGCGATCTCGCCGGCGCCCTCGGCCTGGCAGTCGATGCCCAGGATCCGCGCCGAGCGGCGCACGATCCGGGTCAGTTCCTCGGGGGTGTAGAACTCCAGCCGCTGGACGATGCCGAAGCGGTCGCGCAGCGGCGCGGTCAGCAGGCCGGCACGGGTGGTGGCGCCGATCAGGGTGAACGGCGGCAGGTCCAGCTTGATCGAGCGCGCGGCCGGGCCCTCGCCGATCATGATGTCGATCTGGAAGTCCTCCATCGCCGGGTACAGCACTTCCTCGACCACCGGCGAGAGGCGATGGATCTCGTCGATGAACAGCACGTCGTGCGGCTGCAGGTTGGTCAGCAGCGCGGCCAGGTCGCCGGCCTTCTCGATCACCGGGCCGGAGGTGACTCGCAGGTTCACCCCCAGCTCGTTGGCGATGACGTGGCTCAGCGTGGTCTTGCCCAGCCCCGGCGGGCCGAAGATCAGCACGTGGTCCAGCGCCTCGCCGCGGCGGCGGGCGGCCTCGATGTAGATGCCCAGTTGCTCGCGCACCGGTTGCTGGCCCAGGTATTCGTCCAGCCGCTGCGGGCGGATCGAGGATTCGGCGGCCTCGTCCTCGTGGGTGACGCCGGCGGTGATGATGCGCTGCTCGCTCATGCGGCCATGTTCGCACGGCCGGCGGCTTCGCGGCGCCGCGCCAGGGGGGCCGCGGGGCCGCCGCCGCGCCGGCGGTGGCCGGCCATTCCCTCGGGAATCCATGCGCTTTCGCCGGGGCGTGGCCGGCGGGCGCTAGATCTCCACCTGCGAGCCCAGCTCCACCAGGCGGTTGCCGGGAATGCGGAAGAACCCGGTGGCCGGCGCCGCGTTGCGGTGCATGACCGCGAACAGCTTGTCGCGCCAGATCGGCATGCCCCGGCGCGCACTGGACACCACCGTCTCGCGGCTGGCGAAGTAGGTGGTGTCCATCGGGTCGAACGACACCCCGGCATCGCAGGCGCGCATCAGCGCCAACGGCACGTCCGGGACCTCCATGAAGCCGAAGCGCACCACCATGCGGTAGAAGTCGTCGCCGATCTGGTCCATGCGCAGCCGCTGCGCCGCCGGCGCGACCGGCACCGGCAGCGTCTCCACGGTCAGGAACACATTGCGTTCGTGCAGCACCTTGTTGTGCTTGAGGTTGTGCAGCAGCGCATGCGGCACCACCGCGACGTCGGCGGTGAGGAACACCGCCGTGCCCGGCACGCGCGCCGGCGGCGCCAGCATCAGCCCGGGCAGGAAGGTGTCGGCGCGGATGCCGTCCTTGCGGATTTCCTCGCCCAACAGCTCGCGGCCGCGCCGCCAGGTGCGCATCAGGGTGAACAGCACGATGCCCAGCACCACCGGGAACCAGGCGCCCTGCAGCAGCTTGGCGCCGTTGGCCACCACGAAGGCGACGTCGATGAGGATGAACACCACGCACAGCGGCAGCACCCAGCCGCGCCGGCCCGGCCACAGCGCGCGCGCCACCAGGGCCAGCAGCACGGTGTCGATCAGCATCGTGGCCGACACCGAGATGCCATAGGCCACCGCCAGGTTGGAGGAACTGCGGAACACCAGCACCAGGCCGATGACCATCACCGCCAGCAGCCAGTTGATGCCGGGGATGTAGATCTGGCCGATGGTGTCGCGCGAGGTGTGCTTGATCCGCATGCGCGGGATGTAGCCCAGTTGCATGGCCTGACGCGATACCGAGAACGCGCCGGTGATGACCGCCTGCGAGGCGATCACCGCGGCCAGGGTGGCCAGCACGATCATCGGGTACAGCGCCCAGCCCGGCACCGATTCGTAGAACGGGTTGCGCACCAGTTCCGGGTGCTCCAGCACCAGCGCGCCCTGCCCCAGGTAGTTCAGCACCAGGCACGGCAGCACGAAGAAGTACCAGGCGTGGCGGATGGGCGGGGCGCCGAAGTGGCCCATGTCCGCGTACAGCGCCTCGCCGCCGGTGACCGCCAGCACCACCGCGCCGAGGATGAACACCCCGTGCCAGCCGTGCTCCATGAAGAACAGCGCACCCCACCACGGGTTGAACGCCTTGAGCACCTCCGGCGACTGGACGATGTTCCAGGTGCCGATGGCCGCCAGTGCCAGGAACCACAGCGTGGTGATCGGCCCGAACACCTTGCCCACCTTCTCGGTGCCCAGGCGCTGGGCCATGAACACCAGCAGCAGCACCGCCACGGTGATGGGCACGATGAAGTGGTGCAGGCCCGGCGCGGCGATCTCCAGCCCCTCGATCGCGCCCAGCACCGAGATGGCCGGGGTGATCACCCCGTCGCCGAAGAACAGCGAGGCGCCGAAGATGCCGGCAATGCCCACCACGTAGGCCGAGCGCGAGCCGTTGCGCAGGGTGCGCTGGGCCAGCGCCATCAGCGCCATGATCCCGCCCTCGCCCTCGTTGTCGGCGCGCATGATGATGGTCACGTACTTGAGCGTGACCACGATCATCAGCGACCAGAACGCCAGCGACAGCACGCCCAGGACGGTGTCGTGGTCGCTGTCCAGGCCGTAGTGCGGCGAGAACGCTTCCTTGAGCGTGTACAGCGGGCTGGTGCCGATGTCGCCGAAGACCACGCCGATGGCGCCGATCGCCAGGGCCAGGCCGGCGCCCTTGCCGCCGTGCCCGGGGCGCCGGCGCATGTCGGGATCGGGCACGGGAGAAGGAGTGGAGGGCATGGGCTGGCCTGGCGCGGTCCGGTGCGGGATGGGGGTGGGCGGGCGCGTCAGCGCAGCGCCGACTGCAGCGCCTTGCGGATGATCGCGGCCGCGTCGTCGCCGGGCGCGCCGGCCTCGCGCGCCATGCGCACCGCCTCGGCCGGCTTGTAGCCCAGTTGCTGCAGCGCGGTGACCGCATCGGACTGCGGGTCGGCGGCCGTGGCGGGCATGCCGGCCGCGGGCCCGCCGGCCAGGCTGGCGGCGCGGTCGCGCAATTCGACCAGGATGCGCTCGGCGGTCTTCTTGCCGATGCCGGGGATGCGGGTGAGCGCGGTGACGTCGCCGGCCTGAACCAGCCGCGCGAACTCCTCCACGCTCACGCCGGATAGGATGGCCAGGGCGATCTTCGCGCCGATGCCGCTGACCCGCTGCACGTCGCGGAACAGGCGCCGCTCGGCCTCGCGCAGGAAGCCGTACAGCGCCACGCTGTCCTCCTTGTGCGCATAGTGGGTGAACAACGCCACCTCGCGCCCCAGCTCGGGCAGGTCGTAGAACGTGCTCATGGGCGCCTCCAGCTCGTAGCCGATGCCGCCCACGTCCACCACCAGCCAAGGCGGCTGCTTGTGCGCGAGGATGCCGCGCAGGCGACCGATCATGTCGTGCTCCTCATTTCCTGCTCCAGGCCATGCGCGCGTCCACGCCCAGCCGCTGCGCGGTGGCGCGCACGTGGGCGTGGGTCAGGGCGATGGCCAGGGCGTCGGCGGCGTCGGCCTGCAACTTGCCCGACAGGCCGAGCATGGCCGCCACCATGTGCTGGATCTGCGCCTTCTCCGCGCCGCCGCTGCCGACCACCGCCAGCTTCACCTCGCGCGCGGCATACTCGCTCACCGGCAGGTCGCGCAGCACCACCGCGCAAATCGCCGCGCCGCGCGCCTGGCCCAGCTTGAGCGCCGAGGCGGCGCTGCGGCCGACGAACACCTGCTCGATGGCCACCTCGTCCGGCGCGTACTCGTCGATCAGCCGCGACAGCCCGTCCAGCAGGCGGCGCAGGCGCAGGGCGAAGCCGCCCTCGCCCAGCAGCAGCAGCGGCTGGTGGTGGACGTGGCGCGCGCGGCCGCCGGCGTCCACGTCGATGATGCCCACGCCGGTGCGCTGCGACCCCGGGTCGATGCCGAGGATGCGGACCGCCACCGGCGCCGCCGGCGCGCGCGTGGCGCTCACGCCGGCTCCGGGAAACGGGTCCGGGCCATGCGTGCCGGCGCTTCGCTCCCGGGCCGGCGCACGTTCAGTCCTCGCCGCCCGGCTCGGCGTTGGAATAGACGTTCTGCACGTCGTCCAGGTCTTCCAGCATGCCCAGCAGCTTGCGCACCTGCTGGGCGGTCTCGCCGGACACGGCGATGTCGTTGTCGGCGCGGAAGGTCACCTCGGCGTAGCCCGGGGCCAGGCCGGCGGCCTCCATCGCCTGCTTGACCGCCTCGAAGCTCTCCGGCGCGGTGACCACGTCGATGGCGCCGTCCTCGGAGTACACGACCACGTCGTCGGCGCCGCCCTCGATCGCCGCTTCGGTGATCCGCTCCTCGTCCGCGCCGCCCTCGTAGCTGAGCACGCCCAGGCGCTTGAACATGAAGGCCACCGAGCCCTCGGTGCCCATGTTGCCGCCGCACTTGGAGAAGGCATGGCGCACGTCGGCCACGGTGCGCACGCGGTTGTCGGTGAGGCAGTCCACGATCACCGCCACGCCGCCGGGGGCGTAGCCCTCGTAGCGCACTTCCTCGTACTCCACGCCTTCCAGCTCGCCGGTGGCCTTCTTGATCGCGCGCTCGATCACGTCCTTGGACATGTTCGACGCCAGCGCCTTGTCCATCGCCGCGCGCAGGCGCGGGTTGTTGGCCGGGTCGCCGCCGCCGCCGCGGGCGGCCACGCCGATTTCCCGGATCAGCTTGGTGAAGACCTTGCCGCGCTTGGCGTCGCTGGCGTTCTTGCGGGCTTCGATCGAGGGACCACGACCCATGTGCCACCACACTGCATTGAAGAGCGAAGGCGCGATTATAGCGGCCGCCGCGCGGATGGCCCCGCGGCATCGTCCAGGAAGGCGCCGTCGCGCAGGAACGCGGCGGCCTGCCGCGCGGCGGCGGCGGAAAACACCAGCCCGGTATGGCTGGCGTGCACCAGGCAATGGGCCGCCAGCCCGGGCAGGCGCGTCTCGGCCACCGCCACGGTGCCGTCCGAGGGCGCGTCCAGACGCGCGAGCAGGCGGCCGACGCCGTGGGCCACGTCGCCGGCCACCATGCCCACCGGCACGCGCCCGTCCCACGCGCGGCAACCGCCGCGCAGCAGGCAGGCGCTGCGGCCCAGCACCCAGCCCAGGCGGGGACGGGCGGCCAGCGCGCGCGCGGTACCGCTGCCGCGCAACGGCGAGCCCAGGCAGACCATGCGCTCCACCGGCAGTTCCGGCGCGCGGCGCAGCGCTTCCAGCCCCAGCATCCCGCCCAGGCTGTGCCCGATCAGGTACGCGGGCCCGCCCGCGCGCAGGCGGCGGACGAGGGACTCGATCGCCGCCTCCGGCCCGCCGAGGATGCTGGGGTAGCCGAAGCCTTCCACCGCGAAACCGGCGCGCCGCAGGCGCCAGGCCAGCGGCGCCAGCCAGGACCTGGCGTTCCACAGGCCGTGGACCAGCACCACCCGCGGCGTGTCGCCGGGCCGGCTCATTCCGCCGCCGCGGCCGCGTCCTGCTGCTTCCATGCGCGCGGCGACAGCCCGCAGTGGGCCTTGAACGCACGCGACAGCGCCGCCTCGCTGCCGTATCCGATCTCGGCGGCGACGACCTTCAACGGCCGTCCCTGGCGCAGCGCGCGCTGCGCCAGCCCCACCCGCCAGCCTTGCAGGTAATGGCCCGGGGTGAGCCCCACCCGCTCGCGGAAGGCGCTGGCGAACACGCTGCGCGACATGCCGGCCGCCGCGGCCAGGTCCTCCAGCGTCCATTCACGCGCCGGCGACTCGTGCATGGCCACCATCGCGTGGCGCAGCCGTGGATGCGACAGCCCGGCCAGCATCCCGCCGCGCAGTTCGCCGCGTTCCATCAACTGGCGCAGCACCTGGATCATCACCACCTCGAACAGGCGGTCGACCATGGCCTGGCGGCCGCAGTTGCGCGCGAACGCCTCCTCGAACAGCAGCGCCAGCACCGGCCCGGTGCCGTGCAGCGCCTCCAGCGGCAGGCAGACGAAGGCCGGCAGCGCCGCCGCCACCGGGTTCTGCGCGCCGCCCTCGAAGCGCAGGTTGGCGCAGGCCATGTCCGCGCCGCGCTCCGGGTCGGTGGCGAAGCGATGGGTCAGCGGCCGCGGGTACAGCAACAGGCTGGGCCGGTCGACGCATACCGTCTCCCCGCCATGGAAGACCTCCACCGGGCCGCGCTGCACCAGGTGCAGTTGGCCCAGTTCGCGCTCGCCTTCGAGCGTGTTGATGCCGCACAGCGGGCCGGCGTGGAACACCTGCGCGCTTACCGGGAAGCGCTCCAGCAGGACCGCCAGGCGATCGACCATTCCGTACTCCCGATCAATTTTTCAGGATTCTACATCCCGCCAAGTACGCGCCAGAAGCGCAAAGTACGTCCTGCCCGCCGGGCATTCCCTCCCCCAACGACCTTCCGGAGACATCCCCATGTCCATCGACGCCACCCCCGCTTCCGCCGCCGCCCGCGCCACCGCGCAGGGCAGCTACGTCACCACCGCCGACGGCGTGCAGCTCTACTTCAAGGACTGGGGCCCGAAGGACGGGCAGGTGGTGACCTTCAGCCACGGCTGGCCGCTGAACTCGGACAGTTGGGAATCGCAGATGCTGTTCCTGGCTTCCAAGGGCTACCGCGTGGTTGCCCACGACCGCCGCGGCCATGGCCGCTCCAGCCAGCCCTGGGACGGCCACGACATGGACCACTATGCCGACGACCTGGCCGCGGTGATCCAGGCGCTGGACCTGAAGGACGTCGTCCTGGTGGGCTTTTCCACCGGCGGCGGCGAGGTCGCGCGCTACATCGGCCGCCACGGCACCGCGCGGGTGAGGAAGGCCGTGCTGGTGGCCGCGGTGCCGCCGCTGATGCTGAAGACCGCCGACAACCCGGGCGGGCTGCCGATCGAGGCCTTCGACGACATCCGCAAGGGCTCGCTGGACAACCGCTCGCAACTGTACCTGGACATCGCCTCCGGCCCGTTCTTCGGCTTCAACCGGCCCGGCGCCACGCCCAGCCAGGGCCTGATCCAGTCGTTCTGGGTACAGGGCATGCAGGCCGGGCACAAGGCCACCTACGACTCGATCGCCGCGTTCTCGGCCACCGATTTCCGCGGCGACCTGGCCAGGTTCGACGTGCCGACCCTGGTGATCCATGGCGACGACGACCAGATCGTGCCGATCGACGCGTCGGCACGCGCCTCGGCCGCGCTGGTGAAGGGCGCCGAGCTGATCGTGTATCCCGGCGCGCCGCACGGCCTGAGCGACACGCACAAGGACCGGCTCAACCAGGACCTGCTGGAGTTCCTGCGGAAGTGATGCGGGCGCGGGCGCGCCCCTGGGGCGCGCCGCAAAAGGAAAACGGCCGCTGCGAAGCGGCCGTTCTTCCGTCCACGCCCGGCAGGCACGGCATCAGCCGCCGCCGGCTGGCCGACGCAGGACGAACTCCAGGTCGCGCACCCGCCCGACCGGGAATTCGTAGCTGCCGACCCGCTCGAACCCGTGGCGCGCATAGAACCGTTGGGCGCCGAGGTTCTGCGACCAGACTCCGACCCACAGCGCGCGCGGACCGTCACGCAGCAGCCAGCGCTCGGCCTCGTCGAACAGCTTGCCGCCCCAGCCGCCATTCTGGTGGCCGGCCAGCACGTACAGGCGCTTGAGCTCGCCATCGCCCCGGGCCACGTCCGCATGCGGCAGGCCACAGGGGCCGGCCGCGGCGTGGCCGACGGCCGTATGGCCCTCTTCCAGCAGCCACACCGCGTAGTCGGGATGGCCCAGGATCGTCGCCTGCCGGGCGACGGTGTAGGTGCCGGCCAGGAAGGCCTCCAGGTCCTCGGCCGGATAGAGGTGGCCAAAGGTCTCGGTGAAGGTGCGCGCGGCCAGCGCCGACAGGGTCGCCGCATCGGCCGGCCCGGCGCGGCGGATGCGCAGGCTCACGCGTCCTCGTCTTCTTCGGCGTCCTCGCCCGCTTCCTCTTCGAGGCCGTCCTCATCCTCCTCGTATTCGTCGTCCTCGTCCTCGTCCTCTTCTTCCTCGTATTCGTAGTCGTCCTCGCCGAAGTCCTCGCCGTCCCAGCGGCCCTGGCCATCGGGAACGAAGGCCAGGGCCATCGACGCCGGCGAGCCGCCCACCCGCACCAGCCAGCCGCCGAACACGCGGGCGCGCTCGGTCACCAGCCCGACCTCGGCGCCTTCGTTGTCCAGCCTTTCCCACTGCAAAGCGAACGCGGGCCCGGTCATTCGGACGCTCCGTCCGCCCGTACGCGCACGTGCACCTCGGCCAGTTGCGCTTCGGGAATCGGCGAGGGCGCGCCGGTCATCAGGCACTGCGCGGTGGTGGTCTTGGGGAACGCGATCACGTCGCGGATCGACTCGGTGCCGGCCATCAGCGCGGCGATGCGGTCGATGCCGAAGGCGATGCCGCCGTGCGGCGGGGCGCCGTACTTGAGCGCGTCGAGCAGGAAGCCGAACTTGGCCTGCGCCTCCTCCGCGCCGATGCCCAGCAGCTCGAACACCGCGCTCTGCATCTCCGGGCGATGGATGCGGATCGAGCCGCCGCCGATCTCGTTGCCGTTGAGCACCATGTCGTAGCCGCGCGACACCGCGGTCCTGGCATGGGCGCGCAGCTCGGCGATGTCGTTCACCGCCGGGGCGGTGAACGGATGATGCAGGGCCACGTAGCGCTGCGCCTCCTCGTCCCATTCGAACATGGGGAAGTCGGTGACCCACAGCGGCTTCCAGCCCTCGGCGACCAGGCCGAAGTCGCGGCCGGCCTTCAGCCGCAGCGCGCCCATGAAGTCGCAGACCCTGCCGTAGGCGCCGGCGCCGAAGAACACGATGTCGCCGTTGCCCGCGCCCACGTCGGCGATCAGCGCGGCGAACGCGGCCTCGTCGAAGAACTTGGCGATCGGCGAACTGACGCTTCCGGCCGCGTCGATCTTGATGTAGGCCAGGCCCTTGGCGCCGAACTTGGCCGCGTGCGCGGCGTACTCGTCGATCTGCTTGCGCGACAGCGCCGCGCCGCCGGGGATGCGCAGCGCGGCCACGCGGCCGTCCGGATCGTTGGCCGCGCCGGAGAACACGGCGAAGCCGCTGTCCTTGACCCGCTCGGCCACGTCCACCAGCTCCAGGCCGATGCGCAGGTCGGGCTTGTCCGAACCGTAGCGGCGCATGGCCTCGGCCCAGGTCATGCGCGGGAACGGCGCGCCCAGGTCGGCGCCGACCACTTCCGCGAACACCGCGCGGATCATCGCCTCGACGAAGTCCTGCACGTCGCGCTCGCGCACGAAGGCGAACTCCATGTCCAACTGGGTGAACTCGAGCTGGCGGTCGGCGCGCAGGGCCTCGTCGCGGAAGCAGCGCGCGATCTGGTAGTAGCGGTCGAAGCCGGCCACCATCAGGATCTGCTTGAACAACTGCGGGCTCTGCGGCAGCGCGTAGAACTCGCCGGGGTGCATGCGCGCGGGCACCAGGAAGTCGCGCGCGCCCTCGGGCGTGGCCTTGGTCAGGATCGGGGTCTCGATGTCCTGGAAGCCGGCCGCGTCCAGGTGCCGGCGCAGCGCCTGCACCAGCTTGATGCGGGTGCGCTGCATGCGCTGCATCTCCGGGCGGCGCAGGTCCAGGTAGCGGTACTTCAGGCGGGTTTCCTCGCCCGGGTTCTCGTGCGCGTGGAACGGCAGCGGCGCGGCCTTGTTGAGCACGGTGATGCGGGTGGCGATCACCTCCACCCGCCCGCTGCGGATCTTCTCGTTGACCGCCTCGCGCGCGCGGACCGTGCCCTCGACCTGGAGCACGTCCTCGTAGCCCAGCGAGGCGGCCACCGCGAAGACCTCGGCGTTGGAGGGCTCGACGGTGACCTGGACGATGCCCTCGTGGTCGCGCAGGTCGATGAAGCACACCCCGCCCAGGTTGCGGGCCACGTCGGTCCAGCCGGCGAGGGTGACGGTCTGGCCGATCGACGACTCGTCGATCAGGCCGCAGAAATGGGTACGCATGAAGGCTCCGCGAGAGGGGACGCGCGCCCGGATCGGGGCGACGGCGCGAATTTTAACCCGGCGCCGGAGCGCTGCGGCATGGCCGGCGCGGGAGCCGCGGGCGCGGGCGGCCGGGCCTGGAAATACATTTCGTTCAGGCAAGGCCCGGCAGTTTGTCCGCCGGTCACGACGGAGAGGGCGTAACCATGATCGATCGGCAGCGCGGCGGGCACGCGGCACGGCGGCAATCCCCGGCCAGGAACGGCACCGCATGAGCGTGCCGGCGTTGGTGCTGGCATCCTGCATCCTGGCCCTGCTGGCGCTGCTGCTGGCCTCCCCGCGCGGGGCATGGGCCAAGGCCGCATCGCTGAGCGGCCTGCTGCTCGCGCTGAGCGCCTGGTGGTTCATCGACCAGCTCAGCGGCGACGGCATCAACTCGGCCACCATCTACCATCTCCACAGCGGGATGGACGGCGCCGGGGTCGGCGACTTCGCCCGCCCGATCCTGGGCCTGGCCGCGCTGGTCCCGCTGGCGCTGGCGCCGCTGCTGCTGGTGCGGGTGCGGCGGCCACGGCCGCGCATCCCTGGCGGCGCGGCAGCGCCCGCGTTCGCGGCGGTGTTCGCCGTGGCGGTGCTGAGCAGCCCGCTGGCCGGCGACGCACTGCGCCTGTACCGCGACTCGCGCCCGGTGGACACCAGCCAGGTCGCCTCCGAGTACGCGGTCCCGGACCGGCCGCTGCGCCAGCGCAAGAACATCGTCTGGATCTACGCCGAAAGCCTGGAACGGACCTACCTGGACGAACGCACCTTCCCCGGCCTGATGCCCGACCTCGCCCGCCTGGCCGGGCAGGCGCTGGACTTCCGCGGCATCGCCTCGGCCGACGGCAGCGGCTGGACCATCGCCGGCCTGGTCTCCTCGCTGTGCGGGGTGCCGCTGACCGCCGCGCGCGGCGACGAGAACAGCATGGGCCGGATGGACCACTTCCTGCCCGGCGCGTTCTGCCTGAGCGACTACCTCAAGCAGCAGGGCTACGCGACGCACTTCAGCGGCGGCGCCAACGCGGCCTTCGCCGCCAAGGACAAGTTCCTGGCCAGCCACGGCTTCGACACGGTCAAGGACCAGCGCCACTTCCGCGACAAGGGCGTGGCCCGCAAGCACTTCTCCAACTGGGGCGTGCACGACGACGTGCTGCTGGACGACGTGTTCGAGGACTTCCTGCGCCTGTCCGCGGCCGGCCAGCCGTTCCTGCTCTCGGCGCTCACCATGGACACCCACCATCCGGCCGGGCACCTGCCGGTGGCCTGCCGCGACGTGCGCTACGACAGCGAGCACGGCGACATCGGCCTGTTGCGCGCGCTGGCGTGCAGCGACCGGCTGATCTCGCGCCTGGTCGACCGGATCCGCGACAGCGAATACGCCGACGACACCTTGATCGTCGTGGCCTCCGACCACCTGGCCATGCCCAACCATCTCAGCCACGTGCTGGCCGGGATGGAGCGCGAGAACCTACTGCTGTTCCTGGGCACCGGCCTGGAACCGCAGCAACTGGCGCGCACCGGCAGCACCCTGGACTCGGGTGCGACCCTGCTGCAGTTGCTGGACCCGGACATCGGCGAACTGGGCTTCGGCCGCTCGCTGCTGGCGCAGGCGCCGCAGCCCAGCGCCAGCGTGGCTGCGCTGACCGGGGACGGCGCGCGCTATCCGCTGTACCTGGGCTTCGCCCGGCAGTTGTGGACCGGCACCGAGACCCGGACCCTGCGCATCGACGACGACCAGGTGGTGACCGGGCTGCAGCGGATCAAGCCGCCGGTGATGCTGGAGTACGACAGCGGCTGGAACATCAAGTCGATCGTGCTGGAGGACGCGCCGCGCCAGTTCGCCGACAGCGACCCGGACAACATCCTGGCCTACATCGACCGCTGCACCGCGTTCGTGGACGACCCTTCCAGCGGCGAGTGGTGCGCGCTGCTGGTGGACCGCCACAACGGCCTGAAGCTGTACCCGGACTGGCAACTGCAGCGCGGCATCCAGGTCGACTCGCCGCTGGAGGCCAGCAGCCAGGCGCGCCCGCGCCCGCGCCGCGCGTTCACCCTCAGCCGCCAGAGCCGGCCGATGGCACCCGGCCAGTACCAGGTTCGGGTCAATACCCGCAGCCTGCCCAACCACTCCTTCTGGCTGGAGGCGGTGTCCGACGACGGCAAGGTGATCCGCGCGCGCGAATGGGTGCAGATCGAACCGGGCGGCAGCGGCGGCCAGATCCGCCTGCCGCTGTGGCTGGATTCGGCCGTGGACCAGTTGGTGATCCGCGCCTGGCTGGACTACGCGGAGGACATCGAGGTCGAGCGCATCGCGCTGGTGCCGCAGAGACGCCCGGCGCGCACGATGGCCGGAGGTTGACGCGCCTTCCCCGTCGCGGTGAGCCGGCATTAAGCCGGTACATGGGTAAATCCGCCCAACCCGCCACGGTATGGCGGCTTGCAGGGGGTTGGTGATGGTTCGTTCCTTGTCCACCGCGTGCCTGGCCCTCGGCCTCGCCCTCTTCGCGGCGCCCTCCGCGCCGGCCGCCGCGCAACCGGCCCGCGCCCACGCACCGGAGAACCTGCGCGCGCTTCCCGCGCCCGAGCGGGCACGGGCGATCGAGCGCGAGTACGCCGAGCAGTCGCGGGGCCGCCGCATTCCCGACGACCAGCTCGAGTTCTACCTGGACCGCGCCGGTTCGGGCTGGGGCATGAGCCGGATCAGGCAGGACATCTCCGCATCGCTGCGCGGCAACGGCGGCGGGCACCGGCCCGGCGCCGGCCAGGGCGGCTGGAACGGCTCCAACTGGAACGGCCAGACCCTGGTGTGCTCCAGCGAGGACCGCCGCCGGCGCGAGTGCCGCACCCCGTTCGGCGGCCGCCCCGTGCTGGTGGAGAACATCTCCGACACGCGCTGCGTGGAGGGCGTGAACTTCGGCGGCGGCGGCGGCACGATGTGGGTCGACCGCGGCTGCCGCGGGCGCTTCGCCCAGGGCCGTGGCGGCACGAGCGAAGCGCGCACCGTGCGCTGCGAGAGCCAGGACAACCGCGACCGCACCTGCCCGGCCGGTTTCGGCAACCCGGCGGTGCTGGTCCGGCAGTTGTCCAAGGCCGCCTGCATCCAGGGCCGCACCTGGGGCCAGCGCGGCAGCTCGATCTGGGTGTCCGGCGGCTGCCGGGGCGAGTTCGCCGAGGACCGCCGCGGCGGTGGCCGCGGCGACAGCGGCTACACCCTCGTCTGCAGCAGCGAGGACAACCGCGCGCGCACCTGCACCTGGGAGCGGCGCCGCGGACGCCCGGTGCTGGTCGAACAGATCTCCAAGACCCGCTGCCAGGAAGGCCGCAACTGGGGCTGGGACGGCAACGGCACGATCTGGGTCAACGGCGGCTGCCGGGCGCGCTTCGGCGCGCGCTGATCCGAAGGCCGCGCCGGCGACCGCGGGCGATCCGGGCAGCGGCCATGGCTACGGTCGCACGTGTCCAGGCCGCGCCGGCACCCGTGGGCGACCGTCCTGTGGCGGCTGAACGCTCCTCGGGTCGCCGCCATCGCGGCGGCGCGGCGGCGCGGCGGCGCGCGCGGTCCGGGCCCGGAACAGCCCGCGGCGGCCTGGCGATTCCGGCCGTCGCGGGCGATGTGGTGCGGCCGGCTCCGGGCCGATCAGTTGTCGCTGGCGGGCGTGGCCGGCTTGGACACGGGCGCCGGGGCGCTGTCGGGCTTGACGGCCGCGGCGGGGGCGTCCGGCGTGGAAGCGGCGGCGGGCTTGGCCCCTTCGCCGCCATCGGCCAGGTTGCGCTTCTTGTCGCCGTCCTTCTTGAAGTCGGTCTCGTACCAGCCGCTGCCGGCCAGGCGGAACGAGGGCGCGGTCAGTTGCCGGCGGATGCCGCCGGCGGCGGCGCAGGCCGGGCAGGTCTCGGGATCGGCGTCGGAAAGTTTCTGCAGGCGGTCGAAGGCATGGCCGCACAGGGTGCATTGGAAAGCGTAGATCGGCATGGCAACGGGAAGTCGAGGGGGTTGGTACGGCCGGCGAGCGCCGGCAACGAGGGATTCTAGGTTCTTCGCCCCGAGAAAGGGAGCAAGCACTGGTTCGGCCGGCGCTGGCCTGCGGGCGGGTTGGCCGTTTCGTGGCTTCGGGGCGGTGTCGCCGACCGAAGTCGGCTCCTACGAATGGCGGCGGCGAATCCCGACACCCCTGGTGCCGGCGGTGCGCGGGTCAGCCGGCGCTTTCCAGCAATTCCAGCCAGGCCTGCTCGGCCTGCTCCAGGTGCTGGGCGGCGGTCTCGCGCTCGCGTCCCAGCACCGTGACCCGCGCCGGGTCGGACAGTTGCGATGGATCGGCCAGTTGCCGGTCCAGGTCGGCGATCCGGCTCTCCAGCTCGGTCACCCGCTTCTCGGCGGCGGCCAGCTTGACCGGGTTGGCCGGTTTCCTCGCCACGGCCGGTGTCGCCGGCGCGGGCACGGGCACGGCCTCGGCCATGCGCTGGCGGGTGCCCTGCGCGGCCGGGCGGGTGCGCAGCCAGGCCGCATAGTCGTCCAGGTCGCCGGAGAACGGCTCCACCGCGCCGTCGGCCACGCGCCAGAAGGTGTCGCAGACCAGGCCGATCAGGTGCCGGTCGTGGCTGACCATGACGATGGCGCCGTCGAAGTCGCTCAGCGCCTCGGCCAGCGCCTCGCGCATCTCCAGGTCCAGGTGGTTGGTCGGCTCGTCCAGCAGCAGCACGTTGGGCTGCTGCCAGGCGATCAGCGCCAGCGCCAGGCGCGCGCGCTCGCCGCCGGAGAAGCCGTCCACGGTCTCGAAGGCGCGGTCGCCGGGGAAGTTCCACTTGCCGAGGAAGTCGCGGAAGGCCTGGGTCGGCGTGTCCGGCGAAAGGTCGCGGAAATGGTCGATGGGCGACTGGCCCTCGTGCAGCGACTCCACCGTGTGCTGGGCGAAGTAGCCGATGCGCAGGTCCGGGTGCGCGCCGCGCTCGCCGGCCAGCGGCGGCAGCTCGCCGACCAGGGTGCGCACCAGGGTGGTCTTGCCCGCGCCGTTGGGGCCGAGCAGGCCGATGCGGTCGCCGGCCTCCAGGCCGAAGCCGATCTCCCGGAGGACGAGGACGTGGCGCTCGCCCGATGCCGGTTCTCGCGCCGGCGCGAGGCCCTCGCGCTGCGCGGGGTCCGCATCGCCGGGCCGCGAATGCAGCGGATAACCGCAGTCCACTTCGTTCAAGCGGATCAGCGAGTGCGGCAGCTTCGACGGAGGGGCGAACTCGATCCGGAACTCGCGCTCGGCGCGCACCGCCTCGGTGCCGGCCAGCTTGGACAGGCGCTTCATCCGGCTCTGCGCCTGCTTGGCCTTGGAGGCCTTGGCCTTGAAGCGGTCGATGAAGCTCTGCAGGTGGGCGCGCTCGGCCTGCTCCTTCTCGTGCGCGATCTGCTGCTGGCGCAACTGCTCGGCGCGCTGGCGCTCGAAGTCGGTGTAGCCGCCCACGTACAGCTTCGCCCCGCCACCGTGCAGGTGCAGGGTGTGGGTGGCGACGTTGTCCAGGAACTCGCGGTCGTGGGAGATCAGCAGCAGGGTGCCGGGGTACTTGAGCAGCCACTGCTCCAGCCAGTAGACCGCATCCAGGTCCAGGTGGTTGGTCGGCTCGTCCAGCAGCAAAAGGTCGCTGGGCATCATCAGCGCGCGGGCCAGGTTCAGGCGCACGCGCCAGCCACCGGAGAACGAGGCCACCGGCCGGCGGTGGGTGTCGGCCGGGAAGCCGAGGCCGTGCAGCAGGCGGCCGGCGCGGGCCTCGGCGTCGTAGCCGTTGAGCTCGGCCAGCTTCTGGTGCGCGGCGGCCACCGCCTCCCAGTCCTCGCGCGCATTGGCCGCGGCCTCCTCGCGCAGCACGGCGGCGATCACCGCGTCGCCGCCGAGCACGAAATCGATGGCCGGGTCCGGCAGCGACGGGGTCTCCTGGGCGACCGAGGCGATGCGCACCTTGCCGGGCAGGTCGACGTCGCCCTTGTCCGCCTCCAGCTCGCCGCGGATGGCGGCGAACAGGCTGGACTTGCCGGTGCCGTTGCGGCCGACCACGCCCACCCGGTAGCCGGCGTGGAGGGCCAGGTCGACGTTGGACAGCAGCAGGCGTTCGCCGCGGCGCAGGGCGAAATTGCGCAAGGAAATCATGGGAAAGGGCTACAGGCGGCGAGGCTTATGAAGAAACGGGAATCAGCAGATGCCGATGAATACTGCGACATTCCTTCTATTTTAACGAATACTTGACATTGCGCACGGGGTCGGCGTACACGAAAACCCCGGCGCCTCCCGCCGCATCGGCGGGCGTCACCGCATCCCTGCATCCCCGCATCCGCATCACCGCACCACTTCGGAGTCCCCCCCATGCCCCTGAAGCCCTCCCTGCTCGCCGCCGCCGTCGCCACCCTGCTCGCCCCGTCCGCCTGGGCGCAGGCCCAGGACGCGGCCCGCCCGACCACCGTGCTCGACACCCTGATCGTCACCGGCACCCGCATCGCCGACCGCACCGTGGCCGAGTCGCAGTCGCCGATCGACATCATCACCGCCGAGTCGCTGCAGGCCACCGGCGCCGGCGAGCTGGCCACCGCCCTGGCCCGCGCCCTGCCCTCGCTCAACTTCCCGCGCCCGGCGCTGACCGACGGCACCAGCGGCGTGCGCCCGGCGCAGTTGCGCGGCCTGGCCCCGGACCAGGTGCTGATCCTGGTCAACGGCAAGCGCCGGCACCTGTCGGGCCTGCTCAACATCAACGGCAGCATGGGCCGCGGCTCCTCGGCGGTGGACCTCAACGCGATCCCGGTCTCGGCCATCGAGCGGGTGGAAGTGCTGCGCGACGGCGCCTCGGCCCAGTACGGCTCGGACGCCATCGCCGGCGTGGTCAACATCGTGCTCAAGGGCGCCGGCGAAGGCGGCAGCCTGGCCGTGGACCACGGCCGCCATTCCAAGGGCGACGGCGCCCGCTACCAGCTTTCCGGCGACACCGGGCTGGGCTTCGCCGACGGCCGCGGCCGGCTGCACCTGGCCGGCCAGCTCAGCCAACAGGACGAGACCAACCGCAGCGGCCCCTACCAGGGCACCGCACCGCACACCGGCAACTTCCCCGGCGTGGGCGAGACCGCGTTCATCATCGGCGACCCGCAGGCGCAGACCGCGGCGGTGGCGGCCAACGGCAGCTTCGATTTCAGCGACAGCGTCAGCGGCTACGCCAGCGCCATCGCCAGCAACCGCGACATCACCTCCTTCGCCTTCTACCGCTCGCGCACCCATGGCGGCGAGGGCGCGCTGCTGGCGCAGGTCTACCCCGATGGCTACGTACCGGAGATCAACCAGTACCTCAAGGACCGCTCGCTGGTCGCCGGCGTCAAGGGCGGTACCGACGGCGGCTTCAACTGGGACGTCAGCTACAACTACGGCTACGACCTGATCGACTTCCACACCCGCAACACCATCAACTACTCGCTGGGCACCGCCAGCCCGAGCAGCTTCTACGACGGCGCGCTGGAATACACCCACAACATCCTCAACGCCGACTTCACCCAGTCGCTGGACTGGGGCCTGGCCTACCCGGTGACGCTGTCCTTCGGCGCCGAGTACCGCGAGGAGAAGTGGAACCAGTCGCCGGGCGAGCCGGGCTCCTACGAGGACGGCGGCGCGCAGGGCTTCCCGGGCTTCACCCCGGTCAATGCGGTGCACGCCAAGCGCCACAACTGGGCCGCCTACGCGGGCCTGGAGGGCGACTTCACCGAGAACTTCTCCGCCGGCCTCGCCGCCCGCTACGAGGACTTCTCCGACTTCGGCAGCGAGACCTCGGGCAAGCTTTCGGCGCGCTACGCCTTCAGCGACGCGGTGGCCCTGCGCGGCACCGTGTCCACCGGCTTCCGCGCCCCGTCGCTGGCCCAGCAGGGCTACCAGGCGGTGTCGAGCATCATCGACGCGGGCGTGTTCACCGAGCGCGGCACGTTCCCGGCCAGCAGCGCCGCCGCCCAGGCCCTGGGCGCGCAGCCGCTGCAGGCCGAGACCTCCACCTCGTACAGCCTGGGCCTGGTGCTGCAGCCCACCGACCGGCTGTACGTCACCGTGGACGCCTTCCGGATCAAGATCGACGACCGCATCGTCTACTCCTCCAACATCACCGCCACGCCCGCCGCGCGCGCGCTGCTGACCGGCCTGGGCCTGTCGCCGGTGGACCGCTTCGCCTACTTCACCAACGCCCTGGACACCACCACCGAGGGCGTGGACGTGGTGGCCACCTACACCGTGCCGCTGGCCGCCAGTTCGCTGGCCCTGACCGCCAGCTACAGCTACAACGATACCGAGATCACCCGCGCGGCCGACTCGCCGGCGGTGTTCGCCGACCTGGGCATCACCACCTCGCTGATCGGGCGCGACGAACTGGGCCGCATCGAGGAGAGCTTTCCCAAGGACAAGGGCATCCTCGGCGCCGCCTGGACCTCGGACCGCTGGACCCTGGGCGTGAACGCCACCCGCTACGGCGACTTCACCGTGCGCAACGCCGCCGGCACCGCGCGCGACCAGCGCTACGGCGAGCAGTGGGTGGTGGACGTGTCGGCCAGCTTCCGCCCGAGCGCGGCCTGGACCGTGACCCTGGGCGCGGACAACGTGACCGACAGCTACCCCGACCGCCAGGTCAACGAGCTCAACAGCACCTACGGCGTATTCCCGTACAGCAACTACTCGCCGGCCGGCTTCAACGGCGCGTACGTGTACGGCCGCATCGCCTACCGCTGGTAAGCGCACCGGCGTCCCGCATCGGCGGGGCGCCGTTTCCCCTGGCCGGCCGCGGCGATGTTCGCGCCCGGCCCGGCATGCGGGCCGGCGGGTGCCGCCGCACGGGCGCGATCCGCGCCGCCACGGGCCAGCCGGGCCGGGAATGGCGGCCGTCCCGTTTGCCGTCGCCCCGGTCGATCGGCGAAACTCCCTACCCGAGCGCACCGCGCACGCCTCTGCCCCCCGATGCACCACGACACCAGCCTGATCGACATCGTCGCGGTCGGTCTCGCCCTTGCCTTCGTGCTGGGCGCCATCGCCAACCGCCTGCGCCTGTCGCCGCTGGTGGGCTACCTGCTCGCGGGCATCTGCGTGGGCCCGTTCACCCCCGGCTTCGTCGCCGACCAGGAGATCGCCCACCAGTTGGCCGAGATCGGGGTGATGCTGCTGATGTTCGGCGTGGGCCTGCACTTCTCGATCAAGGACCTGCTGGCGGTGAAGACCATCGCCATCCCCGGCGCGGTCGGCCAGACCCTCGTGGCCACCGTGCTGGGCTGGGGCGTGGCCTCGCTGATGGGCTGGCCGGCGCTGCACGGGGTGATCTTCGGCTTCTCGCTGGCCACCGCCTCCACCGTGGTCCTGCTGCGGGCGATGGAGGAACGCCGCCTGCTGGACACCACGCGCGGCAAGATCGCGGTGGGCTGGCTGATCGTGGAGGACCTGGCCTGCGTGCTGGCGCTGGTGATGATGCCGGTGATCGCCGGGGTGTTCGGCCCCGAGGCCGGCAGGCAGCCCAGCCTCGGCAGCGTGCTGGCCTCCATCGGCTGGACCTTCGTGCAACTGGGCCTGTTCGTGGCGGTGATGCTGGTGGTCGGCCGGCGGGTGATCCCGTGGGTGCTGGAGAAGATCGCCGCCACCGGCTCGCGCGAGCTGTTCACCCTGTCGGTGCTGGCCATCGCCCTGGGCGTGGCGTTCGGCGCGGCCTACCTGTTCGGGGTGTCGTTCGCGCTGGGCGCGTTCTTCGCCGGGATGATGCTCAACGAGTCCGAGCTGAGCCAGAAGGCGGCGCACGACTCGCTGCCGCTGCGCGACGCCTTCGCGGTGCTGTTTTTCGTCTCGGTGGGCATGCTGTTCGATCCGGCGATCCTGGTGCAGCACCCGTGGCAGGTACTGGCGACGGTGCTGATCATCATCTTCGGCAAGTCGGCGGCGGCGTTCTTCATCGTGCGCGCCTTCGGCCACTCCAAGGGCACGGCGCTGACCATCTCCGCCTCGCTGGCGCAGATCGGCGAGTTCGCCTTCATCATCGCCGGGCTGGGCGTGTCGCTGAAGATCCTGCCGCTCACCGCGCAGTCGCTGGTGCTGGCCGGCGCGCTGATCTCGATCATGCTCAACCCGTTCGTGTTCGGCCTGCTGGACCGCTGGGTACTGCGCCATCCCGAGGCCCTGCCCGCCAAGGCCGAGCCGGAAGTGCCGCCCGGGCCGCCGCTGGACCTGCACGACCATGCCATCGTCATCGGCTACGGCCGGGTCGGCAGCACCCTGGCCGCGATCCTGCGCGAACGCGGCGTGCCGGTGCTGGTGATCGACGACAACAAGGAACACGTGGAGCGCGCGCACCGCGCAGGCATCCCCGCCATCCGCGGCAGCGCCGCCGCCGACCGGGTGCTGGCCGAGGCCCACCCGGAACGCGCCAAGATCGCGGTCCTGGCGATCCCGCAGCCGCTGGAGGCGGGCGAGGCGCTGGCCAAGCTGCGCGCGATCAACCCGGGGCTGACCCTGCTGGCGCGCGCGCACAGCGACACCGAGGTCAGGCACCTGCTGGCGCACGGCGCCGACGGCGCGGTGATGGCCGAGCGCGAGCTGGCCCACTCGCTGGCCGAGATGATCATGGCCACCCCGCCGTTCCGCTACATCGGCCGCGAAACCGCGCTGCCTCCGGTCTGACCCCCGGGCCGCGGCCGCCGGCGCACCGGTCGCTTCCCGGCGCCGCCCGCCCGGCCCCGGGAACGCGGCCCGCCTCGCCCCCTGCAGGCGCCGGCTTCGGTCCGCGTTCCCGGCACCGGCGGACCGGCAGCCGCGCCCCGCACGCCGCGCCCGATCTTCACGACACCATGCGCCGGCGCGGGCTTGACTGCGACATGGACCTCAAGAGCGGATATCCCTTCTGGGCGATCAGGAACGGGCTGGCGCGCCCGCGGCCGGCACTGGACGCCGACCTGGACTGCGACGTGGCCGTGGTCGGCGGCGGCATCACCGGCGCGCTGATCGCCGACGAACTGGCCCGGCACGGGCACGCAGTGGCGGTGCTGGAGAAGCGCGACCTCGGCTGGGGCAGCACCAGCGCCAGCACCGCGCTGCTGCAGTACGAGATCGACACCCACCTGGTCGACCTGGCCCGGCGCTACGGCCAGGCCGATGCGGTGCTGGCCTACCGTGCCTGCGTGGACGCCATCGACTGGCTGCACGAACGCGCCGCCGGCCTGGGCCGGGTTCCCTTCTCCCCCTGCCGCAGCCTCTACTACGCCAGCCGGCGCCGGCACGTGCGCGGCCTGCGCGAGGAGTTCGCCGCGCGCCTGCGCCACGGCATCGAGGTGGAGTGGTGGGAGGCCGGCGACATCCAGGCCGCCTACGGCTTCCGCGCGCCGGCGGCGATCCTCAGCCGGCAGGCCGCCCAGGTCGACCCCTATCGCATGACCCTGGCCTTGCTGCAGCGGCTGGCGCGCGGCGGCACGCCCGTGCACGACCACGAGGAGATCGCCGAGTTGCGGGCGACCTCGCGGCGGGCGGTGCTGCGCACGGTGTCCGGCTTCCGGGTGCGGGCCGGGCACGTGGTGCTGGCCTGCGGCTACGAGAGCCAGCGCTGGCTGCGCAAGCGCGTGGCCCGCAACCGCAGCAGCTATGCCTTCGTCAGCGACCCGCTGCCGCCGCAAGCGCTGGGCGGGCTCGTGGACAGCCTGGTCTGGGAAACGGCCCGCCCCTACCTGTACCTGCGCACCACCCCCGACCATCGCCTGCTGGTGGGGGGCCAGGACGATGCCGTCGACCTGCCGGCCCGGCGCGACGCGCGGGTGATGGCCAAGGCCCGGAAGCTGGCCGCCCGCGCGCAGGAGCTGTTCCCGCACCTGCCGCTGCGGCCGGCCTTCGCCTGGGCCGGCACCTTCGCCGAGACCGAGGACGGCCTGCCCTGGTTCGGCACGCACCCGCAGTGGGGACCGCGGGTGCTGTTCGCGATGGCCTACGGCGGCAACGGCATCACCTACTCCGCGCTGGGCGCCGGGTTGCTGCGCGCCACCCTCGAACGGCGGCCGCACCCGCTCAAGGCGCTGTTCTCCTTCGGGCGCGGCCGCTGAGGCGACGCCGCGGCGGCGGCCGCCCGCGGCCCAACGCGGCGCCGGGTCAGACCGCAGCCAGCGCCTGCTCCAGGTCGGCCAGCAGGTCGTCCACGTGCTCGATGCCGATGCACAGGCGCACGGTGTCCTCGCTGACGCCGGCCTTCTCCATCTCCTCGGGCGAGAGCTGGCGGTGGGTGGTGGAGGCCGGGTGGGTGGCCAGCGACTTGGCGTCGCCGATGTTGACCAGGCGGGTGAACAACTGCAGCGCGTCGAGGAACTTCGCCCCCGCCTCGCGTCCGCCCGGCAGGCCGAAAGTGAACAGCCCGGAGGCGCCCTTGGGCAGGTACTTGCGCACCAGCGCGTGCTCGGGATGGTCGTCCAGGCCGGCGTAGTTCACCCATGCCACCTTCGGGTGCTTCTGCAGGTGCCTGGCGATGGCCAGGGTGTTCTGGTTGATCCGGTCCATGCGCAGGGCCAGGGTCTCGATGCCCTGCAGGATCAGGAAGGCGTTGAACGGCGACAGCGCCGCGCCGGTGTTGCGCAGCGGCACCACCCGCGCGCGGCCGATGTAGGCGGCCGGGCCCAGCGCCTCGGTGTAGACCACGCCGTGGTAGCTCACGTCCGGCTCGTTGAGGCGGCGGAAGCGCGCCTTGTGCTCGGCCCACGGGAACCTGCCGGAATCGACGATCGCCCCGCCGATGCTGTTGCCGTGCCCGCCCAGGTACTTGGTCAGCGAGTGCACCACGATGTCGGCGCCGAAGTCGATCGGCCGCAGCAGGTAGGGCGAGGCCACGGTGTTGTCCACGATCAGCGGCACGCCGTGGGCATGGGCGACCTTGGCCACCGCCTCGATGTCGGTGACGTTGCCGCGCGGGTTGCCGATGGACTCGACGAACACCGCCTTGGTGCGGTCGTCGATGAGCCGGGCGAAGGCGTCCGGGTCGCGGTAGTCGGCCAGGCGCGCCTGGATGCCGAACTGCGGCAGGGTATGGGCGAACAGGTTGTAGGTGCCGCCGTACAGTGCGCTGGAGGAGACGATGTTGTCGCCGGCCTCGGCGATGGTCTGGATGGCGTAGGTGACCGCCGCCTGCCCGGAGGCCAGCGCCAGCGCGGCGATGCCGCCCTCCAGCGCCGCCACCCGCTTCTCCAGCACGTCGGTGGTGGGGTTCATGATCCGGGTGTAGATGTTGCCCGGCACCTTCAGGTCGAACAGGTCCGCGCCGTGCTGGGTGTTGTCGAAGGCGTAGGCGACGGTCTGGTAGATCGGCACGGCCACCGAGCGGGTGGTCGGGTCGGGGCTGTAGCCGCCGTGGACGGCGATGGTTTCGGGCTTCCAGTTCTGTTCGGTCATGGCGATGCACTCGGTGTGACGGCATCGGTCACGATAGCCCAGCGCCCGCCCGCGGGCATGTACGCTTTCAGTTGTTACGGAGTGCGGGGCGGCATGTCGTCATCGCGCGCGGGCATGAGCCGGCGCGGCGGCCGGGCGGATGCGCCGCGCCGGCGGCGCCCTCCCCGGCCATGCGCCGGGAACCGCCCTTACTCCTTGGCGAACACCAGCCTCCCGCCTTCGGCATCGACCCGGACCGTGTCGCCGTTGCCGAATTCGCCGGCCAGGATCTTCTGCGCCAGCGGGTTCTCGACCTGGGCCTGGATCGCGCGCTTGAGCGGGCGCGCGCCGTACACCGGGTCGAAGCCGGCGTCGCCCAGCAGCTCGAACGCCGGCTCGGAGAGATCCAGCTTCAGCCCGCGCTCGGCCAGCCGCTTCTCCAGCCCGCGCAACTGGATCCGCGCGATCGACCTGATCTGCCGCTTGTCCAGCGCATGGAACACGACGATGTCGTCCAGCCGGTTGATGAACTCCGGGCGGAAGTGCGCCTGCACCACGCCCATCACCGCCGCCTTCATCTGCGTGTAGGCCTCGGCCGAGCCGTCGCCGCTCAGCTCCTGGATCTGGTGCGAGCCCAGGTTGGAGGTCATCACGATGACGGTGTTGCGGAAGTCCACGGTGCGGCCCTGGCCGTCGGTGAGGCGGCCGTCGTCCAGCACCTGCAGCAGGATGTTGAACACGTCCGGGTGCGCCTTCTCCACCTCGTCCAGCAGGATCAGCGAGTACGGCCGGCGGCGCACCGCCTCGGTCAGGTAGCCGCCCTCCTCGTAGCCCACGTAGCCGGGCGGCGCGCCGATCAGGCGGGCCACCGAGTGCTTCTCCATGAACTCGCTCATGTCGATGCGCACCATCGCCTCGTCGCTGTCGAACAGGAACCCGGCCAGCGCCTTGCACAGCTCGGTCTTGCCCACGCCGGTGGGGCCCAGGAACAGGAACGAGCCGATCGGCCGGTTCGGGTCGGACAGGCCGGCGCGCGAGCGCCGCACCGCGTCGGACACCACCCGGATCGCCTCCTCCTGGCCGACCACGCGGGCGCCCAGCTCGGCTTCCATGCGCAGCAGCTTGTCGCGCTCGCCTTCCAGCATCCGGTTGACCGGGATGCCGGTCCAGCGCGAGACCACCTGGGCGATCTCCTCGTCGGTCACCCGGTCCTGGACCAGCCTGAACTCCTTCTGCTCGGCCTCCTGCGCGGCGGCAAGCTGCTTCTCCAGCGCCGGCAGGGTGGCGTACTGGATCTCGCCCATGCGGGTGTAGTCCTGCCGCCGCTGCGCGGCCTCCAGCTCCAGCCGGGCCTGCTCGATCTGCTCCTTGATCCGGGTGGCGCCCTGCAGCGCGGCCTTCTCCGACTTCCACACCTCGTCCAGGTCGGAGAACTCGCGCCCGAGCTTGTCGATGTCGGCCTCCAGGTCGGCCAGGCGCTGCTTGCTCGCCTCGTCCTTCTCCTTCTTCAGCATCTCGCGCTGGATCTTGAGCTGGACCAGTCGGCGCTCCAGGCGGTCCAGTTCCTCCGGCTTGGAGTCGATCTCCATGCGGATGCGGCTGGCGGCCTCGTCCATCAGGTCGATGGCCTTGTCCGGCAACTGGCGGTCGGCGATGTAGCGGTTGGACAGGGTGGCGGCGGCGACGATGGCCGGGTCGGTGATCTCCACGCCGTGGTGCATGGCGTAGCGCTCCTTGAGCCCGCGCAGGATGGCGATGGTGTCCTCCACGCTGGGCTCGCCCACGAACACCTTCTGGAAGCGGCGCTCCAGCGCGGCATCCTTCTCGATGTACTGGCGGTACTCGTCCAGGGTGGTGGCGCCGATGCAGTGCAGCTCGCCGCGGGCCAGCGCCGGCTTGAGCATGTTGCCCGCGTCCATGGCGCCGTCGGCCTTGCCCGCGCCGACCACGGTGTGCAGTTCGTCGATGAACAGGATGATCTGGCCCTCGTTCTTGGCCAGGTCGTTGAGCACGCCCTTCAGGCGCTCCTCGAACTCGCCGCGGAACTTGGCCCCGGCGATCAGCGCGCCCATGTCCAGCGACAGCACGCGCTTGCCGCGCAGGCCCTCGGGCACCTCGCCGTTGACGATGCGCTGGGCCAGGCCTTCCACAATGGCGGTCTTGCCCACGCCCGGCTCGCCGATCAGCACCGGGTTGTTCTTGGTCCGCCGCTGCAGCACCTGGATGGTGCGGCGGATCTCCTCGTCGCGGCCGATCACCGGGTCCAGCTTGCCGGACTCGGCGCGCTCGGTGAGGTCGATGGTGTACTTCTCCAGCGCCTGGCGCTGGTCCTCGGCGTTCTCCGACTGCACGCTCTCGCCGCCGCGGATCTTCCCGATCGCCGCTTCCACCTTCGCCTTGGCCGCCCCGGCCGCCTTGAGTGCCTGGCCGGCGGCGCCGCCGTCCTCCAGCGCGGCCAGCACGAACCATTCGCTGGCGATGAACTGGTCGCCATGCTGCTGGGCCAGCCTGTCGGTGAGGTTGAGCAGGCGGGTCAGGTCGTTGCCGACCGACAGGTTGCCGGCCTGGCCGGAGACCTTCGGCAGCGCTTCCAGCGCCTCGCCCAGGCGTTCGCGCAGCAGCGGCACGTTGACCCCGGCCTGGGCCAGCAGCGGGCGGGTGCTGCCGCCGGACTGGTCCAGCAGCGCAGCCAGCACGTGCACCGGCTCGAGCAGGTTGTGGTCGCGGCCCACGGCCAGCGACTGCGCGTCGGCCAGCGCCTGCTGGAAACGCGAGGTGAGCTTGTCCATCCGCATCGGGAATCTCCCAGTGGAAACCGCGGCCGGCGGCGCCGGCGATGCTATCCAGATGCGGCTGCCCCCCTCCGTTTCAAGGGCGCCGCGGCCCCCGGTTCATGCCGCCACCGGGAGATAATGCCGCCATGCCCGCCGCCTCCGCGCCCTGGTACCTGTACCTGCTGCTGTGCCGCAACGGCGCCTACTACGCCGGGATCAGCAACGACGTGGAGGCGCGCTACCGTGCGCACGCGGCCGGCAAGGGCGCCCGCTACACCCGCGCCAACCCGCCGCTGCGCCTGCTGGGCAGCCGCCGCTTCGCCGACCGCGCGGCCGCCGCGCGGGCCGAATGGGCGATCCGGCAACTGCCGCGGGAGCGCAAGCTGGCCTTCCTGCTGGACGAGGAGGCCGGGGGCGATCCCGCGCGCGCCGCCACGCCGGTGGCGTAACGGCGCGGCCGGCGTGCACGGCGGCTGCCCGGCCGGCGCAGGGCGTCGCGCTGGATGTCGGCGGCTTCGGCCGGTGCGGCCGATTCGGCGCAGCTCGCTGCCCCCACAGCGCGGCGCTGTACCAGGTGATGCCGCTGCCCTCGCCCAGGCGTTGCCGCCGCCACTGGAACGGTGGAACGCGCGCTCGGCCTCGGCATGGTGCCCGCTGGCCCGCGGCCGGAGCCCATGGTGATCGCCGGCACGGGACGCCCCGCTGGCGCTGGCCGTCCTGCATCGGCGCCGGCCATGGCCGGCAAGGCGGCGCAGCCCGGATGCCGCTGCGCCGGTGCCGCCTCCGCGGCCGAGCGCACGATCTGCACCCCGCTCCACCGGCGCGGTTCAGGCCGGCTGCAGCCAGCCTTCGTAGCGGATCAGCAGGCCGAGCAGCGGCAGCGTCGCCTCGACCAGGAACTGGTAGCGGCCCTCGTGCACGCGCTCGCGGCAGCGCACCTGCGCGAACAGCCGCGCCGGCAGCGGCACGATGCCGAACAGGCGCGCGCCGACCGCGTTCCAGTACACCGCGCCGCCGGCGGTGTGCAGGGCGAAGCGGAACTGCAGCGGCCCCAGCCGCTCGACCAGCAGGCCGTCGCGGCAACGCAGCCGCGAGGCCATGGGATGCCCGCCGAAGTCGCGGCGCCAGGTCTCCGCGTCCGCGCCGGCGGTGAACTCCACCCGCAGCGGGGCGTCGCGCATCGCCGGCGGCAGCCCGGCCACGGCCGCGCACAGCCGCGCCAGTGCGTTGGTCCCGCGCTGGATGTCCACGCGTCCGGCATAGGTGCCGCGCCCGCGGATCGAGTGCAGCGCGCGCACCGCGTCGGGCAAGGTGAAGAACGGCGCGCGCAGCACCTGCTGGAACACGGTCGGATACATGGGTCTGGCGGGTACGAAGATGGCATGAAGCATAGCGCCGCGGGCCGTTCCGGCGCGCTCCCGCATACCGCGCGGCTATCCGCCGGACCCGGTGGCGGAGGCCGCGGCGCGGCCGGGCGCGCATCCACAACCTGACCCTCACGCCGCATTCGTGCAGAATGGAGGCATGGCCGACGCGATTCCCCACCGCCCGTCGCCACCGCCGCTCGACGACGCCTGCGCGCTGTTCCTCGACGTGGATGGCACCTTGATCGACTTCGCTCCCGATCCCGCCAGCGTGCGCTTGCTGCCGCAGGTGCGCGAGGCCATCGGCCGGATAAGCGACCGCCTCGGCGGCGCCGTGGCCCTGGTCAGCGGCCGCCCGCTGCTGCAACTGGACGCCCTGTTCGCGCCGCTGCGGCTGCCCGCCGCCGGCCTGCACGGCCACCAGCTCCGCGCCGGTGCGCAAGCCGAGGCCGGCGCGCCGGCGCTCGACGCCGCCTCCCGTCTCCTCCACGAACTGCACCGCCAGGCCGCGCAACTGGCCGCCGCCCATCCCGGCGTCCTGGTGGAGGACAAGGGCGTGAGCCTGGCGCTGCACTGGCGCACCGCGCCGCAAGCAGCCGAACGGGTGACCGGCTTCGCCCGCGAGCGCATCGCCTCGCTGCCCGGCTACCGGCTGCAGCCCGGCGACCATGTGATCGAGTTCGTGCCCGAGGGCGCCGACAAGGGCCGCGCGCTGGAGCGGATGATGGCGCGCGCCCCGTTCGCCGGACGCGTGCCGGTATTCGTCGGCGACGACCTCACCGACGAGTTCGGCTTCGCCGCGGCGCATCGCGCCGGAGGCTGGAGCGTGCTGGTCGGCGAGCGCGCCGGCAGCATCGCCACCCACGCGCTGCCCGGCACCGGCGCCGTGCACGCCTGGCTGGCCGCCAATGCCGTGCGGGAAGAGGAAGCCACCACGCGGTAGCGCCCGCGCGCCGCCCCGACCTTGGGAAGGAAATGGAAGTTCACGAATCGAACCTGGAACTGGGCGTCATCGGAAACGGCAGCTTCGGCGCGCTGGTGGACGCGCGGGGGCGCGTGGTCTGGGGGTGCCTGCCCGCGTTCGACGGCGACCCGGCGTTCTGCGCGCTGCTGTCGCCGCGCAACCACGCCGGCGGCGACTTCGGCATCGACCTGGAGGACTTCAGCCACGCCGAGCAGGCCTACCTGCCCAACACCGCGGTGCTGCGCACGGTGCTGCACGACACCCGCGGCGGGGCGCTGGAGATCGTCGATTTCGCCCCGCGCTGGAAGCAGAACGGCCGCGTCTACCGGCCAGTGTCGATCATCCGCCGGATCACCCCGCTGGCCGGCAGCCCGCGCATCCGCGTGCGCATGCGCCCGCTGGCCGACTGGGGCGCGCGCGTGCCCGAGTACACCTGGGGCAGCAACCACATGCGCTGGCTGCTGCCCGGCTTCGCCCTGCGCCTGACCACCGACGTGCCGGTGCGCTTCGTCCGCGACGGCCTGCCCTTCACCCTCACCCACCGCCTGCACCTGGTGCTGGGCCCGGACGAACCGCTCGACCGTTCCATCGCCGGCTACGTGGAGGAGGCGCTGGGGCGCACCCTGGACTACTGGCGCGAATGGGTGCGCTACCTGTCCATCCCGCTGGAATGGCAGGAGGCGGTGATCCGCAGCGCGATCACCCTGAAGCTGTGCCAGTACGAGGACAGCGGCGCGATCATCGCCGCGATGACCACTTCCGTGCCGGAGGCGCCGGGCACCTCGCGCAACTGGGACTACCGCTACTGCTGGCTGCGCGACGCGGCCTTCGTGGTGCGCGCGCTCAACCGCCTGGGCGCCACCCGCAGCATGGAGGAGTTCCTGCGCTACATCTTCAACATCGCCACCAGCGACGGCAGCCTTCAGCCGCTGTACGGCATCGGCTTCGAGGACCGCCTGGACGAGCACGAGGTCGAATCGCTGGCCGGCTACCGCGGCATGGGCCCGGTGCGGCGCGGCAACCTGGCCTGGGTGCAGAAGCAGCACGACGTGTACGGCAGCGTGGTCCTGGCCTCCACCCAGTTGTTCTTCGACCAGCGCCTGGTCGACCCCGGCGACGCGGACGCGTTCGCCAAGCTGGAACCGCTGGGCGAGCGCGCCTTCGCCCTGTACGAGGTGCCCGACGCCGGCCTGTGGGAGTTCCGCGGCCGCGCCGAGGTCCATACCTACACCGCCGCGATGTGCTGGGCGGCCTGCGACCGGCTGGCCAAGATCGCGCTGCGACTGGGCCTGGACGCGCGCGCCGGCTACTGGCGCGAACGCGCCGACGTGGTCCGCGAGGCGACCCTGGCGCGCGCCTGGCGGGCCGAGGCCGGCCACTTCAGCGCCTCGTTCCAGAGCGACTACCTGGACGCCTCGCTGCTGCTGCTGGCCGACATCGGCTTCCTGCCCCCGGACGACCCGCGCTACGTGGCCACGGTGGAGGCCATCGGCCGCGAACTGCGCCACGGCGACGGGGTGTTCCGCTACGTGGCCCCGGACGACTTCGGCACGCCCGAGACCAGCTTCACCATCTGCACCTTCTGGTACATCGATGCGCTGGCGGCGATCGGGCGCATGGACGAGGCGCGCGAACTGTTCGAGCGCGTGCTCGCGCGCCGCAACCGGCTGGGCCTGCTCTCGGAGGACATGGCCTTCGAGGACGGCGAGGGCTGGGGCAACTTCCCGCAGGCCTACTCGCACGTGGGCCTGATCATCGCCGCCACGCGGCTTTCGCGTTCCTGGCAGGAGGCTTCATGAGCCGTCTGGTCGTGGTTTCCAACCGCGTGGCTATCCCGGGCGAGAACCGGGCCGGGGGCCTGGCCGTGGCCTTGCAGGCAGCGCTGGGCGAGCGCGGCGGGATGTGGTTCGGCTGGAGCGGCCGCACCGTGCGCGGCGACAGCGGCGAGCTGCACGAGCAGCGCGACGGCGACATCCGCTACGTCACCGTCGACCTCAACCGCGCCGACCTGGACGCCTACTACAACGGCTTCTCCAACCGCACGCTGTGGCCGCTGCTGCACTTCCGCCTGGACCTGGTCGACTACGACCGCGATACCCGCCTGGGCTACGGCCGGGTCAACGCGATGTTCGCCGACCGCCTGGCGCCGCTGCTGCGCGAGGACGACACCGTCTGGATCCACGACTACCACCTGATCCCGCTGGCGGCGCTGCTGCGCGAGCGCGGCATCGGCTGCCGGATCGGCTTCTTCCTGCACGTGCCGGTGCCCTCGGCCGACCTGATGATGGCCATGCCCGACCACCGCCGGCTGTTCTCCACGCTCTACGCCTACGACCTGCTCGGCTTCCAGACCCGGCGCGACAACGACCGCTTCCAGTCCTACGTGCGCCTGTACGGCGGCGGGCGGATCATCGAGCCGGACCTGCTGCAGGCGCCGGACGGGCGCCGCTTCCGCACCGGCAACTTTCCCATCAGCATCGACACCGCGCAGATCGAGCGGCAAGCCGCCGCGGCCATGTCCAAGCCGGCGCTGCGCAACCTGCGCACCAGCCTGGAGCGCAGGATGCTGGCCATCGGGGTGGACCGGCTGGACTATTCCAAGGGCCTGCCCGAGCGCTTCCACGGCTTCGAGCGCTACCTGCAGCGCCACCCCGACCAGAAGGGCAGCCTGACCTACCTGCAGATCGCCCCGGTCTCGCGCGGCGACGTGGGCGAGTACCAGCAGCTCCGCAACCAGCTCGAACAGATCGCCGGCCACATCAACGGCGCCCACGCCGCGCCCGACTGGACGCCGCTGCGCTACGTCAACCGCAACTTCCCCCATGCCACCCTCACCGGCTTCTACCGCAGCGCGCGGGTGGGCCTGGTGACCCCGCTGCGCGACGGCATGAACCTGGTGGCCAAGGAATACGTGGCCTCGCAGGACCGCGAGAACCCCGGCGTGCTGGTGCTGTCCCTGCTTGCCGGCGCGGCTCAGGAAATGCCCGAGGCCCTGCAGGTGAACCCGCACGACCTGGACGGCGTTGCCGACGCCATCGCCACCGCCGCCACGATGCCCCTGGACGAGCGCAGGGAACGCTGGCACGCGATGATGGAACGGCTGCGCAAGCGCGACATCCACGCCTGGCGCAAGAACTACCTGGCCGCGCTCGAGAGCGCCTGACAGGTCCGGCTCAGGAACGCTTCGCATCATGTAGCACGCGCACGGCCCCCGCCGCATCGCGCACGGCCCGGCCGCGCGCAGGATGCGGCGGCGGGGCCTCCAGCTTCCACCCTCGACCCTCTCGCCATGCACAGGACCCACATGCCACACCCCACATCGATCGCATCGCTGCCCGCCTCCGCATTGCTGGCGGCCCTGCTCCCCTTCGCCGCCCTGGCCCAGGACACCCCCCAGGACGATGGCTGGAAAGGCACCGGCGAACTCGGCCTCGCCATGGCGCGCGGCAACTCGCGCTCGGAGAACCTCAACGCCAAGATCGCCTTCTCGCGGGAGGACGCGCAGTGGAAGCACGCCTTCAGCGCGGCCGCGCTGCGCGCCAAGGGCGAGGTCAACGGCGACTTCGACGGCGACGGCGTGGCCGAGCGGCGCTACGTGCTCAGCGCCAACCGCTACGATCTTGGCGCGACCAGCGCCTACCGCTTCGACCCGCGCAACCACACCTACGGCTCGGCCCGCTACGAGCGCGACGATTTCTCCTCATACGACTACCAGGCCACGCTCACCCTCGGCTACGGCCACCGCTTCGTCGACAACGAACGCACCAAGCTGGTCGGCGAGATCGGCCCCGGCTACCGCCGTGCGCGCGAGACCGAGACCGGCCTGGTGCAGAGCAGTCTGATCGGCCGCGGCCTGCTCGACTTCCGCCACCAGCTCACCGCCAACACCGAGCTGTTCGACACGCTGCTGGTGGAATCGGGCCGGGACAACACCTTCGTCCAGAACGACCTGGGCGTGTCGGTGGCGATGAACGAGCGCTTCGCCTTGAAGGCCGGCCTGCAGGCGCGCCACAACACCGACGTGGACCGGACGGCCGGGGTCGAGAGGACCGATACGCTGACCACGGTCAATCTGGTCTATAACTTCCGCTGAGGGCGGCGCCCGCCGCCGGCATGTCATCGGGAGTCCGCATGAACGCATCGATCCGCACCCGCGCGCTGGCCGCCGCCGCCGCCCTGGCACTGGCCGGCCCGGTGCTTGCCGACACGGCGCCGGCGCACGCCGCGGGCGTGGCCGCCGTGCCGCTGTGGGAAGCCACCGGCCTGCTGGCGCCGGAATCGGTGGTGTTCGACGCCGGCCGCGACCGCTTCTACGTCTCCAACATGGCGACCTGGGGCGAGGGCGCCGTGCCGGGCGACGGCTTCGTCAGCCTGCTGGACGGCCAGGGCCGGGTCCTGGAGCGGGAATGGGTGACCGGACTGGAGAACCCCAAGGGCCTGGCCCTGGCCAACGGCCGGCTATATGTGGCCGACGACGACGACCTGGTGGAGATCGACCCGGACGCCGGCGCCATCCTCGCTCGCCACGCGCCGGCCGACGGCCCTGGCCGCTTCAACGACTGCACCGCCGACCCGGACGGCAACGTCTACGTGTTCAGCGGCCGGCTGGACACGGTGTTCCGCCTGGCCGGCGGCCGCTTCGAGCCCTGGGCCGAGGTGGACACGGCGCGCACCGGCAAGCCCAACGGGCTGCGTGCCGAGCGCGACCGCCTGCTGCTGGGCAGTTGGGTCGTGCCCGGCCCCGACGGCGACCAGGAGGGCCACATCTCCACGGTCGCCTACGCCGACCGCGCGCTGGGCCGGATCGGCACCGTCCCCATCGGCCACATCGACGGCATCGAGCCGGACGGGCTGGGCGGCTACACGGTGACCGACTGGACCCGCGGCCACGTGATCCACCTCACCGCCGACGGCGAGCCGACGCGGCTGTTCACCCTGCCCAAGGGCGCGGCCGACCACCACTACGTGGTCGACCGGCAATTGCTGGTGGTGCCGCTGTTGCTGGACCACGCGGTGCGCGCCTACCGCTGGGCGCCGGACCCGGGCCGGGACTGAACGCCGTTCCGTCGCGCGCTACCCGGCGCGCGACGGCTCGATGAACGCGATGCAGGCCATGCGCCCGCCGCGCCCGTCGCGGCGGTGCGAATAGAAGCGCCGGGGATCGGAGATCGTGCACAGGCCGCCGCCGTGGACCGCCCCGGCCGCGATGCCCGCTGCCTGCAAGCGGCGCCGGGCCAGCGCGTACAGGTCCATCCGCCAGTGGCCGGCGCGGGTGGCGGCGAAGGCGAAGGCCGCTGCAGGGTCGCCGGCGAGGAAGGCGTCGCGCACCTCGGCGCCGATCTCGTAGGCCAGCGGCCCGGCGGCCGGGCCCAGCCACGCCACCAGTTCCCCCGGCGGCGTGCGCATGGCCGCCACGGTGGCCTCCAGTACGCCGGACGCCAGGCCGCGCCAGCCCGCGTGCGCGGCCGCCACCTCGCCGCCATCGGCGGCCGCCAGCAGCACCGGCAGGCAATCGGCGGTGAGGACGGCCAGCACCGTGCCGGGCGTGGAGGTCACCGCCGCATCGGCTTCCGGCTCGTCCTCCCGCGCCCGCGGCACGGCCAGGGGCGCGTCGAAGCGCAGCACCCCGGTGCCGTGCACCTGGCGCAACCAGTGCGGCGCGGACGGCAGCCCGCCGATCCGCGCCAACGCCGCGCGATTGGCCGCCACTACGCCCGGGTCGTCGCCATTGCGCATGCCCAGGTCGAAGGTGTCGAAAGGCGCGGCCGAATCCCCGGCGCCGTGCCGCAGGGTGGCGAAGGCGCATACCCGCGGCGGCGCGGGCCAGTCGGCGCGGAGGATCGGCCCGCTCATCTGCCAGGCCCCGGTGGACGGGCGCGGCGCGGCCGCGGCGCGGCCGCACGCCGGCCCATGCCCGGCCGCGGGCCGCCTGCACGCGGCGGCGCGGCGCTCACCGCCGCTGGCTCTCGTCCCAGGCGCGCGTGTCCTCGCGCAGCGAGCGCAGCAGCGCGGCCATGTCGGCCGGCAGCGGCGCGGACACGCGCACCGCCTCGCCGCTGCGCGGATGGGCGAACTCCAGCCGTTCGGCATGCAGCGCCTGGCGCCTGAAGCCGCGCAGCTCCGCGGCCAGTTCCTCGCTGGCGCCCTTGGGCAGCTTCAGCGGGCCGCCGTACAGCGGATCGCCGACGATGGGATGGCGCAGGTGCTGCATGTGCACGCGGATCTGGTGGGTGCGCCCGGTCTCCAGCCGGCACTCCAGGGCGGTATGGGCGCGGAAGCGCTCGCGCAGGCGATAGTGGGTGACCGCCTGGCGGCCGTCCTCGCGCACGGCCATGCGCAGGCGGTCGCGCGGGTGGCGGTCGATCGGCGCATCGGCGGTGCCGCCGGCCACCAGCGCGCCCACCACCACCGCCAGGTACTGGCGATGGACCTGGCGCGCGGCCAGTTGCGCGACCAGGCCGGTGTGCGCCGGCAGGGTACGCGCCACCACCATGGCCCCGCTGGTGTCCTTGTCCAGGCGGTGGACGATGCCCGCGCGCGGCAGCGCGGCCAGGGCCGGGTCCCGGTACAGCAGGGCGTTGACCAGGGTCCCGGCCGGGTTGCCGGCACCGGGGTGGACCACCCGCCCGGCCGGCTTGTCCAGCACGAACAGGTCCTCGTCCTCGTACAGCACCTGCAGCGGGATGTCCTCCGGCTCGGCCTGGGTCTGGACCTCGGCCACCGCGGCCAGGGTCGCGGTCTCGCCGCCCTTCACCGGGTCGCGCGGCCGCGTCAGGGCGCCGTCCAGCCGGGCGTCGCCGGACTTGATCCACGCCGCCAGGCGCGAGCGCGAGTACTCGGGGAACAGCTCGGCCAGCACCGCGTCGAAGCGGCGGCCGGCGGCCTCGTCGGGAACGATGGCCTGGCGCGGGTCGGGGGAAGGCTGAGGCATGGTCGGGGTCGCTGCGGGGACGGTCCGGCACCGCGGTCAGTCGCCGGACAGGCCACTAGGCTATCATCGGCCCTTCCATTTCCGCGCCAGCACGCCCACCGATGGCCCATCGCACCCGCTTCACCGTCCCCGCCCCGCTGCGCCTGGCCCTGCTGCTGCTCGCGGTCGTGTTCCTGGCCGCCGGCTGCGGACGCAACGCCAAGAAGAAGGACGCCGACGAGGGCGTGCCGGTCGCCGAGCTCTACGAGAAGGCCCACCACAAGATGGAGCGCGGCGACTGGAACGGGGCCGAGATCGGCTTCCGGCGCCTGGTCGCGCAGTACCCCTACGGCCCGCACACCGAGCAGGCGCTGATGGAGACGGCCTACGCCCAGTACAAGGCGGGCAGGCACGACGAGGCGGTGTCCACCATCGACCGCTTCATCCGCACCTACCCGACCCATCGCAACATCGCCTATTTCTACTACCTGCGCGGCATGTGCAACTCCAACCGCGACGCGGTGTTCCTGCGCCGGGCGTGGTCGCTGGACCCGAGCCGGCGCGACCTGTCCTCGCCGCAGCAGGCCTACGAGGACTTCAACAGCGTGCTGCAGCGCTACCCCAACAGCCGCTACGCCGCCGACGCGCGCGCGCGCATGGTCAACCTGCGCAACGTGTTCGCCCGCCACGAGATGGACACGGCGCTGTACTACATGCGCCGCGGCGCCTGGCTGTCGGCGGTGAGCCGGGCCAGCTACATCCTGGAAACCTACCCGCAGAGCGACTACCAATACGACGCGATCGCCGCGCTGGCCGAGTCCTACAAGGAGCTGGGCGAGCCAGCCCTGTCCGACGACGCGGTGCGGGTGCTGAGGCTCAACGCCCCCCAGCACCCCTACCTGAGCGGCGACTGGCCCAAGTACCCATGGGTGATCCGCCGCCTGAACCCGTTCGCCGGCGAGAAGTCGCCCACCGGCCAGCCCAACGCGGTGATCAGCCGCTGAGCCGCCCGGCCGTGGGAACGACCACGGCCAGGCGGCGCTTCGATTCCGCCCCGGGCCGGCGGCAGGCAGGACCGCCGTGGCCTTTGCAGAAGCCGGCTTCAGGCGGCGACGGCCCCACGGAAAGGCCGGCGTGCTTGCATCCCGCTTCTCCGGGCCGATGCCGCGGCCACGTGCGGCCGCGCGTGCGGCGCGCTCAGCCGTCGAAGCCGTTGCTGATCGGGTAGCGCCGCTCGCGTCCGAAGGCACGCCGCGACACCTTGGGGCCCGGCGCGGCCTGGTGCCGCTTCCACTCGCTGGTGCGCACCAGGCGCAGCACCCGGTCCACCACCTCGGCGGCATAGCCGGCGGCGACGATCTCCTCGCGCGACTGCTCCTGGTCCACGTAGCGGTAGAGGATGCCGTCGAGCACGTCGTAGGCCGGCAGCGAGTCCTGGTCGGTCTGGTTCTCGCGCAACTCGGCCGAGGGCGTCCGCTCGATCACCGCCGGCGGGATCACCGGCGCCCCGCCGACGGTGTTGCGCCACTTGGACAGGCCGTAGACCTCGGTCTTGTACAGGTCCTTCAGCGGTGCGTAGCCACCGCACATGTCGCCGTAGATGGTGGCGTAGCCCACCGCGTATTCGCTCTTGTTGCCGGTGGTCAGCAGCAGCCCGCCGAACTTGTTGGCCAGCGCCATCATGATCGCGCCGCGGCTGCGCGACTGCAGGTTCTCCTCGGCGGCATCCGCGTCCCGGCCCTCGAACAGCGGCCCCAGCGCCTGCAGGAACCCCTGGAACGCCGGCTCTATCGGCACCGTCTCCAGCCTCACCCCCAGCGCCGCGCACTGCTCGGCGGCCAGGTCGTTGGACAGGCCGGCGGTGAAGCGCGAGGGCAGCCGCACCGCGGTCACGTTGTCCGCGCCCAGCGCATCCACCGCCAGCGCCAGCACCAGCGCCGAGTCGATGCCGCCGGACAGGCCCAGCCACGCCTTCGAGAAACCGTTCTTGCCGCAGTAGTCCTGGATGCCGCGCACCACCGCGCGCCAGGCCAGCGCGTCCATGCTCTCGTCGCCGTCGTCCATCCACTGCAGCGGGATGAAGGCGCGCGCGGCGGTGTCGTAGTCCAGCACCAGCCACTGGTCGGTGAAGGCGGCCGCGGCCGGGTGCACCGTGCCGTCCGCATCGGCCACCACCGAGGCGCCGTCGAACACCAGCGCATCCTGCCCGCCGACCATGTTGAGGTAGACCAGCGCCGCGCCGGACTCGCGCGTGCCGCGGGCCAGCAGCGCGTCGCGCTGGGCGTGCTTGCCGCGCTCGAACGGCGAGGCGTTGGGCACCAGCACCAGGTGCGCGCCGGCGCGCACGACGTCGGCCAGCGGCTCGGGGTACCACAGGTCCTCGCACACCAGCAGGCCCACCGGCACGCCGCCGATGTCGAACACGCAGGCATTCCCGGCCGGGTCGACGTCGAAGTAGCGGCGCTCGTCGAACACCGCGTAGTTGGGCAGCTCGCGCTTGCGGCAGTTGGCCTCGACCCGCCCGTCGCGCAGCACGCTGGCGGTGTTGTAGAGCGCGCTGCCGGCCGCCTCCGGCCAGCCGACCACCGCCACGATGCCCTCCACGCCGGCGGCGATCCGCCGCACCGCGGCCTCGCACTGGGCCAGGAACGCGGGCCGCAGCAGCAGATCCTCCGGCGGATAGCCGCTGACCGCCAGCTCCGGGAACAGGACCACGTCGGCACCGTACTCGTCGCGGGCCTCGGCGATCATCTCCGCGATGCGCTCGGCGTTGCGCGCCACGGCGCCCACCGGGAAATCGAACTGGGCCAGGGCGATGCGCAGGGAATCCTTCATGGCGAGGACCGGATCGGAAGCCAGCGGCGATGATACCGGCGGAAGCGACGGTGCCGATCACGCCGCCTGGACGGCACCCGGGCAGCCGGCCTGCGCCGTGCCTCGCACCGCCGGGGGACGGCGGGACCTTTGCGCTCGTCCCGGTACTCGCGCGAGATCGGCCTCGTACCGAAGACGGCGGGACCATGGCGCTTCCCGCCCCGGCAGACGCGGGGCGCCCTTGGCGGGACAGGCCACCGCCGCCGGCCTGTTCCCGCCTGCGCGCGCGGCCCTAGACTGGTGGCCCTTTCCAGCGACGGGCGCGCATGAGCGGTTTCATCATCGGTCTCACCGGCGGCGTGGCATCGGGCAAGAGCGAGGTCGCCCGCCGCTTCCAGGCGCTGGGCGTGCACGTGGCCGATGCGGACCTGGCCGCGCGCGAGGTGGTCGAGCCGGGGCAACCCGCGCTGGCGCGGATCGCCGCGCACTTCGGCGACGCTGCCCTGCGGCCGGACGGGCGCCTGGACCGGCGGCGCCTGCGCGAGCGGATCTTCGCCGACGCCGGCGAGCGGCGGGCGCTGGAGGCGATCACCCATCCGGCCATCCGCGCCGCGCTGGAAGCCGGATGCCGGGCGGCGCCCGGCCCGTACGCGATCGCCGCGATACCGCTGCTGGCCGAGGCCGGCGGGTGCACGGCCTATCCCTGGCTGGACCGCATCCTGGTGGTGGATGCGCCGGTGGAGCTGCAGCACGCGCGGCTGATGCTGCGCGACGGCGTGGACGAGTCGCTGGCGTCGCGGATGATCGCCGCGCAGGCGCCGCGCCAGGCGCGGTTGGCGATCGCCGACGACGTGCTGCTCAATGACGGCCACCCCGACCGCCTGGACACCGCCGTGGACATGCTGCACCGGCGCTACCTCGCCCTGGCCGCCGCCCCGCCCTAGCGAGCGCTGGCGCACGATGGCGTGCGGCTGCGACGACGAACGGAGGCTCAAGGCATCCCGTCCAAGCGCGTCCCGGCAGGCACCGACAAGTCCGGACGGTTGTAGGAGCCGGGTAGCCGGCGACCGCCATGCCCGCATGCCGCCCCCCGGTCCCCGAAGCCGGCCCAGGCCGGCTCGTCCGCGCTTACGAGGCCGGCCAGAAGCTGCGGATGGCGGCGATGCCCTGCGCACCCTGGCGGCGCGCCTCGGGAAGGTCGTCGGGGCCAAGGCCGCCGATGGCATAGATCGGCAACCCGACCCGCTCGCGCAGGCGGGCGAATCCGTCCCATCCCAGGGTCGCGGCGCCGGGATGGGTGGCGGTGGCGCGCACCGGGCCGAGCACCGCGAAATCGCAGCCCAGCGCCTGGGCCGCTTCCAGTTCGGCCAGGGTGTGGCACGAGGCGCCCACCGTCGCGCCGGGCGGAAGCGGGCGGGACGCCAGCGCGGCCAGTTGCTCGCTGCCCAGGTGCACGCCCACGCCCAGCTCGGCGGCCAGGGCGAGGTCGCGGTTGAGCAGGATCTCGGCACCGGCGTCGCGACAGCGCGTCACCGTGGCCTCGGCGAGGTCGCGCCAGCGGCCGGCCGGTGTTCCAGCGGCGGCGCCGGGCGCGCGCAACTGCACGCGGGCGATCCCGCCTGCCAGCGCGTCGTCCAGCCCGGCCAGCCAGGCATCCAGGTCCGCGCCCGGCTCCGGCGTGACCAGGTAGCGGTCGGGCTGGCGCAGGGCGCCGACCACCGGCAGGTCGGCCGAGGGCATCGAGTAGCGCAGCAACCGGTCGGGCGCCACCCAGGTCAGGGCCTGGCCTTCGCGGCCGCGCGGCGTGCCTTTCCAGCGCGGTACCCGGCGCACTTCCAGGCGCAGGCGCTTGCCCGGGTATTCCTGCGGCACCTCGATCAGCGCCTCGCCGACCTCGGCCTCGATCCCCAGCTCCTCGTGCAATTCGCGGACCAGGGCCTGCTCGGAGGTCTCGCCCGGCTCGCGCTTGCCGCCGGGGAATTCCCACAGGCCGGCCAGGTCGCTGTCCTCGCCACGGCGGGCCAGCAGCACCCGGCCGCGCACGTCGACGATGACGCCGGCCACCACGTGAATGGAACGCAGGGGGGAACTCATGCCCGCCAGCTTACCGGGAGCGCGGGGATGCCTGGAATCGGGCGGGCTCCCGCCGGCATGCGTCCCCTGGCGCATGGGAGCCTGGCACCGGCGGTGGCGGCCATGCCCGCGCACCGGCGCTCGGCTTCGGATGCCGGTCGCCGGCCGAAGCCCACAGGAAGGCCGGGCCCGCGGACGCCGGCGCCTGCGGGGCGCGACGGGCCGTGCAGGAACCGTCCGGCCTTGCCGTTGCCCACGGGGACGGCGGCGTCAGCCGAGTTGGCCGTGGCAGTGCTTGTACTTCTTGCCGCTGCCGCAGGGACACGGATCGTTGCGGCCGACCTTGGGCGACTCGCGCACCACCTGCCCGCTGCCCATGGCCGCGCCCACCCGGCCCTGCATCTGCGCCACCTCGTCCTCGGTGCCGTAGCCGCCGGTCTCGGCATGATGGAACTGGGCCTGGCGCAGCTTGGCCTCGGCCTGGGCGCGCTCCTGCGCCTCCAGCGCGGCGACCTCCTCCTCGCTGCGGATGCGCACGCGCGCCAGCAGGGTGACCACCTGCCGCTTGACGTTCTCCAGCATCTCGGCGAACAGCTCGAAGGCTTCCTTCTTGTATTCCTGCTTGGGCTGCTTCTGCGCATAGCCGCGCAGATGGATGCCCTGGCGCAGGTAGTCCATGCTCGCCAGGTGTTCCTTCCAGCCCTGGTCGAGCACGTTGAGCATGATGTGCTTCTCCAGCGCGCGCGCGGTTTCGGGACCGAGCTGCTCTTCCTTGCGCGCGAACATCTCCACCACCGCGGCCTGCACGTGCCGGTCGATCTGATCGGCGTCCAGTTCCTCGCTTTCCCGGGCCAGCCGCTGCAGGTCCAGGCGCAGGCCGAACTCGCCCTCCAGCGCGGCCTCCAGCCCCGGCAGGTCCCACTGCTCGTCCACCGACTCGGCCGGCACGTGGCGGGTCACCAGCTCGTTGACCACGTCGCCGCGGATGCCCTCGATGTTGTCGTGGACCGAATCGGCCTCCAGCAGCTCGTCGCGCTGGGCGTAGATCACCTTGCGCTGGTCGTTGTTGACGTCGTCGAACTCCAGCAGGTTCTTGCGGATGTCGAAGTTGTGCGCCTCGACCTTGCGCTGGGCCTTCTCGATCTGCCGGCTGACCAGCTTGTCCTCGATGACGTCGTCGTCCTTCATGCCCATCATGCGCATCGCCTTCTGCACCCAGTCGGAGGCGAAGATGCGCATCAGGTTGTCTTCCAGCGACAGGTAGAAGCGCGAGGAGCCCGGGTCGCCCTGGCGGCCGGAGCGGCCGCGCAACTGGTTGTCGATGCGCCGCGATTCGTGGCGCTCGGTGCCGACGATGTGCAGGCCGCCGGCAGCCTTGACCTTGTCGTGGCGCCATTGCCACTCGGCCTTGACCCTGGCCCTGTCGGCCTCGCTGGCGTCCTCGCCCAGCTCGGTGAACTCGGTCTCCAGCGAGCCGCCCAGCACGATGTCGGTGCCGCGGCCGGCCATGTTGGTGGCGATGGTCACCGCGCCGGGGCGGCCGGCGTTGGCCACGATCTGCGCCTCGCGCTCGTGCTGCTTGGCGTTGAGCACCTCGTGGGCCACGCCGGACTTGTTGAGGAAGTCGGAGAGCATCTCCGAGGTCTCGATCGAGGTGGTGCCCACCAGCACCGGCTGGCCGCGCCGGTGGCAGTCCTGGATGTCGGCCAGCACCGCGCGGAACTTGGCCTCGCGGTTGAGGAAGACCTGGTCGGGGTGGTCGATGCGCTGCACCGGCTTGTGGGTGGGGATGACCGCCACCTCCAGGCTGTAGATGCTCTGGAACTCGTAGGCTTCCGTGTCCGCCGTGCCGGTCATGCCGGCCAGCTTCTTGTACATGCGGAACAGGTTCTGGAAGGTGATGGACGCCAGCGTCTGGTTCTCGCGCTGGACCTGCACCCCCTCCTTGGCCTCCACCGCCTGGTGCAGGCCGTCGGACCAGCGGCGGCCGGCCAGGGTGCGGCCGGTGAACTCGTCGACGATCACCACCTCGCCGTCGCGCACGATGTAGTCCACGTCGCGCTGGAACAGCGCGTGCGCGCGCAGCGCGGCGTTGAGGTGGTGGACCACCGAGAGGTTGTTGGCGCCGTAGAGGGTGTCCTCCTCGGCCAGGATGCCAGCGCGGCGCAGCAGGCCCTCGGCATGCTCCATGCCGGCCTCGGACAGGTGCACCTGCTTGCCCTTCTCGTCGACCCAGTAGTCGCCCTCGCCTTCCTCTTCTTCCTGCCGCCTGAGCTGCGGCACGATGCGGTTGACCCGGATGTACAGCTCCGGCGACTCGTCGGCCGGGCCGGAGATGATCAGCGGGGTGCGCGCCTCGTCGATCAGGATCGAGTCGACCTCGTCGACGATGGCGTAGTGCAGGCCGCGCTGGAAGCGGTCGGCCTTGGACAGCGCCATGTTGTCGCGCAGGTAGTCGAAGCCGAACTCGTTGTTGGTGCCGTAGGTGATGTCGGCGGCGTAGGCGGCGTGCTTGTCGCCGTGCGGCATGCCCGGGTAGACCACGCCCACGCTCAGGCCCAGCCAACTGTACAGCTTGCCCATCCAGGCCGAGTCGCGGCGGGCCAGGTAGTCGTTGACGGTGACCACGTGCACGCCCTTGCCCTCCAGGGCGTTGAGGTACACCGGCAGGGTGCCGACCAGGGTCTTGCCCTCGCCGGTGCGCATCTCGGCGATCTTGCCCAGGTGCAGGACCATGCCGCCGATCAACTGCACGTCGTAGTGGCGCATGCCCAGCACGCGCTGGCTGGCCTCGCGGCAGACGGCGAAGACCTCGGGCAGGATCTTGTCCAGCGATTCGCCGCCGGCGATGCGCTGCTGGAACTCGGGGGTCTTGGCCTTCAGGGCCTCGTCGGAAAGCTGCTGCATCTCCGGTTCGAGCGCGTTGATCTTGGCGACGGTGCGGTCAAGCTGGCGCAGGAGCCGTTCGTTTCGGCTGCCGAAGACACGGGTGAGCAGTTTGTTGATCATCGATGAGGCCGGTTGGGAATGAACGCCGGAGGGCCGCCGCCGAGGGGCAGCCCGAACGGGACCGGATGCGTCAGCAACGGGTCCGCGGCAACGTGACATTGTAGCTTGGGACGCCAAGCGGCGATCTCAAGGCGGCCGCATGCCTTGGGGGCATCGGGCGGCACCGCTGCGATCCGGCGCCTCGTCCCGCGCGGCGCCGGGCAGCCGGCATCGCGCCTGGGCGGCGACCGCGGCCCGGCGAACCCGGCCGGAAAAGCGTAAGGCCCGCCCCCTGCGGGAACGGGCCTCGACGCGGACATGCCCGGTTGGCGTCAGCCGCGGCCGCGCCTGGCTACCGGCGTCCGGCTGTCGCCCAGGAACTGGCGCGGATTGACCACGCGCCCGTTCTCCCACACCTCGAAGTGCACGTGCGCACCGGTGGAGCGGCCGCTGGAACCGGCCTTGGCCACCTGCTGCCCGGCGCGGACCAGGTCGCCGGGCTTCACCGTCAGCCGCGAATTGTGCGCGTAGCGGGTGACGTAGCCGTTGCCGTGGTCGACCTCCACCGTGTTGCCGTAGCCGTTGCGGGTGCCGGCGAAGCTGACCACGCCGTCGGCCACCGACATCACCGGATCGCCGACGCTGGCGTGGAAGTCGATGCCCTTGTGGAACTGGCGGCCGCGGCCGAACGGATCGGCGCGGCTGCCGAAGCTGGAAGTGATGTAGCTGCGCCGCACCGGCGAGCGCGAGGGCATCGCGTTGCTTTCCATCTGGCGGTCGAACAGCAGCGACTCGATCACCGAAAGCTGCTGGCCGGAAGCGGCGAACTGGCGCTCGATGTCGTCCAGCCCGGCGGTCAGTTCCGGCAGCGGCATGTCGCCGGCCAGGTCGGCGCCGCCTTGGCCGGGCGCGCCCTGGAAGTCGAACTCGCCGTCTTCCAGTTGGCCGGCCTGGGTCAGGCGCTCGCCCAGCGCGTTGAGCCGGTTGGCCTGGGCCTGCAGTTCGCCCAGGCGCGCGGCCAGGGCGTTGATCTCCTGCTGCGACTGGCGGCGCACCTGTTCCAGTTCCTGTTGCTGCCGTGCCAGTTGCGATTCCATCCGTTGCGCGTCGGCCAGGCCGATGCCCGCGCTGGCGCCGGCGCCGAGCCCGGCCCCGGCGACCAGGACCGCGGCGAGCAACGCCCACGGACGCCGTGCCCCCCAGTGCCGCATCCGGCCTCGCCACCCGCCCACATGCGCGTCGTGCGGGTTCCTTACGATGAATTTGTAGCTCATGCTTTAGGTATGCCCGATTCGAAGCCCAACGCCCGGCGCCCTGCCGTCCCGCGCCTGGCGGCCGAAGCCGCGCTGGCGGACGACGCCGGCGCCCTGCTGCGCCGTGCCCTGTGGCTCGATGCGCTGGACCAGCAACTGCGCCCCCTGCTGCCGCCGGGGCTGGCGCCCCATTGCCGGTTGGCCAACGTCTCCGGCGGACAGCTCGTCTTTGTCACCGATTCGCCGGTCTGGCGGGCGCGCTTGCGCCTGGCCGAGCCCGAACTCCTCGATGCGGCCCGCTCCGTCGGGCTGAATCCCACTGCGATCGTCATCAAGACGACCCCTCCGCCACTGCGACCGCCGATGGCGACGGCAACGGCTGCCTCCCCGGTTTCGGCGACCGCGCGGCAAGCCGTGAGCGATGCCTTGGCGTCCTTGCGGGAATCCCGTCCGGGGGATTCCATGGGTTCCGGGAATCCTCCCCCGGGGTCCGGCGCGGGACCGGATGCGCCCGTATCCGACGCCCCCTTCCGGCCAACCCGCGGGGAATCCTAGCCTCACAACGCCATCACGTCGTTAGCAGGAAGTTAGATATTCGTTACGAAACGAAGATGGCGTGGGCGGGATTCACGCTTTGGAGAAGTGTCCGAAGGACATCCGCCATGGGGCCGGAGCAGGCCGGACAATCGCGGCGCGGCCGCGGACTCAGGGAAAAGAGGGGCGCAAGCCCGCGCCGCCACTCCGGATCGGGCTGGAAGCCGGCCCCGTTTCAGGCCAGCGCGGTGGTGCCGTAGGCCAGGGGCGCGGCCGCACCGGCCTCCTCGAAGCTCACCTTCTCCCAGGCGCCGGCATCGGCCAGCAGGGCGCGGGCGAGCTTGTTGTTGAGCGCGTGCCCCGACTTGTAGCCCTCGTAGGCGCCCAGGATCGGGCCGCCGACCAGGTACAGGTCGCCGATGGCATCGAGGATCTTGTGGCGCACGAACTCGTCGGCGTAGCGCAGGCCGTCGTCGTTGAGCACGCGGAACTCGTCCAGGACGATGGCGTTGTCCATCGAGCCGCCCAGGCCGAGGTTGAGCTCGCGCATGTACTCCAGGTCGCGCATGAAGCCGAAGGTGCGGGCGCGCGAAATCTCCTGGATGTAGGCGGCGGTGGAGAACTCCAGGCGGTGGTGCGACTGCTTGGCCGGGATCATCGGGTGGTCGAACTGGATGGTGAAGTCCAGCCGGTAGCCGTCGTGCGGGGCGAAGCGGGCGATCTTGTCGCCGTCGCGCACCTCCACCTCGCGCAGGATGCGGATGAAGCGCTTGGGCGCGTCCTGCTCGACGATGCCGGCCGACTGCAGCAGGAACACGAAGGGACCGGCGGAGCCGTCCATGATCGGCAGCTCGGCCGAGGACAGCTCCACCATCATGTTGTCGATGCCCAGGCCGGCGGCGGCCGACATCAGGTGCTCGACGGTCTGGATCTTGGCCGCGCCGCGGCTCAGGCCGGTGCACAGCGTGGTCTCGGTGACCAGGCCGGCGGCCGCGGGCACCTCCACCGCCGGCTCCAGGTCGGTGCGGCGGAAGGCGATGCCGTGGTCGTCCGGGGCCGGGCGCAGGGTCATGTAGACCTTGTTGCCGCTGTGCAGGCCGACGCCGGTGGCACGGATGGTGTTCTTGAGGGTGCGCTGCCGGGTCATCGTTGGAGGCTGGGCGCCGGGTCCGGGAAGGACCGGGCCGGGTCGCGTGAAGCGTTGGGAACGCGAAGTGCCGAGAATATCACGCGCGGGCCTGAATCCCGTCGCAAGCGCCGGGGCCGCGCACCGCCCGCAGGCTGGCGCACGCGGGGAAAACCTGCCGGGCCCGCGAAGGCCCGGCAGCAAGGAACCACGGACTTCCGGAAACCGCGGCGCGCTTGGCGGGCGCGCCTTCCGGGCAACACGGGATCAGTCGGCCTGGCGGCGCAGGAAAGCGGGAATGTCCAGGTAGTCGCTGGGCAGCTCGGCGGGCACCGGCGCGCTGGCCGGCGACGACGTGGCCGCCGCCGCGCCCGCGGTGCCGCTGCGGCGCAGGCCCAGGCCGCCGACCGCACCGGCCACCGGGTCGGCGTTGAAGCCTTCGTCGATCGGCAGGCCGGTGGTGCCGTCGCGGACCAGGCGCACGGGCGCGCGCGCCGGCTCGCGCAGGCCGAATTCGGCACGGCCGGCGTCGCCGCCGCGCACCGGCTGCCGCGCCACGGAGCGGTTCAGGCCGGTGGCGACCACGGTCACCCGCACCTCGTCCTGCATCTCCGGGTCGAGCACGGTGCCCACCACCACGGTCGCGTCCTCCGAGGCGAAGCCCTCGACGGTGCGGCCGATCTCGTCGAACTCGGCCATGGTGAAGTCCGGGCCGGCGGTGATGTTGACCAGGATGCCGTTGGCGCCGGCCAGGTTGACGTCGTCCAGCAGCGGGTTCTGGATCGCCGACTCGGCCGCGGCCTGGGCGCGGTCGTCGCCGCGCGCGGTGCCGGTGCCCATCATCGCCAGGCCCATCTCGCTCATCACCGTGCGCACGTCGGCGAAGTCGACGTTGATCAGGCCCGGGCGCACGATCAGGTCGGCGATGCCCTGCACCGCGCCCTGCAGCACGTCGTTGGCGGCGCGGAACGCCTGCACCATGGTCGCGTTGCGCCCCAGCACGGTGATCAGCTTCTCGTTGGGGATGGTGATCAGCGAGTCGCAGTGCTGGCTCAGCTCCTCGATGCCCTTCAGCGCCACCTGCATGCGCCGGCGGCCCTCGAACGGGAACGGCTTGGTGACCACGGCCACGGTGAGGATGCCCATCTCCTTGGCCAGTTGCGCCACCACCGGCGCCGCGCCGGTGCCGGTGCCGCCGCCCATGCCGGCGGTGATGAACACCATGTCCGCGCCGTCCAGCGCGGCGATGATCTGCTCGCGGTCCTCCAGCGCGGCCTGGCGGCCGACCTCCGGGTTGGCGCCCGCGCCCAGGCCCTTGGTGACGTTGTCGCCGAGCTGCAACTGCAGCTTGGCGCCGCAGTTCTTGATCGCCTGCGAGTCGGTGTTGGCGGTGATGAACTCCACCCCGTCCACGCTGCTGTTGACCATGTGCGCCACGGCGTTGCCGCCGCCGCCGCCCACGCCGATGACCTTGATCACCGCGTTGGGAGCCATCTTCTCGATCAGTTCGAAATGTGCCATGTCCGTTGTCCTCTGATTATTCGTGCCGGCTTTCTGTGCTCCGGCGTTCTTGTCGGGGTACTGCGTTGTCGCCTTGGGGCCTTCCGGTATTGCCTGTTGACTCGCTTCCGCCTTCCCTTCCTTCTGTCGCGGCCATGCCGCTCCTACGGCAGCCGCGGCGTTCCACGCGCCGCGGGGTACATCGTCAGAACTCGCCGCGGTACCAGTTGCGCAGCTTCTTGAAGAAACTGCCCGCCCGGCCGCTGGGCAGCGACGGCCGGCGCGGGTGCTCGATCTGGCTGCCCATCAGCAGCAGGCCCACGCCGCTGGCGTGGACCGGGTTGCCCACCACCTCGCCCAGGCCGCTGACGTGCTGCGGGATGCCGATGCGCACCGGCATCTGCAGCATCTCCTCGGCCAGCTCGATCACGCCTTCCATCTTCGAGGCGCCGCCGGTCAGGACCATGCCCGCGCGCACCAGCTCCTCGAACCCGGAGCGGCGCAGCTCGGCCTGGACCATCTCGAAGATCTCCTCGTAGCGGCCCTGCACCGCCTGCGCCAGCGAGGCGCGCGGCATCCGCCGCGGCGGCCGGTCGCCGACGCTGGGCACCTGGATGCTTTCCTCGGCGGTGGCCAACTGCGCCAGCGCGCAGGCGTAGCGCACCTTGATCTGCTCGGCCTCCGGCGTGGGCGTGCGCAGCATGTGGGCGATGTCGTTGGTGACGTGGTCGCCGGCGATGGGCAGCGAGGCGGTGTGGCAGATCGCGCCCTGCACGAACACGGCGATGTCGGTGGTGCCCGCGCCCAGGTCCACCAGCACCACGCCCAGCTCGCGCTCGTCGGCGGTCAGCACCGCCACCGAGGAAGCCAGCGAGGACAGGATCAGGTCGTCCACCTGCAGGCCGCAGCGCTGCACGCACTTGGTGATGTTCTGCGCGGCCGACTGCGCGCAGGTGACCAGGTGCGCATGCACCTCCAGGCGCACGCCGGTCATGCCAACCGGGTTGCGGATGTCCTCCTGGGAGTCGTCCAGCACGTACTCGCGCGGGATCGCGTGGAGGATGCGCTGGTCGGCCGGGATCGCCACCGCCTTGGCCGCGTCCAGCACCCGGTCCAGGTCGGCCCAGGTGACCTCGCCGTCGCGGATCGGGACGATGCCCGGCGAGTTCTTGCACTGCACGTGGTTGCCGGAGATCGAGGCGTAGACCGAGCGGATCTCGCAGCCGGCCATCAGCTCGGCCTCCTCGACCGCGCGCTGGATCGACTGCACGGTCGACTCGATGTCCACCACCACGCCGCGCTTGAGCCCGCGCGATTCGTGGGAACCGATGCCGATCACCTCGATCGGGTTGCCCGGCGAGTACTCGCCCACCAGCGCCACCACCTTGGAGGTGCCGATGTCGAGACCGACGATGAGGGACTTGTCGCCTTTGCGGTTCATGTTTGGGAGCCGGGAACGGGGAACGGGAAGCGGGAAACGGGCGTTGTGGAAGCCGGGCCGGGGAATGCGCGGCGGACCGGAGCGGCGGCGGCCATCGCCCCTCCCGTCCCCCGGCCCCCGGTCCCCGCCCCCGGCTTCGCCCATTCCAGGGCGAAACCATTGGTGTAGCGCAGGTCCGCGCGCTGCAGCGGGCGCGCATGCCGGACCAGCAACTGCGGCAGCACGCGCACGAAGCGGGCCAGGCGCGCGCGCGCGTCGTGGCGCCCGATCACCACCACGGTGCCGTTGTCCAGCACCAGCGACCAGCTCCCGCGCGCGTCCATGCCCAGGCGCGCCACGCCGTAGCCCAGCGGCGCGAACAGGGCGCGGGTCTGGTCGTACAGCGCCACCACCTCGGCGGTGCGCGCATCGGGACCGTCCAGCCACGGCAGGTGCGCGTCGGCCAGGTCCTGCGGCAAGGGGAACAGGCGGCCGCGCTCGGACAGCAGCCGGTCCGTGCCCCAGCGCGCGAACGGCCGATGTTCGACCACCTGCACTTCCAGCACGTCGGGCCACTGCTTGCGCACCACCGCGCTCTCCACCCACGGCAGTTGCTCGACCGCGCGCTGGGCCTGCGACAGCCGCACCGCGAAGTAGCCGGTACGCGCGTGCTGCGCCAGTACCTGGCGCACCTGCTCGGCCTGGACGCGCTCGAACTGGCCGGTCACGCGCAGGCGCGACAGCGGCCAGCGCTCGGCGCCGACCCAGCCGTTGAGCACGGCCACCACCGGCGCGGCGACCAGCGCCACCGCCAGCAGCCAGGCCAGGATGCGCAGGACGGCGTTCATAGCGTCTGCTCCAGGATCCGCCAGCACAGTTCCTCGAAGCCGACGCCGACCTGGCCGGCGGCCTTGGGCACCAGCGAGTGGCTGGTCATGCCCGGCGCGGTGTTCACCTCCAGCAGGAAGAACGCGCCCGTGCCGCGGTCGCGCATCAGGTCCACCCGGCCCCAGCCGCCGCAGCCGGCCGCGCGGAACGCGGCCAGCGCCAGCGCGCCGACCTGCGCCTCGCCGGCCGCGTCCAGGCCCGGGCACAGGTACTGGGTGTCGTCGGCCCGGTACTTGGCGTGATAGTCGTACCAGCCCTTGGGCACGATCCGGATCGACGGCAGCGCCACGTCGCCGAGGATGCCGACGGTCAACTCGTCGCCGACCACCATCCGCTCCATCAGCAGCTCGCCCGGGTAGCGCGCGGCCAGCTCCACCGCGCCGTCCAGGCCCGCTTCGTCCGGCACCCGCGACACGCCGACGCTGGACCCTTCCGAGGACGGCTTGACGATCACCGGCAGGCCCAGGTCGCGCGCGGCCGCGTGCACGGTCGCCGCGTCCACGCCACGCGCCAGGCGCACGTAGCCCGGCGTGGGCAGGCCCAGCGACAGCCACACCTGCTTGGTCCTGATCTTGTCCATCGCCAGCGCCGAGCCGAGCACGCCCGAGCCGGTGTAGGGCACGCCCAGCGCCTCCATCAGGCCCTGGACCACGCCGTCCTCGCCGCCGCCGCGCTGGCCGTGGAGGATGTTGAACACGCGGTCGAAGCGCTTTTCCGCCAGCGCCGCCACCAGTGCCGCGATGCCGTCGACCGGGTGCGCGTCCACGCCGCGCGCGCGCAGCGCCTCCAGCACGTTGCGGCCCGAGTCCAGCGAGACCTCGCGCTCGGAACTGGTGCCGCCCAGGAGCACGGCGACGCGGCCGAACAGCGCCGGGTCGCTGGCGCGCGGCGGCGGCAGGTGCGCGCTCATGCCTGGCCTCCGGCGGCGGCGAAACCCTCGCTGGCGATCTGCTGGGCGATGTAGCCGATGTCGCCGGCGCCCATCATCAGCAGCAGGTCGCCGTCCTGCAGCACGTCGGGCAGCACCTGGGCCAGGTCGGCCACCTGCCCGACCACCACCGGCTCGCTGCGGCCGCGGGCGCGGATGGCGCGGGCCAGGGCGCGCGCGTCGGCCCCGGGGATCGGCGCCTCGCCGGCCGGGTAGACCTCGCTGAGCACCAGCGCGTCGGCTTCCGACAGCACCGCGGCGAAGGCGTCGAACTGGTCGCGGGTGCGGGTGTAGCGGTGCGGCTGGAAGGCCACCACCAGGCGCCGGTCCGGCCAGCCTCCGCGGGCGGCGGCCAGCACCGCGGCCAGTTCCTTCGGGTGGTGTCCGTAGTCGTCGACGATGCGCACGCGCGCGCCGGCCGCGGTGGCCACCTCGCCCAGGTCGTTGAAGCGCCGGCCGATGCCGGCGAACTTCTCCAGCGCCGAGGCGATGCTTGCCGAGGGCACCCCCAGTTGCCACGCCACCGCCGCCGCCGCCAGGGCGTTGAGCACGTTGTGGCGGCCCGGCAGCGCCAGGGTCACCGGCACCGTCGCGCCCTCGGGCAGGCGCAGGGTGAAGCGCATGCGGCCGCCGTCCTGGACGATGTCGTCGGCGCGCACGTCCGCGCCCGCGGCGGTGCCGTAGGTCATCACGTGGCGGGGCGTGCGCGCGGCCAGCGCGGCCACTTCCGGGTCGTCGATGCACAGCACCGCCAGGCCGTAGAACGGCAGGCGCTTGAGGAATTCGTCGAAGGCCGACTGCAGGCGGGCGAAGTCGCCGCCGTAGTTCTCCAGGTGGTCGGCGTCGATGTTGGTGATCACCGCCACCAGTGGGCTCAGGCGCAGGAAGCTGCCGTCGCTCTCGTCGGCCTCGGCCACCAGCCAGCGGCCGCCGCCGAGCTTGGCGTTGGCGCCGGCGGCCAGCAGCTGCCCGCCGATGACGAAGGTCGGGTCCAGCCCGCCCTCGCTGAGCACCGCGGCGGCCAGGCTGGTGGTGGTGGTCTTGCCGTGGGTGCCGGCCACCGCTATTCCGCGGCGGAAGCGCATCAGCTCGGCCAGCATCGCCGCGCGCGGCACGATGGGGATGCGCTGGCTGCGTGCCTCCATCAGCTCGGGGTTGTCCTCGCGGATGGCGCTGGAGACCACCACGCAGTCGGTGCCCAGCACGTTGGCCGCCGAGTGGCCGCGGACGATGCGCGCGCCCAGCCGCACCAGGCGGCGGGTGGCGGCGTTGTCGGCGGTGTCCGAGCCGGACACCTCGTAGCCCAGGGTCAGCATCACCTCGGCGATGCCGCTCATGCCGGTGCCGCCGATGCCGACGAAGTGCACGCGCGGGAAGGCGCGCACCAGGTCGTCGGTGTCGTCGAGGCGGCGGATCATGCGCAAGCTCCAGGTTCGGTGAGGGATTCTTCGAGGACGATGCCGGCGATGCGCGCGGCCGCGTCGGGGCGGGCCAGCGTGCGCGCGGCCTGGGCCATCGCCAGCCGGCGCGCCGGGTCGGCGGCCAGGGCGCGCAGCACGGGTTCCAGGTTCGCAGCCAGGTCCGCGTCCTGCTTCAGCAGCCGCGCGGCGCCGTGCTCGACCAGGTACTCGGCGTTGCGGGTCTGGTGGTCGTCGACCGCGGCGGCGAACGGCACCAGCACGCTGCCCACGCCGGCCGCGCACAGTTCGGCCAGGGTCGAGGCGCCGGCGCGGCACACCACCAGGTCGGCCCAGGCGTAGGCGGCGGCCATGTCGGCGATGAACGCCTCCACCGCGGCCTCCACCCCGGCCTCGGCGTAGGCGCGCACGGCCTCGTCGTGCAGCTTTTCCCCGCACTGGTGGCGCACCCGGATCGCCGTGCCGGCGAGCGCGGCCAGCGCGCGCGGCAGGGCCTGGTTGAGCGCGCGCGCGCCCTGGCTGCCGCCCAGCACCAGCAGGCGCAGGGGGCCTTCGCGGCCTGCCAGACGCTCGCCGGGCGGTGGCAGCGCGGCAATCTGCGCGCGCACCGGGTTGCCGGTGACTTCCTCGCGGGCGAAGCTGCCGGGAAAGCCGGCCAGCGTGCGCCGGGCGACCCGTGCCAGTACCCGGTTGGTCAGGCCCGGCGCGCGGTTCTGTTCGTGCACCAGCAGCGGCAGCCCGGCCAGCCGCGCCGCCAGCCCGCCGGGCCCGGAAGCGAAGCCGCCGAAGCCGATCACCGCCCGCGGCCGGCGCCGGCGCAGCGCCGCGCGCGCGGCGTTGACCGCCTGCAGCAGCGCCAGCGGCGCGCCCAGCAGCGCCAGCGCGCCCTTGCCGCGCACCCCGGCGATGGGCAGCGTATCGATCTCGATGCCGTGCCGCGGCACCAGCCGCGTCTCCATCGCCCCGGCCGCGCCCAGCCACACCACCGGCACACCGCGCGCGAGCAGTTCGTCGGCCACGGCCAGCGCCGGGAAGATGTGCCCGCCGGTGCCGCCGGCCATCACCATCACCGGGCGACCGTTCATGCGAAGCCCCCGAAGGTCGGCTCGACCCGCGAGGTGCCGCGCCCGTGCCTGGCGACCGGCGCACTCGCCGCAGCGCCCCGCACCGCGCTGCGGTAGGCACCGGCGGACACCGGCGCCACGGTCGGGGATTCGTCGGCGGGCTCCGCCGGCGCGGCATCCTGGCGCAGGCGCGCGACCTGCCGCTCGGCGCGATCCAGTTCGTAGGACACGCGCAGCAGCAGGCCGATGGCCACGCAGGTCATCATCACGCTGGAGCCGCCGGAGGACACCAGCGGCAGGGTCAGGCCCTTGGTCGGCAGCACGCCCAGGTTGACGCCGATGGACACGAAGCTCTGCATGCCGATCCACAGGCCCACGCCGAACGCCACGTAGCCGGGGAAATGGCGGCGCATCTCCACGCACTTCAGGCCCAGGTACAGGGCACGGCCCACCAGCAGCGCGTACAGCCCCACCACCGTGCACACACCGGCGAAGCCCAGTTCCTCGGCGATCACCGAGAAGATGAAATCGGTATGCGCCTCGGGCAGGTAGTTGAGCTTCTGCACCGAGGCGCCCAGGCCCACGCCGAACCATTCGCCGCGGCCCACCGCCATCAGCGCGTTGCTCAACTGGTAGCCCGAGCCGAGCTGGTCGGCCCACGGGTCCAGGAACGAGGTGATGCGGCGCATGCGGTACGGCTCGAAGATGGCCACCGCCGCCAGCAGGGGCAGGCCGATCACCACCGGCAGCGACATCCGCGGCAGGTTCACCCCGCCCAGCACCAGCATGCCGGCGGTGATCGCCAGCAGCAGCGTGGCCGAGCCGAAGTCGGGCTGGGCCAGCAGCATGCCCACCAGCAGCACGGCCACGCCCAGCGGCTTGAGCATCGCCGCCCAGGTGGCGTTGACCTCGTCGCGGAAGCGCACCAGGTAGCTGGCCAGCCAGACGATGTAGAGCACCTTCACCGCCTCCACCACCTGGAACCGCGACAGGCCCAGGTTGATCCAGCGCCGGGCGCCGTTGACGCTCACGCCCAGGCCCGGCAGCCACGGCAGCACCAGCAGCACCACGCAGCCCAGCAGCAGGAGCTGGTTGTACCTTTCCACCGTCTTCAGCTCGGTGCGCATGGCCACGACCGCCAGGCCGATGCCGACGGCGACGAAGAACACGTGCCGCACCAGGTAGTGGAACGGGCCCACGCCCAGGTTCTCGCCCACGGCGATCGAGGCCGAGGCGACCATCACCACGCCCAGGCAGGCCAGCGCCGCCACCGCGCCGTACAGCCACGGGTCGTAGCGGCCGCCGATGGCCTCCAGCCGGGTCGCCTGGCGCGAGAGGTCGTTCATCAGCGCACCTTCAGCGTGGCCAGGCCGACCAGCACGAGGATCACCGAGATGATCCAGAAGCGGACGATCACCCGCGGCTCCGGCCAGCCCTTCAGCTCGAAGTGGTGGTGGATCGGCGCCATCCGGAACACGCGCTTGCCGGTGAGCTTGAACGAGGCCACCTGGATCATCACCGACAGGGTCTCGATGACGAAGATGCCACCCATGACCACCAGCACCAGCTCCTGGCGCACGATCACCGCGATGGCGCCCAGCACCGCGCCCAGCGCCAGCGCGCCGATGTCGCCCATGAACACCATCGCCGGGTAGGTGTTGAACCACAGGAAGCCCAGCCCCGCCCCGGCGATGGCCGCGCAGATGATGGTCAGCTCGCCGGCGCCGGGCACCTGCGGGATCTGCAGGTAGTTGGAGAACACCGCGTTGCCCGAGGCATAGGCGAACACGCCCAGGCCGCAGGCGACCAGCACGGTGGGCATGATCGCCAGCCCGTCCAGGCCGTCGGTGAGGTTGACCGCGTTGGAGAAGCCGACGATCCAGAAGTAGGCGATGGCCACGAAGCCCACCCCCGCCAGCGGCAAGGCGATGGACTTGAACAGCGGCACGTAGAACGTGGTGGCCGCCGGCACGTCGGCGTACAGGTACAGGTACAGGCCGGCGGCCAGCCCGAAGACCGACTGCAGCAGGTACTTCCAGCGCGACTTCAGGCCGTTGGGGTCGCGCCGCACGATCTTGATCCAGTCGTCGTACCAGCCGATGGCGCCGTAGGCCAGCATCACCAGCAGCACCGTCCACACGTACTTGTTGCGCAGGTCGCCCCACAGCAGCACCGAGGCCAGCACGGTGAACAGGATCAGCGCCCCACCCATGGTCGGCGTGCCGGCCTTGGAGAAGTGCGACTGCGGGCCGTCCTTGCGGATCGGCTGGCCGCCCTTGAGCTGGCCGAGCCTGCGGATCACCGCCGGCCCCCACCACAGCGACAGGAACAGCGCCGTCAGCGCCGCCAGGATGCCGCGGAAGGTCAGGTAGCCGAACAGGCCGAAGAAGTTCTCCAGTCCCTGCAGCCAGCGCGCCAGTTCAAGCAGCATCCGTAGCGTCCCCTTGCGCCAGCAGCGCGTTCACGATCCGATCCATCGCGCTGCCGCGCGACCCCTTCACCAGCACGGTCGGCAGCGGCCGCGGCACGCCGCCGTCCACCTGCGCCTGGCCCTTCGCTTCCCGGCTCCCGGCCGCGCCGATGTCCGCCCGCAGCGCCGCGGCCAGTTCCGCATGGCTGGCGAACACCCGGCCACCCTCGCCGAAGGCGCCCGCGGCCGCCGCGCTCAGCGGACCGAGCGCATACAGCCGGGACAGCCCGGCCTCGCGCGCGTGGCGGCCGGCCTGTGCGTGCAGCGCCTCGGCGTCGGGGCCGAGTTCGCGCATGTCGCCCAGCACCAGCCAGCCTTCGCCGCCGCAGGCCGCCAGGGTCTGGATGGCGGCCGCCAGCGAGCCCGGGTTGGCGTTGTAGCTGTCGTCGACGAGCTGGATACCGCCCGCCAGCGCGTGCGCCACCTGCCGGCCCGGCACCGGCCGCGCCTGGGCCAGCCCGGCGGCGATGACCGCCAGCGGCACTTCGCAGGCCAGGGCGATGGCGGCGGCGGCCAGCGCGTTGCGCAGGTTGTGGCGGCCGGGCAGCGCCAGCGCCACCTCGGCCTCGCCCTGCGGGGCGACCAGCACGAAGCGGCTGCCGTCCCCGGCGGCGCGGATGTCGCGCGCGCTCACCTCGGCGCCGCTCTCCAGGCCGAAGCGCAGCACCCGGCGTCCACCGTCGGCGGCGCCGATCGCCTCCTGCTCGAACCACGCGCCGAAGGCGTCGTCGGCGTTGACCACCGCCACCCCGCCTTCGCCCAGGGCCTGGTAGATCGCGCCCTTGGTCCGGGCCACGCCCAGCAGGCTGCCCATCCGCTCCAGGTGCGCGGCGGCGACGTTGTTGACCAGGGCCACGTGCGGCGGCGCCACTGCGGCCAGGTAGGCGATGTCGCCGGGCTTGCCGGCGCCCATCTCGTAGACGGCGAAGTCGGCATCCTCGGGCGCGTCGATCACCGCCAGCGGCAGGCCGATCTCGTTGTTGCGGTTGCCGGGGTTGGCATACGCCTTGCCGGCGCGCTGCAGGATCGACAGCACCAGCGCCTTGACCGTGGTCTTGCCGTTGCTGCCGGTGATGGCGACCACCCGGGCCGGGCGGTCGCGCTGCAGGCCGGCGGCAATGCCGGCCAGCGCGCGCTGGCTGTCGGCCACCACCACCTGCGGCGCCTCCACCTGCAGCGGGCGCTCGACCAGCAGCGCCACCGCGCCGCGGGCCACCGCCTCGGCGGCGAAGTCGTGGCCGTCGAAGCGCTCGCCGCGCAGCGCCACGTACAAGCCGCCGGCGGCCAGCGCGCGGGTGTCGTGGACGATGGCGTCCACCGCCACGTCCTCGCCGTGCAGTTCGCCGCCGGCCCAGTGCGCGATCAGCGAGAGCGGGAGGCGGTTCATGCCCGGCCCTCCGGCGCAGGCGCGGCACGCGCGTCCAGCGCCGCGCGCGCCACCTGGGTGTCGTCGAAGGGATGGCGCACGCCGGCCACCTCCTGGTAGGGCTCGTGGCCCTTGCCGGCGACCAGCACGATGTCGTCCGGGCCGGCCTGGCCGATGGCGCGGGCGATGGCGCGGGCGCGGTCGCGCTCGACCGCCGCGCCGGCGGGCGCGTCGAAGCCGGCGACGATGTCGGCCACGATCGCATCGCCGTCCTCGCCGCGCGGGTTGTCGTCGGTGACGATCACCAGGTCGGCGCGCCGCTCGGCGATCCGCGCCATCTGCGGACGCTTGCCGCGGTCGCGCTCGCCGCCGCAGCCGAACACGCACACCAGCCGCGCGGCGGCGTGCGCGCGCAGGCTCTCAAGGGCCTGTTCCAGCGCATCGGGCGTGTGCGCGTAGTCGATCACCACCAGGGGCAGCGCACCGTCGCCGCCGAGGCGGTTCATGCGCCCGGGCACCGGCTGCAGCCGCGACAGGGTCGCGGCGATGGCGTCCGGCGCATCGCCCAGCGCATGCATGACACCGGCCACCGCCAGCAGGTTGTCGACGTTGAACCTTCCCAGCAGCGGCGAGCGCACCGGATGCGACTGCCCGCCGTCCACCAGTTCGAAGGCGATGCCGCGGCCGTCCATCCGCACTTCCTCGGCACGCAGGCGCGCATCCGCCTGGCCGCGCGAGCTGATGCCCACCGCCCGTACATCCGGCGCCAGCGCCGCGTGCAGGCGACGGCCGTAGGCGTCGTCCAGGTTCAGCACCGCCGCCTTCAGCCCCGGCCATGCGAACAGCCGCGCCTTGGCCGCGCCGTAGGCGTCCATGTCGCCGTGGTAGTCCAGGTGGTCGCGGGTGAGGTTGGTGAACACCGCCACGTCGAAGCGCACGCCGTCCACCCGGCCCTGGTCCAGCGCGTGCGAGCTGACCTCCATGGCCACCGCCTGCACGCCCTCGTCGCGCAGCCCGCCCAGCAGCGCGTGCATGCGCAGCACCAGCGGGGTGGTGAAGCCGGTCGGCCGCACCTGGCCGTGGCGCCCGGCGCCGAGCGTGCCGATGCTGCCGCTGCGCAGGCCGCGCAAGTGCCAGGCCTGGGCCAGCAACTGCACGGTGGAGGTCTTGCCGTTGGTGCCGGTGACCCCGACCATCGTCATCGCGTGGGAGGGATGGCCATGGAAATGGTCGCCCATCGCGCCCAGGCGCGCGCGCAGGCCGGGCACGGCAATGGCGTCGGCCGGCGCCGGGTGCGCATCCGGCGCCGGTGGCTCGAACAGGATCGCGGCCGCGCCGGCGTCGCGGGCCTGCCCGGCGTAGGCCAGGCCGTGCGCGCCGAAGCCGTCGATGGCCACGAAGGCGTCGCCCGGCTCGACCTGGCGGCTGTCCATCGCCAGCCCGGAAACGACGATGTCGCGCGGCAGCGCGACGTCGGGCAGGAGCAGCGACAGCGGTACCTGGCGCTTCATGGCCGCCCTCCGTCGCCGGCGCCCAGCTCGGCCATGGCCGGCGGGATGGTCGAATCGTCGAACGTCTCCTCGATCGCCTGCGGCAGCGGCGCCACCGCCGCCTGCCGCCTGGCCTCGCCCTTGGCCTGGGCGGCCAGCCAGGTCTCGATGTCGTCCGGCGCCACGTCCATCAGCCGCAGCGCATCCTCCATCACGCTGCGGAACACCGGCGCCGACACCAGGCCGGCGAAATAGGACCCGCTCTGCGGGTCGTTGATCACCACCACGGTGGCGAAGCGCGGGTTGGAGGCCGGCACCAGGCCGGCGAAGGTGGTGGTGTAGCGCCGCGCGTAGCCGCCGGCCGCGGCCTGGCGCGCGGTGCCGGTCTTGCCGGCCACGTGGTAGCCCAGGATCGCGGCCTGGGTGGCGGTGCCGCCCGGCTCGGTCACCGTCTGCATCATCGCCAGCACCTGGTCGGCGATCTCCGGCCTGACCGCCTGGCGCGGCTCGTTGATCTGGCCCTTGACGAAGGTCGGGGGAATCAGCCGGCCATGGTTGCCCAGCGCCGCGTAGGCCTGGGCGATCTGCAGCGGCGTGGCCGACAGGCCGTAGCCGTAGGACATGGTGGCCTTGGTCAGGCCGTTCCACCGCGCCGGCGGCATCAGCACCCCGGCCGCCTCGCCGGGAAAGCCGCTGTGCGGGGCGCTGCCGTAGCCGAAGCCGCGGATGAAGTCGTAGAAATACTGGTTGGGCAGCGGCTCGGACAGCTTCACCGAGCCCAGGTTGGAACTCTTGGTGATGATGCCGGTGACGTCCAGCACCCCGTAGTTGCGGTGGTCGCGGATGGTGTAGCGGCCCAGCGCCATGTAGCCGGGGCTGGTGTCGAAGCGCGTGGCCGCGGTGATCCTGCCGGCATTGAGCGCGGCGGCCACGGTGATCGGCTTCATCGTCGAGCCGGGCTCGACCAGGTCGGTCACCGCGCGGTTGCGGTGGGCGTCCTGGGCGCCGCCGGCGACCGCGTTGGGGTTGTACCCGGGCAGGTTGACCATGGCCAGGACCTCGCCGGTGGCCACGTCCAGCACCACCACCGAGCCGCTGCTGGCCTTGTGCGCGGTCAGCGCGTTGCGCAGCTCGCGGTAGGCCAGGAACTGGATCCGGCGGTCGATGCTCAGGGTCAGGTCCTTGCCCGGCTCGGCGGCGCGCACCAGGTCGATGTTCTCGACGATGCGGCCGTGGCGGTCGCGGATCACGCGCTTGCTGCCGGGCTTGCCGCGCAGCCATTCGTCGAAGGCCAGCTCCAGCCCTTCCTGGCCGCGGTCGTCGATGTTGGTGAAGCCCAGCACGTGCGCCATCGCCTCGCCCTGGGGGTAGAAGCGGCGGAACTCGCGCTGCGAGAACACGCCCGGCACGTTGCGCGCCAGGATCGCCCGGGCCTGGTCCGGGTTGATCCGGCGTTTGAGGTAGACGAACTCCTTGTCCGCGCGCTGCGACAGGCGGCTGGTGAGCTGGTCCAGCGGCACGCCCAGGGCCGCCGCCAGCTCGGGCAGGCGGTCGGGATGGCGCAGCAGCTCCTGCGGGTTGCCCCACACCGATTCCACCGGCGTGGACACGGCCACCGGCTCGCCGTTGCGGTCGGTGATCATGCCGCGCGAGGTCGGGATCGGGATCTCGCGCACGAAGCGCGCCTCGCCCTGGCGCTGGTAGAAGTCCGCGTCCACCAGTTGCACGTAGGCCGCCCGGCCCACCAGCGCCACCGAGGCCAGGCCCAGCGCGGCGCCGACCAGCAGCAGCCGGCTGCGCAGGCTGAAGCTGCCGCGGCGGCGGTGGCTGCGGGGTGCGCTCATGGCCGCACCACCACGATGTCGTCGGCCTCGGGGAACTTCATCCCCAGGCGCGACTGGGCGAGCTGGTCGATGCGGTTGGCCTGCGCCCAGGTGGCCTGCTCCAGTTGCAGTCGGCCGAACTCGATGTTCAGCTCGTCGCGCTCGCGCTCCAGCCGGGTCAGATCGACGAACAACTGGCGATGGCGGTAGCGCTCGTAGACCACGCCGATGGCGCTGCCCACCGTGGCCAGCAGCAGGGCGACGAGCAGCAGGCGGCTCATGGCTGTCGCTCCAGCTTCTGCGCCACCCGCAGCACCGCGCTGCGCGCGCGCGGGTTGGCGGCCAGCTCGTCCTCTTCGGCGCGGATCGCCCCGCCGATGGCGGCCAGCGCCGGCACGAAGGCCTGCGCCGGGGGCAGCCGGCGGTTGGCCGGCGGCGCCTTGGCGTGGCCGGCGACGAAGCGCTTGACGATGCGGTCCTCCAGCGAGTGGAAGCTGATCACCGCCAGCCGGCCGCCGGGCCTGAGCGCGGCCAGGGCCGCATCCAGCCCGGCCTCCAGGTCGGCCAGCTCGCGGTTGATGTGGATGCGGATGGCCTGGAAGCTGCGGGTGGCGGGGTGGATCCGGCTCTTGTCGGCACCGGATTTGCCGCGCGGCATGGCCGAGGCGATGAGCTCGGCCAGTTGCGCGGTGCGCTCGATCGGCTGCTGTGCGCGGCGGGCGACGAGGGCGCGGGCGATGCGCCGGCTCTGCCGCTCCTCGCCGTAGCGCCACAGCACGTCGGCGATCTCCGCCTCGTCGGCGTCCGCCAGCCACTGTGCCGCGCTCCGGCCCGACTCCGGGTCCATGCGCATGTCCAGCGGGCCATCCTTGCCGAAGGAAAAGCCGCGCTGCGCCTGGTCAAGCTGCGGCGAGGACACGCCCAGGTCGAACAGCACGCCATCCAGGCCCTGCGCCTGCTCCCAGCCGCCGAGCGCGGCGAAGCTGCCGCGCCGGATCGACACGCGCGCATCGCCGCCGAAGCTGGCCTCGGCCTCCGCGATCGCTTCCGGGTCCTTGTCCATCAGCAGCAGCCGGCCTCCCGGGCCGAGTCGTTGCAGCACCCCGCGCGCATGGCCGCCGCGCCCGAAGGTGCCGTCCAGGTAACGTCCGTCCTCGATCACCCGCAGCCCGTCCATCACCTGCGCGAACAGCACCGGCAGGTGCGCCGCCGGCGTCTGCGGCACCGGGTGACCGGACTGCGCCTGTTCGCGCATCCGGGCACCCCGGCTCACAACCGCAGGTCGAGCAATCCATCGCCCAGATCCCCGTCAGACAGCGTCTGCTGGATCAATGCGCGATGGGCCTGCTCGCTCCACAGTTCGAACTTGTCGCCCATGCCCAGCAGCACCGCCTTCTTCTCGATGCCCACCGCGTTGCGGTGGCTGGAAGGCACGCCGATGCGGCCGTTGGCGTCCAGCTCCAGCACGGCCGAGGAACCGACCAGCTTCTGCTGCAGGACCCGGACCACGCGCTGGGTGTTGGGCTTGGCCATGACCTCGTCGCGGACCCGCTGCCATTCCTTCTCCGCGTACAGCCACAGGCAGCCGGCCTCGAACGGGTTGTAGGTCAGCACCAGGCGGTTGCCGCACGCGCCTGCGACCAGGTCGCGATAGGCCGTGGGGATGGCCACGCGCCCCTTGTCGTCCACTGTGATGGCGGTCTCGCCCTGGAACACGTTCGCTGCTACCCGGACCCGGCTGGTGGGAGATCATTCAACCACGGAAAACCACATAAATCCCGGTTTACCCGCAGATACCCACCTTAGGGTTCACCAACAGGGTTGTCAACAGGCTCCAGCGGCAAAAATCGCCTGTTCAGTCAATGGGTTGCAGCAATGTTGACAGATAAGTTCAAAGGTTTTCCACAAGTCGCTGTTTAGTCTCAAATTTTGAGATTTCCACTTCAGCATGATTTGTGAAGACGACGTGAGAGTGCGTGAGCCGCAGGCCCGTCGCCGCGCCGAATCCCCCACCGCACCCGCCACGACCCATCCGGTTCCGCCTCGCCCTGGCCGGAACCTCCGGCCGTGACCGGCGATGGTGAGGAGAAGGAGGAGGCAGCGGCCGCAGGCCGATGCCGGAGGACACCCGCGCCACCGCGGGCCATGGCCGGGCGGCGGGCGATCGAACGGCCCTGGCGCTTCGCCTTGGTCTTTGCCGGGCTGTGCCCCTTCGCCCCCGGCAACTCACGGCCAAGGTCGAAAGCCACCGGCCCTGCGCGCCGGGCCAGGGCCAGTCGAAAAGGAAGGGGGCGGAGCCGGCCGATAAGCCGGGTTCTGTCGTGGACAGTCATTCCTCTAGGCGCAACGTCGCCGTTACGCTCGAGCAGCCTACCCGGACCCGACGCGGGCAACGTCATGAGGTCCCTATTTGGCCTTGCTCCCGGTGGGGTTTGCCGTGCCGGTCCGTTACCGGACTCGCGGTGCGCTCTTACCGCACCATTTCACCCTTGCCTGATCCCGCGCACCCGAGGATGCGAAGGCCATCGGCGGTATCTTTCTGTTGCACTTTCCGTCGGCTCGCGCCGCCCAGGCGTTACCTGGCACCGTGCCCTGTGGAGCCCGGACTTTCCTCGGCATTCCCGAGGGAATGACGCGACTGCCTGGCCGACTCCGCCGCGGGCATTCTACGGCCTTGCGGCTGTTCCTGCGGGAACAGCATGCCGACTCCCGCCATGGCCGGCGGACCGTTGGTCGCGCCAGGGATGGCCGCGGTAGCGAGTGCGCACATGGATGTACGCGCGAGCGGCCCACAACACACCCGGTCCGCCCGGAAGCCAGCCGACCCCAGCGCTTCTGTGGTTGCCGTTGCCGTTGTCGCTGCCAAGCCACGACCCCGCAGATCAGTCGCCGGAATCCGACGCTCCATAGAGCGCCTTGCGCGGCGCGCCGGTGATCTCGGCGGCCAGCCTGGCCGCGGCCGAGGGCGGCAGATGCTTCGCCAGGATCGCATGCACCCGGCGACCTTCAGCAAGATTGGCGTCGGCATCCTCGTCCGCGCCCTGCACCACCAGCACGAACTCGCCCTTGCGCTGGTCGGCATCGGCCTGCACCCGCGCATGCAGCCCGGCCAGCGAGCCGTCCAGCACCGTCTCGAACAGCTTGGTCAGCTCCCGCGCCAGCACCGCCGGGCGCCCGTCGCCGAAGGCCGCGCGCAGGTCGGCCAGCGATGCGTCGATGCGGTGCGCCGACTCGTAGAACACCAGCGTGCGCGCCTCGCCCGCCAGCACCGCCAAACGCTCGCGCCGCGCGGCGGCCTTGGCCGGCAGGAAGCCCTCGAAGGCGAAGCGGTCGCTGGGCAGGCCGGCCACGCTCAGTGCGGCGATCAGCGCCGACGGGCCCGGCACCGGGCTCACCCTCACCCCGGCCTGCCGCGCGGCGCGCACCAGCCGGTACCCCGGGTCGCTGACCAGCGGGGTGCCGGCGTCGCTGACCAGGGCCAGCGACTCGCCGGCCAGCAGCCGCGCCACCAGCCGCTGCGCCAACTGCTGCTCGTTGTGCTCGTGCAGGGCCAGCAGCGGCGTGCCGATGCCGAAATGGGCCAGCAACTGGCCGCTGCGGCGGGTGTCCTCGGCGCAGACCGCCGCGGCCTCGCGCAGTACCTGCTGGGCGCGCGGCGAGAGGTCGCCGAGGTTGCCGATGGGCGTGGCGACGACGTGCAGGATGGCGGCGGGCATGCGAATCCGGGGGTGCGGACGGGAAGGTAGAATCCTAAGCCCTTTCCCCGACAGGCCCGGCCCGACGGATGGACATGCACACTCACGCGCGACCGGCACCGCCCTCCTTCCGCCTGCGCTGGCTCGCCCCGTGCCTGGCCGTGCTGCTGGCCGCCGGCTGCGCCAGCGTGGCCACCGCGCCCAGCGCCGCGCCCGAGTACACCGCCGCCCTGATGCAGTTGGAACAGGGCCAGGCGCGCGAGGCGGCGCAACGCTTCGAGGCCCTGGCCGCCACCGCCGGCCCCGGCCAGCGCAACGCGCTGCTGGCCGACGCCGCCTTCGCCTGGCACGAGGCCGGCGACCCGGCCCAGGCACGGCGCCTGGCCGCGCAACTGGATCCGCGCCGCATCGCCGGGGCCAGCCGCGCCCGCCTGGCATTGATGCAGGCCGAACAGGCCCTGGCCGCGCAGCAGCCCGGCACCGTGCAGGCGGCGCTGGCCGGCAGCCCGTCCAGCCTGTCCGCGCCGCTGCAGGCGCGCTGGCACCTGGCCCTGGCCGCCGCGCACGAGGCGGGGGGCGAGGCGCTGGCCGCCGCCGCCGCGCGCGCGCGCGCCGATGCCGGCCTGGAGGGCGAGGCGCGGCAGCAGAACCACCGTGCCATCGAACGCCTGCTGTCCTCGCTGGACGACGCCTCCCTGGCCGCGCGCGCGGCGGCCCTGCCGGCCGGGGACGCGCTGTACAACTTCGCCGCCCGCGCGCTGGTCCGCCGCGGCCTGGCCCCGCCGCGGCCGTTCGATAGCGGCGATGTCTGGAACTTCGCGCAGCGCCCGCCCGCCGCGGCCGACGGCTACCGCCCACCACGCAAGCTGGCCGTGCTGCTGCCGCTGTCCGGGCAACTGGCCACCGCCGCGGTGCCGGTGCGCGACGGCCTGCTCGCCGGCTACTACGGCGAGCAGCGCGCGCGCCCGGAGATCGCCTTCTACGACACCGCCGGCACCCCGGCCGGCGCAGTGGCCGCCTACGGCCGGGCGGTCGCCGAGGGCAGCGACTTCGTGATCGGGCCGCTCGGCCGCGACGAGGCGACCGCGCTGTTCCGCGACCCATCCGCCACGGTGCCCAGCCTGGCCCTCAACCGCGCCGGCATCGCCGCGCCGCCGGGCCATGTCATGTTCTCGCTGGCGCCGGAGGACGACGGCGTGGCCGCCGCCGACTACCTGCTCGCGCGCGAGCGCCGCAACGTCCTCGTCATCGCCGGCAACGACGAGAACGGGCAGCGCGCGGCGGAGGCCTTCCGCACCCGGCTGCTCGAACGCGGCGGCCAGGTGGCGGCCAGCCTGTCCGTCGGCGAGCAGCCCGGCGACCTGTCGGCGCGGCTGGTCCAGGCGGCGGCGGGCGGCGCCGATTCGGTGTTCCTGGCGGTGCGCGGCCCGCAGGCGCGCGCGCTGGCCCCGCAGTTGGCCCTGGCCGGGCTGGCTTCGCGCACCCGCATCGGCACCTCGCAACTGACCTCCGGCACCGGCAGGCCCGAGGAGGACGGCGTCCTGGACGGCATCGTCTATCCCACCGAGGCCTGGTCCTCGCGCGGGGCCCCGGGCCTGCCCCAGGCCAGCCTGGCCGCCGCGACGGTGCCGACCGCGCGCGGCGCGGCGGCGCGCCTGTTCGCCTTCGGCTACGACGCCTGGCGCATCGCCGCCTACCTGGAGCGGCTGGTCACGCGCACCGACGGCGAGCTTCGCGGCGCCACCGGCGACCTGCGCCTGGACGGCTTCGGCAACGTGGTCCGGCAGCCAGCCTGGGCCACCTTCAGCGGCGGCACGCCGGTGCCCCTGACCCGCTGACCGATGTCGCCCCCGCGCGGCCCAAGGATGGGCGCCGGACCGGACCGCCGCGCACGCGGTGCCCAGGTCGAGGCGGCCGCGCGCGCGCGCCTCGAACATGCCGGCCTGCGCACCCTGGCCGCCAACGTCGGCTACCGGAGCGGCGAACTGGACCTGGTCATGCTCGATCCAGCCGACGGCGGCACCGTGGTGTTCGTGGAAGTGCGCTACCGCGCCGGGCGGACGTTCGGCGGCGGGTTCGCCTCGGTCGACGCCGGCAAGCGCCGCAAGCTGGTGCGCGCCGCGCAGTTGTACCTGGCCTCGCATCCCGCCCTGGCCCCGCGCCCGTGCCGCTTCGACGTGGTCGAGGCCAGCGGCGACCCGCAGGCGCCGCGGATGCACTGGCTCAAGGATGCGTTCCGGCTGGGCGATGCCTGAGCCCCGGCATCGGCGGCGCGTCCCCTGGAGCGCGCGCGCGCCGGCTCCCGGCACCTGCAGGAAAGCTGGCAACCCGCCCAGCGCCGCAGGAATCGGGCGTCGCCGGCGAGCGCATCCGGCGCACCGGCCTTGCCTGGCTCCGGATGCGCTCGCCGACTGAAGCCGGTTTCCACAGGGAGGATGGGAACACGGCGTTCCGTCGCTGCGCCGCGCCTGCCGGACGCACGCCCTCCGCCACCGCCTACAATTCGACGATGACCCACGCCTTGCCTGCCGCCCTCGACGCCGAACTGTCCTCCCTGCTCGGCGCCGACGGCTGGCGCACCGATGCGGCCGCGCGCCGCGCGCATGGCGAGGACGACTCGCGGCAATGGGCGCTGCCCGACGCGGTGGCGGTGCCGCGCGACCCCGGCCAGGTCGTCGCCATCGTCCGCGCCTGCCGCGCGCACCGTGTGCCGCTCGTGGCCCGCGGCGCCGGCACCGGCACGGCGGCGGCGGCGGTGCCGTTCGCCGGCGGCGTGGTGGTCTCCTTCGCGCGCATGGACCGCATCCTCGACATCCGCCCCGGCGACCGCTGCGCGGTGGTCGAGCCGGGCGTGCTCAACGGCGACCTGCAGCAGGCGCTGCAGCCGCATGGCCTGTTCTGGCCGCCGGACCCGTCCAGCGCCGAGCGCTGCACCATCGGCGGCAACCTGGCGTGCAATGCAGGCGGGCCGCGCGCGGTGAAGTACGGCGCCACCCGCGACAACGTGCTGGGCCTGGTCGCGGTGACCGGCGCGGGCGAGCTGATCCGCTGCGGCGGGCCATGGACCAAGGACGCCACCGGCTACGACCTCACCCACCTGATCGTGGGCAGCGAAGGCACCCTGGCCCTGGTCGTCGAGGCCACCCTGCGGCTGGCGCCCCGGCCGCAGGCGCAGGCCGGCCTGCGCATGTTCTATCGCGATGCGGCGGCGGCGGCGGCGGCGGTATCGCGGCTGATGCGCCAGCCGCAGGTACCGGCGATGCTGGAGTTCATGGACGCCAGCGCCATCGCCCTGTTGCGCCGCAACGGCACCGAGGTGCCCGAGGCCGGCGCGATGCTGCTGGTGGAGGCCGACGGCGACCACGAGACCCTGCCCTATGCGCTGCAGGCACTGGCCGACGCAGCCGCGGGCGAGGGCCTGCTGTCGCTGGACGTGGCCGCCGACGGCGCCGCGCGCGACCGCCTGTGGGCCGCGCGCAGGGCGCTTTCGCCGGCGCTGCGCAGCATCGCCCCGGGCAAGATCAACGAGGACGTGGTGGTGCCGGTCTCGCGCATCCCCGACCTGGTGGCCGCGATGGAGGCGCTTTCCGCCGAGTCCGCCTTGCCCATCGTGGTGTTCGGCCATGCCGGCAACGGCAACCTGCACGTCAACATCATGTACCGCCCGGACGACGCGGGCGAGAACGCACGCGCGCATGCCGCCCTGCCGCGCCTGTTCGAGTGCGTGCTCGCGCTGGAAGGCACGCTGTCGGGCGAGCACGGGATCGGCGTGGCCAAGCGCGACTGGATGGCCCGTGCCTTCGACGCGCCGACCCTGGCGGCGATGCGCGCGGTCAAGTCCGCGCTGGATCCGGACGGCATCCTCAACCCCGGCAAGGTGCTGCCGCCGCTGTAGGTGCCGACTTCCGTCGGCGACACGGCCGGCAGCCGCGAAGATCGGCGTGCGCCTGTTGCGGTCGCCGGCCATGTCCGGCTCCGACAACGGCACGACGCGGCCGGCTCTTGCAGGTCGGCGACCGCCTCGATCGCCATGGAGACGACGCGGCACCGGCCGGCCGCCAGGGGCGGCACCGCGACGTCTCCTGCACAATGGGCGCGACCGCCCCGGAGAGCACGCTTGGACACCCGCGACTTCGACGCCATCACCCTGGACCAACTGCGCGCCGGCGGCGGGTTGAAGTGGAGCGCCTTCCCGGACTGCATCGGCGCCTTCGTCGCCGAGATGGACTTCGGCACCGCACCGGCGGTGCGCGAGGCGCTGCGGGACGCGATCGCGCGCGACCGGCTCGGCTACCTTTCCGCCGAGCCGCTGCGCGCGATGGCGCAGGCCTGCGCGCGCTGGCAGCGCGACCACCACGGCTGGGACATCGCCGCCTCGTCGATCAAGGCCATGCCCGACGTGCTCGGTGCGCTCGAGGCCGTGCTGCGCCACTGCCTGCCCGCCGGCGCCCCGGTGGCGCTGCCGGTGCCGTGCTACATGCCGTTCCTCCCGCTGCTGGAGTGGCTGGGCAACCCGGTGGTGCAGGTCCCCATGCACCGCGAGGGCCAGGCCTGGCGGCTGGACGAGGAGGCGCTGGATGCCGCGTTCGCCGGCGGCGCGCGGATGCTGCTGCTGTGCAACCCGCACAACCCCATCGGCAAGGTCTACACCCGCGGCGAGCTGCTGCGCATCGCCGCCATCGCCGGGCGCCACGACGCACGCGTGTTCTCCGACGAGATCCATGCCCCGCTGGTCTATGCCGGCCAGCGCCACGTGCCCTACGCCTCGGTCTCGGAGCCGGCCGCGCACCAGGCCATCACCGCCGTTTCCGCCTCCAAGACCTGGAACCTGGCCGGGCTGAAATGCGCGCAACTGGTCTTCACCCGCGCCGACGACCTGCAGGCGTGGCGCCGGATCGGCGGCTTCGCCGGCGGCGCCACCTCCACCCTGGGCGTGATCGCGCATGCCGCGGCCTGGGGCGAGGGCGAAACCTGGCGGCGGCAGGTGCTGGACTACCTGCAGGGCAACCGCGACCTGCTCGGCCGGCTGCTGCGCGAACGCCTGCCGCGGATCGGCTACCTGCCGCCTCAGGGCACCTATCTGGCCTGGCTGGACTGCCGGGCGCTGCCGCTGCCGATGGCCCCGCACCTGTTCTTCCGCCGCCAGGCGCGGGTGGCGCTGACCGACGGCGGCGAGTGCGGCCAGGGCGGCGAGGGCCACGTGCGATTGAACTTTGCCATGCCGCGGCCGTTGCTGGCCGAGGCCGTGGAGCGCATGGCCACGGCCGTGGCCGCACTGTAGGAACCGGGCATGGCCGGGGAATACCGGCCTTCAGCGGCTCCCCGCCCTCTCGCCGGCCGAGGCCGGCTCCCTACCGGAAGTGCACGTAGCCGGTGCGCGGCGGCAGCCAGGCATGCCCGTCCTCGGACCGTGCGCGCACGCCGGCGCCGGGTACGACGCGGCCGATGCGCGCGCCCTCGGTCCCGGCCTGTTCCAGCGCCAGCAGCACCGCATCGCGCAGCGACGGCGGCGCGGTGAAGCACAGCTCGTAGTCGTCGCCGCCTGCGAGCTGCAGCGCATGCCGGCGCTCGCCGAACGCGGCGCGCAGCGCGGCCGAAGCGGGCAATGCGGCGATCTCCAGTTCCGCGCCCACGCCGCTGCGTTCGCATAGGTGGCCCAGGTCGGCGAGCAGACCATCGGACACGTCCACGCAGGCATGCGCCAGGCCAAGCAGGCGGCAGCCCGCCTCCACCCGCGGCGTGGGCCGTGCCAGGCGCGCGGCCAGGCAGGCGGCCGCCTCCCGGCCCGCCCGTGGCGAGGGAGTCGCCGGCTGGCCCGGCGGCATCGAACCGGCCGCCTCGGGCACAGCGGCCGCATGGGTCGCCTCGATCACAGAGATCGCATGGGCCGCGCCGGCCGGGTCCGGCGCAGCGGCCGGCGGCGGCGGCAGGTACCCGCCCAGCACCAGGGCGCCGGCCGCGTCGCCCAACGTCCCGGTCACCCATACATCGTCGCCCGCGCGCGCGCGGTCGCGGCGCAGGGCCGCACCCGACTCCACCAGGCCCATCGCGGTGACGGCGATGGACAGCGGGCCGCGCGTGGTGTCGCCGCCCACCAGGGCGATGCCATGGGCGCCGGCCAGCTCCAGGAAGCCGTCGAGGAAGGCCTCCACCCAGGCCGCGTCGGCCTCCGGCAGGGACAGCGACAGCGTGCACCAGGCCGGGCGCGCGCCCATCGACGCCAGGTCCGACAGGTTCGCCGCCAGTGCCTTCCAGCCGACGTCGGCCGCCGCGGTGCCCGTGGGGAAATGCACGCCGTCGTTGAGGGTGTCGGCGGTGACCACCAGCTCGTGCCCGGCGGGCATGCGCAGCAGCGCGGCGTCGTCGCCGATGCCCAGCACGATGTCGCCGCGCGCCCCGGCGCGGGGGCGGGTGCGTTGGCGGATCAGTTCGACGAGATCGAATTCGGCCATCGCGGCATCTTGCCCGGATTCGGCGCCGCGCCGCCATCCCGCGGGCAACGGGCGGCACGTACGGCGGGCCATCGAGGGGCGGCGGCAGATCACGGCCACGCCGGGCGGTGGGGCCGGCTGGCCTCGGCTTGCGAAAGCGGCGCTGGGCCGGCAGGCAGCTTGCGTGCGGCCCCGGCCGTTCGGTTCGTTCGGAGCCTCGCGCTTCCCGCCGCCATGCGCGCGGCATGCCGCCGTTCGATCCTCGACGCCTTCGTGGCCCGCCGGGCGCCGGCCCCGCGGTGCGCCGCCCGGGTTAGCGGCCGCGCGAAGCCTGGACCTCGGCCGCGCGCCACTGGGTGCTGGCGCGGTCGAGCACACCGTTGACGTAGGTGTGGCCGTGCTCGGAACCGAAGCGCTTGGCGATCTCGATGGCCTCGTTCAGCACCACCCGGTAGGGCACGTCGAGGCGGTGCAGCAGTTCGTAGGCGGCCAGGCGCAGCACCGCGCGCTCGATGGCGTCCACTTCCTCCACGGTGCGGTCCAGGTGCGGCGCCAGCGCCGCGTCCAGGCCCGCGCGCTCGCCCAGCACGCCCTGGACCAGCTCCTCGAAATAGGCCAGGTCGGCGATTTCGTGGGCCTGTTCGTGCGCGAACTGGGCGATCACCTGCTGCGCGTTGCCGCCGGATATCTGCCAGGCGTAGAGCGCCTGCAGCGCGCGGCGGCGCGCGCGCGCGCGCAGGACCGGGTCGACGCCGGTGCGGGAGCGGTGCGGGCGGCTCATGGCAGGCGCTCCAGCAGGTTGACCATCTCCAGCGCGGCCAGCGCGGCCTCCTCGCCCTTGTTGCCATGGCTGCCGCCGGCGCGGGCCTGCGCGTCCTCGACCTTCTCCACCGCCAGCACGCCGTTGAGCACCGGCACGCCGCTGTCCAGCGCCACCCGCATCAACCCCTCGGCGCACAGGTCGGCGACGTGTTCGTAATGGCGGGTATCGCCGCGGACCACGCAGCCCAGCACGATCAGCGCGCGGTGGCCGCCGGCGGCGGCCAGCGTGCGCGCGGCCATGGGCAGTTCCCAGGCGCCGGGCAGGCGCACCACGTCCACCGCGTCCTCGGGCACGCCGTTGTCGGCCAGGCAGCGGCGCGCGCCGGCCACCAGGGCGTCGGTGATGCGTGCGTTCCAGCGGCTGGCCAGGATCGCGAAACGGGCGCCGGCCGGGAGGCGGAGGTCGCCTTCGTACAAAGTCATGGGCGAGTGGGTTGGTTGCGAGAATGGCGCAGTTTAGTGCATGGGGCCGGCAGGAACGGGCCGAACCGGCGGTTTCGGCCCGCGGCGGCGCTGGAGAGGCCAGCCGCCGAATCCACGCGATCCACCGCGCAGGTGCGCTACGGGGAGACGTACTCGACGACCTCCAGGCCGTAGCCGGCCAGGCCGATCTGCCGGCGCGGCGTGCCCAGCACCCGCAACCGGCCCAGCCCCAGGTCGGCCAGGATCTGCGCGCCGGCGCCGTTGCGCCGCCACTGGCCGACGTCCTTGCCCTCGGCGCGCGGCTCCGGCCGGCCGCTGGAAGGCTCGGCGCGCAGCCGCGCCAGCAGGGCATCGGCGTCGCGCGGCTCGGACAGCACCACCATCACCCCCCGGCCTTCGGCGGCGATCGCGCGCAGCGCATCGGTGGCGGCCACGCCGAAGTCGTCGCGGCGCCAGTGCAGCAGGTCGCTGAGCGGGTTCTCCACCTGCACCCGGACCAGGGTCGGGGAACCCCGGTCGGGCGTGCCGCGGACCAGGGCGAAATGCAGTTCATGGGCGATGCGGTCGCGGTAGGCCACCAGCCGGAACGGGCCGAACTCGGTGTCGATGTCGCGCTCGTCCACGCGCTCGACGGTGTGCTCGGTGGCCAGGCGGTGGGCGATGAGGTCGGCGATGGAGCCCATCTTCAGCCCGTGCTCGTGCGCGAACGCTTCGAGCTGCGGGCGCCGGGCCATGGTGCCGTCGGCGTTCATCACCTCCACCAGCACGCCGGCCGGCTCCAGCCCCGCCAGCAGCGGCAGGTCGCTGGCCGCCTCGGTATGGCCGGCGCGGGTGAGCACGCCGCCCGGCTGGGCGATCAGCGGGAACACGTGGCCGGGCTGGCTCAGGTCCGACGGCCCGGCGTCCGGCCGCACCGCGGTGCGGATGGTGTGGGCGCGATCGTGGGCGGAGATGCCGGTGGTCACGCCCTCGGCCGCCTCGATGCTGACGGTGAAATTGGTGCGGAACTGGGCGGTGTTGTGCCGGACCATCGGCGCCAGGCCGAGCTGCGCGCAGCGCTCGCGGGTCAGCGACAGGCACACCAGGCCGCGCGCGTGGGTGACCATGAAGTTGATGTCGGCCGGCCGGACCCGCTCGGCGGCCATGATCAGGTCGCCCTCGTTCTCGCGGTCCTCGTCGTCGACGATCACGACCATGCGGCCGGCGCGGATCTCCTCCAGCAGTTCGGGAACCGGGGCGAAGTTCATGCCGCCGCTCCGGTGCCGCGCGCGCCGAGCAGGCGCTCGACGTAGCGCGCGACCAGGTCGATCTCCAGGTTCACCGCATCGCCCGCGCCCGTCTCCGAGAAGCGCGTATGGGCGACGGTATGCGGTATCAGGGCAACCTCGAAGCCCTCGGCGTCGACCTCGTTGACGGTGAGGCTGACGCCATCGACGCAGATCGAGCCCTTCCTGGCGATGTACTTCAGCAGCGGCGCCGGCGCGGCGAAGCGCCAGCGTTGCGCACGCGCGTCCTCGTGTACCGACAGCACCCGGCCCACGCCGTCGACATGGCCGCTGACCAGGTGCCCGCCCAGCCGGTCGCTGGGCCGCATCGCCCGCTCCAGGTTCAGCGCGGCGCCCTCGGCCAGCGTGCCGAGGGTGGTCAGCGCCAGGGTCTCGGTGGAGGCATCGGCCTGGAACGAGGACGCGTCGAACGCGACCACGGTCAGGCACACGCCGTTGACCGCGATGCTCTCGCCCAGGCGCACGTCCTCGACGCGTTCGTTCAACCAGGGCAGCGTGCCGGTGGCGAAGCCGAAGCGCACGTCGCCGCCGCGCGGCTCGCGCGCGGCCAGGCGGCCGACGCCCTCGACGATCCCGGTGAACATCAGCGCCCCTCCGCCGGCCGGACGCGGGCGCCGCATCGGCACGGAGGGAAGGGAGGGTGTACGGCCGCGCTTTCGATCGGATGCATAACGTTTCCCGCAGGTGGCGAAAAACGTCCCGGGACACGCACGGACGCCCGGCGATGGCCGAGCGGCGGCGTCTTCTTTCATCCGGACTCTAGGGCGCGGCACCGCCGCAGCGGAGGCCACGCCACAACCGTCGGCTCCGGCATCGGACCGGATCTGCTGACCTTCCGGCATGCGGTCTGCCCGCATAGGCGGCGAGCTTCGATGGGGAAGCCGCTGCCGCCGGAAGCGCTCGCGGGCTCGCCCGGTTCCCCGGCAATGCCGGAGCGCCGCGCCTACCGCCGGTGGGGAATTCCACCCCGCCCTGAAGACGTTCTACATGGTTTGGACATGCCGGCGAACCGGCCCGCGCATTCTAGCACCGCGCCGGCACCCCGCCCCGAGATGTGAAGACGACATTAAAACGCGTGAGCGGTCATGGTCGACCGCAGCCGTCCCGCAACGGGAGGAGGGCGAAACGCGAACCTCCCGCGCACGCGGCGCTCTACGGCCGCAGCAGCAGGCGGCGGTCCTCGCCGACCACCGCCTCCTCGACCCGCCGCAGATGCAGGCGCTGGGCCATGGTTTCGATTCCCATGCCGGCGAACAGCGCGCGCGCGCCGTCGCCCAGCAGCACCGGCGCCTGGTAGAGCAGCAGCTCGTCGACCAGGCCGGCGCGCAGCAGCGCGCCGCACAGCACCGGGCCGGCCTCGACCTGGACTTCGTTGACCCCACGTTCGCCGAGCAGGCGCAGCGCCGCTTCGAGGTCCAGGCCGCCCTCGCGCAGCGGCAGCGCGGCGAACCGGGCATCCGCATCCTCCGGCGGCCGTGCATCGGGGCCGTGCAGGTAAAGGGTGGGCGCATCGCCTTCGCGCACCTTGCGCATCGACAGGCTGCGCAGGAGACGGTCGAGCACCACCCGCAGCGGCGGCACGAACGCGGCGGCGTCGGCCATGCGCACGGTCAGCGCCGGGTCGTCGGCCAGCACCGTGCCGGCGCCGGTGAGGATGGCGCCGCTGCGCGCGCGCCAGCGCTGCACGTCGGCGCGCGCGGCCGCGCCGGTGATCCACTTCGACTCGCCGCTGGCCAGGGCGGTGCGCCCGTCCAGGCTGGCGGCCAGCTTGATCCGCAACCAGGGCCGGCCGCGCTCGATGCGCGAGAGGAAGCCACGGTTCAATTCGCGCGCCTGGGCCTCCATCAGCCCGGCCGCGACCTCGACCCCGGCCGCCTGCAGGATCGCCAGGCCGGCCCCGTCCACGCGCGGGAACGGATCGCGCATGGCCGCCACCACCCGCGCCACGCCGGCGTCCACCAGCGCGCCGGCGCAGGGCGGCGTGCGTCCATGGTGGGCGCAGGGCTCCAGGGTGACGTAGGCGGTGGCGCCGCGCGCCCGCTCGCCGGCCTGGCGCAGGGCGAACGCTTCCGCATGCGGCTCGCCGGTGCGCGGGTGCCAGCCCTCGCCCACCACCTCGCCGTCGCGGGCGATGACGCAGCCGACCATCGGGTTGGGACGGGCGGTGTACAGGCCGCGCTCGGCCAGGCGCAGGGCCCGCGCCATCAGGGCATGGTCGGTGGCGTCGAAAGGCGTCATCCGGGGGGAGTCTGACAAAGACCGGGGTGAGCGGCCAGCGGAGCGTGGCGGGGATGCGCCAACATTCCCCCTGCAGAAGCCGGCTTGCGGGCCCTGGCGGTCGCCGGCTGAAGCCGACTCCTGCAGGAAAGCGCTGGCTCAGCGCTTCCTCGCCCGTTCGCCGGGCGGCGCGGCCGCCGCCGCGTCCCCGCCCTGCAGCAGCGGAAGCTGGCCGCTGTCCGCCGGCAGGTCGCGCTCCAGCTTCTCGATCTCCTCGCGGAAGTCGGCCACGTCCTCGAAGCTGCGGTAGACCGAGGCGAAGCGCACGTAGGCCACGTGGTCCAGCTTGCGCAGCTCGTCCATCACGAACTCGCCGATGCGGCGCGAGGGCAGCTCGCGCTCGCCGCTCATGCGCACCGCGTGCACCACCGCGCGCACCGCCGCCTCGATACGGTCCTCCGACACCGGCCGCTTCTGCAGGGCGCGGTCGAAACCCACCCGCAGCTTGCGCGCGTCGAAAGCCTCGCGCCGGCCGTCGCCCTTGACGATGGCCGGCAGCTTCAGCTCCACCGTCTCCAGGGTGCTGAAGCGCTCGCCGCAGGCCTCGCACGCGCGGCGGCGGCGAATGGTGGCGCCGTCCTCGGACACGCGCGAGTCGATCACGCGGGTATCGACATGCTGGCAATAGGGACAATGCATGGCGGCGTTCGGCGGCTCAGCGGACGGCGGCGCCGGTCACCAGGACCCGCCACGGGCGGCGGCACCGCGCGGCCCGGACGGGGCACCCCAGGGCGGCGTGCCGCGGCGGCTCATCCGTAGACCGGGTACTTCTTGCACTGCGCGGCGACCTGCCCGCGCACCCGCTCGATCACCGCCGCGTCGCCCGGCGCGTCGAGCACGTCGGCGATCCAGTTGGCCAGGTCCACGCAGTCCTGCTCGACGTAGCCGCGGGTGGTCACCGCCGGGGTGCCCAGGCGCAGGCCCGAGGTCACGAACGGCGAGCGCGGGTCGTTGGGCACCGCGTTCTTGTTCACGGTGATGTGGGCCTTGCCCAGCGCGGCCTCCGCATCCTTGCCGGACACGTCCTTGCCGATCATGTCCACCAGCATCAGGTGGTTGTCGGTGCCGCCGGAGACGATCTTGTAGCCGCGCGCGACCAGGGTCCTGGCCATCGCCTGCGCGTTCTTCACCACCTGCCGCTGGTAGCCCTTGAACTCCGGCTCCAGGGCTTCCTTGAAGGCCACCGCCTTGGCCGCGATCACGTGCATCAGCGGGCCGCCCTGGATGCCGGGGAAGACGATGGACTGCAGCTTCTTCTCGATCTCCTCGCCCGCGTCCAGGGCCAGGATGATGCCGCCGCGCGGGCCGCGCAGGGTCTTGTGGGTGGTGGAGGTGACCACGTGCGCGTGCGGCAGCGGGTTCGGGTAGGCGCCGGCGGCGACCAGCCCGGCCACGTGGGCCATGTCCACGAACAGGTACGCGCCAACCTTGTCGGCGATGGCGCGGAAGCGCGCCCAGTCCATCACCCGCGAGTAGGCCGAGAAGCCGGCCACGATCATCTTCGGCCTGTGCTCCACGGCCAGCCGCTCGATCTCCTCGTAGTCCAGCAGGCCCTGGTCGTTCACGCCGTACTGGACGGCGTTGAAGATCTTGCCCGAGGCATTGACCTTGGCGCCGTGGGTCAGGTGGCCGCCGTGGGCCAGGGACATGCCCAGGATGGTGTCGCCCGGCTGCAGCAGGGCGAAGTACACGGCCTGGTTGGCCTGCGAGCCGCTGTGCGGCTGCACGTTGGCGTAGCTGGCGCCGAACAGTTGCTTGAGGCGGTCGATCGCCAACTGCTCGGCGATGTCCACGTACTCGCAGCCGCCGTAGTAGCGCTTGTGCGGGTAGCCTTCGGCGTACTTGTTGGTCAACTGGCTGCCCTGCGCCTCCATCACCGCCGGGCTGGCGTAGTTCTCGCTGGCGATCAGCTCGACGTGGTCCTCCTGCCGGCGGCACTCCTGGGCGATGGCCCTGGCCAGTTCGGGGTCGTAGGTTTCGAGAAGGACGTCGCGCGAATACATGGAAGCTCCAGGCAGCCGGGAAGGGGAAAGGCGGGCCGCCGATTGTAAGCCCCCGCGCCGCGCCGTACGAACCTGGGCGGCCCTGGGCCGCGGCGCCCGTCCCGGCCGCCCGGCCAGGCCATGGGGGGCCGCGGAGGGGAACCCCGCTATAATCCCCGTTTCCCTTTACCACTGCCTTGCCCGCCTGCGCGGGCCGGGCCGGGCGCGCGCCCAGGAGCCAGCATGTCCTCGCAGTACATCTACACCATGAACCGGGTCAGCAAGATGGTCCCGCCCAGGCGGCAGATCATCAAGGACATCTCGCTGAGCTTCTACCCGGGCGCCAAGATCGGCCTGCTGGGCCTGAACGGCGCCGGCAAGTCGACGGTGCTCAGGATCATGGCCGGCGTGGACCAGGACTTCGAGGGCGAGGCCCGCCCGCAGCCCGGCATCAAGGTCGGCTACCTGGAGCAGGAGCCGCAACTGGACCCGGCCAAGACCGTGCGCGAGGCGGTCGAGGAAGGCGTGGGCGAGGTGCTGCAGGCCCAGGCCGCGCTGGACAAGGTCTACGCGGCCTACGCCGAGGACGGCGCCGACTTCGACGCGCTGGCCAAGGAGCAGGAGCGCCTGGAGGCGATCCTGGCCGCCGGCGACGCCCACACCCTGGAGAACCAGCTCGAGGTGGCCGCCGACGCCCTGCGCCTGCCGCCGTGGGACGCGGTGATCGGCAAGCTCTCCGGCGGCGAGAAGCGCCGCGTGGCCCTGTGCCGCCTGCTGCTGCAGAAGCCGGACATGCTGCTGCTGGACGAGCCGACCAACCACCTGGACGCCGAGTCGGTGGAATGGCTGGAGCAGTTCCTGGCCCGCTACACCGGCACCGTGGTGGCCGTCACCCACGACCGCTACTTCCTGGACAACGCCGCCGAGTGGATCCTCGAACTGGACCGCGGCCGCGGCATCCCGTGGAAGGGCAACTACACCGAGTGGCTGATGCAGAAGGAAGAGCGCCTGAAGCAGGAGGAGAACCAGGAGAAGGCGCGGCAGAAGGCCATCGCCAAGGAGCTGGAGTGGTCGCGGCAGAACGCCAAGGGCGGCCGGTCCAAGGGCAAGGCGCGCCTGGCGCGCCTGGACGAACTGCAGTCGGTCGAGTACCAGAAGCGCAACGAGACCAACGAGATCTTCATCCCGCCGGGCGAGCGCCTGGGCAACAAGGTCATCGAGTTCAAGAACGTCAGCAAGCGGTTCGGCGACCGGCTGCTGATCGACGACCTCAGCTTCTCGGTGCCGGCCGGCGCCATCGTCGGCATCATCGGCCCCAACGGCGCCGGCAAGTCGACCCTGTTCAAGATGATCACCGGGCAGGTCAAGCCCGATTCGGGCGAGATCGACATCGGCCCGACGGTGAACCTGGCCTACGTGGACCAGAGCCGCGACAAGCTGGAAGGCGACCACAACGTGTTCCAGGAGATTTCCGGCGGCCTGGACATCCTCAACATCAACGGCATCGAGATCCAGTCGCGCGCCTACATCGGCCGCTTCAACTTCAAGGGCCAGGACCAGCAGAAGCTGGTGGGCACGCTGTCCGGCGGCGAGCGCGGCCGCCTGCACATGGCCAAGACCCTGCTGCAGGGCGGCAACGTGCTGCTGCTGGACGAACCGTCCAACGACCTGGACATCGAGACCCTGCGCGCGCTGGAAGACGCGCTGCTGGAGTTCCCGGGCAACACCTTCGTGATCTCCCACGACCGCTGGTTCCTGGACCGCATCGCCACCCACATCCTCGCCTTCGAGGGCGACTCGCACGTGGAGTTCTTCCAGGGCAACTACCGCGAGTACGAGGAAGACAAGAAGCGCCGCCTCGGCGACGACGCCGGCCCCAAGCGGCTGCGGTTCAAGGCGCTGAAGTAACGCGACCCGGGCCGGGAATCGTCTTCCCGGCGACACCGCCCGTCCCGCGCAGGCCGAAGCGCCGTGCCTTTCATCGAACGACCGGCCGCCTCCAAGCGCCCCGGTGCGATGCCTGCCGAGACGGGAGGTAACGGAGGAGGTTGCGGCTACCGCCCCTCCCCGACCTCCGGGAACAGCACGTCGGTGAAGCCAAAGGTGCGGAAGTCGCGGATCCGCGACGGGTACAGGATGCCGTCCAGGTGGTCGACCTCGTGCTGGACCACGCGCGCGTGGAAGCCTTCGGCCTCGCGTTCGATGCGCCGGCCCTCCACGTCGTAGCCGGCGTAGCGGACCCGCCGCCAGCGCGGGACCCTCGCGCGCAGGCCGGGGATGGACAGGCAGCCCTCCCAGCCGTCCTCGACCTCGTCGCACAGCGGTTCCAGGACCGGATTGAACAGCGCGGTGCGCGGCACCGGCGGCGCGTCGGGATAGCGCGCATTGGCCTCGAAGCCGAACACGATCGCCCGCCGGGCCAGCGCGATCTGCGGTGCGGCCAGGCCCACGCCCTCGGCAGCGTCCATGGTCTGGAACATGTCCGCGGCCAGGTCGCGCAGCTCGCCGGTGCCGAAGTGCTCCACCGGGTCGGCCACCCGCAGCAGCACCGGTTCGCCCATCCTCACGATGTCGCGGATCACGCGCCCTCCTCGCCCGCCACGCGCGGGAACACCGGCCGAAGATAGCGCACGCGGCCGGACGCCCGTGTCGCGCGGGGCTCCGGCTGCGGGCTCGCGCGGCGCGCAGGGGGCCGCGTGCGAGCGCTCGCTACACGCGGGGTCAGCGCGGCGGCGGCACCGCCCCGGCGACGTGGCCCGCCAGGCGCCCGCTGCCGTGCCGGTAGAACAGGCTCAGCAGCGGCGAAGCGATCAGGGTCGTGGCCAGGGTCATCGCGAACAGCAGGGTGAACAGCGCCGGCCCGATCAGCCCGGCGTCGAAGCCGATCTTGATCACGATCAGTTCCATCAGCCCGCGCGCGTTCATCAGCGAGCCCACCGCCAGGCTGTCGCGCCAGCCGTAGCCGTTCAGCCGCGCGCCGGCGGAGCAGCCGATCACCTTGCCGGCGACCGCCGCCAGCAGGATCAACCCGAACATGCCGATGCCCGCGCCGGCGAAGGCCTCCGGCGTCGTGTTCTGCCCGGCCAGGGCGAATACCACCGGCATCAGCAGCAGGATCGCCACCGGCTCGATGCGCCGGGCCAGGCACGCCAGCAGGCGGTCCTCGCGCGGCAGGCACACGCCGAACAGGAATGCGCCGAACACCGCGTGCAGCCCGATCCATTCGGCGACCGCGGCACAGCCCAGCATGCCCACCAGGATCCACACCAGGCCGGATGCGGCCGGGTCGCCCTCGACCCCGGCCGGGCGCAGCAGCCAGGCGTACAGCGGCTTGAGCACCAGGAACACCGCCGCGACCAGGCCCAGCCCGCCGCCGATCGCAAGCACGACGCCGGCCGGGGAGCCACCGCCGGCCAGGGCCAGCACCACCGCCAGGAATATCCACACGCAGCCGTCGTCGATCACCGCCGCGCTCAGCGCCAGCCGGCCGGGGGTGGTGTGGGTCAGGCGACGGTCCTTGAGGATGCGCGCCAGCACCGGGAAGGCGGTGACCGACATCGCCGCGGCGATGAACATCGCGAACGGCCAGTAGCCCACGCCCGCCGGCGCGAAGCGGTCGTACAGCACCGGCGAGATCGCCAGGCCCAGCGCCAGCGGGAGGGCGATGCCGAGCATGCCGATGGAGAACGCCGCGCGCAGTTGCGCCCGGCTGCCCTCCGGCGCGCGCAGCTCGACGCCGACGATGAACATGAACAACGCCACGCCCATCGTCCCCAGCCCGGACAACGCCGGCAGCGAGGCCGGCGAGAACAGGGCCGCGTGCAGCTCCGGCATCCAGGCGCCGAACACGATCGGGCCGAGCAGCAGGCCGGCGGCCATCTCGCCGATCACCGGCGGCTGGCCGACGCGGGCCAGCACCGCACCGCACAGCCGCGCCAGGGCCAGGATCACGACCAATTGCATCAACAGCAACAAGGTGGTGTTCAAGTCGGAACTCCCGGATGCATCGCCCGGCGGACGCCGGAGAGGTCGTCGCATCCCTGCGGGAAGGCGCCGCGCCCGGCGGCCGGGGCCGTGCGGGTGCGGGCCATTCCGTCGCCGGGGCCGGTGCCGCGCATGCGGTCCCCGGTCCGCTCAGTCCAGTACATCGATGAAGCTGTTGACCGACAGCCGCCCCGCCACCGGGTCAGGCGGCGGCACGTTGCGGTTGTCGATGGCGCCCGAGTGCAGCGAGTTGCGCCGGTAGACCACCAGCCGGTCGAACACAGCGTCGACGCGGTCGATGCGCTCGAACAGCGGCGTGTCGTCGCCGATGTAGCCCGGCGGCGTGGCGGCCTCGCTGCGGCTTTCCTCCTCCAGCCGGGTGAAGTACGCCAGCTTGCGCGCATGGTCCACGTATTCGTAGCCGGTGCTGCGGTGGCGGTAGAACGCGGTGCCGCCCCAGTCGCCGCGAAACAGGTAGTGCACGGTGGCCAGGCCGTTGTGCGCATGCGAGTCGATGTGCGGCACCCGCTGCAGGAACGCCAGTTGCGCCGGGGGCGTGGTGACCAGCGAGTAGTGGCACATGGGGAACGCCAGGCTGCCGTCGCGCGGCAGGCCGAAGTGTTCCTCCAGCAGCGGCCGGAGCAGTTGTTCGAGCATGCGCGGGTAGGTCGACGGCGCGTTGGCGCGGATGCCTGGAAACATGCTGCTTTGCGGTACGAACTGGCTGCGCGCGGCCTTGCGCACCAGCCGATCCGGGTCGACCAGCAGGCTGTCGACGATCAGCAGCGGTGCCCCCTCGTTGCCGAGGGAGCGCCGCTGGATGCGCAGGTCCGGGCTCAGGTCCAGGATCATGGCGGCCCGCTCAGCCCACCGTGGAGCGGCCGCGGGAGTTCCATGCCGAGTCGGGCGCCTTGCAGTAGCTGTTGAGGAAGTCCACGTGCGAGGGCATCTGCGCCATCGCCTGGACAAGCGGCTTGCGGATGTGCTCGAACATGCCCTTGCTCCTGGTTGGACATCGCCCGCGGCAGCGGGTGATGCTGTTCCAGACCGATCCGCCGTAGCTGGAGGCACAGTCCGGGGTGCGTCTCGATCAGCATCCGCGCATCACTGCTTCAGGCCTCCGCCGACGCCGGCGATCTTGCCGGTCACCTGCTCATGCTGCCGGGCGCGTGCGTACATCTGCTCCCAGGCCGAGTCCGGCGCCCTGCAGTAGCTGTCAATGAAGTCCTGTTGGCTGGGCATGGCCGCCACTGCGGCATCGATCGGCTTGCGTACGCCGTCGAGCAGGGCCTTGAGATCGGCGTCCGACAGCGCGCGGGTCAGCGGGTGGTGGTTCTGGGGCATGACACCCTGACCGAGCATGCAGTGGGTCCAGGAGTCGAGCCGGAACAGTTCGTCCTCCCCCTGCCACGCGTAGCCCGTCTCACGGAATACCTGGATGCGCTCGGCCAAGCCCGGCGGCAGTTCCATTTCGCGGCACTGCTTCCACAGCGGCTCGTCGCGCTGGTTGAGGTGGTAATGCAGCACGACGAAGTTGCGAACGTGCTCCAGCTCCTGGCGGCTGACCTCGTTGTAACGCTCCGCCGCCGCCTCGCTGATGCCTTCGAAGGGGAAGAACTGCACCAGGCGGGTGACTGCGCTCAGGGTCAGGTGGATGCTGGTGGACTCCAGCGGCTCGATGAAGCTGCTCGCCAGTCCCAGGGCGACCACATTCTTGTTCCAGGCCTTGCGCCGGCGCCCGGTGCGGAACGGGATGATCCACGGCTCGCGCAGCCGCTTGGCCGGGTTCTCGGCCAGCAGCTTGGCGGTCGCCTCGTCGTCGGACATGTGCGCATCGGAAAACACGATGCCGCACCCGATCCGGTGCTGGAGCGAAATCTTCCAGTGCCAGCCGGCCTCGTGCGCGATCGCGCGGGTGTACGGCACCGGTGGGCCATCGGCTTCGGTCTGCAGCGCCACCGCGCGGTTGCTTGGCAGCCAGTGGTTCCAGTCCTCGTAGCCGGTCTGCAGCGCCTGCTCGCTCAGCAGCGCGCGCGCGCCGGTGCAGTCGAGGAACAGGTCGCCTTCGATGACCTGTCCGTCCTCCAGCACCAGCGCCTGCACGAATCCGTTCTCCGGATCCTGGCGAACCTGGGCGATCTTGCCCTCGATGCGCTTGAGCCCGCGGCCCTCGCACTTGACGCGCATGAACGCGGCATAGAGCCCGGCGTCGAAGTGGTAGGCGTAGCTCACGTCGCGGCGCTCCATCGTCGAGGGCGCCTTGGTCCAGCGCATCGACCACTGCTGGTTATTCTGTCCGGTGTTGAGCAGGGCGAAGCGGTCCTTGAGCGAGGCGGCGGTCTCCAGGCAGTAGTCGCCCAGTTCACCCTGGATGCCGCGGCGGCGGCTCTCCAGCCAGAACTGGTGGAAGTCGACCGACCAGGTGTTCACACCGGTGGTGCCAAACGGATGGATGTAGCGCGACCCCGGGCGGATCCAGTTCTCGAACGAGATGGCCAGCTTGAAGCTGCCGGCGACCGAGCTGAGGAACTCGCGCTCGTCGATCTGCAACAGCTTGTGGAAGGTTCGGATGGTCGGGATCGTCGACTCGCCCACGCCGACGGTGCCGACTTGCTCCGACTCGACCAGGGTGATGTCCAGAAGGTCGCGGAACTGATGGGTCAGCGCGCACGCGGCCACCCAGCCCGCAGTGCCGCCACCGGCGATGACGACCTTGCGAATCCTGCCATTCTCGTTCAACTCGATTCTCCCCAACGATATCTGCAACATCGCGGCCATGGCCGCGTCCTTCGGGTACCGCGCCGCCGCCTTCCGGCGCGGCCGGGGCGGCGCACCCGATCGCCGTCCCTTCGCATGCTCCCCCACGTCAGCGGTTGAGCTTGTCGATCAGCATCGCCCGCAACTGCCGGGCGCGCATCTCGTCGATCTCCCCCAGCATGCCGCGGGCCGGTGCCGGCAGGTGCTCGCCGGCGCGCGGCGCCGGGCCGAACACGTAGTGGTCGAACACCTCGCGCCAGGCCCGCTTCTCGCCCTCGGGCCGGTCGCGGATCGCCCACATCGCATGGTAGAGCGCATGCATCGGCGTGGGTATCCACGCAGGCATGCTACTCCACCAATAATTCACCAGCACGGTGAACGGGTCCAACCCCTCCACGTGGTGCCACCACATGCTGGGGATGAACAGCGCATCGCCCGGCTCCAGCACCACCGACCGGGCCGCCTGCATCGCCTGCCGGAACCTCGGGTAGCGCTCCAGGTCCGGCGCGGAGAAGTCGACCACGCTGACGGCCTGGCCGCCGGGCGTGGGCTCCAGCGGCCCCGGGTACAGGTTGGCGATCTGCTCCGGCGGGAACAGGGTGAAGCGCCGGCGCCCCACCGCGCAGCAGGCGATGTTGTTCGGCGCGTCGTAGTGGCACGAGGCGGTGACCCGGTTGCCGATCCAGATGCTCGGCGGCGGCTGGACGCCGGCGTCGGAGAAATCCAGGTCGTTGCCGGCCGCGCGCAGGCCGGGCAGGCACTGGTCGACCAGCAGCGATGCCACGTAGTAGGTGGGCGGGTGCGCATCGTCCAGGTGCGAGGCCAGTTCCTCCAGCACCCGGTCCAGGCCGCCGCGCCGGACCTCGCAGTTCAGCTCGGTGAAGCCGGCGTTGTAGAACGGGCGCCCGCGGGTGGAGGGATCGCCCCAGGAATACTGCACCGGCCGGCCGTTGTAGTGCTCGCGCAGGTGGTCCATCGCCGACTGCGGCGACTGCAGGCCGCGTTGCACCAGCGGCCAGTCGCGCGCCAATCCCCTGAGCAGGGTCGGCACCCCGTCCCCGAGCAGCGTCTGCAAGGGCGGCGCACCGGGGCTGGAACCTTCCATGACGCGGACACTGGCGGCCTCCCAGGACATGGCGTCAGGCGACCTGCTCCGCCTCCGTGGCCTCCTGCTCGCGCAGGCGGCGTTGCTTCTCGGCGATGAGCCGGCGCATGTTGTACAGCGAGGCGCTCACCAGGTAGGCGCCCTCCAGCCAGCCGGACCGGTGCAGCCCATGCAACGACGGCGCGTCCAGCGCCGCCAGGCGCTCGCGGTCGATGCCATGCAGCCCCGTCAGGTTCACGGCGTGCGCCTCGTCGAAGCGCACTTCCATCTGCATCGGCTGGATCAGATCCAGCGCCTGGAACGCGGCGACCATGGCCTTGCAGGCCTGCACGCCGTCGTTGATGCCGCGCAGCACGGCGATGACCCGCTCCAGGTAGGGGCTGTTGCCGCCCTGGGCGAGGAACACCGGGTGCCCGTCCTGGTCCCGCGCCACGCGCGGATGCTCCAGGTCCACGTGGATGACCGGTTCGTTGCGCAGTTGGCCGTCCACCATCTGCTCCTGGAACCCGATCAGAAAAGGTCCGCGGGCGATCGCCCCCGGAAGGTAGGCGGCATGCCAGCCGCCGTCTTGCACGAACAGGTTCTCGCGCTGGTCGAACCCCAGCAGCGCCACGGTCTCGAACCCGCCCTCCGCGACCTCGCGGAAGAAGATCGGGTATTCGCGCTGCAACTCGGCGAACTCGGTCGGAAACACCTGGACCACGCCGATGTTGTCGCCGAATTCCTCGCCGAAGCGCGTGGAAACACGCAAGTCCTTGTGCGCGATGTTGTTGAGCAGTTCGTATCGGGCCATATCGGCTCTTCGACCTCAGGTAAAAGGGACCGCTGCCGAAGCAGCGGTCCCCGGACTTCAACACTCAGGCACGAGGTGCCCTGCTTGCATCAGAACGTGTAACGCAGGCCCAGCATGTAACGCGGCGACTGGTCCAGTACGCGCAGATGCTGCCTATGCGTACGGGCGCTCCAGCGCACGTCCTCACCCGTGATGTTGATGGCCTCGGCCGACACGGTGAGGTTGTCGGTGATGTTGTAACTGACGCTCAGGTCGAACTGATCGTACGCCTCGACGAAGAACGGGTTACGGTTGTTGCCGTGCTGGTTGGCCGCCTGCAGGTACTCGTCACGCCAGTTCCAGGCCAGACGCGCCGACCAGCCGTACTTCTCGAACATCAGCACGGCGTTGGCGGTGTCGCTCAGGCCGGTCAGGGCGAACACGTCCGCGCCCGGGTCGGCGGCACGGTCGATGCCCACGTCACCCTTCACGATGGTGTAGTTGGCCAGGATGCCGAAGCCGCTGTCGCCGAAGAAGTACTGGCCGCCGATTTCCCAGCCGTGCAGCGTGGCCGCCCGCTGGTTGACCGGCTTGTTCACGTCGTACATGTACAGCGGGTCAGCCGCGGTGCCGAGGATGTCGTACCTGTCTTCCAGGGCGAGGGACTGGGCGTCGGTGCCGTCGTAGGCGGCCAGGCCACCGGTCTCCGCCGCGTAGCGCAGCAGCGCGGTCGCGGCGAACAGCGTGGTGTAGTCCTGCTTACAGCCGATCTCCGGGTCCACGCCCGCGGCGGTGACCTGGGCCGCGCAAGCCGCGCTCTGGAGGAACGCGTTGGCCGCCTGCGCATCCGGGCCCGAGGTCGGGTCGGTGAGGCCGTACAGGTTCTCGCTGGCCACGGTGTTGCCGATGAAGTTCTTCACCCGCTTGTTCCAGTAGGTCACGCCGATGAAGCTGGACGGAGCGAAGTACCACTCCATGCCCAGGTCGACGTTATCCGACTCCAGCGGCAGCAGCGACGGGTTCTGCGCACCGCCGGTGGCACGGAACTGCTCGCCGTACAGGGTCGAACCGCTGGGATTGCCCGCGCCCGGACCGGCGAACAGGTTGCCGTACGGCGCACGCGCGATCGTCTTGCTGAACGAGGCGCGGCCCTTCAGGTCGGCCGTCAGGTCGATGCTGAAGTCCAGGTTCGGCAGCAGGTAGCTGTAGCTGGCCTTTTCGCTGAACGGCTGCGCATCCGGCGACGACTGGTTGCGGAAGTCGTTGTTGGACATCCAGACGATGGCGCTGGGCACCTGGATGACCGAGGTGGAGGTCACGTCGGTCCTCTCGTAGCGCAGGCCGGCAACCAGGTAGGTCGGGAAATCGCCCAGCATGCCGTCCTGTTCCCACTGGACGTACAAGGAGCGGGTCTTCTCCTCGACCATGTTGTCGTTGTCGTACACCGAGCGGACCCGCGACGAGATGTCGTCGCAGCGGTTGTTGGCCGCCCAGGACGCCGGCGCGGAGCCATCGGCGCACACGTTCTCGGCCCACTGGGCCAGGGCACTGGCGTTGCCGATCCAGGCATTGGAGTCGGCGCCGCGGGTGCTGAAGTCCTTGAACATGTCGGTGATGCTGACCTGCCTCAGGAGCTGGCCCATGCTCTGCAGGGTGCCGCGGTCGTTCGAGCCCCAGTCGCCCAGGGTCATCAGGTGGGCATGGCCGTCCACGCCCAGGCGACGCATCTTGGTCTCGGAGGAATCCACGCCGAACAGGAAGCGGCCGTTGTCGAAGGCGAACTCGCCGTCGATGCGGCCCTGCTTGACCTCGGTATCCTGCCGGGTCGTCCAGATACGCATGATCTGGCTGCCGAACTGGTCCACGGTGAAGTCGGGGTTGACCACGCCATTGGTGTTGGCCTGGGCGTCAGCCGTGGTCGGGAACAGCGTGCGGGCCATGATCGGCAGGCCGTTGTTGAACCAGTATTCCTGGGTCCAGTTGTTGGTGCTGGGATCCGGGGCGAAGCCGCCGAAGCTGAACGCGGTGGAGCTGCCGCCGGTGAGCGGATCGTTCGGACGGCTGGCGACCTTGGTGTTGTGCGCGTCGAAGGTCAGCGAGAAGCGGTCGGTGACGTCCCACTTCGCGTTCAGGCCCAGCGAGTCCAGGGTGAACTTCTGCTCGTCGCGCTGCTGCTCGAAGCCGAAGTCCTTGCCGCCGCCGGCCAGGTCGCGGATGTAGACCGGGGTGGCCACGTCCGGGTGGCCGTCGAAGGTCACGTGGGTCAGGTTGTTCTGCAGCCACATGGTCTGCTCGCCACGATTCTGTGCGATCTCGTTGGTCGAGTAGGTGTAGTCCAGGGTGAAGGTCAGCGCGTCGGTCGGGGCGAACTGCAGCACGCCCTGCGCGTTGATGCGCTCGCGCTGGAAGTCCTGGTACGCGTAGCGCACGTCGTTCGGCATGGAGTAGAGCTGGCCGATGGCCGGCGCGTTCTCGACCACCGCACCCGGCAGCAGGCGCGAGTCGGTGCCGCTCCAGCGGGCCACGTTCCAGGTGTCTTCCGTGGCCTGGACCGATCCGCCGCGACGCTTCTGGTAGCTGGCGCTCAGGCCCACGCCCCAGGTCTTGTCCGGGTTGGCGTAGCTGAAGATGCCGGAGATTTCCGGGGTGATGTTGTCGCCGATGGTCTGCGACTGGTCGGAGAGCGCCTTGACGCCGGCGCTGGCGACCACGTCGCCGCCGCGGTTGTTGAACGGACGCGCGGTGAGGATGTCGATGGTGGCGCCGATGCCGCCGCTGGGCTGCGCCGCACGGCCGGTCTTGTAGACGGTCACGCCGTTGACGGCCTCGGAGGCCAACTGGGCGAAGTTGAAGCCGCGGGTACCCGCGCCGACGCCGCCGATTACCGCCTGGCCGCTGCCGAAGCCGTCCGCGCCCGGAACCTGGCGGCCGTTGAGGGTGACGAGGTTGAAGCCGGGGCCGAAGCCGCGCGCGGTGACCTGGGCGCCTTCGCCGTCGCGGCGCTCGATCGAGATGCCGGTGATGCGCTGCAGCGACTCGGCCAGGTTGGTGTCCGGGAACTTACCGATGTCCTCGGCGCTGATCGCGTCGACGATGCCGGGCGTGTCGCGCTTGATGTTCATCGCGTTGTCGAGGCTGCTGCGCAGGCCGGAGACGACGACGGTATCGAGCGTGGTGGCGTCCTGCTGGTCCTGGGCGAACGCAGGGTTGATGACGATGATGCCGCCGACGATGGTGAACATCGCCGCGGACTTGAAACGCTTGAGCTTGTGATTCATGCAATTGTCCTCAGCACTGGATTTGGACGTGGGTCGGCGCATTGTTCGTACGCGTCACGGCACCAGCCGTGGGCGCGCCCTTCGACAGCGCTGGACATCGACAGCTGCAAAGATTCATGTGCTTTCCCTCCCCTTGGAACTTTGGTTGATGTAACTGCCCCCTTGTGGGGCCATTGACAGGCAATGGGCCTGCTTCTTAATTCGCCCGGAAAACAGCATTTCCCGGGCAAGACGGTTCCATGCCCCCCTGGCAGAACCCGGATGCGCCGCCTGCCGGCGGCGACCCGCTGGAGCCTTGTTCCATGGCACGAGGCCGGTTGCATGGTCCCGCGTGCATCCCGATATCCGATAGCACTATCAAATGATGCGTAATCAGGAATAACACGCTGCTAACACGGGTGTCACCCTGCAGCGCAACAGAATTTTTACAGTTCCGGGAGCAACGGTCCGGCGCTGAAAACCCAGGGCTTCATGACACCGGAAGGCAATTCGGTGGCGAATGGGGATGCCGGGCCGGACATTTTGCTGCCGCAAACGGCATCCGTATCGGACAAGACCCTGACATCCATAAGGATTATCGAGGGCGAGAATGAGGGGCCGTCATCCGTGCGCCGACGTATGCAAGGCCGGCCGCCTTGGCGCCCCCTGAGTTCCCGGCGCCGGTCCATCGCCCTTGCAAGAAGATCGGCATACGCCACCGAATTCGTGCAGCCGAAAGGGTCCGAAGCGTGATACTGCGCAAACTTTTGCCGTGTCCCATGTTGCGCCGACCCACGCACCGCCGCGATCAGGGACCGATGAACTCCCGGTAGCCGGCGAGGAACCCAGCGAGCTGGGCCTGGACCCGCTCGTCGGCCAGGGTGCCGTCGTCGGTCAATGCCTGGCCGGCCCGGGAAAGCATCAGGCGCCCGGACCACAGGCGCGCGCCCAGCGTGCGCAGCACCGGCAGCCACGCGTTCTGCGCCAGAATCGTGCCGAAGCCGCCGGGCGAGGCGCCGGCCAGCGCCACCGGCCTGCCCCCGAACAGGTGCGGGATGTCCGAGGCGGGCCGGGACAGCCAGTCGACCGCGTTCTTGAACACCCCGGGGATGCCGTTGTTGTATTCCGGCGTGGCCAGCAGCAGGCCGTCGCACGCCAGCACCCGCGCCTTGAGCGCCTGTACCGCCGGCGGCATGCCCGCGTCGCGTTCCAGGTCCCCATCGTAGAGCGGGATGCCGTGCAGCGTCGCCAGTTCCAGTTCGACGCCGGGCACCTGCAGCGACTGCGCCGCGCGCAGCAGGGCGGTATTGAACGAACCGGCGCGCAGGCTGCCGGAAATGCCGAGGATGCGTGTCATGCCGTCGTTCCCTCCCGCGCCGTTCGCGCCGTCGCCAGCATAGCCGCGCGCGAACACGGCGCGGCGGTCGAAGCCAGGAGGCCGGCCGATGCCGGACCCCTTCGCCAGCACCGGCGCCGCGGCGCCGTGGACGGCACGCGCCCGGAGGGCGCCGCCGCCGTCCGCGGGCCCGCCTACTCGCCGCTGGCGAAGGGCGAGCGGATCGGCTGCGGCTGCTTGCCCAGGGCCGCGCCGAGGCGGTCCAGCAGGAAGCGCAGGTACAGGTTGGCGCCGAACTGGCGGTAGTCGCGCGCGTTGTTGAACTCCATGCGCCCGCCCAGGAACAACTGGCTGGAAAGCTGCCACTCGGCCGCGCCGGTCAGGTTGTACGACAGGCCGGTCTTGGTCTGGCCCAGGTACACCGGCTCCACGTACTCCGGCGTCAGCCCGAGCAGCGCCGCCATCGATGCGGCGTCGTAGGCGGCCTGCTGCAGTTGCGGATCGTCCGGGAAGTACGGCGCCGGATCGACCTTGAAGTGCTGCACGCCGGCGCTGGCGTCCAGTTGCCAGGCGAAGCGGCGGCCGAGGCCGCGGCCGTTCCAGTGCACCGGGAAGCCCAGGTCCACGTACTCCTGCGGGCTGAAGTAGCCGCCATGGCCGTAGGTGAAGCCGCTGAGGTTGCGGTCGTAGCGCATCGCGGTCAGGTTCAGACCGGCGGTCAGCGACTGGCTGGCCGTTTCCAGCGCGTGCACATAGATGCCCAGGCCCAGTTCCTGGCGGTCGTTGCTGGCGACGTTCTCGCCTTCCAGGCGGTGCCAGGCCAGGCTGGCGTAGCCGCCCAGCAGGCCGTTGTCGACGGTCGCGGCGAGCTTGGCGCCGGCCGCGGCCACGCCGCCCCACTGCAGCCCGGTGCGCGGATCCTCGACGCCGGCGAAGGACAGCAGGCTGTCGGTCACCGCGCGCCGCGAGACCTCGGCCGACCAGGTCAGCGCATCGCCGGCCTGGCCGCGATAGCCGATGCCGCCGACCACTTGCGACTCCTGGAAGCCCAGCGGCGTGGTGCCGATATCGGCGCGGAACCCGCCCTGCTCATAGCCGACCGACACCCCGGCGCCGCTGGCGTCCTGGCTGTCGACCGGGCGTGCGCCCGCGGCATTGGCCACCATCGCGTACAGCGTGTCCTGGAAGGACAGCGGCGTCTGCGTGGCCGCGCTGCCCCGCGCCAGCGCCTTGAGTTGCGCCTGCTCGCCCGCGGTGAGCCCGCGCATCAGCACGGCGTTGCCGAGGATCTGGTCGGCGATCGCGCCGATCGGGGTGTTGGCCAAGTCGCGGCCGAGGATGTAGCTGGGCAGCGGGTCGGCGTACAGCGCCTCCAGCGCCGCGGCGCGGCGCTCGGCCGCGGTCAGGGCGCCATCGGTCTGGTTGAACAGCTCCTGGTAGCGGCCGCTGTCCAGCGCGTTCTCGTAGATCAGGTTGCGGGTGGCGTTGCTTTCGCCGCGGGTGAGCAGGGTCTGGTACAGCGACGAGCCGATCAGGTCGTCGACCGGGGTGCTGTCGGCGGTCAGCGCACCGGCCAGCGCGGCCTCGGGGCCGGCGCCGAAGCGGCTGGCCAGCGGATAGTCCGCGCCGAGGCTGCCGGCATCGAGGATGGTCGGGGTCAAGGCGACCCGCAGCTTGCCCTCGCCCATGGCGAAGCGGCCCTCCAGCGGCACCTCCAGGTCGTCCAACCGGCCCAGGCCGGCCTCGCCGTCGCGGGTGCGGTACGCCGCGGCGACGCCGAGGCTGCTGCTGTTCTGTCCCTGCAGGCCGCGCAGCTCGTCGAGCACGCTGTCGCCGCCGCCGGCGGGGGCCGGCAAGGGGCGCGCGAACGCAGCGGCCGCCGGCGACGGCGCGGCCGGCAATGCGGACGCGGCCGGCACGCTGCGCGGGTTCGGCACCGGCAGTGCCACGCCGGCGGCCGATGGCGCGCTCGCCGCCACCGGGGCCGGCAAGCCGTCCGCATCGATCACGGCGGTGGCCACCGGCGGGTAGGCCTCGACCGGCGCGGCGGACGCGTAGCCGGGCAGCGGAGCGGCCGCCAGGCGCGCGGCCGGCGCGGGCATCGGCAGCGGGTCGCCGCGCAATGCGGCGCTGCGCGCGCCCGGGCCGGTCAGCCCGGCGAAGGGATTGAACGCGCGTCCGCCGCTGCCGGCGAATGCGCCGCTGGCGAGCGGATAGCCATGGTCGAGCTGGCCGCTGCCGCGCGCCTGCGCCGCCAGCGAGGCGCGGAAATAGCGCTCGGCCTTGCGGCTCTTGCCCGCGGCGCGATAGATGCGCCCGGCCGCGGCCAGCACTTCCGGCGATTCGGGCGACTGCGCCAGCGCCGCTTCCAGGTAGCGCTCGGCCGTGTCCATGTCGCGCAGCGCCGCGGCACTGCGGGCGGCGGCGACCAGCGCATCCAGGTCGCCTGGAGCCAGTTGCAGTTGCTGCTGGTAAAGCACCAGCGCCTGCCGCTCGTCGCCGGCGGAGGAATACAGGCGGGCGAGCGCGGCGATGGTGCGCGGGTCCTGCGATTGCTGCGCCAGGATCGGGGCCAGCGCTTCGTACGCGCCCTCGAGGTTGCCCATCTCGCGCAAGGCATCGACCTGGCGCAGCACGTAACCGGTGCGCAGGTCCCGGTAGCGGCCGGCCTGGGCGGCCGACATCGGCGCGTCGCGCAACTGCCGCAGCAGGGCCGCGACCTCGGCGTCCTGGCGCGCGCGCAGCAGCACCGAGGCGTACTGCAGGCGATCCTCGACGCTGGGCGCAGGGCCGGCGACCAGCGTCTGGGCCAGCACCAGCGCCCGCTGCTGGCTGCCGATGTCGGCATAGGCGCCGGCCAGCGCGGCGGCGGCGGCCGGCCGCCGCAGGCGCTCGCCCAGCGAGGCCTCCACCCGCGCCAGCAGCAACTGCGCCTCGCCGGCGCGGTTCTGCGCCATCAGCGCGCGCGCCTGCGCGGCCTGCAGGTGGATCCAGGCCGTGTCGTGCAACGCGGCCATCTCGGCGTCGCGGGCGGCGGCGGGAATGCGCTCCAGGCTGGCGTACGCGCCGGCCCAGTCGTCCTGCTCCTGCGCGTACAGCGCGCGGGCGAACAGGGCCTGCGGCGCATCGTCCTGCGCCAGCAGGCCGTCCATGATGCCGCGCGCCTGGTCGGGGCGGCCGCCGCGCTGGTACAGGCGCGCCAGGTCCAGGCGCACCCAGGGGTCGGCCGGCTGTTCGAGCAGCGCGTCCTCGAGTTCGATCCGGGCGATGTCCACGTCGCCGGCGGCCAGCGCCTGCTGCGCGCGGGCGCGGGACACGGTGGCGCGCAGCGCGGCGGCGCCGCCGGCCTTTTCCTGCTGGGCCGGACTGAGCCGGTCGAACAGCGCGCTGGCTTCCGCCGCCCGGCCCTGCCGGCCGTACAGGCCGATCAGGCCCTGCAGCGCACCGGCGTTGGCCGCGTCCCGTTCCAGTGCCTTGCGGTAGTTGCGCTCGGCCGCGGCCGGGTCGCTGCCGCCCTGCAGGTCGCCCAGGGCGACGTAGCCGGCCGCTTCCTGCGGACGCAGGGCCACGGCCTGCTCCACCCGCGCCAGCGCATCGCCGTTGCCGGGCATGGCGCGCACTTCCTGCAGGGTCTGCCAGTAGCGTGCGGTGTCGGCCGCCGGCCGCCACTTGGCATTGGACGCCACGGCCCGCTGCAGGAGTTCGCCGGCCTCGGCGAAGCGTTCCTGGCGCAGGCGCACCGAACCCAGCCCGCCCGACGCCTCGGCATCGCGCGGCCGTGCGCGCAGCACCTGGGCGAAGCGCGCCTCGGCCGTGGCCAGGTCGCCCGCATCCAGGGCGCGGAAGCCCTCGCCGAGCAGGCGCTGGCCCGGATCGTCCTGCGCCGCGCGCGCGGTCGCCTGCTGCTGGAGCTGCGCCTGCTTGGCCGCGACCTCGCGGTCGTTGGGCTGCGCCTGGAGGAAGGCCTGGTACAGCGGCGCATCGGCGGCGCGGGCGTCGAGCCAGAGCAGCGCCTGGCGCCAGGCCGCGCGCGCCGGGCCGCCGACGTCGCTGCGGCCGGCCAGTTCGCGCAGCTTGGCGATGCCCTCGCGCCGGGTCGGTTCACGGTAGGTCAGCACCTGGCCCAGGGCCAGCGACGCGGCGGGGTTGTCGCGGACCGCGGCGACGCGGCGCAGGCCGTCGCGGGCCCGCTCCCAGCCGTCCGGGGTGCCGGCCAGGACCTGGTAGTACTCCAGCGCCAGGTCGTCGGGCGGCCCGCCCTCGCCGAAAGCCTGGTCGTAGGCCTGCACCGCCTCGACGTAGCGGCCGGCCGCCGCCGCGCGGCGCGCGTTCTGCAGGGGGCTGTTGCCGCCACCGCCCAGGGCCATGCGCAGGCGGGTGACCTGCGGCGCGCCTGGGTGGCTGGCCTGCAACTGCTGCAGGCGCCGCTGCGCCTCGCCGCGGCGCCCTTGGTTGAGGTCGATCAGGCCCAGGCCCAGCAGCGCGTCGGGCTGGTCCGGATCGACCGCCAGCAGCTTGCGCCAGGCATCGGCGGCCAGGTCCTCGCGACCCTGGTCCTGCCAGTAGTTGCCCTGGTTGACCAGTTGCTGGGTGGCGGAGGCCTGCGCCATGGCCGGGCCGGCCAGCACACACAGGTCGAGCAGGCCGACCAGGACGATCGGCTTCAGCTTGTTGCGGAACATTGCGAACTCCAGGCGGGTTGCAACCGCCCATCGGCGGATATGCGATAGCGGCCGTCCAACCACCCCTTGCCGAACAGCAGCAGGCAGCGATCGTAGTAGGTCAGCGCCTCGGCGGCCGGGCCGGACGCGGGGATCAGCGCGGCCTGCGCGCGCACCAGCGCCGGCGCGCCGCAGGCGCTCAGGTAGGGCAGCAGGGCGGCGGCGAAGCCCGGCGGCGGGGTGCCGCTGCCGACGCCGTTGCGGGTATCGATCTTCTCGGCGAAGGTGCCCTGCGCGCGCAGCATCCGCAACGGGCCGGACAGCGCCTCCAGCAGGCGCGGGCGCAGCGGATCGCGGGCATCGGTGATGCCCGCCCACAGGTAGGTGCGGATGGCGTCGTAGCTGCCGCCCGGCCCCTTGGCCGGATCGGGCACGAAGGCCCGGCCGTCCCACGCCGTCCAGTCCGGGGCGAAGCCGACCGGCGCGCTGCGCCCCAGCAGGTCCACGCTGCGCTCGGCCAGCCGCGGCCACGGCCCCTTGGGGTCCAGCGCGGCGAAGCGGCGGAACGCGAACAGCGGCAGGTAGCAGGGATTGAGCACCCAGCGCCCGGCCTGGACGAAGCCCCGGTTGCCCGGCAGCAGCATGGGGCCGAACCCGGGCAGGTCGGCGATCTCGGCCGTGCGCATCAGTGCCAGGATCTGGCGGGCGGCATGGAGGAAGCCGGGCCGGTTCCACAGGCGCCCGGCCTCGGCCAGCGCGTAGGCGATCCACAGCTCGCCGTCGGAGGCGGTGTTGGGGTCGAGCACGCGCCAGCTCCCGTCGGCCGCCCGGCCCCACAGCCAGGCCGGCAGGTTCAGGTCCGCGCGACCGCCGCAGAGGTGGCGGCGGGTCCAGGCCAGGACCCGCTCGAACAGCACCGGGTCGTTGTCGACCAGGGCGAAGAACAGCGCGTACGACTGCGCCTCGGACGTGCTGCGCCGGTCGGCATGGACGAAATCCACGACCCGGCCGTCGTCCTCGATGTGGCGGTCGACGAACGCAAGCCATGCGTCCCACGGCTTGCATGCCGTCGATGGCGATGGCGCCGCCGGCACCGCCGCGCGCAGCGGCAGCGTGCCGGCGGCGGCCAACGCCGCCAGCAGCCCGCGCAAGGCGAGGCGGCGCGACGGGTCGTGGGCGTGGCCGCGGCCGGGCATGGTCAGCCGCCGGCCTTCAGCCGCGCCGCCGCACGGCGGCGCAGCAGCCAGCGCGCGACCAGCGCCAGCAACAGGCACACCCCGCCCACCAGCCCCCCCCAGCCACACCGGGTTGTGCCCGAAGAACCAGCGCATCGCGGTCAGCGGCGGCAGGTGGCCGACGTAGTAGGTCTGGTTGCCGGCCAGGCTCAACACCTTCTCCTTCTGCAGCAACACCACGCTGCCCTGGAAGTCGCGCAGGCGGTCCGGATCGAACCAGGCCTCGAACAGGCGCCCGACCTGGGCCGGGTCGTCGGCCATCAGCGCGACCACGCTGCGCCCGTCGCGCAGCGGCGACTGGAAGCCCATCAGTACCACATCGCCCTCGTCCGGCTTCACCGCCACGTCGGCGGTGGTCGGCAGGTCGGTGCGGCGCGCATCGGGCGACAGGAAGTCCGGCAGCCTGGCGTGGACCCAGTCCGACAGGCTGAAGCGGCGCGCGCCGCCGGCATCGCCGACCGGCAGGTGCCCGGCCCACTTCTCGAACAGCGGCTGCGAGCGCCGCGAGCCCAGCACCAGCAGGTCGTGGTCGGCGTACTCGTCCACCTGCCGCGCCAGGATCACGCGGTTGCGCAGGGCCGGGAGGCCGGTCGAGGCGCCGAGGCGGCCGAGCAGGGTCAGCGCGTTGCTCACGTCGTCGGCGCTGGCGTTGTCCGGCATCACCAGCGCGCTCTCCGACAGGTCGGCCATGCGCGTGAACGGGAAGCCGGCGTTGCCGAAGGCGGCCAGGTTGGGCATCGCCATGTAGTGGTGGAAGCCGCTGAGGTCGATGCTGGAGTCGCCGTCGATCGCGGCCGACACGTCCGGGAACGTGTTCTTGCACGCTTCCGCCTGGGGCCGGTCGAAGAAGAAGTGGAAGCGCAACTGGCTGTTGGCCGAGAATGGGCCGGTAGGCAGCTTCAGCGCCTGCCGGACCGGCATCGGTCCCCGCGGCCGCAGGTCGTGCCACATCTGCGCCGGCACCGACTGCGCGAACGTGCGCCCATTCAGCGGCAGGGTGGTGACGAAGGCGTCGTTGATGCTGATGTTCAGCGCCGACTTGTCCGCGCCCTCGGGCAGCGTGTAGCGGTAGTTGAGCTGCAGCGGGATGCCGTCGCGGCGCCAGACGAACAGGTCCGGCGGCAACTGCAGGCCGATCCGGATCAGGTCCGGGTGGTAGCCGGCCACGTTCAGCTCGCTGCCGTGCTGGACCAGTTCGGAGAAGCGCACCGGCCGGTCGTCCGGGATCCAGTTGGGCGCGTCGTAGGGCACGCGCGGCGCGGCATCCTGGAAGTCGGCGATCCTGGCCACCTCGCCGGTCAGCGGCATGCCCAGGGCCAGCGCGCTGGCCGCGATGCGCAGTTCCTCGTCGTCGCGGCCCAGCACCAGCAGCAGCTTGCCGTCCGCGTCCTGCGGGTTGGCCATCACCGCCACGGTGGGGCCGGCGATCTCCGGCAGGGCCAGGCCGGCCGGCGGGTTGCGCGGAGTGGCCACCACCACCGCGTTGCCTTCCAGCGGCAGGGTGTCGATCGCCACCGGGAACTGCGCGCCGCGATAGCCGGCACGCGCGCCGAACCACGAGGAGACGATGCCCGCCGCCTGCAGCGAACCGCTGCCCGGCTGCCCCGCGAACACGAACGGCAGCACCAGCCGGCCGGTGTCGCGCGCGTCGAAGAACGGCACCGGCAGCAGCGACAGGTCGTTGTTCAGGCGCAGCGGCGTCCAGCCCAGCTCCAGGTAGCTGGCGCTGTCGATGTTGGCCCACAGGCTGCTGTGGTCCGGGTCCTCGCAATCGCGGGTGTAGTGGCCGATCAACTGCAGGTTGATCCGGTTGTAGTCGACGATCAGGCGCGGGTCGACCTGGATGTCGCGCTCGAGCTGGCGGCCGGCATCCTCCAGCGGCACCGGCACGGTGGCCACGGTGACGTCGTTGACGGTCACGCGCAGGTGCGACAGGTCGGGCAGCAGCGCCGGCGAGTAGCTGTACTTCAGGTGCAGCACCGCGCGGTCGACCACCTGGTCGTTGCGCACCGAGAACGGCACCCCGGCCGTGCCCTGGACGCCACGCAGGGTGATCTCGTAGTCGATGCCCAGTTGCTTGAGCGTGGAGCGCCCCTGGCGGCTGGACACCGGCGGCGCGACGGGCGCGGCCAGCGCCGCGGCATCGGCCGCACCGGCCGTTGCCGCGGGCGCGACCGGTGCCTGCGCATGCGCCAGGCCGAACAGGAGGGTGAGGACGAAGGCAGCCGGAGCTTGGAGGCGCATGCTGAAACCGGGCGATGGAGGGGAAGGAAGGTGCGGGCGGGCGGTCATGCCGAATCCCCGCGCGGCTGGGCACGGAAACCCTGCCTGCCGCTGGACACGATGTGCCGGCCCAGGCGCTGGAAGCCGCGCGCGCTGGCCTTGAGCACGCCGCCGAGCGAACCGAGCAGGCTGTCGCGGTCGTGGCGGCCCCACAGCGAGACCCACAGGTCGGCGCGGGCGAAGGTCGAGGCGACCAGCCAGCGTTCCTGCTCCAGGCTCATCGCGCCGAACTCGATGCTCAGGCCGCGCTCGTCGCGGTCCTGGCGCACCACCGCCGGCAGGTGCTGGCTGCGGCCGCGGTTCATCAGTTCGATCTCCACCGCGCTGCCCGGCTCGACCGGGCGCGGCTCGTCCAACTGCAACGCCATGCCGCCGCTGGAGAAATCCAGGGTCTTGCACGGCAGCGCCCGGCCGTCGGCCAGGTGCAGCACCGCCGGCATCTGCAGCGGCACCCGGTGCGCGCGGCGGATCTGCCGCTCCTCGCTGGAGGTGGCGATGGTCGCGCCGAGCATGAGCACGTTGTAGAGGGTCCAGCCCAGGTTGAGCCAGATGGTCTGGATCTCGCCGCTGGAATCGCTGGCCAGCAGCCTGATCGCACCGGCGGCCACGCCGGCCAGGTTGAGCACCAGCAGGAACAGGTAGGGCTTGGCGATCTGCGCGTCGAAGTAGGACCGCTCGACCAGGCCGCCCTTGGCGGTGACGTTGAACTTGCCCAGCTTCGGGTTGATCACCGCCATCAGCGTGGGCCGCAGGATGTACCAGGCCAGGGTGGTCTCGTAGACCTCGTTCCACAGCAGGTGGCGGTGCTTGCCCTGCACCCGCAGGTTGGTCAGGCTGGCCTGGAGGATGTGCGGCAGCGCGTAGGCCAGGATCATCAGCGCCGAGGCGTGGATCACGTGCGCGCCGAAGAACAGGAAGGCCAGCGGCGCGGTCAGGAAGATGATGCGCGGCAGGCCGTAGAAGAAGTGCATCATCGCGTTGGTGTAGCACAGCCGCTGCACCAGGCTCAGGCCCTTGCCCAGCATCGGGTTGTCGACCCGGAAGATCTGGGCCATGCCGCGCGCCCAGCGGATGCGCTGGCCCACGTGCGCCGACAGGCTCTCGGTGGCCAGGCCGGCGGCCTGCGGGATCGGGATGTAGGCGCTGCGGTAGCCGGCGCGGTGCAGCCGCAGCGCGGTATGGGCATCCTCGGTCACCGTCTCCACGGCCACCCCGCCCACCTCCTCCAGCGGGCCGCGCCGGATCACCGCGCAGGAGCCGCAGAAGAAGGTCGCGTTCCAGGCGTCGTTGCCGTCCTGCAGCAGGCCGTAGAACAGCTCGCCCTCGTTGGGCACCTTGCCGAAGGTGCCCAGGTTGCGCTCGAACGGGTCGGGCGAGAAGAAGTAGTGCGGGGTCTGCACCACCGCCATCCTCGGGTCGCGCACCAGCCAGCCCATCGACACCTGCAGGAACGAGCGCGCCGGCATGTGGTCGCAGTCGAAGATGGCGACGAACTCGCCGGAGGTCTTCTTCAGCGCCGCGTTGATGTTGCCGGCCTTGGCGTGGCTGTTGTTGGTGCGGGTGAGGTAGTGGACGCCCACCGCCTCGCAGAATTCGCGGAACTCCTCGCGGCGCCCGTCGTCGAGCAGGTAGATGTTGAGCTTGTCCTCCGGCCAGTCCAGCACCGTGGCCGCCAGCACGGTGTTGCGCACCACCGACAGCGGCTCGTTGAAGGTGGGGATGAACACGTCCACCGTGGGCCACAGCGACCGGTCCTCCGGCAACGGCACCGGCTTGCGGTTCAGCGGCCAGGCCACCTGGAAGTAGCCCAGGATCAGGATCATGAAGGCGTACAGCTCGGCCGCCACCAGGCCGAAGCCCAGGGTCAGGTCGACGAAGCTGCTCACGCCCAGGGTCTGGGTCAGGCGCCACCATATGTAGCGCGCCGACATCGCCAGCGACAGGCCCATCAGCACCAGCACCACCAGCCGGCTCCGGCGGTTGCGCAGGGCCAGCGCGATCGCGAACACCACCGCGGAAAACGCGAACTGCTGCCACGCGTCCAGCGGCACGGTGACCACGAACGCCAGGGCCAGCAGCCCCACGATCCACAGGAACGCCGTCGCGATCGTGGCCAGCAGGTCACCCTCGCGCGGGGCCGGTCGCAGTTCCATCAATTCTCCTCCGCCGGACCCTTCCGTTCGTGGCGGGTCCGGTCGCAATTCGTGCATGTGGAGCCGCCCATCCCCACGTCCCGGGGACAGGCCGGCAACGGTGGATCAGGGGAAACGCATCCGCCGCAGCGGGCTTTCCTCGCGCTCGGGGGATGCCGGGCCGCCCTCGGCCAGGCGCTGGAACAGCCGTTCCAGCGAACTCTTGGCCGCCCCCTGGGCGGCCGCGTCCCTGCCCGGCTCGGCCTGGACTACACCGGGCGGGACCGCCGACACCGGCCTGGGCGCCTCGGCGGCGGCCGGCACGGGGGCCGGCACGACGGGCGCCGGCCGCGCCGCCGCCGGGCCCGGCACCGCCGCGATGGGCGCGTCCTCCAGCCGGGCGGAGAAATCGTGGTACCCCCCATCGCCCACGCGCGCGCCCAGGCGGGCGAACAGGTCGGCGACGTCGTCGTCGCAGGCGGTCGCGGCGGGGGAAGGGGCGGAGGGCTTGGGTCGGCTCATGGCGGGCATCGGGTCATGGCGCGCGGGAAAGAAGGAACGTGGCCACGTCCTGGGACTCGGCCGCGCCGGCGCGCACGTCCAGGCCGGGGGACATGCCCGCGTCCCGGAACCATTGGCGGTAGACGCCCTCAAGGAAGCCGGCGACGAACGCGGACGGGCCGCCCATCGCCGCGGCCAGCGGCGAGGCGCCGTGGCGGATGAGCACGCGGTCGTGCTGCTCCTCGAAGGTGGCGTATCCCCAGTCCAGCGCCGCCCATGCCGCGTTGGCCGCACCCTGCAGCGCATCCAGGCTGGCGACGCCGGGCAGCGGGTGGGCCAGGGCGAAGCGCGTCCCGATCCTGGCCATCAGGCGCAGCCGATCGGCCTCCTCCAGCGCCAGTTCGAATTCCTCGCCCAATGCACGCACGAAGCCTCGCCACTGGAGGCTGCAGGCCTGGGATCGGTAGTAGTCGAGCGGTCCGGGGGCGTTCATCGGGGGGAAAAGCAGGATCGATACGCAGGGGGAAATCAGGTACGGAGCGGATCGAGCAAGAAGGATGCCAATCCGCAGGCGCATCAAAAATATGTGAAACAGGTCTCAAAATCCAGTCCGGCACGCCCTCACGCTGAACGGCGTCGGGAAGTGACGCGGGGCGTCAGGCGATTACGCCACCCGCCCCGGCCGGGCCCGGAGCCGGGGCCGGCACCTCGAACACCTGGCGCAGGTAGGCCAGGTAGCCGGCATCGTCGACCATGGTCTTGCCGGGCGTGTCGCTGAGCTTGGCCACCGGCTGGCCGTTGCAGCGGACCATCTTCAGCACGATCTGCAGCGGCGGCCGGCCCAGATCGTTGGTCAGGTGGGTACCCACCCCGAACGACATCCGGCAGCGGCCCCGGAAGTGCGCGTGCAGCGCCATCACCCGCTCCACGTCCAGGCCGTCGCTGAACACCAGGGTCTTGGTCCGCGGGTCGATCCGGTGCGCCCGCAGGTGGGCGATGATGCGCTCGCCCCACTCCACCGGGTCGCCCGAATCGTGGCGCATGCCGTCGAACAGCTTGCAGAAGTACAGGTCGAAGTCGCGCAGGAACGCCTCCAGCCCGATCACGTCGGTCAGCGCCACGCCCAGGTCGCCGCGGTATTCGCGCGCCCAGGCGTCGAAGGCCGCCGCCTGCGAGTCGCGCAGCCGCGGCCCCAGCGCCTGGAATGCCTGGAGCCACTCGTGCGCCATCGTGCCCTGCGGCACCAGCCCGTGCTTCCTGGCGAAGTGCACGTTCGAGGTGCCCGCGAAGCGCTCGCCCAGTTCCGCGCGCAGGTGCGGCAGCAGTTCGCCGTGCCAGGCGCGGGAATACCGCCTGCGGGTGCCGAAGTCGGTGATCGCGCAGTCCTGGAAGCCCACCGCATCGCGCAGCAGCGCGGTCTTGGCCCGCAGCCGGCGCAGGCCCTCGGTGCGGTCCGGCTCGCCGTATTCGCCGCGCATGTGGACCTCGCTGACGATCGCCAGCAACGGCACCTCGAACAGGATGGTGTGCAGCCACGGCCCGCGCAGGCGCAGCTCGATCCCTCCGTTCTCCGTGCCCGATCGGCGCAGCCGCACGTACTTTCGGTCGAAGTGGAACAGGCCCAGGAAATCGACGAAGTCCGGCTTGAGGAAGCGCAGGCCGCGCAGGTAGTCCAGTTCCTCCGGCCGCATGCGCAGCGCGCACAGCGCGTCGATCTGCGCCGAGATCGCCTCCAGGCGGCGGGCCAGGTCCACGCCGGGCGTGCGGCAGCGGAACAGGTACTCGACCTGTGCGCCGGGGTGCTGGTGCAGCACCGCCTGCATCATCGTGAACTTGTACAGGTCGGTATCGAGCAGCGAAGGGACGATCGTCTCCATGTGCGCCTCCGGGGAACGGGCCTCAGCGCGGCGGCAGGCGGCGCGGCAGGCCCGCCAGGAAGTGCGCCCAGATCGCGGCGAACACCGCCGCGCGCGTGGCCGGCCCGCGCCGCGCCGCCTCGAACTTGCCGAAGTAGCGCCACAGGCCGCGATGCTTGTGCCATTCCACGAACAGCGGCCGCGAGCGGCTGGACACGCCGCGCAGGTGCAGCACGGGGACATCGTTGGCCGCCGCGACCGCCGCGCCGGCCTGGCGCACGCGCCGGCACAGGTCCAGGTCCTCGGCATGCAGGCGATAGCCCTCGTCGAAGCCGCCGACCCGCTCGAACAATGCGCGCGGCACCAGCATCAGCGCGCCGGACACCGCGTCCACCGGCTGCAACGCGCGCGCGGCATCCATGGCCACGTCCAGCCGCGCACCGGCGGACGGCGTGCGCAGCATCGCCGCGAAGTCGGGGTCGCGGCGGCGCGCGGCACCGTCGCGGGTGCCGTCGGCACCGTGCAGGTCCGCGCCCAGCAGCGCCTCGCCGCCCAGTGCCAGGGCATGGGCGCGCAAGCGCTCCAGGGTATCGGGCCGGACCTGCAGGTCCGGATTGACGAAGGCCAGCCACGGCGCGTCGCTGTCGGCCGCGCCCTGGTTGCAGGCCACCGAGAAGCCGGGGTTGTCCGGGTTGGCGATGAAGCGCAGGCGCGCATCGGCCAGCGCATGGCGCTGCAGGATCTCCAGGGTGCCGTCGTCCGATCCGTTGTCGACGATGCGGATCTGGGCCACCGCGCGCGCGGCGCGCAACCGCAGCAGGCATTCGTCCAGGGTCGAAGCGCTGCGGTAGCTGACCACCACCGCGGCGATACCTTGCCCGTGCCCCTGTCCGTGCGCCCGCGCGCTCATCGCACAGGCTCCGCGGCCGGCGCATCGAACAGGTCGTCCTGCGGGCTCTGCCGCAGTTGGCCGTGCAGCGCCTGCAGGCGCTCGCGCATGCCGTGCAGCGGATCGCGCATCAGGAAGTCGGCCAGCCGGCGATGCCAGGCCGGCCAGCGCGCGGCCAGCACGTCCAGGTCGCCTTCGGCCATGCCGCCCTCGCCGCCACGCGCCACGAACGCGGTCTCGCACAGCGCGTTGCGCCAGCCCAGGCCGGACAGGCGCAGCGACAGGTCGAGCAGGGCCGCGTACCAGGAACCGAAGCTGGCCGTGTCCAGGCCGCCGGCGCGCAGGCGCGCGCTGCCGCGCAGGGCCACCGCGTGGGCGACCGCGGCCGGCAGTTCCGGGTGCTGCGGCGACATCGCCGCGCAGGCCTGCGCGGTCCACGCCGGATCGGCCGGCGGCGGCGCTATCTCGCCCAGGCGCGGCCAGCCCGCCACTTCGCCGGCGTTGCACCACGGCGTGGCGGTGGCGATGGACGGGTCGCGCGCCAGGCAGGCGGCCAGTTGCGCGAGCCAGCCCGGCAGCGGCTGCGCGTCGGCGGCCAGCACCACGACGTCGGCGCCGCCGCAGACCTGCAGCATCTCCTGCAGGTGCGCGGCTTCGCCGATCGGGCGCGGACGGCGCGTGTATTCCGCCCGCAGCCGGGTGCGCTGCAGCCAGCGCTCGGCGACCGCGACGCCGCGCGGCCCGGCCTGCGCATCGTCGGCCAGCCACACCGGCGTGCCCGCCGGCGTGGCCGCATCCAGCGCCGCCAGGCAGGCATCGAGCGCATCCTCGTCGGCACCGAGCGGCAGCAGCACGATGGGCAGGTCGCTCACGGGGGACGCGGATTCCTTCTGGTAACGGCGCAGACTTTAGCAGGGCCAAGGATCCCGGCCCCGGCCAGCGTCGCCATGCCTCGCGCACGAGGCGGGAACGCCGGCCCGGGGAGCGGACGGACTCCCCGAGCAAACGCACTGGCTCTGGACGGGGCCGCCGGCAAGACGGCTCCTACAGAGGGGCGTCTTCGCGTAGAGCAGAGCCCGCCCCAGGCTTTTGGAGCGGTGCGCGAAGAGCAGCGGGGCATGCCCCGCTCTACGCAAGCGCAAAGCCGCTGCCCCCTCCCCCCGCAAAGTAGTACGCGATCCCCAGCGCCTGGAAGCAGTACCGAACCCACAGCGCGCAGAGCCGCGGCAGGCCCCCAAAGCTTCCGCTCCTGTCGTTGGCCTTTGCTCCAGCCTCCGCGATTGCGGTTGCGGTTGCCGATCGGCATCGACGATCGGGCCGCCGGTGCGCAAAAAGGAAGCGGCGCCCTCGCGGGCGCCGCCGGTCATCGCTTCATGGGAATCATGGGGAACCCGCTGTTCCGCCGAAGCGTCAGCCCACCCAGACCCGCGCATTGCGGAACATCCGCATCCACGGCGAATCCTCGCCCCACCCGGCCGGGTGCCAGCTCAGGTTGACGCTGCGTACCACCCGCTCCGGGTGCGGCATCAGGATCGTGACCCGGCCGTCCTCGCTGGACAGGCCGGTGATGCCGTCCGGCGATCCGTTCGGGTTGAGCGGATAGGTCGTGGCCACGTGGCCGTCGCCGTCGACGTAGCGCAGCGCCACCCGCGCGGCGGCCTGGTCGACCGCGCTGTCGAACTCCGCCCGGCCCTCACCGTGCGCCACCGCCACCGGGATGCGCGAACCGGCCATCCCGCGCAGCAGGATCGACGGCGATTCCACCACCTCCAGCAAGCTGGTGCGCGCCTCGAACTGCTCGCTGCGGTTGCGCAGGAACCTGGGCCAGTGCTGCGCGCCGGGGATGATGTCCTTGAGCTGGCTCAGCATCTGGCAGCCGTTGCACACGCCCAGCGCGAAGGTGTCGGTACGGGCGAAGAACGCGGCGAATGCCTCGCGCAGTTCCGGGCGCTCCAGGATCGAGGTGGCCCAGCCGCGGCCGGCGCCGAGCACGTCGCCGTAGCTGAAGCCGCCGCAGGCCGCCAGGCCGGCGAAGCCGTCCAGCGCGATGCGCCCGGCGATCAGGTCGCTCATGTGCACGTCGATGGGCGCAAACCCGGCGCGATCGAACGCGCGCGCCATCTCGATCTGGCCGTTGACGCCCTGCTCGCGCAGGATCGCGACCCGGGGACGCGCGCCGGCGCCGATGAAGGGCGCGGCCACGTCCTCGGCCGGGTCGAAGCCCAGCTTCGGCTTCAGCCCCGGCGCGGCGAAGTCGCGCGCCGTCGCGCGCTCCTCGTCGGCGCTGTCCGGGTTGTCGCGCAGCTTCTGCATGGCGTGGGTCACCGACCACCACGCGTCGAACAATTCCTCCCAGTGCCATTCGACCAGCAGCTCGCCGTCCAGGCGCACGCGCACCCGCGGCACCGCGCCCGGACGGGCGATGCGCTGCGTGCACTCGATCAGCGCATGGCGCTCGACCAGGTCGGCGAACGCCGCGCGGTCCTCGTCGGCCACCTGGACGATGGCGCCCAGTTCCTCGTTGAACAGGGTCCGGAACGGGTCCTCGCCCCAGGCGTCCAGGGTGATGTCCAGGCCGCGGCGCGAGGCGAAGGCCATCTCGCACAGCGCGGCGAAGGCGCCGCCGTCGCTGCGGTCGTGGTAGGCCAGCAACAGGCCGGCCTCGCGCGCGTCGCGGATGAGGGCGAAGAAGTTGCGCAGGCGCTCGGGATCGTCCAGGTCCGGCACCTCGCCGCCGAAGGCCGGCAGGTCGCCCTCGGCGTGGACCTGGGCCAGCACCGAGCCGCCCAGGCGCTGCTTGCCGCCGCCCAGGCCGATCAGCCACAGCTCGCTGTCGTCGTCCTGCGCCAGCATCGGGGTGAACTGCCCGCGCACGTCGGCCACCGGCGCGAACGCGGAGACGATCAGCGAGACGGGCGAAACGCTCTTGTGCGCCTGCCCCGCGTCCACCCACTGCGCCTGCATCGACAGCGAGTCCTTGCCCACCGGAATGCTCACCTCCAGCGCCGGGCACAGTTCCATGCCCACCGCGCGCACCGCGTCGTACAGCAGCGCGTCCTCGCCCGGGTGGCCGCAGGCGGCCATCCAGTTGGCGGACAGCTTGACCTGCTCCAGCGCCTCCACCGGCGCCGCGCACAGGTTGGTGATCGCCTCGCCCACCGCCATGCGCGCGGCGGCGGCGGCGTCGAGCAGCGCCAGCGGGGTGCGCTCGCCGATGGACATCGCCTCGCCGGCCGCGCCCTCGTAGTCGGCCAGGGTGATGGCGCAGTCGGCCAGCGGCAATTGCCAGGGGCCGATCATCTGCTCGCGTGCGGTCAGCCCGCCGACGCTGCGGTCGCCGATGGTGACCAGGAAGTTCTTGGACGCCACCGTGGGGTGGGCCAGCACGCGCAGGCCCGCCCGGTGCAGCGCCTGCCCGGGGCTCGACCCGGGATGCAGCGCCCCGGTGACCAGCGCCGGCCACGGCGCCGCCGGCGGGCGGGCGGTATCGCGGTGCATCTTGGGCGGCTTGCCGAACAGCACGTCCATCGGCAGGTCGATGGGGTGAGGATGGGCCGCTTGCGCGGCATTGCCGCGCGGCTCATCCGAACGCCCGGCGCGCTGCGCCGGGCCGGGGGCTCCGGGCGCGGCGCCGTAAACGCTCTCGACAGTCGCGCCATAACCCACGACCAGGCGTTCCTCCGCGGTGACCACGCCCACGGCCGCGAACGGGCAACGCTCGCGCGCGCAGATCGCGGCGAACTCGTCCAGGCGGCCGGCCGGCACGCCGAGCACGTAGCGTTCCTGCGATTCGTTGCACCACAGTTCCAGCGGCGACAGCGAGGGATCGTCGCTGGGCACCTTGCCCAGGTCGATCACCCCGCCCACGCCGGAGTCGTGCAGCAGCTCGGGAATGGCGTTGGACAGGCCGCCGGCGCCGACGTCGTGGAAGAAGTGGATCGGATTGGCCGGGCCCATCGCCACGCAGCGGTCGATGACCTCCTGCACGCGCCGCTCCATCTCCGGGTTTTCGCGCTGCACGCTGGCGAAGTCCAGGTCCTCGGCGCTCTCGCCGGAGGCCAGCGAACTGGCCGCGCCGCCGCCCAGGCCGATCAGCATCGCCGGGCCGCCGAGCACGATCACCGCATCGCCGGGCTGCAGCCGGATCTTCTCGACCTGGATCCGGTCGATCGCGCCCAGCCCGCCGGCCAGCATGATCGGCTTGTCGTAGGCGCGGGCCAGGTCCGCCCCTTCCGGCAGCTCGAAACTGCGGAAGTAGCCCAGCAGGTTGGGACGGCCGAACTCGTTGTTGAACGCCGCCCCGCCCAGCGGGCCGTCGAGCATGATCTCCAGCGCCGGGGCCATGCGCGGGTTGAGCGGGCGCTCGCCCTCCCAGGGCTGCGGCAGGGTGGGGATGCGCAGGTGCGAGACGGTGAAGCCGGTCAGGCCGGCCTTGGGCTTGCCGCCGCGGCCGGTGGCGCCCTCGTCGCGGATTTCCCCGCCCGCGCCGGTGGCCGCGCCCGGGAACGGGGAGATCGCGGTCGGGTGGTTGTGGGTCTCGACCTTGATCTGGAACGCGGACGGCACCGCGGCCTCGGCGCGGTACTGGCCGCTGGCCGGGTCGGGCCGGTAGCGCGAGGCGACATGGCCGCCGATCACCGCGGCGTTGTCGCTGTACGCACTCAACGTGTGCTGCGGCGTCTTCTGGTGGGTGTGCTTGATCATCCGGAACAGCGAGCGCTCCTGCGCCTGCCCGTCGATGGTCCAGCTTGCGTTGAAGATCTTGTGCCGGCAGTGCTCCGAGTTCGCCTGGGCGAACATCATCAGCTCCACGTCCGACGGGTCGCGGCCCAGCTCGGCGTAGCGTTCGCGCAGGTAGTCGATCTCGTCCTGCGCCAGGGCCAGGCCCAGGCGCGCGTTGGCCGCCTCCAGCCCATCCAGCGCGATGCGCTCCAGCCGGCCGCGCGGCGGGGTGGCGAACAGCGCCTGCGCGCCCTCGCGGGCGTCCAGCAGCGACTGGGTCATCGGGTCGTGCAGCAGCCGGCCCACCGCCGCCTGCGCGGCCGCGTCCCGCGGCCAGCCGGCCAGGTCCAGGCGCAGGCCGCGCTCCACCCGCGCCACGTCCAGGCCCGCGCCGCGCAGCAGCTCGGTGGCCTTGCTCGACCACGGCGAGCGCGTGCCCAGGCGCGGCACCACGTAGCGCGACAGCGCGCCCTCGGCGCGCGGGGCCGGGGCGTCGCCGGCCTGGAGGATGCGGTGCAGGGCCGCCGGATCGGCGGCCACCTCGCCCGGCTGGACGAAATAGACGTGCCAGGCGCCTTCGATGCGCAGGCCGGGGGCCAGGGACTGCAGGCGGGTCTGGAGCCGTTGCCTGCGGAACGGCGAAAGGGCGGCGGCGCCCTCAAGGACGATCATGTCCGGCCAAGTGGCAGCGAAAGGCCCGCCATTGTACCGGAGCCGGGACGGCACGGCCGGCGTGCCGCCCGGCCCGGGGTTCAGCGCGCGCCGCCGGCCTCGGCCGACATCCGCTCCAGCGCCTGGATCATCTGCTGCGGCGGCATGTAGCCCCCCAACTGGCTGCCGTCCTGGGCGAACACCGCGGGCGTGCCGGTCACCCCGATGCGCTGTCCCAGGGCGTAGTGCATCGCCACCGGGCTGGTGCATTGCTTGCCCGGCACGCGGGTGCCGGCCTTGGCCTGGGTGAGGGCGCGCTTGCGGTCGGCCGAGCACCAGACCGAGACCATGTCGCGGAAATCGTCGCTGCCCATGCCCATGCGCGGGAACGCCAGGTACTCCACGGCGATGCCGAGCCGGTTGTACTCGGCGATCTCCTGGTGCATGCGCCGGCAATAGCCGCACTCCACGTCGGTGAACACGCTGATCGTGTACTTCGGGTTGGGCGGCGAGAACACGATCCGCTCCTGCTCCGGCACGCCCTCCAGCGCCTGGCGGCGGAACGCCATCAGCCCGGGGCTGGCGGCCGGCCGCCGGGCCTGGATGTCGAACGGCTGCGACTGCATGAGGAAGCGGCCGTCGTCGGAGACGTACAGGACCTGGCCGCTGAGCAGCACCTCGCGGAAGCCGGCGAACGGCGCGTCGCCGATGTAGTCCGGCTGCGCCCCCGGCACCAGTTGCGCCAGGGCCTGGCGGGCATGCTGTTCGGCGCTGCCGGCGGCCGCGGGCTTGGCGGCGGGCGAGGCGCCACCGGCCGGCGGGGCGGGCTGCGCGCAGGCGCCCAGGCTGAACGCGCCCAGGAGCGCGGTGGCAAGAATTCGATACATGCGGCGGACCGTGGCGGGGAGAGAATGGCGCGAGTTTCGCATACCGCCGCACAACGGGACCCTGCCGCACGGCATGCGGATGCGGCAAGGCCGCCGCGGACCCGGCCGTTGCAGGAGCCGGGTTCAGCCGGCGGCGGAGCCAGCCCGGCCCCCGGGTTTTCCCTGGCCGGGGAACGTGCCGCCGACCGAAGTCGGCTCCGGCAGGCCCCGGCCCGGGCGTCCTCCCGGATGGCGGCATGCCGGCATCCGGCTCACCCCCTCGGGTGGTGCCGGGCGTGGAGGCGCTGCAGGTGCTGGCGGGCGACCAGGGTGTAGATCTGGGTGGTCGACAGGCTGGCGTGGCCCAGCAGCAACTGCAGCACGCGCAGGTCGGCGCCGCGATTGAGCAGGTGGGTGGCGAAGCTGTGGCGCAGGCCATGCGGGGTGGCCGTGCGCGGGTCGATGCCGGCCGCGGCGGCATGGCGCTTGATCGATTGCCAGTAGGCCTGGCGGGTGGGCGCGCGGCGCGCGGATGTCAGGAACAGCGGCACGTTGCCGGCGGCGTCGGCCGGCACCGGCTTGCCGCCGGCCAGCCGCGGACGCGCCTGGGCCAGGTAGCGCTCCAGCCAGTCCTGCGACTCCTCGCCCAGCGGCACCAGCCGCTCCTTGCCGCCCTTGCCCAGCACCCGGACCACGCCCTGGCGCAGGTTCACGGCGTTGGCCGGCAGGCCCACCAGTTCGCTCACGCGCAGGCCGGCCGCATACATCAGTTCCAGCATCGCGCGGTCGCGCAGGCCTTCCGGGGTATCGACGTCGGGGGCGGCCAGCAATGCCTCGACCTGCGACTCGGTCAGCGCCTTGGGCAGGGAACGCGGCAGCCGTGGCGGGTCGAGCAGCGCGGCCGGGTCGTCGGCGCGCACGCCCAGCCGCACCAGGTGGGCATAGAACGCGCGCAGGCTGGCCCGCAGGCGGGCATTGCTGCGCGGCTGGTAGCCGTGCGCATGGCGCCAGGCCAGGTAGTCGAACAAGGTGGCGCGGTCGGCGCCCTCCAGCCCGCCCCCGGCGCCGTCGCGCCAGCGCGCGAACTGCTCGAGGTCGCGGCGATAGGCATCCTGGCTCTGGCGGGCCAGGCCATGCTCGGCCCAGGCGGCCTCCACGAAGCGGCCGATGGCGCGCGCATCGGCCTCGCGCAGCGGCGGCAGGCCGTGCGCAAGGCGGCGGCGATCGGCGGCGGTACCCGGAACGGAAGCCATGTGCGACAGGATAGCCGCCGGCTCCCGCTATCCTGTGCCGCCATGGACCCCGCCCCCGCCACCGACCTGCCGCCCGCACCGGCACCCGCCTCCGCCCGGCCCCGCACGCTGGTGCCCTGGCGCCTGCTCGCCCTGTTCTACGACCTGTGGCCGGTGCTGGCGCTGTGGATGGTCGCCGCGGTGCCGTTCGTGCTGCTGGACATCGCCCTGCACGACGGCGATACCCGCCACAACATCGCGCCCTACAGCGTGCTGGGGTGGCTGCTGTGGCTGGCCTGCTGGGGGGTGACCGGACTGTACGCGACGGCCAGTTGGCGCCGCGGCGGCCAGACCCTGGGCATGCGCCCCTGGCGGCTGCGGCTGCAGGCGGCCGACGGCACGCCGCCTACCCGGCGACGGCTGTGGCTGCGCTATGCGGTCGGCAGCCTGTCGCTGCTGGCCGGCGGGCTGGGCTTCTGGTGGGCCTGGCTCGACCGCGACCGCCTGGCCTGGCACGACCGCGCCAGCGCGACCCGGCTGGTACGGCTGCCGAAGGCCTGATGGCGGGCCCAGGCTCCTGGTTGGGGGCCAACTTCAGCCGGCTGACCGCCATTGCACGGCGTGCGTGCGTCCCGGAGACAGCGGCGGGGAAGCGGGGCCGGAGCGCCCGCCTCAGCCCGACTTGCGCCGGAACAGCCACCACGAGGTGGCCAGCATCAGCACCGGCGGCAGCGCGTAGGCGATGCGGTAGTCGAAGCGGAACGCGCCGGCCAGGCGCCCGAACTGCATCTGCAGCAGCATGAACCCCAGCGAGAACACGATGCCCAGGAACAGGCGCTTGCCCATGCCGCCGCTGCGCAGGCTGCCGAAGGCGAACGGCACCGCCGCCAGGCACAGGGCCAGCACGTTGACCGGGTAGAACCAGCGGCTCCAGTACGTGTCCTCGTAGTCGCGCGCATCCAGGCCGTTGCGGCGCCGGTACTCGATGCTGGCCTGCAGGTCGGCCGCCGACAGGTTGCGCGGCCGGGTGACGCCGGCGGCCAGGGCGTTGGCGTCCAGTTGCGACTCCCAACGCTGTTCCTCCACCCGTTCCTCGCGCGCCGAGCCGGCGCCGAACGCCACCCGCCGCACCTTGCGCAGGCTCCAGCCGTCCTGGTCGTGCACCACCCGCGCGGCGCGGGTCAGGGCGTGCAGGCGGCCGTCGTCGCCGACCTCGTACAGGCGCACGTCGCGCAGTTCCAGCACGCGCTGGCCGTCGACCATGCGTTCCTGCCCGTCGACTGCATTGAGGAAGGTGTCGCCCTCGCGCGCCCACAGCCCGGAGTAGCGCGCCATGGCCACGTTGTTGGTCTTGGCCGCCAGCTTGATCTGGTCGGACTGGCGCTGGCCCCACGGCGCCACGGTCTCGCCGGCGAGCACCATCAGGCCGGTCAGCAGCGCCAGCGCGGCGGCGGCGGAGATCGACAGCCGCCGCCGCGACAGGCCCAGCGCGCGCAACGCGGTCAGTTCCGAGGTCGCCGCCAGTTGGCCCAGGCCCAGCAGCGCGCCGATCACCGCCGCATAGGGGAAGATCGTGTACGCCCGCCGCGGCACTGAGTAGGCGACCACCGCCAGCGCGGTGGGGAAGTCGTAGCTGCCCTTGCCCAGATCGCCGAGCTGGCCGGACAGGGCCATCACCACGTCCAGCCCCACCAGCACCGCCCAGGCCAGCAGCACCGTGCCCAGCACCATCCGGCCGAGGTAGAGGTCGTGCAGGCGCAGGGTCATGCCGCTTCCTTGCGCGGGCGCGGCAGGCGGCCGTCGCGCAGGTACAGCCACACCGACAGCGCCAGCAGCGGCACGGTCAGCCACCACAGGCCCAGCATGCGCGGCACTTCGCCGTCGGCCAGCAGGCGGATGCCGATGAACATCAGGTTCACCCCCACCAGGTAGGCCAGGAAGCCCAGCAGCGCCCGGCCGTAGCGCTGCTGCCGCGGCGAACTGCGCGCCAGCGGCACGGTGAGCAGGGCGAAGGCCAGGGCCAGCAACGGCGGGGTCAGGCGCGCATGCAGCTCGGCCACCGCCGACGGGCGGGCATCGCCCAGCAGCGCCCAGGTAGGGGCCAGCGCCGGGTCGTCGCTCTGGCGGGTCTCCGTGCGGTCGGGCAGCGCCACCTCGTTGACCGCGTAGCGCATCAGGCGGAAGTCCAGCCCGGTTTCCAGCGGGCCTTCCAGGCGGTGGCCGTCGAGCAGGCGCAGGTAGCGGTCGCGGTCGCCCTCGAACTCCAGCGAGCCGGTGCGCGCGGTGACCACGTCCACCCGGCCCTCGCGCTCGCGCTGCAGGAACACACCCTGCAACTGGCGCCCGTCCTCGCTCATGCCGTCGATGTAGACGATCCCGCCGCCGCCCGGCAGCGCGGTGAAGCGGCCCGGCTCCAGCCCGGCGACGATCAGGCTGCGGTGGGCCTGCTCGACCATCCGCGCGGCGGTGCGCTGGGCCCACGGCCCCAGCCACAGCGAACACAGGCCGACCGCCGCCGCCACCGGCAGCACCGTCATCAGCAGGGGCCGCAGCAGCCGGCGCGGGCCCACGCCGACCGCGTTGAGCACCGCCATCTCCGAATCCCGGTACAGCCGGGCCACGGCCAGCATCAGGCCCAGCATCAAGGCCAGCGGCAGCACCAGCGGCAGGTAGACCAGCAGTTGCAGGCCCAGTTGCGACAGCAGCAGCCGCGCCGGCAGGCCGCCGTCGGCGATCTCGCCCAGCACGTCCACCAGCACGCCGCCCAGGCTCACCGTCAGCAACACGATCAGGGTCGCCAGGAAGCTCTGGACGAAGTCGCGCAGCAGGTAACGGTCGAGCTTCGGCATCGAACGGGCCAGTCCTATAAAATCCCGGGTTCGCTTGCGGATTTCCCGGCGTGCCGGCCACCGGCCCGCCGCGGGCGATCCGCGATTGTACGCAACCGCCCCCGGGAATCTGATCAATGGCCCTGCAATTCACCCTGAACCGCGAGGCCGCCGCCGCGGCCGCCTTCGATTGCGTCGTGGTCGGCCTCCATGCCGACAAGTCGCTCACGCCCGCGGGCCTGGCCATCGACGCGGCCAGCGGCGGCCGCCTGGCCACCCTGATCGAGCGCGGCGACCTCAGCGGCCGCACCGGCCGCAGCCTGCTGCTGCACGACCTGCCGGGCGTGTCCGCGCCGCGCGTGCTGGTCGTCGGCCTGGGCGAGAAGGCCAAGTTCGGCGTGCCCCAGTACCTCAAGGCGGTGGCCGACGCGGTGCGCGCGCTGAAGACGGGCCCGGTGGGCAAGGCGCTGTTCACGATCAGCGAAGCGGCCGTGGGCGGCCGCGACGCCGCGTGGAACGTGCGCCAGGCGGTCATCGCCGCCGACCATGCCGCCTACCGCTACACCGCCACCCTGGGCAAGAAGAAGGACGAGCCGGGCCTGCGCGAACTGGCCATCGCCGGCGAGGACGCCGCCGCCCTGGCCCAGGGCGAGGCCATCGCCGCCGGCGTGGCCTTCACCCGGGAGCTGGGCAACCTGCCGCCCAACGTCTGCAACCCCGCCTACCTGGCCGAGCAGGCGCGCGCGTTCGCCGCCGCCCACGAGGGCGCCGAGGCCGAGATCCTCGACGAGGCGCAGATGGAGGCGCTGGGCATGGGCTCGCTGCTGGCCGTGGCCCGCGGCTCGGTCAACCGCCCGCACCTGGTGGTGCTGAAGTGGTCCGGCGGCGGCGACGCCAAGCCCTACGTGCTGGTCGGCAAGGGCATCACCTTCGACACCGGCGGCGTCAACCTCAAGACCCAGGGCGGCATCGAGGAGATGAAGTACGACATGCTCGGCGCCGGCAGCGTGCTGGGCACCTTCGTGGCCGCGGTGAAGATGAAGCTGCCGCTGAACCTGGTGGCGATCGCCCCGGCGGTGGAGAACGCGATCGACGGCAACAGCTACCGTCCCTCGGACGTGATCACCTCCATGTCCGGCAAGACCATCGAGGTCGGCAACACCGACGCGGAGGGCCGCCTGATCCTGTGCGACGCGCTGACCTATGCGCAGCGCTTCGAGCCGCAGGCGCTGGTCGACGTGGCCACCCTGACCGGCGCGTGCATGGTCGCCCTGGGCAAGTACGCCTCGGGCCTGATGAGCAAGCACGACGACCTGGCCGACGAACTGCTGGCCGCCGGCGAGCAGGTGTTCGACCGCGCCTGGCGCCTGCCGCTGTGGGACGAGTACCAGACCCTGCTGGAATCGACCTTCGCCGACGTCTACAACATCGGCGGCCGCTGGGGCGGCGCGATCACCGCCGGCTGCTTCCTGGCCCGCTTCGCCGAAGGACAGCGCTGGGCGCACCTGGACATCGCCGGCTCGGCCAGCGACGAGGGCAAGCGCGGCATGGCCACCGGCCGCCCGGTCGGGCTGCTGAGCCAGTGGCTGCTGGACCGGGCCGGGTAAGCGCCAGCCCATGCCCCGCGCCGATTTCTACCTCATCGCCAAGCCCCGCTTCGCCGAGCAGCCGCTGCTGCTGGTCTGCGAACTGGCCCGCCGTGCCTGCGACGCCAACCAGTTCACCCTGGTGCTGGCGCGCGACGCGGCCCAGGCCGAGGCGCTGGACGACCTGCTGTGGTCGTTCGATCCGGACGCCTACATCCCGCACCAGATCGCCGGCGACGACGAGGACGACGAAGCCACCCCGGTACTGATCGTCGCCCCCGGCACCGAGGCGCCGCCGCGGCCGCTGGTGATCAACCTGCGCGACGAGGCCTGGCGCGAGGCCTGCGAGCGCGTGCTGGAAGTGGTGCCGGCCGACCCGGCCGCGCGCGGCCCGCTGCGCGAGCGCTGGAAGCAGTACCAGGCGCTGGGCTACGCCCTGAACAAGCACGACATGTAACGTCCATCCCCCGCCGCCCGACTCCTTCCACATGCGCCTGATCATCGCCCTGCTGCTGCCCTGGCTGACTTTCTTCACCATCGGCCGCCCCTTCGCCGGCCTGCTGTGCCTGTTCCTGCAACTGACCGTGCTGGGCTGGCTGCCGGCCACGATCTGGGCGGTCTACGCGCTGAGCCAGTACAGCACCGACCAGAAAATCCGGCGTGCGCTGCGACAGCGCGCCTGACCGCCTCTCTTCACCGGACCCCGCTTCCGCCATGACCTCCCTGCCCTCCGGCTACGAACCCAAGACCTTCGAAACGCGCCTGTACGCCGAATGGGAGGCCAGCGGCTGCTTCAAGCCCAGCGGCCGGGGCGAGCCCTACGCGATCCTGCTGCCGCCGCCCAACGTCACCGGCACCCTGCACATGGGCCACGCCTTCCAGCACACGCTGATGGACGCGCTGGTGCGCTACCACCGCATGCGCGGCTTCGATGTCCTGTGGCAGATGGGCACCGACCACGCCGGCATCGCCACCGAGATGGTGGTCGGCCGCAACCTGGCGCTGGAAGGCAGCGGCCAGACCCGCGACTCGCTGGGCCGCGAGGGCTTCGTGGCCAAGGTCTGGGAGTGGAAGGCGCAGTCCGGCGACACCATCGAGCGGCAGATGCGCCGCCTGGGCGCCTCCGGCGACTGGTCGCGCAGCACCTTCACCATGGACCCTCAGCCCTCGGCGGCGGTGGTCGAGGCGTTCGTGCGCTGGTACGAGCAGGGCCTGATCTACCGCGGCCAAAGACTGGTGAACTGGGACCCGGTGCTGAAGACCGCGATCTCCGACCTGGAAGTGGAGAACGTGGAGGAGGACGGCTTCCTCTGGTCGATCCGCTACCCGCTGGCCGACGGCGCGGCCTACGAGCACGTCGAGGTCGACGCCGACGGCAACGAGGTCCTGCGCGAGACCCGCGACTACCTGATCGTGGCCACCACCCGCCCGGAAACCATGCTCGGTGACACCGCCGCGATGGTGCACCCGGAGGACCCGCGCTACGCGTCGCTGGTCGGCAAGCAGGTCGAACTGCCGCTGACGGGCCGCCGCATCCCGGTGATCGCCGACGACTACGTCGACCGCGCCTTCGGTACCGGCGTGGTCAAGGTGACCCCGGCGCACGACTTCAACGACTACCAGGTGGGCGTGCGGCATGGCCTGCCGCTGATCAACCTGTTCACCCCGGTGGCCGCGCTCAACGACAGCGCGCCGGAAAAGTACCGCGGCCTGGACCGCTACGACGCGCGCAAGGCCGTGCTCGCCGACCTGGAGGATCTGGGCCTGCTGGCGGAGACCAGGCCGCACAAGCTGCAGGTACCGCGCGGCGACCGCACCGGCCAGGTGATCGAGCCGTACCTGACCGACCAGTGGTTCGTGAAGATGGACGCGCTCGCGAAGCGCGGCCTGGAACTCGTGGAATCGGGCGAAGTGAAATTCGTCCCGCCGAACTGGGTCAACACCTACCGCCACTGGATGGAGAACATCCAGGACTGGTGCATCAGCCGCCAGCTCTGGTGGGGGCACCGCATCCCGGCGTGGTTCGACGCCGACGGCACGTGCCATGTCGGCCGCAGCGAGGACGAGGTGCGCGCCAGGCACGGCCTCGGCGCCGAGGTCGCGTTGAACCAGGACAGCGACGTACTGGAGACCTGGTTCTCCTCGCAACTGTGGCCGTTCAGCACCCTGGGCTGGCCCGACGAGGCCGCCATGGCGCAGCGCGGCTTCGACCGCTACCTGCCCTCGTCGGTGCTGGTCACCGGCTTCGACATCATCTTCTTCTGGGTGGCGCGGATGATCATGGCCACCGACAGCTTCACCGGGCGGGTGCCGTTCCGCGACGTCTACATCACCGGCCTGATCCGCGACGCCCAGGGCCAGAAGATGTCCAAGTCCAAGGGCAACGTGCTGGACCCGCTGGACATCATCGACGGCATCGCCCTGGAGGACCTGGTCGCCAAGCGCACCAGCGGCCTGATGCAGCCCAGGCTGGCCGAGCGCATCGAGAAGGCCACGCGCAAGGAATTCCCCGACGGCATCATCGCCCACGGCGCCGACGCCCTGCGCTTCACCATCGCCGCGCTGGCCGGCCACGGCCGCGACATCAAGTTCGACCTCGGCCGCGCCGAGGGCTACAAGAACTTCTGCAACAAGCTGTGGAACGCCAGCCGCTTCGTGCTGATGAACACCGAGGGTGCGAGCTTCTCCGGCGCGCCGCGGCCCGCGACCGACGCCGAGAAGTGGATCCTCGCCCGCCTGGCCGCGGTCGCCGCGCAGGCGCAGGAACACTTCGCCGCCTACCGCTTCGACCTGCTGGCGCAGGCGCTGTACGAGTTTGCGTGGAACGAGTTCTGCGACTGGTTCGTGGAACTGGCCAAGCCGGCGCTGGGCGGCGATGACGCGCAAGCCGCCGCCAGCACCCGCCACACCCTGCTGTACGTGCTCGAGTCGCTGCTGCGCCTGCTGCACCCGCTGGTGCCGTTCGTGACCGAGGAACTGTGGCGACAGGCGGCCCCGCGCGTGGGGGTGGAAGGCGACTCGATCTCGCTGCGCCCGTATCCGCTCCCGGGCGACTTCGCCGGCCAGGGCTGCGCCGCCGCCGAGGCCGACGTGGAATGGCTCAAGTCCATGGTCTCGGCGCTGCGCCGGGTGCGCAGCGAGCTGGGCGTTTCCCCGGGCAAGGCCGTGCGCCTGCTGCTGGCCGCCGGCACCGCGCAGGACCGCGACCGCATCGAGCGCTTCGCCTCGCAGTTGCGCTTCCTGCTGCGGCTGGAGGCGATCGAATGGCTGGACGCCGGCGCCGACGCGCCCGCCTCGGCCACCGCCATCGTCGGCGAGCTGAAGCTGCTGGTGCCGCTGGAAGGCCTGGTGGACCTGGACGCCGAGCGCGTGCGCCTGGACAAGGAGATCAAGCGCGTGCAGGCCGAGATCGGCAAGTGCAACGGCAAGCTCGGCAACGCCACCTTCGTCGCCAACGCGCCCGCCGCGGTGGTCGAGCAGGAGCGCGCCCGCCTGGCCGACTGGAGCACCCAACTGGCCGGCCTGCAGGCGCAGCGCGAGCGGCTCTGAGGCGGGCGTACGCATTCCCGATGCCCGGCCCCCCCGCAGGAGCCGGCTTCAGCCGGCGACCGCGCATGGCGGCGGCTACAGCGGCGGCATCCGCTCCATCTCGCCGGTGACCAGTTCCATCGCCATCACCAGGGCGTCCTCGCGGCCCTGTACGGCCGGGTAGTAGCGCGGGCGGCGGCCGATCTCGTCGAAGCCCTCGCTGCGGTACAGGGCGATGGCCGGCGGGTTGGAGGGCCGCACCTCCAGGAAGATGCGCCGGGTGCCGCGGTCGCGCGCCGTGCGCAGCAGCGCGCGCAGCAGGTGCCGGCCCAGGCCGCGCGACTGCCGCTCCGGCGCGGTGCACAGGTTCAACAGGTGCGCCTCGCCGGCGGCCACGCTCATCACCCCGTAGCCGGCCGGGCGATCGTCCTCCAGGGCCAGCAGGGACGGGTAGCCGGCCAGCAGACAGTCGCGAAACGTGCCGCGGCTCCACGGGAAGGGATAGGCGCGGCGCTCGATCGCCATCACCGCATCCAGGTCGCCCTCGCGCATGGCGCGCAGGCGCCAGGACGGCGCCAGCGCGCGGTAGGCGGCCACGCTCACGAACGGCGCCTCAATGCGCGCAACTGCGGCCAGAACGCGCGCTTGGCCGCGGCATCGCCGCGCAGCCGCTCCACCGGCCATTGCGCCATCGCCGCCTGCGTGGCCGGGTCGGACGGGTCCATGCCGGAAGCGCGCAGCAGGGCCAGTTGCAGCCGATCGGGCAGGTGCGCCGGACGGCGGGTGGGAGGCGGCGCCAAGGCCGGTGCAGGCGCCGTCGCCGGCGCCTCGGCAACGGCGTCCGGATCGGCGTGGCCGCGATGCGGTGGCGCCCGGTGCGCGCCAGCCGCGGGCGATGCGCCCCGGGGCGCCGGCTCGGGATGGGGTCGGGGCACGGATGCCATGGCTTCGCGCGGCGGCGCATTCTCCGGTTCCGGCACGGCGTCCTCGGCCGCGCCGGAACCGGTGCGATACAGCGCATAGCCCAGCGCCCGCAGCCAGCCGCGCTGCTGCGGGCTCCAGAGCGAACCGCCGGGCGCCGGAGCGCTCATGCCGGCCCGGACCGCCGGCGCCAGCGCAGCCACGCCGCCAGCAGCGGCCCGGACAGCGCGTACAGCACGCCCACCGCCAGCAGTACCCGCGGCAGGTCGATCACCAGCACGGCGATGGCCACCGGCACCACCAGCAGCACCGCGAACGGCACCCGGTCGGCGCGCGCCCCGCCCTCGCCGCTGCCCTTGAAGCTCCAGTAGCGCACCCGGCTGACCATCAGCAAGGCCGAGCACAGGGTCACGCCCAGGGCGACGTAGCGCAGTTCCTCCCCGTTCCAGCCCAGCCCGCCATCGGCGAAGGCCCAGACGAAGGCCATCATCAGCCCCGCCGCGGCCGGGCTGGCCAGGCCCACGAACCAGCCCTTGTCCACCACCCCGACCTGGGTGTTGAAACGGGCCAGGCGCAGGGCCGCGCAGGCCGCATAGAGGAAGGCCACCGCCCAGCCCACCCGGCCCATGGTCGCGTTGTCCAGCATCAGCGCCGAAAGCGACCAGTGGTACATCACCAGCGCCGGGGCCAGGCCGAAGCTGACCAGGTCGGCCAGCGAGTCGTACTGCACGCCGAAGGCGCTGCTGGTGCCGGTCAGCCGCGCCACCCGGCCATCGATGCCGTCGGCCAGCCCGGCCACGAACACGGCGATGGCCGCGGCGGTGAACTGGCTGTTGGCCGCGGCGATGATCGCGTAGAAACCCGCGAACAACCCGCAGGTGGTGAACAGGTTCGGCAGCAGGTAGATCCCGCGTGCGCGCGGCGGTGGGCGGTCCAGGTCCATGGGCGCCAGTGTACGGGCCGGCCGGCCGCCTGCGAACCGCCCCGACTTGCCAGCCCGCCGGCCCGGTGCTGCAATCGGCCCGTCCCCCGCTCCCGGAGAGCCCACGATGCGCATCCTGTCCCGGTCCTGCCTGTTGTTCCTGGCCGCCGGCCTCAGCACCGCGGCCCTGGCCAGCAACGTCTACCAGTGGAAAGACGCCAACGGCGTCACCCACTCTTCCGACAAGCCGCCGCCGGGCCAGCAGTACGACGTCCGCCGCATCGACCACCACGGCCAGACCGCCGAGGCCGCCCTCCCGGCCACCTCGGTGGAGACGCCGCAGTGCGTCGACGCGCGCAACAACCTGAAGTTGCTGCAGGGCAGCGTCGCGGTGCAGCAGGACACCGACGGCGACGGCACGCCCGACCACACCCTCAGCGCCGACGAGCGCGAGGCGCAGAAGGGCCTGGCCGAAGCCGCGGTCAAGGCCTACTGCCGGGGCTGAACATGCGCGCGGCCTGGGCGATCCTGGCCGGGCTGGCGCTCGGCGGCGGCCTGGCCTGGTGGCTGGGCCGCGACGCCTCCCCCGAGCGCTCGCCCGAGGCCCACCAACGCGCCGAGCGGGCTGCCGCGGCCCAGGCCGAGGACGCCCTGCGCCCGCTCTACCGCTGGCGCGACGCCGCCGGCAACCTGCAGATCACCGACGCCCCGCCCGGGAGCGGCCCCTACGAACGCATCGCCCGCGAACCGGAGTCCGGCATCCGGATCGAAGCGGGCCGCTAGAACCCGCCTTCGTTGCCGAGGCCGTTGCGGGCGCCGGCCTCGGCCGGCGACAAGCCGCGACGAAGTCAAGAATCCATCGGCACACCGGCATGCCGATCGCCGGCCGCCTCCGCCCCGTAGCGGCCGGAGGCGGGATTCCCGCCCCTTCCGCCACCCGCCGCAATGCCGGAAGCGCCGCCACGGCGCAGGCTCCGTCCCGTTGCTGGCAGAATGTCCGGTCTCCCGCCCCAGAATGCCCGCAATGCGCCTTTCCCGCTTCCACCTGCACACCACCAAGGAAACCCCGGCCGACGCCGAACTGGTCAGCCACAAGCTGATGCTGCGCGCCGGCATGATCCGCAAGCTCGCCGCCGGCCTGTACACCTGGTCGCCGCTGGGCCTGCGCGTGCTGCGCAAGGTCGAGGCCGTGGTCCGCGAGGAAATGGACCGCGCCGGCGCGGTGGAGCTGCAACTGCCCACCATCCAGCCGCGCGAGCTGTGGGAGGAAACCGGCCGCTGGGAACAGTTCGGCGGCCAGTTGCTGAAGATCAAGGACCGCAAGGAGGCCGAATACTGCTACAGCCCCACCGCCGAGGAAGCCATCACCGACTTCGCCCGCCAGGAGCTGAGCAGCTACAGGCAGTTGCCGGTGAATTTCTACCAGGTCCACACCAAGTTCCGCGACGAGATCCGCCCGCGCTTCGGGGTGATGCGCGCGCGCGAGTTCCTGATGAAGGACGCCTACTCGTTCCACACCAGCGACGCCGACCTGGCGCGCGAGTACGAGAACATGAAGGCCGCCTACACCCGCGTCTTCACCCGCCTGGGCCTGGAGTTCCGCGCGGTGCAGGCCGACTCCGGCGCCATCGGCGGCGACGCCTCGCAGGAATTCCACGTGCTGGCCGAATCGGGCGAGGATGCGCTGGCCTTCTCCACCGGCTCGGACTACGCCGCGAACGTCGAAGCCGCGCAGGCCGCCGAGCCGGCGCCGCGCGCTGCGGCCGGCGAAGCGCTGCGCAAGATCGATACGCCGACCCAGAAGACCTGCGAGGAAGTCGCCGCGCTGATGGGCATCCCGCTGCAGCGCACGGTCAAGTCGGTCGCGGTGATGGGCAGCGACGGGTTCGTCCTGGCGCTGGTCCGCGGCGACCACATGGTCAACGAGATCAAGTTGGGCAAGGTCGCCGGACTGGCCGACTACCGGCCGGCCACCGAGGCGGAGATCGCCCAGCACCTGGGCAGCGAGCCGGGATTCCTGGGCCCGGTCGCTCCCCGGCAGGCGATCCGCATCGTCGCCGACCGCGAAGTGGCGGCGATGGCCGACTTCGTCGTCGGCGCCAACGAGGCCGGCTTCCACATCGCCGGCGTCAACTGGGGCCGCGACCTGCCCGAACCGGACGTGGTCGCAGACATCCGCAACGTCGTGGCCGGCGACCGCGCGGCCGATGGCGGCGCAATCCGCCTGGCGCGCGGGATCGAGGTCGGCCATGTGTTCCAGCTCGGCCGCAAGTATTCCGAAGCGATGGGCTTCACCGTGCTCGACGAGACCGGCAAGGCCGCAGTGCCGGCGATGGGCTGCTACGGCATCGGCGTCTCCCGCATCGTCGCCGCGGCGATCGAGCAGAACCACGACGAGGCCGGCATCGTCTGGCCGGTGCCGATGGCGCCGTGGGCGGTGGCGGTATGCGTGATCAACCCGAAGAAGGACGCGGCGGTGGACGCGGCCGCCGAGGCGCTGCTGGACGAACTGCGGGCCGCCGGCATCGAGGCCGTGCTGGACGACCGCGGGCTGCGCCCGGGCGCGATGTTCGCCGACATCGAGCTGATCGGCATTCCGCACCGGGTGGTGGTATCCGAGCGCGGCCTGGCCGCCGGCACGTTCGAGTATCGCGCACGCACCGCGGGCGAAGCCGAAGCGCTGGACCGCACCCGGCTGCTGGAGCGGTTGCGCGGCGCCTGACCGCGCCGGGGAATCCCATATCACGGCCGCGCCGTGATTATGCGGCGATAATCGGACGGTTTTCACGCGGTTTCCATTGCCGTGATAATGCGCGTGCATTATCCTCCGGGTCAGGCGTGTCCAGGGAGGGGCATATTTTCCCCGCCTTCCCGCCATGAAAACCGGAGATTCAACCCGATGCCGATCGACCTCGCCACACTCTCGCCCCGCGAACTGGGCTCCCTCATCACCACCGCCAAGAAGCGCCAGGCCCTGCTGTCCAAGCGCGCGCCCCTGGCGCAGGTGCGCAACAAGCTGACCCGGCTGGCCAAAGCCGAGGGCTATACCGTCGAGGAGCTGTTCGGTACCGCCGCAAAGGGCGCGCGCAAGGCCGCCGCGCCGGTCCGCGCAGGGCGCAAGCTGGGCAAGGTCGCGCCCAAGTACCGCAATCCCGCCAACCCCAAGGAAACCTGGACCGGCCGCGGCAAGCAGCCGCGCTGGCTGGCCGCCTATACCGGCCAGGGCCGCGACCTGGGTGAATTCGTGATCCCCGGCGCGGCCAAGCCCACGTCCAAATCCAAGCCCGCCGCCAAGAAGCGCGTGGTCAAGAAAGCGAAGAAGTAATCGCCACGAGGACGCCGGCAACCGCCGGCGTCCTCGTTTTCCGGATATCGTTATTCCCCGGCGCCCAAATACCTTTCCTGTCGAAGCCGACTTCAGCCGGCGACAGGATCGGGCGGCCCACGACGGCTGGTCGCCGGCAAGGCGGCCGCCGGCCGTACCCGGCTCCTACGACAGCCGGCTCGACGGCCTTTCCTGTAGAACCCGATCTCGACCGGCGGCACCGACCGCCACGAACGAAGCGCCCACGAGGGGCACCGCCGGGCACCCGCCATCGGCCGCTACAGGTTCTTGCGCGCCGGGATCAGCAGGTTGCCGAACAGCAGCCCGGCCACCAGCGCCATGATGATGTTGAGCACGCCCAGCAGCGCGCTCTGCCCCACGTCCATGTCCTGCTGCTGGACCAGGGTGAGCAGGCCGCGCAGGCTGGCGCTGCCGGGCACCAGCATGATGATGCCCGGCAGCCGGATCACCGCACCGGGCCGGTGCGCCCAGCGCCCGAAGCCGTTGCCGGCCGCGGTCAGCGCCAGCGCCGAGAGGAAGATGCCCGCCGGGCTGCCCCAGGCCTGGCCGGCATGGCGCGAGATCAGGTAGCCGGCGATGGCCGCGCCCATCACCCAGGGATAGTCGCGCCGGCTGGCCTTGAACAGCACCGCGAAGGCGAACGCGGCCACGCCCATCGAGACCCATTCCACCCAGTCCGGCTGCGGCCGCCAGGCCCGTACCTGCGGTTCCAGGCCGAGCAGGTCCAGCAGGATGACCGCCACCATCGCGCCCACGGTCAGCTTCAGCACCGTGGTCAGCGCCCCGGCGAAGCGGACCGTGCCCGAGACCCAGTGCTGGCTGGACAGCTCGTTCATGGCGTTGGTCAGCGACATGCCGGGCAACAGTACGACCAGCGAGGCGATGATCACGGTGTTGAGGTTCAACGGCGCCACCAGCGCCGCCACGCCGGTCACCACCGCGCCGGCGGTGAGCGCGGCCAGGGCCTCGCCGGCCTCCTTCAGCGCCGGGTGCCGGCCGGTGTACTGGTCCAGCAGGCCGATCAGCAAGCCGGTGAACCCGGCGGTGGCCATGTCCAGCCACGGCAGCCGCCACAGTCCGGCCACGCCCGCGGCCACCAGGCCGAAGGCCAGTACCTGCATCACCCGGGTACGGGCCAGCGGGGCGCGGTCCAGGGTGCGCAGCGCGGTGTGGCCCTGGGCGATGGTCAACTGCCCGCCCGCCACCGCCTCGGCGATGCGGTCGGCCTCGCCCAGCTTGTGCAGGTCGTTCTCGCCCGGCGGCAGGCGGATCACCCGGGTGGTGTCGCTGCTGCCCGGCGGCTTGCCCGGGTCGTTGAAGCTCAGGATCAGGCCGGTCGGGTTGGACCAGGGCTCGCACTCCAGGTCCAGGCGCTGCGACAGCGCGGTGGTCGCTGCCTCCAGCCGCTGCGCGGTGGTGCCGTAGCGATGCAGGCGCGCGGCCATCTCGGCGACGAACGCGATGCGCTGCGCATAGCTGGCCGGGTGGCGGGGCGTGGCGGTGGACATCGGCCTAGTATGGCCCGCCGCCCCGTTGCCGGGCACGATGCAACACCCCGGCCGCTTGCCTGTATGCTCGCCCGCGACCATGCGCGATTCGCCCCCGAACCCGCCCAGTTGGCAGCGCGATCCCTCCGACGGCCGCATCCGCCTGGCCGGCGAGTGGACGCTGGCGCACGCCGTGGCGATGGGCGAGACCCTGCGCGAGGTGCCGCAGGACGCGGCCGCCATCGACGCGGCCGGGGTGGACCGGCTGGACTCGGCCGGGGTCATGCAGTTGATCCGCTTCGCCCGCCGCCGCTCGCTGGACGAGGCGGCGCTGCACTTCGGCAGGGACCACACCGCGCTGGTGAAGGCGATCGAGGACGTAGCCGACGACCGCCCGCGCGCGCGCCGCGACTTCGGCGTGGCCGCCGCGCTGGAGCGCCTGGGCCGCGCGGTCCAGGCCAACCTGCGCGAAGTGGTGGCGCTGGTCGGCTTCACCGGCGAGAACCTGAGCAAGCTGGCGCGCATGGTCCGCGAGCCGCGCCGCTTCCGCGTCACCGCCACGGTCGCGCACATGGAGCAGGTGGGCCTGGACGCGGTGCCGCTGGTGGCGCTGCTGTCCTACCTGGTCGGCGCGGTCATCGCCTTCCTCGGCTCGACCATCCTGCGCGACTTCGGCGCGGAGATCTTCGTGGTCGAGCTGGTCTCCATCGCCTTCCTGCGCGAGTTCGCGGTGCTGCTCACCGCCATTGTCCTGGCCGGGCGCACCGCCTCGGCCTTCACCGCGCAGATCGGCGCGATGAAGGCGCGCGAGGAGATCGACGCAATCCGCACCCTGGGCCTGGACCCGGTCGACCTGCTGGTGATCCCGCGGCTGCTGGCGCTGCTGGTGATGCTGCCGCTGCTGACCTTCGTGGCGATGGTGGCCGGCCTGGCCGGCGGCGTCACGGTGGGCGCGTTCGACCTGGACATCCCGCCGCAGATGTACCTGGCGCGGATGCAGGACACGATGGAAGTGCGGCACTTCCTGGTCGGGCTGTCCAAGGCGCCGGTGTTCGCCCTGGTGATCGGCCTGATCGGCTGCCTGGAGGGGCTGCAGGTGAAGGGCACGGCGCAGTCGGTGGGCGAGCGCACCACCTCCAGCGTGGTCCAGGCCATATCGCTGGTGATCGTCATCGACGCGCTGGCCGCCCTGTGGTTCATGCACATGGACTGGTGACGATGAAGCCGGGCACAGCGAACAGCGAACAGCGAACGGAAGACGAAGCCGCCATCTCCGTGCGCGGCCTGGTCAACCGCTTCGGCGAGCAGGTGGTGCACGACGGCCTGGACCTGGACGTGCGCCGCGGCGAGATCCTCGGCGTGGTGGGCGGCTCGGGCACCGGCAAGTCGGTGCTGATGCGCAGCATCCTGGGGCTGCAGAAGCCGGCCGGCGGAAGCATCCGCGTGCTGGGCGCGGACGCGCTGTCCGAGGACCGCGCGCAGCGCCTGCACATCGAGCGCAACAGCGGCGTGCTGTTCCAGGACGGCGCGTTGTTCTCCTCGCTGACCGTGGGCGAGAACGTGCAGGTGCCGCTGAAGGAGCACCACCGCGACCTGCCGGAAAGCTGGTGCTACGAACTGGCGCTGCTGAAGGTGAAGCTGGCCGGGCTGCCGGCCGACGCCATCGACAAGCTGCCCTCGCAACTGTCCGGCGGCATGCGCAAGCGCGCCGGCCTGGCCCGGGCGCTGGCGCTGGACCCGCCGCTGCTGTTCCTGGACGAGCCCACCGCCGGCCTGGACCCGATCGGCGCGGACGCCTTCGACCGCCTGCTGGCGACCCTGCAGGAAGCGCTGGGCCTGACCGTGCTGCTCATCACCCACGACCTGGACACCCTGTACGCTATCTGCGACCGGGTGGCGGTGCTGGCCGACCGCAAGGTGGTGGTCAACGCGCCGCTGGAGGAGGTCGAGCGATTCGATCACCCCTGGGTGCAGGAATACTTCCACGGCCCGCGCGCCCGGTCCGCGCGCAGGGCACGCGACACCTACGGCCCACCGGCCACGCCAACGGAGGCGGACTGACCCATGGAGACCAAGGCCAACTACGTGCTGATCGGCGCGTTCACCCTGGTGGTGTCGATCGGCCTTCTGCTGTTCGGGCTATGGGCGGCCAAGTACTCGTCCGAGCGCAGTTGGCAGCGTTACCAGATCGTGTTCGACGAGGCGGTCACCGGCCTGTCGGTGGGCAGCCCGGTGCAGTACAACGGCATCTCGGTCGGCTCCATCGACAAGCTCTCGCTGGACCCCAACGACCCGCGCCGGGTGGTGGCGATCATCCGCGCCGACGCCACCGCGCCGATCAAGACCGACACCCGCGCCAAGCTGGCCATCACCAGCCTCACCGGCCCGGCCATCATCCAGCTCTCCGGCGGCACCCCGGGGGCGCCGATGCTCACCGCCGTGGACCCGCGCGACACCCCGCTGATCCAGACCGCGCCCTCGGCCCTGCAGAACATCACCGACACCGCCAGCCGCATCGTCGAGCGGCTGGACCAGATGCTCAGCGACGGCAACGTGGCGCGGGTGACCGCGACCCTGGAGAACATCGAGAGCATCACCGGCTCGCTGGCCGCAAAGGACCAGGGCATGGAAGCGCTGCTGGTCAGCGCGCGCGACGCCGCGCGCAGCCTGGACACCACCCTGCAGACCACCAACGGCACCATGCAGCGCCTGGACCGGAACCTGGTGCGCGAGCTGCCGGCCATCGTCGCCAAGCTCGATTCCACCCTGGCGCGCCTGGACTCGGCCGCCGGCAACGCCGATGCGATCCTCGGCGAGAATCGCGCGGCCATCAACAGCTTCGCCAACGACGGCCTGGCCCAGCTCGGCCCGACCCTGACCGAGCTGCGCGGCCTGATTCGCGACCTGCGCCAGATCAGCGACCGGCTGGAGAACAACCCCAGCCGCTTCCTGCTCGGGCGCGACGGGCCCAAGGAGTTCGAGCCGTGAGGCCGGCGACCGGGATAGCGGGAATGGAGCCGATGATGCACGCGCGCGCCGCCACCGCGGCCGGAGGAACGCATATGGAAGGGATGGAAGCGACAACGGCATGCCGGCGCGTACGGCACGCCGCATCGGAGCCGGGCCGGACCGCCGGCACGCGGGCCGGAAGCCGGCGGCGCGAGCGCGTCCGGCCGCTGCGCACCGCGCTGGCGATGGCCGGCGCGCTGCTGCTGGCCGGCTGCTCGCTGCTCACCGGCAGCCAGCGCGACCCGGTGACCATCTACGCGCCCCAGGTGCAGGTACAGACCGACCCCGCCTGGCCACAGGTGGATTGGCAACTGGCCGTCTCCAAGCCCAGCGCGTCGCGCCTGATCGACAGTCCCCGCATCGGCGTCCGCCCGGTGCCGGGCGAACTGCAGGTGTACCGCGGCGCGGTCTGGGCGCAACCGCCGACGGACCTGCTCGAAGGCGCGGTGCTGCGTGCGCTGGAGGACTCGGGGAAGATCGCCGCGGTCGGACGGGTGGCCACCGGCCTGCGCGCCGACTACCGGCTGGCGATGGACGTGCGCCGCTTCGAGGCCGACTACGCCGGCGGCGGCCCGGCGGCGACCATCGAGGTCGCGGCCAAGCTGCTGCACAACACCGACCAGCGCGTAGTCGCCAGCCGCACCTTCCGGCAGGCGCTGCCCGCCGCGGCTACCGACATCGCCAGCGTGGCCGCCGCCTTCGAACAAGCGCTGGGCGCCATCACCCCGGAGATCGCCGGCTGGACCCTCGCCCAGGGCCAGGCCGATACCCGGCGCCACCCGCCGCCGTAGGGGCACCGGGCATGGTCGATGGCCGGCATGCCGGCGTGCCGACCACGGAAAGCGGCTGAGCGCGGCGCCCATGCAGGAGCCGGGCAGGGCCGGCGGCCGCCACGCCGGGCGCGCCGGCCATTCCTGGTTCGGATACGGTCGCCGGCGCAAGCCGGCCCCCGCAAGGGATGAGGCGGCCGCCGCTACCGCGCGACGACGTGGCGGAAGGTCAGGTTGATCCGCTCCCCGACCGGCCGCGCCGTGCGCGGCAACGCATGTTTCCAGCAACGCTGGGTGGAGCCGCCCATCAGCAACAGGCTGCCCGGCGCCAGGACCAGTGACAGCCGCTGCCCCGGGTCGTGCCGATGGCGCAGCAGGAAGCGGCGCGTCGCCCCCAGGCTCAGCGAGGCGATCATCGGTTCGGGGCCAAGCTCCGGCTCGTCGTCGCTGTGCCAGCCCATCGCATCGGCGCCGCTGCGGTAGCGGTTGGCCAGCACGCTGTTGAACGGATGCGCCAGTTCCTCCACCAGGCGGTCGCGCAGCGCGACCAGGGCCGGCGTCCAGGGCTGCGGCTCGAAGCGGCTGCCGGAATAGCGGTACGCCGCCTGCGCATCCCCCGCCCAGCAGCTCAACCGCGGCGACGGAAGCTCGCGGCCGAACAGCCGCACCCGGTGCACGCTCCACGGCAGTTCGTGCAGCAGCGCCTCCATCAGCGAGGCCGCGGCGTCCGGCGCCAGCCAGCCCCGGGCCAGGCGCAGGCGCGCGTCGGGCACCTGGAAATCGATCCATTCCATGGGCCGCCACGCTAGCACCGCCTCGCGCGGAGCGCCTTCGAGCGATGGCTCTTGCGGCCCCCGACCCACGCGAGGAAGCTCATCGCGCCCAGGAACGCATCCGCGGCAGGTTGCGCGACCGCATGATGGCCGGGACGCCGCGATTTGCCCCACCCGCGCCGAACCCCGAAAATGGGTATTAGCCATAACAGCCAAGCCGGAGCCGAACGATGCAGGATCTCCCCCTCCCTGTGCCTCCCGAAGCCGACGATGCCATCGAGCGCGACGTGATGGAGTACGACGTCGTCACCGTCGGCGCCGGCCCGGCCGGCCTGGCGTTCGCCATCCGCCTCAAGCAACTCGATCCGGGGATCTCGGTCTGCGTGATCGAGAAGTCCAGCACCGTCGGTGCACACATCCTGTCGGGCGCGGTGATCGAGCCCGGCCCACTGGACGCGCTGCTGCCCGGCTGGCGCGACACCCCGCCGCCGATCTGCGTGCCCGCAGGCGAGGACGAGTTCTGGTTCCTGGGCAAGGACGGCGGGCGCAAGCTGCCGTTCGTGCCGCCCGGCATGCGCAACCATGGCAACTTCATCGTCAGCCTGGGCGCGATGTGCGCCTGGCTGGCGCCGCAGGCCGAGGCGCTGGGCGTGGAGATCTACGCCGGCTTCGCCGCCGCGCATACGCTGCACGATGCCGACGGCGCGGTGCTGGGCGTGCGCATCGGCGACATGGGCGTGGCCAGGGACGGCTCGCACAAGCCCGGCTACACCCCCGGCATCGACATCAGGGCCAAGGTCACGGTGCTGGCCGAGGGCGCACGCGGCCACCTGACCAAGCGCCTGGTCGGGCGCTTCGGCCTGGACGCGGGCAGCGACCCGCAGGGCTATTCCATCGGCATCAAGGAACTGTGGCAGGTGCCGGAAGGGCGGGCCGTGCCCGGCAAGATCGTGCACACCCTGGGCTGGCCGGCCGACACCCATACCTATGGCGGCGGCTTCCTCTACCACCTGCGCAACGACCAGGTCGCGCTGGGCTACGTCAGCGGCCTGGACTACCGCGATCCGCACTACAAGCCGTGGGAGGCCTTCCAGCAATGGAAGAACCACCCGCTGGTCGCGCCGCTGCTGGAGGGCGGAGGCATCCTCTCGGCCGGCGCGCGCGCCATCGTCACCGGCGGCTGGCAATCGCTGCCCAGGGTCGAGATGCCCGGCGCGCTGCTGATCGGCGACACCGCCGGCCTGCTCAACGTCCCCAAAATCAAGGGCACCCACCAGGCAATCCGCAGCGGCATGCTCGCCGCCGAGCACCTGGCCGGCAACGGCCTGCAGCCGGCCGGCTTCGACGCCAGGCTGCGCGCCTCCGCGGCGGCGGCCGAACTGAGGCAGGTGCGCAACATCAAGCCCGGTTTCAAGAAGGGCCTGTGGTTCGGCCTGGCCAACGCCGCCTGGGAAACCGTGGTGAAGGGCGCCTCGCCGTGGACGCTCAAGGTGGCCCCGGACTGGTCCTCGCTGGACAAGGTGGGCGAGCACGAGCAGCCCAGGCGCGACTACGTCGAACGCACCCTGCCCCCGCGTGACCGCCTGCAAGGCGTGTACTACGCGGCCACCGAGCACGACGAGGACCAGCCCGTGCACCTGAAGGTGGCCGACCCCTCCATCTGCGTGGACCGCTGCACGGTCGAGTACGCCAACCCCTGCACCCGCTTCTGCCCGGTCGGTGTCTACGAGATGGTGGAGGACGCCGGGCCCGATGGGAGCCGCGGCCGCCGCCTGCAGATCAACGCCGCCAACTGCGTGCACTGCAAGACCTGCGACATCAAGGACCCTTACGAGATCATCACCTGGGTCACGCCGGAGGGCGGATCGGGGCCGAACTACCAGAATTTGTGAGGCTCCCGTCGAGACGGCGATCCACGATGGCCCGTGAAGGCGCGTTCTCGTACGCGATGCCTTCCGGACGGGAACGGCGGCGTTCCGCCGTCGCTCCCTCACGGAGGAACGCACCGCTTCTTTCTTCGCGTCCTCGCGATAGCTCGAATGACCGCCGGCGCGATAGGATCGACGACCGAGTCCGTTGCGGATCGACCGACATGCGCTTTGCGTTCGATTCATGGCAAGCGCGGGACCAGCATACCGGCCTGCGCGATGCATGGCTGGAGTCGCAGAACTTCCTGGCCCGTTGCGATTGGGGCGCCCTGCGCGCCCGGTGCGGATTGTGCGCCCAGGAAACGCCCTTCCGGCTGCTTTCCGACCCGGAGAACCCGGATGTCAGGGAGGGCCTGATATGCCGGCGCTGCGGATGCAATTCGCGGGTCCGCGCCGCCCTCGGCCTTCTATTCGAGCATATGGCGCCGGCCCCGCGGCCGCCCATCACACGCATGCGCGCCGCACTCGCGCGCCTGGGCCTGGGCGTTCCGGAACCCGTATCCGCGGGCGTCCCGGCGATCTACGTCACCGAGCAGGCGTCTCCCACCTACGTGTGGATGCAGCGCCATCTCGATGCCGTGGTGCACGGGGGCGAGTTCGAACCGGACGTCGAGCGCCGCAAATCCCTGTCGGCCTCGCTGGTCCGGATGGGTGGCCGCGGCGAGATCGTATTCCGGGACGTCACCCGCCTGGACTTCGCCGACGGCGTACTCGACGCGGTAGTCAGCTTCGACGTGCTGGAACATGTGCCGGACCATACCCGGGCCCTCGCCGAGTTCGCCCGGGTACTCAGGCCCGGCGGCGTATGCGTGGCGACCTACCCTTTCAACGACCGGCCGCGAACCCTGGTGCGCGCGCGCTTCGACGCCGCCGGCGGGATCGAACACCTCGAACCGCCGGAATACCATGGCGACCCGATCGGCGGCGGCATCCTGTGCTACTACCACTTCGGCTGGGACATGCTGGAGGCATGGCGCGACGCCGGCTTCCGGCACGTGGAGATGGCCATGCCCTATTCGCTCGCGGCCGGCCTGCCCTATGGCATGTGGACCCTGGTGGCGCGGCGCTGAGGCTTGCCGGACCGCTGCGGTCCGCAGCGGACCCTGCCGGCCCACCCGATCCGGGTTCAGGCCGCGAACGGCACCCCGGTCTTTTCCTCCAGCTCCTGCACGCTCACGCCATCGGCGGTTTCCACCAGCTTCAGGCCGGCCTCGGTGACGTCGAACACGCCCAGGTCGGTGATGATGCGGTCGACCACGCCCACGCCGGTCAGCGGCAGGGTGCACTCGGGCAGGATCTTGTGTTCGCCGTTCTTCGCCGTGTGCTCCATCAGCACGACCACGCGCTTGACGCCGGCGACCAGGTCCATCGCCCCGCCCATGCCCTTGACCATCTTGCCCGGCACCATCCAGTTGGCCAGGTCGCCCTTGTCGGTGACCTGCATCGCGCCCAGGATCGCCAGGTCGATGTGGCCGCCGCGGATCATCGCGAAGGAATCGTGGCTGCCGAAGTAGCTGGCGCCCTCGCGCTCGGTCACGGTCTGCTTGCCGGCGTTGATCAGGTCGGCGTCGATCTCGTCCTCGGTCGGGAACGGGCCGATGCCCAGCAGGCCGTTCTCCGACTGCAGCCACACGTCCACGCCCTCGGGGATGTGGTTGGCCACCAGCGTGGGCAGGCCGATGCCCAGGTTCACGTAAGCGCCGTCGCTCAGTTCGCGGGCGGCGCGCTGCGCCATCTCGTCGCGGGTCCAGGCCATTACTTGTCTCCTGCCGTGCGCACGGTGCGCTGCTCGATGCGCTTCTCCGGGGTGGGGTTGTGCACGATGCGGTCGACGTAGATGCCGGGCAGGTGCACCTGGTCCGGTTCGATCGCCCCCACCTCCACCACCTGCTCCACCTCGGCCACGCAGACCTTGCCGGCCATCGCGCAGGCCGGGTTGAAGTTGCGCGCGGTCTTGCGGAACACCAGGTTGCCGGCGGCATCGGCCTTCCACGCCTTGACCAGCGAGACATCGGCCACCAGCGCGGTTTCCAGCACGTAGTGCTTGCCGTCGAACTCGCGCGTCTCCTTGCCTTCGGCCACCACCGTGCCGTAGCCGGTGGCGGTGTAGAACGCCGGGATGCCCGCGCCGCCGGCGCGCAGGCGTTCGGCCAGGGTGCCCTGCGGATTGAACTCCAGCTCCAGCTCGCCGGCCAGGAACTGGCGTTCGAACTCCTTGTTCTCGCCCACGTAGGACGAAATCATCTTGCGGATCTGGCGGGTCTCCAGCAATTGGCCCAGGCCGAAGCCGTCCACGCCGGCGTTGTTGGAGATGGCGGTCAGGCCCTTGACGCCCGAATCGCGCAGCGCGGCGATCAGCGCCTCGGGGATGCCGCACAGGCCGAAGCCGCCGACCGCCAGGACCTGGCCGTCGGCGACCAGGTCGGCCAGCGCGCGCCTGGCGTCGGGATAGAGTTTGGAAGCGGCCATGCCTGCCCTCGTTGGAAGCCCATGTCCGGATTCTAGCGGCCGCTGCCGCACAACGGCAGTTTACGGCGGGCAAAAGGCGCCCAGCGGCGGGTCATGCGCGCGCGCCAGGTCGCACCGGACCGCACCCGGCCGGTAGAATCGGCCCACGGATTCTCCATCCCCCCCCCCCACGCCCGCCGCCGCCGGGCGTCCATCAGCCTTCGCAAGGAATCCCACGATGAAGATCCTGGTCGCCTACAAGCGCGTGGTGGACTACAACGTCCGCATCCAGGTCAAGCCGGACGGGTCCGGCGTGGTCACCGAGGGCGTGAAGCTCTCGCCCAACCCGTTCGACGAGATCGCCCTGGAAGAGGCCCTGCGCCTGCGCGACAAGGGCATCGCCAGCGAGGTGGTGGTCGCCACCATCGCCCCGGCCGACGCCCAGGCGCACCTGCGCAACGGCCTGGCCATGGGCGCCAACCGGGCCATCCACGTGGTCGCCGACGGCCCGGTGCAGCCGTTGGCCGCCGCCCGCACCCTGCTCAAGCTGGTGGAGAAGGAGCAGCCGGACCTGGTGATCCTGGGCAAGCAGGCCATCGACGACGATGCCAACCAGACCGGGCAGATGCTGGCCACCCTGTGGGGCCGCCCGCAGGCCACCTTCGCCAGCAAGGTCGACATCGCCGACGGCAAGGCCACCGTCGTGCGCGAGGTCGACGCCGGCCTGGAGACGCTGGAAGTGGACCTGCCGGCGGTGGTCACCACCGACCTGCGCCTGAACGAGCCGCGCTTCATCAAGCTGCCGGACATCATGAAGGCCAAGAGCAAGCCGCTGGAGACCCTGGCCCTGGCCGACCTGGGCGTGGACGCCGGCCCCGAGCTGAAGACCACCGCCTACGCGCCGCCGCCCGGGCGCGGCAGGGGCATGATGGTCAAGGACGCGGCCGAGCTGGTGGCCACGCTCAAGGCCAGGGGCCTGCTCTGATCGGGCACGCCTGATCGGGCACGCCTGATCCGGCGTGCCGGTTTCCCCATGTCTGGAGCCGGCTTCGTTCGGCCACCGCCATGCGGGCAACCCGGTTCCCCCTCGTGATTGCCATGGTCGCCGGCAAGCCGGCTCCCAGATAGAAAAACGGAGCACTCCGATGTCCAAAGTCCTCGTCATCGCCGAACACCTCGACGGCAGGCTCAACGCCGCCACCGCCCGCACCGTCAGCGCCGCGCTGGCGCTGGCGCCCGAATCCATCGACATCGCCGTGCTGGCCGCCGACCCGGCCGCGGTGGCCGCGCAAGCGGCGCAGATCGCCGGCGTCGGCCGCGTGCTCGCCGTCGCCCACCCGGCCAATGCCCAGCCCGTGGCCCAGGTGCTGGGTCCGCAGGTCGCCGCGCTGGCGGCCGGCTACAGCCACGTGTTCGGCCCCTCCACCACCTTCGGCAAGGACCTGATGCCGGTGGTGGCCGCGCTGCTGGGGGTCAACCAGGTGTCCGACCTGATGACGGTCGAGGGCGAACACACCTTCCGGCGCCCCATCTACGCCGGCAATGCCATCGTCACCCTCGAGGCCCCCGCGGACCGGACCGTGGTCGCCACGGTGCGCACGGCGTCCTGGCCGCAGGCCGCAGGCGGCGGCAACGCCACGGTGGAGGCCGCGCAGGTGGAGGCCACCGTGCCCACGCATACCCGCCACCTGGGCCTGGTCGCCGGCCAGTCCGACCGCCCCGACCTGCAGAGCGCGCGCCGGGTGGTCTCCGGCGGCCGCGGCGTCGGTTCGGAGGAAAACTTCCGCATCGTCTACGCCCTGGCCGACAAGCTCGGCGCGGCCGTGGGCGCCTCGCGCGCGGCGGTGGATGCCGGCTACTGCCCCAACGAGATGCAGGTGGGCCAGACCGGCAAGATCATCGCCCCGGAGCTGTACCTGGCGATCGGCATCTCCGGCGCGATCCAGCACCTGACCGGGATCAAGGACGCCGGCACGATCGTGGCGATCAACAAGGACGCCGACGCGGCGATCTTCGAGGTGGCCGACATCGGCCTGGTGGGAGACCTGTTCGCGGTGTTGCCGGAGCTGGAAGCGGCGCTGGGCTGAACGAGGACGGGGGGGAGAGCCTAGGGCTCTGAGCACGGCGTGGTGGTCAGGGACCGGCGCGCCAGTTCCCGGCCTTCCCGGGTACGCAGGGTCACGGTGAAGCCGTCCATCGCCCACTTCCCGGTGGCCGCGCTGCCGACGGCCGCGTTCTGGATCCACAGCGTCGGCCGCCGGCCGGGGTTGTGCACTTCCAGTTGCGCCAAGTCCAGGCCACGGCCCGAAGCGTCCCAGGTCACCTGCACGGCCACGGGCAGGTCGCACTCGCTCACCTGCGCCGGCTGAATCTCCAGCAGCACATCGTTCCGGGAGCAGCCGGCCGCGAGCAGGACCAGTACCGCCATGCTCTTCCACCTAATGGGCATCGGCGTACTCCTCGAACTTGAACTCCATGCGTGCATTGGCGCCGGCGACCAGCCCGCGCCGCAGCCGCTGCTCTTCATCGCTTTCGGTGGCGTGTTCCAGACGCAGGCCTAGCGCCTGGATGAAGCGGAAGTAGGAATCGGAGATGCCCGCCGCGTCCAGAACCTGGGCCGGCAGTTCCCACGAGTAGAGGTGGCGCGTGGCGGATGCCGCGCGCCGTTGCGTCCCCTCGCCGGCAACCAGCACCCAGGGCACGCGCTGGCGTTCCGGAGGCGCGCCATCCACGAAGCCCAGGCTGGCATAGGCACTGCCCAGCGCCGGGAGGTGGTCCCCGAAGAAGGCCAGCACATAGGGCCGCCCGCGCGCCTCCAGCGCCTGCAGCAGGCGCGCCAACTGGGCGTCGGCACGATGCAGGTGGTACAGGCAGTTGCGCAGCTCCAGCGCCCCCTCCCCCTCCAGCCCCGGAGGAAGCTCGATGGCCTTCCAGGCGCCCTGGTCGACGTCCTTCGGGAGCGTGGTGTAAGGGCCGTGGTTCTGGATGCTCACCGCCATGACGAATGTCGGGCCGCCATGCTCCGCAAGTTCCTGCAGCACGATGTCGGTCATCGCGCTGTCGGAGTACCAGGTCCCCTCCCGCTTCATCCCGCGCCGCGCGAACTCGCGCCCGGTCACGAAACGATCGAAACCCATCGACGCGTAAGTGTCGCTCCGGTTCCAGAACGCCCCGGAATTTCCGTGGACCGCCACGGTTGCATAGCCCTGGCGGCGCAACAGCCCCGGCAGCGACGGCAGCACCGTGCGGTCGAGATCCACGTAGGGATAGAACGCGTCCGGGAAGGCCTCGGCAGGCATGCCGGTAAGCACCTCGAACTCGGTCCGCACCGTGCCCCCGCCATACGTCGGCACCGTCATCGTACCGCCGTGGCCCGCACCGATCAGCGCGCGCGTGGCGGGGATGGTGTCCTGCGTGGCGGACAGGCCGTTGAGGATCCGCGGGTCCATGAACGATTCGCTGAGCACGATCACCACATCCGGCGGTGCGCTGGCCGCAAGCGGGCGTGCTGGAGCCGGCTCCAGGCCGGCGAGCACATCGCGCAGCGCATCGCCGTCGATCTCGAAGCGCATGTTCCGCGCCTGCAGGTGCTTGTAGACCAGGCTGCTGAACAGCCCGGACCGCACTACCGCCGGGGTCAGGCTCATCGTCGACGGGCGCACGCGCTGGGCGTCATAGAACGATGCCCAGGGCTGCTTGCCGGCGTCCAGCGTATACAGCGCGACACCCATGGCGAGCAGCAGCACGGCCTGGACGGCGCCGAACCACCGGAACCACGGGCGCTCAAGCCAGAAGCATGCCGCCAACAACCCCAGGAACCCGGCCGTGGCAGCCAGCCACCACGCCGGATGCTCCACATAGGAGCCGAACAGCTCCAGGGTCGCGCGATTGATCGTGGTGAGGAAGTACACGTCCTGCAGCGCGAACGGGCTGCCGAGGACCTCGAGCTTCTTGAGCGAAGCCAGATAGACGGCGACCTGGATCGCACTGGTCACCAGCAGCGGGAACAGCAGGCGCCGGGTCAGCGCCGCCAGGCACAACGCGAACGCCCAGCCGGGCAGCGCGTTGAGCAGGATGTTCCCCGCCCCGGCATAGGCTTCGGCCGCCACCCCGACCGCGTGCCGGTCCAGCCGCCACAGCGCCATGGCCTGCGCCACCCACAACAATGGCAGCGCTGCGGCCAGGCCATGCCGCCCGTGCGACGAAACCCACCGCACGAGCCGCTGCGCGAGGGCTGGCTTCACGCCAGCCCCCCGATCCTGCCGCCATTGGGCGTGTCGCCGGGCGCCTTGCGCTTCATGCGCGACAGCGGCCGGTCGATCAGCGCCACGATGAGCCAGGACAGCGCCAGGGTCAGCGCGAACGCCTTGAGGAAGAACGCAGGCGTGCGGATCTCGCCGCACAGGCACAGGAACCATGCCGCAACGGTGGTATGGATCAGGTAAACCGGGTAGCTGAGGTCACCCAACAGGCGATCGACCTTGCCCGACCGCTGCCGGTGCAGCGAAACCACCATCCACACCGACAGCACCGCCGAGGCGTACAGCCCCCACGTCCAGGGCCAATGGGGAAACTTCAGCCACAGCAGCCCATGCGCCAGCCATGCCAGCGAGCTTGTCCACGGCATGCTGAATCGCGACAGGGCTTCGCGGTAGTGGCAGGCCAGCGATCCGGCGGCGAACGGCAGCATGCACGGCAGGAACGTGGAGTAGCGCTCGCCGAAAGAGCTGCCCACGATGCCCATTTCCAGGTTGAGCATCACCGCCACGGCCACGGCGAACCAGGCGGTGCTGCGCGAACGCGCCATCAGCGGCATGAGCATGTAGTAGCCCACCTCGATCGCCAATGCGTTGGATACCGGCACCGGAAGGCCGCCACGGTGGATGCCCGGGAACAGGGTCAGCACGTAGCTCCATTCGCGCAGGCTGGCGGGCATGTAGAACTCGCCGTTGATCAGCCGCAAGTCCACGCCCCAGCGCCCGTAGTACCAGAGGGTGGCCACCCCCATGAGCGTGGCCAGCCAGTACAGCGGGAAGATGCGCATGAAGCGGTTGAACGCGTAGGCCCCCAGGCCGCGGCGATCCACCCCGTAGCGGGTGGTCAGCACCAGCGTCATCAGGAACCCGCTGAGCGCGAAGAAGGCCCACACCGCATAGGCGGCGTAGCCATGGATCATGCCCGACCACAGGTGCGAGGCGGCCACGAGCGATGCCAGCACCAGCCGGCAGGTCCCGAAACCGAATTGCGGCAGCCGCCAGCCCGACCCTCCCTCCCGGGCGGACACGCTCACCGCGCGGCCCCCGAGCACGGCAGACCGACGGCCCGGATCGTCCCCAGCCGCGTGCCGCTGCCCAGGTCGGAAAACACGAAAACCGTACCGTCCACCACCCACGGACCCGTGAGCGCGGCCCCCTGGCCTCCGCCATCGGCCCAGACGGCCGCGTCGCCGCCCTCGCCCACCTCTGCCCGCACGCGCACGACGCCGGGCAGGGCCACGTTCCAGGAGATGCGCACGGTGGCTTTCCTTGCGCCGGCGCAGGTGGTTTCGACGACCTCCGGGACCAACTCGATGCCCTCGCGCGCATCGACGGCGAACTCCATGCCTTCCGCTGCCAGTGTCTTCGAGGCGTACCCGGCCTGCTCCACCGCGGCCTGCTGCGCTCGCAACCGTTGCACGATGGGGCTGTTCTCCGAACAGCATGCGGCCAGCAACAGGCACAGGGCCGCGGCGGATACGCAGCCGGCCGGACCTGTCGTTCGTGCGCCATTGGGCGGAAAACCAGCCAGCATGCTGTCCATGCCCGTATCGGTGGCGGTGGATTCTAGCAGCAGCCCCCGCCCGGCCTTCTGAACCGTGGCCCCGTCGGCATGGGCCGCAGCGTGGCGGTCGCCGTGCATGCCGCCAACCCCTGCCATTGGATGAGCATTGCCGCCGTCCTGCATCAGGGCTGCGCGACCGCCGCCGACAGCACGTCCCACAACGCGCGCGGGGAATAGTGGTCGGTGATGAACGTGCGCGAGGCCTGTGAGGTCCGGCACCAATGGTCGTCGTCCCGCAGCAGGCGCACCACCATGGCGGCGAACCGGTCGGCATCGGCGCTGGACTGCATGAAGCCGGCCGCCCCGCCCAGGCCCTGCATGCCGGTCGGCGTGGTGACGCAGGGCACGCCGAAGCGCAGGCTCTCCAGCACCTTGCCCTTGACCCCGCCGCCGAAGCGCAGCGGCGCTACCGACACCCGCGCGTTGCGGTAATACGCCGCCAGGCGCTCGTCGCTGACATAACCGGTGACCTCCACGCCCTCGCCGGCCATGGCCTTCACCTCCGGGTGGGGATTGGAACCGACCAGCGACACCCGCACCTGCGGCAGCTCGCGCCTGACCCGCGGCAGCACCTCGCCCATGAACCAGCGCGCGGCATCCACGTTCGGCGGATGCGCGAACCCGGCCACGAAGAGGATGTCGCGCCGCTGTCCGGGCCCGGGCACCTGCGCATCCGGCACCGGCTCGTAGGCGAACAGCGGCACGGTCCGGGCCAGCGCCTTGCCGTCCCGGTCCTGCAGCCACTGGCGCACGTGCGCGGTCTCGTCGGTGGATGGGTACAGGACCACGTCCGAGCGCAGCCACAGGTCGTGCTCCATCGCGCGGAAGCGCGCGGCCTCGACCTCCAGCTTCGCGTCGGGCTGCAGGCGCAACTGCTCGAGCAGGCGCAGGTGGTGCACGTCGTGACCGTAATAGACGATGCGCGCCTGGCTGTGCCTGCGCACCGCATCGATGAAGTTCACCGACACGTGCGGCCGGTTGAGCACCACCGCCTGCAGGTGGCGGCCGTGTTCCGCCATCCAGGCGTCGAACCGGCCGCGGTACTCGCCCCCATGGATCACCTCCACCCCGAGCTGCTGCAAGGGCGGCGCATAGGCCGGGTCGCGGCGCAGGTTGTCCGGCCAGAACGTGACCTGGTGCCCCCGCTCGACCAGCATCGCGATCACATGCCAGGTCGCGCGCGAGCCGGCATCCCGGTCCGGCTGCGGCACGTAGTGGTCCACCACCAGCACGTGCGGCCGGTCGCGCGAGCGGTCGCGCGCCAGGAACACCTGCTGGCCGTTGGCGAAGTGGCCGGCCTGCAGCGTAGGCCGCCAGCGTTCCAGGAACTTTTCCCGGTTGACCGCCTGGTAGGCCTTCACCCCGGTGGACTCGTCGGTGCCGCTGGACACGCCCTCGTGGTGCACCACCACCGAGGCCGGCTGCATGTACACCTTCAGACCCAGCTCGCGGACCCGGAAGGCGATGTCGGTGTCCTCGTAGTAGGCCGGGGCGTAGCGCTCGTCGAAGCCACCGAGCCGCTCGAACACCGCCCTGCGCAGCATGATGGAGGCGCCGGAGACGTAGTCGGCTTCCTTGAGATAGCTGTAGGCAGGTTTGCGCGGGTCGTCCAGGCGGCCGTAGTTCCAGGCGCTGCCGTCGCTCCAGACGATGCCGCCGGCCTCCTGCAGCCGGCCATCGGGATAGACCAGCTTGGAGCCCACCAGCCCGGCGTCCTGGCGATCGAACACCGCCACCAGCGAATCGAGCCAGCCCGCGGTGACCTCGGTGTCGTTGTTGAGGAACAGCACGAACTCGCCGCGCGCCAGGGCCGCGGCATGGTTGCAGGAACGCAGGAAGCCCAGGTTCTGCGGGTTCTCGTGGTAATGCAGGCCCGGTACTTGGCGCAGCCGGCCGATGGCCGCATCGCCGGACGCGTCCTCGGCCACGATCACCTCGTAGGCGACCGCAGGCGGATGGGCCAGGATCGAGCGCAGGCAGGCGGCGGTGTACGGCAGGTTGCCGTAGGTGGGGATGACGACCGACACACGCGGCGCGTCGAATGCGGGGAAGGAAAGGTCGCCGACATCGGTATTCTGCGCGGCCGGTCCCGCGCCATGCGGCAGCGGTTCGGCGGTGGCGGCCTCGACCTTGCGCGCCAGCCAGCGCCGCGCGAGCGGCCGCAAGGGCGCCAGCCAGCGCGAGCGCGACAATCCCGAAGCGCGCAGGGCATCGGCCACTTCGCGCCAATCGCCTCGCGCCAGCCGGGCGGCGACGCGCAGCGGCCGGGTCAGCTTCCAGGAACGCGAACCCAGGATCAGCCGCATGCGCTCGTCCAGCTCGTTACGCGACCGGTGCAACTCGTCGTGGCGGGTCGCCAGCCGGTCGATGCCTTCGGCGGCCGTTTCCGCCGAGCCGGTATCCACCCAGGCATCCTCGATCCGCCCCAGGGGCGCCACCGCGCCGCGCCACCGGGCGATCTCCGCATCCATGTCCAGCGCCCAGCGGGTCCGTTCCTCATGCTCCCGCTGCAGGCCCAGGTGCGCCTGGTACAGGTCGCGGTGCATCTCGTGCAGGTCGAGGTGCACATCGTGCAGCTTGCGATGGTCCCGTTGCAGCTCGGCCAACTCGACGAGCAGGCGCTCGCGCTCTTCCAGCAGCGGCCGGGCCTGCTCGATCTGGCGCTGGGCGTCGCCGAGCGCGGCATGCGCACGCGCCTCCAGGCCGACGCATTCGTCCATGGCCTCGCCGAACAACCGCTGCGCATCCAGATAACGCGCACGTAAAGGCTGCAGCGATTTCCAGGGAGCGTCCGCGCGCATCGCCTCGTACATGCGCTGCGCCAGCTCGGCGTCCGCGTCCTCGGCCGTGGCAGCCATGTGGTGGCGATCGCCCGCGGAAACGAAGCCGGCCAGCGCGATTTCGAGCGAACCCTTCTGCTCGGGCAGGTCCACCGACACGGCCGCGAACGCATGCCGCAGGGTCCCCGGTGCGTCCGCCAGCAGCGAGGCATACGGAACCACTGTGCGCGCCACCCTCCGTGTGGTCTCCTCCGCATCCAGCAGGTGCTGGATCCACAACAGGCGCGACAGCCCTTCGGGCCACTGGTTGCGCGCCGCCAGCGATGCGGCCACCTCGTCGGGATGGCGCAGCACGAACAGCGCCGCCGGCGCCACGCCCATGCGCGCCAGTACCGGCCACCACAGCGGCAGCAGGCGGCACATGCGCGGGTCCTTCACCGCCCACAGGGGCGAGGCGGAGAACTCGGCGCGCAGCAGGGCTTCCAGCGCAGCCGAAGCCGCGCCCGCGGCGGGCGAGGCCAACCAGTCCCGCGGCAGCGGCCGTGGGTCGTTCCAGGCGCGCCCCAGAGCCGCCAGCAGGCGGTCGTGGATGGCCACCACCCCTGCGTGCTCCCAGAATCCCTTCGGATTGTCGGGTCCGGCCGCCATCAGGTCGGTGCCCAGGTCCACGCCGGCCAGGCGCAAGGCGCCGGCGACCGCGGAGGTACCGCTGCGGTGCATGCCCAGTACCAGCAGGGCGCGGGGCACGCGGACGGCCCCCACGGCAGGCGCGGGCGATTCGGTCATCGACGACATGCGGAAGGAAGAGTGGGAAGCTCGGCGCCAGGGGCCATGGGATCGCTCGTGTTCGCGGTGGTCGCGGCCGGGATCCGGCCGGATCGGAGCCCGGGCCCAATCGGCGGCGCGTGATTATAGCCGAGCCCCCTTGCGCGCCCCGTGCGTGCGTTTGGGTTCTGCTCACGATCAGGCCCGATCGTCGCCTGGGCGGGAGCGCGGCGCGATGGTCCGGCCAAGGCGTGAAAGACCACCTCGCCCAAGGCGCTCCTGCGTGCTACCAGTGGATGCCGTGGCGCCGCGCCGCTTCACGCATGGGCCGGCGCAGCAGCAGGCCGAGCAGGCGCCGGGTCGGCGCCGACTGCGGCAACGGCGCGTATCCGCCATCGAAGACGCGCCCATAGGTGGGCTGCACCGGCGGCGGCGCCAGCCCCAGGAACCGCCACACCCGGACCATCACCTCATCCGGAGCGCCCGCCAGCTCCCCGTTGCGCAGCAACAGCACCTGATCGCGCGGGAAATGGCGGTAAAGCGCATCCAACTGCCGAGCGTAGTCGCCGCGCGAAAGGTAGGTGACGTGCCGCACGGGCGAATCGCAGTCGAAATCGTCCCAGCGCCCGGCCACGCGCCAGCGCTCCAGCAGCGCCGCGGCCCACAATGGCCAGGCGTCGTAGCCGCGCGCATGTTCCATCCGGTACTGGGATACGGCCCTGTCCACCGGATGGCGCAGGATCAGGATCCAGCGCATGGCAGGGTTGTAGCGGGCGATGCGCTCGATCACCCGCGGATAGAAGCAATAGATCGGGGTGGCGTCGCCATGCAGGGCGCCCCGGTCCAGGGCGCCGCCGAAATGCGGCAGGTAGCGGCGGTCCACTGCCGCCGCATCCCAGGCCTCGTCGAAGCCGGGGGCGTCGAAGACGTGCGCCTCCTTGTCCGCCGGCAGGCGCACCTGCGGGTGCTGGCCGATGAAATTGGCCAGGGCGGTGGTGCCGCCCTTCTGCACGCCACCGACCACGAAGCCGATGCGCGGGCTCATGGCGCTTCCCCACGCATGCGCTGCAGCAGCGCCTCCACGTCCGCATCGCCGTAGCGCGAGCGCCATGCGCCGCGATCACCCTGCAGGCGCAACGCCAGTTCCTCGCAGGTGCGCGGCGAGTAGAGCCGGCTGGCATTGCGCTCGCGCAAGGGCTGCGGCTCCAGTTGCAGGCCGAACGCCGCGGCCAGCGCCGCGCCGCCGCTGGCCACCACCTCCTCGTAGGCCAGCACGCGCTCGGGCGGCAGGTACCGCCCATAGCGCGCGAACAGCCAGTCCAGGATCAGCAACTGCCGCGCGATGCGGTCGGGTTCGGCATCCAGGCGCCGCGCCAGCCCGGGATCGAAATGCTCGCCGGCGGGCAGGCGCCCGTGCGACACCGGCAGGTCGACCGAATGCCAGGACGCCAGCACCGCCAGCGGGTTGCGCACGATGGCGCACGTCTGGAAGCGGTCCGCCAGTTCCGGCAACAGCGCGGTGAAGGCGGCGTTGTGCTTGACCACCAGGGCGAAGCCGGGGTCCATCGGCGCATCCAGGCGGATGCGGCCTCGCTCGGCCTCGTGCCGGCGGCGACCATCGGCGGCGCGGTGGCTGGCGAAGGGATTGTCCGGCACGCGCCCATCCACCTGCTGGCTCCAGGCCGTGCCTTCGGCCACCAGCGAGGCGCGCGAATCGGCGTAGAAGGCGGCGACCTGCTCCAGCGCCGCGGAGCGCTCGCGCGGCAGCCGGGCCACTTCCATCGGCTCGAACAGGGCCACGGTGCGATGCGCCCTCCCGAGCAGGTGGCAGCACAGGGTGGTCCCCGAGCGCGGCACGCCGGTCAGGGCCAGGTCGCGCCCACTCATGGCTGCATGTCCGCCAAGACCGCGGCGAAGGCCTCGCGCTCAGCCGACAGGCTGTGCCCGGCGGCCGTCTCCCGCCCGCCCGCCCGCAGCCGCGCACGCAATGCCGCATCGCCCAGCATCCGCTCCACCGCCTGCGCCATCGCCTCCGGCGTGGCGGCGGGCATCAGGCAGTTGACGCCGTCGATGGCGTACTGGCGATTGCCGATGGCATCGGGCATGGCCACCGCACATCCCAGCGCCATCGCCTCCAACCCGGGAAGGAAAAACCCTTCGGCGGGCAGTGGCAACACCACCGCCACCTGCGCCCGGGCCAATGCTTGCAGGTAGTCCTGCCGCGGCATCCATTCCTCGGCCAGAACCGCTTCGATGCCCTTCCCGCGCAGCGATGCAGCCAGTTCCTGGCCCAGGGCGCGGTTCTTCTGCGCGGCGACGAACACGCCCTGCCCGCCATGCGCCTGCGCCGCCACGTCCGGCGGAAGGTTCAGCGCGGCGGGGATCACCCAGGTCGGCCCGCGCAGCCGACCCGTCGCCCCGATCGCATCGGCCACGGGTTGGCCGACGCAGATGCGCCGCGCCTGGCGGCCCAGGTAGCCATGCAGGGGCAAAGCCGCATCCGCATGGCGCAGGCCCTGGACCAGGTTGATCACCGGAACCCGGTGTTCGGTCCCTTCGGGTACCGCACTCCAGTCATGGCCGCCCAGGAACAGCGCGTCGGCCAGCCCGGGCTGCCACTGCGGCTCGATCCGCCCGGGTACCGACATCCAGGGGTTGGCCCGGTCGCGCCGCGAGCCCGGGGTCAGGTACACCCGCGCGTCCCAGCCCAGCGCAAGGGCATGGTTGAAATAGTCCCAGACCTTGCCATGGCCCCCGGTGTATTCCTGGACGTCGCGGTGGAACAGCATCCGCCCGCGACTCATGCCGGCTTACCGGCGGCGGCGCCTTCGCCGTCCGCGACCCGGATGTCCATCGGCACGGGAAACAGGCCGGTGAAGCGGGCGCGGCTGTCGTCCACCACCTCGAACGAAAGCCAGCCTTCCTGCCGGGACAGCACCGTGGTGCGTTCCAGCGCGGGCGAATCCACCACCCGCGTGCGGATCCGGTAGATGCCCTGCTGGAAAGACGCGTCCAGGCCGATGCACACCCGCGCCGCGCCCTCGCCCGGGGGCAGTTCCACGCGGCGCCCCGTCAGTTGCAGGCCGCGGCCGTCGAGCACGTCGAAGATCAGGCAGGGATGGCCGACATCCTTGTTGCGGCGCACGTCCAGCACGAACTCCAGCCGCTCCGCGTGCTGCACGCCCGTGTGCCGCGCGCCGTTGACGCTGGCCTGGACCACGCAGGCGTCCTGCAGGCCGTAGCCGCCATCGATGCGCTCCAGCGAGGAGGCGCGCTCGTCCTGCTGCGCCTGCAACGCGCGCTTGTGGGTACGGTGCAGGTATTCGGTGATGACCTCGTCCGGCAGGCCCTGCAGCACGATGCGCCCCTTCTCCAGCAGCATTGCCCGATGGCAGAACGCCTTGACCGCGTTGAGGTCGTGGCCGACGAACAGCAGCGTGGTGCCGCGCCGCAGGATCTCGTCGATCCGGGTCATGGCCTTGGCCTGGAAGGCCGCATCGCCCACCGCCAGGGCCTCGTCCACGATCAGGATGTCCGGGTCGGTATGCACCTGCACGGCGAAGGCCAGGCGCAACGCCATGCCGGAACTGTAGGTCTTGACCGGCTCGTCGATGTAGTCGCCGATGTCCGCGAAGGCGACGATGTCGTCCATCCGCTCGCGCACCTGCGTGGGCGTCAGGCCGAGGATGGCGGCGTTGACCCGCACGTTCTCGCGGCCGGTCAGTTCCGGGTTGAAGCCCGAGCCCAGTTCCAGCAGCGCGGCCACCCGGCCATGGACTTCCACGCTGCCGGCGGTGGGCTCCAGCACGCCGGCCACGATCTGCAGCAGGGTGCTCTTGCCGCTGCCGTTGTGGCCGATGATGCCCAGCGCCTCGCCGCGCCGAAGCTCGAAGTCCACCCCGGACAGGGCCTGGTGGTAATGCACCCGCGCGGCGGCATGCCGCTGCAGCCAGCGCGACAGCGGCGGCAGCGGGCGCAGCCAGGCCGAGGCGCGGTACATCAACGGCACCCACAGCCGGCTGGCCGGGGTGGACCAGAGACGGTAGGTCTTGCCGACCTCGCGGACGCGCAGCGCGGGAGGAGCGGCAGTGGCGGAGTCGGAGCGGCTCATCGAGCCGGCAAGGATACCGGTGCGGGCCCGGGCATGCATATGGCGCGAGGACGCGCGCCATGCCGAGGGCAGCCGGTTCAGGCATCATTGCCGTCCCCTTCCCAGACACCAGGAAACCATGTCGCCTATTCCCACCTCTCGGCGCATCTCTCCCGCACTGGGCCTGCTGACCGCCGCCCTGGGCCTGGCCCTTGGCAGCGCCCACGCGGAAACGGCCAAGCCCGCCACGGACGAAGCCGATCCCACCCAGCAGTTGCAACTGGCCTCGCGCCAGTACGCGGAACTGCAGCAGATGCTCTCGCTGGACAAGCGCTGCCACTGGCTTGAACCGGCCGCCCGTACCGCCCTCGACGCTACGGCGCAGGAGCGCCTGGCCTGGTTCAACGCCCATGGCGGGCAGGCCGGGCACCCGGAGGCGGCCGCGCGGCAGGCCGTGGCCGCGGAGGCATCGCTGGACTGCACCAGCGAAAAAGCCAAGGGCCTGTCCAAAGCGATCCAGTACGCCTCCTGGCAGATGCGGGTGACCTGGGCCCTGCGCGGCGAAGCACTGCTCGACGGCACCGGCCGGCCGGCCTGGTACAAGGGCAAGAGCGGCATCGCCGCCGCACACCGGGCCGCTCTGGAAGAGGCGGCCAAAGGCCTGGAAGCCAAGCACGGCGTCTCGATCCAGAGGATCAGGCCGGGCATCCGGCAGGAAGCCGAGAGTCTGTTGGCAGTCCGTTGCACCGCCGCGGACCGCGAGTGCCCCAAGGCGGATAGTCCGGCCCTGCGCGCCTATGCCGAGGAATGGCTCAAGCAGGCGGAACGCTATGCGGCCGTATTGTCCAAGACCAAGGACAAGGTGGGTGCGCCGCCGCAGGCGCCCTGAAGCGGTACCTGGCATCCGTCCACGGAATAGAGCCCGCGCAAGCGGGCTTTTTTATTGCACTAACTTCAGAGCCGCCCAACCGCAGGGCTCCGATGCTACGAAGCGATCACAGGGTGCCGTCTCTCCGGGGGTCGGCAGGAGCCCCCCAGCGCGAAGCCCTCCAGCCCTGTGACGGGACAAGCCATGTGCGCCGGGGGCATTCCTACGAAAAGGGCATTCCCACGGAAGAAACGCTGGCATCCACCCGATGCGATTGCGGGGGGAGACAGCGGTTCCGGCCCGCAGAAGGCCGACAAAGGCCCACAAAAAAGGACGGGTGGCTTGCGCCACCCGTCCCGTGTTGCTTGCCTGCGGTGTTGCTGCAGGCCGAACGACTGCCCTGGATTACAGGCGATCGGTCGGGGTGGACCACTGAGCGCCGTTGCCCTTCTCAGGGGTCAGGTCGGTGACCGTACCGGAGTCATTGTTGCGGTTCAGCGCCGAAGCGGTGAAGTTGGTGCACTCGGCGGTCACACGGACGTACCACTTGCCCGCACCGTCGCCAAACGCGCCAGCAGCACCGGTCTCGGTGACCAGGCCAGCCGGGAACGAGCCGGTATCCAGGAACGTGGTGTTCAGCTGGGCCGAAGCGTGCGGCTTCAGGGTCAGGTTGACCTCACCACTCAGGCGGCCCTTGTCGTCCTTGGCGTCGATGGTGACCGGGCAGATCTGGGTGTTGTGGTTGCTCAGGCGCAGGAACGACTGGGCGGTCGGGTTGTCACCCGGGTTCACGTTCTGGAAGTAGAGCGTGGTGCCGTTCAGGCGCAGCGGCAGCAGCGCGAACGAAGCGGCCGGCGGGTTGACGCGCTGGGTCGGCAGCTTGTAGTCGACCGAGACCGAACCCGACAGGTCCTGGGCATTGATCTCGACGTCGTCATGGGCGCCGAAGCACACGAAGACGGTCGAGGGGCCCGGAGGGGCACCGGTCACGCTGGCCCACAGCGGATCGCTGGCATCGCTGGTGAAGGTGGCGTCGGCGCCGCTGACGGTACCCGCCAGGTCCACGCCGCTGTCGCAGGTGGCAACCTGGTCGAGCCACACGTTGCCGCCGTCGAAGGCATCCAGGTCGGAGCCGGTGACGGTGACGGTGATGTCCGCCGTCGCGACGATGTTGTACTGCGGCGAGGCAGCCACGGCGCTGTAGTTGTTGATGTAGGTCTCGGCGCCGCCGCCGACCGGCACGGCCGTGGCGATGTCGACGATCAGGGCACCGGCGTTGAAGTAACCGTTGCCAGCCGCACCAGCCGAGCCACCCACGGCACCGGTCGGCGAGAACAGGCTCTTGCGCGGGGTCGCCGCGACGTCGATGGTCTTGTTAGCGTCGCCCAGGCTGGTGTCGTCGCTGACGGCCAGGCCCCACTTGGAGGTGGCGATGGTGGCGCTCGATGCCAGGATCTGCTGGCCCGACGAGTTCTGCACGGTGATTTCCGCGCCGACGCTGTTGCCGGTGAACAGGCCCTGCACCAGGCTGGTGATCTGCAGGCTGTTCAGTTCGAGGAAGAAGTCACCGGCAGCGCCGACGACACCGGCACCAGTGGCGGTGTAGGTGAAGTTCAACTCCTGACCGCTGGTGGAGTAGTACGGAGTACCGACGATGGTGGGACCGGCACCCAGCGCGACGGGAGCACCGCCGGTCTGCACGCCTTCCAGGAAGCCGGCGACCAGGGTCGGGGCATCGGCAGTGGTGTCGAACTTGGCGCCATTGGTCAGGGTGACCTTGACGGTGATGTCGTCGCCGGCGACCGTGCCCAGACGCGCAGCGTCGGCGGCTTCCGCCGTCAGGCGCAGGCCGTTGGCGGTGTAGATGGTGGTGCCGTCGTTGACGATCAGGTCCTTGGCGAACGAGATCTGCTTGCCCGCCACGTAGGACAGGTCGGCCGCCGACGCCAGGCCCGGCAGTGCGAGAGCACCGACCACGGCCGCGGTCAGCAGGCTCTTGTTGAACTTCGTCATATGAATCAACTCCATTGAGGTTTAGGCAACTAAATTTAGTTACTGCAAGTAGCTCTTACCGGTTACCTGCTATCCCCGGTACCGTCGGGCTAGCCCTCTGGCAACCGGTCGCTTCCGTGAACCCTTCAAGACGAAAAAGCCATCTCCCCGGACCCTTCGACCGCAAGCTACGCCGGAACGTTAACCGGGCCTTACCAGACCGTCAAGTAGAACACCGTCCCCCGCCGCACGATTCTGTGCGGTGCGCCCCGGCAGGCGGTTTCAAGGCGAACCTTCGGGTTTACCCATGCCCCGTGCGGCGCTTCCCCGGTACGCGACGGAGGCCGTGCCGGCATGCACGACGTGGGGCGAGCTTACCAAAAGCCCCTCCCCCCGCCAGCCCGGGGCGACGAGAAGGGGCAGTCTAGACGACGATGTCGTTGGCGCTGGTGATGGCCAGGATGATGCCGATCATGATCACGCCGATCACCGAGCCGATCAGCAGGATGGCCACCGGCTCCAGCAGGGCCAGGAACTGCTTCATGCGGGCCCGGCCCGATTCCTCGCACAGGCGCGCCAGCGAGCGCAGCATGGCCGGCAACTCGCCGGAACGCTCGCCCACCCGCACCAGGTTGTAGCCGGTGGCCGTCAGGGTGGCCTGCTCCTCCAGGGAGTCGGCCAGGGTGGCACCGGCGCGCACGTTGCGGGCCACCTCCTCCAGGCGGGCGCGGCGGCCGGGCGCGCGCACCCCCGCCTGGGCCAGCGACAGGGCGTCCAGCAGCGGTACGCGGTTGCCCAGCAGGGTGGCCAGGATGCGCGCCCAGGCGGCGGTCTCCGACTCGATGCGCCACGCGCCGATGACGGGCAGGCGCTCCAGGCGTTCGTAGCCGCGCGCGCGCGCGGCCGGATCGCGCAGCAGACGGTAGACCGACACGGCGGCAACCGCCAGTGCCAGCAGCACCAGCCACCAGTACTGGCGGGCGAACATGCCGGTACTCAGTACCGCCCAGCCCAGCCATGGCAGGTCGTCGGCGCGGTCCAGCAGGGCGGCGAACTTGGGCACGACGAAGGTGAACATCATCACCACCGCGCCCAGGCCGGCGGCGACCAGCACCGTGGGGTAGGTCAACGCCTGGCGGATCTCGCCGCGCACCTGCATGTCGTATTCCATCTGCGACACCGCGTCCTGCACGGCCTTGCCCAGTTGGCCCGCCTTCTCGCCGCTGCGCACCAGGGTGCCGACATAGGCCGGCAGCGGCAGCCCGGTGTCCAGCAGCGCCTGCGAGAACGGCTGGCCCTGGCGCAGGCCCGTGGAGACGGCCTCGAACGCGGCCAGCAGGCGGGGGTGGTGGGCCGAGCGCGATTGCGCGGCCACCGCCTCGGCCAGGGACACGCCCGAGGCCAGCAGCGTCGCCAGCTCGTGCAGGGCCAGGACGATGTCGCGGTCCTTCAGGCGGCGGCCGCGGGCGAAGCGTGCGCGCGGCGCGGCGGCGGCCGGTTCCAGGGCCAGTACCGACAGCCCGCGGCGCTCCAGCAGCCGCGCGGCCTCGCGCTCGCCGGCGGCGGCGATCTCGCCATCCAGCCTCGCGCCCTCGGCGTTGACCGCCTTGAACCGGAAGCTGGCCATCAGACCGCCGTCACCCGCAACACTTCATCCACCGTGGTGATGCCCTGCCAGGCCTTGAGCAGGCCGTCCTCGCGCAGGAAGCGGAAGCCGCGCTCGCGCGCCATCGCCCGCAACTGCGGGTGGGTGGCGCCGGACACCACCGCCTGCTGCATGGCCTCGTCCACCGGCACCAGCTCGTAGATGCCGACGCGGCCCTGGTAGCCGGTGTTCTGGCAGCGCGGGCAGCCAACCGCTTCCATCCATTTCGCCGGCGGCGCGTCGGCGCCGTATACGCGCGCCGCCCATTGTCCGGTCTCCTCCACGATGGCGTCGGGCAGCACCTGGGCGGGCCGCGCGCAATGCGGGCACAGCCGGCGCACCAGGCGCTGGGCCTGCACGCCCTTGAGCGGGGTGGCGACCAGGAACGGCTCCACGCCCATGTCGATCAGCCGGGTGAAGGCCGCGAGCGCGTCGTTGGTGTGCACCGTGGACAGCACCAGGTGGCCGGTGAGCGCGGACTGGATGGCGATCTCGGCCGTCTCCCGGTCGCGGATCTCGCCGACCATGATCACGTCCGGGTCCTGGCGCAGGATCGAACGCAGCACGCTGGCGAAGGTCAGGCCGATGTCGGCCTGGGTCTGGATCTGGGTGATGCCGGGCAATTGGAATTCGACCGGGTCCTCGACGGTGATGATCTTCTTCATGCCGTCGTTGCTGGCCGCCAGGGTGGCGTACAGCGTGGTCGACTTGCCCGAGCCGGTGGGACCGGTGACCAGGACGATGCCGTGCGCCTCCCGGCTCCAGCCGCGCAGGATGTGCAGGTGGTCCGGCGCCATGCCCAGGCGTTCCAGGCCCAGGTCCTTGCGCTCCTTGGGCAGCAGGCGCAGGACGATGGATTCGCCGTGCACGCCCGGCAGCGCCGAGGCGCGGATGTCCATGGCCTGGCCGCTGGCACGCACGCTGAGGCGGCCGTCCTGGGGCAGGCGGCGCTCGGCGATGTCCATGCCCGAGATCAGCTTCAGGCGCGATGCGACCGCGTTGAAGCGCTCGCGCGGCAGGCGCAGGCGCGAATAGAGCACGCCATCGATGCGGAAACGCACGACGAACTGGCTTTCCTCCGGCTCCAGGTGGATGTCCGAGGCGCGCTGCTCCACCGCCTGAGCCAGCAGGCTGTTGACCAGTTCCACCACCGGCGCCTCCTCGGCCAGCTCGCGCAGGTGGCGCACGTCGTCGCTGGCCCAGGCGTCGCCGCCGCGCTGCTCCTGGACGAGGGTGTCGAGGGTGCGCTCCAGCAACTGGCTGGGCGCCAGCACCATGCCGATGGCGCGCTGCGGCCACAGGTAGGCCAGCGCTTCCAGCAGCTCCGAATCGAGCGGATCGCGGCTGGCGCACCAGGCCCGGCCCTGGTCGTCCTCCCACAGCAGCACGTCGCGGTCCTGCATCCAGTCCAGGGCCACGTCGGCGCCGCCGGGCAGGCGCCAGTCGGCCAGGCCCGCCGGCAGAGGCAGCTCGCGCCCGGCCACGGGCAACCGCAACTGCGCCGAGAGCGCCTCGATCAACTGGTCTTCCGAGAGCGCGCCGATGCGCACCAGCAAGCTGCCGATGCGGCCGCCCACGCCGCCCTGCAGTTCCAGCGCGCGGTCCAGGTCGGCCTGGCGGATCGCGCCGCGCTCCAGCAGCAACTGCCCCAGCAGCAGCGGGGCATCCAGCGGTGCGGGCATGGCGTTCATCGCGAGGGAGGGACCTGGAAGTCGGAAAACGGCATTGTGGTACATCGGCGCGGGGGTGTCGCGCCCAAGGGCGCCCTACAGCAGGTCGGCGAAGCCGCGGCGCAGCAGGGAGAAGACCCACAGCCCGACCAGCAGCACCGCCACCGCCGCCAGCGAATAAAGGCCGAAGGCCAGCGGATCGGGCCACTGCCCGCGCAGCAGGCAGCCGCGCACCGCGTCGATGGGCCAGGTGATGGGGTTGAAGCGGACCACGCCGGCCAGCGCGGCGGGCACCAGGTTGGCGGGGAAGAACACCGCACCGGTGAACAGCATCGCGGTCACCAGCACGCCGACCACCTGGCCCAGGTCGCGGACGTACACCCCAAGCGCCGCGAACACCAGGGACAGGCCGTACAGCAGCACCAGGTAGGGCACCAGCACCAGCGGCACCGCGAGCGCCGACAGGTGCAGCCCGCTGCCGAACAGGCCGTTGATCGCCACCAGCAGCGCGAAGCCGATGGCCGCATGCACCAGCGCCGCGCCCACCGGCACCGCCACCAGCACGGGCAGCGGGAACACCATCTTGCGCACGAAGTTGCTGTTGCGCTGCATCAGGGTGGGCGCCTGCCCGATCGCCTCGGCCAGCACGCCATGGACCAGCAGCCCCGTGAACAGGTTGAGGATGAAGCCCAGGTGGTCGTCCTCGGCCACCCCGGGCCAGCGCGAGCGGAAGATGACGCCGAACATGAAGCCGAACAATGCCAGCATCAGCAGCGGCATCAGCACCGGCCAGACCCGCCCCAGCAGGGTGCCGCGGTAGCGGATGGCCAGATCCTGTACGACCAGGGTGCGCCAGAGGGAAGCCAGCTCGGCCAGGCGCCGGGGGGTGGGGATCGGCATTTTGTGCGCGCAGGAAAAACGCGAAGGGTAGCAGGCCGGGCACGGCCTGCCGCAGGAGCCGGCTTCGGTCGGCGATCCGGCATCGGAGCGGCGGAACGACGGCGTGCCGGGAGGGGGCCGGCCACCCGGCTTCCTCAATCTGTAAGAATCGACTTCAGCCGCCGACACGGCTCCGGAGCCGTGGAACGATCCGCGTGCCGGGATGAGGGCCGCCGGGGCGGCCGTACAGCCTGGAGCCAGAGCTTGGCGCTAGAATCACGCGCTTCCAGGCCTTATCCGGATTCCCCGCATGCGCAAGCGCCTCCCGTCCGTTTCCCGCCGCGCCGTACGCGGCTTTACGCTGCTGGAGATGATCGTGGTGCTGGTCATCATCGGCCTGATCATGGGCCTGGTCGGCCCACGCCTGTTCCGCCAGGCCGACAAGGCCAAGGTGCAGACCGCCGAGACCCAGGTGCGGATGCTGCGCGGAGCGCTGGAGACCATGCGCCTGGACCTGGGCCGCTTCCCCACCCAGGAGGAAGGCCTGCAACTGCTCACCTCGCGGCCGGCCGACCAAGCCGTAGGCCAGCGCTGGCAAGGCCCGTACCTGGAGGACGGCGTTCCGCAGGACCCCTGGGGCAACCCCTACCAGTACTCGCCGCGCCCGTCCGGCCATCACGCCATCACCCTGTATTCCTTCGGCGCGGACGGCCAGGCCGGCGGCGAGGGCAACGACGCCGACATCGGCCAACTGCCCACGCAATGATCCCGGCCCGGGGCTATACGCTTCTGGAAATGCTGGTGGTGGTGGCGCTGCTGGCCCTGGCCACGAGCATGGTGGCGCCGGCCGGCTACCGCATGATCGCCAGTTGGCGCGAGGCCGACGAGGTGGAGCGGGTGATGCAGGCCATCGCCGCGCTGTCGCTGCGCGCCCGCAACGAAGGCCGGGCCCTGGAACTGGCGACCCCGCCACCGGCGGCGGACGCCCCGGCCGATGCCGACGCCGGCACCGCGGGCACGGACCTGCTGCCACTGCCCGAGGGCTGGCGCCTGCAGATGCGCAACCCGCTGACGGTACGCGCCAACGGCGCCTGCTCGGACGCCGACGGGGTACTGGTCACGCCGCGGCAGGCGCTGCCGTTCCGCATCGAGGCGCCGTTCTGCCGGGTGCGGCGGGAACCCGCGGGCGCGGGCCGCTCATGAACCGTCGCGGGCGGGCGGCCCAGGGAGGGTTCACCCTGCTGGAGGCGATCGTGGCGATGGTGATCATGGCCACGTCCCTGCTGGCGCTGTATAGCTGGCTGTCCACGTCCACCCTGGCGCTGAACCGCGCCCAGGCACAAGCGCTCGCGCTCGAAGATGCGCGCGCCGCGCTGGCGCTGGTGGAGGACATCAACCCGATGGCCGAACCGGACGGCGAGCGGCTGGCCGCGCCCCTGGCCGTGCGCTGGCGGTCGCGGCCGCTGACCGAACGCAGGCCCGGCCTGAGCCGCATCGGCCTGCCCACCCAATTCGACTTCATCCTCTACCGGATGGACGTGGAAGTGCTGCGCGACGGCCGGCCCATGCGCCGGTTCGACCTGCGCAGGGCCGGCTGGGAAGTCGTGCGACCGCCGAACCTGGAGGCCGAATAATGACGTCCCGGCGCGCCTCGGGCCTGACCCTGCTGGAGATGCTGGTGGTGCTGATCATCGCCGGCATGGCCCTGGCCATCGGCTTCCAGTCGCTGGGGCAATGGCGGCGCGCGGACGCGGCGATCAACGGCCTGACCGCGCAGACGCGCCAGGCCTCGCTCACCCGCGGCTGGCTGGAATCGTCGGTGCGCGCGCTCATGCCGATCCAGGAGGAGGCGTTCTCCGGGGACGCGACCGGGTTTTCCGGCGTCACCCTGCAGCCCCTGCTCGATACCCAGGGCGGAGCCACCCCGGTGGCGTGGAAGGCCGTGCCTTCCGGCGGCGGGGTCCACCTGGAGATAGAGGAAGGCGGACGCTCGCTGGCCCTGCCGCTGGAGCGCGTGGCCCGCGCCGAATTTTCCTACCTGGACAAGGAAGGCGCCTTCCACCCGCAATGGCCGCCGGCGCTGGGCCTGCACGACCACCTGCCGGCCGCCGTGGTCCTGCGCCTGGCCGGCGACACCGGCGAGCAGCGCCTGTGGAGCGCGAGCATCGTCGGCATCCGCAACCCGGTAGTCATGCCCTATGAAGCCGAGCAGGACTGACCCGGCCCGGCCCGCACGCCGACAGGGCGGCTTCGTCCTGGTCATCGTGCTGACCTTGCTGGTGGTGCTCACCTTGCTGGCCGCGGCGGTGGCCGCCTCCGGCAGCCGTGCCGTGGCCGAGGCCCAGGACGAGATCGACCGCTTCCAGGGCGAACTGGACATGCGCTCGACCCAGGACACGGTGCTGTACATGCTGGCCACCCAGCGCCGCAACATCGGCGGGCTGGTGCCGCAGGCGACCGCGCCGGTGACCCTGGCCATGCTCGACGACGACGACGAAGGCAGCCATGCGTTGCCGCTGGGCAACGAGATCCGCCTGGACGGGTCGTTCTACCGCGGGCTGGGCGATGCGCAGTTCGCGCTGCAGGACGACCGCGGGTTGTTGAACCCGAACTGGATGTCGCCGAGCATCGTTCATGCGTTCTATGCATCCCGCGGCGCGCCGTCGGGCATCTGGAACGACCTGGATGCCAAGCGCCTGGACTACCAGGACCCGGACTCGCTGCACCGGCTGGGCGGCGCGGAGGAGGACGAATACCTCAAGCATGGCCGCCCGCCCCCGACCAACCGCGCCGTGGCCACGCCGCTGGAGTTCCGGCGCATCCTGGAATGGGACCGGCTGCTGGAAGGGCTGGACGACGGCCAACTGCTGCGCACGCTCACCACCCGGCGCGGGGCGACGATCAACGTGAACAGCGCTCCGGTCGAGGTCCTGGCCCTGATCCCGGGCATGGACCACGAACAGGCCCAGCGCCTGGCGGCGATGCGCCGGCAGATGCCGATCACCTCGTTCTGGACGCTGCGCCAGTCCTTTCCCATCACGCCGTTCATGGAAGAGAGCCTGACCCTCTTTCCAAACATATCCGGCAACCTTATCCTGCGGGATCGCCGTTTCGGCGCGAAAAGGCTTGCGCACTGGCGCCTGACGCCGCTCGCCGACGGCGGACCGCCCTGGCAGATCGACTACGAGGTCATCCTTCCGCGTGACGACGAATCCGATGATGCCGTGGCTGAAGCGCCTGCAACGCCGCTTCTTGCCCCGCAGGATGCTGCTGGGAACGGAGTCGAACCACGCACTTGAAGGCGGCGGCGGCGATGCGCTCGTCTGCCTGGTCGCGCGGGGATTGTGCCTGTTCGTCCGGGTGGACGCCAGCAAGGCGCCGGACAAGGAACGCCGCAATCTCGCCGCGCTGGCGGTGCGCCGCGCGGCGCCGTTCCCGGACCCGGAGTTCGGCGTGGCCTGGGAAGCGGACGGCCAGGGCGCGGCATGGTACTGGTCGCGTTCGCGGGTACAGGGGCTGCTGGCCGAGCGCGGCGTGCACGCGCGCCGGACCGAGTTCGTGCCCGAGGCCCTGTACGCCGGCGCCACCGGGACCGGGGACGACGGAATCGAGTTGCTGGAGCTGCACGACGGCGTGGAGGCCCGGGTATGGCGCAATGCGCGCCTGGTGGCCGACCGCTGGTGGCCGGCCGCGCCTTCGGCCGCGGAATGGCAGGCGTTCCTGCGATCGGCCGGCCTGCCGGGCGAGGCTTCGGCCGGCGCGCCGCAGGCGTTGCCCGCCGCGCTCGCCCGCCAGCCCTGGAGCCGGCGCGGCCGGCCGCGGATGGCGCTGTCCGGGCTGTCCGGCCTGGAGCGCCACCTGCCGCGCGCGGCCCTGGGGCTGGGCCTGGTGGTCGTGCTGGTAGCCTCGGTGCAACTGGGCAGCATCCTGCGCAGCCGGATCGACATCTGGCGCGCGCAGCAGGCGGCCGAGGCGCTGGACGAGCCGCTCAAGCGCATCCTGGCCGCGCGCGAGAGCAGCGACCGCGACATGGCCTCCATCGCCCAGGTACTCGCATTGCACAACGGCCGCAGCTCCGTCGTGCTGCTGGCCGAAGCCGCACGCCTGCTGCCGGGGCGCGACTGGCAGATCCGCCAGTGGAACCAACCCACGCCCGAGCGTATCGAAGTGACCCTGGCCATGCCGGATGCCGATCCGCAGAAGCTGGTCGCCACCTGGGAGGAATCGCCGATGTTCGCCGATGTCACCACCGACCTGCTCACGCGCAGCGGCGAGGTCGTGATCCGCGCCAGCGTCCTCCCCGCCACCGGGCCGGCGGCTCCATGAACCTGGCCGCCTCGCCGCTGGCCGCGCAACTGCGCCGGCAACTGGACGCCACTCCCTGGCTGCGCTGGGCGTTGCTGGCGATCGCCGCGCTGGCCGCGCTGCTGGTGCTGCAGGGACTGGAGCAGGTCCGCACCCAGGCCCAGAAGCAGGCCATCGACGAGGAGGTCAAGCTGCGCCGGATCAAGGCGCTGCAGGGCCAGGACGTGTGGCTGGCCCGAGCAAAGGAATCGGCCGCCCTGCGCGAGGCGCTGCTGGCGCAGATCCCGCCGGCCAACACGCCCGGCGCGGCCCAGGCCGCGCTGCAGAGCTGGCTGCAGAGCCTGGCCAACAGCACCTCGGACCCGCAGAAGGTGCGCACTGCGGTGGAAGGCACCGCGCCGGTGGAGGCGCTGCCCGGCGTGGTGCGCCTGCGCGCCACCCTGCGCGGCGGCATGAGCCCGCGCGAGGCGCTGAACATCGCCCGCCAGGTCGAAGGCGGCCGCGACCTCGTGGTGATCGAATCGCTGGACATCCGCAGCGACAGCAACCCCAATGCCTCCATCGGCATGAACGCCTATTACCGCCTGCCCGCGTCCGGCGCCGGGGCGCAGCCATGACCCGGCGCGGACGCACGGTGTTGCTGTTGGCCGCAGGCGCCGCCACGGGCGTGGCCCTGGGCGCCGCGTGGCCGCCGCCGCCGATCCCCAAGAGCCGCGAGGACGCGGCGGAATGGACGCTGCCGGCCGATGCCCTGGAGCGGTTGCCGCGGGACGCGGTGACCCGGGCCGGGCAGGTCCGCTGGCTGGGCGAAAAAGGCGCCGATGGCGACGGCCAGGCAAGCCAGGAATGGCGCCTGGCCGGCATCCTGCAGACGCCCCAGCCAGTGGCGCTGGTGGTGACCCCGGGCAAGCAGAAGCAGAGCTTCCGCCTGGAACCCGGCGCCACGCTCCCCGACGGCAGCCGCCTGGCCGCCATCGAGGGCGACACCGCAACCGTCGAGCGCGGCGCCTGCACGCTCGTCTACCAGCTCCACCGTTCCCAACCCATCCGTACTTCCGGCCCGTGCAGCGCCGGCACACCCGATACGGAGTAGAGGAAGCCCGATGATCCCGTCACGCAGTGCGATCGGCCTGGCCGTCTTCGCCATCACCCTCCTCGCCGGTTGCGCCAGCACGTCGCAGAAGGTCACGGTGCCGCCGCCGCTGGCGCTGCCCGCCAAGCCCGCCGCCTCGCTCGACGCCGAGCCGGTGGGCAACCGCTTGGCCCCCACCGAGCTGACCCAGACGGTCACCCCGCGGGTGGAGATGTCCAGTTCGGCGACCGCCAGCCTGGACAGCGGCGATGCGCTTCCGCCGCTGGGCAACACTCCGGTGAGCGTCAACGTGCAGGACCTGCCGGTGCCGGTGCTGGCCAACGAGGTGTTCGGCAACATCCTGGGCCTGAGCGTCAACATCGAGCCGCAGGTGGCCTCGCTGCAGGAACTGGTGACCCTCAACAGCGCCGACAACCTCAGGCCGGCCGAGCTGTTCAACCTCACCCGCCAGGTGCTGGCCGAATACGGCGTGGCGGTGAGCGTGGAAGGCCGGCTGGTGAACCTGCGCCTGGCGCCGAAGGGCGGCTCGGCCGTGCCCCCGCTGGTGATCAGCGGCAAGGCGCTGCCCAGCGTCCCGATGAGCCATCGCCCGGTGTTCCAGATGATCGAACTGGAGGTCATCCGCAGCGGCGACGCGGTGCGCTGGCTCAACACCCTGTTCGGCTCGGAACTCAAGGTCACCGAGGAGACCGCGCGCAACGCGATCCTCATCAATGGCCGCCCCAGCCAGGTGCGCCAGGCCATCGAGGCGCTGCGCGTGTTCGACCGCCCGCTGATGCGCGGCCGCATCAGCACCCGCCTGGAACCGGCGTTCCTCACGGCCGACGAGTTGTCCGCGCGCCTGACCGACGTACTCAACCTGCAGGGCTACAGCGCCAACCGCACGGCCGGATCGCCCTCCAGCGTGATCGTGCTGCCGATCGCGGCGGCCAACTCGGTGATCGTGTTCGCCGCCAGCCAGGAGACGATGGACTACGCGGTGGCCTGGGCGCGCGAACTGGACCGGCCGAGCCAGCACGCCGGCACCCAGTCGATGTTCTATTACCAGGTGCGCAACACCAAGGCCAAGGACATCGCCGATGTCCTCACCTCCAGCATCCGCAGCCAGGAGCAGAGCACGAATGCGGCGGCGACAAGCGCAACCGACCCGAACGCGGGCGGCGCAACTCCGGCGCGTGCGCCCTCCCGCAGCCCGATCGCCACCTCCGGCATCATGGTCGACGAACCCCGCAACGCCCTGATCTACCAGGGCGATCCGGCGCAATGGGAGCGTCTGCTGACATTGATCAAGCAGATGGACCGGGCCCCGCGCCAGGTGATGATCGAGGTCACCATCGCCGAGGTCACCCTCAACGACGACAACGAATACGGCCTGAGCTGGTTCGCCAAGGGCGGGTTCGGGCGGTTCGACGGCAGCATCTGGAAGGGCACCGGGTCGGGCGGGGCGTCTCCGGGCGCGTCCGGCAACGGCCTGACCTACCTGCTCGACGTGGCCGGCCAGAACCGGGTGGCCTTGACCGCCTTCGCCAACGACAACCGGGTCAGCATCCTGTCCACCCCGCGGCTGCTGGTGAAGAGCGGCAGCGAGGCCAACATCGACGTCGGCACCGAGGTGCCGACGGTGACCATGACCACCACCTCCAACCAGCAGACCGATGGCAACACCAACCTGCTGCAGTCCATCCAGTACCGCAAGACCGGCATCATCCTGAGCATCAAGCCCACCGTCTACTCCGACGACCGCATCGACCTGGACATCAGCCAGGAAGTGAGCGAGGCGCTGCCCCTGGACGACGGCGCGACCGCCAACTCGCCCTCGATCTTCAATCGCAGCCTCAACACCTCGCTCACCCTGCGCGACGGCGGCTCGGTGGTCATGGCCGGCCTGATCTCCGACCGCACCACCAACAGCGACTCGGGCATTCCCCTGCTCAAGGACGTGCCGGTGCTGGGCAGCCTGTTCAAGAACAAGTCGATCAAGAAGAACCGCACCGAACTGGTCCTCATCATCGTGCCCTACATCGTCGAGACCGACGACCGCGCGACCGAGCTGAGCCAGGCGGTGATCGAGCGCTTCGACCTGCTCGACCTGGATCAGGCATTGGCGCCGCAACCGCCGCCCTATCCGGTACCCGCGCCCATGCTTCCTCGCTCCACGCCCGCGGCACTCCCGCCGTCCTACGCTCCGTCACGCCCCTGACACCCGGCCTTCCAAGCACGCCATGAACACCAAGACCCTCGCCCTTTGCCTGTTGCTCGGCCTCGTCGCCTCCGGTTGCGCCCGCCGCGAAGCGGACGACGACGCCATTGCGGAAGAAACCGGCATTCCAGCCGCCCAGGAACAGGCTCCGGCGCCGCCCAAGGAAGTGGCCGCACTCAAGGTGGAGGTGACGCTGTCTCCGGCCGCCGAGCAGAAGCTCAAGGCCAGCGGCGAGAGCGTGCGCGTGGAAGTGGTCTACGGCGGAGACCCGGCGCCCGAGGCCACCCTCACGCCGAACGAGCTGGGCATGATCGAACTGGGCAAGAAAGTGTTCGAGCTCGATGGCAGCGGCGTGGTGGAGGTGCCCGAGTCGGCGGTGGACCGCAGCCGCCTGGACCAGATCGTCGGCCAGCCGCAGGTCATGGTGAACACCACCTCCGGCCGCAAGAGCACGCCGGAGAACCTGCTGGCCTGCGCCTTCTACTGGGACACGCTGGGCACCGCCGGACACGACGGGATCGCCGTCCCCTGCAAGCTGCTCACCGAAGCCAAGGGCGGCTGACACACCGCCCGGAGCATCGCGCCGCCGGAGGAGGAAGGCACACCGGAGGGCTTGCCTACGCGGAAGCCAGCGCCCGATCCAGATCGGCGCGCAGGTCCGCCACGTCCTCGATCCCCACGCTCAGCCGCACCAGCGCATCGCTCAGCCCCAGCCGCTCGCGCCGCTCCACCGGCACCGAGGCGTGGGTCATCACCGCCGGATGGTTGAGCAGGCTTTCCACGCCGCCCAGCGATTCGGCCAGGGTGAACAGCTCGGTACGCTCGCAGAAGCGCTTGGCGGCCTCGAAGCCGCCCTTCAGCACCACCGAGACGATGCCGCCGAAACCCTGCATCTGCCGCCCTGCCAGCGCATGCTGCGGGTGCGAGGCCAGCCCCGGATAGATCACCTTCTCCACGGCGGGATGCGCCTGCAGCCACTCCGCCAGGGCCTGCGCATTGTCGCAGTGCGCGCGCATGCGCAGCGGCAGGGTCTTGGCGCCGCGCAGGGCCAGGAAGCTGTCGAAGGGGCCCTGCACCGCGCCGACCGCGTTCTGCAGGAAGGCGATGCGCTCGCCCAGGTCGGCATCGCCGGCCACCACCGCGCCACCGACCATGTCCGAATGCCCGTTGAGGTACTTGGTGGCCGAATGCACCGCCAGGTGCGCGCCCAGTTCCAGCGGGCGCTGCAGCGCGGGCGAGGCGAAGGTGTTGTCCACCGCCACCAGCAGGCCGCGCCTGCGCGCGATCGCGGCCACGGCGGCGATGTCGACGATCTTGAGCATCGGGTTGGTCGGGGTCTCGATCCAGACCAGGCGCGTCCTGGGCGTGATCGCGGCCTCGAACGCGGCCAGGTCGGTCATGTCGACGAAGCCGAAGTCCAGCCCCGCGCTGCGCCGGCGCACGCGCTCGAACAGGCGGTAGCTGCCGCCGTACAGGTCGTCCATCGCCAGCACGTGATCGCCGCTGTCCAGCAGTTCCAGCACGGTCGAGGTGGCGGCCAGGCCCGAGGCGAAGGCGAAGCCGCGGCTGCCGCCCTCCAGCGCGGCCACGCAGCGCTCCCAGGCGAAGCGGGTGGGATTGTGGGTGCGCGAGTACTCGAAGCCCTGGTGCTCGCCAGGGCTGCTCTGCGCGTAGGTCGAAGTGGCGTAGATGGGCGGCATCACCGCGCCGGTGGAGGGATCGGGCGACTGCCCGCCGTGGATGGCCAAGGTGGCGAACGAGAGCGGACGGTCTTCGGCAGGCGCGTGTTCGGCCATGGATTCCTCGATGATGGTCTGGGATACGGATGCGATTGCGGCTTGCCGGGAAGGCGATGCGCCCTACTGCACCCGCCGCCGCAGGTAATTGAGCAGGTCGATGCGGGTGATCAGGCCGAGGAAGCGCTCGCCGTCGGTCACGATGGCCACCTGGCCGCGGTCGAACACCGGCAGCAGCGCCTCGATCGGCGAGTTCACGTCCAGGCGGTCGAGCTTGCTGACCATGGCGGTGCGCACCGGGTCTCGGAAGCGGGCCTCGTCGCCGTAGACGTGCAGCAGCACGTCGCTCTCGTCGACGATGCCGGCCAGTTGCCCGTCCTCCATCACCGGCAACTGGGAGACGTCGTACAGCTTCATCCGCTGGTAGGCGGTGACCAGCAGGTCGTCCGGACCGACCACGATGGTGTCGTTGCGGCTGTGCGGGCGCAGGATCAGGTCACGCAGGTCGCCGTGGCGCGGGCGCTCCAGGAAGCCGTTGTCCAGCATCCAGTCGTCGTTGTACATCTTCGACAGGTACTTGTTGCCGGTGTCCGGCACCAGTACCACGACCTTCTTCGGCGCGGCCTGCTCGCGGCAGTACTTCAGCGCCGCGGCCAGCAGGGTGCCGGTGGAGGAGCCGCCGAGGATGCCTTCCCTGGCCAGCAGTTCGCGCGCGGCGTGGAAGCTCTCCGCGTCGGTGATGGAATAGGCCTTCTTCACCCGGCCGAAGTCGGCGATGGACGGCAGGAAGTCCTCGCCGATGCCTTCCACCATCCAACTGCCCAGGTGGTCGCTGAGCGTGCCCTCGTTGACGTACTGGGCCAGGATCGAGCCGGCCGGGTCGGCCAGCACCAGCTCCACCTGCGGCGCCATCCGCGCGAAGCAGCGCGACAGGCCGGTCATGGTGCCGGCGCTGCCGCAGCCGAAGACGATCGCGTCGAACCCGCCCACCGCACCCATCTGCTCGACGATCTCCGGCCCGGTGCCGGCCTCGTGCGCGGCGGGGTTGTCCGGGTTGCCGAACTGGTTGACGAAGTAGGCGCCGGGCGTGCGCGCGGCGATGGCCGCGGCCAGGTCGTGGTAGTAGTCCGGGTGGCCCTTGCCCACGTCCGAGCGGGTCAGCACCACCTGCGCGCCCATGGCCTGGAGGTTGAATATCTTCTCCCGGCTCATCTTGTCCGGCACCACCAGGATCAGCTTGTAGCCCTTCTGCTGCGCCACCAGGGCCAGGCCGATGCCGGTGTTGCCGGCCGTGCCTTCCACCAGGGTGGCGCCCGGCGCGAGTTCGCCGCGCCGCTCGGCGGCCTCGATCATCGCCAGGCCGATGCGGTCCTTGATCGAACCGCCGGGGTTGGCGTTCTCCAGCTTGAGGTAGAGCTCGCAGACGCCGGTGTCCAGGCGCCGGGCCTTGACCATGGGCGTGCGCCCGATCAGTTCGAGCACGGAGGCATGCGGGGCCATCATCGCTCCGGGTGGCGGTGCCGCGCGGACGCAGCGGAACCTGGATTATCCGCCGGAAGCGGCGTCGGCGTCAGGTAGGGGCCGCCACGGCCGCGGCGGCGTGCGCCGGAACGCGGCACGGGCGGCGGCGGCGCGGCGCACGAAGCCGCCACCGCCGCCCGCGGCGGGAGGCCGCCGGGCCGTCAGTGGTCGCGGTCGTAGATGCGCAGCAGGCGCTGCTTGGCGACCAGTTTCTCGCGCTTCATCTGGCCGAGGGTGTTGGTGTCGATCGGCAGCACGCCGAGCTCGGCGTCCATCACCTTCTTGTCCAGCAGGCGGTGCCGCTGGTAGAGCTGCTTGAACTCGGGGTCTCGCTTCATCAGCGCATCGATCTGGTCCTGCGGTTGCCCTTCGAACATGTATGCACCTCCTGGGAGTGGCGCGTCCATTCCACGTGGTCCGGCCAGCCTGGCCGGCGGAAAAACGAACGCCCCGGACCTTGCGGCCGGGGCGTTGTCGGGACGGAACGGGTCCGATGCGCTTCCACTCTGGCGGACACCGCCGGTCGGGGTGCGAAACCCGGCGGCGGTCTCCTCTGGCGGAACGGATGGCTGCATCGGCAGTGGCTCCGGTCGTCCAAAGGGCAGAAGCACCCTCTGGAGAATCGACCCTACTCCACCCGATGGGCAGCGGCAAGCCGCCTTGCGCCGATTTGCGACCGGCGGCCGTGGAGGTCCCATGACAGCACGAGACCGAGGCCGGAACGCGCCCGCCGATCCCGCCGGAACGCCCCTATGGCGCCAGCGTCACCTCGGCCGAGCGCTTGGCCGTGGCCGCGCCGCGCCGGCCCTCGGCCTTGATCCGCGCGGCCGGCACGCCGCCCTCCACCAGGGCGTCGCGCAACGCCGCCGCACGCGCCTGGGCGGTCTTGGCGTCGTTGTCCCATGCGGCAATCCGCACTCCGCGCTTGCCGATCTGCAGGTACACGGCCAGCGCGGACGCCGCCGACTTGCCGGACGCGCTCAGCGCCGCCTTGCCGGGCCCGTAGGCATCGCCCGGCAGGACGAAGACCTCGCCCTGGCCCTCGAAGCGGGACGGCGGCAGCTTCTTGCCGGAAACCAGCTCGGCCTCCTGCCGGGCCAGTTCGGCCTCCTTGCGCCGGGCCGCGCTCAGTTGCGCGGTCTGGCGGCCGGTGGCCTTGCCCAGCGCTTCCTCGACCTCGCTGCGGGCGGCGGCCTCGGCCTCGGCGGCCATGCGCAGGCGCTCGGCCTCCTCGGCCTGGATCTGGGCCTGGATGCGCAGGCGCTCGCTCTCGCGGCGTGCACGCTCGGCCTCGCGCCGGCTGGCCTCCAGCAGCAGTTCGCTGCGCTGCATGTCCAGGCGGACCAGTTCGCGCTGGGCGGCCTCGTTGCCGGCGGCGATCTCGGCAATCTCCACCCGGCGCTCGGCCAGGTACAGCGCGTCGGCGCGCTCGGCGCGGCGGGCCTTGGCCAGGGCGGCGACGGCCTGCTGCGCGTCCAGCCGCTCGTAGATGCCCAGCCGCGCCTGCACCGGGTCGCCCTGGAGCGCGGCCAGCCGCGCCTGCAGCCGCGAGGCCTCGGCATCCTCGGCCGCCCGGGCCGGGGGTGCGGCCAGCCACAGCAGGCCGGCGGCCAGCGCCAGTGCCCGGGCCGACATCGAAAGGGGCCTCATGGCGCGCCCTCCCCGTCCAGGCCCAGCCGCTGCCGCAGCTCGGCGATCTCGCCCTGGCGCTGGCGCAGCGCGGATTCGGCACGGGCCTGCTCGCTGCGCACCCGGGCCAGGTCGGCATCGGCGGCGGCGCGCTCGGCCAGCGCGGCGGCCTGGCGGCGGTCGGTGCGGCTGCGCGAGGCGGCCCCGGCCTGGGCCTGGACCAGCGCCTGCCGGGCCGCACCGATCAGGTCGGGCGCGTAGTGGTCGGCATCGGCCTGCTGGGCCTGCATGACCGCCTGCTCGGCGCGCTGCACCTCGGGCAGGGCCTGGGCCTGGGCCGTGACCGACAGCACCGAAGCGACCGCCAGCGCATACAGGCGTCGCCGGAAGTGTGCGAAGCTAGGATCGTTCATTTGGGGAAGGCCGCATCCGGAAGGTCGCGGCCATTGTCGGAAGCCGGCGCCGCGCATGCAACGCCGCGGTTGCGGACCATTCAAACACGTGGGGATCGTCGCGTAATGGATATCGGCTACTTCCTGAAGCTGATGACCGAGAAGAACGCCTCGGACATGTTCCTGACCACCGGGGCGCCGGTCTACATCAAGATCGAGGGCAAGCTCTACCCGCTGGGCAATACCGGCCTGCCGCCGGGGATGGTGAAGAAGATCGCCTACTCGCTGATGGACGAGGGCCAGGTGCCGCAGTTCGAGCGCGACCTGGAGATGAACATGGCCATCGCCCTGCAGGACTCCGGGCGCTTCCGGGTCAACGTGTTCAAGCAGCGCGGCGAGGTCGGCATGGTGATCCGCGCCATCCGCAGCGCGATCCCCTCCATCGAGGAGCTGAACCTGCCGCAGGTGCTCAAGGACATCATCATGACCCCGCGCGGGCTGGTGCTGCTGGTCGGCTCCACCGGCTCGGGCAAGTCCACCGCGCTGGCCTCGATGATCGACCACCGCAACAGCAACATCACCGGCCACATCCTCACCATCGAGGACCCGATCGAGTACCTGCACCGGCACAAGAAGTCGATCGTCAACCAGCGCGAGGTGGGCCTGGACACCCACGCCTTCCACAACGCGCTGAAGAACGCCATGCGCGAGGCGCCGGACGTGATCCTGATCGGCGAGATCCTGGACGCCACCACCATGGAGGCGGCCATCGCCTTCGCCGAGACCGGCCACCTGTGCCTGGCCACGCTGCACTCCAACAACGCCGACCAGACCATCGAGCGCATCCTCAACTTCTTCCCAGAGAGCGCGCACAAGAACATCCTGATGAACCTGGCGCTGAACCTGCGCGCGGTGGTCTCGCTGCGCCTGGTCAAGGGCATGGACGAGCGCCGCCTGCCGGCCAGCGAGGTGCTGATCAACACCCCGCTGATCCGCGACCTGCTGCGCCGCGGCCAGGTGCACGAGATCAAGCAGGCGATGGAGGCCTCGCTGGAGGAAGGCATGCAGACCTTCGACCAGTGCCTGTTCCGGATGGTCAAGCAAGGCCAGATCGAGCAGGAGGAGGCGCTGCGCGCGGCCGACTCGCGCGACGGCCTGGCGCTGAAGTTCCGCCTGTCCGAAGGCGCCGACGGCGAGCACGACCCCTACGCCGATCTCAACGCCCCGGCCTCGCCGTCCATCACCCACGGCTTCGGCTGAAGGCCGCCCGGGCCACCGTCCCGGCGAATGCCGGGCCGGCGGGCATCACGCCACCTGCGGCGGGGCGTCCGGCTGCGCCTCGGGCGCGGCGGCACGGAACGCGGGCAGCGCCAGGCAGGCCCGCTCGATCCGCGCCAGCGTCGGCCAGGCCGCCACGTCCATGCCATGGCGGCGCGCGTTGTACAACTGCGGCACCAGGCAGCAGTCGGCCAGGCCGGGCGCGTCGCCATGGCAGAACTCGCCGGTGGACGGATCGTCCGCGACCAGCGCCTCGAACGCGCCCATGCCCTCCCCGATCCAGTGCCGCACCCAGTCGTCGCGCTCGTCCCGCGGCACGTTCCATTGCCGCTCGAAGAACTGCAGCACGCGCAGGTTGTTGAGCGGGTGCACGTCGCAGGCCACCAATTGCGCCAGCGCGCGGACGCGGCCGCGGTCGCGGGCGCTGTCCGGCAACAGCGGCTCGCGGTCGGGCCAGGCCTCGTCCAGGTATTCGAGGATCGCCAGCGACTGCCGCACCGCGCGGCGGCCGTGCATCAGCACCGGCACCAGGTGCTGGGGGTTGAGCGCGGCGTAGTCGGGCGCGTGCTGGCGGCCGCCGCCCTCAAGCAGGTGCACCGGCTGCTGCACGCACTCCAGCCCCTTGAGGCCGAGGCCGATGCGCACGCGATAGGCGGCGCTGGAGCGCCAGTAGGTATAGAGCTGGAGTTCGGTCGACATCGCGCACTCTCTGCCCTGGCCTTCACGACACGATTGTAGGAGCCGGCCCCGGCCGGCGATACGGGCCGGCAATGACGCCTGGGCGGCGGTCGAAGCCGGCCTCTCCATGCACCGGCACGCCCGCCGCCGGTGACTGCTACGGCAGCGGCTGGCGCTCGATCCGCTGCTCGATCGCGCCGAACAGGCTGCGCCCGGCGCGGTCCAGCATCTCGATGCGCACCGTGTCGCCGAACTTCAGGAACGGGGTGCTCGGCGCGCCGTCGCGCAGCGCCTCCACCGTGCGCCGCTCGGCGAAGCACGAGGCGCCGCGGGACACGTCCTGGTTGGCGATGGTGCCCGAGCCCACCAGCGTGCCGGCGGCCAGCGGCCGGGTCCGGGCGGCGTGGGCGACGAGCCGGGCGAAGTCGAACTGCATGTCCTCGCCGGCCTCCGGCGCGCCGAACCATCGCCCGTTGACGTGGGTCAGCAGCGGCAGGTGCAGCTTGTTGCCGCGCCAGTCCTCGCCCAGTTCGTCGGGGGTGGCGAACACCGGCGACAGCGCCGAGCGCGGCTTGGACTGGAGGAAGCCGAAGCCCTTGGCCAGTTCGCCCGGGATCAGGTTGCGCAGGGAGACGTCATTGACCAGACCGACCAACTGGATATGTCCGGCGGCCTGCTCCGGCGTCACCGCCATCGGCACGTCGTCGGTGACCACCACGATCTCGGCCTCCAGGTCGATGCCGTGGTCCTCGCTGATCGCGCGCACCGGCTCGCGGGGGCCGAGGAACCCGGCGCTGGTGGCCTGGTACATCAGCGGGTCGGTGTAGAAGCTCTCCGGCACCTGGGCGCCGCGGGCACGGCGCACGCGCTCCACGTGCGGCAGGTAGGCGCTGCCGTCGACGAACTCGTAGGCGCGCGGCAGCGGCGCGGCCAGGGCGTGGACGTCCAGGTCGAAGGCCTCCGCCGCGGTGCCGGCCTCCAGCGCCCGGGCCAGGGCATCCAGGCGCGGCGCGGCATGCTGCCACTGGTCCAGCGCCTGCTGCAGGGTGGCGGCGACGCCGGTGGCGCGCACGGCCCGGGCCAGGTCGCGCGAGACCGCCACGAGGGTGCCATCGCGGCCGCCTTCCTTGAGGGTTGCGAGCTTCATCGCGGCGTGTGCTCCCGGGGGCTGGAACGGCGATTGTACGGAATTCACGGACTTCGTTTCATATGAAACGCATTCCGGGCGACAAACCTTGCAGACGGCCGCCGACTCCAGCCGCCCGCGGAGCCGGGAATGGCCCCGCACGGTCCCGAAGCCAGGAACGGCAAGTGGACGATATGCCGATCGCCCCGTCCCATCCGGCTCCCGCACCATGCGCCAAGACCCGCCTGCGCGCAGGACCGCTGCTGAATGGCACCCCTCGCGCACGCGGGGGCCGGGGCCACGGGATTCGCGCTTGCGGGCGCTATCCCGTAGAATCCGCGCCCTGATTGCCTGCGGCCGTCCGTTTCCCTCCGGGGCCGGTCCGCGCCGGATCCGTCCGGCGCCCGTCTCACTCCGACGCCTTCCGCCATGCAATCGGACCGGCACCTGCCGGTCGTCCCCTTCTCGCAGCGCGGTTCACGGGAACGCTCCGAGCCACCGATCGATACCGATCAGCCTGCAGGCATGCGCCTGCGGGACGTTGCCACGGAGTTTTCCAAGATGTCATTCGAATCGCTGGGCCTGGCGCCCTTCCTGCTGCGTGCCCTGTCCGAACAGGGCTACGAAACCCCCACCCCGATCCAGCAGCAGGCCATCCCGCTGGTGCTGGAGGGCCACGACCTGCTCGCCGGCGCCCAGACCGGCACCGGCAAGACCGCCGCCTTCGGCCTGCCGCTGCTGCAGCACCTGGGCACCGCCCCGCAGGCGGTGGGCCACGGCCCGCGCAAGCCGCGCGTGCTGGTCCTCACCCCCACCCGCGAACTGGCCACCCAGGTGCACGACAGCCTGCGCGGCTACGGCAAGCACCTGCGCATCCCCAGCGCCGTGATCTACGGCGGCGTGGGCATGGGCAACCAGCTCGACGCGCTGCGCCGCGGCGTGGACCTGCTGGTCGCCTGCCCCGGCCGCCTGATCGACCACATGGAGCGCCGCAGCGTCGACCTGTCGGGCATCGAAGTGCTGGTGCTGGACGAGGCCGACCGCATGCTCGACATGGGCTTCCTGCCCTCGATCAAGCGCATCCTGGCCAAGCTGCCCAAGCAGAACCGGCAGACCCTGCTGTTCTCGGCCACCTTCCCGGAAAGCATCAAGCAACTGGCGATGGAGTTCATGCGCAACCCGCGCCAGGTCCAGGTCACCCCGCAGAACACGGTGGCCGAGAACATCTCCCACCGCGTGCACCCGGTCGACGCCGCGCGCAAGCGCGAACTGCTGCTGCACCTGCTGGCCGCCGATGCGCGGGTGCAGACCCTGGTGTTCGCCAAGACCAAGCACGGCAGCGACAAGCTGGCCACGTTCCTGGAGAAGTCCGGGGTGCAGGCCGCCGCGATCCACGGCAACAAGAGCCAGGGCCAGCGCCAGCGCGCCCTGGGCGACTTCAAGTCGGGCAAGGTCAAGGTGCTGGTGGCCACCGACATCGCCGCGCGCGGCATCGACATCGACCAGTTGCCGCGGGTGATCAACTACGACCTGCCGATGGTGGCCGAGGACTACGTGCACCGGATCGGCCGCACCGGCCGCAACGGTTCCAGCGGCGAGGCGCTGTCGCTGGTCTCGCAGGAGGACGCCAAGCTGCTGCGCCAGATCGTGCGCCTGCTCGACCGCGACATGGAGATCCGCGACCTGCCCGGCTTCGAGCCGCAGGTGCCGATCCGCTGGGGCAACAGCGCCCCGGGCAAGGCCGAGGTGCCCGGCGGCGAGCGCGCCCCGCGCAAGCCCGGTGGCGGCCGCGGCCGCCGTCCGCATGCCGGCGGCGGCGATGGCCAGCGCCATGCGCATGCCGGCGCCAAGTCGCACGGCGGGCCGCGCGAGGCCGCGCGCAAGCCGGCCGAGGCCGGCCGCGGGCGGCGGCGTGGAGGCGGCAACCCCGGCGGCGGCGGGCCGCGACGCGACGCCACGCGCTGACGCGCCGCGGAAAACCGGTACGGACGCGAACGGCAGCCACAGGGCTGCCGTTCGCATTTGCCCGCCCCGACCTCAGAACGCCCAGCTCAGCGACACGCGGAAGTTGCGCCCCGGCTCGCTGTAGCGGCCGATGCCCTCGTCGGTGGCATAGCCGTACAGGTAGAAGTCGCCACGGGTCACGTTGCGGATCCGCGCCCACTGGTAGTACTTCTCGTCGAACAGGTTGTAGACGCCCGCGTTGACCCGCAGGCGCTCGTTGAACTGGAAGCTGCCGAACAGGTCGGCCACGGTGTAGGCCTCGCTCAGGAACGGCTCGGCCACCGCGCCGAAGACGTCCGGCTCGATATGCACGTCGCCGCGCTTCTTGGCCAGCGCATGAGTCAGGTTGCCGGTGATGCGCAGGCGGTTGTCCAGCCCCTGCCAGCTCAGGCCCAGCAGCCCGCGGTCGGGATTGATGCTGTCCAGCGGGCTGCCGTCCTTCTGCTCGCCCTGGCTGTGCGAGGCGACCGCGCGCAGCAGCCAGGCCTCGCCCAGCCGCCACAGGCCCTCCAGCTCCACCCCCTTCACCGTGACCTGGCCGACGTTGGCCAGGGTGTTGTAGTCGTAGCCCAGGCGGGTGGTGCACACGCCGCGGGTACAGGTCCGGTACTCGGTGCCCGGGTTGGCGGTCAGGCGCACGCTTTCGATGAAGTCCTCGTAGCGGTCGCGGAACACCGACACGCCCAGGCGCGCGTTCTCGCTCTCCCAGCGGTAGCCCAGCTCCAGGTTGAGGCTGGTCTCCGCCTCCAGGTCCGGGTTGGCCGCGCTGGTCGGCACTTCCACGGCATTGCCGGTGGCCACCTCGTCGATGATGGCGGTGCTGGTCGGTGCGTACATCTCGCCGGTGGTCGGCGCGCGGAAGCCGCGGCCGGCCTGGAACCACAGCGACTGGCTGGGCAGGAACTCGTAGCTGATGCCCACCTGACCGCTCGGCGCGGAGAAGCTGACGTCGCGCACCGTGCCGGTGTCATCGCCGAAGGTCTCGCTCAACCGCGGCGAGTAGTCGTAGCGGTCGTAGCGCAGGCCCAGGGTCAGGCGCACGCGGTCGTCGTGCAGGGCGATGCGGTCGCGCAGGTAAAGATTCCACGAGGTCGCCTCGGTGCCGGGCACCTGCGCCGGGTCGATCGTGGCGGTGTCCAGCTCACCGGCGTTGTTCCAGCGGTAGTCGATGGCGGTGAAGTCGATGTCGCGCTGCTGCCAGGCCGCGCCGTAGGCCAGCGCATGGGCGCCGGCGCGCTTGTCGAAGTCCAGCGCCACCCGGTCCAGCACCTGTCCGGTCGAGCGGTCCTCGGCGCGGTCGCAGGGCAGCGCCGGGGTGCAGGGCGTGGTGCCGGGCGTGGGCGTGGGGTTGGCCGAGGTGCCGCTACCGGTCAGCACCCGGGTGATGCCGCGGCTCTCGGTCTCCTGGCGGTCGATCTTCGCCTCCAGGGTGTCGAAGGCGGCGTTGCCGGCGGACCAGGTGTAGCGCAGGCCGTAGCGGTCGCGGTCGTTGCTGTCCTCGCCCCAGCGCTCCATGTAGCTGGGCGGTGCCACGCGGGTGAGGTTCTCGACCAGGTTCTCCACCCGGTTGCGCTCGTAGACGACGCCCAGCCGGTGCGCCTGGCCGATGACGAAGTCGATCTTGCCCAGCACGTTGGTGCTGTCGTGGTCGATCGGGTCGGGCAGGCGGCGGGCACTGCCGATCTGCGCCTCGGTGCTGTCGTACCAGGCCTCGGCCTCGTGGGCCTTGCGCCGGGTGTAGACCAGCATCGACTCGACGATGCCGCTGCGGTTGGCCAGGGTGAACGAGCCCAGCTTCTCTTCGTTGTAGCCGGTGTAGCCCAGCTTGAGGCTGCCGTAGGTGTCGTTGCCCTGGGCCTTGAGGTAGTCGGCCGGGTCCTTGGTGGTGAACATCACCGCCCCGCCCAGCGCGCCGCTGCCGGCGCCGATGGAGTCGGCGCCCTTGACCACCTCCACGCTCTTGAGCGAGTCGATGTCCACCCCGCCGCGGCCGGCGCGGAAGAACTCGTAGCTGCGCGCGGTCTCCAGGCCCTCGGCCATGCTCAGGCCGTCGATGGTCATCGCCACCCGGTCGCCCTCGATGCCGCGGATGTTGAAGCCGTTGTCGCCGAAGCGGCCCAGGTCGGCGATGCTCACGCCGGGGATGTAGCGGGTCAGGTCCTCCATGCTCTGCGCCATCTCGTCCTCGAGCTGGCGGGCACCGAGCACGGTGACGTTCTGGTTGGCCGAGCGCGCCTTCTCGCGCTCGCCGTGCACCTGGATGGCGTCCAGGGTACTGGCGCCGTCGGTCGCGGCGGTGGCCGCAGGCTCGGCATGGGCCGCCGCCGCCAGGCCGGCGCCGATGGCCAGGGCGAGCAGGGTGTGGGATGTCTTCATGGTGGAACTCCGCAGGTTGGAAGTGGGGAAAGGCATTCCCGCCGCTTGGCGGGCACTTCCTGGCTGCGGTATTCGCCACGTGCGTGGCCTCGCGTCGCTGGGAACCGGGCGCCGGCCGTGCCGGCGTCCCGCTAGTCGGTCCGGCAGACCGGGCGCAGGTCGATCCGCCCGATCTCGGCATGGCCCCGCGCCGAGGCCGCGCGCGCCTGCGCGCTCCAGTCGAAAGGCAGGTGCAGCGATTCGCGGCCGCCGTGCTCGCGCGCGGCCTGGGCATGCAGCACGTAGGCGCCCGCCGCGACGGCGCGCCCGGCATCGTCGCGGCCGTCCCAGCCGACGCGGTAGGCGCCGGGCCTGCGCGTGGGCCGGGCGATGCCCTGCGCGGCGGCCGGGTCGTTGCGGCCGTAGTGGCGCCACCAGGCCGGCAGTTCGCCCAGCCAGCGGCCGCGATCGCCCAGCACCAGCAGTTGCCGCACCGGGGTGCCGTCGGCGCGCGCGATCCACAGCGCCAGGTAGGGGTTGCGGTAGCGGTCGGCCTCGATGCCGGGGATCTGGTAGTCGACCTGCAACCGGCACGGCTGCGCGCGCCGCGCCGGCACCGTGCCGGCGAAGGCCGGGTCCAGGTGTTCGGACCAGCGCGCGGAGGCGAAGGGCACGCCCTGCTCGCCCACGATCAGCGCGGCCACCCCGGGCAGGCCATCGACCAGCGCCAGGCCGTCGCGGATGGGCATCACCGTCAGTGCCGTGGCCAGCGCGTCGGCGGTGGCCGCGTCCGGCGCGACGACCGTGGCCGAGGGTGCATAGACGACCGGCCAGCCGTCGGCCGGATCGAGGATGTGGCTGAAGCGCCGCCGGCCCACGCGGTAGCCGCGACTGGAATGGCCGCTGGCGGCCACCGCGCCCGCGCGCACGCGCAGGCGGGCGATGCCGCGGCTGTCGCCGTTGTCCTCCGGTGCGGCCGGGTCGGCGACGACCACCGGCCATGGCCGGCCATCGTCGCCCTCGCCCCAGTAGGCGCCATCGCCGCCGATGTCGAGCGCGATCCCGCGCACCTGCGGGAACCGCGCGCGCAGCCGTTCCAGCGTGCGGTCGAGGATGTAGCCCTTGGCCAGTCCGTCCACGTCCATGCGCACGCCGTCCGGGAGCGCAAGCGCCGGCGCCTGCGGGTCGAACCGCGCCGCGTCGATCGCCCGCGCCGCCCGGCGCAGTGCGGTGCGCTCGGGCAGCGCCGCCTCCGCCTCGGCCTGCCGCCAGCGCCCGGCCAGCGCGCCCAGCCGGCAACTGAAGGCGCCGGCGGTGCGCGCGCGCCACTGTTCGCACGCCACCAGCACCTCGCGCAGCGCGGCGGGCGGATCGGCATCGGCGGCACCCGCGTTCAGGCGCGCCAGCGCGCTGTCCGCGCGCCAGCCGCTGAGCACGGCGTCCTGCCGCGCGATCTCGTCCAGCGCCTCGGCCAGCATGCGCTGGGCGGTGGCCGCGTCCGTGCCGGCCACCTGCAGTTCCAGCGAGGTGCCCAGCACCGGCTCGCGATGGAAGCGCTCCACCGCGCCGGCGTGCGGCACCATGGCGCAGGCCAGCACCAGCCCCCATGCGCCGGCCCCTGGGGCATGCATCGTCTTCGTTCCTCCCGTCGGCCGTTCAGCGCGCGGCGGCGGCCGGCGCGTGCGGATGCGGGGCGGCGGCCGGCGGCGGCGGCGCGGCCGCCGCATCGGCGGCGTCGACCGTGCCGTTGCCGTCCACGTCGGCGCGCTCGAACAGGCGCTTGCCCGAAGCGGCGTACTCGTCCCACGACACGCGGCCGTCCTTGCCGGCATCCAGCGCGCCGAAGCGCACCCGCGCCTGCTGCAGCGCCGCCTCGCGCCGGGCGGCGATCTGCCGGTCCAGGCGGTCCTCGAACTCGGCCAGGTACTCGTCCTTGTCCAGGCGGCCGTCGCCATCGGCATCGATGCGGGCGAAGGCCTCGGCGCGCCCGGCGTCGTACTCGGCGCGCGGGACCTCGCCATCGCCATCGCGGTCGTACATGGCCAGCATGCCGGCGCGGCTGTGCGTGGTCGGCATGCCGATCGGGTCGCGGCTGGCCACGCCCATGCGCACCGGCGCCTGCGGCTTGCCCGCGCTTTCCAGGTAGGCGGCGTAGGCGCGCTCGCCGGAGGCGTCGTACTCGGCGCGGCTCACGTAGCCGTCGCGGTCGCGGTCCAGCGCGGCGAAGCGCGTGTGGGTCTGCCTGACCTGGCCCGCGCGCGCGGCCTCCATGCTGCGGTCCAGGCGCCCGGCGTATTCGTTGACGTATTCCTCCACGTCGACGCTGCCGTCCCCGTCCTCGTCGGTAGCGGCGTAGCGCGCGCGGCGGAAAGCCTCGAACGCGGCGGCGTCGACCTTGCCGTCCTTGTCCTCGTCGAATTGTTCGAGGAACGACGACGGCGCGGCGCGATGGTTCTCGGCCGGGCGCAACGCCTGCCGGCCGCCGGCCTCGGCGGCGGCCGGCGCCTGCGCGGATGCCGGTGCCAGACAGGCGGCAAGCGCCAGCGCGAGGACACTGGAAGCGATGGGATGCATGGTCTTTCCCCTTGTCGGAAGTGGAGCGGGTTATTGCTCGAGCACGCGGAAGGTCAGCGTGTAGCCGTGGCTGTACTCCGGCGCGGCGGCACCGGCGGGCGCCGGCGCGCGATGCCGCACCAGCGCCACCCAGGTGCCGGGCCGGTCCAGGTTGAAGGCGGCGCGGCCCTGCGCGTCGGTCAGCAGCGAGACCTCGGCCGGCTTGCGGTCGGAGGTCCACACCGCCTCGACGATCTCGACCTTGTGATCGGCCAGCGGCCGGCCGTCGAAGCGCACCTCGAACTCGAAGCGCTCGCCGGCGTACAAGTCGCCCGGGTGGGTCAGCGGCACCAGTTCCAGGCCTTCGCCGTGCGGCCGCAGCGCGGCGCGGTCGGGCGCGCCCACGGTCAGGTAGGTCTCCGCGCGCGTGCGCGACTGGAAGTGGGACAGCAGCTTCGCCCCGGCCGGAAGCGGCTGGGCCGCGTCGCGGCTGCCCTGGGTCTTGCCGTCCAGTTCCCAGGTGCGGAACACCGCGCCCAGGCGGTGGCCGGTGCCGACCCGGTAGGTGCCCGCGCCGACCAGCCGATGCTCGACCACGGTCCGGGTCTTGAGCACCTGCACGGTATCGGGGACGGTCCTGGCGCCGTCCGGGCCGGTCACCTCGAAGCTGCCGTTGTCGAAAGCCACTTCCGGCACGAAGAAGGTCTCGGCGAAGGAGGCGTCCAGGGTCACGGTGGACCCGGCACGCGGGGCGAATTCGGAGGGGGCCAGGTAGGGCGTATGCGCCTGCAGCGTGCCGGGGAGGAACACGGCGGGGAACAGCGCGGCCACGGCCAGCGCAAGCGACGGGGAGAGCTTCATGCGGATACCTTCCTCAAGCGACAGACGAAGAGCGCTGGCGCTTCGGATCGGCTCCGAACGGCTGGCAGTGAACGAGGTGCGCAGTTTATACGCTGTTGAGAATCATTTACAACATGTGAAGACCCTCCCTCGATTGCCGTCCCCCTGGCCGCGGCCGACAATGCACGGATGGATATCTTCAAGGTCTTCACCCTGGAGGCGGCGCACCGCCTGCCTCACGTGCCCGCCGGCCATAAGTGCGCGCGGTTGCACGGCCATTCGTTCCGGGTGGAGATCCACGTGTCCGGCCAGCCCGACGCGCACACCGGTTGGGTGATGGACTTCGCCCAGATCAAGGCCGCGTTCGAGCCGCTGTACGACCAGCTCGACCATCACTGCCTCAACGACGTCCCAGGGCTGGAGAACCCCACCAGCGAGCGCCTGGCGATGTGGATCTGGGACCGCCTCAAGCCGGCCCTGCCCCTGCTCAGCGAAGTGGTGGTCCACGAGACCTGCACCTCCGGCTGTCGCTACCGCGGCTGATCTGCCGGCAAGGCGACGCGGAAAATCGCGGCGGCCTCAAGCCGGGAGGCCGGGCACGGGGTTCGGCGCCCTTTTTCTTGCGCTCAACGCATTGATTATTCAGCGTTTCCAAGAATTCCTGAAGAATTTCGCCTTGCGGTGTTGCATTGCAGCAAAAGCTGCCGTATGCTGCGTCGCACCATAGAGGTAAATCCCGCACGGAGTACGCCATGTCCTACCAGTTCAACGACCAGTTCAGCGCTTACACTCATCAGTTCGCCGCTGCCGCCGCGCGCGTGAACCGCCTGGCCCTGGAAAGCGCCGAGACGGTGTTCGGGGTGCAGTTGCGCACGTTCGAGAAGAACGTCGACGCGGCCACCAGCTACCTGGGCGAGCTCGCCGAGGCCCGCGACCTCGAGGCTTACAAGACCCTGTGGCCGAAGGCCCTGCAGGTCGCCCGCGACAACGCCGAGCGCGTTGCCGCCGCCGGCCAGGAAGTGTTCGGCCTGACCCTCAAGACCACCGAGGCGCTCGGCCAGTTGGCCAAGAACCAGTTCGAAGCCGCCACCGACCAGGCCGAAGCCACGGTCGCCAAGGTGGCCAAGGCCGCCAAGCGCTGATCTTCCGCTCCACGTTCAACCGAATTTGCGCGGCTCCCTCCCGCCGCGCAAAGCCAGGACCCGGCAGCCTCCCCTCCCGCTGCCGGGTCCTTTTTTTTTGCGTTTCCGCCAAGCCTGGCGCGGCTGTGCCTAGGCCGGCGGCGACAGGCGGACGGCGAGCGCGGACGGCTGCGGGTCGCGTACGTACGGCAGGTGGCCCAGGCAGGGCGCGGACAACCGCGCGGACAGCAGCTCCAGGTTCTCGCGGCGGCAGGCCATGCCCGGGTCGACCTCGCTGGCGATCCAGCCAACCAGTGCGCCGCCGTCGGCCGCGATCGCCGCGGCGCTCAGGCGCGCATGGTTGAGGCAGCCCAGCCGCATCCCCACCACCAGCACCACCGGCAGGCGCAGCGCGCGCACCAGGTCGCACTGGTCCAGATCGACCGCCAACGGCGCGGCCCAGCCGCCCACGCCCTCGACCACCACCACGTCGGCCTGCGCGCGCAGGCGCTCGAATGCCCCCAGCAGCGGCGGCAGCGCGACTTCGACGCCGGCCGCGCGCGCGGCCAGTTCCGGCGCCAGCGGCTCGGGCAGCGCGAACGGATTGAGGTCGTCGTACGCCGGTGAGGGGTGGCTGGCGGCCTGCAGCGCCAGCGCGTCCTCGTTGCGCCACCCTTGCGGCGTGCGTGCGCAACCGCTGGCGACCGGCTTCATCCCCACCGCGCGCAGGCCGCGCGCGCGCAGGGCGTGCAGCAGGGTGCAACTGGCCAGGGTCTTGCCGGCGCCGGTGTCGGTGCCGGTCACGTAGAGTCGGTCGGTCACGGTTGCAGGCATGGAGGCTCCGGTTGCGGGGGGCGCGGCAGCGCGGCCGGTGCGGCGCGCGGAGAGGCGATCCATCGGGCGTGCGCGTCGCCGGGCCGGATCGCCGGCAAGGCGCACGCACGGCTTGTGTCCTGGATCATCGGCCCTGAATGATACGCCCGGCATCGGCAACGACGCGCCGGCAGCGGGGTAACATGCGCGCATGTCCTTCTCCACCATCCCCCTGAGCGGCAGCAAGCCTGAGCGCTACGCGCAACTGCTGGAACAGGCGCGCGCCCTCATGCACGGCGAGCACGACCGCGTCGCCAACGCGGCCAACCTCTCGGCGCTGGTGTACCACGCGCTGCCGGCGCTGAACTGGGTGGGCTTCTACTTCTACGACGGCACCGAACTGGTGGTCGGCCCGTTCCAGGGCCTGCCGGCCTGCATCCGCATCCCGCTGGACAAGGGTGTGTGCGGCGCCGCCGCCAGCACCCGCGCGACCCAGCGCGTGGCCGACGTGTTCGCCTTCCCCGGCCACATCGCCTGCGACTCGGCGTCGCGTTCGGAACTGGTGGTGCCATTGCTGCGCGGCGGCGAACTGGTCGGCGTGTTCGACCTGGACAGCCCGCAGCCGGACCGGTTCGACGCCGACGACCAGCACGGCCTGGAAGCGATCGCCGCGGCCTACGTGCAGGCGCTGCGATGAGCGGCACCGACACGCTGCGCAACATCGGCCCCAAGAGCGCGGCCTGGCTGCGCCAGGTGGGGCTGCGCAGCGCGCAGGACCTGGCGGCCGCCGGTGCGGTGCAGGCCTTCGTCAGGGTCCGGCGCGCCGGCTTCCGGCCCAGCCTGAACCTGCTCTACGCGCTGGAAGGCGCGCTGCAGGACTGCCATTGGCACGACGTTCCCGAGGCGCGCCGGCAACAATTGCTGGCCGAAGTGGAAGAGGCCAGCGCCGCGCTGCCAGCGGCGCGCGGCCGCCCGGTGGGCGGGCCGGTGACCACCACGGCCTTCTACGGCGGCAACGCCGAGGAGGACGGCAGCAGCCGCGCCGGCGAGCAGGAAAAAACCTCCCCGGACGCGGAAGACGGCGGCGACCGCCCTGCCTGATGAGCCCGCGCAGGCGCCACGATGCAGCCCGTTCATCCGTGATTGGCGGGCATGCCTGCACAAGCCCGTGTGGCCTCCGCATCGCCACTTCCTGCAACGCTTGCCGAGCGCCGACGCCGCTCAGCCCATGAAGAGCAGTGCGCCGAGAACCAGCGCCAGCAGCAGCAGCGTCTCCATCGCTTCGATGCCCGCCCCCAGGCAGTCGCCGGAAATGCCGCCCAGCCGGCTCCGCCAGTAGCCCACGCCCAGCATCGCCAACGACGGCGCCAGCAGCAGCGGCGGCGCCAGCCACAGGCTCAGCGCGCCGAGCAGCAGCGCCCAGCTCCATAGCGCGCCCGCCCCCAGCCGCCAGGCGAAGCGCTCGGCCATGCCCGCTGCCTGCAGCGGCGGCAGGCGCCGGCTCCACAGCAACGTGGACCAGCGGCACCAGGCCGGCAGCAGCACGATGCCGCATGGCCAGGGCGATCCGGACAGTTCGAACAGCAGCACGCCCTTGAGCAGCAACTGCATGGCGATGGCGACCATGCCGAACGCGCCAAGGTGCGGGTCCTTGAGCACTTCCAGGAAGCGCTCCGGGCTGCGGTGCGCCGCGCCGAACGCATCGGCCACGTCGCCCAGCCCGTCCAGGTGCAGGGCGCCGGTGACCCACACCCACAGCAGCAGCGCCAGCACCGCCGCCAGCGCCGGCCGCGCGTCCAGCGCCCACAGCGGCGCCAGCAGCAGCGCGCCGATCAGCAGGCCCACCAGCGGGAACCAGCGCGCGCTGCGGGTGAGGTCGTCGGCGCGGAAGTCGCGCACCTGCGGCGTCGGCAGCCGGGTCATGAACTGCACCGCCAGGACGATCTGGCGCAGGATCATGGCTGCTGCAGCTCCAGCAGCTCGCCCCACAGGCGGCCATCGCCTCCGGCCTCCACGCGCAGGCGCAGGCGGCTGCCGTAATCCAGCCGCAGCGTCCAGGCCTGCGCCAGCGGCCAGCCGCACGCCTGCGACAGCGCCATGCGCAACGGCCCGCCATGGCTGACCACCAACACCGGCGCGGCATCGCCGGCATCGCCTTCGAGCAACCCACGCAGGCGTGCTTCGATGCGGCGGGCGAAGGCATCCCACGGCTCGCCGCCCGGCGGCGGGTGGGCGAGCGGATCGGCGTGGAAGGCGGCCACGGCCGCCGCCGGCAGTTCGCTGCCGGAACGGCCGTCCCACTGGCCGAAATCGAGTTCGGCCCAGCCTTCGTCCAGTTCCACCGGCAGCCCGCGCGGAGCGGCCAGCGCTTGCGCGGTATCGCGCGCGCGCCGGCGCGGCGAGGCGACCACCCGCGACCAGTCCAGTCCCGCATAGCCTGCGCACGGGGCGTCGCAGGCCCCGGGCGACAGCGGCGGATCGCTGCGGCCGTCGAGATGGCCGGCGCGGCCGGTGGAGGCGTGGCGGAGCAGGTCCAGGATCACGCGGCGTGTCCGTCGCGGCCGGCCACCGCCGCCTCGGCGAAGGTCGCCATGCCGTTGTGCAGGGCGCAGGCCAGGCGCAGCAGCGGCAGCGCCACCGCCGCGCCGGAACCCTCGCCCAGGCGCAGGTCGAGCTGCAGCAGAGGCTCGGCCCGCAGGCAATCGAGCACGCGCGCATGGCCGCGCTCGGCCGAGCGGTGCGAGAACAGCAGCCAGTCGCGCACGCCCGGATTCAGGCGCACCGCGGCCAGCGCGGCCACCGAGACGATGAAGCCGTCCACCAGCACCGGCGTGCCTTGCTGCGCGGCGGCGACCATCGCCCCGGCCAGGGCGGCGATCTCCAGCCCGCCGGCGCGGCGCAGCGCTTCCGGCACCGGGCAGGACGATCGCGCCACCGCTTCGCCATGCAGCGCCAGCGCGCGTTCCAGCACCGCCTGCTTGTGCCGCTGCCGCGCCGGGTCCAGGCCGCTGCCGGCGCCGACCACCTCGGCCAGCGGCAACGGCCCCAGCAGCGCGGCCAGGGCGCTGGCCGAGGCGGTGTTGCCGATGCCCATCTCGCCCAGCAGAAGCAGGTCGGCAGGCGCGGCGCAGGCGGCATCCAGCCCGCGGCGGCCGGCGTCCAGCGCATGCGCCAGCGCCGCCGCATCCATCGCCTCGCCGGCGCTGAAGTCGGCGGTGCCGCGCCGGCACTTGTCGGCGACCACGCCGTCGATCGCCTCGGTGGCCAGGGTGCCGACGTCGTGCACCCGCAGCGGCAGCCCCAGCTCGCGCGCCAGCACCGAGATCGCCGCGCCGCCGCCGACGAAGTTGCGCAGCATCTGCACCGTCACCTCGGCCGGGTAGGCCGACACGCCCTGCGCGGCGATGCCGTGGTCAGCGGCGAACAGCAGCGCCGGCACCCGCGCCGCGCGCGGCCGCGCACGGCCCTGCAGGCCGGCCAGTTCCACCGCTACCGCCTCCAGCCGGCCCAGCGCGCCGGCGGGCTTGGTCAACTGCGACTGCCGCGCCAGGGCCTGCTGCCGGTAAGCGTCGGAAACCGGGCGGCAGGGACGGTGGAGCCAGGCGGGGATCATCGGCGGCCCAGGAACGCGGAAACGGCCGGCATTCTAGCCCCCGCGCCGGCGCCACCCGCTTTTGCCGGCACCCGGCCGATCGCATAGACTGCGCGCACTTTCGGGTGACCTGCAGCCTCGCGCGGCGGGTTGAAACGGGAAGCCGGTGACCCCGGGCGCGGCCGCGACGGCCGCCTGCCGGGCATTCCGGCGCTGCCCCCGCAACGGTAGGCAGGACCATCTGGGCACGACGCCACTGTGCATGCGCATGGGAAGGCGCCCGGATGGGGAAGGCAGCGCGCCTTCCGGCCTGCGAGCCCGGAGACCGGCCCGGAAGACGACTGGTTGCGATGCGGAGGGCATGGCGGCGGCAGCGCGCCGTGCATGCATGGCTCCCTCCGTCGGCATTCCTCTCCTCGGCAACCCCCAAGCCAACGTTCGCGCGGGAGCGCGCGACGCCAGGAGACATCCATGAAGCCGCAGTACCTTCCCCTTTCCCTCGCCGTGGGCGTGGCCCTGCTGGCCGCGCCGGCCTTCGCCCGCGAGGCGGCCACCGACCTGGACGGGGTCGTGGTCACCGGCACCCGCACCGAGGTGGCCGTCGAGGACAGCCTGGTGCCGGTGCAGGTGATCGACCGCGCCGCGATCGAGCGCAGCCAGGCCATCTCGCTGCCGGACCTGCTGCAGGGCCGCGCCGGCATCAACCTCACCCAGCAGGGCGGCCCCGGCAAGCTGACCTCGCTGTTCCTGCGCGGCACCGAGTCCGACCACGTGCTGCTGCTGGTGGACGGCATGCGGGTCGGCTCGGTCAGCAGCGGCATGCCGGCGCTGCAGGACCTGCCGATCGACCAGATCGAGCGGGTGGAGATCGTGCGCGGCCCGCGTTCGAGCCTGTACGGCTCGGAGGCCATCGGCGGCGTGATCCAGGTGTTCACCCGCGCCGCCGGCCCCGGCCTGCGCCAGGACGTGGCCCTGGGCGTGGGCAGCCACGGCCTGCGCCAGGCCAGCGCCGGGCTGTCCAACCGCGGCGAGCGCGGCTGGGTCTCCGCGCGCGCCGGCTACCAGGAAACCGACGGCATCGACGCCTGCCGCGGCACCGCCGCCGGCTGGGGCGCGGGCTGCTTCGCCGACGAGCCCGACCGCGACGGCTACCGCAACGCATCGGTCAACCTGCGCGCCGGCCTGGCCCTGACCGACACGCTGCGCGTGGAAGGCCACCTGCTGGACGCCAGCAGCTTCAACGAGTACGACGGCAGCGTGTTCGGCGGCAACGAAGCCGAGAATCGCCAGCAGGTGCTCGGCGGGCGGCTGGACTGGCAGGCCGGCGAGCGCGTGGCGCTGCGCGCCCAGTTCGGCCGCGGCAACGACGATGCCGACAGCTACTTCGCCGAGGGCGGCGCGCGCAGCCTGGTCAGCGTCTTCGATACCCGCCGCGACCAGGCCTCGCTGCAGGCCGACGTCGGCTTCGGCAGCGACCAGTTGCTCAGCGCCGGGCTGGACTGGCAGGAAGACCGCATCACCAGCACCACCGCCTTCGACGCCGACAACCGCGACAACCTGGGCGGCTTCGTCGAATACCAGGGCCGCTTCGGCGCGCATACCCTGCAGGCCAGCGTGCGCAACGACGACAACGAGCAGTTCGGCAACCACAGCACCGGCAGCCTGGGCTACGGGCTGGCCCTGGGCAACGGCTGGCGCCTGACCGCCAGCGCCGGCACCGGCTTCAAGGCGCCGACCTTCAACGACCTGTACTACCCCGGCTTCAGCAACCCGGACCTGCGGCCGGAGGAATCGCGCAGCGCGAACCTGGGCGTGGCCCAGTACGGCGACGGGTGGAACTGGACCTTCAACGTGTTCGATACCCGGATCGAGCGGATGATCGGCTACGACGTGGGCTTCAACCTGGTGAACATCGACCGGGCGCGCCTCCGCGGCGCCGAGCTGACCGGCTTCGCGACCCTGGCCGGCGTCCAGATCAACGCCGAGCTGAGCCATGTCGACCCGCGCAACGACAGCGACGGCATCAACGACGGCAACTGGCTGCCGCGGCGCGCGCGCAACACCGGGCGGGTGGACCTGGACCGCGCGTTCGGGGCGCTGAAGCTGGGCATCAGCGCCAAGGGCGCCAGCCACCGCTACGACGACGTCGCCAACGGTACGCGCCTGGCCGGCCACGGCACCGTCGACCTGCGCGTGGAATACGCGCTGGCCCGGGACTGGACCCTGCAGGCCAGGGCCAGCAACGTGTTCGACCGCCGGTACGAGACCATCGCCTGGTACAACCAGCCGGGCCGCGAGTACGGGCTGAACCTGCGCTGGCAGTCGGCGCGCTGATCCACCGCCGCCCCGGCACGCCCGCCCGCCGCGCATGGCCGGGCGGGCGCGCCGCCGGGGCGTAACGCAGCATTGCGCAGGTGGCGGCGGTGGCGCGGCGGGCCGAGCCTATACTCGGTTTCCCCCAATGCTTCCCGGGATGCCCCCCATGCCCGCCAGCCGCACGACCGTGGCCTCCAACGACGCCGCACGCCTCCTGCGCACTCTCTGCAACCACTGGCGCCACAAGTTCGAGTTGCGGCGCGACAGCGACACCCATGCCCATATCCCCTTCGCCGAAGCGGCCACGGCCGATTTCGACGTGGAGGGCGATGCCCTGGCGATCCGCGTGGTCCACGCGGATGCCGCCGGGCTGGCCCGGCTGCAGCAGGTGATCGAATCGCACCTGCAGCGGTTTGCACGCGACGAGACCCTGGCGTTCGACTGGCGGGACTGAGCCGGCCCGGCGCACCGGCCGCCTCCGCGCGGCCGAGTGCGGGCACCGCCTTTTCCGCGAGGGGCCGGCTTCAGCCGGCGCCCCGATTTCCTATCGCTTCACCGACGCGCCCATCGGCGGGCCCGGATCGAACAGTTCGCCCTGCGGCACCCTTTCCTCCGGCTCGCGGAAGCCGGACAGGCCGACGCCGACCAGGCGATAGCGCGTCTGCGCCGGCAGCGCGACCCGGTCGCGCAGCGCCACCGCCAGTTCCGCCAGCTCGCCGGCCGAGGCCGGCGGCTGTTCCGGCGTGTGGCTGCGGGTGAGGATGCGGAACTGGGCGGTCTTGAGCTTGAGCACCACGGTGCGGGCCACCCGGTCGGTCTTCCTCGCCGCCTGCCAGGTGTTCGCCGCCAGTTGCCGGATCGCCGGCGCCAGCGCGTCCAGCGGCAGGTCCTGGGCGAAGGTGTCCTCGGAGGAGACCGACTGCACCGGCTGGTCCGGCTCCACCGGGCGCTCGTCGATCCCGCGCGCGCGGCGGTACAAGGCCGCGCCGAAGCTGCCGAAGCGCCGCTGCAGTTCTTCCAGCGGCATCCCGCGCAGGTCGCCGACGGTGGCGATGCCCAGGGCTTCCAGCTTGCCCCGCATCACCCGGCCCACGCCGGGAATGCGCCCGACCGGCAGCGGCGTGAGGAAGCGCTCCACCTGCCGCGGGCGGATCACGAACAGGCCGTCGGGCTTGTTCCAGTCCGACGCGATCTTGGCCAGGAACTTGTTGGGCGCCACTCCGGCCGAGGCGGTGAGCCCGGTGTCCCGGCGGATCCGGGCGCGGATCGCCTCGGCCACGGCGGTGGCGCTGGGCAGGGCCGATCGGGGCACGGTGACGTCGAGGTAGGCCTCGTCCAGCGACAGCGGTTCGACCAGGTCGGTATGGGCGAGCATGATCTCGCGCACCTGCCGCGACACGGCCTTGTAGCGGGCGAAATCCGGCGGCACGAAGACCGCCTGCGGGCACAGCCGCTCGGCGCGCACGGCCGGCATCGCCGAGCGCACGCCGAACTTCCTGGCTTCGTACGAGGCCGCGCACACCACCGAGCGCGCGCCGCGCCAGGCCACCACCACCGGGCGCCCGCGCAGCGAAGGGTCGTCGCGCTGCTCCACCGACGCGTAGAACGCGTCCATGTCGACGTGGATGATCTTGCGCGGCGGCGCGGCCTGCAGGTCCATGCGTGCCTATTCTGCGCCGTGGGGCGCGCAAAGAGGTGTACCTTGCGGGGGCGCGCCCCGCGCCCGGTGCCCGTGCCACCGGATACACGCCGACCGGGCCGCCAGCCCGGACCGCCGCCGGCCACCGTTCCCGCCTGGCCGCCCCCACCCAACACACGCCGGCGTATGTCCAAACATTTGATTGAAACGTCATCCCTCAGGCACGCTTTAGCGTTTTCTCCCCCGGACTCTGCATGAATCGCGCATCCTCGTTCACCCGCGAACAACTGCTCGCCAGCGGTCGCGGGGAACTGTTCCCCACCGGCGACGCCCGCCTGCCCGCCGATCCGATGCTGATGTTCGACCGCATCGTCGAGATCAACGACGACGGCGGCGCGCACGGCAAGGGCTTCATCCGCGCCGAACTCGACATCCGCCCGGACCTGTGGTTCTTCCAGTGCCACTTCATCGGCGACCCGGTGATGCCCGGCTGCCTGGGCCTGGACGCCATGTGGCAACTGGTCGGCTTTTACCTGACCTGGCTGGGCGCGCCCGGGCGCGGCCGCGCGCTGGGCTGCGGCGAGGTCAAGTTCACCGGCCAGGTGCTGCCCAAGGCCAAGCTGGTGACCTACGAGATCGACATCAGCCGCGTGATCAACCGCAAGCTGGTGATGGCCCAGGGCGACGCCCGCATGTCCGTCGACGGCCGCGAGATCTACACCGCCAAGGACCTGCGCGTGGGCCTGTTCACCTCTACCGAGAACTTCTGAGCATGAGCCGTCGCATCGCGATCACCGGCATGGGCATCGCCTCCTGCCTGGGCAACGACCTGGATACCGTGTCCGCCTCGCTGCGCGAGGGACGCGCCGGCATCCGCACCCTGCCCGACTCGGTCGAGCGCGGGCTGCGCAGCCAGGTCGGCGGCCCGGTCGAGCTGGACCTGGACGCGGCCATCGACCGCAAGCTCAAGCGCTTCATGAGCGATGCGGCCGCCTACAGCTACGTGTCCATGCGCGACGCCATGGCCGACGCCGGCCTGGACGAGGCGCAGGTCAGCCACCCGCGCACCGGCCTGATCGCCGGTTCCGGCGGCGGCTCCAGCCGCTGGCAGGTGGAGGCGGCCGACCTGCTGCGCGCGCGCGGCGTGCGCAAGGTGGGCCCGTACATGGTGCCGCGCACGATGTGCTCGACGGTGTCGGCCAACCTGGCCACGGCGTTCAAGATCAAGGGCCTGAGCTATTCGATCGGCGCGGCCTGCGCGACCTCGGCGCACTGCATAGGCGCGGCCGCCGACCTGATCCGCCACGGCGCCCAGGACATCGTGTTCGCCGGCGGCGGCGAGGACCTGGACTGGACGATGACGGTGATGTTCGACGCGATGGGCGCGCTGTCGTCCGCGTTCAACGACCGTCCGGAAGCGGCCTCGCGGCCGTACGACGCCGGCCGCGACGGCTTCGTCATCGCCGGCGGCGGCGGCATGCTGGTGCTGGAGGACTGGGACCACGCGGTGGCGCGCGGGGCGCGCATCCATGCCGAGCTGGTCGGCTACGGCGTGACCTCCGACGGCGCCGACATGGTCGCCCCGTCCGGCGAAGGCGCGGTGCGCTGCATGCGCATGGCGCTGGAAGGGATGCAGGGCCGCAAGGTCGACTACCTCAACACCCACGGCACTTCCACCCCGCTGGGCGACATCACCGAGCTGGCCGCGGTGCGCGAGGTGTTCGGCGCGCAGGTGCCGCCGCTGTCCTCGACCAAGGCGCTGTCCGGCCACTCGCTGGGCGCGGCCAGCGTGCACGAGGCGATCTACTGCCTGCTGATGATGCGCGACGGCTTCATCGCCGGCTCGGCCAACATCGAGAACCTCGACCCGCAGGCCGAGGGCTTCCCGATCGTGCGCCAGAGCCGCGACGCGCGCCTGGACCTGGTGATGTCCAACAGCTTCGGCTTCGGCGGGACCAACGGCACGCTGGTGTTCGCGCGGGCCTGAGCGGGTCCATCCGCAAGAAGAGCCTCCTTTGGCAAAGGCGGCGCGGCGAAGCCGCGGGGGATTCGGAAGCCGATGCGCGGGGCCCGAAGTTCGTTCAGCGGACTTCGGGGACCGGGTCCGCATCGCGGGACTGGCCTTTCCCCATGCCGCTATGCCGCAGCAGCGCGTCGATGCTCGGCGCGCGGCCGCGGAAGGCGGTGAAGTTCTCCAGCGCGCTGCGGCTGCCGCCGCGCGAGAGCACCTCGGCCAGGAAGCGCGCACCGGTCTCGGCAAGCCGGTCCGGGGCTTCCTCGAACGCGGCGTAGGCGTCGGCGCTGAGCACCTCGGCCCACTTGTAGCTGTAGTAGCCGGCCGCGTAGCCGCCGGCGAAGATGTGGCTGAACTGGTGCGGGAAGCGATGCCAGGCCGGGGCGCGGTTGACCGCCACCTCGTCGCGCACCCGCTCCAGCAGCCGCAGCACGCTGTCCCGGGCCGGCTCGAAGCGGCTGTGCAGCTCCATGTCGAACAGCGCGAACTCCAACTGGCGCACGGTGAACATGCCGCTCTGGAAGTTCTTCGCCGCCAGCATCTTCTCGAACAGCTCGCGCGGCAGCGGCTGCCCGGTATCCACGTGCGCAGTCATCGCCCGCACCCGTTCCCACTCCCAGCAGAAGTTCTCCATGAACTGGCTGGGCAGTTCCACCGCGTCCCACTCCACACCGTTGATCCCGGCCACCGGCAGCTCGCCGATGGCGGTCAGCAATTGGTGCAGGCCATGGCCCATCTCGTGGAACAGGGTGGTGACCTCGTTGTGGCCGAAGGTGGCCGGCTTGCCGTCCACGCCCTTGCCGAAATTGCAGACCAGGTACACCAGCGGGGTCTGCGTGCCGGAAGCCTTGGCCCGCCGGTTGCGGCAGTCGTCCATCCAGGCGCCGCCGCGCTTGCCTTCGCGCGCGTACAGGTCCAGGTAGAACTGGCCGAGCAGACGGCCGTCGCCGTCCTCGACGCGGTAGAAGCGCACGTCCTCGTGCCACACCGGCGCGCTGTCCGGCTTCACCACGACCCGGTACAGCGACTCGATCACGCCGAACAGGCCGGCCAGCACGCGTGCCTCCGTGAAGTAGCGCTTCACCTCCTGCTCGGAATAGCTGTAGCGGGCCTGCTTGAGCTTCTCGCTGGCGTATCCCAGGTCCCAGGGCTGGAGTTCGTCCAGGCCCATTTCGTCGCGGGCGAAGGCTTCCAGTTCGGCGCGGTCGCGGCGCGCGAACGGCAGCGCGTGGCCGGCCAGGTCGCGCAGGAACTCCAGCACCTGCGCCGACGACTGCGCCATCTTGGTCGCCAGCGAGTATTCGGCATAGCTGGGGAAGCCCAGCAGCGCGGCCAGTTCGGCGCGCAGCTCGAGGATGCGGCCGATGTGGCCGCTGTTGTCCAGCTCGGCCGGGCCGGCCTCGGAGGCGCGCAGGCCGTTGGCCCGGTACAGCGCCTCGCGCAGGCCGCGGTCGTCGGCATAGGCCTGCGCCGGCAGGTAGCAGGGCATCTGCAGGGTCAGCTTCCAGCCGCGGCGCTTGCCCGGCGCGCGGCCGTCCTTATCCGCGGCCGCGCGCGCGGCGGCCACGACCTCGGCGGGCAGCCCGGCCAGCCGCGCCTCGTCCTCCACGTACAGCGCGAACGCGTCCGTGGCGTCGAGCACGTTCTGCGAGAACCTGGCCGACAGCGCCGCCAGCTCCTCCTGCACCGCCGAGAACCGCGCCTTGGCCGCATCGTCCAGCTCGGCGCCGCCCAGGCGGAAGTCGCGCAGCGCGTTCTCCACCACCTTGCGGCGGACGGCATCGTAGCCGGCGTATTCCGGCGAGGCCGCCAGCGCCTTGTACTGCGCGAACAGGGCCAGGTTCTGGCCCAGCGCGCTGCCGAAACGGGTCACCTTGGGCAGGTTGGCGTTGTAGGCCTCGCGCAGCTCGGGCGTATTGACCACCGCCTGCAGGTGCCCGACCTGGCCCCAGGCCCGCCACAGCCGCTCGGTGGCGTCCTCCAGCGGGGCGAGGAAGCTGTCCCAGGTGACCGGCGCGACGTTCTCCGCGGCCACCACCGCGGCCTGCGCCTCGGCCAGCAACGCATCGATGGCGGGGCCGACGTGTTCGGCGCCGATCGCATCGAAGCGCGGCAGGCCGGAGAAGTCGAGCAGGGGATTGTCCATGGAGGCCTCGGTAGACGGTACGGATCGAGCGGCGCGGCGCACGCGCGCCGGCCCATCGGGTACAGATGCGCACGGCGGCCCGGAAAATCAACCGGTGGGCCCGCGAGCCCCGCATTCCCCCTGCAGGAGCCGACTCCGGTCGGCGAGCGGATCGGGAACCGGCAACGTCCGGCGCGCCGGCATGGCGACCGCCGGCTGTACCCGGCGCCCTACGACGGGCCGCAACTCGGCAGGGGCGGCAACGGGGCGCCGGCCACGGCCGCGGCGATGGCACGGTCGGCGCCGGCCACGTCGATGCCCTGGTGCGCATACCACTCCGGGTTGTAGTAGCTGTGCGCGTAGCGCTCGCCGCTGTCGCACAGGACGCTGACGATGGAGCCGCCCTGCCCGGCCTCGTGCATGGCCCGGGCCGCATGCAGCACGCCGACGAAGTTGGTCCCGGTGGAGCCGCCCACGCGCCGCCCGAGCACCGCGCTGACGTGGCGCATGCCCGCCAGGCTCAGCGCATCGGGCACCTGCAGCATCGCGTCCACGCAGCCGGCGATGAAGCTGGGCTCCACCCGCGGCCGGCCGATGCCCTCGATGCGCGAGCCGCCGGTCCGCGCCAGCGACGGGTCGGCGCGGCCTTCGCGGGCGCCGCGGTAGTAGTCGAAGAACACCGAGCTCTCCGGGTCGGCGCACAGCACCCGGGTGTCGTGCTGGCGGTAGCGCACGTAGCGCCCCAGGGTGGCGCTGGTGCCGCCGGTGCCCGGGCCGCAGACGATCCACGCTGGCACCGGATGCGGCTCCTGCGCCATCTGCTTGAAGATCGACTCGGCGATGTTGTTGTTGGCGCGCCAGTCGGTGGCCCGCTCGGCGTAGGTGAACTGGTCCATGAAGTGGCCGCCGGTCTCGCGCGCCAGCCGCGCCGATTCGGCGTTGATCGAGCACGCGCTCTCGACCAGGTGGCAGCGCCCGCCGTGGAACTCGATCTCGGCGATCTTCTCCGGCGAGGTGGAGGCCGGGATCACCGCGATGAACGGCAATCCCAGCAGCCGGGCGAAATAGGCCTCCGACACCGCGGTCGAGCCGCTGGAGGCCTCCACCACCGTGCTGCCCTCGCGCAGCCAGCCGTTGGCCAGCGCGTACAGGAACAGCGAGCGCGCCAGGCGGTGCTTGAGGCTGCCGGTGGGATGGCTGGATTCGTCCTTGAGGTAGGCGTCGATGTCCGGCCAGGCCGGCAGCGGCAGCGGGATCAGGTGGGTATCGGCCGAGCGGTTGAAGTCGGCCTCGATCTTGTGGATGGCGGCGGCCACCCAGTCGCGCTGGGTCATGGCGGGAACTCGAACGGGGATGCCTCGATTCTACTTGCCCCCACCGCGCCTGCAGGCGGGGCTGCCACGTGGCCCAAGGCACGCGGATGCGCGGGACGCATCCGGCCCGCTCCGCTCCGGCGGCGATCCACCGGGCTGCGGGCCCGCTAGCCGCCTTCGGAACCGCGCCCGGGCTCCGGCCAGTAGTGGCTGTCGGGCAGTGCGCGCGCACCGAAAATGGCCTGGCCGATGCGCACGACGGTCGCGCCTTCTTCGACGGCCAGTTCGAAATCCCCGGACATGCCCATCGACAGCGCGTCCATGCCGATGCCGTCGGGCGCCTCCTGGCGCAAACGCTGGCGCAGCCCGCGCAACAGGGCGAAGCAGGGGCGCACCCGGTCCGGATCGCTGGACATCAGGGCCAGGGTCATCAGCCCGCGCACGCGCAGCGACGCGAACGCGGGCAGCTCGCGCACGAAGCCGGCCACGTCCTCCGGGGCCAGGCCGAACTTGCTGGCCTCACCGGAAGCGTTGACCTGCACGAACACGTCCAGCGCGCGCCCTTCGGCCTGCAGGTGGCGATCGAGCGCGGCGGCCACGCGCAGGCTGTCCAGCGCCTGGAACTCGCTGGCGAAGCGCGCCACGTGCTTGGCCTTGTTGGTCTGCAGGTGGCCGATGACCGACCAGCGCAGGTCCGTCAGGTCGGCCATCGCCTCGGCCTTGCCCTGCGCCTCCTGGACCTTGTTCTCGCCCAGTTCGCGGCATCCGGCGGCGTAGGCCAGGCGCAGGCGCGCCTCGGGCACGGTCTTGCTGACCGGGAGCAGGCGCACCCCGGACGGATCGCGCCCGGCGCGCATGCAGGCGGCGGCGATGCGCGCGCGCGCCGCCTCCAGGTTGCGCCGGAAATCGTCGACGCTGCAGGCCGTGGCGTAGGGAGGGCGTTCGGAATCCATGCCCAAGCGTAGCGCCCGGGACCGTGCGTGTCAGGCGGCGGCCGTCCCCGGCGCCCGCCCGCCGCTTCTCAGTTGCCGCGCAAGCATGGCGGAACATGGGCTTCCGCCGCCGGTGCCGGCAGGCGCCCTGCGTCGACGAGCGGCCAGGCTACGGCGCGGCGCGGGTGGCCGAGGAGTTCCCGGTGGCCCCGCGCCGGGCCCGACCGCCGGTCAGATCGATGCGTATCAGGTCCAATGCCCGGCAGAAACGCTCCAGGTCCTTGCCCAGAAGTCGGCGCAGGCGCCCCTCGTGCACTTCGTGGGCGGCATCCGCCGCGGCCACCAGGTCGCTGCCCTTGGCGGTCAGGTGCAGCGCATAGGAACGCATGTCGCTGCGGCTGCGGCGGCGCTCCAGCCAGCCGCGCCGCTTGAGGTCGGCCACCAGCAGGACGAGGTTCGGGCGCTTGATCTCCAGGGTTTCCCCCAGGCGCTGCTGGCGCAGCCCGGGATTGGTGGCGATCAGCTTCAGCGCCGCGTAGTGGCTGGGGCGCAGGTCGAGCGGGCGCAGCGTTTCCACGAAGTCGCGGAACACCGCCACCTGGGCCATCCGCAGCCTGAAGCCTATGAGCGCCTGCACCGCGCGGGCGTCCACGTCGTCCACGAGCGCGGCCTCGGCGCTGGATTCGCGTTCATCGGACGGCTTGTTCTTAGCCACCATGGCGCACCTCTCCAAGTAGATCTTCGTCCATCATGCCCCTATGCCGGCTCCGGAGAGAACACGACGGATGGCGGAACGCACGCAGGGACCCGCCCGGCGGCGCGCGCCCTGGCCCGCGGCCGGAAGAGCCGGGCCTATTCCACCGTCACCGACTTGGCCAGGTTGCGCGGCTTGTCCACGTCGGTGCCGCGGGCCAGGGCGGTGTGGTAGGCCAGCAATTGCACCGGGATGGTGTGGATCACCGGGCTGAGCACGCCGGCATGGCGCGGGGTGCGGATCACGTGCACGCCCTCGGACTGGGTGAAGTTGCTGTCCTGGTCGGCGAACACGAACAGTTCGCCGCCGCGCGCGCGCACTTCCTGCATGTTCGACTTGACCTTCTCCAGCAGGCGGTCGTTGGGTGCGATCACCACCACCGGCATGGCCGCGTCCACCAGCGCCAGCGGGCCGTGCTTCAGCTCGCCGGCCGGATACGCCTCGGCGTGGATGTAGGAGATCTCCTTGAGCTTGAGCGCGCCTTCCAGGGCGATCGGGTAGTGCAGGCCGCGGCCCAGGAACAGCGCGTTGTGCTTGCCGGCGAAGCGCTCGGCCCAGGCGGCGATCTGCGGCTCCAGGTTGAGCGCGTGCTGCACGCTGCCGGGCAGGCGGCGCAACTGCTCCAGGTAGCCGGCCTCCCGTTCCGGCGCCACCCTGCCCTGCAGCTTGCCCAGGACCACGGTGAGCTGGAACAGCGCCGCCAACTGGGTGGTGAAGGCCTTGGTCGAGGCCACGCCGATCTCCGCGCCGGCGCGGGTGTAGCAGACCAGCCCGCTGGCGCGCGGGATCGCGCTCTCGGGCACGTTGCAGATCGACAGTGTGTGGCGATGGCCGAGCGACTTGGCGTACTTCAGCGCTTCCATCGTGTCCAGGGTCTCGCCGGACTGGGAGATGGTCACGATCAGGTGGTCGGGATCGGCGTAGGCGTCGCGGTAGCGGTACTCGCTGGCGATCTCCACCGAGCACGGCAGGCCGGCGATGGCCTCGATCCAGTAGCGCGCGGTCAGGCCGGCGTAGTAGCTGGTGCCGCAGGCGAGGATCTGCACGCCGGTCACCCCGCGCAGGACTTCCCCGGCCCTCGCCCCGAACAGTTCCGCCTCGAAGCCGCCGACGTCGATCGCCGCCTCGAGGGTGTCGGCGATGGCGCGCGGCTGCTCGTGGATCTCCTTCTGCATGAAATGCCGGTACGGGCCCAGTTCCAGCGAGGCCAGCGACACGTCGGAGACGTGCACCTCGCGCCGTACCTCGCGGTCGCCGGCGTCGAACACGCGCACGCCTTCGCGGCGGATCTCGGCGGTGTCGCCCTCCTCCAGGAAGACCACGCGGCGGGTGGCCTGGACGATGGCCGACACGTCGGAGGCGACGAAGTTCTCGCCCTCGCCCAGCCCCACCAGCAGCGGGCAGCCCATCCGCGCGCAGACCAGGCGGTCGGGCGCCGCGCGGCTGAGCACGGCCAGCGCGTAGGCGCCGGTCAGTTCCTTCACCGCCGCCTGCAGCGCGGCCAGCAGGCGCCGTCCCGGGTCGGTCCCGGGCGCCTGCCCCTGCACCATGTGGTGGTGGATCAGGTGGGCGATGACCTCGGTGTCGGTCTGCGATTCGAAGGCGTAGCCCAGCGCGCGCAGGCGCTCGCGCTGCTGCTCGTGGTTCTCGATGATGCCGTTGTGGACCAGCGCCAGGTCGCCGTGGCTGATGTGCGGGTGGGCATTGGCCTCGGTCACCCCGCCGTGGGTGGCCCAGCGGGTGTGGCCGATGCCCAGGGTGCCGCGGAAACCCTCGGCCGCCGCCGCCTGTTCCATCTCGGCCACGCGGCCGGTGCGGCGCACGCGGCGCACGCCGGCGGCGTCGGCGATGGCGATGCCGGAGGAATCGTAGCCGCGGTATTCCAGGCGCTTGAGTCCTTCGACCAGGACCGGGACCACATCGCGATCCGCGATCGCGCCGACGATGCCGCACATGTCGTATTCCAACGGAAGCAGGGCGCCGATTCTACCGGAGGCCGGACATGCCCCGCCCCGCGCAGGCCATGCCGCGGACATGCGGCAGACAGGCCGGGCCGCGCCCGCGCCCGCGGATGCGCCCTCCTGTCCGCGCCACGTCCGGCGGACACCACGGACACCTGGGCCGGCCACGCAAACCATTCCGGATCAATCACTTGGAATTGGCACGGTGCATGCGTTGCTTGACCGCGAACCCCCACCACGAACCGCGATGATCCCCGACACCTCCGCCCAGGACCGCCCGCTCTCCACCACGCCCCGCCCGGCCTGGCGCCGCTGGCTGTGGCCGGCCGCCGGGGCGATGGCCGCGCTGGCGCTGCTGGGCTGGGTGGTGGCCGGCTGGGGCGCCGGCTCGCGCTCCTACGACGCCTCGCGCATCCGCATCGCCCAGGTCGCGCGCGGCGACCTGGTGCGCGACATCTCCGCCGACGGCAAGGTCATCACCGCCAACAGCCCCACCCTGTACGCCATCGCCGGCGGCACGGTGACGCTGAAGGTGGTGGCCGGCGACGTGGTGGAGAAGGACCGGGAACTGGCGGTGATCGACAGCCCCGAGCTGCGCAGCAAGCTGGTGCAGGAGGAGTCGACCCTGGCCAGCATGGAGGCCGAGGCCAGCCGCGCGCAACTGGATGCGCAGATCGCCCGGCTCAACGCGCGCAAGGCACTGGACCAGGCCCGGATCGACCACACCGCCGCGCAGCGCGACCTGGAACGCTACGAGCGCGCCCATGCCGGCGGCGCGGTCTCCAACAACGAGCTGGCCCGCGCCCAGGACGAGCTCAAGAAGGCCGACGTCGGCCTGCAGGCCGCGCAGAGCGACGCCGGCCTGCAGGCGCAGGGCGCGGTGCTGGACGCGCGCAACAAGCGCCTGCTCGCCGACCGCCAGCAGGCGGTGGTGGCCGAGCTGCGGCGTCAGGTGGAGGCGTTGACCCTGCGCGCCCCGTTCGACGGCCAGGTCGGCCAGGTGCAGATCGCCCAGGGCACCAACGTGACGATCAACGCGCCGATCCTGAGCGTGGTGGACCTGCGCGAGTTCGAGGTCGAGATCCGGGTGCCGGAGAGCTTCGCCCGCGACCTGGCCATCGGCGTGCCGGCCCAGGTCACCAGCCAGGGCCGGCAATACCCGGCCAAGGTCTCGGCGGTCTCCCCGGAAGTGGTCGACGGCGAGGTCAACGCGCGCCTGCGCTTCGACCAGGGCCGGCAGCCGCCGGGCCTGCGCCAGAACCAGCGCCTGTCGACCCGGATCGTGCTGGACACCCGCAAGGACGTGCTGATGGTCGAGCGCGGGCCGTTCGTCGAGCAGGACGGCGGCCACTGGGCCTGGGTGGTGGACGGGCGCAGTGCCCAGCGCCGCCCGATCCAGACCGGCGTCAGCAGCCTGGGCTACGTGGAGATCGTCTCCGGCCTGCGCGAGGGCGAGCGCATCGTCGTCTCCGGCGCCGACCAGTTCGGCGACGCGCAGCGCGTGGCGATCAACTGAAGAACCCGCTTCCCATTCCCCAACTCCCGATCACGACACACAGGAATCCCGTCATGCTGGAAATGCGCCAGGTCTCCAAGGTCTACCGCACCGCGATGGTCGAAACCCACGCCCTGCGCTCGCTCGACCTCCACGTGCGCGAGGGCGAGTTCGTCGCCGTCACCGGCCCGTCCGGCTCGGGCAAGACCACCTTCCTCAACATCGCCGGTCTGCTGGAGACCTTCAGCGACGGCGACTACCTGCTCGACGGCGAGAACGTGCGCGGCCTGTCCGACGACGCCCGCAGCCGCCTGCGCAACCGCAAGATCGGCTTCATCTTCCAGGGTTTCAACCTGATCCCGGACCTGAACCTGTTCGACAACGTGGACGTGCCGCTGCGCTACCGCGGCATGCCCTCGTCCGAGCGCAAGGCCCGGATCGAGCGCGCGCTGAACCAGGTCGGCCTGTCCTCGCGGATGAAGCACTACCCGGCCGAGCTGTCCGGCGGCCAGCAGCAGCGCGTGGCCATCGCCCGCGCCCTGGCCGGCGAGCCGCGCCTGCTGCTGGCCGACGAGCCCACCGGCAACCTGGACTCGCAGATGGCGCGCGGGGTGATGGAACTGCTGGAGAAGATCAACGCCGAAGGCACCACCATCGTGATGGTCACCCACGACCCGGAGCTGGCCGCGCGCGCGCAGCGCAACGTGCACATCGTCGACGGCGTGGCCACCGACTTGTCGGTGGAGCCGGGGCTGCGCGCGGCGCATGCGCCCCCGTCGCAGGCGAGCCACGCATGAACCGGGCCCTGTTCGGCTACTACTCCCTGCTGGCGCTGCGCAGCTTCCGCCGCAACCGGGTGCTGACCGCGCTGATGGTGCTGGCCATCGCCCTGGGCATCGGCGCGTGCATGACCACGCTGACCGTGTTCCACGTGCTGTCCGGCGACCCGATACCCGGCAAGAGCAAGCGCCTGTTCGTCGTCCAGCTCGACCCGCGCCCGGCCGCCAACCGCGTGCCCGGGGAGGAGCCGGAGCGGATGCTGACCCGTTTCGACGCCGAGGAACTGCTGCGCCAGAAACGGGCGCGGCGGCAGGCGATGATGGCCGGCGGCAACGGCATCGTCCATCCGGACGGGCGCACGCTCAAGCCGTTCTCGGTGTCGATGCACTTCACCTCCTCGGACTTCTTCGCCATGTTCGAGGTCCCGTTCCGCCACGGGCGGGGCTGGTCGGCCGGGGACGACGCGGCGCGTGCGCGGGTGGCGGTGATCGCGCCGGAGCTGAACGAGAAGCTGTTCGGCGGCGCGGACAGCACCGGCCGCGAGCTGCGCATCGACGGCCACGCGTTCCAGGTCGTCGGCGTGCTCGATGCATGGGCGCCGCAACCGCATTTCTACAACCTGTGGATGCGCAGCTTCGGCGACACCGAGCAGGTCTTCGTCCCGTTCCAGACCGCGGTGGACCTGCACCTCAACCGCAGCGGCCTGATGAACTGCTTCAGCCACCAGCCGGTCAGCGGCGACTACACCGCCCTCAACAAGCCCTGCAGTTGGGTGCAGTACTGGGTGGAGCTGGAGCGGCCCGCGCAGGCGGGGGAATTCAAGGCCTACCTGGACCAGTATTCCGCCCAGCAAAGGGACGCCGGCCGCTTCGAGCGCCCGCCCAACACCCGGCTGCGCAACGTGATGCAGTGGCTGGACCACCACCGGATCGTGCCGGGCGACGTGCGCCTGCAACTGTGGCTGGCGTTCGGCTTCCTGCTGGTGTGCCTGCTCAACACCGTCGGCCTGCTGCTGGCCAAGTTCCTGCGCCGCAGCGGCGAGATCGGCGTGCGCCGCGCACTGGGAGCCACCCGGGCGGAGATCTTCAAGCAATGCCTGATGGAAGCCGGCGCCATCGGCCTGGCCGGCGGCCTGGTGGGCCTGGGGTTTGCGCTGATCGGGCTGTGGGCGGTCAGGCAGCGGCCAACCGGCTACGCCGCGCTGGCGCACATCGACCTGCCGATGCTGGCGCTGACCTTCGTCCTGGCGGTCGCCGCCAGCATGCTGGCCGGAGCGCTCCCGGCATGGCGGGCCATGCAGGTGACCCCGGCCATCCAGCTCAAATCCCAATGACCCGCCCCCTCCCCCGAGCGGGGAGGAAAACCGGAAAAGACCGCCGCCATGGAAATCCGCCCCATCCTTTCCACCTTGCGCAAGAACCAGATCGCCACCGCGCTGATCGTCCTGGAGATCGCGTTGAGCTGCGCGATCCTGTGCAATGCGCTGTTCCTGGTCTCGCAGCGGCTGGACAACATCGGCCAGCCCAGCGGCATCGCCGAGAGCGAACTGCTGCAGATCCGGCTGGGCGGCATCGGCAGCCGCGCCGACGCCGACGCGCGCACCGCCGAGGACCTGGCCGCATTGCGCGCCATCCCCGGCGTGGCCAGCGCCACCGTCGCCAACCAGGTGCCGTTCCACGGCCATGGGTCCAACACCGTGCTGTCGCTGTCGCCCGACCAGGTGAACCCGACCCTGAGCGCGGCCAAGTACGACACCCATCCCGGCCTGCTGGACACCTTCGGCCTGCGCCTGGTCGCCGGCCGCGACTTCCTGGCGGACGAATACGAGGACGGCTCCAAGCTGTACCAGATGGAGGACCTCAGCGGCGTGCGCGGCACCATCATCGTCAGCGCCTCCGCCGCCCGGCGCCTGTTCCCCGAGCAGGGCGCGGTGGGCAGGACCGTCTACCTGGGGACGATACCGCTGACCATCGTGGGCGTCGTCGACACCCTGGCCCGGCCCGGGGTCATGGACGGCAATACCAGCCATTCGGTCGTCTTCCCGGTCCGCCTCAACTACGACAACGGCGGCCTCTACCTGTTGCGCGTGGCCGACCCGGCGCGCCGGGACGAGATCCTGGAGCAGGCCGTGGCCGCGCTGGAGCGGATCGATCCCGACCGCCTGGTCCAGGAGCGGCGCAGCTACGAGGAAGTGCGCAACGGCTACTTCCGGAACGACCGCGAGATGATCGGCCTGCTGGTCACGGTCACGCTCGCGCTGCTGCTGGTCACCGCGCTGGGCATCGCGGGCCTGGCGAACTTCTGGGTGCAGCAGCGCACCCGCCAGATCGGCGTGCGCCGCGCGCTGGGCGCCACCCGGGCGCAGATCACGCGGTACTTCCAGACCGAGAACTTCCTCATCGTCGGCGCCGGCATCGCCCTGGGGATGCTGCTGGCCTTCGCCCTCAACCAGTGGCTGATGGGCCACTACGAACTGCCGCGCCTGCCGCTGCAGTACCTGCCGGCCGGCGCCGCCGCGCTCTGGGCGATCGGCCAGGTGGCGGTGTTCGGCCCGGCGCGCAAGGCCGCCGGCGTGCCGCCGGCCATCGCCACCCGCGGACTGTGACCGGAGGACGCCCATGTTCGCCTACTACTGCAACCTGGCCCTGCGCAGCTTCCGCCGCGACAAGGCCCTGACCGTGCTGATGGTGCTGGCCATCGCCCTGGGCATCGGCGCGTGCATGACCACGCTGACCGTGTTCCACGTGCTGTCCGGCGACCCGATGCCGGGCAAGAGCGACCGGCTGTTCTACGTGCAGCTGGACCCGGCGGAGATGAACGACTACACCCCGGGCGAGGAACCCGCCCTTCAGGTCACCCGCCACGACGCCGAGGCGCTGCTGCGCGAAAAGCGCGGCGATCGCCAGGCGATGATGACCGGCGGCGGCGTCTCCATCACCCCGGACCGCGATGGCATGGCGCCGTTCATGCGCAGCGCGCGCTACACCAGCGCCGACTTCTTCGCGATGTTCGACGCGCCCATGCTCCATGGCCGGGGCTGGAACGCGAAGGAAGACGAGGACCATGCGCGGGTCGTGGTCATCTCCAGCGCGCTCAACAATCGGGTATTCGGCGATGGCGACAGCACCGGCAAGCAACTGCGCATCGACCGGACCGACTTCACCGTGGTCGGCGTGATCGACGAATGGCGGCCGACTCCTCGCTTCTACGACATGAACAGCGACCGCTACGGCGAGCTGGAGGATGTATTCCTGCCGTTCACCACCTCGCGCGACCTGAAGATGAGCCGCAGCGGCAGCATGGACTGCTGGGGCGACAGCGGCGGTGACTCCACTGGCCCCAATGCGCCCTGCGTATGGATCCAGTACTGGGTGGAGCTGGACTCCCCGGCCAAGGCCGCCGCCTACCGGGACTACCTGGTCGACTACTCCGACCAGCAGCGCGCGGCCGGCCGCTACAAGCGCCCGACCAACGTGCGCCTGCGCGACGTGATGGAGTGGCTGGCGTTCGCCAAGGTCGTGCCGGGGGACGTGGTGATGCAGTTGTGGCTGGGCATGGGCTTCCTGCTGGTGTGCCTGGTCAACACCGTCGGCCTGCTGCTGGCCAAGTTCCTGCGCCGCGGCAGCGAGATCGGCGTGCGCCGCGCGCTGGGCGCCTCGCGCGGGGCGATCTTCGCCCAGTGCCTGGTCGAGGCCGGCACGGTCGGGCTGGCCGGCGGCATCCTCGGCCTGGGGCTGTCGCTGCTGGGGCTGTGGGCGGTGCGCCAGCAGCCGGCCAGCTACGCCGGACTGGCCCGGCTGGACCTGGGCATGCTGCTGCTGACCTTCGCCCTGGCCATCGCGGCCAGCGTGCTGGCCGGGCTGCTGCCGGCCTGGCGGGCGATGCAGGTGGCGCCGGCGATCCAGCTCAAATCCCAATGACCTCCCGCCGTCCCCGCTTTCGTGGGAACGGCGGGCACAACGGAGGCCTTCCATGGACATCCGCCCCATCCTCTCCACCCTGATGCGGCACAAGACCGCCGCGGCGCTGATCGTCGTCGAGATCGCGCTGACCTGCGCGATCATCTGCAACGCGCTGTTCATGATCGGCGACCGCTTGGCCCAGGTGCGCGAGGTCAGCGGCCTGGCCGAGGACGAGCTGGTCCGGGTGCAGGTCGCCGGCCTGGACAACCCGGAGCAGTCCGCGCGCACCCGCGCCGACCTGGCCGCGCTGCGCGCCCTGCCCGGGGTGAAGGACGCGACCGTGGTCAACCAGGTGCCGTTCGTCAATTCCTCGTGGAACAGCGGCGTGCGCCTGAGCGCCGACCAGCGCCAGTCCACCCTCAACGCCACCACCTACATGGCCGAGGACCGGTTCGTGGAGACCCTGGGCCTGACCCTGGCGGCCGGCCGCGACTTCACCGCCGAGGAGTACCGCGAGGCCGCCTCGCTGCTGGACGGCGCCAGCGGGCTGGATTCGATCCCCGCCACGATCATCACCCGCTCCCTGGCCGAGCGTCTGTTCCCGGGCCAGGACCCCATCGGCAAGAGCTTCTACAGTTGGGGCGAGGAGCCGATCCGGGTGGTGGGCGTGGTCGAGCACCTGGTGCGCCCCAGCCAGTTCGGCGGACCGGCCGCGCGCGAGTACTCGATGGTGTTCCCGCTGCGCCCGCACTACAACCTCGGCGGCAACTACGTGATCCGCACCATGCCCGAGCGGCGCGCCGAGGTGCTGGAGGCGGCCAAGGCCGTGCTGCGCGGCGGTGGCGCCGACCGCATCATCATCGACGACGACAGCAAGACCATGGAACAGTTGCGCAGCGAGTTCTACCAGGGTCCGCGCTCGATGGCCTGGCTCCTGGGCATCGTCTGCGTGACGCTGCTGCTGATCACCGCGCTGGGCATCGTCGGCCTGGCCAGCTTCTGGGTGCAGCAGCGCACCAAGCAGATCGGCGTGCGCCGCGCGCTGGGCGCCACCCGCGGGCAGATCCTGCGCTATTTCCAGATGGAGAACTTCCTGCTGGCCGGCATCGGCATCGTCCTGGGCATGCTGCTGGCCTTCGCCATCAACCAGTGGCTGATGGGCAAGTACGAGATGGCCCGGCTGCCGCTGTACTACCTGCCGGTCGGCGCGGCGCTGCTGTGGGGCCTGGGCCAGCTTGCGGTCTACGCACCGGCGCGCAGGGCGGCCTCGGTGCCGCCGGCGATCGCCACCCGCAGCGTTTAAGCTGGCGCACCGGCTTCCTACCCACCACAGGATGCGCATGTCCACGATCCTGGTCATCGACGACAACCCCGCCGTCGCCACCGCGCTGGAGGTGCTGTTCTCGCTGCACGACCTGGCGACCGTGCACGCGGCCACGCCGGAGGCCGGGCTGGCGCTGCTGGATGCCGAGCCGGTGGACCTGGTGATCCAGGACATGAACTTCAGCGCCGACACCACCTCCGGCGACGAGGGCCGCGCGCTGTTCGCCGCGATCCGGCGGTGCCACCCGGACCTGCCGGTGATCCTGCTCACCGCCTGGACCCACCTGGAAAGCGCGGTGGAGCTGATCAAGGCCGGCGCCGCCGACTACGTGGCCAAGCCGTGGCAGGACGCCAAGCTGCTGGCCACGGTCAACAACCTGCTGGAACTGGGCGAGGCCCGGCGCGAGCTGGACCAGCGCCGCGACGGCGAGCGCCGCCGCCGCGACGACCTGGCCCGCCGCTACGACCTGCGCGGGGCGGTGTTCGCCGACCCGACCAGCGAGCGGGTGATCGCGCTGGCCTGCCAGGTGGCGCGCTCGGAACTGCCGGTGCTGGTCACCGGCCCCAACGGCAGCGGCAAGGAGAAGATCGCCGAGATCGTGCAGGCCAACTCGCCGGTCAAGGACGGACCGTTCGTCACCCTCAACTGCGGGGCGCTGCCGGCCGAGCTGATCGAGGCCGAGCTGTTCGGCGCCGAAGCCGGCGCCTACACCGGCGCCAACCGGGCGCGCGAGGGCAAGTTCGAGGCCGCCGACGGCGGCACCCTGTTCCTGGACGAGATCGGCAACCTGCCGCCGGCCGGGCAGGTGAAGCTGCTGCGGGTGCTGGAGACCGGCCGCTTCGCCCGCCTGGGCGCCAACCGCGAGCGCCAGGTGAAAGTGCGCGTGGTCAGCGCGACCAACGCCGACTTGCCGGCGATGATCCGCGAGGGCACGTTCCGCGAGGACCTGTACTACCGGCTCAACACCATCGAACTGGCGATGCCGCCGCTGGCCGAACGCCCCGGCGACATCCTGCCGCTGGCCGAGCGCTTCCTCGACGGCGGCCGCCCGCTGGCGCCCGCCGCCGCCGCCGCGCTGCAGCGCCATCCATGGCCGGGCAACGTGCGCGAGCTGCGCAACGTGATCCAGCGCGCGCAACTGTTGGCCGCCGGTGCGCGGATCGAGGCCGCCGACCTGGGCCTGCCGCGGGCGCCGGCCGGCCGCGGCAGCCCGGCGCAGGAACCGGCGCGCGAGCAGATCGAGGCCGCGCTGGCGCACGCCGGCGGGGTGATCGCCCAGGCCGCCGCCGAGCTGGGCATGAGCCGGCAGGCCCTGTACCGGCGCATGGAGCGCCACGGCCTGAAGGCCCCCTGAGCCGCCGGCCCGGATGATCCGCCGCACCCTCACCCTGCGCCTGTTCCTGCGCCTGCTGCCGGTGCTGGCCCTGGCCGCGGCGCTGCCGTGGGCGTTCGCCTACTGGATCGACCGCGGCTGGGTGCTGGCCTGCACCTCGCTGGCGGTGCTGCTGGCGCTGATGTGGTGGAGCCTGCACCGCGCGCTGGCGCCGATGCGCGCGCTGTTCCGGGCGCTGGCCGGCAGCGTCAACACCTACCGCGACGGCGAGTTCAACTCCGGGGTCCACTGGCGCAGCGACGACGAACTGGGCGAACTGGTCGGCGCCCATGCCGAGCTGGGCCGGGTCCTGCGCGAGCAGCGCCAGGCCCTGGTCCAGCGCGAACTGCTGCTGGACACCATGGTCCAGAACACGCCGGTGGCCATGCTGCTGTCGGCCGAGGGCGGCGACGGCCTGCACCGCGTGGTCTACGCCAACCTGGCCGCGCGCAAGCTGCTCAACGACGGCCGCAAGCTGGAAGGCCAGCGCATGGGGCCGCTGCTGGACGCGCTGCCGGTGGAGCTGCGCGAGGCGATGGCGCGGGGAGGCGACAGCCTGTTCGCCGTCCCCGGCGAGGGCGACGAGGAGGAGGTCTACCACCTGTCGCGGCGCCGCTTCAGCCTCAACGGCCGCCGCCACGACCTGCTGCTGGTGCGCCTGCTCACTCCCGAGCTGCGGCGGCAGGAAGTGCATACCTGGAAGAAGGTGATCCGGGTGATCAGCCACGAACTGAACAACTCGCTGGCGCCCATCGCCTCGCTGGCCCATTCGGGCGCCGAGCTGGTCCGGCGCGGCCGCCACGAGCGGCTGGGCGAGGTGTTCTCCACCATCGAGGACCGCGCCCGCCACCTGGAGGGCTTCATCCGCGGCTATGCGCGCTTCGCCAAGCTGCCGCAGCCGCAGTTGCAGCGCGTGCCGTGGGCGCAGTTCCTCGGCCGCCTGCAGTGCCAGATCGGCTTCGAGCTGGAAGGCACCGTATCCGGGGTGCACGCGCGCCTGGACCCGGCGCAGATGGAGCAGGCCCTGCTCAACCTGCTCAAGAACGCGCACGAGGCCGGCGCCGAGGCGGCGGAGCCGGGCGGCGAGGTGCGGGTGCGCCTGCTGCACCTGCCCGGCTGGACGCGGCTGGAAGTGCTGGACCGCGGGCCGGGCATGAACGAGGCGGTGCTGCACAACGCGCTGCTGCCGTTCTATTCGACCAAGCGCAACGGCACCGGCCTGGGCCTGGCCCTGGCCCGCGAGATCGTCGAGGCGCATGGCGGGCGCCTGTCGCTGCGCAACCGCGGCAGCGGCGGCCTGTGCGTGGCGGTGATGCTGCCCGCGGCCGAGGCCTGACGGGCCCGGCGCGCCGCCCGATATCGCCCTGCAGGCGCCGGCTTCAACCGGCGGCACGCCACTCGGCACGGGCGACTGCCTGGTGCGCCCTGCGCCCGGGTCGCCGGCTGGACCGGGCGCCTGCGACGGCGGGGGACGCGGCGGGAGTCAGGGCTTCGGCTTCTTCTGCGGCCGCTTCCAGCCTTCGACGCTGGTCTGGCGCGAACGCGATACCGTCAAGATGCCGGCCGGCGCGTTGCGGGTGATCACCGAGCCGGCGCCGATGGTGGCGCCCGCCCCGATCTCCACCGGCGCCACCAGCGCGGCGTTGGAACCGACGAAGACGCCGTCGCCGATGATCGTGGCCGACTTGTTCGCCCCGTCGTAGTTGCAGGTGATGGCGCCGGCGCCGATGTTGACCCCCGCCCCCACCTGCGCATCGCCCAGGTAGGCCAGGTGGTTGGCCTTGCTGCCCACGCCCAGCACGGTCTTCTTGGTCTCGACGAAGTTGCCGATGTGCACGCCGTCGGCCAGCACCGTGCCCGGGCGCAGCCGGGCGTAGGGGCCGATCTGCGCGGCGCCTTCGCTGATCACGCCGTCCAGGTCGCAGTGCGCGCGCACCACGGTGCCCGCGCCCAGGCGCACGTCCTTGAGCCGGGTGAACGGGCCGATGCGCACGCCGTCGCCCAGCTCCACCTCGCCCTCCAGCACCACGTTGGCGTCGATCTCCACGTCGTAGCCCACGCGCACGATGCCGCGCTGGTCGAAGCGCGCCGGGTCCAGCAGGCGCGCACCCTGCGCGCACAGCGCACGCGCGCAGCGCCGCTGGAACGCGCGCTCCAGGTGCGCCAACTGCCAGGGGTCGTTGGCGCCCTCGGCCTCCAGCGGGTCGGCCACCGCCACCAGCTCGGCCGCGTTGTACTCCTCGGCGGCCATGGCGAAGATGTCGGTGAGGTAGTACTCGCCCTGCGCGTTGTCGTTGGACAGCCGCTCCAGCCAGCGCTTGAGCGCGTCGGACTCGGCGGCCACGATGCCGGTGTTGACGATGCCGATGCGGCGCTGCTCCTCGTCGGCGTCGCGATGCTCCACGATGGCGGCCACCCGGCCCTGCGAGTCGCGCACGATGCGGCCGTAGCCGCCCGGGTCGTCCGGCTCGGCCACCAGCACCCGCAGCAGGCCGGGCGCGGCCAGCAGGCGGCGCAGGGTGGCGGGCGCGGTCAACGGCACGTCGCCGTACAGCACCAGCACGTCCACCGCCGCCGGGATCTGCGGCAGCGCCTGCTGCACCGCGTGGCCGGTGCCCAGTTGATCGGCCTGCTCGGCCCAGTCCAGGTCCGCCTGCCCGGCGAACGCGGCGCGCACCGCCTCGCCACCATGCCCATAGACCACGTGGATGCCGGCCGGCCGCAGCGCGCGCGCGGTGTCGATCACGTGGGCCAGCATCGGCCGCCCGCCCACCGGCTGCAGCACCTTGGGCAGCGCCGACTTCATCCGCTTGCCTTCGCCGGCGGCGAGGATCACCACGTGCAATGCCTGGGTCATGCGATCCGCTTCCTGGACGGTGTGCGCCAGCCCCGGATTCTATACGGCCGCCGCAAGGCGGCAGTGACGCGCGCGCCGGGCGGCATGCCGGTCCGCAACCGCAGCCTTCACCGACGGGCACGGCCGCCTCCGCGGGACGGCGATGGCCGCGGGTTTAGACTGCGCAGCGCACCGGCCCCCGACCCGCCCACCAGGACCCCATCTCCATGCCGCTCCTTCGCCAGGGCAGCCAGTACCTCGCATTCGGCCTGCTGCAACTGCTGCTGGACTGGGCGGTGTTCGTGGCGGCGACCGCGGCCGGCATGCCCGCCGCCCCGGCCAACGTGCTCGGCCGCAGCGGCGGGGCGATGCTGGGTTTCTGGCTCAATGGCCGCTACACCTTCGCCGGCGACGAAGGCTGCCGCCTGGGCTGGCGCCGCTTCGTCCGCTTCTGGCTGCTGTGGCTGGCGATGACCGCGCTGAGCACGCTGCTGGTGAGCCTGGTGGAAGCGCGGCTGGGCCTGCGCTGGGCCTGGCTGGCCAAGCCGGTGGTCGAGGGCGGGCTGGCCCTGGCCAACTTCTTCCTCATGCGGCGGCTGGTGTACCGCTGAGCGCATCCGCCGGACGCGCGCGCCGGGTGTCCCGCGGCCCCGCCGGACCCGGGCCGACTGCGGCCGACATGACCTGGATCAGGGCCGCCGCGCCGGCGCGGCCGCAGGCTGGACGCTCCTTCCACCAGGAGACCGCCGTGAGCGATTCCACCGCCGCACCCGACTACACCGCCCACCCCTTCGACGCCCGCGGCATCGCCCGGCGCTTCCGCCATTCGGCCATCTTCGGCGCGCTGGGCGCGCTGGAGCCGGGCGAGGCGATGCGCTTCGTCAACGACCACGACCCGCTGCCGTTGCTGGCCCAACTGAGCGAGCGCTTCGGCGACCGCATCGAGATCCTGTACCGACAGCGCCAGCAGGGCGCCATCGTGATCGACTTCGTGGTGCGGGCCTGAGCCATGGCCTTCCCCGCATTCTTCGACCAGGCGCCGGTGCTGCGCCTGCGCGACGGGCTGGCCGAACTGCTCGGCGCCGCGCCGGACGGCATCGTCGAATACCGCTACGCCGATGCCGTGCGCCTGGCCGGCCACTCCTGCCCCACCGTGGCCGGCGCCTGGCTGTGCGCCCGCGCCGGCCTGCGCGCGCTGTACGGCCAGGACCTGCCCGAGCGTGGCGGGGTGGCGGTGAGCCTGCCCGAGGCCGAGGACGCGGGCGTGGCCGGCGTCGTCGGCCAGGTGCTGACCCTGGTCACCGGCGCGGCCGGCGCGGGCGGCTTCAAGGGCCTGGGCGGGCGCCACGCGCGCAACGCCCTGCTGCGCTACGGCGATGCGCGGGCCGGCGCGCTGCGCCTGCGCCGGCTCGATACCGGGGCCACGGTGGAGGTGGAACTGGACGCCTCGCCGGTGCCCGCCGACCCGGAACAGCGCATCCTGCTGGCCGCGGTGATGCAGGGCGGCGCCGACGCCATGCAGCGCCGCCGCTTCGGCGAAGCCTGGCAGGCGCGGGTGCGGCGCCTGCTGCTGGACCACGCGGACGACCCGGCGGTGGTGCGGGTGCGCCCTATCGCGGGCTGACGGACACGGGGCGTCGGGCCCGGCACGCCCTCCCGCCGCGGAGCGCCGCGACGCGGGACGACCGGGGATCGCGCCTTCAGCGCTCCAGGAAATTCTTCAGCAGCGCGTGGCCGTGTTCGGTGAGGATGGACTCGGGATGGAACTGCACCCCCTCCACCGGGTGCTCGCGGTGGCGCAGGCCCATGATCTCCTCGAACGAACCGTCCGGGTTCTCGGTCCAGGCGGTGATCTCCAGCTCGGCGGGCAGCGAGCCGCGCTCGACCACCAGCGAGTGGTAGCGGGTGGCCTGGTAGCCGTCCGCCAGGCCGGCGAACACGCCCTTGCCCCCGTGCCGGATCGCCGAGGTCTTGCCGTGCATGATGTTGTCCGCGCGGACCACCTTGCCGCCATAGGCCTGGCCGATGCTCTGGTGGCCCAGGCACACGCCCAGAATCGGCGTGCCCGGCCCCAGCCTGCGGATCACCTCCAGCGACACGCCCGCCTCGTTGGGCGTGCACGGGCCGGGCGAGATGACGATCCGCTCGGGCGCAAGCCTGCCGATCTGCTCCACCGTCATCGCATCGTTGCGCACCACCTCCACCTCCGCGCCCAGCGTCTGCAGGTACTGCACGAGGTTGAAGGTGAAGCTGTCGTAGTTGTCGATCATCAAAAGCATGGCTCTACTCCCCCGCCGCCGCGTGCGGGCGCGGCGTACCGGCGCCGGCCGCGTAATCGGGATAATCCTCCAGCCGCAGCAGCGCCACCGCCCGGCCCTTGGGCCGCAGGTGCGCGCCATAGCCGTCCGGCGCCTCCACCGCGTCGATGCCGAAGCGCCGCATGTCCTCCACCGGCACCGTCCATTCGCAGTCGCAGCCCACGTCCTGGCCGAAGACCGTCACCCGCGGGTCCACGCCGATGGCCGCGTAGAACGCCTCCTGCCGCTGCCTGAGGCCGTCGAAGTGCGCGGACAGCCCGGCCTGCGCCGCCAGCGCCGCCTTCTCTTCGTCGCCGAGCGCGCGCCCCATCTGCCGCTCGACCTGCGAGAAATCCATCGTGGCGATGTCGTCGATCCCGGCCTGGATCGCCGAGCCATGCCAGACCACCACCGAATCGGCGGGAAGCCGCTTGCGCTTGCCGGCCGGGAACACGTAGTTGGCGCAGGAGGACGCGCAGTAGTCGCGCACCGCCACGCCCAGCGCGTGGTCGCGCACCAGCTCGCCCAGGTCCATGCCCAGCGCGATGTCGCCGCCGCCGGAGGTGATCTCCAGCCACCGGATGGCGTGGCCGCCGTCCAGCAGCGCGCGGACCCGCGCGTTGGCCTCGTCCGACAGGTCGCCCCGGTACACGATCGTCTCGCCGCGCAGGTGGACCTGCGCGGCCTCGTCCGCCCACGCCGCCGGCACCACGCATGCCGCCAGCAGGCAGCGCGCCATCCATCCCGCCATCCCGCCCCTGGTCACGATCTTCCCGTCCATCCGGTCACAGCCCCTTGGCCGCCTGCGCCACCGCGCGGAACAGCGCGCGGCCCTTGTTCATGGTCTCGTCCCACTCCTTCTGCGGGTCCGAGTCGTAGACGATGCCGGCGCCGGCCTGCACGTGCAGGCGGCCGTCCTTGATGACGGCGGTGCGGATGGCGATGGCGGTGTCGGCGTCGCCGTGCCAGCCGATGTAGCCGATGCTGCCGGCGTAGACGTTGCGCTTGATCGGCTCCAGCTCGCGGATCACTTCCAGCGCGCGGATCTTCGGCGCGCCACTGACGGTGCCGGCCGGGAAGGTGGCGCGCAGCACGTCGGCGTAGCTCAGCCCGGGCAGCAGCGTGCCGGTGACCTCGCTGACGATGTGCATGACATGGCTGTAGCGCTCGATCACGAAGCGCTCGCCCAGCTCGACGCTGCCGGCCTCCGAGACCCGGCCGACGTCGTTGCGGCCCAGGTCGATCAGCATCACGTGCTCGGCCAGCTCCTTCGGGTCGGCCAGCAGGTCCTGCTCCAGCGCCTGGTCCTCGGCCGGGGTGGCGCCGCGCGGGCGGGTGCCGGCGATCGGGCGCACCGTCACCTCGCCGGCCTGCTGGCGCACCAGGATCTCCGGCGAGGAACCCACCACCTGCACCTGGCCGGTGTCCAGGAAATACATGTACGGCGAGGGATTGAGCGCGCGCAGGGCGCGGTACACGTCCACCGGGCGCGCGTTGAACGGCACGCTCAGGCGCTGGCTGAGCACCACCTGGAACACGTCGCCGGAGCGGATGTACTCCTTGGACCGCTCGACCGCGTCGATGAAGCCCTCGCGGGTGAAGCCGGAGACGAAGTGGCTCTCGTCCAGCACGTTGCGGCTCAGCGGCGGCGGGTAGCTGCCGGGGCAGCGCAGCTTGTCGGTCAGCGCGTCCAGGCGCAACTGGGCGCGGTCCCAGGCGCCGGGCTCGCGCGGGTCGGCGTGGACGATGAGGTACAGCCGGCCCTTGAGGTTGTCGAACACCGCCAGTTCTTCGGACAGCATCAGGTAGATGTCCGGGGTGCCGAGTTCGTCGGGCTTGTCCTCGCCGGCCAGGCGCGGCTCGATGTAGCCGATGCACTCGAAGCCGAACCAGCCGACCAGGCCGCCGGTGAAGCCGGGCAGGCCTTCCAGCCTGGGCACCGCGTAGGACGCGCGCAGGGCCTCGACCTCGGCGAAGGGGTCCTCGACCTGGCGCGTCTCCACCACCTGGCCGTCCTCGCGCAGCTCCATGGCGTGGCCGCGGAAGGCCACCGTGCGCTTGGCCGGCAGGCCGATGATGGAATAGCGGCCGAAGCGCTCGCCGCCCTCGACCGATTCGAGCAGGTAGGTGTGCGGGGCGTCGGCCAGCTTCAGGTAGACCGACAGCGGCGTGTCCAGGTCGGACAGCACCTCGCGGACGACGGGGACGCGGGCGTGGCGGGCGCGGTCGCGGTGTTCAGCGGCGTGGCGCTGGAACTGTTCGGGCGTGATCAAGACGGGCTTCCTTCCGGCGGAACGGGGCATGGCAAACGACGGCAAGGGGCCGCCATCGCCAGCACGGGCGCGCGGAAGAACGGGGAAGCCTGATCGTCTGGCCGAACATGGCGCCAACTTTAACCGCATTGGCGCCCATTGCGCAGCCGGCCCGGCCGGCCGCCGCCGGAAAGGCCGGGCGCGGGAACCGCGCGATGGCGGACGGCGGGGCCGCGCGCGGTCATCGTCCTGTCACCGATGGCCCGCAGCATGGGAGGCCATAGCAGGGACGACGGGCGGAGGCGGGATTGCCTCCCGTTTCTCGCGGGGCCGGCGGCGCGCGCAAGCGCCGCCGGCCGGCACGGGCTCAGCCGCGCACGGCGGCCACCGCCGCCTTCATCTTCCCGACCACGTCCGCGTAGTGCTCGCGGGTCCGCGGCTCGTTGAAGATCGCCGAGCCGGCCACGAAGGTGTCCGCGCCGGCGGCGGCGATGTCGGCGATGTTGTCGGCCTTGACCCCGCCGTCGATCTCCAGCCGGATCGGCCGGCCGGTCCTGTCGATCATGGCCCGCACCGCGCGCAGCTTGTCCAGCGCCGAGGGGATGAAGGCCTGGCCGCCGAAGCCGGGGTTGACCGACATCAGCAGCACCAGGTCCAGTTCCTCCAGCACCCAGTCCAGCGCCTCCACCGGGGTGGCCGGGTTGAGCGCCAGGCCGGCCTGGCAGCCGTGCGACTTGATCAACTGCACGGTGCGGTGGACGTGGCGGCTGGCCTCGGGGTGGAAGCTGATCAGGCTGGCGCCGGCCTGGGCGAAGTCCGGGACCAGGCGGTCCACCGGCTCGACCATCAGGTGCACGTCGATCGGCGCGCTGACGCCATGCTTGCGCAGCGCCTGGCAGACCATCGGGCCGATGGTCAGGTTGGGCACGTAGTGGTTGTCCATCACGTCGAAATGGACCCAGTCGGCGCCGGCGGCCAGCACCGCGTCCACTTCCTCGCCCAGGCGGGCGAAGTCGGCCGAGAGGATGGACGGTGCGATGACGGTGGGCTGCATGCTCGGCTCGCGGGAGGGGGAAGGAAGGGGCTCAGCGCCCGCGCAGGCGGCGGATGCGGCCGTAGGCGGCGTTGATCGCGCGGGAGCGCTGCTCGGCCTGGGCGCGCAGTTCCGGCGCGGCGCCGGCCACCTTGTCCGGGTGGTACTGCGAGATCAGCCGGCGATAAGCCTGCTCGATCTCCTCGTCGCTGGCGTCGGCGTCCACGCCCAGCTCCGCCCAGGGGTCGCCGTGGCGGCGCAGGCCGAACCAGTCGCTGTCGAAGGCATGGCCCACCAGCAGGCCGACCACCGCGCCGAACAGCGGGTTGGGGCGGAACAGCAGCGCGCCTGCGATCAGGCCCAGGAGTTTTCCGTACCAGCGGTTCATTCGGCGGGCAGCGTGCGGAGCGTCCGATTCTACGTCACAGCCGCCCCCGCTCGCCGTACACTGTGCGACCGGCCGCCGCACGACGCACCGTCTGGCGCGGGCCGGGACGTTCCCCGCCCTGCACCGGAGACTGCGTTGTCCACCACCCTGCTCCAGTCCGACCTCCCCGGCCTGCCGCTGCGCCATCGCGGCAAGGTGCGCGACGTGTTCGACCTGCCGCGCGAGGCGATCCCCGACGCGGCGCTGGCCGCCGCCGGCCAGGAGGGCGTCTCGCCCGACGGCTACCTGTTGATGGTCGCCACCGACCGCCTGTCCGCGTTCGACGTGGTCCTGCCGGACCCGATCCCGGGCAAGGGCGAGATGCTGTGCCAGATCTCCAACTTCTGGTTCGGCAAGACCGCGCACCTGATGCCCAACCACCTCACCGGCATCGACGTGGCGTCGGTGCTGCCGGAAGGCGTGGACCCGGCGCTGTACGCCAAGCGCGCGGTGGTGACCCGCAAGCTGCGCCCGGTGCCGGTGGAGGCCATCGCCCGCGGCTACCTCATCGGCAGCGGCTGGAAGGACTACCTGCGCACCGGCCAGGTCAGCGGCATCGCCCTGCCCGACGGCCTGCGCCAGGCCGAGCGCCTGCCCGAGCCGATCTTCACCCCCTCGACCAAGGCCGCCGTGGGCGACCACGACGAGAACATCGACTTCGACGCGATGGTGCGCGCGGTGGGCGGCGAACTGGCCGAGCGCGTGCGCGACGCCACCCTGCGCCTGTACCGCTACGCCGCCGCCCATGCGGCCGAGCACGGCATCCTGCTGGCGGACACCAAGTTCGAGTTCGGCACCGACGCCGACGGCCGCCTGTACATCATGGACGAGATGCTCACCCCCGATTCCTCGCGCTACTGGCCGGCCGACGAATACCGGGTCGGCACCAGCCCGCCCAGCTACGACAAGCAGATCGTGCGCGACTGGCTGGAGACCCGGGACTGGGACAAGACGCCCCCCGGCCCGCGGCTGCCGGCGGAAGTGATCGAGCGCACCCGCGCCCGCTACGCCGAGGCGCTGCGCAGGCTGGCCGGGATCGCGCTGGACTGAGCGCCGGCCGGTCCCGCGGCGGCGCCCCGGCCGGGGCAAGGGGCCGGCGGCGAAGGTATGCTCGCCTGCACGCCTGGGAGGGAAGCCGATGCACGCCGTCACCGAACGTCCGATCGACCGCTACTTCGCCAGCTACTCCAGCGACCACCGCAACCGGCTGAACCAGCGCATCCACGTGGTCGCGGTGCCCGCGATCCTGTGGTCGGTGGTGGCCCTGGTGTGGTGCGTCCCGGTGTTCGGCACCCTGCTGAAGACGGGGGTGTGGGCGGCGCTGGCGATGTTCTTCGCCTGGATGTTCTATTACCGGATGTCGCGGCCGCTGGGGCTGGGGATGCTGGCGGTGTTCTTCTTCTGCGGCTGCCTGTGCCGGCTGCTGGAGGCCCGCCTGGGCCTGCCGGCGCTGCTGGGGCTGGCGGTGGCGGTGTTCGTGCTCGCCTGGATCGCGCAGTTCATCGGCCACAAGTACGAGGGCCGCAAGCCCAGCTTCCTCACCGACCTGGTCTACCTGCTGATCGGCCCGGCCTGGGTGCTGGCCAAGTTCTACCGGCAGATGGGTTGGAAGTACTGAGCCGGCAGGCGAAGCGGCCGCGCGCACGGCCGGGCCGGCCATAGGCGCCGGGCACGGCCGGCGACCGCGGGCTGGCGTGCCGATGCCGCCGAATCGCGCGGGCCAGGGATCGCCAACCGAAGCCGGCTCCTACAGGCGAGGCGTGCGCATGGCGCGAGCGCCGCACCTCGACGATCAGCGCGGCGTCGAGCCTGCCTGCGGCGGCTCGAACATGCCCGCCTCGGGACGGAAGCCGCGCGGGGCATAGCCCAGGTCGCGGCGTGCGGGCGCGGCATCGAATGCCAGGTCCTCGCGCATCCGCGCCAGTACCGCCGCACCGGCGTCGTGCGCGCCGAGCCGGCGCGCCAGCGCCGCGGCCAGGCCGAACAGCGCCCCCGGCAACACCCACAGCCGCACCGGCGGACGCAGCGAGGCGAGCACCCGCGCCACCATCTCCCGATAGGCCAGCGCCTCCCCGCCGGGCAGGTCGTAGGCGCGCACGTCCACCGCGAGGCGCTCCAGCGCCGCCAGCGCCGCATCGGCCAGGTCGTCCACGTGCACCGGCTGGCGCAGGCCGCGCGCATCGTGCGGCAGCACGAAGAAACCATGGCGGCGCGCCAGCGCGGCGACCCGGCTCAGGCTGCGGTCGCCGCCGGCGCCGTACACCAGGGTCGGCCGCAGCAGCGTGGCGGCCGCGCCCCGCGCCCGCGCCGCCGCGGCCACCCGCGCCTCGGCATCGGCCAGGCGCGCGGCCACGTCGCGCTCGGACGGGTCCGACGAATCGCGCTTGACGTGCAGGCTGGTCGACCCGAACGCGACCACCCGCGCCGCGCCGGCCGGCGTATCCGCGTACCACCGCGAAAAAAGATCCAGCGGGCCGCAACTGACGATCGCGTCGAAGCCCTCGCCGGCCCCCGCCGCCGGCAACGTCCCCCGCCGCCATTCCACGCCGGCCGACGCCAGCCCCGGGGCGCGCGAAACCGCGGTCACCCGCCAGCCGCGCGCGACCAGCCGCGCGCAGACCCGGCGGCCGATCGGACCGCTGCCCCCGAACACCAGCGCGCACCGCGCCTGCCCGCCCATGCCGCCCCCCCGTCCTGCCGATGCCGTCCGCCAGGGCACAGGATAGCGGCGCTCCATTCCCATCGACCGGGAAGCGCGGGCAGCGCCCGCCCGCCGCCGGAGGAACGAATCATCCGTCCGGCGCGACCGCTCATCGCGCGGGTGCGCCCGCGAGCGCCGCCGCCGTCCGCACTCCTGGGGGCGCGGGGTCGAGGCCGCTCGCCTTGCATCCGCGAGCCGCGCTGCCATGGGATTCAGCGCCTGGCTGCTACACTCGGGCGCCCCCGAAAGACCACCGATCCCCGCCTCCCGGATGATCCCATTCCTGGAAATCCTGCTCGCCTTGCCGTTCGTGGCGGCTGGGGCGATAGCGTGGCTGCGCCCGCGCTCGCGGGCGGCCAGCGCCTGGCTCGCCGCCGCCGCCCCGCTGCTGGGCCTGGCGCTGCTGGCCTGGCTGACCCCGGCGGTGCTGCAGGGCTGGGTGCCGCGCGCGGACCATGCCTGGATTCCCCAGATCGGCCTGAACCTGAGCCTGCGCCTGGACGGCCTGGCCTGGATGTTCGCCGGGCTGGTGCTGGCCATGGGCGCGCTGGTGGTGATGTACGCGCACTACTACCTGGCCGAGGAGGACAGCGCCCCGCGCTTCTTCGGCTGCCTGCTGCTGTTCATGGGTTCGATGCTGGGCGTGGTGGTGGCCGGCAACCTGCTGCTGATGCTGGTGTTCTGGGAACTGACCAGCATCAGCTCGTTCCTGCTGATCGGCTTCTGGTACCAGCGCCAGGACGCGCGCGAGGGCGCGCGCATGGCCCTGGCGATCACCGGCGGCGGCGGCCTGGCCCTGCTGGGCGGCGTGCTGCTGATCGGCCGCATCGTCGGCAGCTACGAACTGGACGCGGTGCTGGCCGCCGGCGACGCGATCCGCGCCAGCGAACTGTACCCGTGGGCGCTGGGCCTGGTGCTGGCCGGCGTGTTCACCAAGAGCGCGCAGTTCCCGCTGCACTTCTGGCTGCCGCACGCGATGGCCGCGCCGACGCCGGTGTCGGCCTACCTGCACTCGGCCACCATGGTGAAGGCCGGCGTGTTCCTGCTGGCGCGGCTGCATCCGGCACTGGCCGGCACCGACCTGTTCTTCTACGTGGTCAGCGGCGTCGGCGCGATCACCCTGTTGCTGGGCGCCTGGTTCGCCATCTTCCAGCACGACCTCAAGGGCCTGCTGGCCTACTCGACCATCTCCCACCTGGGCCTGATCACCCTGCTGTTCGGCCTGTCCACGCCGATGGCGGTGGTGGCCGGCGTGTTCCACATCATCAACCACGCCACGTTCAAGGCCTCGCTGTTCATGGCCGCCGGCATCATCGACCACGAGACCGGCACCCGCGACATGCGCCGGCTGGGCAACCTGCGCCGGTTCATGCCCATGACCAGCGCGCTGGCGATCATCGCCTCGCTGGCGATGGCCGGCATCCCGCTGCTCAACGGCTTCCTGTCCAAGGAGATGTTCTTCGCCCAGGCGCTGGAGATCTCCGGCCACCAGGCCATGCGCCAGGCGATCGGCGTGGCCGCGCTGCTGTACGCCATGTTCGGCGTGGCCTACAGCCTGCGCTTCGTGCACGAGACCTTCTTCGGCCGTGGCCCGCGCGCGGTCAGGCACGAGCCGCACGAGCCGCCGCGCTGGATGAAGATCCCGGTGGAGGTGCTGGTGCTGCTGTGCGTGGCGGTGGGCGTGTTCCCCACCTGGACCGTGGCGCCCGTGCTGCACGCCGCCGCCGCCGCCATCCTCGGCCCGGCCATGCCGGCCTACAGCCTGTCGGCCTGGCACGGCTTCAACGTCCCGCTGCTGATGAGCCTGGCCGGCATCGCCGGGGGCATCGCCCTGTACTTCGGCCTGCGCCGGCTGCTGAACCTGCACGCGATCGTGCGCCGCTCGCTGGGCCGGCGCCTGTTCCGCTGGAACATGGACGCGCTGTACGCGCTGGCCGAGCGCTTCACCACCCGCGTGGCCAACGGCAGCCTCCAGCGCAGCCTGGTGTGGCTGGTGCTGGCCGCGGTGGCCGCGGGCGCGGCGCCGTTCCTGTCCGGCGCGCACGAGCCGCTGCAGTGGCACGCGCCGCAGCCGATGCCGCTGCTGGGCTGGCTGCTGTGGCTGGTGCTGGTGGCCTGCACCGCGTGGACGATCCGCCTGTACCGGCAGCGCCTGCTGGCGCTGGTCGTGCTCGGCGGCGCCGGGCTGGTGGTCAGCCTGACCTTCGTGTTCCTGTCCGCGCCGGACCTGGCCCTGACCCAGTTGCTGGTGGAGATGGTCAGCCTGGCCCTGCTGCTGCTGGGCCTGCACTACCTGCCGCCGCGCTCGCCGCCCGAGCGCACCCCGCGCCGGCGCCTGCGCGACATCGCGGTGGCCGCCGCCGCCGGCCTGGGCATCGGCCTGCTGGCCTATGCGGTGATGACCCGCCCGCTCGGCGACCCGGCCAGCGTGGAGATGCTGGCGCGTTCGCTGCCGGAAGCCTACGGCCGCAACGTGGTCAACGTGATCCTGGTGGACTTCCGCGGCTTCGATACCTTCGGCGAGATCACCGTGTTCGGCGTGGCCGCGCTGATCGTGCACGCCCTGCTGCGGCGCGCGCGGATGGCGCCGGACAAGGTCATGTTCGGCCCGCCGATCAAGCTGCCGGTGCCGGCCGACCTGGCCCAGTTGATGTTCCCGCTGACCCTGACCGTATCGGTGTTCCTGTTCCTGCGCGGGCACAACGCGCCCGGCGGCGGCTTCATCGCCGGCCTGGTGCTGGCGGTGCCGCTGCTGATCCAGTACGTGATCCAGGGCGCGGCCTCGGTGGAGTCGCGCTTCGGCTTCGACTACATCCGCTGCATCGGCGTGGGCCTGCTGGTGGCCGGGCTGAGCGGCGCGGCCTCGCTGCTGTTCGACGCGCCGTTCCTGACCAGCGGCCACCTGGACCTGCGCCTGCCGGTGGTCGGCCAGGTGCCGCTGGCCAGCGCCATCGGCTTCGACACGGGCGTGTACCTGGTGGTGTTCGGCGGGGCCATGCTGATCCTGTCGATGCTGGGTACGATCAAGCCTTCGCGCACCCGCCTGGCGCATGCCGGCATCGTCGAGCCGGGCCTGCGCTCCACCCGCACCGCGGAGCCGAACGCCTGATGGAACTGGCCATGTCCAGCGCGATCGGAATCCTCACCGCCGCGGGTGTGTACCTGCTGCTGCGCGCGCGCAGCTTCGACGTGATCCTGGGCCTGACCCTGCTGTCGTATGCGACCAACCTGCTGATCTTCGCCGGCGGGCGGCTGGTGCCGGGCATGCCGCCGGTGCTGCGCGACGGCGTGGCCGCCGACCTGGCCCACCACACCGACCCGCTGCCGCAGGCGCTGGTGCTGACCGCCATCGTCATCGCCTTCGCCATGACCGCGGTGAGCATCGTCCTGGCGATCCGCAGCCGCGCCGACAACCACAGCGACCACGTCGACGGCAGGCGCGCGGAACTGGAGTTCCAGCGCGCCGAGCGGCGGCGCCTCGAAGAGGCGCGCGAGGCCGCGCAGGCCGCCGAGGAAGCGGCCGCGGACGCCGGCGGCGCACCGACCGGGGGCGGCGCATGAACCACCTGCCGCTGCTGCCGGTGCTGATCCCGCTGTTCGCCGCGGCGCTGGCGCTGTTCTTCGAGCACCGCCGCTTCGGCATGCTGCCGCAGCGCATCGTGGCCTGGACCTCGCTGGCGGCGATGCTGGCGGTGGCCTGCCTGCTGGCGCGCGAGGCCGACAGCGGCCGCATCGCCGTGTACCTGCTGGGCGACTGGCCCTCGCGCCTGGGCATCGTGCTGATGGTGGACCGGCTGTCGGCGCTGATGCTGCTGGTCGGCCTGCTGCTGGCGGTGGCCTGCCTGCTGCACGCCTGCGCCGGCTGGGACCGGCGCGCGCCGCACTTCCATGCGTTCTTCCAGTTCCAGATGATGGGCCTCAACGGCGCCTTCCTCACCGGCGACGTGTTCAACCTGTTCGTGTTCTTCGAGGTGCTGCTGATCGCCTCCTACGGGCTGCTGCTCAGCGGCGGCCGCGGCGACCGGCTGCGCGCCGGCCTGCACTACGTGGCGTTCAACATCGCCGCCTCGACCCTGTTCCTGATCGCGCTGGGCCTGCTGTACGGGCTGCTGGGCACGCTCAACCTGGCCGAGCTGGCGGTGCGCGTGGCCGAAGCGCCGGCGCAGGACCAGGCATTGGTGCAGGCCGCCGCGGGCCTGCTGCTGGTGGTGTTCTGTGCCAAGGCCGCGCTGCTGCCGATGTACCTGTGGCTGCCGGAAACCTATACCCATGCGCCGGCGGCGGTGGCCGCGCTGTTCGCGGTGATGACCAAGGTGGGCCTGTACGCCGTGCTGCGCGTGGGCACGCTGAGCTTCGGCGCGGCCGGTCCGCTGGACGGATTCGCCTGGCCGGCGCTGCTGCTGCTGGGCGCGGCCACGCTGGCGCTGGCGTCGCTGGGCGTGCTGGCGGTGCAGCGGCTGCGCGCGCTGGCCGCCTACCTGGTGCTGGCCTCGGCGGCGACGCTGTTCGTCGCCTTCGCCCTGGCACGACCCGGCACCGTCGCCGCCGGGCTGTACTACCTGGCGCACAGCACGTTCGCCGGGGCGGCCCTGTTCCTGCTGGCCGACCTGATCCGCCGCCGCCGCGGCCGGGCGGACGACCACAAGGACCGCATCGCCGCGCTGCCCAACCGCGCCGTCCCCGGCGTGCTGTTCCTGCTGGTGGCGGTCTCGCTGGCGGGGCTGCCGCCGCTGTCGGGCTTCATCGGCAAGCTCATGCTGCTGGAGGCGGTCCCCGCCGGCCCGCGCACGTTCTGGATCTGGCTGCTGGTGCTGGGCAGCAGCTTCATGATGCTGGTCGGGCTGGCGCGCGCGGGCACCCGCCTGTTCTGGCGGGTGGAGCCCTGGCCCGACGCCACGCCGGAGCGCCTGGCCGAATACACCCCGGCCGACGCCCTGGCGCCGGCGCCCAGCCGGCCGCTGGAGACGGCGGCCACGATGCTGCTGGTGGGCTACGGCATCGCGATGGCGCTGGCCGCCGCGCCGCTGCTGGACTACACCCGCGCCGCGGCGGCGCAACTGCAGGCGCCGGGCGACTACGTGCAGCAGGTGCGCGGGACCGTGCCCGTGCGCAGGGAGCCGTGAGCATGGCCTGGAAATGGCGCAAGCGCTGGCTGCCCTCGCCTCCCCTGAGCGTGATGGTGTTCTGCTTCTGGCTGCTGATGAACGACGAGATCAGCGCCGGCCAGGTGGCGATGGCGCTGCTGCTGGCGCTGCTGATCCCGCCGTTCGCCGCGCGCCTGGACCGCGAGTTCGCCAGGATCGGCCGCCTGTACCGGCTGCCGCGGCTGGTGGCGACGATCCTGCTGGACATCGTCCGCTGCAACATCACCGTGGCCCGGCAGGTGCTGGGCGACGAGGCGAAGATCACCCCGGGCTTCGTCTGGCTGCCGCTGGACATCGACAACATCCACGGCATCGCCACCTTGACCAGCATCATCACCCTGACCCCGGGCACGGTCTCGGCCTCGCTGTCCGACGACCGCCGCCACCTCCTGGTCCACGTGCTGGACCTGAAGGACCCGGAGGCGGTGATCGCCGAAATCAAGTCGCGCTACGAGGTGCCGCTGATGGAGATCTTCCCGTGACGCCGCAGTACCTGGTGGCCTGCGCCATTATCGTGGCCATGCACCTGGTGGGGGTGGGCATGCTGCTGGCCCTGTACCGGCTGCTGCGCGGGCCCACGGTGCCGGACCGGATCCTGGCGCTGGACACGCTGTTCGTGGCCACCATCGCCCAGACCATCCTGTTCGGCATGCATCTGGGCACGGCGGTGTACTTCGAGGTGGCGCTGATCATCGCCATGCTCGGCTTCGTCGGCACCGTGGTGCTGAGCAAGTACGTGCTGCGCCGGGACATCGTCGAATGAGCTGGGTCTTCGCCATCGTGCTCACCCTGCTGCTGGCCATGGGCTGCTTCTTCATCCTGGTCGGCTCGTACAGCCTGGTGAAGCTGTCGGAGTTCTTCAAGCGCCTGCACGGGCCGACCAAGGCCAGCACCCTGGGCGTGGGCTGCGTGCTGCTGGCCTCGGTCGGCTACCACGTGCTGGCCGACACCGACCCGCAGCCGCGCGAGCTGCTGATCACCGCCTTCCTGTTCATCACCGCGCCGATCAGCGCGCACCTGATGGCCAAGGCGGCGCTGTCGCTGCACATGGCCGAGCGCCCGCCGCAGCCCGGCGTGGAGCCGGAAGCGGACACGGACGAGGGCGATCCGGCGGCGAGTTGAGCCGGGACGGATCGACGGGGCCGGCCTTGTGCGCGGCATGGAGCCGGGTGGCGGCGGCAACGCTGCTGTTGGGAAGCCGACTTCGGATGGGGCCGTCGCGCCACGGGCTACCGGCGTCGGAGCCGATCAGATCAACAGCAGCTCCAGCGCCACCCAGGCCGCGAACACCGCGACCAGCACCGCCCCCTCGCCGCGGCCGACCCGGTGGTCGCTGCGCAGCATCGGATAGAGCACCAGCACCAGCACCACGGCGGCGGGCAGCTCCAGCTTCACGAACGAGGCCGGCAGCGCCAGCGGCTGCAGCACCGCCATGCCGCCCACGATCACCAGCAGGTTGAACAGGCTCGAACCGATCACGTGCCCGGCCACCAGGTCGCCCTGCCCGCGCCGCGCGGCCATCACCGCCGCGGCGATCTCCGGCAGCGCCGTGCCGATGGCCACCGGCAGCAGGCCCGCCATCAGCGGGGTCAGGCCCCAGGCCTCGCCCAGGGCCAGGCCGCCGGCCACCACCCAGCGCGCGCCGTAGAACAGCAGCGCGATGGCGATGGCCAGGCGCAGCAGGTTGAGCGCCAGTTCCGTGCGGGTGGCGGCGAAGGCGGCGATCGCGCCCTGCACCTCGCCCGCTTCGCGCCGCGCCTGGCGCAGCAGGAACGCCACCGCCGCCACGAAGCCGGCCAGCAGCACCGCGCCCTCGATGCGGTCCACATAGCCGTCCAGGCCGAACACCATCAGCGCCAGCGAGGCCACCGCCAGCAGCACCAGCAGAGGCACGTGCATCCGCGCCCGCTGCAGCAGCGGCGCGGCCAGCGCCGCCAGGCCCAGGGTCAGGCCCAGGTTGACCAGGTTGCTGCCGACGGCATTGCCCAGCGCCAGGTGCGGCTGCTGCTGCGCCAGCGCGCGCAGGTTGACCGCCAGTTCCGGCAGCGAGGTGCCGAAGGCCAGCAGCAGCAGGCCGGCCACGAACGGGCGCATCCCCAGCCGCTGGGCCAGCCCGGATACGCCCTTGACCGCCGAATCGCCACCCAGGCCCAGCAGCAGCAAGCCCAGCGCGAACCATCCCAATGCCTCGGCCATTGCAATCCCCTCGCGGTTCTTCCCCGGGCGATTCTATGCCCGGCGGCGGCCGTGGCCACCGGCCGCATGCCACGGCCGGCGGCGGATCAACTGCAGCCTTCCACGTAGTCCACCTGCGGCGGCAGGCCGATGCGCCACGCCTGTACGGTGCCTTGCGCATCGGTCTCGAACACCAGCACCGCGTCGCTGCCCTCGCCGGCGATGCGCAGGTAGCGGCCGCCTTCCACGTACTTGTGCGGGCGCTCCTCGATCCGTCCCGCGTACAGCAGGGCGATGTCCTCCGCCTGCATGCCGATGCGGCCGCCGCCGGGCGCGATGACCGCGCGGTCGTCCACGTCCACCCGCACGAAGCGGCCGCCTTCGACCATGAACGCGGTGCCGTAGCCCTGCCCGGAGCGCGGCGGCGGGAACAGGTAATGGCAGGCCGCCGCATCGGCCGGATCGGGGGCGCCTTCCAGCGGCCCGTCCCAGGCGCGCCTCAGTGCCTCGGCCTCGGCACCGAAGGGCACCGGGCCGAGGCCGGAGAAGTCTGCCGTCGGCGGCGCCAGCGCGGCGGCCGCGCCGGGGGCGGTGGCGGGCGGCACGGCCTCGGCCGGCTGGTCCATGAACGGATCGTCGGCCTGCGCGTCGGAGCGGCCGGCGGCCGGCGGCGGCTGGGTGCAGGCGGCCAGGAACAGGGCCAGGAACAGGGCCACGCCGGGCGTGGCGGCATCGGGCAATCGCAACGGCATGGTGTTCCCCGCGGTGGATGCGGGCAGGCTGGCAAAGGCGTCGTCAACGCCAGGCGAAGAGCGCAGCATGCGCCGCGCCTCCCACCAGGACCGGCACCGCCCCGAAGCCGGGAATGGCCGCGCGCCGGCATCGCGGGCCGCCGGCCCGCACGCCCGGCCCTACGGATGCTGGAAGTTGCGCCTCAGCCCGGCCCAGCACTGGCGGTAGCCCTGCTGGCGATGCGGGGCCGCCAGCGCCTGCGCGGTGGGGCGCAGCACCGCGCGGGTCTCGAACATGAAGGCCATGGTGTCGGCGATCACGTCGGGCATGGACAGGTCCGCATTCGAGGCCTTGTCGAACGTCGCCGCGTCCGGGCCGTGCCCGCTCATGCAGTTGTGCAGCGACGCGCCTCCCGGCTGGAAGCCCTCGGCCTTGGCGTCGTAGGCGCCGTGCACCAGGCCCATGAACTCGCTGGCCACGTTACGGTGGAACCAGGGCGGGCGGAAGCTGTGCTGCGCCACCAGCCAGCGCGGCGGGAAGATGGCGAAGTCGACGTTGGCCGTGCCCGGCGTGTCGCTGGGCGAGGTGAGCACGGTGAAGATCGACGGGTCCGGGTGGTCGAAGCTGATCGAGCCGATGGCGTTGAAGCGGCGCAGGTCGTAGCGGTACGGGGCGCAGTTGCCGTGCCAGGCCACCACGTCCAGGGGGCTGTGGCCGATGTCCGCGCGCCACAGGTGGCCCTGGAACTTGGCCACCAGCTCGAACTCGCCCTCGACGTCCTCGTAGGCGGCCACCGGGGCCTGGAAGTCGCGCGGGTTGGCCAGGCCGTTGGAACCGATCGGCCCCAGTTCCGGCAGGCGCAGGTGCGCGCCGAAGTTCTCCAGCACGTAGCCGCGCGACGGCCCGTCGGGCAGCTCGACGCGGAAGCGGATGCCGCGCGGGATCACCGCCACCTGCTGCGGCTCCAGCTCCAGCACGCCCAGCTCGGTGGCGATGCGCAGCCTTCCCTGCTGCGGCACCAGCAGCAGTTCGCCGTCGGCGTCGTAGAAGAACCGGCCGGCCATGCCGCGGTCGGCCGCGTACAGGTGGATGGCCACACCCTGCTGCGCCTCGGCCGAGCCGTTGCCGGCCACCGTGTACAGGCCCTCGACGAAGTCGGTCGGCGCCTTCGGCGACGGCAGCGGGTCCCAGCGCATCTGGTCCGGCGCCACCGGGCCGCGGCCGAAGTCGTTGTGGAAGGCATGCTGGGCGAACGGGGCGAAGTCGCCATGCACGGCCGCCGGGCGGATGCGGTACAGCCAACTGCGGCGGTTGTGCGCGCGCGGGGCGGTGAAGGCGGTGGCCGAGAACTGCTCGGCGTACAGGCCACGGGCGGCGCGCTGCGGCGAGTTCTGGCCTTCGGGCAGGGTGCCGGGAATCGCCTCGGTGGCGAACTCGTTGCCGAAGCCGGTCATGTAGGCGGAACGCTCGGGGGTCATGCTCGCCTCGCTGTATGTCGTGCCACGCTTCGTGCCGGGCGCCGGGCCGGGCCGCCGCTTCGCGGATCCGGCGTTTCGAGGCGGCCGTTCAAAGCACCCCGCGGCGCATCTGGTCGCGCTCGATGCTCTCGAACAGCGCCTGGAAGTTGCCCTCGCCGAAGCCTTCGTTGCCCTTGCGCTGGATGATCTCGAAGAAGATCGGCCCGACCGCGTTCTGGGTGAATATCTGCAGCAGCTTGCGGGTGCCCGTCTCCGGGTCGGCGTCGATCAGGATGCGGTTGCGGCGCAACCGCGCCACGTCCTCGCCGTGGTCGGGGATGCGCTGGTCGATCACGTCGAAGTAGGTGTCCGGCGTGTCCAGGAACTCCACCCCGGCCGCGCGCATCTTCTCCACCGTGTCGTGGATGTCCTCGGTGAAGCAGGCGATGTGCTGGATGCCCTCGCCGCGGTAGGCGTCCAGGTACTCGTTGATCTGCGACTTGGGATCGGTCGATTCGTTGAGCGGGATGCGGACCATGCCGTCCGGCGCGGTCATCGCCTTGGACAGCAGCCCGGTCTTGGCGCCCTTGATGTCGAAATAGCGGATCTCGCGGAAATTGAACAGCCGCTCGTAGTAGTCCGCCCACTTGGCCATGTTGCCCGGGTAGAGGTTGTGGGTGAGGTGGTCGATGAAGGTCAGGCCGAAGCCCTTGGGCATGCGCTCGGCGCCCGCCAGGTATTCGTAGTCCGGGTCGTGGATGGTGCCCGCCTCGTCGTAGCGGTCGACGATGTAGAGCATGCAGCCGCCGATGCCCTTGATCACCGGCGCGGCCACCGCCTTGCCCAGTTGCTCGCGCTCGCCGAACGGCTCGGCGCCGTTGCGCAGCGCCTGGGTGCGCACCCAGTCGGCCAGCTTCTTGACCCGGATGGCGAAGCCGCAGGCGCTGGGGCCGTGCTGCGCGGCGAAGGCGGCGGCGAAGGAGTCCGGGTCCTCGTTGACGAGGAAGGTGCAGTCGCCCTGGCGGTAGGTGCTGATCGGCCGGCTGCGGTGCCGGGCGATGCGGACGAAGCCCAGCCTGCGGAAATAGTCGTGCAGCGCGGCACCCTGCCCGGCCGGCGCGGCGAATTCGACGAACTCGAAGCCGTCGATGCCCATGGGGTTCTCGAGCCGCCCTGCGGCCGCGCCGCCGGGAGAGGGCGAACTGGACGAAAGCACTTGCGGTTGCACGCTCATGATGGCTTCCTGAGCATCCCCGACGGGGATCGGGGCCTGGTAAGGTCCCTTTATAGTTACGTGTGCAACCACATGCAAGGTATCCCGCAGCAATGACCGTTTCTTCCGACCCTGAAGTCTCCGGCAGCCGCCACGCCGACGCCTCCGCCGGCCATGCGCAACTGGAGCTGGAACACTTCCTTCCCTACCGCCTGAGCGTGCTGTCCAACCGCGTCAGTCAGACCATCGCCGACATCTACCAGAAGCGCTTCGGCCTGGCGATCACCGAATGGCGGGTGATGGCCGTGCTCGGCCGCTTCTCCGACCTGTCGGCCAACGAGGTGGCCGAGCGCACCGCGATGGACAAGGTGGCCGTCAGCCGTGCGGTGGCCCGCCTGCTGGAGCGCAGCCTGATCAAGCGCGAGATCCACAGCGACGACCGCCGCCGCTCGGTGCTGGCGCTGTCGGAAGTGGGCTATTCGGTCTACGACGAGATCGCGCCGATGGCGCTGGCCTGCGAGCAGCGCCTGGTGGCCACGCTGGACGAACAGGAACGGGCCGTGCTCGACCGGCTGCTGCGCAAGCTCGCCGGGCCGGGCCTGGCGGCGCTGCGCGACGGCGTCTGAGCGACGCGGCGCCCGGGAAGGGCGAAACGCACGCCGGCGCCGTCGGGGCGCCCGTGCCGGGGAGCAAGGGAAAGAACCGGAAGGCTTCGTTCCGGCGCATCGGCGCCGGGGATGGCCGCTGCCCGCCGCATGGACACGACAGCGCCCTTGGGCGCGATGCGTTGCCCACGATGGCCGTCGCACATTGGCCGCACCCGGCAGCGGTGCGGGGGAGGCATCGCGCCCAAGGGCGCTCCTGCGGGCTTGCGCGACGGATACGACGGCGGGCGGCGGTGAGGCAGCGGATGCGGCCGACGCAGGCCATCGGACGCTCAGGGCGCCGGCGGGGCCCAGCGTTCGAGGAACCCACGCACCTGGCGTTGCCACGGCCGGTCATCGCGCATCAGGTCCTGGCCCGGCTGCGCGTGCAGCACCTGGCCGTCGGCATCGAGTACCAGCAGGTACGGCGCCGGCGCGTCCGTGCCTCCCGGATAGCCCGCCAGCAGCCCCGCGTTGCCCGGTGCGCTGCGGTCCACCTTGACCCACACGAAGCCGGCGTCGCGCAGGTGGCGCAGCGGCGCCTGGCCCTCGATCAGTGCGTCCAGCGCGGCGCACTGCGTACAGGAGGCGTCGCCCAGTTCCAGCACGATGCGCCGGCGGCCGCGCTTGGCCTCCACCTTGGCCGTCTCCAGGTCGGCCGCCGCGTCGCGCGCCGGATCGAACGCGGCGCCCAGCGCGGCGATGGCGGCCACGTCGGCCGCCGCGCGGGTGTTGCCCGAGGCCACCGGCTCGTTCGCGTCGGCCACCGCCGGCTTCTGCGGCGAGGTGTCCACCGGCAGCGGCGGCCCGGACACGGCCGGCGGTTCCTCGCCGGCACAGGCCGCCAGCAGCAGGGCCAGCGCGATGCCGGCGACCACGCGTCCGCTTCCGCCGCCGGTTACCGTCATCCTCACTTCACCCCGTGCATCAGCTTGTTGACCAGCGGCGCCAGCAGGAACAGCAGCACGCCCGAGCCCAGCAGCGCCCAGAAGCCGAACGTGTAGCCGGCGTGCGCGGACTGCACGGTCATGCCGCCCTCGCCGCTGACGCGGGAGGCGAAGATGCCCGACAGGTTGTTGCCGATGGCGATGGACAGGAACCAGCCGCCCATCGCCAGCCCGGCCAGCCGCGACGGCGCCAGCTTGGTGGTCATCGACAGGCCGATCGGCGACAGGCACAGCTCGCCCACCGACTGGATGACGTAGACCATGAACAGCGTCCAGAACGGGACCTTCAGGGTCTGCGGGTCGACCAGGCTGGACAGGGCGAACATCAGCAGCAGGAAGGCCAGGCCGTTGAAGATCAAACCCAGGCCGAACTTGCGCGGGATCGACGGGTTGGCCGAGCCCATCTTCACCCACAGCCAGGCCAGCACCGGCGCCAGGGTGATGATGGCCACCGAGTTGACCGACTGGAACCAGCCCACCGGGAAGATCCAGCCGCCGAACTGGCGGTCGACGATGTTCTGGGCCAGGAAGTTGAACGAACTGCCGGCCTGCTCGAAGAACATCCAGAACAGCACGTTGAAGCCGAAGATGATCAGCATCGCGATGACCATGTCGCGCTGCACCGCGCCCTCGCGCATGCCTTCCACCAGCAGCAGGATCGCCGGCGCCACGAACAGCGCGATCAGGATCCAGTTGAGCATGCCGGCATCGATGGTCAACAGCAGATACACCGCCGGGATCGCCGCCAGCACGCCGGCCACCACCGCCAGCAGCCGGCCCGTGCCCGCGGTGGCGCCCCGGGCCGCGCCGATGCCCTTGAGCTGGGCGCGGCCGAACCAGAACCACACCAGGCTCAGCAGCATGCCGATGCCGGCGGCGATGAACACCACCTTGTAGGCCGGCATGCCATCGCTGCCGAAGACCTTCTCGGCCAGCACGCCGGTGAGGATCGGGGCGAAGAACGCGCCGATGTTGATGCCCATGTAGAAGATGGTGAAGCCCGAATCGCGGCGCGGATCGCCGCTGGCGTAGACCTTGCCCACCAGGGTGGAGATGATCGGCTTGAACAGGCCGTTGCCGACGATCACCGTGGCCAGGCCCAGCTTGAGCAGCGCATCGCTGGGCACGGTGATCATGAACAGGCCCGCGGCCATGAACACGGCCCCGAGCAGGATCGCGCGCTGGTAGCCGATCAGCTTGTCGGCCACGTAGCCGCCGAAGATGGCGGCCGCGTACACCAGCGCCAGGTAGGCGCCGTAGAGTTCGCTGGCCGGCGCCTCGCCGGAGGCGTCGCCGGCGTGGAACTGGGCCACGATGTACAGCACCAGCGCCCAGCGCATGCCGTAGAAGGCGAACCGCTCCCACAGCTCGGTCATGAACAGCATCCACAGCGGGCGCGGATGGCCCATGACCTGGGCGAACTCGGGTGGCTGGCCGCGGGCGGCGGCGCTGGGCTCGACGGTGTCGGCGCTCATGGGAATCCTTGGATGCGAATGGGATTGGAGGGCCTGCGGCCCTTCGGAGTGGGCCGAGAATCACCGACGACCCCGCCGGGCGTCAATGCGAACACCGCCGCCGAAGCCGGTTTCCGACCCGGTTTCCGGCATTCGGAGCCATGCCGCCGACTGGAGTCGGCTCCTGCAACGGCGTGGCAGCGGCGGCGGCGGCGGCCGGCGGCCTACGCCGCGCCGATGCTGGTGCGCACCTCGAACAGCTCCGGGAAGAAGGTCAGCTCCAGCGCCTTCTTCAGGAAGTCCACGCCGCTGGACCCGCCGGTGCCGCGCTTGAAGCCGATGATCCGCATCACCGTGCGCATGTGGCGGAAGCGCCAGGTCTGGAACTGGGTCTCCAGGTCGACCAGGTCCTCGCACAGCGAGTATTCGCGCCAGTAGCGGTCGGTGTCCTGGTAGATGTGTTCGAACACCGGCAACAGCGCCGGGTCGGACACGTGCGCGGCGGTCCAGTCGTGGCCCTCGCCCAGGTAGCGCTGCGGGATCGGGTGGCCGAAGCGGGCCAGGTAGCGCAGGAATTCCTCGTACAGGCTCGGCGCCTCCAGCTCCAGGCGCAGCGCCGCCTGACCGTCCGGGTCGTGGGCGAACACCTTCACCATGGCCGGGTTCTTGTTGCCCAGCAGGAACTCCACCGCGCGGTACTGCAGCGACTGGAAGCCCGACGACGGCCCCAGCAGGTGGCGGAAGCCCATGTACTCGGAAGGGGTGAGCGTCTCCAGCACCGACCATTGCTCGGTCAACTGGCGCAGCACCTGCTTGCTGCGCGCCATCACCTTGCGGCACTGCCAGACCTGGTCGCCCTTGAGGAAGGCGCGCGCGGCCTGCAGCTCGTGCATCAGCAGCTTCAGCCACAGCTCCGAGGTCTGGTGCTGGATGATGAACAGCATCTCGTCGTGGTGCGGCGGCTGCGACAGGGGCTGCTGCGCCGACAGCAGCCGGTCCAGGTGCAGATAGCCGGCGTAGGTCATCCGGCCCTGCAGGTCGGTGTGGATGCCCGGTTCGAGCGGGCGCTGGTTCTGGTCGAGGGTCATCGGCGTGGGGGCGGGCGCGGCGGCGCGAAACGGCAAGGTTAACGCAGCGTGGTCACGGCCAAGGCCCATCGCCGTTATCATCGGTGCCATGGTTGGACCGCGCGCCACACGCAAGTACATGGATTGAAAGCGTTGTTGCGCTGCACGGCAGGATTTGCGGCGCCGGTCCGTACCATATGCAACCTTCCCGCAGGCACTCCCGCGCTGGTGACGCACGCGATGACCCTCGCCGCAAGCTTCCAGATCGAATACCTGCAGTACCTCGGCGCCGACGGCCGGCCGGTGCGCGAGCTGCCCGTGGCATTGCGCGACCCGGCCGCGCTGGTGCCGGCGTTCAGGCGCATGCTGTTCGCCCGCGCCTTCGACGCCAAGGCGGTGGCCCTGCAGCGCACCGGCAAGCTGGGCACCTACCCGCCCTGCCTGGGCCATGAGGCCACCCACATCGGCATCGGCGCGGCGATGCGCGCGGGCGACGTGTTCGCGCCCAGCTACCGCGAGGTGGGCACCATGTTCGAGCGCGGCGTGCGCCCGCGCGACGTGCTGCTGTACTGGGGCGGCGACGAGCGCGGCAGCGACTACCCGCGCGACAGCGACGCGGCCATCGACTTCCCCATCTGCGTGCCCATCGCCACCCAGTGCCTGCACGCGGCCGGCGCGGCGCTGGCGTTCAAGCTGCGCGGGCAGCCGCACGTGGCGGTGGCCGCCTGCGGCGACGGCGGCAGTTCCAAGAGCGACTTCTACGCCGCGCTCAACTCCGCCGGCGCCTACGACCTGCCGCTGGTGCTGGCGGTGATCAACAACGGCTGGGCCATCTCGGTGCCGCGCGAGGCGCAGACCGGCGCCCAGACCCTGGCGCAGAAGGGCATCGCCGGCGGCCTGCACTGCCTGCAGGTGGACGGCAACGACCTGGTGGCCGTGCTGGAGTCCATGCGCCTGGCCATCGAGCGCGCGCGCGCCGGGCGCGGCGGCACGGTGATCGAGTTCATGACCTACCGCCTGTCCGACCACACCACCGCCGACGATGCGCGCCGCTACCGCGACGACGCACAGGTCAAGGCCGCCTGGGAGCGCGAGCCGATCGCGCGCCTGCGCGCGTGGCTGACCACGCAGGGCGCCTGGAGCGCGGAGGAGGAAGCGGCATGGAAGGCCGAGTGCGAACGCCTGATCGGGATCGAGGTCGACGCCTACCTGGCCACCCCGTCGCAACCGGTGGAGGCCATGTTCGACCATCTCTACGCCGACCCGCCGCCGGACGTGCTGGCCCAGCGCGCGGCGGCCATCGCCCTGGAGGCCGGCCATGGATGAACCGCGCCACGGCGATGCGCTGCATCCCGCGCCCGCCGACGCCGGCGAGGCCCAGCCCGTCCCGTCCGGCGGCCACGGAGAAAAGCCGATGACCGACACCCCCATCACCCTGATCGAGGCCGTGACCCAGGCCCTGGCCTGGGAACTGGCGCACGACCCGGCGGTGCTGGTGCTGGGCGAGGACGTGGGCGTGAATGGCGGCGTGTTCCGCGCCACCGCCGGACTGCAGCGGCGCTTCGGCGCGCAGCGCGTGCTCGACACGCCGCTGGACGAGACCGCCATCGCCGGCCTGAGCGTGGGCCTGGCCGCGCAGGGCATGAAGCCGGTGGCCGAGGCCCAGTTCGACGGCTTCGTCTACCCGATGATCGACCAGGTGGTCAGCCACGCCGCGCGCCTGCGCAACCGCACCCGCGGCCGCCTGCACTGCCCGATGGTGCTGCGCGTGCCCTGGGGCGGCGGCATCCGCGCGCCGGAACACCACAGCGAGGCCAACGAGGCCATGTTCACCAACGTGCCCGGCCTGCGCGTGGTGATGCCATCCTCGCCGCAGCGCGCCTACGGCCTGCTGCTGGCCGCCATCCGCGACCCGGACCCGGTGGTGTACTACGAACCCAAGCGCATCTACCGCCAGTACAAGGAACACGTGCCCGACGACGGCCAGGCGCTGCCGCTGGACGTGTGCTTCGTGCTGCGCGACGGCAGCGACGTGACCCTGGTGGCCTGGGGCGCGCAGGTGAAGGAGGCGCTGGAGGCGGCCGACGCGCTGGCCCGGGAAGGCGTGAGCGCCGAGGTGATAGACGTGGCCACCCTGCGCCCGCTGGATTTCGACACCATCGCCGAATCGGTGGCGCGCACCGGCCGCTGCGTGATCGTGCAGGAGGCCCCGCGCAGCGCCGGCTTCGGCGCGGAGGTCGCCGCGCGCCTGGCCGAGCGCTCCATGTTCGACCTGCTGGCCCCGGTGGAGCGGGTCACCGGCTACGACACCCACGTGCCGCTGTTCCGGCTGGAGATGAAGTACCTGCCCAGCGTGGCGCGGATCGTCGCCGCGGCGCGGCGGACGCTGGAACACGGCTGACGGCGCGCGGCCCACGCCCTTTCCCCGCCCGCGCGCGCCCGGATCACCGAAGAGGAACCAGATGAGCGAGCACACCCCCTTCCACCTGCCCGACCTGGGCGAGGGCCTGCCGGACGCGACCATCGTGGAGTGGTACGTGAAGGAAGGCGACAGCATCGGCCTGGACGAGCCGCTGGTCTCGATGGAGACCGCCAAGGCCGTGGTCGAGGTACCCTCGCCGGTGTCCGGCACCGTAGTGAAGCTGGGCGGCGAGGCCGGCGCGGTGATCGCCACCGGCGCGGTGCTGGCGGTGTTCGCGCCCGACCCCGCCAGGCCCCAGCGTGCCGAAGGCCAGGACACCGGCCACCATCATGGCGGCGCGGCGGAGGCGCCCGCCGGCGCGGCCGGGCGCGACGACGCCGGCACGGTGGTCGGCGCGATGCAGTCCTCCGACGCGGTGCGCAGCGAACAGGCGGTGGCCGTGGGCGGGGTGAAGGCCATGCCCGCCGTGCGCGCGCTGGCGAGGAAGCTGGGCGTGGATCTTTCGCGCGTGCGCGCAAGCGGCCCGGACGGCACCGCGACCCTGGCGGACGTGCAGCGGGCCGCGGCCGACGGAAGCGCGGCGGCGGCGGCATCTCCCTCCGCATCCGCGCCCCTCCCCGCACCGCAGCAGATGCGCGAGGCGGCGCGGCGCACCGCGCTGTCCGCGTCCGGGCGCCCGATGCGCACCCGCCCGCCGGGTTCGGCCGATGCGAGCGGCCAGCCCGAGCAGCTCAAGGGCGTGCGCCGCAACATGGCCCGGGTCATGGCCGATGCGCACGCGCAGGTGGTGCCGACCACGCTGGTGGACGATGCCGACCTGCACGCCTGGATCGGCAAGCAGGACATCACCGTGCGCCTGGTCCGCGCGATCGCCGCCGCCGCGCGCGCGGTACCCGCGCTCAACGCCTGGTTCGACGGCCAGGCGCTGACGGTGACCCACCACCCGCAGGTGGACCTGGGCATCGCGGTGGATACCGACGACGGCCTGTTCGTGCCCGTGCTGCGCAACGCCGACATGCTCGACGCGCACGGCATCCGCGCCGGCATCGACCGCCTGCGCGCCCAGGTCCTGGACCGCAGCATCCCGGCCAGCGAGCTGGGCGGCTACACCCTCTCGCTGTCCAACTTCGGCATGTTCGCCGGCCGCTACGCCAGCCCGGTGGTGGTGCCGCCGTGCGTGGCCATCGTCGGCGCCGGGCGCCTGGGCCACGACGTGGTCGCGGTGATGGGCGGCATCGAGGTGCACCGCCGGCTGCCGATCTCGCTGACCTTCGACCACCGCGCCGCCACCGGCGGCGAGGCCGCACGCTTCCTGCGCGCACTGCTGGACGACCTGGAGCTGCCGGCCTAGGGGCCGGCCCGGCGACGGAGCGAAGGCTGCAGGAAGGCATGCAGGAGCCGGACACAGCCGGCGACCGCCATGCCTACGGACGCCGGGCGCGGTCCAGCCAGATCTCCAGCCCCTGCGCATTGAGCTGGATGTCCACCTCCAGCAGCCGCAGCACGCCGGCATCGTCCAGCGGGCAGCCATGCGCCTGCGCGCGCTCCAGGTAGTAGCCCGACAGCGCCGCCACCAGCGCGCGGTGCCGGTCCGCGCCGCCGTCGCAGGCCTGGGCCAGCGAGACCATGGCGTCGATCTGCTCGTGCAGCTCGGCCGCCAGCCGCGCCACGCCGGCGACGCGGCCGTAGTGGGTCAGGTACATGGCCTGCGGCGATTCGGCCAGCATCCGCTGGATCGAGGCCTGCATCGCTTCGGGCTCGAACTGCACCGGCGAGGACGTGGGCAGGATGAAGGCGCCGCGCGCGCCGTCCATCTCGCGGTAGGACAGGCCGAAGGCGTCGCCGGTGAACCAGGCGGCGCTGCGCGCGTCCCACACGCACAGGTGGTCGCGGGCATGGCCGGGCGTATCGATGCAGCGCAGCGCGCGCCCGGCCAGGTCGACCACGTGACCGTCGCCGGCCACCACCACGCGCTCGGCCGGCACCGGCAGCACCTGGCCGTAGTGGCGCGCGAACTCCTCCGCGCCGTAGACCGCGGTGGCGCCGGCCACCAGCCGCGAGGGGTCGATCATGTGCGGTGCCGCACGCGGGTGGGCGACCAGCCGCGCCGCCGGCAGGTGCCGCATCAATGCGCCGGCGCCGCCAGCGTGGTCCAGGTGGGCGTGGGTGAGGATCAGCCAGTCCACGTCCCGCGCGGCCAGCCCGGCCGCCTCCAGCGCGGCCAGCATCGCCGCGACGCTGTGCCGGGTGCCGCAGTCCACGAACGCCGCGCGGCCGTCCTCGACGACCAGGTAGGCCGCATCGAAGCGCGGGCGCACATGTCCGGTATCGATGGTGTGGATGCCGTGGGCGTGCGCGGCGTCGCTCGCGCGAGAGGGCCGGTGCACGGCGACACCCGGCGGATGGCGGCCTTCCATGTGTCCTGGGCGTGCGGGGGAGGGACTGCATGCCATCGTAGTCCCGCCGCCGCGATGCGGCGACACGGCTTTGGTCGTAGCCGCCGCGAGGAACGCCCGTTCAGGCCTTCTCGGCCGCCGGGTAGAGCTCGGCGTTCTCCCGCTGCAGGCGCTCGAACAGCGCCTTGAGCACGGTGTTGGCGCCGTGCCGGAAGCCCTCCGGATCGGCGGCCAGCCGCGCCGGCACGCGCCACTGCTTGACGAAGCCGGCAAACGCCTCGGCCAGTCCTTGCATCTCCGCCTTGTAGCGCTCGCTCATCCTGGCCAGGTCCGGATCGCCGGAGCGGGCCAGCGCCGGATACAGCACCTGGTCCTCGGCGGCGAGGTGGAACTTGATGTGGCTGGCGGTGCTGACGATCAATTCGCCGATTTCCTCGGCATTCTCGCGTACGCCTCCCCGTGCCAGCGCCCGCAGCGACTCGATCTGCCCGAGGATGCGCACGTGGTCCCGATGGTACCTCTGGATATCCATTGCTTCCTTCCTGCCTGCTCTCCGGCCCATGCCGGGTCGCGCCGGTTATCGGCGTGGGAAACGGGTTCTTGAAGGCGGGGAACGGGAGCGTTCAGGGTTGGAGCCGGGACCGGGTGCGGCGATCGGCACGACCGCCGCACCCCCTGCCTCACCTGTTCGCGGCCTGCTCCGCCGCCTGGCCGATCAGCGCCGCCACCTGCTGCGGCTGCGAGGTCATCACCACGTGCGAGGCGCCCGGGATCACCACCGTGCCGCGCGAGCCGGCGCGGTCGGCCATGGACTGCAGCGCCGCGGCCGGGATGTTGCGGTCGGCATCGCCGTAGACGAACCAGGACGGGACCTCCTTCCAGCGCGGCTGCCCGCTCGCCTCGACCAGCGCGGCCTTCGCCACCGGGCGCTGGGTGGCCGCCATCACCGCCGCCTGCGCCTGCGGCACGTCGGCGGCGAACTGCTGCCAGAACGCATCCTGGCGGATGTACAGGTCCTCGCCGCCACCGGCGCGCTGCACCGGTTCGGCCAGCGTGCCCGGCAGGGTGCTGCCGGGGAAGCGGCCGGTCAGTTCCAGCACGCTCTCACCCTGGTCCGGCGCGAACGCGGCCACGTACACCAGCGCCTTGATCTTGGAGTTGGCGCGGGCGTTGGAGATCACCGCACCGCCGTAGGAATGGCCGACCAGCACCACCGGGCCGGGCGCCTGCTCGACCAGGCCGTCGATCGACTCCGCATCGCCGGCCACGCTGCGCAGCGGGTTGGCGGCGGCCACTACGCGGTAACCCTGCGCGGCCAGGCGCGGGACCACGCCGTCCCAACTGGCGGACTCGGCGAAGGCGCCGTGCACCAGGATGACCGTGGTCCGGGAGGAGTCCGGCGCATCGGCGGCCGCGGCGTTGGGGCCGAAGGCAGCGGCGGCGATGGCGGAGGCCAGGGCGAGGAACTTGAACGACTGCATGACGATCTCCTTTTCTCGTGGGGGGCTGGCCGCTGGGCCAGTGGAGAAAAGAATGCGGCATCACCCAGGACCAATGGCGATGAAAAGTCCTGACTACTTGACCATGAGTATGGATTGACTGAAGAACCCACCCACCCCTGCCTCGCAGGTCGCCCGGCCGTGCAATGAGGCCCCGCGACGGCGGCGTGGAACGACGGCCCTGGAAGGTGCCGGCGGGCGCCGGCCGCCGCGCCTCAATCCACGCGCGGGTAGGTCGTCTCGCCCGCGGCGATGCGCAGGTCCAGCCGGTTCTCCGGCGGCGCGGTGGGGCACACCACGTGGCCGTTGAGCGCGCAGGGCGGGTTCTGCGCCTTGTTGAAGTCCAGCACCACCGTGCCGTCCCGCGCCGGCTCCGTATACAGGAAGCGGGCGCCGCCGTAGGTCTCCCTGCCGCTGGTACGGTCGGCGACGATGAAGAACAGGTCGTCGCCCTCCTTCTCCTGCACCGGCAGGAGCGTGTGGCGCCGCCCGTCGCGCTCGAACTCCACCCGGCCTGGCACCCGCGCCTGTTCCAGCGTGCCGTTGGTGGTGACCAGCTCCAGCGTGCGCGGCGCGTCGAAGGCCTGCCAGCGCGCCTCGATCCGCCAGGAGGGGTCGACCGGGAAATGCGGTACGCCCGCGAACGCCTTCAGCGCCGGCGCCTCGGGGTCGCGGAAACGCCAGCCGTGCACCTGCCCGGTCTTCACCACGTAGAAGCGCTGGTTACCGGCATGGATGCCGGTCGGGCCGCCTTCGTCCAGTTGGGTCAGCAACGGCCCGCCGGCGAACGGCTTGCCATCCACGCTCAGCCCGGCCCGCGGGGCGGCCTGGAAGGCCAGCGCGCCCTGCGCCCCGAGCCGCAGCACGCCCCAGTGCGCCGGCCCGCCGGGCACGACGATGGCGTTGTCGTCGGCGCTGCCCACCGTGTGCGCCCCCGGCATGACCTGGCCCGACCCGGCGAAGCTGAGCCAGCCGTCGGGATCGCGCAGTTTCCGCTCGCGCTCGGCGCGCCATCGCTCGATCGAGGCGCGATAGGCGCCATCGTCCTCGCCGTGCGTCGCGGCGGCGACCGGGCCGGCGGACGCTCCGGCCGGCGGTGGCGGCGAGGGCGAGCACGCCGCAAGCGCGAACGCGGCGACCAGGGACATCGGGATCGCGGACTTCATGGGCGGGCCATCCACAGGAACAGGCCCCCACGATAACCGCTGCGGCCGGCGCGCCGCCTTCATGCATGCGCGTGCCCACCCGGCGGCCGTGCGGCGGCCGCCGGATGCCGTTGCTACGCGCCTATTTCCGGCAACGCAGCAATTCGGCGTTGCTGTTGAATTGGATCTTCCTCGGCTGCTCGGACAGCGCCTGCCCGGCCAGGGCACCGGCCAGGACGGCCGCGGCGGTGATGCCGTTCCTGCATTCCGGTTCGCGGTAATGGAGGGAATAGCTTTCCTCGAACACGGTCACCCATCCGCCCTTGCCGTCGAGGCGATGGAACTGGATCACCGTATCGACGCGCTTGCCCGTCTCCGTCGTGCTCCGCGTGCCGACCGGCACGGCGACCCCGCCGAAGTCCCCGCACTCGACCGAATTGCCGGCGCTGCGGCAGGACACTCCGGGCTGGCGCATCTGGAAGACCTGCTCGCGGCCCTCGACCTCCTCGTCGGCCGCGGCGACCGTGACCACGGCCAGGTATCCGGTGGCCGGCACCCGGCCGTCCTCGCTGCGCGCCACGTCGGCGAACAGCGCACGCAGACCCTCGGTGTAGGCCTTGGCCACTTCGTCGTCCACGTCCGGGGTGTCTTCGCCCATGACCACCACCCGCACCGGCATCGACTCCCGCGCCGCCGCCAGGCGGGCGACCTCACCCTCCCCGCTCGTGGCGCGCTCGTATTCCACGGCGATGGTGCCGCGGCTGAAGGCGAACTCCTGCAGCGGCGTCTGTCCCCACGCGGGCATCGCCGACATCAGTACGGCCATGCCCAGAATCGTTCCCCACCTCATGCACCACCTCCCCCGAGAATTGAAATGCGGCGGCAGGATATCAATGCTTCGGCGGCTGGACAAAGCCGCTCCGGGCGCGGGCGCGCATGCGCGCGCCGGAAGGCTCGACCTCGCCCACTCCATTCCCGCCGGTACGCAAGCGCCGCGGCGCGTCCCACCTCGACCGCACCGCCCGGCCATCGCCTCCGATGGCCCGAACCGAAGCGCTCTCACTCGAATACCAGGTGATCCTCGAGTTCCGGACCGCCGCCACGGTCGCCACTGCCTGCCACCATGTGCAGGGCGGGGCCGATCATGGTCGCCTGGGTGCCGTGGCGGCCCCTCGGCAGCGGAGCCAGCGTCGTCCACCGCGCCGTGGCCGGATCGTAGGCTTCCACTTCGCTGTGGCCGGGCACCTGGCGCACGCTCTCGCCGCCCAGCACCACCAGCTTGCCGTCCATCGCCACCGTGCCGGCCCCGGCGCGCTGGGTGGGCAGCGGCGCTTCCAGCGTCTGCCACTGCCCGGAGGCGATGTCGTACACGTCCACCTGCGCGATCGTCATGGACAACGTGTCGCCGGTGTCGTGCGAGGTCTTGCGCCCGCCGGCCGCATAGATCCGCCCGTCGATCACCGCCGCATGGAAATGGTCGCGCGCATGCGGCGCATCGGCCAGTTCGCGCCACTGCCCGGTCCATGGGTCGAGCACGTCCAGCCACGGCACGTACCCGCTCATGTGCCCGCGGGTATTGCCGCCGACCAGATAGATGCGGCCATCGTGCACCGCCACGCCCGCGGCGCCACGGCGACGATGCGCCGGAACCTCGGGGCCCTCGCTCCACCGGTCGGTGGCCGGATCGTAGACCAGCACATGGGTCAGCGGCCGTTCCTCCGGAAAGCCGCCGGTGAAGGCGCCGACGACGTAGAGCCTGCCGTCGTGCGCGACGGCCTGCATGTGATGGATCTCGCGCGGCGGGCGGGCGCCCCGGCTCCAGGCCCCGGTCGCCGGATCGAAGATGTCCAGGGGGCGCTCATCCCGCCCGCCCAGCAGGTACAGGCGGCCGCCCACCGCGACCAGGCCGTTCTCGTGGCGCGCCGTCGGCGTTCCATGAGCGGCCGGCGTGGACCATGCAGGCGCCGGATCGGCTGCGGCGGCGGGCGCCGGATCGATGGATTCGGCCATGGCGGGGAACAGCGCCAGCATCAAGGCGCCGGCAAGCGCAACGCCGGGGACGCGGTGGCGGCGGGCGACGCGGGACATATCCATGCGGGGCATATCTGTGGGATTCCTAGTTCCTGGCACGAAAACCGAGGGCCCGCGCCATGGCGAAGACCGCCGCCGGGGCCAGGCCGAGTACCGGCGAGACGGGCGCGGGCGACAGGGCCGCGAGCGGGAATCGCGGACCGGGCACCGCACGGCATGTTACCCGAGGCCCGGGCGACGACGCCCCGGCGCCGGGATTCCCCGGTGGCCGGCAACGCGGCCCGCGCCTCAGGCCGACCGGCCCAGGACCCAGCACAGGAACAGCGCCGCGGGACCGGTACACGCGACGAGGGTCCATGCGGCGAGATGGCGTCGCGGGCGGGCCCTGCGCAGCCGCCAGAACGCGATGCCGCCGGCGAGAACCGGAACCGGATAACCGAACAGCGCCGCCAGGAAAGCCGGCGCCATGGGATTCCCCTCGATGCCCGGCGCATCGAGGAGGAACAGCGCGAGGAAGGCAGGCGCCGGCCAGAGCAGCAGGCTGGCGCCGAGCGCGACATGGAGGGCGAGGAGGAACTTGGACATGGACTGTGTGGCGGTCCCGCCGCGGAGGCGGCCAGGCGACCGGCACGCCCTCAGCCGGCGGACGGATCGGGGCGAGGCGCAGGGGCCGTCCTCCACAGCCACCGCAGCATGTCCGGCAGCAGCGAGCCGCCGTGGCCGTCGGAGTGGCCGCCGTCGCCCCAGGCATGCGTCACCTCGTAGCGCGGGCCGGGAAGACCGTTCCTGTCGGCATTGGCATTGGCCCATTCCAGCGCCGAGAGCATCTGCTGGTTGGCGAGGAACCAGTTGCCGTGCTCGTTGTCCAGGTCGTTGGAGCCGTCCTGCAGGAAGATGCGGATCGGGCGGATCGGACTCTTGCGGATCAGGCCCGGGTACAGGTCACCGCCGGGCACCATGGGCTTGCCCTCCTGCGCGGGCCTGTAGCCGATCGAGGTATAGCTGCCGATCATGCTGATGACCTTGCCGAACGCGTCGGGACGATGCCATGCGACGGTGAACGCGCAGATGGCGCCGCTGCTGGTGCCGCCGATCGCACGCTGCCCGGGATCGTCGGTGAGCCGGTACCGCGCACCGACGAGCGGCAGCATCTCGTCGATGAGCATGCGCGCATAGGTATCGTCGAGGGCGTCGTATTCCTCTGCGCGGTGATCCGGGTTGCCCATGCCCAGGTCGTCCGGGTAGCGCTCGGAACGGTTGCCCGGGGTGACGAACAGGCCGAGGGTGACGGGGATGTCGCCGCGATGGATGAGGTTGTCCAGGACGTTCTGCACGCGCAGCGGCCCCTGTGGATTGGTGGCGCGCTGGCCGTCCTGGAACACCAGCAGGCTTGCCGGCTTGCTGCCGTCGTACTGCACCGGCACGTAGATCCAGTACCGGCGCACGGTGCCGGCGAGGATGCGGCTGTGGAACTCGAACGGCCCCTCCAGCCGGCCGTGCGGCACGCCGGGGTGGCTCAGCGAATCGGCGGTGAGCGGATAGTCGCCCGGCCGCCGGGCGTCCGGTTCGGCGGCATTGGCGGCCATGCACAGGGCCATGGCCATCAGCGAGGCCAGCACACGGGCAAGCGGAGGGACGCGGGCATTTCCTGCCATGTCTTGGTTTTCCTGCGCGGACACCGGGGGCGGGGTAGCGCTTGTCGTTGCCGGGGAAAGCCGGCCCGCCCCGCCGGCGTGATCTTCAGTCGCAGTAATAGGTTGCCACATCGAAGCGGATCGCCTGGATCCTGCCGCCCTCGATCGTCCCTTTCGCGCCCGCCGAGTAGAGGCAGGGAATCAGGTCGAACTCCACCGAGAACGTCCCCGCCCCTGGCGGCACGCGGGATGTCCCGAGGCGCTCGCGCACGAACAGCAGCAGTTCCTCCACGTCGCTGCCCGGAGGAAAGCGCGCCGCCAGCGCGGCCGCAGTCGCCTCGCGATGCGGAACGCCATCCTTGTACAGGATCGCGTAGGACACCCGCCCGGGCGACGGTCCCGGCTGCCGCGCCTCGGTCGCGTGTCCGGCCAGGCCGATGCACGGCAGCACGATCGCCATCAGGCCCATCGCCGGACCCCGCCGACACATCGAGCGGACGCTTCGCGTCATCCGGTTCCCCGATATCCACAATGCCAAGGCTCGTTCCAACGCCCTGCCGCACCGGCGCGGTTCCGATCGCGGGGGCCACGCCTCGCGCCGCGCCCGCGCCGCGGAGGCCGTCACCCAGGCAGGCGGCAGGAACTCCTGCCCGCCTTTACCCGCACTTCGAATAACCGCAATTCAAGCACGTCGCGCACCCGTCCATGATCACCAGCGCCTGGGTGCTGCACTTGTGGCACATGGTGGCGCTGGGCGGGAAGCGGGTGCCGTCGCCGGTCACGGCGACGTCCTCCTCGCGGGCGGCGGCGGCCGGGGCCGCGCTCACCTCACTGTTTTTTTTCGAGCGGCTCTCGAACTGCCTGCGCTTCTCGGCGATCAGCGCCTTCTGGTGCTCGCTCATCTCCGGGTCGTGGATCATGCCGATCGACTTCAGGTGCTCCTCCACGATCGCGCCGATCTCGGCCACCAGCGAGGGCATGTACACGCCGCCAGCCTTGAAGTAGCCGCCACGCGGGTCGAACACGGCCTTCATCTCCTCCACCAGGAAGGTCACGTCGCCGCCCTTGCGGAACACGGCCGACATGATCCGGGTGAGGGCGACGATCCACTGGAAGTGATCCATCGACTTGGAGTTGATGAACACCTCGAACGGGCGGCGCAGCTCGTGCTCGGTGCCGGCATTGAGGACGATGTCGTTGATGGTCACGTACATGGCGTGCTCGACCATCGGCGACTTGATCTTGTAGGTGCTGCCGATCAGGACTTCCGGGCGCTCGATGCGCTCGTGCATGTGGATGACGTTGTCCTTGGCCTCGGCCTGAACGCCGGCGCGGTCGACCGGGGCGGCCGGCACCGGGGCGGCGGCCTCGCGCGCCTTGTCCTCGGAGGTGACGACGGCGTAGCCCTTTATCTTCTGGTCGATCTTGACGGCCATGGCGGCGGTTTCCTTATCGTGTCTCGGGTCTTTGCGTGGAGCGGCGCGGACGCCGCGGCACCCCTCCCCGCCCGGTGTTCGCCGGAAGGGGGAGGGGTGTCGGTGCGGGATTACTTCCTCGCCTTCTTGGCGACCGCCTTCCTGGCCGGAGCCTTCTTCACGGCCTTGGCGGCCTTCTTCGGCGCGGCTTTCTTCACCGCCTTCTTCGCGGCGGCCTTCCTGGCCGGCGCCTGGCCGGCCGCCTTCCGGGGCGCGGCCTTCCTTGCGGACGGCTTCTTCGCCACTGGCTTCTTCGCGGCCTTCTTGGTCGCCGTCTTCTTGACAGCCGTCTTCTTCGTGGCGGCCTTCTTGGCGACCGCCTTCTTCGCCGGGGCCTTCTTGCCCAGCTTCCTGCGCAGGGCGGCGGCCTCGGCGGCGGCGCTGTCCTTGGCGGCGGTCAGCTTCTTCTTCGCCTTGGACACGGCCTTCTTCACCACCTTCTTCGCCTTGCCCACGTCGGTCTTCACCGCTTTCCTGGCGGCGGCGACCTTGCGGGTGGCGGCCTTCTTCACCGTGGCCGCGCGCTTGGATGCGGCCTTGCGGGCCTTGGTCACCGCCTCGCCGGCGCTGGCCACGGCCTCGCTGGCGGTGGCGGCGATGCTGCTGCCCACCTCGCTGACGGTTTCCTTCACGGTTTCGGCGGCCTCGGACAGAGTCGCCGTCACACCATTGCCATTGCTCATGGGGCCCTCCTGGGGGGCGCTACTCTTGCCTGTATGTGGTGCGGGACACTCGCTACGTCTTTCCGGGCGCCGTACCGCGGTGGAACCGGCCACGGCGGGCGCCCGGAACAGCGCGCGCCGCGGCCTTCGAATCGGCGGGGCCCCTGGGCCTTCACCGGGACCGCGACAGGCCGGCGGCACCGGCTTCCCGCCCGGGCCCCGCGCCGCGCCTCCCCATGGCCTCCCGCGGGCCTCGCTCAGAACTTGCCGTAATACCCTTCCTTCAGCGCATCGAACAGGTTGGCGGCGGTGTGGGTCTCGCCGTCGTACTCGATCTCCTCGTTGCCCTTGACCTCCACCACCGAGCCGTCTTCCAGCTCGAACCGGTAGGTGGTGTTCTCCAGGTCCTTCTCCTTGACCAGCACGCCCTGGAAGGCGGCCGGGTTGAAGCGGAACGTGGTGCAGCCCTTCAGGCCCTGCTCGTAGGCGTAGCGGTAAATGTCCTTGAAATCCTCGTACGGGTAGTCCGTGGGCACGTTGGCGGTCTTGGAGATGGAGCTGTCCACCCACTTCTGCGCGGCGGCCTGGACGTCGACGTGCTCCTTGGGATGGATGTCGTCGGCGGAGATGAAGTAGTCCGGCAGTTGCGCATCGGCGGTCTCGGCGAAGGGCATGGCCTTCGGGTTGACCAGGTGGCGGTAGGCCAGCAGCTCCAAGCTGTAGACGTCCACCTTCTCCTTGCTCTTCTTGCCCTCGCGGATCACGTTGCGGCTGTAGTGGTGGGCGAAGGACGGCTCGATGCCGTTGGAGGCGTTGTTGGCCAGCGACAGGGAGATGGTGCCGGTGGGCGCGATGGAGCTGTGGTGGGTGAAACGCGCGCCGGTCTCGGCCAGTTCCTCCACCAGCTCGGGCGCTACCGAGGCGATGCGCTGCATGTAGCGGCTGTAGCGGGCGTGCAGCACCTTGCCCTCGATCTCCTGGCCCACGCGCCAGCCATCCTTCGCCATCTCCGGGCGCTGGCGCAGCATCTGCGCGGTCACGGCGAAGCGTTCCTCCATGATCGGCGCCGGGCCCTTCTCGCGGGCCAGCGACAGGCCCACTTCCCAGCCGGCCACGGCCATGTCACGGGCGATGCGGTCGGTGAACTCCAGGCTCGGCGCCGAGCCGTACTTCATCCTCAGCATGGTCAGGGTGCTGCCCAGGCCGAGGAAGCCCATGCCGTGGCGGCGCTTGCGCATGATCTCGTCGCGCTGCTGCTGCAGGGGAAGGCCGTTCACTTCCACGACGTTGTCGAGCATGCGGGTGAACACCCGCACCACTTCCTTGTATTCCTCCCAGTCGAAGCGCGCCTTGTCGGTGAACGCGTCGCGCACGAAGGTGGTCAGGTTGACCGAGCCCAGCAGGCAGGCGCCATAGGGCGGCAAGGGCTGCTCGCCGCAGGGGTTGGTGGCGCGGATGTTCTCGCACCACCAGTTGTTGTTCATCTCGTTGACCTTGTCGATCAGGATGAAGCCCGGCTCGGCGTAGTCGTAGGTGGAGACCATGATCATGTCCCACAGGTGGCGGGCGCGGATGTGCCCGTACACCTTGCAGGCCACCAGGCCGTCGTCGCGCACGATGTAGTTGTCGTGGGTGGGCCAGTCGCGCCAGACCACCTTGGCCGCGTCGGCGATGTCGATGTCACCCTCTTCCTTGCGGTTGATCGGGAACACCAGCGGCCAGTCGGCGTCGTCGGCCACCGCCTGCATGAAGCCGTCGGTGATCAGCAGCGAGAGGTTGAACTGGCGCAGGCGCCCGTCCTCGCGCTTGGCCCGGATGAAGTCCTTCACGTCCGGGTGCGACACGTCGAACGTGCCCATCTGCGCGCCGCGGCGGCCGCCGGCCGACGACACGGTGAAGCACATCTTGTCGTAGATATCCATGAAGGACATCGGCCCGGAGGTGTAGGCGCCGGCGCCGGCCACGAACGCGCCGCGCGGGCGCAGCGTGGAGAACTCGTAGCCGATGCCGCAGCCGGCCTTCAGGGTCAGCCCGGCCTCGTGGACCTTCTCCAGGATGCCGTCCATCGAATCGGTGATGGTGCCCGAGACGGTGCAGTTGATCGTGCTGGTGGCCGGCTTGTGTTCCAGCGCGCCGGCATTGGAGGTGATGCGGCCGGCCGGGATCGCGCCGCGGCGCAGCGCCCACAGGAAGCGCTCGTACCAGTAGCCGCGCTTGTCGTCGGTCCGCTCGGCGTCGGCCAGGGCGCGGGCCACCCGCTGGTAGGTGCCGTCGATGTCCGCGTCCAGGGGCACGCCGGCCTTGGTCTTCAGGCGGTACTTCTTGTCCCAGATGTCCTGGGACGCGGGCTGCAGGGGGATCTCCCCGCTGGCTTTGGTGTTGTCCTGGACCACTTCGAGGCGCACCGTGCTCATGCTGATGGGTTCTCCTTCCGCATCTGGATCTTGCTCCATGTCCCGTCGCGGGCATGGCGTGGCCGCCAGCCGCACCGCGGACCGGGTCAAATACTGGGTCGTGGGTAGCCGGCGCAGCGGCGGTGGATGGCAACTCCCTGCCTCATTCCGTCGCCTCTTCCGGCTCTGGCACCTTTTGATGCGTATTCATGAAAAACACCATCGATTGGGTCTTTCTTTCGAGAAAACGCTATATCTAGTGGCGCAACAGACCGTCAAGCTAACCCCCACCCTGCTGGCTGTCAACCGCGCCACGGGCCGCGCGCGGCCCTTGCCGGCGAAGGCCCCGCGGCGGGCGCCGGACCCGGCCGGCCGTGCGCCACGGCGAAGGACGCAGGCTACTTCACCGGACGTTAAATCCAGGCGCAGCAGACTCTGTTCAGTTTGATGAGCATGGCCGTTCCCAGGCCGCCCATCCGTCCCACCGCCTGCGAGGAACCCTGCTGCATGCGCCCCGCGACCACCCTGCTCGCCCTCACCGCCGCCGCCGCGTTCGGCGGCTTCGCCGCCATCGCCCTGCACCAGACGCTGGACAACCGCGCGCAGGCCGCGCCCGCCGCGATCGTCGCGCCCGCCCCTGCGGCCGCGGCCGCCGCGCCGTCCATGGCCGCCGGCGCGCTGCCCGCCGCCGCGGACGGCCAGCCGCTGCCCTCGCTGGCGCCGATGCTGCGGCGGGTGATGCCGGCGGTGGTCAGCGTGCACACCCAGCAGCGGGTGCGCATCCGCAACCCGTTCTTCGACGACCCGTTCTTCCGCCGCATGTTCCCGCAGGTGCCGCAGGAGCGGATCAACGAGTCGCTGGGCTCGGGCGTGATCATCGACGCGGCGCAGGGCTACGTGCTGACCAACCACCACGTGATCGAGGGCGCCGACGACGTGTCGGTGTCGCTGGCCGACGGGCGCACGCTCAAGGCCGAGTTCCTCGGCTCGGACGCGGACACCGACGTGGCCCTGATCCGGATCCCGGCCGAGAACCTGGCCGAGCTGCCGCTGGGCGACAGCGGACGGCTGCAGGTGGGCGACTACGTGGTGGCCATCGGCAACCCGTTCGGCCTGAACCAGACGGTGACCTCGGGCATCGTCTCGGCGGTGGGCCGCAGCGGCATCCGCGGGCTGGGCTACCAGAACTTCATCCAGACCGACGCCTCCATCAACCCCGGCAACTCCGGCGGCGCGCTGGTCGACCTGCGCGGCGAGCTGGTGGGCATCAACACCGCCAGCCTCAACCCGCAAGGCAGCGCGGCCGGCAACATCGGCCTGGGCCTGGCCATTCCCTCCAACCTGGCGCGCGACGTGATCCACCAACTGGTGACGGTGGGCGAGGTGCGCCGCGGCACCCTGGGCGTGGAGGCGCAGCCGCTGGACGCGCGCCTGGCGCGCTCGCTGGGCCTGCCGGAAGGACAGCAGGGCGCACTGGTGGCGCGGGTGCACGAAGGCTCCGGCGCGGCGGCGGCGGGGCTGCGCCCGGGCGACGTGATCGTCGAGGCCGGCGGCCAGCGCATCGCCAACCCGCTGGCGCTGCACAACTACGAAGGGCTGCAGCCGGTCGGGGCCAGGGTGCCGCTGCGGGTGCTGCGCGAGGGCAAGGCGGTCACCGCCACCGCCACCCTGCGCGAGGCGCCGCGCAGCCTGGACGGCGGCGCCCTGGACCCGCGCATGGCCGGCGCGCGCCTGGCCGAGCTGCCCGAGGCGCTGCGCCAGTCGCGCGGGCGCGGCGTGCTGGTGGAGGACGTGGCCGCCGGCAGCCGCGCCGCGCAGAACGGCCTGCGCCGCGGCGACGTCATCACCGCCACCAGCGCCGGCGGCTTCGACGACCTGGCCGGGTTGCGCGCCACCCTGGTCCAGCCGCCGCGGCAGTTGGTGCTGCTGATCGTCCGCGGTAACGTGCAGGGACGGCTGACCATGCAGTGACCTGCGCGCCGTGCGCAATGCGCCGCCGGCACGGCCGTAACGGGGCCTACACCGTGCGCATGCTTCCATGACGGTCCGCGCCATGCCGGCATCGCCCCAACCCTTGAACGGAGACCTCCCATGAGCCCCACTTCCACCGAGAACCTGAAGGACAACCTGAGCGAAGCCGGCTCGCACCTGAAGTCGGCCGCCGGCGCGGCCGGCGAGGCCATCCGCGGCGCCGCCGGCGCGGCCGGCGACGAACTGCGCCTGGGCAAGGCCAACGTCAAGGCCGAGCTGGCCGACAGCGCCCTGGCCGGGCTGGCCGCCGCCGAGCTGGGCGGGGACGCCGCGCGCGAGCAGATGGACGCGCTGATGGACAAGGGCCGCGACCTGGTCGACAGCGCCGCCGAGCTGATCCGCGAACGCCCGCTGGCCTCCTTCGGCGTGGCCTTCGCCGCCGGCTGGCTGGTGGCCGCGCTGAGCCGCCGCGACCGCTGACCGGCGCGACGTCGTGAACGAAGGGGAGCGCGGCCCAGGGACACCCGCCTCCGGCGACGGCGCGGACGCTTCCCCGCCGCCGCTGGACCAGAGCATCCACGAAGTCGGGCAGGCCGGACGCGCCGCCCTGGACGCCTCGTTCGGCGCTGCGCGCGCCCTGCGCGCCCTGGTCTCGGCCGACCTGGCCCTGGCCCGCAGCGCATTGGGGCGCGGCCTGGCCTGGGCCGGGGTGGCGGTGGTGTTCGGCGCCTCGGGCTGGCTGCTGGCCACCGCCGCGGGCGTGGCCCTGATGCAGTGGCTGGGCCTGTCGTGGCTGGCCTCGCTGAGCATCGCCGCGCTGTTCAACCTGGCGGTCGCCTGCCTGGCGATATGGCGCACCGCGCGCTTCTTCGACTACATGGGCCTGCACGCCACCCGCCGCCAGCTCAGCCGCATGGGCCTGTTCGACGAACACGACGACGAGGACGACGACGCGCCAGGCGAGGCCCGCGGCACGCGCGCCGGCCGTGGCGGCACCGCCGAGGGCCCCTCCGTCCCGGCACCGATGGAGGAGCCGCGCGCATGAGGTTCGAACTGCTGCGGCAGCGGGTGGAGCGCGCCGAGCAGCGCGTGGCCGGCCGCATCGACCAGGCGCAAACCCAGCGCCTCGCCCTTGGGCAGGCCTGGCGCCGCGCCTGGTCGCCGGGAAGGATCCTGATCGCCGGGCTGCTGTCCGGCTTTCTCGTCGGCCGCGCCGAACCGCTGTCCAAGGTGGGCGGCATACGCTGGCTGCAGATGCTCGGTACCGTTTCCAGCCTGCTGGCGTCGCTGCAGGCCGCCGATGCCGCGCAGCAAGCCGATGCCGCCGCCGCGGACACGGCTTCACCGCAGGCCGGTCCGGCGCCTGCACCGGCGAGCGACGACGCAGGCGCGGCCACGGCGGACACGCGTGCGCCGGCTTCCGATCCATCCGGCCACCTGCGCCCGCCGGCCCCGGCCGAGGCGGCCACCGAAATTTCCGAACGCTGATCCGCTTCCTCCACGCCGACGCCGGCCGCCTCCCGGGTGCGCCAGCCATCGCGAGGCCGCATGCCTTCCATCCCTGACGCCGATCCGGTCCCCGTCCCCGCGCCGGCGGCGCCGGGGCCCGCCCCCGTGGCCGCCGATGCGCACCCGCTGCGGCCGCGCGCCTCGGCCGCGCTGCTGGTGCTGGCCACCCTGGCCGTGGGCTATACGCTGTGGGCCGCGCAGGAAGTGATCCTGCCGATCCTGCTGGCGATGTTCTTCGCCCTGATCGGCAACCCGGTGATCCGGCTGCTGCGCCGGCTCTACGTCCCGCGCTTCCTGGCCGCGCTGCTGGTGCTGCTGGCCGGCCTGACCGGCACCGGCGCGCTGGGCATGCAACTGGTCGGCCCGGCCACCGACTGGGCCGAGCAGGCCCCCCGCGAGGCGCGCAAGCTGGGCCGCCAGCTCCAGGACGTGACCAGGCCGATGCACGAGGCCAACCGCATCGCCGAGGACATGGCGCGCGCGGCCACCGGCGAGGCCAGCCGCAAGGTCCAGGTGGTGCGCACCCGGGTCGACGACCCGTACGCGGCGCTGGCCCGCACCCCGCGCCTGGCCGCCTCGGTGCTGGCGGTGGCGCTGCTGACGTTCTTCTTCATGGTCTACGGCGAGAACCTGCAGCGCAACGCGATCGCGCTGCTGCCCGGGCGCCAGCAGAAGAAGTTCACGGTGGAGATCCTGCACGCGATCGAGCGCGAGGTGTCGCGCTACGTGCTGACCATCAGCCTGATCAACGCGGTGGTGGGGCTGGCCTTCGCCGGCATCCTGTACCTGCTGGGCTTCCCGCCGCAGGAGGCGCTGCTGTGGGGCACGGTGGTGATGCTGCTCAACTACGCGCCCTACGTGGGCCCGCTGATCGGCGCCTGCCTGATGCTGCTGGTGGGCTTCATCGCCTTCGACGAGACCTGGCGCTCGCTGCTGCCGGCGGCGCTGTACCTGCTGCTGCACCTGCTCGAGGGCCAGGTGGTCACCCCGATCGTGCTGGGGCGGCGGATGGCGCTGTCGCCGCTGGTGCTGATCCTGGCGCTGATGCTGTTCGGCTCGCTGTGGGGAATGATCGGCCTGCTGCTGGCGGTGCCGCTGCTGGTATGCGTGAAGCTGGTGCTGGCCCAGGTGGACGGCATGCATGGGTGGGCCCGGCTGCTGGAGTGATCCTGCCGTTCGTCCTTGGAAGCGGGGCGGAGGCCAGCGCCAAGCGGGCGGGCGGGAGCGAAGCAGAAGCGCCGGCTTCGGAAGGGGCCGCCGTCCCATGGGGGCACGGCTTACCCCTCGGGCGGACCTCCGTGTCCGCACTCGGGGCCGTGGCGCATCCATGTGCCACTTGCGCCATGCCCCCCATGGGACGACGTCCTCCGCGAACGTCGGGCCCGCCTCTTCCGCCCTGGCGAAAAAGCCAAAGCACGCGACGATTCCGTGTCGATGGCGAACGAAGAGGGCGGGCGATGCGGCCAAGACCGCCTTCGGACGCGAAGACGGGGGAGGCGGGCGTATCGCATGGTCGTTGCCGTTGCCGTTCGCAGCCGGCTTCCGACAACTGCATGGATCAACGACCGCGGTCCGTCGGTCGTGACGGTTGCCGGCCGCCGGCTCCTACGGCGAGGAATCCCGCTCTGCGAAGGACGCCCAAAGAAACCTCGAACCCGCCGCGCGCGAGGCGCGCCAGGTCCGGGGTATCGCGGCAAGCGGGACATGGATGTCCCGCGGCGCCGAGTGCGGGCAGGATGCCCGCCCGAGGGGAGAGCGATATCCCGGGCCTGGCGCGGCTCCATCCGGAGCCGGCCAAGCCCCATGCTCTTGCGGTTGCGGTTGCCCTTGCCGCAAGAGCCTCCGCCGCCCAACCCCCGCCACGAGCACGCCCGCAGGCGGAAGCCTACAATGCCGCGGTGAGCTTCACCGTCCGCGCCATCACCCTCGACCTCGACGACACCCTGTGGCCGTTCGCGCCGATCGGCGCGCGGGTGGACCAGGTGCTGCACGAATGGCTGCTCGAACACAGCCCGGCCACCGCCGCGATGTACCCGGTGGCGGCCATGCGCGAACTGCGCGAGCGCGCCTTCCGCGACAACCTCCACCTGCGCCACGACATGTCGGCGCTGCGCCGGCTGACCCTGCACGAGGCGCTGGAAGGAAGCGGCGCCCCGCTGGACCTCCTGGAACCGGCCTACGAGGTCTTCTACGCCGCGCGCAACCAGGTCCAGTGCTACCCCGACGCGCTGGACGCCCTGGCCCGCATCGCCGCGCGCGTCCCGGTGGCCGCGCTGAGCAACGGCAACGCCGACCTGGAACGCATCGGCCTGATGCACCACTTCGCGTTCCAACTGGGCGCGCGCGAGCACGGCGCGGCCAAGCCGGAGGCCGGCATCTTCCACGCCGCCTGCGCGCGCCTGGGCTGCGGCCACGGCGAGGTGCTGCACGTGGGCGACCACGCGGAGATGGACGTGGCCGGCGCCGCCCGCGCCGGGCTGCGCAGTTGCTGGATCAACCGCACCGGCGCGCGCTGGGAGCGCGAGGACCTGCGCCCGGACCTGCAGTTCGACACCCTCGCCGCCCTGGCCGACTGGCTGGACGCGCACCTTCCGCCCACCCCTCCGAGCGACCCGACCCGCGCATGAGCCATCCCGCCTACGTCCGCACCGAAGGCCCCGCCCTGCCCTTGCACCTGCTGGATCGCGCCGGCTACCCCGCCTGGCTTGCGGCCCTGCCGGCGGCCACCGCCGCCTGGCTGCAGACACAGGGCTTCGAGGCCGCGCCGGGCACCGCGGCGCTGCTGCCCGGCGAAGCCGGCGTGGCCGGCGCGGTGCTGGGCATCGGCGACCGCCTGGACCCCTACGCCTATGCCCACGGCCCCGCCGCGCTGCCGTCCGGCGCCTGGGTGCCCGCCGCCGAACCGGCGCCGGCCGAGCGCGCCGCGCTGCAACTGGGCTGGGGCCTGGGCAGCTACCGCTTCGAGCGCTACAAGGCGGCGCCGCGCACGCCGGCGCGGCTGCGCCTGGCCGAGCTGGACGCCGAGGCGCTGGACGTGCTGGATGCATGCATGCGCGTGCGCGACTGGGTCAACACGCCTACCCAGGACATGGGCCCGGAGCACCTGGAGGCCATCGCCGGCGAGCTGGCCGCCGCGCACGGCGCGCAGGTGCAGGTGTTCGCCGGCGAGACGCTGCTGGAACACGGCTTCCCCGCCATCCACGCGGTGGGCCGTGCCTCGCACCGCGCGCCGCGGCTGATCGCGCTGCGCTGGGGCGAGGCCTCGCACCCGCACGTGGCCATCGTTGGCAAGGGCGTGTGCTTCGACACCGGCGGCCTGGACCTCAAGCCGGCCGACGGCATGCGCAACATGAAGAAGGACATGGGCGGCGCCGCGCACGCGCTGGCCCTGGCCGGGCTGGTGATGGCGCGCGGGCTGCCGCTGCGCCTCACCCTGCTGGTGCCGGCGGTGGAGAACGCGGTCGGCCCCGATGCGTTCCGCCCCGGCGAGATCGTCGCCACGCGCAAGGGCGTGAGCGTGGAGATCGACAACACCGACGCCGAAGGCCGGGTGATCCTGTGCGACGCGCTGGCCTACGCATCCGAGCAGAAGCCGGACCTGGTGCTGGACTTCGCCACCCTCACCGGCGCTGCGCGCGTGGCGCTGGGACCGGACCTGCCGGCGCTGTTCGCCAACGACGACGCCCTGGCCGAGAGCTGGCTGGCCGCCGGCCGCGCCACCCGCGACCCGCTGTGGCGCATGCCGCTGTGGCGCCCGTACCTGCGCTACCTCACCTCGGACGTGGCCGACCTGGCCAATGCCGGCTCGCGCATGGCCGGCGCGGTGACCGCCGCGCTGTACCTGGAGCGGTTCGTGCCCGAAGGCCTGCCCTGGGCGCACCTGGACACCTATGCCTGGAACGACAGCGCCCGTCCCGGCCGCCCGCCCGGCGGCGAGGCGCTGGGCCTGCGCGCGGCCTACGCGATGCTGAAGGCACGCGCGGGCGCTTGAACCCGCCCGCAGGGATGCGCGGCACGCCGCACGTCCCCGCTCAACCGGCAACGGCCAAGCATGGACACCCAGGTGGCCCGCGTGCCCGCGGCATGCCCGGGCGCCGCGACCGGCCCTACGTCGACCCGGCCGCCGGACCGATCCTGCGCCCGCGCTGCCGCTGCAAGGCCAGCAACATCGAGGCCGCCACCAAGGCGCCCGCGCCCATGGTGGTGGACACCACCACCAGCGCGCTGCCGCCGGCGAACAGCGCGCCGGCCAGCATCGGCCCGACCGCCGAGCCGCCGCGGCCGACGCCGATCACGAAGCCGGTGCCGCTGGCGCGCAGCGGCGCCGGGAACACCCGCACCAGCACCGGGTACATGCCCACCACCCCGGCATTGGTGAAGAAACCGGCCAGCGCGGCCACCGCCGCCAGCCAGCCCAGTTCGCGCGGCACCAGCCCGTAGCCGGCGATCGCCGCGAACGAGAGCAGCATCGACCCCACCACCAGCGGCTGCAGGCGGAAGCGCTGCGAGGCCAGCCCCACCGCCAGCGCGCCGAGCAGGCAGCCGATGTTGGCGCAGACCAGCACGCGGCCGGCGCTGGCCGCCTCGAAACCCATGTCCACGATCACCTTCGGGGTCCACTTCTGGATGAAGTAGAACGCCATGATCTGGGCGAAGTAGGCCACGGTCAGCAGCACGGTCGGGGCGGCGTGCCCGGATGAGAACAGCGCCAGGATCGACGGCCGCTCGGCCCGCGCCGGCGGTGCCGGCAGCCGCTGCGCGGGCGGCAGGCGCAGCCGGCGCAAGGTGCGGTTGACCTTGTCCAGCGCCCCGTCCGGACGCCGTGCGATCTGCGAGTCGATGGACTCGGGCAGGAACAGCAGCGCCAGCGGCAGCAGCGCGGTGGTGGCGGCCGCGCCGACCAGGAACACCGAGCGCCACTGCCCCGTGCGTTCCAGCAGCGCCGCGGCGATCACGCCGCCGACGATGGCGCCGGCCGAGTAGCCGGCGATGTTCAGGACCACGTTGAGGCTGCGGCGCCGGGCGTTGGAGAACTCGGCGACCATCGCGCTGGTGGACGAGAGCATGCCGCCGATGCCCAGGCCGGTGACCAGCCGGGTCGCCGACAGGGTCGCCACGCCGTCGGCCCAGGCGGCCAGGAACATGCCCACGGCCATCACCGCCAGGCAGCCCAGGATCACCGGGCGCCGGCCGATCCGGTCGGCGAGGTTGCCGATCAGCACCGAGCCGGCGGCCATGCCCAGCAGCTCCATCGACAGGACCGCGCCCAGGGTGGCGCGATCGATGCTCCATTCGGCCGCGATGCCCGGCGCGGCGAAGCTGATGGCCAGCACGTCGAAGCCGTCGACCGCGTTGAGCGCGATGCACAGCGCCACCACCGCGATCTGCAGGCGGCTCATCGGCCGGCGGTCTATCGCCTCTCTCGGATCCATGCCCATCCCTCCCGGCAACTACGACGAACGACCGGTGCCGGCCGGCCTCGCGGCCGCCGCGACGGCGCCGGCCCGGCGGCGCGCACGCGCACGGCGCCTCACTCGCGCTCCAGCGCATCCAGCGCGCCATGCACGGGCCGGCCCTGGAACAGGGTCAGCAGCACCTTCGCCTTGGAAATCTCCCGCACCGGGATCGCGAACAGGTCGCGGTCCAGCACCACCAGGTCGGCGCTCTTGCCCACCTCCACCGAGCCGGCGATGCCGTCGATCCGGTTCACGTAGGCCACGTCCAGGGTGTAGGCCTTGATCGCCTCGGCCAGGCCCACCCGCTGCTCGGGCAGCAGCGGCGCGGTGCCGTCCACGCCGGGGGCGACGCGGGTCAGCGCCACCTCGATCCCTTCCAGCGGATCGGCCGAGGCCACCGGCCAGTCCGAGCCGTAGGCCAGCCGGCCGCCGGCCTGGAGCACGCTGTTGGCCGGGTAGACGTGCGCCTTGCGGCGCGGGCCGATGCGCTGGATCGTCAACCGCATGTACGGCTCCTCGCAGGCCCACAGCGGCTGGAACACCGCCGCCACCCCCAGCTCGCCGAAGCGCGGCTGGTCGGCCGGGTCGATCACGTTGAGGTGCGAGATCATGTGCCGACGGTCGCCGACGCCGTTGCGCGCGGCCGCCGCGGCAAAGGCGTCCAGCGCCTGGCGCACCGCGCGGTCGCCGATGGCGTGGACGTGGACCTGCATGCCGTGCGCATCGATCCGCTCCACCGCCTGGCGCAGCACCGCCTCCGGGATCTGGGTCTGGCCGCGCTCGCCGCCGCCCTCGTAGGGCTCCAGCATCGCCGCGGTGCGCTGGACGATGACGCCATCCAGATACAGCTTGACGGCATCGGCCGCCAGGCCCAGCTCGCGGGCATGCGCCGAGGCGCGGAACAGCGCCGGCAACTGCTCCAGCGCGCGCGCGTCCTGCCACTGCATGCCGTACCCGCCCAGGGCGATCGACACCCGCACGCTCAGCTCGCCGCGGTCGCGCACGGCGCGGTAGGCCTCCAGCGTGGGGCTGCTGCCGTCGGCCTTCACCTCGATGCCGGCATCGTGCCAGTGGGTGATGCCCAGGCGGTTGAAGTGCCGCGCCGCCCAGGCGATGGAATCCTCCACCTCGCGCTCGCTGGGCGGCGGGATCTGCGCCTGCACCAGTTCCATCGCGGCCTCCTGCAGGCCGCCGAGCGGCTCGCCGCTGGCCGGGTCGCGGTCGATATGCCCATTGGCCGGGTCCGGCGTGCGGCGGTCGATGCCGGCGACCTGCAGCGCGCGCGAGTTCAGCCACAGGCTGTGCCCGCCGGTGGAGGCGAAGATCAGCGCGCGCTGGTCCGAGATCGCGTCCAGCACCTCCTTGCGCGGCACCCCGTCCGGCGGGAACAGGCCGTCGCGCCAGCCCACGCCGTAGACCGTGCCGGTGCCCGGCGCGGCGGCGACGCAGGCGGCGATGAGCCGCACGTAGTCCTGCACGCTCTCGCCCTCGTGCAGCGAGCAGCGCGAATGGCTCAGCCCGCCGAACACCGGATGCACGTGGGCGTCGCCGAAGGCCGGCAGCAGCAGGCGCCCGCCGAGGTCGACCACGCGCGTGGCGGCGCCTTTCCAGCGCGCCAGCTCGGCGTCGCTGCCCACCGCGACGATGCGGCCGTCGCGCACGGCCACCGCCTGCGCCCATGGCCGTGCCGGGTCCACGGTGTAGACCCGGGCGTTGCCCAGCAGCAGGTCGGCGGCGGGCGGCGGCGACGCCAGGCAGGCCGGCGTGGCGGCCAGCGCCAGCGCGCACAGGATCGGGCGGACGCACGCGCGGACGGGGGTGGGGAAATTGGCGGGCATTCCGGCTCCTGGGAACAAGCCCGGGGGAACAGGCTCGGGAAACGAGGTCGGGGAGGAATCGGCGCGGCCTGCCGCCCCGCCGCGCGCATCGTCAGAAGCGGTAGCGCACGGTCGCGGTGACGATCCGCGGAGCGCCGGCATAGCAGCCGCCCTGGTTGAGCTGCGGCTGGTACAGGGTGCAATGGGCCATGTAGTCCTTGCCGGTGATGTTGGAGCCATTCAGGGCCAGGCTCCAGTCCCCGTACTCCAGGCTCGCCACGGCGTCGAACAGGGTCACCGGCGCGGTCTCGTAGAGCATGTAGGTGTCGTACTTGTCGCCGGTGTAGCGCGCGCCGGCGCCGATCCGCAGGCGCAGGTCGTCGCCCAGCCAGAACGAGCGGCTCAGCCACAGCGAGGCCAGGTGCTGCGGCACCGCGCCCACGCGCAGGCCGGTGGTGCCGTCGCTGGCCTCCTGCACGCGCGCGTCGGTGTAGCTCCAGGCCGCGTTGATCTCCAGTCCCTTGAACTGCACCGCCGCCTCCAGCTCGTAGCCCTTGGAGCCGACCGACCCGACCTGGATGAAGTTCTGCAGGTTGTCCGGGTCCTGGACCATGTGGTTGGTTTCTTCGATGTCGAAGGCCGACAGGGTGACCAGGGTCGAGCTGTTGGGCTGCCACTTCACCCCGGCCTCGTACTGGCGGCCCTCGCGCGGCTTGTACGGGTCGCCGTACACGTCCACGTCCACGATCGGCAGGAACGACTCGGCATAGCTGACGTAGGGCGAGAAGCCCGCGCCGACCTCGCCGATCACGCCGACGCGGTAGGTGGTGGAGGTCTGCCCGTCCAGCACCTTGAAGCCGTTGACGGTGGTGTCCACCTTGTCGCGGCGCACGCCCAGCAGCGCGGAGACGCGGTCGGCGATGCGCACCTGGTCCTGCAGGTAGTAGCCCAGGCTGGTGCTGTCGGCGCGGACGTTGGTCTCCGGCCACGGCAGGTAGCCGTAGGAGAAGTCGACCCGGTGGTTCGGGTCCTTCAGGTCCAGCGGCGGCGGGCTGCCGCTGCCCGGCATGCTGCCGGCCTCGCCCCAGCAATAGCCCTCGGCCCAGTCGCAGGAATAGCCCTCGCGGGTGGAGCGCCGGAAATCGGTGTAGTCCAGGCCCACCAGCACCTTGTGCCGGAGCGGGCCGGTATCGAAGTCGAAGGCCACGCTGTTGTCGGTGCTGTAGCCCTTGTAGCTGCCGTCGTGCACGTAGAACTCGCGCGAGAGCAGGGTCTGCGCCGGGTCCAGGAACACCGACTCCCAACTGTCGCCCACGTCGATGTACAGCTCGCGGTAGTCCACGCGCTGGTCGAAGTAGCGGGTGCGGCTGCCGAAGCGGACGCGGTCGCTGAAGGCGTGGTCCACCAGCAGGGTCGCCGACGTGTAGTCGGTGTTCATGCGGTTGAAGTCGGTGTCGCCCCAGAAGCTGCTGTAGTCCAGCCCCTTGGCGTCCATCTGCTCGGGCAGCAGGGCGTAGCTCATCACGCCGATGCGGTCCTTCTGGTACAGGCCGATCAGGGTGACCGTGGTGTCCTGCCCGGTCCACGACAGCGACGGGTTGACCAGGGTGCGGTCGTTGGCCTGGGTGTCCCACTGCAGTTCGCCGTCGCGGCCCAGGGCGACCACGCGCCCGGCCAGCGAATCGGTCAGCCCGCCGGTGACGTCCACCTGCACCTGGCGCAGCCCGTAGTTGCCCACGACCACGCCGACCTCGCCGGCGAACGCCTGCTGCGGGCGCTTGCTGGCCGCGTTGAACAGGCCGCCGGCGCCGCCGGCGCCGTACAGCACCGAGGACGGGCCGCGCAGCACTTCGGCGCGCTCCAGGGTGAACGGCTCCAGGCGCGCGCCGTAGACGAAGTCGGGCATGCGGTTGAGCCCGTCCAGGTATTGCACCGTGGCGAAGCCGCGCGCGGAGAAGAAGTCGCCGCGCACGTCCAGGCCCTGGCTCTCGGTGGCCACGCCGGCGCTGTAGCGGAACACGTCCTGGAAGTTGAGCGCGGTGCGCTCGGCGATCTGCTCGGCGGCCACCACGCTGATGGACTGCGGCGTCTCGATCAGCTTGGTGTCGGTCTTGGTGCCGGTGAGCGCGCGGTCCACGGTCACGACGATGGTGTCCAGTTCGGTCGGGCTCTGCCGCGCGTCGGCGGGCGGGGCCGCCTCCTGGCCGAAGGCCGCCGGCGACAGTGCCAGCGCGCAGCATGCCGAAAGTTTGGCCACCCGGCGCATGGCCGATGCGCCTCCGGTACAACGTGTCGCGCCCGCCTTCGATGTGTCCCCGATCTTCATGCCGTAGCCCCCTCCAGGTTTACAGGTGTGTGCCGGATATCCGTGGTCGCCGATGCCGCCGTGCGCGCTCCAGAAAAGACGATTTCCCTGGGCCGATTGAACTACAGCCGCAACCGGCGCACGGCGGCTTTTCGGGTAAAAGGGCGGCGCAATACGGGTAACGCGGCGGGCACCGCTGGGGGCGGCGCCACGCGCGGGGGGCGTAGGCGGAAGGTGGGACGCGGGGTGTGCGGCGGGTGCGGCCGGACGCCGCGCTCAGGCGTCGCCCGCGGGCGCCGGCGCGTCCTCGCCCGCGACCAGGCCGCGCTCGCGCAGGACGCGCACCGCGTCGCGGCGCTTGCTCACCCCGATCTTGCGGAACAGCGACTTGAGCCGGTACTTCACCGTGTCCGGCGACATCCCGATCAGCCGTGCGATCTCCTTGTTGGAGCGCCCGCGGCACAGCGGTTCGAGCACCGCCAGCTCGGCCTCGCTCAGCAGCCCGGCCGCGCCGGCGGCCGGCGGCCGCGCCGGCACCGAGCGCGCCAGCCCCTTCAGGAACTGCTCGCGGAACCGGTCGCCCTGCGGGCCGCCGTGCAGCGCGTCGCGGACCAGCGGTTCTATCCGGTGCCAGGCATCGACGAAGGGCCGCGCGATGCCCTGGAACATGGCCATGCCCACCGCCTCGTCGAAGCGCGCCTGCGCGGCGGCGGCCTCGCCCGAGCGCAGCAGGCCGTGGGCCGCCAGCAGGTCGACCTCGATCAGCAGCCGGCCGGCGCCGTGGCGGCTGGCCCAGCGCCGCAACGCGGCCAGTTCCGCCAGCGCGGCGTCCACCTCGCCCTCCAGCAGCGCCAGTTCGCAGCGGCACAGCGAGGCGGCGATGGCGACCTGGCGGTAGACCGCCGACTCGCGCGCCATCTCGTCGGCCAGCGCGTCCAGGCCGAGCTGCGCGGCCAGTTCGCGCGCGCCGTCGCCGGCGCCGTCATGGCGCAGCCGCAACTGCAGTTCGCACAGCCAGGCCAGCAGTTCGAGCTGGTCCAGGCGCCGGCGCCGGGCCAGCCGGCGCGCGCGCGCCAGCACCGCCTGCGCCTCCTCCATCGCGCCGCGGGCGCAGGCGATGCGCGCGGCGGTGAGGTAGGCAGCCGCGTACACGTCGACCCAGCCGTCGGACTGCTCCATGTGCGGCAGCGACCACTCCAGCAGCGCCGCGGCCTCGGCCAGCCGGTCCTGCTCGCACAGCAGGTCGGCCTCGAAGGCGGCGCAATTGGCGGCCAGGTCGGAGCGGTCGCCGAAGTGGCCGGCGATCTGCGCGCGCGCCTCGTCCAGGATCGCCGTGGCCTCCTTCAGCCGGCCCTGGGCGCGGCGGATGCGCGCCTCCAGGAAGCGGGTGAACAGGTCGCTGTAGAGCGAGCCCTGGGCCTGGTGGTGCTCGCGCGCGGCCAGGGTCGGCTCCATCGCCCGCTCCAGCCAGCCGCCCTCGTAGTACTTGGCGCCCAGTGACTCGCACACGTTGCCCAGCATCAGGTGGTCGCTGGACGGTAGGGTGCGCAGCAGCGACTCGCGCGCGAGCAGGTCCTCCAGCGTGACCGGCGCGTTCTCGTACTCGGCCAGCACGTCGCCGACGATCCGGATCTCGTTGGCCTGCCCGGCCGGCGGCCGCTCGGCCTCCATCGCCGCGGCCAGCCGGTCGTAGTCGGCGCGGGCCGCGCCCAGCTCGCCGCGCTTGATCGCCAGGTACACCCGCGCCAGCACCAGCCGCGGGCGCGCGGACACCGCCGCGTCCGACAGCCGCTCCAGGCCGCGCGCGGCCACGTTCTGCAGCCCGCGCGGGATCAGCCGCCAGGCGCCGGCATCCTCCAGGATGCCGGCCAGCAACGCTTCGTCCTCGGCCTGCAGGGCGTGGTTGACCGCCTCGGTCACGTGGCCGCGCCCGGCGAACCAGCGCGCGGCGTCGCCCTGCAGGGCGACGAACAGCGCGCGGTCCTGCCGCGCCAGCCGCTCGCGCATGCACTCGGCGAACAACTGGTGGTAGCGGTAGGCCTGGCCCTCGCCCGGGTGCGGGATCAGGAACACGCCCTGCTGCTCCAGCCGCTCCAGCACCTGCCAGCCGTCGGCGCGCGCGCACAGCAGGCTGGCCACGTCCCCGTCCAGGCGGTCGACCAGTGCGGTGCGCAGCACCGCCTCCTGCATGTCCGCCGGCAGGCCCACCAGCACCTGCTCGGACAGGTAGCGCGCCAGTTCCGAGCCGGAGCCGCTGAGCCCGGCGAGCAGCCGCCCCGGGTCCAGCCCGCGGCGCAGCGAGAGGAACGCCAGTTGCAGGGCGATCGGCCAGCCCTCGGTGCGCTCCAGGATGCGCTGCACGTCGGCGCTGTCGATCGCCGGGCCCTGCCCGCGGGCGAACATCGCCTGCGCCTCGCACGCGGAGAAGCGCAGGTCCTCGGCGGTCAGCTCCAGCACCTGGTCCTCGGCGGCCAGCACCGACTGGCCCAGCATCGGGTAGTCGCGCGAGGCGACGATGAAATGGCAGTTCTCCGGCGCCAGCCGGATCAGCGAGCCGAGGAACTCGGCCAGGGCCGGGCTCTCGGCGCGGTGGAAGTCGTCGAACACCAGCACCACCGGCCGCCGCTCGGAGGCCACCTGGCGCACGATCGCCGACAGCGCGGCGCGCGGCGGCAGGCCGGTGCCGCCCGCCGCGTCGTCGTCCCCGTGCACGCCACCGTTCATCGCCAGGGTCACGTAGCGGGCCAGGCGCTTGAGGTCGGAGTCGTCGCGCTCCAGGGTCAGCCAGGCGGTGAGGATGGAGCCGTCGTCGTGGCGCTGCCGCCACTGCGCCAGCAGGCTGGTCTTGCCGTAGCCGGCCGGCGCGTGGACCAGGGTCAGCCGGCGCGCGAGCGCGCCGTCCAGGCGCGACAGCAGCAGCTCGCGCCGGACCTGGTCGCCCATCCACACGGGGGGCGCGATTTTCGTCGGGATCAGCACGTCCACGTCGATGTCCTTGCCCATGCGCGGCCACCGCCGCTCGATGCCGGCGGCGGCGATGGCCTTCGGCCGAGCATAGCAATGCCGGCGCGCGCGCCGGCGGGCCGCCCGGCCGACGCGCGCGCCATTACCCGTCGCGGCGGCGCGCTTACCCGCCATGGCGCGCGCTGCACCCGTTTTGTGCATTGTCCGCCGCGAGCGCCGCCACCTAGGATGGTTCCCGACTTGTGCGACGGCGGGGCTGGACCGGTGCGACTGGGCGTGGACGTGGGCGGGACCAATACCGATGCGGTGCTGATGCACGGCGGCGAGGTGGCGGCGTGGACCAAGCGCCCGACCACCGGCGACGTCGGCTCGGGCATCGCCGAGGCGATCGGCACGGTGCTGGATGAGGCCGGCGTGGACGCCGCGCAGGTGGCGTCGGTCATGATCGGCACCACCCACTTCACCAACGCCCTGGTCGAGCGCCGGGCGCTGGCCGCGGCCGGGGTCATCCGCCTGGCCAGCCCGTCCGGCGAGGCCCTGCCGCCGATGACCGGCTGGCCGCAGGAACTGGTCGCGCATGTCTGCGAGCGCGGCCGGTGGGTGTTCCTGCTGCCCGGCGGCTACGAGGTCGACGGCCGCGAGATCGCCCCGCTGGACGAGGCGCGGGTGCGCGACGCGGCCCGCCGCCTGCGCCTGGCCGGCGTGGACGCGGTGGCGATCAGCAGCGCCTTCGCACCGATGAACGCGGCCATGGAGGAGCGCGCGGCGGCGATCGTGCGCCGGGAGCACCCGCGCGCGGCCATCACCCTGTCCTGCGCCATCGGCCGCCTGGGCTTCATCGAGCGCGAGAACGCGGCGATCCTCAATGCCGCGCTGTCGTCGCTGGGCGGGCGCACCGTGGCCGCCTTCGCCGACGCGCTGCGCTCGATCGGCGTGGGCGCGCCGCTGTACATCAGCCAGAACGACGGCACCCTGATCTCGCACGCGCAGGCCGCCGCCTACCCGGTGACCACCATCGGCTCCGGCCCGACCAACAGCATGCGCGGGGCCGCCTTCCTGACCGGCGTGGGCGATGCCATCGTCATGGACGTGGGCGGCACCACCACCGACATCGGCGTGCTCGGCAACGGCTTCCCGCGCGAATCGTCCATCGCGGTGGACATCGGTGGGGTGCGGATCAACTCGCGCATGCCCGACATCCTGGCCCTGGGCCTGGGCGGCGGCACCCGCATCCACCTCGACCCGGCGCTGTACGGCGCCGCGCGGCTGGACGAGGCGGCGCTACGGGTGGGCCCGGATTCGGTCGGCTTCAGGCTCACCGAGGACGCCTGCCTGTTCGGCGGCGCGACCCTGACCGCCAGCGACGCGGCGGTCGCCGCCGGGCTGGCCCGCTTCGGCGACCCGGCCCGGCTGCCGGCGCTGTCGCCGGCGGTGCTGGCGGCGGTGCTGGGCCGCTTCCGGCACATGCTGGAGGAAGGCACCGACCGGATGAAGACCTCGCGCGAGGACGCCACCGTGCTGGCCGTGGGCGGCGGCGCGTTCCTGGTCCCGGAGGCGCTCAAGGGCGTGGCCCGGGTGGTGCGCCCCGCGCACGCGGCGGTCGCCAACGCGGTGGGCGCGGCCATCGCCCAGGTCGGCGCGCAGGTGGAGCAGGTCGTCGCCTACGACACGCTGCCGCGGGCGCAGGCGCTGGAGGGCCTGCGCGCGGAAGCCTGCAGCCGGGTCGTGGCCGCCGGCGGCGACCCGCGCACGGTGCAGGTGGTGGAGGTGGACGAGGTATTCCTCAGCTACCTGCCCGGGCGCGCGGCGCAGGTGCGGGTGCGCGCGGTAGGCGACCTGGCGTCCACGGGCGCCCCCTCCCTGCCGGCCGCACAGGTGCGCCATGCGCATTGACCGCACGGCCCTGGCCGACCTGGCCTGCGGCGCCGCCTTCCTCGGGTCCGGCGGCGGCGGCGACCCCTATTACGCCCGGCTGCTGGCCGAGGCCGAGCTGGCCCGCCACGGCGCCATCGGCCTGGTCGCGCTGGAGGACCTGGCCGACGACGCGCTGGTGGTGCCCTGCGGCTGGATCGGCGCGCCTACGGTGTCGGTGGAGAAGCTGCCCAGCGGGCGCGAGACCGTCGCCGGCCTGCGCCGGATGGAGCGCATCCTGGACCGCCGGATCGACGCGGTGATGCCGGTGGAGATCGGCGGCGGCAACGGCCTGGCGCCGCTGACGGCGGCCGCGCAACTGGGCGTGCCGATGGTCGACGCCGACGGCATGGGGCGCGCCTTCCCCGAGTCGCAAATGGCCATCTTCAACATCCGCGGGCTGTCGGCCTGCCCCTCGGTGCTGACCGACGCCGGCGGCTCGCTGGTGGTGGTGGAAAGCGTGGACAACCTGGCCCACGAGCGCATCGCCCGCGGCGTCTCGGTGGCGATGGGCGGGATCGCGCACATGGCCGAGTACCCGCTCAGCGGGCGCCAGGCGCGCGAGCACGCCATCGGCGGCAGCGTCTCGGCGGCCATCGCCATCGGCGCGGCGGTGCGCCGGGCGCGCGGCGGCGGCGGCGACCCGTTCGCCGCGCTGTTCGACGCGCTGCGCCGCTCGGGCCTCTATGCTCGCGCCGGCGTGCTGTTCGACGGCAAGATCGTCGACCTCGAACGCGAGACCCGCAACGGCTTCTCGGTCGGACGGGTGGCGATCGAGGGCTTCGGCGAGGACGGGGGACGGATGCTGCTGGAATTCCAGAACGAGAACCTGGTCGCGCGCCGCGACGGCCAGGTCCGCGCGATGGTGCCGGACCTGATCACGGTGATGGACCGCGAGACCGCCGACAGCATCACCACCGAGCGGCTCAAGTACGGGCAGCGGGTCAAGGTGGTCGGCGCCGCGGCGCCGCCGATGCTGCGCGAGGCGCGCGCGCTGGACTTCGTCGGCCCGGCCGCGTTCGGCTTCGCCGAGGGCTACGTGCCGATCGAGGCCCTCAACGGCTGGGATGCCGGCCGATGACGGCCCCGGCCACGGCCCAGTACGCCAACGCGCCGGTGCCCGCGCACCAGTTGGTCCCGGGCTGGCGCGTGGCGCTGATCGTGGCCAGCTTCTCCATCGCCGCGCCGGCCTTCCTCAACGGCGCGCAGACCGGCCTGGCCCTGGGCTTCGGCCAGGCGGTGCTGGCCGCGCTGCTGGCCGGCGCGCTGCTGTGCATCGGCGGCTGCCTGACCTCGGTGGTCAGCGTGCGCAGCCGCCTGACCACCTACCTGCTGGTGCAGCGCTCGTTCGGGCGCCGCGGCGCGGCGGTGGTCAACCTGGTGATCGCGCTGGTGCACTACGGGTGGTTCGGGGTCAACGTGTCGTTCTTCGGCATCGCGATGGTGGCCGCCACCGAGCAGCTCTACGGCGTGCAGGTGCCGTTCTCCGCGTTCGTGGCGGTCGGCAGCGTGCTGATGACGGTCTCCACGATCTACGGCTTCCGCACCCTGGAGCGGCTGGCCCTGGTCGCGGTGCCGCTGCTGGGCGCGATCCTGGTGTGGGTGTGCGTGGCGGCGGTGCGCAAGCACGGCTTCGTGCTCCAGCCCAGCCCCGACCCGCCGGTGCCGATGGGCTTCGGCATCGCCCTGTCGGCGCTGGTCGGCGGCAACATGCTGACCGTGGCCGCGATGCCCGACCTGTCGCGCTACATCCGCACCGCCCGCGGCGCGCTGGCCGGCATGGCCCTGTCCTTCCCGGTCGCCGCGCCGCTGCTGATGGTGGCCGCCGCGCTGCCGGCGCTGGCCACCGGGCAGACCGACATCATGAAGCTGATCGTCGGCTTCGGCCTGGGCGTGCCGGCGCTGGCCATGCTGGTGCTGTCGTGCTGGACGATCAACGCGGCCAACCTCTATTCGGCCAGCCTGTCCCTGTCGGCCACCTTCCCCGCGGTGCGGCCGTGGATGTTCACCCTGCTGGGCGGCGCGATCGGCGCCTGCTTCGCGTTGATGGGCATCATCGACGCGTTCATCCCGTTTCTGCTGTTCCTGGGGCTGATCATCCCGCCCATCGCCGCGATCTACGTGATCGACGGCTTCACCGTGTTCCGCCACGCGGACGCGGCGGCCACCCTGCGCGACCTGCCCGCGATCCGCTGGCCGGCGCTGGCCACCTGGGCCGTCTCGGTGGCGATCGCGCTGCTGGCGTCGGCCTGCCGCGCGACCCTGACCGGGGTGCCGACGCTGGATGCGACCCTGCTCGCCGCCGCCATCTACCTGGCGGTCCTGCGCCTGCGCGGGCGGACCGGCGCAGCACCGACGATGAAGGACGCCGGCGCCTGATGCCGCGCGGCCGGGGCGCCACGGCCGCGCACCGCGGCCGCCCGCATCCGCCTGGCCCGTCCATCCGCGCCTAGGGCGACAGGGCCAGCACGTGCTCGGCCGGGCCGGGCAGGAACGGGGTCGGCTCGCCGTCGACCCAGGCCCGGTGCCCGGCGCCCCAGAACGGCGACAGCGGATGCCCGCTCTGCCCGCCCGGCATGTGGACGATGCCGTCCGCCTCGTGTCCGGGGGCAACGACCATGCGCTGGCTGGCGCCGAACGCGGGCGCGGCCACGCGCGGCATGTCGGTGTCGCCGGCCAGTTCGTCGGCCGGCATGCACAGCCTGGACCCGACCCAGCCCGGCAGCGCGGCCGCCAGCGGATGGCAGATCCGCGCGGTGTTGAGTTCGCCCCAGCGGCGCTGCGCCAGCGCGCCGTGGCCGCCCAGGTCCGCACCGACCTCCTTGGCCGCGTCTTCCAGCAGCGCATCCCAATCGGCGAAGCGGGGCGGCAGCAGATGCGCCGGGCGCTGTTCCAGCAACGGCCAGGCCACGCCCTCGAACTGCGGCAGCCACGGCATCTGGAAGTCCTCGCCGAGCGCGGCCTGCGCCGGCGCGGTCAAGCCATCGGCGATGCGCGCATGCACCGCCAGGCGCCAGGCGCCGACCAGCCGGTAGGCGACCGACTCCGGGCTCGCGCGCCCTTCCCAGCGCCGCGCGGCCGCGGCCAGCTCGCCCAGCGCCGCGCCCTTGCCGGCCTCGGCCTGCAGCAGCGCCCACCAGCGCTCCAGGAACAACGCGCGGTCGTCGAGCTGGAGGGCCAGCAGATCGCGCTCGGTGAAGCGCTCCTGGGCGAACAGGCCGTCGCGGATCTGCCCGGCGCGCGCGCCCAGGGCGTAGCCGGCATCGCCGGCGCGGGCCAGGTCGGCGCCGTCGAGGATGCGGTTGTTGGCGGTCCACAAGCGGTGCGAGGGCGGGTCGACCAGGCTCGGCGCACCGGCGCTTTCGATCGCCCATGGCTCGCAGGCGCCGGCCGCGACCGTGGCCGGATCGCAATCGCCGGAACGGTGCGGACGCGCGCCGATCAACCGCCAGCCGATCCGGCCGCCGGCGTCGGCGACCACCAGGTTCTGCGCCGGCATGCCGGCCAGGTCGGCCACGGCGAAGGCCGCGTCGAGGTCGCGGGCCGAGGCCAGGCCGGAGAGGGCGAAGTTCATCGCGCCGGGCTGCTGGGCGGTCCAGCGCAGCGCGAGCAGGTCGTCGCCCGCCTCGGCCAGGACCGGGCCCCAGCCGGACTCGCGCACCCGCAGGACCTGCGCCGGCTGCCCGGCGACGCGGACCGTCTCCTCGTACTGGCGGATGTCCGGCGAATCCCGGGGCACCGCCAGCCAGTCGGCGTTGTCGATGTAGCCGTTGGTGAACCCCCACGCCACGTGCCCGTTGCTGCCGGCGATCACCGCCGGCACGCCGGGAAGGGTGAAGCCGGCAACCTCGACCCTGCCGCCGGGCGCCCGCGCATCGGCGTAGCGCAGGCGCGCGCGGAACCACAGGTTGGGCGCGCGCAGGCCCAGGTGCATGTCGTCGGCGACGATGGCGCGGCCGTCGGCGGTCAGGGCGCCGCCCACCGCCCAGTTGTTGCTGCCCGGGGCCAGCCTCTCGGGCAGCCCTTGCCGCGCGGCGGCGGCCACCGGCAGGCGCCGCAGGTCGACCTCGCCGGCATCGGGCAGGGCCGCATTGCCGCGCGCCTGGCCCAGCAGCGGCGCGTCCCACTGGCTGCCGTCGTGGGCCAGCAGTGCGTACAGCGCCGGCGGCAGGTGGGGCTTGATCTTCCACAGCGCCAGCTCGCGCGCGTTGCCCGCGTCCTGCAGGTCGAAGTACATGGCGTAGCCGACCAGCGCGGAATCGGCCACCTCCCACCGGCGCGGCGCCTGGCGCAGCAGCAGGTAAGGCCAGGGACGGACGGCCAGCGCCGCCAGGCCGGCGTTGACGCCGTCGGCATAGGCCTGCAACTGCGCCGCATGGCCGCCGGTGAACGCCGCCAGGTCGGCCGCCACCCGTGCGCGGATGCGATGCGCGCGGTGCCGCTTGTCGAACTCCACCGCGATCGGCCCGAACAGTTCGGACAGCTCGCCGGCCGCGGTGCGGCGCATCAGGTCCATCTCGAAGAAGCGCTCCTGGGCGTGCACGTAGCCCAGCGCGCGCGCCATGTCGGTCTCGTCGGCCGCCTCCACGGTGACCGTGCCCAGGGCATCGCGCTGGATCGACACCGGCGCGGACAGGCCGGGCAAGCCGGCTTCGCCGTCGAGGTCGGCCAGGCTGCCGCGCAGCAGCACCCAGGCCGAAAGCGCGGCCAGCGCGGCCAGTGCCAGCAGCAGCAAGGCGACGCGACGGATCCATCTCAGCATGTGCAGTCCCCCATGGTCGGCCGGCATCGGCCATTGCGCCGCATCCGCGGCATGGATCAGTCCCGCGCCGCCCGCGGCAGCGCCCATACGCTGTTCGGATCGCCGTGCAGGCCGCGGCGCAGCGCGGCGCGGGCCATCCGCCAGTAGGCGGCGGCCATCGCCACGGCGACGGCGTCCACCATGAAGCGGTGCCAGTGGCCATGCCGCATCGCCGCCAGCGGATGTTCGCCGGACGCGGCGAACCCGGCCAGCGGGATCGCCGCGGTCAGCAGCGCGCACGCCCACAGCAGTTCGTGCGCGGCGCGGGCCGGCGGGCGCAGCAGCGCCCACGCCAGGCTGGCGAAGAACACCAGGTAGTAGCCGCGCGGCGCCCACGGGTCCGCCAGCAGCGCGCCGGCCAGGAACGTGGCCGACACGCCGGCCACGCACCCCAGGCACACGCCCAGGGTCAGCCCCGCCATGACCCGGGTGCGGCGCGGCTGCCCGGCCTGCCTGCGCTTGCGCCGCGCCTCGATCCACAGCAGGTTGCCGCTGTAGAACAGGAAGGCGCCGGCCAGGCCGAGGACGAAGTACAGCCACTTCACCGCGTAGTGGCCGAAGTTGCCGAAATGCAGCGAGTACATCGCGTACAGGAACGCCCGGCCCGGCGAATAGTCGCGGGGTTCGGAGGTGGCGATCGTCTCGCCGCTCGCCGCGTTCAGGGCGACCGCGCCGGTGCTGGTCAGGCGCCGTTGCGCCAGTTCGCCGTACACCGTGGCCTGGGCGTTGGCGTCGCCGGCATCGTGGAAGCCGATCGAGTTGATCTCCAGCGCGGGCAGTTCCCGCTGCGCGCGGCGCAGCAGCTCGTCCAGCGGCAGCATCGGCCTGGTCACGCCGGCCGGCTCCACGTGCGGGGCGACCTCGAAATCCGTCTCCAGGATCTCCAGCAGCCTGCCCTCGTAGACCAGGAACTGGAACGGCGCCAGCAGCAGCAGGCCGATGGCCAGCACCGCCCCGGTCCAGGCGAACACGACGTGGAACGGCAGCGACAGCACGCCCACCGCGTTGTGCGCGTCCTGCCACAGGCGCTTGACGTTGCGGCCCAGGCGCAGCGCGAACAGATCCTTGAGCAGGCCCGGCGCGTAGATCACCACGCCGCTGACCAGGGCCAGCCCGTACAGGACGCAGACCACCCCGAACAGGTAGGTGCCGAAGGTGCGCGGCAGGCCGGCGGTGAAGTGCAGGTCGTAGACGAAGTCGACCGCGCCCAGGCGCGGCGGGGCCTCTTCCAGCACGCCGGCGGCGTCCAGCACGAAGCGGCGCGATTGCCCGCTCGATTCGTTGTACCAGTACGCCGAGGGCTGCGGGCCGTGCTCGCCGGGCAGCACCAGGAACACGCTGTGGGCCGACTCCGGGTGCGCGGCCAGCAGCGCATCGAGCAGCGCCTGCGACCGTTCCAGCGGAGCGTGGACGGCGCCGTCGTCGGCGCGCTGCCAGTCGCCCAGCTCGTGGGTGAACACGGTGACCGACCCGGCGTAGAAAGCAATGAACAGCGCCATGCCGGCGACCAGGCCGACCCAGGTATGCACCGACAGGAAGGTGCGCAGCGTGGCGGCCCTCATGCGCCCACCTCCACCCACCCCAGCCACTTGCACGCGTGGATCAGGCCGAAGCACAGCGCCGTGGCGCCGCCCAGCCACAGCCACGCGCGCAACCCGGTCCTGCACGCGAAGGCCAGCGACATCGCCGCGATCCACACCGGGAACGCGAGCAGCAGCCAGGGCAGCGTGGTCGCCTCCAGCCGCCCCGGCCACGCCAGGGCGAGCAGGCCCACCAGGCCCACCGCCAGCGGCAGTCCCAGCAATGCGGCGGCCAGCGACCTACCCCACATGGCGCGGCTCCTCGTGCGCCGCCGCGCGCGCCTGGCGCCAGGCATCGAAGTACGGCAGCAGCACCGCCGCCAGCATGAACGCGGTCAGCGCCGCGAACACGCCGGCCCACACGCCCAGTGCGGCGATCGCCGCCAGCAACGCCAGCAGCGCGCATGCCCCCGCCGCCATGCGCAGCGCGCGGACGCGGCCGCCGCGCCGCGGCCACAGCTTCTGGTGCGCGCAGGCCAGGTAGAAGCCCAGCGCGGCCAACAGGGAAAGGAGCAGCCAGGCGGCCGTCATGCCGGCCCCGCCGCCGGGATGCCATCGCAGGCGGCGGCATCCCGAGCCGGACCGGCGCGGCGCGCGGCAACTTGCAAGCCCATGGTGCCCCCGGGAATCGGGACCGGCGACGGTCGTGGGGGACGTGGCGAGCGGCTGGCGTCCGACCGCCAGGATTCTAGGTGAAGGCGATTCCCCGCGCCAACGCGCGCGGCCTCCGCCGCATGCGCCGGCCCGCGCTGCGCGGCGTGGCTCACCGCCTCCACCAGCAAGGGGACGAACCGCCCCTGCGCCAGCGTGGACAGCGCCGCCTCGGTGGTGCCGCCGGGCGATGCGACCTGGCGGCGCAGTTCCTCCGGAGGCCGCGCCGAACCCGACATCAACTGCGCGGCGCCGGGCTCGGCCACGCGGATCGCCGCGGCCGGCATGCCCTGCCGCAGCAATCCTCCGACCAGGCAGCGCGCCATGTGGCCGCCGCCGACGAACGCGATGCGGGCGCTCATCGGCGCCCGGCCCCGGACCCGTCGGCGCGCTGCCCGTCGGCGGCGGCGGGCGCCGGATACTCCACGCCGAGGGTCCGGCACAGCCATCGCGCGCTGTCGGCGATCGCCCGGCGCGCGGTCGAGGACACCGCCATCGCCTCGATGAAGCTGTGCGGCGCGCCCGGGTAGACCTTCGCCTCCACCGCGACGCCGGCCGCGAGCAGGCTGCCGGCCATCTGCAGGTTCTGCTCGGCCAGCGCGTCGCACTCGGCGATCACCAGGAACACCGGCGGCAACCCGTCCAGGCGCGCGAGCAGCGGCACCAGGCAGGGATCGCGGCGGTCGTGGACGTGGCCGGCGTAGTTGTCCCAGAACTCGCGGATCTCCTGCGCGGTGAGCATGTCCTCGGGCGAGGCGTAGCGCTGCAGGGCGGTCGGGGAGAAGTCCGGGCCGAAGCCGCCGTAGATGCTCAGCACCGCCTTGACCGCATCGCCCTGGCCGGCGTCGCGCAGCTTCAGCGCCGCGCCCATGGACAGGCTGCCGCCGGCCGAGTCGCCGCCCAGGGCCAGGCGCTCGCCGTCCAGGCCGTGGTCGGCGCCGTGCGCGCGCAGCCAGCGCACCACGCCGACCACCTGGTCCAGCGCCGCCGGGTAGCGCGCCTCCGGCGCCAGCGCGTAGTCCACGCCGACCACGGCCATGCCGGTGGCGTGGGCGTACTCGCGCATCAGGCGGTCGTGGGTGTCCAGGCTGAACAACGCCCAGCCGCCGCCGTGCATGTAGACCAGGGTCGGCTTGGCCCGGCCCGGCGCGGGATCGTGGATGCGCAGGCGCACCGGGCCGGCCTCGGTCGGCGCGCTCGGCTCGGTGGTCCGGCCCATCGCCGGACCGCCCTCGCGCCAGGGCGCGCGCGAGGCCTCGGCCAGCGCGCGGCGGGCGGGCCAGTCAAGCGCGCGGCCCTGGCTCAGGCGTTGCCAGGTCGCGCGCACGTCGTCGATGAACAGCATGATCTCCGGGTCCAGCGGCGCCGGCGCCGGCATCGGCGCGGGCAGCGCCTGCGGCCGGTCCTGGGCGAAGCGGCGCATCCATGCCGCCAGCGCGTCCTGGCCGGTGATGTCCAGCCCGCGCAGGATGTCGGCCAGCACGTCGTCGCGTTCGTCCTGGCCCAGCTTGAACGCACTGCGCGCCGCGCGCACGTGGGCGTGGAAGCCGACCACGCCCGGCGCGAGCTGCGCGTAGCGCGCGCCCATGTCGCGCACGCTCCATGCCGCCGGCCGCCCGGCCTCCATCTGTTCGACCAGGCCGCCGATCAGGGCATCGGCGTCGGCCGGGGTGTCGCGCAGTTCGACCTCCACCTCGAACACCGCCCAGGCGTAGTTCCAGGTCGGCGCGCGGCTGCGGTCGGCGAACCAGGACGGGGAGATGTAGCCGTGCGGGCCCAACAGCAGGATGGTGGCGCGCGGGTCGGCAGCCAGCGCGCGCACCTGCGGGTTGCCGCGGCCGAAGTGGCCGAGGATGCGCACGGGCCGGCCTTCGGCATCGCACTCCAGTTGCAGCGGCAGCACGCTGGCGCCGAGCTGCCCGGCCTGGCCGGTGACGATCCAGGCCAGGGGCTGGCCGGCGAAGAGGTCGATCGCGTCGGCGGGCCCGCGCGCGGAAAAGAGAGGATTCATGGACGGATCACACGGACAGGGGAAAGGAAGGTGCGGGAACGGCCGCCGGCGGCGAAGCCACCGAGACGGGCGGCCACCGCCCCTGCCAGGGCCGGGCCTGCTCCAGTTCCAGCGCCAGGCCCAGCAGCAGGTCCTCGTCGCCGCGGTCGGCGCCGAACATGCTGCCCAGCGGCAGGCCCTGCGCGTCGCAGGACAGCGGCAGCGAGATGGCCGGGGTGCCGGCCAGGTTCTGCAGCGGCGTGTAGGCGATCCAGTCGAACATCGTACCCATCAGTTCCTCCGCCGGGAGCGACGGGCCGAAGCTGCCCAGCGGCGGCACCGGCGCGGCGACCACCGGCGACAGCAGCACGTCGTAGCGCGTGTGGAAGGCGGCCATCTGCGCCGGCAGCCGCGCCAGTTGCGCGTAGCCGCGTTCCAGCGCGGCGGTGGGCAGTTCCAGCGCGCGCCGGCCCAGGGCCAGGGTCCAGGGCTCCAGCGCATCCTCCAGCCGGCGCCCGCCCAGCAGCGGCCGGGCGGCATCCACGCAGTCGGCGCCCAGGTGGGTCCAGATGTCCTGGAAGGCGTGCAGCATGGCCGTGCCGTCCAGCGGCCACTGCGCCGCCTCCACCGCGTGTCCCAGCGAGGCGCACAGGTCGGCGCTGGCGCGGATCGATTCGGCCACGTCCGGATGCGGCGCATCGCCGAGCAGGCCGGCCTGGATCACGCCGATCCGCAGCCGCGCGGCGCCCGGGCGTGCGACCGCGGCGCGGCGCGGGTCGACGTGCGCGGCGGCGAAGCCCTGGGCCACGTCGCGCACGCTGCGCGCCATCAGGCTGTCGCCGACCAGCAGGTCCTCGATCGTGTGCCGCGCGCGCACCCGCACCGTGCTGTCGCGCCCCGGCTTGAGCCCGACGATGCCGCAGCAGGCCGCCGGGATGCGGATCGAACCGCCGCCGTCGCTGCCCTGCGCCAGTGGCACCAGGCCGGCGGCCACCGCCGCCGCCGCGCCGCCGCTGGAGCCGCCGGGCGAATGCCGCGGCGACCACGGGTTGCGGGTCACCGGGCCGGCCAGCGGCTCGGTGGAGCCGAGCAGGCCGAACTCCGGCATCGACGACTTGCCCACCGCCACCAGGCCCTGCGCATCCATCCGCTCGGCGTAGGCATGGCCGCGCTCGGCCAGCACCCCGCTGCGGCTGCGCGAGCACGCGCGGGTCGGCATGCCCGGGTAGTCCAGCGAATCCTTGGCCAGCCACGGCACCCCGGCCAGCGGCGCGTCGGCCAGCGGGCCGGCCGCGCGCGCCCGCGCCCGTTCCGGCGCGCGATGGCTGACCGCGCCCAGCAATGGGTCCAGCGCCTCGATCCGCAGCAGCGCGGCTTCGGCCAGTTCCGGCGCGGACACCTCGCCGCGGCGGCGCAGCGCGGCCTGGTCGTGCGCATCCAGGCGCCCGATCTCGAAGGCCTGGCGCAGGCTCATGGGGGTGGCGCTCATGCGACGGTTCCGGTGGAAGCGGGGGGGACGGGAAGCGAGGCCACGGCGAGGCCGCGCGCACGGGCGCGGCCATAGCCGAAGTACAGCGCGGCGCCGAGCGCGCCGTAGGCGCCCAGCAGCAGCGCCGGCAGCCAGTCGCCGCGGCGCAGTTGGCCGAGGATGTCCAGCGCCACCGGCAGCACCATGGCCGCGCTGCAGGCGATGGCCAGCACCGGCACCACGCCCAGCCAGGTGCCGCGCACGGTCGGTCCGCCCAGCGGCACGCGGAAGCGGTGCCCGGCGTGCGGCTGGCCGCCGCGCAGGCGCATCAGGGCGAAGGCCACGGTGCTGAACATGAAGGCCACGCCGAAGCTGACGATGTCGGCGATCACCGCGATCGGCAGCAGCGCGGCGCCGACGGCGGCCAGCGCCGCCAGCACCAGGTTGGCCTGCCACAGGCTGCCGCGGCGCGCGTGCACCACCGCGAACAGGCCGGGCAGCAGGCCGTCGCGCGCCATCGCGTAGCACACCCGCGAATGGCCGAAGGCGTTGGCCAGCAGCACCGAGGCCAGCCCGGCCAGCGCGCCGACCTTGATCAGCACGGCGAAGCCCGGCATCCCGATCCGGTCCACCGCGATGGCGATCGGGTCGGGCACACCCAGCTCGCGGAACGGCACCAGCCCGGTCAGCACCACCGCCACCAGCCCGTACAGCAGGGTGCACACCCCCAGCGAGCCGAGGATGCCCAGCGGCACGTCGCGCTGCGGGTCGGCGGTCTCGGCCGCGGCGGTGGACACGGTCTCGAAGCCGAGGAAGGCGAAGAACAGCAGCGAGGCCGCACGCATCACCCCCTGCCAGCCGTAGGCGAAGCCGCCCTCGTTGGGCGGCACGAACGGGCGCCAGTGGGACGCGTCCACCGCGCCGGCGCCCACAGCCACGAAGCCGACCAGCACCGCGACCTTGATGACCACCAGCACCGCGTTGGCCCGCGAGGAATGCGAGATGCCCCAGGCCATCACCGCGCCCGCCGCCAGCACCGCCAGTCCGGCCACCAGGTTGATCCCGTGCCCGAGTTCCAGCGCCACCTGGCCGCCGCTGCCGCCGGCCCGCACCAGCGGCGTGGACAGCGCCGCCGGCAGGGCCAGGCCCAGGTCGCCGAGCAGGCTGCCCAGGTAGCCGGAAAACCCCACCGCCAGCAGCGCCGCGCCGGCGCTGAACTCCAGGAACAGCAGCCAGCCCAGGGCCCATGCCGGCCCCAGCCCGAGCATGCGCCTGCAGTAGGTGTAGGCCGAGCCGGACTCGGGCATGCACGCGGCCAGCTCGGCGTAGCACAGGCCGACCAGGACGCAGGCCGCCCCGGCCAGCCCGAACGACACCACCACCGCCGGCCCGGCGTACTGCGCCGCCGCGGTGCCGGTCATCACGTAGACCCCGGCGCCGAGGATGTTGGCGATGCCCAGCACCAGCAGCGAGCGCCAGGTCAGGCCGCGGCGCAATGCGGGCGCGGCACCGTTCACCGGGCGGTCCCGTGCGCGCGCTGCGGCACCTCGCCCCAGCGCCGCTCCGCCGCCCAGATGGCGAAGGCCAGGTACATCGCCTGCTGCTCCACGCCGGGATACGCACCCAGCGGCCCGAGGTGGCCGCCCTCGGCAGCGGTCAGCGACAGGATCGGCTGCCCGGCCGTGGTCAGCACGCGCGCCTTGATCGCGAACTTCAGCGGCTCCCAGAACGAGACCGCGTCGTCGTCGACCACGCCGGTGGCCAGCAGCGCCGGATACGCGGCCGCGCGCAGGTTGTCGTAGGGCGAGTAGCTGGCCACGTAGGCGTGCTCGGCCGGGTCGGCCGGGTCGCCCCAGACCGGGATGCCGCGGGCGCCGATCGGGTGGTCCTCGTAGTACTCCAGCGAGGTCAGCACGTCCACGAACGCGACCGGCGCGATCATCCCGGCCCACAATTCCGGGCGCATCGTGTACGCCGCGCCCACCAGGGTGCCGCCGGCGGACAGGCCGAAGCCGACGATGCGCCCGCGCGCGGTGTAGCCGGCATCGGCCAGGTGCTCGGCGCAGGCGATGAAGTCGGTGAAGGTCTTCTTCTTGCCGGTGCGCCGCACCGCGTCCCACCACCGGCTGCCGCGCTCGGCGCCGCCGCGCACGTGCGCGACCGCGTGTACCCAGCCCTGGTCGACCAGCGCCAGCACCGGCGGCTCGAACGCCGCCTCGGCCGAATGGCCGTACGCGCCATAGCCGCGCAGCAGCAGCGGCGCGTTGCCGTCCAGCGCCTGCCCGGCGCGCATCACCACCGTGACCGGCACCTGCGCGCCATCGTCGGCGCGGACGTCGAAACGGCGCACCTCGTAGCGCTCCGGATCGAACGCGGGCGAGGACGCGGCCGCCGGCTGCGCGGCGTCGGCCGCGTGCCTGCCGCTCACCAGGTCGAGCAGGCGCGACTGCGGCGGCATGCGCGGCGACTGCAAGGCGAACGCCAGCGCGTCCACGTCCCAGTCCTGCCCCGGCGCCACCTGCAGCGCCCAGGCCGGCGCGTCGAACGCGACCTCCCGCTCGCGACCGTCGGCGTGCATCAGCACCAGCCGCGGCAGGGCATCGCGCCATTCCTCGCGCACCAGCGCGGCGGCGAACGGATGCACCGCGTGGATCGGGCGGCCCGGCACGTGCGCCACCAGGGGCGTCCATGCCGCGCGGCCCGGCCGCTCCAGCGGCGCGGCCATCAGCTTGAAGTCGTGGGCGCCGTCGGCATTGGTCAGCACCAGCAGGCCGCCGTTCCATTCGTCCACGTCGTAGCGCAGGCCCGGCGTGCGCGGCTCGACCCGCCGCAACGCGGCCCCGGGTGCGCGCAACGCCAGCAGCCGCACCTCCGAGGCCTGGCCATCGTCGGCGCGGACGACCAGGTAGCCGCCGGCCGCGGTGGTGCGCAGGGTCAGCGCGAAGGCGGCGTCGGCCTCGGCGTACAGCACGTCCTGCGCGCCGGAGGCGAGGTCGCGGCGCAGCACGCTCGCCCCCTGTCCGTCGGCCCCGTGCGCGGCCCAGAACAGCCAGCGGCCGTCGGGCGAGAACGCGAACGCACCGGTGCCATCGTCGATGTCGTCCACCCGCAGGCGGCCGTCGGCGACCGTGCGCACGCGCAGCCGGTGGCGTCCCTCGCCCGTTTCGACCGCCCAGCCGAACAGGCGCCCGTCGGCGCTATGGCGGGTGGCCGCCGGCGCCTTGCCGCCGGTGTCGGCGGCCTCGTCCAGGAGCACCTGTTCCGGCCCGCCGGCCGATGGCGTGCGCACGTGCACGGTGTTGCCGCCCGCCGTGCGCGTGGCGTAGAGGAAGCCGCCGCTGCGCAGGCCGGCGAGTGGGCGCGGCAGCGCGGCCAGCCGTTCGATGCGCTCGCGCAATTGGCGCTGCAGCGGCCGCGTCGGCGCGAGCATGGCCTGGGCGTAGGCGTTCTCGGCATCGATCTGGGCGCGGATCGGCGCCTCCAGCGTGGATGGATCGCGCAGCACCGCGAACCAGTCCTTCGGCCGCAGCCAGGCGTAGGGGTCGATGCGCGCATGGCCGAAGCGGCCGATCGTGGCCGCGATCCGCCTTGCCGCCGGCGGCAGCGGCCACGGAGAGGGCGCGGAGATGGACGCGGCCGCCGCCGCGATCCGCGGCGACACGGCGCCCGCCAGCAGGCCGGCGCAAGCGGCGAGGAAGGTGCGGCGGCCGGCCATGGGCGGGTCGGCGGACGGTCCTGGAGCGGCGGCGCGCGCGCATGCCGACGGTGCGGCCGGGCGCCGTGCCGGCGCGCGCGCATTTGCCTTGCGTCCCTCGTCCATCGTCTTCCCCGTCCAGGTCGCGCGGTGCATGGGCGGCGGCCGCGCCGCGAAGTTCCGGCGGTGCGCGGCGTTGAAGTCCGCACACGCGCACGATGTTTTCCCGGGCCTATCTACGCCCCGGCCACCGGCCCGTGTCCAGCCGCCACGCGCATGCGCCGAATCGCTTCAACCCATTGATGCAAAAGGATTTCCTTGCGGTCGCGCGCAACAATCCCCGCGTCCGGGCGGTGCAATTGCGCAGATGTGCGACGCCAGGGCGGGGCGATTCGACAGATCCTGCGGTCGCGCGCGCGCGCGATCGGGCACGGTTGTGGCGCGGGGAAGCGTTGTGGACACTGCCGGCACTTCCGCCCGCCACGGCCACCCGCAGATGTCCCTGAAAGACACCATCGACCGCACCGACCTGAAGATCCTGCAGGTGCTGCAGCAGGACGCGCGGATCTCCAACCAGGCCCTGGCCGACCGCGTGGCGCTGTCGCCCAGCGCCTGCCTGCGGCGGGTGCGCGAGCTGGAGGGCAAGCGCCTGATCACCGGCTACCACGCGCACGTGGCGGTGGACCGCATCCGCGCGGTGACCATCGTCCTGGCCCAGGTCTCGTTCGAGCGGCACTCGCCCGGCCATTTCGGCCGGTTCGACCAGTGGGTGGCGCGCACCGGCGAGGTGGTCGAGTCGTGGCGGGTGAGCGGGCAGTACGACTACATGCTGCGGGTGGTCGTCACCGACCTGCACGACTGGAAGCGGCTGATGCTGGAGATGATGGAAGGCGGCTTCGGCGTGGAGAAGATCACCTCCAACTTCCTGATGGACGAGATGAAGTCCTTCGGCGGCTATCCGCTCGCACCCTCGCCCGCCGCCGGCTGAGGCGGTACGCACGGCGCCGCGCGCGGCGCGGCGGGGCCTCGCCTTCAGCCCGCGCCGCCATCCTCCAGCGCCGCCAGGCAGCGGTCGCGCAGGTCCCGCACGGTGCGCGCGATCGCATCGCGGTGCTCCAGGCAGCGCGACACCGGCCCGGCGACCACGATGGACAGCCGCCGGTGCGGCAGCGGCAGCGGCAGGGCCACGCCGGCCAGATCCGGCAGGTACTCGTGGTCGCTGCGGTGGTAGCCGCGCCGCTCGCCCTCGGCGATGGCCGACTCGATCGCCTCGGGCGCCATCGGCGTGGTCTGCGAGTACCGCTCGAAGCGGATCCTGCGGTACAGCGCCTGGCGCTCGGCGGGCGCGTACTGGGCCAGCAGCGCGCGGCCCAGGGAACTGGCATGGATCGGGATGCGGTCGCCGATCCGGGCGAAGAAGCGCACCGCGTGGGCGGACTCGGCCACGTCCAGCAGGCTGGCATGCACCCCGGCCGGCGCGCCGATGGCGGTGGTCTCGCCGGTCCGGCGCGCCACTTCCGCGGCCAGTTCGTGGATGGCCCCGGGCAGCGGCTCGGCCTCGGCCACGCGCTGGGCCAGCATCAGCCAGCGCGGCGTGGGGTAATAGCCTCGGCGGTCGAACGGCTCGTAGAGGAAGCCGGCGTCGGCCAGGGTGTTGACCAGGTTGAAGGTGCTCGAGCGCGGCCAGCCGAGTTCGTCGGCGATCTCGGCCAGGGTCGCCACCGAGCCGCGGCGAGCGAAGAACTCCAGCAGTTCGAGGACGTTGGCGGCCTGGCGGACGTGCATGCGGCTTCCTGGGCGTGGGCGGGACGACGGATTCTAGTGTGCCCCCTCCCGCCCGCCATCCCCGCGCAGGCGGCACCGCCGCTCACCCTTCCGGCCGCGCCCGCCCGGGCGGCAGCCGCAAGGCATCGGAGGCGAGCAGCGCGCCGATCGCCTCCTCCGCCAACCCCGCCTCGCGCAGCACCTCGATGCCGTCGGCGCCCTGCCGCGGCGCCGGGCGCACGTCCGGCGCCGGCGTATCCGACCAGCGCACCGGCGGGGCGGTGGCGCGCAGCCTGCCTTCGCTCGGATGCTCGATCTCCTGGAAGAAGCCGGTGGCGGCCAGGTGCGGGTCGGCCAGCACGCCGGCCAGGTCGTGCATCGGCATGGCCGGCACGTCGATCCGTTCCAGCAGTTCCAGCCACTGCGCGGTGGTGCGCTCGCGGAAGCGCTCCTGCAGGAAGGCATAGACGTGGTCGATGTGCGCGGTGCGGCTGGCGAAGCTGGCGAAGCGGCGGTCGTGCACCGGCAGGTCGCCCAGGCCGAGCGCATCGAGGAAGCACTGCCAGTGGCGGTCGGTGTAGACCAGCGCGCAGACGTGGCCGTCGCGGGTGCGGTACGGCCGCCGGTAGGGGGAGAGCAGGCGCCGGTAGCCCTCGCCCGGCAGCGGCGGCTGGAAGGTCTGGCCGCCGAGGTGGTCGCTGAGCACCAGCGCGGCCATGGTCTCGAACATCGGCACCTCCACCTGCTGGCCGCGGCCGCTGCGCTCGCGGTGCAGCAGGCCGGCGCAGATGGCACCGACCGCGGCCAGGCCGACCATCCGGTCGGCCAGCGCGGTGGGCACGTAGCGCGGGGTGCCGTCGCCGGCCGTGGCCATCCATGCGCTCAGGCCGGAGGCGCCCTGGATCAGGTCGTCGTAGGCCGGCCTGCCGGCGTAGGGGCCGTCCTGGCCGAAGCCGGTGAGGCCGACGTGCAGCAGCCGCGGGTACGCGCCCGCCAGGCTGGCGTGGTCCAGGCCGAGCCGGGCCAGCGCCTGCGGCCGCAGGTTGTGCACCAGCACGTCCGCCTCGCGCAGCACCGCCAGCAGCGCCTCGCGCGCCTGCGGGCGCTTCAGGTCCAGGCACAGGCTGCGCTTGCCGCGGTTGGAGTTGAGGAACAGCGCGCCCATCCCGGGGTTGCGTTCCGGCCCCACGTGGCGGATCACGTCGCCTTCCGGCGCCTCCACCTTGATCACGTCCGCGCCCATCTGCGCCAGCACCTGGGTCGCGTACGGCCCCATCAGCACGGTGGTCAGGTCCACCACCCGGATCCCGTTCAGCGGCCCCATGGCGTCCACCCCCGGCAGGCGTTTCCGCCTGCTGCATTGCAGCAGGCCATGCTCGATCCAGTCACAAGAATGTCCTTTCCATTCAATCGGATGGGAACCACGGCGCGGTGGCGCAAACACGCGGGACACGCCAATGCTTGCCGATTAAATCACATATGTGCATTGTAAATTCACATATTGGAATTATTGGACGAACATGGCCACTCCGGACCTGGAACCCTACCCGCACCTGTTCATCGGCGGCCGCTGGGCCGAACCGGCGGACGGCGCGCACGTCGACAGCATCGACCCGGCCACCGGCCGGCCCTGGGCGCGGGTGGCCTTCGCCGGCCCGGGCGACGTGGACCGCGCGGTGGCCGCCGCGCGCGAGGCCTTCGCCGGTCCCTGGCGGCGCCTGCCCGGGCACGAGCGCGCCGCGCTGCTGCGCAGGTTCGCCGAGCTGTACCAGCGGCACGCGCCGCAACTGGCCAGGATCGAATCGCGCGACAACGGCCGCGCCCTGCGCGAGAGCCGGGTGGACGTCGGCGCCCACCACCAGTGGCTGCACTGGTACGCCTCGCTGGCCGACAAGCTGTCCGGCCGCACCATCCCCTTCGACGACAGCGTGCACGTGTTCACCTCGCGCCTGCCGGTGGGCGTGGTCGCCGCGATCACGCCCTGGAACGTACCGCTGATGTCGGCCATCTGGAAGCTGGCGCCGGCCCTGGCCGCCGGCTGCACGGTGATCCTCAAGCCGGCCGAGCACACCCCGGTCTCCAGCCTGGAACTGGCCAGGCTGGTCGAGGCCGCCGGCTTCCCGCCGGGCGTGGTCAACGTGATCCCGGGCGGGCCGGAGGCGGGCGCGGCCCTGGTCGCGCATCCGGGCGTGGACAAGATCAGCTTCACCGGCGAGGGCGCCACCGCCAAGGCGATCCTGCGCAACGGCGCCGACACCCTCAAGCGCTTCAGCTTCGAGCTGGGCGGCAAGGCGCCGCACATCATCTTCGCCGACGCCGACATCGAGCAGGCGCTCAACGCCGCCACCGGCTCGGCCTGGGCGCTGTGCGGGCAGAGCTGCGCGCTGGGCTCGCGGGTGCTGGTCGAGCGCCCGGTATACGACCGCGTGGTCGAGGAGTTCGCCCGCCGCGCCGCGAAGGTGCGAGTGGGCATGCCGCTGGACGAGGCCACCCACATGGGCCCGCAGGCGCACGCCGCGCAACTGGAAAAGACCCTGTCCTACGTCGGCATCGCCCTGGGCGAAGGCGCCGAGCTGGTCGCCGGCGGCACCCGCCTGGACGACGGCGTGCTGGCCGGCGGCTACTTCGTCGCGCCCACCGTGTTCGCCAACGTGAACAACGACATGCGCGTGGCCCGCGAGGAAATCTTCGGCCCGGTGGCCGCGCTGATCCCGTTCGAGGGCGAGGAGGAAGCCGTCGCCCTGGCCAACGCCACCGAGTACGGACTGGCCGCCGGCCTGTGGACCGGCGACGCCAGCCGCGCGCACCGGGTGGCGGCGCGGATCGAGGCCGGCATCGTCTGGGTCAACACCTACCGCTTCCTGCGCTGGTCCACGCCCTACGGCGGGATGAAGCACAGCGGTTGGGGCCGCGAGAACGGGCTGGAAGGCCTGGACGCCTACCTGGAAACCCGCACCACCGTGGTCAGCACCACCGGCCGCTTCCCCGATCCCTACGCGCAGTGACCGCTGCGCTTCCGCAACCAGGAACACGAGCATGCGACTGAAAGACAAACTGGCGGTGGTCACCGCCGCCGCCTCGGGCATGGGCCGCGAAGGCGTGCTGCGCTTCGCCCGCGAAGGCGCGCGGGTGGCCGCGATCGATCTCAATGCGCAGGCGCTGGCACAGCTGGCGATCGAGGTCGCCGAGCACGGCCATGCCCCGCTGGAGACCCTCGTCGCCGACCTGTCCGATCCGGTCCAGGCGCGCGGCAGCATCCACGAGGCGGCCGCGCGCCTGGGCGGGATCGACGTCCTCTGGGCCCACGCCGGCATCCCCGGCCCGGCCACGGTCGAGGGCATGGACCTGGACGAGTACCGGCGCGCGATCGACCTCAACGTCACCTCGGCGGTGCTGGCCGCCGGCGAGGTGGCCCGGCACATGCGCGCGCGCGGCGGCGGCTCGCTGATCTTCACCGCCTCGGTCTCCGGCCTGGTCGGCTCGATGATGAGCCCGGTGTACTCGGCGGCCAAGTTCGCCGTGGTCGGCTTCGCCAAGTCGGCCGCGCAGCGCTTCGCGGCCGACGGCATCCGGGTCAACGTGGTCTGCCCGGGCCTGACCGAGACGCCGATGAAGCAGGGCTTCGTCGGCCGCAGCGGCGATCCCGAGGAGACCGCGGCCAACGAGCGGAAGCTGCTGGCCGCGATCCCGATGGCGCGCTTCGGCCTGGCCCACGAGGTCGCCGACGCCGCGCTGTGGCTGGCCTCGGACGAATCGTCCTACGTCACCGGCGTGGCCCTGCCGGTGGACGGCGGCTACACCTGCCGCTGAGCCGGTCCGGCAACGGCGCCTGGAACACGCCGCGCACTGGTTCGCCGATCTGCGCCTGGATGCCTGGACCACGCCGGCGGAAGGCGATCCGCCGACGGGCCTTGCGGGCGCGCTACAGCCAGCCCTTCTGCCGGGCCAGGCGATAGGCCTCGATCCGGTTGCCCACGCCGAGCTTGCCGATGGCCTCGGACAGGTAGTTGCGCACCGTGCCCTGCGACAGGCCCAGGTGCGCGGCGATCTCGCCGGAGGAGCGGCCCTCGCCGGCCAGGCGCAGCACCTGGCGCTCGCGCTCGTTGAGCGGGTCGGCCTCGCTCCACGCTTCCACCGCCAGTTCCGGGTCGATCGCGCGGCCGCCGTGGCGAACCTTGCGCAGGGCCTCGGCCAGGCGTTCGGCCGGCGCGTCCTTGAGCAGGTAGCCGACCACCCCGGCGTCCAGCGCGCGGCGCAGGAAGCCGGCGCGGGCGAAGGTGGTGACGATCACCACTTTCACCGGCAGCGCATGGCGCTGGATGCGCTGGGCCAGCTCCAGTCCGGTCAGGCCGGGCATCTCGATGTCGGCGACCAGCACGTCGGGCCGCAGGCGCTGCAACTCGCGCCAGGCGCTCTCGCCATCGGCCGCCGCGCCGGCCACCTCGATGTCCGGCTCCATGCCCAGCAATGCGGCCAGCGCGCCGCGGACCATGGCCTGGTCCTCGGCCAGCAGCACGCGGATCATCGGTGGCATCGCCGGAGGGGCATGGGAGCGACGTTAGCAAACCGCGCGCGGCTCAAGGCAACGCCGGCGGGACCGCCGCCATGGCCGCATGCCCGTGCGGCAGCTCCGCCAGCAGGCGCGTGCCGCGGCGCGGCGCCGGTTCGATACGCAGGCTGCCGCCCAGCATCTCCAGCCGTTCGCGCATGCCGCCCAGGCCGTTGCCCGGGCGGATCGCACCGCCGCGCCCGTCGTCCTCCACGTGCAGCCGCCAGCCTCCCGCATCGCCGCCCAGCCCCACCCGCACGCGCGTGGCCCGCGCATGCCGGTGGATGTTGGTCACCGCTTCGCGCAGGCACAGGGCCAGCACGGTTTCCTGCTCGGCCGGCAGCGCGGCGTCTTCCACCTCCACCTGCAGCGACACGCCCTCGCCTTCCAGCAGCAGCCTGGCCGCGGCCAGTTCGGCCGCCAGTCCCGCGGCGCGGATGCCGGTGACCGCGCGCCGCACCTGGCCCAGCGCGTCGCGCGCGACCTGGCCCAGCTCGGCGATCTCGCGCCGGGCCGCGGCCGGGTCGCTGTGCAGCAGCCTGCCGGTCAGGTCGGCCTTCAGCGCCACCAGCGACAGGGTATGGCCGAGCAGGTCGTGCAGGTCGCGGCCGATGCGCTCGCGCTCGGCATTGGCGGCCAGGCGCCGCACTTCCTCCTGCGAAAGCCGCAGCGCGGCGCTCTTCTGCCGGCCCATGCGGTCCACGTACACCAGCAGGCCGACCACCACCGTGGTCAAGGGCATCCACAGCATCGCCGACCAGGGGAAGCCGATCGCCCGCGCCCAGCCCACGAAGACCAGGTTGAGCAGCAGCAGCGACAGCGCGTACCGCCATGGCGAGCGCCACTGGCCGCTGCCCAGGAACACACAGCCGAACACGAAATAGCTCATCCCCGACGGATACCACCGCAGCAGCGCCAGGCTCAGGGCGGCCATGCCCAGCGCGCACGCCGGCACCCAGCGCAGCGGCGACGACAGCGCGGCGGCATACAGCAGCACGAATACCGGGTAGGACAGCGCAGTCAGCAGCCACCACGTCGCGTCATAGCCCTGCGGGGTGAACACCGGCACGATGAACACCCACATCGTCCACAGCAGGTGGATGGCTTCGCTCCAGGCCGGGCGGCCCTGGCACTGGCTGGAGGCCAGCAGCGAATCGGGAGCCACGGGGAGCCAGCGGAACGCGGATCGGGACATCGCGATGAATTCCGGAAGAAGGAAAGGGCCAGGAAGGCCGGGCGGGAAGTCCACCGGGGGCGTCCATTCTCCGACGCGGCAGCGGCCGCCGGCAGTCGTGCGCCTCATGCCGATGGCATGACAGCCGTCACTACGCCATCCGGCCCCGGGCCGGCAGGATGCACCCGTCCACCGCCGCGCCGGGCGACCCGGCCGCGACGGGCGAACGTCCGGACACGTTATCGTCATCCGCGCACAGGCGGGAGGCCCGCGGCTCGAAGCCGTCGAAGGCCAAGGCACCGGCTCTGGCCCGCGCGGAGCGGGGCGAGGGGGCGGACCGCTCCGAAAGGCCGCTTTGGTGACTTCCGGCAACTGGTCTGCCTGTACCCTTGCGCCGGACACTGGCACGGGATCCGAAAGAGAACTCAATGAACGCTTCCGCCGAACTGCTCAAGGAACTCCGCATCGAGCGCAGCAAGACCCCATCCACCCCGCCACCGTCCCGGCGCGGGCTGTGGATCGGGCTGGCCGTGGCCGCGGCGGTGGCCCTGGCCGCGCTTGCGGCCTGGGCGCTGCTCGGCCGCGAGCAGGCCCCGGAAGTGCGCACCGCGCCGGTGGTGGCCATCGCCGCCGGCAATGCCAGCGCCTCGGTGCTGGACGCCAGCGGCTACGTCGTCGCCCGGCGCATGGCCACCGTCTCGGCCAAGGTGACCGGCCGGGTCAAGGAGGTGCTGATCGAGGAAGGCATGCGCGTGGAGGAGGGCCAGGTCCTGGCGCGGCTGGACCCGATCGACGCCGATGCCCAGCGCGCCCTGGCCGCTTCGCAGGTGGCCGCCGCGCACAGCCAGGCCGACGGCGTGCAGGCGCAACTGGTGGACGCCGAAGCCAATGCCCGGCGCCTGTCCGAGCTGGTCGGCCGGCAACTGGTCTCTCGCGCGCAGTACGAGCAGGCGGTGGCCCAGCGCGACAGCCTGCGCGCGCAACTGGCCACCGCCCGGCGCAACGCCCAGGTCGCCGGCGACCAGTTGCACATCGCCACCCAGGGCGTGGACAACACCATCGTGCGTGCGCCGTTCGCCGGCATCGTCACCGCCAAGGCGGCCCAGCCCGGCGAGATCGTCTCGCCGCTGGCCACCGGCGGCTACACCCGCACCGGCATCGGCACCATCGTGGACATGGAGTCGCTGGAGATCGAGGTCGAGGTGGGCGAGTCCTACATCGGCCGGGTGCGCCCGGAGATGCCGGTGGTGGCCACGCTCAACGCCTACCCGGAATGGCGCATCCCGGCCGAGGTGATCGCCATCATCCCCGCCGCCGACCGCGGCAAGGCCACGGTCAAGGTGCGCGTGGCGCTGAAGGAAAAGGACCCGCGCATCGTCCCGGACATGGGCGTGCGGGTGAGCTTCCTGGAAGCGGCGCCCGAGGCCGGCCAGGAGCGGCCGCAGGGCGTGCGCGTGCCGGCCGCCGCCATCGTCCAGCGCGCCGGCGCCGAGGCGGCGTTCGTGCTTGGCGGCGACGACAGCGTGGAACGGCGCGCGGTCCGCGCCGGCATGGCGATGGGCAAGGACCGGCAGGTGCTGTCGGGCCTGGGCGCCGGCGAGACCGTGGTGCTCGACCCGCCGGAAACGCTCGACGACGGCGACCGCGTGCGCGTGGCCGCCGAAGGCGGCACGCGCTGACGCCGTACCGATGTGACACCCCGCGCCCCGGCGCGAACCACCCTGGACACCCGCCGACGCCAGCGCGCGAAGGCCACGACGAGGAACATGCGATGACCGCCCTGGTTACCCTCCGCAACGTCACCAAGACCTACCAGCGCGGCCCCGAGAAGGTGCAGGTGCTGCACGGCATCGACCTGGACATCCCGCGCGGCGACTTCGTCGCGCTGATGGGACCGTCCGGCTCGGGCAAGACCACCCTGCTCAACCTGATCGGCGGCCTGGACACGCCCAGCGGCGGCCAGATCGAGATCGAGGGCGAGCGCATCGACCAGCTCGGCGCAGGCCAGTTGTCGACCTGGCGCAGCCAGCACGTGGGCTTCGTGTTCCAGTTCTACAACCTGATGCCGATGCTCACCGCGCAGAAGAACGTGGAGCTGCCGCTGCTGCTGACCCGCCTGGGCGCGGCGCAGCGCAAGCGCAACGCCGAGATCGCGCTGACCCTGGTCGGCCTGGCCGACCGCCGCCGCCACCGCCCCAACGAGCTGTCCGGCGGCCAGCAGCAGCGCGTGGCCATCGCCCGCGCCATCGTCTCCGACCCCACCTTCCTGATCTGCGACGAGCCCACCGGCGACCTGGACCGGCACTCGGCCGAGGAGATCCTGCAACTGCTGCAACTGCTCAACCGCGAGCACGGCAAGACCATCATCATGGTCACCCACGACCCGAAGGCGGCCGAATACGCCACCCATACCATCCACCTGGACAAGGGCGAGCTGGCCGATGCGCCGGCGCCGCACTGACGGAGCGCCGCGATGAAATATTTCTCGCTCGTATGGGCGCAGCTCTTCCGCAGCAAGACGCGGACGCTGCTGACCCTGCTGTCGGTGGTCACCGCGTTCCTGCTGTTCGGCATGCTCGACTCGGTGCGGGTGGCGTTCAACTCCGGCGGCAGCGTGGACGGCGCCAACCGCCTGGTCACCACCTCGCGCCTGTCCATCACCCAGAGCCTGCCGGTGCGCCTGGAGCAGCAGATCCGCACCGTGGCCGGGGTCCGCGACGTGACCTACGCGATGTGGTTCGGCGGCATCTACCAGGACCCGAAGAACTTCTTCCCCAGCTTCTCGGTGGCGCCCAACTACTTCGACGTCTATTCCAACCTGCAGTTACCGCCGGAGCAGCTCAAGGCGTTCCAGGACACCCGCACCGGCGCGGTGGTCGGCGAGACCCTGGCCAACGAGTTCGGCTGGAAGATCGGCGACACCATCCCGCTGCAGGCCACCATCTTCCCGCGCCAGGGCAGCAACGACTGGCCGCTGGAGCTGGTGGGCGTCTTCCGCTCCAGGGACCGCGCCGCGGCCAGCGGCGAGGAGCGCCAGTTGATGATGAACTGGAAATACTTCGACGAGTCCAACGACTACATCAAGGGCCAGGTGAGCTGGTACACGGTGACCGTGGACAACCCCGACCACGCCTCGCGCGTGGCCCAGGCCGTCGACGCGCTGTCGGCCAACTCCGACGGCGAGACCAAGACCCAGACCGAGTCGGCGTTCCAGCAGGCCTTCGCCAAGCAGTTCGCCGACATCGGCCTGATCGTCACCTCGATCATGGGCGCGGTGTTCTTCACCCTGCTGCTGCTGACCGGCAACACCATGGCCCAGGCCGTGCGCGAGCGCATCCCGGAGCTGGCCGTGCTCAAGACCCTGGGCTTCCGCGACGGGCTGGTGCTGTGGCTGGTGCTGGTGGAGTCGGTGCTGCTGGTGGGCCTGGGCGGCGTGCTGGGCCTGGGGCTGGCGCGGGCGATCCTGCCGGGGCTGGCGAGCAGGGCACAGGGCATGCTGCCGGCCACCATCCCGCTGCAGACCTGGGCCCTGGGCCTGGCGCTGATCGTGCTGATCGGCCTGGTGGTGGGCGTGCTGCCGGCACTGCGCGCCAAGCGGCTGAAGATCGTCGATGCGCTGGCCGGGCGCTGAGCGCACAACGGAGACGGACATGAACAAGCAATGGCTTTTGAACGTCGTCACGGTCCTGGCGCTGGTCGCCGGCCTGGTCCTGTGGGTGGCCCTGCCGTGGTGGGGCGTGCTCGCGGTGGCCGGCGCGCTGGCCCTGTGGCTGCTGCTGGCCCGCGGCGGGCGGCTGGCGCTGGCCGCCACCCGCATCGGCATCGCCAGCCTGCCGCAGCGCTGGGGCGCCTCGTCGGTCATCATCGTGGGCATCGCCGGCGTGGTCGGCGTGCTGGTGGCGATGCTGTCGATGGGCCGCGGCTTCCAGTCCACGGTGTCGGGCACCGGCGACGAGGCCACCGCCATCGTCCTGCGCGGCGGCTCGCAGGCGGAGACCAACTCGGTGATCATGCGCGACCAGGTGCCGCTGATCTCCAGCCTGCCGGGCATCGCCCGCGACGCGGAGGGCCGGCCGATCGCCTCGCCGGAACTTTCGCAGGTGGTGAGCCTGGTATCGCGCGACGACGGCAGCGACGTCAACGTGCAGTTCCGCGGCGTCGGCGAGCACGCCTGGGCGGTGCACGACAAGGTCAGGATCGTCGAAGGCCGCAAGTTCGGCACCGGCCTGCGCGAGATCGTGGTCGGCCAGGGCGCGCGCAAGCAGTTCCGCGACCTGGACGTGGGCGCCACGCTGACCCTGGGCAACCAGCAATGGGCGGTGGTGGGCGTGTTCGCCTCCGGCGACGTCCACGACTCGGAGCTGTGGACCGACGCGCAGACCCTGTCCGCCACCTACGACCGCGGCGCCTGGCAGTCGGTCAGCGTGCGCACCGAGGGCGCGGCCGGCTTCGAGCAGTTCAAGTCGGCGATGGCCGCCGACCCCCGGCTCAAGCTCGACGTGGAAACCACCAAGGCGTACTACGCCAAGCAGAGCGGCCAGCTCAACCAGTTGCTGACCATCCTGGGCACGGTGATCGGCGCGATCATGGCGGTGGGCGCGGTGTTCGGCGCGCTCAACACCATGTATGCGGCGGTGGCCGGGCGCGCGCGCGAGATCGCGACGATGCGCGCCATCGGCTTCCGCGGCCTGCCGGTGGTGATGGCGGTGATGCTGGAGACGATGCTGCTGGCGCTGGCCGGCGGCGTGCTCGGCGGGCTGCTGGCCTGGCTGGTGTTCAACGGCTACAGCGCCTCGACCATGGGCAGCAACTTCAGCGCGGTGGTGTTCAAGTTCAGCGTGACGCCCGACCTGCTGTGGAGCGGCCTGAAGTGGGCGCTGGGCATCGGCCTGGTCGGCGGCCTGTTCCCCGCGCTGCGCGCGGCGCGGCTGCCGATCACCGCCGCGCTGCGCGAGGTCTGAGCGCAGCGCGGAAGCGGCCGCAACGCTGCATCCGTGCATCCGCAGGAGCCGGCCATGGCCGGCGACATGGCGCGGGAGCCACGGAAGCGTCGGCGGTGCGGCATGGCGCGCGCCAGCCTGCTCGGCTCCTGCAGAAAGAGAGAGATTGCGGTCCATCGCCGCCTTCCTGCAGGAGCCGACTTCGGTCGGCGCCCGCAAGACCGTCCGTGGCGCCGCCTTCGCCCGCTTTCCGCTTTCGCCCCGCCGGTCTTCTTTGCCTACGCCACCGGCGCCTTGCGCCGGCTGCGCCACACCCCTTCGCCCGCATAGAGCGCCAGCCCCAGCCAGATCGCGCCGAAGCCCAGCGCACGGGTGGCGTCGAACGGCTCGCGGAAGAACCACACCCCCAGCAGCAACTGCAGCGTCGGCGCGATGTACTGCAGCAGCCCGACCACGCTCAGCGGGATCCGCCGCACGCCGTAGGCGAAGCCGATCAGCGGCACCGCCGTGACCACCCCGCCGAACACCAGCAGCAGGTCGATGCCCAGGCTCCACTGCCCGGAAAAACCGCCGCCGTGGCCCGCCTCGGCCCACAGCACGTAGGCCAGCGACGGCAGCAGCAGGTACAGGCTCTCCAGCCCCAGCCCGGCCACCGGGTCCACCGCCACCAGCTTGCGCACCAGCCCGTACAGCCCGAACGAGCCGGCCAGCCCCAGCGCGATCCACGGCGGCGAACCGGCGCTCCAGGTCAGCCAGGCCACGCCCGCCGCCGCGCAGGACACCGCGATCCACTGCAGCCGGCGCAGCCGCTCGTGCAGCACCAGCACGCCCAGCACCACGTTGACCAGCGGATTGATGAAGTAGCCCAGGCTGGTCTCGACCACGTGGCCGGCGTTCACCGCCCAGATGTACAGGCCCCAGTTGAACGCGATCAGCACCCCGCTCAGCGCCAGCGCGGCCAGCGCGCGCGGCTGCGCGGCGATCAGCCGCAGCCATTGCCCGCCGTGGCGCAGCAGCAGCCAGCCGACCACCAGCAGCGCGCTCCAGATCACCCGGTGGGCCATGATCTGCAGCGCCGGCACCGTCTTGAGCAGGTGCCAGTACACCGGCACCACGCCCCACAGGACGAAGGTGCCCGCGGTGACCGCCAGCCCGCGCCGGTCGATGCCCTGTGCCGGCGCCGCGCTCATCGGCGCATCACCCGGGCCAGGGTGATGATGACCACGCCGGCCAGGATCACCGCCATCGCGCCCAGGTCGTGCGCGGTGAAGCGCTCGCCGGCCAGCCACGCGCCCAGGGCCACGGCGATGGCCGGGTTGACGTAGGCGTAGCTGCTGACCAGGGCCGGGCGCACGCGCTGCAGCAGCCATACGTAGGTGCTGAAAGCCACGACCGAGCCGAACACCGCCAGGTAGGCCAGTGCCAGCGTGCCGTGCACGGTCGGCGCGACCGCCAGGCTCTCGCCGCGCAAAAGGCCGGCGGCCAGCAGCATCGCCCCGCCGCACAGCATCTGCCCGGCCGCGGCCATGAACGGCGACGGCAGGTCGCGCCCGCGCGACCACACCGAGCCGAACGCCCAGCCCACCGGTGCGATCAGCAGTAGCACCAGGCCGGCGGGACTGGCGCTGAGGCTGGCGCCGGCGTTGAGCCAGAGCACGCCGGCGAAACCGATGCCGATGCCCAGCCACTCGGTGCGGCTGGGCCGCAGCCCGAACATCGCGCCGAACAGTCCCATCCACAACGGCACCGACGCCACCGCCACCGCGGCCAGGCCCGAGGACACGCTCTGCTCGGCCAGCACCACGCAGCCGTTGCCCAGCAGCAGCAACAGCAGGCCCAGCGCCGCCAGGTTCCTCCATTGCGCGCGGGTCGGCGCGGCCACGCCGCGCCAGCGCAGGAACGCGTACATCGCGCCGCCGGCCACCAGGAAGCGCGCGCCGGAGACCGCGGTCAACGGCGGCCAGCCGCCCTCCAGGGCGAAACGGATGCCCAGGTAGGTCGATCCCCAGACCACGTAGACGATGGCCAGGGCGACGACGACGGCCAGGCCGGCGGCGTGGGCCGGGGCCTGTGCGGGAGCATGCATGGGCGTGGGGGGGGCGGGGGGATGCGAGGACGGATTCTAGTCCAGCGCCGGGCCCGTGGAATGTGCCATCGGTAGCGTCTTGCGGCCCGCCGGCACGAAACAGCGTTGCAGTGGCGCGGCCGCCGCCGTCGCTGGCTGAAGCCCGCGCAACGGCCACCGGCGCGCGCCTTGTCGGCCCCGGGCGGCGGGCGCATATTCGGCCCAAGCGATATTGGAGACACCGCCATGAAACGCCTGCCAATCACCGCCCTGTTGCTGGTCCTGTCGGCGAGCCTGCCCGCCCTGGCCGCCACCCCCCGGGTCACCGATCCGGACCTGCCGCGCGCCCTGCCCCAGGAAGGCCCGGTCAGCGTGTCCTGGACCGACCCGGCGCAGTTCTCCGAGCTGCGCTTCAGCGGCAACCGCTGGGAAGCGGACCGCGGGGACTGGGTCAACCAGTTGGCCGAGTACCTGCAGGACCGCGCCAGCAAGCGCCTGCCCGACGGCCAGCGGATGGACGTGACCATCACCGATATCCAGCGCGCCGGCCGCTACGAGCCGTGGCGCGGCATCCAGATGGACTCCGTGCGGATCCTGCGCGACACCTACCCGCCGCGCATGACCGTGAACGTGCGCATCACCGACGCCGACGGCCAGGTGCTGGAAGAGGGCGAGCGCAAGCTCTACGACACCAACTACCTGATGAACGGCTCGGTCGGCAACACCGATCCGCTGCGCCACGAGAAGCGGATGATCGACGACTGGCTGCGCCGCGAACTGCCCGCCCCGCCGCGCGCATAGGCGCGGGCGCGGGCGGCGCCTCGCCGCCGCGCGGCAGGTTCCGGCCCGGGCGTGCCGTTCGCCCGGCCGGTTGCAGGTGGACGGCACGCCAGATGGGTGGCCGCCGGAGCGACTTCGCATCGGCGGCCACGCGGTTCCCGCGATCGGGCGTTTTTTTCAGAATTCCGGCGCCAGCGCCCGCTCGATGTCCTCGCGGCGGGCGTTGGTGTAGTTCTTCGGCACCTCGGCCAGCAGCCGGGCGCGCACCTCCTCGTGCAGCAGCGGGCGGATTTGGCCCAGGGTCTGCGGGTCGGCCGCCAGCACCAGGTGGCGGAAGCGCCCGCCCAGCGCCTCCTGGTTGAGGCGCTGCGCCAACTGGCGCGCGAAGGAGGCTTCCTCGGCCTCCCGCAGCGGGGTGTCGGCCGGCAGCACCGTCGGCATCACGCCTTCGGCCGGGTCCAGCACCAGCGATTCCTCCTGGTGCAGGCGGACCTGCCCGGTCTCGCTGCCGAGGTTGCGGAACAGCCGCGCCGACGCGCCGTCGGCGACCAGTACCCAAGCTTCGCGCGGGATCCTGCGCATGGCACCTCCCAATGGTTGAGGGATCGGCCGCGAGCCTACGCGGCGGCGTGTTAGCGCGCCGCGCAGGCGAAGTCACCATTGCGTCGGCGCGGGTGTCGCCCTGGGCCGGCCACCGCGGGCCATCGCCCGTGCACTCCCCTTACCGCCCGTGTGGCCGCCTCTTCCCGTGCCTTGCGGCATCATGGGTCCCGTTCGTCCCTCCCGAAGGCCCGCCATGACCCGTTTCGACCTCACCCCGCCCGAGGATGCCCAGCGCCAGGCCCTGGCCGGGGCGCTGTCGCCGGAGGAACGCCGCGTGCTCCTGCAGCACGGCACCGAGGCGCCGTTCTGCGGCGCGTTCCTGGACAACAAGCGCGAGGGCGCCTACGTGTGCCGCCTGTGCGGCCTGCCGCTGTTCCGCTCCTCGGCCAAGTTCGACTCCGGCACCGGCTGGCCCAGCTTCTTCGCCCCCTACGACGACGCGCACGTGGCCCGCATCCGCGACACCAGCCACGGCATGATCCGCACCGAGGTCGTGTGCGCGCGCTGCGGCAGCCACCTGGGCCACGTCTTCCCCGACGGCCCGCCGCCGACCGGCGAGCGGCACTGCCTGAACTCGGTCTCGCTGGGCTTCGTCGGCGCGGGCGAACCGCTGCCCGACCCGCTCGGCCGCGGCGGCGCCGAGGCCGGGCCGCCCTGACCCGCGCCGGGCCGCATGCGCTCAGCGCGGCGGCGGCGGGTCCCGCACCATGCCGCCGATGCGTTCCCACACCCGCGCGAACACCTCGCCCGCCTCCCCGGCGGTCAACGGGCTGGCGGCCACGTCCGAGCGCTGCAGGAACAGGCCCAGCGCCTCGTCGCGGCCGGCGCGGGGATGGTTGAGGTATACGTCGTAGGCCGCGCACAGCACCGGCCAGTAGCGGGCGAAGCTGCGCATGGCCCTGGCCCGCGGCAGTCCGGGGTAGCGCGGCTTCCAGTGCTCGCGCTCGCGGTCGATGTCGATCAACAGCGCCGGGCGCGCCGGTGTGCGCTTGTCGTGCATGGTGTCGTTCGTTCCTGCCGGCCGCCGGCGTCCACGCCGAGGCGCGGATGCCGCCCCCTGCATGCGCAGCATCCCAGCCTGGCCGTCGCACGCGGGTGAAGCCGGGCGCCGCGGGCGCGACGGCCATGCGCGGCGAGGAAGCGCCGGCGCGAACCCGCCGCCGCTCAGCCCAGCGCCATCCCCGCCGCGTGGCCGGAGGCCCAGGCCCACTGGAAGTTGTAGCCGCCCAGCCAGCCGGTCACGTCCAGCACCTCGCCGATGAAGTACAGGCCGGGCACGGAGCGCGACTGCATCGTGGCAGACGCCACGCCGTCGGTATCCACCCCGCCCAGGGTCACCTCGGCGGTGCGGTAGCCTTCGGTGCCGCTGGCCACCAGTGGCCAGTCGGCCAGCAGCGCGGCGGCCTGGCGCAGTTGCGGCGGGTCGTACCGGCGCATCGGCCGGTTCGGCAGCCAGACCTCGCACAGGCGCTGGGCGAAACGGCGCGGCAGCGCCTCGGCCAGCACCGTCTTCAGTTCCGCGTCGGGGCGCTGCTTCTGCTGCGCGCGCAGCCAGTCGTGCGCGTCGCGGCCGGGCAGCAGGTCCAGGCGCAGTTCGTCGCCCGCCTGCCAGTGGGAGGAAATCTGCAGGATCGCCGGGCCGCTGACCCCGCGATGGGTGAACAGCAGCGCCTCGCGGAAACCGTGCCCGTTGCAGCGCGCCTCCACTTCCAGCGACACGCCGGACAGGTCGGCCAGGCGCTCCTGGTGCTTGCCGCTGAGGGTCAGCGGCACCAGGCCGGCGCGGGTGGGCAGCAGTGCATGGCCGAAGCGGCGCGCAAGCTCGTAGCCGAAGCCGCTGGCGCCCAGGCTGGGGATCGACAGCCCGCCGCTGGCCACCACCAGCGCCGGCGCGGCGAACGCGCCCTGCGCGGTATGCAGGCGGAAGCGGCCGTCGTCGGCATGCTCCACCCGCTCGATCGCGCAATGGGTGCGCACCTGCGCCCCGGCCGCGGCGCACTCGTCCAGCAGCATCCGCACGATCAGCTTGGAGGACTCGTCGCAGAACAGTTGCCCCGGCGTCTTCTCGTGCCAGGCGATGCGGTGCCGGTCCACCAGTTCGATGAAGTGCCAGGGCGTGTAGCGCGCCAGCGCCGACTTGCAGAAGTGCGGGTTGGCCGACAGGTAGTTGCCCGGCCCGGCGCCGGTGTGGGTGAAGTTGCAGCGCCCGCCGCCGGACATGAGGATCTTCTTGCCGACCTTGTTGGCATGCTCGACCACCAGCACGCGCAGCCCGCGGCCGGCGGCGGTGAGCGCGCACATCAGCCCGGCGGCGCCGGCACCGACCACCAGGACATCGTAATCGGCCGCCACGCCCTAGGCTCAGGCCGCGCGCGGGGCCATGCGCACGGCCGGTTGCAGCAGCACCTCGGCGCCGGCCTCGTCCAGCAGCCGCACCTCGCCGTCCTCGATCACCACGGTCAGGCGCAGGCCGCGCGCATAGCACGCCGCCAGCGCCTGCACCTGCGCGGCGGGCAGGTCGAGCACGGTCAGGTTGCCGTGCCGCGCGAGCGCGCGGCCGTGCTTGTCCCACCACAGGTCCGCGGCGCGGCCGCCGTAGTTGAGCACCACCACCTGCGCGGCGCGGCCGCAGGCCTTGCGGATGCGCGACTCGTCCGGCTGGCCCAGCTCGATCCAGCACTGCACCTGGCCGGTGTAGTCGCGCAGCCACAGGTCCGGCTCCTCGTCGTTGCTCAGGCCGCGGCCGAACTCCAGCCGTTCGTCGGCATGCAGGGCGAAGGCCAGCAGCCGCACCATCAGCCGCTCGTCGGTCTCGGACGGATGCTGGGCCAGGGTGAGCGGATAGGTCCCGTAGTGATGGCGGTCCAGGTCGCTGAGCTGCAGCTCGGCCCGGACCACGGTGGCCTTCAGCGCCATGGGATGTCCTGTTGCGGCCCGTGGCGGCGCGGCGCGGGCGCGGCGGCGGGCACGGGCAAAAGGGGGGAAGGCATGATACGCGCGCCACGCGCCTTCCATGCGCGCAGGCCGTATCCTTGGCGCCTGTGCGCCGGCGGTTCCGGCGATGGACGACGCGACACGATGACCGACACGCCTCCCGACCGGCTCGCCCTGGACCCCCGCAGCCCCTTCCACGATGCCGCCGCGATCGACCGTGGCGTGGGCGTGCGCTTCAACGGAGTGGAGCGCGACAACGTCGAGGAATACTCGGTCGGCGAGGGCTGGATCCGGGTGCAGGTCGGCCGTTCGCGCGACCGCCGCGGCAACCCGATGACGATCAAGGTCAAGGGCAAGGTCGAGCCGTACTTCCACGACCCGGCCTGAAGCCGGGCCCGTGCCGGCCGGTACCGGCGAAAGGCGCGCGCACCGCCGGCGATGCGCAGCGCAGGCACGGCAGGACTGCGGCAGGAATGCCGGAACGGGCCGCGCTCAGCGGCGGCAGTCGGCCAGTTCCCGCTGCGCGTACCACAGCGCGCGCCGCGCCTGGTCATAGGCGCCGTTGGCGGTGCTCGGCAACTGGTGTTCGGCCCGGATCGGGTCGGCGCCATGGGCGAAGGCGTATTCGGCGCGCTGCAGTTCGTCCAGGTACTGCCGCACCGGCGCCATCAGCCGCCCCAGGCGCTGCGGGTCGCAGCCGGCATGCGTGCGCTCCAGTTCGCCCACCTGCGCGCGGATGCGGCGGCTGGCCTCGCCGTCCAGGCCCGGCGCGGGCTCGTAGCTGATGGGCGCGGCGCGCCAGGCGTCGCCGGTGGCCTCGCTGCCCAGGTCGGAGGGACGCTCGTGGCGGGCCGGGTTGTAGCGCACCTGCGGCGCGGGCCGTGCCCGGGCCGGCTGCACGTCCTTGCCGAACATCCATTCGGCCACGCGCCGGTACCCACGCGCGATCTGCTGCTCGGCCACGTCCGCCACGTCGCCGTCGCTGATCCAGTCGTCCTCGAAGCGGGTGCCGCGGTAGTCGACCGGATTCGGCGGCCGCAGCGGATCGCGCGTGGCCGGCACGGCCGGGGCCGCCACGGTGTCGGCGGGCAGGCGCACGCGGCCTTCCTCGTCGTACAGGGCCATGCCCGGGGCGGCGGCGGTAGGCGCCGCATCCGTCCGCGGCGGCGGGCCACTCGCGGCGGGAAGCCCCGGGGCGGACATGGCGGACATGGCGGACGGGGCGGACGGCGGCGGCGCCTTCGCGCCGGATGGCCGTTCCGCGCCGGCGGCCAAGGGCGCCACGGCCACGGTGCGCGGCACGAAACGCATCTGGATGCGCGTTTCCTGCGCCGTCGCCGGCGCCGGGGCCGGCACCAGGCTCAGCAGGCGGCCGGCCAGGGCCAGCAACGCCAGGGTCGCGGCGGCCGCGGCCAGCCGCGGCAGGACCTCGTCGTCGCGGGACATCGGGTTCGAGCGGCGGCGGGGCGGGAAGGCGAAGGGCACGCCAGCCTGACCGTGCGCGGCCATCGCCGGTTCCCGCGGCGGCGGCGGCAGCGGCAGGTCCTTCACCTGGCGTTCGAGTGGCGCCGATGGCCGGACGCCGCCGTTCCGGTGCGTTCGCCATGCGGCTCCCGGCCATGCACGCATGCCGCGCGCGCATGCCCTGGCCGCAAGCCCGGGGCGATGCGCCGCCCGCGAGGGTGCGCCCGTCGCGGCCGGAGGTCCCGGGCCGGCCGCGCGTCACGCGGCCGGCTGGCGATCATCCGGCGGTCATGTCGACCACGTCGAACCCGGCCACCGGGTCGACCTCGGCGTCGTAGTCCACGTCGTCGCGCTCGAAGCCGAACAGCTTCAGGAAATCGCGCTTGTAGCTGGCGTAGTCGGTCAGCTCGAACAGGTTCTCGCTGGTCACCGCCGGCCACAGGTCGCGGCAGGCCTGCTGCACGTCGTCGCGCAGCTCGCGGTCGTCCAGGCGCAGGCGGCCGGAGTCGTCCTGCGGCGGCGGCGCAGCCGTGTACAGGTGTTCGCGGAAGGTGCGGTCCAGTTGCTCGATGGTGCCTTCGTGCAGGCCCTTTTCCTTCATGATCCGGTAGACGATGGCGATGTACAGCGGCATCACCGGGATCGCGGCGCTGGCCTGGGTCACCACCGACTTGAGCACCGCCACGTTGGCCTGGCCGCCGCCCGGCTTGAGCCGGGCGTCGATGGCGTGGGCGGCGCGGTCCAGGTCTTCCTTGGCCTTGCCCAGCGCGCCGTGCCAGTAGATCGGCCAGGTGATCTCGGTGCCGATGTAGCTGAAGGCCACGGTCTTGGCGTCGGCGGCGAGCACGCCGGCCTTGTCCAGGGCGTCGATCCACAGTTCCCAGTCCTGCCCGCCCATCACCGTCACCGTGTCGGCGATCTCCTGTTCGGTGGCCGGCTCGACCGTGGCCTGGATGATCTGGTCGCGGTTGGTGTCCACGGCGGTGGCGACGTACGGTTGGCCGATGGGCTTGAGCGCCGAGCGTTTGAGTTCGCCGGTATCGGGCAGGCGGCGCACCGGGGAGGCCAGCGAGTAAACCACCAGGTCGATCGGGCCGCCCATCTCGCGGGCCAGTTCGATGGCCTTGGCCCGTACCTCGTCGGAGAAGGCGTCGCCGTTGATCGAGCGGCTCCACAGGCCGGCTTCCTTGGCCTGGCGGTCGAAGGCGGCGGAGTTGTACCAGCCAGGGTTGCCCGGCTTCTTGTCGGTGCCGGGCTTTTCGAAGAACACGCCCAGGGTGGCGGCGCCGAAGCCGAAGGCGGCGGTGATGCGGGCGGCCAGGCCATAGCCAGTGGAGGCGCCGATCACCAGCACGCGCCTGGGGCCGTCGCTGCGCACGCCGTGCGCCTGCACGTGGCGGATCTGGTCCCGCACGTTCTTCGCGCAGCCCTCGGGGTGGGCGGTGGTGCAGATGAAGCCTCGGACTTTGGGATGGATGACCACGCGGCACTCTCTCGTGAAGCGGAACGGGGATGCGGCGCGACGGCGCCGTCGGGTGGGCACAGTCTAAGTGGTCCGGTGCGAGGATGGCCCTGCACGGGCGTATGGGGCCGCGCGGTGTCGCGCCTCGGCGCTGGCGCGAAGCGCCGGGGGGTGCGAGGGCGCGGCGATGCAAGGCGAAGCGGGGCAAGACACGGCGAGCCGGCCTGCCCCGTCCCGGGAGATCGTCCCCGGGGCGTTGCGCAATCGGTTGCAGCGATGCTCAGGGAGCGACCGGGCAGACCTGTCGACGGCGCGCGCGGGTGCGCGCGGCCCACAGGTACAAGCCGATGCCGGCCACCGCGGTGGCCGCGCCGACCACGCCGGTGGAGGTCCAGCCGAGCCCGGCGCTGATGGCCATGCCGCCCAGCCAGGGGCCCAGTGCGTTGGCAGCGTTGAAGGCGGCGTGGTGCGAGGCGGCGGCCAGGGTCTGGGCGCCGTCGGCCACGTCCATCAGGTGCGACTGCAGGATCGGCCCCAGCGCGCCCATCGAGCCGATGCACACGGTGGCCAGCAGCAGGCTCCACGGTGCGTGCGCGGCCAGCGGGAACAGCAACAGCATCACCGTGGCCCAGGCCAGCACCACCGGCACGGCGCGGAACTTCAGCCGGTCGAACAGCCAGCCGCCGACCATGTTGCCGATCACCCCGCCCAGGCCGAAGCCGGCCAGGCCCAGCGGGATCCACGCCGGGGCCACCCCGGTGACCTGGACCATGGTCGGAGCCAGGTAGCTGAAGACGCAGAACATGCCGGCAAAGCCGATGGCGCCGATCAGCAGCGCCTGCCACACCGGCAGCCGGTTGAAGGCGCGCAGTTCGTCCAGCGCCCGCTCGCGCGGGCCGTCCACCATCCGGGGCAGGCACAGGGCGGTCAGGGCCACGGTGACCAGGGAGATCACCGACACCGCGGCGAAGGCCCAGCGCCAGCTCACCATCTGCCCCATCCAGGTGGCCAGCGGGGTGCCGACCAGGATCGCCAGGGTCAGGCCCAGCATCACCAGGCTCACCGCCCGGCCGCGCTGGTGCGGCGGGCTGATCGACACCGCGGTCAGCGCCGCCACGCCGAAGTAGGCGCCGTGCGGCAGGCCGGCGATGAAGCGGAACAGCAGCAGGCTGTGGTAGTCCGGCCCGAGCGCGCTGGCCAGGTTGCCGGCGGCGTAGAACGACATCAGCGCCAGCAGCAGGGCCTTGCGCGACAGCGTGCCGCCGAGGATCGCCAGCAGCGGCGCGCCGACCACCACGCCCAGGGCGTAGGCGCTGATCAGGTGGCCGACCTGCGGCTCGCTCACGCCCAGCTCGGCCACCATGTTCGGCATCAGCCCCATGCCGGCGAACTCGCTGGTGCCGATGGCGAAGCCGCCCAGGGTCAGGGCGGTGAGGATCAGGGCGTGGCGGCCACGGCCGATCGCGGGGACGGGGACGGGCGGGGCGGCGGCGGGCAGGGGCGCGGAGGACATGCGCGCCATTATGCTGCAGCGCAGCAACCGCGGAAAGCATCGGCGGGGCGAACGCTGCCGTCCATTCATGCAACGATCGCGCGGCGGAGCGAGCGGGCGGCCATGCCACACTGGCGCCCCCCTTCCGCAGGGCGCCGCGCCCCGGCCCGTGAACTACCTCGCGCACCTGTACCTGGCCCGCCAGAGCCACCCCGCCATGCTCGGCGCGCTGCTGGGCGACTTCGTGTTCGGCCGCATCGCGCTGGAGGACTACGCCCCGCAGGTGCGCCGCGAGATCGTGATCCACCGCCGGGTGGACCGCTACACCGACACCCATCCGCGGGTGTCCGCGGCGCGGGCGCTGTTCCCCGAGGGCCGGCGCCGCTATGCCGGCATCGTCCTGGACGTGTACTACGACCACTGCCTGGCCCGGGCGTGGAGCCGCCACAGCGACCAGCCGCTGGACGCGTTCACCGCGCCGTTCTACGCCTACCTGCTGCAGCGCCTGGACGCGCTGCCCGAGCGCCTGCGCCGGATCGCGCCGCTGATGGCCGCGCACGACTGGCTGGGCGGCTACCGCGAGCGCGGCAACGTCGACCGCGCGGTGGCCCGCATCGCCGGCCGCCTGTCGCGCAACGGCGAGCGCCTGGTGGACGGCCTGCACGACCTGCGCCGCCACGAGGCCGAGATCGCCGCCGGCTTCGAGGCCTTCTTCCCGCAGTTGCAGGCTTACGTCGAACAGGTGCGCGGCGCGTTGGCGCTGCCGCCGGGCGATGGCGATGTCGGGGACGTCCTGGCCGGCCGGTAAGGGGTTCAGGCCGGCCTTGCTGGCTGCGAATACGGTCGCCGACCGAAGCCGTCGGCTACAGCGCCGAACGCGGACCGACGTCGACGGTCCGGCGGTTTTCGCGCGCGCCGCTGCCGTGGGTGCTGCGCTGCGGAAGGAATCCCGGTGCCGTCGATGTTAGCGTTCACATGAATCCTAGGGAGGAGCCCCCCGCAATGACCCATCGCAACCGTCCCCCCGCGCCGATGCATCGCCGCGTCCTCGCCGCCGCCATCCTGGCGATCGCCGCCGCACCGGCGCTGGCCGCCGACGCGGGGCTGAAGCTCAACGCGCAGGAGTACTTCAGCCGGCCGGGGCTGGACGTGCTGGTGTTCAACAACTACTACGACGGCCTGTTCAGCGACTCCAAGCACGCCGGCGTGGAACTGATCCACCACGGCGTGCGCACCGCCACTAACGGCGACGTGCGCCTGAGCCCCACGCCCGAGCAGTGGGACCCGGTGGCGCTGATGGTGGACCGCAAGGTGGATGCGAAGACCGGCACGGTCACCACCCGCCTGGGCTATCCCAACGAGAAGTTCGAGTACGACATCCGGGTGACGCCGCAGGACGGCGGCGTGCGCATGCAGGTCGTGCTCGACAAGCCGCTGCCCAAGTCGCTGCAGGGCCGGGCCGGCTTCAACATGGAGTTCCTGCCCTCGGCCTACTTCGGCAAGTCGTGGACCATGGACGCGCGCGACGGCCAGTTCCCGCTGTATCCCACCGGCCCCAGCGGACGCGCCGCCGACGGCGCGACGGTGCGCCTGCCCATCGTCACCGGCAAGCGCCTGACCCTGGCGCCCGAGGACCCGCAGCGCCGCGTCACCATCCAGGCCCATACCGGGGAGCTGGGGCTGTACGACGGCCGCAACCAGGCGCAGAACGGCTGGTACGTGGTGCGCACCCTGCTGCCGGCCGGCAAGAGCGGCACGGTGATGGAGTGGACCCTGTCCGGCAACACCGTGCCCGGCTGGACCCGGCCCACGGTCATCGGCCATTCGCAGGTGGGCTACCACCCGGCCCAGCGCAAGGTCGCGGTGCTGGAGAACGACCGCAACGCGCCGGCGCCGGGCAGCGCGCGCCTGCTGCGCATCGACGCCGACGGCAGCGAGCACGAGGCGCTGGCCGCCGACACCGCGCGCTGGGGCCAATACCTGCGCTACGACTACTACACCTTCGACTTCTCCGGCGTGCGCACGCCGGGCCTGTACGTGATCGAGGCCGCCGGGCAGCGCACCCATGCCTTCCGCATCGCGCAGGATGTCTACGCCACCGCCTGGCACCCCACGCTGGACGTGTTCATGCCGGTGCAGATGGACCACATGTTCGTCAACGAGGCCTACCGCGTCTGGCACGGCCGCTCGCACATGGACGACGCCCGCCAGGTGGCGCCCAACAAGGAGCACTTCGACCTCTACGGCCAGGGCCCGGACCTGGATTCGCCGTTCCAGCCGGGCGAGCACATCCCCGGGCTGGACATCGGCGGCTGGTTCGACGCCGGCGACTTCGACCTGCGCACCCAGACCCACTACGCCACGGTGATGTCGCTGGTGGACACCTGGGAGCAGTTCCGCCCCACCCGCGACGAGACCACCATCGACCAGAAGAAGAAGCACGTGGAGATCCACGTGCCCGACGGCGTGCCCGACATGCTGCAGCAGATCGAGCACGGCACCTTGATGCTGATCGCCCAGCACCGCGTGTTCGGCCATGCCATCCCCGGCATCGTCGAGCCCGACCTGGGCCAGTACACCCACCTGGGCGACGCGGTGACCAAGACCGACGGCAAGGTGGACGACCCCAGCGACCCGGACTCGCCCAACGACGACCGCCTGGCCTTCACCACCAACACCACCGCGCTCAACTACGGCTCGGCCGCCGCCCTGGCCGCCGCCAGCCGCGCCCTGCGCGGCTACAACGACGCGCTGGCCGAGGAATGCCTGGCCACGGCCAAGCGGGTGTGGGAGTTCGAGCATTCGCGCGAGCCCAACCTGTTCCAGGTCGGCAACACCACCGGCGGCAACCCGGAGGACGAGGAACTGCGCGCGGCGGTGCAACTGCTGTTGACCACCGATGACGCCGGGTACGCCGCCCGCATCGGCGAGCTGTGGCCGGCCATCGACGCCCGCTTCCCGTTCAACGCGCCCTACGCGCTGGCGGCGATGCCGAAGATGGACGCGGCCTTCGGCGCGAAGCTGCGCGCGCGCGCGGAGGCGTTCAAGGCCGAGCGCGCGGCCATGGTGTCCGAGAACCCGTACGGGGTGCTCATCACCCGCGGCGGCTGGGCCGGCAACGGCGCGGTGGTGGGCATGGCCGCCGCCAACTACCGCCTGCACAAGGCGTTCCCGGACCTGTTCGGCATCGAGGACACGCTGCAGGGCCTGAACTACCTGTACGGCACCCACCCCGACTCCAACATCTCCTTCGTCTCGGCCGTGGGCGCCAAGTCCAAGCAGGTGGCCTACGGCAACAACCGCGCCGACTTCAGCTTCATCGCCGGCGGCGTGGTGCCGGGGGTGCTGGTGCTCAAGCCGGACTTCCCGGAGAACAAGGAGGACTGGCCGTTCCTGTGGGGCCAGAACGAGTACGTGATCAACCTCGGCGCCAGCTACATCTACCTGGTGCACGCGGCGCAGGACCTGCTGCGCCAGTAGCGGCGGGCGGCGCGCCTCGGCCGGAACCCTGTTCCGGCCCCGGGTGCGCCAGGCCGCGCGCATCGCCGCGCGGGCGTCGCATGCGACGCCCGCGCCATGCGGCAAGCCTCCGGCGGGTCACCGCCCGGTGCCACCCTCGTCCCGCCGGCGCTGGAACACCACCCGCTCGGGCCGGTGCAGCAGGAAGCCCTGCCCGTAGTCCACCTCCAGCCCGCGCAGCACCCCCAGGGTGCGCTCGTCGCTGACCCACTCGGCCACCACCTTCAAGCCGCGCTGGTGGCCGATCTGCGCCACCGCGTTGACGATGACCCGGCTCATCGGGTCGCTGCCCAGGTCGCGGACGAAGCTGCCGTCGATCTTGATCATGTCCACCGGCAGGTTTTTCAGGTAGCCGAACGAGGACATGCCGGCGCCGAAGTCGTCCAGCGCGATCCGGCACCCGGCCGTGCGCAGCCGCTCGATCACCCGCACCACCTTGAGCAGGCTGCGCACCGCCACCGTCTCGGTGATCTCCAGGCACAGCCGCTGCGCCGGCACGGCGAACTCGTCCATGGTGGCGAGGATGAACTCGGCCAGGTCCTCGTCCTCGATGCTGGCGCCGGAGAGGTTGATCGCGCAGGTGCGCAGCCGGTCGCCCTGCGGGTGCAGCCCGCCGAAATGGGCCAGCGCGGTGCGGATCACCCAGCGGTCCAGCGCGGGCATCAGCCCGTAGCGCTCGGCGGCGGGCAGGAACGCGCCCGGCAGCACGGTCTCGCCGTTTTCCTCGCGCAGGCGCAGCAACAGCTCGATGTGCAGGCCGTCGTCCGAGGCCGGGTCCAGCGGCAGCACCTCCTGGTAGTCCAGCAGCAGGCGGTCCTGCTCCAGCGCCAGGCGCAGGCGGTTGACCCATTCCATCTCGCTGTGGCGGCGCGTGGTGTCGGCGTCCTCGCGGTAGGCCCACACCCGGTTGCGGCCCTCCTCCTTGGCCTGGTAGCAGGCGCTGTCGGCCCAGGCCAGCAGGTCCTTCAGGGTGCAGCCCTGGCGGTCGGCCAGGACCACGCCGATGCTGGCGCTGACCGTGTAGGCGCGTTCCTGCCACACGAACGCCACGCCCTCGATGCAGCGGCGCATGTACTCGGCCAGCGCCATGGCCTGCTCCTCGTCCACGCCGAAGGCCAGCAGGCCGAACTCGTCCCCGCCCAGCCGCGCCAGCAGGTCGCCCTCGCGCAGCTCGCGGTGCATCGCGTGCACCAGTTGCACCAGCAGTTGGTCGCCGGCCATGTGCCCGGCGACGTCGTTGATCAGCTTGAACTGGTCCAGGTCGATGTACAGCAGCGCGAACGGCGCCGAACGCTCCCGGCCCGCCGCCAGCGCCTGCTGCAGGCGGCGCTCGAACTCGCGGCGGTTGGGCAGCTCGGTCAGCCCGTCGTGCGCGGCCTGGTAGCGCAGCCGCTCGGTCAGTTCGCGCTGCTCGCTGGTGTCGTTGGCCACCATCAGCAGGCAGGGTGCGCCCTCCACCTCGATCCGGGCGAGCGAGGCGCTGGCCCAGAAGCGGCGGCCGCCGCCGACGATCACCGCCTCCCGGCTGGCCCAGCCGCCGCCGCGGGCGGCCTCCTCCAGGGCCGTCGACCCCATCTCCGGATCGGCGAACAGCGAGGCCAGCGGCGCGCCGGCCACCTCGCCCAGGCGCTGGCGCGCGGCCTGGTTGGCATAGGCGATGCGGCCATCGCGGCCGTCGGCCAGCAGCACCAGCGCCGGCAGCAGTTCGTTGAGCACGCGGAAGCGCGCCTCGCTCTCGCCGAAGCGCGCGCTCATGCGCCGGCCCAGTTCCAGCGCCCGGCGCTGGATGGTCGACTGCGACCACAGCAGCAGCGACAGCAGGATGCTGATCGCGCTGCCGGCCAGGACGATGAGGTACAGCCGGCCGGTCTCCACCCTGGCCGAGCGCGGCCACATGCGCAGCTCCCAGCGGCGCCCGCCGAACTCGATCCGGCGCATCTGGATCTGCGCGCCGGCATCGGGCACCGGCGCGGACGCGAACACCGCCTCGTGCCCGGGCGCGGCACCCAGGTCGCGGATGTCCACGTGCATGGATTCCAGGGTCCGCCCCTCCAGCGCCTTGCGCACCATCGGCTCCAGCCGCAGGCTGATCGCCAGCGCGCCGATCTCGCGCGCGCGGCGCGTGGCCACCGTGACCGGCGCCGGCCCGCGCGAGTACACCGGCACGCGCAACGTGATCCCCAGCGCCTGGCCGCCGCCGGCTTCCCGGAACTGGAGCAGGTCGAACGGCGCCGAGGCGAGCGGCCAGTCGGCATCGCGCGAGGCCTCCAGCGCGGCCAGGTTCTCCGGCTGCCCGGCGATGTCGAAGTCGACCAGCGACTCGTTGCCCTGCAGCGGCGCGACGAACGCGTAGCGATAGGACGGCCGCTCCGCCGCCGGGTCTTGCTGGCGGCGCGCGAACGCGGTGACCACGTAGCCGGGCAACCGGTCGCGCACGCGCAGGTTGTCGTGGTAGTAGGCGAACAGCGCCTGGTCCATCCGGTCGTTGGACAGGAACACGGTCTGCATCGCGCGCAGCGCCAGCGCCGCGGTGGCCAGCGGCTCGCGCAGGCGCCCCGGCACCGCATCGGCCAGCGAGCGGTGCATCGCGGCGGCGCGCTCGTGCATGTCGACCCACTCGCGCCGGGCCAGTTCGCCGGTAAGCAGCAGCCCCGCCAGCAGCACCAGCAGCGCCCATACCGGCGAGGCCAGCGCCGGCGCATGCGGCACGGCGGCGTCCATGGCTTCCGGCAAGGCTGGCGGCGTTTCCTGCGCTGGCATGAAGGCTTCCCGGCGGAGACGAGCGGCCCCGCGCCGGGCGCGGCGCCCACGCGGGAAACGCACTGGATCGGCTGGCCGCGGGCGCTTGGAGCCCGTTCGCCCAGAACGACTATCGGGCCGGTGCCGGGATTCTTGACCGGACGGCGCCCACGGCCACGTGAAGCCCGATCCCCCGGCACCCCCCCACCGTCCATACGACCCCAAGCGCGCAGGCCCGTCAACCCGCCCGCGCCGGCGAAGCCTCGTGCCCACGGGTCCGCCGGAGATCCCGCGCGACAGGCGCACGAAGGCACCGTGGCCGCGGCACCGTGCTCGGTTACGATGCCGCCCACCCCGCATCGTCCCCATGCCCGTGCCCCATCCCGCCGGCCCACTGCTGACCCGCGACACCGCCACCGCGCTGCTGGCCGCGCGACAGGCGGGCATGGAGGCATGGACCGGCTCGCTCGACCTGGAACGCAGCCAGGCCACCGCCACGCTCCTGCAGGATCGCTGGGAGTGGCAGGGCGCGCCATACCCGTACCCGGGCACGCTCAAGGACCGCACGATCCACTACTTCGACGGCACCGGCTGGCGGCCGGCCGCGCGCTTCTCCGCCGCGCTGATCAAGCTGGTGCCCACCCGGTGGGGCGCGCCGACCTTCGAGATCGACGGCATCAAGATGCTGCCCACCTCCCGGGTGTCCCCGTTCGAGGACGCGCGCCGCAAGGTGGCGCTGGTGGCGCCGCGCGGCAAGGCGGTGCTGGATACCTGCGGCGGCCTGGGCTACTTCGCCGCCTGCTGCCTGGAGGCCGGCGTGGCGAGCATCCGCTCGTTCGAGAAGAACGCGGACGTGCTCTGGCTGCGCTCCCTCAACCCCTGGTCGCCCGACCCGGACGCGCCGGGAAGCGGCGGGCGCCTGCGCCTGGCCCATGCCGACGTGGCGCAGGCCATCGCCGGCGTGGACGACGCCTCGGTGGACGCGGTGCTGCACGACCCGCCGCGCTTCGGCATCGCCGGCGAGCTGTACGCGCAGGCCTTCTACGACCAGCTCGCCCGGGTCCTGCGCCGCGGCGGCCGGTTGTTCCACTACACCGGCACTCCCAACCGGCTGACCAGCGGCCGCGACGTCCCGCGCGAGGTGGCGCGGCGGCTGGAGAGGGCCGGGTTCCGCGCGCAGCCGGCGCTGGACGGCATCCTGGCGTCCAGGCGCTGAAGGGCGCCGTCGCCCCGGCGCCGCAGGCTCAGCGCTGCGCGGTCGCCCCGCCCAGGTGCCGTGCCAGGAAATCCAGCAGCCGGGTGTAGTACTCGCGGCGGTGCGCCTCGGTGTAGAAACCATGGCCCTCGTTGGGGAAGTACAAGGTTTCCACCGGTACGCCGGCCTTGCGCAGCGCCTTTTCCATGCGCTGGCTGTGCTCGATGGGCGCGCGCTCGTCGGTGCCGCCGGCGGCGAGGAAGACCGGCGCCTTGATCCGCCCGGCCAGCCGGGTCGGCGAACGCGCGGCCAGGGTGTCGCGCGCGCCCATCCATTCCAGCGCCCAGGTCCGGCCGGAGCGGCTGCGGCTGGAGGCGGCGCGATGCATCAGCTCCAGGTCGTAGACGCCGACGTAGCCGACCGCGCACCGGTACAGGTCCGGTTCGCGCGCCACGCCCATCAGCGCGGCATAGCCGCCGTAGCTGGCACCGTAGATGCAGATGCGCGAGGCGTCCGCGATGCCCTGCCCGATCGCCCAGGCGGTGGCGTCGGTAAGGTCGTCCTGCATGCGCCCGCCCCATTCCTGCAGGCCCGCGCGCATGTACGCGCGGCCGTAGTTGCCCGAGCCGCGGTAATTGACCCGCAGCACCGCGTAGCCGGCCGCCGCCAGGATCTGCGCGTCGTCGTCGAACGACCACCCGTCGAAGACGCCGAACGGCCCGCCATGCGGCAGCACCACCATCGGCCGCGGCCCGTCGGCGGCGGCCAGCGGCTCGGTGAGGTAGCCGTGCAGGGCCATGCCGTCGCGCGCCTGGAAGCGGACGTACTTCGACGCCGGGACCGCGTCGGGCACGAACCATTCGCGGCGGCTGAACACCCGCGCGGCCGACCGCCGGGCCGTGTCGAACAGGAAGTAGTCGCCGTTGTTGCGGTCGCTCCACACGTACAGCAGCACCAGCCGGCCGTCGGCGGTGGCCGAGGTCATGTGCACGGCATCGGTGCCGAAGGCCTTCTCCAGGCTGCGGTAGAAGCGCGCCGCGGGCGCGTCCTCGTCGAAGAAGCGGTTGCGCACCCGGTCGGTCATGAAGGACGCGCCGATCGGGGTATGGCCGTCCAGGTCGTAGAGGATGCGGTACGGGTCCACCGCCGGGTCGCGCAGCAGTTCGGTGAAGCCGGCGCCGTGCGGGTTCCAGGCCACCACCGCATCCGGCCCGGTGTCGCGCTCCACCTGCAGGTAGGCCGTGGCGCCATCGGCGCTCAAGCCCAGGGGGAAGACGCGGTGGCCGCTGGCCCGCTCGTCGTTGACCAGCCGCCATTCCGCACCGCGTGCGTCCCGGTAGAACAGCTTGGCCATGTTGTCGGCATCGGCGCCATGGGCGAAGCGCACCTGCCCCTGGGCGTCGGCCACGAAGTCGGCGCGGCGCACCGGCGCGGCGGCAACCAGGACGCGGCGGCGGTTGTAGATGTCCAGCTTCTCGATGGCGATGTACGGGTCGCTCTTGAGCGGCATCGAGTACACCAGGATGTTGCGCGGGTCGTCCACCAGGGGATCGAGCATGTACACCGCCTGCTCGAGCTGCACCTTGTAGCGGGCGACGATGCCCGGCGCCTCGTCCACCCCGTAGGGGCTGGCGAGCAGCCGGGCCTGGGTGCCGTCCACGTTCACCGCGTGCAGCTCGCCGATGGCGATAGGCTGGTCGCGCGAACCGTACTTGTGCGCCATCGACACCACCACCCGCTCGTTGCTGGCCCACCAGAAGCCATCCACCGCCGAGTCCTTGCGGCCGAGGATCTTGGTGGTGGGCTGCAGGTCCGAGCGGCGGACGACCACCAGCACGGTGCGGTCCTCCAGCGGCACGGTCACCGCGTAGTGGGCGCCATCGGGCGAAATCTTCACCCGCTCGTAGACGTCCTGCCTCAGGTAGGGCGTCAGGTCGAGGGTCCCCGGCTGCGCGTGCGTCCGGCCTGGCGCTAGGCCAAGCAGCAGCGTCACGGCCAGAATCGCGCGGTACGGCATCCCCATCCCCGCCCCTCCGTCGTTTCCCATGGATGCGGGCGATGGTGGCGCCGGCCGGCCGGGCTGTCCATGGGTTCCGGCTTGCCGATGCCCGCGCCGTGCGACCGGCCTACCAGGGCAGCGGCGTGCCGTTGGCGTGCAGGAAGCCGCCGCTGCCGGCCAGGTCCAGGCCGTCGAGGCGGGCGATGAGGTTGGCCGCCGCCTCCTCGGGGGTGAAGTCGCCGTGGCCGCCGACCATCTCGGTGGCCACCAGGCCCGGATGCAGCAGCAGCACTGCGATGCCGCGCGGCGCCAGGTCGCGGGCGAGCGAACGGCCGATCGCGTTGACCGCCGCCTTGGAGGCGCGATAGCCGTAGTAGGCGCCGGAGCCGTTGTCGGCGATGGAGCCCATGCGGCTGGTGACGATGCCGACCTTCGCGCCCTGCGCCAGTTGCCCCTGCAACGCCGCGGCCACGCGCAGCGGCCCCAGCGCGTTGACCTCGAACTGGCGCTGGATGCGCGCGAAGGCGTCCGCGTCCAGCGCGTCCAGGGTCTCGTTGGTGAAGATGCCGGCGTTGAGGATCAGCGTGTCCAGCACGCGCCCGGCCAGCCGCTGCGGCAACGCGGCCACCGTCCGCGCGTCGGACACGTCCACCCCGTCCACCACCTGCGCCCCGGTGGCTTCCAGCGCCGGGCCGCCGCGCCGGCACACCGCGATCACCTCGTCGCCTCGCGCGCGCAGCCGCCGGGCCAGGGACAGGCCGATGCCGCGGTTGGCGCCGGTGATGAGGATGGTGGCCATGGGGTCGCCTCGGTCCGTGCGGGAAGACCCCGATTCTAGGCGAGGAGCGCGATGCCGCCGGCACCGGCCGGCCACGGACGACCGGGCCGCGGCCGCGTTCTCCACGCGGTCGCGGCCCGGGGTGCCCAGGCGCCTCAGCCGGCGTCGCGATAGACCAGCACCGGGATGTTCGAGTAGGTGAGCACCTTGGCGGTCACGCTGCCCAGCACCAGCGCCTTGACCCCGCGGCGGCCGTGGGACGCCATCGCAATCAGGTCGCAGCCTTTTTCCTTCGCCGTGGCGATGATCGACTCGTGCGGGTCGGCGCTGTCCGCCACCGCGCTCGCGTGCGCCACGCCGGCCGCGGCGGCCTTCTGCGCCGCCTGCTCCAGGCGCCGGGCCGCCGCCGCCCGGGCGTGCCGCTCGTAGGCGTCGCGGGTCTCGGCGACCTGCTCGGGCAGGTAGGCGAAGACCTGGAAAGGCTCGACCGCCGTGAACAGGGTGACCTTGGCATCCAGCGCCCTGGCCAGCGCCAGGGCCTGGTCGACGGCGGTGTCGGACAGCGGCGAACCGTCGGTGGGAACCAGAAGATGCTTGTACATGTCTGCTTCTCCGTCTGGTGTGTTTGCAGTCTCCCCCGGTGCCCCGCGGCCCTCATTGATCCAGGTCAATCCCGCCGTGCGCTCCCCCTCGCGGTCGTCACGACCTCCAGGTTTGCGGACGCCAGTGGGCACCCGGCGGCGGGCCGTGGCGGCCGCCTCCGGCGGGTGGATCGCAGCGGACCCGCAGGGCGGGCCCGGCCCAACCCGCACCCCGGCCCGCGTCCATGCCCGCCCGGACCACCCGTCGCTTGCCCATGCGCTTGGCCTGGTACATCGCCTCGTCGGCGCGGCGCAGCACGTCCACGGCAGGCTCTCCCGGCAGGGTCCGCACGACCCCGGCGCTGAAGGAGAAACCGCCCTCCCGCATCCCCCCGCGGCGGGCGTCCCCGAGCATCCGCTCCAGCAGCGCGCCGACCTCCTCGCCATCGGCGCCGTCGAAGATCACGCCGAACTCCTCGCCGCCCAGCCGCCCGGCGAACGCGTGCGGCAGCCTGCGCAGGTCGCCGGCCAGCGCCTGCAGCACCGCATCGCCCGCATCGTGGCCGAAGCGGTCGTTGACGTCCTTGAAGTCGTCCAGGTCCAGCAGCGCGAAATGCCGCGCCTGGCGCCCGTCCGCCGCGCAGGCCTCATCCAGCCGCGCCAGCAGCGCACGGCGGTTGGGCAGCCCGGTCAGCGCATCGGTCTCCGCCAGGCGACGGAAATCCTCCTTGAGCCGGAACGTGGCCCGCAGGTGGGTGACCACCGCATGGTTGAGTCCCAGCGCCACCAGGATCGACGCCGCCACCAGGATCGCCAGGTTCTCCGGGTCCAGGCTGTCGGCGTCCACCCCCGGGTGGCCCGACATGAGGATCGCCCACACCGCCGCCAGGATGAGCAGGTAGTCGCGCCGCAGCGGCACCACGCTGGCGAACCCCAGCGACACCAGGATGGCCACCGGCAATACCAGCAGTTCCTGGGGGCGGACCATCATCGACAGCATCATCCTGAACGCCGAGGCCAGCAGCATGGCGTACAGGATGTTGCCCACGCGCCAGCGCAGCACGCTCGCCTTCCATCCCTTGTAGACGCATATGCCCAGCAGGGCCGCCAGCATCGCAACCGTGGCCGGGGTCGCCCCGCGCTCCACCTGCGGATTGAACGCGAGCGAGACGCACCACAGCGAGATCGCGAGCGCCTGTAGTGCCAGGGTCGGCCCCTGGAGCACCGCGCGCACGTGCTCCAGATAGCCCGCCAGTTGCGGGTCGGTTTCTTCCTCGCGCCTTTCCATTCCACCCGTCCCAGCGCCCGGCCGGCGCGATCAGTCCGGTATGCCGGGCAGCGCGCACCGGCAGGCCCGGGCGACGCGCGGCGGCGCCAGGCGGATTGCCTGGCGCTTCGATTACCGAGGCGGCGCACGCTATTACGTGCCTGCGCACGGGCATGTGAAGACGCCGCCCGGTGCGGACGGAGGGTCGCACGGCCGCTCCCGGACCCGTCGCGCGGACGGGTCCGGGTTTCTTCGCGTTACCGCGTCGGCGTGGACGACGCGGCGGCCGGATAGGCGCCCGGCAGGCGCGGCTGCTCGCTCCAGCCGAGCACCTTCGCCGCTTCAGCGGCGACGGGCACTTCCCGCATGCCCTGCGGACGCTGCGCCAGCTCGAAGCGGCTCAGCTCCATGCTGCGGAACAGCGTGCCGTCGTAGCCCTGCAGGGACACGCCCTGCTTCTCGAGCCCGGTAGCCTTGCGGAAGGCGTCCAGCGTGGCGAACTCGGCCAGGCAGTCCTTGCCCGCGACCGGGCTCCAGGTGACCAGCGGCTGCTCGCCGGCGTCGGCCCGCACGTAGGCGTTGTGGTCCACCCGGGTGGTCATCGGCCGCTTCAGCGTGCCGCACATGGCGGCCGGCTGGTCGAAGTGCAGCAGCGGCCCGGCGAAGCCCGCGCCGGCGACCAGCAGGTTGCCCTCGAACACGTGCCCCTCGCGCTCGTCCACGTCCGGGCCGGTCTGCGGGTGCCAGCCGAAATGGTCGGCCTGCGCACTGCGCTCGTTGCGGTCGAACATCGCCGGCGAGTTGTAGAAGGTGTTGTGGTAGACCCGGGCATCGGAGCTGTTCAGCACCCGGATGCCCTGCTGGTTGTCCACGAACACGTTGCCCGCCACCACGATGCCCTTGGAAATCTCGAAGAACAGCCCGATCAGCGTGCCCTCGACGTGGTTGTCCGCGAACACGCCCTCGACGTTGCCCACGTCGTACCACACCCCGTTGGAGTGCGGGTGGTCGACGATCAGGTTGTCGCGCACCACCACGTCGTAGGACTGGTTGAAGATCTTCACCGCCGCCGGGTAGTAGCCGGTCAACTGCTCGATGTTGTTGCGCCGGACGATGTTGCGCTCCAGCAGCGAGTCGGACGAGCCGATGAGGTAGATGCCCTCGGTGCCGGTGTCGCTGATCAGCGAGTTGCGGATGGTGAGGTTGTCGCCCCGGAAGTAGCCGGCCACGCGCGAGGTGAAGCTGATGGTCACGTTCTCCAGCGTGGTGCCGACCACTTCCTTGCCGTGCTCATGGCGTGCGGACACGCCCACCGGGTCGTCGGTCGGTTCGTCGTTGGGGCCGGTGGACGGCTTCTTGCCCTCGATGTCGATGGCGCGGAAGGCGTACTGGGTGAAGGTCAGGCCGCGGATGGTCGGGCCCTTGCCATCGGACGGCTTGCCATGCACCTCGCGCGAGGGCCGGTGCAGGGCGATGTCGTGCGCGGTGATCTCGACCTGGTGCTCGGCCGGATCGACGCCGATGTAGACATAGCCGTTGTCGTAGTCGATGTAGTAGCCCTCATCGCCCAGCCCGCCGGCCCAGCCCTGCGACAGCAGCAGCCGGCCGTCGACGAAGACCATGTCGTTGTTGAACCGGTGCAGCGGGGTGCGCATGCCCTCGCGCTCCAGCCGCCACCAGGCCAGCGGCCGCGCCGGGAACAGGTGCTCCCACCTGGTGCGCCACACGTTGTCGCGCAGCGCTTCCCATTCGGTGGCGACCCGCGTGCCCTTCAGCACCGGGCGCTCGTCCAGGTAGGGCTGCAGGGTGATGCCCTGGTTGAGCTGCAGGCCGCCGGTGCGGTAGGTGCCGCCGCGCAGCACGATGCTGTCGCCGGTGACCACCCGCGCGATCGCCGACTCGAGGGTGGTGGGCTTGGCCAGCGCGGTGCCCGGCACGCCGGCGTCGCCATCGGGGGCGACGTAGTAGACGGTGCCCGTCTCCGGCACGGCGTAGGACTGCGGGATTGGCCCATAGGGGCCGCCGGACGGCTGGGCCATGACGGGCGCCGCCAGCAGCGCGCCGGCCGCGACCAGGAGCGAGCGAAGCAGGCGCGGAGCGATTCGGCCACGCGTGGGGGGTGCGGAAAACGATATCGACATGTGTCCCTCCCAAGGACTGTGCGGTGAGGCGCACAACACTGGCATCCCGTCCGGATGTTAGCGCTAACCGATACTAGCATTCCTGACGAATCCGTAATGAGGCCAGGGTCGCTTCCTGCGCCCACCACCGGCGAAGCCGATTACTGGCGTACCGAATACGCCAACCTGCCCTACCCGATCACACCTACAGCTACGACACCGACTACGCGCCGGCACGGGTACGGCAACAGCGTGCGCGGCCGGTACGCCGACCGGCGCCGGGACGGTTCGCTCGAATCCGACGTCCGCCAGGGCTGGGAAACGGCCACGGCAAGTCGCAACTGGAGTGGGAGCAGGCCAAGGAAGCAGTACACGATGCCTTCGACCGCTCCGACCGCTCCGACCGTACCTATCGCACCTACGAGGCCACCGGTCGCTACCATGCCGACCGGTACCGCTCGGCCGACTACTGCAGGGGCGATTACGACTACCGCCCGGCCTACCTACGGCGCCTACGCCCGCAACTCCCATGCCGGGCGCACCTGAGACGAGGGACTCGAGGCTGGCCTGGAGCGCGGCTGAGAGAAGAACAAGGGCACCTCGCGCATGGCCTGGACCGATGCCCGGGCGGCGGTCCGCGATGCCTGGCATGGCGCGAACGCGCGCTGCCCGGAGACGCCGACCGCGACGGCCGCTGAGGCCAGGCGGCGCACCGCCGCAGGTTCCGTGCGACCGTCAGCTCAGGTCGACCTTGGCCACCTTGTCCCGGTAGTCCTTCTTCGGGTCGATGCCCATCAGCATCTTCACGCCGGCCAGCAGGTTGTTCTCGTTCAACCACACCTCGCCCCGGTCCGGGTCCAGCCGCAACAGTGCCAGCTTGGGGTCGTCCTTGCCCTCGTACCAGGCCGCGACGAACGGATTCCACAGGCGTTCCACCACGGCCCGGTCGGTGTCCACGCGCAACACGCCACCGATGCTCGCGAACAGCGAATGGCCCTTGGCGGAGAAGGCGGCCACGGCGCGTCGTGGCGTGCCGGCGTGGCGCACCAACGCGTTGTCGTTCGAAGCGAAGAACCAGAGGGGGCCGTGTTCCTCGTGCTCGAGTTGCGCCGTCATCGGCCGGGTGTGGCCGTCCTCCAGCCCGTCCACGCCCAGCATCAGCGTCATGTCGGACTTGAGGGTCTTCCAGAATTTCCGTTCCAGCTCGGCGGGGGTGGCCATCGTGGGGGCTCCATGGGGGGGGAGGCTCCAACGTAACGCCCCGCCAGGTGGCGTCCCCGTGAACACCGTACCGGTCCATTCGGTGGTGCCCGCCAACGCAAGGGGCCATGGCACGGCTGCGGACATGCCGGGCATTGCACGGCCGGCCGTCCACCGCGCCGAGCATGCCGCACCGAGAGCCCGGGGCCGGCGCAGCTCCCGCTGCGCCGATGCCACGCGCCTGCGCGCCAAGGCCCCGGCGACGATGGGTGAACGGGCTCCGTCAGTAGCCGGCGATGGAGCGGCAGTAGTACTCGGCCAGCGGGAAGGTCAGTGGCCGCTCTTCGGTGAGCCGCCACTCCGCCTGCAGGGCATTGGCGTCGCCCCGGACCACCCGGACCTGCGTGCCGCGCGCCTCCAGCAAGGCCGGGAGCCGGCTCCCGAGCGGGCTCGCCTCCGCGTCCCCGGCCGCGACGATGCACAGCGTCATGCCCGGCAGGATCGGCGCTTCCGCGATGGCCGCTTCGAAGTCCTCGATGTCGTCCTCGTCGTCGTCCAGCTCTTCCACGCCGGCGCCCGCTTCCGCGGACCGGTACTGCAGCCGGTCCGGCTCGAACAGCATGACCATCAGCGGCACCGCCTCGGTCGGCTCCGCTTCGCAGGCGCGGCGTACGGGCAAGGCGCGGACCGGGCTCAGTTGGCCATCCACCGCGACACGGCGGATCGCCATCAAGCAGACCCCATTCTCGAAGTCGCGGATCATGTCGCCCTCGTAGTCCTCTCCAGGCTCGGGGACGAAGGCGACCTGCACACGGCGGGCGCAGCCCCACCCTTGGGGGTTGTTCGAAACCTGCGCTTCCAGCATCACGGGCTGCCCCGGCACCAGGGGATATTCCAGGTAGTAGGGGTTGGCCATCAGCCTGTCGCGCGCGGCCAGGTTGCGGGTGTTGTCCGTCTCGGGAATGCCGATGGTTACGTTCCGGCGCTTCTTCCCCAGCAGCGTCCTGAAACCATGCGAGAGCGAACCGGAAGCATCGATCTCCTCGTCGTACTCGCGCTCGCACCGCGCATTCGTGTACATGGTCAGGGCGACGCCGTTCTGGCCGAACAGGCGGATGCGCGCGGGGCGCTCCACCGGCGCGGCCGCCTCAGCCGCCAATGCTTGCGCGCAGAACAGCGCACCCAGGAAAACCAGGATCGAACGGACTGGCATGTATGCGACCTCCATGTCGGACGGGATATTCGAGGAAAACGGCGCTCCAGCGCGGGCAAGCGAGGACGCGGCCGTCGCGATTCCGGGCACCTCCCTGCCCGGCCATCGGACGGGGATATTAACGCGCGCATGGGTGTCTGCAGAAGGCCGCCGCCATAGTTTCGACGGCAACGGAGGCGGCAGCGGGAAGGCTGTTTGCACCGCTTCACCGGCCTGGCGAAAGGGCGATCCCTGCTCCCGGCCCATGACCGTGCGTGCTGTTCGCCACATCCTCGACTAGCTGTGATCTCTCAGTAGGTTGTTCATCCGGGGCATCTCTGGAAGATGGGGGTTGCGAAGCCAACCCAGCCCCCAGGAGCCCCGGATGAACCTGCATAAACATGCCCGTCTTACGCCTCGCGGTCGAGCCCTGCTTGTCGAGCGGGTGATCGACCACGGCCTGCGGGTCGAGGAAGCCGCCCACGCCGCCGGGGTGAGCATCCGTACGGCGTACAAGTGGCTCCGCCGTTTCCGCCAGGAAGGCCCGGACAGGTTGCATGACCGCTCCTCGCGTCCTCTCCGATCCCCCACGGCGACTCCGCCAGGGGTGGTTGCGCAGGTGATCGCGCTGCGCCGCCAGCGACAGACCTATCGCCAGATCTCGCTGACCTTGCCCGTCGGGCTGAGCACCATCGCCCGACTGATGCAGCGTGCCGGGCTGCACCGACTGGCGGAACTCGCGCCGGCACGCCCGGACAACCGCTACGAGTACCCGCAGGCGGGCGACCTGCTGCACCTGGACATCAAGAAACTGGGACGGTTCTGGCGGCCCGGACACCGGGTCACCGGTGATCGCCAACGCGCATCCGACGGCGCCGGATGGGAGTTCGTCCACCTGGCCATCGACGACCACTCCCGGGTCGCCTTCGGTACCATCGAGAACGACGAGCGTGGCTCCAGCGCCTGTCGCGCATTGCTGCAGACACTGCGCTACTACCGAACCCTCGGCGTCACCTTTACCCGGGTGATGACCGACAACGGGGCCTGCTACAGGAGCCGCCGGTTCCGCCGACTCCTGCAGCGCCTGGGGCTGCGACACCTGCGCACACGGCCCTATACGCCACGCACCAACGGCAAGGCCGAACGGCTGGTCCAGACCGCGTTGCGCGAATGGGCCTACGCCCGTTCCTATGACAACTCCCACCAGCGCCAGCAGGCACTTCCTGCCTGGCTGCACCGCTACAACTGGCATCGACCGCACGCCAGCCTGGGCTACAAGCCCCCTATCAGCCGACTCCAACTGCCGCTGAACAACCTCATGGGTTTACACAGCTAGCGGCCGCGATAAGGCTCGCACCCGACGCCATCGTTGTCGCAGTCGAGGTGCGGCCCGTAGCCCGGCTCGCCTCGCCGCACCGGGGCCGCGCCTCGTCGCAATTTCGGAATGCACGCCCCTGCATCGGGACCGTGCGGACAGGCGCGACATCGGAGGGCTTCGGAGCCGACCGCGAGGCGCTGTCGGCCGCGGCGGCACGATGGCAGTGGTAGCCACCGTTCTTGCGGCCGTTGTGGCAGCCCTCCTTGTTCAGGCCACCGGGATGGGCATGGCCATGGAAGCGAGGAGGACCAGGACGATCCCCACCGCCCTGGCCGCTCGCATCCGCGCTCGGAACTTGCGCATGGCATCCCCGGCGTTACCAGACGACAGGCTCAATGCACGGTCACCACGATCGGATCGCCCCGGGTCACGATCAGGGTGTGCTCGAACTGCGCCAAGCGGTTGCCCTTCGCACCCACCAGCGTCCAGCCGTCGTCCGCCTCCACCACCACCCGGCTGCGGGTGGACAGGAACGGCTCGATGGTGATGACCCTGTCCTCTGGGAAATGTTGCGGCCATAAATCACATCCACCAAAAAAAGGGCTTGGCATTTTGTAGCCAAGCCCCGTTTCTTTAGATGTTTTCCGGAGGGAAATCCGGACCTACACGGCATTGCCACCGGCGGGCCCCAGGGCCCTTGAGCCGTCAAACCCCGATCGGGTTCGCCTTCTCCGGATCGATCTTGTACTGCTTGATCGCCCGGGCCACGTCCTTGCCGGTCATCTTGCCTTCCTTCGCCAGCGCGGCGATGGCGGCATGGGCGATGTAGTACCGGTCCACCTCGAAGAACCGCCGCAGGTTGGCGCGGGTATCGGAGCGGCCGAAGCCGTCGGTGCCCAGCACGGTGTACTGCATCGGCACGAACGCGCGGATCTGGTCGGCGAAGGCGCGCACGTAGTCGGTGGCGGCGATGGCCGGGCCCTGGCGGCCTTCCAGCAGCTCGGTCACGTAGGCCTTGCGCGGGGCCTTGGCTTCCGGGTTCAGGCGGTTCCAGCGCTCGGCGTCGAAGCCTTCGCGGCGCAGCTCGTTGAAGCTGGTGCAGGACCAGATGTCGGCGGTGACGCCGAAGTCCTTGTCCAGCAGCTCGGCCGCGGCGATGGCCTCGCGCAGGATGGTGCCGCTGCCCAGCAACTGCACGCGCAGTTCGCCCTTCTTCGGCTTGCCGGCGTCGGTGAGCAGGTACATGCCCTTGATGATCCCCGCCTCGGCGCCCTTGGGCATCTCCGGGTGGGTGTAGTTCTCGTTCATCAGGGTGACGTAGTAGTACTCGTCGATCTGGTCCTGGAGCATGGACTTCATGCCGTGCTGGACGATGACGGTGACCTCGTAGCCGAAGGTCGGGTCGTAGCTGCGCACGTTGGGGATGCCGCCGGCCACGATCTGGCTGAAGCCGTCCTCGTGCTGCAGGCCCTCGCCGTTGAGGGTGGTGCGGCCGGCGGTGCCGCCCAGCAGGAAGCCGCGGGTACGCATGTCCGCCGCCTGCCAGGCCAGGTCGCCCACGCGCTGGAAGCCGAACATGGAGTAGTAGATGTAGAACGGCAGCATCGGCACGTTCGACACCGAGTAGCTGGTGCCGGCGGCCATCCACGAGGCGATGGCGCCCGGCTCGCTGATGCCCTGCTGCAGCACCTGGCCGGACTGGTCCTCGCGGTAGTACATGAGCTGGTCGGCGTCCACCGGCTTGTACTTCTGGCCGAACGGGGCGTAGATGCCGATCTGGCGGAACAGGCCCTCCATGCCGAAGGTGCGCGCCTCGTCGGCGACGATCGGCACCAGGCGCGGGCCCATCTCCTTGTCGCGCAGGGCGATGTTGAGGGTCTGCACGAAGGCCATGGTGGTGGAGTAGGTGCGCTCGCCGCTGTCCTTGAGCAGGCGCTCGTACTTGTCCAGCGCCGGCACGGTGAAGGACTTGGAGGCCTTGCGGCGGCGCTGCGGCAGGTAGCCGCCCAGGGCGGCGCGGCGCTCCTTGAGGTACTGCACTTCCGGCGAGTCCTCGCCGGGGAGGTAGAACGGGACCTGCTCGGCCCCGGCCAGTTCCTTGTCGCTGATCGGGATGTTGAAGCGGTCGCGGAAGGCGCGCACCGAGTCGTCGTCCAGCTTCTTGGTCTGGTGGGTCGGGTTGAGCGACTCGCCGGCCGAGCCCATGCCGTAGCCCTTGACCGTCTTGGCCAGGATCACGGTCGGCACGCCCTTGGTGTTCACCGCCTGGTGGTAGGCGGCATAGACCTTGTGCGGGTCGTGGCCGCCGCGGTTCAGGCGCCAGATGTCCTCGTCCGACAGCGAGGCGACCATGGCCGCCGTCTCCGGGTACTTGCCGAAGAAGTGCTCGCGGGTATACGCGCCGCCGAAGGCCTTGCAGTTCTGGTACTCACCGTCGACGGTCTCCATCATCAGCTTCTTGAGGATGCCGTTGGTGTCCTTGGCCAGGAGCGGATCCCAGTAGCTGCCCCACAGCAGCTTGATCACGTTCCAGCCGCCGCCGCGGAACACGCCTTCCAGCTCCTGGATGATCTTGCCGTTGCCGCGCACCGGGCCGTCCAGGCGCTGCAGGTTGCAGTTGATCACGAACACCAGGTTGTCCAGGCCCTCGCGGCCAGCCAGGGAGATGGCGCCCAGGGTCTCCGGCTCGTCGGTCTCGCCGTCGCCGATGAAGCACCACACCTTGCGGTCGGACTTCTCGATCAGGCCGCGGTGCTCCAGGTACTTCATGAACTGCGCCTGGTAGATCGCGGTCAGCGGGCCCAGGCCCATCGACACGGTGGGGGCCTGCCAGTAGTCGGGCATCAGCCACGGGTGCGGGTAGGAGGAGATGCCGCGGCCGTCCACTTCCATGCGGAAGTTGTCCAACTGGTTCTGGGTGATGCGGCCTTCCAGGAACGAGCGGGCGTAGATGCCCGGCGAGCTGTGGCCCTGGATGTAGACCAGGTCGCCCGGATGCTGCTCGGACGGGGCGCGCCAGAAGTGATTGAAGCCCACGTCGTACAGGGTGGCCGAGGAGGCGAAGGAGGCGATGTGGCCGCCCAGGTCGCCGGGCTTGCGGTTGGCGCGCACCACGGTGGCCATCGCGTTCCAGCGGATGATCGAGCGGATCCGCCACTCCAGGTCTGCGTCGCCCGGGCTCTTGGCCTCCAGGTGCGGGGCGATGGTGTTGACGTATTCGGTGGTGGGCGAGAACGGCAGGACCGCGCCGGAGCGGCGGGTCAGCTCGACCATGTCCTCCAGCAGGCCGTGGGCGCGCTCGGGGCCGTCACGGTCGATGACCGCCTTGAGCGACTCGATCCATTCCCGGGTCTCGACCGGATCCGGATCGTTCTGGAGGACTTCGTTGAGCCAGTTCATATCACTCCCGTGGCCGCGCGGGAGGCGCGGCAATCTCATGTCTTGTGGGTTTGCAAGTTTAACGCAAGGCCGGCACCCCCTGCCTCGCTACCGGGGCGTATGCCGCGCCGGGGCGGCACTGTGGCGGCTTGTCCTCGGGACACGGCCACGCCGCAAACGCGGCCGGGCGGCGGCGCGGCGCAGATGGTTTCTCCGGCCACCACCTCCCGGGCCGGCCGGTGGCCGGCCGCGGGGCGCAGTCGCCCGCTTCCGTCGCCCTTTCCGCAGGCGCCGGCCACAGGGACCGCCCCCCGTCGGCGACATGCGGCCGTAGCCGGCCATGCCCGGCAGGGCGGCGCCGGCTCAACCCGGCTCCTACCCAGGGGCCGGGCTTCGTCGCCTTCCCGCAGGAGCCGGCTTCAGCCGGCGACAGGCATCGGCGTCGGCCATGCCCGGCTCCGCAATGGCCCCTCAGCCCTTGCGCGCATCTTCCCTCTGCTGCCGGATCTGCGCGTCGACGGCGGCGATGGCGGTCATGTTGAGGATGCGGCGCGGGCTGGCGCTGGTGGTGAGGATGTGCACCGGCTTGCCG